>NZ_JAYMNO010000001.1:0-4267500 GCF_036941055.1 Sporofaciens sp. JLR.KK001 | reverse complement strand
TTTCTAAAGGAAAAGAAGTAAGGGAATGTTGTCTATTGTTTAGTTATCAAGGATGGAGAGAGTAAGTTAATGGTTCTGTCAAAAGGGTCGTTGGCAATGTCTGGTGGCGATGCGCTTAGGGGAAACACCCGTACCCATCCCGAACACGATGGTTAAGCCCTAAGCGGCCGATGGTACTGCATTGGAGACGGTGTGGGAGAGCAGGTGGCTGCCAGACTATAAAAATCTTAGTGAAGACATTCGAAGAATGGCTGAGGTTAGATTTTTAAGTCGTTCACTGAACGAATGTGAAGTGAACACACCTAATATCGTATAATGAAAGTGTTCGGAATATTTGACAGATGGCAGAAGCCGTCGAAAAGATCCGAGGGATTTTCACATAGATACGGGCATGGATGAGCTACAACTCATCGGCGCCAACCCAATCAGCAGGGCAGTGCTGTTTCGATACTACAGAATACTAAGTTCGTAGAAAACCTCACTAAGTATTCTGCATGCGTCGCACGTAAGAGTCTAAAAAACAGACTCTAAGTGCTCACCGCGATGGTTTTACCAGTGATTAGAGATTTGAAATAGAATGAAGTTCTAAAGCGGAGCTTTAGAACAACCTTCACAGTAAGCTCGTGAAGGACCTCGCTAACTGTTCAGGTTTCTAATGACTGATAAAGCATTCAGTCAACATGTACCTTGAAAACCGCATACAAGAAATAAATGAAATGATGAAGATATTAATATCTAATTCAAGACATCCGAGGTAATACTTCGAAGAAAACGAAGAAAAATAATTGACCTATAGCCAACGCCGGCAACGCTATGCCGGTGAGGATGAGCGGGACGATCCCGTTTCCGCGAGTCAGTTGGTCATGCAGAAAAGAGCATATGGTGGATGCCTTGGCACTAAGAGCCGATGAAAGACGTGATAAGCTGCGAAAAGCTTCGGGGAGGAGCACATATCCAACGATCCGGAGATATCTGAATGGGGAAACCCGGCGGAGAAGACCTCCGTCATCCTTACGCCAATCCATAACGTAAGGAAGGGAACCCGGTGAACTGAAACATCTAAGTAGCCGGAGGAAGAGAAAGAAACATCGATTTCCAAAGTAGCGGCGAGCGAAATGGAAAGAGCCCAAACCAGGGTGCATGCATCCTGGGGTTCGGACCGCATAATTGATTCATGAGTTTTAGCAGAACGGTTTTGGGAAAGCCGGCCAGAGAGGGTGAAAGCCCCGTAAGCGAAAAGACGAATGACAAGGCGGGATCCAGAGTACCACGAGACACGTGGAACCTTGTGGGAATGAGCGGGGACCACCCCGTAAGGCTAAATACTCCTTAGTGACCGATAGCGCATAGTACTGTGAAGGAACGGTGAAAAGGACCCCGGGAGGGGAGTGAAAGAGAACCTGAAACCATATGTTTACAAGCTGTGGAACACCTATATATGGTGAACCGCGTACTTTTTGTAGAACGGTCCGGCGAGTTGCGCTGGCCGGCGAGGTTAACTTCTATAAGGAAGGGAGCCGAAGGGAAACCAAGTCTTAAAAGGGCGAGTAAGTCGGTCGGAGCAGACCCGAAACCGGGTGATCTATCCATGTCCAGGATGAAGCTGCCGTAAAAGGCAATGGAGGTCCGAACCCACATCCGTTGAAAAGGGTGGGGATGAGGTGTGGATAGGGGAGAAATTCCAATCGAACCCGGAGATAGCTGGTTCTCCTCGAAATAGCTTTAGGGCTAGCCTCATACAAGTCTAGCGGAGGTAGAGCACTGAATTTCCTAGGGGGCGTCAAAGCTTACCGAAGAATATCAAACTCCGAATGCCGCCGAGATGGTGTATGGGAGTCAGACTGCACGAGATAAGTTGGGCAGTCGAAAGGGAAAGAGCCCAGACCTACAGCTAAGGCCCCAAAATGTGTGTTAAGTGGAAAAGGATGTGGGATTTCAAAGACAACTAGGATGTTGGCTTAGAAGCAGCCATACATTCAAAGAGTGCGTAATAGCTCACTAGTCGAGAGGTCCTGCGCCGAAAATGTCCGGGGCTGAAACACACTGCCGAAGCTTAGGGATCAGAAATGATCGGTAGAGGAGCATTGCATACTGGAGGAAGCAGTACCGATAAGGAGCTGTGGACGGTATGGAAGAGAGAATGCCGGAATGAGTAGCGAGAGGAAGGTGGGAATCCTTCCGGCCGAATATCCAAGGTTTCCAGGGTAAAGCTGATCTGCCCTGGGGAAGTCGGGACCTAAGGCGAGGCCGAGAGGCGTAGTCGATGGACAACAGGTTGAGATTCCTGTACCACAATAAGACAGAACTGTGGGGACACGTGTGGAGAGCATAAGCCGGGAATGAAGAGACCGGTGCAAGCGAGGTAGGAGTTGTAGAGGCAAATCCGTACAATGATCCGAATACGTGATGCGGACCGAAGAAGAGTAGGGAAGTATGTGAGCCATGCGTCGAGAAAAGCCGCTATCGTTCTTATTGTGCCCGTACCGTAAACCGACACAGGTGGATGAGGAGAGAATCCTAAGGCCGACGGGAGAAGCATTGTCAAGGAACTCGGCAAAAAGACTCCGTAACTTCGGGAGAAGGAGTGCCAGGTAAGACTGGCCGCAGAGAATAGGCCCAAGCAACTGTTTAGCAAAAACACAGGTCTGTGCGAAACCGAAAGGTGAAGTATACGGGCTGACGCCTGCCCGGTGCTGGAAGGTTAAGAGGAGAGGTTAGCGAAAGCGAAGCTTAGAATTGAAGCCCCAGTAAACGGCGGCCGTAACTATAACGGTCCTAAGGTAGCGAAATTCCTTGTCGGGTAAGTTCCGACCCGCACGAAAGGCGTAATGATTTGGGCACTGTCTCGACAATGCACCCGGTGAAATTGAAGTACCAGTGAAGATGCTGGTTACCCGCGCCAGGACGGAAAGACCCCATGGAGCTTTACTCCAGCTTGATACTGGGATTCGGTATTGCATGTACAGGATAGGTGGGAGGCAGAGAAGTGGTGACGCCAGTTGCCATGGAGCCGCTGTTGGGATACCACCCTTGCAGTATTGGATTTCTAACCAGAGGCCGTAAGCCGGCCTGGGGACAATGTCAGGTGGGGAGTTTGACTGGGGCGGTCGCCTCCGAAAGGGTATCGGAGGCGCTCAAAGGTTCCCTCAGAATGGACGGAAACCATTCGGAGAGCGCAAAGGCAGAAGGGAGCTTGACTGCGACACCGACGGGTGGGGCAGGTACGAAAGTAGGACTTAGTGATCCGGTGGTATAAAGTGGGATTGCCATCGCTCAACGGATAAAAGCTACCCTGGGGATAACAGGCTTATCACTCCCAAGAGTTCACATCGACGGAGTGGTTTGGCACCTCGATGTCGGCTCATCGCATCCTGGGGCTGAAGTAGGTCCCAAGGGTTGGGCTGTTCGCCCATTAAAGCGGTACGCGAGCTGGGTTCAGAACGTCGTGAGACAGTTCGGTCCCTATCCGGCGTGGGCGTAGGATATTTGAGAGGAGCTGTCCTTAGTACGAGAGGACCGGGATGGACTGGCCGCTGGTGTATCTGTTGACTTATCAAGGTCATGGCAGAGTAGCCAAGCCGGGAGGGGATAAACGCTGAAGGCATCTAAGCGTGAAGCCCCCCTCAAGATGAGATATCCCAACGCAAGTTGTAAGACCCCTTGAAGACGACAAGGTAGATAGGGCGGAGGTGGAAGTGCAGTAATGTATGGAGCTGACCGCAACTAATCGGTCGAGGGCATGACCAAAGCGGAGATAGGTAGAAGAAGGATGAACAGGATTTCTTGTATGCAGTTTTGAAGGTATATGTGAATAGATGTATTTTGGGAGAAACAGCTAACGTGTGTTAGTTGTTTTTTACTATGCAAAAATGTTCCAAAATAAATGGGGAATCCGAAAAGTATACTTTTGGATTCCCTAATATAAATATAATTATTCTTGAACTACCGTAGATAATATCTGTGTAAGAGATTCAAGTGCTAACGGTTCTAATCCGCTTCCGATGTTCTCAGCAGTACAGGAAAGAATACACCCATTATCCAGAGCTGTCCAGATCCGGTATCCCTCGATCCCCTCCAGTGAATAGGTGAAATAAGAGAACTGCTTCTCTCCGGCAGCCTGTGTCTGCACTTCTCCGGCAGCGCCGCCGTCAGAATTCGCACTCAGAAGATATTCTACTTCCTGCTGTGCCGTCGTCATGACAGTATTCTCGTCCTCTGTCATGAGACGCAGATTCAACTGTGTGCTGCTGGTGCCGTCTGCACCTAACCGCTGAAATGCTACCTGATGTTCGGAACTGTATTCGGAATCATCGAAGCCCTCTGGCCTTGTCACAGTTACACTGATACTCTTGTCATCAGTACAGAGAGTAGAAATACCATCTTCATTCGGTGTGTCTGTATCTGCAGAACCATTTGCCGTATCGGTGATATCTTCCGTATCTGTATCATCGGTTACAGAGTCTTCGACCTGATCCGGCACAGCGTTCTTGTCTTCGTTCTTTTTGTCTCCACAGCCTGTAAATACCATGCTTGCGACTGCGATCAGTCCTATTATGATAAGCTTTTTCATATGCACCTCATTCTTTGTTCTAATCCTGTATTACAATATTTTACAATAATTCGAACTTCTTACATTCTATCATGCTTCCGGTTACTTTTCAAGACTATACAAAAACAGATATTCTGCTATAGTAATAATGATAACTAGTGGATCATCATAGAAAGGAATTACCTATGGATTTAAAAGATAAGACTATTCTTCTGGGGGTTAGCGGAGGGATCGCTGCTTATAAGAGCGCTTCTCTTGCGAGTATGTTAGTGAAAAAGGGTGCAGATGTCCGTGTGATCATGACGAAGAATGCCGTCAATTTTATCAATCCGATCACATTTGAAAGTCTGACAGGCCACAAATGTATCATTGACACATTTGATCGTAATTTTGAATTCAAGGTGGAACACGTAGCGCTGGCCCAGAAAGCGGATGTGATCATGGTTGCTCCTGCAACGGCTAATGTCATCGCCAAGCTGGCGCATGGTTTGGCAGACGATATGCTCACTACCACGATCCTTGCAAGCAAGGCGCCTAAGATTATTGCTCCGGCCATGAATACCGGTATGTATGAGAATCCGGTCACACAAGATAATCTGTCTGTTTTGAAGCAATACGGTATGGAAGTGGTAGTTCCTGCGGAGGGTTATCTTGCATGCGGTGATATCGGATCGGGAAAGATGCCGGAACCAGAAGTCCTCTGTGGGCATATATTGCGGCGCTGTGCCTGCAGGAAGGATATGGCAGGGATGAAGGTGCTGGTTACTGCCGGACCGACGCAGGAGGCTATAGATCCTGTACGTTACATCTCCAATCATTCCTCCGGCAAGATGGGCTACAGTGTTGCCAGGGCGTGTATGCTCCGGGGAGCAGAGGTGATTCTGGTTACCGGCAAGACAGCTTTGGCGGCGCCGATGTTTGTAGATGTCGTACCGGTCATTTCTGCGAGGGAGATGTATGATGCGGTCATTTCAAGGAGCAGTGATATGGACATAATCATCAAGGCAGCCGCGGTTGCGGATTATCGACCCCAATATACCGCCTCAGAGAAGATGAAGAAATCAGATTCCGATCTTTCAATCTCGTTGGAACGCACAGATGATATTTTGAAATATCTGGGAGATCATAAGAAAACCGGACAGTTTTTGTGCGGCTTCTCTATGGAGACAGAGAATATGCTAGATAATTCCAAAAAGAAGCTATATAAGAAGAATCTCGATATGATCGTTGCAAATAATTTAAAGATGCAGGGAGCGGGATTTGAGACGGATACGAATATCATTACCATGATTACGAAAAATGATGTGACAGAGCTTCCGATCATGGAGAAAGAAGAAGCCGCTTTTCGTATATTAGATAAGATTCTGTCCATGGGATTCCCTGATCGGCAGTAAAATTGACGGATTTCCCATAAAAAGGGAGGATGCCGGGTCACCGCTATTCGCAGTGCCCGGCATGTATTATGAAAAAGTTTATTCAAAAAATAGTATTTGTCTAATTGATAGGTTTAGTATAAATCAGACCTGTGAAGAAATAATGTTAAAGTAATGAAGGTTTTTTAAAAGATAAATGAACATTCTATGAACGGTATTATTTATGTAAGATTTTGCTGAGAACCGGTTGAAAAAAATCGGAAATGATTTATACTAATGTAATATGTGCAGTGATACTATATTTAGGAGGAAAATAGAATGAAATATATTTCATTTGCAATTCCATGCTTTAATTCGCAGAATTATATGTCCCGGGCTATCGACAGCCTCCTTACAGGCAAAGATGAGGTTGAGATCCTGATCGTAAATGACGGCTCCAGGGATCAGACATCAGAGATTGCCCATGAATATATGGAAAACTATCCCGATATTGTCAGAGTTATTGATAAAGAGAACGGAGGCCACGGTGATGCCGTCAACGCAGGTCTTGGCGCTGCTCAGGGGAAATATTTTAAAGTGGTGGACAGCGATGACTGGGTCGACGAAGAAGCATTGAAGAGGATACTCACGCTCATCAGGAACCTGGAAGAAGACGGGGAACAGATAGATATGCTTGTGTCGAATTTCGTATATGAGAAGACAGGGGCATCTCATAAGAAATGTGTTCACTACCGCAATGCATTGCCGCAGGACGAGATCTTCCGGTGGGATGATATCGGCCATTTCCGGCTGGATCAATATATATTAATGCATTCGGTCATTTACCGGACGGATCTGCTGAAGCTGATACAGATGAAGCTGCCGAAGCATACATTTTATGTGGATAATATTTATGTATATTATCCGCTGCCCCATGTCCGTAAGATATATTATCTGGATATAGATTTTTATCGGTATTTTATCGGCAGAGACGACCAATCGGTGAATGAGAAGAATATGATCGCCAGGGCAGATCAGCAGATCTATGTCACCAAGACGATGATCGATATGTATGAGATGGGAGAGATCTCAAGCAGGAAATTAAGGCTCTATATGGTCAATTATCTGGCGATTATGATGACTGTATCCTCCATTATCCTGATTCGCTCTAAGACAGAGGAGAATATTGAGAAGAAGAGAGAGCTATGGAGATATCTTAAGAAGAGAGACTTTAAGATGTACCTTAAGATCCGTTATGGGATCCTGGGCCAGACAATGAATATTCCCGGCAAGTCCGGCAGGAAGATATCATCTCTTGTATACAGTGTAGCGAGGAGAATTATAGGATTTAATTGACACCGTATCTGCAGAACATGAATAATCTGGTTATTATGTCACATAATAGTAGGTAAGAATGAAGAAGAAGGAGTATGTGACATGGCGATTGATTTTAAAGAGAGTAAGACCAGAGTGAATCTTATGCGTGCATTTGCAGGAGAGAGTCAGGCAAGGAACCGATATACGTTTGCGGCGGATACCGCAAAGAAGCAAGGGTTGTATTCGGTTCAGCAGGTATTTCTGTTCACGGCGGATCAGGAGAGAGCGCATGCAGAGCGTTACTATGATCTGCTCAAGAATCTTTCAGGGACTACCATCGAGATATGCGGAGGATATCCGGTGGATCATTTTGACGGTGTGGTAGAATTGCTGAAGAAGGCGGAACACAATGAGATGGAAGAGGCGGATGATGTTTATCAGGCTTTTGGCAATGAGGCGAAGACAGAGGGCTTCACGGAAGCTGCGGCCGCGTTTTTTCAAATTGCGGAGATCGAGGCGATTCATGCCAGGCGGTTTCGTAAGCTGGCTGAATTATTAGAGCAGAATAAGTTTTTTGAGAGTGATTCCAGCGGAAAATGGATGTGCATGAACTGCGGGCATATTCAGATTGGGAAGCTGGTTCCGGCAGAGTGTCCGGTATGCCGGCATGATCGGGGATATTTTATTCCGGTGGAGATCGCACCGTATCTGGGATTTGATTTTTTGACGAAGTAAAAATAATCAGGTAAAGAAGGAATTGTATGGCGAGCCAGAAGATTGAAAATTTGTTGAACTTAGCGTTGGATGCGACGCCAGGGGAGCGGGAAAAGTCCTTAGAATTGGATGTGGGATACGATTCGGCAGAGAATGAATGGGATCTTATCGTGAAGTATTCGGGAAGCCTTGAGAGGGTGAAGGAACTGGCAGCCAAGGTGGTAGAACTTCAGAATGAATATGCGATCGTTACGATTCGGGAGTCGGAGATTGAGAATCTTGCACAGATTCCGGAAATAGAATATATAGAAAAACCAAAAAGATTATTTTTTCAAGTTGCAAACGGAAGACGGGTATCTTGTATCGATACGGTACAGGATGCCCGTTTCGGATTATATGGACAGGGAGTTCTGACCGCGGTCATCGATTCAGGCATTGAGTACGAGAATGCAGATTTCCGCAATGAAGACGGAACAACGAGAATACGTGCGCTTTGGGATCAGTCGCTGGCCCCAGGAGAGGGTAGAATTCCGCCGGAGGGTTATGTCATGGGTGCAGAGTATACGGCAGAACAGATCAATGAAGCGTTGAATCAATCGACACTTATGGAACGAAGAAGGATTGTACCCAGTGAAGATATTTCCGGTCACGGGACTGCGGTGGCCGGAATCGCCGCCGGGAACGGCAGGAACAGCGGCGGAAGATATGCCGGGGTTGCACCCAGGAGCGAGCTTCTGGTGGTGAAGCTTGGCAATCCAAGGCAAGAGGGATTCCCCCGGACAACGGAGTTAATGCAGGGAATTGATTATGTGATAAGAAAGGCATTGGAACTTCGGATGCCGGTTGCGGTCAATATCAGTTTCGGCAATACTTATGGTTCCCATGACGGAACCTCTCTGTTGGAAAGATTTATTGACGATCTGTCAAATATATGGAAGAGCAGCATCTGTATTGGATCAGGGAATGAAGCGGCAAGCGCGGGTCATACGTCGGGGGTAATGACGCCGGGAAGGGAAGAGATTATTCAATTGGCAGTGCAGGACAGCCAGACGGCTATCAGCATTCAGTTGTGGAAAGAGTATACGGATATCGTGGATATATCGCTGATGACGCCAAGCGGTGTTACGTTGGGGCCGCTTCAGGAGATACTTGGACCGCAGAGGTTCGCGGTTGGAGGGACGGAGATTCTGCTCTATTATGGGGAGCCGAGTCCGTATAGCACGGCTCAGGAGATTTACATCGATATGCTTCCAAGGGAAACATATATTACGGGCGGGGTATGGAGGATCATCCTGACGCCGAGGAAGATTGTTTCGGGAGCGTATGAGCTGTGGCTTCCCAGCGAGAATGTGCTGAATAAGGGAACGGGATTTTTATTTCCCACGGATCACACAACTCTTACGATTCCGTCTACGGCAGGCAGAGTGATCACGGTAGGGGCTTATAATGCATTGACGTTCGTCTATGCGGATTTTTCCGGAAGAGGATATACGAGAGAGACGAATCTGATAAAACCGGATATCGTGGCTCCGGGAGTGGATGTGACCGCGGCGGCGGTTGGAGGGGGTTACGCACAGTTTACGGGAACTTCCTTTGCGACTCCGTTTGTCACGGGCGGAGCGGCGCTGTTGATGGAATGGGGAATCGTGAGGGGGAATGACCCATACTTGTTTGGGGAGAAGGTGAAGGCGTATTTTAGGCGCGGGGCGAGGCCGCTGCCGGGATTTACGGAGTATCCGAATCCCCAGGTGGGGTATGGGGCGCTGTGTGTGAGGGATAGTATACCAGTATGAGTTTAGGAAATACATCGAATAATAAGTAACCAGCCCAATGACCAGCCTGATTTGCCATCTGCTGCGTTGTCGTCAATCAACGTAGCCACCGCTACGCCTCATTCCTCCGCCTTGTATATGAAAAATCATTCTGCGTCGTTTGGCTAGTACATCATTGCATTAATTCTTGAGTAATAAGCACTTGCTATCCATGCCATCTGCACACTTACGAACCTAGATGTAGCCCGCTACACCGTCGGTTCGTAGACGCACAGCTGACACGAATATCAAGCACTATTACTTCAAGATTAATGCGATGAGGTACTAGAAACTTTGAACAAGCAGCGAATGAATGTGGATTTACTATGATTGATGGGTTCTCTTTTACTTTCCCAACCTGTCAGATATTACAGGCAGGAAATAAAACCGATAAACTAAAAATGAAGATATTTTACAAGACGCAGGAAAAAATAAGAGGTAAAATGGCTTTTGAGGAGGCGATTCATATGAAGAAAGAAACAAGAACAGTGGTATATGATGATGAATTAAGGCTTGAAGCATACTGCTTTGAGGGAATTGTGCAGCCATTTCCGAGCCATTTCCATGAGCATTATGTTATAGGATTTGTGGAGAAGGGGGAGCGAGTGCTTTCTTGCAGGGACAGGGAATATGCCATAGAGAAAGGAAGTATCGTGCTTTTCAATCCGGGAGACAGCCATGCCTGCGTACAGAGTGACGGAGGGACATTTGATTACCGGGGCATCAACATTTCAAAAGAGATTATGCTTAATCTGGCGGAGGAAGTCACCGGGAAGAAAGTGCTTCCCGGTGGGAAACGGGAACTTCCGGGATTCTCGGAAAATGTTGTTTATGATGAGGAAGCAGCCTGCCACCTGCGGCCGCTCCATGAGATGGTCATGAAAGGGACAGGGGAGTTTAAGAAGGAGGAAACCCTGCTGTTCCTGCTTTCGTATCTTATCCAGAATTACGGGCAGCCCTTTGAAAGCTGCATTCAGGAGTGCAGGCAGGAGATTGAAAGAGCCTGTGAATACATGAGGGAGCATTTCACGGAGCGTATCTATTTAGACCAGATATGCCGCCGCGCAGGGCTTAGCAAATCAACGCTGCTGCGGGCATTTACGAAAGAGAAGGGGGTCACGCCATACCGATACCTTGAGACAATCCGTATCAATGAAGCAAAAAAACTGCTGTCAGAAGGGATTCCCCCTGTGGAGGCAGCAATCAGGACAGGGTTTTCAGACCAGAGCCATTTTACGAATTATTTCAACCAGTTCATAGGGCTTGCACCGGGAACTTACCGTGAAATATTCTCGGAAAAAGACGAGGATGGTGGACAGCATGGGAAATAGCAGATCAGCCGGGCATTTGGCGGCACTGTTCACGATCATCATATGGGGAACAACATTCATATCCACCAAAGTCCTGCTTACGGATTTTAAGCCCGTGGAAATCCTGTTCTTCCGCTTTGTCATGGGCTTTGCGGCATTGTTTCTGGTTTGCCCGCATCGGTTGAAAGCTGTGAGCCGCAGGCAGGAGGCGACATTCGTACTGGCAGGGCTGTGTGGGATATGTTTGTATTACCTGCTGGAGAATATCGCCCTTACATATACAATGGCTTCCAATGTGGGAGTTATCATATCGGTTGCTCCATTTTTCACAGCGATACTGTCGCGGCTATTCCTGAAATCGGAAGGGAAACTGCGGGCAAATTTTTTCACTGGTTTTGTGGTGGCAACGGCAGGTGTTGCGCTGATCAGTTTTAACGGCTCTAAACTGGAACTGAACCCTGTGGGCGACCTGCTGGCAGTTCTGGCGGCTTTTGTATGGGCGTGTTATTCCATACTAACAAGAAAGATCAGCAGCTTTGGCTATCCGGTTATCCTTGCCACACGAAGGACATTTTTTTACGGCATCCTTTTTATGGTTCCGGCATTATTCCTTTTCGATTTCAGAATCGGGGTGGAACGGTTTGCTGATATGACGCATCTGCTCAATATCCTGTATCTGGGATTTGGGGCGTCCGCACTCTGTTTCGTTACATGGAATCTTGCGGTAAAGACGCTTGGGGCGGTTAAGACCAGTGTCTATATTTATATGGTTCCCGTCATAACAGTGGTGACATCTGTTTTGGCACTGAAAGAGCCAGTGACATGGATATCTGCCGTCGGAACTGTTATGGCGGTTGCGGGACTTTTCCTGTCTGAATACAGCGGAAGGGAGAGCCGGAAAATGAATGAGCCTAGAACTGCCGGAACAATATGGGCGGGCAGGCTTTCAGAAAGCCTATCTTTACCGTTGCTATCAAAAGGAGGAGAAATTTTCCAAAGATCAGGAGGATTGAGAATGGATTTACAGAATGAGAAATGTGTCATGGTGATTGACGAGAACCTGCCTTCTGGCATAATTGCAAACACGGCGGCTATTATGGGCATTACGCTTGGGAAGCAGATGCCGGAAGTTGTAGGTGTAGATGTGTATGATAAGACAGGTAACGGACATTTGGGGATTATTGGATTTCCGGTGCCAATCTTAAAAGGTAATGTGGATGTGATCAAAGCCATCCGCAAAAAACTGTATGAGCCAGAGTTTTCTGAACTAACAGTGGTTGATTTCTCTGATTTGGCTCAGGGATGCAAGACCTATGATGAATTTATAGAAAAAATGAAGGATGTTTCAGAAGCGGAACTGAATTATTTTGGGATCGCCATCTGCGGTGCAAAAAAGAAGGTCAACAAATTGACAGGGAGCATGGCATTATTGAGATAATGATATAATCAGCATGCTTTCAAATAACTGAAAATTTCGTTGCATGAAAAGCCGGAGGATGAATATCGGAGAAGGTTAGTATGATAGAATTCACCGTTGACTTGAAGCGCACTTCATAGTTTATGATAGCAGAGAGAGGTAGATTTATATGTATTCAGCAAAAGAGGCAGCAGAAATAACAGGCTTATCAACAGCAACGCTAAGGTATTACGAAAAGGAGCAGTTATTGCCGCAGATTGCCAGAAACGATCAAAAGTATAGACAATATGCAGAAGAGGACATTGAGTGGATTAAAATGATACAGTGTATGCGTAGGGCAATATACCAATTCAGTCCATTAAGGAATATGTCGCATTACTGGTACAAGGTGGAGAAACCCTTGAACAGCGTTATGCTATGGTACAAAACCACTTGAAGGATATTAAAAACCAAATGACCAATTTACAGAATGCATTTATTTTAACACAGAAAAAATTATCTTTTTATGAAAAGCTTTTAAAGGATTCTTCTTATAAAAATATGTCATATGGCGAAGAATGGAAGTTATTTAATCATGGTGAAGACTAAGGAGGAAAAGAATATGCCTTACATTACAGTTGAAAGTGGAGCTTTATCAGATAACCAAAAGGAGGAATTGATAAAGCGATTGACGGAAGTATCTTCCGAGATTATGAAAACACCGCAGGAGTTTTTTGTTACGACAATTAAGGAAGTGCCGGACAAAAATTTTGGTATTGGCGGCAAAACGATTGACAAAGTAAAAGCGGAGTATATGCAGACATATAAGTGATTTTTTAGGGTAGGAAAGGGGTGACAGCGGGCAACCGTCAAGGCTGAAATGAGTGGGTTTGCACCCGGCCTTGACCGCAGCCCGTCTTTGCTATTTTTCATCTGCTTACGATTAAAAGAATAACTCCTATAATGGAGAAAGTTTTCATTGACGGAATATGAAGCAGGCTAAATAGGAATGCCCTGACATTCTTACTATACTATAAACCTCATTGTGTAAAGATCCTACATTGCCAGTATGTAGTATGTCGATACTTTAAATTCCTTTGCCACACCTATGAGAATATCACTGCTGACCGTTCTCGTTTCGCCGCTGACAATGCGGCTCAACTGGGAAGCGGAAACGCCTATCTTCTCCGCAAGTTCTTTTTATATGAGGTGGTTCCCGTTGCATAAATCGGAAATCCGCTGTCCGGGTGTTTGGGGATTGCATTTGTATTCATAATACGGTATGCTTTTATAACACGGGGATAACATATCAGAATACTGGAAGAAGAGAGGAAGAGTTATGAGAGAGGATTCATTTGTTTTAAAGGGGAATATTTGTTATGCCAAGACAAAGGATCAGTTGTCTGTTACAGATCAGGGATATCTGGTCTGCTGTCAGGGAGTTTCTAAGGGGGTGTATCCGGTGCTGCCCGAAGAATATCGGAATCTGCCGGTGACAGATTATCAGGATATGCTGATAGTCCCCGGAATGACAGATTTGCATATCCATGCACCCCAGTATCCCTTTCGGGGGCTGGGAATGGATCTGGAGCTTTTGGAGTGGCTTGATACCCATACATTCCCCGAAGAGAGCAGGTACAAGGATCTGGATTATGCCGAAAAGGCCTATGAGATCTTTGCAGAAGATCTTAAGCAGAGCGCGACTACGAGGGCGGTGGTATTCGGAACGGTGCACGTTCCGGCTACCGAACTTCTGATGGAGAAGCTGGAAGATACAGGACTGATTACTTATGTGGGCAAGGTCAATATGGATCAGAACAGTACGGATGATCTGAGGGAGACAGATGCGGTGACTTCTCTGGATGTAACGGCTGCATGGATTGAGGAGACAAAAGAAAAGTATCAGAATACCCGGCCGATCCTTACACCGCGGTTTGCACCGACCTGCAGCGGTCCTTTGATGGAGGGATTAGGGAAGCTGCAGCGGGAATACGGGCTTCCGGTTCAGTCCCATCTGTCGGAGAATCTGTCGGAGATCGAATGGGTGAAGGAATTATTCCCCTGGTCCTCATGCTATGGAGATGTCTATGAGCACTACGGTCTGTTCGGGGGACAGGCGAAGACGGTCATGGCCCACTGTGTACATTCTTCGGACACGGAGATGGAGCTTATGAAGAAAAAGGGTGTGTATGTGGCGCATTGTCCGCAGTCGAACATCAACCTGTCTTCAGGAATCGCACCGATCCGCAGATACCTGGAAGAAGGGATTCCGGTAGGACTTGGAACCGATATGGCGGGCGGCGCGAATTTATCTATGTTTCGTTGTATGGTCGATGCTGTCGGTGTCTCTAAGCTGTATTGGAGGCTTGCGGATCAGGGGAAGAAATCGCTTGCGATGGAAGAAGTATTCTATCTGGCTACGAAGGGAGGAGGTTCTTTCTTTGGGAAAGCCGGAAGCTTTGAAGAGGGATATGAACTGGATGCACTGGTGCTTGACGATAATGGGATCCGCGGTACAAGGACGCTTGGAACGAAAGAGAGGTTGGAGCGCTGTATTTATCTGGCAGAGGAAGGCAAGAGACTGGCGGGCAAATATGCAGCAGGAAGGAAAGTGATATAGAATAATTTTGGCTTTTACCGGAATGGTTTCGTGTTTTAAGAGAGAAGGTGATTGGCATCGGTTTTACCTAAGCCAGTAGGAACAGACTTTCTGCTTATAATCTTAGTTCCAGTAGTTATATATTTGATAGTTGATATAATCAAGAACGAAAACAGAGAGAAAAAGTAAAAATTCCTGTTTGTGGGACAAAGGGGGACATCCTGTCATTATTGTTGTAACATTGGCGGCGATGGCTGTAGGCGCGATTTTGGGAGCGGCTGAGAGGGGCGGGGAACGGACAAAGGATTTGTATTTTTATATTCTGCATGTTATTATTTTCTCAAAGGGGGAGATTACATGCAGAATATTTTGATTGTAGAAGATGACGCCCGGAACAACCAGATGCTCAAGGAGTATCTGGAGGGGCATGGATATATGTGTACACAGGCTTATTCCGGCAGCGAGGCGAAATTGTTATTCTCTATGGAAGAATATGATCTGGTTCTTCTGGATCTGATGCTTCCTGGAATCTCAGGGGAGGAACTTGTATCCGTATTCTCTAAGAAGGCTCCTGTGATCGTGTTGTCTGCAAAGAGCGGGCTTGAAAGCAAGGTGGAGGTATTGTCTGCCGGGGCAGAGGATTATCTGTGCAAGCCCTTTGACTTGCCGGAGCTGTTGGTGAGGATACAGGTACAGTTCCGCCGTCGTGAGAGAGAAGAGGAGGAGACAGAAGCCAGACAGAGCCGCTGTGTAAACGGGGGAGAGAGTTCCGGAGGGATACCGGCATGGCAGACGTATTCTTACCGCGAATGGACCTTGAATCCGGATACTCAGGAGATGACGGCGAAGGGAGAGCTTATAGAATTGACAAAACATGAATTCCTGATCATGGAGCTTCTGATCCGCAATCCCAGGCGTGTATTCACGAAGCAGATGATCTATGAGTATGCCTGGGGAGAAGAATATCTGGCTGAGGATAAAACCATCAACGTGCACATCAGCAACATTCGTTCCAAGCTTAAGAGAAGCAGAACGGATACGTATATTCAGACAGTGTGGGGAATGGGCTTTAAACTTTCTTAAACTTTTCTGAGCACTTTTTGAAAACTCTTGTACTAGAATGTTTTCTGTAAGGAAGGATAAGAATCATACAAAAAGGAGACAACAAAGTGAGTACAGAAAGACAGGAACAGTTTGCCATAGAGACCATGGCCCTTACGAAGATGTACAGAGACAAGGCGGCAGTAAAGAATGTGACGCTTAAGGTTCGAGAGGGAGAGATCTATGGATTTATCGGCAGAAACGGAGCGGGCAAATCGACGGTCCTTAAGATGGTCAGCGGTCTGGCAAGCCCGACAGAAGGTGAGATCCGGTTATTCGGGAAGCCGGTCAGCGATCCGGCCGTGCGGAGGAGACTGGGAGTTCTGATCGAAGCGGCAGGCCTGTATCCCAATATGACGGCAAGGCAGAATGCGGTAATGAAAGCGAAATGCATGGGACTTGCAGATGAACGCAGTGTGGATACGGTACTTAAGGTCACAGGGCTTGCGGATACGGGCAGGAAGAAGGTGAAGCATTTCTCCATGGGGATGAAGCAGCGGCTAGGGGTTGCGCTGGCGCTTCTTGGCAACCCGGACCTGCTGCTTATGGACGAACCGATCAATGGCCTGGACCCGGAAGGAATCCGGGAACTTAGGCAGTTGATCTTAGAGCTTCACGCGGAGGGGAAGACCATCTTGATAAGTTCTCATATCCTGGGGGAACTGAGCAAGATCGCTACCAGCTACGGAATCATCAAGGATGGGGAGTTGATTGAGCAGATCAGCAGGGAAGAACTGGAAGAAAAATGCCAGGACTATTTCAGAATTGAAGTGCAGGATGTACAGCGTGCGCTTGTTATGATACAGGAGACGTTCCCGGATGTGCAGGCAGAAGTGTCCGATGCCCGGTCGATCCGGCTGTATGGGGTGCGGGATGGGTCGGAGGTGAACCAGATGCTGATAGAGAACCGGGTCTCCGTGTATGAATCAGGATTCCATCATATGGACTTGGAAGAATATTTCTTAGAACGCATGGGTAAGGAAGGGGGGTGCTGATATGTTTAACCTGTTAAGTATGGATCTGTATCGGGTGAAGAGAAGTAAGTCTGTGTATGTATGCTTCTTGTTGCTGGCGGCGGCGACGGTACTGGTTTATGGAATAATGTGGCTGCTTGAGACGCCGCAGGGACAGGAGATCGCGCTGCGGATCGGGCTGCTTGTCCCGCAGGAACTAACAGAAGCAGAGAGTATACTGGACGGTATAGACTCGTTGGGATTCTTCCGGCAGATTTGTCTGGACGGAGGGATGTATAACGTTGTATTCGGTATCTGGGTGATGTTGTTCATATGTGCGGATTTTCAGAGTGGTTTTATCAAAAATATTATGGCGCTGCATCAGAACCGGTGGAATTATATCGGAAGTAAGATTATGACAGCGTGGATCGTGGATGGCTGTTATCTGGTGCTGCATCTGTTGTTTGCGCTGCTGATGAACCGGCTGTTCGATGATCTGGTGCCGTATGCGGGGTGGAAGGATATCTTGTTTTATCTGTCATGGGTGTGGTTTGTGACGGCGGCATTTGCCGCGTTGATCATTTTCATCTGCGTGCTGACCCGAAGTGTGGCGGCAGGTTCACTGGTGGCAGTATTCTTGGGCGGCGGTCTGGTAGTGACGACGCTGTATGGGGTATTGAATATGTTCAACATAGGAGACTGGCTGAAATATTCGATCTATTTGACTTGTGCGATGGGACCTCAGAAATATACTTCCGTGAAGAATCTCTATGTTTATGTGGTAGGATTTGGATTCCTGATCTTGTATACTCTGATTGCAGGAATCGTCTTGAAGAAGAAAGATATTTAGCAGATAAGATTGTGCGGGAGGCAGATATGGTGATTGTACTTGGGGTAATGGGCGTTGTCTGTGTCGTATTGGCAATACGGTTCGTCCGCGTCATCTTTGCGGTACGCTCCTTAAGCAGGCAGATAGAGGAACTTGGGCGGGGCAGCCATATGGAGATTGGCGTGCAATACCGTCAGAGAGATATACTGACATTATGCAGGCGGCTGAATCAGCTTGTAGAGTATTGGTTCCAGAGACAGAAGCGGCAGGAGAATGCGCAGAGGATGATGAAGCAGAATATCACCAGCCTGGCCCATGATATCCGGACGCCCCTTACAGGAGCGGCGGGCTATATCCAGCTTGCACAGGAATGTGACGACGCTGTTAAGCAGGACCGGTATCTGCAGACGGCAGACGACCGCCTGAAAGAACTGGGAGATATGTTGGAAGAACTGTTCCTGTATACCAAGCTGACCAGCGAGGAATTCAAATTGAATATGTCTGAGGTACAGGTATTGCCGCTGCTTGGGGATTGTCTGATTGGATTTTACCGTCAGTTCGAGGAGAGAGGGATTGAACCTGAGGTAGAATTCCAATCAGAGGGACTGAGGGTTCTGGCCGATGAAGAATGTCTTGGCAGGATCTTTTGCAACTTGATCCAGAATGCATTGCTGCATGGCAGGGGAGGAATTGTGATCAGGCAGAAGGGAGAGTGTCTGATCTTCGAGAATCTGGTGTCAGAGACCAGCAAGCCGGATACAGACCAGATATTTGAACGGTTCTACAAGGCGGATACAGCCCGGAGAAAAGGTTCCTCCGGGCTTGGGCTGTTTATAGTAAAAGAACTGGCGGAGATGATGGGAGGAAGCGTGCGGGCAGAGATTCATGGGGAGAAACTATGGATTATGTTATTCTTGAAACAATCTGTGATGCGTGCTAAGATAAATGAAATAAAATCTGCCGATATTTAGGGAAAAGTGTTTTGGAGGAAGAGACAGTGGAATTATTGGAGTTATATGATCTGATCGGTCTGCAGCCAGAGATGATAAAGACGCTGACATCGGTCAGTGATCAGATTGATTTAGATCAGATTGAACCATATTTGCAGGAATTGACGGATATTGAAACAGCGCCCCAGGCTTATCGAGATTTGAAGGATTTATTCGGAGCAGACAAAGATAACATGGCAATGTTATACTGTCAGTTGGAATGTGCCCGAAGGACATATGACAGATATCAGGAGAAGCATATTGCGAAAGCTGTATATGCGGACACGATGAGATGCTTTACGAGGTTTATAGAGGAATGCAGGAAGAAAAACGGCAGGATGTTTTTTGATCGGGGATGGTGGACTTACAGGCAGATCAGTATGAATCTGTTCCGTATCGGGGAATTGGAATATCAGTTTAAGGAGCATGACGGTGAGAACGTGATTGCGCTTCATATACCGTCAGACGCAGACCTGTCAGAAGAGGCAGTTGATGAATCTATGAGACAGGCGGCAATATTTTTTCGGACTTATTACGAAGAGTATAAGTATAAGAAGTATACCTGTAATTCATGGCTGATGTCGCCGGCGTTGCGGCCGTTGCTGCCGGAAAGGTCGAATATATTATCTTTTCAAGAGCGTTTTGATATTGTACAGGAAGACAGAGAGGATCAGGAATATATTGAGTGGCTGTTTCAGGTTCCGGTTGATACGGATCATAGAGAACTGCCGGCAGATAGCAGCTTGCAGAAGAAGGTTAAGGAGCTGCTTCTAAGCGGGGGAGCAATTGGCTCGGCATATGGATTTATGGAGATTTAGAGATTGTAATTGACAAACCGACCGACGGTATGATAATATGAAAAGCATACCAGAGGTATGTTAAGAAAAGGGAGAAACCATGGCAAGAAATAAGCATCCGGAGGAGACTGTTAATTTAATATTGGATGTTGCCTACCGCCTGTTCATGGAGAAGGGCTATGAGCATACGTCTATCCAGAATATCATTCATAACCTGGGCGGACTTAGCAAAGGTGCGATCTACCATCATTTCAAGTCGAAGGAAGATATACTGTATGCGGTTATGGACAGGATGATGGCTGAATCCAATAAGATGCTTGCCGATATCCGGGACCGCATGGACCTTAACGGTAAGGAGAAGCTTAAGGCGATCTTCAAAGCGTCATTGAACCGGCCGGTTCAGGATGAGATATTTACGGTAGCGCCCAATCTGCGCAACAATTCGAAGCTTCTGCTCAGTCTTCTTAAGGAAACCATAGAAGATGCGGCACCCAATTATATTCTGCCGATCATCCGGCAGGGGATCGCGGACGGCTCTATTGAGACGGACTACCCTAAGGAGCTTTCTGAGCTTATCATACTTGTGGGAAATATCTGGACGAATCCGATGATCTTCGACAGTTCAGAAGAAGAGATCTATCGCAAATTCAGGGTATATGGCCAGATGCTTAAGGGATTAGGCGTGGATATCGTAGATAGTGAGATGTCAGAGAGAGCGAGCAGGCTGGCAGCTATCTATCAGCAGAACAAGTAACATTCTGCCCTGGTATACGAAATACAGGGCAGATCATTTTGGGTCAATACATACCGTCATGCGGTATGAAAATTGCAAGGAGGTATTATATGGAACAGAAGCTTTTTTCTAAGGATTTTACATTGGTTGTCATCGGGCAGATCATCTCTCTGTTCGGCAATGCTACATTGAGATTTGCGCTGCCCTTATATTTGCTGAATCTGACAGGATCATCAGCGCTGTACGGGACTGTGATGGCGTGTGCGTTCATACCGTCGATTCTGCTGTCGCCGGTGGGCGGCATCGTGGCAGACCGGGTGAATAAGAGAAATGTCATGGTGATATTGGATTTCTTCACGGCGGCGGTAATATTGGTGTTCTTCCTGCTTATGGATGGGGGGAATATCGTTGTCCTGCTGACGGCAACGCTGATGCTTCTGTATGGTATCGCGGGAGCCTATCAGCCGTCCGTGCAGGCGAGTATCCCGGCGTTGGCGGCTCCGGGCAATATTATGGCGGCGAATTCTATTATCAATACGATCAGCTCCTTTTCTTCTCTGACAGGTCCGGTGCTTGGGGGTATCCTATACAGTGCATACGGGATAAAGCCTGTCTTATGGGTATGTATGGTCTGTTTTGTCTTATCGGCAGTCATGGAGGTCTTCATACAGATACCGTTTCAGAGGCCGGCCTCGGAAGGGAGTATCTGGAAGATCGTCAAGGCCGATATGACAGAAAGCATCCGTTTTATCCGCAGAGATAAGCCTGTAATAGGGAAGACACTTCTGGTAGTATGCGGGATCAATCTGTTTCTGTCAGCCATGATCATTGTTGCGCTGCCGTATCTGGTAACGGAGGTATTTGCGCTGGAAGCGTCGCAGGCAAACAGGCTCTATGGTTATGCTCAGGGCGCCCTGGCGGCAGGAGGACTGGCGGGAGGAATCGGTGCGGGCATATTTGCCAGGAAACTGTCGATCCAGAAGGCTGGAAGCCTCATCACTGCCAGCGCCTTATGTATATTTCCAATAGCTGCTGTGCTGATCTTGTTTTCGTCCGGGATGGTCAATTATCTTGTACTCACCGTATGCTGCTTTATTATTATGATACTATCGACGGTTTTTACGGTGCAGATGATGTCTTTCATGCAGGCGGAGACACCCCAGAACCTGACCGGGAAGGTGATCGCGGTGGCTCTTACGATCGCCATGTGTGCACAGCCGTTGGGAAATGCGCTGTATGGTGTGTTGTTTGAATTCTGTGAGGGATACGAATATGCGGTGGTTCTGTTTTCCGGCGTAACGTCGCTTGTGATTGCTGTGAGGGCGGGAAGTATTTTCAGAAATTTTCGATAGCATGTATGCCAAACGGCTGATTAGCGTTGCAGTAAAAATAGCCGGGAGAGGTTGATGAATTCAACCTTCCCGGCTGCTTTTTAGATGACAAGATAGAACTTACTGTATACGGAATTGGCTGATCAGACGGTTCAAAGTCTTTGCCTGATCGGATAGTTCATTGGAAATTGCCGCGCTCTCTTCGGCAGCATCGGAATTCTCCTCTGTCACCTTAGAGACTTCTTTGATCCTGTTCTCTATAGAAGCGATCATCTCAGACTGCTGGACGCTGGCAAGTGCGATATCATCCATCAATGTCTTGATGGACTGGATGCAGTCGCCGATCACCTTCATCGCAGAGATAGCATGGTTAGTGGATTCTGTGCCTGTCTTCACATCCTGAAGCGAACGGCCGATCAGCGTACTCGTGCTGCCGGCTGCATCGGCAGATTTGCCGGCCAGGCTTCTGACCTCGTCGGCTACGACCGAGAAGCCCTTACCCGCGGTGCCGGCCCGGGCAGCTTCGACAGCGGCATTCAGCGCAAGGATATTCGTCTGAAAAGCGATATCTTCGATCGTCTTTATAATGCTGCCGATCTGGGATGAGGACTGGTCGATATTCCTCGTGGCGGTGATTAACTGCTCCATCTTCGTATCGGCTTCGGCCGCATAGCCGGTAGCCCGGTTAACCAGATCGGTAGCGTCGTTGCAGCGGACGGTACTGTTCTGGATCTGTGCGGTGATATCTGTGACATTGGACACCAGTCCGTTGATAGAATCCTTCTGCTGCATGGTGCCCTGTGATAAGGCCTGCGCTTCGGCAGACACCTGGTTGGCACTGCTATTGACCTGATTAGCGATATGCGTGATATCGCGCATTACATCTGTAAGATGGGTCCGTATGCTCTTAAGGCTCTCGGCAAGGACTTTAAAATCACCGATATAATAAGACTCGTTCTTTACGACGTCCACCGCGATATTGCCATTGGCCATCTCGCCTAAGATCCGTCCGATATCCTCGATGGTCTTCCTGAGGCAGTTGCAGACATTATGGATGGTCTGTGCGATCATGCCGATCTCGTCTGCCCTTCCATAGAAGGACTCTAGTACAGCATTGCGTAATTAGCAGTGAATTCTGCACTCGCTATCTGTGCCAGCTGCACGCCTCCAATCCTAGACGTAGCCCGCTACGCCGTCGGCTTGTAGACGCACATCTGACGCAGATATCAAGCACATTATCCACTGTTAATTATGCAATGCTGTACTAGTTCCTGATCGGCGGAAAGCTCCAGATTACCCAGATGACGGATGGAATGCTCCATAACCATGAGTTCCCGTCCTACACGGTGCAGGATCACTATCGTGACAAATATAATGACTGCCGCTACGGCTGCACACAGAATACCTACGGTAAAACGTACAGTACCGACCTCTCCGTAGACTTCCGACGTATTATCGTGTACCATGAATACCCAATCCCGGTCCTTTAGATACTTGTAGACAACTAACTGATCTACGCCGTTTTCATCCTGATAAGAATAGGTGCCCGCCTGCGTGCTGCCGTCTGATTGAATCTTCTCAAGGATCTTGAGATAACCCTTATCGGTTGTCTCGGTATTCAATAGCTCTTCGTCTTCATGGTACAGGTACATGCCGGTCGTGGCATTCAAGAATACATACTCGCTGTTGGGAAGACCTTCGATGTCCAGATCCAGCAGAGCATCCATCAGCCGGCTGGCGTAGACGCCTGCACCTACATAACCAATACACCTGTCATTGTCAAAGAGCGGGTAATACATGGAGATGATCATGCTTCCGGTTCCCGGAGACTCCATGATCCCCAGGTTGGTGAGCTGCGGCTTGGACAGTATGGTATCGCGGAATACGTCCAGAGAATCACCCTTCCGGGTGGTCATACCGATCGCGCCCTGAGAGGTATGAGTTAGGATATATGTATCAGGAGTGCCGATATAAAGTCCTTCGAACACACCTTTGACTGCTGCAAAATCCTCGGTATATTGCTGCCCTTTCTGCTGCAGGGCAGGGTCGTCAGGATTCATGAGAAGGTCGTGAACTTCGCTGCTCAAGGAAAAGGCCGTAAGATATTCTTCTGCGGAAGCAACATAGTCGTTGATAATGGCGGCCCTGGATTCCACAGCGTCGGTCATCTGGTTCGTGATATTATTTTTTACCATGGAAGCGACGCGGCTGGAGACGACAAACCATAGAAGAAGCATCCCTGCAAAGATGATTGCTGTCGTAATGATACTGATACGTGTAGCAAGCTTGCGATTTACAAGAAATTTCATAAGATTCCCCCTGAATAAATAGATTTTAGAATGAATAATACTCAAATTCCTTCAGGATTCTTGGAGTATAACTATATTTATTGATAATTTTATCACTCTTTTTTTGATTTTCAAGCTTGATTTTTTCATCTGCAAAGCTTATCATAATAAACTGTACCCATAGGATACTTGATGATGGATGGATGCCTGCGGGCGGCTTTGTCCGGCAAGATTTGATATCAGAGAGGAAGGCAGAATGGAGAATAAACAAAGAGAATATCTTTTTGACAATTATAAGGTGCTTTTGATCGTGCTGGTTGTGATCGGTCATTTTATTGAGCCCTGCTATGACCAGAACCCGTTCTTGTATGAGCTGAAATGGGGAATCGTGGCGTTTCATATGCCGGCGTTTATCTTCATATCGGGATATTTCTCGAAGAAGATTCCTTCGGTGAAGAAGCTGATTGGCGGGCTTGTGATCCCGTATTTTGTATATGAAGTGATCTATTACTTATTATATACGTTTGTTCTTGACAAAGAGACGGAGTTGTATTTTACCAGGCCCAAATTCACCTTATGGTATCTGATGGCGTTATGTGTGTGGAGACTGGCGGCGCCCGTTGTCAGGAGGATTCCTTATCATATGCCGATCACTCTGGCGGCAGGGCTGGCAGTCGGATTGGTCGGGATCGGGAATTTCCTCTCGATTCCGCGGATCCTGTTCTTCTTCCCGTTTTTCCTGGCGGGAATGGAGTTTGACAGTGTGTGGCTTGCAAGATTCCGTAATCGGCAGGGGTATATGGGCGCTCTGGGGATCCTGGGGATTCTGGCGGTATCCTTATTTGCCGACGACTATCATCACCGGTTATCGGTTAAGGTGTTCTACGGACGGTATTCCTATGAGGAGCTTGGCTTATCCCCGGCAGAGGGGATATTGGTCCGAGTGGTGTGCTACGCCATCTCGTTTTTGATGATCTATCTGTTCATGCTGGTGCTTCCGTCGAAGAAGAAGTCCTATTCCTATCTGGGGGAGCGGACGATGGCAGTCTATATCTTCCACGGATTGATCTATAGCTGTTTCAAGTACCGGTCGACCATCCTGGGGTCGGTGCGCAGCAACGGGGAGAGCATCTTGCTGATCCTGTTTTGCATAGCGCTGGTGTGGGCGGTATCCCGCAAGCCGTTTGTACGGCTTACGGAGAAGATCGCACATTTGGTATAGTTTCATATTAGTGTGATGCACTTCGGTACCTGCGGTATCCGAGCAGGATTCCTCCGGTCCCGGCTGCCAGAGCGATACACAGGTGCAGTATGAGCTGCCCCCTGGAAAATGAGAATCCGGGATTCTGCGGGAGATATGCCGGCATGGATGCCATGAAGTGGGTTACGAGCTTCGTGAGTCTTGGGCCAAGGATCCATGTAGGGGCAAATACCTTGATCCAGAAGACTGGCAGCAGGAATCCGGCGACAGAGATGACCAGCGCAAGGAAGGGGCTTTGGCAGAATGCGGAGACTCCCGCCGTAAGCCCGGTCAGGAGAATCGCCCCCGCAAGCCCAAGGAAGAAGAGGAATACCAGGAATCCTGCGGCTGTTTCCGGGTAATATCCATAAGCGAAGCTTAAGAGAGCGGCCGAAGCGTCTAGTCCCTGAGTGCCGTAGACGTCAAGGTAGATTCCCCACAGATAGGCGGTCACTGCCAAGGTCAGGACAACAGAGAAGAATAAGGCCGCCAGTATCTTCATCCAGATTCCGCTCTGTCTTCCTCTCCGCGTGGTTCTTAAGATATCCGCGGTTTTCAATTGGTATTCTTCTGAGAAGAGAGGAGTCAGCCCTATGATCAGCAGGATAAATAATACGATAATGGTCATGAGATATATTTCTGCAAGATCACTCCAGCCGTAGATATAGTCGAACCGGATTCCGCCATGGAGAAGCGGTTCGGCATTGTATTCCCAGTCCTGTCCCGTGTAGAAATGGACCTGTCCCGGATCATACCCGTCGGTCTGCATAAAATTCGTGAATTCCTTCGATATAAACCAGTTGCAGTAATTCCCCAGCCGTGTCTTATCATCCTTATCATAAGAGAAAAATCCATATTCTTCATAGATCTGTTTCACCTTATCAAGAGTCAGGGTTCCGGCATAGAGCCGGGTCAGTTCCTGATCCTTCTTGATCGCTTCTGCGCCCCGGTAGGTCTTCCCGTCGATCGTCGAGGAGTAGGTGTTCTGCTCCGAATACAGACGGAAGGTGACGAACGCCAACAGAAGGGATACCCCCAGCCAGACGAGTTTGCGGGATGCGATCTTATAGAGCTCTTCTTTCCAGATTGTCCACATGTTCTGATACCTCCTCGAAATGATATAAATATACGTCCTCCAGGCCGGGATGTACCGGCACGGCGCCTTCGCGGGGACAGGCGTCCGAGACGATTCGGAGACGGACCTTCTCTCCCTCGTTCTTCAGATTGCTGACAGCGAAGATATCGTTCATACGCAGCGCTTCTTCCTGATCTGCCAGATATTCCCATACCCTGCCTTCTATATCCCTGGTGATTTCCCCAACGGCGCCCTGGCTTTCGATCCTGCCCTGCTTCATGAGAAGGATCTTATCCGCGATAAATTCCACATCGGAGACGATATGAGTGGACAGGATGATGATCCGTCCTTTGGACAGAGAACTGATGATATTGCGGAAGCGGATCCGTTCTTTGGGATCAAGCCCTGATGTAGGTTCATCCAGGATCAGGATCTCCGGATCGTTAAGGAGAGCTTGGGCGATCCCCAGACGTCTTATCATTCCGCCGGAAAATGTCTTGATCTTCGCGCGCTGGTCTGCTTCAAGCCCTGTCAGGCGGAGCATTTCCTGCACCTTATCGCGGGCAAGCTCTCTTGGAATCGCCTTGCATGCCGCCAGATATTCCAGGTATCTTCGGGCGGAGAAGTCAGGATAATAGCCAAAGTCCTGGGGCAGATACCCCAGCATACAGCGATAATCGCCGTCTAATCTGCCGATCTCGGCGCCGTCATAGCGGATCTCTCCGGCGGTGGGCTTAAGTACGCCGCAGATCATGCGGAGCAAAGTGGTCTTCCCTGCACCGTTTGCGCCAAGGAAACCGTAGATTCCTTCTTTTAGACAGAGCGAGACATTGTCTACGGCAATCTTATTCTTGAAATGTTTGGTAATGCGGTCTAATGTCAGTTCAGGCATATATGATCCCCTCTTTCTATTTTCGTAAGTATAGAATATATTTCTGCGATCAGCACAGACAGGCCGGCGAAGGCCAGTATCTGCCATATGATCAGGTTTTCCGGCTCATATGCCGGTGCCCACAGTACCGGGAACAGTGCGAGGATACCGCAGAGCAGTCCAAGGGCGAAGGAGCGGAAGCCGTAGGAGGTGCTTCTTATGTGTACCAGCATGTGCAGGTACAGCGTATCTGACCACAGAAACGGAACCAGCATATAGAGCAAGGTTACTCCGATCCCCATGGTATTGTTATGGCCGGTAATTCCAAGAAACAGCGCCAGTATGATCAGATCGGCGATTCCTGCTTCCAGCATCCGGATACAGATCAGTTGTTTCAGGTTCAGGTAAAGTGTCTGCTCAAGCTCTGCCATATGCCAGGAAAACAGGCGTGCCGCATGATTTAAACAGATATTCCCGGCAAATACAAGGAACACGGAGCAGGCGGTAACTGAATTAAGGCTCCCGGTGTTCTCACGGCGAAGCCAAAGCGCCAGCAGCATGGCGGCTATGAGGACGCCTCCCTGGGTGAGCCATTGATCTAAGGGTCTGAAACGAAGCTGGTTCCATATGTGTTCCGGAAATGCCGGATAATGCCGGATTCGTTTCTTTAAAGCTTCCCGGCGGATGACGGCAAGGCTCTGGACTTTCTTTCGTTCGTCCAATGGAAATCGCCATTCATCGTCCTTTGGTATATGTGATGTCATAATAATCTCTCCTCTCTTTATAGATGTTCTCTGAAATCATCAGGATCCAGAAGTTTGCCGAGCTTCTGGAGTCCTTGTCGGATGCGGGATTTGACAGCATCATAAGAAGCGCCTGTCATCCGTGCGATCTCACGGTTCTTATATCCGTAGAAATGGTGGAGAAGTACGGCTTCACGCTGTGTCTGCGGGAGTGCAAGGAGCGCTTCGGCAAGTAAGACCGCGTTTTCAGAGGTTCTCGTACGGCTGTCTGCATGCGGCGTTTCTGAACTTGTCAGAATACTGTGCCAGGCCGCGGGGTCAATGATATTCTCCTGCGAATGTGTCTTCGCGGCTGCCCGCATATATTCCCGGCATAGGTTCATGGCGATGGTCAGAAGATATCCTTTCAGGTTACGGTACCGATAATGGTCTACATATCTTATGAAGCGCAGGAATGTTTCCTGTGCCAGATCGTAGGCATCTTCCCGGCTGCCGGTCTGATAGCGGCAGAAATAGTATATGTCGTTATAGTATTTTTCGGCGATCTTGTTCAGATATTCTGTTTTTCCGTTTTGGATCCGCCGGATCAGTTCCTTATCTTCCAACACGAGGCTCATCTCCCTTATGTAAAACGTCTTACAATTAATATAACCTTTTTAACGGCAAAAAGGAGTTTATTTTGGCAAAATATTTTAAACGGCATGGGAGAGAACCGCAAATGCGTCGAAAACACGGGTATCTCCGTATTGACAGCGAATTGTACAATTGTTACAATATATATGTGAAAGAATGCTTACTATTTTATATGTATATATGAGGAGAGGACAGAGATGTACCATTGCCATATTCATTTCTATTTAATAGGTCATACATGCGGTACTTTTGATATTGTGAAGGAGATACGTCCTTTTGAGAATTTTACCCATGAGTTTATGGAGAGTGAGAAACCAGAAGAAGGGCTGTCGTCCGGGGCAGACGTAATACTGGCGAATCTACATGGTATGGACAGCGTGAGTATAATGAAGACACTGGTTTCCGGGAAGAGGCCGGATGCCAGTCTTATTGTGCTTGCAGATAAGGAACAGATTCTGTTATTGGAAGAATATATGGAGGAGATCCATGATATATGGACGATGCCGATGACAGACGCCGAGAGCAGATTTCATATTCTCAGGTGGCTTAGGGAGTGTAAGACAGAGAAGGATTACTGGCAGACTAGTCATTTCTTTGAAGCAACGATCAATCATATTCCGAATCTGATCTGGTATAAGGATAAGAACGGGATACATGAGAAGGTCAACGACAGCTTCTGCAAGACGGTCAATAAGACGAAGAAGCAGGTAGAAGGACGCGGGCATGCGTATATCTGGGATGTGGAGTTCGACGATCCGGCCTGTATCGAGTCGGAGCGGGAGGTCATGAGCAAGAAGAAGACGTTCGTCTCTGAGGAGACGGTGATGACCGGTGATGGAACCAAGCTTTTGACGACTTATAAGTCTCCGCTGTATGATCTGGACGGGAGCGTGATGGGTACAGTGGGTGTCGCGATCGACGTGACTCAGGAGCGCGCCTATGAACAGGAGATCGTCAGGAAGAATCATACGCTGGAGACGGTTTTCACCAGTATGGACTGCGGAATCCTCTGCCATTCTCTGGACGGAACACGTATCATCAGGGTTAACAGAGCGGCGCTCAATATCCTGGGATACGAATCGCAGGAGGAGATGCTTGCGGAAGGATTCAACATGGTTGCGGATTCTGTCGTGGCTGAGGATAAGGAGAGGCTCAGGGAGTGTATCACGAGACTTAAGAAAGAAGGGGACAGCGTCAGTGTAGAATACAGTGTCCGGCATAAGGATGGGGAGCTTCTGCATGTGATGGGGAATATTAAGCTCCTTAAGGAGGACGGAGAACTGTTCTATCAGCGGTTCCTTCTGGACTGTACCCGTCAGAAGCAGCAGGAGAAAGAGAAGGAGAAGCATAATAAGGAACTGCTTCAGGCATTGAGCGTGGATTATAACATGGTCTGCTTCTTTGACCTTGACACAGGGAAAGGCAGACATCTGCAGGTCGCAGACGACCATATGCATATGTTTGATTCGATCTTCCATGGTGATCTGGTGTTGGAAGAGTGCATGGAAACTTACATACAGAAGTTCGTGTATGAGGAAGACAGGGAGATGCTTAGATTAGCGGCTTCTGTAGACGGCCTTAAGAACGAATTGTCGGACAAGAAACTCTCTATCGTGAATTACCGGACTTTGTGGAATGATGAGATGAGATATTTCCAGATGAAGGTCGTCCGGACCGGAGCATGGGAGAAGATCCAGGGAGTTGTCATGGGTTTCCGCAGTGTGGATGTGGAGATGCGCGAGGAGATGGAGAAGAAGAGTCTGCTTGAGGATGCCCTCATGCAGGCGAACAGAGCCAGCAAGGCGAAGAGCGTATTCCTGTCCAATATGTCTCATGATATCCGAACTCCGATGAATGCGATCGTTGGATTTACAGCTCTGGCGATCACGCATATCGAGCATAAGGAGAGGGTAGAAGAGTATCTGAAGAAGATCATGACATCAGGGAATCATCTGCTGAGTCTGATCAATGATGTGCTGGATATGAGCCGGATCGAGAGCGGCAAGATGCACCTGGATGAGAAGGAGTGCAGTCTGCCGGAGATCCTGCATGGGCTTAAGAATATTCTGCAGGCGGATGTCCATGCCAAGCAGTTGGAGTTATATATAGATACGGTGGATGTCTTCGACGAGGAGATCTATTGCGATAAGCTGCGGCTGAATCAGGTGTTGCTGAATCTGCTCAGCAATGCGGTAAAATATACAGGAGCGGGCGGCATCATCAGCCTTCGGATCACGGAGAAGCCGGGGGCGCCTGCCGGCAGCGCTAATTATGAATTTAATATCAAGGATACCGGTATCGGTATGAGTCAGGAGTTCGTTGACCATATCTTTGAACCATTTGAAAGGGAGCGGAATTCGACGATCAGCGGAATCCAGGGAACTGGCCTTGGGATGGCGATCACAAGGAATATTGTTGATATGATGAACGGTTCTATTGTGGTGAAGAGTGAGCAGAACGTGGGAACAGAGGTTACGGTCTCATTTACGTTCCGTCTGCATTCCGGGGAAAAGATTCCTCAGGATATCCCGCAGCTTAAGGGTTGCAGGGCGTTGGTCGTAGATGATGATTTCAATAGCTGTGACAGCGTTTCCTATATGCTGGGGCAGATCGGAATGCGTGCGGAGTGGACCTTGTCAGGAAAAGAGGCGGTCTTGCGCACCCGTCAGGCGGTCATGCGCGACGATATTTACAGTGTATACATTATTGACTGGCTGCTGCCGGATATGAACGGAATAGAAGTTACACGAAGGATCCGCAAGGAGATGGGAGAAGGTGTTCCGATCATTATTCTGACGGCCTATGACTGGACGGATATTGAGGATGAGGCAAGAGAAGCCGGAGTGACGGCATTCTGCAGCAAGCCGATGTTCTTATCAGAACTTAGGAGCTGTCTGCATTCGATCGTCAATGCGGAGGAAGAGGAACGCAAGGGCGGGATTCTGGAGCAGAAATCATTCCGCGCAGGCCGTATCCTTCTGGCAGAGGATAATGAATTGAATCAGGAGATTGCGGAAGCGATTCTTGAGGAGGCGGGATTCACGCTGGAGGTCGCGAAAGACGGTCAGGAGGCGGTTGATATGCTGAAGGACTCTGAACCGGGGTATTACCAACTGGTGCTTATGGATGTGCAGATGCCGGTCATGGACGGGTATGAGGCGACCAGGACGATCCGTAAGCTTGAGGATCCAAAGCTTGCGTCCATACCGATCATAGCGATGACTGCCAATGCCTTTGAGGAGGATCGGCAGGAGGCGTTAAAGAGCGGTATGAACGGGCATATTGCAAAGCCCATTGATATGGAAGCTTTGTTTGATATTCTGGAGAAGGTGCTGACGTAGTGTGCAGAATGGTTGCAGAGGTGATAGAAGGGAAGCTTAAGGTGCACTCATCACTGGTAGAAGCCCTGTCTCTTGACCGGCAGGGGAGACCAAGGATAGCGGCGGTCGGCGGAGGCGGGAAGACGACGCTGTTGAAACGGCTGGCGAAGGAATACCAGGCATCCGGTGCTAAGCCGGCCGTGATCACAACGACACATATGAAGGCAGAGGATTTCCCGGGATTTCTGATCGACCCGTCTGTAGAAGAGATTCTGGAGACCCGGGAGCGTGTAGGGTGTGTATTTGCCGGAGCCAGAGCCGGGGAGGGGAAGATCAAGATTCTTCCTAAGGTTGTTCTTGAGCGTGTTCTTGAGATTCCTGGTCCCGTATTGATAGAGGCGGACGGGGCCAGACGGCTTCCGGTTAAGATCCCGGCAGAACATGAGCCGGCGCTTCTGCCCCAGATAACCTGTGTCCTGTCGGTATACGGGCTGGATGCGGTGGGAAGACGGATCAGTGAGGTATGTTTCCGGGCGGAGATGGCGGCAGATTTCCTGCAAAAGGATGCGGGGGATATACTTGAGCCGAAGGATATTGCGATGCTTGCTGTGAGTGACCGGGCGGGAAGAAAAGGAATTGCCGGATCTATGGAATATATGGTTGTACTGAATAAGGCAGATACGGACAGAAGGCAGGAGACGGCAGTAGATATCTGGCGGGAGATTAAGAATAGGAAATGCGGGAATACGAAGGTGCTTGTAACTTCAATGCAGGAAGCGCTTCCGGAGGAATATAAGAATGTATAGTTTTGACAAGAAGAACAAGAAGCCCCTGGGTGCACAGATCGAGGATGAATTGATGAAATATATCCTGCAGGAGCCGGTTGAGCCGGGACAGAAGATTCCGAATGAATTCGAGCTTGCAGAGTGGTTCGGCGTGGGGCGCAGCACGATCCGGGAAGCGGTAAAAGGGCTGGTATCCCGGGGGATACTGGAAGTGCGCAGAGGTTCCGGGACCTATGTGATCAGTACGAACACTCTGGATGAGGATCCTCTGGGATTTGGGAAGATGGAGGATAAGTATAAGATGGCGCTGGATCTGTTCGAGGTGCGTCTTATGATCGAACCGGAGATCGCGGCGATTGCCTGCAGGAATGCGGACGAGGACGAACTGGTCACGCTGAAGCGTCTGTGTGACGAGACGGAGCAGCTATATCAGGGCGGGCATAATCATATCAGCAAAGATATTGAATTTCATACCTGCATAGCGCGGTGCAGCAAGAATCAGGTGGTGGAGACACTGGTTCCGGTAATCAATACGGCTGTCTATACATTTGCCAATCTGACGCATCGTTTATTAAAAGAAGAAACGCTGCAGACCCACAGGGCTATCACGGAGGCAATATGTAAGAGGGATTCTGTAGGCGCCAAATGCGCTATGATGATGCATCTGACCTTTAATCGTCAGACGATTATGAGACTTCTTGAAGAAAGAGATAGGAAATCATGAATGGAAATGGGTATGTGGTAAGATGATACATCAGATGTATTTGCCTTTTTTCAAATGACTTAAAAAACAGAATAGATATAATGCACAAAATGGAAGCTTTTCGTATGATGAAAAGTTTCTTTTTTTGTGCAAAAGATAGAATAAAGAATACATACATCAGATGTATTGCGGGAAAGTGAGTGAAATATTATAATAAAACCACAATAACATAAGACGTCAGATGTTGCAATGCTGTATTGCTTTTAGAGAAAGGAGAAGAGAGATTATGGAATTGAGAAGTCAGGAAATACGCAAAATTGCACCGGAATTGGATCCGCTGCGTATCGGAACTGGATGGAGAACTGAGGATCTGTCAAAGCCCCAGGTGATGATCGAGAGCACCTATGGCGACAGTCATCCGGGAAGCGGCCATCTGAATATTCTGGTAGAAGCGGTCCGTGTGGGAATTGAAGAAGCGGGAGGATATGGTGCGCGTTACTATTGTACGGATATCTGTGACGGGGAGAGCCAGGGAACAGACGGGATCAATTACAGCCTGGCAAGCCGCGAGATGATCGCGAATATGATCGAGATCCATGCCAATGCAACGCCTTTTGACGCGGGGGTATACCTGGCAAGCTGTGACAAAGGGATGCCTGGTAATCTGATGGGGCTGGCTAGAGTGGATATCCCTTCCGTGGTAGTGCCGGGAGGGACGATGAACGCAGGACCTGATATGCTTACCCTGGAGCAGTTAGGGATGTACAGCGCCAGATATCAGAGGGGAGAGATCGATGAGAAGACGCTTGAATGGGCAAAATGCAATGCCTGCCCGAGCTGCGGCGCGTGTTCCTTCATCGGTACGGCTTCGACGATGCAGATCATGGCAGAGGCCTTAGGCCTTGCGCTTCCCGGAAGTGCATTGATGCCTGCGACGAGCCCGGATCTTCTGGCTTTTGCCAGGGAGGCGGGGAAGCAGGCGGTGAAGCTTGCATCCATACCGCATATGTGTCCGAGTGATATCGTTACCATGGATAGTTTTGAAAATGCGATCCTTGTGCATGCAGCTGTCTCAGGGAGCACCAATTGCCTTCTACATATCCCGGCGATTGCCCATGAATTTGACATAGAGATTACCGGGGATACTTTCGACCGTCTGCATCGGAATGCCCGATATCTTCTGGATGTCCGTCCGGCAGGACGCTGGCCGGCAGAATGCTTCTATTATGCGGGCGGAGTACTGGCGATCATGGAGGAGATCCGGGATTATCTGCATCTGGATGTTATGACGGTAACTGGCAAGACACTGGGGGAGAATCTGGATAAACTGAGACGCAGCGGATTTTATGAGAGATGTCAGAAATGGCTGCAGGAATTTAATCAGCGTTATCAGGTTTCGCTCTCCAGAGAGGATATCATCCGTCCTTATGAGAATGCAATCGGTACAGACGGAAGTATTGCTGTATTAAGAGGTAATCTGGCACCGGAAGGAGCTGTTATCAAGCATACGGCATGTCCGAAGGAGATGTTCAGGGCGGTCTTAAGGGCGAGACCGTTTGACAGTGAGGAGGAATGTCTGGATGCAGTGCTTAAGCATAAGGTCCAGAAAGGCGATGCGGTATTTATCCGCTACGAAGGGCCTAAGGGGAGCGGGATGCCGGAGATGTTCTATACCTCCGAGGCGATCAGCAGTGATAAAGAACTTGGGAAAAGCATCGCGCTGATCACGGACGGTCGTTTCTCAGGAGCTTCCACAGGCCCCGTGATCGGCCATTGCAGCCCGGAAGCAGTGGATGGCGGCCCGATCGCGCTTGTGGAAGAAGGTGATCTGATCGAGATCGATGTAGAAGAGCGGAAGCTGAATATCATCGGGATTGCGGGAGAGCGAAAGACCATGGAAGAAGTGGAAGCGATACTTGATGAGAGACGTAAGAACTGGAAGCCGCACAAGCCAAAATACAAAAAGGGGGTTCTGCGTCTGTTCAGTGAACATGCGGTAAGCCCGATGAAGGGAGCGTATCTGGAATAGGTTCTCTTTGGGGCTGTTGAATTAGGAGGTAAGGAAGATATGAATACAATTGCGGAACAATTCAGTAAATATGGGGTAGTGCCGGTAGTGGTGCTGGAGGATGCGAAGGATGCGCTCCCGTTAGCGAAAGCTCTTACAGAAGGAGGACTTCCCTGTGCCGAGGTGACCTTCCGGACGGAAGCGGCCGAAGAATCTATACGTCTGATGACCAAGGAGTATCCGGATATGCTCGTTGGGGCAGGTACGGTGCTGACGGTTGAACAGGTGGACCGTGCTGTGGCAGCAGGAGCCAGATTCATCGTGAGTCCGGGCTTTGATCCGGAGATCGTGGATGATTGCCTGGAAAAGGGGATTCCCGTATTCCCTGGATGTATCACTCCTTCCGAGTTGGCGCAGGCGGCAAAGCGCGGTCTGGAAGTAGTCAAGTTCTTTCCGGCAGAGCAGGCGGGCGGCGTTGCCATGATCAAGGCAATGGCGGCTCCGTATACGATGATGAAGTTCATGCCGACAGGCGGAATCAGCGCTAAGAATCTGAAGGATTACCTTAGCTGTGACAAGATTGTCTGCTGCGGCGGAAGTTGGATGGTCAAAGGGGATCTGGTTAAGAACGGAGAATTTGACAAGATCCGCGAGCTTACGAAGGACGCGGTGGAGTTAGCATCATCTATCCGTAATTAAAGAGTTGAAATAAGAAGGGAGATAACAGGCAATGGAATTGAATTTGAGACCGGCAAAGGAATGCAGGTATGACGCGGTATCGTTGGGGGAAGTGATGCTGAGGCTGGACCCGGGAGAAGGACGGATCCGGACGGCAAGGAGCTTTAGGGCATGGGAAGGCGGCGGAGAGTATAATGTGGTCCGCGGGCTTCGAAGATGCTTCGGGATGAAAACGGGTGTGATCACTGCATTTGCAGAGAATGAAGTAGGGCTTCTGATGGAAGATTTTATCCTGCAGGGCGGTGTAGATGCATCTCTGATCAAATGGATGAAGACCGACGGAATCGGAAGGGTCTGCCGAAACGGACTGAACTTTACAGAGAGGGGATTCGGCATCCGGGGAGCAGTGGGATGCTCAGACCGTGCCAATACGGCGATCTCCAAGGCGGCGCCGGAGGATTTCGATTTTGAGTACATCTTTGGAGAATTGGGGGTACGCTGGCTGCATACGGGCGGTATCTATGCAGCGTTGTCCGAGCATGCAAGCGAGACGGCGCTTGCGGCGATCAGGACGGCGAAGAAGTACAAAACGGTGATCTCCTATGACCTGAATTACAGGCCGTCTATGTGGAGCGCCATCGGAGGGCAGGAGAAGGCACAGGAAGTGAACAAAGAGATCGCGAAATATGTAGATGTCATGATCGGAAATGAGGAGGACTTCACGGCCTGCCTTGGTTTCGAGATCGAAGGAAATGACGAGAACCTGAAACAACTGAACCTTGACGGATACAAGAAGATGATCAATCATGCGGCTGAGGTGTATCCGAATTTTAAGGTGGTCGCGACGACTCTGCGGGAAGTGAAGACCGCGACGGTCAATGACTGGAGCGCCATCTGCTGGGCGGATGGCCAGATCTATAAGGCGAAGGATTATAAGGGCCTGGAGATCATGGACCGTGTCGGCGGCGGGGATTCCTTCGCGTCCGGCCTGATCTATGGATTGATGACCACAGGCGATGCCCAGACGGCGGTCAATTACGGGGCAGCGCATGGTGCGCTTGCTATGACGACGCCGGGGGATACCACCATGGCGAGCAAGAAGGAAGTAGAAGCCATCATGGGAGGCGCCGGGGCAAGGGTGCAAAGATAAGAATGATGTGTTGATATTGCATTTGCGGATGCTTTCTCTTATAATGAATATACATAAGAGGAAGGAGCAGAATTATGTGTGATGCGGTAGAACTGACCCGTGAACTGGTACGAATTGAGAGTACGAATCCGGGAGCGGGTGAGAGTGGAATAGAAGCATTCGTCAGGCAATATCTTGCGGATCTGAGTATCGACCTGGCAGTTGATGAGGTACTGCCGGGTCGTAATAATATAGTGGCTACGATTCCGGTAAGCTGCAGGGATGAGCTTTCCGGCAGGCTGTCTGGAGATCGGGGACCGATGCTGGTGCTTGCCTGCCATATGGATACGGTGGTAGCGGGAAAGGATTGGACGAGGGATCCTTTTGGAGGAGAGCTTAAGGACGGCAGGATCTATGGCCGGGGCGCCTGCGATATGAAGGCGGGGCTTGCCTGCGCCTTGAACGTGTTCCGCAAGATGGCAGAAGCGGCGGCCAAAGGAATTCTTCATCTCCGTTATCCCTTGCGTCTTCTGTGTACGATAGATGAGGAAGCGGATATGCGGGGTGTTGAACATGCGATAGAAAGAGGTCTGGTAGGAAGGGATGACTGGGTGCTTGACTTGGAGCCCACAGACGGAGAGATCCAGATGGCCCATAAGGGCAGATTTTGGCTTAAGGTGAATGTGCATGGGATCACGGCGCATGCCAGCAAGCCGGAACAGGGGGCAGACGCGGTGGCTGCCGCGGCAGAGATGATCACACGTATCAGAGCGGCATTCGGACAACTTCCGGTGCATGATGAGATGGGTCCTTCAACGGTGACCTTCGGACAGATCGCAGGAGGATATCAGCCTTATGTGGTTCCGGATGAATGTGAGCTCTGGATGGACTTTCGGCTGTCGCCGCCGATCGATGATAAGGAAGTGCTTAGAATCGTAGAAATGGCGGTCGATGAAGCGAAGAAGATGGTTCTGGGAATTAGGGCAGATTATCAGGTGACAGGTAACCGGCCTTATATTGAGAAGAATGAGGATTCCGTATTGCTTGAAGGGCTTAAGAAGTCGGTTAAAAAGGTGACGGAGGAAGAATGTAAGGTGCGTGTATTCCCAGGATATACGGACACGGCCGTGATCGCCGGGAAGCTTGGGAACCGGGAGTGCATGTCTTATGGACCCGGGAGTTTAAGGTATGCCCACAAGCCGGATGAGTTCGTAGAAACTGCAGATATACGGCGCTGTGAGGCAGTGTTGGAGGCGTTGGTGGAGGAGATGAATGATTGAAGGAGGAACGGAAGATGGCATTGATGCATGTAGATTTTTTCTCGGATGTCCTGGGGATGAGTATGAATATGGATGTGATCCTGCCGCAGAAGACCAGCAGGCAGATCGGCATGGAAGGAAGGGCGGAGAACGGGCAGTATAAGACGATGTATTTGTTGCATGGCATGAGTGACGACCAGACGACCTGGCAGCGCAGGACTTCCATCGAGCGTTATGTGAGCCGTCTTGGGATCGCGGTGGTGATGCCAACGACCCATCTGGGCTTCTATACGGATACTACTTACGGGATGAGGTACTGGACATTTATTTCGGAGGAGCTGCCGCGTATCTGCCGTGAATTTTTCCCAAGGATGTCCCAGAAGAGAGAGGATATGCTGGCGGCAGGACTGTCTATGGGCGGTTACGGCGCATGGAAGCTGGGACTTCGGGCGGGTGATACCTTTGGCGCTGCGGCATCACTGTCCGGTGCGTTGGATATTGTGGAAGATTATAAGCGTAATATAACGGAGCAGTCAGACGTATTGCCGCTGTTTCAGGGAATATTCGGGAGTGCTGAAAAGCTTGCGGGTTCGGATAATGATCTTCTTGCCCTGGCGGATAAGCTCGCGGCTTCTGATAAGGAGCGGCCGCGCCTGTATGCGTGGTGCGGCACGGAAGATTTCTTATATCAGGGGAATCTAACAGCCTGGGAACATGTAAGAAAGCTTGGATATGACTTAAGCAGCAGTGAATCCGCAGGAGATCATCAGTGGAAATACTGGGATGAGAGGATCAAGGATGTGTTGTGCTGGTGGCTTGGGATAGATGCGGATCTTGGAGTGGATTAGTTCAGATCTTTGGCATTAAAAGTGAAAGGCACTGTTTTCGCGGTTAATAGACAGCGGCAGCAGTGCCTTTACTTGTCTTTATCTGGGCTGCCCGGTTATGTTTTTAGCTTTGCAAATAAGCTGTGTCATTGTTCCCATGGGGCAGTATACGCACCAGGAGCGAGGTTTGAATAGGACCATGGTAAGGAATCCTAATATAGTGGAGGTAAGCATCACACTGTAGAAACCGAAAGCAAACTGTGCTACACCGTCGGAGAATAGGGTGCCGTGATAAGCCCAATGCCAGGGCAGTTTGAATGTCCACAGCAGTGTTACCACAGTGCCGAGATTCTTAGCTCCGGCGAAGACCAGCCAGGTGTTCCATAGCATGAGAAAGAACATTACAAAGAAGAATATCAAAAATCCATACCGGAAACAGCCTGATCTCATCCAGCCGGGGATGTCTTTTTTTCGTGACAGTCCGAACCTGCCGCCGATCAGGGAAAATAGCTGGCCTCTGCCGCAATATTTGTTGCAGTATGCCTTATTGCCCTTTATGACCGCTATGGCAAGAGGGATAAAAAAGCACAAAAGACCCAGCCATGCACAGAGGATATTAAAAAATCCAAGGATCAAGTAAGTAAGAGAGGCAATCCAAAGATAATCGTACCATTTCTTTTTTCTTTTCATTCTTCTGTCACCTCCAATGAGATAATGCTTGCAGGGCATTCTTTCGCGCATTTCCCGCATCCGATACATAACTCTCTGTCAATGACCGCATGGATGCCGTGGGGAACGGTGATCGCATTTCGCGGACAGACTTTTATGCAGCATCCGCAGGCAACACATTCCCGGATACTGACAGACGCTTTCCTTTTTGCCATGGTAAAACTCCTTTTGTTTTTTCTTTATTATACAGGGAGAAAAAGATTGAGTCTGTGACGAAGTCACTCACAGACAATTCCTGAAAAGGAATAGACTTTATGCCGCAGGCATGATATAATACTTTTTATCAGGACGAGGTTGCATTGCATAAAGGAGTGATCGTATGGCATTGACAAGCGAAGATTTATTGGCAATTTCTCAATTACTTGACACAAAGCTGGACGCAAGATTGAAGCCGATGGAGAACGATATCAGGTTTATTCGGGACGAACAGATACTAATGAGAGATGAACAGAGCAGACTCCGGGATGAGCAAGCACTAATGAGGAAAGAACAAGCGCTAATGAGAGAAGAACAGGCGCTAATGAAAGAAGAACAAGCGAGAATTAACTTAATCATTGAGAATGATATTTTACATGCGATTAATATTCTGGTCGAGAATTATCTGCCGGCGGCAAAGCGATATGAGAATGCTACTGAGAAGATAGAGTCCATGCAGACTGATATTGATATCATGAAGAAAGTTATCGCTGATCATAGTGAGAAGTTAAAGAAGATTTCATAGATGGAATTTTGACAAGAAGAAATGATTTCCCCCTGCTCCGGCAGTAAGCCAGGGCAGGGGGAAATTGGTATATTTGTTTGTCAGCAGCTCTCTAAAATTACTGCTTTGCTTTTTTCACAACAGGTATCCATACTTCATATTGTGCATTTTGCGGATCCGGGTTCAAGTAGACTTCGACATCGGGAGCATTGCCGTATTCGTATCCTGAGGTTGGAAGCCATTCGGTTACAATGCGCTGTTCCAATTCTTGGATCGACTGATTCGTGCCCTGCCCGGGAAAGATTGCCCAGGTAGCCGCCGGTACGGTATATTCTTCCAGGTCTCCCTGTGCCTGTGAAGTAGATACGGCAATATAGTACCTCCACTGTTCTGTATCATTACAAGTGCTGACGCCGAGCACACCCATAGGCGGGGTGTCCATCATGCCGATCAATCTCTGTAAGGTCCCATTCTGAGATATCTCCTGCCACTTTGGCGGTATGATTGCAAAGTTTTTCTCAATCTCCTTATACAGAGGGACCGATACGCCGACGATACGGAATGCCTCTTTTGTTTCAATTCGATAATTCATCTCTTCCGCTCCTTTTATTGTGATTTTGAATGCAATAGGCGGGAAGGATTTTACAGATATACCCTCATTTTTAACGGCTGACGGGGCAACCCCATGAACAGACTGAAAAGCCCTGTTGAATGAAGTGGGGGAACTGTAGCCATATTTACCTGCAACGTCAAGGATCTTCATATCCCTTCCCTGCAGATCCACAGCGGCAAGTGACATTCTCCTTCTGCGGATGTATTCGGACAAGGGGATGCCGGCCATATAGGCAAACATTCTCTGAAAATGATAGGAGGAACAACAGGCGATGCGCCCAAGTTGTTCATAATCAATTTCATCTGTCAAATGCTCTTCAATATAATTGATCGTGTCATTTAATCTGTCTATCCATTCCATGATATCAATCCTCCCGGTAAAGTTCAGTATATAGTATCGTTTTGATTTTTTCCTCTTAATTTATGCACGATAAAGAGAGGTTGTTTTACAGCATAGTATAAAGTATTTTTTGGTGTAATGTCAACTTTACAAAACAGTATAGTTTAGAGTATGATTGTAGAAGAATATAAGATAATCATAGAATTCGGGAGGATAGTGTGAAGAAATTATATCTGATCGGAGGCACTATGGGGGTGGGGAAGACTGCCGTGTGCCAGAAGATGAAACGTAAATTACATAATAGTGTATTTCTCGACGGTGACTGGTGCTGGGATTCCGATCCATTTCAAGTGACAGAAGAGACTAAGGAGATGGTTATGCAGAATATCTGTTTTCTGCTTAATCAGTTTCTTCATTGTTCGGCATATGATCATATTATATTCTGTTGGGTAATGCATGAGCAGAATATCATTGATACTATCCTTGAGAGGATTGATAAGACGGATTGTAATAGAACAGTGGTTTCTTTGACTTGCGATCCGGATACGCTTTGCCGTCGTCTTGAGGGAGATATTTCGAGAGGTGTGAGGGGAAAGGATATTATTAAGCGGAGTATAGAGAGGCTTCCGCTGTATAATGAGTTGAATACCGTTAAAATTCATACGGAGAATAGGAGTTTGGATGATATTGCGGACAGTATCATCAGAATCCGGAGAGAAGAGGTGACATAGTGGCTAAGATATTCAATGTGACAGGACCTTGTATACCTGCAAAGCATTATATGACGGATGTGACAGAGCGTATAGGGCAGATCAGGGAAATGGTCGATGCCGGGTATTATTTTACGATCAACCGTGCAAGGCAGTATGGAAAGACAACGACTTTGGTTATGTTAGATGAGGAGCTTGGAAGGGATTATCTTGTGATAAGGCTTGATTTCCAGTCTCTTGGAAGCGCATCATTCAGAGATGAGAATGTATTTTCATTGGCGTTCTTAAGAATCGTTCTGAGGGAATTGAGATGGCGCGTAAAAGAAGATGCAAAGATAGCGGGGCTTATAGATCAGATGCAGGTGATTTCAAGAGAAAAGAACCGGGATTTTGATTTTATGGAATTATTCGAGTATCTTATGGAGCTCTGCAAAAGCAGTATAAGACCCGTTGTCCTGATTATTGATGAGGTGGACAGCGCGTCGAATAACCAGGTATTTCTTGATTTCCTCGCGCAGCTTCGAAGCTGTTATCTGGAGCGGGAAACAAAGGGAGCACCTGCATTTCAGGCAGTGATCCTGGCTGGGGTATATGACATTAAAAACCTGAGAAGAAAGCTGCGTCCGGAAGAAGAGCATAAAACGAATAGTCCGTGGAATATTGCGGCAGATTTTAATATAGAGATGGGATTGTCAAAAAATGGGATTGAAGGGATGCTTAAAGACTATGAGGCAGATCACCGGATCAGAATGGATATAGATGAGATAGCAGGATTGCTCTATGATTATACCTCCGGATATCCATATCTGGTATCGCGTCTATGCAAGCTGATGGATGAAAAGGCAAGTAATACAAGCGCAGCAGAAGAGGAGAGTGTATGGACGAAGGAGGGATTTCTGGAGGTAGTGCGTATACTGCTTTTGGACAATAATACATTGTTTGAGTCATTGACCAATAAGCTGACAGATTATCCTGAGCTTGGGCAGATGTTGAAGGAGCTTTTATTTTCAGGAAAATCAATCACTTATAATCCGACCAATCCAGTCATTCATCTGGCACTTATGTTTGGATTTGTGAAAAATGATGAAGGGAAAGTGATACCTGCAAACCGGATTTTCGATACGTTTCTGTATAATCATTTTCTTTCTCTCGATGAGATGGGGAAATCTGACATTTATAAAGCATCCCTTCAGGATAAAAATCAGTTTATCTGTGATGGGAAGCTTGATATGCGCAGGGTACTGGAGAAGTTTGTCTGGCATTTTCATGAGTTGTACGGTGGGTGTGAGGAGAGATTCTTAGAAGAAGAAGGTAGGCGGTATTTTCTTCTCTATCTGCGTCCGATCATTAATGGGATGGGAAACTATTATATTGAAGCCCGTACGCGCAGCCTTGGAAGGACAGATATTATAGTGGATTACGGCAATGAGCAATTCGTGATAGAGACCAAAATCTGGCGGGGAAATGAATATCACTCCCGCGGTGAGCGCCAATTAGAAGGATATCTGGATGATTATAATCTTCAGACAGGGTATATGCTTAATTTTAATCGTAGGAAGCAGATCGGTGTCCACGAGATCAGAGTGGGAGATAAGGTACTGATTGAGGCAATTGTGTAAAAAGGTACAGGGCAAAACGCAATTTGGTACAGGGCAAAACGCAAATAGGGACGTAGTAAAATTGAATTTTACTACGTCCCTATTTGAATGTCTGCGACTAAGATATACAGCTTATTAAGCATGGAACATGGTTCCGGTCTTGCCCTGTACAGCGTCCCTTGATTTCTCAAGGAGTGTGATCAGTGCGGTGCGTCCTTTCTTGGAGGAAGCGAAGTCGACTGCGGCCTGTACCTTCGGAAGCATAGAGCCGGGAGCGAAATGTCCTTCGCTGATATACTGGTTCGCTTCTTCTACGGAGATATCGCCAAGCCACTTCTCATCCGGTTTACCGAAGTTTAACGCGACCTTCTCTACCGCGGTGAGGATGATCAGGTAGTCCGCGTCCAGTTCCTTCGCAAGCAGGCAGCTTGCGAAGTCCTTGTCGATCACGGCGCTTGCGCCTTTTAAGTGATTGCCCTGTCTGGTAACCGGGATTCCGCCGCCGCCTCCGGCGATGACCAGGTTTCCTGCATTCACCATGGTGCGGATGGTCTCGATCTCGATGATCTCCACCGGTTTCGGAGAAGCTACCACACGGCGGTAGCCTCTTCCGGAGTCTTCCTTCATAATATAGTGGAAGCTTTCTTCCATCTTCTTCGCCTGCTCGGCGTCCACGAATTTGCCGATCGGTTTGGATGGATTCTGGAAGGCAGGGTCATTCTCATCTACGCGGACCTGGGTGATCATGGTTGCCACCGGTACGTTAGAGATATTGCGGTTCAAAAGCTCCTCGCGTAGCGCGTTCTGAAGATCATATCCGATATAGGCCTGACTCATGGCGACGCATACGGAGAGAGGAGTGTTGGGCTGCGCCGCGTCCTCGTGGGTGAGGGCGATCATGGCGTTGTTCACCATGCCGACCTGGGGTCCGTTCCCATGGGATACCACAACCTCGCAGCCGTCTTCAATCAAGTCTACGATTGCTTTGGCGGTGATCTTGACGGCTGCCATCTGCTCAGGCAGAGTGTTGCCAAGGGCATTGCCGCCAAGGGCGATCACGACTCTTTTTTTCTTTTCCATAATAGATCCTCCTGTCAAATCCTACTTAAATACTCTGGGAGTGCTTTTCTCTTCCAGTCTCTTAAGAACATCGGCCGGGTCAGCGAATTTCGCAAGGAAGATCATAGCGGCGATGATGTATGGCTTGAAGCTGGCTTCCTTGTATAACGGATCTCTGTAGCGGTCGAATACGGAAGCGTCAACCTCGCCTGTCTCACAGCTTACGCCGGTGATGTCGGCCGGCAGACAGTGCATATAGAGTGCCTTGCCGTCCTTCGTCGTAGCCATCAGCTCTTCCGTACAAGCCCAATCCTTGTATTCCGCGTTCTGTGCGAGCAGTTCTTTCTCCAGAGCCTTGATTCCTTCGGTATCTCCGTTGCCGTAGAGTTCTGTACGCTTCTCCATGGCAGCGAACGGCGCCCAGCTCTTAGGATATACGATGTCGGCATCCTTGAATGCCTCTGCCATGTTGTTGGTCTTGGTAAATGTACCGCCGGATTTCTCGGCGTTCTTGGCAGCAACCTCTTCTACCTCCGGGAAGATCTCGTATCCTTCCGGGTGAGCCAGAACAACGTCCATGCCGAAACGTGTCATCAGTCCGATGATTCCCTGCGGAACGGACAGCGGCTTGCCGTAGGAAGGAGAGTAAGCCCATGTCATGGCAAGCTTCTTACCTTTTAAGTTCTCGACACCGCCGAACTCGTGGATGATGTGAAGCATATCGGCCATAGCCTGTGTCGGGTGGTCGATATCGCACTGCAGGTTCACGAGCGTAGGCTTCTGCTCAAGGATTCCGTCCTTGTTGCCCTGCGTTACGGCGTCAACAACCTCGTGCATGTAAGCATTTCCCTTGCCGATATACATATCGTCGCGGATACCGATCACGTCAGCCATGAAGGAGATCATGTTCGCCGTCTCGCGGACGGTCTCACCGTGAGCAACCTGAGACTTGCCTTCGTCAAGGTCCTGAACTTCCAGGCCAAGCAGGTTACAAGCGGAAGCAAAGGAGAAGCGTGTACGGGTAGAATTGTCACGGAATAAGGAGATGCCAAGCCCGCTCTCGAATACCTTCGTAGAGATATTGTTCTCTCTCATGAAACGAAGCGCGTCAGCAAGTGTAAATACCGCTTCGATCTCATCATCCGTCTTCTCCCATGTTAAGAAGAAATCTCCATTGTACATCTCTTTAAAGTTCAACGCATTTAACTTATCAATATAATCCTGTAATGTTTTCATAATCATAATCCTCCGAATTTTAATAATTTATGGTTGTATATATGGATACAGTATCCGGGTATGGCATGATACCCGGATGGGTAAGAAAATATATAGTTAGCTATGAATTATTTGCAATATTCTGTAGGGAGAACAGCATATACAGCCGCACATGTCACAAGGTCCTGCTTCCAGGTCTTCTCGTTTGGCGCGTGAGCCTGAGCCTCTGCGCCGGGTCCGAATCCGATACATGGAATTCCGTTTCTTCCCATGATAGATACACCGTTGGTGGAGAAGGTCCATTTGTCAACCAGCGGGCGGGCCTTTCTCATCTCAAGCGTCTCGGCAGCGCCGATACGGTCGTCGCCGTAGAGATTCTTGTAGGAAGCTTCCAGGGCCTTGGTTACCTTGTGATCCTTTGGGATCGCCCAGGTCGGGAAGTAGCACTCGATCTCATATACACATCCTGTGTAGGACGGACGATCATAGTTGTACATAGATACCGTCACATCATCGCCGTACTTCTGGACACTTGGCAGGGCGCGGATCTCGTCAAGGCAGCTCTCCCAGGTCTCGCCGAATGTCATACGGCGGTCAAGAGAGATCGCGCAGGAATCAGCAACCGCGCAGCGGCTAGGTGAGGTGTAGAAGATCTGGGATACGGTTACGGTACCGCGTCCAAGGAAACGAGCCTCTTCCCAATCCGGGTTGTACTTGGCGTCTAACATCTTCACAAGACCCTTGATCTCGGTTCCGTCTTCTGCGTCATTCTCATTCAGTGCGCGGACATCCTGAAGGATATCTGCCATCTTATAGATCGCGTTGTCTCCGCGCTCCGGAGCAGAACCATGGCAGGATACGCCCTTAACATCCACGCGGATCTCCATACGTCCTCTCTGTCCGCGGTAGATACCGCCGTCGGTCGGCTCTGTGGAGACAACGAATTCCGGGCGGACCTTATCTTCGTTGATGATATACTGCCAGCAGAGTCCGTCGCAGTCTTCTTCCTGAACGGTTCCCACAACCATGATCTTTAAGCCTTCCGGGATCAGACCAAGGTCTTTCATGATCTTAGCGCCGTACACGGAGGATACGATACCGCCGCACTGGTCAGACACGCCGCGTCCGCCGATCTCTGTCTCGTTCTCGTAACCTTCATATGGGTCGAAGTTCCAGTTCTCGATATTGCCGATACCGACAGTATCAATATGTGCATCATATGCGATGATCTTGTCGCCGGTCCCCATGTAGCCGATTACATTTCCCTGCGGGTCGATCTGGACCTCATCGAATCCGACCTTCCTCATCTCGTCAGCGATCGTAGTAATGTGAGCCTTCTCATCACAGCTCTCGCCCGGATTCTTCACGATTGCACGTAAGAAAGCAGTCATATCCTTCTCATACCCCTGTGCAGCTTCTTTTACTTTGTTAAAGTCTAACATGTTTCTTCTCCTTTATTATATTATTATGTATATTGTATCCAAGATAAAATTTCACGAATTGCCTGGAATCACCGTAACAGTTCAGATACCTTCATGGTTACGAATCACCTTCCAGATACCTCTTATAATCCTGCAAATAGTTCCTTATCGGATCCGCATAATCCTTCCCAGGTAATCTCGCGGTAACGGTCCGGATCAGTATCGCCTTCGGAGGATACCAGAAGGACTTCGGAATCTGCGTCTAACTTCAAGGCTTCCTTGATATCCTTGTATTCCGGCTTCGTCATCAGCGCGTGCACCAGCCCCATAGTGACAGAACCAGACTCACCGGAGATGACCTGTGTATCACCTTTGACCGGAGCGCCGTAGATACGCGAGCCGTTCGCGCTTACCCAGTCGGGGCAGGAGACGAATGCGTCGGCGTGGTTCCTTAAGATATCCCAGGATACGGTGTTGGCCTCGCCGCAGGCAAGACCTGCCATGATGGTCAGCATGTCGCCGGTCACATCCACACGGCTTCCGTCGCCCTGCATAGCGGAGCGGTAGAGACAGTCTGCCGCATTAGCTTCCACAACGACCATGACCGGAGGATTCTCCTTGAAGCGGTTCGCGAAGTATCCGACAACCGCGCCGGCCAGTGATCCAACGCCTGCCTGGATAAATATGTGAGTCGGGCGGCATCCGTCTTCGGCTAACTGCTGGTCGGCTTCCATGGCAAGTGTTCCGTAGCCCTGCATGATCCAGGTCGGGATCTCCTCATAGCCTTCCCATGCGGTGTCCTGCACCATGATCCCGTGCTCTGTGTTCTCGGCTTCCTTAGCCGCCATGCGTACACAGTCGTCGTAGTTCAGGTTCTCGATGGTAACGGTCGCATTCTCCTTCGCGATGTTCTCAAGCCTGGTCTGGGTGGTGCCCTTCGGCATTCTTACAACACATTTCTGTCCCAGCTTGTTGGCGGCCCATGCGATTCCGCGTCCGTGGTTTCCGTCGGTAGCGGTGAAGAAGGTCGCCTGACCGAACTCTTCTCTTAACTTCTCGGAAGTAAGTACGTTATAAGGAATCTCACTTACATCCTTGCCGGTCTGCTGTGCGATATATCTCGCGATCGCGTAAGACCCTCCAAGTACCTTGAATGCATTCAGGCCGAAGCGGTATGACTCGTCTTTGACATAGAGACGCTTAAGTCCCAGGTGACCGGCCAGACCGGATAAGCGGGTCAGAGGTGTGACCTCATACTGAGGGAAGCTCTTGTGGAAATTACTTGCCTTCTCCATCTCTTCCAAGGACATATTCTGAACCTGCTTATCATCGCTTTTGGCAATGTTGTTGAGCGTCCATTTGATTGTTCCAGTGCTGCTCATTTTACTAAAAACCTCCTTATAATATGAAATGATTATTTGTTGATGTCTACATAACTGTAGAGTGTGTACTTGGAGATGCCGAAATATTTCGCTACTTTATCTCCTGATTTTGTAATTAGGAACGCGCCTGCATCGTTAAGGAAATTGATCGCCTTGATCTTATCCTCTTTCGTCATGAGCGGTACAGGTACGCCTACCAGGGCAACGGACTGTTCGATCAGCTCGGATAACAGCTTGTTGACGTCATGGGTGATGACGTTAGGCGAGCTCTGCTCTGTGTGTGCATCCGAATCCGCACAGCTTGTGAGGGAGTGGATGCTGCTTTCTATCGCAAGGAGATTCGTGATATCGTAATTGATAGAAAGGATATAGTGCAAGTCTCCATTGTCATCATTGATATAGATGGTGCTGGATTTGAAGATCCGTCCGCTCTCGGTTCTGGTCAGGTAAGCAAGTCTGTCCTTAAGCGGTCCCTTCTGATGCTTGAGAGCGCTTAAGACTGCGCCGGACGGACCATCGCCGATCTGACGGCCGGTGAGGTTCCCGTTCTCGATATGTACGATAGAACTGTTCGCCGGTCCGGCAGTCAGGTCGTGTACGACAATCTCACAGTTCTCTCCGAACTGCGCAGCGAGTCCGGCCGCAATCTGTTTTAACATATCTAATCTGGATATTGCCATATGGATACCTCCGTTTCTTCGTTCTTCAATTTTCATTTTTTTCGGTCTCTCTACGTCCATCATAGCACAAAAAATTAAAAAAGCAATAGAAAAATAAAAAATTTTTAGATAAGCAAAAATATTTTTGTATTTGAAAATGTACAATCCCAGTAACCACAAGGCTTTGCGGATTTATGCGATAAAAAATTTTTGTGGAACAAAAAAAATATTAAGATATAGATTGCACTTTGAGCAATTTGATGTTATTATAGAGTCAACAGGTGCGGAAATTGTTAAAAACTAATGAAAGAATATGGAAGGATGCAGGATTGGTCTCTCTGAAATTACTAATTTAAGCAGATGTTCCGATTTGAGAAAAGGAGGAAATGAAAAAAGAGATGAGCAGAGAATCAATGAGTGGAGCCTCGGGTGAATTATTCAGAATCGACGGAAAGCCGTCAGCCTCACAGGCAATTCCGTTGGCGCTGCAGCATGTAGTAGCGATGATCGTGGGATGTGTGACCCCGGCGATCATTGTGGCAGGGGTGGCGGGATTATCATCGGCAGATTCTATCATATTGATACAGGCGGCGCTGGTTATGTCTGCGCTGACTACCTTTATCCAGTTATTTCCGCTGCGCAAGGGAGCGCTTGCCATCGGTTCCGGACTTCCGATCATTATGGGGATCAGCTTCGCCTATGTGCCGACGATGCAGGCGATTGCCGGAGATTATGATGTGGCGACGATCCTGGGCGCGCAGATTGTGGGCGGTGTGATAGCGATCATCGTTGGGATCTTTATTAAGCAGATCCGTAAGTTTTTCCCGCCGTTGATCACCGGTACGGTCGTATTTGCCATTGGATTGTCACTGTACCCGACCGCGATCAACTATATGGCAGGCGGCGCGGGCAGTGAGAATTACGGTTCCTGGCAGAACTGGGTTGTGGCATTCATCACGCTGATCATTGTAACGGCGCTGAATCATTACGGGAAGGGAATCTGGAAATTATCTTCTATATTAATAGGCATTGTTGTAGGATACGTGATCTCACTGTTTTTCGGAATGGTGGATTTCACGTCCGTCGCGGCGGCATCCTGCTTCCAGCTTCCAAGGGTGATGCATTTCGGGATCACATTCGAGCCCTCATCCTGTGTGGCGATCGGCGTATTATTTGCCATCAACTCCATCCAGGCAATCGGCGACTTCTCGGCGACGACGACCGGGGGACTGGACCGGATGCCGACGGACGGGGAGCTTAACGGAGGAATTGTTGCTTATGGGATCAGCAATATCTTCTGTGCATTCTTCGGCGGGCTGCCGACTGCTACATACAGCCAGAATGTGGGAATCGTGGGAGCCACGAAGGTGGTGGCGAAGAGAGTATTCGCGATGGCGGCAGGGATCTTGCTGATTGCGGGACTGATCCCCAAGTTCTCGTCGGTACTCACGACGATTCCTTCATGCGTTCTTGGCGGAGCCACCGTATCTGTATTTGCATCCATTGCAATGACAGGTGTGAAGCTGATCACGGCATCGCCGATGAATTACCGCAATACAACCATCGTAGGGCTTGCCATTGCGCTTGGAATGGGGATCACCCAGGCGAATACGGCGCTGGCGGCATTCCCGGCATGGGTGACGACCATATTCGGCAAATCACCGGTGGTACTGGCAACGATCACGGCAATCATCCTGAACCTGGTACTTCCCAAGGATATGGAATATGAGGAAGTGCTGGACCAGGTGAAGTAACGATACATGGTATATTGAGATTTAAGGAGGAGACGATATGTTAATAATAGGAAACGGCAAAGTGATTACAAGAGATGCAGCCCGTCCATTTCTTGCCAATGGAGCGGTGGCAGTCGAGGGAACGAAGATCGCCGCAGTAGGGACCTTAGAAGAGATTCGGGGGAAGTATAAGAACGCGGAATATATTGACGCCAAAGGCGGGATCATCATGCCGGCGTTTATCAACACCCATGAGCATATATACAGCGCTATGGCAAGAGGGCTTAGTATCAAAGGTTATGATCCGAAGGGATTCCTTGATATCCTGGACGGACAGTGGTGGACCATTGACCGGAAGCTGACATTAGAGCAGACGAAATACAGCGCGATGGATACCATGATCTCCTGTATCAGAAATGGTGTGACAACCATCTTCGACCATCATGCAAGCTTCGGTCATATCAAAGACAGCCTGTTTACCATAGCGGATGCGGCGAAGGAATTGGGAGTAAGGTCTTGTCTGTGTTATGAGGTCTCCGACAGGGACGGGTTGGATAAGGCAAGAGAAGCGGTGATGGAGAACGCAGAATTCATCCGGTATGCGCTGAGAGATGATTCGGATATGCTTGCCGGAATGATGGGAATGCACGCGCAGTTCACCATATCTGACGAGACCATGGAGCTTGCGGCGGCGAATAAACCGGATGAGGTAGGATACCATATCCACGTGGCAGAGGGGATCGAGGATCTCCACGACTGCCTGAAGAGATACGGCAAGCGAATCGTTGACCGGCTGATGGATTTTGGCATTCTGGGAGAGAAGACGCTGCTTGGACACTGTATCTACATTAATTCCCATGAGATGGACCTGATCAAGGATACCGATACCATGGTGGTCCATAATCCGGAGTCCAATATGGGCAATGCCTGCGGCTGTCCGCCGACCATGGAGCTGGTTCACCGCGGAATCCTGGCAGGGCTTGGTACGGACGGATATACCCATGATATGACAGAGTCCTATAAGGTGGCGAATGTTCTCCACAAGCATCATCTGTGCGACGCTAACGCGGCATGGGGCGAGGTGCCAAAGATGCTGTTCGAGAATAATGCGGCGATCGCGAACCGATATTTCAAGACACCGCTTGGAGTCCTGAAGGAAGGAGCGGCAGGTGATGTGATCGTTGTGGATTATGATCCGCCGACTTATCTGGATGAGAATAACATCAACGGACATATCTTATTCGGAATGACCGGACGAGATGTTGTGACGACGGTCGGTAACGGGAAAGTGCTTATGAAGAACAGAGAAGTACAGGTTGCAGATGTAGAAGAGACCATGGCGAGATGCCGTGAAGAGTCTGCGAAGCTGTGGAAGAGTATTAACGGATAAGGAGGAATTGATATGAGTGATATTATGACATGTATGCCTTTTGAACAGTTGTTGAACTGGATTCGGAGAGAGCATGACGAGAAGAATACGGTATTTGGAGTACATAGACCTTATACGGCGGACGGTAAGAAGGCGCAGACCATCTTCGGACGCAGGCTTGAGACGCCGATCGGACCGGCGGCAGGCCCTAACAGCCAGCTTGCGCAGAATATTGCGGCAGCCTACTATGCAGGGAGCCGGTTCTTCGAATTGAAGACGGTGCAGATCATGGACGGGGCCGAGCTTGCCGCATGTGTGAATAAGCCCTGTATTAAGGCGGATGACGAATGCTATAACTGTGAGTGGTCCACAGAGCTCTATGTGCCGCAGGCGCAGGAGGAGTACATCAAGGCATGGTTCCTGCTTGCGTTCATGGCGAAGGAATACGGACTTGGAAGTATGGACGGCTATCAGTTCAATATCAGTGTGGGCTATGATCTGGCAGGCATCAAGTCCGAGAAGGTGAACACATTCATCGAGAGTATGAAGGATGCAGGCCAGACGGAGACATTTAAGAAATGCAGGGAAGTGCTTCTTCCCCATGTAGGAGAGTATCGGAATGTGACGAAGGAAGATATTGAGAGCATTACGCCTTATATCTGCAATTCGGCAACGATCTCAACGCTCCATGGATGCCCGCCGCAGGAGATCGAGAGTATTGCCAATTATCTGCTGACAGAGAAGAAGATGCATACCTTTATCAAATGTAACCCGACCCTTCTGGGGTATGATTTTGCCCGTGAGACATTAGACCGGATGGGATATGATTATATTGCATTCGGAAGATTCCATTTCGAAGACGACCTGCAGTACGAGGACGCGGTGCCGATGCTCACAAGGCTGATGAAGCTGTCCGGTGAGATGGGGCTTGAGTTTGGCGTGAAGATCACCAACACCTTCCCGGTAGATGTGAAGGCCAATGAGCTACCAAGCGAGGAGATGTATATGTCCGGCAAGTCCCTGTATCCGCTGTCCATTTCTCTGGCGGCGAAGCTGTCGGAAGAGTTTGGCGGGAAACTTCGGATCGCATATTCAGGCGGAGCGGATGCATTCAATATAGAAAGAATCGTGGGAAGCGGGGTATGGCCGGTGACGGTTGCCACAACCATACTGAAACCGGGTGGATACCAGAGACTTTCCCAGATGGCGGAAGCCCTGGATGCTATTGGAGTCAGGGCATTCGACGGAATTGATGTGAAGGCGCTCTCTGGGCTTGCGAAAGACGCGGTCGCAGATCCGCACCATGTGAAACCTGCGAAGCTTCCGATATCCAGGAAGTCCAACGAGAGAGTTCCGCTTCTTGACTGCTATACGGCGCCGTGCGAGGATGCCTGTCCGATCCATCAGGAGATCACGACCTATGTACAGTTGGCGGGAGAAGGCAAGTATAAGGAAGCGTTAGAGGTGATCCTGAACAAGAATGCGCTGCCGTTCATCACAGGAACCATCTGTGCACACGGATGCCAGAGCCATTGTAACCGTAATTTCTACGAGACTCCGGTGCAGATCCGTGATACCAAGCTTACCTGTGCGAAGAATGCGTATGACGAAGTGATCGGCAGCATAAAGCCTCTTGGAAGCTCCGACAAGAAGGTGGCGGTCGTAGGCGGCGGTCCCGCAGGTATGGCAGCGGCATATTACCTTGCGAGAATGGGAGCAGAGGTCACCATCTTCGAGAAGCGCGGCAGGCTTGGCGGTATCGTGAGCGCTGTGATCCCGGATTTCCGTATCGACGACAGCGTAATCGGCAAGGATGTATCCCTGCTGGAGCGATTAGGTGTGAAGATCCTTACCAATACATGGGCGCCGAATGTAGAAGAGCTTAAGAAGGAATATGACGATGTGCTCCTGGCTGTAGGTGCGTATGAGAGAGGACAGCTCAAGCTTGAGAGCAAGGAAGCGGTAAATGCACTGGCATTCCTGGAAGAATTCAATGAGAAGAAGGGCAAGGTAGACCTTGGCAGGAATGTGGTGGTCATCGGCGGCGGAAATACGGCGATGGACACCGCAAGGGCGGCCAAGAGATGCGAAGGCGTAGAACATGTATATCTGGTATACAGAAGGACGAAACGCTACATGCCGGCTGACGAGCATGAACTGCTGCTTGCCATCGAGGATGGCGTGGAGTTCAAGGAGCTTCTCGCCCCTGTGAAGACAGAAGAAGGTAAGCTGATCTGTAAGGTGACGAAGCTTGGCGAGCGGGATGCTTCCGGACGCGCGGGCGTGGTTGAGACGGACGAGACGGTATCCATCCCGGCAGATACGGTGATTGCTGCGGTGGGCGAGAAGGTTCCGACCAGCTATTATCAGGCAAATGGACTGAATGTGGATGACCGCGGACGTGTGAAGACAAGTCAGACATTGGAGAGCAGCATCAAAGGCGTATATGTGATCGGTGACGGCTTGTACGGCCCGTCCCTGGTTGTAAAGGGAATGGCGAACGCCATGACGGCGGCGGAGGCGATCGTGGGCGCTCCGGTATCCGGCGATATGAGCAGACCGGCAGATATGGCTGCTATATATAAGAAGAAAGGAATCCTTACGGAGCCGGGAGACAGCAAGGAGGCGAACCGCTGTCTGGGCTGTTCAACCGTATGTGAGAATTGTGTGGATGTGTGTCCGAACCGTGCGAATATCTCCGTCAAGGTTCCGGGCATGGCGAAGGCACAGGTGATCCATGTGGATTATATGTGTAATGAATGCGGGAACTGCAAGGTATTCTGCCCGTACGCGAGTGCGCCGTATCTGGATAAATTCACCTTATTTGCCAATGTGGTGGATATGGCGGATAGCAAGAACGATGGTTTTACCGTATTGGATAAGGATGCGCTGGAGTGCAGGGTGAGATTCGTCGGGAAGGAAATGGTATGGAAGAAGGGCGAAGCCACAGAAGTACCGGAAGGACTTCAAAAGCTGATCGAGGCGGTATGCGAAGATTATAGTTACCTGTTGGGTTAACAAGACGCGGACGGTTCGTCTTATGGGGCAGCAGATTGCAGGAGTGGATGGTATGAGAACGATTATAAAGAACGGGCATATTTTTACAGAATCAGAAGATTATCAGGCTGATCTATTGATTGAGGGCGGGAAGATCGTCTGTGTTGGGCGAAAGCTTCCGGGGGATGAGGCCGAGATTATTGATGCAAAGGGATGTTATATCCTTCCGGGAGCCGTGGATGTACATACCCATATGGATCTGGATGTTGGAATCTCCCGCGCGGTGGACGACTTCTATGACGGGACGGTGGCGGCTGCCTGCGGCGGCACCACCGCCATCGTGGACCACATGGCTTTCGGCCCGGCGGGAGTACCGCTGCATCATCAGTTCGAGGTCTATAAGAAGCTTGCCGAAGGGAAGGCTGTGATCGACTATGGCTTCCACGGAACGGCCCAGCATGTGAATGATGAGATTCTTGAGGAATTAGCGGCAATGGCTTCTGACGGTATCCCCAGCGTGAAGGTATATCTGACCTATGGGTTTCGGTTAAATGACGCGGATGTGCTGCAGATCTTGCAGAAGATGAAGGAGGTCGGCGGGGTTACGGCATTCCATTGTGAGAATCATGAGGTGGTGGAATTCCTGAAGCAGAAATATAAGCTGGAAGGTAAGACCGCGCCTGTCTACCATGCCAAGAGCCGTCCGAACCTTGCAGAAGCGGAGGCAGTAAGCCGCGTGCTGAATTTGGCGCGGATGGCAGACGATGCTCCGGTATATATCGTACATCTGTCCTGTAAGGAGAGCTTAGAGGCGGTCAGAGATGCCAGAAGGCACGGTCAGAAGAATATATTTGTAGAGACCTGTCCTCAATATCTGGTGCTGACGGAGGAGTGTTACCGGAGGGAAGACGGGCTGAAATACATCCTGTCTCCTCCGCTCAGGACCAGGGAGGATTGCGAGGCGCTGTGGGAAGGGATTGCAGACGGGACGATCCAGGTGGTCGCGACGGATCACTGCCCTTTTAACTACGGCATAGAGAAACAGATGGGGAAGGATGATTTTACAGCCTGTCCCAACGGGGCGCCCGGAGTGGAAGAACGGCTGATGCTGATGTTCTCCGAGGGTGCGGCGAAAGGCAGGATTACTATGAATCAGTTGGTGAAGACGCTCTGCGCAGAGCCGTCCAGGATCTACGGGCTGTATCCTGAGAAAGGAGTGATCCAGCCGGGGGCAGATGCGGACCTTGTCATCCTGGATCCAAGGGGGAGCTATGTGATGACACAGGAGAGGATGCATGGGGCGGCAGATTACACTGCTTATGAGGGGATGCAGATTACTGGAGAGATCCGAAAGGTCCTGCAGAGAGGCAAGGTGATCGTAGACGGCGGAAAGTTCCTGGGTAAGAAGGGCGATGGACGGTTTATCAGGCGCAAAGGCTTAAATTGATTGAAAAGGCGGGTGGAACGAATGAAGGTATTGATCAAGGGAGCAGGCGATCTGGCTACGGGAATTGCATATGAGTGCTGGCTTGCCGGATATGAAGTATTGATGACGGAGATAGAGATCCCTCTTGCCGTGAGAAGGGCGGTTTCCTTCTCGCGGGCAGTCTATGAAGGAGAGGCGAAGGTCGAGGATGCGACAGGTATTCTTGTCCATAATATCGAAGAAGCCCTTAAGGTTACAGAGGCGGGGAATATCGCTGTCATCGTGGATGAACATGCGGATATCAGGAAAGAATACCGGCCGGACGTCCTTGTGGACGGGATCATGGCGAAGAAGAATGTCGGGACCGGTATCGAAGACGCACCGGTGGTGGTGGCGATCGGACCGGGATTCGAGGCCGGCGTCGACTGTCATTATGTGATCGAGACGCAGAGAGGTTCGACACTTGGGCATGTGATCCGTGAAGGAGGCGCCCTTCCCAATACCGGAGTTCCAGGAGAGGTGGGCGGCTATACAAGAGAACGGCTGATCCAGGCGTCTGCCAACGGCAGGATGGAGCCGGTTGCAAGAATTGCCGATGTGGTGGAAAAGGGACAGATCGTAGCCAGGACCGGCGGCGTTCCGGTCTATGCGCAGATGTCCGGGATTGTGCGCGGGATGCTTCAGGAAGGCGTGGAGGTGACGAAGGGCTTGAAGATCGGAGATATCGACGCCAGAGAAGTCGAGGCTTATTGTTATCAGATCTCAGATAAGGCAAGACGCATCGGGCAGGGAGTGCTGGAGGCTATTTCGTCTGCCCGGATCTGAAATCTGTGAGAAAGGGTTTTCGGACAGTTGGTTATGACAAATTACAGAAAAAAGAAGGTGAGAAATTAGTGTATACATTTACAGTAAATGGCCAGGTTGTTACCACCAGGAAGAAGCAGACGCTTCTGCGGTTCTTAAGGGATGAACTGCATCTGACTTCGGTGAAGGACGGATGCAGCCAGGGAGCGTGCGGAGCATGTACCGTTATCATAGACGGGAAGACCTGTAAGGCCTGTGTTCCGACGACGGACCGGCTGGAGGGTAAGAATATATTGACGGTGGAGGGCTTAAGCAAGTGGGAGTCAGAGGTATTTACCTATGCTTACGGCGAGGCCGGAGCGGTCCAGTGCGGATTCTGTATCCCGGGGATGGTGATGTGCACGAAGGCGCTTCTGGATGTGAATCCGGATCCTGCGGAAGCCGAGATCAAGTATGCGATCCGCAATAATTACTGCCGCTGTACCGGTTATGTGAAGATCATTGCGGCGGTGAAGCTTGCGGCGAAGATCTTACGGGAAGGCGTGATCCCGGCAAAGAGCGCGGACGACTGGAAGATCGGTTCCCGCGTGCACCGTCTTGATGTGGAGGAGAAGGTGCTTGGATTCGGGAAATATCCGGACGACTTCTATATGGACGGAATGTGCTATGGTTCTGCTCTTCGGAGTAAATACCCAAGAGCAAGGGTGATGTCTATTGATGCTTCGGCGGCGAAAGCGCTGCCGGGTGTGGTCGCGGTGCTGACCGCTGAGGATATCCCCGGGGAGAATAAGATCGGGCATCTGAAGCACGACCAGTATACGCTGATACCGGTGGGCGGGCTGACCCATTATCTGGGAGATGCCGTCGCGCTGGTTGCGGCAGAAGATATGGAGACAGTGGAGAGGGCAAAGAAGCTGATCAAGGTAGAATACGAGGTGCTTCCGGCGGTACATAGCATAGAAGAGGCGAGAGCCATGGATGCGCCGCTTGTATTTGACGAGGAAGAGTCTAATGTGCAGGCGTACAAGCATGTGAGCCGGGGAAATGCGAAGGAGGCCATCAAGAACGCGAAGCATGTGATCACACAGCATTTCGAGACGCCATGGACGGAGCATGCGTTCCTGGAACCGGAATGTGCAGTGGCATATATAGACGAAGACGGGGATTTGAGGATCATTTCTACGGATCAGGATGCGTACTGTACCTTCCATGAGTGCAGCCTGATGCTTGGAACCGATAAGGTGAAGGCGGAGAATGCACTGGTGGGCGGCGGTTTCGGCGGCAAGGAGGATATGACGGTGCAGCATCATGCGGCGCTTCTTGCGTACCGTACCGGGCGGCCGGTGAAGGTAAGACTTACACGGGCGGAATCCTTGCTGATCCACCCCAAGAGGCATCATTTTGTGATGGATTTCACCATGGGATGTGACGAGAACGGCAGGATACTTGGCGTGAAGGCCAAGGTGGCTTCCGATACAGGGGCTTTCGCTTCTCTTGGAGGACCGGTTCTGGAGCGGGCGTGTACCCATGCGGCGGGACCGTATGCTTATGAGAATTTTGAGATCGAAGGAACGGCGTATTATACCAACAATCCGCCGGCAGGAGCGTTCCGGGGATTCGGCGTGACGCAGACTTGCTTCGCGACGGAGACCCTGTTAAATATGATGGCGGACGAGATCGGCATTACACCCTGGGAGATCCGTTACCGCAATGCCATCCGTCCGGGCGGTGTGCTGCCTAACGGGCAGATCGTGGATGAATCCACCGGGCTTGCAGAGACATTGGAGGCAGTAAAGGAAGAGTATGACGCTGCAATGGCGGCAGGGAAACCAGTGGGTCTCGCCTGTGCCATGAAGAATGCCGGTGTGGGTGTTGGGATTCCTGACTGGGGCCGTGCGAAGCTGATCGTGGAGGAAGATCAGAAGCTCCATATCTATGCCGGAGCTTCCTGTATCGGGCAGGGACTTGGAACGGTGCTTGTCCAGATGGTGGTCTCCAATACGGACCTTAGGCGGGACGATATCGTCTATGAACGGAGTAATACCTGGATCGCGCCGGATTCCGGCACGACCTCCGGCTCCAGGCAGACCATGATCACGGGAGAAGCAGTAAGGCGCGCCTGTGAGAAGCTGATGGAGGCAAAGAAGGACGGGAAGACGCTCGCCGATCTTGCGGGGCAGGAGTTCTACGGAGAATATCTGGCGAAGACAGACCCTCTGGGTGCGGATGTACCGAATCCGGTGTCCCATGTGGCTTACGGGTATGCGACGCAGGTGTGCATCCTGGATTCTAAGAGCAGGAAGATCGACACCATGATCGCTGCCCATGATGTAGGCAAGGCGGTGAACCCGCTGTCCTGTGAGGGACAGATCGAGGGAGGCGTGGTGATGTCTCTTGGATTTGCCTTGACGGAGCGGTATCCCATCGACGAGAACTGCAAGCCGATTGACAAATTCGGTGCGCTGGGACTGTTCCGCGCCCATGAGATTCCGAAGATCAAGGCGATCGTGATCGATAAGCCGGGACTGAACGTCGCCTGCGGCGCCATCGGTATCGGAGAGATCACGTCGATCCCCACGGCGCCGGCAGTGACGGACGCGTATTACCGGCTGGATGGAGAGCGGAGATTCACCCTGCCGATTTCCGGCACACCATATGAAAGGAAGGGATCATGATGGCAGTAAAGAAGAAATTCCCCTATCGTGCGGCGGTGGTGGCGTGTAACGGCGATTGTCCGGCAAGCGCGGGATTCAGGTGCAGTTACGGTTGTGTGGGCTGCGGCAATTGTGCCGCAGTCTGTAAGTTCGGCGCCATCTCTCTGAATGCGAACGGCGTGGCAGAAGTGGATGAGGAGCGATGTATTGCCTGCGGCATGTGTGTAAAGATCTGTCCGCAGCAGGTGATCCGCATCCATGAGTGCGCCAATTCTATCGTGGTGAAATGTTCGAATCAGGATAAAGGGAAGGAGGCAAGAGAGGTTTGCGCGGCAAGCTGTATCGGCTGCGGGATCTGTGAGCGTACCTGTACGGCGGAGGCGGTAAAAGTAATAGAAAATTGTGCGAAGATCAGAGAAGAGGACTGCTTAAGCTGCGGGATGTGCGCGGTGAAGTGCCCAAGAGGGGCGATCATGGATCTGAGAGGAATATTATAAATAGAAGAGTTATGTCATGACAGAAGAACTGGAGATGTTAATTTTCCAGTTCTTCTGTTTTTTTGGAGGAAAATACCCCTATGATTTATCGGTATTGTCTTTGATGTGCTGGCAAATATCCTCAACCTCGCAATCTAATATTTCACAAAGCCGGTCAAGGGTAATCGTTTTTATCACTTTATTTTTTCTTAGGCGGTGAAGCTGTGCTTCGTTTACGTGGTAATCTTTGATCAGTGAATATTGTGAAATTCCTTTTTTCTTCATGGTTTCCCATAAACGGTCATATACAATCATATTCGTTCCTTTCTGGAGTGTATATACTTATTATTCCATGAGATTCGGAAATATAATATTGTGCGTGTAAAAACAATATTTTTTGGATCTTTCTATTGATTTATTTTCAAACTTGCACTAGAATAAGTGAAATAATATTGTTCGTGAAAGAACAATAAAGAGAAAATTTTATAAGATGATTTTTTTGATAAATGCATTAAGAATTTGATACATATTGGAGTTTGAGAAAGGGTATGATAGTTAATGTTATTTAGTAGGGCAGAGTGGCAGAGCGGGGTGTACTTGTATGGAGAAGACGTTGGATTATATCTGTAACCATATCATGAGAACAGCACATACGCAGATTCGGTGGTACAAGATTAATGAAGAAGGGATCTCTGAGTTACTGTATTATTATGGAGACTCGCTCCAAGAGGATATTGTCTGCTCTGATCAAATATTTACGCAGCAATTATTAAGTATCAGGTCAGAGGAATATCCAATTTTATATGCAGAAAAGTATCCGATATATTTTGCGGTAATTTGCCAGTTACATTGTTGTTTTATTCTTGGGCCTGTAAATGTAGAACAGCAGCAGATTTATTATGAAGGTATGACGGTAGAACGTTATCTGGCACAAAAGCATAATGTCAGAAATACAAAAGTTCCGTATTGTAAGTATGAAAATTTTTGCCAGGAAGTATTGCTGCTGTTTTATATGATGAGTGGCAGGGAAATGTCATACGTGGAATTAAATGAAAAGAATTATATAACGGAGAGCCTGCTTGCGTCAATGCAGATAAAAAAGAGTGAATTATTTTTTAACTATCACGAGCACTCAAGAGTCCACAATCCATATGAACTTGAGGCGAGAACAATGGAGGGGATCAGGAAAGGAGATGTTGAGAGAGTGATAAAAAGTCTTGATGAGACATTTACAGGAGAATATGGAATCTTATCAAAAAGCTCATTGCAGAGTGCCAAGAACCTGGGGATTATTGGTTTGACGCTTGCCTCAAGAGCGGCTATTGGTGGCGGAATGCCCTATGAGAAAGCCTTTTCTCTTCATGACAGCCAGGTACTTAGGCTGGAAGAGATAAATAATATTGGAGAAGTAGAGGTGATGATTCGGCAAAGTAAGATCCAATATGCAGAAATGGTGCATGAATTAAGATCCGGATGTGACAGGAAGAAAAATTTATTGATAGAAGAATGCAAGAATCTGATTTTCAGAAAAATGCACACGAAGATTATTATACGCGAACTTGCCGATGAATTGGAGGTGTCTGTGGAGTATTTATCTGCCCTGTTTAGAAAAACTGAAGGTATATGTATTAAGGATTATATTACGAAAGAAAAAGTACAACTAGCGGAAAATATGCTGATCTATTCTCAATATTCTATTGAACAGATTGCATTATATCTGGGGTTTAACTCACAGAGTCATTTTGGATCTGTATTTAAGAAACATGAAAATATGACTCCAAAACAATATAGAGATAATTTTGCTAAAAAAATGTAATAACCAATAATAATCAGACAAAAACATTAATAATTTGATATAAAAATGCGGATGACATATGTATAGTGTTAACAACAGACGATTTGATGTTTATTTCCAAATTGTCAAAAAATACACAAAACATTAAAGGAGGAAGCACATGAAAAAGAGATTGATAAGCAGTGTTTTATGTGTGATGCTGGCGTCATCCATGCTGATGGGCTGCGGTGGCGGATCATCTGACAGCGGAACAAAGGATGATACGGCGGCAGAAGACGGCGGTAACGACAGCGGAGACAGCGGCAGCGAAGAGGGTATGACGCAGGGGAAAAACAAGTTCGTAGACGGAGGAACAGAGTTATCGCTCTGGACATTCCAGGAACTGCACGTGGCCTTCTACACGACGATGGCAGACCTGTGGAATGAGGAGCATCCGGATGAGCCGATCAATCTTACGGTAACAACCGGAGAGTCATATTCTCTGCACAGCAAGCTTCTTGTGGCATGCCAGGCGGGCGAGGGAACGCCTGATATTGCGGATATTGAGGTTGGTTATTATGGTTCATTTTTAAAGGATGATTATCTTCTCCCGATCAATGATGTTGTTGAACCGTATGAGGATGAGATTGTAATGTCACGTGTTAAGATGTATGGGAAAGATGATAACTGGTATGGTGTTGACTTCCATCTTGGCGCTTCCGTTTGCTATTACAATATGGATGTCATGAAGGAGGCAGAGGTTGATCCGGCGGAAATCGTGACTTGGGATGATTATATCGAAGCGGGAAAGAAAGTGCTTGAGAAGACAGGTAAGCCGATGTGCGCGGCTGAGACTGCTGATCTGTTCCTCCCTCAGTTAATGTTGCTTGAGAAGGGCGTTCAATATGTGGACGAGTCCGGACAGCCGAATATCAATACGAAGGAACATGCGGAGGTTATTGAATATATCAGGGATATGATCGATTCCGGTGTCTGCGAGATCGCTCCCGGCGGCGGTTATCATATGGAAGAATGGTATGGGCATCTGAACGGCGGAGAAGTTGCATCTGTTGCATTGCCGCTGTGGTATATGGGACGATTCCTGGACTATTGCCCGGATCTGGAAGGAAAGATCGGGATCTATGAGATCCCGGTATGGAACGAGGGAGATACTCGCGAAGTTCTTCAGGGCGGTACCGGCACATCTGTTATTAAGTTTACAGAGCAGGCAGATCTTGCAAAAGAATTCCTGGCATTCTGTAAGTTGTCAGAGGAAGGCTGTAAATACGAGTGGAATGAACTTGGATTTGACCCGATCAGGGTGTCTCTGTGGGAAGACCCTGAGATTACAGAGAATAAAGACAACAGATTCCTCAAGTACTTTACGACCAATCCGTTTGATATTCTTAAGAAAAACGGTACGGATCTGACAGCGCCGGATATCTCCGGCGGATACTCGGCTACCTACAGTACGCTGGTATCAACCACTTATGCGAATGCATTCGAACTGGATACGGAAACCCCGGCAGAGGAACTGCTTGAGATGGAGGAAGCTTCTATCATTTACGATGAATAAATTGAATATGGATAAAGTGCTGTTGAAGCGATATTGAAGGGTAAGTGGAAGGTGCGTTTGTGAATGCACCTTCCACTTTAAAATGGAATCGATTTGGAGAGGAAAGGAGAGAAGATAATGGAAAAAAAGAGTGTTTTTAGGCGTTTCCTATATTCTCAGAAGGTAGCACCCTATGTGTTTATCCTTCCCTTCATTTTAACATTTCTGATTTTTTTCGCTTATCCGATCGTCAGTACGGTTGTGATGAGTTTTCAGAAGGTAGCGGGGGAGAATACTACTTTTGTAGGATTAAAGAATTATAAGACACTGATGAATCCCGTTTTTTACAAGAGTATGAAGAACAGTATCTTCTATATGCTTGTAAGCTGTGCGATCATGATACCGATTCCGATGGTTCTGGCAACAATGCTGAACAGCAGGCATATGAGGGCGAAGGGGTTTTTCCGCAGTATGATGTTCGTCCCGGCGCTTACGTCAGTGGTCGTGGCGGGGGTTGTATTCCGATTGATGTTCGGAGAACTGGAAGGATCCTTTATGAATCAGGTTCTTGCCTTTTTTGGCGGGGATCCGGTGATATGGCTGAGAAAGCCTCTGACTGTGTGGATCGCATTGTTCATCTTGTGCCTATGGCGTTGGACGGGGGTAAATATGATGTACTATCTGTCCGGATTGCAGCAGATATCAGGAGACTTGTATGAGTCGGCCAATATCGACGGCGCATCCTCTGTTCAGCAGTTTCGCTATATAACACTGCCTTTATTGAAACCGACAACGGTCTATGTGCTGACAATCTCCATATTCGGCGGTCTGGCGATGTTCACGGAATCGTACCTGTTGTTCAACGGAAATAAATCGCCGAATAATGTAGGTACGACGATCGTGGGATATCTATATCGTATGGGAATGGAGCAGAATAATCTCGGTATCGGGTCTGCGATCGGTGTGTTGCTTCTTGTGATCGTAATGATCATTAATGTGATTCAGCTTGCCCTAAACGGCACATTTAAGAAAGGAGAGTAGCTATGAAAAAGAAAAATAAGACGTTATCGATCCTCTTGTTTTTGTTCTTTGCGGTGGTCGTATTGATCACGATGCTGCCTCTGATCCTGCTCCTTGCGTCATCCTTTCGGCCGGGATCCGATCTGATGCGTTTTGGGCTTAATTTTGATATTGACTGGACAATGGCGAATCTGGACAATTATAAGCTCTTGTTCAGCGGACAGAATAATTATTTTAACTGGTATAAGAACAGTCTGCTTATTACTGTGATCCAGGTTGTGCTCGCGTTGTTTCTAAGTGCCTGTGTCGGTTATGGGTTCGCAATGTATGATTTCAGATTCAAGAATCTGGCTTTTGCCTGTGTACTTGTTGTTATGATGATTCCGACAGAGGTGATCATCCTTCCGCTGTACCGGCTGATCATCGGGATGGGAATCATGGATAACATGTGGGGGATCATGCTGCCCTATATCGTAGCGCCGATGCTGATCTTCTTCTTCAGACAGTATTTGTCGGGGATATCGAAGGAGTTCCTGGATGCGGCGCGTGTAGACGGATGTACGGAGTACGGGATATTCTTCCGGATTATGCTGCCGCTTATGAAGCCGTCCTTTGCGGCAATGGGTATTTATCAGGGTATGTCAAGCTGGAATAACTTCCTATGGCCCATGATCGTCATGCGTACGCAGTCCAAGATCACGCTTCCGGTCGGCCTTCAAAGTCTGATGTCTCCTTACGGCAATAATTATGATATACTGATTGCAGGATCTTGCTTTGCGATCATACCTATATTGATTCTGTTCGTATGCTTCCAGTCCTACTTTATTGAAGGTATGACGGCAGGCGGTGTCAAGGGATGATAGCATCAAAAGATGATTAGACAATAGACAGTTGAACTGACTGATAAGACCAGAAGAGGAGAATAATAAGATGAGATTGTATATCAATGGGAAGCGGAAGATTGGGACAAGGGATATCATGATCTACGGACATTTTATTGAACATTTTCACCGGCAGATCTATGGCGGAGTGTATGATCCGGGGAATCCGCTGTCAGATGAAGACGGGCTCCGTAAGGATGTGCTGGAGGCGATGCGGAGGATCAAGGTGCCGGTATTAAGGTGGCCGGGGGGATGTTTCGTATCTTCTTATCACTGGAAAGATGCGGTAGGAGAGAACAGAAAACCTCTTTTTGATAAGGCATGGAGAGTGGAAGAACCCAATACTTTTGGGACAGACGAGTATATCCGGATGTGCAGGAAGATTGGCTGTGAGCCTTACATTTGCACTAATGCGGGGACGGGTACGGCGGAGGAGATGAGCGACTGGGTGGAATACTGTAATCTGGAATCAGAGGGGCAGTATGCCAAATGGAGGATCGCGAACGGGCATCCCAAACCGTATAAGGTCAAATACTGGAGTGTGGGCAATGAGAATTATGGGTTCTGGGAAATCGGCGCTAAATCAGCCGAAGAATGGGGCAGACTCGTTGCGGAGTCATCTAAGATGATCAAGCATGTAGATCCTGAGACAGAGCTTACGGCGGCAGCGCTTACAGATCTGAACTGGAATATTAATCTGTTGGATCACAGTGCGCAGTTTCTCGACTGGATCTCCATTCATGAGTATTGGGACGGCATCAATCAGACCAATGACTATGCGGATTATGAAGCGGTTATGGCTTATACCAACCGGACAGAGCATTCGATTGCTGAGGTGCGTGGTCTTATCACTGCCATGAAGCTTGAGAAGAAGATCAAGATCGCCTTCGATGAGTGGAACTTAAGAGGCTGGTACCACCCCAATGTCCATACCATTGAGCAGGGAAGAACGAAGGAAGAGTATCTCTATCCCCGTGACAAGAATGACGATAACAGCAAATATACGATGGCAGACGCAGTGTTTACCGCATGCTTCTTAAATGCGTTAAACCGGAACTGTGATATCGTGGGGATGGCGAATTTTGCGCCGATCGTCAATACCAGAGGATGTATCTTTACCCATAAGGATGGGATTGTGCTTCGAAGTACCTACTATGTATTCGACTTGTATGTCAATTATCTGGGAGATGTGGTTCTGGATTCCTGGTGTGCGGGCATGGAGAGTATCCGTGTACGCAATAAAGCGGGAGATTTGGAAGAGACAGATACGCTTGACATAGCGGCAACATCCTTCAGTGACAGAGCAGGATATGCGGTTGCAGCCGTGAATAAATGTGCGGATCAGGAGAAAGAGCTGGAGATTGACCTGGAGGCTTCAGGGGACATACGGATATATTACATCTCGGGTAGGAGTACGGAGTCCTATAATGACGTTGGCCGGGAAGAGGCTGCGATCCAATGTGAAGAACTAGGGAAGTATGTTCCCGGAATGAAGGTTACGCTGAAACCGCACATGGTAGGAATCATCCAGATTGGCATGTAGACAGAGCTGTATGGATGACGGAAATGATACAGGACAGAAGGAGATAGGATGAATATGGACGGCAGAATTATGGGATTACTGAATCGACTGGGTGATCTGTTCCTCTTAAATATCATATATCTTGTAAGCTGTATTCCGGTTGTGACGATCGGAGCCGCCACTACGGCGCTTTATTATACGACATTTAAGATGGCGGAGAACAGAGAATCCTATGTATGGCGGGATTATCGGCAGTCCTTTCGGCAGAACTGGAAGCAGGCGACCGAGATTTGGATGATCCTGTTGGCAATGATCCTCGTATTAGGAGCGGATCTGCTCCTTATAGGGGGAATGAGCCAGGCTCTGGGGGCGGTGGTTGCCCTTGTAGTCATTGTACTTAGCATTTTTTTGATCATGATGGGTATCTATGTATTTCCGGTGCTGGCAAGATTCGACAACACGATAAAAAATATCATGAAAAATGCGCTGATCATGTCGATCAGGCATCTGCCGTCCACAGCAGTGATCGTGATACTTCACGGGGTGCCGCTTTTGCTTTTGCTGTTTTCCATGGAGGTGTTTGTAAGAGGGGTACTGGCGGTGTTGCTTTTTACCGTATCGATATTGGCATATATTCAGTCGAAGCTATTTGTAAAAATATTTAAAAACTATTATCCAAGAGAAAGAACAGGAGATTTGTGTGCATGATGAAGAAAGCGAAAATGATTATTGACAGAGATTTTAAGGTTGCCGAGGTGGATAAGAGAATCTATGGCTCTTTTATTGAGCACCTTGGGAGAGCGGTGTATGACGGAATCTATCAGCCGGGGAATCCTAAGTCCGATGAAAACGGATTCCGGCGGGATGTGATAGAGATGGTAAAGGAACTGGGGTTACCGATCGTGCGCTATCCGGGCGGGAATTTTGTGTCAAGCTTCGTGTGGGAGGACAGTGTGGGTCCTGTAGAGTTAAGGCCAAGGAGATTGGAACTGGCATGGCAGAGCCTTGAGACAAATGCGGTTGGCGTCAATGAATTCGCCGGATGGGCGAAGAAGGCAGGAGCAGATCTGATGATGGCAGTGAACCTGGGAACCAGGGGAATTGCCGATGCGTGTAATCTGCTTGAATATTGTAACCATCCTGGCGGGACGAAGTACAGTGATATGCGTATCAGCCATGGCGTGAAGGAGCCTCATAATATCAAAGTCTGGTGCCTGGGGAATGAGATGGATGGTCCATGGCAGCAGGGCCATAAGACGATGCATGAATATGGCCGGCTTGCGGAAGAAACCGGGAAGGTGATGAAGATTATCGATCCAACGATCGAACTGGTATCCTGTGGCAGTTCTTATCGTGAGATGCCGACATTTCCGGAATGGGAGGCGGCTACTTTAGAGTGTACTTATGATGTGGCAGACTATGTGTCGCTTCACCAGTATTATGGAAATGAAGCAGATGATACGGCGGATTTCCTGGCGAAGTCCGACGATATGGACGAATTTATCAAGACAGTTATTGCAACCTGCGATTACATCAAGGCGAAAAAGCGTGGCAGGAAGAACATCAACTTAAGCTTTGATGAGTGGAATGTATGGTTCCATTCCAAAGAAAAGGAAATGGATATCAGAGAGAATACCCCCTGGCAGATTGCGCCTCCGATGCTGGAGGATATCTATACCTTTGAAGATGCTCTCCTGGTAGGGCTTATGCTGATCACGCTGATGAAGCATGCCGACCGTGTAAAGATTGCGTGCCTGGCGCAGCTTGTCAATGTGATCGCTCCGATCATGACGGAACAGGGCGGCGGTCCGGCCTGGAGACAGACTATATTCTATCCATTTATGCATGCGTCAAGATATGGAAGGGGAATGGTCTTAAGACCGGTCATCCAGACCCCGGTCCATGATACTTCAGAGCATGAGAATGTAACGGATATTGTGAGCGTTGCCGTGTACAGTGAGGAGAAGGAAGAACTGACAATATTTGCGGTTAACCGTAATATTGATGAAGATATTCAGGTTATGATTGATGTCCGCGGGATGGAAGGATATCAGATTAAAGAGCATATTGTATTGGAGAACAGCGATATGAAACTTATCAATGGCGCAGGCGGGGAACTCGTATCTCCCAAGACAACGGATCAGTCAACGCTTGAAGGCGGAATAATCACAAGTATGCTCCATAAAGCTTCCTGGAATGTAATCCGTCTTGGAAAGTAGTTTGAAAAATTAAAATAATTGCAGGAGAAGAGTGGAATGAATATGATGAAAGCATTGAGAATGTATGCCCCTGGGGATTTCCGTTATGAGGATGTTCCGGTACCGGAAGTAGATGAGGATGAAATCCTTGTGAAGATCGAGGGATGCGGGATATGTGCCGGTGATGTGAAGACTTTGCACGGCGGTGTGCGGATATGGGGAACGACACCGGAAAAGCGTTACATAGAGGCGCCGGTTATCGGTGGGCATGAATTCGTGGGACGTGTTGTGAAGTATGGGAAGAATGTGAATGGTGTGAAGGAAGGGGACCGTATGGTCTCGGAACAGATCGTTCCTTGCGGTGAATGTCGTTTTTGTAAAGCGGGTTATTATTCTATGTGCCAGAGACATTATATTTATGGTTTCAAAGAAGAGACGCAGGGTGGATTTGCAGAATATATGAAGTTCAATAAGCAGGGAATACATCACCATGTACCTGATACATTGACGTTGGAACAGGCTGTTTTGATCGAGCCCATGGCATGCGCTATGCATGCGGTAGAGAGAGGGAAGATTCAGCACAATGATGTAGTAGTAATCAGTGGTTTAGGTGCGATTGGCTTGGGAATGGTAAGCGTAGCAAGAAAAATGCAGCCTAAATTAATCATTGGTCTGGATCTTCGTCAGAATCGCATGGACAAAGCGTTAGAATGTGGGGCAGATATGGTCATGAATCCAGCGGCGGTCAACGTTGGAGATAAGATTCGGGAATTGACGCAAGGATATGGCTGTGATGTGTATATTGAAGCCTCCGGCAGTGAAAAGAGAACTGTACGGTTTTGTTGGTGGCGTCCGGGCAGTGGGAGTATTATAATCAGGTATATCATATTTCAGGAGGTAATGCCATGGGGTTAGGGAATCATTTATTTCATGCACGGAAGAAAAAGGGGCTGTCACAGGAAGAGGTTGCTGAAAAGCTGGGGATAAGCAGGCAGACCGTTTCAAAATGGGAAACGGATGAGACGCTCCCTGATATCTGTCAGTCAAAGAGGCTTGCGGTTCTGTATGGACTGTCACTGGATGAACTGGTGGAGTTTGATATTGACATCAAGGAGATACAGGAAGTGATTGACCGGACCAGTGAGGAAGTATCGGATAAGATTGACTGGACGAAGGCATGGAGCAGAAAATATCCGGTTCTGTCCCGGTATCAGGAAGAAGTGGATACGGCCTGTTATGAGGCAGAGCTGGATAAGCTGTTAAGGGAGCTGGAAAAGAAATACGGGTATAGTGAATTGAATTCTATGCTTGTCCTGAAGGATATCCTGGCATCAGTCTGGAAAGGCAGGAAGAAAAGCGGCATTGGCTTATGAAGATGCCAGGACTGCCGCGAGGGTCAAATATCTCGTTGCTCTGCCGCGGGGTATTTGACCTCGCATAATAACATCCAAAAAATCATTGCCGGTGTGAATGTAATTCTCGAATCTGAAATCTGCCGGCTAAACTCTGATACCATCTGCTTGGTCTCCTGGCTGTTCTGTCTCTCCAATATAAGCAGATGGTTTTTCATGTCATGGTACAGAGCACGTACACGCTTCTCATCCTCTGCTTTCTCCCGGTAATAGGAAAACTTCTGAAAAAACTTAATGATACAGCTAAAGCGTCTTTTCCTCTGAAGCGTGACGTTGAAGGGATTTTAGGCCACTTATAAATATTTTTTGACGCAAAATGGCAAAATTTCTGCATAAGAAAAACACTTATGCCAATGCTGGTATAAGCACAAGGTTTCTAACGGTTAATCCTGCCGCAATGACCTCTTTGCCGTAAGCTGTTGTAAAATACTTATAAGTTCCTTGAACCCGTTCAATAATCCCATGGAGACGGAGCCGCTTAAAAATTCTCGACATGGCAGACGGACTGATATCCTCCAGATGGCGGCGGATATCCTTTCCCTGCATTCCAAAAGTCATGTATTCGCCCCGGCTGATCACTTCCAGTACCAACAGATCTTTTGGGGAAAAGAAGTTCAGCCCACGGTAGGAACGGCCTTTCTCCTTAACAGCCTCTGTTGCTTTTGTAAGATTCTTCTTTCCGCCGCTGTGGTCATCAAAGGATGATACGAATTCCAGATACCGGTAGTTGGCGGCTTTCATGATTGTGAATAACTGATACAGGCTATAAATACTTTTTTTCAAAGGCGCTTTTTGTTCTGTGGAACTGCCGTCCCTGTGTTCCACTTTCCGTTTTACACGAAAAGTCCCGATGTCATTGCAAGTACTTTCTATCCGTAAGACACAGCCAAATTTATCATACATTTTAATTGATACATCACCCATATGGTGTTTGATTCTCGTACCGAGAATACGCTGGTTATAGTTTGTACCGACTTCTTTCTTACAGTTATAGGTAATGCGCTGTCCCAGGAATGCAGCGATGTTATCCGGCTTTACCGTAAAGATTGCCGTCCGGATGATCTCATCATAAAGGGGCTCCAGGTCACAGGCCTGTTTGAACATGATATCGGTTGCGCACTCAATCTGTTGGACTGTCCAAGTGTAGCCGAGACCGAGCGATTCCGCAATGGGACAGTAGCGTTTTGCAAATACATCCAGGATTTTATGGAGACCTTCCGGGTTGATTCTGTCAGATAGTTTCTGGGCAGTTTCGACATCTGAGATTTCAAGGAAGGCGTTATCATGCATACGGTAAGTGATCCCTTTCTTTTGCAGCTTATGGGCCAGAAGATTATGACCGTTCATGTAGAACTGTAGTCGGAAGGGAGCCCAGGTGGGGACCCGGAGATAACACAAGCCGAGTTCTTTATCTATAAAATAAAAATAATAATGGAGACATTTGCTTTGGTCAAACTTAAGGAATGTTTTTCCGGTTGTTTTATCATGCCATGGCTTATAAGTATTGCATTGTTCCATGGCAGAAAAGATATGAATCAGCCCCTCAGACTTACCGGTTTTCTGAATGATCTCCTGGATGCGGTCATCTTTTCGGAACGCCCGGAGTTTCCGGATGAACTCAATCTGGATGCCGTTTTCATCTGCAATACGCTGGGCATTGGCACGAACCTGTTCCGTAAGAGGCTGGGAGAAACTAGAAAAATCAAAAATACGGATGTTGTTGGCTTTTAAATAGCTGGTCATACCTTCCGCATAACTCCATCCGGGGATATAGCCCTGGATGATCATACGGTCATAGCAAGTGATGATACCATTCATTTTGTCAGCATATTTATCCGTAAGTAACATGAACACATCCTCCAATAGTTTTCTTGAGCAGTCTCGGAAACTCTTTAAGCCCGAATTTCCGCTCTTTTTTCATGTTCTTCTTTTTTGCTTTCCTCCATATCCCGGAAAACATTTTTGTTAAATTTTCAAAAAAGTATTGACATATAAGTCAAAATGTGCGGCGCGTTTGGTGACCATATACGCCAGTCACCAAACGCGCCCCTTGTAGTTAAGAAGCGTCTGTGCCACACGCACAGCATTAAACTAAACTACTAGGAGGTGCACTTTATGATCAAGTACTGGCAGTCCATGCAAGATTACAAGTACTTTCTCAACGAATCCAAAGTCCATTTCGATTCCTCTGAAAGAGTCCGGCTCCATACGGAGCTTTGGAAACCTTGGCAGAAACTCCGCCTTTTCGATACCGATAAGGCCATGGAGTTCCTTCTGCCCTTTTACTCCAACACTGGCAGGCCCGCTAAGAACCAGCCACAAATCTTAAGGTCTTTTATCCTTTTCTTTCTTCTATTTTCAGAAGGTTTGGCCAAGCTATCCCTTACCCTTTGGGTCGACAGGCTCAAACATGACCGCCTCCTTGCCGCTCTCATCGGCTGCACTACGGATTCCCTGCCGCCCCTCGGTTCTTATTTTGACTTCATGGACAGGCTCTGGACTGCACCGCCAACGGACTTATATGCGCGGGACAAACTGCTTCCGGCTTCCTGGAACACCAAAAAGCCGGATAAGCCCAAAGGCAAAAAACAGAAAGCACAGGAGGCAAAGCCCAAAATCACAGAATCTATCGAAAAACGGCTCATGAGCGGGAAGGATATCCCTTTTAACTTTGAAGGGCGGCTGCAGCGCTTCTTCTATCACGTGGCTGTCCTGCCTTCCATGGAATCCGGTCTCATACCAAGGGAACACCTTACGGTTTCCGGAGACGGCACCGCCGTGCATACCCATGCCTGCCCACGCGGGCACCACAGGGTTGGCGCACCGGAAAACCTGCGGCATTTCCCCGACCCCGATGCTTCCTGGGGCTGGGACAGCGACCTGGAAAAATATTACTTCGGCTACACTTTGTTCCAATTATCCTGCTATAACAGTGAACTCAGGACAGATCTCCCCCTGCTTCTGCGTTTTACCAGTGCAAAGCGTCATGATTCGGTCAATTTCCTTGTCGCTTTCCATGAACTAGAAAAACATATGCCGGCTGTTTCCACCTCGAATATGTGCCTGGATTCTGCAATGGACAATTACCCCACCTACCGGATCCTTAAAAACAGGGGAATACGGGCCTTCATCGACCTGAACGACAAATGCGGCCGGCCAAAAACAATTCCTGATACCATCACCATTGACAAAGATGGAACGCCCTTATGTCAGGAAAAACTGCGCATGAAGCCTAACGGTTATGACAAATCCAGCGGTTACCTCATGTGGCGCTGCCCCTATGGGAAAGATCACTGTTCCAAATGTAAAAACTCCTGCACCGATTCCAAATATGGGAGAGTCGTCAAGACCCGGCCCGAATGGGATATCCGGCTTTACACCGACGTCCCCCGCGGCACAGATGCTTATAAGAAGATTTATAATCAACGCACCGCCACGGAACGTATCAACAACCGCATCCTCAATGATTACGGACTGCACCGTATGTTCATACACACAAAGGAGCATTATTCTTTCATGACGACCATGATTGGAATCTGCATCCATCTGGATGCCCGCTATAAACAGCAGGTGCAGGCAGCGGCATAAACCAAGTTTCCTGCTTCTGGATTCTTTCAGGCCTGTTTTCCGACAGGTTTTAAAGTCATGCACATTTTTATTCTTTACGCTCTCTGGACTGCTCAAGCCCCATAATCATCCATCCCTTATCCCTCTCATTTCTGAAAATCAACCCTTTCCTGCTTATTCTCTATTGAGTTTCCGAGAGTGCTCTTCTTTATTGTACTTGAAATTTGGAGGAAATGCAAAAAACTTTTCCGGTTTATCCGGGTTAGGGAAATAGAGAGTGATTTTTAGCGGGAGACCCTGTATAATGGAAAGCATGGATCAGAATTTGTAGGAGGTACGAAACTATGAGGAATATGATTGCATACTGCGGACTGGATTGTGAGAAATGTGACGCATATCTTGCGACAATCCATGATGATCAGGCATTACGCGAGAAAACTGCAAAACTGTGGGCAGAGTTAAATCATGCGCCTATTTTGCCGGAACATATCAACTGTGAGGGCTGTCGTGTGGATGGAGTTAAAACCGTATATTGTGAGAGCCTTTGCGATATTCGCCAGTGTGCGCTGAAAAAGGACATGACGACATGTGGCTGCTGTCCGAATGTGGAAACATGTCAGACTGTTGGGGAGATTATTTCTAATTATCCGGATGCTCTAAAAAACTTGAAGGGGTGAGGTAGGTAAGGTTCATTCGTAAGTTTATCAGCAATGGCATTTGGAAGATCAGTGAGGAAGGTGATCAGAATGATATTAGAGACAGAACGCCTGATCTTAAGGAAGTTTACAGAAAAGGATATGGAAGCTCTTTTTCTTATTTTGAAAGATGAAGAGGTGAATCGGTTCCTGCCATGGTATCCTGTGAAAAATCTGGAAGAAACAAAGGAATTTTACGAGGAACGGTATGCTTCAAAATATGCACAGTCGCAGGCATATGCCTATGCGATCTGCTTGAAGGAAGATGATTTTCCTATTGGTTACATCAAAGTTGACATGGAAGAGCACCATGATTTTGGATACGGGCTGCGTAAGGAATTCTGGCATAGGGGGATTGTTACAGAAGCAGGAAAGGCAGTGGTAGAACAAGTAAAGAAAGATGGATTGCCCTATATTACAGCGACACATGATAGAAATAATCCAAGAAGCGGTAACGTTATGAAAAAGGTAGGTATGAAATATTGCTATTCATATGAAGAACAATGGCAGCCAAAAGATTTTCCTGTCATATTCAGAATGTATCAGCTTAACTTTGACGGCAACACAGATTTTGTATATAAAAAGTATTGGAATGAGTCTGATAACCATTTTATTGAGGAATTATAAATCGGATTGGCAGCTTCGGATTTGTGGGTGAGGGAATGCCGTATAAATATGGAAAATGCGGTGTATCCCAAAAAACTTGTGATTATAGAGCAGCTCTGACGCTTAAAAAAAAATTAATAAAAAAACCTCCCATTTTATGGGAAGATGCGCGATAATAGAAGTAACCAGACAACTATTTTTTCGCACCACCATAAAAGAGAGGAGGTTTTACTATGAAGCAAGAATAAAAATCAGAAGAAAAGAGGTTAGGGAACACCTGGAACAGTTGAACCTTGCATGTGAATTAGCCAAGCTAATCCGGCATTTTTTCCCAGATCTTTTACCCCTGTTAAAACAGATTCCAGATCCCAGAAACCAGAGCTATATTACCTATCCTGCTGTGTTACTTCTTATGACCCGTATCCTTTCTTCTCTATTTTACATCAGCAGTATGAGGAAAACAAGTGAAGAATTCAATTCCAGTGAAATGATCAAAAACATCTGGCATCTATCCGGGGAGGAACAGACCGTGGAGGAGCTTCCCTACTGGGAAACCATCAACCGGTATCTGGAAAAAGTAGATCCGGAAAAATTGCAGGACATCTTAAACCGCCTTTGCAGCAGGCTTCTTTGCAGCCGGGCTTTTGAAAATATGCGAATCAGGGGCAAGTACTGGCAGGTGATCATAGATGGAACGCAGCTTTGCAGCAGCCGGAGGGAACTGGATGGGAAAAGCCTGCACCGGACCCATAACAAGGGGACGGAAAAAGAGTATCAGGAGAACTATTATTATGTGCTGGAAGCAAAGCTGGTACTGCATCCGAAAATCCTGATCAGTATTCAGACGGAATTTGTGGATAATGAAGAGGGAAAAGAAATGGAGAAACAGGACTGTGAAAGGAAGGCCTGCTGGCGTTTAATGGAAAAGCTGAAAAAAGCGTTTCCAAGGTTGCCGATCTGCCTGTGCGGGGACAGTCTGTATGCCTGTGAAGGTTTCTTTGAGAGATGCAAAGGAAAAAACTGGCGGTATATCCTGCGGTATAAGGAGGGGAGCATCCCGAGCATTGGGGAAGAATACAGAGAACTGAAAGAAATGGAGAAGAATTACCAGGAGCGCGAAACACAGACTGGGAAGGAATGGTATGATTACGTGACAGATATAGATTATAAAGGACATCAGGTAAATCTGGCAGAGTATGGAGAAAGCGGGGAGCATATCTGCAAAAAGGGCAGGAAAAAGGGAAAAGCAGAAACGATCCGGAAAGAATTCTGGTTTCTCACAGATCTGCCAATCACCAGAAAAAATGTGGCAGGACTGGTGGAGCGCGGAAGGATGAGATGGAGAATCGAGAATGATGGGTTCAACGCGCAGAAAAGGCAGGGATACCATCTGGAACACCAGTACAGCAGGAATTATCAGGCACTGAAAAACCATTATTATCTGATCCAGATTGGGCACATGATCAGCCAGATCATGGAGGCTTGGGAAAAAATATGGAAAAAGGTAAAGCAGAGTAGGGAGCAAAAGCACAGGAGGATACTGGAATCCATGAAAGAGACTCCATTGAGAGAATACAAGGAAGAGATCGCTAAAAAGATACAAATACGGTTGATATAGAGGACCATGTGGAAAGGTGGTGAAGGAGCAGATAACAACAAAAGTTAAAAAAGCAGAATACAGGGATTTTATGGCTTAAATAAGATTGCGTTGATAAAGCAAAATGAGAAAATAAAATCCAATGTACTCTGAGAGTGTAAGTATAAATTTAAGCGTCAGAGCTGATTATAGAGTGGGTATTCTTGACAAGGACCGAGCAGAATGTTATTATACTAATGTAATAGTGCTACCGATAGACGGTTAGCCCAGATATTGTTTAGTTAAAAAATAACCGCTCAGTTGTCTAGGCTGGAGGCGGTTATTTTTTATGTGAATTGCTATTTCGACCAATGGTGTAACCAAGGCCAAAACAGCTAATGCATAAGCTTATAACTGCAATGAGACTTTCAATGGTTAGCATTGGTAAAATCCTCCTGAATATAAATCTCCATGAAAATGGGCAATTTATGTAAACGGAGGTCACAGTCCTCCGGAGAAGACTAACCGCCTACCGAGTAGGGTAGCACTAAAGGTATTATATTAAACACTTGCTCATAATGCAAGAGTAATCTGGAATTTGTATGAAGAATAGATGAAAAAATATATTTTGGAAGAATGTTGCGAAATACTTGATTCAAAACGGATTCCGATTACAGAAAAAGATAGTATGCGCATGTATTAAAACCCAAAGAAATGATTAATGTGGATTATTTATGCTATTCTTTAATGTATTATGATGTCGAAGGAATTGTAAATGGAGCAACGAGAAAAAAATTAACTCAGTCAGCTATGAGGCAAATACAAATTCCTAAACGTAGTATGTGTGAGCAATTAGAAATTGTAAAAAAATTGGGGTTATCAAAAATATAATAAAAAAAGAGAAAATTGCAATTAGAAGAGTTTGATAATTTAATCAAATCGTGGTTTGCCGAAGGGTTAATAAACGGAAAATTAATGGCTGCAAGAAGGAGAATGACATGGCGGAATTAACATCTATGATGAATATTGGTAAGGAGATGGCAAGGAAGTTGGATTCCGTGGGGATTGGTTCGGCGGAGGAATTGGTCCGTCTGGGGGCGAAACAGGCTTTCCTGAAAGTGAAAGAAAGGTATCCGAATGTCTGTCTGGTACATTTGTATGCGCTGGAGGGCGCGGTCTGTAATGTGGAGTTCAATAGTCTTTTGGAGAGTAGGAAAAGAGAACTGAAAGAGTTTAGCGATTTTTTAAAGGGATGACGGGAAGGAGAGTTTTACGTTGAGGAAATTATAAGGAAATAGAGAGTGATTTTTAGTGAGATATCCTGTATAATGGGAAGCATGGATCAGAATTTGGCGAGGAAAAATGTATGATTAGAATAAGACCATATAAAGCTTCGGATGCAGATACAATATTATCGTGGTGCCAGGATGAAAAAGCATTTTATCAATGGACAGCAGGTATACTTGGTAATTATCCTATAACACAAAAGGAATTTTGTTTTGCTGAATCTCTAATGCCGTTTACTGCATTTGATGAGACAGGAATTGTTGGCTTTTTTACCCTAAGGAACCCGAATGAATCATTGGATGAATTGCGTTTTGGCTTTGTTATTGTTAATCCTTACAAGAGAGGAAAAGGCTATGGAAAAGCTATGCTCCGGTTAGGTCTAAAATTTGTATTTGAAGTATATGGAGCAAAAAGAGTATCATTGGGCGTTTTTGAGAATAATCTTCCAGCTTATTATTGTTATAAAGCAGTTGGTTTTAGCGATGTAGTTCTTGATACAACAGAAAAATATTGTATTCTGGGTGAAGAATGGAAGTGCAAAGAATTGATTATGGGAAAATAGATTCTTGGGAGAATCAGAATATAAATTTCATCTCCTAAAAGAAGATCAGGTTAATCTCCTTATGGGTTATGATGTCAATACAGGACTTCCGTTGTTTGCAAGAATGTATCGCGGCGCCTGCAATGACAAATCGACAATCGAGGATCTCACTGACCTGATAAAATTTTCAGGGGAGTATTTCGGTGTATATGTCCTTCAAAGTAATAGTGAAATGACTCCCGAAGAAATATTTTCCGGATATAAAAAACGTTGGGGTATCGAAACCTTTTATCAGTATCTTAAGAATCGTGGTGATTACAATGACCAATCAGCACTTGACTAAACTAACTTGAAACATTAATTCCCTGAATGATTGTGTCTAGACAAAGTAAAGACAATACTCGGTCTTAGAAGGCAGCAAGTGGAAAAATTAGATGAATTAATCAAATCAAAGTTGATGGGAGAGACATAAATGAAAAAAGTATTCTCTATTATGTGGAGAAATTATAACCAAGCAACATTTGACACGCTGACAGGAGTGTCGAAAGGACAGTATGATATTAGACTTGGTGCATCGAAGGACTTGCATACTCTTTTTGGCGGGTTAGAAACTAATAATCCTAATGCAAATGGTGGATATGACATTTCTCTTCAGGTTGAAGGATATAGTTTTAGAGGAAATACAGTATCAACTCAAAAATTGCCGCTGAAATATATGGGACCAAATTCGGCAAGAAAGGATTGGATTATTAGTTCTCAGAGACCTGGGACAGCTTATCCAATGTGGATAGATCCTGCTCGTATGCCGGCGGCAGTTGATACAGGCAGTTACGTTATTCTTGTTAGAACTACAGATGATTATTTTTATGCAAGAGTACTCCAAGCAGCGGAATTGGACAATACTCCGATTGAATTTCAAAATGCGGTGTCAGCTTCGCCGGATTGTGGAATATTTTCTCCTGGACTTCACGTTTCAGAACAGTCCGAAAAGATTTATAAAGATTTGATTGATCACACTAATTTATTAATGTATGGGCCTCCAGGAACAGGTAAAACGACTTTAATGCAGGAAGTTGTTCAAATCTTTAATAATGGTGGTGTTACAAGAATGATGTTTGATGAAATGGTTGAGTTTGATTATTTGTCAGAAGCAGGAACAGATGCAAACTCAAAATCATCATGGACAACTTTTCATCAAAGCTATTCTTATGAAGAGTTTGTTATTGGGATGTCAACTAACAGTGCATCAAAAAAACTGATTGATATTAGACCTACACCGGGAAAATTGCTCGAATTAACAGAATTTGCACGTGTAAAGGGAAATAGAGCTTTACTCATAATTGATGAGATGAATAGAGCTAATGTTTCGAAGGTGTTTGGCGAATTTATTACCGTAATTGAACCGGATAAAAGGTTAGATGCTGATGCTAATTCTCAAAGTGGAACTGTGGAGATTCAATTACCATATCTGAAAAATGGAGAAAAACTAGATTTTACAACTTCTGAAGGTAATTTTTCTGTAGAAAATCCATTTTTGATGCCACAGAATGTCTTTACTATCTCGAGTATGAATTCGATTGATAAATCAATTTATCCTCTTGATAGTGCGCTTAGGAGGAGATTTTTTAGGGTGGATATTTATCCGGAAATCAGTGTATTAGATTCACATTTCGATATTAGAGGAAAAAAGTATTCCGAAAATAATTCATCTGATATCTCGTCACATGATCCTAAAATGTTGAGAATTCTGATACGAGATTTTATGGAATATATTAATAAAAAAATACAAATTTTCTTGGGAAAAGATTACACTTTAGGATATTCATATGTGTGGAAACTATCTCAAATCCATGATTCTACGCAGTTAATGAATAGTTTTTCGGCTTCACTATATGATCAGATTTTGCCTCAACTTGAGGAGATTTTTAGAAATCGTGAAGAACAATTGTTTTATGTCATTGGAGCGGAAGCTGGGGAAGTAAGTCCTTATGAGATTATCGAGCCGTCTGATGATGAAATAAATTTGGGCGGTATGCTGTCGTTTGTGGTTAGTGAATTGTCTGAAATCGAATTAGTTAGGTGGATGGAAAGAATATGTGAGCAGGTAAATTAGATGGAACAAGTGTTAGTAAAAGAATTAGTGGAATATAATTTCAATGACCTTTTTCTAAATGCTGGTGATTCGCTTGTTGAGGAGATAGAGGATAAATCCGATGGATTGAAAAGATTATTAGGCCTGAGAATGCAGCCAATTCAAATTTATAGACGTGCGAATAAGCGAAAAGTGAAATTCTTAGGTATTGCTGGTGTTATTTCGTTAAAGAAGATTGAAATAGAAGTGATGCCTAAATTTCTAAAGGAATCTACTACATGGCGCGAAAGTTTATTTAATATGATTTATTGGTCAAAAAGCAGCAGACTGTTTTCGCAAAAATCGTCTCATGTTATTAATGCTTATTTTTCGTTTTATGATCATGTATCATTGATGTTTTATGATGCTATGAGTATGGCTTTGAGTAGTGATAGGATACATATGTATTGTATGATCGAGGATAACTCTAGATATTTAAAAGGCAGGATGCTGTTAAATAAACAATTGCAGAACGTTATAATACATCCGGGTGTTTTGTACTATGAATGTGATTCCTTTGATACGGATAACGAATTTAATTATTTGCTTGATTGGTGCTTAAATTCCCTCTGTGCAAAAACACGGAATGCGCAGATAAAGGTAAAATTGCGTTCTTTATTTGAATTGATGCCAAATGTATCTAAGAAATATCGGATTCCTGTGGAAACAAAACTTCCTCCACAATATTCGATATATCAGGAAGCTGTAGACATAGCAAATAACCTGGCTTTGGGATATTCCTATGTGCATACATCAAAGAATGGATCGGGAATAGGATATGTAGTTAATACGGAGGTAGTATATGAGAAGTTTGTAGAAAAGATTCTGCAAGAACTGAAAGCATCAGCATATACATTGAAATCTGAAGCTCAGAGCAGTAAGTTATTTGCTAAAGGAACATCGGCTGATACTTCATCTTATTATACTGTTCCAGATAATAAAATATTTAAGAATGGCAATCCGCGGTTGTTGATAGATGCAAAATACAAGAATATATATAGTGATGAAAGAAAGAAAAAGCCAGTAAATAGCGATATTTATCAGCTGTTTTGTTCTTTGGTTGCACATAATTGTGATAAAGGAATTCTAATTAGCCCATGTGAAAGCAATGAGCCAATTGTTGAACATTCATGGGAAATATTTGATAATTCGAAGAGATACGAATTATTTAGCATTACGGTAGATATGAGTGACTTATCTACGCCATCAAATATTGAAAGGTTAAAAAGTCGTTTGTTAGCGTATTTAGATTTGAAAATGGTTTGATTAAATGGGTATTGAATATTTGGGAAATAAGAGAAATTTAGAAAACTTTATAATGGAGAATTTGGTTAAACATACTAGTGACAGTTGTCACTCTTGTTTTGATGCATTTTGTGGGACCGGAAGTGTTTCTGCCGCATTGAAAAAGAAAGGGTATTCAGTGACTGCAAATGATTTTTTGGTTGTATCTGCAAATATGACGGCGGCAATATTGTTAAATGATGAGGCGCCATCTTTTTCAGGATTAGTTGAGAATGGTATTATTTCAGAAACAGATGACCCTTATTCAGCGGTACTATGTTATTTGAATAGTTTAAATGGCGTAGAAGGTTTTATTACTATGAATTATTCACCTTTATCAATAAAAAACTGTGATACAGAACGAATGTATTTTTCTGTAGAAAATGCAAAAAAAATCGATGCTATTAGAGAAAAAATTGAAGGATGGACTTGTTTTTTAGCTGAATCTGAGTCGGCTTTGTTATTAGCAGATCTTGTTGATGCTACAGCGGCTGTTAGTAATATTGCAGGTACATATGGCTGTTACATGAAGTATTGGAAGAAGAAAGCTCTTAAACCTATTGAAATGGTAAAAAGAGATTTTGTTGCAGGAAAACCGGGCGCAAGATATGCAATCATGAATGATAATGTCAAGGATATTATTGCAGAGTATGATTTTGACATAATCTATGCAGATCCACCATATACAAAAAGACAATATAGTGCGTATTATCATATACTTGAGACTATTGTTATGAATGATCACCCTAAACTTGTTGGCAGTACTGGGATGAGAAATTGGAAAGAAAAAACATCTGCGTTTTGCTATAAACGTAAAGCCCCTGGTGCATTAAGGTATATGGTTGAGCATGCTAGATGCAAATATTTTCTTTTAAGCTATAATGATGAAGGTCAAATTAAGCATGAGGAGATTATGACAGTACTTTCAGCAAAAGGTGAAGTTGTCGTTGAAGAAATGAAATATAAGAGATACAAGAGTAATAACTCTGATAATCAAAGAAAAGATGTCATTGAGCGATTATATATATTAAGGATGGGGAATAGTGATGCATGATATCAAAGCATTACATAATAAAGTGGTAGATTTTTTGCTGCAAATATACAAAGAGCATGAAGATAGAACATCATTTGAGGAAGTAATATTATTCTTTTTTGAAACTTCTCTGATTCATTATGCTGAAAGTTATGGTGTTATAAATTATAGTGGTGATGTGACAAAAAAACGTTTGAAATTTGTAAAGGAAAACAAGAAGATATTGGTTTCTTCTTTGTTTGAGGATAAGGAACACTGCAATGATGAGTTGTATAAGTGTATTTATGTATTTGTTTGCGGATTAATAGATACACATTTATATTGTATTGACGATATTGGTGAATTGTTTGAGTCATTAATCAATCTTGAATATGGTGCCGATGATGTAAAAGAAAGTATAAAAAGAAGTGATGCTGGAATGTATTTTACTGACCCTGTATTAGTACATAATACATTAAAACTGATGTTAAGGGGTATCAGTAAAAAGGAGATTTTAAATAGGAAATACATTGATCCCGCAATGGGGGCTGGAGCTTTCATATTTGGTTTGCTGGATATTATTCGAGAAAATTCAAGTGATCTGCAATTTAGAGACTTTGTAATTGAAAATGTGTATGGCATTGATAAGAATCCGGTTGTAGTAGATATTTTTAAGTTGTCAATCCGCATCAAATATTGTCTTTCAAAGAAGGAGATTATCTCTTTGAGTAAGCATTTTGTTGCTTGTGATAGTCTGCTGACACCTTTATATGGAAAGAAGAGCTCATGGAACAATATTTTTCCTGATATTTTTGAAAATGGAGGATTTGACTGTGTAATAGGAAATCCACCATGGGGGAAAATTAAGTGCAACGTTCGGGAATTCTATTTAATTAATAGTGGTCTTACTGAGGAGTTCCAGGGTGATGTACTCAAAAAAAGAATAAAAGGTGATGAAAAGAAGTTTCAGGAGTGGGAAGCGTATCAATCTTATATTAAGGGGTATTCAAGAAAGTTGAAAAAGTCCTTAAATTTTGAACATCAACAATATGTTGTAGACGGATCAAAAACTGGAGGAGATTCAGATTTATATAAGTATTTCCTTGAGCTAAGTGTAAAGTTGATAAAACAAAATGGAACATTAGCTTATATCATTCCGGCTTCATTTTATTTGTCAGAAGGCGCTACAGGGCTGCGACACTATTTGCTAGAGAATGGAACTATTGAATATCTATTTAATTTTGAAAATAAAAAGCATATTTTTGCGATTCACCCTTCGTTTAAGTTTATTGTGCTGATATATAGATATAATAAGAAGCCAGGGAAGATTAAGCGAGCATATTTTGATATGATTGATGTTTATAAACTTGATTATTCAAAAATATCAAAAGTTGAGAGCATATCATATAGTAGGAAATTTTTAGAATTGTGCAGCAAAGACTCTTGGGCGGTTCCGGAGTGTAAAACCGCAAATGAGAGAGTCATTCTGGAAAAACTATTTTTGAAATATCCACCATTAGGTAAAAAGGAAAAAAGATTATGGAATATCTCTTTTTGCAGAGAATTTGATATGACAATGGATAGTAATAAATTCCATCGTTCTACTGAATTGAAGAATGCGGATCATTACTTGCCATTATATGAAGGAAGGATGGTTCATCAGTTTAATTCCTCAAAGAAAAAGTATGTTAAGGGAACGGGGAGAACCGCTGTGTGGGAAAGCAATACTTCTTATGACGGAGATATTAAACCCCAGTACTATATCAGTGAAGATGATTGCACTTCGATAAAAAAAAGGTACCGTGCAGCGTATTGTGAAATAACTGGACAGAAGAATGTTAGAACTGTTTTAGCTTCAATGATTGGCCCTGATGCTGTTTGCGGAAATAAGGTCCCGGTAGTTTCGTTTGATGATGATGTTTTGGATTTGCATTTATTCTGGGTCGGTGTAGCGAATAGTTTCATAATAGACTGGATTATTCGAAAAAAAATAAGCATTACTTTAAATTATTATCATTGGATGACCGTACCATTCCCAAGGATTACTTCTAGCGACGATCGTTTTAATAAAATTGCAGCTTTGGCGGCAGTTGCTTTAGCTAGAATAAATCAGTTTTCTTTTGAAAGTCTTGTTACTAATCAAAGCGTTATTGATTACATGAATGTCTATAGGGATTATTCAATTGAGAAAATCAGATTATACATAGATATGATTGTTGCAGATTTGTATGATGTTAGTTCAGATGAGATGATTCATATTCTATATGATTTTAAGTCTCTGGATTTAGGTGTAGCTGGAGTAAAAGGGGATACAAAGTATAATAATGACAGAAATTCTACTTATGTTACTCGTGATAAACTGATTTATGAGATGAGAAAAAAAGAGAACAAATCTGTTGAGATTAGTGTTGATGATATTTTTAGAGAGCAGGGAATAGATATTTTGGACTGCACAGGAGAAATTAAAATTTTAGAGGATAGAATACAATACTATAAAAGGTATAATATCTATGCCTATCAGGATTAAAAGACAAATGACAGATATTTGGAAAGATTCTATCGATCAGTAAAACTTATTAGAATAACCATCAGTCCGGAGCACCAGGCTGGTGGTTATTATAGCTTAGTCGCTGATCTCGCTCAGATAGCGGTATATGGTTGCGGTGGAACAGGAGAACTTCTTTGCAACGAAAGAAATCGCACCCTTCAATTGGAATAATCCCTGCTCCTGGAGCTGCTCAATGATATCCTTACGCTCGTGCTGGTTCAGCCGGTCGATCGGCGTTGTCAGCGATGCGGTGGCGTCATCGAAGATCTTCTGCATCAGTGACGAGATATCCATGGAGAAATTCTCCGTGATCACATCGGGAGAGGCAGGCATTACGGCAGGTGATTCCTGAATCGTATCATGTTCAGCCGGACCGCGTGTCAGGAAAGAGCCGGGATGTACTATATCAAGCATCTTTCCATTCAGTTCCTGAAAGCGGCTGTCATCAAAATTGATACATAAGAAACCGATAGGAGTTCCCTTATCATCCTTAATAAACATAGTAGAAGAACGCAGAACATGTCCGTTTACAGCAATTCCCCTGTAGTTGCATAAAAAATCATTTGACTCATAGGCCTTGGATGTAAGCATTTGAAGTGAGGCATCAGTTAGGGGGCTTCCAACTTGGCGTCCGCTGATGTGACCGTTGGCGATTGCGACAATAGCTTGATGCTCCGGGTTCAGGTCCTGCAGGACAACCTCATAATCCGGGCCGAGAGTCTTTCCAAGAAATTCAACAATAGTAACGTATTGTTGAAGGTTGTTAGATCTCATAACATTACTCCATTTCAATTGTAGCTATATTTGAAAGTTTCTCTAGTCAATTTTATTATCTCACGGTATCTGAGAAAATTCAATACAAAATTTTATATATAAAGCACTATAACTTGACATATTTTCTAAAAAGTGATAAATTATTATTACAATAATAAAATAACCAAATATCAATAAAGAAAGAAGGAAAAACTATAATGAAAACAATTTTAAACACAGACAAGGCACCTGCAGCAATCGGACCATATTCACAGGGGATCAACACAGGAAACCTGATGTTCTTATCCGGACAGCTTCCGATCTGTCCGGCAGAGGGGAAAATCGTGGCAGAAGATATCGAGGGACAGACCAAGCAGTCCTTAGAGAACGTGAAGTCTATCTTGGAGTCTGCAGGATGTACCATGGACAATGTGGTAAAGACGACGGTTCTTCTGAGCGATATCGCGAATTTTGGCAAGATGAACGAGGTGTATAAAGGTTTCTTCAGCGAAGGGAATTATCCGGCAAGATCTGCGTTCCAGGTAGCTGCGCTTCCGCAGGGTGCGTTGGTTGAGATCGAGGTTGTTGCGCTTAAGGCAGAGTAGAGATACTAAAAAGACATAAGATAAAGGAGATGGCTTTGAGATAGAAGAGGCCGTCTCCTTTTTTGATTTGGAAACTATTCCTCTTATATCTTAGATTTATCTTGCACATTCTATAAGAGAATTATAGAATAGTTAAAAAGGTTTTGTAAGGTATGGAGTTAAATAGCGATGATAGAGCATAATATTGAGTGTGGAACCGGCATGACGCCGGAACAAAAACATGCGGTCGACTGTCTGGGTAAGGTAATGGGAGATGTGGATGAGTCTGGAGACATGTTGTGGAATGCGATTATAAAGTTCCAGGGCTATCCTTTCTACACGGCGAAGAATCTGGAATTCTTCTATATTATCAAGGGGAATGAGATGTTCGTGACAAGGAAGGATAAGTCTATCACGAGGGCAAGCGTCATGACGGCGTTCTATAAGGCGTTAGAGCTTGGAGGGGTAGTAACGGGTCCGAAGAAATTAGGAACCTTCGGAGCCAGTTACCTGTACCCGGTTTTTCAGAAGATTGGTGTGATTAAGAATTAAGGAATAGGGAAAGGCAGCATGAGCAGAGGAACAGAATTTTTGGAATATGTGACAGGTCAGTTAGAGCAAAGAATCCGGGAGCTTGACGAGACGATCCAGGAGGTACAGAAGGATATCTCGGAGATGAATGAGTATTACTGGGAGAACTATGCCGAGATGGACCAGTATGGATATGAGGATTTTGATAACCAGCAGGCTCTTCTTACGCAGGTCAACGCAAGCCAGGAGCATCAGAAGCAGCGTCATAGATGGAAGAAGATGTTGGATTCGCCTTTCTTTGGAAGTGTGGATTTTGTATATGACGGTGATGAGGAAGCAGAGAGCTTCTATATCGGAATTGGGAATTTTGCGAGGGAGAGAGGGAGCATGCCGTTGATCTATGACTGGCGCGCCCCGGTCAGCGGCCTGTTCTATGATTATGATAAGGGACTGGCTTCCTACGAGGCCCCGGGAGGGCTGATGGAAGGGGAGATTCTGTCCAAATGGCAGTATAAGATCCGTAATGGTAAGATGATCTATGAATTCGAGAGCGATATCAAGATTGATGATGAGATCCTGAAGCAGGAGTTAAGCGTCAACGGAGACATCCAGCTTAAGAATATCGTCCGGACCATTCAAAAGGAGCAGAATGCGATCATCCGCAATACGAAGGACAAGATCCTGATTATCCAGGGGGCTGCCGGCAGTGGAAAGACCTCTATAGCGCTGCACCGGATCGCATATCTCCTGTATCATGACAGAGGGCATCTGAAATCATCGAATATCCTGATCCTGTCTCCGAACAGTGTGTTTTCGGATTACATTTCACATATTCTGCCGGAGCTTGGAGAAGAGAATATACAGGAGATGAGCTTTGATCTCTTCGCATACAGGGAGCTTAGAGAGACTGCCGCGGATTGTGAGGACCGGTGGGATCAGATTGAGAGACAGATCGCGGCCGGTACGGAAAAGGAAACGGCAAGAGGGGAAGAAGCCAGATACAGATGGAAGCAGTCCGGGGATTATGTATCGGCAGTGGAGGGCTTTCTGGTAGAGCTTGAGGATCGGTTGGTAGATTTTAAGGATATTCAGTATAAAGGTATGGTTAAGAGGGCGGAAGAGGTCCTCCGGATGTTTTATTTTCAATATCAGAATATACCGCTTCTTTCCCGAATGGATGCGGTGATGGAATATTTTGTAGATGAGTATGAGACGCTGCATGGCTGTGAGCTTCCGGATGAGGATATGGAGAGTGTCAGGGAGCAGTTCTACAGCATGTATGTGACCAGAGATCTGTATGAGATCTATAACTGGCTTCTGGAAGAGTATGGATGGCACAGGCTGCCTGGTCTGCCCCGTGAGGAGCGCATGTTGGCTTATGAGGATGTCTATCCGCTCCTTTACCTGAGATACCGTCTGTTCACCGTGACGGGGCACAGGAATATCCGTCATCTGGTCATCGATGAGATGCAGGATTATTCTTATCTGCAGTATGTAATTCTAGAGAAAATGTTTTCCTGTAATATGACCATTCTTGGAGACCGGGCGCAGACGATAGATGCCAAGGTACAGGACGTTATGACATTTCTGCCTAAGCTTCTAGGCAGGAAGGCGCGTAAGATCGAGCTGAACAGGAGTTATCGGAATACCAGTGAGATCACGGAATATGCCGGCCAGATTGCGGGAATAACCGGGATCGAATATATGAAGCGGCATGGGAAGAATGTGGAAGAGATCAAGTGTACAGCCTGTGAGGATGCGGTAGAGTATGTACTCCATAAGATAGCGCTTGGCGAAGGCGGATATGAGACGGCTGCGGTACTGACGCTGACGGAGCGGGAGGCGCGCAGAGTCTATGATGCTGTTAAGGCAGTCAGGAATGATGTGTCTTATATTGACCGGGACAGCAGTAATTTCCGAAAGGGAGTTACGGTCACAACATTCTATATGGCAAAAGGGCTGGAATTCGATCAGGTATTTGTGATGGGCGGGGATAGGGGGAATCCGTTCTTCACACAGTTCCGGTATATCTGCGCGACACGTGCGCTGCACGAATTGTATGTGATGGATTACCAGTAATATTAGAAAAAGTAATGTGGGTATTTTAAAATATAAGGATAGTTATCAAAACAGGATGTCATTTACACTTGTATATTGAAAAAAATTGTGATAAAGTAATACCGTTTGTAAAATTGAGTGGTTAAAGGTCAATTCTGGGAGGGTGTTGCGAATATGGATTACAATAGAATTGTGCAGTCGATTTTAGACGTGGGAGAGGCGATGCTGCAGAGCGGCGCCGAGAATTTCAGGCTGGAGGACAGTCTGTACAGAATGTGCAGGAGTTATGGATTTGTAAGATATGACGTATATGCGATTCCGAGCAATCTCCAGATCACGGTGGAGACGCCGGAGGGAGAGATCATTACACAGATCCGTCATATAGAGTCGACAGACATTGATTTCGACCGTCTGGATTATCTGAACAATCTATCCAGATATGTGTGCGCCAATAAGCCGGATGAGAAGAAGTTCCATGAGGAATATCAGAAGGTGATGAACCGGGAAGGGCAGCACCCGGCAGTGAAATATTTCGCGGGAGTCATGGGAGGAACCGGGTTTGCAGTATTTTTCGGATGTAATCTTATGGATGCGGTCATTGCGGTGCTGGTATCGCTGATGATCGTTGTTGTCGGAGAATGGCTTGGGAAGAGAGAGAGCAACCTGCTGGTTTATAATATGATTCTTTCGTTTCTGTCGGAAATGATCATCCTGTCGGCGGTACGTCTGGGGATCGGGAGTCATCCGGACCGGGTGATGATAGGGATCGTTATGCTGCTGATCAGCGGACTTGGAGTCACGAACGGGATCAGGGATGTGCTGCAGAGAGATTTCATATCCGGCGCGCTGCACATTATGAATTCTATGCTTGGCGCGGCGGGAATCGCCTTTGGGATCGCGCTTGCCATCATGATTCTTGACGGTGCGGCTTCTGATGGGTTTATCCTGAACCACAATATACCGATTCAGTTAATATCCTGTACGGTCGCTTGTATCGGATTTGCGCTGTGGTTTAAGATACGCGGAAGACAGGTTTTATATTCGGGGATCGGCGCGTTCTTTACCTGGGGAATCTACATCGTGGTCTATGCAGCGCGTCCGAGTAATTTCCTGGCAACGCTGGTTGCGGCTGTGTTCGTGGCGTTCTATGCATTTATCATGTCAAGGATCAACAGGGCGCCGTCTACGATCTTCCTCACGGCCTCGGTATTTCCGTTGATTCCGGGACCGAATCTGTACTATATGATGTATGGGTGTGTGAGCAAGGATGTTGAGCTGGCTTTTGGGGAAATGATCGTTCTCTTTGCGACCTGTCTTGCGATCGCATTTGGCTTTATCATTGTGGATGTGGCGTCCAGAAGCATCATGCACATGCTGAAGACAGATTATCATATCGGAAAGAGCGCTGGAAAGAGTTCACATACGGAGACGATTTGACAGATGAGATAAATAATGTATACTTTGTAGTATAAGAAGAAAGGGGAAATGATGATGAAGATTGCAGTTACTTATGAAAACGGTAATATTTTCCAGCATTTTGGCCATACGGAGGCATTCAAGATCTATGACATCGAAGACGGCAGGATTGCAGCTTCCCGGGTTGAGGATACGAATGGCAGCGGCCATGGAGCGTTAGCCGGCGTGTTGAAGGAATGGAAGGTAGACACGCTGATCTGCGGAGGGATCGGCGCCGGAGCACAGATTGCGCTGGCAGAGGCGGGCATTAAGCTGTACGGCGGTGCGTCCGGAAGCGCAGACGCGGCTGTGGAAGCGCTGCTTGCAGGGAATCTTGTCTACAATCCTGATGTACAGTGCGGTCATCATGGAGAGAATCATCATGGCGGCGGATGCGGCAGCCATGGATGCGGCGGAGAACATCACTGCGGATAAAAGAGGGGACGTAGTAAAGGATAATTTTACTACGTCCTAAATTATGTGCTGTCTGATTATTCTTTGATGCGGTCGAGTTCCGAGAGATTAATACCGGAAGAAGTAAGTATAACCTTCAATTCGATGTACCGTATCTTCATGGCCTTATAGATGTCCGACTTTTTGTCTGCTAAAAGCATATAACTTTGTAATCTTGAGAATTCTTCTACGGATAATTTAAGCATTTCTTTTTCAGTCATATTCCACCTGCTTTCTGTAGGAATGTATCATTTGCTTTGCTGATTTCATTATATCAATCGGTAATAGCAGTGTAAAGTCTGAAATCTGTAAAAATAAAAATACCCGCAAGCCTTCTGAAATCGAAGCTTCCGAGCATCCTTGTGTACGTTATAGAACAGGGGATGAGGGAATCGAACCCCCGCCAAAGGTTTTGGAGACCCCTATCATACCACTTGACCAATCCCCTATGTGTCTCAATCACACTAGATATTTATACCACATAATGTCTATATTTGTCAAGTGCCAAATTGCATTATTTATTTGGCACTTGATATTTTTTTGAAATACACAGTCTATTTTGCCGTCTGAGTCATACTTACCATTCCAATGTTTGATTTCTTAAATACACTGATCAGGACCTTTCCAAGCGCCAGCACCAATATCGCCGCGGCAATTGCTTCCGGGATACCGGATGCGGTCACGGTTCCCATTACCAGCCCCCATACGGCGGTCACAGCCACTTCTTTGGCTTCGGCATACTGCTGCGCAAAGAGCAGGTAGATACTTCCCATGACTGTGATGGTGTTGACCATGGAGCCGACGAACCCAACGATTGGAAGGGCGATGATCTGATTCACCTTCAATCTGGCGAAAAGGATCCACAGCCATCCGGCCGCCACCCCGATCAGGATCCTGCAGCCGACAGAAACCCATATGGCCTTGAGCGCTCCCGGAATCCCCGATGTACTCATGAAAGGGGAGAAGGCGAAGGATAGTAGGGTTGGCGCCATGGTATTGCTGATCAGTGAGCAGATACCAAATACCGTGCCGAGAATCGCTCCGGCCGAAGGTCCCAGAAGGACTGCACCGATGATCACGGGAATGTGAACAGTTGTCGCCTTAATGATTGGAAGCTGGATCATACCGAGCGGCGTATTCGCCAGCACGATGACGATTGCCGCCATAAGTGCAACACTGACCATCCAACGAGTGTCATGTCTTTGTTTCTTCATTATTCAATTCCTCCTTGTTATCATTCTCACTCTAGTGAGATACAATACAATTACTGGAATATTATAGCATCCAATCGACGGGAGGACAAGGGACAAAATTCTGTAATTTTTTCACACATTTAACATGATTTTCTGTTATACTGACTAAAATGCTATTTAGATTTCATAACGGAGACAGGGAGGCTTAAATATATGGATAGGATCAAGATATTAGTAGTAGATGATGAGAGCAGGATGCGCAAGCTTTTGAAGGATTTCCTGGAGAGGGAGGGATACCGGGTCATAGAAGCGGCAGATGGATTGGAAGCCATGGAGAGATTCTATGAGGACAAAGAGATCGCGCTTCTGATCCTGGATGTGATGATGCCGAATATGGACGGATGGCAGGTATGCCGCGAGGTGCGACAGTCTTCGAAGGTCCCAATCATCATGCTGACGGCGCGCTCTGAGGAGAGGGACGAGCTGCAGGGATTCGAACTGGGAGTGGACGAGTATATCTCTAAGCCGTTCAGTCCTAAGATTCTTGTCGCCAGGGCAGAGGCGATTCTTAGAAGAGCGCATGCGTTAGACGCGGAGCAGACGCTTAACGCAGGCGGGATCAGTGTTGATAAGTCGGCGCATCAGGTGAAGATAGACGGCGCAGAGACAGAACTAAGTTACAAGGAATTTGAGCTTTTAACTTATTTTATCGAGAATCAGGGAATTGCGTTGTCCAGGGAGAAGATTTTGAACAATGTGTGGAATTATGACTATTTCGGTGATGCAAGAACGATCGACACCCATGTGAAGAAGCTTCGGAATAAGCTCGGAGACAAGGGGAACTATATCAAGACGATCTGGGGCATGGGATATAAGTTCGAGGTGGAATAATTATGAAACATTCAATCAAGCGTCAGATGATGGTTGTTTTTCTCGGTCTGATGATCTGTCTTGTGGCGGCTCTTTTCATTATCAATATTCGATTCCTGGAGCCGTATTATATCGACGATAAGAAGACACAGTTCATCGAGATGTACGAGGCGCTCGATCAAGCTGTGTCCAATGGTGCGCTGAAAAGCGGAAATGCGTCGGGGGAACTGGCTTATCTGGCGGAGAAGAATAACATATCGTTTCTTGTAGAGGATCATTCCGGCAGGTTCTATACGAATGTGCATGATAAGGAGCAGCTTAAGAACCAGCTCTTGGGGTATCTTCTGAATCAGGCACAGAAGAACAGCAGGGTTCTTGAGAGTACGGATAAGTATCAGATCACACAATCCTGGAGTCCATGGAATCAGACGGATTATATCGAGATGTGGGGGAAGTTCGGGGATGGAAGTCAGTTCCTGATCAGAAGCCCGCTTGAGAGTATCAAGGAGAGCGCGGCGATCTCTAACCGTTTCCTTCTGTTGATTGGGAGCGTACTGCTTCTGCTGTCGGTGATTTCTGTCTGGTATTTCTCCAGGAGACTGACAGATCCGATCCTTGAGCTGGCCGAATTATCGGAGAAGATGGCAGATCTGGACTTTGATGCCAAATATACCAGCGGGGGCAGCAATGAGATCGGGGAGCTTGGGGCGAATTTTAACCGGATGTCGGAGAAGCTTGAGAGCACCATATCAGAGCTGAAGAGCGCCAATAACAGGCTGCTTAAGGACATTGAACAGAAAGAGAAGCTTGAAGAGATGCGGAATGATTTCCTTGGCAATGTATCGCATGAACTGAAGACCCCGATCGCGCTGATCCAGGGGTATGCGGAAGGGCTTAAGGAAGGAGTCAATGAGGATGAGCAGAGCCGGGAATTCTACTGTGATGTCATTATGGATGAGGCTGTGAAGATGAACCAGATGGTGAAGAATCTTCTGGCCCTGAACCAGTTGGAATTCGGAGACGAGGACATCGTATTCGAGCGGTTTGATCTTACGGAGCTGGTGAAGGGAGTCCTTAAGAGCATGGAGATCTTAGCGCAGCAGGAAGGGATATCCGTGATCTTCCGGCAGGAAGAGCCGGTCTATGTGTGGGCGGACGAGTTCAAGGCAGAGCAGGTCGTCCGGAATTATGTAAGTAATGCGTTCCATCACGCGAAGCAGGAGAAGGTGGTGGAAGTGAAGATACGAACAGAAGAAGGCAAGGCCAGGGTGACTGTATTCAATACGGGGACGCCGATTGCCGATTCGGATATCAGGCATATATGGGAGAAATTCTATAAGGCAGACAAGGCCCATACAAGAGAGTACGGAGGCAACGGGATCGGTCTGTCGATCGTGAAGGCGATCATGGAGTCTTTTCATCAGAAGTATGGGGTAAATAATTATGACAATGGTGTTGAATTCTGGTTTGAACTTGATGTACAATAGATTCAGTAAATACGAAGGAAGGACGGGTACGAAGGGTGATAGCAATACTTGACTATGATGCCGGTAATATCAAGAGCGTAGAGAAGGCCGTGCAGTTATTGGGGCAGGAAGTAACCATTACTAGAGACAGGAGAGAGGTCCTGAATGCGGATAAGGTCATACTTCCAGGTGTCGGCGCATTCGGAGATGCGATGGGGAAGATCAGACAGTATGGACTCTATGAGGTAATCCATGAGGTGGTGGAGCAGGGAACGCCGTTTCTTGGAATCTGCCTGGGTTTGCAGCTCTTATTCGAACGTAGCGAGGAGTCCCCGGGAGTGGAAGGGCTTGGAATATTGAAGGGTGAGATCTTACGTATACCGGAGACGCCGGGACTTAAGATACCGCATATGGGATGGAATTCACTGGAGTTCAGGAATAACGGGAGATTATTTGAGAATCTTCCAGAAGAGTCTTATGTGTATTTTGTTCATTCTTATTATCTGAGAGCAGCGGACGAGAAGATAGTGACGGCGGTTACGGAATACGGCACACAGATCCATGCATCCGTAGAACAGGGCAATGTATTCGCCTGTCAGTTCCATCCGGAGAAGAGCAGTGATGCAGGGATTCAGATACTTAAGAATTTTGTGGCGATAGAGTGATTGAACGGGGGTTAATATGCATACGAAGAGAATTATTCCATGTCTGGATGTGAACCGCGGACGGGTAGTGAAGGGTGTGAACTTCGTGGACCTTAAGGATGCGGGTGATCCGGTGGAGATTGGACAGGCATACGATAAGGCAGGTGCGGATGAACTGGTATTCTTAGATATTACGGCATCCTCTGACGCGAGGGGAACGGTGGTGGATATGGTCCGCAAGGTGGCAGAGACGGTGTTTATCCCATTTACGGTGGGCGGCGGTATCCGGACGGTTGATGATTTCAAGGCGCTTCTGAGAGAGGGAGCGGATAAGATATCGATTAATTCATCGGCGATCAATACGCCGGAGCTGATCAGCGACGCTGCGGATAAGTTCGGCAGTCAGTGTGTAGTGGTGGCGATCGACGCGAAGAAGAGGGCGGATGGAAGCGGATGGAACATATACAAGAACGGCGGCCGTATTGATGTTGGTATTGACGCGCTTGAGTGGGCGGTGAGGGTCGAGAAGTCAGGCGCGGGAGAGATCCTTCTTACCAGTATGGATTGCGACGGGACCAAAGCGGGCTATGACCTTGAACTTACCAGAGCGGTTGCGGACGCGGTGTCGATACCGGTTATCGCATCAGGAGGCGCGGGAGAGCTTCGGCATTTTCATGAAGCGCTTACGGACGGCAGGGCGGATGCTGCGCTGGCGGCGTCTTTGTTCCATTATAAGGAACTGGAGATCAGGGAAGTGAAGGAGTATCTTCGCGGGAGAGATGTACCGGTGCGTCTATAGAAGGGGGATAAGTGATGGCAGCGATTAATAACGACTGGCTGGAAGCGTTGAAGGATGAATTCCGTAAGCCATATTATAAGCAATTATTTGAAACTGTGAACCAGGAATATAAGACAAAGCTTATATTTCCGCCGTCAGATGATATCTTTAATGCGTTTCATCTGACGCCTCTGCATAATGTGAAGGTCGTGATACTGGGCCAGGACCCGTACCATAATCACGGGCAGGCCCACGGGCTGTGCTTTTCCGTGAAGAAGGGGGTGGAGGTGCCTCCGTCTCTGGTAAATATTTATCAAGAGCTGCATGATGATCTTGGATGCCGGATCCCGGAGCATGGATGCCTTACGAAATGGGCCGAGCAGGGTGTGCTGATGCTCAATACGGTGCTTACGGTACGGGCGCATCAGGCCAATTCCCACCGCGGGATCGGCTGGGAGGAATTCACTGATGCGGCGATCCGGGCGCTTAACGGGCAGGACCGGCCGATCGTATTCATCCTGTGGGGGGCGCCGGCGCAGCGCAAGGAGAAGATGCTGACGAATCCGAACCATCTGATACTGAAGGCGCCTCATCCAAGTCCGCTGTCGGCTTACAGGGGATTCTTCGGGAGCAGGCCGTTCAGTCAGACCAACGCATTTCTTGAGGGGCATGGAGTCGCGCCGGTGGACTGGCAGATTGAGTAAGGAGGCAATAGGATGGGGAAGCAGTATGATCTGGTTATTATCGGCGCCGGGCCGGGAGGTTATGTGGCAGCGAAGAAGGCGGCAAAATTGGGGATGTCCGTCGCAATTATTGATAAAGGGGATGTAGGAGGCACCTGTGTCAACCGCGGATGTATTCCGACAAAGGCGCTGATCTATTCGGCAACGCTGTACCGGGATATGGTTGATTGTGAGAAGTTTGGACTGTATGCCAAGGACGTAGGCTTCGATCTGCAGAAGATCTATGAATACAAGAGCCTGTCCGCGGAAACCATGAGAAAGGATCTTGAACATGAATTTGCCGGGCTTGGTATTATTTCCGTCAGGGGGACGGCGACGGTACAGAATGACAGAAGAGTGAGAGTTGCGCGGGAGGATGGAATGACAGAGTATTTCACAGGGAAATATATCCTGATCGCGACAGGGGCGAAAGCGCGGATGATCGATATCCCGGGGATGGACCTTCCGGGAGTGATGACAAGCGAGGAATTGCTATTGTCAAATGAGAGCAGATATCCAAGGCTCCTGATCCTTGGGGGCGGTGTGATAGGAATCGAGCTGGCTACGGTGTTCAATGCTCTTGGCGGGAAGGTGACGATCGTGGAGGTATCAGACCGTCTTCTGCCGAATATGGATAAGGAATTCTCAGATACGCTGGAAGAGATCTTAACAAAGCGTGGGATACGGATCTATAAGGAAAGCATTCTGGAGGAGGTTGCAAAGAAAGAAGAGGGACTTAAGTGCCGCTACGTGTACCAGGGGAAGAACCGGGAGACGGAAGTGGATGCAGTGCTGGTATCTGTGGGAAGGACGGCGAATACAGAAGGGCTGTTTGACCCGGATGTGCCGATCAGGATGGAGAACGGACGTATCGTGGTGGACGATTTCTTTGCGACGAACATACCGGGGATCTATGCGGTAGGAGATGTTGTTGGAGGAATCCAGCTTGCGCATGTGGCTTCCGCGCAGGCGACTTATGTGGTAGAGCGTATGAATGATGTGCCGCCGTCGGTTATCGTTGAGATGGTGCCAAGCTGCCTGTTTGTCCCCATCTCTATCGTGCCGAGCTGCCTGTATACAGACCCGGAGATTGCGTCTGTGGGGATCACGGAAGAAGAGGCGCAAAGGAAGGGTGTGCCGATTCGCTGCGGAAGATATGTGATGGATGTGAACGGGCAGTCTATCATTTCCAAAGAGGAACAGGGATTTATTAAGATATTATTTGCGGCGGACAGTGATGTAATCTTAGGAGCGCAGCTCATGTGTCCCCGTGCGACGGATATGATCGGGGAGCTTGCCACGGCGATTGCCAACGGCCTGACTTCCTCGCAGCTCATGTATGCGATGCGGGCGCATCCGACTTATAATGAGGCGATATCCTGCGCGGTGGAGAACAGCCGGGACAGCAAGCCGGACAGATCTGCGTACTTGCTGCGCTGATGGAGAGTGTCCGCATGTGATAGCCGAGAACATTGGATAGGGAGGAGAGAAGAAGATGATGGGAAAACCAGAGAGTACAGCGGCAGCAGAAGAGATATTTGCCGGATGGCAGGAAACCCTGATCTGGTCCTGCCTTCAGGGTGTGATGGGTGAGATCTATACAGACCATGCGGTCAATCCGTCATCTGCGATGGCTTTGCTTGGGGACTTCTGTTTTCTGGCGGGAGTCCCAAGCGAGGAGCTTACCCGGTTTCGGCCGGAAGGATGCAGTCAGGAATTTGTCATTATGGTGCCCCGGGATGAAGGATGGGCACAGATGATAGAAGGGTGTTACAAGGATAAGGCAAAGAAGGTTATCCGGTATGCATTTCACAAGGGGCCGGATACATTTTGCAGGAGGAAGCTTGAGGAGATGGTCTCGGCCCTTCCGGCTGAATATACTCTTCGAATGCTTGATGAGGATATATTTCATTGGTGCCGGGAGGATCAGGGAACGAAGGAACGGGAGTGGTGCCGGGACTGGGTATCGCAGTATGCGGATTATGAGATGTACAGGAGATATGGATTAGGTGTTGTTGCAGTGGAAGACGGGGAGCCGGTATCGGGCGCTTCGTCTTATTCCTCTTATCGGGGAGGAATTGAGATTGAGATTGATACCAGACCGGATCATCGGCGGAGAGGGCTTGCCCGTGTCTGCGGGGCGAAACTGATATTGGAGTGTCTTAAGAGGGGCTTATATCCAAGCTGGGATGCGCAGAATCTGTGGTCAAAGGCGCTTGCTGAGAGCCTGGGTTATCGGTTTGACCGTCCGTACACGGCGTATGAGATATGGGGATGGAATCAGCTATGAAGATATTGAGCCGAGATGTAATCAAGTATTTTGCGATGCTTACCATGCTGCTGAACCATATTGCTAATGTATTCCTGACACCGGGAACGCTGTTGTACGAATTCTTTCTGAATATCGGTTATTTTACGGCAGTTACCATGTGTTATTTTCTGGTGGAGGGGTATGGATATACGCATTCCAGGAGGGAATATGCACGCAGGCTGCTGGTATTTGCGGGAGTATCACAGATTCCGTATAGTATGGCGTTTGCCGGGGATAGCTGGATTGAGTTTTCAGGATTCAACATGATATTTACGTTATTCTTGTGTTTTCTGCTTATCTGTATTCTGGAACAGGAGAAGGTGCGGACGATGAGGGTCCTGGGATTCACAGTGATCTTCATGATATGCGTGTTCTGCGACTGGTCCGTGCTTGCGCCGGCATTTACCGTGCTCTTTGTGTGGGCGAAGGATTCCGAGAGGAAGAAGCGGACCGCGTTTCTTACGGCGATGGTATTGTTCGGCGGAATGATATTCTTGGGAGGAATAGGGAGGATCTCGATCGCCATGAATCTGATGTATGCGGTGTTTGGGATGCTTGGAGTCGGATTGTCGGGGATCGTGATCCTGTATTTCTATAACGGCAGGCGGATGGAGAAGGGAAGAAAGTTCTCGAAATGGTTCTTCTATTGGTTCTATCCGGTGCATTTGCTGGTAATTGGGATTGTGAGGACACTGATATGATATATATGAATCATTACGATTCGCCGCTTGGAGGTATTACGGTTTCAAGCAATGGCAGAGAGATTACGGGACTTTGGTTTGACGGACAGAAATACTTTGGAGATACATTGTCAAAGGATTACGAAGAAAAGCCGCTGCCTGTATTTGATGGGGTAAAAGAGTGGCTCGATATTTATTTCGGCGGAAAAGAACCTGATTTTACGCCGCCGATGTCGATGGTTACAACCCCTTTCCGTAAATCTGTATGGGACATCTTGCTTACGATACCATATGGTCAGACGATGACCTATGGTGAGATCGCTGATAAGATCGCGAAGCAGAATGGGACTGCTAAGATGTCTGCGCAGGCGGTGGGCGGAGCGGTAGGGCATAATTCCATATCCCTGGTCATTCCCTGCCACAGGGTTGTGGGGACGAATGGGAGCCTTACCGGGTATGCAGGCGGGATTGAGAAAAAGAAACGGCTGCTTGCTTTGGAAGGGGTAGATATATCGGCATTTTTTGTTCCGAAGAAGGGGACGGCATTGTAAATAGGAGGTAGATGATATGGCTGAAAAGGAGAGAATAGAAAAACAGTTTGATTTTATACGCGAGATTGACAAGGAGAAGTTTATCGGGCGGCAGACGTATCTTTCGGATGCCAGGAGAAAGGAGAATGACGCAGAGCATGCATGGCATATGGCGATCATGACGGTCCTCTTGAGCGAATATTCTAATGAAGAGATCGATGTATTGAAGACGGTGACGATGCTCTTGATCCACGATCTGGTGGAGATCGATGCCGGCGATACCTATGCCTATGACGAAGAGGGCAATAAGACCAAGAGGGCGAGGGAACTGGCGGCGGCGGACAGGATATTCGGCCTTCTGCCGAAGGATCAGGGCAGCAGGTTCCGTGCGCTGTGGGATGAATTTGAAGCAAGGGAGACGGCAGAGGCGAAATTCGCCCATGCCATGGATCATGTTCAGCCCTTGATGCTGAATGCGGCGACAGAGGGGAAGAGCTGGATCGAACACGGAGTGCGGTTAAGCCAGGTACTTAAGAGGAATCAAAGTACGGGGGATGGATCGGAAGAATTGTGGGAGTATGCATATGAGAATTTCATCAGCCCTAACCTTGAGAAGGGGAGAATAGAGAAGGATTAGATATGCTTAAGATTGCAGTCTGTGATGATGAGAAATACTATAGAGAGCAAATACATACTCAGCTTCTTCTGTATCTTAAGACTTGTGGACTGGACGCCTCGGTAGATCTCTTCTCTTCCGGGGAAGAATTCCTTGCAGACAGGGAGAACCTTGTCGGATATGATATTGTCTTCCTGGACATCAACATGGAGGACATAGACGGGATCCAGACGGCGATGGAGATGCGTAAGTTTCAGTCAGAGACTTGTATCGTACTGGTGACCGCATTCCTGAATTATGCGCTGGAAGGATATAAGGTCGGGGCGGTCCGATATATCATGAAGGATGCTCTTGAGATGCAGATGACAGAATGCATGGATGCGGTCTTGAAGAAGATGCAGATCCGTCAGGTTACGTTTCCTTTTGTCGAGGGCGAGAGAACACTGTATACTGATAATATCATCTATATAGAGAGTCAGGGACATAAGTGTATGTTTCTATATATGGAGAAAGAGATTGGGACTTACCAGATCTATGAGAAGTTGGATAAGATTGAAGAGATGCTGTCAGGATATGGGTTTCTAAGGACACATAAAAGTTTCCTTGTAAACATGAAACATGTCAGAACGATCAGTAATTATCTGGTGACCCTGGACTCGGGAGAGGAACTTCCGGTGCCGAGACTTCGGTTTCGCAAGGTGAAGGAAGAGTTTGTAGCGTATAAGGGGGCAATGTAGATGGAGATGATCGTAAGAAGTCTGGCGGGCAGTCTGCTTACAGGGATCGGATGCAGCATCTTTTTCGGGACGGTTTTACCCCGCAGGGGGCGAAGCGAGTGTCTGCCGCCTTTGGCGTTTGCGGCAGGTTTTTTCCTGATTGCCGTGACAGAGGCGCCGGGGCATCTGCTTCAGCCTGTCCGGGTGGTCATACTGCTTGGTATCGTCATACAGATTTTTTATAAGGGGAACCTTGGAAAGACCATACTGCTTGCGGTATTCTGGTGCGCGCTTTACTGGGTAATGAATCTGCTGGCGCTGTCGGTGATCTATGTGATGCCCCGGCCGTATGCGAGTATTCCCGGTCTGTTAGACTGGCTGTGCGATATTCTGCTCATATGCCTGACGCTTATCTTCCACTATAAATGCAGGGATTGGTCGGACAGCTTTGGCAGGACCGGGTGGAGCCGTTTTGGATGGCTTCCGGTGATTAGTATTCTGGTGACAACGCTGTTGTCAATGTATATATGGTATACGGATTCGATCCGTGCGGACAGCGGCGCTCTACTGGCGGCCGCTGTTGGTTATTGCGTGATCAATGTGCTTGCCTTTTATTCTATCGGAAATATCCTGGAGAAGGAGGAGCAGGTGCAAAAGGCCCGTCTTATGCAGGAGAAGCTAGAAAATCAGATGGAAATGTACCGGAATACGCAAGAGAGCGAGACGCGCTGCCGGAGGTATCTGCACGATTACAAAAATCAATTGGGATGTATACACGGAATGCTTAAGGCAGGGAAGGTTGAGGAGGCCCTTGATTACATCGAAGAATTGAACAGCGGCATCCGAAAAGGCGAGGACTGCGTCGACACGAATCATCTGGTGGTCAATACGGTGCTGAACCAGAAGTACCAATACGCCAGAGAGAGAGGCATTACGATGGTGATGTCGGTAAATGATCTGTCCGGGCTTACGATGAGCAAGGAAGATATCGTTGCCCTGCTTGTGAATCTGTTAGACAATGCCGTCGAGGCCTGCGAGAAGCTTGACGGCAATAAGATCATACAGTTTAAGATGATGCTGGAAAAGGAGGAACTGACGGTCTCCGTGCGTAATCCGGTGAAAGAGCCGGTTGTGATAAAAGGAAAGAGAATCCTCACAACGAAGAGGGAAAAGGATGAACACGGGATAGGATTCCTCAATATTAATTCGGTGATCGAGAAGAATCATGGTACAAGCATTCTGAAATGCCAGGACGGCTGGTTTTATTTCTCGGCAGTGCTGCACATTTAGCGCGGCAGCTCAGACGAACTGTTCTGTTTAGCGCCTTTTTATGCTGTCTGACCGTCGGTTCATGCACGGCGGATTGCTATGTCTGAATGGAAGGAATAAGATATACTTGAAGACGGGATTCGGGAATCCGGTTTTTAAGTATATGCAGAAAACGGAGGTTTGGACTTATGAGGACAGTAAAATATGACGGAACGGGAGACTACGGAACAGAAGCAGGCAGGAACAGAAGCACGGAAGGGAAAGCTATGGCGGTTAAAAGGCATGTGAATACACATGTAAATACAGTGGTAATTGCTGTGCTTCTGACAGTTTTTCTTCTTCTTACGGCCTGCGCCGGGAAGATGAAGAATAAGACTGCAGATACCCCAAGGGAGGCGGCGCAGCAGACGATGGAGGCGATAAAGGGGCTGGATCTTAAGACCTTTAATGAATGTACGGATAATTACGAGGGAGCCTGCCTGAATATGATCGGATTTCCGGTTGAGAAGGAGTACAAGGTATTCAGTGAATTATTGCAGACGCATTTTTTTAAAGGCAGGCACTACAGGGAGAACCACAGGTTTGCAGAGAAGGTTGTAGAAGAATTGACCTGGAAAGTCGGCGAGATAGAAGAAGACGGCGATAAGGCCCGGATCAGGATGACGTTTGCCAACAAAGATATGTCGGAAGCGATGGGGCGTTATGCATTAGGGATCGTGGAGGATATGATCGAAGATACAGAGATCGGAGCAGCTTCTCTTATCAGGAATGTGGGAGATATGATCAACTACAGGGATGACGACCTGATCCGCTGTATCGATGAGACGGAGAACACCTGGACAGAAGAGATTGACGTTACGGCGTATAGAGAGGGCGGCGCATGGAAGATTCATCTTAGCGATGAATTGATCAATGCTTTCATGGGGAATATCAATTCGGACGAATACCCGGAAGAGATAGAGGATCGTCTGACGGAATTAGAAGAAGCGTACGAAGAGAAGGCGGCGCGGTGGGCCGAAGAAATGTTTTGGTAGAGAAGGAGCGAAAAGAATATTGGTTGGCTTTGCCTTGTAGAATGGTCCTTGCTGTGATAAACTGAGATACAGAAAATAATTATGAAAGGGCCAGGTAACGAAAGGTGAGTATACAGACATCAGAAGAAAATGCAGGTACTCTGCGGGGGCTGCGGATACAGACGCTTAGCTTATGGATGGTTGCGGTTACGATCATAGTCTCTGTGCTGATCGGAGAAGGGATCGTCCGTGTAATGCACGATTACAAAAAGCTGGCGGACATGACAGAGGAATACATATATATACAGGAGGAGGCGGAGAATTTACTGTTAGGGTCGAATTACCTGACGGATCAGGTACGTCTCTATGCCGTCACGAAAGACTCTGTCTATGTAGAGGAATATTTTACAGAGGTAGAGGAGACAAAGAGAAGAGATACGGCGCTTGAAACGCTTGAAAAACACATGGGCGGGAAGGACGATGAGATTCTGGATGCATCCCGGAGAGCGTTGGAATTATCCAATGAGCTTATGGAGATGGAGATGCACGCCATGAAGCTTGCGGCGTTATCTGCAGATGACGATATAAGTATGTTTCCGCCGGAGGTTAAGGACTATCCGCTGACAGAAGAAGAACTGTCCTTCGCAGATGAAGAGAAGTCAGACGTTGCCGTCGGATTAGTGTTCAGCGGGGAATACAGGGATATGAAGAAGCTGATAGAAGAGAATATATCAGTTGTCACAGAGAGGGTGATCACGATCTGTGAAGAAGGGCAGGCGAAGAGCGAAAATGAGATGAGAAATGCGCTCATCTGCCAGAGTATCTATACGGTCCTGATCGTAGCGCTGGTGATCTTCTCTTATATTATGATCGCGGTCCTGATTCTGAGACCGATCCGTTTATATGTGAACTGTATTAAGAATAATAATTTTCTGCAGATTACAGGGGCTTATGAGTTTAAATATCTTGCGGCCACATATAACAATGTATATGAGATGACTATGGAACAGCAGAATATGCTCCGGCAGAAGGCGGAACGGGATGCGCTGACGGGTCTTTTGAACCGGCAGTCATTCGAGCAATTGAAGGAGCGTCTCCGCAATCCGGTAAAAAAGCTGGCTTTTTTATTGGTAGATGTGGATGTGTTCAAAGCGATCAATGATAATTACGGACATGATGTGGGCGACCAGGCGCTTATTAAGGTTGCGAATCTTCTGGAGGATAATTTCAGAAAAGCAGATTATGTACTCAGGATCGGCGGAGATGAATTCGCGGTGATCATGGAAAAGATGACCGCAGATAAGAAACAGATCATTCGGGATAAGATTGACGCGGTCAACGAGATCCTTCAGAATCCCCAGGGAGATTTCCCCAAGTATTCGCTCAGCGTCGGCATTGCATTTTCCGAGCGGGGCTTCCATGACGACTTGTTCCGTCAGACGGATACTGCGCTGTACCATACCAAAGAGAACGGAAGATGCGGTTATACCTTTTACGATGAGCTGGGGGACGGAGCGTCAGATTAGTGATGCAGGTATTTCGGTTGATGCAGAATACATAGCATGCTAATTGTTTGGATAAACTTTTGTGATTTTATACTATTGTGCAGAAAGCTATAAAATCAAAGGGAAAATATATAGCGTGCTATGCGGTGAAACAAAATTGAAGCAAGGAGTACATCCAGATGGAGCAGATTACATATGAATGGATTCGTTCCCGCCGCAAGACGATTGCGATCCAGATCAAAGAGGGCGGAAAAGTAGTTGTGCGGACTCCATACTCTATATCCAGAAAACAGGTAGAAGATTTCCTGAGAGAGAAGCAAGACTGGATCGTTAAGAATCAAAAACAGCTCCATAGGGCGCAGGAAAATAGGATGGTCATCACGGAAGAGATCCGCCGCGAAGGCGTTGAAAGGGCGCTTTGGGTCCTCCCGGAGCGGACGGAACATTATGCCCGGCTGATGGGAATATCTTATGGCAGGATAACCATCCGGGAGCAGAAGACAAGATGGGGGAGCTGCAGCAGCAAAGGTAATCTTAACTTCAACTGGAAGCTTGTGCTTATGCCGATGGATCTTCTGGATTATGTGGTCGTACATGAACTGGCACACAGAAGAGAGATGAATCATTCTAAAGATTTCTGGAGAATTGTGGAAGAAGTGCTCCCGGACTACCGGGAGCGAAGGAAAAGACTGAACAATTTTTCAAGTATGCTATGATACTAGTACAACGAATATTAAGTAATTGGCAGTTTGACTTGTTTATTTCCCTGATAGCACTACTCCCCAAGCCTCGACGTAGCCACCGCTACGCCTGCATTTGTGAAGCAGCACTCTCAGGAAAATATTCTGCGTCAAACTATCCAAAACTTAATTTTCGTTGTACTAGAAGGCCGTTAAGAAGCAGGAGAGGCAGAGTATAATATGAAAAAGCCGTATTTTCCATTATTTACAGACATATCACAGAAGAAGATCCTTATCGTCGGCGCAGGAAAGATCGCACAGCGGAGGGTAGAGACTCTGCTGGAATTTGCAGATAATATCCGGGTCGCAGCCCCCCAGGCCACCGATCGGATCCGGCAGTTGCATGAAGAGAAACGCATCCTGTGGATACAGGATAGCTACCGCGCAGATCTGATAAAAGGAGCAGACCTGGTCCTTGCAGCCACAGACGACCCCGTATGCAACGAACAGGTTATAGAAGACTGCCGAATGCGCGGGATCCCCGTCAATACATCCCACAAAAAGGAACTATGCGACTTCTATTTTCCGGCGATCGTCCGGCAGGGAGACTTAACCATCGGTATCAGCTCCGGCGGATGCAATCATTCAGAAGTAAAAGAGACCCGTAAGAAGCTTGAAAGAACTCTAAAGTAATATAACACTGTCAGCGAAGCCCTTCAAGTATATCCTTTGCCGCCCGCGACCTCGCATAGATCTGATAATCCGGCTCGCGGATGTCCTCCAGATAGTGTGCGTCCGAACTGCTGAGCATCTTGCATTGCAGAAAATACGGATGTTCCTTCTGTATCTGGTGCAGATGGTCAAATGTACTGATCTCTGCACAGGTAAAACTGCTGTCCGGCGGTACGAACCCTAAGTTAGACAGGAGGCTTGTGGTAGACTTGTCAATGTGGGCGGGATACGCGATACCGCGGTAAGCTTCAACCAGGCCGAATACCTGATCAAAAGAGATATCTGTTGCGCCGATCAGCAGGCGTTCTACATTGCCCGTTACCTGATCGTCCGCGTCCATGATCTGTTGTTTTCCGAAAATATCCTCCCTGTTCTTAATAGGAAGAAGACGCTCATACACATACCCGTCAAATGCCATTGCGTCGTCAAGGGCAGGAAAGAGACAGACAACGTGCACTTCCTCAGCGGTCGTCAATTCCATTCCCGGGATGACGGTGATGCCGTACTCTTCGCCATGCTTCAGGATGGCAGGACAGTTCTTGCAGGAATTGTGGTCGGTCAGCGCGATCACGTCCAGTCCCTTGACGGCTGCCATGCCTGCGATATTGGCAGGGGTCATATCGTCGTCTCCGCAGGGAGAGAGGCAGGAATGGATGTGCAGATCGTAGTACAGAGGTATCATGACAATAGCTCCTGTATCTTAAGCGCGGCGTCAAAGACCGGAAGCTCTGTGGTAAATACGGCGATCCCCTCCTGTTCGGCACAGTCAAGTTCCGTGTCCTGGAATGTTATGCCTTCGGCAAGGACGATGCAGGAGATGTCCGCCAGGGACGCAACTGCCAGGGTATTCCGGTTGCCCATCACGGTAACCCATGCGCTCTTAGAGGGCGCTCTGCCCATGGCAATGCTCAGAAGATCACAGCAGAATACTTTGCCGATATTTTTCGAGGGATCGCCGGCGGTCTTCAGGGTGAACAGGCCGGCGTCGATCAGTGTCTGGGTGGTTATCATAATCATCGCTCCTTCTTGCTTAGTTCAGTGGTAAGCTTCTGGATATAATCTTCCAGAAGGTGTATCGAATCGTCATTATTGCTGCAGCTTAGGTTCAGAGAACGTGTCAGAAATGAGATCTCTTTTGACAAGGAACCGATATATTCATGGAAGATATAGATGCAGTCGTTACGCGTGGCTTCGCCCCGGACGATATCTTCTGCCAGCGCGCGGCAGGTCGGCGCGCCGCAGGAACCGCAGTCCAGTCCCGGAAGCTGTTCCGTCAGTTCTTCAACAAGCCCCATCATCTCCAGACTCTCACGGAAGGATTCTCCAAGCCGGAAGACAGGTTCATATTCGATGCATTCATTCCAGCGGTAGTCGATATCCTTAAGGTCTTCCATATCGTTAGAGTGGGTTCTTGCGACAGGAAGGATCCGGTTCAGCTTCTTGGTCTTGGCAATTGCGATATAAGGATTCTCCACGTTCAGCGGGCCGCCTACACATCCGCCGTCGCATGCGTTCAGCTCTACGAATTTCAATCCGTGGAATTTCTCGTCTTCTATGTCGCTTAATACTCTCAGCGTGCTCATGATCCCGTCGCATGCGAGATAATTGTCAGTAATCAGCCCCGCGGCTTCACCGCCGGCATTATTCCAGCCGATACCGATGCGCCCGGAAGAAGCAAGAGGCTTTAACCGGGATTCATCGTCCGTCATGTGTTCCAGAAGGGCAGGATAGACGTCCTTGATCGCCAGCACCTTGTCGACCGAGCTCTTCCCAATACCCAGCGGAGACTTCACATAGGCGACCTTAGACGGACAGGGCGAGATGAAGAAGATGCCGATCTTCTCAGGAGCATATCCGGTCTTCTTGACAGCTCGTTTCCTTGCGATCTCCGCCGCGATCTCGATGGGCGGCTTGATCGGAAGAAGCCGGGGGATCAGTGTCGGGAATTTCACACGGATCAGCCGGATGACCGCGGGACAGGAGGTGCTTATAAAGGGCGCGTCTTCCATGTGTTCGCGGATATAGGCGCGGGAAGCCTCAGATACCAGTTCTGCGGCGGCGCTGACTTCGAACACGTCGTTGAATCCGATGGAGAGAAGTGCGTTGAGCACGATGTCTATATTCTTCAGATTATTAAACTGTGCATACAGGGAAGGAGCCGGAAGCGCGACCGTATACCGGTAATCGCGGATGTCCCGGATGGAATCATAGGACACGGTCTGCGCGTGGTGCGGGCAGTATCTTAAGCACCGGCCGCAGTCAATGCAGAATTCCGGGGTAATGCTTGCTTTCCCGTTATGTACGCGTATGGCCTGCGTCGGACAGTATTTGATGCAGTTGATACATCCGGTACAGGCTTCCTCATCGAGCTGTACAGAATGGATGAATTTGTTCAAGCTTCTCCCCCCTTGATAAATTGTCAGAGACGGACGTCCATGGTGACGGTGGTGCCGACTCCGACTGTAGAATCTATATTCATATAATCCGTATATTTCTTCATATTGGGCAGTCCCATACCGGCGCCGAAGCCCAGTGACCGGACTTCTTCCGGAGCAGTGGAATAGCCGTTCTCCATCGCCTTGTCAATGTCGGCGATCCCGGGACCGGTATCGGCAAGGATCATGCGGATCTTCTCGGAAGAGATCTCAACCGTGATCGTACCGCCGTCGGCATGGATGACCATATTGATCTCTCCTTCGTACATGGCGATCGAGACCTTGCGGATAGTATTGCTGTCAAGTCCCATCTTCTTTAGTTTGTTCTTCACACTGCTGCTTGCTTCCCCGGCACGGGTAAAATCATCTCCGGGAATCGTATAGTTGAATGTCAGAAGTTCCTCCATGAATTATGCACCTCCAAGTAATCCGTTGCTGTATAGTATGCCGCATGCGGTGAACATTCCGTGGCCTGTGCAGAGGATGACGATCTCTTTCTCTTCTGCCAGGGAGAGGATGTTCTGATCAGGAATCTTATTTCTCACAAATATGATGCAGACGATATCGAGCATCTCGGCGGTCCGAACGACCTGCGGATTGCACAGGCCCGTGATCAGCGCGGAGTGATCGGTGGCAAATGCGAGTACATCGCTCATCATATCTGACGAGAATGCATAGTTGACTTCATGTTCCAGATATTTGCTTCCATACAGAATATCTGCATCCAGTAAGGTTTTGATCGTATCGATTGTCATATATACCTCCATGAAGAGCTGTTTTCCCGCGGGCGCAAACCGGGCGGGAGTGCTTGCATGTACATTTAGCGGCTGCGGGGGAGAACCTGCCCCGGCATATTTTTTAGTATAGCATTGACAAAAGTGAAATTCAACCCAAATTTGTACAAAATATACAAAAATAGAGAAATAAATTTGTATATATTTTAACAAAATAGATAGTGAATTAACAAACAAAATTGTTGGAAAATTAACGCAATTTCAAGAATTTAGTTGTAGATTTTTGAAAATTTGTGTGATAGAATGAAAAACAATGGGATGTAAAAAACGTTACCAAAAAATAACCAAGGGAGGTAAATTACTAATGCTTTCTAACAAATCTACAGTTCAGTTCAATGGAACAGAAGCTCAGGAGAAAGAACTGTTAGAGATGATCCGTGAATTAAAGGATGAAAAGGGCGCACTGATGCCGATCATGCAGAGGGCGCAGGATATCTACGGATATCTGCCTTATGAGGTTCAGAAGATCATTTCTGATGAGACGGGGATTCCGCTGGAGAAGATCTACGGAGTTGCCACATTCTATTCCCAGTTTAATTTGAATCCGAAGGGACGCTACCGCATATCAGTATGTCTTGGAACAGCCTGCTATGTGAAGGGGTCCGGGGATATCTATAATAAGCTGATGGAGAAGCTTGGGATCGTCGGAGGAGAATGTACTCCAGACGGCAAGTTCTCTCTGGATGCCTGCCGCTGTGTAGGCGCCTGTGGCCTTGCTCCGGTTATGATGATCAACGACGAGGTATACGGCCGGCTTACGGTGGATGATATTGACGATATTCTGGCCAAGTATGAATAGGTATGATGACGGAGATCGCATTGAATATTCTGGACGTAACAGAGAATTCTATACGCGCGAAGGCCAGTTACATAGAGATTGACGTGTCGGCGGATACCGCAGAGGACACGCTGAAGATAGAGATCAGAGATAATGGATGCGGGATGAGTAAGGAACAGGCAGAGAAGGTCACAGATCCTTTTTTTACAACAAGGACTACCCGGAAGGTAGGGCTTGGGATTCCGTTTTTCAAGCAGGCGGCCGAAGGGACAGGAGGAAGCTTTGAGATCGTGTCCGAAGAAGGGGAAGGAACGGCCGTAAAAGCGGTTTTCGGTCTGTCGCATATAGACAGGATGCCCTTGGGCGATGTGAATTCTACGATCTATACGTTGGTAGTATTTAATGAAGAAATTGATTTTCACTATAGATATGCATATGATGAGAGGGAATTTGTGTTAGATACGAGAGAGATGAAGCAGATATTGGGCGGTCTGCCGTTTCGCGACGCGGAAGTGTCGGAATTTATCAAAGAATATCTGAACACAAATCAAACAGAAGTAAATGCCGGAAGGATACTGTAATGAAGTCTTCCGACGATCTGCCGCCGCACGAAGGTGAGGGGGCGCTGCAAAAAGGAGGAATTAAGATAGAATGAAATCTCTGGAAGAATTAAAAGCAATTAGAGAAAGAAATCAGGGCAAGGTCGGTGTGCGCTCTGAGAATGAGACGCAGACGAGAGTCGTGGTAGGTATGGCTACCTGCGGGATCGCAAGCGGCGCAAGGCCGGTGCTGACCGCTCTTTCCGACGCGGTGCAGAAGGAGTCTCTGGCAGAGAAGATCAGTGTGACTCCGACCGGATGTATCGGACTGTGTCAGTATGAGCCGATCGTAGAGGTCATAGAACCGGGCAAAGAGAAGGTTACATATATTAAGATGGACCCTGAGAAGGCGATGGAAGTATTCGAGCTCCATCTGAAGCAGGGACAGGCAGTTGCCAAGTATACGCTGGCGGCTCAGCAATTATAGACAAAGGAGGAACAAAGACTTATGTATCGTTCGCACGTCTTGGTATGCGGTGGAACAGGATGTACTTCCTCTGGCAGCCAGAAGATCAGGGAAAGATTAGAAGAAGAGATTAAGAGAAACGGACTGGAGAATGAAGTCGGTGTGGTAAAGACCGGCTGTTTTGGTCTGTGCGCGTTAGGGCCGATCATGATCGTGTATCCGGAAGGCTCTTTCTATGCCATGGTGAAGGAAGAGGATATCCCGGAGATCGTATCCGAACATTTGTTAAAAGGAAGAGTTGTAAAACGTCTGCTGTACGATGAGACAGTGAAGGGCAATGACGAGATATTGCCTCTGCAGGAGACGCAGTTCTATAAGAAACAGCACAGGGTTGCCCTGCGTAACTGCGGCGTGATCAATCCTGAGGATATTGAGGAATATATCGGAACACGCGGCTATGAAGCGCTTGGTACGGTGCTGACGTCGAAGAAGCCGGAAGAGGTGATACAGATCATCTTAGACAGCGGGCTTCGCGGGCGCGGGGGAGCAGGCTTCCCAACAGGGCTTAAGTGGAAGTTCGCGGCGGCGAATCAGGCCGATCAGAAGTATGTCTGCTGTAACGCGGACGAGGGCGATCCGGGCGCGTTCATGGACCGTTCCGTATTGGAAGGCGATCCTCACGTAGTATTGGAAGCAATGGCGATCGCAGGCTATGCTATCGGTGCGTCGCAGGGGTACATCTATGTCCGTGCGGAATATCCGATCGCGGTTGAGAGACTGAATATAGCCATTGATCAGGCGAGAGAGTACGGCCTGCTGGGTAAGAATATATTTGATTCAGGATTTGACTTTGATATTGAGCTTCGTCTGGGTGCGGGCGCATTCGTCTGCGGCGAGGAGACGGCGCTTATGACTTCGATCGAAGGCAACAGAGGCGAGCCGCGTCCGCGTCCGCCGTTCCCGGCTCTTAAGGGTCTGTTCCAGAAGCCGACCATCCTGAATAACGTAGAGACACTGGCGAATATTCCGCAGATCATCTTGAACGGCGCGGACTGGTTCGCATCCATGGGAACAGAGAAGTCTAAGGGGACGAAGGTATTCGCCCTTGGAGGAAAGGTTAAGAATACAGGACTTGTAGAGATCCCGATGGGAACGACGCTCCGCGAGATCGTAGAGGAGATCGGCGGCGGTATCCCGAACGGGAAGAAGTTTAAGGCGGCTCAGACCGGCGGTCCGTCCGGCGGATGTATCCCGGCAGAGCATTTTGACGTGCCGATCGATTATGACAATCTGATCGCCATCGGGTCCATGATGGGCTCCGGCGGATTGATCGTTATGGATGAAGACACCTGTATGGTTGATATTGCGAAGTTCTTCCTGGAATTCACGGTAGATGAATCCTGCGGCAAGTGTACGCCGTGCCGGATCGGAACCAGGCGTATGCTGGAGATCTTAGAGAAGATCACCAACGGCCAGGGAACCATGGAAGACTTGGATAAGCTGGAGGATCTGGCGGCACATCTGAAGTCCAATTCCCTGTGCGCGCTCGGACAGACTGCTCCGAACCCGGTGCTTTCCACCTTACGTTACTTTAAGGACGAATACATAGCGCATATCGTTGACAAGAAGTGTCCCGCAGGCGTATGTAAGGCGCTTCTTTCCTACAAGATCGACGCAGACAAGTGTAAGGGCTGTACCTTATGTGCAAGGACTTGTCCGAATGACGCGATCTCAGGCTCCGTAAGAGAACCGCATGTGATCAATCAGGATAAGTGCGTGAAATGCGGCGCTTGTATGGAAAAATGCCGTTTCGGTGCAATTTACAAAGAGTAATGGAGGATGGAGAATATGGAAAATATTAATCTTAAACTCAACGGTCTTGATGTATCCGCTCCTGCAGGCTCTACGATCCTTGAAGCAGCGCACCTTGCAGGAATCAAGATACCGACCTTGTGTTATCTGAAGGAAATCAATGAGATCGGCGCATGCCGTATGTGCGTGGTCGAGGTAAAGGGAGCAAGAAACCTGGTGGCTGCCTGCGTACACCCGATCAATGAAGGGATGGAGGTATACACCCATACTCCGAAGCTGATCGAATCCAGGAAGAAGACCCTGCAGCTTCTCCTTTCCAATCATGATAAGAAATGTCTGTCATGTGTGAGGAGCGGGAATTGTGAGCTGCAGCAGTTATGCCGTGAGTACGGCGTGGATGATGAGGATTTCTATGAAGGCGCGGTGAATCACTACGAGTTGGATGATTCCGCGGCTCACATGATCCGTGACAATAACAAGTGTATCTTATGCCGCCGCTGCGTGGCTGTCTGCGAGAAGACGCAGGGCATCGGCGTGATCGGCCCGAATAACCGCGGATTTGCGACCATGATCGGCTCGGCATTCGAGATGGGGCTTGGCGAGACAAGCTGTGTATCCTGCGGTCAGTGTATCGCTGTCTGTCCGACAGGCGCGCTGTATGAGAAGGATTATACAAGCCAGATCATCGAGGCGATCGCGGATCCAGAGAAATATGTGGTAGTACAGACCGCTCCGTCTGTCCGTGCGGGACTTGGCGAAGAATTCGGCTATCCTATGGGAACAGATGTGGAAGGCAAGATGGCGGCAGCGCTGAGAAGGCTCGGTTTCGACAAGGTATTCGATACAGACTGGGCGGCAGACCTTACTATTATGGAAGAGGCAACAGAATTGCTCGACCGTGTTAAGAACGGCGGCGTATTGCCGATGATCACTTCCTGTTCACCGGGATGGATCAAATATTGCGAGCATTACTTCCCGGATATGACGGAGAATCTGTCAACCTGCAAGTCTCCGCAGCAGATGTTCGGCGCGATGCTGAAGACCTATTTCGCAGAGAAGGAAGGAATCGATCCGAAGAAGATCGTATCTGTCAGCGTGATGCCTTGTACGGCGAAGAAGTTCGAGATCGGAAGAGACGACCAGAGCGCGGCGGGCGTACCGGATGTGGACATTGCGATCACGACCAGAGAGCTTGCCAGAATGATCAAGCGCTGCGGTATTGAGTTCACAGAGCTTCCAGACGAAGAATTCGATAATCCGATGGGTGAATCTACAGGAGCCGGAGTGATCTTCGGAGCGACCGGCGGCGTTATGGAGGCGGCTCTTCGTACTGCGGTAGAAGTGCTGACAGGCGAAGAACTTGCGAGTCTGGAATTCACGGACGTCCGCGGAACGGAAGGGATCAAGGAAGCATCTTACAATGTAGCGGGCATGGATGTGAAGGCTGCGGTTGCCTCAGGACTTGGCAATGCCAGAGAATTGCTGAATAAGGTGAAGGCAGGCGAGGCAGATTATCACTTCATTGAGATCATGGGATGTCCGGGCGGATGTGTCAACGGCGGCGGCCAGCCTCAGGTATCCGGCGATGTCCGTAACTTTACGGATGTTCGGGGGATCCGTGCGGGCGTATTGTACCGCAACGATGAGGCGAAGGCGATCCGTAAGTCTCATGAGAATCCAGAGATCAAGAAGCTCTATGACGAGTATCTCGGGAAACCGGGCAGTCATAAGGCGCATGAGACGCTTCATACCAGCTATGTGAAGAGAAGTGTGAATTAAGTATCTAAGTATCTTGACGGTACGGCATTGCAGGCGGCGGGAACGCCGCACGGTGCTGTGCCGTCTGTTTGAGATCCTGTACGTCTTGCTGTTTCGGCTGCGCGGTGAAAAGGAAGTTCTCCGTTTGCCGTATAAAAAGATATCTACCGAAAAGCCCGGAACAAGGAGATAGTCACACGCCTCTGCCGGGGAAAGGTGCTGTTTTGCGATCTGACTAATACGCTCTTTTACTTTCCTTAATTCGTTTTCAAGATGATTAACTCTAAGAAGAAGCATTTCCTTTTCATTCTCAACTTTTAACGCCTCATCAAGTTTACGGCTTAAGTCAAGATGTCCTTCTGCAATGCTTCTGATGTTGCGATTAGTTTCATTTTCTAATGTAAGTTCAATACTTTTGATCTCATATCTTATGGGTTCTAATAGTGAATCTATCGCCTGTAAATCCTCATTCGTCAATGCCATTATATCACCCCTTCTGTAACGGCGTTGTCTTGGTGATTTGTATTATATCATGCCAGGGGTATAAAGCATATTTAATTTAGTATGCATAAATGCCTGCAATTCCTGTAATCTTTTTCTTAATGCTGTATGTTCTGTTCCCGTCCTCTGATGATAGTATCTCTGTTTTCACGGCTATTTCTGTTTTTACTAAGTTTTTGGAATCAAGTATAAGAGAGAACATTTATCAATAGAGGCTAGAAGAGTATTGGATATTAAAAAGGTGCAAAGTCTCTGATCATTCATGAAAGACTTTGCACCTTCTAGGTTTCTGATGGTTTAGTTATTAATTACTCTGCATCTGTCAACGGCAGTTTCTGGTAAAGCTTACGCTCTATCAATTTGCGTTCAAATGCAATCTCTTGTAAAATGGGTTCACAATTTTCCCTTTTTGCCACTCTCTCTAATCTGTCTAACAAATTTTTAATTATCGATGTGCCGCAAAGACAGTAAAAACAATGGTTTTGAAATGGAGCATACGGAACTACTCTTTGATTTTATCCAGTTCATTGAGAGCCACGCCTGCGATATTGAGCAATGCTTTCAGAGAGATATATTCCTCTTTCAAATCGGCGTATGTTTCTGGCGCGTTTTCTTTTTTGGCCAATATCATACGTCTTTGTACTTTTGCAAAATCATCAATAGCAGTTTTCACAATTTCAAGGTTGATAGGCATATGCTCACCACCTTTTCATGAGCCATGTTCATTTGGTTCATTCAGTTTCATGAAGCCCCCGCTTAAAACAGACTTCACATGGCTCTGCCTTGCAGAATGGAGCATACGGGACTTGAACCCGTGGCCTCCACACTGCCAGTGTGGCGCGCTCCCAACTGCGCTAATGCCCCATATGGAGATTATAGCACAGATGGGAGCTTGAAGAAAGTAGTATTTTAAAACTTTTAGAATAAATTTTTCAGCACACAACAATAATCTTGCGCGGCGTAGTCTGAGGCGGAATGCTCCTTGTAGTAGTCGTGTAATATACGATCAGAGTCTGCGCCTCAAGTGAACAGTTATAAGGCTGGCCGTTTGATGTGACGATCTCGGTAGAACGTCCGATATTCAACTGCAGTGCGCCGTCGAGAGAGGTAAGGCTCCGGTCGAATTGCCCCGCATAGAGGGTTTCCTGCGGATTTCGCCGCCCAATGAATATGGCCTGGTATCTGGGCGGGAAGATGAGTGGGATCGGAAGGTCGGCATCATAGAACGCCGTGACATTCATCCCGATCCGTAAGCGGACTTCACTGATCACATAGGTGTCGGGACTTACGATGAAGTTCTGGATCCCGTCTGAATTGCGGATCGTGATCTCCTGCATACAGCAATTGTTATCAAATTCGGAGATATTTTGTATCACTCCGTTTACAGGAATCAAATTGTTTGAAGGCATAATAAACACTCCATTTTTCATTAGTATATGCAGGATACGGCTTAGTGTGTGATCAGTGTTCTTCCGGTTTGATAGCGGCGGCTCTTGCGCCTGGCGGCAGGAAATGATATAGCTCCTCATAGGATTCGAGTTCTTCTGCGGAAACCGGTTCGGAAGGGATCAGGCCGGTACAGTCCTGGGAAGAGGCAGCATTAGACAGATAATCATATTCGTCAATGATTTTCTGATTCTCTTTATCTATTTTCTTATCATTCATAGCAATAAATCCTCCGATTTATAAGTTTTAGTTTAGATTGTGTAGAAAAAGAAAAATATATACTGTATAATATTTCCATGTATTGAAGAAAATATGTAATTTAAGGAAAGAAGGATGACAGTTTATGAATATTGAAATTGATACCCATTCCCATACACTGGCCAGCGGACATGCGTACAATACGATCCATGAGATGGCGGCGGCCGCAGCCAATCGGGGGCTTAAGGGCCTTGCGATCACGGAACATGCAGTAAAGATGCCGGGAACCTGCCATATCTATTATTTTCAGAATCTCAGAGTGGTGCCGAGGCACCAGTGCGGGATTGAACTTTTGCTTGGGACGGAGCTTAATATCCTGGACGAAGCCGGAGAGGTGGATCTTGCACAGGAAGTGTTAAGGGAGATGGATATCGCTATTGCCAGCATTCATCTTCCATGTTATAAGGGAGAATATTCAGAGGAACGGATCACGCAGGCATATGTGAATGCCATGCAGAATGAATATGTGGACATCATCGGACATCCGGACGACGGAAGGATACCGGTGGATATGGGAGTTCTGGCGGCAGAGGCGAAGCGGACGGGGACATTGCTGGAGGTGAATAACTCTTCCCTGCGTCCGGAAGGATTCCGGGTGAATACGATGGAAAATTGCCGCAAGATGCTTCTGGAATGTAAGAAACAGGGGGTCATGGTCGTTCTGGGAACGGATTCCCATGTGGACGCGGATATCGCAAATTACGAGTATGCATACCGGATTTTAGAAGAGACGGATTTCCCGGAAGAACTGGTTGCCAACACGACGCTTGCCAAGCTGAAATCGTCATTAAAACGAAATAAAAAGGTATAGACTTTATAAATTCACTGTGCTAAAATGTAACAGTAGTGAAAGTGTTACGGAGGAAATGGTGCTATGAGTAAGAAGATCAGGACGGAGGCGGTAGATTATCTTTTTCGCGCGATATTAAGCCTTGAGAACAAAGAAGAATGTTATACATTTTTCGAGGATATCTGTACGATCAATGAGTTGCTGTCACTGACGCAGCGTTTTGAGGTGGCGAAGATGTTAAGAGAACGCAAGACGTATCTTGAGATCGCGGAGAAGACGGGGGCTTCTACGGCTACGATCAGCAGAGTGAATCGTTCGTTAAACTATGGCAATGACGGGTATGATATGGTATTTGAGAGGATTAACAAGGAAGAATAAGAGATTAAGATCAGGAAGAAATAAGACGGGTAAAGCCTTATTTCTTCTTTTTCTCATGTACCGGTTCAGGAAGCTCGTCTATTAATTTCTCGATCAGCAGCTTCTTCACATATACATCGAAGCTTAGTGAACAGATGAAGGAGAAGATCTGAAGATAATCCCGGTCCTCTTCAGCTGCGTCAGGGAAACTCTCGACAGCCGAATTATAAGATCTGGCAACATCCTTCTGCAGCGTATCAATCCTTGACTTCTCAAGGCGGCAGATCTCTTCGTAGATGGAGGTCATATTGATCTCCTCTCCGGTATCAAAATACTTCTCCGTGACAGGATTCAAAAGCGTCTCAATATCCTTGATCGCCAGGATATTCTTGAAATAATAGATAAATATCATGACCAAGACATGTTCTTTGGAGTATTTCTTCTTGACCGGAGGAGGAAGGAGATTATTCTTGGCATAATTGTTGATCATGGTCTTGGTCAGGATCTTGTCTTCCTCGTGACGCTTGGTGGAACGAAGCTGCTCCTCCATGAAAGTGGTTACCTGATCCATGTACAGGTCTATATTCGGAATATCGCGCGGACGTACATATTCTATACGTGAAATGCTGGACAGAATGCTGTTGAGCATGTCCTTTGTATTAATTGTCATAATATCACCCCAATGCAACTATTATATAGTTTTTAAAACTATATGACAAGGATTTTTTGAATACTATATTAAAATTTAATATTTTATGTTATAACAGATAGGAAGGAGGGAGAATATGAATGCACTGAAGAAATTATTTGCTCCGGTTGATATGACTGTGGGGACACCTTGGGAAGATATTTTGCTTTTTACGGTTCCAATGTTAATTGGGAATATTGCCCAGCAGCTTTACAACACAGTAGACAGTGTTGTGGTGGGGAATTATGTCGGTGATAATGCGCTGGCGGCGGTCGGAAGCGCAGGACCGATCTTGAATCTTCTGATCGTGCTTTTTATCGGGATCAGTGTGGGAGCCAGTATTATGGTGTCCCAGTATTTTGGCGCGAGGAAACGGGAAGATCTATCTATTGCGATCGCGAACAGTATTGTGTTGACAGGAATCTCTTCTGTTATCGTTATGATCCTGGCAACGGTGGCGGCAAGGCCGCTCCTGGTTCTGCTGAAGACGCCGGACAGTATCCTTGACTGGTGCACTTCTTATTTGAGGATCTTGTTCTTGGGCATTTCGGGGCTTGCGTTCTACAACATTCTAAGCGGGATCTTAAGAGGACTTGGAGATTCCATCTCCGCACTGTGGTATCTGATCGTATCAAGTGTGCTGAACATCATCCTGGATCTGGTCTTCGTGATACGGTTCGATATGGGAGTCAGCGGAGTGGCGCTGGCGACAGTGATCGCGCAGGCAATCTCAGCGGTGTTATGTCTGCTCAAGTTAATGCGGATGAAGGATTTGTTTGATTTTAAGGCGCGGTATTTTAAACTGACCAGACAGCATGGATACAATATTATACGTCTGGGGCTCCCGTCCGGCATCACCCAGGCAATCATGTCCATGGCGATGCTGGTGGTACAGTCACTAACCAACAGCTTCGGCGAACAGTTTATCGCATCGAACGTGATCGTCATGCGTGTGGACGGCTTCGCTATGCTGCCGAATTTTTCCTTTGGTACGGCTATGACGACTTATGCCGGACAGAATGTGGGTGCGCGTGCCTATGACCGTGTGACGCAGGGAGCAAGGCAGGGAACATTTATGGCGATCGGATTCTCGGCATCGATCACAGCTTTGATATTGCTTTTCGGCAGGCATCTGATGGCGATTTTTACGAATACGGAGGATCTGGTGATATTGAGTATGAATATGATGCGCATCCTTGCCGTGGGCTATATCGCCATGGCGATCATCCAGAGTTTGTCCGGTGTGATGCGCGGTGCGGGAGATACGATGACGCCTATGTGGATCTCCATTGTGATGACCATATTCCTGAGGGTGCCGATCGCGTATGGACTGGTCTATCTGACGAGAAGCGCAGAATTCCCGGGCGGACGAAGGGAGAGTATCTATGTTTCGCTTTTGATCTCATGGGTACTTGGAGCGGTCATTACCGGGATATTCTATAAACGTGGGAGATGGAGAGAGAAAGCGATTTAGATTTTGTGCGTAAATCACTTGAAATCCCGCTTCCAACGAGTTATAATAATCTACATGAATAGAGAATCTTCAGGGCAGGGTGTAATTCCCTACCGGCGGTACAGCCCGCGAGCCGTAAGGCCGATTCGGTGAGATTCCGAAGCCGACAGTATAGTCTGGATGGAAGAAGATAATGGTATGTATCCGTGTACTTACTTAGTGATTATTGCTCTGGAATGGACTCCCCGTTTCAGAGCATTTCTATATGTAAGGTATTTATTTCATACGATCAGACCCCTGGAGATGATTCTGCCAGGGGTTTTGTGATATTTTCAGATAACAGTTTTTGAATCTATAGAGAGGAGGGCACGTATGACAGACCGGGATTATATGAATCGGGCGATCGAGCTTGCCAGACTGGGAACAGGAGGGACCAATCCCAATCCGCTGGTCGGCGCGGTGATCGTCAAGGACGGCCGTATCATAGGAGAAGGGTACCATCGGCGTTACGGTGAACTGCATGCGGAGCGGAATGCAATCGCTTCCCTCTCCGAGCCGGCAGAGGGTGCTGATATCTATGTAACTTTAGAGCCGTGCTGCCATTATGGAAAGACGCCGCCCTGTACAGAGGCGATTCTTGAAAATGGGATCAAAAGGGTAGTGATCGGTTCCAGGGATCCGAATCCTAAGGTGGCGGGAAAGGGAGCGAAGCTGCTGCGGGAAGCAGGAGTTCTGGTAGAGGAGGACTTCATGAGGGAGGAATGCGACCGGCTGAATCCCATATTCTTTCATTATATTACCCGGCGCACGCCTTATGCGATCATGAAATACGCCATGACGGCGGACGGCAAGATCGCGACGAAGACGGGCGCGTCCAAGTGGATCACCGGGGAGGCGGCGCGGATGGAGGTGCAGAAGCTTCGCAGCCGGTGTATGGGTATTATGGCAGGAATCGGAACGGTCCTGGCAGACGATCCGATGTTGAATGTCAGGATACTGGACAGAAGAAGCCCGGTGCGTATCATCTGTGACAGCAGCTTGAGGATTCCAACCGGCAGCCAGATCTGCCGGACGGCGAGGGAGTACCGCACGATCATTGTCTGCGCGTTTGATCCGTCAAAGGAGCCGGAAGAAGCAGACCGGCAGAAGAGAGAGGAATTAGAGCGGCTTGGAGCGGAGGTGCTGTCGGTTCCGGACGGAAACGGCAGAGTAGATCTTAAGAAGCTGATGGAGATCCTGGGCGGTCAGGGGATAGACAGTATCCTGTTGGAGGGCGGCGGCACACTGAATGACAGCGCCCTGAGAGCCGGGATCGTGCAGGAGATCCAGGCATTTATCGCACCGAAGATCTTCGGAGGGGATAAGGCCCGGACGCCGGTTGCCGGTGTGGGAGCAGAACTCCCGGATGGAGCGGCGAGGCTTAAGCTTCAGAAGGTATCTCAGATCGGAGAAGATCTGTTGGCAGAATATAAGGTGATATAGCGGATGAAGCGGCGGCGGAACAAGAAGACAGGCAGGTGAGAAGATGTTTACAGGAATTATTGAAGAGATGGGGAAAGTACAGAAGATTTCCTTGGCGGGGAGTTCCGGACAGATCGAGGTTCAGGCGCATCGGGTTCTTGCGGGCACCAGGATTGGCGACAGTATCGCGGTGAATGGCGTATGCCTGACGGTGACAGCTATCAGACCGGATGGATTCACGGCGGATATTATGGCTGAGACTTACCGCAGAAGTAATCTGGGACAGGGGAAAGCAGGGGATCTGGTGAACCTGGAGCGTGCGATGGAAGCGGGGAGAAGGTTCGGCGGGCACATTATGTCCGGGCATATAGATGGAACCGGAGTGATCCAATCCTGCCGCAGGGAAGAGAATGCCGTGTGGGTGACGATCCAGACGAAACCGGAGATCTTACGGCTTATTGTGGAGAAGGGGTCTGTCGGTATCGACGGGATCAGCCTGACGGTTGCGGCGGTTGGGGATACGGATTTCCAGGTGTCGGTGATTCCACATACGGGAGAGGAGACAACGCTTCTTAAGAAGCGGCAGGGAGATCTGGTGAATCTGGAGAATGATATTGTCGGGAAATACGTTGAGAAGCTATTGAGACCGGGAAAGTCGGATGAAGCGGCGGAATCCGGGATCACCATGGATTTCTTAAGAGAATACGGGATTTAGGAGGAAGGCAGATGGAACAGCAATATCAATATAATACAATTGAGGAAGCGATCGAGGACTTAAGAGCGGGGAAGATCATTCTGGCAACGGATGATCCGGACCGTGAGAATGAGGGAGATATGATATGCGCGGCACAGTTTGCGACGCAGGCGAATATTAATTTTATGGCGAGTGTGGCAAAAGGGCTGATCTGTACGCCGATGAGCAGAAAGGTGGCGGCGAAGCTTGGATTGCCGCCTATGGTATCGGAGAATACAGACAATCATGAGACGGCATTTACCGTATCGATCGATCATGCGGATACGACGACAGGAATCTCGGCTGCGGAGAGATCCTATACGATGATGAAATGTGTGGATGAGAGCACGAGGCCGGAGGATTTCAGAAGGCCCGGGCATGTATTTCCGCTGATCGCGAAAAGAGGCGGAGTTCTGGTGCGTAACGGACATACGGAGGCGACCGTCGATCTGATGCGTCTGGCCGGGCTTGAGGAATGCGGCGTGTGCTGTGAGATCATGGAAGACGACGGCACGATGATGCGTACTCCCGGCTTATGGAAGCTTGCTAAGGAACATGGACTTAAATTCATCACCATCAAGGAACTGCAGGATTATTGCAGGATCCACGAGAAGCATGTGGTGAAGGAAGCTTGTGCGGATATGCCTACACAGTACGGTCATTTTCAGATACACGGTTATGTGAACGACATCACAGGCGAGCATCACGTAGCCCTGGTGAAGGGAGAGATCGGCGGCGGAGAGAATGTGCTCTGCAGGGTGCATTCCGAGTGTCTGACCGGGGACACCTTCGGTTCTCTGCGCTGTGACTGCGGTAAGCAGCTTCAGGAGGCGATGCGCCAGATCGAAGAGGAAGGCCGCGGGATTGTCCTCTACATGAGGCAGGAGGGCCGGGGGATTGGTCTGATCAATAAGTTAAAGGCGTATCAATTGCAGGAAGAAGGGATGGATACGGTGGAGGCGAACATCAGCCTTGGTTTTGCACCGGATCTCAGGGAATACTGGGTGGGCGCCCAGATTCTGTCGGATCTGGGAGTGAGATCTCTCCGTCTGTTAACGAATAATCCGGAAAAAGTATATGGTTTGAGTGATTTCGGACTGGAGATCAGGGAACGCGTACCCATTGAGATCGAGCCGCAGAAGTATGATATTGTCTATATGAAGACCAAGCAGGAGAAGATGGGACATATTTTCAACAAAATAGAATTATAGGAGGAAATTGAAAGATGAGACAGATTCAGGTATTGGAAGGAAAAGTAGTAGCGCCGGAGGGGCTGAAGGTCGGGATCATAGCGTCCAGATTCAACGAGATCATTGTGAATAAGCTGTTGGGAGGCGCGGTAGACGGGCTGGTTCGCCACGGCGTGGAGGAAGAGAATATCACGGCGGCGTGGGTGCCGGGGGCATTTGAGATCCCGGTGGCGGCTTCTAAGATGGCAAAGTCCGGGAAGTATGACGCGGTCATCTGCGTGGGCGCCGTGATCAGAGGGGATACTTCGCACTATGATTATGTGTGTAATGAGGTGTCTAAGGGAATCGCACAGGTGGGTCTTGCGTCAGGTATTCCAGTATTGTTTGGGGTGGTGACGACGGAGAATATTGAGCAGGCCATCGCCCGCGCGGGAAGCAAGGCAGGCAATAAGGGATATGACTGTGCGCTGTCGGCGATCGAGATGGTTAACTTGATGAGACAGATGTAGAAGGTTAGAGGCAGTCGGAATTACTGGAAAGAGGAGGCGGTACTATCGACGGATTGATATTGGCGGGAGGAAGAAGTACCCGGATGGGAGGGAAACATAAAGGTGATCTCCGATATCAGGATCAGACTTTTCTTGAAAGGATCATTGAAGAGTTTGAGACGTATGCGGACAGGATTCTGATCTCTTACGGAGAAGACATTCGCAAGGAATATCCGAATTGTGTCACGGTCCGTGACGAGTATCCGGGCTGCGGACCTATCGGCGGGATCCATGCAGGGCTTAAGAAGTGTGAGAGCGATTCTGTGATGGTGGCGGCGTGCGATATGCCTTTTGTGAAGATGGAGTTGTATCATTTGCTTGAGCGGGAGCTTGAAAATGCCAGGCAGAAGTCTGGGGAGAGCTATGCAGGCGCGGTTCCGGAGGCGGATGGAAGAATCCATCCTCTCGCTGCGGTCTATCGAAAAGAGATGCTTCCTTGCTTGGAAGAGCAGATTGCCAGGAAGGACTACCGTATCAGAGATGCGCTGGAACGGCAGAACATCTTGTATGTGGATGTCTCCGGGGAACAGCAGATCAGGCAGATGCTTAAGAACGTGAATACGGTGTCGGAATATGAGGAGCTGTCGAAGCAGAGGATCGTCGCTGTCTGCGGTGTGAAGAATTCCGGGAAAACGACGCTGCTTGAGCGGTTGGTCAGGGAATTGTCAGGGCGGGGAATGAAGGTGGCTGTGATCAAGCATGACGGACATGATTTTGACTGCGATATCCCCGGAACAGACAGCTGCCGTCTGGGTGAGGCAGGGGCATACGGAACGGCAGTATTTTCCGGTTCCAGGTGCTTCGTCCATAAGAAAGGAACGGGGGAGCGGGAAGAAGAGCTGATGCGCCTGTTCCCGGAGGCAGATATTATATTCCTGGAAGGGATGAAGGACAGCCGGTATCCGAAGATCGAGGTGATCCGGGAAGGGGTGTCGGTTCACCCGGTGTCGAATCCGGAAGGCAGATTTCTGATCGTGACTGACCGGGATGCGGGGGAATACCAGGAGAAGACGGCGAGATTCGAAGATATCGCCGGGATCGCCGGGGAGATTCTTGGCATCCATGCAAGTAGCCCTTGCACTTTCTGTGCAAAGACACTATAATATATCCAGATTCAGATGTACTGATACGACAAAGAATTTTGGCTGGAGGCCGGAGGAAAAAGAGAGGAAATAAAATATTGGGTATATACGATAAGTTAAATGAACAGCAGAGGGAGGCGGTGCTTCATACGGAAGGACCGCTCTTGATATTGGCAGGGGCGGGTTCCGGGAAGACCAGGGTGCTGACGCACAGGATTGCATATCTGATTGAGGAGAAGCGTGTGAATCCGTGGAATATCCTGGCGATCACATTTACCAACAAGGCGGCGGGAGAGATGCGGGAACGTGTGGACAAGCTGGTAGGCGCCGGCTCAGAGAGTGTCTGGGTGAGCACGTTTCATTCGGCATGCGTAAGGATCCTGCGCAGGCATATCGGACTGCTTGGGTATGATACGAATTTTACGATCTACGACAGTGATGACCAAAAGACGCTGATGAAGGACGTCTGCCGGCTGCTCAAGATCGATACGAAGATGTTCAAGGAGCGGATGTTCCTGGGGGCGGTGTCCCATGCTAAGGAAGAGCTGATTACACCGCAGGAATTCCGGCTTGAGGCGGAAGGGGATTTTACCAAGCGGAAGATCGCCGATGTCTATGAGGAATACGAGAAGCAGTTAAGGGCGAATAATGCCCTGGATTTTGACGACCTGCTGGTGAAGACCGTACAGTTGTTCCAGACGCAGGCGGATGTATTGGATCATTATCAGGAGCGTTTCCGTTATGTCATGGTGGATGAATATCAGGATACGAATACGGTACAGTTTGAACTGGTGCGCATCCTGTCCTCCAAGTACCGGAATCTGTGCGTGGTCGGTGACGACGATCAGTCTATCTACAAATTCCGCGGGGCGAACATCAGGAATATTCTGAATTTCGAACAGTTCTTTGAGGATGCAAGGGTAATCAAGCTTGAGCAGAACTATCGTTCTACCAGCAATATTCTGAATGCGGCGAATGCGGTGATCAGCAATAATATCGGAAGGAAGGACAAGACCCTGTGGACGGCGAACGGCGAGGGCGGCAAGATCGAATTCCGGCAGTTTGATACAGGTTATGACGAGGCAGAGTATATTGTGGATGACATCAGAAAGTGTGTCAAAGAGGAAGAATGTACATATAATGATCATGCGGTCCTGTACCGCACCAATGCCCAGTCCCGCGTGTTTGAAGAGAAGTTCGTGACGGCTAATATCCCATATAAGATCGTCGGCGGTGTGAACTTCTATGCAAGGCGGGAGATTAAGGATCTCTTGAGTTATCTGAAGACGGTAGATAACGGGAAGGACGACCTGGCGGTCCGAAGGATCGTCAATGTACCCAAGCGCGGGATCGGCCTTACGAGTATCAACCGGATCCAGGAATATGCGGCAGCCAAAGAGATCAGTTTCTATGAGGCGCTCATGGGGGCGGACCTGATTCCGGGTATAGGAAGAGGGCTTTCGAAGCTTACTTCTTTTGTGGCGTTGATCGAGCATTTCAAGGCTGACGCGCGGGAGATGAGCGTGTCGGAGCTGATGAAGGAGATTATCGAAGAAACGGGATATATAGAAAGCCTTGAGTCAGAGGATGCAGAGGACACCGAGGCAAGGATAGAGAATATCGATGAGTTGATCAGTAAGATCGTCCTATTTGAGGAAATGTGCGAGGAGACGGGCACGCCGGCGACACTCGGCGGATTCCTTGAGGAAGTCGCACTGGTAGCCGATATTGACAGCCTGGATGAGAACAGTGATTATGTGGTTCTTATGACGCTTCACAGCGCAAAGGGACTGGAATTCCCCCATGTGTATCTGGCGGGCTTAGAGGATGGGATTTTTCCTAGTTATATGACGATCACATCAGAGGATCCGGAGGATGTGGAAGAAGAACGCCGCCTCTGCTATGTGGGGATCACCAGAGCCGAGAAGAAGCTGACGCTGACCTGTGCGAGGCGGCGTATGGTCAGAGGTGAGACACAGTATAACCGGATGTCCCGCTTCCTGAATGAGATTCCGACAGAACTGGTATCGACGGGAGCCGTATTCGAGAAAGAACCGGAAGAAAGCCGAAGGCAGATGCAGAAGAGAAATATTTATACACAGGCAAAGCAGGCATTCCAAACCAAGGTGTATGCCGCCGCGAAACCGGCGAAGCAGTTTGGGGCGCCAAGCAGCCATAACCTGAGCTATGAGGTGGGCGACCGGGTGCGCCATGTGAAGTTCGGAGAGGGAACTGTGACAGGCATTATAGAAGGCGGCAGAGATTATGAAGTGACGGTGGATTTCGACGGGCCGGGTACGAAGAAGATGTTTGCGGCATTTGCGAAGCTTCAGAAGGTATAGCGATATTTTTCAGAAGATTTTTAATAAAATGTAGTAATCTCGGCTTGTAAGTGTTATAATAGGTACAGTATTTGAAGGCGGTCAGGAATCGGCCGTACCGGAAAAAGTATCAGGAAAGGATGTAGAAGCATGAATAAAGTAGAGGAAATTATTGCGGCAACAAGGTTGAATGACCTGATAAACAGGAAGGAAGAAGAAGATAAGAACTGCAAGACTGTTCTCTGGGTTCTTGCAATCATAGGTGCTGTCGCAGCCGTTGCAGCGATCGCTTATGCAGTATATTGTTTCTTTACACCGGATTATCTCGAAGACTTTGAAGAAGATTTCGAGGATGATTTTGATGATGATTTCTTTAACGAGGAAGATCAGGTATAGGAGAGTCATGTCGTTGAAATAGTGCGATAGAGAAAGCAGGTGGAGGCCTATTTGAAGAGAAAAAGGCGTTTTGCCTGCTTTTTTTGTGAGAGTTAAGGGCTTAGCAAAGAACTAATATAGCGAAGCGGTTATGGAAATTGAGAGTTAGAAGTTTGAGAAGATGAGGAGAAGAAGATGGACGAACAATGTTATGCCTTACTGATCGATGCGGATAATGTATCTGCGAAATATATTAAACCGATACTTACAGAGCTGTCGAAGTATGGGGTCATCACATACAAGAGGATCTATGGGGATTGGACAAGCACGCATAATTCCAGTTGGAAGGATGAGCTTCTTACGAACTCGATCATGCCGATCCAGCAGTTCAGCTATACCCAGGGGAAGAATGCTACAGATTCGGCGATGATCATTGACGCAATGGATATCTTGTACACCAATGATGTGGACGGGTTCTGTATCGTGTCCAGTGACAGTGATTTTACACGGTTGGTGACCCGAATCAGGGAGAGTGCGAAGATGGTGATCGGTATGGGGGAGAATAAGACCCCGGAGCCGTTCCGCAAAGCCTGTGACAAATTTACAATATTGGAGAATCTGTTGAATGAGCAGGAGCCGGGAAGCACCAAGGCGGAAGAACCGCATGATAAGCTTAGCCGCGAGCGGATCGAGGATGCGATCATCAAGATGATCATTGAAAATCAGGATGACAATAAGGTGACCGGACTTGGAGAGGTGGGAAGCCGCCTTGTAAGCCTGTATCCAGACTTTGACGTCAGAAGTTACGGTTACAATATGCTGTCGAAGTTTCTGGAAGAATTCTCAAGGATACAGTTGATCAAGCAGGGCAATCTCTTCTCTGTTGCATTGAAGGAAGACTGGGGAATGAAAGAGGATATAGACAGGTACGTCATCTACCTAGTGAAGAAGGCAGGAAAGCATGGTATCGAGCTTAGTACGCTGGGCAATAAGGTGTATGAGAAGTACGGAGAGTTTAAGATCAGTGATTACGGTTATTCTCAGTTTAACCAGTATGTGAAGAGTATAGATAAGATAGAGGTGGAACAGGAAGGGACGATCCTGAAGGCGAAATATCAGAAATTGTTTTAAGGAAACAGTTCAGGCAGGTTTGCGGCATGTTAGAGGAGCGCTTGTCTGAACTGCTGTATTTTGAGAAAATAATCGGATAATTCAAAAGTGAAGTGAAGAAAGGGAGTCAGGATGAAAAAGGGTCAGATATATGAGGGAATAATTGAAACGGTGGATTTTCCTAATAAAGGAAGGATCATGCTGCCGGAAGAGAACAGAACTGTATGTGTAAAAAATGGAATTCCAGGGCAGAAGGTCAAATTCTCCGTCAATAAAGTCCGCAAAGACAAGGCAGAGGGACGTATTCTGGAGGTGTTGGAAGCTTCGCCGCTGGAGGTCCCGTCACCATGTCCGCATTTCGGTCAGTGCGGGGGATGTACCTATCAGAATCTTCCCTACGAAGAGCAGATTAAGCTGAAAGAATCTCAGATTAAGAAGATGATGGACGGGGCGGTAGACGGGGATTATATCTGGGAGGGTATCAAGCCAAGCCCGGTAAAGCAGGGCTACCGTAATAAGATGGAATTCTCATTCGGAGATGAGTATAAGGACGGCCCGCTGGCGCTGGGGATGCACCGCAGGGGGAGCTTCCATGATATTGTCAATGTTCCCGGCTGCCAGATCGTAGATGAGGATTATCGGAGGATTCTATCCTGTACCCTGGAATATGCAAGGGAGACGGGACTTCCATACTATCACCGTATGCGCCATGAGGGCTTCTGGCGGCATCTCCTGGTGAGAAAGGCGGTAAAGACTGGGGAGATCCTGATCGATCTGGTGACGGCCGGGAATGAGAAGTACGGAAGGGATTCTGATGAGAAGCAGTGGGCAGAAAGGCTGCTTGCGTTAAGTCTTGACGGAAAGATTGCCGGAATCCTGCATACGAAAAATGACAGCGTGGCGGATGTGGTCAAGGACGAAGGGACGGATGTTCTCTACGGACAGAATTACTTCTATGAAGAACTGCTGGGGCTTAAGTTTAAGATCACACCCTTCTCATTCTTTCAGACGAATTCACTTGGGGCGGAGGTATTGTATGAAACTGCCAGGGAGTATATCGGGGAGACGAAGGATAAGGTGATCTTTGACTTGTACAGCGGTACAGGGACGATCGCGCAGATAGTTGCGCCTGTGGCGAAGAAGGTTGTGGGCGTGGAGATCGTAGAGGAGGCCGTGGAGGCTGCAAGAGAGAATGCGGCGCTTAACGGGCTTGATAACTGTACGTTCTGGGCCGGGGATGTGCTGAAGGTGATCGATGAGCTCGGCGAGGTGCCGGACCTGATCGTGCTGGATCCGCCAAGGGACGGGGTGAATCCGAAGGCGATTCAGAAGATTACGGATTTTGGGGTGGAGAGGATCGTGTATATTGCCTGCAAGCCGACGAGCCTGGTGCGGGATCTGGAGATGCTGCAGGGACGGGGGTACCGGGTGGAGAAAGCTGGGGGGATTGATTTGTTTCCGGGGACGTATCACGTGGAGACGGTATGTTTATTGTCCAAACTCAATGTCGAGCATCATATTGAGGTTGAACTCACGATGGATGAGCTTGATTTGACTGCTGCGGAGAGCAAAGCCACCTATGAAGAAATCAAGAATTATGTACTGGAACATACGGGATTGAAAGTCAGCAATCTGTATATCGCACAGATAAAACAGAAATGTGGTATTATTGAGAGAGCAAATTACAATCTGCCGAAATCGGAAAATTCCAGACAGCCGAAATGCCCGCCAGAGAAAGAAGTAGCTATAAGGGAGGCATTAGAGTATTTTCGCATGATTTGATAGTCGGATGTTTTTCATGGATTTGTACCTTTGAGTGTCGTCGTCAGTTTCCTGTATAATAGAGCGAAGAAAGGACGGTGACATTTATGAGAGAAAAGAAAAATCATTTGTATGTGGATAGTCAAGAAAGAACATTACTTTTACATAGCCTTGTGGAGTTGAAAAATCAGCTCATACAGCAGGGCAGATATACGGACTGCGTTGACGAACTGATATTCAAAGTCATAAACGCACCGATTAAGAGAATGAAAATTGAATATGTCTAAGGCACATCATTATAAGCCGCTTATTCTTATTTGTTTTTTAGAGTAAGCGGCTTTTTTGCGTTCTCTGGTACTGTTACATAGCCACCTTGACAAAGTGGCTAAATTTATGCGAAAGGAGGACGCACCTATGTCAAATTGCAAAGTAATCGCTCTGACGAATCAGAAAGGCGGTGTCGGCAAGACCACCACAGCGGTCAATCTGGGTGTCAGTCTGGCACAGCAGGGTAAGAAAGTCCTGCTCATTGATGCCGACGCACAGGCAAACTTAACGATGTCCCTCGGTTACGGCAGACCAGACGATTTATCGGATACGCTTTCAAGCATCATGCAGGACGTGATAGACGATAAGCCTGCCAATGTCCAGAAAGCTATCCTGCACCATAACGAGGGCGTTGACCTGCTCCCGTCCAACATTGAACTGTCGGGACTGGAAGTACGGCTTATCAATGCCATAAGCCGTGAAAGCGTGCTGAAAACCTGCATTAATGAAGTAAAAAAGAATTACGATGTGGTTCTGGTGGACTGTATGCCGAGCTTGGGTATGCTGACAATCAACGCACTTGCGGCGGCTGACAGCGTGGTTATCCCGACACAGCCCCATTATCTTTCCGCAAAGGGATTAGAGCTGTTGCTTCGCTCCGTGTCTAAGGTCAAACGGCAAATCAATCCCCATCTGCGGATTGACGGTATTTTAATGACGATGGTAATGCCACGCACGAATATTTCAAAAGAAATCACCGCTACGGTGAAAAGTGCATATGGGCAGAGAATCAAGGTGTTTGATACCCAGATACCTCATTCAATCCGTGCAGTAGAAGCCACCGCAGAGGGAAAGAGCATTTTTGCCTATGACAAAAGCGGCAAGGTAGCCGCAGCTTATGAGCAGTTGGGAAAGGAGGTAGCAGAGATTGGCGAGAAGCAAAAGAACAGAAATCGAGCTGACCGCATACGATGACCTCTTTGAAACAGACGAGAGCCGTGCAGAAGCGAAATTAAGTAAAATAAGGGAGATACCCATTTCCAAAATTGACGAGTTTCCAGACCACCCATTCAAAGTTTTAATGAATGAGGATATGGAACAGCTTGTTGAAAGTGTCAGTCGGAGCGGCGTAATGACCCCTGCCACGGTTCGGCAGAAAGAGGATGGACGGTATGAGCTTATCAGCGGTCACAGGCGGAAAAAGGCTTGCGAGCTTGCAGGGCTTGAAACGCTGAAATGCGAGGTTAAGGAGCTGACCCGTGATGAAGCGATTATTGTCATGGTTGAGAGCAATCTCCAACGCTCTGTTATCCTGCCAAGTGAGAAAGCATTTGCCTATAAGATGCGGCTTGAAGCTATGAAACGTCAAGCAGGCAGACCCCCGAAAGAAAATGCGTCGCCAGTGGCGACTAATTTATCAAAGGGGCGTTCTGATAAAGAATTAGGTGAACTTGTCGGAGAAAGTAAAGACCAGATACGCCGTTTTATCCGTTTGACCGAGCTTGTACCCGAAATTCTGGAAATGGTAGATGAACGCCAGATTGCTTTCCGTCCTGCGGTAGAGATTTCCTATCTCTCCGAGGAACAGCAATACTCGCTCTTAGAAGCGATGGGCTACAATGATGCCACCCCCTCTCTTGCACAGGCTATCAAAATGAAAAAGTTTATGCAGGAGGGAAAGCTCACGGACGAGGTTATCCAGAGCATCATGCAGGAGGATAAGCCGAACCAGAAAGAAAAGCCTGCGTTCAAGGACGAGCGGATAACCAAGCTCATCCCGAAGTCCATCCCCAGAGGGCAGGAAACGGATTTTGTCGTAAAGGCGTTGGAATTTTATAACCGACACCTGCAACGGCAGCGAGGGCAGGAAAGATAACGGCACGCCGAGGGAGAAGTCCGCCTTTTGGGGAGGATAGCAAATTTTTTTCAACTTCCCCCTCTCCACACCTCTCCCCCTTAATACTGCCAGTAACTATCCGAGAAAAGAAATATTAAAGGCTGTCCAGACGGGCAGCTTTTTTCTGTCAGAAAATCAATCAGCAACTATCAACATGAGAACGAACAGGAGGTAACGATGAAGATTCGTAAATTATTGAGGAAGGCTGCGGCGTTAGCGTTGGCTGCGGTCACGGCATTGTCCGTAGTCCCTGCCACGACAGCGTTTGCAGCGGGCGACATCGGCACGATTTCCTTTACCCACACCTATGACGGTGCAGGGAACGCCATGAGGTACAATTCCAGTGCCAATATCGGCGGTCATACCGCAGGAGGAACAGGCGAATATAAATACCGTATGTATGTGGACGGGGAAACGGCGTTCTGCCTTCAGCCGGGCGTACCGTTAAAAACGGGAAATACGCTTGCAAAGGCATCTTCCAACACATGGAACGCCCTCTCCGCAGACCAGAAAAAGGCGGTGGGGCTTGCCCTGCTCTACGGCTATCAGGGCAACAGCGGCAGCTTGTCTGGGAGCGATGACGAGAAATGGCTTGCCACCCAGACCCTTGTGTGGGAGTTTGTGACGGGATGCAGGAATGCCACAAGCCCGTACAGCCAGACAAGCACCACGGTTTACAGCCTGCATTTTGGCTCAAACTATGCCAACAGCGGGGCGAGGGCGGCTTACGACCAGATTGTGTCCCTGCTCACAAGGCACAGCACGATTCCGAGCTTTATGTCGGCAAGAAAGAAAGACATCACAAAGGAGCTTGCCTATAAGGACGGCAAATACTCTCTTACGCTGATCGACAGCAACGGCGTTTTATCCGAGTATTCCTTTACCAGTTCCGACAGCAACGTAAAGGTGTCCAAATCGGGAAATAAGCTGACCATCACATCATCAAAAGCGATTGACGGAACGGCAAGGATTACCGCTACCAGAAATAATACGCCGACCGTCAGCAACGGGGCAAAGATGATTGCCTACGGCGACCCGAACCTGCAGGACGTCATTACAGGCGTGGAGAATGTAGACACCATGATGGCATATATCAACGTGGAAACACCGACAGGGACGGTTGCACTGAAAAAGACTTCTGAGGACGGCGTGGTTGAGGGGATTTCCTTTACCATCAAAGGCGACGGCTTCAACAAGACCGTGAAAACCGACAAGAACGGAGATATAACGGTTGAGGGCTTATTCCCCGGCACTTATACCGTTACGGAGCAGTCCATCGACCGCTATGAGCCGCAGAAAACCCAGACCGTGACGATTATCGGGGGAAAGACCTCTACGGTCACATTCAGCAATACCTTGAAGTGTGGCAGTCTGGAAGTCGTGAAAACATCAGAGGATAATCTGGTGGAGGGTGTAAAATTCCACTTGTACGGAACATCATTAAGCGGCTTGGCTGTTGATGAATATGCTGTTACCAATGCAAAGGGCGTTGCAAAATTTGAGAATGTCCTTATCAGCGGAAAGACCCCGTACACCCTTGAGGAAGTGGACACGGCAATCCGCTATGTTGTCCCTGCATCCCAGACCGCCCCGATTGAGTGGAAGAAAGCCACAAACCGCAGTTTCCACAACATTTTAAAGAAATTCAATGTAACGGTATTAAAGACCGATGTGGAAACAGGAAAGAAGCCGCAGGGCGACGCTTCTCTTGCAGGTGCGGTTTACGGCATTTATAAAGGCGAGGAACTGGTTGACACCTATACTACCGATGAAAACGGTCAGTTCACAACAAAATATTATATCTGCGGCGATGATTGGAGCATCCGTGAAATTACCCCGTCCGAGGGCTATCTGCTTGATGAAACCGTACACCATGTAGGTGCAGAGCCAGAGCTTTATACCATTGAGTACAATTCCGCTAAGAATGATGTGAATGAGCAGGTCATCAAGGGGAATATCGCCATCATCAAGCATACCGACAACGGAGAAACCCAGATTGAAACGCCAGAGGAGGGAGCTGTTTTTGAGGTGTTCTTAAAATCCGCAGGCAGCTTTGACGCAGCGGAGGAAACGGAGCGTGACACGCTCATCTGCGATGAAAACGGCTTTGCCCAGATAAAAGATATGCCGTATGGAATTTATACGGTTCACCAGACTTCGGGATGGGACGGGCGTGAGCTGATGAAAGACTTTGACGTGTTCATCTGCAAGGACAGCCAGACCTACCGCTATCTTATCAACAACGCAAATTTTGAGAGCTATATCAAAATCGTAAAGAAAGACGTGGAAACAGGCAAAGTTATCCCGTATGCGGGTGCAGGATTCCAGATTTACGACCCAGAGGGAAACCTTGTAACGATGACGTTCACTTATCCCGAAGTGACGAAGATTGACACATTCTACACCACGGCGGACGGCGAGCTTATCACGCCGCAGACTTTGGAATACGGCAAGGGCTATTCTCTTGTAGAGGTGCAGGCTCCGTATGGCTATGTTCTGGATTCCGAGCCAGTCTATTTTGACGTGGAGCAGGAAAACTCCGAGGAGGAAAGCGGCATCACTTTAATTAAGGTGGAACGCTCCAACATGGCACAGAAAGGGAAAATCACGGTATCCAAGTCTGGCGAAGTGTTCAGTAGGGTATCGGGAAACAAGGGGCTGTATCAGCCGATTTTTGCAGTGGACAGCCTTGAGGGTGCAGTTTATGAGATTACCGCAGCCGAGGACATTATCACGACAGACGGCACGGTAAGAGCCGAGAAAGGCGAAGTTGTAGACACGCTCACCACAGGAGAGGACGGCACGGCAGAATCCAAAGAGCTTTATCTCGGAACGTATGAGGTAAAGGAAGTGACCGCCCCATATGGCATGGTGCTGAATGGGGAAATCCACGCCGTGGAGCTTGTGTATGCAGGGCAGGAAATTGACGTGACGGAAACAGGCACAGATTTTTACAATGAGCGTCAGCGTGTGGAAATCGACCTTAATAAAACCCTTGAGGTTGACGAAGCCTACGGCGTAGGAAATAACGGAGAAATCAAGGACGTTACGTTTGGTCTGTATGCCGCCGAGGAACTGACCGCCGCAGACGGCACGACAATCCCTGCGGACGGGCTGATTGAAGTTATCTTCCTTGATGAAAACGGTCACGGAAAGGCAATCAGCGATTTACCGATGGGCAGCTACTATGTGCAGGAAATCAGCACAAACTCCGCTTATCTTGTAAGTGACGAGAAATACCCTGTTGATTTTGAGTACGCAGGGCAGGAAACCGCCGTTGTAAACATTACGGCAAATGAGGGAGAAGCCATTGAAAACGAACTGATTTACGGCTCTGTCAGCGGTAAGAAATCCAACGAGGACGGAGAAGATTTAGGCGGTGCTGTTATCGGCATCTTTAAGGTTGGAACAACGGAATATACGAAGGAAAATGCAATCGCAACTGCCACATCCGAAGATGACGGCAGTTTTTCTTTTGAAAACGTACCGTATGGCACATGGATTATCCGTGAAATCGAAAGCCCGAAAGGATATGTACTCTCCGAGGAAGAAATCAGCGTGACAATCAGCGAGGTTGACGAAGTTGTTGAGGTAGAGCTTGTCAACTACTTCATTACGGGCAATATCGCTTTAACAAAAGTAGATAAGGATTACCCAGAAAACAAATTGACGGGTGCGGTATTCGAGGTTTACTCTGACACAAACGAAGATGGAAAACTGGATAAGAAAGACGAGCTGCTCGGCGAGATGGGCGAAGTAGAAAAAGGCGTGTACCAGATGGACGACCTGCGTTACGGCAAGTACCTTGTTCGTGAGAAAACCGCCCCGACAGGCTTCGTGCTTGATGAGAACGTCTATCCCGTATCCATCGAGGAAAACGGCAAGACCTACAACGTGGAGAATGAAGCGGGCAAGGGATTTTTGAATGAAGCACAGAAAGGCAGCCTTAAAATCGTCAAGACTTCCTCTGACGGCAAGGTGGAGGGCTTCTCTTTCCGTGTCATCGGGGACAACGGCTATGACAAGACATTCACGACAGACAAGAAAGGTGAAATCGTAATTGACGGCTTGCGTATCGGTGAATATACCGTGTCCGAGGTCAGCGACAAGGCATCCTCTGGCTATATCCTGCCTGCCGACCAGAAAGTGACAATCAAGACAGATGAAACAGCGACCGTCACCATGCACAATGAACTCCGTGACACGCCGAAAACAGGCGATGATTTCAGTTTGGGCTTGTGGGTGAGCCTTGCGGCTGCATTTACGCTCGGTGCGGGAATCTTCGGGTTTGTCGGTTATAAGAGTGGAAGAAAGAAAAAGGAGGACTAAGCAGAATGAGAATAAAAACAGTGGTAACAGCGGTGCTTGCGGTATTTGTAGTTGGTGCGGTGGCATGGCTGCACATTCGCAGGAAGAAATAAAATAAGACAGGATTGATACGGATTGGGGCGGTTTTAAAGATACCGCCCTCTTTCCATGTATGGAGGTAGCTATGGACAATCTGAAAACCATAGAGGGGAAAGTGAAGTCTGTCCTGCAAAAGAATGTGGATGCAAGAGATGATGACATGGTGCTGTACCTTGCCCTCTGCAATCTTTATCTGAAAGATGCAGGTACGATGCCACTTGCGGAGATAATGACACGGCACAAGGAGCTTGGCTTGCCGAGCTTTGAGAGCGTGGGCAGGACACGGCGGAAATTGCAGGAAAGACACCCAGAGCTTTTAGGAAATGTGCGGCGGCAGAGAATCAGAGCCGCAGGGGAAAAGGCATACCGTAAATATGCCAAAGAATCGTAAGAAAGGAGGAACGCCTATGGACGGTGAAACACGCTCCAATCAGGGCTATGAAATCATAGAGAGCTGCACTATCGGGAACACGGAGCTTGTCATCGGGCATCACCCGAAAGCCCCGAACCCGTATGTATGCTGGTACTGCAAAGGCGGCGACAACTATTACTGGGGCTGTTACTGCAACACCCTTGAAGCCGCAAGGGAGAATCTGAACGAACGCTACCAGTCGGAGTGCCATATGCCGTACAATAAGCCCCCTGCTCCAAAACCGAAAGGCAGGGACGATTATGAGCGGTAGCCAGAAGAAATATGACTGTACGACCTGCCCTTATCCCCGATATAAGGACAGGCACATTATTTTCTGCGATGTCTGTATCCGAAAGATTTTAGATGAAAAGAGAGAAAAAAAGCAGGGAAAGGAGAAGCCAGATGGAGAATGAAGAAAAACGGATGATTAGCTCCTATAAGGTCACGCAGAGCATCCATATCGGTAAAAAGGAAGTAGTGTTCGGCGTGGATTTGAAAGAGGAATATCCCTTTTTAGTATGTTACTGCACTTATGACAACCCTTTCTACGCAGAGTGGGTGACGGATGCGGTCGGCTCTGACGATTATCTCGAAGCCATGCAGATTTTTACAGACAGGGTGCAGGAACAGATAGGGCTTGTGAGAGCCGAGCAGGAACAGTTCAAATTTGACATGACTCCATTTACCATAGACGACTGCATCCCAGATGATAAGGGCGGCAGCATTGTGGGAAAAGTTGTCGTTATCAACGCCGAGGTCAACCGTTACGAGTACCGCCATTCTGCCTATCAGCTCGTGTTGGTGGACGGCGGTCACGGTGCAAGGGGCGGCAGGGGGCAGGCGGTGTTCGGCACGAGCCTTGCGGACGGAAAGCACGCCAGATGGGAAAGGTGCGATGTGCTTGGGGAAATCAAGCCAGAGAAGATGCCCGATTGGGCGAAAGAAGCCGCCGCCAGAATCCAGACGGAGGAAAAGGCGAAGAAATCAAAGAGCAGGGAGGAACGCTGATGGAGATACGAGCTTTGACGCAGCCCGAACAGAAATACACCTACGCCCAGAGTATGCAGCTTGAGGGGCAGACGGGGTGCATCGGGCATCTGCGTGGGGATTTTGACACCTCTGGATATGGATTTTACACTTCTTGGTTTGATACCAGAGAGCAATGGAAAACCGATGAATTTAAGTCGGGGCTTGACGATGTCATCAATGCCCTGCGTGAAGATAAGGGGCTTCTGCACAACCGTTATGACATGGCGGCTTTTGCAAGGGCGAATCCCGAAAGTGCGTTTAAAGATAATTATTATACGGAATACGGTTTCCGTGTAGATACGGAGAAACACGCTTTCCTGTTCCGCTGCAACCCGACAAAGGGCGATTATAACTTTTACTGCTACTGCTATGTGAAAGAATGGCTTGACAAGCACATTTCCAGAGCAGAACAGGGCATCCGTTTTATTGACCCGCATTACAAAGAGCTGTTCCGCATCCCAGACGGCGGCAAAATCATCATCACTTATGATTGGGGCGAAAAGGCGGAAAAGCCCTGCCGCTATATCGACGAATACCATACCGAGATAGGCAGCAACCTCTACCATATCTGCGAATTTGCCGAGCGTATGGGGAAAAACGGACACACCTATGAGCCGAAGCCAGAAGAACCGCCGCAGGTGGCGAAAGCCCCGAAAAAGAAAGCGTATGAACGATAGGAGGATGGAAACATGGCTGTAAACCAGAAAGCGGTCAGAGTGTTAAACAAGGTCTTTGAAGCGGGTTTTACCGATGAAAAGGCGATTGCCGCAATGACGATGGACGACATTCTTTCCATGCAGGGAATCACGGTTGCGGACATCACGCTCATCAATGAGCTGCAAAAAGGCATCAAAGCGAACAAGGTTATTTCTTTTTTAGGCGGAGGTGCGGAATGAGCAGAACAGGGCGGATTTGTTTTACGGACAGTGCAGGCAAAGCACTCTTTTCTATCCCAGACGGCGGTTTTTTACGGCTGTCTTATGGGAATGGGGACGAGAATTTTGCCCTCTGCCACCGTCTGGACGAAACCCATGCGGAGATTGACGGCGTAAGGCAGTCTTTAAAAGGATTTGCACAGAAAATGGAACAGAACAAAATCAGCTTTGCCCCTGCCTAAGCGGGAAACAAAATGATGCAACACAAAAAAAAGGATTTGAATGATAAGGAGGTGTGAGCCTATTGGCTGCAAAGTATCAGCTAATCACGGAGCTGTACCGTCGGACAGGCGTAGCGGTGGCAAAGAACCCGCAGGCGTGGCAGGGCTTTTTATCTTCCGCCTGCCATAATTACAAGTGCCGCTTTGACGAGCAGCTCCTAATCTTTGCCCAACGCCCAGACGCTACCGCTGTTGCCGAAATCGGCACATGGAACAGGCTCTTTAAGCGGTGGGTAAATAAGGACAGCAGGGGCATTGCGGTCTTTGACCCGAAAGGACGCAGGAACACGCTGAAATATTATTTTGACGTTTCCGACACCCATGAGGGCTATTATGGCAGCCGACCCGTACCGATATGGCAGATGGATAAGCGGTACGAGCAGCCTGTCATGGAACGTCTTGCGGGCAGGTTCGGCGAAATGGAGGGCGGCTATTTTTCCACCGCCCTTTTAGAAACAGCGGAGAACGCCGTGGAGGACAACCTGCCCGATTACCTTTCACAGCTCAAAGGCTGTACGAAAGGCAGTTTTTTAGAGGAACTGGATGACTTTAATATAGAAGTGATTTACAAGCGGCTTGCCGTAAACAGCGTGGCGTATATGCTTTTGAGCCGCTGCGGACTGGATGCGGACGGATATTTTGAGCGTGAGGATTTTGCGGACATTACAAATTTCAACACGCCCGCCACCCTTAACGCCATCGGCATCGCAACGAGCGACATTTCCGAGATGGCGTTGCGGGAAATCTCTGCGGCAGTCCGAAATGTGCAAATCGAAGCGAAGCGGCAGAACCGCACATTTGCAAGGGACATCGCAAGCCAGTATGATAAAGGCAGGAAACAACCCGAAAGGAGCGAATACAATGAACGAAATCACTTACACGAAACAGGACGATTACCTTATTCCCGACCTGACATTACCGACAGAGCCAGAACTTCCGCTTGGCAGGTACGCTTTGATGCACAGGGATTATCTGGAACAGTACAAGAGGGTGACGTACCTCAACCTGCTGACAACAGGCGGACTGAACGCACACCTTTACCAGACCGAGCAGACGGCGTTGCAGAGGTTGGAGCTTCTGACGAAGCAGCTCGCAGCGGAGCAGGGCGTGACGGAGGAACTGAAAGAGAAAGCACCGATGCAGTGGGTGCAGGCGATGAACGCCATCCGCAGCCAAGCGGAGGAAGTGATACTGGAAGAACTGATTTACAATTAACAGAACCAGAGAAACAGACAGAAAATGCCGAGGGCAGCGTTGCCAATGAGGAAGAAGTTGCCGCCAATCTCCCGACCGTGGACGAACAGATTGAAATGATTGCTGAAGCAGAGGACGAAAAATCCTCTGCTTTTGCCGTTTCACAGGAGGATATAGATGCCGTCCTTGTAAAAGGGAACAGCGTTGAGCATGGGAAATACCGTATCTACCACCAGTTCCAGAAGCAGGAAGATAAAAAAAGCAACATTGAATTTCTGAAAAAGGAATACGGCACGGGCGGCTTTTTTGTTGACTTTTCGGATGGCACGGAGGGCTATGCGTGGTATGCGGGCAAAGGAATCTCCATTGACCGTGACGGCATTTCCACCGAACATGACCTTGTGCTTAGTTGGGCGAAAATAGAAAAACGCCTGCGTGAACTGATAAAGGGCAACCGCTACCTCAACCCGAAAGAGAAAGACCATTACGCCGATTATCTGGAAAGCATCTCTGCCCCGCAGCATGAAATCGACACCCAGAGGAAGTTAAAAAGACAGCGTTTTATCGAAGAAAAAAAGGAGCTGCCGCCTGCTGATAAAAGGGATACGCTCTCCCTGCGGCTCTCTGATTTTATCCGTGACTTGGACGGTTATGAGAAAGCCCTGCTTGAAAATGTGGGGCGTTCTGACCTTGCCGATGTGACGGACGGGCAGATGGAACAGAATTTGAGCGACCCTGCCACCGTTCAGCAGCTCATGGACTTTTTATCTCTTGTGCAGGGTAAGACAAGCGATGTTTACAGCCGCAGCAACGCTTACCGTTTTTCGCAGGAATTAAAGGAGCTGTACCCGCTCCGCCACCTCTGCCATGAGGGGGATGTGGTGTATATCGGTGCGGATAAATATATCGTGGCAACGCTTGGCGAGGACAGCGTTTACCTGCAAAATGAGCAGTTCCCTATCTTGGGGCAGACTTACAGCAGAGCCGAGTTTGAGGAAAAATTAAAGGAAAACCCTGCGAACGACCATCTGAAAGTAGTCGTGACCGAACGGCAGAAATCGGAAACACCTGCCGAGGAAAAGCCCGACAGCATTACGTTCTCCATTGGATTCTCCGAGCATCCCGCCTTTTATGACAGGGAGCTGAACGACCGATTTACGGAACTTAGCTTTGCACTTGGGAACAGGCTACTTGGCGTTCTGGATGAAAAGCAGCACCGTGAGCGGCAAGACGAGAGCAGACAGGTCGGTTGGTACAAAAAGACTGATTTTGAAATCCATGCAGTTATTGAGGGGAAAGAATTTCATTACGAGGGGCGGTTTGACATCGGGGACGGCGAGGGCGATTTGATTGCCCATATCCGAAACTTTTATGAATACTCCCTCTCTCCCGACTGCCCGTTTGTCCCAGAATGGAAACGGCAGGGGGAAGATTATTACCGTGAGCAGATGGAAACGCTGCATTTCGGGCAGGAGGTGTTTCTACCGTTCTTGGAGCAGCATACGGGGCTGACACCTGAAGATGAAAAGCTCCTTGATGAAATCATGGTTACCGAAGCCGACTGGAACAGGAAAGCGGAGGACAAGACACAGCCCGAAGAAACGAAAAATGCCGAGGAATCCGCTGTTAGTGCAGAGCAGGAAACAGAGCCGACAGAAAGACGGTTTGAGGTCACAATGACTTCCGATGCTTTCCCAGACCCCGAAGATGCGTTTGCCATCTGGGACAACAGCCGAGAGGATTACTGTATTGATGGGGACGGCATGGTGATGACTTACCCCACCGAGGAAGAAGCAAGGAAATTCGCCGACAGTTTGAACAGTGCAGAGCATATCGTTGGGCTGTTTGCGGAGAAAGACGCACAGAGGGCTACACAGGAATCCAATAAGCCTGCAACGCAAGAGCAGACTTCCGAGCCGGCTGCACAGAATAATTCTGATTTAATTGGCAGGGAAATCGTAATCGACAACCGCAGATATATTATTGAAAGCATTGGAGAAATCAGCGGCGATGTTTCCATGCGTGACATCACTTTCCAGAACAGTACGGGATTCCCGATAAACCGTGTGGAGAAAATCGGCTATGTCCGCAGGCTCTTGGAGCAGGCACAGGAGGAATTACCGCCCGAAGAAAAAGTGGAAGTCCCTGCAAAACCGACTGCGGAAAAGCCGTCTGTTTCTGCCGAACGCCACAATTACCGTATTACCGATGATGCGTTAGGCGTTGGCGGTTCAAAAGAGAAATTCCGCAACAACATGGCAGCAATCCGACTTCTCCACGACCTTCAGATAGAAAATCGACTTGCCACGCCCGAAGAACAGGAAATCCTTGCAAAGTATGTCGGTTGGGGCGGTCTGTCTATGGCATTTGATGAAAAAAATGCGTCATGGGCGAATGAGTACAGAGAATTAAAATCCTCACTTTCCGATGAGGAATACCGTGCCGCTATGGAATCCACGCTGACCGCATTTTACACGCCGCCCGTTGTCATCAAGGCGATGTATGAAGCCCTTGACCGTCTGGGATTCTCACAGGGGAACATCTTGGAGCCGTCCTGCGGCACGGGGAATTTCTTGGGGCTTCTGCCCGACAGCATGGGGAAATCAAAGCTGCACGGCATAGAGATTGACCCTTTATCGGGCAGGATTGCAAAGCAGCTCTACCAGAAAGCCAGTATCGCCATCGAGGGATTCGAGGACACGAAGCTCCCAGACAATCACTTTGATGTGGTGCTTGGCAATATCCCGTTCGGGGAGTTCAAAGTCAACGACAGCCGTTACAATGCCCAGAAGTTCTTAATCCACGACTATTTTATTGCAAAGGCTCTGGATAAAGTGCGGGCAGGCGGCGTTGTGATGTTCATTACCTCTAAGGGGACGATGGACAAAACAAGCCCAGACGTGCGGAGGTATATCGCACAGAGGGCGGAGCTTCTGGGTGCTGTCCGTCTGCCAGACAATACGTTTCGGGCAAATGCAGGCACGGAGGTCACGAGCGACATCCTTATTTTACAGAAGCGTGACCGCATGATAGAGATAGAGCCAGAGTGGGTACACCTTGACACCGATGCAAATGGAATCACGATGAACAGCTATTTTGTCCAGAATCCAGAGATGGTGCTTGGCGAGATGAAGATGGAAAGCACAAGGTTCGGCATGGACGCCGCCTGCAAAGCCTATCCCGATATGCCGCTTGCGGGGCTTCTCCATGAAGCCATGCGGCAGATAAGCGGAGAAATCCCAGAGCAGGATTATGAAATTGATGAAATCTCCGATGAGCAGGATGCGGAACTTCCTGCCGACCCGAATGTGCGGAACTTCTCTTTTGCCCTTGTGGACGGAAAAATATACTTCCGAGAGAATAACAGAATGACCCCCGCAAAGGTGTCCATGACCGCAGAGAACCGTATCCGAGGATTGTTGGAAATCCGTGATTGTGTCCGCAGGCTTATCCAGTACCAGACCGACGATTACCCAGAGGAAATGATACAGACCGAGCAGAAAAATCTGAACCGGCTCTATGATGCGTTCACAAAAAAGTACGGTCTGATTAACAGCAGGGGGAATTACCTTGCTTTTGCGGCAGACGAGAGCTATTTCCTTTTATGTTCGTTGGAAGTGCTTGACGATGAGGGGAAATTCAAGAGAAAGGCGGATATGTTCTCAAAGAGGACGATAAAGCCCCACCGTGAAGTGACCTTTGTGGAAACGGCGAGCGAAGCCCTTGCCCTCTCCATCGGGGAGAAAGCCCGTGTCGATTTGGAATATATGGCACGGCTCACATGCAGGACGCAGGAGGAAATCATAAAGGACTTGCAGGGCGTAATCTTTAAAGTGCCATCTTCCGAGCCTGCAAAATATGTGACCGCAGACGAGTATTTATCGGGGAACGTGCGGGCAAAGCTCATTACGGCGAAAGCCGCAGCACACGACAGCCCAGAGTATGAAATCAACGTGTCGGCTCTGGAAAAGGTCATCCCAAAGGATTTGCCCGCAAGCGAAATCTCCGTCCGTCTGGGTGCGACATGGATACCGCAGGAGGATATACAGCAGTTCATGGTGGAGCTTCTAACGCCGTCAAGCTATGCGGCGGACAGGCTGAAAGTACGCTACACGCCGATGAACGGCGACTGGTTCATTGAGAATAAGAGTTCCGATGTGGGGAATGTGAAAGCGGACAGCACCTACGGCACAAAGCGGGCAAGTGCCTACCGCATCATGGAGGATACGTTAAACCTGCGTGACACAAGAATCTTTGACTATGTTTATGATGAACACAATAATAAGAAAGCGGTTTTAAACCATAAAGAAACTACCGCAGCACAGGCAAAACAGGAGGTGATAAAACAGGCGTTTCAGGACTGGATTTGGAAAGACCCAGAGCGGAGGAACCGCCTTGTACGCTATTACAATGACACATTTAACAGCATAAGACCCCGTGAATATGACGGGAGTCATATCACATTCGGCGGCATCAGCCCAGAGATTCAGCTAAGACCGCACCAAGTCAATGCGATTGCCCATATCCTTTACGGCGGCAACACGCTCCTAGCCCACAAGGTAGGGGCGGGCAAGACCTTCGAGATGGTAGCCGCCGCACAGGAAAGCAAGCGGTTAGGGCTATGCCAGAAATCCATGTTTGTCGTGCCGAACCATCTTGTCGGTCAGTGGGCGTCGGAGTACCTGCGGCTCTATCCGAGTGCGAATATCCTTGTGACGACCAAGCGGGACTTTGAAACGGGAAACCGCAAAAAATTCTGCGGCAGGATTGCGACAGGGGCGTATGATGCGGTGATTATCGGACACTCGCAGTTCGAGAAAATCCCCATCAGCGAGGAACGCCAGAGGGAACAGCTCATGCGTCAGCTTGACGATATAGAGCGTGGCATTGACGACGTGCAGGCATCTCACGGGGAGCAGTTCACGGTCAAGCAGCTTATGAAAACGAGGAAAGGAATCAAGGCGAAGCTCGACAAACTGAACGATACCAAGCGGAAAGACAGCGTGATAAACTTTGAGGAATTGGGCGTAGACAGGCTCTTTATAGACGAGAGCCATTTTTACAAGAACCTTTACCTTTACACCAAGATGCGGAACGTGGGCGGCATCGCCCAGACCGAAGCCCAGAAAAGCTCCGACCTCTTTATGAAGTGCCGCTATCTGGACGAAATCACAGGCAACCGTGGCGTGGTCTTTGCCACGGGGACGCCTATCTCAAACTCGATGGTCGAGATGTATTCCGTGCAGAGATATTTGCAGTATGACACCCTCGCAAGGAACGGGTTGCAGCATTTTGACAGTTGGGCGTCCACGTTTGGCGAAACGGTCACGGCTCTGGAATTAGCCCCAGAGGGTACGAATTACAGAGCCAAGACGAGGTTTGCGAAGTTTTATAACCTGCCAGAGCTTATGCAGATGTTCCGTGAGGTTGCGGACATCCAGACCGCCGATATGTTGAAGCTGCCCGTGCCAAAGATCAATTACCATAACATCAAGACAAAGCCGAGCCAGATACAGAGTGAAATGGTGGCAGGGCTTGCCAAGAGGGCTGAGAAAGTAAGGGCAAGACTTGTGAAGCCGCACATTGACAATATGCTCAAAATCACGAATGACGGGCGGAAACTGGCACTCGACCAGCGGTTAGTTGACCCGATGCTGCCAGACGACCCAGAGAGCAAAGTCAACGCCTGCGTGGACAATGTGTACCGTATCTGGGAGGAACACGCCGACACAAAAGCAGCACAACTCGTCTTTTGTGATTTATCGACACCTCTTAACAAAAAGATTATAGAAATGCAGGAAGTCAGAGAAAACGCTTATGAAATGATACCCGACCAGTTTGATAATGTCTATGATGATATGCGGAAGAAACTCATACAGCGTGGAATCCCTGCGGAGCAGGTGCGTTTCATCCACGAAGCGACCACCGATGCACAGAAAAAAGAGCTGTTTGCAAAAGTGCGGAGCGGTGAAGTGAGGGTGCTGTTCGGCTCTACTCCGAAGATGGGTGCAGGTACAAATGTGCAGGACAGGCTTATCGCCATCCATAATTTAGATTGCCCGTGGCGACCGTCGGATTTGGAACAGCGTCAAGGCAGGCTTGAAAGGCAGGGCAATATGTTCCCAGAGGTGGAAGTCTACCGCTATGTGACGGAGCAGACCTTTGACGCTTACCTCTATCAGCTCGTGGAGGGAAAGCAGAAATTCATATCCCAGATAATGACGAGCAAAAGCCCCGTGCGTTCTGCCGAGGACGTGGACGAGGTTGCCCTCTCTTTTGCGGAGGTGAAAATGCTTGCCACAGGTGATGAACGCTTTAAGGAAAAAATGGATTTGGATATGCAGGTGGCGAAGCTGAAAGTCTTGAAGCAGAGCTATCTTTCCGAACATTACGACCTTGAGGACAGGATACTGAAGCACTATCCGAGGGAGATAAAGGACTATGAGGAACGCATTACAGCCTATGGGAATGATGCGGAGATTGCCAGTCGGCATAAGCCGCAGGGTGAGGATAAGTTCTGCCCGATGACATTAAGAGGTGTGACCTACAAAGAAAAAATGGATGCAGGCGAGATGCTCCTTGCCATCTGTAAGGAAAATCCGCTTTCACAGCCGATGGAAATCGGCAGCTATCGTGGCTTTCAGATGGAGGTTTTCTATGATACGGTCAACGCCCACTACTGTTTAAACCTCTGCGGAATGAGGAAACACAAGGTAGATTTAGGCACGGATGCCCTCGGCAATCTAACCCGAATCGAGAATGAGATTGCCAAGCTCCCTGCCAGACTGGAAGCCGCAAAGACCAGAAAGGGGGAAACCGTGGCACAGCTTGAAACCGCAAAGATTGAGGTGGAAAAGCCCTTTGCTTTTGAAGATGAGCTGAAAGAAAAGACGGAGCGGCTGAACAAACTGAATATTGAACTGAATCTGGATGAAAAGGATAATACTGTTATTGATGACGAGCCAGAGCAGAATAACGATGAACCGCCCGAAAGAAAAAATACGGACAGGGAGCGGTAAAATCCTGTTTGCACATTTGTATTGCGTATTTTGGGGAAGTATAATAGGTGACAGTAAGCAAAACGGAGGTGAAAAGGCGTGTTTGATGATTTTAAATTTGAAACCTTTGTAGATGCCCACAGCAGCATCTTCGAGGAATATTTGAGTTCAGTTGTCGCAAAGCTGCCAAAAGAAAACCCAGAATACCGAGCCATACAGGAAAAGATAGAGGATATTTATAAGGAATATCCGAAAGTGTTGGCGGCTCTTGACACGGAGAAAGCAGACGATTTATCGGTGCAGGAGTGCAAGGCTCTGATAGAAGTTGTGGAACTTCGGAATAAGCTCTGCGATATGCAGATGGAATCGGTTTATTTCAGAGGATGTTATGACGGCGTGGGTTATCTGAAAAAGGCAGGGATTTTATAACGGACTGACCGAGAAAAAGGCGGCGTTGGTATGAGTGCTGATGCCGTCTTTTACATAGTTTAGATAGACAAAAAACACTATATCTTGACTTTTTTATTTTGAAATCGCAAAATATTGTTGACAAACTTTGGAAAATAGTTTATTCTGAACCAAAATACAAAAGAACACACATTCTGAAAGATACAATAGATAATGCGATGAAAGTAGCAATCTAATTTTATATTTTTGGAATGTGTTTTTTATTTCTTGATTTATAGTAGAGGAGGTTAAAAGAATATGATAATATGGATTGATGGGACTTATGGTGTTGGAAAGACAGCGGTGGCTATGAAATTAAAAGAAAGTTTTTTTAATGGGAATGCTGAATTATTGGAATCGGATTATTATAGTAACGAAACACTGAAACGTGTAGTAGAAGAAGCAAAATCAAATAATAGTTTTCCGCATATTGGCGGCACTTTGCCCCAAAATAATATGCGATTTATTCGAGAATTCAGAGAGCTTATTGAAGAAAAATCAAAAAATACTGGAAAAAATTTAATTGTAGATATGGCATTAACAATGAAGGAATGTAAAGAGGAACTTTTTGAATATCTGAAAAATAAGGGTATAAATATCATACATATTATTCTTACTGCTGATGAAGATGCCATAAAGTCGAGAATTAAAAATGATGGAAACAGAATGAAAGAAACTGCTTTAGAATGGTTGTCACAGAATGTTACGTTTTTGGATAATAATTTTCCAGATGCCATACGAATAGAAACAAACAACCGTGATATTGATGATGTTGTTTCGGAAATAGTCTTAAAAATATAATGATGAGGTGTAAAGATGCGTGAAGAAAATATGAACGAAAAATATAAACAGATGATAGTAAAAATGCAACAGATAGCAAATGAGTTTGCTAATAATTTTCATATGGATAGTGTATTTCCACAGATGAAAACAGTGCTAGATTCAGTGCCAAGTTTAACAATTTTTCCATTGTCAGAAAAAACAATAGCATTTATTGAAGAAGCAAAAGCCAGTGAAAATCTGTCACATGAGGATTTTTTGGATAAATATGGAGAGGAAATTGATATTTGTAAAGAAGTCGGACAGGCAGGTTGGGTTGTATCAGAACACTCTAATCCAAGAAAAATCAAAGAATGGCATCAGCTTATTGCCCAAGGAAGAGAGAAAGAAATTGTTGATTATTTTGATGCCGATAACGGTCATACGCTAAAGGCTATTAGGAATAACCTATTATTATGTTATGTAGAAGCTCATAGCCGCCGCTATTATAATAAAGGCATTGAAGCATATGATAAAGGAGATTATATGACGGCTGCAATGTATTTAGTCGCATTATTGGAATCAAGGATAAATGATTATATGAATTATCCACGCAAAACACCATATTCAAAAAAATATTCTGATAAAGGTTTTGAGCAGCATTTAAGCCAAGAATTTTTAAAAACAAATTCGTTTTTTACAAAGAGGTTTTTGTTTTTAGATATGTATCCATCGTTAATCGGATATTTGAACAGATTATTTGTAGATGGAGCATATACATTTGAAAGTAAAAAAGAGCCACCCTATATCAACCGTAACTGGCTCTTACACGGAAAATGTACAAGAGATATAGAAAGATTTGAGTGTGTTCAGATTCTTAATGCGTTAAGTGTGATAGAATTTCTATTCAAGTTGGTATAAAATCTTATTCATAAGGCGGCATAGCGTGAGTTTGATTCATTTTTTTGCTATGATGAAACAAAGATTTTTATGTTATTATTTAGCGAAAAAGATAAAATGATTTGAGGTACGATATATGGATTTTATAAAATGGTTCTGGGATAATTGGTATTCTAATTGCTTTACACTCATAACAGTAATATTATCTGGGATAATTTCGTTGGTAATTTCAGCAGTTTATTATCGTAAAGGTAATCGTAATAATTTGAAAATGGCTGTTATCCATCCGTTAATTCGCTTATTGGAAGAAGCTTATACTCGACAGAATTACAAATTGTTATGTGAGATTTCTAAAGAGTATAGTGTTAGGTATATGAGCAAGAATGAAGTAAAAAAACTGACATCTCTTCTGTCTGCCTATAAAGAAGTCAGTTCCTACAATGATACTTATGTAAGTTCTGATATACTGTTTTCATATTTTGAATATACTTTAAAGAAAAATGATATAGAGGTAAAACCCGTCCCATTTGAACATGAGGGAGAAATAATATATTACGATTACCCACCCGATTTGCATTATTTGTCAAATGATTTAGAGAGGTTACTAAATAAAATCGAGCCAGAAATTGAGCCAGATGAATTTAAAGATGCAGTGATTTCACTTTATGAGAACTATTGTAAAAAATATTATTCCTCTAAAAAAATCAAATATTTTGATGATTATACAGTTAAGGAAGTTCTAAAAAAATCAAAAATTCGCCAAGAATGGGATGGAAAATTTGATAACGTAAAAAGAGCAAAAGAACAGTTTATGAATTTAAAGATTGTGAAAGATATTGTATCTGAATAAAGACTGTATTACATAGCCGAGAGGTTTTCATTAACGAAAATCCCTCGGCTTATTTTATTTTTAAGGAGGTGTGAGATTGAATTACCAAGAATACAGACAGTCCCTTAACCGAAAACTGGCTGAAAAAGTACAGTGTGAGCTTGCCGATTTCCGTGAGGATGTTCTAAGCAAAAGCCCGCAGGAGGTTTACGATGCCGCATATCAAATCATCTTAAAGAACGATATTGCAGAGTGCTTTTCCGAAGCGGATTATTCCCCGCAGGCGGCAAAAGCACTTATGAAATCGCCGAATCTTCTGCAAGACATTTACGAAGAATGGCTTGAAAAGGACGATTCCCATATGGAGGATTTACGCCAGACCATCGCTGATTTTAAGTCCTATATGGTTAAGACGGAAAAGATTTTGTCTGGGAAAGAAAGGTGATGTTATTTATTGAGAAGCAGCAGACCCTATGTGCAGATTGACCCAGACGTGCTTGAGCGGGCAAGGCAGATAGACTTGTTATCCTATCTTAGAATCTATGAGCCGAGCAATCTGGTAAAGGTCAAAGGCACGACAAATGTGTACTGTACCGCCGAGCATGACAGCCTAAAGATTTCCAACGGCAAATGGTACTGGTGGTCGAGGGGCTTCGGCGGCTATTCTGCTCTTGACTATCTGATGAAAGTCAAGGAATACGGTTTTGTAGAAGCCGTGGAAATCCTCACAAGGCAGACGATGGCGGACTGGAAACCGCCGCCCCCTGCCGTGAAAAAAGACGAGCCGAAAGTGCTGCTCCTGCCGCCAAAGAATAAGGACTGCGACAGGGTGACGGAGTATCTTTTCGGGCGTGGCATTGACTATTCCCTCATACAAGAGTGTATCTCCGAGGGGATTATCTTCGAGAGTGCCGACTACCACAACGCTGTTTTTATCGGCAAGGACGAAAGCGGAACGCCCAGATACGCCGCCTGCCGTGGCACAGTCAGCAGCTTCAAGCGTGACGCATCGGGCAGCGACAAGCGGTACTCTTTCCGACTTCTGGCAGGAGTGCCGACAGATACCGTGCATCTGTTTGAAGCCGCCATTGATTTATTGTCCTATGCCACCTATTTAAAGTATGAGGGCAGGGATTACAAAGCGGAGAACCTGCTCTCTTTATCGGGCGTGTATCAGCCAAAGAAAGAGATAAAGGACAGCAAAATCCCCATCGCCCTCACGACTTTTTTGAAAGCAAACCCAGAAATAAAGACCATCTATCTGCATCTGGATAAGGACAAAGCAGGTCGGCTATGTACCGCAGCCTTGAAAGAATTATTGCAGAAAGACTACCGAATCGTTGACGAACCGCCGCCAGTCGGCAAGGACTTCAACGATTTTTTAATGTCCTATTTGGGGATTGCAAGGCAGAAAACGAGCCGTGAAAGGGGTGATGCACGTTGATTGTCCGATGATTTTTAGAGCCAGAAATCAAAGAAAATGACGAAGAAAGAGAGGAATCTGCCATTGAAACAGTATGATGTAACGCTCACAGGTCACTTTGAAAAGACCGTTTCCATCTATGCGGAAAGCCCCGAACAGGCGGCGGAAAAGCTAAAGATTATCCTGTTTGACACCGACCTTATCCAGTTTTCCGATAAGGATTTTGTCTGCGGAGAAGCAGATATTAAGGACGAAAATGAGGACGGCGGGGAAGAAAATGCGGCAGAGAATGAGGATATGGAGGACGTATGTTGTCCAGACTGTCCGTGCTTCTGCCCGATGTGCGGAGAATGCTGCTGCGGGGGCGGATGTTAAAGACACGTCTTACCAAGCACTGAATTTGGCTAACCAAATTCGCTTGTTAGGGGACGCCCCTAATACCCCTTAAAAAGAACCGTATCAAAGTATGCCGCCCTGCCGTATTGCGGCACGGCGGTCACAGAAAGGAATCCAAGAATGAGTGAGTTTTTATCGTTTGCCATCGGCACGACGCTCGGCGGCATGGTCGGCGTGGCGTGTATGTGCCTTTTGCAGATTAACAGGCTCTCAAGCAGAGAGGAGGAAGTGGATGAGGAAAAGAAACGTGCAGGTGCTTTTCCGACTGACCGAGGAAGAAGCTGAATACCTCTGCTCCCTTGCAGTAAAGTCGGGACGCTCCAGACAAGCCCTGCTCCAGTCAATGGTCATGGGCTACCGCCTATGCGAGAAGCCAGACCCAGAGTTTTATAAAATCATGCGGGAGCTGTCGGCTATCGGCAACCGCATCAACCAACTTGCGGCAAAGGCGAACGCCTTGAATTTTGTGGACACGCCGATGCTCTATGACGAAGCCAAGCGGTGGCGGGACTTCCGTCTGGACGTGAGCAGGAGCTACCTTGTTCCGAGGAAGATGTCTGGCTGATGGCGGTCTGCGAAATCTGGGACGTGAAAGGCAGGCTCGACCATCCCATCGACTACGCCGAGAATCCAGAAAAGACCGCTAATCCCAAATATACGAAAGCCGACCTGCAGGCGATGGGCGATGTGATGAAGTACGCCACCAACAGCGACAAGACCGAGAAACAGTTTTTTGTCACGGGCGTCAACTGCGACCCGACTACGGCACGGGATGAAATGGTGATAGCCAAAGCCCAATGGAACGACCAGAGTGAAATCGTCTGCTATCACGGATTCCAGAGCTTCAAGGCAGGCGAGGTCACGCCAGAGCAGGCACATGAAGTCGGCGTGAAGTTAGCCGAGAAGATGTGGGGCGGCAGATTCCAAGTCGTTGTTGCGACCCATCTGAATACGGAGTGCCTGCATAACCATTTTGTTGTCAACTCTGTTTCCTATGTGGACGGAAAACACTATCACGATAACAAGAAGAACCTGCGGTTATTGCGTCAGCGTTCAGACGAATTGTGCCGTGAGTATTCCTTGTCGGTCATCGAACACCCAAGCGGCAGGAAGAAGCCCTATGCTTTATACCAAGCCGAGAAGAACGGTCTGCCTACGAGGGACACCGTGGCACGGCAGGCGGTGGATGAAGCAATTTCAAAATCCTTTACGCTTAAAGATTTTGACCGCCAGTTAGGGGAAATGGGATACCGTGTCAACTTTGACCCCAACCGCAAATACTGGACGATTATCGGGAAAGGTTGGGAAAGACCGAAGCGGCTCTATAAGCTCGGAGAAGATTACACCAATGAGAGGATTACGGAACGCATACGGGAAAATTCTTATGCGGTAAAATTCCAGAGCTTTTCCAAGCCACAGCCGCAGGTCAAGGTCTACCGTGTCCGTGGCTCTCTGAAAGACGCAAAGAAAATCGGCGGCTTGCGTGGGCTGTATCTCCATTACTGTTACAGGCTCGGCATCCTGCCAAAAGGGAAGAAACAGAATTATGCACGGCTTCACTATCTTCTGAAAGACGACTTGATGAAGATGGACGCCATCACAAAAGAAACAAGGCTGCTCTGCCATAACCACATCGACACGGCAGAGCAGCTTTTGTCTTATAAAGATTCTCTGGAATCCGAGATGCAGAAGCTGACCGAACAGCGTAAGGGGCTTTACTCCCAGAGCCGCAAAGCAGTCGGCGAAGAAAAAGAAGCGGTCAAGGCTCATATATCGGAAATCACGGGGAGGATGAAAACCATCCGAAAGGAGGTCAGATTGTGTGAGGGAATCGAAGCCCGAAGCGACACCCTCAAGGAAAAGTTACAGACCATACGGGCAGATGAAAAAGAGCTGAAAGGAAAGGAGCTGATGAAGCATGAACACAGGCGGCGAAGCGGCAGAGCAAATCGTGAGGATGAGCTTGGAGGGATTTGAGGTCGCAGCCAGAATCACGGGGGCGGGTGCGAAGAATATCGCCATCCTGCTCTACTCTATTTTAAAAGAAGAACAGAAAACAAAGGGAAAGGCAAGGCTCACAAATATGCTCCGCTCTGGCAAGGAGCTGAAAGTCTTTACCGTCAAGAATGGCGACTTGAAGAAGTTCACGCAGGAGGCGAAGAAATACGGCGTACTCTACTGCGTCCTTGCCGACCGTGGGAATAAAGACCCCAATGCGGAGGTGGACGTGGTTGCCCGTGCGGAGGACGCATCGAAAATCAGCCGTATTGTGGAGAGGTTCAGCCTTGCATCGGTGGACACCGCTTCTATCGTGACAGAAGCGGAGAAATCCAAAGGGGCAAAGGCAAAATCGAAGGACACAAAGACCGCAGAATCAAAGGAGGACGGTCAGCCAGAACCAGACATCGGCGTGCAGGACAAGGCGGAGAAAGACAGGCTTATGGATGCCCTTATGGGCAAGGCAGTCCAGAAAGAGGAAAATGCCCCAAACCCCTCATTGGCAAAGACAGAAAAATCCCCTCTGTCCGAGCCTACCTCAGAGCAGCAAAGGAAGTCCGCAGAGGGGGCTACTATGATTAAGGCGGAAAAGCCGTCGGTCAGAGAAGAACTGCGGAAAATCAAGGAGGGCAGAAAGGAGCAGGAATCGGGTGCTGTCCCTGCAAGAGAGAAATCTCCCGACAGGGCAAAGAAACCGCCCGCAGGAAAGACGGAGCATAAGCAGCCCCAGAAGCGGAAACGGAAACCAAAATCGAAAGGAGCAAGATAAGCATGAGCATTTATGATGTATTCAGCGGCGGCAGCAGAGCCTTTAACAAAGAGGAATGGGCTGCCGCCAAACAGGAGCAGCGGAAAGAAGCCTATGAACTGATTGACAATACCTGTTCTGAAATGATGGCGGACGGCGGTGCGTTTCAGCAGTATCTTGACGTGCAGGGGCATTTTGACCGCTATTCCGTCAACAACGCCATTCTGGTATCGGCACAGATGCCCGAAGCGACGCAGTTAAAAGATTATGGGAGTTGGAAACAGAGCCGTGTCTATGTGGACAAGGACGCACAGAAAGTGACAATCCTTGAGCCGGGGAAAGAATATCAGCGTGACGACGGTTCAAAGGCGGTCGGCTACAACGCCAAAGTGGTATATGATGTTTCCCAGACCTCGGCAAAGGACAGGCAGCAGCCGCAGGAGCAGAAAACCATGCGTGAACTTGTGTCGGCGATGATTGACGCAAGCCCCGTTTCCTTTGTGCCTGTCGATGACCTTGAGCTGCCTGCGTTCTACGACAGCTCACAGCAGACGATATTTATCCGCACAGGCTTAAACGAGGAACAGCTTTTTGTCAGCATGGCAAAGGAAGTGTCGGCAGCGGTCTTTGATTTCAAGCATAAGGAAAGCCGTGATGATTCCGATTTCAAATCGTTCTGCGTCGCCTATATGGTAAGCTCCCGCTACGGCGTGGACACAAAGGGATTTAAGTTTGACAAGCTCCCGAAAGAATTTGAGGGCATGGAAACGCAGGCGTTCAAGGGCGAGCTTGGCTCGATGCGTGACGTCCTCGGAGAAATCCAGTCGGATATGTATAAGAGCCTTGAGAAGAACAAGCCGCCCAAAAGTAAAGAGCAGGAACGCTAATCGGAGGTGCAGCCCATGAAAGAAGAAAGATACCATCTGGCATTGGATAAATATGATAAAAATATTGTCCTAAACGCCCTCAATACCCTGCGGACACAGCAGATACAGGAGGAACGCCCCACCGAACCTGTTGACGAGCTGATAAGCAGGGTGGCATACGCCCCGACCAAGAAAGTAAAGGTCGCCCCATGCAAGTGCCATGAAGAACGGTGACGATTACAAGGCAGGCGTAATCCTCTCTTTATGCGGCATTGTTCCTGTCGTGTGGCTTGCCCTGCTGACAGCACCTTATGTCAGCGGCGGCATCGTGGAGATAATCAGTAACCTGTCCGTGGCAATCGAGAATCCGTTTCAGATAACGGTATGCGGGGACACTCCCAGAGTTGTCCTCATTTTTCTGCTTGCCTACGGCATGGGAATTGGTGTCTACTTTTCCACACGCAGGAACTACCGCAAGGGGGAGGAACACGGCTCTGCGAAATGGGGCAACGCAGGTACGCTCAATAAGAAGTACCGAGATAAGGACGCATCAGAGAACAAGCTGCTGACCCAGAATGTCCGCATCGGGCTTGACGGGAAGAAGCACCGCAGGAATTTGAATATCCTTGTGGTGGGCGGCTCTGGTGCAGGAAAGACCAGATTTTTTTGCAAACCCAATGTCATGCAGTGCAACACGTCAATGGTAATCTTAGACCCGAAAGGCGAGATTGTCCGTGACACGGGCGGACTGCTTGAGAAGAAAGGCTATGAGGTGCGTGTCCTTGATTTAATCAATATGCACCGAAGCCATTGTTACAACCCGTTTGTATATTTAAGGAATGATAATGACGTGCAGAGGTTAGTAACGAATTTATTTAAGGCGACCACGCCGAAAGGCTCACAGTCGCAAGACCCGTTCTGGGACACGGCGGCGAGTATGCTGCTCTTATCCCTCGTGTTCTATCTGAAATACGAAGCCCCGCCAGAGGAGCAGAATTTCCCGATGGTGATGGAGCTACTTCGTGCAGGAGAGGTAAGGGAGGATGACGACAGCTATGTAAGCCCGCTTGACGAACTGTTTGACCGTTTGGAGATGGTAAACCCAGAGCATATCGCTCTGAAATACTACCGTGACTATCACAGCGGAAGTGCCAAGACCTTAAAGAGCATCCAGATAACCCTTGCCGCACGGCTTGAGAAGTTCAATCTGGAAAGCCTTGCTTCTTTGACTGCCACGGACGAGCTTGATTTGCCGTCTTTAGGTGAGAAGAAAGTGGCATTGTTCGCTCTGATACCAGACAACGACACGAGCTTTAATTTTTTAGTGTCATTATTATACACGCAGCTATTCCAACAGCTATTTTACCTTGCCGACCATAAGTACGGCGGGAGCCTGCCTGTCCACTGCCAGTTTATCATGGATGAATTTGCCAATGTTTCGCTGCCCGATGATTTCGATAAGATTTTGAGTGTCATGCGTTCCCGTGGCGTGTCGGTCAGCATCATTTTACAGAACTTGGCACAGTTGAAAGCCCTGTTTGAGAAACAGTGGGAAAGCATTGTCGGCAACGCTGACGAGTTCCTTTATCTGGGCGGCAACGAGCAGAGTACCCATAAGTTTGTGAGCGAGTTGCTCGGCAAATCCACGATAGACACGAACACCTACGGGAAAAGCTCTGGACGGAGCGGCAACTATTCCACCAACTACCAGATTTCGGGGCGTGAGCTTTTAACCCCAGACGAAGTGCGTATGCTCGATAACCGCTACGCACTTCTTTTTGTGCGAGGGGAACGCCCCGTGATGGATTTTAAGTATGATATTTTGAAACACCCGAACGTGAAACTGACAGCGGACGGAGGGAAACCGCCTTATATCCACGGCGAACCTACGCAGGCTGTCGCAACCTTTGTGTTTGACGGCGATATTCCTAAGAACGCTGTTACGCCAGAAGCCGTCAGCACTTCCTATGAGCTTCTGTCCGATGAGGACTTGGAAGAAATATTCAATTTATAAGGAGGATTTACCCTATGAAACTTTTTAAGAAAAACGAGAACAGCCAGAACAAAGCAACCCAGAAGCTGCCGATGGGCAGAAAGACAAAAAAGGCGTTTGCCGTGTATGCCGCTTTGGTATGCTGCATGGTTTTCGGCACGACGACCGCCTTTGCCGCCAATGACCCGATTGCCGTGGTGAACAATCTCTCAAACTTCATCTTCGGACTGATTAAGGCGGTCGGCATGATTATGCTCGGCTTCGGTATCGTGCAGGTGGGCTTGTCGCTGAAATCCCACGACCCGTCCCAGAGGGCGAACGGATTCCTGACCCTTGCGGGCGGCGTTGTGATTACCTTTGCAAAGGAGATTCTGACACTCATCACAGGCTAATGCATGGGAAAAGACAGCAGATAGAAATAACAGGCTGATATAAGACGTGATAACGGGGCTGATCCGCCCTGCGGAACTTCCCCGTTATCCAATTTTAAGAATGGAGGTAGCTAAATTATCGAGAATGTAAAGAAATATGGCATCATTTACGCTGACCCACCGTGGCGTTATAACCAGAAAAATCTTTCTGGGGCTGCGGAACACCATTACAGCACAATGAGTGTTGATGAAATCTGCAAATTAGATGTTGCAGGAGTGGCTGCGGATGACTGCGTGCTGTTCTTATGGGCAACTTTCCCACAAATACAGGAAGCATTGCAGGTAATCAAGGCGTGGGGATTCCAATACAAAACGGTTGCTTTTGTCTGGCTGAAACAGAATAAAAGCGGAAAAGGATGGTTTTTCGGTCTGGGGTTCTGGACAAGGGGCAATGCGGAAATCTGCCTGCTTGCCACAAAAGGAAAACCGCACAGGAAATCCGCCCGTGTGCATCAGTTCATTACCAGTCCTTTGCGGGGGCATAGCCAGAAGCCCGATGAAGCAAGGGAAAAAATCGTTGAGCTTATGGGGGACTTGCCGAGGTTAGAACTGTTTGCCCGTAATGGGACAGACGGATGGGACGTTTGGGGCAATGAGGTTGTATCTGACGTTCAGATAAAAAGTTGCCCAGAAAAGACAGGAGGTGGTTTATGTGTCAGATAACTGGGTAGTTCAGAACTTGGAGAACGCCCTCAATACTTGGAATGAGAAGTTAGCCGAGATATGGCAGCTCATTACCCAATCCCCAGAGAATTTCAAAGGCGGTGCGATATGGAAAGTCATTGTTGACATCCACGGTGCATTACAGGCAATCGGGCTTGCTCTGCTCGTGCTGTTCTTTGTTGTGGGCGTGATGCGTACCTGCGGCGACTTCGCAAGCGTAAAGAAGCCCGAACACGCAGTAAAGCTCTTTATCCGCTTCGCCCTTGCCAAAGGGGCGGTGACTTACGGACTGGAACTGATGATGGCTTTATTCCAGATAGTGCAGGGCGTGATTTCAACCATAATGAAAGCCGCAGGCTTCGGGGCGGCACAAAAGACGGTGCTGCCGACAGAGATTGTGACAGCCGTGGAGGACTGCGGCTTTTTCGAGAGCATCCCCCTATGGGCGGTGACGCTCATCGGCGGGCTGTTCATCACGGTGCTGTCGTTCATTATGATAATGTCGGTGTACGGCAGGTTTTTCAAGCTGTATCTTTATACTGCAATCGCTCCCGTCCCTCTTTCCTCTTTTGCGGGAGAGCCGAGCCAGAATGTGGGCAGGAGCTTTATCAAGAGCTATTGTGCGGTGTGCCTTGAGGGTGCGATTATCGTGCTTGCCTGCATCATCTTTTCGGTGTTTGCGGCATCCCCGCCCGTCGTCAACCCCGATGCGGCTGCGGTCACGATGGTATGGAGCTATATCGGGGAACTGGTATTCAATATGCTTGTCCTTGTTGGGGCGGTGAAGATGGCAGACCGTGTTGTTAGGGAAATGATGGGACTGTAAAGGAGGAACGGATGAAACGTGTTTATATTTTTAAGGACGGAGTACAGCAGGCAAGCACAGCCACAAGGGAAAGTGCGGTTGACCTTATCCGCCAGTATCAGAAACAGGAAACACACCCGATACTTCGGTCAGAGTTCAGCATCATCGTGGGGGAGGAAGAATTTATCCCCTATCCGTCCCAGAAGAAGCCGCCCAAGAGAAAATCTGGAATGGAGCGATAGGAGGTGCTGTTTTGTATGATTTTGAAGCGGAATACCGCAGGATATTTGAAACGCCGATAGAGCAAATCAAGGAGGATGTGTTCTTTCGGGCAGATAATTTTGAAAAGGAATCATGGTATGGGGATTTGCAGATGTATCTGGCAATCGGTGTCTGTAAGCCAGAGAAAGATTGCGTGGCAGATTTGCAGAAAGCCTTAAAGGTGTTAGGCTATCCCACACGCATAAGTGAAAATGACGGGGAGCCGTTCGTACTCCCCCAGAGGGAACGGCAGAAGCAGACCCCGCCCCGCCATAAACAGGAAATGGAACGATAGGAGGTGTGAATGATTGGAAGTAAAGATAAATAAGGAAATCCGTAACTATACGGAGAGTATGTTCTTCGGGCTGTCCATGCGGCAGTTCCTTTTTTCTGTCCTTGCCTGCGGCGTGGCGGTAGGTCTGTTTTTCCTGCTCCGTGGCAGGTTCGGGACGGAAACCGTGAGCTGGATGTGCGTGTTGGGTGCTTCGCCCTTTGCGGTGATGGGATTTGTACGGTACAACGGCATGACCGCAGAGCAGTTCGTGTGGGCATGGATAAAATCAGAGTTTCTAATGCCAAAAAGGGTGCTGTTTCTCCCAGACAACCTCTATTATGAAGCATTGAAACAGAGCATTGAAGCCCATGAAAAGGAAACGCCTGCTGTACAGAAAAAGCGTAGGAAGAAAAAACGCAGGGCGAAAAGGCGGAAGGAAGCAAGAAAGCGGAGAAAGCAGGCTGTAAAAGCAAGAAAGAAGAATGAAAAATCAAGAAAGCGTAAGGAGGCAGACTATGATTAAGACGCTCAGGAACCTGTTCAAGCAGGACAGGGAGAAATTCGCCGTGCCGAAATCGGTGCAGGCGGTCATCCCGTTAAAGACCATGTGGGAGGACGGCATTTTCCTTGTCGGCAGGAACAAATATGCAAAGACCTTTAAGTTTGAGGACATCAATTATGCCGTGGCGAGCCGTGAGGACAAAGAAGCGATGTTCCTCGAATACTCGGAGCTTTTAAATGCCCTTGACAGCGGGGCGACCACGAAAATCACCATCAATAACCGCCGCTTGAATAAAGCGGATTTTGAGCAGACCATCCTTATCCCGATGGCGGAGGACAATCTGGATAAATACCGTAAGGAGTACAACAAGATGCTGCTCGACAAGGCGACAGGGGCTAATTCCATCGTGCAGGACAAGTATGTGACCATCTCCGTCTGCAAGAAGAACATCGAAGAAGCGAGGAATTATTTTGCCCGTGTCGGGGCTGACCTTATCGGGCATTTCAACCGTCTTGGCTCGAAGTGTACGGAACTGGATGCGAATGATAAGCTCCGTATTTTCCATGATTTTTACCGCACAGGAGAGGAAACAGCGTTTTCCTTATGTCTGGCACAGACCATGCGGAAAGGTCACGACTTCAAGGACTATATTTGTCCAGACTCTTTTGAATTTGAAAAAGATTATTTCCGCATCGGAAACCGTTACGGGCGTGTGATTTTCCTGCGTGAGTATGCCGCCTATATCAAGGACAGCATGGTGGCGGAGCTTTGCGAGTTAAACCGTAACATGATGCTCTCGGTTGATGTTGTGCCTGTCCCTACGGACGAAGCCGTGAGGGAGGTGGAGAACCGTCTTTTGGGCGTGGAAACCAACATCACGAACTGGCAGCGGAAACAGAACCAGAACAACAATTTTTCCGCTGTTATCCCCTATGACTTGGAGCAGCAGAGGAAAGAGAGCAAGGAATTTCTTGATGATTTGACGACCCGTGACCAGAGGATGATGTTTGCGGTGCTTACGATGGTGCATACGGCAGACACCAAAGAGCAGCTCGACAATGACACCGAAGCATTACTCACGACAGCAAGAAAGCATCTCTGCCAGTTTGCCGTGCTTAAATTTCAGCAGATGGACGGTCTGAATACCGCCCTGCCGTTCGGCGTGAGGAAGATTGATGCCCTGCGTACCCTCACCACGGAGAGCCTTGCGGTATTTATTCCGTTTCGTGTGCAGGAAATCTACCACAAAGACGGTGTGTACTATGGGCAGAACGTAATCAGTAAAAATATGATTATCGCCAACCGCCGCCATCTCTTGAACGGAAATTCCTTTATTCTCGGCGTGTCTGGTGCAGGCAAGTCATTCACGGCAAAGGAGGAAATGACGAATATTATTCTCACCGACCCTAACGCAGACGTGATTATTATAGACCCCGAACGTGAGTATTCCCCACTTGTGAAAGCGATGCAGGGGGAAGTCATTCACATTTCCGCTACAAGCGAAAACCATATAAACGCTATGGATATGAACTCTGATTACGGCGACGGTGCCAATCCCGTCATTTTGAAATCAGAGTTTATTTTGTCTTTGTGCGAGCAGCTTATCGGCGGTGCAAGTCTGGGGGCAAAGCAGAAGTCCATCATTGACCGCTGCACGGCGGGCGTGTACCGCTACTATCAGCAGGGGAACTATATGGGGACGCCGCCGACCTTGCAGGACTTCCGTGAGGAGCTGTTGAAGCAGGACGAGCCAGAAGCACAGGAAATCGCCCTTGCGATTGAGCTTTTTACGGACGGTTCTCTCAATACTTTTGCCAAGCATACGAATGTGGACACCCACAGCCGCCTTATCTGTTATGACATTCTGGATTTGGGCAAGCAGTTACAGCCTATCGGTATGCTTGTGGTGCTTGACAGCATCTTGAACCGCATCACGATGAACAGGGCAAAAGGCAGGAATACGTTTATCTTCATTGACGAGATTTACCTGCTGTTTCAGCATGAGTATTCTGCGAACTTCCTTTTTACACTCTGGAAACGTGTGCGTAAGTACGGGGCGTACTGTACTGGAATCACGCAGAACGTGGACGACCTGTTGCAGAGCCATACGGCGAGGACGATGCTTGCCAACAGCGAATTTATTATCATGCTGAATCAGGCATCGACAGACCGTATCGAGCTTGCGAAGCTCCTTAACATCTCCGACCTTCAGATGAGCTATATCACGAATGTCGGTGCGGGGCAGGGGCTTTTAAAAGTAGGCAGCTCCCTTGTGCCGTTCGTCAATAAGTTCCCACGCAACACGGAGCTGTATAAGCTGATGACGACCAAATTTGGCGAGGTCTAAAAGGAGGGCGTTTTTGGAGAGGAACCGTATTTATTGTGCCGATTGTGTGGAAGTGCTGCGGGGGCTGCCAGACAGGAGCGTGGATTTGGTGATTGCCGACCCGCCGTACTACCGCATGAAAGGAGGGTTTGACTTTGTGTTCCAGACAGTATCGGAATATCTGGAATGGTGTTTGTTATGGGCAGGGGAATGTTACAGGGTTTTAAAGCCCACGGGTGCGTTTTACTGTTGGGGGAGCTGCCAGATGATAGATAAGCTCTCCGTCCACGTTTTGGATAAGTTTGACTGGATAAAGCGGAATCTGATTGTCTGGAATTACCGAACGGGGCGACCTGCGAAAGCGGCTTATCGGAATGAAGCGGAGTTTTTGTGGTTTTACAGTAACCCCCTGCATGAAATCAATATTGATGCTATCCGCATCCCTTATGATGCGGGCGGCGAAAAAGATAAGAGGAAAAATCCAAAGGGGAAATCCTGCGGGAACGTGTGGGAGTTTCCGAGGATTATGCCCAACTATAAAGAAGCGACAGGGCATCCCACGCAGAAGCCAGAGAAACTGGCGGAACGGATGCTGCTTGCAAGCAGCAGGGCTGGCGATTTGGTAGTGATTCCCTTTGCGGGTTCGGGGAGTGAGATAGTCCAATGTATCAAGAACGGGCGTGATTTTATCGCTTCTGAAATCAATGAATCCTATGTCGGGGATATGATTCTGCCACGTCTGCAAAAAGAAACGGATTGTACTGTATTGGAACAGGAGAAAGGAGGATTTTTATGTCAGAGATAAGGTTCCGCAACGCTGCCCACCGTGATTTCTTTCTGGAAAACATGATGAAATGCAAGGTCAACGACTGTTACCACAGGGCATTTTTTTATGTGATGGGGATTGCGGAGGAAACAAGGAAGAATATCAATTCCATGTTCGACTTTAAGACGGACTGCATCGAGCCAGAGGGGATGCATGCAGGATGGCAGACGAGCGGCACGGTCAAGGTCTGCCACCTTGCCTTTAACCTCTGGAACGGATATGCGGAGGACGGGCGTGAGAAATATTCTACGCCAGAGGAATTGTTCTGCTGCGAGTTTGCCCCGTATTTCATGGAGGGCATCAAGGTAAGGTATCCCGAATATTGCAGGGATTTACCCGCCCCTAAAAAGCAGACGGAGCATACACGGTAGAAATGATATTAAGGAAACACCCTGCGGGCATATCTCTATGCCCAGAAAGCAGGGCAGGGATTAGAGAAAGGAAAAGAAAAGTCTATGAATTTGAAAAACTATAAAACGATTATCTGTACTGCCGCCGCTGTTGCCTTTTTGGGAGCGGCGGTTTTTTGCGGCTTTAAGATTTACAGCCATTATCAGCAGATAGACGAGCAGACCGAAGCTTTTGCGGAGATTGCGGAGGTTGTGGAGAACGCCGAGCCAGAGGAAGAACCGCCCAAAGATAAGGATGAGCCAGTCAGCGAGGGCGAGGATATTCTGGCAAAGTATAAGGAGCTGTATTTGCAGAATGAGGATATGGCGGGTTGGATTGCTATTGACGGCACAACTGTCAATTATCCCGTCATGCAGAGCAAGAACAGCCCGAATTTCTATCTGAAGCACAATTTTGAAAAACAGTACAGCGATTTGGGAGTGCCTTATATCCAAGAAGACTGCAATATTTTGGAAAGCGACAATCTGGTTATCTACGGACACCACATCAAGGGCGGCAGGATATTCGGGGCGTTGGAAGATTACAAGTCCAAGAGCTTTTATGAGAAGCACAAGACCATCCAGTTTGATACCCTCACGGAGCAGGCGGAGTATGAAATCATCGCCGTGTTTAAGACCGTGGCGTACAGCCCACAGGGCTACCGCTATTATGATTTTGTCCATGCGGAAAATGAAAAGGAGTTTGCCGCTTATGTCGCAAAGTGTAAGGAACTTGCCTTGTATGATACGGGCGTGACCGCTGAATACGGCGACAGGCTCATTACTCTTTCCACCTGCGAATATTCCGCACAGAACGGCAGGCTTGTAGTCGTGGCGAAAAAGGTAGATTAGCAAGACCGCAAAATCCTCTGGGAAAGGAGGTCGATTTTTATGGCTGATATAAAGACCAGAGATGCGGTCAAAGGCACGATTAAGACGTTGGACAAAGCCGCCATCGCAGGCGAACGCATGAAATCCGCTTATGCCAAGACAAAGGACAAGGCGGAGCAGGGATATTATGCAGAGGAAAATTCGCCTACGGAATATGCCGCCGATAAGTTTTCCCATACTTCGGGGTGTATCAGGGACGAGGGAATCCACCAATTCAATAAGCAGGGACAGAAGAATGTCCAGACAACAAAAGAGAATATCGGCAGGGCTAAAGATAAAATCGCCGAATTTAAGACCAAACGTGCGGTAAAAGCCGCCGAGCAGAAAAGAGCAAGAGAGTATGCAGAACAGGCAGGCTCGCAGATCCGTCACGGAACTGCGAGCCGTTCTTCTGTCCCCGATGTTTCTGCTAAGAATGAAGCCCCGCAGACAGGGGCAAGCCAGTTGATAAAGACAAGGCAGCAGGGCAAAAAGACAATCAAGACCACTGCCAGAAATGCAGAGAAAACAGTAAAATCCACGGCAAAGGGGACGGTCAAGGCTGCGGAAAAAGGCGTGAAAACCGCAAAGGCGACATCCAAGACAGCGATTAAGACCACAGAGCAGACCGCAAAGACCGCACAGAAAGCGGCAAAGGCATCTGCCAAAGCCACCCAAAAGGCGGCACAGACGGCGAAAGCCACCGCAAAGGCGACAGCCGAAGCAACGAAAGCCACGGTCAGAGCCACCGTTGCGGCGGTCAAGGCGATTATCGCAGGCACAAAGGCTCTGATTTCCGCACTCATCGCAGGCGGGTGGGTTGCCGTTGTGATAATCCTCATTGTCGTTCTGCTTGGATGTGCCGTTTTCTTGTTTGGCGGCGGTAGCGACAGCACTTCCTATACCCCCGTGAGTGCGGAGGTAGAAGCCTACACGCCACTGATACAGAAATATGCGAAGCAGTACGGCATCCCCGAATATGTGGAGCTTATCAAGGCGGTGATGATGCAGGAATCTGGGGGAAAAGGCAGCGACCCGATGCAGGCGGCGGAGGGGAGCTTCAATAAGAAATACCCCCATGAGCCGAACGGCATCAAAGACCCAGAGTATTCCATCGAGTGCGGCGTGCAGGAATTGAAAGCCGCCCTCACGTCAGCCGAGGTGGAAAGCCCGATTGATATGGAGCGTATCAAGCTCGCCTTGCAGGGCTATAACTTCGGCAACGGCTATATCTCATGGGCAAAGACTAACTACGGCGGCTATTCCTATGCAAATGCGGTGGAATTTTCGGCGATGCAGGCGAACCGTCTGGGTTGGGAGAAGTACGGCGACACGCAGTACCCCGCCCATGTGCTACGCTATTACCCATACGGGCGGGCGTTCACAAGCGGCGGCAACCAAGCCATAGTGGAAGTTGCCTTGACACAGCTCGGCAACGAGGGCGGTCAGCCCTATTGGAGTTGGTACGGATTTAACGGGCGTGTGGAATGGTGTGCCTGCTTCGTGTCGTGGTGTGCCGACCAGTGCGGCTATCTGGAGAGCGGCATCATCCCGAAATTCTCCCTCTGCTCGGACGGCGTAAACTGGTTCAAGGGCAAGGGGCAATGGCAGGATAAAAACTATGAGCCGCAGACAGGCGACCTTATCTTCTTTGATTGGGGGCATGACGGCTCAATCGACCATGTGGGAATCGTGGAGAAATGCGAGAATGGAACGGTCTACACCGTGGAGGGCAACTCTGGGGATGCCTGCAAGCAGCAGAGCTATCCTGTCGGGAGCAGCTCAATCTATGGTTACGGCGTGGTTGCCTATTAGAAAAAAGGCGAAAGGGCATACCAGAGGGTTATTCCTCTGGCTCTTTCGCTTTACATATGCCCATAGCTGTTGCTTCAATGATAGTCAACGCTTTCTCATCAAACGTATCTAGCATTTTGTCTATCTGCCTGCGGCGAGAAGATTTTTCAGCTTGTTTGTCAGAAAATATGTATTGGTCAGCCGAAATATCAAACATTGTAATAAGTTCAACAAATAATTGGAATCCTGGATGCTGCCCCTCATTTTCAACAAATTGGAGATGCCTTGGAGTAATGCCGAGTTGTTCAGCTAATTGTTCTCTTGTTAAACCGTTCTTCTCACGAGCATTCTTAATGGCTTCCCCTAAAGGCATAAAGTCAAATGTTTCTGCTTTTTCATTCATAAGTTTACCACCTCGTATTCATAAAATTTCATAATATATTTTACGGAAATCAAAGTTCTCATTAAACGAAATAGATTTTCTACATACAAGAAATACAATTTCCTATATATGGAAATACAGATTCGCATTCGCACAATTGATAAGGAGTGGCTAAATGAGTATAATTTAGAGTAGAAAAATAAGTTTTGAATTGTCGAAAATTTGTCTTTTGGGTTTTATAATAAAACAGACTGCATTCAGAAAGGAGCATTGCATATGAAATATAAGGTACTGATTATAGATGATGAGGAAATGATTCTTACGATGCTGAAAAAATGTTTAGAAGCAGAAAATTTTCTTGTATATACAGCTAATAATGCAAAAAAAGCATTAGAGCTTATGTCAGTTGCACCAGATATTATACTATTGGATATAAACATGCCAGAAATGGATGGGTTGGAATTGTGTCAATTTGTTCGGAAACATATATCGTGTCCTATTATATTTCTAACGGCAAGGGTAACAGAGCAGGATGTAATAAAAGGGCTGTCAGTTGGCGGTGATGATTATATTACAAAGCCTTTCCGTGTGGATGAGCTTTTAGCAAGGATTTTGGCACACCTACGTCGTGAAGAACGAAAAAATAACGCTGATAATTTGAAATTCGACGAGGAACTTATCATTGATTATAATAGCAGACAGGTATTTTTAGGCAGACAGGAATTAGACTTTTCAAATAAAGAGTTTGAGATTATCAGGCTTCTTTCGCAAAATGCAGGAATGGTTTTTGACAGGGAAACTATTTATGAAAGACTTTGGGGCTATGATGGCGAGGGTGACAGTATTGTAGTTAAGGAACATATTCGTAGAATACGAAATAAACTGGCAGATTATACGGATAAAAACTATATAGAAACCGTATGGGGAGTGGGGTACAAATGGATAAAATAAAAAATGTATCAATAAAGCGGTCTATGGCTATAACATTTATCATTACGATTTGTATTATAGGTATGCTTTCTGGAATTACAGTTTTTTTGGCAAATCGGTCACAGCAGGAAATTTTGAGAAATAGATATTTGATGATTAAATCACCCGACTACAAAATAGATAAAAATGCAGACAAGTATACGGTGGATATGGATGGAAGTGTTGTTGAATGGCATGGATTAAGTACAGGAGAAAACATTGCATATTTTATGTGTTATTTTGCGATGATTGGTTTGCCTGTCATTTATATTATTGTTGGTATTGGGAGTGCCGCAGCAATCTATTATCGGATGAAACTTAAAGTTCCAATTTTACAGCTACAAAATGGAATGAAAAGGATACAGGATAACGACCTTGATTTTTGTATTGAGTATTGTGGTGATGATGAATTAGGAGAATTATGCAACTCTATGGAAAAAATGCGTAAGGAACTCTGCTATAATAATAAGGCTTTATGGGAAACACTTAGGCAGAGAAAATTATTGAATGCATCAGTTGCTCATGATTTGCGTACTCCGATTACGGTTTTAAGGGGGTATATTGACTTTCTTGAAAAAAATGTTCCACAAGATAAACTGACAGAAGAAATGCTCATGGATACCATATCTTCCATGCAGGGTGCAGTATTACGTTTGGAGCGTTATGTAGAGTGTGTCCGTGATGTGGAAAAAATTGAGAGCATCGAAATAAAACGGGAACAGCAGGATATGGTTTCATTATTAAAAGAAATGGAAAGCAATATTCATCAGTTGGCAGGGGATAAAAAAATAGATTTTTTGACAGATATTTCTTTTACTTCGGTCAGTATAGATAAAAGTGTACTTTTTCGAGTACTGGAAAATTTATTTCAAAATGCTATGCGGTATATGAATGAGCAAATAATTGTAGAAGTTTCCACAAAAGAAAATCTATTTTTCATGTCTATAAAAGATGATGGAAAAGGATTTTCTGAAGAAGATTTAAGGCAGGCTACAAATATGTTTTATGGGAAAGAAAAAGGAAAGGAACATTTTGGTATAGGACTTGGCGTAAGCAGAGTGCTTTGCGAAAAACATGGCGGATTTCTTAAAATTGGTAATAATAAAATGTCTGGAGCCTATGTAACGGCTGTTTTTGATATTTCTGAATAATGTTGGCGAAAATTTGTCTTTTGGATATTAGAATCTCCTTACAATAAAACGTAAGGAGGTTTTTCATTTATATGGAAATTGTTATTGATAATCTTTCTAAAAAATATGGAAAAAAAGAAGCCATTAAAAATCTTTCTCTGACTATACCGTCGGGAATGTATGGATTGCTTGGAAGAAATGGTGCGGGGAAAACGAGTTTAATGCGGATATTGGCAACTCTTTCCGTTCCGACAAGCGGAGATGTCTGGATGAATGGTGTTTCAATAAAAGAAACAATGAAAATCAGAGAAATGGTGGGGTATCTTCCGCAGGATTTTTCTATGTATAGAAGTATGACAGTTTTTGGGGCAATGGATTATCTTGGTTTGTTATCGAATATTCCTGACAGAATACGGAAAGAAAGGATTGACCATCTTCTTGAAAAAGTGAATCTGGAAGATAATGTAAAAACGAAAGTTAAGGCTCTTTCGGGTGGGATGAAGCGACGATTAGGAATAGCACAGGCACTTCTTCATAATCCGCAAATTCTTATTGTTGATGAACCGACAGCGGGACTTGACCCCGAAGAACGCATACGTTTCCGAAATTTATTAAGTGATTTTGCAGATGATAGGATTGTACTCTTATCGACACATATTGCCTCTGATATTGAATCTACATGCAACGGAGTTGCGGTGTTGAATAATGGCAGGTTAATATTTCATGGAAATACGGAAAAATTGATACAGCAGGCAGATGGAAAGGTTTATATTATCAAAACACCAAAAAAGATAGACAATCGTATAAAAGAAAAATATATTTGTCTGAATATGAGTAACTCTCGTGCAGGCGTACAGTACAGAGTATTATCAGATACTCTGCCAGAAGAAAAAGCGGAGTTGCAATCGCCTACGTTAGAAGATGGTTATATGTATTTGCTGCATCAAATAGAGGGAGGTATCAATTCATGAAATTATATTTAAGAGAATGTCGTAGAATAGCGACCAGTTTGGTATATTTTCTTTTTATTGCTGTATTGGTTTTCAGTTGGTGGGGAAAGTTTCGGGGTGTGACGAAAACAGAGATTGACTGGGCAAATGGCAAGACGCCTGCGAATGTTGGGTTTGACAGACCTTTGCTTACACAGCCAACAGAGGATGACGACTATTTTGGCATGAAAACTTCTGAGGATAATCCAGAAGAGCTTATGACGGGCGTGACCAGAGCTTTATTAATGGAATATAAAAATAATATATATGCTACTTATCCTTTACCTGCCAGAAATTATAAAGCAGTTTCGCTCAGCAATAAAGAACAGGCACGAGTGCTTGAAATATTATGTGAAATAACAGGATTGACAGAAGAACAGCTAAACGATTTGCCGCAGGGGTATTTTCCTGCTGTAACTGGCACGATTATTTCAACCGATGCAGCAGATTTTAATGAGGATGGAAATCTGTATATGTCAGGCAGTGAGGATAAGGTGGCTAATGGCAGTGAAGAAACGGATAAAACTAAAAAATTCATATCACAGGTGACATATGAGCGTTTTAAGGAATTGATGCGAGAAATGGAAACAATGATTGGGGAAGAAGGCTCGCAATATTCAACAGAAATGATGATTACTTATTTTGGCTTATCAGAAATGAGCTATGAGGAAGCATGTGCCGAGTATGACCAGACAATTAAAGGAGATAAGGTGACGGGAAGTTTTGCTCGATTGTTCTGCGATTATATGGGACTGTCTTTAGGATTATACCCAATTTTTATTATTGTGTTTATGTGGTTAAAAGACCGATTAGATAGTGTAACTGAGTTGTTTTATACCCGCAGGGTATCTTCCTTTAAGTTGGTTTTAACAAGATATTTGGCAAGCATTACAATGGTTCTTATTCCAGTTATACTATTAAGTTTTGAATCTTTGATACCACTTGTGTCTTTCGGAAGTAAACAAGGCATTTCTATTGACCCGTTTGCTTATATCAAGTACATCTTATGGTGGTTACTGCCTACTGTAATGATAGTTTCTTCGATAGGTACATTTTTTACATTGTTGACAGATTCGCCAATAGCTGTTCTACTGCAATTTTTATGGTGGATAATTGACAAGGGTGCGACTGGATTGTCTGGAGATACGAAGATTACCACTTTGATGGTAAGGCATAATACATTGCGGGGATATGAGCTGATACAGGATAGCTTTTATGCTATTTGCGTAAATAGATTGCTGATGGCAGGCGTTAGTATTTTGATTCTTATTCTGTCAGCATGGATTTTACAACAGAAAAGGAAAGGAAAAATCAATGTGGCAAATATCTATCAAAGGTTTCTGGGAAATATTAAAAACAAATTTTCATCTATCCATACAAAATAATTTATTACTTGCGATATTGTATTTGTTGATTGTTCCTGTTCTACGGGGAATTGAAAATTTGGATGAAGTCCATTCAGCAGAATGTTTGGAGCAATCGGTAATACTCATTGGAATATTGTTAATTGTACCGCTCTATGCCGCAGAGCAGAAACGGACAATACGGGAAGTGGTGCTTACCAGAAGGATGCCACAATGGATGATTTTATTCATAAGAGTTGTTATGGCTATGATAATGCTTGTCTTATTGACGAGTGTATTTGCAAAAATCATGACAATGAAAAATTGTACTTTCCCTTATGTGAGTTATGTTATAGGAACTGTAATAAGCGAAACGGCTTTGGGAAGTATTGGCTTTCTTGTGGCAGTGCTAAGCAATTCGGTTATAGCAGGTTATTTGGTGTCAATAGGATATTTTTTGTTCAATTATCTTGGAAGTATATCAGACACTAATATTTTATATTTGTTTTCTATGGAAACAGGAAATTTTATAACGAAGATATGGCTTTTAAGTATCAGTGTGTTACTAATAATAGTTGCTTTGTTTTATTCAAAGAAAAAGAAAGTTTGTTAAGCAATTCTTTATTGCCCACCAAATAAAAAAAACGGTGATTTTGGTGGGCGATTTTGCTATGCCCAAATGAATAACGAACTCCCTCCAAACCTGTTTTATATTTTGGAGGGAGTTCTTATGTGTTGCTTTGGAATAGCAGGACAATCGCTTATCCGAAGCGGTTTTTATTTTTGTATATTACATAAAGGATTGGTGGATAGTTTGTTAAAAAAATCCATGTCAATTCGTGGAACACTTATACCCTTAAAGTAGAAGTCATATTTCTACATAATAGAAATAAATATTACCAAAACCGTAAAGGTCTGACATCCTTTGCGGTTTTTATTTTGTCGTTTTTTAGGGAAATACGCCGCAAGGCTGTTTCTGGGACTGGATGCCGTTCACCGCCTGCCAATCTGGATTTTCAAAAAAATTCAGATTGGAGGTACTTACGGTGAAATACGCACCAAGAAAGGTATATATCAAAGAAAATGGCAGCTATACAGAGCTGTCCTATAAAGAATTTTGCAAACGCAGAGAAAAGGATGGGACTTATGCGGACAAGCTCTTTATTCCAGTGCAGGGCTGTCTGATTGAAACGGAACAGACGCACTATGTTGAGTTTTATCGTGATAAGGAGCGTTGGCGTTATCTAAAGAAGCTCGACATAGACAACAGCCTGTTATCCTTAGAAGCTTTTGAAAGCGACGATGACAACAGTATTGATTTCATCGCTGATGAAGCGGTAAATGTTGCGGAAAGCGTTGTCCATAGGATGATGTTGGACAAGTTGCATTCTGCTCTTGCAACATTATCCGAAGATGAACAGAAGTTGGTAAATGCACTCTTTTTTCAAGAAATGTCGGAAAGGGAATGGTCGGGAATTTCGGGTATCCCACAAAAGACAATCAATGACCGAAAAAGGAGAATATTAGCCAAGCTAAAAAAATTTCTGGAAAAATAAAAATTTCTTCCGCTCAAGCCTCTCACTTTTTCCTTTGGAAAAGTGAGGGGCTTTTCAATGGAGTTTCCCAATGTTCATTGACAACCGAATACCCATTCGTCAAACACTTCCTCTTTGTGAATCAGATGGACAAAGCGTGTGCAGCGGTACGCCATGACCTGCCGACAAGCAGAAAGCGATGAAAGGTGGTGAGCGGATAAATGCCGACTCCAAATATCGGGCAGCTCCCGATTTCGCCATGACCCACAAAGAGAACAATGGTACTCCCGTCCAGTCACAGCCCGAACGGTACTCAATCCGTCGCAGGCAATGAGGGCGGCTCTGTCAGACCGACAGTTGGGGTGAAACTCCCGTGGCGTCAGTTCGCTGCTGACCGTTTGGCGACTTCCCTGCGTGAACAACGCTTTTGCATTTTCGGGGTGTCGAGGACAAATAGAAAATGCCTTTTATCATAAAGCCAGATGCAAGGCGGTCTATGGAAACAGAGCTTGTTTATGCTCACCTGACCTTAAATACTTCCTTGTGTCTGGCTGTTACATAGGCAGGACATATCTGCCTAAATTTCAGATAGGAGGTCAGACATTATGGACAGAATTATAAAGCGTGGTGACATTTACTACGCAGAGCTGAATCCCGTTATCGGCTCGGAACAGGGCGGCACACGACCCGTACTTATCATTTCCAATGATACGGGCAATAGGCACAGCCCGACGGTTATTATTGCCGCTATTACGGGCAAGACAAAAGCGAAGTTACCAACACATGCCGAGGCGAAGAATTTTGAGGGGCTTGACAGGGATTCCATTGTTTTGCTTGAGCAAATCCGCACAGTAGATAAGAAAAGGTTAAAACAGTATATGGGCATGATGCCTGCTGAAGCGATGGCAAGGGTTGATAAGGCTCTTGCCATTAGTCTTGCTATAACAGAGTTATAAAGGAGGTGTATCGGGATATGCTCATTGGCGATGAATGGAATGGTTTAGCTGACCTGTTGGCGAATCTGATAGCGAAATATGCTTCGGAGCTGGGCATAGACGATATGCCCGATGGCAGTCATAACAGGGAATATGGCAGTAACTCAGAAATTCCCCTAAATCGCACATTTGTTGTTTCAGGGAATCGCTGATACAATTTTTGGCGTAGGAAGTGAATACCACGGTTTTGGTTTGGAAAAGGAGTTGCTGTTATTATGAAGAAAGAAAAAGTAAAAGTTTACACTTATAAGAGAGTTTCCACAACCATGCAGATTGACGGTTACTCATTGGATGCACAAAGGGCAAGGATGAAAGCATATGCAGATTTCAACGATTACGAAATTGTAGGCGAATATGAGGATGCAGGAAAGTCGGGCAAGTCGATTGAGGGGCGGCTGCAATTCAGACAGATGATGGAAGATGTAAAATCGGGAAAAGATAATATCTCGTATGTGTTGGTGTTTAAGCTCTCACGTTTTGGAAGAAATGCAGCAGATGTCCTTTCTACGTTGCAGGTCATGCAGGATTTTGGAGTAAATTTAATCTGCGTGGAGGATGGAATTGATTCATCCAAAGATGCGGGCAAGCTGATGATTTCCGTATTGTCGGCGGTAGCTGAAATTGAGCGTGAGAATATCCGAGTACAGACAATGGAGGGAAGAATCCAAAAAGCCAGAGAGGGAAAATGGAATGGCGGGTTTGCCCCATATGGATACCAGCTTGTAAATGGTAAATTGGAAATTAACGAAGAAGAAGCGGTTGCAATCCGAACAATCTATGACCAGTATGTGAATACAGACATTGGTGCAAATGGAATTTCAAAGTATTTGGAAAATCACGGAATCCGAAAGATACAGCGTCAGAATGGGAAGAACCCTCTTTTTGATTCCCATTTAGTCCGCTCGATATTGAAAAATCCAGTCTACTGCGGTAAAATTGCTTATGGACGCAGAAAAACAGAAAAAATCCACGGAACACGAAATGAATACCATCTTGTAGAGCAGGATAATTTTCTTCTGGTGGACGGGCTGCATGAAGCTATCATTTCAGAGGAAGTCTGGAACGCTGCACAGGCAAAGTTAATTGTACAGGCGAAAAAGTACGAACACATCAACAAGGGGAAAGATGAGCGGACGCATCTGCTTTCTGGGATTGTGAAGTGTCCATTGTGCGGTGTAGGGATGTATGGGAATAAGAGCATCAAACATAGAAAGGATGGCACTAAGTATAAGGATTTTTTCTATTATGGGTGTAAACATCGTGGTATGCAGCGGGGACACAAATGCGATTATAAAAAGCAGATACGGGAAGAACTTCTCGACGATGCCATAGCCGAGGTAATAGTGAAGTTAGTCAGCAATCCTAATTTTGCGGCGATGATGCAGGAAAAAATCAACATGAAAGTTGATACAACTGCCATAGAGCAGGAAATAACAAATTATGAAAAACAGCTCCGTCAAGATTACTCCATCAAGTCTAAGCTGATAGATGAAATTGATAATCTTGACCCAGACGACAGACATTATATCAGAAGAAAGTCAGACCTTGATGACAGGCTTTATCGGATGTATGACAAGATAGAGGAATTGGAATCACAGTTGATTGATGCCAGAGCGAAAAAGACATCCATTGAAGCAGAGAAAATCACAGGTGATAATATTTATAAGGTATTGATTTGTTTTGACAAGTTATATTTCGCCATGAACGATGTGGAGCGTAGACAGCTTATCGAAGCATTGATAGCAGAAATACAGATTTATGAGGAACGCAAACCCAATGGTCAGTGGCTTAAATCAATTCGGTTTAAGCTGCCGATTATTGAAAAAGATTTCAGAATAGGTTTGGACAATGATACACACGTTGAGACGGTAGTATTGATGTCAAGGGTCGAAGGAAAATAGCCGCGAAAGCCCAGTAATACTGCGGTTTTCGGCTCCCGATGGTTTCGAGCGGGTGGAGACGGTAATCGCTCTGCGGTAACTTATCTATGGCGGCTTGGCTCAAAAAGTGTGAGAGTTGAGTTGCCGGATTAGATGTCACATAGTTGAAGCTGTGGATTAGATGTCAGGGGTGTTGAGTGTTCGAGATAGATGTCAGAGGAGGTTTTGTATTTGTTTAGTACTTATGATATACGATCTTCTGCAAATGCCTGTAAAACATTAGTAGGACTAAGCGGAGTCGACATTTCAACTTGGGAAAAATTTGTAGGGCATGAAAGCGAATACAGATATACAGATGATTTAGTGGAAGATGTAATAAAAAGATTCGGACATCTTCCGAGAACATATCTTGATTTTAATTTTGTGTATTTTCACGTGACGACGAGTGCAAACGAGTGTGAAGCCATAAAGAAATATGGAATCTTAGATTTACAGCAAGCATATCTTTGTGACGAATCAGAACTGAGAGTTTTTTTAGACCGGCACGGGATAATAATAAATATAGAGGACGCATTATTGACATATAAGGGGAAAGCCTTTGATATTTCTTATAACGCTGGCAATTGTCCCAGAACAGGTACACAGGAATATTTATGCTGGTCGATTGGAAGAAAGTTCTATTATGATTTTACGACTTGCGGTTTTTTATCGGTATGGGAAAGAAGTCCTTACGGGGGTCAGGTTCATTGCCGCCCGGAAATACTATGGGATATTGACAACCTATTAAGATTAAATTTATCTGAGGAATGGGAGCAGTCGCATTTCCCATATGAAATAGTAGCTCAAGTAAACGGCTTCGATATTGTTTTTGACGGGGACGATGATCAGAGTGATAAGGACAAAGTATTGATGTATTTAACGATGGCTTACGATACCGCTTTTGGAGAGCCATTTGAACATATCCTTCTGATGAAAAACGGTATTCAGATTTCTCCAGATCGAATAATTGAAATAAAACCTTTAACATGTTGGAGGTAAAGCAAACAAGCATCTCAGATAATAAGTCTGTGATGCTTGCTCTTTTTATGCTTCAGTTTCAATTGTGAGGCCGGACTTGAATTCCACTGTGAAGTGGTCGGCAAAGACGGTGATCTTCTCGATGAGCTTCTTTACCAGAGCCTCGTCGAACTCTGTGATGTCTGTTTTCTGCTTGGCGATAAAGTCCTGCAGCTCCTTGATCCGGTTCATAGCTTCTTCCCGGTGGTGGCTGTCGAGTTCGGATTGTTCCTTCTGGTCGCGGAGCCGGAAAATCTCATCGGCGATGGCGTCATAGTCCTGCTTGTTGTTTGCCTTTTTGATGAGCTCTTTTTGCAGTTCCTCAAGCCTCGCCTGAATGCCGTCCGGTGAGAGTGTGTCAGCATTTACAACGGCCTTGGCGATGTTCTGCTGTAAGGTTTCAAGGAAAAAGTCCCGCTCGGTGAGAATCTGGTTAATGGCCTTGATTGTGATTTCTTGCAGCAGGAGCTCGTTTACCGTCCTGTTGGTGCAGTTCTTTTCAGCGGAGGTGGGCTCCAAGCGACTGATGCAGCGCCAGACGATGGACTTGCAGCCGTGGTTGTTCCAGTGAACGCGCCGGTAAAGCTCGCCGCAGTCTCCGCAGAAAACCATCTGTGCAAAACAGTGATTGCAGGAGAAACTGCGCTTCTTGCCTGTCGGGCTGACGTGGACTACCCGGCGACGGACAAGCTCCGCCTGCACCTGCATGAAGAGCTCCTTCGGAATGATCGCTTCATGGTCGCCCTCGACGTAGTATTGAGGAACGGTGCCGTTGTTCTTGATCCGCTTTTTCGTCAGGAAGTCTGTGGTGTAAGTCTTTTGAAGCAGGGCGTCTCCCATGTACTTTTCATTTCGGAGAATCTTGTTGATGGTGCTGGTGTGCCATTTTGTTTTGCCAGCGCCGGTGAGGATACCGTCAGCCATAAGGCCGTCGGCGATCTTATCCATGCTGGAAGCTTCGAGGTATTCACGGTAAATGCGCTTTACGATTTCTGCCTGCTCCGGATCAATGATCAGGTGCCCATCGTTATCCTTGGTGTATCCGAGGAAGCGATTGTGGTTGACCTGCACCTTGCCTTGCTGGTAGCGGTATTGAAGTCCCAGCTTGATGTTCTGGCTCATTGACTGGCTTTCCTGCTGGGCAAGGCTCGCCATGATCGTGATCAGCACCTCGCCTTTAGCGTCCAGTGTGTTGATGGCTTCTTTCTCAAAATAGACAGGTATGTTCTTGTCCTTTAGCTGCCGGATGTATTGGAGGCAGTCGAGCGTGTTTCGGGCAAATCGGCTGATGGACTTGGTGATGACCATGTCGATGTTACCGGCCATGCACTCGTCGATCATTCGGTTGAATTCGTCACGCTTCTTTGTGTTGGTACCGGAAATACCGTCGTCTGCAAATATGCCCGCCAGCTCCCATTCCGGATTCTTTTGAATGTACTCGGTGTAGTGCGTGACCTGAGCCTCGTAGCTTGTTTCCTGTTCTTCGGAATCTGTGCTGACGCGGCAGTAAGCTGCAACACGGAGCTTTTTCTGATCTGATTGTTTTACTGTATTTCCGACCTGCCGTCTGGCCGGAATCACCATTACATTTCTCATTAGCTTACCTCGCTTTCAATGAGGCTGTAGAGGTATTCTACCTGCAGCCTCGGATCTTCATAATGTTGCTCTGCTGCTGCCATGCGAAAGCCGGTAGGAGACGCTGCAGGTGTTGAGTTCTTTTTCTTGTTCAGCCTGCCAAGTTTTCCGGCGCGTTCAAGTCGGATGGCAGCAGCTTTATCGAAGGTTTCCTGATCGATGATGGCAGGGTAAAAATCGTCTCCGAGGTAGTGCCTGTTTTCCATCAGGCGCTTTGCTGTGCCGTGGTAGGTTTCAATGCCAGCAGCGGCAGCAGCCTTGGTCAGTGCCATCCCGGAGATGTAATTCTCATAGAGCTTTCGTATTTTATTGGCTTCATCCTCTTTAATCGTGGCGCAGCCGTTTTCAATGCTGTAGCCGTATGGTGTATGTCCCATGCATTCACATCCTTTCCCGAAGTGTCAGACCGCATTTCAATTCAAAGCACACTTCATTTCTGGAGCGTACAATGATGCGGTTCACATATTCTTTAAACAGGTCATCATCGAATTCCTGAAGCATTCCGCCTTTTTCTGCAAAGTGCAGAAGCGCTGTGGCTGCGGTGACCTTTGTTACATCTCCGGAAACAGCGCTTTTTAAGGCGTTAATCTCATCCCGGAAACTGTCCGCCTGCGAAAGCAGCTCGTTCGTTTCTTTGTTGAAAAGGATCGGGTCGATGATGCCCTGTGTCATGAGCTTTGTTAGCGTCTCGCGCTTTTCTGTGTTCTGCGCCAACAGGGTCTGTATTTCCTGAATGCGCCGAAGCGAGTCATCAGACGATGTGTTTTTCAATGCGTCCACATATGGCTTTAGGATGATCCTGTGCGCGTAGACCAGCTTGTTCATCATGGTGATGAAAGCCTGTTTCAGATCATCGTCTTTTACAAAAAGCATGTGGCATTTATCCTTATCCTTGATATGGGTATTGCAGCACCACGCAGCGTACTTGTATCTGGTGCAACTGTGTATCCGGCGCTTAAAGGTGTCGCCGCACTCGCCGCAGATGATCTTCCCGGAGAAGGTATAGCGATTCTGGTATTTATCACTTCCTTTGACGACACCTTTTTCCGTTGCCCGCTGGTGAATAAAAGCGTGAGCGGCTTCAAAGTCCTCCCGGCTGATGATTGCCTCGTGATGATTCTTGACCATGTACTGCGTCTGCTCGCCGTGGTTGTTGTGCCGGACAAAGCGTGAATCCGAGTACGTTTTCTGAAAAAGGCAGTCGCCGACATACTTTTCATTGGAAAGCATCCCGCGAATGGTTGTAGCCGCCCAGCGTCCGTTTCGCTTGGTAGGAATGCCGCGCCGGTTCAGGTCGTCCGCGATGGCGTGGGTGCCTTTGCCGGAGAGCAGCGATGCGAAGATTTCCTTAACCACAGCCGCCTGCTCCGGATTGATGACCATCTGCTCGCCATCCCAATCGTAACCGTAAGGTGGGTAGCTGACTTTATAGGTGCCGTTCTCGAAGCGTTTCTGGATTGACCACTTGTTGTTTTCCGATATGGAAACAGACTCGCCTTCGGCCATGCTGGAGAGGATCGTCAGAAAAAGCTCGCTCTCCATTGAACCGGTGTTGATATTTTCCTTCTCAAAATAAATCGGAATGTGCAGGGCGAGCAGTTTTCTTACCAGCTCTAAACAGTCCGTTGTGTTTCGGCTGAAGCGGCTGATGGATTTTGTGATAACAAAGTCCACTTTACCGGCCTTGCAGTCGTCAATGAGCCGTAAGAGCTCCGGACGCTTGTCCTTCTTGGTACCAGTAATGCCTTCGTCGTAATAGAGTCCAGCGAACTCCCAGTCATCACGAGATGTGATGTAATTTTCGTAGTGGGTTTTCTGTGCCTCAAGGCTTTCAAGCTGGGCATCGGAATCCGTAGAGACGCGGCAGTAGGCGGCTACCCTGATCTTCTTGAGTTTAACTTTCGAACTCGCTGTTTCCGCGATTTTCGTGACTTTTTTCAAGGGAAGTCCCTCCTTTCCGTACGTCTATACATCACTCTAAAGCGACTACATATCAAGGGATTTTCGGCATTATTTCCGCGAACAAGGGAGAGAAAGTTTCCCGATTGATGGCGGTTAATTTGTTGAATTCAGCCACAGAAATGAGGCCGTCATCGAGCATCTTCTTTGCGATTGTCTGTGCTGTGCGGTAGTCCAGATCGCCCTGAATTCGCTCCTGCGTGAAATATCCAGATTGAACATTTGTGATTTCGTCTGTCATAACATATCCACCTCCAGTTTCCACTGGAGATGAACCGTCGTTTTGAGCGGAGGAAAATAAAAAAAAGCCTGCGGGCATTCCGAAGAACACTCGCAGGCATACAGATTGGGTATTCAGTTATTTCACTCTGATCTTCCAGCCGGTCAGAATGAGGTTGACGTTTTTGATGAGCGTCGGGTTGAGCTTCTGGATTGCGGAAACCGTGGTGCCGTATTTTTTAGCAATTCCGGAGAGGGTATCGCCGCTTTTCACAGTGTAGTAGACATGAGTAGATTCCTGCTTTTTCACCAGAGCATTGACCTTTGCCTGCACGGCAGAATAATCATACCCGGCAGCGGTGAGGCGCTCTTTGCGGTCGGTTCCGTTTCCCCATTTGCCGTCCAGCACTTCCTGCGCCAGCTCGTCTACGGTCTTTGCCGGAGTGACCGGAGCAGGAGTGGTAGACGTGTTGTCATCATACGCAGCCTTTGTATAGCCGTTGAAGCCGCCGCTCCTGATGATGGTCGGATAATCCACTAAGGCGTAATCCATATCCACGTTTCCATTGATACCGTCAACGGAGCCCTTGGAAGAATACTGCCAGATGCCGTAGTCGCCCTTATAGGAGCATTTGCTGGCATACTGCGCTACCCAGTGAGCGTAGGGCGTGAGCTTCGTGTCATCCATACGTTCTTTGAAGCCGGAAACAGCGGAGCCATAGATCCCGACGAAGTATCCGGCATCCTCCATCGTCTTACAGAAAGCAATGGTGGCCTCAGTGATTCCGGCTTTGGCAGAAGCGGGCTGTGCCTCGTTATCCATATAGACCGGATATTCCAGCTGCTTGCCCTTCAGGATATGCAGGAAGCGCTCGGCATCTGCTTTTCCGGCGGCAGCAGTCACGCAGTCTTTTCCGACAAAGTAATAAGCGCCGATGGGGATACCGGCAGCCTTCGCACCTTTGTAATTTGCTTCCCATTTGCTATCCGTATAAAAACCGGCATCGGAGCCGCCAGCCTTGATGATGGCAAACTCGATACCGGCCTTTTTGACCTTATTCCAGTCAATGGTTCCCTGCCAATGACTGACGTCGATTCCTTTTCTCGTCATGTTATTTTTCCTCCTCATCGTGACGGTCGTGGAGCTGCTCCAAGACCTCCTTTAATTTCTCCGGTACCGGCAGGCCGAGATGTGCTGCGTTCTCCGTCAGTGACAGTCCTTCATTAGACAGGTAAAAGAAGATGATCGCCGTGCGGAGCACTCCCGGATGTCCGAGCACCTGAACATCAATGACGTTCCCGATGCCCACCAGCAGGAAGATCAGCACCTTGCGGCAGATTCCCTTAAAGCCGACCTCGCTTGAGAGCTTTTTGTCGGCAATGGCACACATGATGCCGGTAAGGTAGTCGCAGGTCACAAAGATCACCATCGCAATCAAGAGCCCGTCACAGCCGCCTAAGAAATAGCCAAGCCATCCTCCGACAGCAGCAAATACCAGTTGGATCGTGTTCCAGAATTCTTTCATGAGAAAATCCCTCCTTTGTGCAAAATAAAAGCCGCCTGCATTTTGCAGACAGCCTCGTGAACTGTATCCGTGTATGAAGTTATATCTGTTTTGGTAGCGCCTCCCAGAGCCGCATATCCTCCTGTCCCAGCGACCACATGGCAAAGCCTCTCACTCCCCAGCGGTAGGCCGCTTCATTTGCCCAGTAAACGAGCGAATCCACGTCCTGATAGTAGAGGATGGAAAAGCCGTCAGCATCACCGAGAAAGAGCCTTGCTATCCAGATGTCGATGTCCTTTGGCGTGATGGTCACCGTATAATCGTTGCCACAGGTCAGGGCAAGCTCATGGGAGTGGTAGAACTCATAATCCAGAGAAATGCTCTCGCTGCGTGTCGCATCCTCCTCGATATCCGAGGTCAGCGTAAACACCTGAAATTCCGTATCCCATGTGGCGTTCGACCGGCTGATCCTTCCATACTGTGTAAATGTGCCGTCCGGGAAGGTAACATCAAAGCGCTCGTAGGGCTCGTAAGTCCATGCATCGCCAAGGCGGAGCAGCTCGCAGACCGTCCGGTTATCTGACCGGTATCCGGCATAGCCTCCGGAAAAGCCGCTGACCGTAGCTGTGAAGCGCAGCGTATAGGAAGATCCGGAATAGACACGCACCTTGTTTCCACGGATACGCATCTCGACTGTGTACATGGATGGATTGGTACGAAGGTCGGCATTTGCCGTCCACTCTATGGTCTGGCTATAGCTTCCAAGTAGCGTGCTGCCGTTATATAATTCAACGGCCTGTGTGTTGTAATTCAGGCAGCAGAACAGATCACCGCAGAATACTCCGGCCTTGCCACTTCCTGTCGCAGGGAAGGCCAGCCTTGCCCGCAGGTGAATATCGGAAAAGCCGTCGTATCGCCATGCGAGCTTTCCGGAGCCGTCAAGCTGGGAGTAGACGCGGCTTTCGGAATATTCATCTTCGCGCCATACCGTCCAAGAGCCTGAAAGGGTCGTCCAGTAGTTTGTTTGCAGCACACCGTAGTCCCGGAAATCCTCATACCAGATAAGGGCAGAGTCCGGCTTTCGCCTCAGCATTTCGCAGGTGAGCTTGAAAGCTCTGTCCGGCTGACACTCGTTGCCGTCCACGTCGATAAAGTGGCGTGGAGAGAGCGTAAAGGTCGCAGTGCCCGCAGAGGGAGCCTCCGAAAAGCTGCTGCAAACACGGTAGCCGTAAAACTGTACGCCTTTTACATCTACGGATATCACGATGGTGTGCGTTCCGGCAGATAGTGAAATGTTGCTGGCGAGCGTCGTCCAGAAGGTGCTTCTCCAATATGGCCACCAGAGCCTGCTTTCCGTAAAATGCATCCGATTACCGTCAATCGAAACATAAATTCCGTTTTTATCCCAGAAGGGATAGCAGAGCCGGATGGCAATGTCGTAGGTTCCGGCGCTTGAAACGGAAAAGGTATATGTGGCAGAGCCAGCATCACCGAGAGTGGCCACGCCGTTTTCAAAGGATACAATGCCGGAGTAGGAGCTTGTCGTTCCATCCGCATCCACATAGATGGTGCCGAACTCTGTGTGTTGCTCTTTGCTATAAGCCGTCAGATAATGCCGCCTGTTATAGGTTCCGTTCATCAGAGGATACTCATAGCTTGTGACGTCTCTGCCTTCCATGAAGTCGTAGACCTGCGGAAGCGCCCAAGGTACCATGTCGTAATCGTCCCAGTATGCGAGGATCGGGATGAAGGGCTGCGGTGGAGCATCGTCCGTGAAGTTGTATTGCCCGGTCATCCAGTTCTTTGCCGCATAGTAGGTATTTGATGTGCCGCGATAGGTTTTACCGAGGTTTGCAGGAAGATCATAAATCTGCCAGTTCCAGCCGTATGCAGGAAGGCCGAAGAATATCTTCTCCGGATTCATGACTGTGACCGCGTAGTCGTAAATGCCCTCAAGCCAGTCCCTTGGAGAGACGGCTCCGGGAGCAGAGCCTGCCCACGCCATGCCATAGCTCATGATGGCCGCCGTATCGCAGTAAGCGTTGAGGTCGCCGTAAACGCACCAGTTTTCACCTCCGACCGAGCCGTTGATGGAATTCATACCCGGCAGGCAGATATTCATGAGCTTGCTGCTGTCATAACCTTTTACTGTGTTATAGATATTCCGAAACATCGCCGTAGAGGCAGCGTGCGTGGAATATCCGTCGCCTTTCTCAAGGTCAATGTCGATGCCGTCGCACCACGGGTATTTTTCCATAATGCGGATGATCTCCGAAAGGAAGGTATCCTGAGCGCCGTCGGTGTTATCCCGGAGAGCTGCAAAGATACTGTTCGTGCCATCGTTGGATATCGTCAGCAGCCATTTGATGTGTGGCCATCGGTTGATATAGGTCAGCATATTGGAAATAGCCACGCCGCTTTCCGTGATGATACCGGTGCGCGATACCTTAAAAGAAAAGAGACCCACCTGTGACAGGCGGTCTCCATATGCGGCAAGTGCCTGATACATTCTGGAATTGCCCATGAATGTCCAGACCATGCACTTGCGGCCTTTCAAATAATCATAGCTCACAGGGCATCACCTCCGTCCTGCATTTCCTGAAATTCTACATAGATTCGAGCCGATTTTTTATCCTCGACTGTGATTGGGTGCTTGCTGTCACCGGCAGCAGAGTATTGGAAAAAGCCGTCCTTGGCTGTTGCAGCGCCGTTCTTCAGGCACTCCCTCGTAGAAGCGAAAAGGTCAAATTCATCACCGGCAGCCGCTGCCGCTTTGAAAGTTGCCTTATGAGCACCTTCACCCAGCGCAAGCGATATACTCCCGGCAGCCATCGCCTGAATCGGATAGACCTTGTAGTCAAGACCGGCAGCAGTGGAGCCGAGATTGTAGATAATGCAGGTCGCAGCAGAACGGACGATGCCGTTATAAAATCTCTTGCCTGCTTTCGCATCATCGCCATCATATTTTTCCAGAAGTTTTTCGGTATTGATGACAAAGCCTGTGACTTTATCGCCTTCCTGCAGCATCAGGTCGGTAAACCAGACCGAACCGGTGCAATCTGTGATGGTGGGCTTTACCGTAATGTTTACGACGCGCTTAGCCTGCTTTTTTGTAATTGTCTCTGTAAAGCGTGTAAACTCCGGCATTTATCCATCCTCCGTCCATTGAATTTCTGATACATGTCCTACCCAGCCGGTCGCGATGGAGCCGCCCTGCAGGAGCATATCTGTGATATAGACTGTACCGGTGCAGTCTGTCACGCATACCCGTATGGTGATCTTCGTAACGCGGCCATACTGAGGAGAGATATCCTGTGCCACGTGTGTAAATGAAGCCATAGAAATCCCTCCTTTAGATCAGGTCTATAAATCGTGTTTCCGATGTTCCGTCCTCGTATTCAAAGGTCACCTCAATGCCCACCTGTCCATTCGTACCTTTTGAGAGATTCTCGGAGGCAATCTGCGCCGAAAAGGTATAGCACTGCCGGTTGGCGGGCGTTATGGTCTGTGAAAGACTCTTTGTGGTATTCAGAGCACCTTCGCATTTGAAGGAAGCCATGCCGGATACGCCATTATCTGCATCCACGGCAAATCCGGAGTTTTGCCAGTAGGTAAGGCCGGAATCTGCTCTGGAATTACGCAGGTGATTAAACGGCACCAGATCCTTCATTTCCTGACTGTCTATCAGATCGGTAGACTCCAGAGTATCGGCTGCGCTATCCCAGCGTGAGGAGGAATCGCCCAGCTCCCGGAGCGTGGTGGAAAGCTCCAATACGGTATTCCAAGGCTCCTGCAGGTTGTATTCCCTGCGGACGATTCTGGTCTTTACAGACAGGTTCAGGTCGTCATCCTTCACCATGACCGTATCGCCCAGCTCCCATGTTTCATGTTCATAGCCGGTTAATACCGACAGATCCATCGCCTTTAGCACATAGGAGATACGCGGAGAGGCATAGTCCGCAAGTCGCATGTGGGCATATTCCAGCATCTGATACGGATTGGTGAAGTTCGAGCAATCCAGCGTAGCAATTCGTATTTCGGAAGTATAGGTCGTGTCCTGCACATACTCGTTGCCGCCATTGATCGAAGCAAAAGTCATGCCGTCCTTGCCATAGGCGTAAAGCCTTGTAATCAGGCTGGTTGTATCAATGACGCGCTGGATGGATTTCATATTTTTCTTGTAGCAGAACAGCACGCCGGAATCCTCACCGGAGAAGGTCAGGAGCTTCACGATCCTATTTGCGTTATCGAAAATCAGGTCGCCGCCGTGAATGTTCTGTACTGCCCGCAGGATCGCCAGCGCGTTTTTCTCAGAACAAGTCCAAGTACGCTTTGTGGAGACATTAACCGTGCCCACATCCCAGTCAGTTCCCTGAAGAGCATAAGCTATCGGCACATCTGCAGTGTCCGCGTTAAAGGTAATCTCATCCTTTTTCACAGAGTAAGCAAGATCATAGAATGCCGCCTCCGCATAGACTGTGGTGATGGCCTTGCCACTTTCTTCCTTATCATCCGTAATTGTGCGGATACGATAGGTGTCGCTGACAATACGCACGGTCTTTTCGTTATCGATATAGGCGCGTTTGCTGTCCTGAAACGGTAGCTTAAATTCCAGCTCATCCACGCCGTTGATCTCACTGGTCACGATGATGTCATAGGCGTTATCCAGCACAGCTTCCACATTCCCGTCTGAGTCCAGAATGACTGGTCTTGCATAGCCAAGTTTGGTATAGAGCGGCTTTGGATTATCGTACAGACTGATAGATGTCAGCGTAGGCGTCCTTGCTGTATTTGTGGTAGAAAGCGTGACGCGGTATTTGATGTATTTCTTTGCAGGAGATTCCAGCTCGCCGTTTGCACCGACAGCCTGCCACTCTGTCCAAGTGGAGAGGTCATCTGAGGTGGCTGTTTCCACAAGCGAGATAGAGGTCTCTCCCGGAGAGTAATCTGCCTTCACAGAAACTCTGCCGTTGCCAGTCACACCACAGTCCCTTGCTGCAGTAATGAGCTGTCCGCTTGACGGATAGACAGAGTCCGTGGCTCTTAGCGTGACGACATCTGCTGTTGTCAGGGCGTCCACATCACCGGTAAGATCTGAGCCGTTTGCGGAGAGCGATTCCAGAAAATATTCTGCAAGGTCATCAGCTGTAAGATCAGAATTGCAGTCGAGGAACCAGTCATCAAAGCCGCCTGCATACCAATAGGAGTCCGCATGCATTCCCCAGATGAGGTCTGCCACACAGCTACGATTCAGCTCTCCGGTAAAGGTCAGTACGCCTGACTGCCAAACCGTGCCGGAGCTCTTATCGCCAAGGATATACTGCGCTGTCTTGGCATTTGGCTTAATCACGCAGGCAATAAAGTACCAGTAGCCGTTTAGCAGAGAGAATGATGGCGTTACCGACGTATCGAGGATCAGAGAACCGGAGGAGTTATACAGCATAATCCTCGGTTTTCCTCTGATCAGCGACAGATAGAAAATCGGCTGTCCGGAACCATAGCGGGTATTCAAGATCGGAGTATAGGTGTTGCCGACTGAATATGTCGTAGGCTTCATCCAGCCGCCGACCACGATGGTTTCACCGAGGTTTGAGAAGATGCTGCCGTCGTTTTCCACCTTCAGGTAGGTTTTCTCTGAAGAAGGATTATTGATGTTCATCTGGAAGTAGCGACCGAAATTGCCTGTTTTCATATCAGCGGTGGTGCCGCTCCAGTTATGAATATAAGCCTTGCGATCCTTCCCGGAGGAATCCGCCAGATAATCATCTGCATCCGGTTCTGATTCGTTAAAGCGCCAGAGACCGTCAGGAGCCCATGCAGCCGGGAACTCGCCGGTGAAGGCATCTTGGGTATTCAATATATTTTTAAGAGCCATGCAAAATCACCTCCAGCGGCTTCTGGCTTGAATGTTCAGTTCCGTAAATATTGTATTTGTACCGACCGTAGCAATCACGATGGTGTTATCTCCCGTATTTAAGACCGGGAAGTTCAGCTCCGACAGAAGCGGGAGACCGTTTCGAAGTGTTTCTCCGTTGGAATCAACTACTTTTGCTGTCATAAGGTCGGAGTCAATAATCAATGTTTCTCCGGAGGCAAGCCGTCCAATAATCTGAAGCTCGCTGCCGTTTGTGGTTATGGAGATATACGAGTCCGTCCCGGAAGGAATTACACCCTTCAAGGAGTAGACCGGGTAGGACTCGATATTTCCAAGAGCGCGTGAAGCGGTAAAGGTTCCGGTTTTCGCAAAATCGAAGGTTTCATCTGATATAGCATAGCCATAAGGGTCTGGGCAGAAAAATTCCAGATCGAAGGTGCAGGAATTACGTACTGCCCGGTCAAAGGAGAATCCGGACGTAAGCCTTGCTTCATACACTCGTCCCGGTTCCTTGTCCAGAATGAGCTGGCAGAGGCCGTTGTCCGGATTCAGCCATTCGATAATATCGTCCTTCTTTGAAAGAAACTGTGCGTCTGTACTTCCCGGAGGAATGAAGCAGGAAATCAGTATCTTTCGCTCTGATACCGTTTCTCCGAAATCAAATACGCCGTGCCGTCCGGGCATGGTGATCGTGTTGTTTCTAAGCTCCGGCATCCGGTATTCGTTTGTAATCCTTGTCGCAAGTCCCATAGACTGGGAGGTTGTTCCGTTAAATGAAAATCCCATATTACACCAGTCCTTTCGCCCTGCGTCCGGCAGTCAGCAGTGTGTTGAGCTGCTGAGAAATCTTCCGAATATCGTCGTCGCTTCTGACACTCATTTCCTCGATATTGATGAGAGGCTGGTCGCCTGAAACGCTGAGGGTAGCGCTGCCTACTGCATCCTGAATCATGGAGCGCAGCGAGCTCACACCGACCACAGCTTCATCACCAGCTTCACCGCCGCCAAGAAGTGTGCCGCCGCTCTGGCCGAAGATGGTCGCATCCTTTAAGATCATGCCGCCGGACATCGCCTTCTTATACCAGTCCACAGAAAAGTGCGGTATGGATGGCGGGTTCAGCGAAAAGCTGCCTGTGATGGAGAAGTGCGGCAGCTTGATCTTCGGCAGGCTCCAGCTGAAGTTGAACACGCTCTTTAGCTTGTTTACGATGCCGGATACCGTGCTCCAGATCGTATTGAACACATTGGAGATCGTATTTTTGATCCCGTTTATGATATTGGACACCGTGCTCTTGATCGCATTGAAGCCATTGCTGATGCCGGACTTCATGGTATTAACTACATTCATGACCGCGCTCTTTATGCCATTCCAAACGGAGGTGACCACGCTCTTTACGGCATTGAAAATCGTAGAGGTCGTAGTCTTTATGGCATTCCATGCGGTGGTGATGACCGTTTTTATGGCATTCACGACAGTTTCAACAGCTGTTTTTATCGCATTCCAAACAGTAGTAACCACGGTCTTTATCACATTCAGAACGGTTTCGATGATCGTCTTGTAGATATTGAAATAGGTGGTCACCACAGTTTTGATTACATTGAATATGGTTTCAAAAAAGCTCTTGATGCCATTCCAGATCGTAGAGATAACAGTCTTTATGGCATTCATCACGGTTTCGACCGTGCTCTTTATCGTGTTCCATGCTGTGGTAAGAAAACTGCTGATTGCATTTACCACGGTGGTGAAGGTGTTCTTTATTGCCTCCCAGATACTGACGAAGAAGTCCTTGATCGCCGTCCATACAGTAATGGCGATTTCTTTAACCTTCTCCCAGAGGTTGATCCAGAATTCTCTGAAGCCCTCGCAGTTGTTCCACAGGTAGATAAATGCAGCTACCAGCAGGCCAATGGCTGTAATAATCAGGCCTATCGGATTTGCCGCCATGACGGCATTCAGGCCTGCCATCGCCGTCTTTACTCCAGCCATAGCAGTGGTAACAGTAGGAATAATTGTCATAATCGTACCAACAGCGGATATAACTTTGCCGACGATTACAAGTACCGGCCCGATTGCAGCAGCCACGAGCGCAATTTTTACGATCATCTGCTGCATAGGCTCTCCGAGGTTGTTCCACCATTCGGCGAGGGATTTCAGCTTGTCAGAGAGCTCTTTAAGGACAGGAGCGAGAACTGACATCAGGGAGTTGCCGACCTCCGCACCGGTTTCCTTCAGAGAGTTCATGGTCATCTGAAACTGGTCAATCGGGTCGAGTGTCTCATTGAAGGTATTCTCGACACTGCCTTCAAAATCTCCGAGGAAGCCGGAGAAATCCGACAGGTTGAGCTTTCCGGTCTGCACGGCATTATAAATGGAGGCACCGGCCTTACTTCCGAAGAGGTCATAGGCCGCCTGCAGCTTTTCTGCATCGCTGCCGCTTCCCTGCATAGTAGTAGAGAATTCCGCAAGCACCTGATCCAGCGTTTTGCCGTCTGCCGTTGCATTTTTCATGGCGGTCTTTAAGCCCATCATAGCGGCAGAGGTATCAAGGCCGGACATTTCCACCATGCCCATAAAGCCAGCAGCCTGCTGGGCGGTGAGCCCCATTTCCTTTAGCTGCGCGGCATTGGAGGAGAGGGCGCTTGCCAGTGTATCCATATCAATGCCGGTGGCCTGACCGGTAGCATTTAAGGCATCCAGAAGATTATCTGCCTCGGAAGCGTCCATGCCGAAGGCGTTCATGACGGAGGATACATTGTCGATAGATGTCGAAACATCGGTATCATTGAGCTGGGCAAACTTGATGAATTTTGCCGAGAGGTCATCCAGCGCCTGCCCGGTCAGGCCGAAACGGGTGTTGACCTCGCCGACAGCAGCACCGGCAGTTTCGAAGTCCGTCGGTATCTCTGTGGCGAGGTCTTTTACGATCTGGCACATGTCCTCCAGCTCATCGCCGGTAGCGCCCGTTTTCTGTGCAACGATGTCGAGGCCAGCGTCCACCTCGTTAAAGGCAGCAATGGAGGCAGCGCCGATGGCGACTATGGGAGCCGTGACATGTGTAGAGAGACTTGTACCGACATCAGATATTTTCCCGCCGACCTCTTGCAGCTTGGTGCCGGTTGCCTTGAGTGTCGCGGTGATTGAAGTATCAGTATTTTTACACTGCTGTTCGAGGCTTCTGAGCTCGTTTTCTGTCTCTATGATCTCACGCTGCCATGCATCATATTGCTGCTGGGTGACGGTACCGTTTTTTAGTCCAGCATCCATCTGGTCTTGCACGGACTTCAGCTGTGTGAGCTTTTCCTTCGTTTCGGAGACTGCCTGTTGTAGGAGCTTCTGTTTCTGTTCGAGCAGCGTGGTATTTGTCGGGTCGAGCTTCAGGAGCTTGTTGACATCCTTCAGCTGCGACTGTGTTGATTTGATTTCCTTGTTTACACCGGATAGGGCTTTGGAAAGGCCGGTCGTATCGCCGCCGATTTCCACGGTTATGCCTTTTATTCTGTCAGCCATGCGATGACCTCCTTCCTGTTAAAATCGATCCATCTGCTCCTGTGTCGCGAGCGCAGGATAGTTGTAATCGTCGTTGCTCATTTCTGCGTACATGTCATTGACAGTCCCGATGGTGAGCAGGTCAAGCTCCGAGATGGAAAGCCCGATCTGCACGCACCGGAGTAAAAAGAGCGGGGTTGTCATTTCCCGCTCTGTCGGATGATGTTTTTTTTAGACTCCACCTGCTGTTCCACATTCAGTCCCCACAGCTCGATGATCTGCGGCAGGATTTCATAGATGGAGAAAGTGTTGAACTGGTCGAGCCAGTCCTCCGGAGTATCCGGGACATCAGGATTCTGATGCTTTGCCATCAGCCATGCGATGTTCTCAAAAAGTTCCAGACTGAAAGTGTCCAGATTGGAGCTTTCTGCATCGTTTTCTTCGATGCCTTTCTGTAGCTCGTTTAAATCCTTGTATATGTCCCTGTGGAACTTGTTTCTGTATAGGCGAGGAATGGCGGCAGAGGCGCGGAATTGTACCTCCTTGCCGTCAACCTCGATTGTTTTTGTTACAGCCATATTGCGCCTCCTTACTCACCGTCGTCACCGTTGCTTACCGAAGCACTCGGCTCATATACAGCGTTGTACCATGCGTCGTAAACAGTGCTTGTAGTGTTCGTGCCGGTTTTGACCTTCACAATGCCGGAAGGGAGCGGAGAAGCCGTAATGGAGAGCGTCTCTGTCTGCACCTCAGTAGAGTCCTCCTTGGTGCTGCCGGTGACGGAAGGGCGGGTCGCGCTGCAGTAATACATGCAGTGACGGATCTTTCTCTGATCGCCGGAGAACTCGAAAAGCAGAGCAAAATGCTCCGGCTCCACGTCCTTGTTCTCCACAATGACACCGTTGGCATCTTCGGTCTCGTGCATGACGTCCGTGAGAAAGCTCTCCGGAATCAGCGCCAGCTCAAAGTCGCCGGAATAACCGTTGTTGTTTGAAACCATGTAATATACGGAGTCGTCCGCATAAAACGGATCATTATCTCCCTCAGCATCCAGCGAAAGGGATACGGCACCGGGCATTGCTACAGGCGTGCCAAAGGTAACAGTACCGTCAGCGGCAAGCGTAGCAATTGCGTAGTGGCAGTTTTTAAGGCCGAACTTGACCTTGTTACTCGTGTTAGACATAGTTTTTAACCTCCTATAATCTGTGTTTGATATAAGACCTCGTACAGCTTCTCCGACTCGATCCATACCTCAGATTTCTCATAAGGCAGGTCGTGGGCGATTAAGATGTTCTCGATCTGGGTTTCTGTTTCCGAGTCTTTTACGTCCGTGTATAATTCGATGTTCAGTTCATCAATTTTCTTGAACACCGTGTCATCCGCGAACATATTGTCAGAGCCCGGATATAGAAAAACGAGGAAGGGTGGGTCTGGTGACTCGCCTTCGGCAAAGTGGTCGTAGGCAAGCGGCAGACCGGCTTCCTCTAACATGGTGATTACATCGTCGTATGTCATGATCCACCTCCCAGTTTCTGCTTGATTGTATTGACGAGCTTTTCGTTTCCGCGCTCCTCGGCTGAGGCGATATGAGGCTGCGCCGGAACACGTCCACCGCCACGTTTCACATGCCCGTGCTCCAGAAGGTGTGCCAGCTGATAGCGGTTTCTCGAATGCACCACGAGGCCAATGCTCTGTGAATCCTCATGCATATTCTTGACCGACCAGCTTTTCTTGTATTTGCCGGTATCGACCGGAGCGCCAGTCTGAATATCCTTGCGGACGGAAGCGGCAGTCTCTTTCACGGCAGCCTTCAGGTCATCTGTAGCGAGCTTTGAATATTTTTCGAGTTCCTCCATAATGGCGTCGCCCATCTCGCTTATTGATACATTTCTACTCATGCGTTCTTCTCCAGCTTGCAGTTGAATTTCAGGCTGTTATGCTTATAGCCCATCGGATTCACATAGGTGATGTTGTAGGTGCGGCCTTCCGCGATGATCCGGTATTTTGTCGATTCCACATCCGCAAGCTCAGAGCAGTAGCGGCAGGTGAAGTCCAGCGATTCCTCCGGATTGATGACTACACCGGAAGATTCGGAACCGGAGCTCGTGCCGACAGTCGCCCAGCAGGAAAAATAATCCGCCCAGCCGGTTTTGTGGTTTCCGTATTTGTCGACGATGACCGTATTTTTCTGGAAGGTGACTCGCACCCTCATAGCTGCTATATTCATGAAAACGCTCCTTCCCGTATTGCAAAAAGAAGAGAGCGCAGTGTCATGGTAAGAGCATGGTGGTCGGCTTCCTCCCTGTGCTCAAAGAGATAGGCACAGGTATAGAGGATAGCGACCTTCATGGTTTCACGGATTGCAGACAGCTCCGCCTCGGTATATTCATCAGAAGAAGCGGCATCGGAGTCGATCACTTCCCACTGATCATCCGTAAGTCTTGCAATATCAATACATAAGCGAATTGCGGAGGCCAAGAGGATACCGACCGTGGCATCCTCATCCGACGAATCTACGCGCAGATAGGCCTTCGCATCTTCAGTTGAAATCAAAGCCACGGTCGTTCACCTCCCTGTCTTAAGAACCGGAAGTTGCCTTCATGTCGAGAATCTTGATGCCTTCGGAAAGGATCAGCTTGCCGTCAACACGCTCCGTGCAGGTAAAGCCGACCTGACCGTTGGTAGCGTAAAGCTCGTTGAGACGCTTGATCGTGCGACCGGCTCTATCAGCGATCCAGTAGCAGGAGAAGTCGCCGAATGCGATGGCTCTTGCGCCTGCGGCCATTGTAGGTACCTTCGGAGAGGTGTAGAGCGGATAGCCAAGCAGTCTGTCGGGCTCTCCGGCAGTAAGTGCAGGCTGCCATACATAGACGCCGTTCAGATCCTTGAGCTTTCTGATAGCTGCGACAGTGGCATCGTTCATGAGGAACTTCGCCTTGCTGCGATAAGGAGCCTTGAGAGAGTACACAAGGCTGATCAGCTCATCGGCGGTAATTGCCGTAGCGGAAGCTGCGGTAACGCCGGAAGGAGCACCACCAGCGGCAGAAGGGATGAACAGGCCAGTAGGTCTGTCGATAGCCGTCTGGCCGGTCTGCACAGCACCGTTGATGAAGGCATCCTCTTCAGCTTCACCGAAGGCGCGACCGAATTCCTCAGAGATGTAGCCCTCGATATCAAAGAAGCTGTCGGAAAGCAGCTCGTCGGACACCTTAATGAGGTCAGTCAGCTTGAAAGCGTCAATGCTGGTCTGAGCGAAGGTCGGATTGCTCTCGGTGTAGGCACCGTTCTCGGCAGTCCACGCCGCCTGCGTGTGGCCATTTGCCACAGGGATCTTGCGTTCGTTCTGTGTGGTAATGACCTTGCAGCCGATAGTACGCATGATGTTGTTTTCATTAAGCGCCTGAACAAGGGTGTGCTCGAATTCAATCGGAACAAGGTATCCGCCGTTTGCATCGGTTCCTTCCTCAAGTACATCGCGGATTGCAGGATTGCCGGGATGACGGATGTTGTCCCAGAAGGCCTTCTTGTAGGCTGCAGAAGCTCTGCCGGGCTTATCCTCCGGTTCATCCTTTACACCGGGCTTTCCGGTGAGCGGAGTAGAAGTCGGTGCACTCATCATCTTGTCGATCTGCTCCTGACGCTGCAGGCGCTCGATATCCTTGGTGAGGTCGGTGACTTCCTTTTCCATCTTGTCGTAGGTTGCGGCATCCTCCGCAGAAACCATGCCGCCGTTCTGAGAGTGGCTATTAAGAAACGCCTTAGCGGCCTCCCATGCCTTCGCTCTCTTGTCCATGAGTTCCATAATCTGAGTCATAGTAAAAATCCTCCTTTAATGTGCGAGAAGCGAAAGGCGCTTCTCAAGATCGGTTACTGGTACCATGTGTTTATTTGCTTCCGGCTTCTTCTTAGGAATCAGTCGGGAAAGCAGCGAATCAGTGACAGCCTTGCGGGAGAAAAGCATCTCCGCGTCAGCCGTATCCTCCGGGACAGATTTCTCACCATCCCTGAACAGAATCTCGTCAGCAAAGCCGAGCTTCACGGCCTCCTTGGCGTTCATCCATGTCTCAGTATCCATGAGCTGTGAAATCTTGTGGCGGGAAAGCCCGGACTTGATTTCGTAGGCATTCATAATGGATTCCTTGACTTCGTTTAACATGTCGATGGCTTTCTGCATTTCCTCGGTATCACCGATGGCGATGGTCGCAGGGTTGTGTACCATCATCATGGCCACGGGGCTCATGCAGACCTTTGTTCCGGCCATAGCAATAACAGATGCCGCCGAAGCAGCAAGAGCGTCAATCTTGACCGTCACATCATGCGGGTAATCCATCAGCATGTTGTAGATCTGCGCAGCAGCAAAAACATCACCGCCCGGAGAGTTGATCCAGAGGGTGATGTTTCCATCGCCTGCATGCAGTTCATCACTAAATAGCTTGGGTGTTACTTCGTCGCCGAACCATGTCTCATCGGAAATTTCCCCGTCGAGGTAGAGTGTTCGGTCGGAGCCAAAACTGTCCGGCTCCTCGTTTCGCACCCAGTTCCAAAACTTTCTGGTCATAGTGCCTCCTTCTTACTGAACCGGGTGCGCCCGTCTTCGGGTTCCGGTTCGGTTTGTGTTTCCTTCGTTTCATCAGCTTCCTCCTGCGTCTGTGCCGAGACCGCAAAAATGCCTGCGTCCTTGAGCTTGGTCATATTGCCATTGATCAGGTACAGGTCGCCGCCTTCCTCCTCCGGAATACGGTCGAGGTTTTCAAGCTCCCTGATATCGTTAGCGGACATCCAGCCATTCTGACGTCCGACCGCATAACCGTTCATGCGGCTCTGGTAGTCGCCTCTGAGAAGCCCGTCCACATTGAACTTAAAGAAGTATTCCTTCTTTTCATCCAGAGAGAGCAGGGCTCTCTGCATGGACTGTTCCCAGCGGCATACCCACGGGTCGAGCGTGTATTTTACGAATTCCAGCGACTGTTGCTCGATATTTGAGAAGCTCGATTTCTCAAGGTCGCCGATCATGTGAGGCGGGATACGGAAGATACGTGCGATCTCATTGATCTGGAATTTCCTTGTCTCCAAAAACTGCGCCTGTTCCGGTGAGATGGAGATAGGCGTATATTTCATACCTTCCTCCAGCACAGCTACCTTGTTAGCATTAGAGCTGCCGCCGAAGGCAGAGTTCCAGCTTTCTCTAACACGCTCCGGATCTTTAACCACACCGGGATGCTCCAAGATGCCGCCGGGAGTCGCACCGTTTGCAAAAAACTTAGCTCCGTATTCTTCGCAGGCTATTGCCATGCCGATGGCATTCTTAGCCATTGCAATCGGGCTGTAGCCCACAAGACCGTCAAAGCCAAGGCCGGGAACATGCAGTACGTCGGACGGCTGGAGCCTTACACGACTGCCGTTCATCGTGTGCGCTTCGTCCTGCGATGTTTGGTATTCGTAATAAAGCTCTCCGTTTTCATCACGGTTGACCGTCATACGATTTGGCATCAAAGGATAGAGCGCGACCACTTCACCTTTGCCGTTCCGAATGATCTGCGCGTAGGCGTTTCCCCACAGGAGTAGGTGCGTCATCAATGTTTCCCGGAATACAAAGGATGTCATTTCCGGATTTGGCTCATCGTGAAGCAGGAAGTATAGCGGATGATTTATCGCTTTTTCCTTGCTGCCGCCTTCGCCGTATCGATAGAGGTGTATCGGCAGGCCTGCAATTGCCTCGGACAGAATCCTCACGCAGGAGTAGACCGCCGTCATCTGCATGGCGGAGCGTTCCGTTACCGCCTTGCCGGAGGTAGTCCCGCCGAAGAAGAAGCGGTAGGAGCTTCCGGTTGTTGAATTGGTAGGCTTATCTCTTGAACGAAACAGTCCTGAAAATATGCTCATATTGATCACCTGCCTTTCAGATAAATAAAATGCCTCTGTCGTCATAGACAGAAGCACCGTTGTCATTGCCGCAGCGGATCGCACGGTCAAGCGCCATGATGGTGGCGATGGCTCCGTCGATCTTCTCTGTAGATTTTTCCTTGTCAGCCTTGATATTTCCGGCTGGGTCAGTACGGATGAAGATGTTATCCATATTCCAGCGGAGAACAGGATGACCGCCGTGGGCGAGCTTTTGCTCAAATGTCAGCTTCATGAGCTCCTTTGTGGGCGGGCTCATATCCTTAAAGCCCTGTCCGAAGGGCACGACAGTAAAGCCCATGTTCTCCAAGTTCTGAACCATCTGGACTGCTCCCCAGCGATCGAAAGCTATCTCGCGAATATTGAAGCGCTCGCCGAGGCGTTCGATGAATTTCTCGATATAACCATAATGGATGACGTTGCCTTCGGTAGTCTGCAGCACGCCTTCCTTCTCCCAAGTATCGTAGGGCACATGATCGCGTCTCACGCGAAGATCCAGCGTATCCTCTGGCACCCAGAAGTACGGGAGGATTACATACTTGTCGTCTTCATCCCGTGGCGGGAATACCAGCACAAAAGATGTAATATCCGTAGTGGAGGACAGGTCAAGACCGCCATAGCAGACACGTCCTTCGAGGTCATCCTCATTGACCAGAAAGGCGCAGGCGTCCCATTTATCCATTGGCATCCAGCGTACAGCCTGCTTTACCCATTGATTAAGGCGCAGCTGCCTGAAGGAATTCTCTTCACCGGGGTTTTGCTTTGCCGATTCGCAGGCCGCTTCTACCTTGTCAATGCCGACCGTGATACCGAGAGAGGGATTTGCCTTTTTCCACACCTCCGGATCAGTCCAGTCCTCATCAGGTTCCGCGCCGTAAATGACCGGATAAAAGGTTGGATCGACCTTCCTGCCGTCGAGGATGTCCTGCGCTTTCTGGTGGACTTCATAGCAGATGGTGTTTGTGTCATTCCCTGCAGTGGTAATCAGGAAATACAGCGGCTGCATTCTGGCATCACCGGAGCCCTTTGTCATTACATCAAAGAGTTTCCGGTTTGGCTGGGTGTGCAGCTCATCAAATACCACGCCGTGGATATTAAAGCCGTGCTTACTGTAGGCCTCAGCGGAGAGCACCTGATAGAAGCTGTTGGTAGGCTCATAGATGATCCGTTTCTGGGAGGCCAGTATTTTGACGCGCCGATTAAGCGCCGGGCACATCCTTACCATATCCGCAGCAACATCAAAAACGATGGTGGCCTGCTGTCTATCGGCAGCGCAGCCGTAGACTTCGGCGCGTTCCTCACCGTCACCGCAGCAAAGGAGCAGGGCGACAGCGGCAGCCAGCTCTGACTTTCCCATCTTCTTTGGAATTTCGATGTAGGCCGTATTGAACTGACGGTAACCGTTCGGCTTCAGGACACCGAACAGGTCGCGGATGATTCGTTCCTGCCAGTCGATGAGCTCGAAGGGTTTTCCTGCCCATGTGCCCTTGGCGTGGGTGAGCTGCTCGATGAACATCACAGCGAAGTCCGCCATCTGCTTGCTGTAGTGAGAAGTCTCTGCCATGAAGCGGGTCGGCTTATAGTTTTTCAGTTTTCGCATTGGCACGGTGGCCGCCTCCTTTCAGGGTAAAATAAAAGACCGCTTAAGCGATCCGGTATCAGTACGAGAGAAAGAGCCTTCTGGCTCAGTCTCCCGGAATATTCATATTCAGGGTTTTATGTTTAGTTGTGGTTATCCAGCAGGATGCAAAGCGCCATCTCTGCTTCCTTGCAGGTGGGATGAATGTCCCAGCCTCTGTCGTAGTTGCAAACGGTCTCGCCGTCAATCTTGATCATGAGCTTGCTGATCCTGCCTCCGTTAATGCCGTAGGTCTCGCTTGGCTCGTCGTAGTGTTTTACCCAGTAGTGACACTTGGTGTATTTTTCCTTGTCCTTGGCATCCGGGATGCCGATAACTCCTTCGCTCCACATTTTCCTTACGCCTCCTTTACCGTCATCTTGAAAGCCGGGATGAGGGCGTGCTCGTCGCTTCCGAAGTGGGTGTAGCGCTCCTTGACCTTTACAATTCCGTCCAGTGTGCAGCTGAGCTCCTCAAACTTTGCAATGGTCTCGATAAGGCTTGAGAAGGTGGAGCTGATGGTGAATTCCTTCACTCCGAGCTTCCGGCAATCTGCAAGGATCGCTTCGATGTCGTAATCCCAGATGACTTCGGCGAAGTTCGGCAGGTCGTTTCCAGCTTCCTTACTGTAAAGGTAGGCCTGTCCCAGTGTCCACTGGCATCCGATTTCTTCCCAGCACATTCCGGGCTTCGCGTTTTCTATGGCTTCGATTGTGTACTTCATGGTGGTTCCTCCTTGTGGTTGTTTTCCCTTTTGGTATGTACATATATCACTCTGAACGCCTGTAATAGCAAGCTATTCATCGAAATATATGTGACAATCCTGCGGGAACATTTGAGGCCTAAATTGTGTAGTTTATGCCTCGCCGGACATGATGAATTTCACGTATTCAGACCGGTGATCCTCAAGGTATAAAACCAGCTCGTAGAAGTCCCGTTCATAGGCCAGCCGCTGCACCGTGTTCACATCGAACATATTTGTAAGGCCGGTATCCCGTATGGCGAGGATCTGCTCCTTTACCTTTTCGTCCATATCAGTCCACCACCTTTCGCACACGGTCAATGCCGTAGATGACATTCAGGCCGGAGCCGTTGTCCCAGTTCACCATAAGGCTCCCGGTATCGTCGACTCCCGTAACGGTTCCCTTGGTGCCGATGGGCGGTGCCTGTACATCGTCCATCTGGAGAAGCTCCACGCGGGTGCCTGCCGGGTAGCGGGAGCGGAGCGCTTCAAGCTGCTCTTTCGTGATCATTCGCATGCTGCCACCTCCTTTTCCGGTGCGCCGTTCTTCCAGCTGGAGTTGCCGGAGAGGTTCTTAAGGAGAATCTTGCGCTCTGCCTTATATTCGTTTCCGATGAAGCCAAGCCGCAGGAGGAAGCAGCGGAATGCGTACTTCTCGTTGTCGACTTCCTTTTCGGTGGCACTGATACGCTTCAAATCCCGGCTCATCTTGCCAAGGGCGGCAATGAAGTGGGTGTAGGCCTTGACCTCGTCCGGCTCCGGCAACTCAGGGAACCAAGGGAAGCTGACCGTATCTTCTGAGACCTCAATGCAAAGGTCGTCAATGCCGAGTGCCTTCTTGATGAGGCTTTCCTTGGCTGTGAGTAGGTTGGTGAGATTTCCGACCGCCACCTTGTCGAGCGGGAGGCTGACCGTAAGGCCGGTGGCTTCGTCGGCGCTTTCAACCACCTCGGTATCTTCCGGTGTGAAGCCATCCGAGATCAGGCTGTGGATGATGCGTTCCAGCTTGTCAGCGTCCTCGCAGGTTACGCCGCCTTCTTTGTCGACCGTGACGTCGCCGATCTCGTAAGCACAAGTCGGCATACGCATGTAGACTGCCTTGTCGCCGGTGAGTTTTTCAATGGCCGCGACCAATGCTTTTCTGTCGTTTCCGGTTACGTTGTAATTTGCTTTCATGAGTGTGTTCCTCCTTTGTTAATTAAGGTTTTTAACTGTGCCTTTCGGCATGTATATACATCACTCTGAAAGCCTTATTTATCAAGCGATTTCCGACATTTTCTCAGGTAGAAAATCGCCGAAAAATCCGGGCAGAAATTGTGTATTATACACCCGCTGTCGGAGAGGTCTCGACTTCCTTTGCCAGAGCGGAATAGAAGAGCTTTTCTCCGTTCCTTATTACATACACATTCTCCTCATCGCCGGTATCCTCTACGTAGCGACGAAGGATGACAGAGGCGTATTTCGGATCGAGCTCCATCATGTAGCAGACGCGGTTCAACTGCTCGCAGGCCATCAGTGTGGAACCGGAGCCGCCGAAAGTATCAATAACTACAGAATTCTCCTGAGAGGAGTTCTGGATGGGATAGCCCAGAAGATCCAGCGGCTTGCTGGTCGGGTGATCCTTATTGCGCTTTGGTTTATCGTAGTTCCAGATGGTGGTCTGCTTGCGGTCGGAATACCACGGGTGCTTGCCGTTTTGCAAAAAACCGTAGAGCACAGGTTCATGCTGCCATTGATAATCGGATCGACCGAGCACGAGGCTGTTCTTTACCCAGATACACACACCGGCGAGATGGAAACCTGCGTCAATGAATGCCTTTCGGAAAGTGAGCCCTTCAGTATCCGCGTGGAAGCAGTAAGCGGCTCCGCCTTTTTCGAGGTGGTCAGCCATGTTCTTAAACGCTGCCAGCAGGAACTTGTAAAATTCCTCGCCTTTGAGAGAGTCGTTCTGGATCGTAAGACCATCCGAGGCTTTGAAGGATACGCCGTAGGGCGGATCGGTCAGAACAAGGTTTGCATTCTTGCCGTCCATGAGCTTTTCCACATCTTCCGGCGAGGTGGCATCGCCACACATGACTCTATGTCTGCCGACCGTCCAGATGTCGCCGGGCTCTACGAAGGAAGCTTTCTCAAGGGCAGCGGTGAGGTCAAAATCATCATCGGCGATGTCCTTTTCGCTTCCGGTGCCGAGCAGTTTATCCAGATCACCGGCATCAAAGCCGAGGAGAGATAGGTCAAAGGACTGATCCTGCAGGTCAGATAATTCGACCGACAGCATTTCCTCATCCCAGCCTGCGTTAAGCGCCAGCTGATTGTCTGCAAGAATATACGCACGCTTTTGTGCTTCCGTCAGGTTCTCGGCAAAGACGCAGGGCACGGTTTCATATCCTTCCTTGCGGGCAGCCGTAATGCGACCGTGGCCGACGAGGATGTTGTAGTCCGCGTCAATGACCGCAGGACTCACAAAGCCGAACTCCCTGAGAGAAGCCCGGAGCTGTGCAATCTGTTCTTTACTATGCGTCCGGGCATTCCGGGCATAGGGCACCAGTTTATCAATAGGTACCTGTTCTAATTTCTGTGTGTTCATTTACATATTCCTCCTGCTTCGAAGCAGCTGCTCCATCACGCTGTCCTGCGGGCTTCCCTCAAAGGGCTCGGTGCAGTTCTGCTTCACAATGTCGTAAATCTCATACCAGAGCAGGTTGGCCTGCTTCTGAAAATTCATCAAAAGCTGTGTGAATGGACTCGCAATTGCAGCGCCGGTGGTCGGGTGCTTTCCGAGCATGCCGTATTTGCTGACAGCTTCGGAGCACTGGATATACCGGGCAAAGGCCTCAGAGTAGCTTTCGAGCAGGCGCTTGTTTACCAGCCTCTCGCAGCCGCGCTCCTTGAGCCACAGCCATGTTTCCTTATAGATTTCATCTGCGCCGAGGGGCTTACCGTCCTTCTGAAGAGCAGAGAGGTAATCATCCGGGCTTGGCATATCCATGCCTTCCAGCTCCACGCCGTCACCGATGTCGTCAACATCGAAGTCGGTCATGTCGTCAGTGAAGTCCGGCAGCTCCATACGCTTTGCAGGTGCGCCTTTCATAATTTTGTCGGCGAGGGCGTCCGGCTTGGAGCCAGCTTTGACACGCCGCCCGCCGCGATAGGTTCCGTCTTTCGCCATGTCGATCACTTCCATTTCTGTGGTGCAGGGTTTAATACCCTGTTTGAATTGCAATTTTTGCATAAAAGACCCCGCGCCGTTTTCCGGGGAAAAGGGTCGTAGAGATTTTGACCGCCCTACCGGTCGCCGCGCTCGCGGTGAATCTTCTCGTGACACGAACGACAAAGACTCATAAGGTTGGACTCGTCATTCGATCCTCCGTCAGCAAGCGGCACGATGTGGTGGACTTCCTCGACCGCGACGTAGCGTCCTTCCTTTAAGCACTGCTCACAAAGCGGGTGCTTGTGAACGTAGCGGTCACGGATTCGTTTCCATGCTCTGCCGTAGCGTTTGCCGGTAGAGTAGCCACGCTGGAACTTCTCGTAGTGTTGATCCATGATCTTTGCGTGCTCTTCACAATAAACGCCGTCCGTAAGGTGTGGACATCCGGGATAGCGGCACGGTCGTTGTGGTTTTCTTGGCATAAGCCGTGCCTCCTTTCAGGGCATAAAGAAAGCCCTGCAGGGTGTTCCCGCAAGGCTCGTGTGCTGCGTGTGCAGCTGTTCTTTATTCTGTTTTGCTGATTATATACTATCATAAAGGACGGGTGGACATCTTAGGACAAAGCAGGACATTTCGGGCGCATTTCAAATGATAATCGGATCATCCGGAAGCGTCACATGAAGGAGTGCCTTGCCATGCCAGCGGCGAATGGTACGGGCATCTGCACAGAGCTCCATCCCGATTTGCTCCCATGTATAGTTATGGATGTACCGGTACTTGAGTACCATGCGCTCGTCGGTATCAGGAACTGCCTCAATGACCTCCCGTATCTGTTTCTTGAGGTCTGATAGCATTTCCAGCTCACCGGCGATTTTCTTTTCCAGTGTCCACAGTTTCTCAAGCGTCCGGACAAAGGGAGCTTCCGTATTTCGTGATGTCTGTACGCGGTCTTTATCATATTGGATAGCCGACACGCTGCCTGCCATCTCACGCAGGTTTTGTGCTTCTATCGTGTCGGACTTGATTCTCTGATCAAGGCGGTAGGCCTGATGGAGATATTCTTTTACTGTCATAAGGGCTTCGCCTCCTCTCGTAGTTTTTGTATGAGATACTCGCCGTCTACACTCGTTAAGGTCTTGTACCAGCCGGAGCGGAAGAACCGTTCACATTCCATTGCGTCCGACATGGCAGCTTGATTACCGGGCTTCTTTTTTAGGCGCTTCAGGGCGTCCCGGTAATCCTTTACTGCCTGCAGCACGATGGCGTTGGCGAGATTTTCATAAGGATCGGCCATCACACCACCTCAAGGTCAGCCTTGACCGCGTCAATCAGTGCGGTCTGCGTCATTTCTTTCTTGGATAGCACCTTTACGATCCTTTCGTCGATGGTGCCCTTGGCAATAATGTGTTGGATCACGACAGTGCCGGATTCTTGACCTTGCCGCCAGAGACGGGCGTTGGTCTGCTGATATAATTCCAGAGACCATGTAAGGCCGAACCACACAAGGGTGGAGCCTCCGGCCTGAAGGTTCAAACCGTGACCGGCAGAGGCCGGATGGATGACTGCTACAGGAATCTTTCCCGCATTCCAGTCAGCAATATCGCGGCTGGTCTTGATCTCCCGGACATTGAAGCGGTTCTTGATGCGGCTTAGGTCATGCCGGAACCAGTAGGCCACAAGAAGCGGTTTTTCATTGGCGGCCTCGATAATATCCTCCAAAGCGTCCAGCTTCCTATCGTGGAACTCGATGACCTCACCGGTATCGGCATATATGGCACCGTTTGCGAGCTGTGAGAGCTTGCCCGTAAGCGATGCGGCATTGGCAGCAGTCACTTCACCATCGGGGAGCTGCAATATGAGCTCCTGTTTCAAATCCTCATAACGGCTGCGCTCAGAGTCGGAAAGCTGCACTTCATATTCTGTTGAAACCAGTTCCGGCATCTTCAAATGGTCGGTGGACTTCATGGAAATCGTGATATCTGAGATCCTCTGATAGATGGCATCTTCCGCATAGGGCAGCGGCTTGTAGGAATAGATGATCTCGCCGTTTCGCTTGTCCGGCATGAAGTAATTTGTCCGGTACTGCGTGATAAAGCGTCCGAGGTGCTCGCCCATATCCAGCACTTTAAACTCTGCCCACAGATCCATGAGACCGTTGGAGGAAGGAGTACCAGTCAGGCCGATAATCCGATGAATCCGTGGCCGTACCTTCATCAGCGACTTGAAGCGCTTGGATTTATGATTTTTGAAGGACGACAGCTCATCGATAATCACCATATCGAAGTCAAAGGGAAAGCCGGACTCATCAATCAGCCACTGCAGGTTTTCGCGGTTGATGATCGTGATATCTGCTCCATGCATGAGGGCGGCTTTTCGCTCCTTCGGTGTTCCGACTGCGACCGCATAGGTCAGACCTCTTAGGTGCTCCCATTTCTGGATTTCCGCTGGCCATGTATCGCGGGCGACTCTTAAGGGAGCCACCACTAAAACACGATGCACTTCGAAGCTGTCAAACAACAGGTTATATACTGCTGTCAGGCTGATGATCGTCTTGCCAAGTCCCATATCTAAAAGGACTGCGGCCACAGGGTGCTTTTCAATATAGCGGATGGCATAGTCCTGATAATCATGTGGATTGAAGTTCATCGATCATCCCTCCAATCTGCTTCGGATCGTCAATGACATATACCCGGTAGCCAAGCTCCCGCAGCAGCCTGTGGCGCGAGAGCTGGAGAGGGCGTGGCTTTTTGCCGGGTGCCTTCAGCTCTGCGAAACCGATATGGCCGTCAGGGAGTAAGATCAGGCGGTCGGGCATTCCTGCGAAAGAGGGACACACCAGCTTAAGTGCAATGCCGCCGTTCTTTTTCACCGCCATAGTTAACTTGTTTTCTATCTGTTTTTCTATCATTGCAAACCTCCGTCAGGCGTTAATTTCAGGGGATGTGCAAGGTGTATCAATGGTATTTACCAAACTTTTTCTTAGAGCTATTTTTTAAGGGCTAAGAGAGTTTTTATATAAGACCTTGATACACCTTGTCATAGTCCCGGATTACTGCAGAAAATCTTCCTCTGCACCGCTGTCCTCATGAATCTTTAAACCCTTGAAATAGCGCTTCCGATTCAGCGTCAGCCGCTCGAATCCGGCTTTCTCCAGCGCAAAGTAAAAATCTGCCGTGCTGCGCACATACTCATTGCAGTCCAGCGAGTAGTTGCGGTATGCCTGATAAAGTGCCGATGAGCTTTCCTTAAAGGACTCATCCACATCACACTTCTCGTCCAGAAAATGTCCGAACCAGTCGTTCTGGCTGCGATATTCATCGATGGCCTTTGTTACGCAGTCTGGCACCGGAATCTGGTAGTCCAGCGCGATGACCTTTTTAGCACCTTCGATGATCCATGCCAGAATGCTTTCACCGGCATTTTCATATAGGTACTCACCGTAATTTTTGATGTCGGCCTTGCCCTCGATCTTGGCGTTGAACGGGATCACGATAAGCCTGCGCCAGATACCGTCATCGGAAGCGGAGACGCGAGGCAGGTGGTTCGTATACAGCACCAGCGTATGGCAGGGCTTGAAGGAAAACGGGTCTTTATACTTTTTCTCCGCAAACACATCGTCCGTAGAGCAGAGCTGCTTGACGGTGGAGTCGTTGAGCCTTGCGCCTTCCTGCATTTCCGCAGCGATCAGTAGGCGTTTACCTTTGACCTCAGCCATTTCCGGCTTGATGTTTCTGCGGCAGCCGACGGTCAAGGTATCTGCGGATATATTTCCGCTGTAGAGTCCCAGCACGCGGGAGATCGCATTCCAGAAGGTGGATTTGCCGTTGCGTCCATCGCCGTATGCGATGATGAGCCCCTCCACAAAAACTTTCCCGATAGCAGCAAGGCCGCAGATCATCTGTACATAGTCGATAAGCTGCTGATCCTTCTGAAAAATCAGATTGAGATTATCCTGCCAGAGCTGCGCTCCTTTACTGCCGGGTGACACGGACGTGATTTTCGTAATAAAGTCATCTGCAGAATGTTCGCGGGCATCGGCCATACCTTTGCGAAGGTCGTAGGTCGCCTCCGGTGTGCAGAGCAGGAAGCAGTCTGCGTCCAAGTCTCTCGGCGAGATTTCCAACATCGGGCGCGCCTCTTTGAGGGTAGATGTAATGTTCTTGGAGTCGCGTCTGCGAACGGCAAAGCTCTGGTAGGCCTTGGCGGCAAGGAACTCCTGATAGGCCTCCATCTGCTCGTCGCTCATCAGCTGTTCAGCTTTGGCTTTGGATGTGTTATCAAGGATTTCCTGCGCACCACAGTTTTTGAGCTTCTGCAGAGCCTCCATCATATTTCGATTGGCTTCTGCGAGCTGCCTGCGAGTCAGTTCGTGGGCGACAGCCTGAGCGCCGGGTTCCGTTTCCTGCCAGTAATGGTCGCTGTATCGGATAAAGTGGGTGGCCGGTGAATAGCGCAGCTCGTTTGCGAAATACTTCGAGAGCACCTCGGCCTGCCCGACGTCGGAAAAGTCCTCCGGCTTATAGCTGTTCTCATCGTTGTAAACTTCCGGAGGGACATAACCCTCCTCACGGCTGATCTTGGAATAAAAGCGCTGGGCACTGTGCCAGATTGTATTAAGCTCACTGTTATCCAGAGGCGGCACGCAGATCGCGGCCTTTTCCAGAAAACTTTGGTAGGCTTTTTCCGTATCGCCGTATTTCTTAATGACAATACCGGCAAAGCGGGACATGGTAGCGTTACGGCTTCCTTCAGGGATCACGACATCTTTTTCATGCCCGCCGGGCAGGTCTGCATCGAACTCGTCGTCATTCAAAAATTCCGTGAGGTTCATGCGACCGGGATAGAGCTCCACATTCGGCTCCTGTGTTCCGAAGAAGAAGCGAGCAGCATCCAGAGCCTTCGTATCAAAATACGGAAATATGGAATTGACCAGCTTCTTCATATCGCTATAGAGGGCGGCATCCGTCACTCGGTCGATGGGAAAGAGCACATGGAACTTTGGCCTTGCCGGTCTGCCGTTTTTCTCGCGCTGATTAAAGCGGCTGTAATGGATGGCGAGGCTTACTCCCGGAAATGCCTCCAGCACGTCTGCCGGTGTGATCCAGTCTTTCGGATCTTCTGAATGGTCGTTATCACAGTCCACGGGAAGACAGTCAGCGGAGAGGAAATTGTCGCTGTTGCGGTAGTGATTTTTGTACTCCGCACACACATAGTCGTGACCGACTGCGTCTCTCATGCTGTCCGCGTCCATGACAACGGTCTTATGCGGATAGGAGCAGTTTCCGGGATTGCCGATAAAATCGGCGCTATACAGGGTAAACATCAGTCGTACACCTCCTCCGATTCTTCCTCCAGCACCTTCGTGATAAATTTCAAGGCGCGGATCATGGTTTCCAGTTCGCAGTCGCCGCCAAGGGTAACTTCAAAACCGTTGCAGCCGAATCTGTCCATAAAAGGCCTGACATGGATATCTGTGCTGGCTTCATCGGAAATGCGGAAATAAGTGCGTCCGCCGTGGCCGGTGTCGCCACCTTTGTAGCCGGTCGTCCCAACTTCGACCTGCAGGATATTGGCACTTACCACATCACGGGTGTAGGTAGTGATCTCCGTGCCATCGAAAAGCTCTCTGCGATTTTCTTTAATTTCATACATAGCGTTAAACCTCCTGACATTCTTCTGTGAAATAGCGCAAGTGATAGCCCTTCCACTTGGCGCGTTTGATTTCTGCTTCCATACCGGATGAGATGCGGCTACCGAATACCCAGACCTCAGCACACTTGCTCATGAGGGCATTCCCGAAGAAAAGACCAAGCTCACGTTCTTGCGGATTGTCATCATCAAGGAACTGCGGAAATAGCAGATGCGGTGCGATAGGGATATATCCCTTGTCCACGGCAAAGCGGCTGTAGCGTCTGGCATTGGCCACGTTTGTCTCCACATCTCCGGAAAACGGAGAGCAGATGTAGACGATAGGCCGGAAAGCACGAAGGGACTGCTTTTCATTTGCAGCAATCCGGGAGAGTGCTTCACCTGCAGTTGGGTCAGGATAGCCTTCGCTGTTGCGATAATCGTTGCTCACTCAAAAGTCCTCCTTTCCGGGCAGACTTAAAGGCGTCCACCTCCAATTTCCACTGGAGATGAACGCCTGATTTGAGCGGACGATTTTTAATCTTTTTTGTAAAAGGGCGTGGTGTAACCGTCGGCGCGGAGCTTCAGGCCTTTTGCCCACGGAGGAGTCCTGCCCATCTGTTCACAGAGAACGTCAAGAGACATGCGAGGATCCGCTTCGATAACCAGCTCGTCGTGGATATGCATGACGATGGAGCAGCAGCGCAGCGTCTTCATGGCATAGCAGAGAATGTCGCGGGAGGTTGCCTGCACGATATTTTCCACGAATTTCGGCCCGTATGAATCGAGCCGTTCCCATTTTTTCGTACTGCCTATGCCCTCATAGGTGATACACTCGCCTCCGAATTTATTCGTACCGACCTTTGGCTTTACATAGGCGAGGTTCCGTCCGGAGGGCAGTGTAATAAAGAGCATCCCGGAGCGACAGGAGAAGGTAAGTCCGTAGCTGCTGGTTGCGTGTTTATATTTCACGGCCTCCATAACAGCTCGGTCGACATCCCACCAGAATTTCACGATATTGGGATTTGTCTGCCGCCATGCATCCACCAGCGGAGGAAGCTCATCTTCGGAAAGTCCCATCTCAATAGCGCCCATTGCCTTTAAGGCACCGACCGAGCCGCCGTAGCCGAGCGCAAGTTCCGCGATTTTGCCTTTTTGACGCAAGTGGCCGTTAATGCCATGCTTCTCGACCGGAACATGGAACATCTGACTGGCGCTGGCGCAGTAGATGTCACCTCCGGTTTCAAAGACTTTTTGACGCCACGTCTCACCGGCATACCACGCGATGACTCTTGCTTCGATGGCGCTGAAGTCGGAAACATAAAACTGCGTACCATCCTTCGGGATGAATGCTATCCGGATCAGCTGGGAGAGGGTGTCCGGGACATCCTCATATAAGAGCTTCACGGCATCAAAATCTCCGGATTTTACAAGAGCGCGTGCGTCGGCTAGATCCGGGAGATGATTTTGCGGGAGATTTTGTAATTGTATAAGCCTGCCTGCCCAGCGTCCGGTACGATTGGCTCCGTAAAAAGCGAACATGCCGCGAGCCCTGCCGTCATCACAGACCGCACGCTCCATAGTCTGATATTTCTTGACGGAGGATTTGGCAAGCTGTTGTCGGAGTTCCAGAACGGTCTGAAGTTCTGGCGGAGCGGTTTTGATAAGCTCTGCCACGACCTTCTTTCCAAGGCTGTCAGTTTCGAGCCCGTTATCGGAGAGCCACTGTTTCATTTGCTGGACGGAGTTTGGATTATCAAGTGCTGTCATATCTTTCATGGCAGCAGTCAGTTCTGACCGGGAGCGGGAGTCCATTTCGATGGCTTCCTTTACCAGATCCATATCGAGCCGGACACCTCTGTCGTTGATTTCCTGATCAATGTGGTATTCATCCCAGACCTCATCCGGCACAGGGAATTTGGCAAGACGATCCTTAATGCCGATCTCGGTTTCTACATCGCGGATATTATATTTTTTGAAGGCCTCCCACTTGTCCGGCGCATGGAAAGGGTGATTCCTCGTGCGACCGCCGTTTGCTTTCGTCGGAGCGCAGGGCACGGAGAAGTATTTGATCAGATCTTTTCCCTCAGTGAGTTTCTGCTTTTCAAGACCGAGGACAGAGCCTACGCCTTCCAGAGAAAGCGGCAGTCCCATTGTGGCCGCCCAAACCATAGAGCAGCGCCAACTTTCCGGATTTAAGAAGTGTGCGCATGCGCATTCGCATTCGGTCGAGAGAGGGTGGTTATCATGGAAGGGGTCGAGGCTTACTCCAAGATCACGGAGATATCGGGATAAACACACCCGTTCAAAATTTGCATTGAAAGCCCATTTGATGACAGTATCATCAGTCAGGGCATCTATAATTTCCTGCGGCAGGCGCTCTCCCTGTGCAAGGTCGATGACCGTTACCTCGGAGCCGTCGACGCTGTAGCCAAACAGCAGTATTTCAAAATCCGGTGACTCGGCATATTTATATACGCCGCACTTGGATAGATTCACGTCGCTGTAGGTTTCGATATCAATACTGAGTGTTTGCATAGATTTTCACCTCAATTCAAACAAGCGGCTTAAGATCGCTCCTAAGCCGCCTGCCGGTACTGGATTATTTCAGGGATTCCATACGCTTGATATGGTATTCGTTGTCCTGCGCGGCCTTTTTCTCCTCACGTTTCTCACGCTTGAAGTCGTTGATCACCGTCTGGATGGCGACCACTGCCCAAGACAGGACTACGATGCAGAAGCACCCGATCAGAATGTTGCAGAGAAGGGATGAAATCATAACTGTGCTTTCCATTGTTTTGCGCTCCTTTCCTTAGTTGAGAAAATCTTCATCGTCGTCAGTAGCAAAGTCGGACTCAGCGCTTGCCTTGCCGCCGAGAGGCTCACCATCGCGGATTTTCTGCAGGTTGTTGAGCCCGCAGGCGATTCCCTTGTTGCCGGAAGAGTTGAATGCATAAAACGTGATGCTGGCTCTGCCGTACACGCCGCTGTACACTTCGGAGCGGGTGAGAATCGGATTCAGGTCTGCGTCCACGATACCGGGAGCAGAGGTTGCATTGGCGTTGACGAAGTAGGCGTTCTTGTAGGCCTCGTCGTCCGGACGCTCTGCATCGCCGTCACGCAGAGGAGTCTTCAAAACAGAGAGCGCCGGTACGGACTTGCCGTTGCCCTTGAGCTTGGCCTCGCCCTCCTTGTAGGCAGCCTCGATAGCAGCCTGAATCTTGGCGATGGTCTTGGTGTCGGACTTCGGGATGATGAGACTCACGCTGTACTTGGGAGTGCCGCCGTTGATGGACTTCGGCTCCCAGACGTTTGCGTAGCTCCAGCGGGTGCTGGCACCGGTGATAACCTTCATGGGATTGCTGATTTTTACATTCTTACTCATTGTCGTTTTCCTCCATAAAATCATTTTTTGCTGTATTCATGGCCGGGCGCTTGTCGCTATCCGGCACAAGTGTGGGTTTGCCCTGCGGCTTTTCAATGTAAGCCGTTAGGAGTTCATCAAAGCGGGACTTGCCGAGGAGCTTCTGCATGGCGGTGATGCCGAGCAGCTTTTTCTCATACGGGTCAAAGCCTGCTTTCTCGACCGCGTCAATGACGGCGGCCTCGTTGCTGTATCTGCGGTTGCTGCGTCCTTCAACGAGCTTAAAGCCAGTCCATTCCTTACCGGAGAGAGCTTGCTGCAGGGCGTATTCCTTGATATCGGAAGCCCAGCTAACCAGTTCATCTACCTTGCCGAGAATGACCTCGATCTCGGTATCCGTAAGCAGTGGAGGGAGCTTAAAATCATGCTGCGCGAGCTTCAGATTTGCCTCGGCTCTGGCGCGACATTCATTTTTCGCCTTGCAGAAGCCACACCATTCACCGCATAGGAAGTTCCCGTCACCGGCAAAAGCCAGATCTGCTGTGGGCTTTAAGACTTCATCCGCCCAGCGGTACAAGTCGTCCTTGCTGATTTCGTAGGTGCTGACATTCTGACGCCTCGGTTGGTAAATAGTCATAGAAACCTGTTCGATGTCGTAAATGTCATCGAAAAGCTCCAAAGCGCCGAGAGCGTAACACTGCATCTGCGGATTCTCCTCTGCAGAGACCAAGACACCTAAGCCGTGCTTGTAGTCGATCACTCGGAGCGTACCGTCCGCAATGATGATGCAGTCGGCGGTTCCGAAGCCCTGTTCTACCCAGCGGGAGAAGTCCACACGCTGCTCGATCAGAACTACCGGGTCGGCACAGGTTCCCTTGGCGGCCTCAACCTGTTCCAGCACATATTCGGCATAGCCGCTGGTGCAGTCCTCCATCTCCTCGGAATACCACTTAAGGCCTTCGATCGGATCGTTGGCAGGCATACCGAGTGCGGTCTTGAGCTTGTACTCGCCAAGCGCATGAGCGTCGGTTCCTTCTGCAGCGTAGACCGATCCTTTGTCCTCATAGGTTTCGCAGAGTCTCGCTGACGGCGGGCAGTGCAGCCACCTGTCGGAGCTGGATGCGGACAGGATCGCGTGTGCTTTAGCTGACATTGCCAATCACCTCCGCGTCCTTCATAAGGGCTTCGTAGTTTGCCAGATCGATCTCCGAGAGCTTTGCAGCACCGTACTTCTGGAGCAGGGCGCGTACTTCTGCGGTATGACCGGCACGGGACTTCTCAGCAAGGACGGCTCTTACATCCTCCAGCTTGAGCTCAGGCTTCGGTTTCTTCTTGGTGGGAGCTTCAGTGGCCTGCGCATCATCGTCATCACCGGAAAACTGCTGGTAGAGCCAGTCGGCTGCGGCATTAATAGAAGCAGCAGCGGTGCGGAGCTCTTCGATGGTCTGTGCCATTTCTGCCATCTTTGACATTTTCTTTTCCTCCTTCCTCGGATTGGCTTGCGGCAAGGAGTGAGAGGTTCCTTGCCAGTCTGGCGGATACGTGGCTGATGGAATTCAGGAGTTTGATCTTCTCGTTCAAGTTGCCGCCAGTGTCTGCGTAACTGCGGTACATCATTTGTTCACCTCGCTTTCTAAAGGCTGTGTTCTCTTGCCTTCATCTTCCACTGGAGATGAACTGCCGATTTGAGCGGAGGATTTTATAAAAAAATTCCGACCACCATCCGATTGATGGACAGTGGCCGGAAAGGGTGTGATTCGTGGTGCTTATATTACTTGTCGCCGGTAATTCTGCGCAGGTCGGTGCGGTACTTCTTCATCTGATCCGCAAAAGTCTTCTGCGGGCGACCGAGCTCTCTTGCAATGGCACGGTCGGAGATACCCTCCGGGTGATCCTTCCAAAGCTGAATGATGGTATCGGCCTCCGGGTCGAGCTCACGCAGTCTGGCAAAGAGCTGCTCTAAGAGCATACGGTCGGCGATGACTTCCTCCATCGGCTTACTGCGGTCGGGAATATAGTCACCAAGGGTGCCGTTGCCATCAGGGAGAGGCTGATCCAGAGAAGTAATGTCGCCTGCCGCATGATATTCGCAGCCGATGCAGTCACCGTCGCACTTCCAGATGAAACGGTAGGGACACATGCACCTGCCGTGATCCTGCTCTTTGTGGCGAATACGGTCGGCTTCCTTATAGAAGGAATCGTGCTGCTCTTTGGTGACCAGAACCTTCTCGCCAGTGCTGCGAACGTAGATGAAATAGGTCTTCTGATTGTCGTTGTTTTGCATAATGAAAGCCCTCCTTCGGCTTTTGACGAAATGGAGAGCTCCAGACATGCAAAACCAGACCACAGGCGTGAGGGCATACCGAAGGATTACTCCATTTCGGCTGTACCTCACTTCCGGTGATCGGTACAGTATTTGATTGTCATCGGTAGTCACGTGGAACCGGAAACACCCTGCGCAGATGGCTCCCACGTGCTAAGGCAAGTATGCCATTTTTCGGGATTGGAACCTCAGACACAGGCATGTCCGTTTTTGCGGTGCTGATAGGCAGAAACGAGAAGGCCAAGATGAACTTTATATTGAAAAATGGATAAAAAAAGACCAGACATAGTTGTGTCCGGTGGGGAATTTTAAGAACGCACAAATAAAAAATAATATCAACAAATAACAGCAAACTATTGAAAAATTCACATTTATGGTGTATACTAAAAGAGTTGAGCTGTATTCAGATTCAAATCACGAGGTGAGAGCATGGAAGAAATCATGAATGACAAATGGATAAGCATAGATGAAGCTGCGGAATATTTAGGAATCAAAACAGTTACTCTTCGCAGCTGGATCAGAAATGGTAAGGAAGGTTTGCCTGCTCAAAAAATCGGAAAACAGTGGAAGTTTAAAATTTCCGAACTCGATGAATGGGTTAAGAGCGGTAAGAGCGCTGACTGATTCGCACTGAAAATCAAAGAAAATCATTAGACAAGGAGCAGGCAAAAAAATGGCTGTCAAGAAAACACAATTATATGCATCGCTTTGGGCGAGCTGCGACAAACTTCGCGGAGGCATGGATTCCTCGGAATATAAGGACTATATCCTGACGCTTCTGTTCATGAAGTATGTCACTGATAAATTTAAGAATAAGGGAGCCTACGAGGACATCAAGGTCTTCGATAAGGCACATGACAAAGATCCCGATCCGGAAAAGCGGACGGGCTGCTCCTTTGATGACTTTATCGCGCTTAAGGGAAAGAAGAACATCGGCGAGGGCATGGACAAAATTATCGCCCGTCTTGCTGACGAGAACACCGACCTGAAGGGCGTTATTGATATTGCACATTTTAACGATGAGAAAAAACTCGGAAGCGGTAAGGAAATGGTCGATAAGTTGACCGACCTTATCTCCATCTTTCAGCGCCCGGAATTGGACTTCTCCCGGAACAAGGCCGAAGGTGATGACATCATCGGAGACGCCTACGAATATTTGATGCGCAAATTTGCCACGGAAAGTGGAAAGAGCAAGGGACAATTCTATACACCTGCAGAGGTTTCCAGAATCCTCGCCAATGTGGTAGGAATCAGCCGTTGCACGGATACCAGCGCCACGGTATGCGATCCGGCCTGTGGAAGTGGCAGCCTATTAATTCGAGCTATCGACGCAGCTCCATTCCCAATCATGGGTTATGGTCAGGAGAAGGAAAGCACGACAGCCGGTCTTGCTAAGATGAATGCGGTTCTACATCGCAAGGCTGAAATCACCATCAAGAGCGGTAATACATTCTCGAATCCGCAGTACCTTGATAAATCGGATAACTCTGTACTTGAACGTTTTGATTACATAGTGGCCAATCCGCCCTTTTCCATGAAGAACTGGCGCGACGGTATTGCCGGTAAAGAGTATGGTCGCTTTGAAGGCTATGGGGACACACCTCCTGAGAAGAACGGCGACTATGCTTGGCTCATGCATATCCTTAAGGCATTGAAGTCAGATGGCAAGGCTGCGGTTATTCTCCCTCATGGTGTTCTGTTCCGTGGAAATGCCGAAGCGACTATTAGAGAATCAATTATAAAGAAGCACTGGATCAAGGGCATTATCAGCCTTCCGGCAAACTTGTTTTACGGCACTGGCATAGCCGCCTGCGTGCTCGTGATTGATAAAGAAGGAGCTGCAAACCGACAAGGCATCTTTATGATTGATGCCAGCCGTGGGTGCGTTAAGGACGGCAACAAGAATCGTTTGCGTGAACGTGATATCTATAGAATCATTACGACGTTTAATGAGCAGATAACTACAGATCCAAAGTATGCGCGTTTCGTACCAAACGATGAAATCGAAAAGAAAAACGGGTATAACCTGAACATTACTCGCTATATTGACTCCACAGATCCGGAGGATATTCAGGATATTTATGCGCATATTCATGGCGGTATTCCGGCGGTTGATATTGACAGTCTGTCTAAGTATTGGGAGGTGTTCCCTTCGCTGAAGGCAGAGTTGCTGACGGCGATTAGCGATAAGTATTACAGCCTGAATGTGGAACATGAGAATATCCGTCAAACGATATATAAAAATGCCGAGTTCTCAGAATACGGCGAGAAACTTGATGAGGCTTTCGCAGCTTGGAAGGCCAAGGAATATCCTGCGTTATCTACTCTTGACGAAGATGTATCTGCGAGAGAGTTAATTGTTAGCCTTGCGGAGGATATCCTTGCTGAATTTGAACACCTGACGCTGATTGATAAATACGACGTGTATCAAGTGCTTCTAGCTTATTGGAATGAGGTCATGAACGATGACGTGTCGCTTATCATAAGCGAACCGGATGGCTATGCCAATGCCAGAGCGACAGACAATATCGAGGAAGAGATCACGCAGGGCAAGAATAAAGGCGAGATGAAAGTCACCGGATGGGAAGGCAGATTGATTCCAAAGGCCATAGTTATAGATACCTTTTTCCGTGAAGAGAAGAATGCTATAGAAGAAGCTGAGAATATTGTTGCAGAGACGGAATCCCAGCTTGTTGATTTGATTGAGAGTGCAGACGAAGAATCTGCTCTTGCAGATGTGGCTGAGAACGGAAAAGTTAAAGCGAAGGATATCGAAGCCCAAATAGTCGAGTTGACAAGTACGATTGAAACAGAAGAAACCATAGAGCTGGATGTGATCCGCACGGATCTCCAGCTTGTTAATACGAAGAGGCGGCTGGAAGCATATCTTGTTGGACATCCGCTTTGTAAGAGCGCAGTCAACGAAAATGGAAAAATCACAAAGAGCTCTATTGACTATCGGTTACATATTATTCGTACAGAAGAATGCGTACCTGAGAGTTTGCAGGATGACGTAAACCAGTTGAAGGCAGCTTTAGATCTTTGCAGCAAGGTATCTGATTATAATAAGGTTGTTAAAGATCTAAATAAGGCTCTGGATGAAAAGTGTCGGGCAAGATATGAAGTTTTGACTGACGATGAAATTCTCGACCTGCTTGTGAATAAGAAGTGGTTTGATAGTATTTTCTCAGGTATAAACGATTTGTATACTGCGATTTCTCATTGCCTAACGAGCCGGATTATTGAACTTGCTGAACGATATGAGAATACACTTCCGGAGCTTGATAAAGAAACAATTGAGTATGAGGCGAAGGTAAAGTCTCATCTGGAAAGGATGGGATTCAAATGGGAATGAAAAAGACGGAAATAGGGATGATCCCTGAAGAGTGGGATGTTCAAAGCTTCTCTGACACTTTTCGTGTCCTGAACAACAACACTTATTCCCGTGCTGAGCTTAATTATGATAGTGGTCAATTCAAAAATATACATTATGGCGATGTCCTTATCCTATTTCCGGAGGTGCTGGATTGTACCAGAGAGGATGTTCCGTACATAAATGATGGAGTAAGGATATCAAGTTCAGCGCAGCCTCTCCAAGATGGAGATGTTGTAATGGCAGATACTGCCGAAGATGAAACTGTCGGCAAAGTTACTGAGGTTACAAATACGTCTGACAAACCGGTGATGGCTGGGTTGCATACAATTCCTTTCAGAGTGAAGTCCGGCAAATTTGTGCCTAAATGGCTGGGTTATTACATGAATTCGCATTTGTATCATGATCAGCTCTTGCCATATACCTGAATCCGTGAACTTCGTTTAAAGTAATACTTTGGCATGCTTCTAAAATTCAATATCTTGATATATATCGGCCAAGATATGGTGCTCACCGAATAGGTGGATAATTATTGCCTTTTTTCCGCTGTCGGTGTATAATGATATCATCATCTTATACACACGGAGGCCAACTAAAATGAGCATGAAAGAACATGTTATGTTTGCATATAACACCATAAAGTATACATTCAGCAATTCCAGGATTACACCCTATGGCGGTCTGCTGATTCCAGGACAGATGTTAAAAGCTGTTGATTTTGACACGAAAATTGACAAATATTCTTCGCCATCCAAGGAATATAAGAACAGTGATGTACTAAAGGCCATGCTTATCGGTATACTCTGTGGGAACGCTGACTTCGAATCCATCCATGAAACCGATGATGACCCTGAGTTTTTCTGCAATGCTTTCCATATGCGCCATATCCCATCGGAGCCAACCATGCGGCAGCGTATGGACGAAATCGGCGCCAGTATGCAGGGTGCGCTGCGTCAGATCAATGTGGATCTGTTCAAAAAGTTTGGCGTGGAACCGTCTGCATTGGAAAATGGCTATATACCAATCGACATCGACGTGAGCCCTTTCCTTGATGAGAAATGCAATAAGGAAGGCATTTCGAGAACTTATAAAAAGAAGGATGGCTATGCGCCTATCTTCGCCTACATTGGGACAGAAGGATACCTTATTGCATGCGAACTACGGGAGGGAAAACAGCACTGCCAGAAAGGGACACCAAACTTTCTGGTCGAAGTATTAAAACTTGCCCGTCAGATTACGGACAAACCACTCTTGATTCGTCTCGACTCCGGAAACGATTCTGCGGATAATATCGGCATTTTCATGGAAGAGTGTTTCCGGGGGGACAGGGTGCATTTCATCATTAAGCGCAACATCCGCAAGGAGAATCCGCAGGAGTGGCTGGACAAAGTAGGCGGTGTATGCACAAATGTAAAGTCTTCACGGGAAGGGAAAAAGGAATACATTGGGCAGACATTCCGGGACGTATCTTATAATGTACCTGATGCCAGTTCAAAATCCGGCCATAGCAGGAAGACCGTTGGAATCCGAACCATTTACGATATAACAGAGCGTGCCTGTGACCATGATGGGCAGTACTATATCAGCCCTAAAATTGACTGTGATATGTACTCCGTCAATGTAGATTTTTCGGACGAAGACATCATAGAGCTTTACCATAAACATGGAGAAATGGAACAGTACCACAGTGAAATCAAGACGGACTTATGTGCAGAGCAGTTTCCATCTGGAAAGTTCGAAACAAACGAACTTGTCCTGGAACTGATCCAGCTGGCCTACAATCTCCTGCGGATGATTGGACAGGCATCACTTAGGATCAGCGATATCCCCATGAAAAGACCCGTAAACCGCCGGAGGCTACGCACGGTAGTTGAACGGATCATCATGACCCCCGGGGTTGTGACAAAGCATGCAAGGCAGGTGAGACTTGATCTGGGGCGGAGTAATCCCTGGAGGAACGCAGCTTCACAAATAAGCAGGATATTCCAAGCTGCAAAATAAACGAAAGATATCCTACATTTTCCTTGCCATTGGAATGGTTCGATGAGCCTTAGTTAAGGTATGGCAATTTTAGAGAAATTTTACCTAAGTGGCTGGATAGTAGTTTGATTCAAAGTGTATGATTATCGAAAACAATATTTTATTGGCATGAAATTGGTACAAAGAGTGCCTCATATTTCTTATTTACCGATTTCATTTTATTTTTAGGTTAGGTTCACGGATTCAGGATATATTCATGGGACAAAGGTTTCATCTGTTTCCAAAGGTTCATTAGGAGATACAGTGATACTTCTCCCTAAAACTTCTGAGCAGAAAAAAATTGTAAATGCACTGTCTGATGTAGATGCTTTGATCGAGAATTTGAAAAAAATCATTCGAAAGAAGAAGGATATCCGTAAGGGAACACTGCAGATGCTTATCACTGGTAATAGACGACTGGATGGATTTTCGGGAGGTTGGGTAAAAATCAATCTTTCAAAGAACTCCAAACTTAAAGCGCGTATTGGATGGCAGGGATTGACCACTGCGGAGTATTTGGATGAAGGTTATTCATACCTGATTACTGGTACAGATTTTAAGGATGGTCAGATTAACTGGAATGATTGTCATTATGTGGACTACAACAGGTATGAGCAAGATCCCAATATTCAAGTCTCAAACGGCGATCTCCTGCTTACAAAAGACGGTACCATTGGAAAAGTTGCATATGTGGCTGATCTAACCAAACCGGCGACACTAAATAGTGGCGTATTTCTTGTAAAGCCTATAACGGATGCATATACAGCACATTTTATGTTTTACGTATTAGAGTCGTCAGTATTTAAGGATTTCCTTCAGCAACTGTCAGCGGGGTCGACGATTAATCACTTGTATCAGAAAGATCTTGTGAAGTTCGACTTATATGTACCACCAACGAAGGAAGAACAAGAAGCCATAGCTGGTATCCTTTTTGACATGGATTCAGATATCCATAGACTCGAAAAGAAGCTATCAAAATACCAGAAAATAAAGCAAGGAATGATGGAAGAACTGCTGACCGGCAAGGTTAGATTGATGTAAGGAGGTGTCTGTAAGATGAGTATTGGGGATGCCGAAATCAAAACACAGGAAAGAGTGATCCGCCTCTTTAAAGATCCGGAAATCTTGGGTTATCAGTATATCGGTAACCTGTCGGATTATCAGAATAAGAACATCAAGGAAGATCGCCTGCGCCAGTACCTTCGATTGAAGGGCTATGCAGACAAACTGATTGATGCTGTTGTTATGCAGCTTCAGCAGGAAGCGGGTAATCTTTCACGCGGGTTATATGACGCGAATAAAACTGTATACTCTCGCTTAAAGTACGGTATTCCGGTTAGTGAAAGTCCTGAAAAGCCTCCGGTGACTGTGCAACTTATTGATGAAGAAAATCCGCTGAATAATGACTTTGCAATCGCTGAGGAAGTAACTGTTGTTGAGCAGCAGGAGAAGAGGCCGGATCTTGTCATCTATTTGAATGGTATTGCTGTGGCCGTTATTGAATTAAAACGAAGCAGCATCTCCGTGTCCGAAGGCATCCGCCAGAATCTCACAAACCAGAAGGACTCTTTTATTCGAGGCTTCTTTACTACCATGCAGTTCTGTATGGCCGGAAACGAATCGGAAGGCCTGCGCTACGGCACGCTTCTGACCGGAGAAAAGTTCTATATGGAGTGGAAGGATGACGGCTTCAAAGAACATGAGGAGGAGCGTGATCCAGTAGATGTTCGTATCAGTAAAATCTGCGAAGGCATCGAGAATAAACTCCTGAAGCAGATATATGCCATGTTCGATAAGAAACGTTTTATCGACCTTATCATGAATTTCGTTGTTTTTGATAAAGGTATCAAAAAAGTGTGCCGGTACAATCAATATTTTGGCATCAAGCGCACTCAGCAGAGGCTCAATAATCTGAGGACAGAGCTTCACAATCCGAACAGAGATCCGGATAAACCGATGGGGGGTATTCTTTGGCATACACAGGGTTCCGGCAAAACGCTGACAATGGTATGGCTTGCAAAATGGATTCTGACACATTGGACGGAGCTTAATGCCCGTGTCCTTATCGTGACAGACCGAGATGAGCTTGATGAGCAAATAGAAAAAACATTCACTGGTGTGGATGAGAATATTGCTCGTACCAAGAGCGGTAAAGATTTGCTGAATCGTTTGAATGTATATGATGATTCGCTGATCTGCTCCCTCGTGCATAAGTTTGGCCGTCGTGGCGGAGAAGCAACGGAGAACGATTACGAAAAGTATATTGAAGAACTGAAAGCCTCCCTCCCTGCTGATTTTGAGGCAAAGGGGAATCTTGTAGTATTTGTTGATGAATGTCACAGAACACAGTCCGGTAAGCTCCATACGGCGATGAAGACTATCATGCCGAATGCAGTATTTATTGGCTTTACGGGTACTCCGTTGCTGAAAAAGGATAAAAAGATTAGTATCGAAGTTTTCGGTACATACATCCATGCTTACAAATATAACGAAGGCGTTGCCGATGGCGTCGTGCTGGATTTGCGATATGAATACCGTGATGTTCCGCAAGATTTGTCGTCACAGGATCGTGTTGACCAGTGGTTTGATGTAAAGACCAGAGGCCTCTCTTCTCGCGCTAAGGCAAAGCTCAAAGAGAAGTGGGGCACGATGCAGAAGGTATACAGCTCCCGCTCTCGTCTGGAAAAAGTGGCATGGGACATCATTCAGGATTTTAACATGAAACCTCGTCTGATGGACGGCAATGGAAATGCCATCCTTGTGGCTGATGGTATTCCTACGGCTTGCAAGTACTACGAAATTTTTCAGCAGATGAGCTTTAAGAAGTGCGCCATCATATCTTCCTATACACCGAACAAGGGTGAACTGCGCACTGACACCGTCAGCGATGAGGATGATACCGAAACTTTCCTCAAATACGAGACATATTTGAAGATGCTGGGACTTGATCCGTCTGATCTTCCGAATGCAGGATCGGTTCAGGCGAAGGTGGAGGAATTTGAAAAGGAAGCAAAGCGCAAGTTTGTAGAGGAGCCTGCAAATATGAAGCTCCTTATCGTCGTGGACAAGCTGCTCACTGGATTTGATGCGCCTCCTTGTACCTACCTTTACATCGACAAGAGAATGCAGGATCACGGCCTGTTTCAGGCGATTTGCCGTGTCAACCGTCTTGATGATAGTAAGGACTTCGGTTATATCGTGGATTACAAACAGCTGTTTGGACAGCTCCAGACTGCAATGAAGGACTATACTTCCGGCGCTTTTGAAGGATATGATCCGGAGGATGTAAAAGGACTTGTTAAGGATCGCCATGATGCTACGGTATCCTATTTTGAGGAAGTGTATGATGCCGTCGAAGAACTCTGCGAAGGTGTCGAGGAACCTCGTGGGGAGATCCAGTACATCCATTATTTCTGTGGTGTTTCCGGTCAGTCGGAGGAGAGCGACGAGATTTATGCACGCTTGAGAGAAAAACTCTATCGTCTGGTGAGCAGTCTTGTCAGAGCTTTCGCGGAAGCAAAGCCATATCTGGTTGATGATATCTCATCTGGCAAACTGAATGAATATGACAAGAAGGTCACTTTCTACATTGAGCTGAAGAAAACCATCGGTACGGCCAGTGGTGATTTCCTAGATTTGAAGGCCTATGAGCCTGATATGAGAAAGATGATCGATAACTATATCACGGCAGCGGATGCTGAGAAGATTGGCGATTTTGATGATCTTACCCTATTGGATTTCGTAGCAAAACAGGGCGAAACGCTTACCGGTGAAGGTGATAGCGGCCACAAGGAAGGTGCAGCAGAGGCCATCGAGAATAACATCCGTAAGAAGGTTATCGAAAAGGTTACCGTCAATCCGCGCTATTACGCAAAGATGTCAGAAATCCTTGATAAGCTCATCGAAGAGCGTAAGCAGGGAGTTCTTGACTACGCTGAGATGCTTGAGAAATATATAAAGTTGGCCAAGGATGTTGATTGCCCGGAGGATAACGATAAATATCCGGAAAGCATCCGTAAGAGCAAAGCGCTCATGGCCATTTATGACAACACCGGCGAGGACGAGAAACTTGCTCTTCGCATTCACAAGGCCGTGAAAAAGCAGGCACTGTCTGGTTTCAGGGATAATCAGGTGGTTGTCAGGAGAATAAAAAAGGCTCTCTTTGAGATTCTGGGTGATGACTCCGAGGTGGAACGCATCTATAAGATCATTGAGAAGCAGGAGGAGTATTAATGCGCATTGTCATTTCCGGGATTCCGATTGATGTGCAAAAAAAGAATATAAAGAATATGCACCTTCAGGTGAAGCCGCCGGATGGACATGTGGTAATTTCTGCGCCTTTATCCGTGGACGATAAAGCTATAGAGGCTTATGCCAGAACTCAGCTGGGCTTTATCAAGAGGGCTATTGCGCAGTTTCAGGAACAGCCAAGGGCATCGAGGCGGCAGTATGTTTCCGGTGAGACGATGTATATCTGGGGAAAGCAGTTCTTCCTTGTCTTTAAGCCGGACAATCAGAAGAACAGCTTCGAGATTCAGAACCAGAATATTGTCCTTTCCATGAGTGCAAAAAGCACGGTAAAGCAACGGGATGCCTATGTCAAAGAGGAATATCGAAAGATTCTAAAAGAAGAAATAGAAAAGCGCCTGCCCAAGTGGGAAGCACAGACAGGCCTTAAATGCGATTCTTGGCAAACAAAATATATGGTCACAAAATGGGGCGCCTGCAGCACGGATAAAAAGAAACTATGGTTTAATCTGCAGCTTGCTCAGAAGCCGTATGCTTGCCTCGATTATATTATTTTGCATGAACTGACGCATTTGCTTACAAGAAAACATGACGCCACATTCATCGCGCACATGGACAGGTATATGCCAAACTGGCGGGAGGTTCGTAAAGAACTCAACGACAGCAGACTGGACTACTATGAGGCGCAGGATGAAAGTCCACTGCAGAAACTGATCGACCAATCCCGTTATGATGACATCCGGGATGCGGCCATAGCTTATATTCAAGAGGAGCATTCTGGTGACGCGAAAAGGCTGTCGGTCATTGATATGGAAATTGAGAATGTTATCCATATTGAGCAGCTTGAGGATGGCGTGATTGCTTTCGATGTAATTGCATCATGCGATGTCGAAATGCCGTCCGCATCTCGCAAGGGTTATTTTAATGAGCGCTGGCTGAAGATTCATTGTCAGGTTACTCTTGGCATCGATATGAGTGGGTTCCGAATCATGTCTGTTGGTAATTGTGAGACGCAAGAGGAATCTGATAATGACCGCCTGTCCGGAGAGCTAGTACCTATTATTTCCCGCGAACAGTTTGAAGACGAGGCGGAGAAGTTCCTAACAAGGTATTGTCCTGAAGCGTTGGAAAAACCTATGAGGGTTCCAATCGAGACAATAGCCAGCGATATGAAACTACAGGTTATCGAAGATGTCCCTCTGTCGGATGATCTTACTTACTTTGGGACTATCATATTTGACAACGGGAATGTTCTCGATAAGCACCGGAAGATTACAATTCGCAATGCCAAACGAGGAACCGTATACCTTGATCCGCGCGTTTCCTATGAGAGATCTGTAGGAACAAAGCGTACTACGCTGGCACATGAGTGTTTTCATTGGCATCGTCATCAGCCATACCACGTGCTGATGAAAATGATAGGTGCCGATGACAATTTGGGAAAAGCAATTCAATGTCAGATAGCCGCTAATTCCATGGATTCAGATAAATGGAAGGCTGTAGACTGGATGGAGTGGCAAGCCAAAGGCGTCGCTCCAAGAATCTTGATGCCTGCGAAACCGACGCGCTTGAAGGCAGATCAGCTCCTTGCAGTTTATGGCGGGGCTGATGATGCGAGCATTGCAGCCTACGAGAATGTCATTGATGAACTTGCGGAGCTGTTCGATGTGTCGAGACAGGCCGCAAAGGTTCGCCTGATGGATCTGGGATATTCCAAAGCCGAGGGCGCATATCCATTTGTGGATGGTCAGTATGTTCGCGGATATTCATTTGAAGCAGGTGCCTTGGATAAGAATCAGACGTTCACTATTCCCTATGCCGATTTGTTTAAGGCGTACTGCTTTGATCGTGAGTTTAAGAAGCTGATTGACAGCGGACAGTTTATTTTTGCAGATCGTCATCTCGTTCTCAATAACGAGAAATACATATCGAGAGATCAGTCCGGGAATGCTACGCTGTCAGAATATGCTCTCTCGCACATGGATGAGTGCTGCGTCGTCTTCTCGAAGGGATATAGTTATCAATCGAAATATCAAGGGGCGAGGTATTACACGCAGTTTATGCGTAATTCAGCGCCAGTTGAAAATCAGGTCGAGTATTCCTTCGAGCTTAATGCACACAACAAGGCACTTCTTGATCAGATCAAGAACGCAAAGCGACGTTCTGAAGCATTACGCAGATATCCCGGCTCTTTTGCAGAGACACTAGTCGCGTTGCAAAAAGAGAAAAAGCTCTCAAATAAGCAATTGGCAGACCGCTCGCTTGTTGGCGAAAAGACCATACAGCGGTTGAGAAATGATGAGGAATACCCGACTTCAGTTCAGACAGTTCTTGCATTATGCGTAGGTCTGAAGTTGCCTTTGCCAGAAGCTGAGATGTTTCTCGGTAAAACGGATTTTAAATTGAATTCGATGAAAAACGAAGGTTACGTTTATCAATGTGTTTTAGCGGCCTGCGCTGAGAATACGATTTATGAAATAAATGAAATGCTCAAAGAAAACGGAATTACACCTCTTGGGAGTGATCCAGATCTTCAGTGAGTCAAGGAGGAGGACTAACAATGGCAGTGCCAAAATACGATGAATTGATGAAGCCTTTATTGACAACAGTAAAAGACGGTGAGGTCTATAAAATTAAAGACGTTACTGCCGTGTTAGCTCAACAGCTAAATTTATCAGCGGAAGACCTCGCAGAAATGCTTCCGAGCGGCAGGCAAACCGTGTTTAAAAACAGGGTCGGATGGGCGAAGACTTATCTGAAAAAAGCTGGACTCCTTGATAGTCCTGCCCGCGCTACTATTGTTATTACAGAAGCTGGAAAGAAGGTGGTTGCAGAAAATCCGGAGAAAATAGATTCCAAATATCTGGAACAGTTTCCTTCATTTGTAGATTTTGCATCCGCCTCTGATCCTACAAATGGAGATGATACAGTGCCTGTGATTTCAAAGCAGACGGATCTTACACCCGATGACCAGCTTGAAGACGCATACAAGCAGATTAATGCAAGCCTTGCATCTGATTTGTTGAGTGAAGTTCTGAAAATTTCACCATACACCTTTGAAAAGCTCGTTGTTGATCTTCTTTCGAAGATGGGATATGGAACTGTGGCTTACGGAAGTCATGCAACAGTCGCTTCCGGTGATGATGGAATTGATGGCGTGATCATGGAGGACAAGCTCGGCTTTTCTTTGATCTATATGCAGGCTAAGGAATGGGCACCGGATAGAGTCGTTGGACAGCCGGACATTCAGAGCTTTGTAGGTGCGATTGCCGGGAAGCACGGTGATGGACTTTTTGTTACATCAGCTAAATTCTCGCAGAAGGCTAAGGATTACGCAAATACTCATCACATTATTCTGATTGATGGTGAGAGACTTGCAAATCTGATGATTGAGTATAACTTCTGTGTGTCAACGAGGAAAACGTTTGAAATTAAGGCAATCGATACGGATGCTCTGGCTGAATATCAGGACGAGTAATTCGATTGCGAAAAAGCAGGAAGTTGGAGGGAATACATTATGGCAAATGAGCTGCAGCCATTGTCGCTGCTCTTTCAAAATAGATTATTCCGGATACCGGACTATCAGCGGGGTTATGCATGGCTGCAGCAGCAGTTGGTGGATTTTTGGGATGACCTTGTAAATCTTCAGACTGATCGGTATCACTATACAGGCCTCCTGTCCCTTAAGCCTCTAAAAGGCAAGGAGACCATCAGTTGGGGTGAAGATCTGTGGCTGGTCGAGAACGGATATAAGCCTTGCCATATAGTCGATGGTCAGCAGCGCATTACCACGTTCGTCATTCTCTTGAACGAGATTGTGGGATTCGTGCGCAGCTTGGATGAGAACAAGGGCAAGTCTGATAAGGAAATCACGCTGGGGTATGAAACGGTCGAAGAGATCGTCTCAAAATACATCTGCCGAAAAAGACCACCGAATGGAGTAGTAACAACATACCTTTTTGGTTATGAGGTCGATAATCCCAGCGCGGAATACATGAAATATAAGGTGTTCGATGAGCCGTATTCCGGTGCAGTGAATGAGACCTACTATACAAAAAATCTGAAGTTTGCAAAGAACTTTTTTGCGGAGAACATCAGAAAGCTATATGAGGAGTCCGGAGAAGGCGGACTTGAGGCAGTAAATACTCTGTACAAGAAGCTCACCCAGCGCCTGATGTTTAATCTCCATGAAATCGACGATGATTACGATGTGTTTGTAGCTTTCGAGACCATGAACAATCGTGGTAAGAAGCTGACGAATCTTGAATTGTTGAAAAACAGACTGATCTATTTGACCACGCTTTATGATGATGAGGTGTTTGACGAGAAGGACAAGTCTGCCCTCCGTAAGAAGATAAATGACGCTTGGAAGGAAGTCTACTATCAGCTTGGTAGGAACAAGAGTGTTCCTCTTTCCGATGATGACTTTTTGCGTGCCCATTGGATTATCTACTTCAGGTATTCCCGTAAACGTGGCGATGACTACATCAAATTCCTGCTAAGCAAGTTCTCTTCAAAGGGCATATTTGAAAAGGCACCCGTTCTGGTTGAGACAGAGGCCGAGTCGGTTATCAGCGATGATGTCACTGATGCAGAAGACACGGAAGTTACTGAAACAGAAGAACAGGAAATCATAGAGGTATCCAAACTCCAGCCAAAAGAAATTGAGGACTATGTCAATAGCCTCAAAGATATGGCGAAGTACTGGTATGACACATATTTCCCATTTGAAAGTGTTAATCTTACTCCTGAAGAGCAAAAACGAGTCGATAGGCTTAACCGTATCGGCATCGGACATTTCAGGCCGCTGGTTACTGCGGTCATTAGTCGGCGGGATATTTCTGCGAACAGCAGAGTTAAAATCTTTGAAGCAGTTGAGCGCTTTATCTTTGTTGCATTTCGCTTGGGTAATTTTAATGCATCCTATGGCAGCAGTGATTATTATCGAGCTGCACGTCAGGTGTATGTGAAAGAAACGGATGTGGATGAGCTCTGCAAAGAGATATATGACAGGACAACGAACGATATCGATTTTGCCACGCAGAACTTTGTCACCAGAATTGAGAAATATTTTTCTACAGGGAATGGCTACTACGACTGGAACAGTCTGCGATACTTCTTTTATGAATATGAGGCTAAGTTGGCAGAGAAAAATAATATAGATCGTTTCTGCACGTGGTCAATGTTTACAAAGTCCGAGAAGGATAAAGTGTCTATCGAGCATATTCTCCCTCAGACACCGACGAAGTATTACTGGCGTAATATGTACCGGCAGTTTAAGGATTCAGAAATCAAGATGCTTTCCGGAGCACTTGGGAACCTTCTGCCGTTGTCTCAGAGCGTAAACTCGGCTTTGCAGAATGATAGTTTTGAGGATAAGAAGCATTCCAAAACCACAGGACGTCGCGGGTACGAGAATGGATCTCACTCAGAGATAGAGGTATCCAAGCTGCAGGATTGGACTGCATTTGAGATATACAGCAGAACTGAAAAGCTCCTCGTTTTCATGCAGGAACGATGGAACCTGCAATTCGACGAAGAACAGTTGGAAAAGCTGATCGGCATTTCGTTCGTCAAAGATGGACGAGAAATCCCGGAGGAGTTGGAGGAAGTATCGGCAAACGTACCGGAATCCGAAGAAAGTGCAGAAGGCTCCGGAGATGATCAAAAACTACAATTCTGGATAGAATTCGTAAACTATGCTTATGAGCACGGCAGATCAAGTGATATAGCAAAACAGAAAGCTGCTGGTCGTACATATTACGATGTGCACATAGGCGCGAACGGTTATCACTTATTCTTTTCTATTCCCTATGGTAAACGAATCAAGATGGGCATCTACACCTATAATGTGGATACCTATAACCGTCTGAAGGAATTAAAAGACCAGATTGAGGCCGAATTTGATGAGAACCTAAATTGGGAATACTCAAAATCGACAGGTACAACACGTTCCATCGTTATTGAGGAGAAGGCTGATGTATTCAATCCAGCAGAGCAGCCGAAAATATTTGATTGGATCATCGACCATTTTGACCGGATCACGACAGCGTTATCTATGGCCGGAGAGCATCTCAGTATAAGCGGTGATTCCTCTGAAACGAGGTTTGAGCTCAGAAAACGTTACTGGACGTATGCCCTAACACAAATCCATGAGGCTCATGGTAATCCTGGCTCTTTCAGCAATGTAAATCCGAGTACGGACAATTGGATAAACGGCTTCTTTGGCATTGGAGGTTTCTACCTCTGCTGTGTTGCGAATTTTGACTCTGCACGTTCAGAGGTCGTATTTGCCAGAGCGGAGAGATCAGAGAATAAAGCAGCGTTTGATGCTCTTTACCAGCATAAAAGCGAGATTGAATCGAAGCTGGGAACGGAGCTTCAGTGGAACCGTGGAGATGATATCAAATCCTCAAAGGTATTTATTCAGCTTGATAACGTGAGCATTGAAAACGAGGATGACTGGCCGCAGATGGCAAAGTTCCATGCAGAATGGTCAAAGAAGTTCTACGATTTGATTGTGCCGTATATAACGGTAGATTGGCAATAGTCCACTCAGGACAAGGAGCACTGATGGCAAATTTAAATTCTGAGAATCCGCACGTCGGACGCAAGTTCCAAGAATTTGTGCAAACGATTCTCAAAGAAAAATATAATACATATTTTGAGCAAGAAGCAGCAATCCCTATCGGCAGACCGCCAAAGGAACACAAGTTTGATCTTGCCAATGCTGACAGGTCTATCGTGGCTGAATGCAAATGTTATACGTGGACTGATTCCGGGAATGTTCCGAGCGCAAAGTTGATGGGCTTGGACGAGGCTGTATTTTACTTTGGCTTTCTGCCTTCTGGGACAAAGAAGCTGCTTTGTATGAAAAAAGCAGTGTTTTGTGGCAAGCAGGAAACACTGGCTGAGTATTATGTTCGAGCACATGGGCATTTGCTTGAAGATGTCTCTGTAATAGAAATTTCTGATGATGGAACAATCAAGATTGTCAGAGATGGATCATCGATCCCAGCAGAGGCATATTAGGGCTATGACGGTGAAATCCCATGCACTTGCGGAGCTGTCAAAGGTTGAGGCGATTTAATGCTTGATAATATGAATGGAGAAAATGCATGGTTTTTAATACATTTATAAAATGTCAGGTTTGCGGAAGCATTACCAGAGTCCGATTACAGGTTGGATGGCAAGAAGAACATCCTATTGTTGTGGCTTGCGGTAAATGTGGTACTTCCTTATCTGGCAGCGTTAAGATAGGACAAGACCGACCGGGGCTAAAGTTTTCTTTTGACAATGCGGATGAAATCCCGGATGCTGAAGCTGATTACATGGTTGAATGCTCTGGTGAATTTCCGACCGTGAAACAAGGCAAAGCAGCGGCGTTGGAAGAAGTCGTCATTACTCCGTTTATCCGCTATATGAATCGTATGAAGACGGATGATTCATATGAGCAGTTCGGAAAAGCGGTATCACAGCTTAATGCAACAGAAAAGAAATGGAAGAGCTATAAAAGAATCATTGACCTCTTCAGAAGTAATAGTGAATACCTTGTTCAGGAGATACAAAAGGAATTCTCCGGACAATACTTTCAGTGCAGAGATGAGTCTGAGGTATTGAGAGCTGTTCATATGATTGAGGTTCATGGGTTTTATTCTGCACTCAAAAAAGATATCTTGGATAATCTCTCTTTTAGTGCAGGAATTATGAAACTGGACTCTGTTCAGCTGAAGAGCTTAGTAGACTTCTTAAATTCACATGATGGTTATCATCTTGAGGAGCTACAGGATTTGATATATAAGGTCTATGATGATTTTATAAGAATATACCAGCGCCTCATTCCTGCTCTCGCTTTACAATATTGCAAAGATGATTCTTTTGATTTTGAAGTTGAAGGCTCGACAACAAGTAGCTTTGATAGTGTAAAACAGTTCTATTTGGATGTTTATGAAGCCCTTGGTAATTTGCTTGTTATCCCGGTCGCTCTTAATAACATAAAATACAGGGCTGACGCGAATTCGATGAATCCTTTGGAAAAGAATGTATCTTCTTTAGAGGATTATATAAAGCTCCCAAAGGCATCAAGGTATCATTTTTGCTTGAACACAGAAGTCTATACCGATTTCTTGGATGTTGTAGTAAATGCAAAACTGAGAAATGCGATTGGACACAATGATGTTGAATGTGACGCGGTGAGTCAGGTTATTACTTACATTCCAAATCCAAAAGACAGAACCATAAAGAAAACGGAATACCTTCTCGAATTTGAAAATGAAGCGATGCACATGTTTCAGGCCTTATTGGGTGTTTCAGAATACCTGTATCGACTAAGAGAACTTTCTCTTATGTATGATGGCAAAATACCACTTATGGTTCAGGAAAGAGCAAACTGGCCAAAGAAGATAGGACGTAATGATCTATGTCCATGCGGAAGCGGAAAAAAATACAAATTCTGTCACGGGAAGAATTAAGGTTGAGACGATGGGATTTTAGACCTATTCCGTCAGAGCAAAGTCTTGAAGCGGTTGGCAAATCTGTGTGTTTGCATATTATAAGTAGGAGCAAGGCCTTTGACCTGTTTCCGAGAACGGACAAGGGTAAAAATCGGTGCGTTTTTAGGCAAAACTACGCTTTGATAAATTCCCGCGAACGACCGCAAATATTTGACATCAATCTGGAGCAATCGAGCCATGTGGAGACTGTGGTGTTGATACAAAGGAAAGATACCTAGAAATCCTTGAATTTACGCACTTTGTGACATTTTTCAGTTTCAACAAAATCGGTGAAAATCATAAGGAAAAGATACTTGTGAAGAAAGTAACCGTAGTTGTGGCGTTAGACCTCGGTACGGGGAACACAAAAAATCCTGACAATGAAAGTGAATAGAGAGCTATCAGATATAGTGGTAGATTATAGGGATACTTGAGTGAGAGTGTCCCTATTTTTTATATAGGGCATTCCATAGTGGGATGCTCTTTTCAATTCAATTTTAAAAGGAGGAACAGAAAAATGTCAAACACAGCGTTAAGAGCAAGGAAAGAGAAAGCGATTATTTTTATCAGCGATGCACATGAAAAATTCTACTATGAGAAATTGAAGAAGGTCAGGTATCAGGACGTATACCACAAAGCACTTGTATATTGTCTTGGTATCAGTGATGACACAAGAAGGAACATTTACAGTATTTATGATTTTAAGACAGGCTGCGTGAAAACGGAGTGCCTGCATGAAGGCTGGCAGACCAGCGGGAGCGTGAGAGTGGTCAGGATGGCGTTTAACCTTTACTGCAACGGTACGCCGAGCGTCCTCGACTATGATGATGCGGAGGAACAGGTGGACGAGTGCAAAATGTATACAGTAGAGGAATTATTCTGCTGTGCCTATGCACCTTATTTTTGGCAGGCGGTACAGATACGGTATCCGGAATACGCAACGTATAACCACGATCTGTACGTCATGTTCGGAGGACGGGACTGATGTTAAAGGTTAGGCTTATGGGAACGAAGAACGATATTAAGTGGTTCGGGAAGATTTTACATCGGAACCCGAAAATCGAAGTGACGGAGTTTTCCGATATGTTCCCAAACAAAGGGACAAAGAAATATTACCGGACTTATGTGGAAGTCAGGAAAAGCAACGTAAAAGAAAACCAGTAGAAGAAAAGGAGAACCAATCATGTGTAAAATAATCGCAATCGCAAACCAGAAGGGCGGTGTCGGCAAGACCACCACCACAAGCAATTTAGGAATCGGATTGGCAAAACAGGGAAAGAAAGTGCTTTTGATTGATGCGGACGCACAGGGCAGTCTGACAGCCAGCTTAGGCTTTACAGAGCCGGACAGTCTGGAAGTCACGCTTGCAACCATTATGGGGGATCTGATCAATGACGAGGAAGTAGAGCCGGGGGAAGGTATTCTCCACCATGAGGAAGGGATAGACTTAATGCCGGGGAACATTGAGCTTTCCGGTCTGGAGGTTTCCCTTGTGAATGTGATGAGCCGGGAAACGGTACTCCGGTCGTACATAGAGATTGTCAGGGAGAGCTACGATTATATCCTGATTGACTGTATGCCTTCCCTCGGCATGATTACCATAAACGCCTTTGCCTGCGCCGACAGTATCCTGATACCCGTACAGGCGGCATACCTGCCCGTCAAAGGCTTGCAGCAGCTTATTAAGACGGTGGGAAAGGTAAAGCGGCAGATTAACCAGAAGCTGGAGATTGAAGGGATTCTGCTTACAATGGTGGACAGCCGGACGAACTACGCAAAGGACATCAGCTCCATGCTGAAGGAAGCCTATGGAAGCCGGGTAAGGATATTTGCCAATGTCATTCCTATTTCTGTCCGGGCGGCGGAGATTTCAGCGGAGGGCGTCAGCATCTACAAGCATGATCCGAAGGGGAAAGTGGCGTCAGCTTACGATTCTCTGACAAAGGAGGTGCTTGCAGATGGGCAGTAATACAAAATCAAGAAGCGCATCAAAGGTTGCTCTGGAAAGTTTTGATGATTTGTTCGGCGGGAGTGCCGCACAGGAAAACGGGGTAGAGCAGATTATCAATGCGCCGCTGGCAGAGCTTTACACGTTCAAAGACCACCCGTTCCGGGTGGAGGACGATGAGAAAATGGAGGAAACAGCCGAGAGTATCCGCCAGTACGGGGTGCTTGTGCCGGGGATTGCAAGACCGAGGGCGGGTGGCGGCTATGAGATCATAGCCGGACATCGCCGCAAACGTGGTTCGGAGCTTGCCGGAAAGACGGAGATGCCTGTAGTTGTCCGCAATTATACCGATGATGAAGCTACGATTATCATGGTGGATTCCAATATCCAGAGGGAAGATATTTTACCGAGTGAAAAGGCGAGAGCCTACAAGATGAAATATGAAGCCATGAAACATCAGGGGAAAAAGTCAGGCAGAAACACTCTGGATGAGGTCGGGGAAGCTGCCGGGGAGAACGCTAAGAAGGTTCAGCGGTATATCTGGCTCTCCCGCCTGTCTGATGAACTCCTTGCTATGGTGGACGGTAAGAAGCTCGGCTTTTCACAGGGCGTTGACATTTCCTTTCTGGCAAAGGAAGCGCAGCAGTGGGTACAGGCAGTCATAGAGGAAAAAGGCTGTAACGTCAGCATGGTGCAGTCGGCAAAAATTAAGGAATATGGCAAGACTGGGGAGCTTACCCTTGCAATGGTGCGCCTGATACTGACGGAGGAAAAGCCGAAGGAACGGAAAGTAACACTGAAAGCGGATAAAATCAGTGAATATTTTGCGGAGGATTGCAGCAGTGAGGAAATAGAGGGCATCATCATTCAGCTTCTGGATGAATGGAAGAAAAGACAGTAGAGGGGAGGTGCATCGGCGTGGATGGCACAATAAAATTCGACTATTATTATGGCATCGAAGCGGAACAGTTCTCTTTTTACAGAGTGCCGAGGCTGCTGATAAAAGACGCAAGGTTTAAAGAGTTGTCCAGCGATGCGAAGCTCCTTTATGGTCTGATGCTTGACAGGCTGGCATTGTCAATCAAGAATGGCTGGCTTGACGAAGAAAACCGGGTGTATATCCATTACACCCTTGATAACATAATGGAGGATTTGGGATGCGCAAGGGAGAAATGCGCAAAGGTGATAGCGGAGCTAGACAGCAAAAAGGGCATCGGTCTGATTGAGAAAAAAAGACAGGGACTGGGCAAGCCGGACATTATCTATGTGAAGAATTTTGCGACACTGGATACCGGGAAAGAACCGGAAAAGCCGGATAATGCTGACAGTTCTGCAGAAGTTCGGAAACCGAACTTCAAGAGGTTCGATAATCAAACTTCAAGAAGTTCGGAAATCGAACTTCAAGAGATTCGGAAACCGAACTTGCAGGAGTTCGGAAACCAGACTTCAAGAAATTCGGAAACCGAACTTGCGGAAGTTCGGGAATCGAACCCTAATTATAACAATACTAATTATACCGATCTGAGTTATACCAATCCTATCAATCAATCAGATAGTGGAACAGAAAAACAGAAACCGGGCAAGCCGGATAATGGTATGATGGATGTGATGGATGAATCCAGCGCCTACATGGAAATCATTAAGGAGAATATCGAGTATGAGCATCACATGAAATATGGCGATTGGAGCGAAAAAGGTCTGTATGAGGAACTGTATGAGGTGATCTGCGAGATTGTATGCGTGAAGCGTAGGACGGTAAAGGTCAACGGGGAAGATTACCCGTATGAGCTTGTGAAATCAAAGTTTTTAAAGCTGAACAGCTCCCATTTGGAGTACGTCATCGGGTGCATGAAGGAAACCACAACAAGGATAACCAACATCAGGGCGTACATGGTGACTGCCCTCTACAATGCCCCGAACACCATGAACCATTATTACCAGCAGTTGGTTCAGCATGATATGTATGGCGGCGGATGGGAAGAAAAAGGGATGTTTGAGCGCAAAGCGGAAGGAGATGGATAAATGGAGTCCATGCGGGATATTGACCGGGCAATGGAACGGGAAATCGCAAAGGGGAGCTGCCCATTGAGGTTTGTAAAAATAGAGTTTGGCGATTCCCCTTATCAGGAGATTGCGTCAAGGGAAAAGCTGCTGGAGGTATTGTCCTATCTGTTGCGGACAGGCGATTATGGCAGGTTTGCCGGGAAGGGGACAGGGAATAATGTTTACATGGATATTAAGGGCAGGAAGCCGGCTTTTCAGCGCACCCGTTCTTTTCTTGACCGGAACAGCATATTTTCCGCAATCCGCAGATATGGGAAGAAAATAAAGCCGGATTTTAACGGGCATACTTATCTGGAAACGGTGCGGTGCTGCTTTGAACTGCCGGAAGGGGAACAGGAAAAATACAAAGTAACATATGACGGGCAGGAAACCTTCGCTTTCCCCATGTCAGATAAATATATCCTCGGACTTTACACGCACTGTATCTCGGCAAGGCGGGCGGCATCGGCGGATATGGATATTCCCGGAGCAGGCTTTTCGGGGAAGGAACAGGGCATCGCCAGTCTGGTAGATGTGCGTGACGTATTGTTCCAATGCCTTTTGTTTGACACAATAAAATGCGGGGAAGGCGTGTTATACGCTGACCTCTGCACAATCTACTGTTTAAAAGAAGATAGATAGCTTTTGGACTTTTTGTCCAGAAGTAGGTTAGGAGGTGCGCTATGGCGGAAAAATTTATTACGGAAGAACAGCGGGCAAAATGCCGGAAGGTGGCGGATGCGTTTGCGGAGCTGTATGAGCTGACCGATGTAATGGTGGCGGATGCCGGGAGGTTCGGCTTTGTCCGTCTGCAATGGTTCAGTGAGGGAGAAGGATTTGATTCGGCAATGGCATTTTCGGACAGTGAGGAACTGTTTGAGGAACTCTGGCGGATATGGTATGAACATGAAGTCTTAACGCCAGTGCTTGGTACGCCGCTTGCGGAGCTTGACTATGACGAGATATTCCAGACACTTTCCAAAGACAGGCAGGAGGAAATATTGGAGAAAAAGAGATATTTCATTGCCCTGTGCAAAGACGCTTTCGGTTAAGGCGGCAGATATTTTTTACAATTCCGGGGCGTTTTCTGCTAAAATAGACCGTATCAGGATAAAGGAGTGGTGCGTTTGGGAAACAGGAAGCGGAGGGCGGACAGGACATATAAGGACTTAAAGCAGAAACAGAAAGCCGGAATAGCAGACAGTATGTTCCAAAAGACCTGTGATTATTACAGGGAGCATGGCAGGATGCCGGAAGGAGAGGATGTTGGACGGCGAATTGAGGGAGACATAAACGGCAAATTATTTTTCCAACCTTTTTCGCATTGACTGCGCAGTGCTGTCTACAAATGCATAATACCGCCGAAAATGCAGCACGCTGTTGGTATAGCTTTTCTTTCGAAATCGAAAGGCCATGAATCCCATTATGAGATCCATAGCCACATGATGTATTTGGATTTTTTATTGTTTGTCAGCCAGAGTCGGCAGATAAGCCAAACCGGCAGCAACAGTTACGGCATCTACCTTCCGCATTAGATTGCTGATCCGCCCCTCATTCCAGAAAATATCAGAAAAATCGGATAGTTCACATCCCACATCATGGTTCGGGATGCACAGGTAGTTTCCGTATTTATGCACTCCGGCCAGGATGTGGAAGTATGTCCCCCGTCCATTCATCTCAGCTTCATACCATCCAGGCCGCCATCGCAGCAGGATAATCTCCCCTGTCCAGGTTTCTATGCGGGAACCATCCCTGAAAAAACATCTGTATTCCAAAAACAACACCCCCTATCCAAGATTCTGGCTGCTGACGGAGGCAAGTATGACTTCCGTGTCAATTGCTTTCTTCTCCATCTGTGCGCCAAGGGTAAGGGCATTTGTCATCAGGTTATCCACCAGACGCGGATTCCCCTGGGAATGGCTGTGGACAGCGGAAAGGGCGGCCTGCTCTATGATGGAGGCAGAGCCTCCCGCACAGGAGATCTTGTGGAGTACATACTGCGCCACTTCTGAATCTGTGAGCCCGGTAAAGTTGTAATGCACGGTGATCCTCTGGCGCAGGGCTTCGTGGACAGGCTTGCGCAGGGTATTGTTCAGGTGCGGTTCCCCGCACAGGATGAGCGTAAAGCAGTTCAGGGAGTCATAGCCGTAGTTCATGAGCATCTTAATGTCCTCCAGGATGCCTGTGGAGAGGTACTGGGCCTCGTCAACGGCCAGAAGAAGGGGCTGCTTCTTTTCCCGGTAAAGGTAGAGGATCTGCTCCTGTATGGCCCGGAACATCCCGGGTTTGCCGCCTCTAGGCTCTACTCCCAGTACAGAGCAGAGCTGGCGGTAGAACTCCATGACGCTTACGGTGGAAAGACAGATGTACTCCATATGGTAAAGGTTCGGGTTGAGCCCCTTTGCAAAACAGCGGAGTCCAAAAGACTTCCCCATGCCCGGGCGTGCCGTGAACAGACCAATGCCCCTGGTATCCTTGAGGTAATCCAGCCGGGAGAGCATCTCAGAGATGTCCCTGGAAAGGAAACGGTCTTTTTCCCGGGCCATCTGTTTGTCAAAAGGATTGAAAGACAATCCATAGTAAGAACGGAACATCAACAGCCACCCCCTAACTTTGAGTAGTCGATGCCAGGTGTATTGTTGCGCTTCGTCCTGCAGTTCTCATTCTTATCCGTAGGGCGGATGGGATAATGCACCCCTTCGTAAAGGATGAAGGCGGAGGACATGTCATCCGGGAGGAAGCGGATCTCCACTTTTGATGAGATAAACTGCATAGGGACGTCATAGGATACCTTGTCGATGGAGACGGTAGAATCCTTATTCACTTTCCTTGTAATGCGGTTCAGGAAACATTCCTCCAGCCATTCCCTGGACGCAGGTGTCCGTATGGAAGCGCGGGTCTGCTGGTAACGGGAAAGGGGTGTAGTGCCGATGCCGGAATGGAGGGAAGTATTATAGGAGCGCATGTAATCCTTAAGGAGTCCATTGAACTGTGCCAGGGAGCTTAAGGAATCCAGATCCAGGGTATAGAGCCAGGTTTCCTTGAGTGTCCGGAACTGGCGTTCTATCTTAGCCTTGGATGCGCCATCCCGGATTTTTGTATGTAAAAGGACCGTTCCGATGGAGCCGCAGATGAGGGAAAGCTGCCCGTTCGAGTAGCTGGAACCGTTATCGACATAGAGCTTAGAAGGGATTCCATGTGCAGCCACAGCATCCTTAAGCACTTTCTGGAAGTTATAAGCTGAGTCGTTATAGAAGAGCCCGCCGCCCACCAGGAACCGGGAATGGTCATCGATGATCAGGATGCAGTAGACCCGCCTGCGCAGGCCGTCTTCTGTGATATATGGAAGGTAACAGGTATCAGCCTGCCACATTTTCCCAAAGGCGTCCTCTTCAAAAGCCTTCCTGTCCCGCATGTTCGGGTTACGTGCCGATTTCAGGTCATGTTTCTTTACAAAACGCTGGACAGCACACACGCTGACAGAGGCAGGGATGAACGCCTCTTCCACAAGGTGGCGGTGGATCTGCGTGGAGTTAAGCCTTGGGAAAGCTTCCTTAAGCCGGTAGATCTCCTCGATGGCTGTATCCGTCAGGACCCGTGTGCCGCCCTTGTCGGAGCGTTCCCGGGGCATAAGTGCATCGATGCCGCCGTTCTGGTAGAGAGACACCCACTTGCTGATAGTCTTGGGGCTGTAGCGGAAGGCGGAACCATCAGGCAGGGTGAGCGGGTTCTCGGTGATGCGTTGGTAATAGGCATTTCTGGACGCATCAGGATAAAGGCCATGGATGACCGGTGCGATGAGGGCAAGCCGGAACTGTGCCATGGCGGCAGCGTCCGAAAGGTTCTTTTGTTTGTTGTCCATAAAAATATCCTCCTTAAATGGTTTTCTGCCATTATAAAGGAGTTTCCTCAGGGAGACCATGCCTGGTCGTGTGGTCGTGGAAAAGCAGTTCAGGGACCGAACACTTGTTGGCAGTAAGACGCCGGATTTTTATGGGACTGGAGGAAGGATTTTGCAAAACGGCGGACAAAGGCGGAAGCAAAATCAGAATAGGAGGGCTGGGAGAACAGTGTCTTCAGGAAGGAGAGGGAAGAGACTTCCATAGAGGAAAGTGCCCCGAGCCATTCTTCCTTCTGCACCAGGAAGAGTTCCAGAAAACGGTGCAGTTGGGAAAGGGTGATGGAGAAACGCCTGCAGAGGCCCTCTATAGTAGAGAGGTGCAGGAAATACTCTGCCAGGACACGGAGGATGAAGAACAGGCCGTAGCCGGAATAGGGGATGATGAAATCCGGGAGGATGGCATGGGTATGGCCGCAGGTGCAGATGAGGCGAAGGATGCAGAGGCTGTGTCGGACAGGGGCGCCATCTATGAAATCCACCAGGGAACGGTCATAATAGGCATGGATCTTGCAGCTGCCTGCTGCCCCGCAGAAGGGACAGGTCTGCAGCTGGGGACGGAATCCAACCATGAAAGACTCAAATAGTGCTTTTGATGAAGTTTTTATACGGATCAGCTTGCAAAATAGGGAGTTTTCTCTTATCATAGTATATGTCGGTAGTGCCAAAGCCTCACGAGTGGGACATGATCCCGTATATGGCAGGCACGCTGGTGTGAGAGAAAGAACAAACTGTAGGAGGTTGGTGTTCTTTCTCTTTTTTTTGTTCCAAAAAAAACTATATCGGAACAGGCAGGAATGGTCAAGAGGAAAATGCGCCGTTTCCTACAGCGCGCTCTGATAGACAGTATTAAGAAGATGAGATTTTAATTCGATGTTTTTGTGTGGGAGATAGGAACTTTAGTTTGCTGGGCGACAGAGAGGACTGTGAAAAAATTGCGGGGCAGGTTTACCAGAGGGTAAAGGGGATAGCGGAAAAGGCTTCCTTCGATGAAATATACAGCCTGTATCTTTACCGTCTGCCACGTTATGAAACAAGGATAGCGGAGAACGGGCTTCCCGAAAAGAAGGAAAAGAAGCAGGATGCCGACAAGACGAAAGTAAAGCAGAAGGGCAGGAGCAAAAAGGTATGCCCGAACTGCGGAAGGAAGATGAAACAGCAGTTTATCGGCTTGCAGCATTGTAAATGCGGCATGAGCTGGAAAAAGGATATAGGATATTTTGAGCGTACCGGGGATATGGTTTTCGCTCTGGAACGGAGGAAAGTAGGGAAAAAGACAAAGCAGTGTCCAGTGATCCGGTACAGATAATTACTCATACTTCGCAACCTAAAACTGCTTATCATTACGATTTTATAAGCCTTGCAATAGTAAAAATAAAATAGCTTTATGCCGCAGTGGGCATAGTAAAGCGTTCTCTCCACGGTGTGGGGAGATTGCCGATAAATGTACAGAGCAGTCCGTTGATCTGTTCATCCGAAGCTTTGAAATGCTGTTTCACACTCTGCAGCATGATGTCCAAAATGAGAATGATTGCACAGTCCATCATTTCATTTATGATATCCCGCTGTACCTCATAAAATAGTTCTTCCAGACTTCTGTTATCTGTATTTTGGAAACGCTCAATTGCCAGTATCATGTACCGTATTGCAACGATTACCATATGTGAAGTAATGGCATCATAGCTTGTACTGTGGCATTCCGTACGAAGTTTTAAATAGCTCTTTGACATTTTAAAATAGGTTTCAATTTTCCAGCGCATCGTGTACGCACGGAGGATTTTCTCTTCATCTAAGGTCATGTCAGTGCATACAAAGCATACCCAGTCCTTGCGGTTGCTGTGATTCCGTACGTAGACCAGTTTTGCCTTCATGGCATTCCCGGTACTGTCAGGAATGATAATATCTACAGACAGGAGGTATCTGGAACGCCCCCTGCGCTTTTTGTTCCTGCTGTAGATTTCTTTTACATTCAGTTTTTTCTCCTCGCCTGTTGCGGGATCTCTCCAGATATATTTCGTGCTGTTCTTTTTGATCATCGCTATGACATCTGTTCCTATCCCCTTGAGCGCAGCCAGCTGGGATGGACTGGAAAACCATGTGTCAAACAGGACATAATCGAATGGTATCCCTGCTTTGTGTGCCTGCTTTACCATATGTTGGACAACAAGGGTTCCCTTTGTTTTTGCCATTGCCCGGCGCTTTCCGCGTAGTGTACGGCAATCGATTCGGACATTGGGTCCAACCATTTGTTTCTCATCGCGCGTTGACAAAAGGGACTGTGCAAAAGGAATGAATGTCTCTCCATTTGTCCATCCACCAGTCATCATGCGGTATCCAAGACGGGTCTTATGATCATTATGGTCAAAAACCCTGGCACATAATTCGGTTCCCTTTCCGCCGGTCCGCGCATATAAAGAATCATCAAAAATCAGAGCATTGATATGTTTGTCTGTGGTCTGTGACTCTATATCTAAAATGACATTTTTTGCTGTTTCCAATTGCAGCCTTTCCCAGTTAGCTCCGGGAAGCTTATCAAAACGGTAAAATGTGTCTTGCTTATAATCCCGGAAGAATGTGTCCGTCTTAAACATCAGATACGCACTTGCAGGGGCAAAACACACGAGAAGTTTGTCGATAAGCAGATCCTTGGCACTCACAACTTTCTCAAGGACGGGTGATTGTTTCAGATCACCCAGCAGACGGGAAATCGGGTTATCAAAGTATGTCATCCCGCTGTTGACAAAAATGTCATCGACCATTTTTATGACACCACATTTCCTAAGAAGGGGACGACCAATGTACTTATCAAAAAAATTTTCAATACTATCTAAGAGTTGTTTGCTATTATCAAAGATTTCTGCTATGCTATTCATGGTATAAGCCTCCGTTTTTAAATGGTTTTCGGCTAATTCCATTATAACAAAAACAGAGTGCTTATACCTTTTTATTTTTGATTTTCTCTGTATTTTCAACTAACACAGCACAAATTCAGGTTGCGAAGTATGAGTAATTAAATATTAGAAACAGCGTGAGGGCAGTTATAGACCGTAAACAGCGGTTTGTAGCTGCCCTTTTTGCGTTTCAATAACTTTTGGACTTTTTGTCCAGAAGCAGAATGGAGGATGCAATGAAAAAAAGAGAGTTCCAGAAAAAAGCATCAGCGGAGCTATTGAAAAGGCTGGCGGCGGTCTGTGCGGAGTTGGGGGAGAATCCCAACATTACAGTATCGTCAAAGTTTCACAGCTCCTATTTTAAGATGCGGAATGACTATAACCTGATGCAGATTTCCGTCAAGCAGACCGGGGAGCTTAGTTACCAGCTTACGGATATGCTTGGCAGCACTGGCGGGAAGCGGATTTACTATGAATATCGTGAGAATGATGATTTTACACGCATCATAGAAAAGTTTTGCGGCGATTTCGCAAGGTTTTATAAGGATTTCCTGTTATCCGGCACACTGCATGACTTCTGTGACATAAAGCTGTCATACGGGGAGGACGCAGGCGCAGGACTGGAAGAATACGAATCCTGTATCCGTTCCGGGCGCTTATAGGATAAATACAGCTTTTAGACTTTTTGTCCAGAAGTGGGAAGGAGAGCTTATGAAATATCTGATCCACAGGCTGTACGTCCCACCCTGACGGGCGTACAGCAATAAAAAAAGAAGGAAAACCATGTAGGAGGAAGTGACACAGAAAACCATTGCCCTTGTGTTTAAATCTTCCCGGCTGACTGCCGACGTGCTGAAAAAGGCTATGAAGATGTATCTGGAACACCGGAAACAGGGAAAGCAGATGCCGCATGGGAAAATATCAGTGAAAGAGCTGGTCGGTCAGGGTATGGGCGCTTCGAGCATTGAGGTGACGGATAACAACATCAAATCCTTTGAGAGAGTGGCAAAGAAGTACAACGTGCAGTTCGCTGTGAAAAAGGACAAGACGGAGAAGCCGCCGAAGCACATCGTATTATTCAAGGGCAGGGATGCCGACGTGATAACGCAGGCATTTAAGGAGTTTGTAAAAGTTAATGAGAAAAAGCATAACCGCATCTCCGTAAAGGAGAAACTGGCAGAGTTCCGGGAGCAGTTAGGCAAGGACAAGAACAGGGAGAGGGCAAGGGAACACCAGAAGGACAGGGGGCAGTCATTATGAGTAAAATCGTAGAGGGCATTGCCAAAGACCTAAAGTCAATCCCTGAAAAGCTCAAAGCAAAGACGGGAAATGTTGACAAAAAGAAACTTTTCCTTATGAATCTCCCCTATATGCTTGCCGGGTATTTCTGCGACAAGATTGCGTGGCTGTGGCGGGTATCGCCGGGGCAGGACGTTTCCGAAAAGGCGATGGCGGTCATGTCGGGGATGGAGGACTTATTTTCCAACCCGTTACCAAGTTTCCACCCAAAAGATTTGCTGATAGGGATAGGGTGCGGCATTGCGCTCCGCCTTGTGGTGTATTTCAAAGCCAAGAACGCCAAGAAGTTCCGGCATGGCATGGAGTACGGCTCTGCAAGGTGGGGAACAGCGAAAGATATTGAGCCATATGTCGATCCGGTGTTTGAGAACAACGTGTTACTCACAGAAACGGAAAGACTGATGATGTCCGGCAGACCGAAACAGCCGAAGTATGCGAGGAATAAAAATATCCTTGTTATCGGCGGTTCCGGTTCTGGCAAGACGAGGTTTTTTGTAAAACCAAACCTTATGCAGATGCACAGTTCCTATGTTGTCACTGATCCGAACAGATAAGTATAATAAGGTTATAGGGAAGCGCGCACCCTCAAAGAAAGGAGGTTACACACCATGAAGAAGCAGACAGAGAAAGACAAACTCACCGCCTTATACGAAAGACTCTCCCATGACGATGAGCGAGCCGGGGAATCCGTAAGCATAGAGAACCAGAAGCGGATTTTAGAGGACTATGCAAGAAAAAACGGCTTTACCAATATCCGGCACTTTACAGATGACGGAATCCGGGGAACTACGTTCAAGCGTCCGGGGCTGGACGCTATGCTGGACGAAATCCGGGCGGGGAACGTGGCAACGGTTATCATCAAAGACCAGAGCCGAATCGGGCGTGACGTGGTTGAAGTGGGGCTTTTAAAGCGCACCTTTGATGAATACCATGTGCGTTTTATCGCCGCCAATGACAACCTTGACACCGCCAACGGCTTTGATATTATGTCTATCTTCCGTGACGTGATAAACGAGTGGTATGTTGCCGACACCAGCCGCAAAATCAAAGCTGTTTTCAAGTCAAGAATGGAAAAGGGCTTGCGCTGCTCTGGCAGTGTCTGCTATGGCTACCGCGCTTCCAAAGAAGAAAAAGGCGAGTGGATAATTGACGAGGAAGCCGCCGCCGTTGTGCGCCGCATCTTTCAGAGCGTTCTTGCCGGGGAAACCGTAGCCAGCATAGCAAAGGCACTCCGCGCCGAGAAAATCCCTATCCCGTCCGAGCATTGGAAGCGGACAGGCGAGCCAGTCCGTGCGGCAAAATACACCGACCCTTACGCATGGTCAGCGACCACTATCGGCTACATACTGAAACGCCCGGAATACACAGGGCGCAAGGTACTGGGGAAAACCGTATGCGAGAACTACAAGACCAAGAGCAGCCGCAAGACCGCGCCGGAGGAACAGTATATTTTTGAGGGCGCAATCCCCGCCATTGTGGACGTGGAAACGTGGCAGACCGTACAGAAGATACGGGAAACGGTACGCCGCACACCAAAGCGGCAGAACGCCCCGAACCGTTTGACAGGGCTTCTCTACTGCGCCGACTGCGGCTCTAAACTCACACACCGCTATACCCTTGTGCAAGGGAAATGGATTGAGGACGCTTTCATCTGCTCCGGCTACCGCCATTTAATCCATGACTGCACCATGCACCATATCCCCACGGCAAAGATTGAAGCCGCTATCCTTGCCGTTATCCAGCGTGTAAGCTGGTATGTGCGGCACAACGAAAAAGAATTTACCGAGCGTGTCCGGGAAGCGTCCGACCAGAACCAAGAGAAAACCGTCAAGGAATGTAAGCAGAAAATCAGCAAAGCACAGAAGCGGCACAAAGAGCTGGACGGGCTTGTGAAAAAGCTGTACGAGGGCAACGCCACGGGCAAGATACCCGACAAACATTTTACCCGGCTTCTTGCTGAATATGACGAGGAACAGACCGGGCTTGAAACGTCCATAGCGGAATGGCAAAGGCAGATTGAAAGCTGGAACGCTGATAAGCTGAAAACAGACCAGTTTATCCAGCTTGTGAAACGCTATACCGACTTCTCCGAATTGACAACGCCCATGCTCAACGAGTTTATCGAGAAAGTGATTGTGCATGAGGGCGAGGGGCGGGGGAATGACCGCCGCCAGCGGATAGACATTTATTTAAACTTTATCGGCGCATTTGAAGTACCCGCCCATATCGTCACCCCGGCAGAGGTGGAGGAACAACGCCGCCAGCAGGAGGAACAGGCGGCAAAGGAAGCCCGTTCAAAGGAGCTTCAAAAGGCGCGGTATGAGAAGCGCAAGGCAGAGAAACGGGAATTTACCGCAAGGAAAAAAGCGGGGCTTCTCACGCCGGAGGAACAGGAAGCGGAGGAAAAACGGCTTGCACATAACCGGGAGTGGCAAAAGGAATGGAGGGAGAAACGAAAAGCCACAGAGCCGCCCAAGCCGCCTAAGAAAAAATCCATAAAGGAACTTATGGAACTGGAAAAGACCGGGGCAGAGCTTACGCCGGAGGAAACGGAACGGCTTGCGGAATACCGCCGGAAAAAAGCCGCACAGCATAAGGCATGGCGCGAAAGGCAGAAAGCCGGACAGCCAAAGACAAGGACGCTCAAAGAGCTTGCCGCCGCCCAAAAAGAGGGGGAATCCTTAACGCCGGAGGAATCGGAACGTCTGGAAGCCCACAAGAGCCGGAAAAAGATAGCAAGGGAAAAGCTGGTACGGCAAGCCGAAACCGACCCGGCAGCGGCGGCAGAGCTTGCGAAAAAGCGGGCGTATGCTTCCGAAGCCACCAAGAAATCCCGGCAGAAAATGTATGAGGAAGCCGCCACTGGAAACCCCGAAGCGGTGGAACGCTATGAGAATTATCTTGTCGCAAGGAGGGAAGCATACCACAGGAAAAAACAGGAAGCAGAGAGAACCGCATAGCCTCCCCGTCTGAACATCAAGAGCCGGAAAAGCAAGGGCGCATTGTGGAAATGTGCATAACAGGCTATGGAATCATGGATAACTCTGTTCACAGCACATGGAAAAGCAAAGAGCAGCTTTCCCACGTCCTGCAAACAGAGTTACCCACAATTCCATAAGATAGCCAGTTATACACATTACGGCACAATGCCGACTACTACGGAATCCCTCTTTTTCTTTATCTTTTAAAACATATTTTTATTTTACGGAATATAGGTTAGCCCCCATTTTGTCATAGCGTAAAAGACAGGCAATAATGCTGCGCCTTTATCAGTCAGAGAATATTCTACATGGGGAGGAATTTCGTTAAATTGTATTCGTGACACCAACCCGTCTTTTTCCAGTTCGCGCAAAGAAGAAGTGAGCATTGTATTTGTAATGCCGTCAATGTTTTTTCTCAATTCGCCAAAACGTATAGGGGATTTAATACACATTTCGTAAATAATCTGAAATTTCCATTTGCCTTGTAACATGATAATTAAAGATGTTACCGGGCAATTACCAGCTTCGGTGAGAATACCGATTTTAACTTTTTGTGTCCATTCGTCATAAGTTAAATCCTTATCCATACTGAATCGTCCTTTCTTTAGGATATGAATATATCAAATATGTGTTTAACAGTATGGTCTACCATACTATGTAAGAATATTCTGCGTACTTGAAGAACATTTCAAACTAAGTATAATTATCTTATCAGCAAAAGTCAACAAAGGCTCTGCTGTAATTCAAAAATTTTATCAAAGAAAGGATAGTTTTATCATGAAAGAAATTAACATTGAACAGGCAACAGCAGTTACCTCACCAGACCCGCTTATGCTGCTTTGCACAACAAAGGAAAATGGAAGCCTTAATATGGCTCCGGTATCGTTCTTTATGTACTCATCTTATAACCCGCCTATGCTTGCATTTGCAATGGGAAAAGAATCTAATTCCGGCAGTAACATTCGCCGGACAGGAAAAGCGGTTTTTGCTGCTCCGGGTGTCAGCTTAAACAATGCAGTAATGGCATATGGTTCTTTCAGCGGCAACGAGCAGGACAAGCTGAAAGAAACACCGATTGTGTTACAAAATATTGAGGGAAGCAATATTCAAATTCCAGAGGATACACGAGTTGCCTTTGTGGTATCCCTTGCACAAACTATGGAATCCGGCGACCATTACTTGTATCTTTGCAACATTGAGAAAATCGTTGCAGATGAATCAAAAGACGCATTATTTGCATGGGACGGTTATGCGAAAGTTGCTCCGGCACAGGAAAAATAAATTAGTGTAACAAAAAAGTAGACAAATCAATCAACGGAAAACAAAAGTTATAAGCACCATTGTGGACAGCCTATTCAATTTTAGGCTGATAATTCAGAGGGGCGATAGCTTAAAGTGCTACCGCCCTTTTGAATATAATAGGCAATTAATAAAAATGTATATTTCTGTTTGTTTTATGGAGGTGATTTATCTTGAGCATAATAGAAAAAGAAATTGTTACAAAAGACTTGATTACAAAATCGAATTTACCAGCCAGTGATTATGTAATCAATCCTTATGTTGGCTGCCCTCACGCTTGCAAATACTGCTATGCCCGTTTTATGAAACGATTTACAGGACATACAGAAGAATGGGGAAATTTTATAGATATAAAGCGTTGTGATAAAACAATTAGTGTAAAAAAGCTGTATCAAAAATCTGTATTTATTTCTTCTGTAACGGATTGTTATAATCCTTTTGAAGCAAAATATCAAGTGACAAGAAATGTTTTAAAGCAGCTAAAGAAAGCGGATTGTTTGATTACTATTTCCACAAAGTCTGATTTGATACTAAGAGATATTGATATATTAACAGAGCTGAAAAATTTAGTAGTTGCAATTTCTATTAACACTTTAGATAACGATTTTCAAAGTGATATGGATAACGCCAGCAGCATTACACAGCGGATTACAGCATTAAAGGAATTACATAAACAGGGTATTTATACAGTTTTATTTATGTCACCCATATTTCCGTATATAACAGATTTAAAAAAAATCATTGAAGCAACAGCAGCGTTTGTATGTGAATATTGGTTCGAGAATTTGAATCTTCGTGGGAATTACAAACAGGATATTTTTCAATACGTTTCTGAAAAATACCCACAATATTTAAGTGGTTATAAAGACATATATAACAATAAGAACATGGAATATTGGAAACAATTATCCGCTGATATAGATAGTTATTGCGCTCAAAAAAATATCAAGTATACAAATTATTTTTATCATAGTTTACTTGTTGCAGAAAAAAAGCAGTCAAACGCTAAAGACAATCAGAGGGCGACAATATAAAATTGCCGCCCCTCTGGATTATAAATGCAACCGTAAACCAAGCACCGCCCCATGTGGGAGAAAGGAGGATTTTTCTATGGCTTGTACAGAAGCATACAAAGAACATATCGTGTATTCTTTCAACGCCTTTTGCAAAGTTGTCATACGCTATGCCGCTATCAACGCATGGCGCGATAGGAACAGGCGGCGGCAAAAAGAAATATCCTTTGAATACCTCACAGAAGAAAAGTTCTACCCTCTAAGCACATCAGACGAATTTCTCAAATCACCCTACGAACAATACCCCGTTACGATATGCGGTCAGACAATCATACTCACCAATGGGGAGCTTGCCGCCGCCCTGTTATCATTGCCGGAGAAAAAGAGGGAAATCATTTACCTTTACTTTTTCGGGAATTACACACAGCAGGAAATCGCGGATTTATACGGGCATTGTAAAAGTACGGCATGGCATTACATACACAGTGCGTTACAGATGTTGCAGAGAGCACTCTCGGAAACTCAATAGAGAATAAGCAGGAAAGGGTTGATTTTCAGAAATGAGAGGGATAAGGGATGGATGATTATGGGGCTTGAGCAGTCCAGAGAGCATAAAGAATAAAAATGTGCATGACTTTAAAACCTGTCGGAAAACAGGCCTGAAAGAATCCAGAAGCAGGAAACTTGGTTTATGCCACTGCCTGCACCTGCTGTTTATAGCGGGCATCCAGATGGATGCAGATTCCAATCATGGTTGTCATGAAAGAATAATGCTCCTTTGTGTGTATGAACATACGGTGCAGTCCGTAATCATTGAGGATGCGGTTGTTGATACGTTCCGTGGCGGTGCGTTGATTATAAATCTTCTTATAAGCATCTGTGCCGCGGGGGACGTCGGTGTAAAGCCGGATATCCCATTCGGGCCGGGTTTTGACGACTCTCCCATATTTGGAATCGGTGCAGGAGTTTTTACATTTGGAACAGTGATCTTTCCCATAGGGGCAGCGCCACATGAGGTAACCGCTGGATCTGTCATAACCGTTAGGCTTCATGCGCAGTTTTTCCTGACATAAGGGCGTTCCATCTTTGTCAATGGTGATGGTATCAGGAATTGTTTTTGGCCGGCCGCATTTGTCGTTCAGGTCGATGAAGGCCCGTATTCCCCTGCTTTTAAGGATCCGGTAGGTGGGGTAATTGTCCATTGCAGAATCCAGGCACATATTCGAGGTGGAAACAGCCGGCATATGTTTTTCCAGTTCATGGAAAGCGACAAGGAAATTGACCGAATCATGACGCTTTGCGCTGGTAAAACGCAGAAGCAGGGGGAGATCTGTCCTGAGTTCACTGTTATAGCAGGATAATTGGAACAAAGTGTAGCCGAAGTAATATTTTTCCAGGTCGCTGTCCCAGCCCCAGGAAGCATCGGGGTCGGGGAAATGCCGCAGGTTTTCCGGTGCGCCAACCCTGTGGTGCCCGCGTGGGCAGGCATGGGTATGCACGGCGGTGCCGTCTCCGGAAACCGTAAGGTGTTCCCTTGGTATGAGACCGGATTCCATGGAAGGCAGGACAGCCACGTGATAGAAGAAGCGCTGCAGCCGCCCTTCAAAGTTAAAAGGGATATCCTTCCCGCTCATGAGCCGTTTTTCGATAGATTCTGTGATTTTGGGCTTTGCCTCCTGTGCTTTCTGTTTTTTGCCTTTGGGCTTATCTGGCCTTTTGCTGTTCCAGGAAGCCGGAAGCAGTTTGTCCCGCGTATATAAGTCCGTTGGCGGTGCAGTCCAGAGCCTGTCCATGAAGTCAAAATAAGAACCGAGGGGCGGCAGGGAATCCGTAGTGCAGCCGATGAGAGCGGCAAGGAGGCGGTCATGTTTGAGCCTGTCGACCCAAAGGGTAAGGGATAGCTTGGCCAAACCTTCTGAAAATAGAAGAAAGAAAAGGATAAAAGACCTTAAGATTTGTGGCTGGTTCTTAGCGGGCCTGCCAGTGTTGGAGTAAAAGGGCAGAAGGAACTCCATGGCCTTATCGGTATCGAAAAGGCGGAGTTTCTGCCATGGTTTCCAAAGCTCCGTATGGAGCCGGACTCTTTCAGAGGAATCGAAATGGACTTTGGATTCGTTGAGAAAGTACTTGTAATCTTGCATGGACTGCCAGTACTTGATCATAAAGTGCACCTCCTAGTAGTTTAGTTTAATGCTGTGCGTGTGGCACAGACGCTTCTTAACTACAAGGGGCGCGTTTGGTGACTGGCGTATATGGTCACCAAACGCGCCGCACATTTTGACTTATATGTCAATACTTTTTTGAAAATTTAACAAAAATGTTTTCCGGGATATGGAGGAAAGCAAAAAAGAAGAACATGAAAAAAGAGCGGAAATTCGGGCTCAAAGAGTTTCCGAGACCGCTCGCAGAAAGAAATGGAGGGATTTTCGCATGGGGAATACTAACCTTGTGCCATATGAAACCATTGTCCGGGCGACCAGCGGAGAGCCGGAAGCCGTGGACGAGGTTTTACGGCATTACAGCAAACGAATCCGCTTTGCCGCCCTTGAAAACGGACACGTCAACACAGACACCGAGGACAGCATAAAACAGCGGCTTATCACCGCCCTGTTCCAGTTCCGCTTTGACTGAAAAGGGCTGCATAACGGGAGGTGGTATTTGTCGGGAAAATAGTCATGCTTACATTCAGCGACACCGAAGAAAAAGCGGTTGAGAAAGTCATAGCCGCCCTTGCCGATATGATACCGCTGGAAGCCATACAGCCACCCCATTCCCCGGCGCTTATTTTTCCGGGATTGGAAATCAGATTGGTGTTAGTCAATAAATATGTTGGTCTAATCTCATTACAGTATTACCAGACGATAATTGCGTACATCATAGACACCATGCCAATAGCAACTGTTTCCAATATTGCACAATGAAAGAAACAGAGAAGTTGCTAAACCTCCTGCACACCGGAAAGCTATCGAAAATAGTGCATTGTAACGATTGAGATATTTTGTTGCCACTCCGCGGTAATGGTTGTATGTTTCCTTAATATAGGAATGCATGCTGTTCACTGTATTCAGATTAAACAGCTTCTTATTTTCTTCATGGTTTACATCCATAACCGTACAACCCGTCGCTGCCCTCAGACTGTTATAGCTTCGAAGTCCATCTGTAAGTATTAGAGTCTCCTCGCAGATATGTGTGCCAAATATTTCATACAATTCCTTGCCAGATGGCTTTGCGCGGTTTACGGTCTCTGCTATTGCCTTGCCATCACGCTGGATACCTGTGCAGATTGCGATATATTCATTTGAAATCCCTCGTTTTGCTGCTATAGCTCCATGCTTACGGGCAGTACGGTTCGCTTCCGTTGGAACGGTCTTTCCTTTATAGCAGTCAAGGACAAATGTTTCATCCAGTTCAGCGATACCAGAAAGAAGAACAGGCTCTTTTTCAAGCATGTCCTGAAGTGCCATAAGAACTTTATGCCTCATATTAAATGCTGTTTGATGAGAAAATCCGAACTTTTCAGCAGAGAAGTCCAGAGATGCACCAACCAGTGTGTCATGAATGAAATCGGCCCAAATGGATCGGCTAAAATGCGAATTGGCCGTCAGTGTACCGGTTGAGTATAGGTAGGTCTTTCCGCATTCATGACAATAGAAACGCTGTTTCCCATTTGCATGACCATACTTGATAACTTTTGAACTCTGACAGTACGGGCATTGGGGTCTGTCAGCTAGGCTTTGATTAACGGAAATGATCCCCATTACAAAGTTAATGATGCGTTCCAAGTCCGAGTTACATAGGTTTTTAATGCAATCAAACAGCGTATTGATTTTATCTTTCATATGATTATCACCTCAAAATTCATTAGATAATCATATGATACTACTTTGGGTGTCCCAAAATCTGGACACTCAGCAAGACCAACATATTTTTTGACTAACACCATCAGATTACACCAACGCCGGGTATTAAAAGACGGCACGGACATTTACCTCACCCGTTTAGAATACGGCGCACTCTGTTACCTTGCCGCCAGTCCGGGGAGGGTGTTCACAAAGGCGCAAATCTTTGAAGCCGTGTGGAGCATGGAAAGTGAAAGCTGCCAGTCAAACGTGGCAAATGTGATATGCAATCTACGGAAAAAGATAGAGCCGGACAGCCGCCGCCCCACCTACATAAAGACCGTTTTAGGCATAGGCTACAAGTTTACTTCCGGGGAATAGCAACAGGATAACCGCCGCTATTGGCGAAGATACGAAACAGGAAATCAAGGAAAAAGGTTTCCTGTTTTTTTACGCTTATTTTTCCTGTTTCCGGCTTTACTGCATGGGAAAATACCGCCGCAAAATTGGCAGAATCCACGCCGCGCAAGCCGGGGGGATAACGGCAAAAGCCAGCACAGCGGAATCCGTCAGTTTCTTAGAGCAAGATTCTACCACAGTACCAAATTTCGCCTATCGGCTCATTTTGTCCTGCGGGAATCTTGTTGGGGTTGCCACCCCAAGCCCGCCTTTTGCGGCTTGCGCCGCTTGAAAAAATCCACCCACGAAAGGAGGTTCACAGCCATGAAAAAATACAATACGCCCCACCGCCGCCGGGTAATCAAGACCCGCTTGACCGAGGAAGAATACGCCGAGTTTTCCGAGCGTGTCACCCTCTGCAAAATGAGCCAAGCCGAATTTATCCGGCAAGCACTTATCAAGTCAAGCATACGCCCGGTCATTACCGTTTCCCCGGTCAATGATGAATTACTTTCTGCCGTTGGGAAACTCACAGCCGAATACGGGAAAATCGGCGGCAACTTGAACCAGATTGCCCGATGTCTGAATGAGTATGGCGCACCTTATAACGCCCTCTCCCAAGAGGTACGAGCCGCCACAGTGGAGCTTGCCGCCTTGAAGTTTGAAGTCTTGCAGAAAGTAGGTGAAGCCGTTGGCAACATTCAAACATATCAGCTCTAAAAATGCCGACTATGGGGCGGCTGAACAGTACCTAACTTTTGAGCATGACGAGTTTACCATGAAGCCCACACTGGACGGAAACGGGCGGCTTGTTCTCCGTGACGATTACCGCATATCTTCCCTTAATTGCGGTGATGAAGATTTCGCCATAGCGTGTATGCGCTCCAATCTGAAATACGGAAAGAACCAAAAGCGGGAGGACGTAAAGAGCCACCATTACATTATCAGTTTTGACCCCCGTGACGCACCAGACAACGGCTTGACCGTAGACCGGGCGCAAGCGTTGGGCGAGCAGTTCTGTAAAGAGCATTTCCCCGGACATCAAGCGTTGGTATGCACCCACCCGGACGGGCATAACCACAGCGGAAATATCCATGTGCATATCGTCATAAACAGCTTGCGGATTTCCGAAGTTCCGCTGTTGCCGTACATGGAAAGACCAGCCGACACAAGGGAGGGCTGCAAGCACCGCTGTACAGACGCAGCTATGGAATACTTCAAAGCGGAAGTCATGGAGATGTGCCACCGGGAAAACCTCTATCAGATTGATTTACTCCACGGGAGCAAGAACCGTGTCACCGAGAGGGAGTATTGGGCGAAACGGAAAGGACAAGCCGCACTGGATAAAGGGAACGCTTCCCAAGCCGCCACAGGAGAGCCGCCCAAGCAGACCAAGTTTGAAACCGACAAGGAGAAGCTACGGCGCACAATCCGAGCCGTCCTGTCCTCTGCCGTTTCCTTTGAGGATTTTTCCGGGAAACTGCTACAACAGGGCGTGACCGTCAAGGAGAGCCGGGGGCGGCTATCCTATCTCACGCCGGACAGGACGAAGCCCATCACCGCCCGGAAATTAGGTGATGATTTTGACTGTGCCGCCGTGCTGGAAACACTCACCATAAACGCACAGAACGCCGCCAGAGCCGCCGAAAAGACCCTACCCAGAACAGGAATACCCCCACAGCATAAAAGACCGCTTACAGCGCAAAAAAGCCGCTATAAACGCACCGAAACAAGACGGCGTACAGCGCATGGTAGACATAGCCGCCAAGAAAGCCGAGGGCAAGGGGAAAGGCTACGAGAAATGGGCGACCTTGCACAATCTAAAGCAAATGGCGGCGACCATGAGTATTTACGAGGAATCCGGCTTTTCTTCCCCGGAAGAACTGGAAGCCGCCCTTGCCGCCGCCAGTGCGGAACTGAACAGCGTCCATGCGGAACTGAAAGCCGTGGAAAGCACTTTGCGGGAGAAAAAGGACTTACAGAAACAGCTATTGGCGTACATCAAGACCAAACCCGCCCGTGACGGGCTGAAAGCACAGAAAACAGAAAAAGCCCGCAGGAACTACCGGGAGCAGCACGAAAGCGAGTTTATCATAGCCGAAGCTGCCACCCGGTTTTTTAAGGCACAGGGAATCCAAAAGCTGCCAGCGTCCAAGACCTTACAAGCGGAGATTGAGCAGCTTATGAGGGAGAAGAACAGCCTTTACAACGAGTACCGGGAAAAGAGGGAACGCACAAAGGAATTGCAGACTGTAAAAAGCAATATCGACCAAATCTTACACCGTGAGCCGGAACGGGGAAAGGGGCGGGAAAATGAACGGTAAACGCCCCTACATGGACTACCCACAGCACAGAGCCGCCCGCCGCCTTGTGCATGAGTGCTGTAACTATGATAACGGCAACTGCCTTGTGCTGGATAACGGCGAGCCTTGTGTATGTGTGCAAAGTATCAGCTATTCGCTTCTCTGCCGCTGGTTCACTGCCGCCGTGCTTCCCCTTGACTGGAAACTGGAAGCCGCCCTACTCCACCGGGCAGAACTGAAACGCTGTACCGAGTGCGGCGGTCAGTTTCTCCCAAAATCCAACCGGGGGAAATACTGCCCCGATTGTGCCGGACGCATGAAAAGAACCAGAGCCGCACAGCGCAAGCGGAAACAGAGGGGGAAATGTCACGCTTTAGAAAACACAGAACCCCCGTAAATCAAGACTTCCCGGCTACTGCTCAACGGGTATGCGGTACATTTATCCTTTACCCCCAAAAAAGCCGTTTTAAATGCGTAACAGAAGCCACAGACAGGAGGTGAAAACCATAACCGAATACATTACAGCCAACACCACAATGCCGCCCTTTTTCCCCTATCCCCGATTTCTGCTGAAAATGGACTTGTCACAGACTGCAAAGCTGCTCTATGCGCTGCTCCTTGACCGTTCCACCCTCTCACAGAAGAACGGCTGGCAGGACAATGAGGGCAGGACGTATATTGTCTACCCCATAGCAGAGATAGCGGAAATACTGGATAAAAGCACCATGACAATACAGAACTCCCTAAAAGAACTGGATATTGCCGGGCTTTTAGAGAGGGAACGCCGGGGATTTTCCGCGCCGAACCGCCTTTATGTGAAAGTGCCGGAAGTAGTAAAGGTTTCTTTAGATATGACACAAAGAAATCTTGATGTCAGTCCTAAAGAAAACTGTACATCAGACACAAAGAAAACTTTACCTATGATACAAAGAAAACTTTACCCTAACCAACTAAATATAAACAAACTAAAAGAGAGCCAACGAATGGGAGCGAGTGGAGAGCCGCCCGCGCCCTATGGCAAATACCAGAATGTTTTCCTCACTGAAAGCGAATATGCGGAGCTGAAGCAGGAATACCCGGACTGCCTTGAACGGCTTATCGAGGAAATGAGCCGGTATATTGCTTCCAGCGGGAATGACTATGCGAACCATGCCGCCACGCTTTACAGGTGGGCGGACAGGGAGAAAAAGGAGAACCCGAAAAAGGGAATCCCCGATTATTCTTTCAAAGAGGGCGAGAGCCTTTGACAGCGGAGATAAAACGCCCCGTAAACAGGGCGTGAATAAGACCATGAACAAGGAGGACGATTTTATGTGTGATTATGATAACGCCATTTTCCGGCTTGCCACAGAAACAGAGCCAGAGCCGGAGGACTACACAGGCGAGGACGGGCTTTTATATTGCGGGAGCTGCCGCCAGCCCAAAGAAGCCTATTTCACCGAGGGAAAGGGGCTTTTCGGACATGACCGACACCCGAAAGAATGTGACTGCCAGCGCAAACGCCGGGAAAAACAGGAAGCCGCCGACCGGGAGCGCAAGCACCGCGACACCGTGGAAGAACTGAAACGCCGGGGATTTTCCAACGCCGCCATGCGCCAGTGGACTTTTGAAAATGACAACGGCAAATGCCCCCAAATGGATAAGGCTTTATTCTATGCGGCGAACTGGGAGGAAATGAAAGCGGAAAATATCGGCTATCTGCTATGGGGCAAGGTAGGCACAGGCAAGAGCTATTTTGCCGGGTGTATCGCCAACGCCCTTATGGAGCGTGAGATTTCCGTGTGCATGACGAATTTTGCCTTGATACTCAATGACCTTGCCGCCAGCTACAAGGGCAGGAACGAATACATAGACCGCCTTTGCCGCTTCCCTCTGCTTATCCTTGACGATTTCGGCATGGAGCGCGGCACGGAATACGGGCTTGAACAGGTTTACAACGTGGTTGACAGCCGATACCGAAGCCGGAAGCCGCTAATTGTCACAACGAATTTGACGCTGGAGGAATTACAGCACCCGGAGGACACCGCCCATGCCCGGATTTATGACCGTCTGCTTGAAATGTGCTGCCCTGTCTGCATTACCGGGGAGAACATCAGGAAAGCCACGGCACAGGGGAAAATGGAACGGTTAAAAGGACTGATGAACGGAAAGGAGAGCCTATGAACAATGACACCAGCAAGACCAGCCGCACCGCCGCCCCTCTGAACGTGAAGCCCGACCTTGTGAAGCGGATAGGGAACACCACCTTTGACATTCATATCCATTTCAGCGAAACCAGCCGGGAAACCTTTACGGACAAGGTAGTGCGGCTTATTGAGAATGACAAGGACAGTGTAACCAACTGAAAAGAAGATACACTTTTTCTTGTTCCCTACTTGACATTACCAAAAGGCGAGATTGTCCGTGACACGGGCGGGCTTTTGGAAAAGAAAGGCTATGAGGTGCGGGTGCTTGATTTAATCAACATGCACAAGAGCCACTGCTACAACCCGTTTGTGTATCTAAGAAACGACAACGACGTGCAGCGGCTTGTGACGAATCTCTTTAAAGCGACCACGCCGAAAGGAAGCCAGTCGCAAGACCCGTTCTGGGACACGGCGGCGAGTATGCTTCTCCTGTCCCTCGTGTTTTATCTGAAATACGAAGCCCCGCCAGACGAGCAGAATTTCCCGATGGTGATGGAGCTTTTACGGGCGGGCGAGGTACGGGAGGACGACGACGGCTATGTAAGCCCGCTTGACGAACTGTTTGACCGTTTGGAGATGGTGAACCCAGAGCATATCGCCCTTAAATACTACCGTGATTATCACAGCGGAAGTGCCAAGACATTGAAGAGCATCCAGATAACCCTTGCCGCAAGGCTTGAGAAGTTCAATCTGGAAAGCCTTGCTTCTTTAACCGCCACGGACGAGCTGGATTTGCCGTCTTTGGGCGAGAAGAAGGTCGCACTGTTCGCACTGATACCAGATAACGACACCAGTTTTAATTTTTTGGTGTCACTTTTATACACGCAGCTATTCCAACAGCTATTTTATCTCGCCGACCACAAGTACGGCGGGAGCCTGCCCGTCCACTGCCAGTTTATTATGGATGAATTTGCGGTGCGCTCGTAAGCGGAACCCATTCGTTCCGCGCGGGCTTGTTTGTAATCTATCTTTAGCAAGATAGTAGGTTCAATGTGAGGGCTTCATTTGAAGCCTAATTCCTATCATCAACCGACTTATCCGAAAGGGAAACCCGACGGAGAGTATAGCATGTCGGCAACGGTGCTATTCAGCCAGTTATCAGGCTGTGAACGGGCATCAAGATGAAATGTCATGTATGAGGTTAAACAGCTACACTGCTTAAATGACAGCCAGAGGGGCTTTATCGTCAGCACTGACGGAAGATAGCTATTATACGTCAGGCAGTGCAGGGTGTACGCAGAGTTTGCGAACTGCGTCTACACATCACATTCCGCACTGACCAGCCGCAATAAGCGGAAAACGGCGAACGTCATAGCCGACAGCATGACACGCTTGTACAGACAAGCCTAAACGAGGATAGCCTAAACAGGAACGCTTACCATTTTAAGCTATGGCATACAGTGTCTGAATATCCTGCATGGCTACGGAGTCTCCATAGTAGTCCGAGGCGGTAATACCGTTCACATGGCGAAGGGAGACAGCTATACGACTGAAATAATTTAGGAAAGGTGTGTGAGACATCATGAGAAGTCCAAAGATTATTTTGGAGAATCTACAGAAACACTCGAAAGAGGAAAACTACAGGTATGAGAGACTGTACAGGAATCTTTATAATGAGGATTTCTACTTGCAGGCTCTCCAAAACATCTACGCCAACAAGGGCGCAATGACACCCGGCATAGATGGGCTGACACTCGACGGTTACGGTAAAGAAAGAGTGGAGCGAATCATCCATGCGGTGAAAGACCACAGTTATCAACCGAACCCTGTCCGCAGACAGTATATCAAAAAGAAAAACGGGAAAATGAGACCGCTTGGGATATCGTCGTCAGACGACAAACTGGTGGAGGAAGTCATTAAGATGATTCTTGAAAGTATTTATGACCCGACATTCTCCAACTATTCCCACGGTTTCAGACCCGGCAGGAGCTGCCATACGGCACTCTTACAGTTACAGCAGAACTTCACGGGTGTGAAATGGTTTGTGGAGGGGGATATAAAATCGTACTTTGATACGATAGACCACCACAGCCTTGTAAATATCCTGCGCAGGCGGATTAAAGATGAAGCCTTTATTGAGCTGATTTGGAAATTCCTGGGTGCAGGTTATATGGAGAACTGGGAGTACAATGCCACTTTCAGCGGCATAGCCCAGGGTTCTGGCATCAGCCCAATCCTTGCAAACATCTACCTTAATGAGTTTGACCGATTTATGCAGGACTACAAAAAGGGATTTGATAAAGGCACGGGCAGAAAAAGGAACAATGAGTACTCCAGAAAACAGTCATACCGCCAAAGGTGCAAAGCCAAAATCCGAAAAGAATGGGACGGCTACTCTGATACAGAAAAGCAGGAAGCAGTACGCCGACTGGCAGACTTAAAGAGGGAGTTCCAGAAAATCCCTATGGGCGACCCAATGGACACAGGCTATAAGCGGATACAGTATGTGCGTTACGCCGATGATTTTCTTATCGGCGTAATCGGAAGCAAAGAAGATGCTGAAAAGATTAAGTCCGATATTGGGAGGTTCTTTGAGGAAACGCTGAAACTGGAATTGTCTGCGGAAAAGACGCTCATCACGAACAGTGACGACAAAGCGAGGTTCCTCGGCTATGACGTTACGGTATGCAACGACAGTGCGCTGAAAAAAGCCAAAGGAAAAGGGACTGTTAAAGCCTACACCGGCAAAATCAAGCTGTACCTGCCAAAAGAGAAATGGGTGGGGAAGCTGTTAAATTACGGTGTGCTGAAAATCGTTTCAAGGGCAGGGGAAAAGGAAGTCTGGAAGCCGTTACAGCGGAACGACTATATTTTCCTGCCAGTGCATGAAATGGTGCGGAAGTACAATGCGCAGATTCGGGGGATTTACAATTACTACCGTCTTGCGAGCAATGTTTCCGTATTAAATAAGTTCCATTATGTCATGGAATACAGCCTGTACAAGACCGTTGCGGCAAAATACCGTATCACAATGACAAAAGCAAAGCTAAAATATACCAAAAACAAAGAGTTTAAAGTGCCGTACAAAACACAGAAAGGTACAAAGTATGCAGTCCTCTATAATGAGGGATTCCGCAGGGTGAAATATGCCCTTGGGAGTTATGCAGACATCATACCCGAATATGAGCAGATGAACAAGCCAAAAGAATTGTTTTTCAGATACAAGGCGAACGTCTGCGAAATGTGCGGTGCATACGTGTCAGCGGTCAAAGTGTATCAAGTAAAAAGTATGAGCGACCTTGATGTTAATACAGAATGGGGAGCGATCATGAACAAGAAGAAAAGAAAAACGCTTGTAGTGTGTGGAGACTGCTATGACAGAATCCATAAATAATTGTAGAGGATGTATAGTGGGGAGCCGTATACATCGAGAGGTGTACGTGCGGTTCCGGGGCGAGGGTTCGGAAACCTGCTGTCGTGAGGCAGTAAGGCGCCGGATTCTTAGCCTACAACGTCAGTTTGCCTGATGACTTTGACAAGATACTGTCAGTCATGCGGTCAAGGGGCGTGTCCGTTTCGATTATCCTGCAAAATCTGGCGCAGCTTAAAGCGTTATTCGAGAAACAGTGGGAAAGCATCGTCGGAAATGCCGATGAGTTCCTCTATCTCGGCGGCAACGAGCAGAGTACCCATAAGTTTGTAAGTGAGCTTCTTGGGAAAGCCACGATAGACACGAACACCTACGGGAAAAGCTCTGGGCGGAGCGGCAACTATTCCACCAACTACCAGATTTCGGGGCGTGAGCTTTTAACGCCAGACGAGGTGCGTATGCTAGACAACCGCTATGCACTTCTTTTTGTGCGTGGAGAACGCCCCGTCATGGATTTGAAGTACGACATCCTGAAACACCCGAACGTGAAACTGACTGCCGACGGTGGGAAGCCGCCGTATCTTCACGGTGAGCCGACGCAGGCGGTCGCAACCCTTGTGTTTGACGATGCTTTGCTGATGGATGCAAAGAGCATGGAAACGGTCAGCACATCCTACGAGCTTCTGTCCGATGAGGACTTGGAAGAAATATTCAATTTATAAGGAGGATTTACCCTATGAAACTTTTTCAGAAAAACGAGAAGAAAGCAACCCAGAAACTGCCGATGGGCAGAAAGGCAAGAAAAGCGTTCGCCGTGTATACAGCCCTTGTACTCTGCATGGTTTTCGGAACGACTACCGCCTTTGCCGCCAGTGACCCGATTGCCGTTGTCAACAACCTTTCCAACTTCATCTTCGGTCTGATACGGGCGGTCGGGATGATTATGCTCGGCTTCGGCATCGTGCAGGTCGGCTTGTCGCTGAAATCCCATGACCCATCCCAGAGGGCAAACGGCTTTTTGACATTAGCGGGCGGCGTTGTGATTACCTTTGCAAAGGAGATATTAACCCTCATCACAGGCTAATCCAAAACAGACTGAAATAACAGACTGACACAAGACAAGATAACGGGGCAGATCCGCCATGCGGAACTTGCCCCGCTATCAAATTTTAAGAACGGAGGTGGTCGAATGTCAGACAACTGGGTAGTCCAGAACTTGGAGAACGCCCTTGACACATGGAATGAAAAGTTAGCCGAGATATGGCAGCTCATCACCCAATCCCCCGAAACCTTTAAGGGCGGTGCGATATGGAAAGTCATCGTTGACATCCACGGGGCGTTGCAGGCTATCGGGCTTGCCCTGCTCGTGCTGTTCTTTGTCGTCGGCGTGATGCGTACCTGCGGCGACTTCGCAAGCGTGAAGAAGCCCGAACACGCCCTGAAGCTGTTCATCCGCTTTGCCCTTGCGAAAGGTGCGGTCACTTACGGCTTGGAGCTGATGATGGCTTTGTTCAAAATCGTGCAGGGCGTGATTTCCGCCATTATGAAAGCCGCAGGCTTCGGCTCGGCACAAAAGACCGTCTTGCCGACAGAGATAGTGACAGCCGTGGAGGACTGCGGCTTTTTCGAGAGCATCCCTCTCTGGGCGGTCACGCTGATAGGCGGGCTGTTCATCACGGTGCTGTCGTTCATTATGATAATGTCGGTGTACGGCAGGTTTTTTAAATTGTATCTTTATACCGCCATCGCCCCCGTGCCGCTGTCCTCGTTTGCGGGAGAGCCGAGCCAGAGCGTGGGCAAGAGCTTCATCAAAAGCTACTCCGCCGTATGCCTAGAGGGGGCGATTATCGTGCTTGCCTGCATCATCTTCTCGGTGTTTGCGGCGTCCCCGCCCGCAGTCAACCCCGATGCGGCGGCGGTCACGATGGTGTGGGGCTATATCGGGGAATTGGTGTTCAATATGCTCGTCCTTGTCGGTGCGGTCAAGATGGCAGACCGTGTGGTAAGGGAAATGATGGGGCTTTAAGGGAATGAAATTTAAGTGCGTTTGTAAGGACAGAATCAAGCAGGCTCACCGCAGAAAAAATCGAAAAATCACTTGACATATGATTGTCGGATGATTATGATATAATGATTTAGATTTTAAAGTCTAAATGGCAGGCTTGGGGATGAAAGGAGATTTTATGTTTGACTATGTAGAACCTGAATCCGTGAACCTAACCTAAAAATAAAATGAAATCGGTAAATAAGAAATATGAGGCACTCTTTGTACCAATTTCATGCCAATAAAATATTGTTTTCGATAATCATACACTTTGAATCAAACTACTATCCAGCCACTTAGGTAAAATTTCTCTAAAATTGCCATACCTTAACTAAGGCTCATCGAACCATTCCAATGGCAAGGAAAATGTAGGATATCTTTCGTTTATTTTGCAGCTTGGAATATCCTGCTTATTTGTGAAGCTGCGTTCCTCCAGGGATTACTCCGCCCCAGATCAAGTCTCACCTGCCTTGCATGCTTTGTCACAACCCCGGGGGTCATGATGATCCGTTCAACTACCGTGCGTAGCCTCCGGCGGTTTACGGGTCTTTTCATGGGGATATCGCTGATCCTAAGTGATGCCTGTCCAATCATCCGCAGGAGATTGTAGGCCAGCTGGATCAGTTCCAGGACAAGTTCGTTTGTTTCGAACTTTCCAGATGGAAACTGCTCTGCACATAAGTCCGTCTTGATTTCACTGTGGTACTGTTCCATTTCTCCATGTTTATGGTAAAGCTCTATGATGTCTTCGTCCGAAAAATCTACATTGACGGAGTACATATCACAGTCAATTTTAGGGCTGATATAGTACTGCCCATCATGGTCACAGGCACGCTCTGTTATATCGTAAATGGTTCGGATTCCAACGGTCTTCCTGCTATGGCCGGATTTTGAACTGGCATCAGGTACATTATAAGATACGTCCCGGAATGTCTGCCCAATGTATTCCTTTTTCCCTTCCCGTGAAGACTTTACATTTGTGCATACACCGCCTACTTTGTCCAGCCACTCCTGCGGATTCTCCTTGCGGATGTTGCGCTTAATGATGAAATGCACCCTGTCCCCCCGGAAACACTCTTCCATGAAAATGCCGATATTATCCGCAGAATCGTTTCCGGAGTCGAGACGAATCAAGAGTGGTTTGTCCGTAATCTGACGGGCAAGTTTTAATACTTCGACCAGAAAGTTTGGTGTCCCTTTCTGGCAGTGCTGTTTTCCCTCCCGTAGTTCGCATGCAATAAGGTATCCTTCTGTCCCAATGTAGGCGAAGATAGGCGCATAGCCATCCTTCTTTTTATAAGTTCTCGAAATGCCTTCCTTATTGCATTTCTCATCAAGGAAAGGGCTCACGTCGATGTCGATTGGTATATAGCCATTTTCCAATGCAGACGGTTCCACGCCAAACTTTTTGAACAGATCCACATTGATCTGACGCAGCGCACCCTGCATACTGGCGCCGATTTCGTCCATACGCTGCCGCATGGTTGGCTCCGATGGGATATGGCGCATATGGAAAGCATTGCAGAAAAACTCAGGGTCATCATCGGTTTCATGGATGGATTCGAAGTCAGCGTTCCCACAGAGTATACCGATAAGCATGGCCTTTAGTACATCACTGTTCTTATATTCCTTGGATGGCGAAGAATATTTGTCAATTTTCGTGTCAAAATCAACAGCTTTTAACATCTGTCCTGGAATCAGCAGACCGCCATAGGGTGTAATCCTGGAATTGCTGAATGTATACTTTATGGTGTTATATGCAAACATAACATGTTCTTTCATGCTCATTTTAGTTGGCCTCCGTGTGTATAAGATGATGATATCATTATACACCGACAGCGGAAAAAAGGCAATAATTATCCACCTATTCGGTGAGCACCATATCTTGGCCGATATATATCAAGATATTGAATTTTAGAAGCATGCCAAAGTATTACTTTAAACGAAGTTCACGGATTCAGGTAGAAGATAAGAAATTTCTAAGCCGTATGCGGAGTTTATGTGGTGAGATAATGCAGGATTTCTGCCATTACTTGAAAGAGGACTATGATATTGGCGCAGTATTCTTTCTTGTAGGGAGCGGCGCACGAAACCTCATCGTACAAAACGCTTCGTTGCCGATTGATTTGGATTACAACCTTGAAATTGTAAGATGTGAGGATTTTGAGGATTGTAGGTTTTTAAAAGAATGTGCAAGGAAGTCCTTTAATAAGGCGTTAAAGGAACATGGTTGGGGAGATTGCGATGATTCAACATCTTCTCTGACTACGAAAAAAGTGCATTTTGTTGAAGGCAATCCTACCGAGTTTTCGATGGATGTCTGTATTGTTTGCAGGGATACAAAGGAACATTTTTACAGACTAAAACTTAAAAAGACAGGGTTCACTTATCTGGATGAATACTATTGGAACGAAGCCCCTCATTCTGCGGGAATACAGAAAAAGGCTAAGTATATCAAGAAAAGGGGAAAATGGCAGCTTGTCAGGGCGCAGTATCTGGATATTAAAAACAGATACCTGCGGCAGAACGACCACGACCATCCCTCTTTCATATGCTATATCGAAGCCGTGAACAACGTATATAACGCAAGAATGAATTGGAAGTAAACTGAATAAATTTTAAGAATCGTCATTTTCCCAAAGATGGCGATTTTTTTGTGCCAAAAAGGAGGTGTTTATGGATTGGAAGTAAAGATAAATAAGGAAATCCGCAACTACACGGAATCCATGTTCTTCGGGCTGTCGATGCGGCAGTTCCTGTTTTCCGTGCTTGCCTGCGACGTGGCGGTCGTCTTGTTTTTCCTGCTCCGTGGCAGGTTCGGGACGGAAACAATGAGCTGGATGTGCATCTTGGGGGCTTCCCCTTTTGCGGTCATGGGATTTGTAAGGTACAACGGCATGAACGCCGAGCAGTTTGTGTGGGCATGGATAAAGTCGCAGTTTCTGATGCCGAAGAAGATTTTATTTGTCCCAGAGAATTTATATTACGAAGCGGTGAAGCAGGCACTGGACGCACATGAGAAAGGCTTGCCCGCCGTGCAGGATAAGAAAAAGAAAAAACGCAGGAGGGCAAGGCGCAAGGCGGCGAGGGAACGGAGAAAACAGGCTGAGAAAGCCAGAAAGAAAGATAAAAAATCAAGAAAGCGTAAGGAGGTAGACCATGATTAAGACGCTGAAAACACTGTTCAAGCAGGACAGGGAGAAATTCATTGTGCCGAAGTCGGTGCAGGCGGTCATCCCGTTAAAGACCATGTGGGAGGACGGCATTTTCCTCGTGGGCAGGAACAAATACGCAAAGACATTCAAGTTTGAGGACATCAACTACGCCGTTGCGAGCCGTGATGACAAGGAAGCGATGTTCCTCGAATACTCGGAGCTTCTTAATGCTCTCGACAGCGGGGCGACCACGAAAATCACGATAAACAACCGCAGGCTCAATAAAGCGGATTTTGAGCAGACAATCTTAATCCCGATGGCGGAGGACGATTTGGATAAATACCGCAGAGAGTATAACAAGATGCTGCTTGACAAGGCGACAGGGGCAAACTCCACCGTGCAGGATAAATATGTAACCGTTTCCGTCTGCAAGAAGAACATTGAGGAAGCGAGGAATTACTTTGCCCGTGTCGGGGCTGACCTTATCGGGCATTTCAACCGCTTAGGCTCGAAGTGTACGGAACTGGACGCTAACGACAAGCTGCGTATCTTCCACGACTTCTACCGCACGGGCGAGGAAACGGCGTTTGCCTTTGACATGGCGCAGACTATGCGGAAAGGACACGACTTCAAGGACTATATCTGCCCCGACTCCTTTGAGTTCGAGAAAGATTTTTTTAAGATGGGCAACCGCTACGGGCGTGTGATATTCCTGCGTGAGTACGCCGCCTATATCAAGGACAGCATGGTGGCGGAACTTTGTGAATTGAACCGTAACATGATGCTCTCCGTGGACGTCGTGCCTGTCCCGACGGACGAAGCCGTGCGGGAGGTGGAGAACCGCCTGCTCGGTGTGGAAACCAACATCACGAACTGGCAGAGGAAGCAGAACCAGAACAACAACTTTTCCGCCGTCATCCCCTACGATTTGGAGCAGCAGAGAAAGGAAAGCAAGGAATTCCTTGATGATTTGACGACCCGTGACCAGAGGATGATGTTTGCCGTGCTTACGATGGTGCATACCGCAGACACCAAAGAGCAGCTTGACAATGACACGGAAGCCCTGCTTACGACGGCAAGGAAGCATCTCTGCCAGTTTGCCGTGCTGAAGTACCAGCAGATGGACGGGCTGAACACCGCCCTGCCGTTCGGCGTGAGGAAGATTGATGCGTTGAGGACGCTGACAACGGAGAGCCTTGCGGTATTTATTCCTTTCCGTGTGCAGGAAATCTACCATAAGGACGGCGTGTATTACGGGCAGAATGTCATCAGTAAAAATATGATTATCGCCAACCGCCGCCACCTCTTGAACGGAAATTCCTTTATCCTCGGCGTGTCTGGTGCGGGCAAGTCGTTCACGGCAAAGGAGGAAATGACGAACATTATTCTGACCGACCCTAATGTAGATGTAATCGTTATAGACCCCGAACGAGAATATTCCCCGCTTGTAAAGGCGATGCAGGGCGAGGTCGTCCACATCTCGGCGACGAGCGACAACCACATCAACGCAATGGACATGAACTCTGATTACGGCGACGGGGCGAACCCCGTCATCTTGAAATCAGAGTTTATTTTATCCCTCTGCGAGCAGCTTATCGGCGGTGCAAGTCTGGGTGCAAAGCAGAAGTCCATCATCGACCGCTGCACGGCGGGCGTCTACCGCTACTACCAGCAGGGCAACTATATGGGTACGCCGCCGACCTTGCAGGACTTCCGTGAGGAGCTGTTAAAGCAGGACGAGCCAGAAGCGCAGGAAATCGCCCTTGCGATAGAGCTTTTCACGGACGGCTCTCTCAACACCTTTGCCAAGCATACCAATGTGGACACCCACAGCCGCCTTATCTGTTACGATATTTTGGATTTGGGCAAGCAGTTACAGCCTATCGGTATGCTTGTGGTGCTTGACAGCATTTTAAACCGCATCACCCAGAACAGGGCGAAAGGCAGGAACACATTTATTTTCATTGACGAGATTTATCTGCTGTTCCAACATGAGTACAGTGCGAATTTCCTCTTTACCCTCTGGAAGCGTGTGCGTAAGTATGGGGCGTACTGCACGGGCATCACGCAGAACGTGGATGACCTCTTGCAGAGCCATACGGCGAGGACGATGCTTGCTAACAGCGAGTTCATCATCATGCTGAACCAAGCGTCCACAGACCGTATCGAGCTTGCGAAGCTCCTTAACATCTCCGATTTGCAGATGAGCTATATCACGAATGTCGGTGCGGGGCAGGGATTATTGAAAGTCGGCAGCTCCCTTGTGCCGTTTGTCAACAAGTTTCCACGAAATACGGAGCTGTATAAACTGATGACGACGAAATTTGGGGAGTGCTAAAAGGATGGCATTTTTGGAAAAAAATTGTGTTTATCCTGCCGACTGTCTGGAAGTGCTGCGGGAACTTCCAGACAGAAGCGTGGATTTAGTGATTGCCGACCCACCGTATTACCGTATGAAAGGGGACTTTGACTTTGTGTTCCAGACAGTTGCGGAATATCTGGAATGGTGTCTGGCGTGGGCGGGGGAATGCCACAGGATTTTGAAGCCTACGGGTGCGTTTTACTGTTGGGGGAGCTGCCAGATGATAGACAAGCTCTCTGCCCACGTTTTAGACAAGTTCGGATGGATAAAGCGGAATCTGATTGTCTGGAATTACAGGACGGGGCGACCTGCGAAAGCGACCTATCGGAATGAAGCGGAGTTCTTGTGGTTTTACAGTAACCCCCTGCATGAAATCAATATTGACGCCGTCCGCATCCCGTATGATGAGGGCGGCGAAAAAGACAAGCGGAAAAACCCAAAGGGGAAATCCTGCGGGAACGTGTGGGAGTTTCCGAGGATTATGCCCAACTATAAAGAAGCAACGGGGCATCCCACGCAGAAGCCAGAGAAGCTGGCGGAACGGATGCTGCTTGCAAGCAGCAGGGCGGGCGATTTAGTGGTAATCCCCTTTGCAGGCTCTGGGAGCGAGGTAGTCCAGTGCATCAAAAATGGGCGTGATTTTATTGCTTCTGAAATCAATGAATCCTATGTGGGGAATATCATTCTGCCACGGCTGCAAAGAGAAACGGATTGCAGCGTATCGCCACAGGAGAAAGGAGGATTTTTATGTCGGAGATAAGGTTTCGCAACACAGCTCACCGTGATTTTTTTCTGGAAAGTATGATGAAATGCAGGGTAAACGACTGCTACCACAGGGCGTTTTTCTATGTGATGGGGATTGCGGGGGAAACAAGGCGGAACATCAATGCCATGTTCGATTTTAAGACGGACTGCATCAAGCCAGAGGGGATGCACGGCGGATGGCAGACGAGCGGAACGGTCAAGGTCTGCCACCTTGCCTTTAACCTCTGGAACGGTTACGCCGAGGAGGGGCGTGAGAAACTCTTTACGCCAGAGGAATTGTTCTGCTGCGAGTTCGCCCCGTATTTCATGGAGGGCATCAAGGCACGGTATCCCGAATATTGCAGGGACTTACCCACGCCCAAGAAGCAGACGGAGCATATACGGTAACTGAAAACAAGAAAAAAGGAAACACCCTGCGGGCATCCCTATATGCCCAGAAAGCAGGGCAGGATTAAGGAAAGGAAAAGCCTATGAATTTAAAAAACTATAAACCTATTATCTGCATCGCCGCCGCTGTTACCTTTTTAGGAGCAGCGGTTTTTTGCGGCTTTAAGATTTACAGCCATTACCAGCAGATAGACGAGCAGACGGAAGCCTTTGCGGAGATTGCCGAGGTCGTGGAGAACGCCGAGCCAGAGGAAGAACCGCCCAGAGATAAGGATGCGCCCGTCAGCGAGGGCGAAGATATTCTTGCGAAATACAAAAAGCTCTATTTGCAGAATGAGGATATGGTCGGTTGGATTGCCATTGACGGAACAAGCATCAACTACCCCGTCATGCAGAGCAAAAATAACCCGAATTTTTATCTGAAGCACAGCTTTGAAAAAGAGTATAGCGACTTAGGAGTACCGTATATCCAAGAGGACTGCGACATCTCTACAAGCGACAATCTGGTTATCTACGGACACCACATCAAAGGCGGCAGGATGTTCGGGGCATTGGAAGATTACAAATCCAAGAGCTTTTATGAGAAGCATAAGAGCATCCAGTTTGACACGCTTACGGAGCAAGGGAATTATGAAATCATCGCCGTATTTAAGACCGTGGCATACAGTTCGGAGGGCTACCGCTATTATGATTTTGTCAATGCGGAGAATGAAAAAGAATTTGATGCTTATGTCGGGAAGTGCAAGGAGCTTGCTTTGTATGATACGGGAGTGACAGCCCAATACGGCGACAGGCTCATTACCCTCTCCACCTGCGAATACTCGGCACAGAACGGCAGGCTTGTCATCGTGGCAAAAAAGGTAAATTGACATGACCGCAAATCTTCTGGGAAAGGAGGTCGGATTTTATGGCTGATATAAAGACCAGAGATGCGGTCAAAGGGACGATTAAGACGCTTGATAAGGCGGCTGTTGCAGGGGAACGAATGAAATCCGCTTACGCAAAGACGAAGGACAAGGCGGAGCAGGGATATTATGCAGAGGAAAATTTCCCCACGGAATATGCCGCCGACAAGGTTTCCCATGCTTCGGGGCGTATTAAGGACGAGGGCATCCACCAATTTAATAAGCAGGGGCAGAAAAACGCCCAGATTACAAGGGAGAATATCGGTAAGGCAAAGGATAAAATCGCCGATTTTAAGGCAAAGCGGGCGAAGAAAGCCGCAGAGCAGAAAACAATGCGGAACAAGGCGGGACAGAACGCCATGCGTACAATGGGACAGGACGGCTTGCAGGAAATACAAGGGACTGCAAGCCGTCCCGCTGTTTCCGCTGCTCCTGTCAAGACCGAAACGCCCCAGACGGCGGCAAACTCGCTGATAAAGACCAGACAGCAGGGAAAGCGGACGATAAAGACAACCGCCAGAAATGCGGAAAAAACCGTCAAGACCACAGCCAAAGGCACGGTCAAGGCGACGGAAAAAGGCGTGAAAACCGCAAAGGCGACATCCAAGACAGCGATTAAGACCACCGAGCAGACCGCAAAGGCGGCACAGAAAACGGCGAAAGCATCTGCCAAAGCCGCCCAGAAAGCGGCGCAGACGGCAAAAGTCACTGCAAAAGCGACAGCCGAAGCGACGAAAGCCACGGTCAAGGCGACCATTGCGGCGGTTAGGGCGATTATCGCAGGGACTAAGGCGTTAATTTCTGCCCTTATCGCAGGCGGCTGGATTGCCATTGTGATAATTCTTATCGTCGTCCTGCTTGGAGGCGCCGTTTCCCTGTTCGGGGGCGGCAGCGACAGCACTTCCTATACCCCTGTCAGTGCGGAGGTCGAAGCCTACACGCCGCTGATACAGAAGTATGCGAAGCAGTACGGAATCTCCGAATATGTGGAGCTGATAAAGGCGGTGATGATGCAGGAATCTGGCGGCAAAGGCAGCGACCCGATGCAGGCGGCGGAGGGGAGTTTCAACAAGAAATACCCCCATGAGCCGAATGGTATTAAAGACCCCGAATATTCCATCGAGTGCGGCGTGCAGGAACTGAAAGCTGCACTTGTTTCAGCCGAGGTGGAGAACCCGGTTGACATGGAACGCATCAAGCTCGCCTTGCAGGGTTATAACTTCGGCAACGGGTATATCTCATGGGCAAAGACCAACTGCGGTGGCTATTCCTATGCAAATGCGGTGGAATTTTCCGCTATGCAGGCACAGCGGCTCGGTTGGGAGAAGTACGGCGACACGCAGTACCCCGCCCATGTGTTACGCTACTACCCATACGGGCGGGCGTTTACAAGCGGTGGCAATCAAGCCATCGTAGAAGTGGCTCTGACGCAGCTTGGCAACGAGGGTGGACAGCCTTATTGGAGCTGGTACGGCTTTGGCGGGCGTGTAGAATGGTGCGCCTGCTTCACATCGTGGTGCGCCGACCAGTGCGGCTATCTGGAAAGCGGCATTATCCCGAAATTCTCCCTCTGCTCGGATGGTGTAAACTGGTTTAAGGGCAAAGGACAATGGCAGGACAAGAACTATGAGCCGCAGGCAGGCGACCTTATTTTCTTTGATTGGGGGAGCGACGGCTCAATCGACCATGTGGGAATCGTAGAAAAATGCGAGAATGGGACGGTCTACACCGTGGAGGGCAACTCTGGGGATGCCTGCAAACAGCAGAGCTATCCAGTCGGGAGCGGCTCTATCTACGGTTACGGATGCCCTGCCTATTGATGGCAGAATGGGTAAAAGAAAAACCAGGGGTCAATCCTCTGGCTGCTCTTTTGCCTTACATAGCCCGTTTACAGTTGCTTCTACAATCGACAGTTCTTTGTCGTCCAGTTGGTCGAGCATAGCATCCAAATGTCTGCGGACAGAGCTTTTTTTGGTTTTTTCCCCAGTATGTATATGTTCGTCAACCGATACATCGAACATTGTAATAAGTTGGAGAAACAGCTCTATGCTTGGATATTGCCCCTCGTTTTCGACAGCTTGAAGATGTCTTGGATTATAGTCGATGATATTTGCAAGCTGTTCTCTGGTTACACCTTGAGCTTTACGGGCTTTTTTGATTGCCAGCCCTAGCGGTCTGAAATCAAAGTCAAAATCGTTGTTTCTTTTGTCCATAAGTTCACCACCTGTTCTTTGAATTGTTTACCTTTACATTTTACAGAGATGTAATCTCCTATTAAACGATGTGAAATCTCCTATAATGAGAGATGTAATCTCCTATTACGAGAGATAAAAAAGCTATTTTTGAGCACTCTCGGAAACTCAATAGAGAATAAGCAGGAAAGGGTTGATTTTCAGAAATGAGAGGGATAAGGGATGGATGATTATGGGGCTTGAGCAGTCCAGAGAGCGTAAAGAATAAAAATGTGCATGACTTTAAAACCTGTCGGAAAACAGGCCTGAAAGAATCCAGAAGCAGGAAACTTGGTTTATGCCGCTGCCTGCACCTGCTGTTTATAGCGGGCATCCAGATGGATGCAGATTCCAATCATGGTCGTCATGAAAGAATAATGCTCCTTTGTGTGTATGAACATACGGTGCAGTCCGTAATCATTGAGGATGCGGTTGTTGATACGTTCCGTGGCGGTGCGTTGATTATAAATCTTCTTATAAGCATCTGTGCCGCGGGGGACGTCGGTGTAAAGCCGGATATCCCATTCGGGCCGGGTCTTGACGACTCTCCCATATTTGGAATCGGTGCAGGAGTTTTTACATTTGGAACAGTGATCTTTCCCATAGGGGCAGCGCCACATGAGGTAACCGCTGGATTTGTCATAACCGTTAGGCTTCATGCGCAGTTTTTCCTGACATAAGGGCGTTCCATCTTTGTCAATGGTGATGGTATCAGGAATTGTTTTTGGCCGGCCGCATTTGTCGTTCAGGTCGATGAAGGCCCGTATTCCCCTGTTTTTAAGGATCCGGTAGGTGGGGTAATTGTCCATTGCAGAATCCAGGCACATATTCGAGGTGGAAACAGCCGGCATATGTTTTTCTAGTTCATGGAAAGCGACAAGGAAATTGACCGAATCATGACGCTTTGCACTGGTAAAACGCAGAAGCAGGGGGAGATCTGTCCTGAGTTCACTGTTATAGCAGGATAATTGGAACAAAGTGTAGCCGAAGTAATATTTTTCCAGGTCGCTGTCCCAGCCCCAGGAAGCATCGGGGTCGGGGAAATGCCGCAGGTTTTCCGGTGCGCCAACCCTGTGGTGCCCGCGTGGGCAGGCATGGGTATGCACGGCGGTGCCGTCTCCGGAAACCGTAAGGTGTTCCCTTGGTATGAGACCGGATTCCATGGAAGGCAGGACAGCCACGTGATAGAAGAAGCGCTGCAGCCGCCCTTCAAAGTTAAAAGGGATATCCTTCCCGCTCATGAGCCGTTTTTCGATAGATTCTGTGATTTTGGGCTTTGCCTCCTGTGCTTTCTGTTTTTTGCCTTTGGGCTTATCCGGCTTTTTGGTGTTCCAGGAAGCCGGAAGCAGTTTGTCCCGCGCATATAAGTCCGTTGGCGGTGCAGTCCAGAGCCTGTCCATGAAGTCAAAATAAGAACCGAGGGGCGGCAGGGAATCCGTAGTGCAGCCGATGAGAGCGGCAAGGAGGCGGTCATGTTTGAGCCTGTCGACCCAAAGGGTAAGGGATAGCTTGGCCAAACCTTCTGAAAATAGAAGAAAGAAAAGGATAAAAGACCTTAAGATTTGTGGCTGGTTCTTAGCGGGCCTGCCAGTGTTGGAGTAAAAGGGCAGAAGGAACTCCATGGCCTTATCGGTATCGAAAAGGCGGAGTTTCTGCCAAGGTTTCCAAAGCTCCGTATGGAGCCGGACTCTTTCAGAGGAATCGAAATGGACTTTGGATTCGTTGAGAAAGTACTTGTAATCTTGCATGGACTGCCAGTACTTGATCATAAAGTGCACCTCCTAGTAGTTTAGTTTAATGCTGTGCGTGTGGCACAGACGCTTCTTAACTACAAGGGGCGCGTTTGGTGACTGGCGTATATGGTCACCAAACGCGCCGCACATTTTGACTTATATGTCAATACTTTTTTGAAAATTTAACAAAAATGTTTTCCGGGATATGGAGGAAAGCAAAAAAGAAGAACATGAAAAAAGAGCGGAAATTCGGGCTTAAAGAGTTTCCGAGACTGCTCTTTTTTGAAAATGGAGGAATTAACAAGGAGCGTGTGATTTGTGAATATTTTGTAAATCCGTAAGTAACGACTTGACAAAGAGAGAAAAAATCCGTATAATGAACAAAGGTTCAATAATGGAGTGTGAGAAATGGCTCAAGTTCTGAAAGATGAAATAAGGGAAAACATATTAAAGGCTGCTTTACAGGAGTTTTTTGATAAGGGATATAAATCGGCTGCTATGCGGAATATTGCTCAGCAAGCTAAAATCCCCACAGGACTTATTTATTCCTACTACGAAAATAAAGAAACTCTTTTTGATGCAGTTCTACGACCTGTCCTATATGATTGGGAACGGGTACTAACCGCAGGAGAAGAAGATAAAAGCGGACATACAAATAACGAAATTTATGGACTTAGCAAGGCAGAAGCCGAATGTATATTAAATCTTTTTGACCATCGGAAGGAGTTTATCATTTTGATTGATAAGAGCGATGGCACAAAATATGAGAATGAAAAGGAACGCTTTATTAAGGACATAGAAGAACATTTGAATAAGCATCGGAACGATGACATTGATGATGAAATATTCTCACATATTATTGCAAATAATTTTGTGGATGGATTGATGCAGATTATGTATCATTATAAAAGAAAGGAATGGGCGGTTATGATATTACATAAACTATCAAAAATGTATTTGTCGGGAATTGGTCTTTAGACCAGTTCCTTTTTTTATCGAACAATATTGAATTTTTGTTCAATTTTGAAAGGAGAGATATTATATGATGTCACTATTTATGCGAATGTTTATCAAGAATAATGAGGATGTTTCAAATCCAAGTGTAAAGAAAGCCTATGCTACCTTATCAAGTGTTGTAGGTATCCTGCTGAATCTGTTTTTGTGTACGGCGAAAATAGTGATTGGCTTATTAAGCCGTTCTGTTGCCATTTCAGCAGACGGATTTAACAATTTGTCAGATGCGGGGACAAATCTGGTATCACTTTTGGGATTTAAGATTGCAAGATACGGCGGAGGAAGTACACATCCCTTTGGGCATGGAAGAATTGAGTGGATAATGGGTATTTTTGTATCTATCGCCGTTCTGCTTATGGGGATAAAACTGGCAGGAACTTCGGTGGATGCAATAGCAAATCCACAAGAGCCGATGTTTAATACTGCCGTAGTGATTGTGTTGGTACTTTCTGTTCTGGTTAAGATTTATATGTATTACTACAATCGACAATTTGCGAAAATTACAGACTCGGAAACACTCAAAGCCACTGCCGCAGATTGCATAAGTGACTCGATTGCCACTATTGCGGTTCTGGCGTCTGCTATCGTTTCTCATTTAACAGTTTTTGAGATTGATGGTTATTGTGGCGTACTGGTGTCGGTATTCATTATGTTTGCAGGCGTGAAAAGTTTGTGGGAAGTATTGGGGCGTATCATGGGAAAAGCCGCAGATGCGGACACAAAGGATATTATCTTGAAAATGGTTAAGTCACATTCAGAAATCATTGCAGTCCATAATTTGATGCTGCATGATTACGGATTTGGATATTTTGTAGTTTCTATGCGTGTGGAAGGATGCAGGAAAGACAGCGAACAGCTTTATATAGGGATAAATCAAATATCCTATGAATTGTTTCAAAAGTTCCATTGTGACTGCTTCATACAGATTGATTACCTTTTGGAGGATAAGGAATTAACAAACAATATTACAGAACAAATTTATTCTGTAATGAAAAAGTACAGTGATGCAATAAGAATTGATAATTTTAGACTTATCGAAAACGGCTCTTACATCAATGTAGCTTTCGATATGGTCTATCCTGCCGAACTGCAAAAAAGAGAAGAAGAAATATATAAAGATATTAGAGATAGATTGGAGCTTAAAAATCCAAAGTACCGCATCATTATTAAAGGTATTATACGGCGTGAGCGTTTCAGCCTGCACCGATAATAATGCATATACGTTCTGCGAATATGCGATACTTCTTGATTTGTGGAAACAAATCAAGGAGATACACAAAATATTAAACTTAAGGAGGACATTCAAATGGCAGAAAAATCAAATCGTATCTATTTATTAGAAGAAGCAGGGGTTGCTTCTGCGCTACTTAAATTGGGAATACCAACGATGGTTGGAATGTTGATTTCCGCACTATACAACGCTATTGATGCTTATTTTGTTGGCGGTCTGGGAATGAGCCAGATGGGAGCTGTATCCGTTGTATTTCCAATCGTGCAAATCATTATAGGTCTGGGAATGATGTTTGGGGCGGGAGCTTCCTCATACATATCAAGGCTGCTCGGAAAGGGAGATAACAGACAGGCAGACAAAACAGCCTCTACCGCTCTTTTTTCAGGGCTTTTTGTAGGAACAATTATCATTATAGGCATTATGGTTTTTCTTGACCCCGTGCTTACCTCGTTAGGCTCAACTGAAACAATTTTACCCTATGCAAGAGTCTATGCAAAAATCTATGTGACTGGCTCAGTCATCAATGTCTTTACTGTTATGATGAATAATCTGCTTACTGCTCAAGGAGCTACAAAGTTTACGATGATTGCCATGCTTACGGGAAGCATTGCCAATGTGATTTTAGACCCAATCATGATTTATGGCATGGATTTAGGTATTGAGGGCGCAGCTATCGCAACAGTTATCTCTTTGTGTATCAATATGGCTCTCTACATCTGGTACATCGTAAAAAAGAAAGGCGTTTTAAGATTTTCGGTTAAAAACATAGCACCGTCAAAGACCATTTATGCGGAAGTTTTGAAAATCGGTATCCCTGTACTTTTGTTTCAGCTTCTTGCAAGTGCAGCTATGGGAAGCATCAATACAGCGTCAAAACCTTATGGGGATTATGCAGTAGCGGCTATGGGGGCTGTTACCCGTATCATGACGGTTGTAACTTATGTTGTTTTCGGATTTCTGAAAGGTTTTCAGCCGTTTGCAGGATACAATTATGGCGCAAAGAAATATGACAGATTAAAAAAATCTATAAAGCTCTGCATGATTTGGTCAACGGTGTTTTGTGTGATTGCCGCCATTGTACTCGTTGTATTTGCAAATCCGATTGTTGCCCTATTTGGTACAGATGCAGAAATGGTTGGTTTAGCAGAAAAGGCACTCAGATTAAATGCGGTATTATTCATTACATTTGGCTTTCAAATGGTTTATGCGTCCCTTTATCTTGCTATTGGTAAAAGTTTGGTGGGAAGTGTACTCAGCTTAAGCAGACAGGGTATTTTCTTTTTCCCTCTGGTTTTTGTATTACCTCGCCTGCTCGATTTAACTGGCGTGATATGGGTGCAGCCTATGGCAGACCTTTTGACCACAATTATTACCATAATTTTTGCGGTTAAGATAAGCCGTGTTTTATCGACGGAGGTTACAAAGGAGGTAGATTGATATGGAATTAGGGCAATCAAAAGAAGATTATTTGAAAGCAATTTTTATCTTACAGTTAAAGTTAAGAACTGTCTACTCAGTAAATGTTGCTGAATACTTGGGCTTTTCCAAAGCAAGTGTTTCTGTTGCGATAAAACAGTTACGAAATAAAGATTACATAAGGGTGGATGATGAATGTGGACTGCATCTCAGCCCAAAGGGAGAACTATTAGCGTCGCAGGTCTATGAAAGATATAACTTTTTTACCAATTTATTTTCTCGGATGGGTGTACCCATTGAAATTGCTAAAAAAGATGCCTGCTCAATCGAACATGTAATAAGTACCGTTAGTTATGAGAAACTCAAATGTAATTTTTTATCAAGACATCAAATTTAACAGACTAAAAATCCATTAACGGAATAAATTACTTTTTTGATAAAAGTAGCTTCTAATTGAGCCATATAAACTCTCTTACATAACAAAAAATTTCCTAAATGTAAGGGAAAATGAAAATTTCATAAAAAATAGGATTTGACAAACGGCTGATTTTCATGCTATAATTATTTGCACTAATTTAAAGGAGAACAGTTTCATGAGCTTTTACATTACAAACGAACTTCCGCCTAAAAAGAAAATCAGCTCTGTACAATCAAATCCGATGAAACATTGTACAGAGTATAGCGTAATATAACACGTTAGGATTTCATCGGGAAATATAGCAGTACATGAGAGGGATTTTATATCTTTTTTCATATATTGTTTCTTTTCCCGTACAAATTTGTGTGCAGCAGGCTATGGACAGTGTTTTGTCCGTAGCCTTTTGTTGTATATGGACTGTTTCCTAAAAGCGGTTTGTGATGGAACGGATATAGCAGAAGGCATGATACCAAGAGTATCTGGCTTCTGCTATTTTTTTGCCCATTTTGGAAAATCAGACAGGAAAAAGAGAGGACAATGATTATGAGTTTATTAGAAGTTACGGGATTAACACATTCTTTTGGAGAAAATTATCTGTTTAAAAACGCAGATTTTACATTGAACAAAGGGGAGCATATCGGAATTGTCGGTCAGAACGGGGCGGGAAAAAGCACATTCATAAAGATTTGCACAGAGCAGCTTATCCCCGACTCTGGCAGGATAGTATGGCAGCCGAACACAAAAATAGGGTATCTCGACCAATACGCCCAAATTGAAAAAAGCGTGGCAATGAGGGAGTTCCTACAATCCGCATTTTCTGGGCTGTATGAGATAGAAAACAGGATGAATGAGTTGTACTGCCAGTCTGCGGATGGGGATATGGCGAAGCTAAGCACGGCGGCAAGGTATCAGGAAGAATTGGAGCGTAAGGAGTTTTATTTGATTGACACAAAGATAGAACAGGTGGCAACAGGTCTGGGCTTGACGGCAGTCGGGTTAGATAGACCGATTGAGCAGATGAGCGGCGGGCAGAGGGCAAAGGTCATACTGGCAAAATTACTGCTTGAGAAGCCAGATATTTTGCTTTTGGACGAGCCGACAAACTTCTTGGACAAGGAACATGTTACATGGCTTGCCGAATATCTTTCCAGCCTGCCAAACGCTTTTCTTGTAGTATCGCATGACTATGACTTTTTAGAGAAAATATCCACAAGGATATGCGACATTGACAACGAGAAGATTACAAAATATTTTGGCACTTATTCAGAGTTCACGAGAAAAAAGGCACTGCTCCGTGAGGATTATATCAGACAGTATGCCGCACAGCAGAAAACCATCAAAAAGACGGAAGAATTTATCCGCAGGAATATTGCAGGGAGAAAGTCAAAAATGGCTCGTGGCAGGCAGAAACAGCTTGACCGAATGGATAAGATGGAAGCTCTGGAACAGAAAGAAATCAAGCCACATTTTCGGTTTGAAGCTCTCCCGCTGACTACGACAGAGCATCTAAAAGTAAAACATCTGGATGTTGGCTACCACTATCCTGTTTTGTCGGACATCAGCTTTTCCATAAAAGGGGGAGAGAAAATTGTTATGACGGGATTTAACGGCATCGGCAAATCCACCCTGCTAAAAACGCTTATCAGTCAAATACCCTCATTAAGCGGGAGTTTCCGTTTTTCGGAGCAGGTAAAGATAGGGTATTTTGAGCAGGAGTTGGCATGGGCGGATATAGAAAAAACGCCTATTCAGATTGTTTCTGATGCTTACCCATCGCTTACGATAAAAGATGTGAGAAAGCGTCTTGCAGGCTGCGGCATCTCAAGCAAACACGCCATGCAAGAAATCGGGACTTTGAGCGGAGGGGAACAGGCAAAGGTTAAAATGTGCCTGCTCATAATGAAGCCGTGCAATTTCCTTATCATGGACGAGCCGACAAACCACCTTGATGCACTGGCGAAAGAATCGTTGAAAACAGCACTGGAAGAATTTGAGGGAACAGTGCTGTTGGTGTCGCATGAGGAAGCGTTTTACCGAGAATGGACGCAGAAAGTGATAGACATAGAAAAGAAAATATAGGTGAAAGGCACATCTTTAAATAGTGCCAGTGGTAAGGGGAAGCCCACCAAATAAAAAAAACAGTGTTTGGTGGGATGCTTTGCCATGCCAAAAATAAAAGTCCTTCCAAATCTGTTTTCAGTTTGGAGGGATTTTTATTGCCTGAAAATAGCAATTTCCTTTTACATATATCATATCGGGGATGGGTGGACAGCCTGTTAAAAAAATCCTTGTTAGCGCAAGGGGGCTTTGCACTCTAAAAGTAGAGGTCAAATCTCTACATATTAGATATAAAATCTCTATAAACCGTAAAGGTACGACAGCCTTTGCGGTTTTTCTTTTGTCGTTTTTGTAATATCACGCCGTAAGGCTGTTTCTGGCGTGGGATGTCGTTCTCCGCCTGCCAATCTGGATTATTCAAAAAAATTCAGATTGGAGGTAACGGATGATGGCGTACAACAAAGCCAGAGAAGAAAGAAAATGGCGGATATGGAAAGAAGCCGAGGAAAAGCAGCTTAGGAGCTTAGGTGTCAGCGAGGGCGATATTGAAAAGCTCCGTGTCCATGATTGGGCGATATTCAATTCCGACAGACGGTACTATGAGAAATTACAGGATGTGGGTACATATCTTGAGGAAGTCGCAGAGGACACGGCACAGCCCGAAATAAAAACGGTTGAGGAATTTTTGGACAGCATTGAAAATGCAGTGCTGTACCAAGAGCTGCATCAGTTGGACAAGCTCACGCTCCAAGCGTTGCTGATGAAGACGCAGGGCTTTTCAGTCACTGAAATTTCAGTGAAATTAAGTTTAAACAAGGAAGTCATTTACAAGCGTTTGAACAGGTTTAAGAAAAAAATTAAAAAACTTTTGGGATAGTGTCCAAAATTGCACTTTCCCATCGGCTGCTGGGTGAGAGGGCAAAAACCTCTTGCCCAGTTTTCTTTATATCGGAAACGGGACGGCTCTTTGAAAACCGAATACCCATTCACCAAATACAGTCTCTTTGTGATTGCAATAAGCATAAGCGTGTGCAGCGGTACGCCATGACCCGCCGAAAGGTGGCAAGCGAAAAATACCGACTGAAAATATCGGGCAGCTCCCGATTCCGCCATGACACACAAAGAGGACAATGATACTCCCGTCCAGCCACAGTCCGAGCGGTAACCAGCCCGCCGCAGGCAATGGGGGCGGCTCTGTCAGAACGACAGTTGGGGTGCAACTCCCGTGGCGTCAGTTCGCTGCTGACCGTTTGGTGACTTCCCTTGCGTAATCACGCATCAGCATTTTCGGGGTGTCGGGGACAAATAGAAAATGCCTTTTATCATAAAGCCAGATGTGGGGCGGTCAATGGAAACAGAGCTTGTTTTATGCTCTCCCGACCTTAAATACTCTCTTGCGTCTGGCTGCTACATAGGCAGGGTATTCCTGTCTAAATCCAGATGGAGGTTATAAAGAATATGGAAAGAAAAATTAAGCGTGGCGACATCTACTACGCAGAGCTTAATCCCGTTGTCGGCTCGGAGCAGGGCGGCACACGTCCCGTACTTATCATTTCCAATGATATAGGAAACAGGCACAGCCCGACAGTGATTATTGCTGCCATTACAAGCAGGGTGCAGACAAAAGCGAAATTGCCGACACATACCGCAGTAAAGGATTTTGAGGGGCTTGATAAGGATTCCATTGTACTTCTTGAGCAAATCCGAACAGTAGATAAGAGAAGGCTGAAACAGCATATGGGCATGATGCCCGTTGAAATTATGGCGAGGGTTGATAAGGCTCTTGCCATTAGTTTATCCATGAAACAACAGAAAGCGGGGTGTGGCGATGGAGCAGAATAGGGAGCAGGATTTTGTACATTACAGCATCCAATTCGCATGTTTGCAGAAGCTGAAAAAAAGAAGTTTAATTACAGTAGATGAATACGAAGCCATAAAGAAGCGGCTTATGAGTGATTACAATGTCGTTACGAACCTTGCGGCTTGACATTCATCAATAAATATTTTGGAGGTAAATCATATGAGCGATGTGCAGGTAATCAAAGCGAACCGTAGTGAAAACCGTATCCGTGGCAGAAAGGTCGAAGTATTAAGGGTAGCCGCCTATTGCCGTGTCAGCACGGATAGTGAAGACCAGCTCAACAGCTATAAGTCACAGGTCACATATTACACGGATTTGATTAAGAAGAAACATGAATGGACACTGGCGGACATATACGCTGACGAAGCCATAACAGGCACGCAGGTGGCGAAGCGTGAGGATTTCCAGAGAATGATTAACGACTGTATGAATGGGGATATTGATATGGTAATTACAAAATCCATTTCAAGATTTGCCAGAAACACACTGGACACTCTGAAATATGTCCGTATGCTGAAAGAGAAAGGCATTGCCGTTTTCTTTGAAGATGAAAATATCAATACCTTAACGATGGACGGCGAGCTGCTGTTAGTGGTACTAAGCTCCGTTGCACAGCAGGAAGTTGAGAATATTTCTTCTAATGTAAAAAAAGGATTGAAGATGAAAATGCAACGAGGGGAGCTTGTGGGCTTTCAAGGCTGTCTGGGGTATGACTACCATAAAGATACGAAAAGCATATCCGTAAATGAAAAGGAAGCTAAAATTGTAAGGTATATCTTCAATCGGTATATTGAGGGTGCGGGCTGTACGGTCATCGGAAACGAACTGGAAAACTTAGGGTACAAGACAAAGTATGGCAGTTCAAAATGGGTGCAGTCCACGGTAATCGGCATCATCAAAAATGAAAAATATAAGGGCGACCTGCTTTTGGGCAAGACATTCACGGTTGACCCGATTTCAAAAAGACGGTTGGAGAACTTTGGTGAAGAAGATAAATTTTATATCCGTGACCATCACGAAGCGATAGTCAGTGAGGAAATTTTTGAGGAAGCACAGAAGATACTGGCAAAACGTAATACAAACCGCAACACGCATCAAGAGGGACAGAAAAGAAATAAGTTCAGCAGGAAATATGCTTTTAGCTGCATGATAAAATGCGGATTTTGCGGTGGCACTTTAACACGGAGAAACTGGCACAGCAGTTCCGCATATACCAAGACAATCTGGTAGTGTGTTACCGCTACCAAGCACGGGAAAAGACATTGCCCGCATTGTAAGGGAATCCCCGAAGAAGTGATTGAAAACGCTTTTGTAAAGAGCTATCAGCTTTTATGCACAGACCAACAGGAGGTTGTCGATGAGTTCCTGCAAAAAGTTGAGGGTATTCTTAATGACGATACTTCTCTGAAGCGTCTGCCTAAGATTGGAAAGGAAATGGCTGACCTGCACAGGCGAAAGGAAAAGCTGCTTGATTTAAGGCTTGATAATAATATCGACAGGGACATTTACGAAAAGAAGAACCAAGAACTGTCCGACCAGTTGAAGAAGCTCCAAGAGGAACAGCAGCAGTTGATGGAGCTAAGCGAGAATCAGGAAAACACCAGAACACGGTTAAGGGAGTTCAGAAAAGTCTTAGGCTCTGGAGAGATACTGGAGAGCTTCGACAGGGTTGTTTTTGAGAGTGTGGTTGAAAAAATAATCATCGGAGGTTATAATGATGAGGGAGTGGAGGAGCCTTTGAAGATAATCTTTGTGTATAAAACTGGTATCCACTCTAATTTTAATGGGAAGGATTTTAAGCCAAAGCGTAAAAACGCTGCGGCTGTACATAATGACACAGAATTGTGTTCCTATACGAGTGACGAGGATAAAAAATTGTGTTTACATAGTAGCTCCGACACATGTGGAGACGGTAGTAATGCTTTCCCACAAAAAACCCGACAGCGTAATTAACGTAAAAGTGGAGTTTGGCGAGGGCGAGGGCAAAGTGCCGCTTGATAATATTGCCAAGAGAGCCGAAGCGTACAAGCCGAAAGAGCGAGTTACATATAAGATGATTAAAGAGTACATAGAAGCGAAGTATGGCTTCAAAGTACATACCGCATATATCGCAGAGGTAAAACGAGATTTAGGATTGCCGATGTATGATGCTCCTAATGCGGTAGAGGAACTGAAACAGCCGAGGAAACATCCAACAGCGGAGAAAGTGGAAGCGATAAAGGATGCTTTGGGATATTTTGATTTAATTTGAAATATAAATTTAGTGATTATATGACGAAGGAAGGAAATGCATTATGAGTGGTTTTATGTACGTTTTTCAAAATTATATTTGGGTTCCAATCATAAGCGCAATAATTGGAACAGTATTAGGGTGGGGAGGTCCTAAAGTAATTATATATTTTCAAAGGAAAAGAGAAAAAAGGGTTAATGAGAGTGTTAATGAAATTTCAATAGAAGGTGACTGGAACTCTTTTTTTGGAGAAGAAAAAAATTTACAAATGGAAGACGTGCATTTGAATCAAGTGGGGCGAGAGGTTACTGGAAATATGAAATTGAGTAATAGAATATATGAGTTTAAGGGAGAATTCAAAAATCAAATTTTATTAGGAACATATGAGTCAAAAAATCGTCGAAAAGATGAGAGAGGAACAATTGTATTAAGATATATTAATGAAAAAATGTTGAGCGGTTATTGTACATTTGTATATAAACCTGAAAGTCGAATAATAGTCACTAAATACTGATTCTACCGAATTAAAAAAGCGATAAAAACCTTGAAAATACGGCCCTTTTCCTTTGAAAAAATACTTAGTATCTGTTATAATATAAGAGAAAGATAGATACTAAGTATTTGGAGGGAAATATGGGCCGTATAGCTTCTGGAAAAGAACGTGTGGATCTGATCGAAAAGGATCAGGGGAATGGAACCGTATATGTCTATAGGCGGGTTAGCATCTACAATAAAGAAAAAGGATATTATGTCTCAAAAGAACAAAAACTGTTGGGGAAGAAAGTGAATGGATCCGATGAGATCGTACCCACGCGGGCCAAGGCATCCAATGGATCCCGGAAAAAATGTGCGGCAGAAAGTACAATGAGCGAAGTCGGCGTCACAGCCGCACGTATTCGGATTGGCGCATCAGCAATCATCGGCCATATCGGTGCAGCCAGCGGAATAGATGACGATGTGTATAAAAGCTGTGACACGGCGGTAGCCAAAAAGATTATTGCCTTGGCGAGATATTATCTGCAGAGTGACGGCGAGGCTACTTCGCACATTGAAAAGTGGCAGTTGACACATATTATGGAACCCTATGGTTATCCCATTTCTGAAGACACGGCTCATGACTTGTTTGAACGTGTCGGGGCAGATGAGACGATCTCGCAGAGCATTTTCTTTAACAGGGCCGCCCGTTTGGAAAACGCACGGGTTCTGGCGTATGATTCTTCTACGGTTTCGACCTATGGATTGAACCATGGCAGGGCCAGGCAAGGATATAATAAGGATAGGGACGGGTTGGAAACGGATAAACTCTTTACGTTTTACTCCATATCTACCAGGCAGCCAGTGTGTTACATGTCAGTCCCGGGAAATATACCGGATGTGATTGCAGTGGAGAATGCCACAAAGCAGTTAAAAGCATTGGGGCTTGAACAATCCGAGGTGATTTCCGATTGTGGGTTTTATTCCGAAGATAACCTGTCACTATTGTTACAATCATCCTTTGATTTTATCACTCGTGCACAGTACGATGTGAAATGGATACGGCCTGAAATTGACAAAGTTCTCAGGAAGCTGGAGGATACGGGGAACATGTGCCCGGATGAAGCCGGGACGTATGGTGTCAGCACCTGTATCATGCATGAATTTACCAGGACAAGGAAGTATGCCAGCAAAAAGAAAGGGCTGGAGGCCGGAGATACAGAATTATTCAACCGTAGGGTATATCTGCATATTTATTTCAATGATGTCAACCGCATAAAGAAGAACAGGGCATTTGATGAAACGCTCAATAAACTTAGGAATGCTTATCTGGAGGGAGAAAGAGACTTTAAACCTGCAGCTCGGAGAATGATCGACCAGTTTTTGGATATCAAAGAAAAGCGGAATGGAAAGCCCGTAATTACATTCAAAACGAAAGCGGTAAGAGAGGCAAAAAAGTACAACGGAGTATTTGTACTTGTAGCAAACAAGGAAAAAGATCCGTTCGAGTCGTTAAGGAAGTTTCGCAAGAGGGAATGGATTGAAGATTTTTTTGAAGAATATAAGCAGCGGGTTGGAGGCAGGAAACACCGTGTATGGGATGACCTGACAGTAGATGGTAAGAAATTAGTCCAATTTGTCGCGCTATGTTACTATGAACATTTTTCGGGTGAGATTACCCGGATGAAAAATACTCTGGGGGTACCGAACGGCGAACATGACCATGATTTGAAAGTGAATCTGGATAAAGAAAAGCAGTTAAAAACATGGTTAGAGAATAATTCTATCCAGGAAATATTTGATTGGTTTGATGCTGTGGAGAAGATAGATGTAACCACGCCATATGCAAAACAGATATGGACGACAGAAGCGATAGCAAGAGACCAGTTATTTTTAAATAGGCTTGGAGTGGAGTTATAGGAAATTTTCCGCCTGTATGGTTAAAAATTATTCCAGTGCGTAGGAAGGGTATCCCCGACTTCCGTTTCTCGAACAACAGTTCAACCATACAAGTGGAAAATTTTTAGTGTCTATTGCTCGACTTTCAGGATATAAAAATAAACAGGTTTATAATAGCCCATATGTATTGACATTAAGTTCAGAGCATAAAGTAAATAAGGGAACATATCAATTTTGTAATGGTTGCATTGGTAAATTTAATTGTTGTTGTAATTGCGAAGAGATAGATATGTCAATCTTGCTGCCATTCGAGGCAGAAAATATTTCACGAATTACAAAGAGAAGTATTGATTCATTCGCTATAAAATTAACAAATAATTTATATCAAATGAGACGAGTAAATGGTGACGAAAAGAAGGAATGTGTCTTTTTTCAAAACAGTAAATGTTCTATTTACGCTAATAGACCAATAGATTGTAGGATGTTTCCTTTTGACTTCAAAGAGATAGAAGGAGAGTATTGTGTAATATATTATAATAAAGTTTGTCAAGCTATTCCATCAAATAAGGATGAAATTGAAATGTGTGCTCATAACATGCGTCCTTTGTTAAATATAGTATTGCCATATATGTCTGAATGTTCAGATCCGATTTTTAGTAAACGTTTATTAGAGCAAGAATACATAAAGTTATTCCCAATTAATAAGATAATTGATGATCAAGGAATATAGAGAATATACGGTTATTGTTTCATAAAAATATTTTTATGGTTAGAGCAGTAAGAATCTTATGTTTTGTGGGAAAAGGGATGCATGAGCAGTATTAGTACTGTATAAATATTGCCCATATTTCTGCAATTTTGTGGGGATATGTTCTAATTTTGTACTCATGTGGAAACCATTGTACTTTTGTCCCACAAATCACCAGATAGTGTCATTAGTGTTACGGTGGAATTTGGAGAAGGTGAAGGGAAAGTACCTTTAGATGCAATAGCAGAACGAGCAAAGAAATATCAGCCGAAACCGAAAATTACATATAAAATGATACAAGAATATGTTGAGAAGAAATATGGATTTAAAGTACATACTGCTTATATTGCGGAGGTAAAGAGGTCATTAGGTCTGACAATGTATGATGCGCCAAATGCGGTAGAAGAATTAAAACATCCGAGGAAGCGTCCACCGAAAGAGAAGTTAGAAGCGATAACGGATGCACTTAAATATTTTGAGGTAATTTAATGGATGAAAGGATTTATCAGATTGCAGAGCAGATAGTTGAAATACATCAAAAAGCTTATGAGTTTTATTTGCCGTTGGTTGAAGATGTGTGCAGCAGAATTGTGTCAGAAGATGAATTGTCACATTTGCTTGATTATGTACTGGATTTTGCTTGTGATGAGAAAATACGGGGATTGTATAAAAGAGTGTGTAGAAGGTATTTGTATATATATCCTAGCTGTATTAAGAGTTATATTGAAGCATATCGGGAAATGTGGGAAGGTGAGGACAGTTGTTCAATAGAGTTTTTTGATGAGAAAGAAGATAAGATGTTTTAAGAGGATTATGATGTGATTGTAGGAGGAGAAATGGGGAAAATAATTAAAGATACAATTCATGCTAATGGAATAGATATTGGAATTTATACGCAGGATTTTGAAAATGAATTTATTTCATTGACGGATATTGCCCGGTATAAGAGCGATGACCCAACGGCGGTTATTCAAAACTGGATGAGAAATCGGGATGTGATAGAATTTCTGGGACTTTGGGAAAGACTACATAATTCAGATTTTAAACCCCTCGAATTCGAGGGGTTTAAAAAGCAGGCAGGTGCCAATGCCTTTACAATGTCACCAAAGAAGTGGATAGAAGCTACGAATGCCATTGGCATTGTTTCAAAATCAGGACGTTATGGCGGAACATATGCTCATAGTGATATTGCTATGTCTTTCGCAACTTGGATTTCGCCTGAGTTCCAGCTATATATTATGAAGGATTACAGGAGATTAAAGACAGATGAAAATAGTCGGTTATCTCTAAATTGGAACCTAAATAGAGAGATTTCCAAGTTAAATTATAGGATACATACAGATGCAATTAAGTACAATTTGATTCCACCAGAACTAACTCCTGCACAGGTATCTTATACATACGCCAATGAAGCAGATATGTTGAACGTTGTTTTGTTCGGAAAAACAGCGAAACAGTGGAAGGACGAAAATCCAACCGTAAAAGGAAACATGAGAGATGTGGCAACACTAAACCAATTATTAGTGCTTGCCAATCTGGAAAGCTATAATGCTGTTTTGATTAATCAAGGGAAGAACCAAAGAGAAAGAATGGAATTACTTCGACAGTTGGCAGTGCAACAGTTGCAGACATTGGAAACAGTGAGTTTAAATAACCTACCGGGATTGAGAAGTGAAATTAGTAATTAGGATTTTCAAAAATTATTATGGACACGGTATAGGAAAATATCTTGTTTTGATCTGCTGTAAAAAGGAGAAAAATAATGGATAATTTAAGAGGGTATCAACAGAAAGCTGCTAGGGTAATATATGATTTTTTCAATTCCAATGAAAAGAAAGCAAAAATATATTTATCAACAGGGTTGGGAAGAACTGCGATAATAGTTTCATCCATACAGTTAATACTGCAGAATAGGAATGTATCAGTGGCAATATTGTCCCCTAAGCGCATATTGTGTGAGCAACTACAAGCTGCGTTTACCAATTCGTTTGTTAATAATGGAGTTGCAATGCATTTACATGAATTTAAGGGACAGGAAATATTGATAACCACATATCAAGAGGTTATAAAAACAAAATTTGATTTGGGTGTAGTTGATATAGTAATTTGCAATGATGCACAATTTTTGAAAACAGATAGTTATATTTCGTTATTAGGAGGAAGTCGGACAAAGTTCTTAGGAATTTTGCAGAATAATGAATCTTCTAAAGAATGGTTTAGTGTTGCAAAATGTTTGTTTTCTTATACTGTAGCAGATGCTTTGAGAGATGGATATAGCGGCTACTTTTCAGAAAGAGATTTTATTCAACAATTTTTGATTTTATTGCTAAAAAAATATGGGTTTAATAATATTTTGCAAGAGGTTAAGCTTGGAAATAAAAATAGTAATAGTTATAGGGCAGATATAGTAGCTAAAAAGGGAACAAGTGATGTTGTGATAAGGCAAAGCTATATAGGAATTTATATGTTTCACAAACAATCATTAGTAATGCACTAAGCCAGATTTTAAACTATAAGGAATTAGTATTACAAGACAGAAAAAGGGAGGAATTTGTATTTATATTAGTTTTGCCGTGTGAGGTTGATGATAAATTACAAGAAGAGTATTTTAAGAAAGAAAATATTGTGATATGGGATATCAATAATTTATTATATATGTGTTATGGAGATAAAGAACTTTCAAATTTGTTACCATACCGCCTGCGGCGGCACAAATGATGACGAAAGCCTCGATTCCATATTTCCATATAGACTAAATGGGTGTATTCTTATTTTCAGAGACGCCAGCATACTACAGAGCACGTTGTAACGCCTGGAGATCCAGAGCCCGAAAATTTATCAGTTGCCGCCATCCTTCTTGCACAAATGATAGGCGCTTTTAAAGCCCGTATACTTATGAATAAACCCGTCCTTAAAGGGTTCCCGCAGGGATAGCAGTCACTGCGGCGTCTCTTTTTCAGCCCTTCCATTTCTGAAAGGAGGCCCCTATGGCATCAAAAAAACGCAATACACAAAAGAAACACATCCGGTCTGAGGGAACCTATTCTTCCGAAGAACTCAAATGCCTTACACTTGATGACGGCACCCGCGTCATCACATCTGCTGACGGTGATATCAAACGCCCGGTCTGCGCGGGCATTGATGTCCACAAGGAAATCCTCATGGCCGCCGTCTGCCGGACGGATCCCGAAACCCTGAAAGCAGTCTTTTACGTCAGACAGTTCCAGTCGACAAACAAGGATATCCGCAATATGGCGCAATGGTTCAAAGCCCATGGTGTACGAGATGTCTGCATGGAATCTACCGGCAAATATTGGATTCCTGTTTTCAATATCCTGGAGCAGTGCGGTCTCAAGCCCGTCCTGACACATCCGAAATACGTCAAACAGGCCAAAGGGCGGAAAACGGATTTCCGGGATGCCATCCATATCGCCAGCCTGTTCCGGATGGATCTTGTCGTGGCATCCTTCATCCCACCAGCGGACATCCGGGATTTGAGGGAACTGTGCCGCTACCGTCTGAAGCTTACTTACATGCGGACTTCCGAGAAAAACCGTTTCCAAAATTCCATGACTGTATCCAAGGTGAGGCTGGACTGCGTGTTCTCCGATCCCTTTGGAAAATCTGCATCTGCCATCATGGAATATCTGATCGAGACAGATCCGGACCAGGTCAGCGATGAGGAGATACTGAACCTGGTGGACCGCCGGGTTCAGGCATCCAACGAAGATATCCTTGAAAGCATCCACGGCTATGAATTCATAGGAGTCCAGCGCGACAAACTGAACATCATCCAGCTACATCTCGGGCAGCTGAATGAATGCATCCGGTTGATTGATGAAAAACTGGAATATTACCGTCAAAAATACTTCCGTATCATCCGCCATCTGGTAACGATGGTAGGTATCACGGACATATCCGCCCTGTATATCCTGGGTGAGATTGGGACAGACATGTCCGTTTGGAAGGATGATGCCGCTCTTTCCTGCTGGGCGGGTCTCTCTCCGGCAAATAATGCAAGCGCAGGGAAGAAGAAGTCCACAAGGACGGGGGACGGCGGGCATTATCTGAAGCCCCTGCTCGTCCAATGTGCGCTTGCGGCTGCAAAAAGCACGCGGAAAGATCCCTATTTCCATTGTAAATACGAAACGCTGAAAAAGCGCCGGGGCCACAAAAAAGCGATCATCGCTATCGCAAGAAAAATGCTTGTGGCCATTTACCATATGATCCGGGATGATGCAGATTTCCTCCCGGTGGATTATGAAGATACCATACAAAACACCAAGAAAACTAAAGGGCTGAATTTAAACAATGTCATCGCTTTCTTAAAAGAACAGGGCGCTGATGAAAGCACGATCCACCTGATTGAGACACAGTGCTGTGGCAAGGAGACAGAAACGACAGATACCTGCAGCAAGTCACCTGTTGTCCAGGATGCAAAAGAAAAGCAATCCACTTCAGGAAGTGCAGATATATCCCAGCCAATACAGGAATCTGTAAATGGAAGTCCGGTACTTATCTCCGGCTCCCAACAGGGTCATGCCCTAAATTGTCATCCAAAAGATCCTGCGGTGGCAACTGCTACAGCCTAAACTGGATTGCTGTAGCTTATTGTATCATATCGTATCCCATTTAAAAAGCCCCTTTTCATGGGGAGGGGGATTTTATGCCCTTTTGCACTCTACAAGTCCTACAAAGCTTTCATACTTATTGGTTAAATGTATGCCATATCCCTTGATGGATTTGAAACTTCAATAGCCATTATATTTGAAAGATATTGAGAGAGAAGAGTGTGATATTAGTTCCTCAGTAACAGAATCTTATTTTTATAGATTACAAAAATGTAAACCGGGGAAAGAAAATCAATCCGATAAAGAATATGAACGGATTTGTACAGATATAATAAAATTCTTGTTTGAGACAGAGTTTTATAAGGTATCTGAACAACATAAAACAGAGGACGAAATGTTCCGTATGGATTTACTGTGCTCTTTGAAAGGTACAACGGAATTCTGGCGATTCCTAATTAGTTTTTATCATACAAGATTTGTAGTTTTTGAATATAAAAATTATAGGGAACCTATATCTCAAAATTTAATTTATATTACAGAAAAATATTTATTTCCTGTAGCATTAAGAAATGTAGCATTTATTATTTCCAGAAAAGGATTTGACTTGAATGCCCAAAAGGCAGTATTGGGATGTTTGAGAGAAAGTGGTAAATTAATTATTAGTATTGATGAAGAGGATTTGATAAAAATGGTATCATTAAAAGAAAAGGGGGAAGAACCATCAGATTATCTTTTGGATAAGGTTGAAGATTTGTTAATGTTAGTAAGTAAATGAAATGATATGTGAAGATTGAAATTACTAGTGAATAAACAATATTCAACTCTTTTGATGCTAAGAACACTTATTTTGTGGGAAAGGGGTAATACCGTTGAGACTATTGTGTCGATACAAAAGAAAACCTCGTAGAAATCCTTTATTTTAGGCACTTTGCGAAGCATTTCATGTTCACTTCGGAGGGTGAAAAAATCCGAAATAAGCACCTCAAAAACTACTTTGACGTTTCGGCGGTAGTTGATATCGGGTGTGGGAACACAAACGGAAAATAAAGGGTTTGGGCAATCAACGTGTCTATGTAGTGTCCACCTTGCTGATAAAAGCGGGCAACAGGCTCTGAGTATTGTGAGAAGGATACAGGATTTCATCACGGAGAATCTGTACATCTGTTCTGATAAAATTTTGAGCGGATTGGGTAAGATGTATTCGGGCGGTGGAGACTTTACCAAGAATATTGATGAATATGGTGGTGAAGGAACGGCAGAGTTTGTTGATAAAGCAATTCAGATTTACTGCGAGAAAAATGAAGAAGTAGAATAAACACTACTTCATAGTAAGTAGGAAATAATCCGTATCTGTCAATTCATGTGTATTTCTGATACAATCACTTCAAATTATGGAGGTATTGCCTATGGATAAAAATGAACTTACAAAGACAGAACTCTGGACAAAACGTATCCAGGACTTTCATGAAAGTGGTTTATCCCAGAAAGAATGGTGTCAGGAGCATCAAATTCCACAATCAACTTTTGGCTATTGGATCCGGAAGCAAACAAAAGAACAGCCAGATGAACCTATTTTTGCAAAACTTCCTTCCCAACAGGAAATCTCATCTGATCTTTCAGTCGGCGGTGTGCCTGTAACGATCTATCTTCCCGGAAGCATCCGGATTGAAATTGGTGCCGGGTGTCCTGTCGGACTTATGGCTTCTTTGATCCATACACTGAGTGCTTATGCTTGATCTGGCCGGCGGAACAACTGTGTATCTTGCATGTGGTGTCACGGACTTACGAAAGAGCTACCAGGGATTGGCGGCTATTATAAAACTAAAATTCCATCTGGATCCGTATTCCCGTTGTATGTTTGCCTTCTGTAATCGCAGACGCACATCAATCAAAATCCTCCAATGGGACGGGTCAGGATTTTGGATCTTAATGAAGCGGCTGGACCATCATTCCTTTCACTGGCCGGATACACCAGATGAGTTGAAAAAAGTTACGTTAAAAGAAATACACTGGCTGTGTGACGGATTATCCCTGGATCCCAAGGGCGCTTTCAAGGAGCACCATCCCAAGATTGTCATCTAGCCAAAAACGGAGTCTGTCAATTCGCAAAAAGCTGAAAATCTTAGGATTTTCAGCAATTTTTCCTCTGTTTTTCTAACGCATTTCCCCTCGAAAACAGCACGGTTTTATGGTATTCTTTTCTTAGCTTAAAACAATCAGGAGCACCGGACTATGGAACCACTTTTTTCTAAGAAACAATTACAGGAAATGAGTAAAGAAAATATAATCACACTGCTTACAACCATGCAGGCGCATCAGCAAAAGCAGGAAACTAAGATCCAGCTCCTGACGGAAAAAATGAAGGAGCTGGAGTTCATGAATGCGCTGCTTTCTGACAGGCTGGCGCTTGCCCAGCGGAAACAGTTTGGTGCCTCCAGTGAAAAGTACGCGGATGGATATACGCAGATGGATCTGTTCAATGAAGCAGAGCAGGAAGCGGATCCGAATGCAGCGGAACCGGAAATGGAAGAGATCCATCCGAAATCTTACAAACGCAAAAAACCTGCTGGAAAAAAGGAAGAAGATCTTTCTTCTTTTGAGACGACAGAGGTGATCGAACATAAGCTGGAAGGGCAAGAACGGTTCTGCCCGGAATGCGGGACGAAATACAAAGTAGTGACGACAGAGAAAGTAAAATATCTGAAATTTATACCGGCCCGTTTCGAAGTCGTAGAAGAGATCACATATATTTACAGCTGTCCAAAATGCGGAAAAATGCAGCGGCCAGAGAAGGCCCAGGCACTTATGAAAGGGAGTGTCGCCACACCATCCCTGGTTGCAGGTATCATGAATGCCAAATATGTAAATGGGATGCCGCTTGCACGCCAGGAGCGGGAATTCGCGCGGTATGATCTGAATCTGTCAACCAAAACGATGGCAAACTGGATCATCCTGTGTGCCGGGCGGTATCTCCAGCCGGTCTATGACCTGATGAAGGAGGAATTCCTTTGCAGTAGGTATGTCCATAGCGACGAGACACGGATCCAGGTCATAGGCGAACCGGGGCAGAAAGGTACGACACAGAACTGGATGTGGGTGTATCTTACGGATGAGAATAGTGGATCTCCGAGAATGGTACTCTTCCAGTATGAGAGAACCCGGGGCGGCTACCACCCGGTGGAGTTTCTGGGAGATACATTTGAGGGTTATCTTACCTGTGATGGATACCAGGCGTACCATAGTCTCCCGGAGAAGATCACCGTGACAGGGTGTATGGCCCATGCAAGGCGACGTTTTGATGAAGCCCTTACAACATTGAAAAAGGATTTCACCAAAGAGCAGCTGAAAGAAACAACTGCATATCAGGCAATGGAGCGGATCGGCATGCTCTATAAGATAGAAGAAATGCTCCGAGGCAAATCGCCGGAGGAAAAATATACCGAGCGTCAGAAGCAGTCAAAACCGCTTTTAGATGCCTTCTTTGAGTGGCTGCATTCCCTGGAGGATGCAGTAGACAGATCATCGAAAATAGGAGAAGCGGTATTGTACACGATAAACCAGGAACAATACTTAAGAAGATACTTGGATGACGGACATTTGAGTATCGACAATACGGCCGCTGAGAGAGCCATTAAGAACTTTGCGGTAGGACGCCGCAACTGGCTGTTTTCTAAGAGTATCAAAGGAGCAGAGGCCAGCGCAACCGTATACAGCATAACAGAAACGGCGATCCTGAACGGACTCAAGCCCTATAATTATCTGACCTACATATTGGAAAAGATGAAAGATTTGGCTCCATTTCCGACAAAAGAAGACATTCTTCCACTATTGCCCTGGTCAGAAACAATACCGGAAAACTGTCGTACCAAACGACCAGAGGGGACATCCACTTAGCAGAAACTGTTAGGTGGATTTTTTTGTCAAAGTACGGATGAATCTCTATTCATCTTTAAGGAATATTTTACCAAATGCGTAGATTTATGAACAGGTACGGATTATTTCCTACTTACACTTCATATGGTTTTAGGGAGAGTCGGTTAGATCGGCTCTCCTTTCATGTCTGGAGGGAGGTGATCTGGTGTATCCGGTAAGTGCGGTGTTTCTGGAAGCCGTGAAGGCAAATACAAGAAAATATTATTAGACAGGCAGGATCACTACGACTGCCGGGACGGTTTATGAGCTTGAGCAGGATGATATGGTTAAGGGCAGCGGATATATCACAAGCCAGTGTTGTGGAAGTACAGAAATTGAACTGGGAACTGTTTACGCTGCAGAGATGGGAATTTCGCTTTTCTCTGAGATAGACAGATATATGCTGGAGGATGCTATGGTCACATTGTCCTATCATCTGCAGGTCAAGGGCGGAAGCTATGAAGAGATTCCGATGGGAATCTTCGAGGTGTCAGAGGCGAAATGTAAGGCGAAGTGGCTGGAGATCAAGGCGTATGATTATATGCTTCGATTTGAAAAGAACTTCAATGAGACTGCTGAATACTATGCCTTGGAAACCGATGACGGGCTGACCATGAATCTGGGAGTGAATCCGCTCCTGCAGATTGGGCTGGATGAGACAAGGCGTGATCTGATCACGAATATCCTGAATGACATAGCGGCGGTGAATGATGTGCCCTTTGATTCAGGCACGATAGGAAATCCGGCGCTTGATCTGGGAGATGTGCTTCAATTTACCGGAGGTCAGGCGGATGCGGAAAAGATATCTGCGGTCACTTCCATGAGTTGTAAGATTGGCGTCAAGATGAGCCTGAAGGGTGTTGGTAAGAATCCAAGGCTTGCCAGGGTGAAGAGCAAGAACGATAAGAACATCTCCGGGCTCCTGAATCAGATTGAGGCAGGAAAGATTGGGATCCATACCTTTACTAAGGTATCTGCCTTTACAGTGAATGATAAGGATGTAAAGATTATCAGCATTCAGTTTGCTTTTTCAGAACAGAATCATGCCCAGTTCTTTGGTCAGAACAGGTGTCAGAACGGGTGAGGGGAATGTCTGTGATGTTTTTAAATACCCGGTGTTGGTGCAATTTTATTTCCAATCCCGGAAAAGTAAGTGCAGAGGAGTGGGGAAACAGGGCAGCGGAGAATCAAATCCACGTACAGCTCCAAGGAAAGTCAAACATCATTACAATAACAAGACTACACACTAATACCATTTAAGTAATAGACAGTTATTATTTAACATCCCAAAAGTCGTATAATATGCACTAAAAAACTTAGTGCATAGACATCCCCAATTTCTCAAGATATAGAGCATCCCGCGCGGTAATCTCTGTGTTCCATCGTTTGTTACGCAGTTCGGACGATACCTTTACCTCTTCCACAGTGTCAAACCATTGCAGCTGAAGATAAACCGGCGTATTCTCCATCCATCTTAACAGTTTCTCTTCAAGGTCAACCGTCTCTTTTGTTCTGATACCATCCTTATTCTGTTTGCCCAGAGTAGGCTTAATCTTACGTAGCTGATCACTGAAATACTCGTAATAACACAGCGATACGAATTGTACAAACATTCTGCCCCGCAAAGTATCTGGACTCCAAACACGGATACGGCTTCCATCCGCATGTTGCTTTTCCGCTTCAAAACAAGCTTCGATGGTCTCCCTTTTCCGGTAGATCCTTAAGCATTCAAAACAGTCTTTCTCCCGGTTGGAGACCAGGGTGAAATAGCCATGATATTTGTATGCCTCCTGACATTCCTTGTCCTTAAAACGAACGGTCGTCTTCTTTCCCCAGGTGCTTATCGACATATACTTTTTTACCTTCTCCTGCGCACTCCTGGAAAGCTCATCTACAGGTATGCCGTCTTCTATCATTGACTTTAATTCCATAAGGTCTGTTTCAAATTCAATCCGGTCTTCCGCCTGCCGTGAAGCATTAAAATAAATGTGAAGATACATCCGTCTTTTGAATCTTTCAACAGCGCCCTTTTCAGCGCCGCTTTTGTGGCTGGCATACTTGCGCACCTTGTCAAAATCATGCATTAACATAACTGTAACACCATGGGTTGTGGGGTCAAACGGACATACACTGTATATAGAAGAAAGTTCCTCTATACGTGCTTCTATTTCCGGCCGGATCCATTTGATGTTTGTTTTTGCCAGCGTGACAAACCCGAATCCTTTTTGGAGCATCTCAGAAAGGTTAGACTCTGAGTAGTAACCGTTATCTGTTACGATCTCGGCATGATCCACGCCAAGGACAGAAAGTTGTTTTAATGCGTTTTCGATTGACGACACATCAGGCAGGTTGCCCGGCTGTTTGGTAAATGCGATCGGCTGTCTGCTTTCAATAGAATACAGCGTAAGCAGTTTGACCGTCTTCAGTCCGTCTTTTGCTTTGTTGTATCCGTACCGTGCTTCCGGCTGCTGTCCGGAGTAAGTCGATATGGTGGTGGAATCATAAGCAATCGCTCCATGGTCCCCAAGCAATGCACAGCGCTCGTGAAAGAAATTTTGCTGCAGCGATTCATCCAGCCCGATGTCATGGAACAGGGCATGGTATACATCCTCTGATATGCCGTTCACATAGGGAAGCGGATGGGTATACTGCCAGGTCTGTATTCCCGGGAGTGTTTGTCCATTTGTTGCCAGAAGATATCTTGCGAGGGAAATGATCTTCTGGGCGGTCCCGATATCTGTGGATGCATATATAGCTGCATCAATACCGGAAATAAATCCTATATGTCCTATGATATCCATCATTCCAACACGTTTTCTGGAAGCAGATACTTTCTGTGGTTTTATTGGGAGTTTGCTCCCATTAGGTCTTTTTGGGCGTGTAGGCACCTGAATTTTTTCGCCTTTCGGAATTTTAGCGATGAGCTTACTGCTCACAACTTTGTTATATTTTTTAACCGGGTCATACAAGGTCTGACGCTCCATAACGTAGATATCACCGTTCTTCTGCTTAACATTTACACGTGATGTTTTGATCGTACCTGATGGTTTTGCTGGCATAACAATCTCCTTTATTTGAGTGTATATTTATATCTATCATTATTATAATACACACTCAAATAAAAATCAAGCAAAAATGGCGTAAAATCGGCACTTTTTTAAGGTTCAAAGGGTGTTATGACCAATTGAAAAAGGTTTTTAGTACGTATTATCCTACTTTAGGGTTACTCCAACACTGGCAGGCCCGCTAAGAACCAGCCACAAATCTTAAGGTCTTTTATCCTTTTCTTTCTTCTATTTTCAGAAGGTTTGGCCAAGCTATCCCTTACCCTTTGGGTCGACAGGCTCAAACATGACCGCCTCCTTGCCGCTCTCATCGGCTGCACTACGGATTCCCTGCCGCCCCTCGGTTCTTATTTTGACTTCATGGACAGGCTCTGGACTGCACCGCCAACGGACTTATATACGCGGGACAAACTGCTTCCGGCTTCCTGGAACAGCAAAAGGCCAGATAAGCCCAAAGGCAAAAAACAGAAAGCACAGGAGGCAAAGCCCAAAATCACAGAATCTATCGAAAAACGGCTCATGAGCGGGAAGGATATCCCTTTTAACTTTGAAGGGCGGCTGCAGCGCTTCTTCTATCACGTGGCTGTCCTGCCTTCCATGGAATCCGGTCTCATACCAAGGGAACACCTTACGGTTTCCGGAGACGGCACCGCCGTGCATACCCATGCCTGCCCACGCGGGCACCACAGGGTTGGCGCACCGGAAAACCTGCGGCATTTCCCCGACCCCGATGCTTCCTGGGGCTGGGACAGCGACCTGGAAAAATATTACTTCGGCTACACTTTGTTCCAATTATCCTGCTATAACAGTGAACTCAGGACAGATATCCCCCTGCTTCTGCGTTTTACCAGTGCAAAGCGTCATGATTCGGTCAATTTCCTTGTCGCTTTCCATGAACTGGAAAAACATATGCCGGCTGTTTCCACCTCGAATATGTGCCTGGATTCTGCAATGGACAATTACCCCACCTACCGGATCCTTAAAAACAGGGGAATACGGGCCTTCATCGACCTGAACGACAAATGCGGCCGGCCAAAAACAATTCCTGATACCATCACCATTGACAAAGATGGAACGCCCTTATGTCAGGAAAAACTGCGCATGAAGCCTAACGGTTATGACAAATCCAGCGGTTACCTCATGTGGCGCTGCCCCTATGGGAAAGATCACTGTTCCAAATGTAAAAACTCCTGCACCGATTCCAAATATGGGAGAGTCGTCAAGACCCGGCCCGAATGGGATATCCGGCTTTACACCGACGTCCCCCGCGGCACAGATGCTTATAAGAAGATTTATAATCAACGCACCGCCACGGAACGTATCAACAACCGCATCCTCAATGATTACGGACTGCACCGTATGTTCATACACACAAAGGAGCATTATTCTTTCATGACGACCATGATTGGAATCTGCATCCATCTGGATGCCCGCTATAAACAGCAGGTGCAGGCAGCGGCATAAACCAAGTTTCCTGCTTCTGAATTCTTTCAGGCCTGTTTTCCGACAGGTTTTAAAGTCATGCACATTTTTATTCTTTATGCTCTCTGGACTGCTCAAGCCCCATAATCATCCATTCCTTATCCCTCTCATTTCTGAAAATCAACCCTTTCCTGCTTATTCTCTATTGAGTTTCCGAGAGTGCTCCATGTAGCATTTGCAAGGCACTGTGTATGTGATGCCATGCCGTACTCCGGCAACGTCCGTACATTTCCCTGATTTCCTGTTGTGTATAACGCCCAAAAAAGTAAAGATAAATGATTTCCCTCTATTTCTCCGGCAGAGAGGACAGGGATTCGGCAAGCTCCCCGCTAGTTAGCATAATTGTCTGACCGTATATGGTGACTGGATATTCTTCATAGGGATTTATGAAAAGCCCGTCCAATACGCTTAAAGGATGATATTTTTCTTCGGTTAGATATTCAAAAGATATTTCCCTTTGTCGACGTCTGCTCCGTTCCCGCCATGCGTTGATAGCTGCATAAAGAATGACAATTCTGCAAAAAGCGTTAAATGTGTATTCGATATGTTCCTTGTATGCTTCTGTGCAATCCATGAAAATTTCCTCATCTCTGGATAATGTAAGAGGGCGGCAGCACTCCTTGCTGTCGTCCTCTTGATTACCCCAACAGCAAAGACAGGCGGGGCTGTCAACGGCGGGCGAAGCCCGTTCATTTTATCGGTGACTGGATCGGCTAGTTTTGCTATCTGTGTTGTATTTACCTTGTTCTTACTATCTTTCAACCATACTGTAATGTTCCGCTTTATTTCCATAAGCATTTCTCATTTTATATCTTGCTTTTCAAAAAATATTGTCGTTACCGACATTAAAATCACTGTTAAAACCACTACGACAAATACAGAAGTTAATACAGGTATCGTTGAAGCTGTGCCATTCAGAATAATTTGATTACTCCAATAATTCGGAAATAGCCTTGAAACAAAATTTTCAGCACCAGCCAGATAATTTCCAGCATACATAATTACTATCGTTAAGATAAAAGTAACGAATGGATTGGCAAACAGTCCAACCAAAAAAGTAATACCAATCAAGAGCAGATACATCATCATCTGCAAAGCAATGGAACTCAATATATTTATAGTGGAAAAGCCATCCATTGTAGATGCGAACATTCCCGTTCCCATTGGCAGGCGAGACACAAACAGATAATAAGAGCCAATACAGACCAGAATCGTTCCCACAACAAAAACAACTGTCGCAATAATAACAGCCAAATATTTTCCCCAGACTACGGTTGACCTTTTTCTAATCCGCAAGAGCATCAATTTAATCTGACCACGTTCAATCTCCCCTGAGAATTGAAATGCTGCAAATAGAATGAGCAATATTCCTATGATGCCTAGCCCGGACAATACATTCCAGACAATAAAAACAAAATCCATGCAGGAGTAAATGCCTGTGTCGCCAGTTATTAGATTTAGTTCAATTACCCCATGCGCATATCCAAATGTAACAACGATTGCTAACAGCATAGGGATAAACAACATCAAGCTGCTCTTTCTCCGGCTGTTCTTATATAGTTCTGTTTTGATAACCTGTGCTAAACTCATGTTAGTTTTCCTCCCTATCTCATCAACTCTACAAAAGACTTGCCACTGTTTTTCATATCCATATATGTGTTGGAATACGCAATGATGCCATCATTCAAAATAATGATATCATCGGCAAGGTCGCAGACCTCGGTAAGCTGGTGGCTGGAAAAGATGATAGATGTTTCATTTTCTCGGCAAAGTTTACGCAACAGGTTTTTTACATCTTCAATCCCGATAGGGTCAAGCCCTACGAACGGTTCATCCAAAATCAGCAAAGCAGGTTTGGTAATGATTGCCTGCGCAAGTGCCAGCCGCTGCTTCATTCCAAAGGAAAATGAGCGGACACTTTTTTTGCTGGATGATTCCAGTCCCACAAAAGAAAGAAGTTCATGGATTCGTTTATCCTGCTCTACAGCGTGAACGGCTTTTGTCAACATCATAATAACTTTCAAATTCTGATATGCAGTCATATCATCGTAAAAACTTACATCCACAAGAGAGCCAATTTCCGCTTTCAGCGTTTCATCTGAAAGTTCTATCTTTTTTCCATGAAAGATGATTTCTCCTTGATAATTGGTATTCAATCCAAGAATGGACTTCATCAAAGTTGTTTTCCCTGCGCCATTCTTTCCAATCAAGCCAAGGATATGCCCCTGCTTAATTTGAAAAGATACGTCTCTCAGTACAGGATATTTCTTGTATCCCTTTCGAAGATGCTGGACATCCAGAATAATATTTTCATTCATACAGTGATTCCTCCTATTTCTGTTTGAAATAAACTAGCACGGCAATAACAGCCAGTACAATCAAGATTAAAATTGCAAGAATTAGTTTCGGCATTCGTTTCCCTCCCTTCGTTATATGTATACTTTAACACACAAAAAAGCAGCTACCGCAACTGTCCTCAAAGCAACGGGTAACTGCCCTCGAATTTATTGATAAAAAAGCATAACGCTTACGGTAAACATATTCTTGTTATATTCATACTCCATCGTTCCGTGATATTTTTCTACTGCTAGTCTAACATTTTTCATTCCCCATCCATGATGTCTTTTATCTGTCTTGGATGTTTTAAAATTTCCTTTGCTGATAACTGGTTCTTCTATACAGCTATTCGCAATTTGTATAATAATGAATTGGTTAATACGCCGGATTGTTACGGACAGTATTTTTGCGGATGCTTCTGGCAACTTTCCACATGCTTCCATCGCATTATCCAGCAGATTTGTTAAGATTGTACATAAATCAACCGGGTCTATCTTACAGTCTTTTGGATATTCCGCATGAATACTTGTTTCTACATTCTGTTGTCTTGCAAACGCGGCTTTCTGGCTCAAAATATAATCAACAGCCTCAATGCCAGTAAACCGCTCTACAGAATAAGCAGCTCTGTCTTTGCCAAGCCTGTCAAGATATGTTCTTGCTTCCTCAACCTTACCGTCTGCCAGATAGCTTTGAATCATGGAAAAATGATTTCCCATATCATGATATAGACGGGCATTTGATTCATAAGATTCTTTTGCAACTTGATAATTCTTTGCCAGCAGCTCATTTTGCAGAGCAATATTTTCCTGTTCTTTCCGTATCTGGCACAAACGATAATAGAAATAAGCCGAACAGATAATAAAGACAAACGCCAGTGCTAAAATTGCTTGGAACAAATCCGTCTTAAAATTTGTTACGATATTTGTTGACATCCAATAAGTTGCGCTGACAAATCCTAATACAGCTCCCGCCAATGCAATTCTAACTTTACCCAATTGTACCGTTGCCCTTTTTAATATAAAACGGACAATCCATATAATAAGACTATCTACCAATTTAAATAAGATAATCAAATATAAACGCATATTGCTGAAGCCAGCCTGAAGTTGTGCTGAAACCGCATAACCAGTAATATCCTCAATGAATCCTAAAATGGAACCTTCCACAAAATTCAGTCCTGTAAGATAAACCACCGCCACAAAAAGAAAACTAAAATAATTTCCTTGAAACAGTATACATGCACCAAATGAATATGCAAAAACACCATAAACAATCGTTACGAGACTAAATGAAATATCTATAAAATTCAACAAAATAACTCCAACAGTAATAATGTTTGCTACTGCCAAAAACATAATAATCTGCTTTTCCTTTTTGAACTGTGTTGGTGCTAACACATGGATAATTGAAAAATAAAATAACGATTCAACGAATGTTACCAACCATTCTACACATATTTGAATGCCAATCATATTTGCTTCCTCCAAAAGCGGAGCATTTTTATCTTAAAATCGGAAATGCTCGCTTTACTGATTACAACACATTGATTGTCCGAAAAGAGTATACTAGCATCATCTATACCAATCACATTTACCAGATTTACGATACACCCTCTGTCCGCAAAACAGAAATATTCCCTGCTTATTTCCTCAAAGACCTGCGACAGTGTTTTTCGTACCGATTGCGTTTTTCCTCCCGCCAAATGAAATACGGCATATTTTCCATCTTTTAAAATATACAGTATTTCTCTATATGGTAACTGCTCAACATGATTTTTAATCTCAATCGTGTAAAATTCATTTCTTTCCAGACGGTACAGTTTATAATAATCCTCCAACGCAAACGGTAATTTTTCGTCTATGACCGTTTTGGGAATATACCGAAACACCGAAAATTCATAAGCTGTAATCGCATACTCCAAATGAGATGTGATAAAAATGATTTTCGCAGCGGGCATAGTATCGTAAATCACTTTTGCTAAATCCATCCCGTCCATTCCGGGCATCTCTATATCCAGAAGAAGTAAGTCATAATGGATTCCATCCTGTAAGTCGTACAGCAGATTCTCACTGGATTGGTATGTCTGAATTTTACAGTCCACACAATGCTTCTTAAAAAATTTATCGGTAATGGTTTCAGCGCAGGAAACGCTTTGTTTGTTATCATCACAAATTGCTATATGTATCATTCTGCTTTTCTCCATTTTCCTATATTCCATTCGATATTATACTGTACTTTGACACGGTTCTCAATGGTAATCTTAAAGAAGATAGGAATAGGCGATCCTACTCCCATACTGTATGTTACTGCATAAGCATGGAAACGTTTTATTCTGTAAATGTAATCACATCTTAAATACTTTATAGTTTGGAATAGTGTGGTTCTGGCGGTCTATCTCTTGTTTTCGGTTGCTTGGTTCTTTACCGTACATGAGCATTATGTTACTGGTGGCCGCTTAAAAGCGGCTTCTGTTGTACTTACTTTGAGGGCTCTCCTTCCAGTCGATCCCTCTCATACTGCTCTTTGATATACTTTGTTATCGTTTCTTCATTTACATTACCGACTGTCTCGCAATAATACCCTCTTGCCCAAAAGTGACGGTTATATCGGTCTCTATACTCCGGATGTCTGTCGAAAAGCATAAGGCTACTCTTCCCCTTAATCCTACCAACTACCTTCGCCACGCTCGCCTTAGGCGGAATCGACACGTACATATGCACATGATCCGGCAGTGTTGCTACCTTGATAATTTTGACTTCTTCCATCTTGCATATCTTGCTAATGACTTCTCCTACCTCTTTCCTCAAATCCCCAAACATCACTTTTCTACGATATTTCGGGATAAATACTATGTGATACGTGCAATTATAGCGACTATGTGATAAACTTTGAGTATCCATGAATATACCTCCGTTGTGTTTTGTGCGGTTTGCCAGACCTGCATCTATTATACAACGGGGGATATTCTGGTACTCTGTTTATCGCCACTTGCGTCTGCTAGTACACTGAAAAATAAGTTCCTAGTACAGCATTGCATTAATTTCGAAGTAATAGGTGACTGAATTTTGTGTAAGCGCAAGGCGGAGGTTTTTATGGTTCAAAAAGAATGGGATATGCAATCCCTCAGTGATGTTTTCCTACAAACCGTCAGAAGTTACGGCATTAAGGAAGTAAGCCTGGAACAGTATGAAGCTGTCTGCAAAAAGATCATCCGCTTTTCATCAGAGAAGGGCTTCCGTACCTACTATCAGGGACTCCGGGCGGATTATGATGCATGGATTGATGAAAAGATCCGCAATCAATCCATCTGTTACGAATACGGAAGGTTTCAGCATCGGGTTATTCGAATGATGGAATCTCTTGCTGAAACAGGGCAGACAGATTTTTCCAGCCGCTTTTATTCACCCAGAGAGTATGTGGTTTCCGGCCAGTCTGGGGAACTTATTGAAAAAGCACTTGATTATCACTCATTAAAAGGGGAATCCAGGACAGAAATGTCAACGGTAATGAGGCATTTCTTCAAATACGCTGAAGATAAGGCAGAAACGGATGGCGTGAAAGTAACGGATGACCTTCTGATGGATTTTTTTGTAGAAGTGCTCCCAAAAACTAATAAAGGCAGCATGGGAAGGTCATTACGGACAATCAAATATCTTTCCGTGTATCTCAAAAATAATAGTAATTCTGACCTTGTGCTTGATTTTACACAACTAAATGCAATCAAGTTCTTAATGAACCGAAGTATATAAGAATTATAAGTTCAAAACTGGAAAGGCTCATAGAATCCTGGAGCTATTCATTATTAGAGATGGAGGACTGTGGGAGGTGTCCTTCGCATTGAAAGAATTTAAAAAAAGGTGTTGACTCCTACGTTGCGTAATAGTTTATATTGATATTACCAAGCGAATGGAGGATATGCCAATGATGACAGTACATGAAGTGAGCAAGCTTGCAGGGGTGAGTATACGTACTCTTCAATATTATGACAAGATCGGTCTTTTGCATCCGACGGGATACACCGATGCGGGATACAGATTGTATGACGATACGGATCTGGAACGCCTTCAACACATATTACTGTTTCGTGAGTTGGAGTTTCCGCTGAAGGACATCAAGGCAATTATTAACAGCCCGGATTTTGATAGAGGCAAGGCTTTAGAGCAACAGATAAGACTGTTGAAGTTGAAGAAGGAACATATTGAAAACCTGATGAATTTTGCGCTTGGAATAAAAATGTTAGGAGTAAGACACATGGATTTCAAGGTATTTGATAGAAGTAAACTGGATGAGTATTCCAAACAGGCAAAAGAACTGTATGGAAATACACCGGAATACAAAAAGCTGCAGGAGAAAACAAAGAATCGTACCAAAGAAGAGGATAATCTTCTGGCTGACCGTTTCATGCTACTATTCAGGGAGGCAGGAGAGATAAGGAACACAGATCCGGCATCACCTGAAGCACAGAGTATTGTGAGAAGGATACAGGATTTCATCACGGAGAATCTGTACACCTGTTCTGATAAAATTTTGAGCGGATTGGGTAAGATGTATTCGGGCGGTGGAGACTTTACCAAGAATATTGATGAATATGGTGGTGAAGGAACGGCAGAGTTTGTTGATAAAGCAATTCAGATTTACTGCGAGAAAAATGAAGAAGTAGAATAAACACTACTTCATATGGTTTTAGGGAGAGTCGGTTAGATCGGCTCTCCTTTTATGTCTGGAGGGAGGTGATCTGGTGTATCCGGTAAGTGCGGTGTTTCTGGAAGCCGTGAAGGCAAATACAAGAAAATATTATTAGACAGGCAGGATCACTACGACTGCCGGGACGGTTTATGAGCTTGAGCAGGATGATATGGTTAAGGGCAGCGGATATATCACAAGCCAGTGTTGTGGAAGTACAGAAATCGAACTGGGGACTGTTTACGCTGCAGAGATGGGAATTTCGCTTTTCTCTGAGATAGACAGATATATGCTGGAGGATGCGATGGTTACATTGTCCTATCATCTTCAGGTCAAGGGCGGAAACTATGAAGAGATTCCGATGGGAATCTTCGAGGTGTCAGAGGTGAACCGTAAGGCGAAGTGCCTAGTACAGCATTGCTGAAATAACAATGAATAAATATTGCTTTTTTATTGTAGTCGGTGCATAATAATTCTATCACTAAAGAATGGATGGATTACCTCATACTTCGCAACCTAAAACTGCTTATCATTACGATTTTATAAGCCTTGCAATAGTAAAAATAAAATAGCTTTATGCCGCAGTGGGCATAGTAAAGCGTTCTCTCCACGGTGTGGGGAGATTGCCGATAAATGTACAGAGCAGTCCGTTGATCTGTTCATCCGAAGCTTTGAAATGCTGTTTCACACTCTGCAGCATGATGTCCAAAATGAGAATGATTGCACAGTCCATCATTTCATTTATGATATCCCGCTGTACCTCATAAAATAGTTCTTCCAGACTTCTGTTATCTGTATTTTGGAAACGCTCAATTGCCAGTATCATGTACCGTATTGCAACGATTACCATATGTGAAGTAATGGCATCATAGCTTGTACTGTGGCATTCCGTACGAAGTTTTAAATAGCTCTTTGACATTTTAAAATAGGTTTCAATTTTCCAGCGCATCGTGTACGCACGGAGGATTTTCTCTTCATCTAAGGTCATGTCAGTGCATACAAAGCATACCCAGTCCTTGCGGTTGCTGTGATTCCGTACGTAGACCAGTTTTGCCTTCATGGCATTCCCGGTACTGTCAGGAATGATAATATCTACAGACAGGAGGTATCTGGAACGCCCCCTGCGCTTTTTGTTCCTGCTGTAGATTTCTTTTACATTCAGTTTTTTCTCCTCGCCTGTTGCGGGATCTCTCCAGATATATTTCGTGCTGTTCTTTTTGATCATCGCTATGACATCTGTTCCTATCCCCTTGAGCGCAGCCAGCTGGGATGGACTGGAAAACCATGTGTCAAACAGGACATAATCGAATGGTATCCCTGCTTTGTGTGCCTGCTTTACCATATGTTGGACAACAAGGGTTCCCTTTGTTTTTGCCATTGCCCGGCGCTTTCCGCGTAGTGTACGGCAATCGATTCGGACATTGGGTCCAACCATTTGTTTCTCATCGCGCGTTGACAAAAGGGACTGTGCAAAAGGAATGAATGTCTCTCCATTTGTCCATCCACCAGTCATCATGCGGTATCCAAGACGGGTCTTATGATCATTATGGTCAAAAACCCTGGCACATAATTCGGTTCCCTTTCCGCCGGTCCGCGCATATAAAGAATCATCAAAAATCAGAGCATTGATATGTTTGTCTGTGGTCTGTGACTCTATATCTAAAATGACATTTTTTGCTGTTTCCAATTGCAGCCTTTCCCAGTTAGCTCCGGGAAGCTTATCAAAACGGTAAAATGTGTCTTGCTTATAATCCCGGAAGAATGTGTCCGTCTTAAACATCAGATACGCACTTGCAGGGGCAAAACACACGAGAAGTTTGTCGATAAGCAGATCCTTGGCACTCACAACTTTCTCAAGGACGGGTGATTGTTTCAGATCACCCAGCAGACGGGAAATCGGGTTATCAAAGTATGTCATCCCGCTGTTGACAAAAATGTCATCGACCATTTTTATGACACCACATTTCCTAAGAAGGGGACGACCAATGTACTTATCAAAAAAATTTTCAATACTATCTAAGAGTTGTTTGCTATTATCAAAGATTTCTGCTATGCTATTCATGGTATAAGCCTCCGTTTTTAAATGGTTTTCGGCTAATTCCATTATAACAAAAACAGAGTGCTTATACCTTTTTATTTTTGATTTTCTCTGTATTTTCAACTAACACAGCACAAATTCAGGTTGCGAAGTATGAGGATTACTATGCGAAGGAAAACAATTGATACTATCCCAGTTTTATCTGATGCCATGAAAAGCATCTTATCTGCTTTTTCAAAAAGCCGCTCCCTTCCGTCTGGACTGGTCAAAAGAGCCGGCATTGTCCTGCTTGCGTCACAGGGGGAACTCAACCAGAATATTGCATCACAGGTCGGACTTCATTATAATAATGTTGCCACCTGGCGCAGCCGATTCCTCGCGGCGCTCCCCGCCTTGCGGAAGATTGAAATGGACGATCCGGAAAAGCTCGAAGATGAGATACGGGCAGTCCTGTCCGATAAAAAGCGTCCCGGTGCCCCGTCTGTTTTTACGCCGGATCAGATTATGCGGATCATCGACCTTGCATGCAGTAACCCAAATGATTTTGGGTACGAAGTAAGCCAGTGGAGCCTCCCGCTGTTAGTGGCAGAAATTAAAAAGCAGGGGATCGCTGAACAGATTTCTGAGAAATCTGTCAGCCGTTTTTTAAAAATGAGGTAGATTTACATCCCCACAAAATCCGTTATTGGCTCCATTCTTCTGAAAAGACGGAATCCCCGGAATCTTTTGCGTGTAAAGTAAACGAAATCTGCGGCCTGTACCAGAGCGCCCCGGAACAAAACCGGGAAGGTGCACACGTTGTTTCCACGGATGAAATGACGGGGGTACAGGCGTTGGAACATAAATATCCTAATAAGCTCCCATTACCCGGCCAGTGCGCCAAAATGGAGTTTGAGTATATCCGCCATGGCACGACCAGTCTCATCGGGTTCTTTGATGTTGCAACGGGCCGTATGGAAATGCCATATCTAAACTCCACACGCACAGAAGAGGATTTTGTGGAAGCTGTAAAAGCATTGACAGAAACAGACCCGCAGGCTCCATGGACATTTATATGTGATGGCCTGAACACCCATAAGTCGGAAGCCCTTGTCCGCTTTGTGGCAGAGGCCTGTGTCCCTGGTGTGGAACTGGGCAAAAAAGGAAAGACAGGGATCCTCAAAAGTATGAAAAGCCGGGCAGATTTCCTGCATGACCCTTCCCACCGGATCCGCTTTGTGTATACTCCGAAACACAGTTCCTGGATGAACCAGATTGAGATATGGTTTGGCATCATTAACCGAAAGCTGCTGAAGCGGAAAAGCTATCTGTCAATAGAAGAACTGGAAGCAAGCATCTTGCGCTTTATTGAACAGTACAATCTTACAGCACACCCATTTAAGTGGACATATGCTGGGATACCATTAGCAATTTAATCACTGATATTTAAGCAATGATGTACTAGTACATCATTGCATTAATTATTGAGTAATAAGCACTTGCTATACATGCCATCTGCACGCCTTCGAACCTAGATGTAGCCCGCTACACCGTCGGTTCGTAGACGCACAGCTGACACGAATATCAAGCACTATTACTTCAAGATTAATGCAATAATGTACTAGAGATCAAGGCGTATGATTATATGCTTCGATTTGAAAAGAACTTCAATGAGACTGCTGAATACTATGCCTTGGAAACCGATGACGGGCTGACCATGAATCAGGGAGTGAATCCGCTCCTGCAGATTGGGCTGGATGAGACAAGGCGTGATCTGATCTCGAATGTCCTGAATGACATAGCGGCGGTGAATGATGTGCCCTTTGATTCAGGCACGATAGGAAATCCGGCGCTTGATCTGGGAGATGTGCTTCAATTTACCGGAGGTCAGGCGGATGCGGAAAAGATATCTGCGGTCACTTCCATGAGTTGTAAGATTGGAGTCAAGATGAGCCTGAAGGGTGTTGGTAAGAATCCAAGGCTTGCCAGGGTGAAGAGCAAGAACGATAAGAACATCTCCGGGCTCCTGAATCAGATTGAGGCAGGAAAGATTGGGATCCATACCTTTACTAAGGTATCTGCCTTTACAGTGAATGATAAGGATGTAAAGATTATCAGCATTCAGTTTGCTTTTTCAGAACAGAATCATGCCCAGTTCTTTGGTCAGAACAGGTGTCAGAACGGGTGAGGGGAATGTCTGTGATGTTTTTAAATACCCGGTGTTGGTGCAATTTTATTTCCAATCCCGGAAAAGTAAGTGCAGAGGAGTGGGGAAACAGGGCAGCGGAGAATCAAATCCACGTACAGCTCCAAGGAAAGTCAAACATCATTACAATAACAAGACTACACACTAATACCATTTAAGTAATAGACAGTTATTATTTAACATATTGGCGGTATGTATCCAAGTTGAATGGCTTTTGTTACGGCTTCTACAACAGAGGAAACATCTAACTTTTCAAAAATGTGTTGCAAGTGATTAGAAAGTGTCCTCTCACTCATATATAGCTCATCAGCGACACATTTCCGTTTTTTACCGCTACTAATAAGCTGTAATATCTTCTTTTCCATACTTGTTAAATTTTCAATTATTATCTCGTTACTTTCGGATGGAAAGCAAGTGTTTCCGCGAGAAACATGAATTAACGAAGAAATTAAATCATCTGGGCTGATATTTTTGTTAAGAAAGCCGCTGATACCGGTTTTCTTTGCTTCGTGTCTATATACAGGCAGGTCATATCCTGTAAGAACAATTATCTTCACCATAGGAATTGATTTCAGTAGATTTGATGCTATTTCCAATCCATCTGTATCGCTTAAATTGCCGAGATTAATATCCATTAAAATAATATCTATGTTTTTATCGCGAACCATTTTCTCTATGCCTTGAATGTCCTGTGTTGAATAGAAATGTTCAATTTCATTATACTCATCTAAAGCAACTGAAAGACTTCTGGCGAAAAGTGTATGGTCATCAACTAACAAAATATTGATAAGAAACATCCCCTTTCATTGGTAGTGTAATTTGTATGCAAATGCCGTGTGGCGAGTTATCTGAAATAGTTATTGAGCCGCCCATATTATTTACTTGCTCGGTAATAGAAGCAATGCCTTTATGTTTCGATTTGTCAATTGCAAGTAAGCTGTCTGGGACAGCGTTTCCATCATCGCTGACACATAACTCAATAATGCCATTTTCCTGCGTGAGCATCACCCAAGCTCTATTGCCTGCTGAATGCTTAAAAACATTTGTGAGAAGCTCCTTGAGCAACCGATATATCAGCATATTATATGGATCGACTAAAAACAAGGAGTCGGAACAATCAAAGGATACCACAATATTTCGCTGAGGAAAAGACTGCGAAATAGCTTCAATTAGATTTTGATAGTTTTCTCTAACGGTTAAGTTTTTCAAAATAACAGGATGGTAGTCCTGCATTTGTTCACGGATATGCGTGTTCAAATTATCAAGCGTTTCAATAATAATGTCCTGTATATCTGGACGATGAGCTTTCGTCATCATATTTTTAATTGAGAGAAGGTCTTGAAGTACATCATCATGAAGATAATTTGAAAATTCTGTTTTTAACAATTCCTCTTGCTGCAACTGCCGCAAAGAAAAATTGTATTTACTTTCTTTGATTATTCTGCTTTTACCTTGTTTTAAGCTCACCCCCAATATGATATTGCAGATATAGATAAAAGAGAATAGTGCATTTACCACAACAAACAGTTCTTTATCACTTCCGCCTATTAACGCAGCCATCAGCCAAAGAGCAAGTAGTGACAGACAAAGGATTAGTGCTGTTTGTCTTTTGGTGAATACGGTAGAAAGCGGATAACTGCCATGTTCTTTAACGACTATACCATGAATGCTCATAAGAAACAGAAGCATGGGCAGATATATCCCAAAATTGGCAATGTGATTTTTCACATTGATTGTAGCATTATAATATGCAATGAAAAATGTTGTAATGATTACAACGGAAAATAGAATACACTTCCATTCGCTCTTTAAGACAAATGCAACTCTTTTTCGGTGACAGGTCAGAACCAAGAAAAAGGATAACCATCCCGCCAAAAACTGTATTCCAAACAAACAGGCGAACGCCCTGTCAGATATGGCAATGCCGACAAGAGAGCCAACGCAGGTTATAAAAAGCAAAAGATTAGTTACCTTTCTAAATTTATATCCGCTTCCTTGAAACAAAAACATCAGAATAAATTTAATGGACAAATAACATATGACAGGATGTAGTGCGGTAAGAATGACCTGTGTGGCTTGTCCTTCTTCAAAGGACAACAGCAGATACCAACTGTCTAAAGCCAATAACCCGCAAAACAAATTCATTACTTTGCTTTCTCTGATATTGCAGGAACTGATGTAGGTTACATCAATCAGCATCAAACTGGATATAAGAAGTGGAACACCGCTGCCTATGACAGTCTGTTTCTCATTTATATTCCAACTCATATAAAAGATAAGCAACAGGTAATTCGTTAGGAATAGTGATTTTGATACCAAGCTTTTCATTTTTATCACTCCCTTATGAGTTTTCTGTATTATACAATATTTTCACGATAAAAAAAAGAGTATCAAGCTGCCGACACTCTACCGACAGCTTGGTTATGGTTAATCCTTTAGCGCTGTTTTATAGCAAGTACGAACAGTAAGAAAATAGTATATCAAATATATGAGAGTTGTCAGAGCGACTGCAATCATAGTAGGGAAATAAAGAGTAATCGTATTTCCAAGCAAATCCTGCATGAGCCCCGTTTTATAAACAATCGTTGCGAATATACAATCTATCAGACCAAAAAGGAATGGGATGCCGAAAAAGGTCAAAATCTGCTTTCTGAGAATCCTCATCAGCTTTCTGTTTGAGTATCCCATTTTACTGAGTATTTCATAATCTGCTTTTGAATCCGAAACAGCAGAAATATTATTAAAATATAAGATACTGCCTGTTGCAATGAAAAACAGTACAACCAAAAATCCAATTAAAAGGAAAGTTGAGCTGTTTGCTGACATAATTTCATTCACTCTATGGGAATGTCCCTGCAAATATGGGCTATTATTAAGCAGATTACTCATGTCCTCGAACAATTTTTCGTTATCTTCAATGACCTCACCGTTTATACTTATAATACTGCTTTCTAAAGCTGTACTCAATTTTATCTGCTCATAGACATTATCGTTTACAACCATTGTCCCTACACTGTTCGCAAAAGAAATCGGATTATTGAGTGTTGTTGCCTTTACGGTAAGCGGTATGCTGCCGTTATTGATATTCAAGGAATAGATACTGCCAGTTTCATCGCTCCCGTCAGCATTTGGCTGATACTTTACCAAAATACATTCATCACCCTGCAATACCGATAGCTTACCCGCAATATCATTTCTCCCTTGAGCCTGTAACAGGGAAATATATTGCGAATATGAAATGCACTCAAAGCCCGCTTCCCGAAAGATATTTTCATTTTCAGCGCTACCTTTTGAAGTTCCCACACTATATTCCATAGGGAGTTTTTCGGCAGATGCAGTTACTTTATAAATATCAGTTTGAATATAAGTTACGGAATCATCGGGTGCATATTGGCTGATAAGCAGTTTTGCACTGCTTAGTTGTCCCTCTTCCTCAATTCTAAATTCCAATTCAGAGGGAGCTATCCGTGCAACTGCGGCAATAGGATAGAAAAGCGATAGTGCCATTACACTTGATACAGTTAATGTCGCCGCTGATAAAAGCGTAAGCATTATTAAAGTCTTAGCATTAGAGCGTATGCGATAAATAAAATTGGGAGCGGTCACAATCTTTGTTTCGGTATAAAATGTTTTCTTGTGCTGCTTGCTTTTCTGAACCGCATAAGGAAGAAAGGATGCAATGAACAGAACAGTTCCCGCCGCAATTAACATAGCAGTCAATAGCCCTGTTGGGTAAAATCCAACAGTAAACCATAAGGAATCAGAACCACGGAAAATATCCAATGCCAGTCCATACCCGATAATAATTAGAATAAAGCCGAATATGGCAGGTGTTTTTTTGAATACCATCCTTTTCTCCGCACTTTTTTCAAACCGAACTAAATCCATGAGCGAAGTTTTGAAAAGAAAAAGGGCATTTGATATAGCCATTACAAACATTATCAAAAAAATAAAAACGACAGTGTTTGTAATAGCGTCAAAATTAAAGAAAGGGATTTCCGAATTGTCTATTGATAAATTCAAAAGAGCTGTTGTCCCATATACGATACCCTTATGCATAATGGCTCCCAATACCAAGCCTACAATAAGAGAGCCGCAACCGATTAAAATATTTTCAGATACAAGCAGGGAAAGCATCCTTGATTTTCTGTAACCTAATAATGCATAAATCCCAAGTTCCTTCGTACGGCGTCTCAAAAAGAAGCGATTTGAATATGACATATAAAAAATCACAAAGGCTACCAGAAATACAGAAATGACATTGCACATGGATTCTACCCGACCATCACCTGATATTTTCTCAAGCATTACACTGTTCATTGAAAATGATGTAAATGCAAAGTAGACCGTAATAACAAGGGATACAGATAGCAGATAAAGAGCATAAAACGAAAAATTTTTCCTTAAATTCTTAAATGCCATAGATAAATTGTTCATAGTTTTCCCCCTTATCTTTCGGTATCTAATCTGGTAACTTCCGCCGCAATTGCTTCATAGAAGTCACGCCTGTTACTGCCGCGTTTGGTAAGTTCCCTGATTATGCAGCCGTCCTTAAAAATAAGAATGCGGTTTGCAAAACTCGCTGCATAAGCGTCATGCGTAACCATCAATATGGTAGTATGCAGTTCTTGGTTGGCTTCATACAAAGTATTCAACAGTTCAGTAGCTGAGCTTGAATCTAACGCTCCTGTTGGCTCGTCTGCAAACAATATGCTTGGCTGCTTTACAATTGCCCTTGCTGCGGATGCCCTTTGCCGCTGTCCGCCAGACAATTCAAGGGGATATTTGCCTAACTGCGACGCTATGCCGAATCTCTCCGCCAAACTTCTTACCATATTTTCGATTTTTTGGGGTGGAAGTTTTTGAAGGGTAAGTGGAACGGATATATTTTCACGGATAGTAAGGCTGTCAAGCAGAAAATACTCTTGAAAAATAAATCCTAAATTGTCTTTACGGAAATCGGCAGCACTTGTATGGTTGAGATTTTTCAAGTTCACGCCGTTAATCCAGATATCTCCGCTTGTAGGAGTATCTATCGTGGAAAGAACATTGAGCAAAGTGGTCTTCCCAGAGCCGGATGCTCCCATAATACCAATAAATTCACCCTCGGCAACACGAAAGGATACCTTGTTTAAACTGGGATGTTCCGCTTTACCATAGATTTTTGTTATTTCTTTTGCTTCCAATAATGTACTCATAGTAAATCTCCTTTTCATTTTGATACCCACATTCTACTCTTGTGAATGAAAAAGCGAATGAGTAAATCAAGCAATTGTTTTTCCTTGTGATTTGAGTTTGCGGATCAGCTCGTGAAGTGAAACCCTGCCAAGGGCATCAAGCCCCGCAGCCGGCTCATCGAGAAAAATGATATCTGTATACTTTTTAAAGTTGACGGTCTGTATTTGCAGCACTTATTCTTTTAACTGTTCTATCGCTGTCAAGGAAGCGGTTAGCTGTTCGATCTTTTCCCGTATGCTGTCTGCCTGTTCGGTAAGGGCGGTTGCCACATCCGTCGGTGTTTCCAGAGAAATTAAGCGATGCTTAATATCATCCAAAGAAAAACCCAGTGATTTCAAAGATATAATTTGATGAAGCATTACTAAGTCTTTATCTGTATAAAGCCTGCGTCCGCCTTCGCTTGCTGCTGAAGGGGATAACAAGCCTTCTTTGTCATAGTATTGCAATGTACGGACAGTAACTCCCAGCTTCTTAGCAGCCTCTACTACTGTCATAAACCCAAGCGGTATTGCTCTGTGTTTTGCCATAATGATCTGCCTCCTGTCATGTATTATACATTATTACGCTGCGTCACATACAAGACCTTATTAAAAAAATTTGCGGCAGAGATTTCTCCCTGCCGCCTTTTTACTTATACATATAGGGAAAAATCGAATTGATATACTGCGCTGTCTCTGTTATGATAGGTCTAAGAAAACGAGGCAAAGATAAAAGAAGGTTATAGAAGGAGAAGATGAATGAAAGATTTAGTACAAAAAGCAATCGAAGATATCACGGTCAGATCAAAGAGATTCCCAGAGGAACCGTTCCGGATCATAAGCGAGAATCAGGAGCTTGCCGTACCGTATTTGAACTCTGCAATTGAGAAAGCAATCTTTGAGAAAGATGATCTGGACGAGGATTATCAGCTTCATTTTTATGCATTATATCTACTGGGTCAGTTTCGGGAGAAGAAGAGTTTTCCAAAGATTATGGAATTAATATCGCTTCCAAGTGAAGTGGTAGATTATTTGATCGGAGATGCGGTGACTTCTAATTTGTGCGACATTCTTTATAATACATATAACGGAGATATGGAATTGCTGAAAGAGTCCGTGAAGAATCCGGATATTGACGATTATGCCAGAAGTTCAATGATGAAAACAATGGGGCAGCTGTATCTGGACGGAAGCTTGGAAAAATCGGAATTTCAGGATTTTATCAGACAGATCGTCTATGAGAAAGAAGAGATCGGCGAATATATTTATACCGAACTGATCTATATCATATGTGAATGTTCTTATGTTGAGATGTTTCCAGAGATTCGGCGTCTTTTGGAGGACGGACGGGTTGAACAATATACGATAGGGGAGTATGCGGAATGTGTGGATATGATGTTTGATGACAAGGAGGATATCTGTAAGACTCCGATCAATGCGGCGGATCTGCTGCGGGGATGGGCAATGTTTGAACAGCCGAAGAAGAAAGAATTCAGCAAAAAAGATATGAAAGCTTTGATCTCTGCAGTAAATGCGGAATATGAAAGACCCCAAAAGAAGGTTAAAATAGGGAGAAATGATCCTTGCCCTTGCGGGAGCGGGAAGAAATATAAGCATTGCTGCCTGAACAAGCCCAATGAGCTGACAGATGAGGTACAGGCAGAATCAGAACAGGAGAGGAAGAAATGGCTGAAGTATTATCCTGTCTCGGCCAGTAACCGGGAGGAAGGAAGAATCTATCTGGAGGATTTCTTTGATTCAGAGAGTATTGAGATTGACAAGCTGCTTTATCTGGCTTTGAGGCATCGCCCGATTCCGATGTGGCGGAGGGAAGAAGAAGAATTGGCAGATAACAGGAAACGAATCTATCTGTCGGAGGCTTTCGCGAAGTTTGGAGAGAAGGTAGAGAAGGAAGATATTAAGACATTTCGAGAGTACGATGAAAAGCATTCTATCCATTATCAGTGCAGAGAATGGATGGGGGTTCTTCAGATGTTATTAGAGAAGAACGGAGACTGTGAACTTTTAGAAGCTGTTTCACAGTGCCGTAAAAATATGAACGGCTGCGGTTAAGAAGGAATTGAGGAATGGATAAATGTAAAATACTGATAATAGAAGATGACAGCGACTTAAGAGAAGGGCTATCCTTCTCTTTTTCCGGTGACGGATATGACGTCGCGGAAGCCGGGACGAAAAGGGAAGGATCAAGAGAGATCGCGAAGGGCTGTTATGATATCGTGCTTCTTGACTGCAATCTGCCGGACGGAACAGGCTTTGAATTATGCAGAGAGGTTCGCAGCTACAGCAATATACCGATGATCATGCTGACTGCCCGCGATACGGAGATGGATGAGATTAAGGCGTTGGAGCTGGGAGTCAATGACTATGTATCGAAGCCGTTTTCTCTCGGCGTGCTGAAGGCGAGAATGAAGAGGATCCTTCAAGACAAATCAGAGACGATGAAGATCGTCTCCGGTTCTGTCACTATCGATCAGGATATGTGCAAAGTATACAGGCACGGAGAGGAAGTTAAGCTCAGCAAATTAGAATACCGCCTGCTTCTGTATCTGATCGAGAATAAGAACCATATTCTTTCTAAGGAACAGATCTTAGACAAGATCTGGGACAGCGACGGCAAATACGTGGATAACAATACGGTGTCGGTCAATATCAGCAGGCTTCGGACCAAGATAGAAGATGATGCGTCAAGTCCGGTACGGATCAAAACCGTACACGGGATCGGATATATCTGGAAAGAATAGGATAAAGAATAGGATAAGGAATAGAAGCATGTGGATCACGAAAATTTTGGCGGTACTTTTGTGCCTGTCGGCGGGCTGCTGCATTTACCAAAAGAGAAAGACCTACCGTATGATCGACCGTCTGCTGGACAGTGTGTTAAGCAGGGAGACGGTTGTTCATTCTGATGTGGAGGAGGGGGAATATTCCGCCCTTGTCAGTAAGATCAACCAGATACAAAGGGTGCTTGACAATCACGCCAAGAGTGCCGAGAAGGAAAAAGAACAGGTAAAAAGCCTGGTGTCCGATATGTCCCACCAGCTGAAAACGCCCCTTGCCAATCTTTCGCTTTATGCGGATATATTGGGAAGAGGAAAGATCGAACCGGGGCAGAGGGAAGAATTCGCCGGTAAGATGCACAGACAGGTGGAGAGGCTGAACTGGATCGTGGAATCTCTGTCTAAGATGGTAAAACTGGAACAGAATATTGACGGTTTTGAAGTCAGAGATACGCAGATCAGGCAGACGATCCTGGATGCGGTTGATACGGTCTATGAAAAGATGGAGAGCAAGAAGATCGATTTTATCCTGGAACCGTTTGAGGATATGAAGCTGTATCACAACCGGAAGTGGACGGCGGAAGTATTTGTCAATCTGTTGGAAAATGCGGTCAAATATACGGCAAAAGGCGGATCGGTTTCCATCCGTGTCCGTTCCTATGAATTATATACAGAAGTTATGATCGCAGATAACGGGAGAGGAATCCGCCGGGAAGAGCTGACGGATATATTTAAACGGTTTTACAGGAGTCCGGAAGTACAAGATGCGGAAGGCTCCGGCATTGGCCTCTATCTGGCCAATCTGATCCTGGAAAAGGAGAAGGGATACATGACGGTAGATTCTGAGTATGGGGAAGGGAGCTGTTTTTCTGTGTTCTTACAAAACTGTAAGAACTGACCATCCGTTTGTAAAGAAGTTGCAAGATACGGCAGTTATACTGATAGACAAACGTATCAGGAAAAGGAGCGATGACGGATGAGTATATTAGAGCTGCGGCATGTAGAAAAAATATACGGAGAAAGGGAGAATCAGGTAAATGCGCTGAAGGATATCAGCCTTCAGGTGGAGGAAGGTGAATTTGCCGCCATTGTAGGAACCTCCGGTTCAGGCAAGTCTACGCTGCTCAATCTGATCGGCGGCCTGGACAATCCGACGAAAGGGGAGATCTTCGTTAAAAACAGAGAGATCGGTTCGCTTTCGAGGAAGGAGCTTACCATATTCCGCAGAAGGAATATCGGTTTTGTGTTTCAGAATTACAGTCTGATGCCGGTGCTGAACGTGTATGATAACGTGGCGCTTCCGGTGACATTTGACAGGGGAAAGCATATCAACCGGGAATATATCGAGGAATTGCTGCGGGAGCTTGGTATCTGGGAGAAGCGCGGGAAATATCCCAATGAGTTGTCAGGAGGGCAGCAGCAGCGGGTAGCGATCGCAAGGGCGCTTGTGAACAAGCCTCATATGCTGCTTTGCGACGAACCGACGGGCAATCTTGATTCGGCCACAACCATTGAGGTGATGGGATTGCTGAAGGCAAGCAGCAGAAAGTATAAGCAGACGATTCTTATGGTGACCCACAATGAAGCGATCGCGCAGACCTGCGACAGGGTGATCCGCATTGAGGACGGGCGTATCGTCACGGGGAAGAGAAGATTCCCGGCAAAAGGCGGTGATGACGCATGTTAAAGCTGGCATGGAAATATATGCGGTATTATAAGAGCCAGACTGCGGCGATCTTCGCGGGCATCCTATTGACAGCGTCGCTGCTTGCCGGAATCAGTTCGCTTATCTACAGCAGTCAGAAGAGCGACCTTCTCAACAGTAAGACCATATACGGAGACTGGCATTACTGTGCAGAGACCGATAAGGAGCAGTTTCAGAAGACCCAAAGCGGGGAAAAGGGCGAAGGATATCATCTGAAGCGGTGCGGGAAGATGGAGATCCGGGATGTGGCTGAAGAGGAGTTTTTGATTTATTTTATCAGTACCGATGAGACCTACCGCCGGATGGCGCACAGAGATCTCTTAGAGGGGACGTATCCCAGAAGAGAGGATGAGATCGCGGCGGACGGATTCGTATTAAGCAACCTTGGATTTTCCGGTAATCTTGGGGACTCTGTTCATATCGGAGCACGGGATTATACGGTGACAGGAGTGTTAAAAAGCGAATGGGCGGCAAGTGCGGGCGAGATGGAGGTCTTCGTAAGCGATTCTTTTGCGGGACGGATAAGTCAGACGTTTCTATATCTCGGGTTCGATGAAGATGAGAAGCTGTACAGACAGTTGGACGCTTTCCTAAGAGAGCACCGGATATCTTCTGACGCGGTTGAGGGAAATGATGAAGTGACAAAGTATCTTGCAGGCGAGGAGCCGGGCAGTATCTATGATATCGTGAAGTTTGGCCTGACCGATGAAGAAGGCAACTTCACCTACATTGTCCTGAAGTTACAGAGCGACTATAATCTGGCTTATAACGGAATGCTGGTCCTTCTATGCCTGTTCAGCATATTCGCCGTGTACAGTGTCTTCAATATCTCTGTGGCAAAGAGAACGTCCGAGTACGGGATCTTGCAGACCTTAGGAATCAGCGGGAAGCAGATCGGTATAACATTGCTTCTGGAACTTTGGATGCTGTTTATCGTTGGATATCCGCTGGGGTGTTTATTGGGAAATGGCTTCTTAAGCCTGGTATACCGCAGCTTCGGCGGGGTATTCGGCGGGAAGGGCGCAGGAGTAACGGGAAATGGCCTGTCGGCTGCGGACCAGACGCTGGCAGAAGGAACGAGTACCCTGCAATTCTATCTGGCGTGGGACGCTATGATATTCGGTTTTGTATTCCTGCTGGCCGCGTTGGCTGCTGTCGCGTTTCTTGTTGTCCGTTCGCTTGGGAAGCAGACCTTAAAAGAGGTTATGGGCGGAGACACTTCATTTACGGCAAAGAGAAAAATATATGCCCTGCATCATGTGAATATGGCGGGAGTGGTTGTCCGAAAATTCATGTTTGCGAACAAAAGGAAAGTGATCGGGATCCTGTTATCCCTATCGATGGGCGGCAGCATCTTCTTATGTACGGTTTATATGGTAGAGAATCTGAAGGTCCATGCAGAGCTTTCGTTAAAATCAGACGACGGGCTTGGCAGCGAATACCGCATTTCCTTAAAATCCAATTCGCTTAAAGATACGATCCCGCAAGCGGCGGGGGATAAGATCAAAAATATGCCGGAAACAAAGAATGTCTATCCGACGAAATTTACTCTCGGGGAAGTGACTCGTATCGAATCGTTAGAAGAGTGGGATTCCTTTTTTGATTACCAGAATGCGGATCATTATTTTGTCCGGCGGTACGGGGGGATCTGCCTGCGGCAGGAGGACGGCACGTATAGGATCAAATATGACGTATATGGTTATGAGGACGGATTGATCGGGCAGCTTAATGAATTCATCCTGGAGGGGGATATTGACCCGGCGGCGCTTAAGGAGGGCAATAAGATCATTGCGGTTGCCAACATGGACGGACAGGGGAATTATTATTTTTACGGCAAGAAGTCTGGAGATACGATCAGTCTGCGCGTTCCTAAGATGGACGGTTATGCGGATGAACTGCTGAAGTTCCAAAGCGGCGAAGAGAACTATATAGAGAAAGAATTTGAGATTGCAGCTATTGTAAGCCGTCCGCTGGCGCGGGAGCAGGGATTTCTGCAGGAGGGATTCTATAAGGACAGCGTGATGCCGGGCCTGATCATGACGAATGAGCAGATGGAAGAGAATTTTGGAATCACCGATTATAGCTTTATCAATGCCTCGCCGGCAGAGGATGCAGAAGCCGGGAAGGTGAGCGGCCAGATATTGCAGATCATCCGTGATGTTCCCAAGGCGGTATTGGTGGATTACAGCGCTGCGATCAGGACACAGAAGAACTACTTAAGACAGCAGCAGATATTTTTTTCTGGTATTGCAATCATTCTGCTGGTCATTAGTTTATTCCATATCGTGAACAGCATGAACCATACGATTCTTGCGAGGAGGAGAGAGTACGGGATCATCAGGGCTATGGGTATTACGGACATTGGTTTTTACAAGATGATCTTACAGACCGGTATCTTATACGGACTGCTTGCGGATGCGGTGATCTATTACATTTACAATTGGATTCTCCGAAGGGCGATGGATTACTATATGGCACATATACTGCAGTTTTTACATGTTCAGACAGGGGTTCCCAATCGGGTCTTATTCGGCATCATGATCCTGAATATGGTGATAGCGGTCGCGGCGGTCATGTTCCCCGCAAGGAAACTGGTAAGGGAAAATATCGTCAGTGAGATTACACGGTAGACAGCGGGGAAAACAGCGATTTTAATAATGTCTTGACTTCAAGCTGATAATATGATTTCATAGAGGAAACAACATAATATATTTATGAAAATCAGGAGGGAATAATGGAGAAATCAACGGTATATTTTACAGATTTCAGATGCCCGGTAGGGACTAGCCGGCTTGAAAAGCTGAGAAAGCTGTGTATCGCGGCAGGTATCAAGGATATCGATATGGAAGGGAAGTTCGCAGCGATCAAGATGCATTTCGGAGAACTTGGCAACATGGCATTCTTAAGGCCGAATTATGCGAAGGTTGTGGCTGATCTGTGCAAGGAGCAGAAAGGTCTTCCATTCCTGACAGACTGCAACACCCTTTATCCGGGAAGCAGGAAGAATGCTCTTGAACATCTGGACTGTGCGAATCTCAACGGATTCAACACGGTGACTACGGGGTGTCAGATCATTATCGGAGACGGACTTAGGGGAACCGACGAGGTAGAGGTTCCGGTGGAGAACGGAGAATACTGTAAGACTGCTCTGATCGGAAGAGCGGTCATGGATGCGGATATCTTCATCAGCTTAAGCCATTTCAAAGGGCATGAGGCGACCGGATTCGGCGGTGCGATCAAGAACATCGGAATGGGCTGCGGCAGCCGCGCCGGCAAGATGAAGCAGCATGCCGACGGGAAGCCTGCCGTAAGTGAAGAGCTTTGCCGCGGATGCGGCCGCTGTGCGAAGGAATGCGGAAGCGACGCGATTACATATGTGGATAGGAAGGCTGTGATCGATTATGATAAGTGTAAGGGCTGCGGCCGCTGTATCGGCGCATGCAGCTTTGATGCGATCGATAATCCGAACAGCAGCGCCAATGAATTGCTTGACCGTAAGATGGCGGAGTATGCGCAGGCAGTCTGTCATGGCCGCCCGTGTTTTCACATTTCGCTGGTGCAGGATATAAGCCCGAACTGTGACTGCCACGGAGAGAATGACGCGGCGATCCTGCCGGATATCGGAATGTTCGCAAGCTTCGATCCGGTTGCGCTGGACCAGGCATGTGCAGACGCCTGCCTGCGCGCTAAGCCGATTGAGAACAGTCAGCTTGGCGAGCATCTGGCCGAAGAGGGATGGCATTGTCATCACGACCATTTTAAGGATTCTAATCCAAACATCGAGTGGAAGGCTACCCTTGACCAGGCTGAGAAGATCGGTCTTGGGAGCAGACAGTATGAGTTAAAGGAAATCTAATCAGCGGCGGATGAATTGGGGAAGCTTTCGGGCTTCCCCTTTTGCAGGCTTTGTTCTGATTGATAAGATAGCTTATTTCTGCTATGATGGATAGTAGAAAAAGAGTACAGTTCTTGAAAGGCGGTATGATATATGGCTACATCGAAGGAATTTCATGATTATATTGTAGAAAATCTGCAAAAAGCCGGTAAGGTGACTACAAGAAAGATGAGTCTGCTGTTAAAACCGACAGAGACGGTGCTTCGGCTGATGCCTGATGCTAAGAGGGCTTATCCTTATGAAGGTTCCAGAACGTTGATGGTGGCAGTTGAAGACGTAGAGAATACAGAGCTTATGACAAAGGTGTTGAATGGGATGTATAAGGAGCTGCCGAAGCCAAAAAGGAAATAAGATGATAGGGATTATTGAGGATGACAGATTGCTGAACCAGGCGCTGAAACTGACGCTGGAAAAAGCAGGCTATGAGACTATGACCGCGCACACGAAGAAGGAGGCGTTATCGCTGCTGGGGAAGGGAGAGGAGCTGCTTCTTGTGGATATCGGTCTTCCTGACGGGGACGGGATCAGTCTGTATCAGGAGCTTCGGGGAAGACAGAAGACTCCGGTGATCTTCCTTACTGCCAGGGATGAGGAGCGGGATATGCTGGCGGCATTCGATATCGGCGCAGACGACTACGTGGTAAAACCATTTTCCATGAAGGTGTTGTTGAAGCGGATCGAGGCGGTATTAAAGCGGAACGGTGAAGCCAGCCCGCTTACTTTTCGGGAGCTGAGTCTGTATCCGGCAAAAAAGCAGGTCTTCATGAAGGGGCAGGAGATCAGGCTTACGGCAAAAGAATATCAGTTATTGGAATATCTGATGCTGAACCAGGGACAGGTGCTCACGAAAGAAAATATTCTGGAGCGGATCTGGGGAATTTCCGGTCAGTTTGTGGTGGATAATACGGTCAGTGTCACGGTTGGCCGTCTGCGGAAAAAGATTGAACCGGATGCGAGACAGCCGGACTATATTAAGAATGTGTTCGGGCTTGGATACCGGATAGGGGATTAATAGCATGTATATGGAAGCTGTGGCGGCTCTGGCGGGATTAGCGGCAGGTGCGTCTGCCGTATATGTCCGGCAGAGAAGATGCCGGGAACGGGAATTAGAAGAGATTGCCGGGCTTACGGAGAAGATCTTAAACGGGCAGAGGATCGAGGCGTCATCATCAGGAGAAGAGACGCTGTATGCGAAGATCGAGAATCGGCTGGTGCGGGTGCAGGAATCGATGCAGGGCAGAACAGATGCGGCAGAGAGAAGCCGGGACGAGATCAAGAGGCTGATCTCGGAGATCGCCCATCAGATGCGGACGCCGCTTGCGAATGTAGAGACGTATCTTGGACTTATGTTAGACGGGCTGACAGAAGAAGATCTGACAGAGGAGACGGCGGCAGAATATGCGGATGCGATGAAGAGAAGCGCTGAGAAGCTGCATTTCCTTGCGGAGAACTTCATTAAGATGTCAAGGCTTGAGCATCATATCATACAGATCAGGAAGGAAGACGCGGACATATTAAGGACCGTTCGGAATGCGCTTGGACAGATACACAGCCAGGCGGAGGAGAAGGGGATCGCCTTCGAGGTAACGCTGTCAGGCGCAGCGGCCTGCCTGCACGACCCGAACTGGCTTGGCGAGGCGGTCTATAATCTTCTTGACAATGCGGTGAAGTATTCTTTGCCGGACGGCAGAGTGGAAGTGACGGTGTCAGTCAATGAGATGTTTCTGAAAATCCAGGTAAGAGATTTTGGAATCGGTATTGAACCGGGGGAAGAGAACGCTCTTTTTCAGCGTTTCTATCGGGGAAAACGTGTCACGGACCAGGAAGGGTTCGGAATCGGGCTTTATCTGGCAAGGGAGATCGTGAACCTTCACGGAGGGTTCATAGCGGTGAGAAGGATGCGGGAAGGGATCATGATGGAGATTGATCTGCCGGTTGGGAATCTGTTTTAAGGGAGAGATTGTTAGAAGTTTGTTAGATTTATCCTGTACAATAATTGGTACAAGTATTAGACAGGAGGATAATCTATGGAGATCGTAAAAGCTGTTGGGTTGAAGAAATACTATATCACGGACACCTATGAAGTCCGTGCGTTGGACGGCGTGACATTTTTTGCTGAAGCCGGAGAATTTGTGGCGATCGTTGGAACTTCGGGGAGCGGGAAGACGACGCTTCTGAATATGATCGGAGGGTTGGACGTACCGACAGAGGGAGGTATCTGGATCCGCGGGAACAGCCTGAGGGATATGGAGGCCGAAGAGCGGACGGTGTTCCGCAGGCGGAATATCGGCTTTGTATTCCAGCAGTACAATCTGGTGCCGGTGCTCAGTGTGTATGAGAATATCGTACTTCCCCTTCGTCTGGACGGCGCCGGGATAGATGATGCGTTCTTTGATGAGGTTACGGCGCTTCTTAGTATCAGGGAGCAGTTAGACCGCCTGCCGCAGATGTTATCCGGCGGTCAGCAGCAGAGGGCGGCGATCGCCCGGGCGCTTATGACCAAGCCTGCGATCCTTCTTGCCGATGAACCCACCGGGAGCCTGGATTCGGTTACCAGTATGGAGGTTGTGGGGCTTATGCGTTCTTGCGCAGAGAGATTCCATCAGACGGTGATCGTGGTGACACATCAGGAAGAGGTTGCTCAGATGGCGGACCGTGTGGTGCGGATAGAGGATGGAAGGCTCTGCGGCCATGAGGGAAAAATGGCAGAGGAAGAGAGCATTTCCGGCAACATACCGCTGATACGAGGGAGGGATAGATGATGAATGGAATTCAATTTATCCCGAATAACAATCGGTCTGTGATCCGCATGCTGTCAAGAGAATACGAACGTTATAACAGAGGAAGAAACCGGATTCTCATGGGAGCGGTCTGTCTGTGTATTATCACGCTGACGATGGTGTTTGGGATTGCGGTAGGCAAGGTGCAGGCGGAATATTTGAAAGAGGCAAGGGCGGCGGGAACGACGGCGTCCGCCAGTATCGGCGGTGCAGGGACTTCCGTCTATCAGAAGGTGCGCTCTCTTGGATATGTAAAGCAGGCAGGGAGAAGAGTGTCTGTCGGATGGGCTTCTGCCGCGAAGTCCGCTGAAGGAGACGGAGAGATCACCATTCAACTGTTGGACGGACCCGCATGGGAACGGATCATAAGTCCCGCGTATACGGATATCCACGGACATTACCCGGCAGAAGAGCAGGAGATCATGCTTCCTGTGCGGGCAATGGAAGTATTAGGAATCGACGGGCCCGTAGAAGGAATGAAAGTCGGACTTACGGTCAGTATCGGGTTGTTTCGAAAGGAGCAGGAGGAATTCATCTTAAGCGGATGGTATACGGATTATGCAGACTTATCAGCGGATCGGGGAATCGGATATATCTCGGAAGCAAAATATAAGGCCTGGGGTTATGATATCGGGAATGAATCGGACATTCTGATCTGCCAGTCTGACAGCATGGATTGGCGGGAGACGGAAGAGCGGCTTTATCAGGATGCTGTAGGGAAGGGGTCAGATCTTAGGGTTACCGCCTGTAACACTTTTGCCGGGGATGCGGTGAACCGGATGACTGGAAGCTATGAGATGGCAATACTCGGCGCGCTTATCATCTTAAGCGGTATGTTCTTCCTGATCCATAACGTGATGCAGATCTCTATGGCAAAAGATGTGCGGCAGATGGGGCTTCTCAACACGATCGGCACAACGAAAAGGCAGCTTCACAGGATCTATTTGGGGCAGATCCTAAGGCTTCTGGTTCCGGGCGTGTTATCGGGGGCGGTATTATCGGCGTTCATCCTGCTGGTTTTGATTCCTGAGATGTTAGGGGGACAGTATTTGAGCAATTACGGGGGAGCGGAAGGTCTTCGGATCTTCCGGCCGGGAATCCTGGCGGCGGCAGTTGGATTCGCGGTGCTTCTCACCCTTTTAGCGGCGGCAGGCGTGATCTGCCGTGTGGTAAATGTATCCTGCGTGGAAAGTATGAATTATGTATCTGCCAGAGTAAGCATACAGGGCGGGAAGGGAGGTATAAGAAAGGGGAGATTAAAACGGACGGATTACCGGAGATGGAGTGCAGGCCGGGAGCTGTGGTATATGGCGTGGCAGAATATAAGCAGAAATAAGGGCCGGTTTTTGCTGACCGTTTTTTCCCTGTTCCTTGGTTTGGAAGCTTTTCTTGGGACGATCGTCATTACAAAGGGCAGCGATTACAGCCATGTGATCGAGAGCAGGCCGGATTTCCTGATCGCGGGAGAGTTCAGTGATTGGGGACAGGAAGAAGGCTATGGGAATGAATATGAGACGAGAGACGCGGGAGAAGATCCCTTGGAGACGGAAGGGGATAACTTCGTCTTGCTATATGGGAATCGGTATGATGAGTTCTCCCCCATTTCCCGGGAGGCAAGAGAGAGACTTTTAAGTCTTGACGGAGTAGACCGCAAGAAGTCCTATGTGATGGAAGGGGCCTATATGTTATCAACGATGTCCGGGAAAGGAATAAAACCGCTGACCACTCCTGGTATATTGGGGATTGCGGAGACGAAAAAGGCGCGTGAATCGGAAGCTTCTATGATGGAGGTTTTCTCAGAAAATGTTGTTCAAATCCTGCATGATGAAGAGCTTCTTGAACTGCGTAAATATGTACAGGAGCGGGAGCTTCCGGTAGATATGGACAGCCTGGCAGACGGAACGGGGGTGATGATCCTGCATGATCATCGGCTGACACCGAAGCAGGAGAAGCAGGCAATGGCAAGTGTGGGGGAGCCGGTGTATTTTACGACCTTGCAGTCCAAAGAAGACTGGATCCGCTGGAATCAGGCAACCGGCGAAGAGCGGGATGTTATGGAGGATACGAGAAAGCAGTCGGAGACATTGACCTTAAGCGGCTATCTGGATAACCGTGAGGAAGGATTCCCGCGGATACGGCAGACCTGGCACGGTTCGGAAGGAACCGTCTATTATCTGATCAGCGAGAAGGGATTTGAGAAGCTGCCCACAGAGCGAAAGACACTCTATATGGAACTGAATGCGGACGAGGAGAAGGAAGCGCAAGTAAAAGCAGGGATCCATGACATCATATCCTGGGAGAATCAAAGGCGCAGGAGGAACAAGACAGTTCTTGGAACGGGCAGCGATCAGGAGGAGGTGGAAGAGGCCGGAATCTTCTGCATCAGCAAGTCTGATATTCGCTCTGAGGCGGCAGATACGATCAGGGGCAGCAGGCGGATCCTTGGATGCATCAGCATCGTTTTGCTTCTTGCGGGATTGACGAATTATTTTAATGTGATGGTTACGGGAATATTTGCGAGAAGAAAGGAATTCGAAGTCATGGAGAGTGTCGGAATGACACAAAGGCAGAAACGAAGGCTCCTGATCGCGGAGGGGATGTATTATTGTATGATCGTGGGAGTCCTGCTGCTTACGGCAGGAAGCGGCATATGGAAGCTGATCAGCCTTTATATGAAGGGAAAACTCTCGTATTTTGCATGCGGCTATCCGCTTTGGTGGGTGACCGGAACGATCACGGGACTGGCGGTTATCTGCATTGGTCTGTCAGCCGTTATATCTGAATTTGAATAACTCCATAACAAAAAGTATGTTGAAATTTTATAACTCAGCGTGTATATTGAAGACGAATGGTTGTTTTTGGGAGGCAGGAACTGCTGATAAGAGAGAAAGCTATGAGATGTTGGAGGTATGAAGCGTTATGGAGATGGTTATGGAGTTGGTGGCTTCAAGAAGGAGTTCTTTGCCCTGGGAATGTATTGTAAGAGGAGGGCTGGTGCTGCTGATGATCGGGCTGCTGTGTGTCGGCAGCAGGAGCTATGCGAAGGACTGTACGGCAAAGCCGGCGGGATACATTGTGAATCCTGAGGCCGGCGAGAATATCCTAAGTCCGAAGGCAAGAGAGTGTGAGCAGAATGCCAGAGCAGCAGCTATGAAGCTGGGTGATGAGACTGGAATTTTAGAGTATACCTGGAAGGAGGATATGGTAAATGCGTTAGTCATGCCGGGCAAGACGGCAGATACAGATGGGATCATAGAAGAGACAAATGCAGAGGATAAGGAGCCTGTTGCTAAGATAGAAGCAGAAGAGATGCCGGTGATCACAGAGTTGGAGCCGATCGGCGATGATTTTGACGTACTGGAAATGCTGCATCCAAGTGAGAAGGCCAAAGCAGAGCCGGACGCCGGAATCACACCGGATGCAAAGGAAGTACCGCCTATAGCTCCGCCTGTTATCGCAGGGGATGAAAAGAATACGGATATTCCGTCTATATCTGTGAAGGAGGAAGCGCCGCCGGTTGAGGAAGATAAGGAAACGGATATTCCGTCTGCCGGTGCGGAGGATGATAAAGCAGTTGACGGAAGTGACGAAAGTGAAGAGGAAGGTGGAGGGGATTACGGACTGAGAGAGTTCGCCGGTTTTCTGATAGATGAGGAGGGATATATCGCAGGAGTTACAGAGCGGGTCGATCTGACCGATGGCATCCTGATATTAATCCGGGATGCGGAGTGCATCGGAGTCAGGGAAGGCGCATTGTCAAATCTTGCAGGATGTGTGGCGGAGATCTATATTCCGGCGAATATCCGTGAGATCGAACCAGGCGCTTTTGATGCATTCGCATCCGCGGCATATATAGAGGTGGATGAGGATCATCCTGGTTATTACAGTGAGAGTGGAAGATTGTATCCCAGGGAGTAAAAAGTGGAATATGAGGAGAATCGGATTGGTCGCAAGTCCGGTTGCGGGAGCCGTGAAGGTAGGATAGCCTTTGCGGCTTTTTTCTGATTATTTTTGAAATTTCCTGTGGCTGTGGAGATTTTGGGACACCTGGTTTGATAAACTAAGGAAGAACAAAAGGAAGTAATACAAAATCCAGCAAAAACAGGAGGTGCAGATGATGAAAGGCTATTTTGTAGATAATGGTTATATGGGATATGTGAATGGAAGCTATCTTCTGTTTGCAGACGAGAGTGACTATCGGGAATTTCTGGAGGAAGAATAATGAGAGAAATATTAGGATTTATGTACGATTATAATAATGACGAGGATATGAGGGTATTTGATAAAGTGACCGAGGTCTTGTTCCTGGCAGATCCGGTCGGAGAAGATAAGACAGAATTTGAATTGTCAGGCTTGATCGCGGAAGAACTGGAAGTGATGGGAGGGAAGGAACGGAGGGCGGTTATGATGAAGGCGGGATTGAATCCTGATGAGTATGATTTTTAGATTTGATATGTTATAATCTACCTTGAGAGAAGTATATTGCTCTTGAGGTATTTTTTTGGAGATAGTAAAACTTATAATTGCGGAGGAGTGCAGATGGCAGTTTCACAGGTAAAACTAAGAATATTGTATATTATAAAGATACTTCTCGAGAAAACAGATGAGAAGCACACCATGTCGGCGTCGGATATTGACAAGGAGCTGCGTAGATATGGGATGTCGATCGACCGGAAGACCGTGTACAATGATATTGAGACATTGAAGGCATTTGGGATGGATATCCTGCAGGCGAGGGGGGCTAACAGCGGTTACTATATCGGCAGAAGGGATTTTGAATTGCCGGAGCTTAAGCTTCTGGTAGATGCGGTGCAGGCATCCAAGTTCATCAGCCGGAGGAAATCCGAAGAACTGATCGGGAAGCTGGAGGGTCTTGTGGGCGAGCACGATGCAAGGAAGCTTCAGAGGAATGTCTTCATCTATAATCGTCCAAAGACCGGGAATGAGACGGTCTATTATAATGTGGATCAGATACATACTGCCATTATGGAGAACAGGCAGATTCAGTACCAGTATGCGGAATGGACGATGCAGAAGGAATTAAAGCCAAGGAAGAAAGGGGCCGTCTATACGGTCAGTCCATGGTCGCTTACCTGGGATGACGCGAATTATTATCTGATCGCATATGATGAGGATGCAGACTGTATCAAGCATTACCGGGTGGATAAGATGCAGCAGGCTTGTGTGATCAGGAAGGAACGTATCGGCAAAGAGAGATTCCAGGATTTTGATCTTGTAGAATTCTCTAAAAAGACGTTCTCCATGTACGGCGGTCATGACGAGGAAGTCACCCTGCAATGTGATCAGGATATTATAGGGGTGATTCTGGACAGATTTGGTACGGATGTGATGATCGTTCCCGCAGAAGACAAGCAATTTCGGGTGCGCATATTGGCGGCGGTCAGTCCGCAGTTTTTTGGATGGGTCACGGGGATCGGAAGCAAGCTGTGTATTGCCGGGCCGGAATGTGTAAGGAGAGAATATAAAGAGTATCTGAAGGACATTCTGGAGAAGTATTGAATAGATATTGCAAATCTATTATACTGTTATTAGGAAATATGTCAGTAAATGTAAAGGAGATTGAGATGGATTTTGTACAATATAAGTGTCCCTGCTGCGGGGCGGCGCTGCAGTTTTCTCCGGAAACCCAGAAGCTTTCCTGCAAAAGCTGCGGAAACCATTATGATTTGGAGACGATACAGCAGTATGAGCGGGAAGAGCAGTCTAAGGGAGAGCAGGACTTGACCTGGGAGTACCGGCAAGGAGCGGAAGGTGCGAAGAAGACGGAGGACGGACGGTATATCTGCCCTTCCTGCGGAGCCGAGATCGAGGCGGATGAGCAGACGGTAAGTACGGTCTGTCCTTATTGTGATAATGTGGTAGTGATCCGGGCTGCCGCGGCAGGAGATTTGGAACCGGATGTCATGATCCCGTTCCGGGTGCAGGGGGACCAGGCCAGGCAGATGTTAGAGAAGTTCTGTAAGGGGAAGCATCTGCTGCCGAAGAATTTCCGTGACAGGAGTTATCTGAAGAATCTGAAGGGATGCTATGTTCCGTACTGGCTGTTCGACTGTAAGGCAAGCGCGGATATGAGCTTTAACGCCACGCGCGTGAGGGCGTGGAGTGACAGTGATTATGACTATGTGGAGACCTCATATTATCTGGTACAGAGGGCGGGAACTATGGAGTTTTATCATGTGCCGGTGGATGGAAGCGTAGAGATGGATGATGATACGACGGAGTCTATCGAACCGTTCAACTACAGTGATCTGACTGAGTTTCGTCCGGAATATCTGGCGGGTTATGAGACGGACAGATATGATGTAGACGCGAAGACGGCGGAAGTCAGGGCCAAGGAGCGGCTCTATAACAGTGCGGAGCAGGTGCTTCGGAGCACGGTTCAGGGTTATCAGTCCGTGAGTGTCAAGAGAAGGCATCTTGCGTCCCAGAGAGGGCAGGTTCAATATGCGCTGCTTCCGGTGTGGCTGTTCGAGACGGTTTACCAGGATAAGAAGTACCAGTTTGCGATCAACGGACAGACGGGGAAGATGGTAGGAGAGCTTCCGGTGGATAAGGGAGCCTTTTGGAAATATTTGTGCGGATTCACGGCTATTGGAACGGCGCTGTGTTCCATTCTTGGAATCTTGTTGTTTGGGGGTGTGTTGTAATGGGATACTGGTTTAGAGATGTCTGTGCCGGGAGGAGCGCTGTGATGGGAGCCAGGTTCGGAGACATCTGTGCCGGGAGGTGTGTTGTGATGAAGAGGCCTAGACAGAAAAATGCTGCTGCAGGGATGGTATTCATGATAATGTTTCTTGTTTCAGCCGTTCTTTCTGTCATTTACCCCGGTATGTTTGGCGCAATAGGCGCCGCTGAGGTATCTGCGGCAGGAACAGCGCCGGAATTTACCGGGTGGGTGCAGGACGATGCGAGTTTGCTGTCATCGGAGGAAGAGGATGCGCTTGAGAAGGAGTGCGCCAGAGTGTCTGAGGTGCACGGAATGGGAGTTTACATTGTCACAACGCAGGATTTCGGCGGAGGGGATATCAAGAACTGGCAGCGGCAGATATTTACGGAATACGGACTTGGTGCCGACTGTGCCGACAGCGGCGTAATGCTTGCCATCAGCATGGCGGCGCGTGACTGGGGGCTGGTTGGCTTCGGAGAAGCCCAGGGAGCATTCACTACATATGGAAGAGAGCGGATGGGAGAATTGATTCTCGACGATCTGTCTGACGGCGAATTCTACGATGCATTTGCCCGGTATGTATTTATGGCGGACGACTATCTGACGGCATACGAGGAAGGGAAGCCTTATACAGAAGATCATCATTACGGAGAGGGGTGGAGGATCCCGCTCATTATCGGGGTATCTTTCCTGTTATCGCTGGCGGTTTCGCTGGTTATTGTGCTGACCTGGAAGAAGAGTATGAACACGCGTGTCAGAAGGGACGGAGCGCTGGAGTATATGCGGGAAGGAAGTTTTCAGCTGTCGAATCGGACGGACCGGTTCTTATATCATACGGTGAGCAGGACCAAACGCCAGAAGGAGAGCAGTTCAGGCAGCGGAAGCGGCGGGATGCATTCGGACCATTCCGGAACCAGCGGAAAGTTTTAATATAATGTCAATAATACTATAAGAAGGAGACAGATATTATGGGATTGATCAAAGCAGCATGGAATGCGGCAAGCGGAACGCTTGCAGACCAGTGGAAGGAATATTTTTATTATGACGCGATGGATGCGGACGTATTAGTGGCGAGGGGAGCAAAACACGTGTCAGGCCGTTCCGCCAACAGGAAGGGCGAAGACAATGTGATTACGGACGGCTCTCATATTGCCGTGGCCAACGGGCAGTGTATGATTATTGTAGAGGATGGTAAGGTGATCGACGCGTGTGCGGAGCCGGGGGCATATACTTATGATACCAAGACCAGTCCGTCTGTGTTTGGGGGCTCCTTCGTAGAAGGACTTAAGGGAGTCGCCAGGGAAGCATGGCGACGTTTTGAATTCGGAGGCGGCGCAGGGAGAGATCAGCGGATCTATTATGTGAATATCAAAGAGATTCCTGGGAACAGATACGGTACGCCGAATCCGGTGCCATTTCGGGTAGTGGACCGCAATATCGGCCTGGATGTGGATATTTCTATCCGCTGTAACGGAGAGTATTCTTATCGGATCGTGAACCCGATGGTATTCTATGCCAATGTCTGCGGAAATGTGGGTTATGTCTATACCAGGGATCAGATTGATTCTATGCTGAAGTCAGAGCTTCTGACGGCGCTGCAGCCGGCATTTGCAAGAATCTCGGAGATGGGAATCCGTTACAGTGCGCTGCCTGGACATACGATGGAACTGTCAGATGCATTAAATGAAGTTCTGTCAAAGAAGTGGACGGAGCTTAGGGGAATTATGGTATATTCTCTTGGGGTCAACAGTGTTACGGCGTCGAAGGAAGATGAGGATATGATCAAGCAGCTCCAGAAGTCGGCTGTGATGCGTGATCCTAATATGGCGGCGGCGACACTTGCCGGCGCGCAGGCAGATGCCATGCGCATGGCGGCAGGCAACACAGGCGGAGCGATGTCAGGCTTCATGGGGATGGGTATGGCACAGCAGACAGGCGGAGCGAATCTGCAGAATCTGTATGCCATGGGGCAGCAGCAGGCGGCAGCCCAGGGAGCAGGAGCAATGATGGCAGGCGGCGGATCGGCAGTGTCAGGAACAGGAAATGCGGCGGCACCCTGGAGTTGTGCCTGCGGAGCAGGAGGCAATACCGGTAAGTTCTGCGTGGAATGCGGCGCGCCAAGGCCAGGCCAGGCAGCAGGATGGACCTGCGCTGCCTGCGGGATGGTGAATAAGGGTAAGTTCTGTTCGGAATGCGGCGCTCCAAAGCCGGCGGGAATTCCGCAGTACCGGTGTGACAAATGCGGCTGGGAGCCGGAAGATCCGGCGAAACCGCCGAAGTTCTGTCCGGAGTGCGGGGACCCATTTGACGACGGCGATGTAGTTGGTACATTGAACAGTTAACGGATATACCGTGTGAGAAAGAGGGAGGGCTGTGATGCACTGTGAATGTCTGATCATTGATGATGAGAGAGTGCTTGCCGATAGTACGGCAGAGTATTTTAACCTGTTCGGAGTTAAGACGTCAGCCGTATACAGCGCCTTGGAATGCAGGAAATTCTTCGAAGAGAACGAGACGGAATTGGTGCTGCTTGACATTAATCTCGGTGACGGCAGCGGGTTTGAGTTGTGTAAGGAGCTCCGCAGGAAGACAGAGATCCCGATCATCTTCATCTCTGCGCGGACGAGTGACGACGACAAGATCATTGCGCTGAATATCGGAGGCGACGATTATGTACAGAAGCCCTATTCTCTCGGCGTTCTTCTGGCGAAAGTAAGGGTGGTGCTTAAGCGTTACGGGCAGAGTGCAGGCGGCGGATATTCTGAGCAGGGATATTCGGATGGGAGGCTTGCGGTGGATCCCTATGCGAAGCAGGTGACGGTGGACGGGAAGCCTGTGAAGCTCACGGCGCTTGAATATAAGCTGTTGTCTTACTTGATTCGGAATGCGGACAGGGTGGTCCCGAAGCAGGAGTTATTCGAGAAGGTGTGGGAGGACCGGTTCACGGGAGACGGAACGCTGAATGTACATATCCGTAAGATCAGGGAGGCTATCGAGCGCGAGCCCGGGAACCCGGAATATATCATCACGGTCTGGGGAGATGGATACAGGTTTCACGGAGGAGGACAATGAAGAAGCAGATATTCCTGATCAGTATGTTGGTTATCTTTGCGGCAGAGATTGCTGCGCTTGCCGCCTTCGTGTCAGATGATTCAGACTTTCTGCGGGATGTTGTGAAGATGAATGAAGCGGTGCATTCTGTACAGGAAGACTGGGACAGGATGGAGACACACATCAACAAGACAGAACTTGATTATACAGTCCTTGATAAGAACGGAAAGCTTGTGTTTTGCACGAGGCAGGGTCTGAGCGAGAGTGTGAATTCGGCTGCTGCTCACGGGGATACGATTCTGGATCTTGAAGTGCAGGGAGGAATAGTTGGAAAGATCATCATTTATAATGACAGTGTACGGATACTTAAGGAGCAGAAACAGACGGCAGCCGCTATCATGGCGGCTGCCATCATCTTGCAGTGTGCAGTCTGTGCCGGATACATGGCTTATCTGAACCGCCGGATCATCAGACCTTTTCGGAAGCTTGAGGGATTCGCCGAGCGGGTTGCCGGAGGGAATCTGGATATTCCGCTGGAGATGGATAGAGAGAATCTCTTTGGTGCATTTACGGAGAGCTTCGATCTAATGCGTTCTGAGCTTAAGAAGGCGCGGCTTGCCGAGGCGAAAGCCAACGAGAGCAAGAAGGAGCTTGTGGCGAAGCTTTCTCACGACATTAAGACGCCTGTCGCGAGTATCAAGGCGGTTTCGGAAGTGGGGATCGCGCTTGCGGGAAATGAAAAGGACAAGGGGAACTATGGGCAGATCATCTCCAAAGCAGATCAGATCAATTCGCTTGTCACTAATCTGTTTACGGCGACATTAGAAGAACTTCAGAAGCTTGCGGTAACTCCTGCGGATATGGAGAGCAGAGAGATAGAGAAGATACTTAAGGGAGCGGACTATCTGAATAGAGGAATATTTTCAGATGTTCCAGATTGTCTTCTGTATGCAGACGGGCTTCGCCTGCAGCAGGTGTTCGACAATATTTTTATGAATTCTTACAAATATGCGGATACTGAGATCGAGGTATCCGTGACGAAGGAAGAGGGATATCTCGCTGTCGGTATCGAAGATTATGGAGGCGGCGCCGGCAGTGATGAACTGCCGCTGCTGAAAGAGAAGTTCCGGCGCGGCAGCAATGCTAAGAACAAAGAAGGAGCGGGGCTTGGACTCTACCTGGCGGATTATTTTATGAAGGAGATGCGGGGAGGGCTTTCCGTGAAAAATGGACGGCGGGGGCTGCGGGTAACGGTGAGGATCAGGCTTAGCGGGAGGATTTAAGGAATATTTAAATGAAATAGATTCTCAAATAGCCTTGAAAATACGGTAAAATGTGCGTGAATCCCTCTGTTTTCAAGGCTTTTAAGAGATTTAGACACATATGAAAAAACAGCTAAAAATATGAATAAACATGAACCGTTAGTAACACGTTAGCGACAAACTTTTATTTGTTCGATTTGCTTCCTCAGTTCTTCTAATTCCCGATGTCGGTATACTTTATTTGTAACGTCAGTGAAGGCGTGACCTAGCATTGTCTTTTTATCGTTTTCGTTTACGCCATATTTATCACAAAGCATCGAAAAGGTGTGTCGGCAGTCATGGGGAGTGTGCTTTTTGATTCCTAAAGACTTCAAAATTCCATACATAGCTTTACGGAAGTATGAAAGCTTTGTAGGACTTGTAGAGTGCAAAAGGGCATAAAATCCCCCTCCCCATGAAAAGGGGCTTTTTAAATGGGATACGATATGATACAATAAGCTACAGCAATCCAGTTTAGGCTGTAGCAGTTGCCACCGCAGGATCTTTTGGATGACAATTTAGGGCATGACCCTGTTGGGAGCCGGAGATAAGTACCGGACTTCCATTTACAGATTCCTGTATTGGCTGGGATATATCTGCACTTCCTGAAGTGGATTGCTTTTCTTTTGCATCCTGGACAACAGGTGACTTGCTGCAGGTATCTGTCGTTTCTGTCTCCTTGCCACAGCACTGTGTCTCAATCAGGTGGATCGTGCTTTCATCAGCGCCCTGTTCTTTTAAGAAAGCGATGACATTGTTTAAATTCAGCCCTTTAGTTTTCTTGGTGTTTTGTATGGTATCTTCATAATCCACCGGGAGGAAATCTGCATCATCCCGGATCATATGGTAAATGGCCACAAGCATTTTTCTTGCGATAGCGATGATCGCTTTTTTGTGGCCCCGGCGCTTTTTCAGCGTTTCGTATTTACAATGGAAATAGGGATCTTTCCGCGTGCTTTTTGCAGCCGCAAGCGCACATTGGACGAGCAGGGGCTTCAGATAATGCCCGCCGTCCCCCGTCCTTGTGGACTTCTTCTTCCCTGCGCTTGCATTATTTGCCGGAGAGAGACCCGCCCAGCAGGAAAGAGCGGCATCATCCTTCCAAACGGACATGTCTGTCCCAATCTCACCCAGGATATACAGGGCGGATATGTCCGTGATACCTACCATCGTTACCAGATGGCGGATGATACGGAAGTATTTTTGACGGTAATATTCCAGTTTTTCATCAATCAACCGGATGCATTCATTCAGCTGCCCGAGATGTAGCTGGATGATGTTCAGTTTGTCGCGCTGGACTCCTATGAATTCATAGCCGTGGATGCTTTCAAGGATATCTTCGTTGGATGCCTGAACCCGGCGGTCCACCAGGTTCAGTATCTCCTCATCGCTGACCTGGTCCGGATCTGTCTCGATCAGATATTCCATGATGGCAGATGCAGATTTTCCAAAGGGATCGGAGAACACGCAGTCCAGCCTCACCTTGGATACAGTCATGGAATTTTGGAAACGGTTTTTCTCGGAAGTCCGCATGTAAGTAAGCTTCAGACGGTAGCGGCACAGTTCCCTCAAATCCCGGATGTCCGCTGGTGGGATGAAGGATGCCACGACAAGATCCATCCGGAACAGGCTGGCGATATGGATGGCATCCCGGAAATCCGTTTTCCGCCCTTTGGCCTGTTTGACGTATTTCGGATGTGTCAGGACGGGCTTGAGACCGCACTGCTCCAGGATATTGAAAACAGGAATCCAATATTTGCCGGTAGATTCCATGCAGACATCTCGTACACCATGGGCTTTGAACCATTGCGCCATATTGCGGATATCCTTGTTTGTCGACTGGAACTGTCTGACGTAAAAGACTGCTTTCAGGGTTTCGGGATCCGTCCGGCAGACGGCGGCCATGAGGATTTCCTTGTGGACATCAATGCCCGCGCAGACCGGGCGTTTGATATCACCGTCAGCAGATGTGATGACGCGGGTGCCGTCATCAAGTGTAAGGCATTTGAGTTCTTCGGAAGAATAGGTTCCCTCAGACCGGATGTGTTTCTTTTGTGTATTGCGTTTTTTTGATGCCATAGGGGCCTCCTTTCAGAAATGGAAGGGCTGAAAAAGAGACGCCGCAGTGACTGCTATCCCTGCGGGAACCCTTTAAGGACGGGTTTATTCATAAGTATACGGGCTTTAAAAGCGCCTATCATTTGTGCAAGAAGGATGGCGGCAACTGATAAATTTTCGGGCTCTGGATCTCCAGGCGTTACAACGTGCTCTGTAGTATGCTGGCGTCTCTGAAAATAAGAATACACCCATTTAGTCTATATGGAAATATGGAATCGAGGCTTTCGTCATCATTTGTGCCGCCGCAGGCGGTATGGTAACAAATTTGAAACACCTGTAGGAAGATAGACATCATATCTATCTAGTCTTTTATGTACCAATGGTAAGAGGGCGCTGTGGATCGGAACGATGCGGTCCTTCCCTGCAGCTGTCTTCACACCGCCTTGGAAATATCTTTCTTCCAGATTTGTCTTCATGTTCTCATAAGCTGAGATCCGGAACCCGGAATAGCACATGATCAAGAGCATTTCAACTACTTCATTTTCCTGGTGATTCCATAAAATTCTAAGATCATCTTCGGAGAACGGCTCTCCATGTTCATCATCATCTACTTTATTGATTTTCACGAATTTAGAATAGTCCTTGTCTGCCAGATCATTGGCTTCTGCGTATGCGTACATCTGGTGGAAGAGGATAATAATCAGTTCCAAAGAAGAATGCTTTTTAGGGCAGTTATCTACAACTTCCTGCAGATCGTTGGCCGTAAGGGAGCGGAATGATCTGTCATGGATGGAATTGCAGTTTTTGTAAGCGGCGCGCATACTGTTTTCCATTGAGGATTTCTTTTCTGTATGGTCATGCGGCTTCTGGAACTTCCAGCGGTAGTATTCCTGATAGATTTCTTCAAAAGTCTTCTGATCGGCAATCTCACGTTGTCCTTGGTTGTACTTTGATAGGATCCCGATAATCTGCTTCTTTAGTTTTTCAGAATCAGATGAAAGCTCCTTTTCACGGCCCTCATAATATTCCCCGTTCCGGTACCAGGTGAGCACAGTGAAGCCCTTATACCAGTCATCCACATAGCAGATAGCCTTTTGCGGTACTGGGATGCCGTTTTCGTCGAATTCTTTCACTGGAGGGTAAACTCCATAGGGATTGGTGCGGTTCTTGCCTGAGAGTCGTTTAATGCTGCCGTAGCCGTTGGGGAGCTTGGGGTATTTCTTGCGTTTTGGCATGGTATCATCCTCCTTAAAAATGAGTACAAAAATAACAGCCTGTATCTTGCAGACCGTCAGCGGATTTGTTATACTTTAACTTGCGAGGGAAAAGTATAACTGTCCGCATGGTGGTTATACAGGGACCGTTCGATGTTGATAGCGTCGAGCGGTTCTTGACATTTGAGGTATATTTGCTATAATATACTTAACAAGACAGCCGACACGATAGAGCAAACCTATCCGTTCCCGGCGAAGTTTTCAATGATTAGAGATAGCACCTCAAACTTGGCCAGAGCAGGGGTGCTATTTTCTATGTGTATAATTCAGAATTGCTATTAGTAAACTACAAGCTGTCAAAATAATCATGAATTCTTCATAAGTACTCATATTAACCACTCCTTCCTGCAAGACTCGGAAACGGTGGTATACACCCTGTCGGCTGTCTGGGTAAATATATTGTTGTCAGTGTGCAGAGTGTGTCTGGCGCGATCGGCGCTGGGCTGACGGCCAGACATTATTATAAATTTTTCATTTTTGATTGATTTTTATTCTTGCCTGTGGAATACTATAATTATAAGGAGGGCAAAGGTATGTTCAATCGAAAACAGTTATTATCTCAATATGCTAAAAATGCAGAGACATATGATAAAAGGCATTCTTCTACTCAAAGTAAAATGGAAGAGAGAAGAGTAGAAGCCGCAAATATGAAAAAATTATATATGGAGAAAACGAATTCTCTTACTCGGCTTCGAAATAAAGGGCAATAGGTTTGATGACTTTATCGTTGTCATGTAGCATATCAAAATTTGAGAGCATTATGTCAAACAATATTGATGAAACTTTATCTAAATCGTTGGATTTAAATTGGCTGTATATTCCTTGAGGATGAGTTTCGTTTTTTATAGCAGATACCACCCCGAATACATGAAGTTTTCTATTAGACTCATTCTCAAAAGATATTTGTGCTTTATTTAAACGAAGTTTGTTCCGCTGTTCCTCTCTTTCTTTTGTTCGACCTTACATTGAGAAATTTATATAAACGCCGGAGCGGTTATACTTTTTATCAGGCGTACATTAACCGTCCTTTAGGTTCAGGAACTTCAAGCCCTCTTTCAAGAGTGACTTCTATCCATTCTTTTATAATGATTTCAGCATTGGCAATTGCTTCTTCAATAGTTTTGCCATCTGCCATACATCCGGGAAGTTCAGGTACTTCCACGATAAAGGAATTGTCATCATTAGACCAATAAATAATTCGTTCGTATTTGTACATACGGTACCTCCTAAAATCTGATTTGATATTTTTGTAAGAAGTTTCTAACCTGCTTAACTTGGTAAGGTTTCGCCATATTGCCAGAAGGCTGTATATTTATATTCTCACGAAAATTATCGTAAGAATATATGAAGTGATCGCCTCTTATGCGGCAGTCGAATCCCAAGATATCTAATAATTTTTGCAAATCTTTGAATTTTATGTTTTTGTCTTGTAATCCGTTTATGATTGAAAAATATAATTTTTCGGTTGTAGACATCTATATTATACTCCTTTTCTATGGAATAAACGCCGAAGCGGTTATATAATTTTTATTACAGCGAGATTAGGAATGAAGTATATCATATAATTGTCAACGCTCTTCATTTTCCCGTATTTATCCCGGTAACATTCGATACATTCCAGAAGATACTCTTCTGTTACACTCAGGTAGTCCGCAATTTCATGTTGGTTTTGGCATCCGGATTCATAGGCTCTGACTATACCGATCAGCCCAATCATGCGGTTATATCCGTTTAACCTTGCCCGCCGCTCTTGTTTTCGGTTCCATGGGTTGGACATATCCAGAATATCGCCAACCGTGGTTTCATAGTGGCCAATCTCTTCTGCCAGGACACAGGCTTTTTCCGTGATAGTCATATCTTTGCGGATGGCAATTCGATTTCCCTTTATTCGACCGTTATTTCTTGTTAAGCGTTTCTCTTTCACTATAAGACCTTTTTTATTAGCCGTATCTAATAATTCATCGTATGTCAATGAAATCACTCCCATTCACTATCATCGTTCATAATTGCATCGTCATGAGCCTGATCTTCGTCGGTAGGTTCTATATCCGTACGAGCGTGAGCAGCATTTACTTCCAAATGTGGCTGGATGTCTATGACGGTGGCTTGGGAGGATTCCAGTTCAGTCATACGTTCGGCTTCTTTATTAAGTACCATATTGACCATATCTTTTCCATGAAGGTCGAGGGTGCGGTATTTCTCCACTAAGTCAATTTCATTTATATTGAGTTGAATACTTCCATCATCCTTATATCCGCCATAGCCAAAAGTTGCTAAAACATCAGTTATGCCATATTCTCCACACATGATAAGAAGTGCTCCCGGGGTGGGTTGGCTGTTTCCGTTTTCCCAACTATAAATAGTTGATTCCGATGCTTTAAATCCTTCTTGAGTTAAAATGTCGGATATTTGTTTCACTGACATATTTGCTTTATTTCGACTCTTTTTTAAAATCATTCCAATATCTGACATTATCCAACACCTCCTTATAGTAGAATGATATCACAATATTTTTATGAGGTCAATAAAATATCACAAGATTCTAATAAATACTATTGACACCATAAGAAACTAATGATATTATACAAATATCACAAGATTCTAATGAAATGGAGGGAGAAAATGGATATTCCAACAAAGAACTTATCAAGGTATGTAAAAGATAAGGGAATTAATATTTCTAAAATGTCTAGGGATACGAAAATTCCTTATATTTCGCTATATGACAGCTTGATAAATGAATCGAGAGATAGAGATTTAAGAGTTGGGGAGTTTTTTACAATCTGCAATTTCTTAGACGTTAAATGTGAAGACTTTTCAGAAAAGAAAGGAAAATAGTATGAATGATATTTTTAAAGAAACATTTGGTACGGCAGATACCAGTAAGCAGACACCGATTGAGATCGCATTAGGTGTTGACGGACAAGGGATGACTACAGCAAAGAAGCTGTATGAATTTCTTGAATTGGATGCAAGTAATTATGCAAAATGGTTTAAGAAGAACATTATTGAAAATAATTTTGCGGAAGAAAACACGGATTATTGGGTTTTCGTACCAAAAGACGAAAACCCCCTTGGCGGACGTCCTACACAGGATGCAAAACTCACAGCTAGTTTTGCGAAGAAACTTTCTATGATACAGAAGAACAAGAAAGGTGAAGCGGCAAGGAATTACTTTGTTGGCATTGAGAACGGCGCAAAGAAATTATTTGAACAAATCTCCTCAACAGAAATCCAAGTAGGGGAGATTGCCAGTTATCTGAAAGCAATGGATAGAGTTGCTGTTCGGCAGAACCTTGCACCACACAAGATTGCAGAGAATTTCAAGAGGGTGTCAGAACAATTCGGAATACAGCTTACGAATGATTTTGTAAAGATTCCAGAGTATGAGCAGATGCATCTGACATTAGAGTGAGGGGGGAGGAAACGTATGAAATTTGTTAAAGATTTAGATAAGGAATATGAGAATTATTGTGAAAACTTTGCAAAGGGCTCTAAAGAAATTACGGATGCATACCAGACAATGCGTAGTAGCTTTGAAGAGTACCTTTGTGCCATTGAAGAGCATGCGTGGAAAGAGGGGGTTAATCATGCAATGCGCTTGATGTTGGGAGATGGAGCCAAGTGATAGAAGAAGATTACATAAAATCACTCCAAGTTTGCACAGATCATAACTTGATTTGTTTTGAGTTCCACCGCAGGCACAGGAAGGAAAGGAGGCGATACAGGAGTGTACGAGATTCTGAATGCGGCGCAGACTGCCAGGGTGATCGGCTGCGGTCCGCAGAAGGTCAGGGAACGTATTAAGCGTGGAATCTGGACTTTTGGCAGTGTTGTAACAGCAAAGCAGTCGGGTAATACCGAGAATTCTTATGAGATAAATAAGGGAGCTTTAGCGGAATGGCTGAAGATCCCAGTTGAAGAGGTGGAAAGGAGGGTGACAGGTAAGTGAAACTGAAAACTCACAAGAGAAGGAAAAGATTGTGCCCGGTTTTTCGAAGGAGGGCGAAAGACCTCATCCGGATCGGGATGCTCTGGACGGTATGGATGTCCTTAAGCATCATGGTGGGGATGTCTCCGGACCGGCATGCGGGATGGGTACTGGCAGGCGTAGTCACTGTAACGATAGGCTATGTGCTCGGGCGTACTGTCAGATACCTGGAGAAGCGGGGCATGTTCTTTCGCAGGATAACAAAAAAGAGCGCTTGTAAAAGGCGGCAACCTTAAGCGCTCCAATGAGTAACTACCGCTATTATAGCGGAAAAGGAGGAAAACGTCAAATGAAAAATAAGGCGGTGAATGCACTGATAGAGATGGGAATGCCGGCAGATATAAAAGGTTTCCATTATATTGCCGAAGCTATGGAGCTGATGGAAAACGAGGATATGCCAAGATATTGGGGATGGATGACAGTATTGTATGGGAGGTTGTCTGAAATGCACGATGATACGCCATCAAGAGTAGAAAGGGCGATTCGTCATGCGTTTTCGATCGTATTGACATCCGGGTATTTGGAAGCAGTGGAGAAATATCTGACACTACAGAAAACAACGAATGGGAATCTGCTGGTAACGTTTTTTTTGAGATTGTCACAGGTAGGAAAGTGATGAATAAATTTTAGGAGGAACAGAGCAGTATGGAAAGTATTAAGATCAATAAGCTAGAGATTGAGAATGTCAAGCGGATCAAGGCGGTGAAGATAGAGCCATCAAGAGATGGGCTGACGATTGTCGGTGGTAATAACAATCAGGGAAAGACTTCGGTTCTGGATTCTATTGCATGGGCATTAGGCGGGGAGAAATATCGCCCATCCCAAGCAATGCGTGAGGGGTCTGCGATACCGCCGAACCTGCGTATTGTAATGAGTAATGGACTGGTGGTGGAAAGGAAGGGAAAAAACAGCAGCCTGAAGGTGACAGATCCGAATGGAAACAAGAGTGGACAGCAGCTTTTGAATGAATTCGTAGAGCAGTTGGCGTTGGATTTGCCTAGATTTATGGAGAGTTCTGGAAAGGAAAAGGCACAGACTCTTCTTAGGATCATCGGGGTAGGGGAACAGCTTGCAGATTTGGAGAAGAATGAAAAGGAGCTTTTCAGTCATCGGCATGCGATTGGACAGATTGCAGACCAGAAAAAGAAGTTTGCAGATGAGCAGATTTATTATCCGGATGCACCAAGAGAAGTGGTATCTCCGTCAGAATTAATCCGGAAACAGCAGGAGATTCTTGCCAGAAACGGGGAGAACCAGAGGAAAAGAGACCGATTGAATGAGATTACAGCTGGTAAGCACAGGATTTTTGATGACCTGAACCGCATTGATGACCAGATTGCGGAACTACAGGTGCGTAAGGATAAATTAAAACTGGAGTATGATCAAGCGGTTTCTGATGAAGAGATTGCAATGAAAACAGTTCTTCAGTTGCAAGATGAATCGACTGCCGAATTGGAAGCGAATATTGCAGACATTGAGGAGATCAATCGGAAGGTACGGGCGAATCTGGACAAGGATAAGGCAGAAGATGATGCAAGACAGTATAAGGATCAGTATGCAGCCCTTACCAGGCAGATTGAAGATACACGAAAGGCAAAGACAGATCTGCTGCAGACGGCAGATCTGCCGCTTCCGGAATTGTCAGTGAAGGATGGGGAACTGGTTTACAGAGGGCAGTTGTGGGATAACATGTCCGGATCGGACCGGTTGAAGGTGTCTACAGCAATTGTCCGAAAACTGAACCCGAAGTGCGGTTTCGTCCTTCTGGATAAGCTGGAACAGATGGATATGCAGACTTTGAATGAATTTGGCCAGTGGCTCCATCAGGAAGGGCTGCAGGCGATCGCTACCAGGGTGAGCGTAGGTGATGAATGTAGCATCATCATAGAGGACGGTTATGTGAAGGGACAGGAAATTCTGGAAGAAGATATGCAGGAGATGAAGAAAATGCCTTCATGGAAAGTGGGTGAATTTTAATGGAGATAACAAGAGGGAAGGTCAAGAGCGCTAAGAAGGTTGTGTGCTACGGCCCTGAGGGTATTGGGAAATCAACGTTTGCTTCCAGGTTTCCCAATGCAGTATTTATTGATACGGAAGGAAGCACGAAGGATATGGACGTGGCAAGGCTGCCGCGTCCGAGCAGCTGGGAATATCTATTGCAGGAGATCCAGTATGTAAAAGATAATCCGGGTATATGTGGATCTTTGGTTATTGATACGGTTGACTGGGCAGAGCAGCTTTGTGTGGAGCATATTTGTGATAAACACCATAAGGATGGCATTGAGAGTTTTGGCTATGGAACCGGCTATGTATATACAAAAGAAGAGTTTGGACGGTTTCTGAATAAGCTGGAGGATCTTGTGGAAGCGGGGATCAATGTAGTGCTGACAGCGCATGCCCATATTAAAAAGTTTGAGCAGCCGGATGAGATGGGGGCATATGACCGATGGGAATTGAAGTTAGGTAAAAAAACTTCTTCCCAGACAGCGCCGTTAGTGAAAGAATGGGCGGATATGTTGTTGTTCGTCAATTATAAGACTTATTCGGTTGCAGTGGATGATAAGGGGAAGAAGCATAAGGCCCAGGGTGGAAAGCGGATTATGTATACATCTCATCATCCATGCTGGGACGCAAAGAACCGCTATGGGCTCCCGGATGAATGTGAGTTTGAGTACGAGGTAATCCGCCATATTATAGAATCCTCAGTTACGAGAAAGAAGGAACATACCAGCCGGGAAGAAAAGAAAGCAGAAAATTCCTTACCGGATTTCATGAGCCTTCTGGAAGCAGATGTAGATGAAGAGATAGATTTTAATACTGGAGAAAAGCTCCAGGAAGGGAAGAAGGGACAAAAGGAAGAGAAACCGGAGAAGAAAGGAGCAAAACCGGAAGCTGATATGTCCCGTAGCGAGGTGTTCCGTCTGAATGATTATATACCGAAGGCGCTGCAAGATCTAATGTATGTTAATCTGGTGTCGGAAGAGGAATTGCTGGAAGCTGTGTATCAGCGTGGGTTCTTTCCCCGCAGTACACCGTTCCAAAACCTTCCGGATGAATTTATTGACGGTTGCCTGATCGCGGCATGGCCAAAGGTAATGGCAGTGATCAATGAGATAAGGAGTAAACAGGAGATTCCATTTGATTAGAGAATAGATGTATGAGTGAAGATGATAGAGGAAAAGAGATTGACTGGGATGAAGAAGTAGAAAAAGGAAGTGAGTATACTCTTCTCCCGGCAGGAGATTATGATTTTACCGTGGAAAGCTTTGAAAGAAGCAGATATGAAGGCAGCGACAAAGTACCGCCATGTAACCGGGCATTATTAAAGATCCGTATAGATGCTCAGGAAGGAACAACTGTTATGAATGAAAGTCTTTTGCTCTATGATAAGATGCAGTGGAAACTTGCAGAATTCTTTCTGTCAATTGGTGCAGAAGAAAAGGAAGGCAGGGTAAAAATGAATTGGCAGATGGTGCCGCAGTCTACAGGAAGGGCAACCATTGAGGTGCGACCAGATAAGAATGATCCAAATAAAAAGTATAATCATGTTAAGAAGTTTTTGCCGAAGCCTAAAAAACAGTTTAAGGCAGGTGAGTTCTAATGGAGCTCAGACCATATCAGAGAGAAGCGAAAGAAGCCATTTTTGAAAGCTGGGGGAAGGGAACCAAGAAAACTCTTCTTGTGCTGCCTACCGGATGCGGAAAGACGATTGTATTTGCTAAAGTAACAGAAGAATGTGTCAGGAATGGAGACCGGGTATTGATCCTGGCACACCGGAGCGAACTCCTGGAGCAGGCAGCGGATAAGATCGCACGGTCAACCGGGCTTGGCTGTGCAACGGAGAAGGCAGAAGAAACCTGTCTTGGTAGCTGGTTCCGTGTCGTGGTCGGTTCGGTACAGACCATGATGCGGGAGAAGCGGTTGATACAGTTTCCGGAAGATTATTTTGATACGATTATCATTGATGAAGCACATCACTGTATCTCTGACAGTTATCAGAAGGTGCTGCAGCATTTTTCAGAGGCCAAGGTACTTGGTGTTACGGCAACCCCGGACAGGGGGGATCTGAGAAATTTGGGCAGTGTGTTTGAAAACCTGGCTTATGAGTATGCGCTGCCAAAAGCCATTAAGGAAGGATACCTATCACCGATCAAGGCAGTTACAATCCCGCTTAAAGTGGATCTTACAGGCGTTGGGATGCAGTCGGGTGACTTTAAAGCAGGGGATCTGGGTACAGCCCTGGATCCGTACCTGCACATGATTGCGGAAGAGATGAAGGAGTACTGCAGGGACAGGAAGACGGTCGTGTTCCTTCCGCTTGTAAAGACAAGCCAGAAGTTCAGGGATATCCTGAATGAAAATGGGTTCTGTGCTGCCGAGGTGAACGGGGACAGCCAAGACAGGGCAGAGATCCTGAAAGATTTTGAAGAAGATCGATACAATGTGCTGTGCAACTCTATGCTGCTAACAGAGGGGTGGGACTGCCCATCTGTGGATTGTGTTGTTGTTCTCCGACCGACAAAGGTCAGGAGCCTTTACTGCCAGATGGTAGGACGGGGAACCAGGTTAGCGCCAGGAAAGGATCATTTATTACTGTTAGACTTCCTGTGGCATACGGAGCGCCATGAGCTGTGTCATCCGGCACACCTGATCTGTGAGAGTGAGGATGTTGCCCGGAAGATGACAGAGGATCTGGAAGAGGCTGGATGTCCAATAGATATCGAAGAGGCAGAACAATATGCAGCAGAGGATGTTGTAGCACAGAGGGAAGAGGCGCTAGCGAAACAGCTGGCGGAGATGAAGCGGAGGAAGAAAAAACTGGTGGATCCGCTTCAATTTGAGATGAGCATCCAGGCAGAGGATCTTGCAGGATATGTCCCGGCATTTGGCTGGGAGATGGCACCGCCGTCTGACAAACAGAAAAGTACTCTTGAGAAGTTGGGTATCCTTCCGGATCAGATTGATAATGCCGGTAAGGCATCCAAGCTATTGGATCGTCTGGATAAACGGCGGCAGGAAGGATTGACAACACCAAAACAGATTCGTTTCCTGGAGGGAAAAGGATTCCAACATGTGGGAACGTGGCAGTTTGAGACTGCGAAAAATCTGATAGACCGGATTGCGGGGAATGGATGGTGTGTGCCTCCTGACATCAATCCGCAGGAATATATAGGAGCGTAAATATGGAGCGGCAGACAGACTTAACAGAAATCATTGAGTATATAGATCCTTCCGGATGTGATTACCAGGAATGGGTGAATATTGGAATGGCATTAAAGCATGAAGGATATCCGGTGTCTGTCTGGGATGCCTGGAGCCGCAGGGATATGGGCAGGTACCATGCGCAGGAGTGTGAGAAGAAATGGCGGAGTTTTCAGGGAAATGCATCTCCGGTCACTGCGGGAACGATCGTACAGATGGCACTTGACCGTGGATGGAAGCCTGCCCATGGAGGGCATGAGTTAGATTGGGATGATGAGATCAGCGCAGAGGATTATAGGGTTGTAGACAAGAACTGGGTGGAAGAAAAAGAAGTGCATGAGCCTGATAAATGGGATCCCGCAAAGCAGTTGATCAAGTATCTGGAGATATTGTTTGAAGCATCTGAGAGAGTTGGCTATGTGACCCGGACCTACGAAAGGGACGGCAGATTCCTGCCGTCAAAAGGCTGCTGGGATAGAACTGCAGGGCAGTTGATCCAACAATTGAGTAAGTGTGGGAATGATATTGGTTCAGTGCTTGGAGACTATAATCCGAAAGCAGGGGCATGGATCCGTTTTAATCCATTGGATGGCAAGGACTGTAAAAATGAGAATGTCACGGAGTTTAAATATGCACTTGTGGAATCAGATACGATGGAGATTGAGAAACAGAATGCGATCATCAGAGAACTGGAGTTGCCAGTAGCATGTCTAGTCCATAGTGGAGGCAAGAGCTTGCATGCCGTTGTGCGTGTAGATGCATCGGATTACAAGGAATATCGAAGCCGTGTTGATTATCTGTATAAAGTGTGTGAAAAGAATGGCCTGAAAGTGGATAACCAGAACAGGAATCCTTCCAGGTTGTCCAGGATGCCAGGTGTGACTCGCAATGGGAAAAAGCAGTTTCTGGTTGATATGAATATCGGGAAGCAGTCATGGGAGGAATGGCATGAATGGATTGAGAGCATCAATGATGATCTTCCGGAGCCGGAGCGGCTGGAGGATGTATGGGATCAACTGCCACAGTTGTCTGCGCCACTGATTGGAAATCTTCTGCGACAGGGGCATAAGATGCTGATTTCAGGGCCATCCAAGGCAGGAAAATCGTTTGCATTGATAGAGTTGAGCATCGCGATTGCGGAGGGTGTGAAGTGGTTGGGATGGGAATGTACCCGGGGAAAGGTGTTATATGTGAATCTGGAACTTGACCGTGCGTCTTGTCTCCATCGTTTTCGTGATGTATATGAAGCATTAGGGATAAATCCAGGTCATTTGGACAATATTGATATCTGGAACTTAAGAGGGAAAGCGGTACCGATGGATAAGCTGGCCCCCAAACTGATCCGGAGAGCAGTAAAAAAGAACTACATAGCAGTAATTATCGATCCGATCTATAAAGTTATCACGGGAGATGAGAACAGCGCTGACCAGATGGCAAATTTCTGTAATCAGTTTGATAAAGTTTGTACAGAGCTTAATGCGGCAGTGATCTATTGTCATCATCACAGTAAAGGGAGTCAGGGAGGTAAACGTGCTATGGATCGTGCGTCGGGATCGGGGGTGTTTGCCCGGGATCCTGATGCGATTCTGGATCTGATTGAGTTGGATGTGACGGATGAGTTGTTGAAGCAGGAGACGAATAAATATATCTGTGATGTCTGTGCGGCTTATTTGAATGGTTTGTATGAGGAATGGGAAGATGATGTGTCCCAGGATGATTTGTGCAGCCAAGTGCAGATGATGACGTATTGTAAGAAGAAGCTTTTTAAGAAGCAGTATGAAGAACTGAATGAGCAGGTTCGGCTGGCAGAGCAGCAGGCACGGGCAAGGACAGCTTGGAGAATCGAGGGAACATTAAGAGAATTTCCGAAGTTTGAATCTGTCAATGTTTGGTTTAATTATCCGGTACATTGTATCGATCGTGTAGGTGTACTGAAAGATATCCAGCCTGAAGCGGAGAAGGCGCCGTGGCAGAAAGCAATCGGGAAGAGAAAGACGCCTGCGGATAAGAAGAAGGAGCGGAAGCAGGCGATAGAGACCGCTTATGAGGCTTGTGGGATTAATGAGAATGTGACAGTTGAAGACTTAGCAGAGTATATGGCGGTCACGGAAAAGACCGTCAGAAATCGTCTGAAGGAGCATGGAGGATTCGTGATCGAGGAGGGAAATGTAAGGAAAAATACATAATTTTCCCTTTCCCTCACAGGGAAAATCTGAGGGAAAAAAACATCACGTATTTTCCTTTCCCTCTGGGAAAAAGTGAGGGAAATTTTGAGGGAAAAAAACATCACGTGTTTTCTGTTTCCCTAGGGAAGAAAATGACTATATATACTACGTATATATAAAAGCGTTTCTTTCCCTGACGGTCAAGGGGGAAAGTAGTCGTGCGGTAGCTTACGCACGACGACTCCTTCCCCTGGTCCTTGACTTAAATTGATTTTCTCTTAAACGGAATTTTGCACGTTAAAGGGGTGAAGTAAACATGATTGAGTTCTTTATGCCGATGATACCGCCTACCTGCACACACCAGGAGAAGAAAGTGGCGGTCATTAAGGGGAAGCCGGTGTTCTATGATCCGCCGGAAGTAAACCAGGCAAGGATTAAGTTGTGCGGGCATCTGGCAAAGCATAAGCCAGAGAAAATGTATAATTGTGGAGTCCAGCTGATAACAAAGTGGTGTTTCCCGAGGGAAAAGCATCAACAGGGAGAATACCGGATCACGAAGCCAGATACGGATAATCTCCAGAAACTTTTGAAGGATTGTATGACAACAGTTGGATTCTGGAAGGATGATGCATTGGTGGCATCTGAGATTATAGAGAAATTCTGGGCGGATCCACCAGGAATTTATATCTTGATCAGGGAGCTGGCAGAGTTATGATAATGGGATTCAGGGAAGCATCCCGTATGTTTCGGGATGTATGGAGCCTGTATAAGGGATATGCGGCCAGACAATTGAACGAAAAGGAGTTGGAAGAATTTGTGAATAAAGCCAGTGGCGTATATGAAAAGTATCGGATGCCGCTTGCAAAAGATGTAATTACAGCAGTAGTTGGAGAGATTGAGAGAACAGCGAAGTTTTATGATAATCGGGCAAAAGGGTAGCGGGAGTGATGGATAGGAGAACGGGTAGGAGAGCGTTTGACCCTTATTACCCACGGATCCAGGAGCTTTTATTTTCTGGTATGTCTATAAAAGCAACGTATGATTATGTGGAGAAGTATTTTCGGGTGTACAGCACGTATAGTGCATTCTGGGGATATGTGAAGCGGCGGAAGCTGGATTGGTTTATGCCGGGGAAGGTGTGAAGGAAGGTGAGGGATTATAGTGAGATATACGGAATATCATGCCGGTGTTCCGGTGATCAGGGATAAGGAGCTTTTGCCAGAGGCGATGAAAAGGCTGGCGGTGATGGAGGATCATCTGGAAGAAACAATGGAGAAAATGTGTGATGAGTATTGCCAATATCGGGCATCAGCGTTAACGCAAGGGATGCTGGATCGAATCTGCGGAGAGTGTGAGCTGGCAAAATTGTTTGAGGCGTTGAAGTGAAAATGGAGAAGTGTAAACTGAATTGTGTTTTGAAATATCCGGGGAGTAAGTGGAGGATCGTGGATAAGCTTGTAGAACTGATTCCACCGCATCATACATACTTGGAGCCATACCTTGGAAGTGGTGCAGTATTCTTCAGGAAAGCGCCATCAGACATAGAGACGATCAATGACCTGGACTGGGATGTGGTGAACCTCTTCCAGTGCATCAGGGAGGATTCGGAAAAGCTGGCGCGGTTGATTATGACAACGCCGTACAGCCGGCAGATGTATGATGATGCGTTTAAGAGTGATCCGATTATGGAAGTGTTGTCGGAAGGAAATAGATTTCTCAAGGCTTGTCAGTTCCTTGTCCGGTGCTGGCAGGGGCATGGATTTCGATCGAATGGCTATAAGGTCGGTTGGAAGAATGACGTGCAGGGACGGGAGCGGATGTATGCGCTGTGGAACTGGTACCGTCTGCCGGAATGGGTGATCGAGATCGCGGAGCGGCTGCGAAGGGTGCAGATCGAATGTTCCCCGGCGTTGGAGCTGATCGTAAGATATGATTATGAAAATGTGTTTATGTATCTGGATCCGCCGTATCTTCTGGGGACCAGATGCGGGAAACAGAAGCAGTATAAGCATGAAATGTCGGACGATGAACATGAGGAGATGCTTCAGAAAGCGCTCATCAGCAAAGCAAAGATCATGATCTCGGGGTATGCATCAGAGATGTATGACGATATGCTTGCTGGATGGAGAAGGAAAGAATTCAGGTCCCATGCGGAGATGGGGAGTAAAAGAACAGAGGTTGTTTGGATGAATTATGAATCTGGACAGATGGAGTTGAGGTTGGATTAAACTGAAAGTTAGTGGAGGTAGATTTGATAAAGATTCAAGAATGTAAACGGCACGGTGTCTGTAATGACTGCGGAAAGCAGCAGGAAGCAGATACTCAGATATGGGAGATAAAAGTATCTACAACGGGTCAGGGATGGACAACTCTTATGATGTGCAAAGGGTGTCTGGCGGCACTTAATGCGGCAATAGCAATCACAGTGTTTAACAGTAGAGTACATTAAAACGGGTTCTAAAAGTTAGTGGAGGAAAGTAGATAATGAAAGGATTATGTGATAAATGTGAGTATATGCATAAGTCAACTATATCTGGAGATATGAGCGGGAAAAGATATAAATACTGTGGTTTATACAATAATTTTTGTAAATCTGTAGCAAGAAATTGTCGGTTTAATCCAGATAGACCGCGCAGTTAAATGGAGGGTTAGAGTAGCAGATCCAGAAGACTAGAGACATAGAAAGGAGCCAGCCTCCGGCCGGGGTGACGTGTACACGGGCTTCTTTGGAAAAATGAAAGAAACTTATAAAAGTAAAGTTTATACGGAAAGACCTGATTATGCAGATTTTGATGCACCGGCAAAATTCCAGGCAATTGAAAGTATTATTGCTAAACGTCTGCGGGAACATCCGAAGGCAATATGTTCATATTCCGGTGGATCTGACAGCGATATCTTAATTGATCTCATTGAAAGAGTCAGGATGATATTTAGCCTTCCGTCTGTCGAATATGCGTTTTTCAACACAGGTTTGGAGATGAGGGCTACAAAGAACCATGTAAAAGAGATAGCAAAGAAATACGGGGTAAAAATTGAAGCACATCGGCCAAAGACAGGTATTGTGACAGCATCCAGAAAATACGGGATACCATTTGTTTCAAAGATTATGTCTGCAGGATTAGAGGAGTGGCAGAAGAAAGGGATTCCGTTATCCATTTCAAAGGAGTACGAAGAGGCGAAGGACAAAGCGGCAAAGAGGCAGGAGTTAAAAGAGCGATATCCGAAGTGTGAAAGCGTGATCAATTTCTTATGCTGTTGTAATTCCGAAGGAGAGCCGAGACCCAAGATTCAACTCGTGATCAACAGTTCCAAGTACATGCGTGATTTTATTGATGAGTATCCGCCGGATTTTCAGATCAGTGCGAAATGCTGCGATTATTGCAAAAAGCAGGTCGCGCACGATGTACAAAAAGACTTTGATATGATCATTACTGGAGAACGCAGAGATGAGGGAGGCATGAGGTCTGTGCCGCGTAAGGACAACACAGCGCTATGCTTCACAGAAACAAGCGAAGGACAATACCGCTTGCGCCCACTGTATTATGTATCGGACGCAGACAAGGCTTGGTATAAAGAATACTACGGGATCAGGTATTCTGACGCTTATGAAGTATACGGACTTACAAGGACTGGGTGCTGTGGTTGCCCGATATCATATAAGGCGGTAGAGGATCTGGAAATGATACGTCCGCATGAACCGAACCTTGTAAAAGCTGCATGGAACATATTTGGAAAAAGTTATGAATATCGTGCGAAATATAACAGGTATAAGGCTGATCGTTTTATGGCTGAGCGAGAAAGAAAGAGGAATGTAGAAGGACAAATGTCTTTTGAGGATTTCCCGGAGGTAATGCCATGAGAAAGAGAAGGCTGAGAGGATAGAGAACAGCGGGAAACAATTAAGGTTTGCATAAAGAAAGGAAAACATTATGAAAGTAGAGAAGATGAACATTGAAGTGGAGAAGACAGTAAAGGAGCAGCAGGGGAGCAGGCTGAATGCATATAGGGATAAGCTGAGAGCTGCGCAAAGACACAGCTTCTGAAAGGGAAAAGACGGGTGATTCAGATGGGCAAGGGAGAGAATAAGGAATACTGCACCCAGGTAATCAAGGAGATCCTGGAGACCTGGGACAGGGATGTGTGCAAAACGACGAATCAGGAAGGAGACAGGGAAGATGAGTAATGATCTGATTAGTAGAAGTCTTGTAATGGATTACTTAAGAGAGCAGGAGACGAATATCATCACGGAAAAGAATAAAAAAGGATTTGTTTCGGCAGATGTATGTGACGGTATGATTTCTGCGATAGGTGCTTTCAAGAATTATATTATGCAAGTACCTGCCGCATATGACTCAGATAAGGTCATTAAGGAATTGGAAGAGTATGCCCACAGTGATATCTGTTACCAAAATCACTGCAGATATATTAATGCAGATGATATCGACTGTGAGAATTGCGGTGCACTTGGTGCACTGGAGATTGTAAAGCGGGGAGTGACAGCGTGAGGAAGCAGCATAAGGACCGTCATACTCTCAGCCAGGAACACAGGCACCGTCTGGCGGAAATGGCAGGAACGAAGCCGGACGCTAAAGCGGTGAAGGCCTTCGTCCGGAAAGCTTATGAGCGGTGTGATGTGATTGGCTATATGGCTAAGAACGAGTACGATATAAAAGGGGAGATTGGGATTGGACAAGAAGATTCTGAATGATTACATAGATGCCTGCGAGCTGATTAAGGAGACGGAGAAGGATATCCGGCGTCTGAAGAAGAAACGGAAGACCGTAATCCAGACCAATGTGAAGGGGAGTAACCCGAGGTTTCCTTATCAGGAGCAGCATTTCAAAGTCCAGGGCACAACCTTCACTTATCAGGATGACGGGAATCTCCGCCTGGAAGAGAAGCTTCTGGAGCAGCGGAGGGAGCACGCAGAGGAGATCAAAAGGCAGGTGGAAGAGTGGATGCTGACGATCCCGGTCAGGATGCAGCGGATTATCCGGTATAAAGTCTTTGAAGAGATGACGTGGGAGCAGACGGCGGCGAAGATCGGACGGAAGGCTACAGGGGACAGCGTAAGAATGGAATTTGAACGTTTTATGAGAGATTTATAAAGTTTGCTCGTTTTGTTCACATTGTTCGTTTTCAAAATGTTATAGTATATACTGAGATCAGTGGATGATTGCTATCTGATTCCTCCCACACATAGAAAGGGCGCTTTGCTTCGGCGGGGCGTTCTTTTTTGTCGAAATTTTTAGATTGATAATAAGAACAAATGTTCTTGTTTTGGATTGACATTTTTATGATTGTATGATATTATAAGTAAAACAACAAGGGTGTATATGGGAGGTGAAGCTATGGTATCTGCATTGAATGTTGCTAACAATATTCTAGAGAGGGGTTTTTCAGATGGTATTGATATAACTCCGATGAAATTGCAAAAACTCACCTATCTGGTATACAAAAAATATTATCAAGATACAGATAGAATATTATTTTCAGAAAATTTTGAGGTATGGAAATATGGTCCAGTAATAAGAAGTATCTATGATGAATTTAAAGATTATAAGGGGAATGCAATTAAAACATATTGTGAAGAGGCTGATGGTTCGATTCTTATAGTAAATGAAAAAACGTCATCGTCCTTTAAAAAAGCGTTAGATACAATATGGGGAAAATACAAATCTTACGATGGAATACCATTGTCTGCAATGACACATAGAGAAGGATCAGCTTGGTATAAGGCTGCAAAAAGAAATGATGTATATTTGTCAGATGCAGATATTAAAGCGGAGGAGGCATTTGTCTAATAATGGTTACAGATGAGGATTTTTTGTTTGGGAAACCAGTAGAAGAAGTAGATGAACCATTGGATACAGCGCCTTCTGTTGATATTAATTTAGAAGTAAAAAAATTAGAAGAAAAAGATAAAGATCGAAAAGAAAAGAGATACTTTTCTGCTTTTAAGTTAATTGTTGGATGTTTGGTTTTTCTAGGAATTATTTATATAATAGATACAATAGTTACAATTGCATTTGGAAAAACAAGTGATGCAACAAATTCGATTATAGAAATTATAAAAACATTGCTATTTACTTTGAGTGGGTATTTGTTTGCTCGAAAAGAAAATGGTGATTAGTCAAAGGCATTCTTTATAGAATGTCTTTTTCTATGTGCAAAACCAGTATCCTTAACTCAGCAGGCAGAGCATCCGGCCCATAACCGGAAAGTTACTGGTTCGACCCCAGCAGGATCCATTCATAACTACAGAGAATTGAGAGGTGGTGGTATGCCAAGAGCCAGAAGCCCTAAGCGAGATGAGGCATATAGGATATGGCTTGATTCGGGCGGAAAGAAGAAGTTAAAAGACATCGCTTCTGATCTCGGAGTATCAGAGAACCAGATCAGGAAGTGGAAGAATTTAGATCAATGGAATGGTAACGTTACTAATCAGTCGAAAGGTAACGTTACCAAACGAAAAAGGGGCGGGCAGCCGAGTAATCACAACGAGGCAAAGCAAGCAGTTGAACAGGTGATAAAGAATGAAGATTTAACCGATAAACAGAGGCTTTTCTGCCTGCATTATGTTCGTTGTTTTAATGCTACAAAGGCATATCAGAAAGCGTATGGAGTAGATTATAGTACGGCGGCTGCAATCGGTTACAGGATGTTGGAAAATGATGGTGTAAAAGATGAAATCCTACGCCTAAAACAGAACCGTCTCAATCGTGAGATGCTGGATGAGGCAGACGTATTCCAGTGGTATCTTGACATAGCAAGGGCAGACATTAAGGATTATGTGGAGTTTGGCAATGAAGAGATTGAGGTTGAAGATAAGAATGGGAATGTACGTACCGTAAAAGTCTCTAATGTAAATATCAAGAATGATTCAGATGTAGACGGTATCCTGGTCTCTGAGATATCAAAGGGGAGAGATGGGGTAAAGGTCAAACTTCTGGATAAACTTAAGGCGATGGAATGGATTGCTGAACATATGGATTTGGCTACTGAAAAACAGCAGGCAGAGATCGATGCGTTAAGGGCCAAGGTAAAGGATAATGGTCAGGTGTCTGCAGAAGATAAGGTGAAGAAGCTGTTTGAAATGATTGGAGGAGTATTGGATGATGAAGCCGGATCTGAGTAAAGCGTATTCTTCAAAGCAGATAGAAGTGCTGAAAGCTTGCAGAGCTTCAGATTGGTTTATGCTAATTAATCATGGTGCGAAGAGAAGTGGTAAGACCCAGGTGGATAATGACCTGTTTCTTCAGGAACTGATCCGGGTAAGGGGGATCGCAAATAAACTGGGGATCGATACGCCGCAGTATATCCTTGCAGGGTACTCTCTGGGGAATATACAGGACAATATCCTTACGGAGCTGTCGAATAAATATGGTTTTGAATTCCGGTTCGACAAGTATAATAACTTTACCCTGTTTGGCGTTAAAGTGGTACAGACCAGTCATGGCTCCATCAGTGGACTGGGGCGGATCCGTGGTATGACGTCTTTTGGAGCATACATTAATGAGGCTTCGTTGGCGAATCAGGAAGTATTTGATGAGATCAAGGCAAGGTGCAGCGGTCCGGGTGCACGGATTATCGCGGATACGAATCCGGATCATCCGGAACACTGGCTGTTGAAGGATTATATTGAGTCTGAGGCGGGCGGGCTCTTGAGCTTCCATTTCCAGTTGGAGGATAATACATTTCTGGATGAACGTTATATCAGAGATATTAAGGAGACAACACCGAAGGGAATGTTCTATGACCGGGGCATCAGGGGATTGTGGGTGTCTGGTGCCGGGGTGGTGTATCCGGATTTTGATAAGAGTGTGCATGTGATCTCACCGGAACAGGCGAAGGGAATGATCTTTGACCGGTATCTGGCTGGTGTCGATTGGGGCTGGGAGCATTTTGGAGGCGTTGTGGTCATTGGCGTGAAGGGGGATGCTTATTATGTCATAGAGGAGCATGCGGCACAGCATAAGTATATTGGAGAGTGGATATGTATAGCGAAGGATATTATCAGGCGGTATGGTAATATCCCTTTTTATTGTGATCCGGCGCGGACGGAACATATTGCCGCATTTCAGAAGGCGGGGATCCGGGCGTATCTGGCAAATAACAGGGTGCTGTCAGGGATTGAAGAGGTAGCGACTCTGATGACCAAGAAAAAGTTTTTCATTGTGTATGAGAGGTGTCCGCGGTTTCGTGAGGAGATCTATAAATATGTCTGGAAGAAGAATACGGGTGAACCGTTGAAGGAGAATGATGATGTGCTCTGTGCAATCAGGTATGGTATTCATTCTGATATGACGGTTGGATCGATTGAGACGCAGGAGAACCGGATGAAGAAGGCGAAGAAGATGAAGGGGATGTTGTAGGATGGCTGAGGATTTAAAGGTAAGTGAATTTGAGAGCGGTACAGACAGAAGGATGTATCATACGCACAGGAATCTGCAGCAGGCTCATGGGCCGGAAGCGAATTTCCATTACCGTGCGGAGAGTGCGGATGAGATTCTGGGGGATCTGAATAAGCTGAGGAATATGATCCTGGATCATTATCGGATACAGTGTCCCCGGCTTGCCGCCCTGGATAATTATATGAAGGCAAGGAATGACGGGATCTATAATGATGAATGCCGACGGACGGAAGAGGGGAAAGCGGATCATAGGGCAGCTCATAATTTTGCCAAGATCATCAATGTTTTTGATGTGGGGTATAATACTGGGATTCCGATCAAGAAAGCCAGTGACAATGAGCGGATCAATGAGCTTGTCAGGGAGTATGACCGGCGGAATGATATTGAAGCTTTGGACAGTGAGTTATGGCGGGATTTCCGGAAATATGGACGGGCGTATGAGCTGCAGTACCGGAACCAGGATGACGAAGATTGCTCTGTTGTCAGTAACGTGTTTGAGACGTTTGTCTGTTATGGACTGGATGTGGAGAGGACGCCGCTTTTTGCGGTCAGGTATCCGAAGTATTGGACGGGTATGGAGGAGCGGACAAGGGTGATCGTTTATACCGATACGGAGATCATTACTTACAGACCGTGTTCTCTGAGTGTGATGGTACAGGAAGAAGAGGGACGGGAAGGGCATTACTGGGGAGAGGTCCCGGTAACGGAGTATTCTCCGGACAGATACCGGCAGGGGGGATATGAGGATGTGGCGTCTTTGATCGATCTGTATGATGCTGCCCAGTCGGATACGGCGAATTATATGACGGATTTTAATGAGGCGACGCTTGTGATATCCGGGGATCTGGATATGGGGAGGTATTCGGTCAGGGATGTGATCGAGATGAAGAAGGCGAACCTGCTTCTTTTGGAGAATGGGATTAACCCGGACGGCAGTAAGACTCAGACGGATGCGAAGTATGTGTATAAGCAGTATGACGTGGCTGGAACGGAGGCGTATAAAGAGAGGCTGCAGAAGGATATCCACAAGATCTCGTTTGTGCCGGATCTGACGGATGAGGCTTTTGGCGGTACGCAGTCCGGGGAGGCCATGAAGTATAAGCTGTTTGGATTTCAGCAATTGGCTAAGACCAGTCAGAGAGGATTTAAGAAGGGATTGATGCGAAGGTATCGTCTTCTTCTGAATATCAAGAATTATGTCAATGAAGCGGATAATGTGGATCTGGGAGACTTTACGATCACATTTACGCCGAATCTGCCGAAGGCTGTTCTGGAGGAGTTGAAGGCGCTGGCGGATGCCGGTGCGCAGTTCAGCCAGGAAACGTTATTGGAACTGGCTTCTTTTGTGGAGGATGCGCAGACGGAGATTGACAGGGTGAAGGAGGAGCAGGAGAGTTCGGATGATGACGCTGTTATGCGTCGTGCATTTGGCTTGATAAAGAAAAGGGATGGAGCTGATGTGAATGGACAGCAGGGAATATTGGAAGCACAGGGAGCGGGAGCAGCTGAAGCATAATATTACCGAGGAGACGGAATACCGAAAGAGTATCGGGGAGATCTATGATTATATGATGGACCAGATCCAGAGGGAGATCAATGGATTCTATGTGAAGTATGCGAAGAAGGAAGGGATCACGCTGTCGGAGGCTAGGAAGCGTGTTTCCAAGCTGGATATTGAAGAGTATGGGCGCAAGGCTGCCAAGTATGTGAAGGAAAAGGATTTTTCTGATGTGGCGAATGAGGAGATGCGCCTTTATAATGCTACGATGAAGATCAACCGTCTGGAGATGCTGAAAGCGAACATCGGGTTGGAACTGGTTGACGGGTTTAATGAGTTGTTACTATTCACAGTCGGTTTGATGGATCGACAAATAAAGCGGAGCTGCAACACCGCTTTCAATGTTCTGATGTGTTTTTAGGAAGATTAGACCGAGAAGATTTCGGCAACCGTATAAGGATTCCCTTCGCATAATCGTTGCAACGCTTCGATTTCATTGATGCCATTACGACGGCAGGTTTCGATGTATGTTCGGTTGAGCGCATGGTTATCGGCCGCTGTCTCTGATTCAAACTGTCCCGATATTTTCATGTGGGATTTTACACCTCGAAGCCCGCGTTCACTGAGATTATTGGTGGTCGGCAGACTGAAATCCTCAACCCACAGGAAATAGTTTCTGCGGTATTGGGCAATTCTGGTAAGCAGAGTCCGCTCAAAGGATGCCCCGTAGTTGTTTGGATCAGACTCATTTTCACTCCATCCGTTTTTAAGGTATTCATCTATTTTATGATGAAACTCGTTTATGCAGGCTTCGCTGAAAGAACCCTCGCCCCGGGCTATGGCATCATTGCGATCCTTGATGGTTGCGCTGATATGCTTTTTCAGATCATCAGACCATTGATGGCAGGTATCATCCGTATTCTTCTGGCAGTCACGCTGAAGATGCTGATTACACTCGATATTCTCAAAGCTGTACTTTTCATTGTAGTTTACGGTGTTATGGTCGTGCATGGTTTTGGTATCCGATGTCAGGAGATTCAGTACATTGTCGTCATCAAGGCTTTCCATGTCTTTGTGTGCATGCGCTGTATAGTAGGCAATAGACTCGTCTCCATAAAATCGGAAACATGCTCTTTGCGCAAGAATGAAGATGACCGTGTCGTCCCAGTAAACGATCTTTCTTGTGATCAGGACAAGCTTCAGATCCTGGCGAAACTGGCGGAGCCCATTTGCGGCACGGGCCTGGAGTTTCGCAATGTATCCCTCACAGGGCATTAATTCACCGCCGGTGATTCCGGCAAGAAACATGGATGCTTTGTTCATAGCGGCATTGACGGTATTTGTGAGTGATAAAGCAAAAGCCTGCAATCCGCTGCCATACTGAACCTTCTCCTTGAGGTTTGGGGGTATCTGTGACCGGAATACAGTGCCGCAGTTGCTGCATTCGTAATAAAAGAATTCGTGTTTGATCTTAACGACTTTAATGCGTACATCGTATTCAAATTTAACTTCGGACTCGCCGGTTGGGGCGCAGTCTGTAAGCCCGCATTTTGGACAGCATTCATCGTCCTGTAATGGGTGCCCAACGGTATCTGTGATCTCAGATTCCTCCGGCGCTTCAAGGGCTGCTTTGGGATGTCCAGGCTGTCCGCCTTTCTTCCTGCCTGAACTGCGGCGGGAGTTTGGGATAACCTTGTTTTTATTTATCGGTGTCTGCGATGTTGGGGTACCGGTATTGCTGCCATCATGGTTAAGGAGAGCCTCCGCATGGGCAAGACGGTTCTGCAGTTCCTTGATAATGGCATCTTTTTCAGCGAGGGATTCCTGATAATTCTTTTTATGGAAATCGTTGGACTGCTTAAGGCTCTTAACTGAAGCCCGTAGTGAAGCTATCTGCTCCTGGTATCCCACGATGCGGTCTTTGAGTTTCGTGATTTCTGCCGTTGCTTTTTCAAAGTCACAGCGCAGATCGCCGGTATATTTAATCATAGATCACAGGGGCCTTTCTTAAAGTATTGGAGATGGAAGTGCATACTTTTTCATATGCCCTGATAGTAGCTTTTAGGGTTTTCACCTCAGACTGTAAAGAGGCGATTTCTGTTTCTTTCTCGGAAATGATTTTTTGAAAATCTCTGTTCCTTGCAGAAGCAGTATCTTCTTCCGTGGTGGTAACATTTTTCGAAGATGCTGTTCTGCCCCTGCGACCGGAAGATGGGATCAATTCCTTTGTTTCGGGATCGAGGGTACCAAGATATTTCCTCTTCGGTCTTGATTGCTTGGTAACAGGGTCATAGTGGGGAGTAGATTCGTAAACCCGGGTCTTTCCTGATTTTTTATCGAAGTGTTTAACAATAGTAGGCATAACGGTTTCTCCTTTCAATAGTGGCTATATATATTATATTACAACCACTACAAAAAGTCAATATGTAGTGGCTATATTTATTAATAAATAAAACCACCAAAAACAGTGCATTATGCCAATAAAAAAGCCACAATGGGAATTCATGAAACATCAGAAATTAAAATGGCTGTGAATGGTAACAATGAGTTGCAGAAGTATTTCGACCGGATATTGACAAAGCGGACGCTGGATGAGTTTGAGAGGCAGGCGGGGATCCTGGGGAATACGGTAGGGAATAATGAGAAGGCGGCACATGCGATCGTGAATGCGTCTTTTCACAATGCTAGTTTTTCTGACCGAATCTGGATGTACCAAGATATGATGAAGGCGGAATTGTCTAAGCTTCTGCAGGTAGGATTGATTCAGGGGAAGCATCCCAGGGTGTTGGCCAGGCATCTCGTGAAGCTGTTTGGAGTACGGAGGTCTGACGCGGAGCGGCTGATGCAGACGGAGCTTGCAAGGGTTCAGACGGAAGCTCAGAAGAGGTCGTTTGAACGGAATGGATATGACAGGTATGAGTTTATTGCGCTGGAGACTGCATGCAAGATCTGCAAGGCGATTGATGGGAAGCATTTTAGAACAGAGGATATGATGCCCGGGGAGAATGCGCCGCCGATGCATCCGCGTTGCCGGTGCAGTACGGCAGCGTATGTGGACAGGGAAGAGGTTGAAAAATGGTTGGAAAGTCATGGCGAAAGTGATATAATAGAACCAGAAGACAGAGGTGACGTATTTACTGACTTGAACAATTTATCTGATAATCTTCTGGAACAGTCATTGCAAGTAAATAACTTTCTGAACACACTTGGGGTGCGAGATAGTAAATGGAGCGGTATTACGACAGTAGTAGATGACAGAAAATTGCCAACAGCACTCGGGCGAACGAAAGCAAATGGAGATATTTGGCTGAGAAATGATGCTGGTATTAAAACAATACTTCATGAGCATTTGCATACACGTTCCAGTAGTTGGATGTCAAAGAAGTCAAAAAAAGATTTAGGATTTGAGGAGGGAGCGTGCGAATTACTTGCTGAAGAAATTTGCAAAAAGGAAGGTGTTGCATATCGAGCAACGTATGCAAAGTATGTGGATCCATTAAGAAAGTATAACGAATTGCTGGGGAAGTATGATTCAGACTATGACTTTGCAGTAGATTTATTTAATGTAGATATGGATAAGAGGGAACAATGGCTTTTGGATTTGGCTGATGAATATGGTTCTCTGAAAGCTTTGGCATTAAAGAAATTGGTAAGAAAGATGAGGAGAGGCAGTGAAAAGTGAGTTAAAAGAACTTGAAGATCTCATTCTATTTGGAGAACATTCAGATGATGAGTGGTTATTGCTGAACAAAAGATTAGAGGAAGAGTTCAAAAAGGCATCAGACAAAGAAAAACAGGATTTTATAGATAGTGGTGCAGGGGATTTGTTAGGGCAAATAATTGAATTTATGGATTAACCACCAGTCATTACGGCAGGTGGTTTTCTTATGCCCATTTTAGGAGGAATGCTGATTGATTGAGGTAAGTGTCCGTAAGGACAGGATTACTGTAACCGGCCATTCTGGCTATGACCAACCTGGCCGGGATGTAGTGTGCGCCGGTGTGACGGCGTTGTGTCAGACTATGATCCGATCGGTCGAGGGGCTGACGGAGGATGTAATTGAATATGGGATATCGCCCGGAAGGGCTGATATACAGTATGGGAATCTGTCGGAGAAGTCAAGAACTCTGGTGGATTCCTTTTTCATTGGCATCTGTATGATCGCCGATGAGTTCCCGGACTATGTCCGGATAGTATGAAAGAAAGTGAGGTAACAGAGATGTGCAGTAGGAAAATGAGGATACTGATGTCGAGAGCGCAGAAGAGATGCGGCATTCCGTATAGCGGTCTGCAGTTGTTTGCTGAAGATGGAGACGGCGGTGGCGCTGATGGAGACGGCTCTGGCGGTGATGATGACGACGATGACGATGACGACGATGGCGGCGGAGGCGGTTCTGGAAATGGCGGAGAAGGAGGGGCGGTATCGTTTGATGACTTCCTTGGCCAGGAAGGAAACCAGACAGAGTTTGATAAGCGTGTGCAGGCGGCTGTGGATGCAGCAGTGAAGCGCGAGCGGGAAGCATGGGAGGCCGCGGCGGATGATAAGGTGTCTGAGGCGGAGAAGCTGGCGAAGATGACCAAAGAGGAGCGAGAGAAATACCTGCAGCAGAAGGAGCGAAGGGCGTTTGAGGCGGAGAAGGCGGCTTTTGAACGGGAGAAGCTTCTGGTTGAGGTCAGGAAGGAATTGCAGGAGCAGACGCTGCCTCTTGTGTTTGCGGAGTCCCTTGTGACTATTGCGGATGCGAAGAAGATCAAGGATGCAATTGTGGATATCAAGAAAGCGTGGGACGCTAAGATCTCGGAGGCGGTGAAGGCGAAAGCCAGACAGTCTACCCCGCAGGAGGGCGGCCATGTGGTGGATAGCAGGAGAGGGTTGTCTTCTATTAGAAAGATGGCTAATGAAAACAGGATTATTAAGAATTAGGAGGGTGTAGAAGATGAATAAGAACAGGAAATTAGGTTGGAAGTTGCAGTTGTTTGCCCAGACCTGGAGCCCGGACAAGGTGACTGTGTTTGAGCATAAGGACGGGACTATCCCGGAGAAGTATCAGAACATGATCTTGAAGGAGGTCATGGAGAACAGCAAGGTGATGCAGCTTGCGAAGTATGAGGAGATGGATTCCAAGGAGAAGAAGTTTGAGTATTTTGCAAAGGGGCCGGGCGCTTACTGGGTAGGTGAGGGGGAGAAGATCAAGACTTCTAAGGCCCAGTGGCTTCAGGTGAAGATGGTGGCGAAGAAGCTGGGTGTCATTATTCCGTGTTCCAGGGAGTTCCTGCATTATAAGATGTCGGATTTCTTTGAGGTGATGAAGCCGAAGATTGCGGAGGCGTTCTATAAGAAGTTTGATGCGGCGGCGATCCTTGATGTGGAGAATCCGTTCCTTCATGCGGTTGAGAAGTCGGTCAAGGCTTCGGGGAATGTGATTGATGGGGTTTTGAATTATGATAACATTCTGGAGATGGAAGACTTGCTGACGGATGAGGATTATGATGTGAATGCGTTTATCTCTACGAAGAAGAACCGGAGCACGCTGAGGAATACGCACAGGATTGAGAACGGTGTAATCGTGGAGAGCCTGTATGACAGGTCTGCCAATACTTTGGACGGTCAGCCTGTGGCGGATCTGAAGGCGTTGGATAAGGGGACTATCTACGCGGGGGATTTTGACTATATGTACTATGGGATCCCTTATGGGATGTCTTATAAGATCTCGGAGGAGGCGCAGTTGTCTACGCTTACCAATGAGGATGGTACTCCGGTGAACCTGTATGAGCAGGAATTAGTAGCGCTTCGGGTCACGATGGATGTGGGCTTTATGATCGTGAAGGATGAGGCTTTTGCGAAGCTGACTTCTGGAGGGTTAGGAAAACTGACGGTAACGAGTACGGCGGGAACGAAGGCAGGAGATACGAAGATCGCGGTTACCCCGGCGCTTACGAGTGGGAATTCCTACAAATACAAAGTAGGGGATGAAATGGATGTACCGGTAAAGGGCCAGAATGTGAAGGGTTGGAAAACCTGGGATGGCGCGGCGGATATCACGCCGGGTGAGGGAAGTGAGATTGTAGTTGCTGAGTGTGATGCTTCTTATCGCGTGGTGAATGCAGGAAAGACCGATGTGACGGTGAAAGAGTAGGAGATAGATCATGAACAGGGAAAACCAGATAGCAGAAAGAGATGGGATGCTGAAGGATTTGAAGCTGCTGTTGGGAATGGATCCGAAGGATGATTCCCAGGACGATAAGCTTCTGTGGATCCTGTCTTCCGCCAGGGCAAGACTTAAGGTTTTGCTTGGCGGTGTAGACCCGCCTGCGGAGATGGAGCATATCATTACGGAAGCGGCGGTGATCCGGTTTAACCGTATTGGATCTGAGGGAATGACAATCAATACTGTTGAGGGGGAGAACCTGCATTTTAACAGTAATGATTTTGCCGGGTTTATGGATGAGATCAATGCATGGCTGGATGCCAGAAATCAGAATTCCAAAAGAGGAGGGTTTCGGTTTCTATGAGGTTTGATGTGCCGATATATTTTCAGAGGATACAGCCCGGGGAGTATGATGAGTCTTCCGGCGACTATGGACCGGACAGTGTCAGTGAGGATATGCGCTATGCGAATGTAACGGATGCCGGAACAGAGACTCTGAAGCTGGTCTACGGGGAAATCCGGCAGGGATGTAAGGTGATCCGGCTGCAGACGTATTATGACAAGGTATTTGACCGGATCCGTATTGGGGAGAGGGTCTACCGGGTAGATTTCTCTAGGAGGCTTAGGGTCAAGCAGGTGTTTATTGTCAGTGAGGTGCAGGGATGTCGGTAAAGTTTAAAGGTGTGAAGGAACTTAAGGTTGCTCTTGAGAAGAAGGCGGATATGGGGGCGGTCAGGCAGATCGTCAGGCAGAATGGGGCGCAGCTTCAAGCGAAGGCGCAGAGGAATGCCCCGGTGGATACGGGAACTTTGAAACGGAGTATTGGTCTTGATATCTCTGACGGGGGACTGACTGCCGAGTCTAAGGCCGGGGCGGAGTATGCACCTTATGTGGAATGGGGGACTAGGTTCATGGAGGCGCAGCCGTACATGAAACCGGCTTTTCATGAACAGAGGGAGCAGTTTAAGCGGGATATGGACCGGCTTGCGAAGTGAGGTGATGGCGGATGGATCCGCAGCAGGAGTTGTTTACCTGCCTGTTATCAGAGATCAGGAAACGGGGATATGACGTGTATGACGGCGGACTTCCGCCGGAGGGTGCGCCGTATCCTTTTGTGTATCTGGCGGATTGCAGGCAGACGGACCGTTCCAATAAGAATGCTGTGTTTGGAACGGTGTACCAGACCATCCATGTGTGGGACGGTACGGTGAGGAGGCGGGGCAGGGTCTCTGCCATGCTGGCGGATCTGAAGCAGATCTGCCGGAGATTGGAGCATACGCCGGGTTTTTCCTGGATGGTGGTGAACATCGACCAGAGGATCCTGGCGGACACAACGACGAAACAGCCGCTTCTCCACGGGTTTCTGGAAGTGGAGTTTCGGTTCTGTTAGAAGAAAGAGAGGGTTAATGATGTATCAGTTACAGTTATTTGCGGAAGCAGTACAGGGGAAGAAGATGGTGTATCTGTACCGGATCCAGAAGGATGCGGCAACGGCCGACGGAACGATACTTGCATTTACGACGGAGAACGGGCGTTCCAAAAGTAAGGATGCGGATTCAACTGCCACGAAAGACGGTTCGATCCGGACTCCGGGAACGGCGGAGGTTGAGATCACGGCTACGAGTATTCTTGCCAAGGGGGACAGGATGATCGATAAGCTGGAGGATGCGATGGATCATGATGATCTGATTGAGGTCTGGGAGGCGAATCTGTCAGAACCGGCGGATTCGGGTGAGAATAAGTTTAAGGGAATGTATTTCCAGGGGTATCTGACGGAGTTTGAGAAGACTTCTTCGGCGGAGGATTATGTGGAGTGTTCTCTGACGTTTGGGATCAACGGAAGTGGGAAGCGCGGAGATGTGACGGTTACGGTGGAGCAGCAGGAAATTGCAGATTATGTATTTGCAGATACGAAGAAAACAGGGGCTTAGGAGGAATAGAAATGATGGAACTTACAATTAATGGGCAGGTGTATCAGTTTCACTTTGGGATGGGTTTTCTGAGGGAGGTAAATAAGATAGTGAATGCCCCGGTTGAGGGAATTCCTGGAATGAAAAAAGATATCGGCGCCAGATATATGTTCGCAAGGGTCATTGACGGTGAGGCGGATGCCCTGGTTGAGGTTTTGAATCTGGCGAATATGGGGCAGGATCCAAGAGTGACCCGGGCGTTGCTAGACGCTTATGTTGACGATCCGGAAACAGATATCGACCAGTTGTTTGAGGATACTCTGGATTTTTTAGAGAAAGCAAATGCTACAAGGAAGACCGTGCAGAAGCTGATGGAGGCAATCAGGAAATCCGAGGAGGAGAATCAGTAGCATTTGAAGAACAATATCGTGAGGCAGCGGTAAACTGCTTCCGGTATTTTGGTTTTACGTCATTTGAGCAGGTTGACCGATTGACAATCGCGCAATATGAGATCCTGATGGAGGCGCTGTCACTTAAGTCTGTTGACCAGGATTTCCATGAACACCGACAAGCGTTTCTGAATTTTGCTGTTCAGGCAGAACGCCAGGTCGGTAAAGGGAAAACGAAGCCCGTATACCGGAAGTTCAGCCAGTTCTATGATTATGAGCGGGAATTGCAAAAGGTTAGGGCCAGAAAGAAAAAGTCACGTTTTTCTGGAATAGGGAAGCTGCTGAAGAAAGGGGAGTGATGGCATGGGGGAATCTTATAGTGTAAAAGCGGTCTTGTCGGCGGCAGATAAGAATTTTTCGTCAACTTTGAAGGCTGCAGCTGGTTATGCGGATAATCTGAAGAATGTCATCACGAGCGGTTTTGGTTTTGGAGCTATGATGGCGGTCGGGCAGAAGGCTGTGTCTGTTGTGAGTAATGGAGTTTCTGGTCTTGTGGGAGAGATGAACGCTGCAAGTGCAGCATGGAAAACCTTCCAGGGTAACATGGAAATGAATGGGAAAGCCGTAGAAGAGATCCAGGCGACTAAGAAGGAATTACAGAGTTTTGCAGAGCAGACTATTTACAGTTCCAGTGATATGGCGAGCACCTTTGCGCAGCTTGAGGCTGTCGGGACTAAGAATACGACGAAACTGGTCAAGGGCTTTGGCGGTCTGGCTTCTGCGGCAGAAAATCCGACACAGGCAATGAAGACGCTGAGCCAGCAGGCAACGCAGATGGCCGCGAAACCAAAAGTTGCATGGGAAGACTTCAAGCTGGTTCTTGAGCAGACACCCGCGGGAATTGCGGCAGTGGCCAAAGAGATGGGGATGTCTACACAGGACATGATCAAGAATGTCCAGGATGGCAAAGTTGCAACAGAGGACTTCTTTGATGCTATCGCAAAAGTAGGCAATAATGAAAATTTTACAAAGCTTGCTACGCAGTATAAAACTGTAGACCAGGCAATGGATGGGCTGACAGAGACGCTTTCTAACAAGCTTTCCCCTGCATTTGACGCGGTTTCGGCGATAGGAATCAGTTCTATTGATAAACTGATCAATAAAATGGGGAGTCTGGATGGTGAGGCGATTGCAGGCAAGGTCGTTGAATTTGTAGGAAATGCAAAAAAGTACTGGGATATATTCAAGGAAGATGTATCAGAGGTTGCGTTGGCATTCGGCAGTGCTGTAGGGGCGATTGTGGGAGATCTGACGGAGATCACGGGAGCTTTTGGCAGTACGAAGAATGTGGAGAATTTTGCAGATGTTATGGATGTAGCTAAGAATGCATTGGTGAAATTTGCGGGATTTCTGGAAGAACATTCAGAAGTGATTGCTAAGGTGTTGTCTGAATTGCCGAAATTATTGCTTGCATATCAAGGGTTTCGGATTGTGGGAGCGATAGCGCCGGGTGTTAAAATATTTACGGGCGCTATTCTCGGTCTTGCGGGGAAAGGCATATCCGCACTTGCGGGAAAACTGTTTGGAATTGCGGCAGGGCAGAAGGCGGTGGGTTCGGCCAGCGCTGAGTCCGGCGCAGGTATGTTAAAGTCTGCAGCCGCTTTTATGGCAATGGGTGTGGGAATCGCATTAGCAGCAGCTGGTCTTGGGATTCTGGCCTATTCTGCGGTACAGATTGCGGAGTCAGGGCCGGCAGCGGCGGGCGTCTTATTGGGGATGGTTGTTGCGTTGGGAGCACTGATGGTTGTTGCGAAGTCTGTCGCACCGGCTCTGACCGCCGGAGCAGCGGGGCTTCTTGCGTTTGGCGGGGCTGTGGTTTTGGCTGGAGCCGGAATGCTCTTATTGACAACTGCAGCTGTCAGCCTGGCAAACGCGGGACCGCTGGCTATTGGCGTAATGGTTGGATTAGTTGCTGTAGTTGCGCTGCTTGCGGCCGGAGCGGCAGCCCTTGGCCCGGCGTTAACTGTCGGAGCAGTAGGTTTTATTGCTTTTGGAGTCGCAATTGTATTGGTTGCCACGGGAGCATTGATTGCAGGTGCTGCGCTTGCAATCGTGGCGGCAGTGCTTCCGACGATAGTGCAGTATGGTCTGCAGGGTGCTGTTGCTATTGCGGCTCTTGGCGCCGGTATGCTTGTTTTTGCTGCGGGAGCAGCATTAGCGGGGGTTGGATGCGTGGCACTTGGTGCAGGGCTTATGATTGTGGCTGTTGGCCTGGGCCTGGTTGGGGCTGCGGTAATGGTCGCGGCGGCCGGTGTTCTGCTTTTGTCAGCCGGGGCCGTAACCCTGGGAGCGGCTTTGCTTTTAACGGGAGCGGCGCTCCTGATGATGGCGGCAGTCTTGCCCACTGTCGCGGCTGGCGCTGTGCTTAGTACAGCAGCACTTGCAGCGCTTTTGGCCGTATCAGCAGGGCTTGCGGCGGGGCTTGTGGCAATGGGGCTTTCGTTGGCTGCGGTTGGGCTTGCATCCGCTGCGTCTGCTATAGGGATTGCTGCGTTTGCTCTGGCTATGACAACGGGAGCTGTAGGAGTGGGTGTGATGGCATTGGCTTTAAAGGCTGTGAATTCCAGTATGAAGTCGATTGCTAGTAATGCAAAGAATGCACAGAAATCTCTTAGTAGTATGAAAGCATCCGTCAGCTTTGTGAATGAAGGGTTGGATGCGCTGGGAAACAAGGCGAAATCTGCGATCAATGCATTGGTGAGTCAGTTTTCCAGAGCGGAAGAGAAGGCAAAAAGCTCGGGGAAGGCTGTGGGTAATCATTTTAATACCGGAGTTTCCAATGGAATGCAGCGTGCAGTGGTTACTGCGGATGCGATGTCGGTGTCCGTGGTAGCAACCATGAGATCAGCATCTGGCGGAGCATTCAGCAGCGGCGTCTATATTGGACAGGGACTGGCCAATGGTATGCGTTCGCAGCTTGGTTATGTAAGGAGCGTGGCAGCACAGCTTGCGTCGGCAGCGGAAGCGGCGATCCGCGCAAAGGCAAAGATACACAGTCCGTCAAAAGTCTCCACGAAGCTTGGGGGGTTTTGGGGAATCGGATATGCTGAAGGTATTCTGGATCAACTAAAAAGGGTGTGGCAAGCTTCTATGGAATTGGTAAATATTCCTAGGCTAGCAGTCTCTTCTGGCGATACGATAAGAGTTTCAAGTGGGACTAGGGAACTGAATGATAATTATCAGTATACTCCAAATGCCAAATATACGATTATTGTGCCATTGGAGGTGGAAGGCCGGGAGATTGCCAGAGCCACTGCTGTTTACACGAAGGAAGAGCTGGATGATATGAAGTTTTTTGAGAATTACAGGAAGGGGTATCGGTGATGGGAATGTATGATTTTATTGATGTTACAGAATCACAGGGTGAGGATACCCTTCCTGCAGAAGCTGTCAAGTTCAATGGAAAATGGCTTGACCATGAGGTGGAAGGGTTCCGGACCCTTCGTGTTAGCGGAAGGGAGTTGATGGACTGTGAGATCGAAGATGTACAGATGGGCAGCATGGATGGTACGCAGTATCAGTATAAGAGGTATCCGGCTAGACAGATAACGGTTACTTATCGATTGATGTCAGAATCTGATACTGCATTCAGGGAAGCGTTTAACAGATTGAATGGCCTTCTGGATGCGGAAGAGGCAGAATTAATCTTTAACGATGAACCGGATAAATATTTTATCTCGACGAAGGCGGGAAATAGTGAAGTGGCTGCCGGAAGGAACAGTGTGACGGGAGAGATTGTATTTTACTGTACAGACCCATCTAAATATTCTACAGTTGAGAAGACGTTTCCTGCTTCGCTTAATGCGGAGGGAATCCTGGAGGCGACGATCGTCAACCGGGGTACGGAAGCCGTCCCGGTCAGTTATGAGTTTGTGCATAAGCATGAGAACGGGTATCTTGGTATTGTGTCGCAGTATGGCGTGATGCAGTATGGACGGGTGGAGGAGACGGACTGGGAGAATTATAAGCAGAATGAGAAGCTTGTGAGGCTGTCGGATCTGTCTGCCCTGCCGGATGATCCTGGAACGAACTATATGCATCCGAATCATGTGATGGGCGGTTCCCTGGTGAAGGAGACCATCGGCGGGAAACCCTGCCTGCGGCTTCGGTCGACAGGGGCGGTCAGTGCGGGGAAGTGGATCGGGGCCATGAAGACGCTGACGGTCCCGGCGGACTCGGAGGGGCATGCGGGGGCGAAGAACTTCTATTGTTATCTGAATCATTGGTTTGAGACGGGCCTGATGGGGCAGACGGCGGAGCAGTCCATTGCGTTCCTGACGGGAGATAATAAGGTGATCTGCGGGTACAGCCTGTTTAAGTCGGATATGACGGGGAATACAGCGTGTCTGGAGTTCTGGCTGAATGGGAAGATCGTGCGGTCGATCTCGTTTGCTCCGTCCAGTTCAGACGGTGCGAATCCTTTTAATCATGGAAGGGGGCACAATGACATCCGTAAGGAGGGGGATAAGGTGACCTTCTATTGGTTCGGGAATTATCCGAGTTACCGGTCTTCTGCCATCCGGAACATGGAGTGTAAGAAGATCCAGGTTGCGTTTACCCAGTTTGATTCCCGGGGGCTTGGGAATAAGTATGTGACCCGGAATTATCTGCGGTCTCTGGAGTTCCAGAAGATGGGCGTGGAGAAGTGGAGGGATGTGCCGAACCGTTACCAGGAGGGGGATGTGGTGAGTATCGACGGGGAGGCGGCGCGGGTCTATGTGAATGGGATGGCGAATACGGGGGATGAGATGATAGGGACCAAGTATTTTCATGTGCCGCCTGGGGAGACGAAGGTGCAGTTTTATTATTCGAGTTTCTGTAACCCGGCTCCGGTGGTGACGGCGAGGATTAAGGAGGCGTTTTTGTAATGGAGAATGTAAGGATCGCGGTGTTGAGCGCGTATGATAAGGTGTGTGCGTTTCTGGATAACGGGGCGCCGTCTGCGCTGCATTATTATGGGGATGAGCTGCATTCCTATAGGGAGGGCTCTGCCTGTACTTATGGTTTTAAGGCTTCGGCCAGGCATGGGGATGCCCAGTATCTTGTAGAGGGGAATAAGCTGGCGTTCCGGTATGGGGGCAGGGATTATTATTTTAATATCATGAAGGTGGTGAAGACGGAGTATGTGGTGGAGGTTGTTGCGTATTCTATGATGTTTGAGCTGCTGAATGAGGATGCGGGGGAATATAAGTCGCCGAAGGCTATGAGTTTTCAGGAGTATCTGGATGTGTTTGATCCGGAGCATACGTTGGAACTTGGGGTGAATGAGGTGGAGGATAAGACGGTCAGCCATGAGTGGACGGGATCGTCGACGATCCTTGCGAGGATCTTTTCTCTTGCGAATGTGTTTGGCGCGGAGGCGGAGTTTGTGCCGGTGCTTGCGGATGATTACTCTTTGGAACGGCTTGTGATGAATGTGTACCGGGAGCATGACGGGGAGAATCAGGGGATCGGTAAGGACAGGCGGGATATGACGCTCCGGTATGGGGTGAATGTGAAGGGGATCCGGAAGTCTTCGGACATCACGGGGCTGTATACGGCGATCCTGCCGGTGGGGACGGATAATCTGATGATCTCGGCGCTTGATAAGACGGAGCTTGACGCGGACGGAAGGGTGGAATACCGGTCTGCGCCTGGGGATGGATGTATCCGTGCGGTGCAGGCGATGGAGCGTTTTCCGTCGAATCTTAAGACGGATGACCGGTATATATTGAAGCGGTGGTCTTATGATACGGCCAATGTGAATGTGCTGTATGGGCAGGCTCTTGCTGAGCTTAAGAAGGTGTGTGTGCCGCAGGTGAGTTATGAGGTGGACGGCTTTTTTGATACGGAGATGGGGGACACGGTGGTGGTGACGGATGAGGAGTTTGTACCGGCGCTGTACCTGGAGGCGCGGGTGACGGAGCAGGTCAGGAGTCTTACGGATCCGGCGCAGAATAAGACGACGTTTGATAATTTTCATGAGTTGAAATCTCAGGTGGATACGTCGCTTCTGGATAAGATGAATCAGCTGATCCGGGAGTATAAGGTCTATGCCTGTACGATCTCTACGGATAACGGGATCGTGTTTAAGAACGGGGAAGGGTCTACGACGCTGACGGCGAATGTGAGGGATGCGGGAGCGGATGTGACGAATCTGTTCACGATCGTTTGGATAAAGGATGGCGTAGAGCTTGCAGTAGGGAAAAATGTTATCGTAAATGCGGGGGATATCTCTGGAAAAGCGGTCTATGGCTTTGAGGCTAGGGATGCTAATGGAGCGGTGCGCGGATCGAATGAGGTTACAGTAAGCAATGTGACAGATGGAGCGAATGGAAAAGATGGTGTAAACGGTAAGGATGGAGCGACAGGGCCACAGGGTCCGACTGGTGCAACAGGTCCGCAGGGACCAACGGGTGCAACGGGTCCCAAGGGGCCGGCTGGATCAAACGGGGCGGATGGCCAGATGTTGTATGCGACCTGCGGCACGGCTGCAGGTACGGCTGCGAAGGCGGCGACGCTGAAAGCGGGGACTCTGGTGCTGAAAGCGGGCGCTACGGTTTCGGTGCAATTTACTTATGCGAATACGGCGGCGTCTCCGACGCTGAATATCAACGGTACGGGGGCGAAGGCGGTCTATACGCAGGGTGTGAGGTATGCGTATTGGGCTGCGGGTGCTACGGTGGTGTTTACTTATGACGGGGCGAACTGGAGGGTTGCTTCGGAGCCGGTGTATGCCAGTACGGCTACGATTGGCAATCCGGCTGGTAAGAATGTGTATATTGATGGTGATGGGGTAAATATTAGAAATATATCTGAGATATTGGCTTCGTTTAAAGCGAATCTGATTAATATTGGCAGATCAATAAAAAGTGCCGGCGCTGGGACGAATGCATCCATTAGTTTATTTGGCGGTGCAGGAACCATAAAGACGACAATAGGCAGTACGAGGGATACTATGGAGCTACGTGCAGGAGAGCTTTTATTGCAAGGGTATAATTCTAATATTCTATTAAGTAATATAGTGAATATGACTGCATCGGATTTGGTTCTTTCGGCGGGAGGCAGAAATGTCAGTCTGGCGAAGCTTAACAGTGGTTTTGTCTCAAAAACCTTCTCTAACGTATCACTTGCTTCTGGAAGTTACCGATATGAGACTGTGACTACGGTTAGTCAGAGCGGAGTTTATCTGATCTGCTGCAGCTCGGTTACGCAATCGACGTCTACGAAGGGTACTGCAAAAGTTGGCGTCCGGATCAATGGCTCGGCTTCCCATACGGTTGGGGCAAGCCCGATCAGGGGAGATTACCCGGAGATTTATGGGGTGAAGATTCTTTCTCTAAGTGCGGGAAGTTCAGTGCAGTATTGGAATTACCAGAACGGAGGGTACGGGGAGACGATATCTTCCAGGGCGATCCAGATGATTATGCTGTGTCAAGCGTAGAACGGAGGGCGAGATGATAGAAATCAGGGCGAGACCGTAGAGCGGTCTTATTTTGTTTGTGAAAACGATATAGTGAGGTGTTATGTTATGCAGGATACGATTGTGGTTGCTATCCTGTCCCTGATCGGGACGCTGGCGGGGAGCTTCGGCGGTACGCAGTTGATCAAGTACAGGATAGAGCAGTTGGAAAAGAAGGTTGAGAAGCATAATTCGGTGGTGGAAAGGACCTTTCTTTTGGAAGAGAAGATGAAGGTGGCGAACCATCGGATTGAGGATCTGGAAGGGAAGGTGGAATAATATGGATCTTACATACTTATTTGAATATGTGAACCTGTTGACCTTGGGAATCTGCCTGTGCGTAGGCTACGCCCTTAAGACGGCGTTTGTCTGGTTCCCGAACAAGTATATCCCGTTGGCGGCGTTAACGATGGGACTCATTGTCAATGTCCTGATCAATTTGGAGACCGGGATCAATGCAATGGTCGTACTTGGCGGTATGATCTCTGGTCTGGCCAGTACGGGATTGTATGAGATGCTGCGGAATCTGTTGGATAAGGATGGGAGTTTACCGGGAAAGAAATGATGTTGAGGACGTGTAACGGCGTCCTCTTTTTGCGCCGGCGCAAGAGCCCGGCAGGAAGGAGAAGAATATGAACATTCAGAAACCAAGTTTACAATTTAGAAATTCGTTGTCAGTAAGGAAGAGTACCAGATGTATTGTTCTGCATCATGCAGATGCGGAGAAATTCAGTGTATATCAATGTCATGCATGCCACTTAAATAATGGTTGGGCCGGTATCGGATACCACTATTACATCACAAAGGACGGTACGATCTGGGAAGGCCGGCCGGATAACACTGTCGGCGCACATGCGTCCGGAGGAAATTCGGATTCTATAGGGATCTGTTTTGAGGGTGATTATGATGTGGAGCGGACGATGCCGGATGCCCAGAAGAAAGCAGGTAAGGAACTGGTCGCGCATCTGAAAGCAAAGTACGGCATATCGACCGTAAAGAAACACAAGGACGTCACGCCGACCACCTGTCCCGGCAGTTTCTTCCCATTTGATGAGATAGCCGGTGCTAAGGCGAACGGTGTAATACATGTGACGGCGGTCAGTGATAAAGTACCAGTCCAGGCTCCTGGATCTATCGCAGAGCTTCAGGCGGAATGCAACCGACAGGGCTTTAGTGCTCAGAAGGTCGATAACATAGCAGGGCCGATTACGCTGGCAGGATGCCCGATGATCAAGAAGGGAGCTTCTGGAAATATCACCAGATGGCTGCAGCGCAAATTGAACTCTCTTGGTTTTGACTGCGGGAATGTTGACGGTGATTTTGGAGTTAAGACCAAGGCCGCAGTTATGGCATACCAGAAGGCAAAAGGTCTTGTTGCAGACGGTATTGTGGGTCCGAAGACGTGGAGTAAGCTGCTCGGGTTGTCATAGAAAGAGAGAAGCGGCCGTTATGCCGGTCCGGGAGAGCATAACGGCCGTTTCTTCTGTTCAGAACCCCACTTACATAGTATAGGGGTTGTCCTGTGAAGATGCCAGGAATATCGAACATCAAATTTCGACATCAATAAATATCCTACTTGATTTTATGATAGATAAGTAAAGTATTCTGTGGTAAAATCATCTAAACTGTCACACATTAAAATGAACGGTTAGTGACACGTTAGCGACAAATATAGCGGAAATACGCAGTTTTCGCATATAATATTTAAGGAATATTTAAGGATTACCTAAAGTCATTTAAGAATTAGAAGGGTAAGATAGGAGGTGTTAGAAGGGAGGTTTTACGGTATGAAGGATATATTATTGAAGACTGACAGCCTGAGCAAATCATTTTCCAGCGGCGGGGCGCTGCAGCATGTTCTTCGGAACATTGATCTTGAACTTTACAGGGGGGATTTCACCGTGATCATGGGGGCGAGCGGCGCGGGGAAATCAACGCTTTTATATGCACTCTCAGGAATGGATACGCCGACGCTTGGCACGATCACATTCGGAGACGAGGATATATCGGATCTGAGTCAGGATGGACTTGCGGTGTTCAGGCGCAGGCATTGCGGATTTGTGTTCCAGCAGATCTATCTGATCGACGGGATGAGTATTATGGACAATGTACTGGCGGCGGGGCTGCTTGTGAGCAAGGATAAGAAGGCGCTGGCCGGGCGTGCGAAAGAGTTATTCGAGGCGGTAGGCATCTCCCCGGAGACTCAGAGGAAATTCCCCACGCAGATCTCCGGCGGGGAAGCGCAGCGGGTCGGAATTGTCCGGGCGCTGATTAATTCTCCCCAGATCTTATTTGCCGACGAGCCTACGGGCGCGCTTAATTCTAAGACGGGGCTTGACGTCCTTGATATGCTTACCGGGTTTAACGAACAGGGACAGAGTGTGGTCATGGTGACTCACGATATGCGTTCGGCGCGCCGCGGCAACCGTATCTTGTATCTGAAGGACGGAGTGATCTTAGGAGAATGCAATCTGGGCAGATATGTGCACGGGGACGGGAAGAGGCATGAAGAGCTGTCGGCGTTCCTTGCAGAAATGGGGTGGTAGCATGAGAAGAAGTCTGTTGATCGCGCGTGCCAATCTTCGCAGGTCGAAGGCGCAGACGGCGGCGATCCTTGTGCTGCTATTGGCGGCGTCTGCTATGCTGAACCTGTGGCTGATATTGGCCATGGATTATAAGAGTAATTTCGACCGCTGTCACGACAGGCTCAACGCCGAGCATGTAACTCTTGTGTTGAACGGTGAGGCAAACGAGCTTAGAGATTATGTCAGGGAAACGATCGAAGAAGACGAAGATACAACCGAATATTATATGGACGACGCGTTATGCATGGTGGGTTCATTTCCTTATAATGAAGGGGAAGTCAATACGGAATTTGTGATCCTTGAAAAAGAGGCCGCTCTGAAACGTCCGATCGGGAAGATCGAGATCGTGGAGGAGGGCGCATACACAAGCGGAGTCTATCTTCCCATGATCTACGGCATGGAAGGCGGATATTCGGTGGGAGACAGGATCCATATTACAATTGGGAGCAGCGAGGTAAGCTATACGGTATGCGGATTCCTTAACAGTGTTATGGCGGGTTCACACAATTGCAGTATGAGCGCTCTGTTACTCACAGAGGACCTGTATCAGGAGCTTGAAGAGAAGGGATATGCGCTCGGTTCTATGCTGGCGTCGGTAAGGATCCGCGACAGAGCACAAAGCGAAGATTATGAAGCTGCTCTTAAGAATGCGGTATCTTCGCGCTACCCGGATATCCGTATGCTGAGCAATTCTTATACGCTGGTGTCGTCTACCAGATATATTTCACAGATGATCTGTGCAGGAATCGTCAGTGCAATGGCATTCTTGGTCCTATTGATCGCGCTGGTGGTGATATCTTCCAATGTGATCCACTATATCCAGGAGAATATGAAGAATCTGGGCGCGCTGAAGGCCATCGGTTATAAGAGCAGGCAGATCGTCCTGGCTTTGCTGATGCAGTTTGTGGGAATTACATTGATTACGGCTTTTGCCGGGATTGGATTGTCCTATGCCTTGTTCCCGGCGGTCAACGATATGATGATATCTCAGACCGGCATTCCGTACGAGGTCAGGTTCCTGATTCTCCCCTTTGTGATCACAGCCGTAACGGCGGGCGGAGTTGTTGCTCTTGCGGTGTGGCTTGCGGCGCGCAGGATCAAGAAGATCGAACCGATCACCGCGCTGCGTCAGGGAGTTCAAACACATAATTTCAGGCGCAATCATGTTCCGCTTGCGGATACCCGGGCGCCCCTTTCTATGGCTCTCGCCCTTAAGACGGCTCTCTCCGGGATCAAACAGAATGTCACGGTGTGCATTACGATGCTGGTACTCTCTCTAATAGTGGTCTTTACGGGAGTTATGGCAGAGAATATGATCGTTGATATGGAGCCTTTTATCCAATTGATCGTAGGAGAGACGGCGGATTCCTGTATCAGTGTCAGAATCGAGGCTGAGGATGACATCCTGCAGTGGATGCGGGAACAGGAATGCGTTGAGAAGGTCTATCTGTATCACTCGGAGGAAGTGCGCCATAAGGGAGGGATCGCGCTGATGGCAACCATGTCGGACGATTTCTCGGATGTAAACAACCAGAATGTCTGTATTGAAGGAAGATTTCCCAGGTATGAGAACGAGACGGCTATTGCCGTAAAGTATGCGGGAGAGAAAGGGCTTAAGGTAGGAGATGAGATTACGCTTACTGCGGAAGGGAAAGAGGCAGAATATATCATCTCTGGGTTTACGCAGATCAGCAATAATCTGGGGAAGGACTGCCTGCTGACCCGTGCAGGTTATGCGCAGATGGGCGAATTCCAGAATGCAGATTACTATATCAATCTCACAGAAGGGACGGACATAGATGCATTCAATGAGAAGGTGAGCAGCCGTTTTGGAGAGCAGATCAATACGTCTGTAAATGTTCTGGCGGTGGTGGAAGGATCGTCGGCTGTCTATGTTTCTTTGATGACGATCATAGATGCCGCGATCCTGGTATTAAGCGGAATCGTCGTTGCGTTCGTGCTCTATCTCCTTGTCCGGACGATGCTGACGAGCCGGAAACGGGATTACGGCGTCTTGAAGGCTCTCGGATTCACGACAGGGCAGTTGATCTTGCAGACGGCGCTTTGCTTTATGCCTGCGGTCATCATATCTACGCTTATAGGGATCATGGTCAGCGCCGTTGTGATCAATCCGCTGATGGCACTGTTTTTAAAGGAAATCGGCATTGTAAAATGTACCTTTGCCGTTCCGGCCGGATTCATCACTGCGGCAGGGTTTGGACTGATCTTATTCATTTTCGGGATAGCGTGCCTGCTGTCGCTTGGTATCAAAAAGATTACTCCGAGAGCGCTGCTTGCCGGAGAGTAGAGGCTGCCGCCGTTGCAGCGGCGGCCGGCGCGGCACTCACGGCAGATTTTATCGGCTGTGAGTATATCTTTGATAGAATTGTTCCAGATATTCCATCCGGGATGACAGATTCGCGATCAGCAGGTCTGCAATTGTGACTGCCGCCATGGATTCGACGACGACGACGGCTCTTGGTACGATCACCGGGTCATGGCGTCCGGTAATGATAAGGCTTGTGTTTTTGCCTTTCTGGTCCACTGTTTCCTGTTCCTGCGAGATGGAAGGGGTGGGCTTGACCGCGGCCCGAAGGATGATCCGGCTTCCGTCGCTTATACCGCCGAGAGTTCCGCCGGCATGATTGGTCTTCTTTGAGATATGACCTTCATCGGCGCAGAAGGCGTCATTATTCGAACTGCCTGCTGCACAGGTAACCGCGAAACCATCGCCGATCTCCACGCCTTTTACTGCGCCGATAGACATCACGGCCCTGGCAAGGTTCGCATCCAGCTTGTTGAATACGGGCTCGCCGACTCCGGCGGGCATACCGTCGATCACACATTCGATCATACCGCCGGAGGAGTCCTGTTTATGGATACAGTTGTCCAGATAATCAGCGGCAGCTTCGGCGTAGCTGTTATTAGGCATGTACAGCGGGTTGGTGAGGATGCATCCGTAGTCGTAATCAGATTCCGGTACTTCAATATTGCCGATCGCCTTGGTGTAGGCGGTGATACGGATCCCAAGCTGCTGCAGGAGCCTGGATGCCACGGCTCCGGCGGCAACGCGTCCGATGGTCTCCCGCCCGGAAGACCGGCCGCCTCCCCGGTAGTCCCGGAATCCGTACTTGGCGTCAAAGGTGTAGTCGGCATGCCCCGGACGGTAACATTCCCTGATCCTGCCGTAATCCCTGGAGCGCTGGTCCTGATTGCGGACCAGCAGGGAGATGGGCGTTCCGGTAGTCTTCCCTTCAAAGATGCCGGAGAGTATCTCTATCTTATCGGATTCATTTCTTGCGGTAGTATATTTGTTCTGACCGGGTTTCCTGCGGTCTAAGAATCTCTGTATATCTTCTTCGGACAGGGTTAGTCCGGCGGGGCATCCGTCGATGACTGCGCCGATTGCCGGTCCGTGGGATTCTCCCCAGGTTGTGATTGAAAATGCGGTTCCATAAGTTGATCCAGCCATAGATGAAAGTCTCCTTCTTAAGTTTTAGTTTGGAATATTTTAGCATATACTCTTGTTACATGGAAGAGAAAAGAGAAAAGTAGTTGTAATATATTTGTAATAAAGATGCAATAACTTCAGGAAATCTTCATTATTTTTTTCGTTGATTTTCCTGTACTTTTGAATATATGCATATTATAATGTATAAGTGTGAAAATTTTTCAGAGGAGTAAGGTTAATGAGTAACAGGGATGAAGATTATGAAATTCCACGTAAAAAGAAGGCTCGTAAAGTGCGCCCTGACGGCGCTGATATATCTTCTCATGACCATATTTCTGGAGCAGACGGAACAGCTAAGACTCTGAAGAGGAGGGAGGGAGATTCTTCGAAGGCTGTCAGAAGGAAGCCGCAGACGGGTGATCCGAAGAAGCGAAAGACAGGAGAATCTTTATCTGGTGATTCTATAGAACGTAAGAAGAGCGGGAAGAGGGCCAATGGTGACGGCAGCCCCCGCAAGAAGAAGGTACAGGAAGAGAAGAACTCTTTGGAAGAGGGACAGAAGAAGCGAAGGAAGAGCGAGGTCCAGAATGAAGGAACAACAAAGAGCAGTAAGAAGAGATCTTTAGAGGAAGAACCCGGCAGAAGTGTGAAGAGCGAGTCTCTGGAGGCTGATGCGCCAGAGATTACTTTTGATACAGACCAGACTGGCAGCAGGAGGAGACGCAGGGAGAAGAGGATGGAAGATTTCGACGATTACAAAGAGGATGAGATGGGAAAGAAGAGTAAGAAGAATAAGGGAGCAAAGATAGCGTTGATCGCGCTTGGAAGCGTGGTCGGTTTGTTGGTGCTGGTATATGCGGGATTTGCGGTGTATTTTAGCAGCCATTTTCTGTTCTTTACAGAGATTAACGGGATGGATTTTGCTTTTAAGGATGTGGAGCAGGTAGAAGCCTATATGAAGAAGCAGGTGTCAGATTATACACTGACTCTTGAAGAGTCTGACGGCAGTAAAGAGCAGATCAACGGCGATGATATTGCGATCGAATATATTGCCGGGGAACAGCTTGAGAAGCTTATGGAGGATCAGGATAATCTTCTGTGGCCGAAGTCTATCTGGGAGCATCCGAAGATCGATTCCAAGATCGGTGTGAAGTATGACGAAGCGGCGCTCGCGGCGGTGACGGCGGGCCTTAACTGTATGAATCCGGAGAATCAGACGCCTCCTGTGGATGCCCGGCCGGAATTCCAGGAAGGACAGTTCGGGGTGGTGCCGGAGGTGATCGGGACACAGATCAATCCGGAAGTATTCAACGCGAAGATTGCGGAGGCGATCAATGGATTCCAGCCGACGCTGAACCTGTCGGATACGGGATGCTATGTGATGCCAAGGTTTAAGTCGGATTCACCGGAGGTACTGGCAGCGAAGGATGCGATGAACAGCTATCTCCGCGCGAACATTACTTATGATTTCAATCCGAATACGGAAGTCGTAGACGCGTCGGTGATCTCTCAGTGGGTCAGGGTAGACGGCGATATGAACGTGACATTCGATGAAGCGCAGGTCAGGGCATATGTTCAGTCCTTGGCTGATAAATATAATACCAAGGGGCGGCCCAGGAGCTTTACGACGGCTACAGGGAATGTCGTGACGGTAGAGGGCGGCAGTTACGGATGGCTGATCGACCAGGAAGCGGAGTATAATGCGTTGATCGCTAATATTCAGAACGGTGAGACTGTGACGAGGGAAGCGAATTATGCCAGCCGCGCGGCCAGCCATGCGGGCAATGACGTGGGAGGTACTTATGCGGAGGTCGATCTGTCGGCGCAGCATATTTATTTTATCCAGAACGGACAGGTGGTGCTGCAGTCCCCTTGCGTTACGGGTAATCCTAACAAAGGGAACGCTACGCCCCAGGGAGTGTATACGCTGGCATATAAGGCGCTGGATCAGACACTTAGGGGCACGAAGAGGCCGGACGGCACGTATGAGTATGAGACGCCGGTGAAGTATTGGATGCCGTTTAACGGGGGGATTGGGTTCCATGATGCGACATGGCAGTCAGCATTTGGAGGAAGCCGTTACCAGACCCATGGTTCTCATGGGTGTGTAAACCTGCCGTATGACGTCGCGGCGCAGTTGTATAATCTGATATCCGCAGGAATCCCGGTTGTGTGTCACTATTAAGCAGAGATAAAGAGGAGAAGGCCATGTATGAATTATTAAAAAGAGACGGCCTTGCCAAAAGAGGAAGATTGCATACTGTACATGGGGTCGTTGAGACCCCTGTATTTATGAATGTGGGAACTGCGGCGGCCATCAAGGGCGCCGTGTCTACAACGGATCTTCGGGAGATAAAGACTCAGGTGGAGCTTTCCAACACTTATCATCTTCATGTCCGTCCGGGCGACGAGGTGGTGAAGAAGCTAGGAGGGCTTCATAAGTTTATGGTTTGGGACAAGCCGATCCTGACGGATTCGGGAGGGTTCCAGGTCTTTTCTCTGGCAGGCTTAAGAAGAATCAAGGAAGAGGGAGTGTATTTTCATTCCCATATCGACGGGCGTAAGATATTCATGGGTCCGGAGGAGAGTATGCGGATTCAGTCGAATCTGGCGTCCACGATTGCTATGGCATTTGACGAGTGTCCGTCCAGCGTGGCGGACAGGGATTATATTGAGAATTCCGTGGAGAGGACGGCAAGGTGGCTTGTCCGCTGCAAGGCTGAGATGGAGCGCCTGAACCAGCTTCCGGACACCATCAACCCCAAGCAGATGTTATTTGGGATCAACCAGGGCGGCATCTATGAGGATATCCGTATCCGCCATGCGCAGCAGATTAGGGAGCTTGACCTTGACGGGTATGCAATCGGTGGTTTGGCGGTTGGGGAATCACATGAGGATATGTATCGTATCCTGGATGCGGTGGTGCCGCATCTCCCGGTGAATAAGCCGGTCTATCTGATGGGAGTGGGAACTCCCGCCAATATCCTGGAGGCTGTGGAGCGGGGAGTGGACTTCTTCGACTGTGTATATCCGAGCCGCAACGGACGGCACGGGCATGTGTATACCAACCAGGGGAAGCTCAATCTGTTCAATGCGAAGTATGAGCTGGATGAGGGTCCGATCGAGGAGGGCTGTCAGTGTCCGGCGTGCAGAACCTATTCCAGGGCCTATATCAGACATCTGCTGAAGGCGAAGGAGATGCTGGGCATGAGGCTGTGTGTGCTCCATAATCTATATTTCTACAATACGATGATGGAGGAGATCCGTCAGGCGATCGACGAAGGGAACTATCAGGAATATAAGGCAGGGAAGCTTGCAGGTATGCAGGGGATGTGAAGTATATGACAGAGCGGCTTGCCAAAGCTGTTGCGCCGAGATTCGAAAAAGAATATAAAATAAACCGAAATTGCTTGATGAATGACGGATTATTGTGTATGATAGGAACAGTGTTTTATTACAGATATTTATAGGAGGAAGGATTATGTACGCATTAGCTACGCAGAGCGCAGGAGGAAGCTGGGCATTACTGATCGTTGTATATGCAGTTATTTTCGGCGGTTTTTACTTTATTTTCCTGAGACCGCAGAAGAAGGAGCAGAAGAGGGTTCAGGCCATGATCGCCGACATAGAAGTGGGGGATACCGTGCTTACTACAAGCGGTTTTTACGGAGTGATCATCGACATCAGCGACAGCGATGTGATCGTTGAATTTGGAAGCAACCGGAATTGCCGTATTCCGATGCAGAAGGCGGCGATTGCCCAGGTGGAGAAGGCGGCAGCAGAATAAGAGAGAACGGACGTGTTGTGCGGAGGATTCCGGCGGCACGTTTTTCTTTTAGGACAGAAATGTGAAAAAATTGCCAATCCTGTTAGACATTGGGAGTAAGTTGTGATAAAGTAAGAGGTGGACAAATTTATATAAGATGAATGGAGGAAGAGTATGATAGAAAATGAGTTAACTGCTCTGATTCAGACAAAATTTGGAAAAAGTTTACAGGATGCAAGCGATCAGGAACTATACTATGCCCTGCTTGCGTACACCAAGGAAAAATTAAAAGAAACGCCGGATATTACGGGAGATAAGAAGTTATATTATATTTCCGCAGAGTTTTTGATAGGAAAGCTGCTGTCTAATAATCTGATTAATCTTGGGATCTACGATGAGGTTGCTGAGCTGCTTCAGAAGAACGGGAAAGAGTTATCAAGGATTGAGGAGGCAGAGCCGGAGCCGTCATTAGGGAACGGCGGACTTGGAAGGCTTGCGGCATGTTTCCTGGATTCTATCGCAACTCTGGGACTTAACGGAGACGGAATCGGGCTGAATTATCATATGGGACTGTTCCGTCAGGTATTCGAGGCGAATAAGCAGAAGGAGGTTCCGAACCCATGGATCGAATCGGAATCCTGGCTTGAAGATACCGGTATCCGTTTCCAGGTGCCGTTCAAGGATTTCACCCTGACATCGAAGCTCTATGATATTGATGTGGCAGGTTATGAGAACGGCAAGAATAAACTGCATCTGTTTGATGTGGAGGGTGTGGATGAGAGTATCATCGGAGACGGGATATCGTTTGACAAGAGAGATATCGGCAGGAATCTGACGCTCTTCTTATACCCGGACGACAGTGACTGGGCGGGGAACCTGCTACGCATCTACCAACAGTATTTTATGGTTTCGAACGGCGCGCAGTTAATTCTCAAGGAATGTGAGGACAAGGGTTATGATCTTCGCAAGCTTCATGAGCATGTGGCGATCCAGATCAATGACACCCATCCGTCTATGGTGATCCCTGAACTGATCCGCCTGCTGGTTCAGAGGCAGGTTGACTTCAACGAGGCGATCGAGATCGTCCAGAAGACCTGTGCTTATACGAATCATACCATCCTCGCAGAAGCGTTGGAGAAATGGCCGCTCGATTACCTGGAGCAGGTTGCGCCTCAGATCGTGCCGATCATCAAGGATCTGGATGCACGTATGAAGGGAAGGCACAGAGATCCGAGAGTTGCCATTATAGACGGACAGAACAGGGTGCATATGGCCAATATGGATATCCATTTCGGATACAGTGTCAACGGTGTGGCGGCGCTACATACGGAGATTTTGAAGAATTCAGAACTGAAGCCGTTCTATGACATTTATCCGGAGAAATTCAACAACAAGACCAACGGTATTACCTTCCGCAGATGGCTTCTGCACTGTAATAAGGAGTTGGTTCAGTGGATCAGCGGATATGTGGAAGAGGACTTTAAGAAGGATGCGAATAAGCTTGAAAAGCTTATGCGTCATATAGACAGTGACATTGCGCTTGAGAAGCTTCTGGATGTGAAGCATACGAAGAAGGTACAGCTTGCAGAATACTTGAAGGAGACGCAAGGGTTAGAGCTGAATCCGGATTCTATCTTCGATATCCAGGTGAAGCGTCTGCATGAGTACAAGCGTCAGCAGATGAACGCACTGTATGTGATCTACAAATATCTGGAGATCAAGGCCGGGAAGAAACCGGCAACGCCGATTACCATGATCTTCGGGGCGAAGGCGGCGCCAGCGTATGCCATTGCGAAGGATATCATCCACCTGATCCTGTGCCTGCAGGAATTGATCGACAAGGATCCGGATGTTTCTCCGTATCTGAAGGTCGTAATGGTGGAGAACTACAATGTAACTATGGCGGAGCACCTGATTCCGGCATGCGATATCTCCGAGCAGATCTCTCTGGCGTCCAAGGAGGCGTCGGGAACCGGCAATATGAAGTTCATGCTGAACGGCGCTGTGACTCTTGGTACGGAAGACGGGGCCAATGTTGAGATCCATGAGCTGGTAGGGGATGAGAATATCTATATCTTCGGTGAATCCAGCGAACAGGTGATTGAACATTACGCGAAGAGTGATTACCGTGCGGCGGATTATTATATTGAGGATGAGCAGATCCGTGCGTTGGTGAACTTTATCATCAGCCCGGAGATGATGAAGATCGGCGATCCTTATCACCTGCTGCAGATCCATGCAGAGTTGATCTATAAAGACTGGTTTATGACGCTTCTGGATCTGAAAGAATATATTGCGGTGAAGAACCGTGCTTATGAGGATTATGCAGACCGGAAGGCATGGAGCAGGAAGATGCTGGTGAATATCGCGAAGGCGGGATATTTCTCATCTGACAGGACGATCGCAGACTACAATAAGGATATCTGGCATCTGAAATAAATATATGATCGATTGGGGACATAGTAAAATTGATTTTTACTATGTCCCCAATATTGCCTTAGGAATGGAATGCAGGCAAACCGCATAAGGTGAATGTAAAGGGATGTAAAGTGAGGATTTGCGCCTATGAAGAGACATACGGCTGTATTGCTCCTATGCATGGCAATCGTCGCGGCAGGCATGCGATGGGCGCCAAAGGACGAGGGGACGCTCTCGTATATGAGCGGCAAGGCGGCGATGCGGGGACCGGGCACAGGCAGTGAAAATGAGGACGAACCGGAGGCGGAAGGCGAAAAGGATTATATAAAATGGGTGGAATTCAATGTGACCTGCGAGGCCATGAAGCGGGCATATCAGTATGATCTGGATACATATGAGAAGGAAGTGCACCTGAACTGGGTGGATCTGCTGGCCTATCTGGGAGCGAGATACGGCGGGGATTTTAGCGGATATCGGGAACAGGATCTGGAAGATATGGCGAAGATGCTGATAAATGGGGAGAAGACGATAGCGGAGCTAGCTTCGGATATGCAGTATTATGCCTATTATCGGGAAGCGTATGGCGCGGTACTGGACGGGATGGTGGGCGAGTATGAGACGGAGGAAGCTGCCAGGCCTGTGTCCAAAGAAGCAGGGGCAGATAAAAGGATGAAAAGAGTGTATGGCTTAAAGGCGTTTCATCCGATCGCGAAGAGCTTTCCCTATTCGGATTATGATGATTTCGGAGTGTCCAGGACGTACGGTTATCGGAGGAATCATCTGGGGCATGATATGATGGGGCAGGTAGGCACGCCTGTGATCGCGGTGGAATCAGGATATGTGGCGGAGCTTGGATGGAATCAGTACGGCGGATGGCGCGTCGGGATCAACAGTTTTGACGGGAAACGATACTATTATTACGCACATCTCAGGCAGGACCGCCCTTACGCAGAAGGGTTGAAGAAAGGGGCTGTCGTGCAGGCGGGAGATGTGATCGGGTATATCGGCAGGACCGGGTACAGCAAGGAAGAGAACGTTAATAATATTGATGAATACCATCTCCATTTCGGATTGCAGCTGATATTCGATGAGTCGCAGCGTGACGGGAACAATGAGATCTGGGTAAGCTGCTATGAATTGGTCAGATTCTTATATCAGCATCAGTCGGAGGTGACAAGGAACGATGAGACCAAGGAATGGGTCCGGAGTTACCGGATTAAGGACCCTGCGGCTGCCAGATGATTTGATTAAATATAACATAAATTTCATTAGGACTTGATAATAGAAGCTTTAAAGTTTATATTATTAAGGAGCTGTCATGAGATTCATGTAAAAGGAGAGGATGATTGTGGGAAAATTTAAGAAGGTCGAGATTATCATTCTGGCAGTATTGGTCGTAGTTTTAGCGGGGGCCATAGGCGGCAAAGTATTCTTGAAGAAGGAAGAGCCGGTACAGACGAAGAAGGTGGAGAAGCCTAAGGAACCTGAGCCGGCGGAAGAGCCTGAGCCCGAGCCAGAACCTGAGCCGCAGCCGGAGCCGGTCGATATCCCGGTGGATTTCGCTGCATTGAAGGCGCAGAATCCGGATGTATACGCATACATAGAGATCCCGGGGACGCAAGTCTCTTATCCGATTCTCCAGAGTGCGGACGGAAGCGTGGATTATCTGAATACGACGCTTCAGAGAACGGCGGGGCTTCCGGGCTCGATCTATACGGAGAATATCAACAGCCAGGAATTTACGGATTTTAATACGGTGATCTACGGGCATAACATGAAGGACGGATCCATGTTCGGAAGCCTTCACAGTTTCGACAACGAACAGTTTTTCAGGGAACACTCGGAGATCAATGTCTACATGCCGGATAAGGCGATCAAATACCATATCTATGCGGCGCGGTGGTTTGACGACCGGTATATTCCGGCGAGTTACCCGCTGGAGACACCGGAGGGCAGGAATCAGTTTTTAAGCGACGTCAGGAATATAGGGCTTTCACCGGCGTATTTCAACGATCAATATACGCCTACAGAGCAGGATTGCCTGATTACCTTGTCAACATGTACGTCCAATCCTACGAACCGGCTGTTTATCATTGGAGTTCGGGGAGAGACGCATCCTGCGGCGGGAACGGCCGAACCAGAAGGGGAGAATGTGGCCGGGGCGGAAGCCGCAGAGAGGAAGAGTCCGTCCTGATCTGTGCAGTCTGAAGCCGCAGGGACAGAAGGTGCGGCCGAGCCGGAAGCTGAAGGGGCAGAATGCAATTTAGCCAATTAAAGTCTTGAAACATGCTCTGAAATGCGATATTATAGATGTTAAAGTTTTTAACGGATGAGAAAATGGAACATAAGAAGAGGAAGGAAGAGGAATATGAATCTGAAAATCGGAGTGATCAAAGGTGACGGAATCGGACCGGAGATTGTAACAGAAGCCATGAAGGTGCTTGATAAGATATCAGAAGTCTATGGACATACCTGTGATTATACGCAGCTCTTGATGGGCGGCGCTTCTATCGATGTGCACGGCGTGCCGCTGACCGATGATACGGTGGCAGAGGCGAAGAACTGTGACGCAGTATTGATGGGATCCATAGGAGGGGACGCGAAGACATCGCCGTGGTATCAGTTAGAACCGTCAAAGAGACCGGAGGCGGGGCTCTTGAGAATCCGCAAGGAGCTGAATCTTTTTGCCAACTTAAGACCGGCGGTGCTCTATGATGAACTGAAAGGAGCATGCCCTTTGAAGGAAGAGATCACAGCGGGCGGATTTGATATGATGATCATGAGGGAGCTGACCGGAGGCCTGTATTTCGGAGAACGCAAGACCGTCAGCGAGGACGGAGTTATGACGGCGTATGATTCTCTTACATATAATGAGAATGAGATCCGCAGGATCGCGAGACGCGGATTTGATATTGCCATGAAGCGCAGGAAGAAGGTAACCAGCGTGGACAAGGCGAATGTCCTGGATTCTTCCAGGCTGTGGAGGAAGGTCGTGGAGGAAGTGGCGGCAGATTATCCGGAGGTGACATTAGAGCATATGCTGGTGGATAACTGTGCCATGCAGTTGGTCAAAGATCCGAAGCAGTTCGACGTAATCCTGACGGAGAATATGTTCGGAGACATATTATCGGACGAGGCGAGTATGGTGACCGGTTCTATCGGAATGCTTGCCAGCGCAAGCCTGAATGAGACGAAGTTCGGTCTGTATGAGCCAAGCGGCGGCTCGGCGCCCGATATTGCAGGCAAAGGCATTGCTAATCCGATCGCGACGATATTGTCTGCGGCGATGATGCTTAAGTTCAGTTTCGATCTGGATAAGGAAGCAGACGCTATCGAGCGGGCAGTTGCGAAGGTGTTGGAGGAAGGATACCGGACGATTGACATTATGTCTGACGGGAAAGAACAGGTCGGTACAGAGAAGATGGGCGATCTGATCGCAGGATATATCGAGCAGAAAGGGGATTATTATGAGAAGTGATACAGTTACAAAGGGAAAACAGCAGGCGCCCCACCGTTCTTTATTCAACGCGTTAGGGCTTACACCGGAGGAGATGGAGCGTCCTTTGGTTGGGATCGTAAGCTCCTATAATGAGATAGTTCCGGGACACATGAACCTGGACAAGATCGTCAATGCAGTAAAGCAGGGAGTAGCCATGGCGGGCGGTACGCCGATCGTATTCCCGGCCATTGCCGTATGCGACGGGATTGCCATGGGACATCTCGGTATGAAGTATTCGCTGGTAACGAGGGATCTGATCGCGGATTCTACAGAGGCGATGGCAATCGCGCACCAGTTTGACGCGTTGGTGATGGTGCCGAACTGTGATAAGAATGTGCCGGGGCTTCTGATGGCGGCGGCAAGGATCAATGTGCCGACCATCTTCGTAAGCGGCGGTCCGATGCTCGCAGGCCATGTGAAGGGAAAGAAGACGAGCCTTTCCAGTATGTTCGAGGCAGTAGGAGCGAACGCGGCGGGCCTGATCTCTGATGAGGATCTGTGTGAATTCGAGAATAAGACCTGCCCAACCTGCGGTTCTTGTTCCGGTATGTATACGGCGAACAGTATGAACTGTCTGACGGAGGTCCTTGGAATGGGCCTTGGCGGCAACGGAACGATTCCGGCTGTCCATTCCGCAAGGATCCGTCTTGCCAAGCAGGCAGGCATGAAGGTGATGGAGCTGTGGGAGAAGAACATCTGCCCAAGGGATATCATGACTGAGAAGGCGGTCCTGAATGCCCTCACCGTAGATATGGCGCTTGGATGCTCTACCAACAGTATGCTGCATCTGCCGGCGATCGCTCATGAAATAGGTATGGATTTTGAGATTGATTTCGCGAACGGCATCAGTGAGAAGACACCGAACCTCTGCCATCTTGCACCGGCAGGTCCCACATATATGGAGGATCTGAATGAAGCGGGCGGCGTCTATGCGGTTATGGCAGAGCTGAATAAGAAGAACCTGCTCTATACGGATTGTATGACCGTTACGGGCAAGACTGTAGGGGAGAATATCAAGGATGCGGTCAACAAGGATCCGGAAGTGATCCGGCCTGTCGAGAATCCTTATACGCCGACCGGAGGGCTTGCCGTATTGAAGGGTAATCTTGCGCCGGACGGCAGTGTTGTGAAGCGTTCTGCAGTGGTAGAAGAGATGCTGGTGCATGAAGGTCCGGCGAGAGTATTCGACTGTGAGGAGGACGCGATCGACGCCATCAAGGGCGGCAAGATCGTGGCGGGAGACGTGGTCGTAATCCGCTATGAGGGGCCGAAGGGAGGCCCTGGTATGAGAGAGATGCTTAATCCTACCTCGGCGATCGCGGGTATGGGGCTTGGCTCCAGCGTGGCGCTGATCACGGACGGACGCTTCAGCGGCGCATCCAGAGGGGCGTCTATCGGACACGTATCTCCGGAGGCGGCAGTGGGCGGACCCATTGCGTTAGTGGAAGAGGGAGATATCATCAAGATCGATATCCCGAATCTCTCTCTTACGCTTGCAGTATCCGACGAAGAGCTTGAGAAAAGAAGACAGGCATGGCAGCCGAGAGAGCCGAAGGTTACGACCGGTTATCTGGCGAGATATGCGTCTATGGTAACATCCGGCAACAGAGGAGCGATCCTCACTGTTCCGGGAAAGTAAGGACCAAGATATACAATATAGAGAACAGGAGAATGACAGATATGCAGTTGACTGGATCAGAGATATTGATCGAATGCCTGAAGGAGCAGGGCGTGGATACCGTGTTCGGTTACCCGGGCGGCGCGATTCTGAATGTCTACGATGAATTATATAAACACAGAGATGAGATCACGCATATCCTGACCTCCCATGAGCAGGGAGCCGCCCATGCAGCCGACGGGTATGCAAGGGCGACAGGGAAGACCGGCGTGTGCTTTGCCACCAGCGGACCGGGGGCGACCAACCTTGTTACGGGGATTGCCACCGCGTATATGGACTCCATACCGATCGTGGCGATCACCTGTAATGTAGGGGTAAATCTTCTGGGAAAAGACAGTTTCCAGGAAATCGACATTGCAGGAGTGACAATGCCGATCACGAAGCATAACTATATAGTGAAGGATGTGAACGACCTCGCCGACACCATCCGCAAATCTTTCGCTATTGCGAAGAAGGGAAGGCCGGGGCCGGTCCTTATCGACATTCCGAAGGATGTGACGGCGAATAAGGCAGAATATGAGAAGAAGACGCCAAAGCCTGTGCTTCCGTCCAGGGAGATCAGCGAGACAGAGATCGAGGCGGCGCTTAAGCTGATCCGCGAGTCTAAGAAGCCTTATGTATTCGTAGGCGGCGGTGCGATCCTCTCGGATGCCAGCGAGGAGCTTCGTACCTTCGTCGGGAAGGTGGATGCACCGGTGACCGATTCCCTGATGGGGAAGGGCGCATTTCCGGGAACGGACCCGCTTTACACAGGGATGCTTGGGATGCATGGCACGAAGACGTCGAATTACGGGGTCAGCGAGTGCGATCTGCTGATCGTTGTCGGCGCCAGATTCAGTGACCGTGTGACGGGCAATGCGAAGAAGTTCGCGAGCAACGCGAAGATCCTTCAGTTTGATATCGATCCTGCGGAGATGGATAAGAATGTCCTGATCACCCAGGGAGTGACCGGGGATATCCGCGTGGTGCTTGAGATCCTGAATGAACGGCTGGAACAGCAGGAACACAGGGAATGGATCGAGAAGATCATGGAATATAAAGGGCGGTATCCGTTAGTCTATCATCCGGATATCCTTACAGGCCCGTTCGTGGTGGAAGAGATCTACCGTCAGACCGGGGGAGATGCCATCGTGGTAACCGAGGTCGGCCAGCATCAGATGTGGGCGGCGCAGTTCTATAAGTACACCAAGCCAAGGACGCTGCTTACGTCCGGCGGTCTGGGAACCATGGGATACGGCCTTGGTGCTTCGCTTGGAGCGAAGATGGGGATGCCGGATAAGGTGGTTGTCAATATCGCGGGAGACGGCTGTTTCCGCATGAATATGAATGAGATCGCAACGGCTGTGCGCCATAATATACCGGTGATCCAGGTGGTTATCAACAACCATGTGCTTGGTATGGTGCGCCAGTGGCAGAACCTGTTCTACGGACAGCGTTATTCGGCAACGGTGCTGAACGACGCCGTGGATTTTGTGAAGCTTGCCGGGGCGATGGGAGCCGAGGGAATCCGTGCGGCGACGCAGGAAGAATTCAGGGAGGCGTTTGCAAGGGCGCTGACGCTTGGCAGGCCGGTAGTCATTGACTGCCAGATCGACGCGGATGACAAGGTGTGGCCGATGGTGGCGCCCGGCAAAGCGATCAGCGAGGTATTCGACGAGAAAGATCTCGAAGAAGGCAGATAGAACTAGGTCAGAAAATGGAGGAATGAATATGAGCAGAGTGTACAATTTTTCAGCAGGACCTGCGGTATTGCCGGAGGAAGTGCTAAGGGAAGCGGCAGAAGAGATGTTAGACTATCAGGGAACCGGGATGTCCGTGATGGAAATGAGTCACCGCTCGAAGGCATACAAGGATATCATCGAAGAGGCAGAGGCGGATCTTCGTGATCTGATGGGGATTCCAGATGATTATGAGGTATTATTCCTGCAGGGCGGCGCGTCCCAGCAGTTTGCCATGATCCCGATGAACCTGATGAAGAATAAGACGGCAGACTATATTGTGACCGGACAGTGGGCGAAGAAGGCGAGCGAGGAGGCGAGGAAGTACGGAAGAGTCAATATCATAGCTTCTTCCGCAGACAAGACATTCTCCTATATTCCGGACTGCAGTGATCTTCCGGTTTCAGAAGATGCGGATTATGTATATATATGCGAGAATAATACCATTTACGGGACGAAATACAAAGAACTGCCCAATACGAAGGGTAAGATATTGGTAGCCGATGTCTCCTCCTGTTTCCTTTCAGAGCCGGTCGATGTTACGAAGTACGGAGTCATATACGGCGGCGTGCAGAAGAATATCGGCCCTGCGGGTACAGTGATCGTGATCATCCGCAGGGACCTGATCACGGAAGACGTGCTTCCCGGCACGCCGACCATGCTTAAGTATAAGACTCACGCGGATGCAGGTTCTCTCTACAATACGCCGCCGACATACGGTATATACATCTGCGGCAAGGTGTTCAAGTGGCTTAAGAAGCAGGGCGGTCTTGCAGCCATGAAGGAGAGGAACGAGAAGAAGGCGAAGATCCTGTACGATTATCTGGATCAGAGCAGGATGTTCCGGGGAACAGTAGAAGCGAAAGACCGTTCTCTGATGAATGTTCCTTTTGTGGCGGTGGATGAGGAGTTGGACGCTAAGTTCGTCAAAGAAGCGAAGGCGGCAGGATTTGAGAACCTTAAGGGGCACCGCACGGTGGGCGGAATGCGTGCAAGTATCTATAACGCGATGCCTGTGGAAGGTGTGGAGGCTCTGGTGGCATTTATGAAGAAGTTTGAAGAGGAGAATCTGTAATCATGTATAAATATCATTGCTTGAATCCGGTCTCTGACGTAGGGCTGGAACAATTTACGGAAGAGTATGTCCCGGTAAGTACGATGGAGAATGCGGATGCCGTGCTGGTTAGAAGCGCTGTCATGCATGACATGGAATTTACGCCGGATCTCAAGGTGATCGCGCGCGCCGGCGCCGGAGTCAATAATATACCGCTGGAGAGATGCGCTGAGGAAGGGATCGTGGTATTCAATACGCCGGGCGCCAATGCCAACGGTGTAAAGGAGCTTGTGATCGCTGGGATGCTTCTTGCATCCAGAGACATCATCGGCGGCATTAATTGGGTTCAGGAGAATGAAGAGGACGGCAATATCGCCAAAGACGCAGAGAAAGCGAAAAAGGCGTTCGCAGGCTGTGAACTAGAGGGTAAGAAGCTTGGAGTCATAGGGCTTGGAGCGATCGGTGTGCTGGTGGCTAATGCGGCTACGGCTCTTGGGATGGATGTGTACGGCTATGACCCGTATGTGTCGGTAGATTCTGCGTGGAGGCTGTCGCGAAGCATCCATCACGCGAAGACGGTAGATGAGCTGTACGGAGATTGTGACTATATTACGATCCATGTGCCGGCGATAGAGAGCACCAAGGGGATGATCGACAAGGATGCCATCGGTCTGATGAAGAAGGGTGTCGTCGTATTGAATTTTGCAAGAAATGTTCTTGTGGATGAAGAAGCCATGGTGGACGCGTTGGTGTCCGGTCATGTGAAGCACTATGTATCGGATTTCCCAACGCCCGTTACCGCCGGAGTCAAGGGGGCGATCGTGATACCGCATCTCGGCGCGTCTACGGAGGAGTCTGAGGATAACTGCGCGAAGATGGCGGTCAAGGAGCTGAGGAATTACCTGGAGAACGGTAATATCAAGAATTCCGTGAACTATCCGGACTGTGATATGGGAATGAGAGGGGATAATACCAGAATCCTCCTTCTGCACCGCAACGTTCCGAATATGATCGGCCAGTTCACGAAGATCCTGGCGAATGACAATATGAATATTGCCGATCTGACCAATAAGAGCAAGGGGAAGTATGCCTATACGATGATCGATGTTGACAGTCCCGTTTCTGACAAGGTTGCAGAAGAACTCAGTGCGGTGAAGGAAGTTCTCCGCGTTCGAATTATTAAGTGATTTTTAAGAATAATTAAAAAATCTTAACATAAGATGCATTGTAATATATTTGGAATTCCTGTATACTCAATATAACAAGTTTAGTTTTTAGCGGGTTGTGAGACCATAGGGGAGATATACAGATGACAAGTCAGCGAATTAAGGAAAGGGAATTATTAAAAGAGAGAAGAATCAGAAAAGTAAGGAGAGCAAGGATGTGTCTTCGTATTCTTGCTCTTTTTCTGATTGCCGGGATACCGCTGTTTTGTATGACGACCGCTTCAGCGTCCAGACAGGAAGCGTCGGTCTACCTGAAGCTTAAGGATACAGCGATTTTGCAGGGCGAGGAAGTTCCGGAGTTTGAGACGGAAGTGGAAGTGGTAGGGAATTCAGAGATCATTCTGGATGAGAAGAGCGGCTTCACGGTGAAGAATCTGGAAGAGGAATTCAAGGAAGGGCATGGCTATACGGTGGCGTGTGATGCAGATACGGGCGTGGAAGGCGAGTATTCTATGCATTTAGAACTCAGCGACCGCATTAAGAAGTGCCTCAGGAAGGAATGGTTCGGAGTACTGACCATAGATACTCTTGACGCTTCATTTCTGGTCAAGAATCCGTTGGGCGAGTGGGACAAGGACCGGTTCAGGCGTTATGACGGCACATATGTGAAGAATGAGTTCGTGGTATCGAAGGGGAAGACCTATTATTTCGGGGAAGATGAGAAGATGGCGACCGGCTGGCAGAATGCAGGCGGAGCTGATTATTTTCTGGATTCCGAGGGAGTCCTTCAGACCGGCTGGCTCGATCAGGAAGATTCCAGATATTATCTGGAGGCAGACGGCCGTATGGTGACCGGCTGGAAGGATATTGACGGGAAGACTTATTATTTCGGGCAGGACGGTAAGATGGTGACCGGAGAGACTTACCTTGGGATGACCAAATGCGACTTCGGGAAGGATGGGGTATTAGTGTCCATGGAAGAGAGTGAAGTGGATCCGAACAAACCGATGGTGGCGCTGACCTTCGATGACGGTCCGGGGCAGAGGACCGGGGAGCTTCTGGATGCGCTCAGCAAATACGGCGCTCATGCGACCTTCTTCATGCAGGGTAAGAATGTCAGTGTCTATCCGGATGCGGTAAGGCGTATGAAAGAGGTGGGATGTGAGATTGGAAGCCATACCTTTGATCATCCGGATCTTACGAAGATGGATGCGTCAGGCATTAAGGATCAGGTTGACCGTACGGATCAAAGCCTTCATGATATTATCGGACAGGGAGCGACAGTGCTGCGCCCTCCGTATGGAGCGATCAACGATACAGTGAAAGCAACGATCCGCAAGCCTCTGATCTTATGGAACATAGATACGCTGGACTGGAAGACAAGGAACGTTCAGATGACGGTTAATGAAGTCATGACCAAGGCTCAGGACGGCGACATCATATTGATGCACGATATCCATTCGGAGAGTGTGGATGCGGCGATCGAGATGATTCCCAAGCTGATCGCACAGAATTATCAGCTTGTGACGGTGTCGGAGATGGCGGCGGCTAAGGGGATCAAGATGGAGAACGGCGAACGGTATACGGATTTTTAATACAGCAGTCAGCAAAGAGGCTGCCGGGAAGTGATAGAAGTTTATCACATTTCCCGGCAGCCTTCTTAACGGTCGGCGGTCAATCTGCGGTATGCGCCTTGAGAAGGGCATGGATCTTATCGGTAGGATTCAGGACCTTGCCGATGGAGACATCGTGATTCATGGAATCAATGATCAGCGCCATGAATTTGCACATATCTGCCACTACAAAATAAGGCTTCTCATAGGCTGCAGGCGGCAGATAGGTCAGGTTCGTAGTGATTACTCGGTCAATATATCCCTTGCTGTAGTAATCGTCGAAGATCCCAAAGCCTTCGGTAAACAGACCGAAGGTAGTGCAGACAAATACCCGGTTGGCGCCGCGCTCCTTAATCTGTTTCGCCACATCCAGCATACTTTCTCCGGAAGAGATCATATCATCCACGATGATCACATCCTTACCGTGGATGTCGTCACCCAGGAATTCGTGTTCAACGATGGGGTTCTTGCCGTTTATGACGGTAGAATAATCCCGGCGCTTATAGAACATACCCATGTTGACTCCCGTTACGTTGGAGAAATAGATGGCACGGTGCATGGCTCCCTCATCGGGGCTTATGATCATCAGGTGCTCCTTATCAACGATCAGATTCGGTTCTGCGCGGAGCAGTGCCTTGATGAACTGGTACGGCGGGTTGAAGCTGTCGAACCCGTGGAGCGGGATGGAATTCTGTACCCTGGGGTCGTGGGCGTCGAAGGTGATGATATTGTCCACGCCCATATCCGCAAGCTCCTGCAGCGCCAGGGCACAGTCCAGGGACTCTCTCTTGGTGCGCTTATGCTGGCGGCTCTCGTATAGGAAGGGCATGATTACATTCAGCCGGTGCGCCTTGCCGTTGGCGGCGGATATGATGCGTTTCAGGTCTTGGTAGTGATCGTCCGGGGACATATGGTTCGGATGTCCGTTGACGGTGTAAGACAGGCTGTAATTACATACATCAACCATGAGATACAGATCCTTGCCGCGGATCGATTCGTCGATCAGTCCCTTGGCTTCCCCGGTGCCAAAACGCGGACAATGACAGCTTACCAGATAAGAGTCCTGCCGGTAACTCTGATAAAGCGGAGAATCCAGAGATTCCTCCAGGGTAGCCTGGCGGAAGCCTACGATATAATCATCCACTCTCTTCCCGAATTCCTTACAGGATTCCAGGGCTGCGATTTTAAGAGGTGCTGCCGGAAGCAGCTTTTCCATTAATTTGATATTCTGCATATCTCTCTCCTATGTGACGGTTTGTGTAGAAGTTCCTAAGATATTTATAGCACTTTTGGCAGGGTAAGGTCAACTACAGATTGCGATAATGAAAAAATGTGTTATACTTGTTATAAAGATATTGGGGTCAAGAGGTGGAATATGGGGCGAAAGCATATCATAAAGGAAGTAATGCAGGACAGTATCGCATGGGAGCTTGGGATCGAGGCGGGGGACCGTCTGATCACCGTCAACGGGCAGGAGATCGAGGATGTATTTGATTATCATTTCTATGTGAATGACGAGGAACTGGTGATTCTGATCGAGAAACCGGACGGAGAGGAATGGGAGCTTGAGATCGAGAAGGATTACGACGAAGATCTGGGGATCGAATTCGAGCAGGGATTGATGGACGAGTACCGTTCCTGCAGGAACCGGTGTATCTTTTGTTTTATCGACCAGATGCCGCGGGGAATGCGGGAGACGCTGTATTTTAAAGACGACGACTCCAGGCTGTCGTTCCTACAGGGCAATTACGTGACATTGACCAATATGAGCGACCATGATATCGACAGAATTATCCGCTACCATCTGGAGCCGATCAATATATCCTTCCATACGACGAATCCGGAATTGAGATGCAGGATGCTTCACAACCGGTTCGCGGGAGATGCGCTTGCGAAGGCGGACAGGCTCTATGAGGCCGGTATCCATATGAACGGCCAGATCGTGCTCTGCAAAGGGATCAACGACGGGGAGGAACTGGAACGAAGCATCCGGGATATGGCGAAGTATCTGCCGTACCTGCAGAGTGTATCTGTGGTGCCGGTGGGGCTTACGAAGCACAGGGAGGGCTTAGAGCCGCTAGAGCCTTTTGGGAAGGCAGATGCAGAAGAGGTGCTGTCGGCGGTCCATAGATGGCAGGAGAAGCTCTATGAGGAATATGGAACACATTTTATCCATGCGGGCGACGAGTGGTACATCCTTGCAGAGAAGGAACTGCCGGGAGAAGAACGGTACGACGGGTATCTCCAGCTTGAGAACGGCGTGGGGATGCTCCGCCTCTTGATGAATGAATTTGAAGAGGCATACGAAGAGGTTCAGGACGACGGCATACAGAGGGAATTATCTGTGGCGACGGGGTTGCTTGCCCATCCCTATATTCAGAAGATGGCAGACAGGCTTATGATGAGATGCCCGGGGACAGATATCCGTGTCTATCCCATCCGCAATGATTTCTTTGGAGAGCTTATTACGGTGTCGGGGCTTATTACGGGCCGGGATCTGATCGCACAGCTTCGCGGGCAGGAATTAGGAGACAGGCTCCTGCTTCCCTGCAATATGTTCCGAAGCGGCGAGGAGGTATTTCTGGATGATGTTAGCCTTGCAGAAGTGGAGGAGGCTTTACAAGTGCGCGCAGATATTGTAAAATCAAGCGGGCAAGACTTTATAGATGCAGTATTGACTTCAATAGATGAGGAGATAGAAGATGAGTAAACCAGTAGTAGCAATAGTGGGAAGGCCCAATGTGGGCAAGTCGACCCTTTTTAATGCGCTGGCCGGTGAGATGATTTCGATCGTGAAGGATACGCCTGGTGTGACCAGGGACCGGATCTATGCGGACGTCTCATGGCTTGACAAGGAATTTACCCTGGTGGATACCGGGGGGATCGAACCGGAGAGCAAGGATATTATCCTGTCACAGATGCGGGAGCAGGCACAGATCGCCATAGATACGGCAGACGTGATCATATTTCTGACGGATGTGCGCCAGGGCCTTGTAGACGCCGACTCCAAGGTGGCGGATATGCTGAGGCGTTCGGCGAAACCGGTGGTATTAGTGGTGAACAAGGTAGATCATTTCGAGAAGTTCATGCCGGATGTGTATGAGTTCTACAATCTGGGAATCGGGGACCCTATGCCGGTGTCGTCCGCATCACGTCTTGGGATCGGCGATATGCTGGATGAGGTGGTGAAGTATTTCCCGCAGGGAGCGGGGGAAGAAGAGGAAGACGACCGTCCGCGGGTGGCGATCGTGGGTAAGCCCAATGTAGGCAAGTCATCCATTGTCAACAAGCTGCTTGGCGAACAGAGGGTGATCGTGTCGGATATCGCCGGGACGACCAGAGATGCCATAGATACGGAGATCAAGTACAACGGCAGGGAGTATGTGTTCATAGATACGGCGGGGCTTCGCAGGAAGAACAAGATTAAGGAAGAGCTGGAGAGGTACAGTATTATCCGTGCGGTGTCTGCCGTAGAGCGTGCAGATGTGGTGCTGATGGTGATCGACGCGTCGGAAGGTGTGACCGAACAGGATGCGAAGATTGCCGGGATCGCCCATGAGCGCGGGAAGGGCATCGTCATCGTAGTCAATAAGTGGGACGCCATCGAGAAGAATGATAAGACCATGAAGGAGTATGAGAATGAGATCCGCCGTGTCCTGTCGTTCATGCCTTACGCGGAGATCATGTATGTGTCCGCCGTGACCGGCCAGAGGTTGGTGAAGCTCTATGATATGATTGATATGGTGATCGAGAACCAGTCCATGCGGGTGGCGACCGGCGTGCTCAACGAGATCATGATGGAAGCAGTTGCCATGCAGCAGCCGCCGTCAGATAAGGGCAAGCGGCTGAAGCTTTATTATATCACGCAGGTAGCGGTGAAGCCGCCGACATTCGTGATCTTTGTAAATGATAAGGAGCTGATGCATTTCTCCTACACCAGGTATCTGGAGAACAGGATCCGGGATGCATTTGGATTCAGAGGAACTTCGCTTAAGTTCTTCATCAGAGAAAGAAAAGAAAAGGGGCGTTAATAATGGAACGAGTCATAAGCATATTGATCGGATATGTGTTCGGGCTGCTGCAGACGGGATATCTGTACGGGAAGCTGCATCATATAGACATCCGCCAGCAGGGCAGCGGCAATGCAGGCACAACCAATGCACTGCGTACTATGGGCTGGAAAGCCGGGGCGGTGACCTTCCTTGGTGATTGTTTCAAATGTGTGTTCGCGGTGGTTGCAGTGCATCTGATCTACAAGGGATCCCATGGGGATATGTTGCCGCTTCTGTCCCTCTATGCAGGTATGGGAGCGATCCTTGGACATAACTTCCCGTTTTACATGAATTTCAAGGGAGGGAAGGGAATCGCGGCGACGGCAGGGCTGATCGTAAGTACTACCAGCGTATGGGCGGTAGTGCTGTTCATCGTCGTATTTGTAGGAATCGTGGCGCTGACGAGGTATGTGTCTCTGGGATCGCTGGTGGTGGTGGTCCTTTATCTTGCGGTGGTCATTTTCCTTGGACAGACGGGAGTCTATGGTATTGCGCAGAATTATCTCTATGAGATGTACGGTATCGCCGTATTTCTAATGGCGCTGGCGTTCTTCAAGCATCGGGCGAATATCAAGCGGCTTATGACCGGGACAGAGAATAAGCTGAGCGTGGGGAAGAGTAAATAAGAAATCTATTATTAAATATATGAAACAGGGAGGAAGTTGGATTATGGCGAATGTAGGTATTATGGGAGCTGGAAGCTGGGGGACGGCGCTGGCGCTTCTGCTTCACAGGAACGGACACCAGGTTACGGTGTGGTCGGTCAGTGAAGAAGAGGTTGATATGTTGTCCAGGAAACGGGAGCATGTGAGTAAGCTGCCGGGAGTGAAGATTCCGGAGGATATGCAGTTTACTACGGATGTGGAGAGTACGGTCAGGGACAAGGATTTTATCGTCCTGGCGGTGCCGTCTCCATTCACCAGGAGCACCGCGCGCAGTATGAGCCCGTATGTGGCGGATGGACAGATCATCGTTGACGTGGCGAAGGGAATTGAAGAAGACACTCTGATGACGCTTTCTCAGCAGATCGAGCAGGAGATTCCCCAGGCGGATGTGGCGGTACTGTCAGGACCAAGCCATGCCGAGGAAGTGGGAAGAGGTCTTCCGACGATCGTGGTGATCGGAGCGAAGAAGGAAGAGACGGCCGAATATCTGCAGGAGATGTTCATGAATGAGGTGTTCCGTGTGTACACAAGTCCGGATATGTTGGGAATGGAGCTTGGGGGCTCTCTTAAGAATGTGATCGCGCTGGCCGCCGGTATCGCGGACGGTTTGGGATATGGCGACAATACGAAGGCAGCGCTGATCACCAGAGGGATTGCGGAGATCGCAAGGCTGGGTGTGAAGATGGGCGGAGCAATCGAGAGCTTCACCGGGCTTACCGGCATCGGCGACCTGATCGTTACCTGCGCAAGCGTCCACAGCCGTAACCGCAAGGCGGGCTATCTCATGGGACAGGGCAGGAGTATGCAGGAGGCCATGGACGAGGTCCAGATGGTGGTAGAGGGTGTGTATTCCGCAAAGGCCGCGGTAAAGCTTGGAAAGAAGTATGATGTATCTCTGCCGATCATTGATAAGGTAAGCGAAGTATTATTTGAAGGGAAGGATCCGAGAGAAGCGGTGAATGAACTGATGCTTAGGGACAGCAAGGCAGAACATCATGCGCTGCCGTGGAAGAATGATCAGGAATGACAAAAGAGAGGGGTTTCCCTCTCTTTTATTCTTTTGAGTGGTCGATCTTATTGCGGATCTGCTGCATCTGCTGATCCAGCTTCTCAATGGAGTCGGCACATTCCTTGAGCTGATGCACGATCTCATCGGTATCGTTCACATTTTTTTTGTATTTTAATTTGTGTTCCAGGCTTGCCCAGAAATCCATGGCTATGGTGCGGAACTGGATCTCTACCTTCATATATTTCTTCCCGTGGGACAGGAAGATAGGCACGTCAAGGATCAGATGGAGACTCCGGTAACCGTTGGATTTGGGGTTCTTTATGTAGTCCTTCCTCTTGATGACCACGATATCGTCCTGTTTGGCGAAAAGCTCTGCGAGGCGGTAGATGTCGTCGGGGAAAGAGCAGATCACACGCACCCCCGCTACATCGGTCAGATTCTCCCGGATGCTCTCCAGAGTGACAGGGAAGCCTTTCCGCTCTAACTTCTCATAAATACTCTCCGGTGATTTCAGCCGGCTCTTGATGGACTCAAAAGGATTCCGGTTATATTGATGGGAGAATTCCGCGTTTAATACCTTAAGCTTCGTCTCCACCTCGATAATTGCAGAATTGAATTCCATCATCAGGATGTTGAAAGGCTTGGCTTCTCTCAGCTTCTCGGCCTGTAACTGAATGATCTGATATTGCTTCTGTATCGCCGCAGCCTGTTCCTCTACCTTTTGTTCTAACTGATTCTTATAAGAGAAGAGCTTGATCGCGTTCTTCACCCGGTTCTTGACCAGAGAGCTCTCGAAAGGCTTGTGGATAAAATCAGAGATCCCCAACTGGAAGCAGAGATTCTCAATCTCTATGGCATGCTCGCTGCTTATGATGAGAGTGGGGATCTGCTGTATAAGCCCCTTCTGCTGCATCTCTTTGATCACGGCGAAGCCGTCTATCTTCGGCATTCGAAGGTCCAGAAGGAGGGCGGATATCTCATGATGGGATTTCCTGAGATGTTCAAGCGCTTCTTCCCCGTTGGCAGCCATCTCAATCATATAGTCGTCTTTCAAGATGTCATATAATAATTCGCGGTTTAGTTCTGCATCATCTACGACCAGTATTTTTTTCATGATTAGTACCTCTTTTTCCTGGTGTATTCATTATCACTGACTATAGTATACTCGATTCCCGGAGAAATGAAAAGGTTTATGATCATTCTTGTCGAAAAGAAAGGAAAATGAAAAGAAAAGATAGGATTCATTATATTGACATTAATTTCACTAAGTGTTATAGTAGAACATAACAAAATATAATGGATATATAATAAAAATTTATGGACATTATGTTTTCAGTTACAGAGAATAAGTAAAGGAAATGAGGTGTGATTTATGAGTGGTATTAGTATTATTATTCTGTGTACGATTTTTGCATATATGTGCCTGCTGGTCGGCATCGGTGTCTATAATGCAAGAAAGAACAGCAGCAGTGAAGATTTCTACCTTGGCGGCAGGAAGATGGGTGCATTGGTCGTTGCCATGAGCGCGGAGGCGAGCGATATGTCAAGCTGGCTTCTGATGGGGCTTCCGGGTGTTGCATACCTAACCGGCCTTGCGGATGCTTTCTGGACTGCAGCGGGTCTGGCGATCGGTACATATCTGAACTGGCTCTTTACATCAAGGAGACTGAGACGTTATTCAGAGCAGATTGGCGCGATCACAGTGCCTACGTTCTTCGCGAAGAGATTCCATGATGAGAAGAATATCATTACGGCGATCTCAGCAGTGATTATCGTAGTATTCTTCGTTCCGTATGTAGCGTCTGGTTTTGCGGCGTGCGGTAAGCTCTTTAACTCATTGTTTGGATTAGATTATATGGTTGGCGTGGTTGTATTTGCGGTTATCATTGTTGTCTATACGATTGCGGGAGGATTTACAACGGTTGCAACGAATGACCTGATTCAGAGTATTGTAATGTCAATCGCACTGATTTCTATCGTAACCTTTGGTGTGGGCAGCGCCGGCGGTATGGGGGCTGTAATGGATAACGCCAAGTCCCTGTCGGGTTATATCTCACTTTCCGCGATCCATGATGCGGTTGCAGGTTCGGCGATCCCGTATTCACCGCTGACTGCCGTATCTCTTCTGGCATGGGGAATCGGATATTTTGGTATGCCGCATATCCTGGTAAGATTCATGTCTATTGAAGACGAGAATAAGCTGGTGCTCTCCAGACGAGTTGCTTCTATCTGGGTAACCTTCGCTATGGGTGTTGCGATCTTCATCGGTATCGTAGGCCTTGCAGTTGTCAATGCAGGCGGTATGCCGGCATTGGAGGACAGTGAGCGCGTGATCATAGCTCTCACCAATGAGCTTAGCAAGAACGGCTTCCTCGCAGCGGTGCTTGGCGGTGTGATCCTTGCGGGTATCCTTGCGGCGACGATGTCTACCGCGGACAGCCAGATGTTGGTAGCGGCTTCCGGTGTATCTGAGAACATTGTACAGGATTTCCTTGGTAAGAAGCTCACCGAGAAGCAGGGACTTAATATTGCCCGTGCAACGATCCTTGGAATCGCAGTGATCGGTGTATTCCTGGCAAGAGATCCGAATTCCAGCGTATTTGGTATCGTATCCTTCGCATGGGCCGGTATGGGAGCTGCGTTCGCAGGTGTTATGATCTGTGCGTTGTTCTGGAAACGTACCACTTTGCAGGGTGCGCTGGCCGGAATGATCGCCGGCGGTGTAATGGTATTCGTATGGAAATATGCGATCCGTCCTATGGGCGGTATCCTTGATATCTATGAATTGCTTCCGGCATTCCTGATCTCTCTGGCGATGATCATTATTGTGAGTCTGGCGACCAAAGCGCCGTCAAAGGAGATCGTGGATGAGTTCGAGCAGGTGAATGTTAAGAGATAATGTGCGGATCCTGCGAGATTAATAGAATAGTATAGCGTATAGAGAAACAGTCTGTGCAGATGAATGGCACAGACTGTTTCTTTTCTGCGTTAGATATGCTGATATCTTTTCTTCCAGATGGGGAATCTCCTTCTTGCCTCTGGTTTCAGCATTCCCTTCAGCTTATACTCATGCATGATCCGGAAATACATTCCCAACAGAAGTATGGATGCCAGGACCCAAGCCACCGGACTTGCCATACAGATTCCAAGGAAGCTCTTATAATGGGATGCTGCAAGCGCCGCCCCGCATCTTCCGATCAGTTCAGCGATTCCGGCGGTCATGGGAAGGATGCCGTAGCCCATCCCCTGTATCCCGTTCCGATAGATATTGACGACTGCCAGGAATACGAAGGAAACAGCCGCACACCGTAGGCTTACATCGACGAGAGACATAAGTTGCCGGACATTTTCAGAGACGAACAGTACGGTCATATATTTGCCGGCGAAGAAGATCAGGATACCGGTAAATACGGCGTAAATAAGGCCCATCCAGGTCGCGCTCCGGAATCCCTGCCGGATCCGGCTGATCTTGCCCGCACCCGCATTCTGTGCGCAGTAGGTCGACATGGTCGTTCCCAGTGCGACATAGGCCTGGGTAACGATCTGTTCGATCTTGACAGCTGCGGAGTAGCCGGCGACTGCTACAGAACCCAGCGCATTCAGCGCGGACTGTACCACGATTGTTCCGATCGCAGTGATAGAATACTGGAATGCCATGGGGAATCCGATCTTCATCTGCCATAGGGCAAGGTTCCAGTCCATCTTCCAGTCGTCCTTATGAAGATGGAGCAAGGGAACGCTCTTTATAATATAGAAGAGACAGGCGAGACCGGAGATCCCCTGGGAGATCACGGTCGCGTAAGCGGCTCCTGCCGCACCCATATGGAATACGATGATGAATACCAGGTCGAGCAGGATATTCAGGAGCGCCGCCAGGATCAGGAAATACAGCGGCCGTTTGCTGTCCCCGACCGCACGTAGGATACTTGCCAGCAGGTTATACATTACCTGAGCCACGATTCCGGCACAGATGATCATTATGTAGGAATACGCCTGATCGAACATATCAGCCGGTGTATTCATCCAATGCAGGACACTTCGCATCAAGACCATGCTTGTCACAGTGAGCACAATGGACACGATACCGGACAGGATCGCGGCAGATGCAACAGACTTACGCATTGCCCGGTGATTGCCCGCCCCGTAATGCTGCGCGGTAACGACTGTGAATCCGGCTGTCATCCCCATTAAGAATCCCAGGATCAGAAATGTCAGCGTGCCGCAGGCTCCCACGGCGGCCAGCGCCGAGTTGCCGACGAATTTGCCGACGATGACCGTATCCGCCATGCTGTAGAACTGCTGGAATACATTTCCGATAAAAATAGGGATCGTAAAATTCAGAATAATCTTTGAAGGTTTTCCTATTATCATATCTCTTTCCATGCCTGTACCTCCTAGTATTCGTACTGATTCAATAGAAAACTTTGTATATTATATAAAATATAGATTGTGGATGCAAGACATATTTTGACGAAAAAATATGAAAATATCGGGCATTTCCCGGCAGTTTTCCGGCATTTCCCGCGGGCAGTGTTGACTTAAGGGGCTATGTAGACCATAATAAACTGGAAAGAAAATGAAGGGAAGGAAGAACGGTGAGACAGCTATGAGAATTTTATTGGTTGAGGATGATATAGAGATCAGCAGGATGCTGAGAGATTATCTTAGCGTTGAGAATTATGAGGTGGTATGTGCAGGAGACGGGGAAGCGGCCAGGGTTCGATTTGACAGCGGCAGCTATGATATCGTCCTGTTGGATCTGATGCTGCCGAAAGTCGGCGGAATGGACGTTATGAAATACATCCGTCAGGCCAGTACCGTGCCGATCATCATCATATCCGCGAAGGATACGGACTCGGATAAGACTCTGGGATTAGGTCTTGGGGCGGATGATTATATTACAAAGCCCTTCTCTGTCACCGAGGTACTGGCAAGGATCAAGGCGAATATCCGGCGGAGCACAGAGTATGCCGGGACCCGTAAGGAGCCGGAACAGCTTGCGGCAGGTTCCCTGGTTATGGATCTGACCACACATACGGTCAGGAAAGCAGGGACCGGTATTGAGCTGACAGCCAAAGAATTTGACATACTAAAGCTCCTGCTTCAGAACCCGAAGAAAGTATATACCAAAGCGCAGATTTATTCCCTGATCTGGAACGATGCTTATATGGGGGATGAGAATGCAGTCAATGTACATATTAGCCGTCTTCGCAACAAGATCGAGGATAATCCAAGAGAACCTAGATATGTTATTACGGTGTGGGGGATCGGCTATAAGTTAGGAGACGTGCTATGAGGGCGGATACGGTCATATTCCTTTTGTCCCTGTGTATTGTTCTGCTAGTTCTGATTGTGATCTACCAGAGGTTCTGCTTCCGGACGGGAATACAGGCGAAGCTTAAGGAGATCAGTAAGAAATTAGAATGTATATTAGATACCAACAGTGATGAAGAAATCATGGTTTTCACCGATGACCGGGTCCTGCAGGGATTGGCGGCGCAGATCAACAGGCTGTTAGAGAGCCGCCGGAAGGCGAAGGCAGATTACAGACGCTCCCAGATTGCTTCTAAGAAGATGCTGTCCAATGTCTCGCATGATATCAAGACGCCCATGACAGTCATACTGGGTTATCTTGAGATCATCCGGCTGAACGGAGATCCGGCACAGGAGATGCTGCTCAAGGTGGAAGCGAAGGCGCAGCGGGTTATGGAGCTGATCGGCCAATTCTTCACACTTGCCAAATTAGAAGCCGGAGATATGAATATGGAACTGTCCCGCGTTAATATCAACGAAGCCTGCCGTGAAAATATCCTGGACTTCTACGAGTTGCTTTCACAGAGAGAATTTACGGTGGATATTGACATTCCGGAGCAGACGATCTACGCCGGCGCCGACAGGGAAGCATTGCAGAGGATTATGTTCAACCTGATCTCCAATGCAGTCCGATACGGCGCTGACGGGAAGTATCTGGGGGTAAGCCTGAGAACCGACAGAACGAAGGTATATATTGATATTACAGACAGAGGACACGGGATCAGCCCTGAATATGCGGATACGGTGTTTGAACGGCTGTTCACAATGGAAGACTCGCGCAACAGCCAGATGCAGGGAAATGGCCTTGGGCTTACGATCGCCAAGAATCTTGCGATGCAGATGGGCGGGGATATTACACTGGAAAGCCAGCCGCATATCAGGACCGTATTTACCGTCATATTGAAAAAATATTCTATTAAGTTGTAAACGAAAGAAAATCGTAAGATTTATTCAAGAGTTTTGAAAATCTGTCTCCCTATAATGGTAAGTAGAAAGGAGGCAAGAATATGCCATACATTTTACAAACCAGCCAACTTACAAAGAAAATCAGAAATAAAGAACTTGTGTCGGATGTTGATATCCATATTTCCAAAGGTGAGATCTACGGATTCCTTGGCCCAAACGGCGCAGGGAAGACGACAGTAATGAAGATGATTACCAATCTATGGAAGCCTGACAGGGGGAGCATTGAGATCTTTGGCGAGATGCTTACGCCTCATTCCTATGAGATCTTAAAACGTATGGGCAGCATCATTGAATTCCCGGTCTTCTATGACCACATGACAGGGCGTGAGAATCTTACGCTTCATTGTGAGTATATGGGCTACTACAATGTGAGCAGTGTGAAGGATGCCCTGCAGATGTTGGGGCTTGACGCTGCCGCGGACCAACCTGTGAAAAGCTATTCGCTGGGAATGAAGGAACGGCTGGGAATTGCGCGGGCTGTGATATGCAAGCCAGAGATTCTTATCTTAGACGAACCCACCAACGGCCTTGACCCTGCCGGAATGAAGCAGATCCGGGAATTGCTTAAGACCCTGTGTTCGGAATACGGAATTACGATCATGATCTCAAGTCATATACTCTCGGAGATCGAGAGCATCGCAGACATGGTAGGTATCATTGACCATGGCCGGATGATGAGAGAAGTGCGGATGAGAGATATCGAAGAAATCAACCTGAACTATATGGAACTTGCTGTCTTAGATGAGAGGAAGGCCGCTTATGTGCTGACGGAGAAGTTAGGGATTGCGAACTTCAAGATCATCGACAGCGGCAGATTCCGCATATACGATCGGTCCGTTTCCAGCGGTCAGCTATCGAAGGCGCTCGCCTTGAACGATGTGGAGGTTGTAGCAATCGGTAAAAAAACAGAGACATTGGAAGATTATTTCCTGAAAATGACTGGGGAGGCGAAATAAATGATGCTGAAATTGATTAAACTTGAATGGAAGAAAAATAGTATTGCGAAATATATCAGAAATGTTGTCATTCTGGCGGCGGTTCTCTGTCTGTTCTTATTTGCCCTCTGTTATCTGGGTATCGCCGATAGTCCAGACAGCGGTATTCCGGACGCTGCGCCGGGGAATGATATGATCTCGTCCTCGATCGAATTATTTACGAGTATGGCATTTCTGGTGTTCACCGGCGTGATGCTCTCAGGCTTCATCGTCAGCTCTTATAATAACAAGACTATGAACCTGATGTTCCTGTATCCGATCAAACGGCATAAGATACTGGTTTCCCAGATGTTGGCCGTATGGATATTTAATTTCACAGCGCTGGTCGCTACAAAGCTTCTGATCTATGGATGCGTGCTGCTTGGATCGCAGTTCATGGTATCTTCCTTTCCGCTGGATTATAATATGGCAGAACCGGGGTTCTATGTTCAGCTTCTTGTCAGATCCATTGTTACCGTTACCATGGGCTTTATCGCACTGTTTATCGGCATGGCGATGAAATCGTCAAAGGCGACGATCGTCGCATCCTTCCTGCTGATCCTGCTTACGCAGGCCAATATGGGAGATCTGACCTTCAGAGACAACGCTGTGATTCCGGTTATATTGACGGTTGTCTCTCTGGTGTTTGCGTTCCTGTCCGTGCGGGAGGCGGAGACGAAGGATTTGAATTAATGCAATACTGTACTAGACCCCCTGCAGACCTGTGGGAATCGGAAGATTTCTATGGAAAAGCTGCTGCTTAGTTGTTATAATGTATAGGAATAGAATCTGAGGCAGAAAACAGCTTGAAAATGACGGAAGGAGTGTGTGAAGAGATGGAGATGAGGAAGAAGAAACTTCCGATAGGAATTGAAAATTTTGAAAAACTTCGTTCCGATAATTTTTACTATATTGATAAAACTGGGCTGATCAGGGAACTTCTTAACAACTGGGGAGAGGTAAATCTGTTTACCCGCCCCAGAAGATTTGGAAAAACGCTGAATATGAGTATGCTGGAACACTTTTTCTCGCTGAATGGGGATAAGCATATTTTTGACGGGCTGGATATTTCAAAGGAAACGGCGCTCCGTGAGGAGTATATGGGGAAATATCCGGTTATTTCCGTTTCCCTGAAAGGGATTGACGCAAGATCCTATGAGATCGCTTATCAAATGGCAGTCCAGATTATCATTGAAGCGGCGGCAAAGTTCTATTTCCTTTTAGAAAGTGGAAAGCTGAATGAGCATGATAAAGCAGCGTACAGAGATCTTTTGGATAAAAATATGAATGAAGGTATGTTTGGCAGCAGTTTAAGGAAGTTATCGGGGATGTTGGAAAAACATTATGGTACAAAAGTGATTGTGCTGATAGACGAATATGATGTCCCGCTGGCAAAAGCTCATGCGAACGGATACTACGACCAGATGATCTCTTTGATCCGAAGCTTGCTTGGTGAAGTATTGAAGACGAATAGCAGTCTGAAATTAGCGGTATTGACCGGGTGTCTCAGAATTTCAAAGGAGAGTATCTTTACCGGGCTTAACAACCTGAAGGTATTGACGATTGCGGATGAGCGTTTTGATGAATACTTCGGTTTTACTGACAAGGAAGTGAAAGGCCTTCTGGAGTATTATGATGTATTGGATCATTATGAGGCAGTAAAAAGATGGTATGACGGTTATCAGTTTGGGAATGTAGAAGTGTATTGCCCGTGGGATGTGCTGAACCATTGTGACAGGATCAGAAGCGAGCCTCATGTGCAGCCGGAAAATTATTGGCTCAATACCAGCAGCAATGACGCGGTGAAACGGTTCATTCAAGAATCGGCAAATATTACGACGAAACGGGAGATTGAGCGTCTGGTGGCAGGGGAAGTCATTACAAAGGAAATCCACCAGGAACTTACGTATGCGGAAGTTTATCAGTCCATTGACAATATCTGGAGCCTTCTTTTTACCACCGGGTATCTGACCCAGCGCGGGAAGGCTGAGGGGAGACGGATGAAACTGGCGATTCCTAATCTGGCGATCCGGGATATTTTTGAGACGCAGATCATGGAATTCTTTAAGGAGAATGTCCGGGAAGACGGGGACATGCTGAACCGCTTCTGTGACGCTTTGCGGAATAAAGACGCGGAAAATGTAGAAAAGATATTTACGGAATATTTAAGGAAGACCATCAGTATCCGGGATACGGCCGCAAGAACAGAGATGAAAGAGAACTTCTATCATGGTGTTCTGCTTGGAATCTTAGGCGTGAAAACCCGGTGGGGGATTTCTTCCAACCGGGAGATGGGAGAGGGATATGCGGATATCCTTGCAGAACCGGATACCGGGGATATGGGGATCATCATAGAAGTAAAATATGCTCATGACGGAGATCTGGATGAGGCATGCAAGGCGGCATTAAGACAGATCGAATATACAAAGTATGAAGATGACCTTGAAGATGATGGGGTAGAGAATATCCTGAAATATGGAATTGCATGTTATAAAAAGCGCTGTAAGGTCATGCTGGCAGAAAAATAAAAGATGATAAAGGTGCGTTTCATAATGTAAATGGGGGAAATATTATATTCTTGCGGAATGAAAGTGCGGATTTAGAATTTTTCACAGTCAAAAATGAGTTTTTAAGGACAATAGGATGAAAAAAATTAATTTATGGTATTTTTATAAGTGTAAGGTGGATGGAATCGACGGGTTCTGATGGATAATTAGTTTGTACAGGGGGAATCTGTAATGGGTATTAAGGCTAGATTGGATAATTCTATATGCAAGTATTGTCGGGAATGGTATAAATTTAGGGGAAATCGTAGTCTGATATTTTTTCGCAGATTGCATTTATTGTATAAGGGAAGGCCAATATCTGTGAAAAAGGATAAAATGAGACATGGATACGGATTAAAAAATGTGGAACGAATTTTGAATAAATATGATGGTACGATTGCATATTTAAGTAGAGACAAAGCTTTTCAAATTGAGCTTCTGTTCTTATAGAACAAATGAAATATTAAGGAGGAACACCGCATAAAGATGTTGCAACGATAAAGTCGGGTGTTTCTTTTAATAACAGTTCGATGCCATGGAGGTGGCAGTACCACATCTTCTTAAGGTGTGAAATGGGAAGGAGAACTTAAAGAGAATTATGAACACCTTAAGAAAGTGTCGGAATTGCCAATACTCCAGATAATCTAAAGACAGAGCTTTCATATGTATACAAATCAGGATTGGGGTTATCGGAAGATCAAATAAAGGTTTTGAGAGATGCAGTGGAAAAGAAGATAGATAAGAAGTTGGAGAATACAAGGCTGGCGCTGGAGGATGCAGCAGCAGACAGATTCCAGGAGTTAATGTGGCCGTGGGAGACGACTTTCGCGAGTTATGTGGCAAAGCAGGCGCCAGGTTACGCGAGTTCTTATGTACAGGGGAAAGAGTATAATTCCAGGGCAGATTATCAGGCTATTTGGAATGGGACATATTAGGAAAAGATGTTGTAATGGTGTTTCTTTCCATTTAGGGAGGTCGTGTAATGCAAATTAATAACAGTTCTGGAAACATTGATAAATTATCTGTCCTTTGGGGAAAGGTATTGCGTTGGTGGCATGGTGATATCTGGGAATTCAATGAGAAGGAGGGGAGTATCCGGGGATAAGTAGTGAGTGGTCAGAGCTTTTCTGTGTTGAAAGGTGTAGAAATTTATAAAAAGTTCATGTAAATATACGTTAAAAATAGATAAAAATTTATTGATATTTACGGGAATATCCGCTATACTAAAACCAATATCTTTAAGGGGGACAGGTTTATGTATAGAAAAGTTATGAGTTTTCTGGAAGAATGGAAGGACAGCAGACACCGGAAACCTCTGATTCTGCAGGGGGCAAGACAGGTCGGTAAGACATATTCCATCTTAGAATTCGGACGCATCCATTATGAAAATGTAGCGTATTTTAACTTTGAAACAAATCCCAGATTAAATGAAACCTTCGAGGAAAATATCAGCCCTGATTATCTGATCCCGATTTTGTCCCATATTGCGGGTCAGACTATTGTCAGAGACAAGACACTGATTGTATTTGACGAGGTGCAGCTCTGTGAGAGAGCTCTGACTTCTCTGAAATACTTCTGTGAGGATGCTCCGGGTTATCATATTATTGTGGCGGGCAGTCTGCTGGGGGTGGCAGTAAACAGGGCGAAGTTCTCCTTTCCAGTGGGCAAGGTGGATATGAAAACTCTGTATCCCATGGATATGGAGGAGTTTATGCTTGCCATGGGAGAGCGGGAGCTTGTGGAGCAGATCAAAAAAAGCTTTGCTGCAGATACACCGCTGCCCGGGGCTCTCCATGACGCGGCTATGCGGCTCTACCGTCAGTATTTGATAGTAGGCGGTATGCCGGAGTGTGTGAAGCTGTTTGCAGAGACAAAAGATTATATCCTGATCCGCCATGCCCAGGATACAATTCTTGCGAGTTATCTCAATGACATGAGCAAATACAATAACCTGAATGAAATTAAAAAGACGCGTCTTGCCTATGACAATATTACCGTCCAGCTATCCAAAAAGAATACCCGTTTCCAGTATAAGCTGATAAAAAAAGGGGGGCGCGCTTCAGAATTTGAAAATGCTATTGAATGGCTCTGTCTGTCCGGGATTGCATCCCAGGTCTATAAGGTGGAACAAATTAAAAAACCGCTTGAAAATTACCGCGATATCGATACATTCAAGATCTATGTGTCGGACATGGGACTGCTTCTTGCCAAGAAGGATCTGGTAGCAAATGACATTCTCTATATGGTGGAGGATATCAATGATTTTAAGGGCGGAATGACAGAGAATTATGTGAATGTGCAGCTTGTAATAAACGGGTACAGTACCTATTACTGGATGTCTGAACGAGGGGCTGAGATAGACTTTGTGATTCAGCGAGGCGGAAAACTGATACCTATTGAGGTTAAGTCAGCAGATAACACCAGAGCCAAGAGCCTGAAGGTTTATATGGATACCTACAGGCCTGACTATGCCATCAAGCTTTCCGGGAAAAATTTTGGTTTTGAGGACGGAAAAAAGACAGTTCCTCTTTACGCTGCATTTTGTATTTAACTTACAGATCTTGAATCAATTCCTCGTTTGATCCGGAACAGCAGGATCACATAGATGGTCTCTATGACGGCTGTATAGAATAAAGATAATGTAATCTGCGCAAGGCCGGGTCCGATCGAAGTAAGGTCTTTAGATAGTTTAGCAGAGAGAATAATCCGATCAATGCGAAGAGGGCCCCAATGGTCAGTGATAACGCACCGGCGTATTTGACGGCTTGCAGGGATGCTTGTATTTCCTTTGCTGATAATTTCGTTCCTGGCAGACATAATTTCCATGCATTGATATAATCATGGAATCGATTGGAGAACGATATGATCAGAAATTTTGAACCGAACAGATAGAACATAGTAGGCATATCGAAGATATCAATGATCCTGCCCACGGGAAGGCTGGAGACAATGAGTCCGGCAAAAGCCAGAGCAATACACAGAATGCCTGGCGGTACTGGATGGGCAGTGCAAGGAATACGCTCGAAGAATTAAGGAAGAACATAGGAATTATGTTCTTAAATCATATGGTCAATACAAAGTTCCTTTTCTTTTTGCGACGAACGGCAGAGGATATATCAAGCAATATGAAGAAATGTCGGGGATATGGTTTCTTGATGTCAGAGAGCAGTTTCATTCAGCAAAAGCATTGTCGGGATGGCCAAGTCCCGAAGGATTGGAACAGGATTTGGAAAAGGATATCACCGAAGCGGATAAGCAGCTCGCAGCAACCGGATATGAGATCTTACAGGATCCGAATGGATTGGGATTACGTGATTATCAGATAGAGGCGATTAAAGCAGCAGAAGAAGCAATTGCAGAACATAAAGACAGAATACTTCTGGCAATGGCAACGGGAACAGGAAAGACACGAACAGTATTGGGGATGATATATCGTTTTTTGACTGCAAAAAGGTTTAAGAGGATATTATATCTGGTGGATCGGAATACTCTTGGCAATCAAACTATGGATACGTTCAAAGACGTTCGTTTGGAAGGTTTGATGTCACTTGACAAGCTATATGATATAAAAGACCTGAAAGAAAAGAATTTTGAGAAAGATACGAGGGTTCATATAGCTACGGTGCAAAGTCTGGTTAAGAGAATTATGTATAATGATTCAGACAGTAGATTGGGAGTCTCAGATTATGATTTGATCATCGTGGACGAGGCTCATAGGGGATATATACTGGATAAGGACATGGGAGAGGATGAGGTTCTTTATCGTAATCAAGATGAATTTCGAAGCAAATACAGAGCAGTTATTGATTATTTTGATGCGGTAAAGATTGCGCTCACAGCAACACCGGCGTTGCATACGACGGAGATTTTTGGAAAACCGGTCTATACTTATGATTATACGACTGCTGTTATAGAAGGTTATTTGGTAGATCATGACGCACCGCATTTTATCAGGACACAATTGAGTGAAGAAGGGATTATTTTTGAGGCTGGAAGTACGGCGTTTATGTACGATCCTGAAACGGATCCGGATACAGTAATCGAAAGTGGAGAATTAGAAGATGATTTGAAGTTTGAAATAGAAGATTTTAACAGGCGTGTTGTGAATAAAAGTTTTAATGAAACTGTGCTTCAGGAAATAGCGAAAGATATTGATCCGAATGAGAAGGGGAAAACACTTATTTTTGCGGTTGATGACGCACATGCTGATATGATTGCCAGGATTTTAAAAGATTATTATACAGAACAGGGAATCAGTGAAGAAGCGGTAATGAAGATTACAGGTTCTATTGAAAATGGGAATTCTGAAAAGATCAAAGAAGCAATCCGTAGGTTTAAGAATGAAGATTTTCCAAGTATTGTTGTGACGGTAGATTTGCTCACGACAGGGATTGATGTGGAAAGAATTGTAAATCTGGTGTTCATGCGTAGAATCCGTTCCCGGATTTTGTTTGAACAGATGTTGGGAAGGGCAACGAGACTGTGTCCGGAGATTGAGAAAACACATTTTGAGATTTACGATGCGGTGGGTATATATAATGCGATAGAGCCATTGTCTTCTATGAAGCCGATTGTAGCAGATCCTAAAACAACGTTTGAGGATCTGATTAATGGTATAGACAGTTTGGAAAGTGATAAGAAACGTAAGAGACAGATTGATAGGATTGTTGTTAAAATTCTTAGGAATAAGAATAAAATGACAGACGAATTTAGGGAACATTTTCAAATGTTGGCAGACGGACAATCACCGGAAGTATTTGTTGAAAATCTTCGTAAGATGCCGGTCGATCAGGCGGTGGAGACAGTTAAAAGATGTAAAGAGGCCTTTTCATATGTACATGGCGTGTCCAAAGGAAGAATGAAATATATCAGTGATGCAGAGGATAAAATTATCAGTCATGAGCGGGGATATGGAAATTCTGTGAAGCCTGAGGATTATCTGAAGGAATTTCGAGATTTTATAGATACGCATTTGAATGAAATTGCAGCGCTGAATATTGTGGCTACGAGACCGAAAGATCTGACGCGCCAGTCCTTAAAAGAATTGAAACAGATATTAGGAAATCAATGTTAACAACCTAACTCAAGCAACTACAACATATAGTGTTTCTTTTAATTGGCACGGGATTCCCTGTGCCTTTCTTTATTTATAACCACTAATACGATTAAAATATTGCACAAAATTCGCCCATAAAAACCAGCATATTTACTATTGACATAAGCTCCAAAAAATGCGGCGCAGCCCTTGTTTATATTACTTTTTTAAGGGGGCTGCATCGTATGAATTTAATTCAAATCTTAGTCGATATTATCTGTAACACATTACTTGATCCACATGTCCTTGAACGGGCCAGAAACAGAAAAGGGGCTTTTACACGCAATTGCGGGAAACTTCCCTATTGGACATTGATCAAACTGTTATTAAGAAATTCCAAGAAAACTATTTCTTCATCACTGGATGAATTCTTTACCGAATTGCGGCATATATCAGGAATTCCAATCTCTGATACTGTGAAATGTTCCCAACAGGCTTTCAGCAAGGCCCGTTCCGGCATTGATCACTCTATTTTCAAAGAATGCTTCGAACGTGTACTTGACTTCCTTTGCAGCAGGGATTCCCTGGATTTCCATTCACGTTTCATGGGTGTATGGGGACGGCAGATCATTGCTGTTGACGGCTCTAAAATACCTCTTCCTAACCGTAAGACTCTTCTTGATAAATACGGCAGCATAGGGAGAGGCCAAAACTCTCCCACTGCCATTGCCAGTGTTGCTTTTGATGTACTGAATCACCGCATCCTTGATGCACAGCTCGAACCCATGAGCGTCGGTGAACGTACCCTTGCCATAAGGCATATGCAAAATATAAAAAGCAAAGCACGGACGAATCTATTATACACCATATTTGTCTTCGATAGGGGATATGCTTCAAAAAATTTATTTTCTTTTATCGAAGACACCTTACATGCCGGATATCTCTTCCGGTTAAGGACTAAATTTAACACGGATATTGATGCACTCCCTGTACCGGCGGATCGAAATGGAATCAGTGACTATATCTTTTTCCTTGATGGCAGGAAAGTACGCATCCTTAAATTTTACCTCCCAAGTGGGACGGTGGAAACGCTGATCACAAATGATTTTGACCTTGCCAAAGAACTGTTCCGCCAGTGTTACTTCCTTAGATGGCCGGTGGAGGAGAATTATAAGCTTGTCAAAGAAAAGATCGGGCTCACTAATTTCCGGGGCTATTCCGAGAACTCCGTTCTCCAGGAATTCTGGATATCGGTATTGCTTGCAAACCTGGCTCTTGCCATAAAGCGGGAGACGGACGGCATTGTTGACAGCACCATAAACCAGAAAGGGAATCAGAACAAATATATGACAAACATGAATGAGCTTGTCGGATACCTGAGCCGTCATATAGGAGAATATATGGATACTGATACAGACACAGAAAAGTATGGCATCATCCGCTGTATATTTGATTTTGCCGTATCTCACCGGGTGCGTGACAAAAAGGGCAGCGGGGAATCAAATCTACGTACAACTCCAAGAAAAGTCAAACATCATTACAATAACAAGACTACACACTAATACCATTTAAGAAAGGTGGTGGTGCCAGTTTCTTTATATTCTACAATACAAACGCCATATCTAAAAAAACAGCTGATAGCAACCAAGGGGAAAGTCTGCCCTTTTTTCAGTGTATTTTAATCATTTCTATCATCTGCTATTATTGGTTTAATAGCTTAATCCTATTGTGATATCATGCCACTACTAAGTTGTTAACATTGATTAGGAAATAATAATTTTAGAGAAACAATGCTTCAAACTGCCTGGAAAGAGATGACAAATGAAGATATTGCGGCTGACATTATCAGCTTTATCAGACAGAGAAGTGCAGGAGATGTTCTAATTAGTAAAGATGACAGAATACATGGTGCGATTGAGAGATTAAAAGAGTCTCACCCTGAACTGGGTAAGCTGCAATTGAACTGGCTTGAAAGAATAGAGTCATATCTAAAGAAAGAAACGGTGCTTAGCAGAGAATCATTCGATGCGGAGGCATTCAGGAATAAAGGTGGATATAATGCTGTCAATAAGGCATTTGGGAACAAGTTAGACAGCATTATTGATGAAATTAACACCTATATGTATACAGCATGATAATAGGGAGGATTTGAGATACAATGACAAACAATGAAATTGTAGCTAAACTTTGGAATATGTGTAATGTACTCAGGGATGATGGGATTACCTATCATCAATATGTAACAGAGCTTACGTATATTTTATTCTTGAAAATGGCAAAGGAGACGGAATCAGAGAAGAATATTCCTGAAAAATATCGTTGGGATGAATTAAAGAAAAAAGAAGGAATGGAACTAAAGAGGTTCTATGAAGAACTCCTGCGCGAATTAGGGGATAACTGTACAGGGCGTATTCAGGAAATATACAGCGGGGCTAAAAGTAATATTGAAGAACCAGCTAATTTGAAGAAAATAATAACAAATATTGACAGTCTCGACTGGTATAGCGCAAAAGAAGAAGGGCTTGGCAATCTCTATGAAGGGCTTTTGGAGAAGAACGCCAGCGAAAAGAAATCTGGAGCAGGCCAGTATTTTACTCCGCGTGTTTTGATTGATGTTATGACAAAGTTGATTGCACCGCAGCCAGGAGAACGATGTAATGATCCGGCCTGTGGAACATTTGGTTTCATGATTGCGGCAGATAACTATATTAAAAAGAATACCGATGAGTTGTTTTCTTTGGATGAAGAGACGGCGAGATTTCAGAAATATGAAGCATTTACTGGCGGTGAACTGGTTCATGAAACGCATAGACTGGCGCTTATGAATGCAATGTTGCACGATATTGAAGGGAAAATTCATTTGTGCGATACCCTGTCAAACCAAGGAACGGTAATGAAAGATTTTGATGTGGTTCTTACTAATCCGCCGTTTGGTACAAAAAAAGGCGGAGAACGAGCAACGCGTAGTGATTTTACATATCAGACAAGTAATAAGCAGTTGAATTTTTTACAGCATATCTACCGAAGTTTAAAGAGAAATGGGAAATCCAGGGCGGCAGTGGTATTGCCGGATAATGTTCTTTTTGCAGATGGAGACGGGGAGAGAATCCGCCGTGACCTCATGGAAAAATGTAATCTTCATACAATTCTGCGACTGCCTACGGGGATATTTTACGCACAGGGTGTGAAGACAAATGTATTGTTTTTTACTCGTGGAGAAACAGATCAGGGGAATACAAGGGAAGTGTGGATCTATGATCTTCGTTCAGAGATGCCTTCCTTTGGAAAAACAAATCCATTGAAAATCAGCCATTTTGATGAATTTGTGGAGTGTTATAAGGGCGCAGATCTATCAGCGCGTAAAGAGACTTACAGTGAAGAAAATCCTAACGGCAGATGGCGTAGATTCACATATGAGGAGATCCTTGCCCGCGATAAGACAAGCCTGGATATTACGTGGATTAAGAGCGATGCAGAGGGAGAAGATTTTACATTGGCTGAATTACTGGAACAAATTAAGGAAAAATCAGCTAATATAGCGAATGCAGTTGCCGAGTTAGAAAAATTAATTGGTGAGGTAGATGAATAATGGATACAAAAGCATTGCGGCAGAAGATATTGGATCTTGCTATTCGCGGGAAATTGGTACCTCAAGATCCGAATGATGAACCGGCTTCTGTCTTGTTGGAGAGAATCAGGGAAGAAAAACAGCAGATGTTGAAAGAAGGGAAGTTAAAGCCGAAGGATGTGAAGAATGATACGATTATCTTTCGGGGAGAAGATAATTTGCATTATGAGAAGTTCCGGGATGGGACGATGAAATGTATTGAAGATGAGATACCGTTTGAGGTGCCGGAGGGGTGGGAGTGGTGTAGGTTAGGAGTTTTGTTTAATCATAATACAGGTAAAGCTCTAAATAAAAACAATTCTACTGGCACTTTATTATCATACATCACAACATCAAATCTTTATTGGAATCATTTTGAGTTAGATTCAATTAAAGGAATGTATTTCTCCGACACAGAAATTGAAAAATGTACTGTTAATAAAGGTGATTTATTGGTATGTGAAGGTGGTGATATAGGTCGAGCAGCAATTTGGAACTATGATTATGATATTAGAATTCAAAATCATATTCACAAATTGAGACCATTCACTAATATCAGTGTAGAATTATATTATCATATTTTTTGGTGTTAGTCAAAAAATATGTTGGTCTTGCTGAGTGTCCAGATTTTGGGACACCCAAAGTAGTATCATATGATTATCTAATGAATTTTGAGGTGATAATCATATGAAAGATAAAATCAATACGCTGTTTGATTGCATTAAAAACCTATGTAACTCGGACTTGGAACGCATCATTAACTTTGTAATGGGGATCGTTTCCGTTAATCAAAGCCTAGCTGACAGACCCCAATGCCCGTACTGTCAGAGTTCAAAAGTTATCAAGTATGGTCATGCAAATGGGAAACAGCGTTTCTATTGTCATGAATGCGGAAAGACCTACCTATACTCAACCGGTACACTGACGGCCAATTCGCATTTTAGCCGATCCATTTGGGCCGATTTCATTCATGACACACTGGTTGGTGCATCTCTGGACTTCTCTGCTGAAAAGTTCGGATTTTCTCATCAAACAGCATTTAATATGAGGCATAAAGTTCTTATGGCACTTCAGGACATGCTTGAAAAAGAGCCTGTTCTTCTTTCTGGTATCGCTGAACTGGATGAAACATTTGTCCTTGACTGCTATAAAGGAAAGACCGTTCCAACGGAAGCGAACCGTACTGCCCGTAAGCATGGAGCTACAGCAGCAAAACGAGGAATTTCAAATGAATATATCGCAATCTGCACAGGTATCCAGCGTGATGGCAAGGCAATAGCAGAGACCGTAAACCGCGCAAAGCCATCTGGCAAGGAATTGTATGAAATATTTGGCACACATATCTGCGAGGAGACTCTAATACTTACAGATGGACTTCGAAGCTATAACAGTCTGGGGGCAGCGACGGGTTGTACGGTTATGGATGTAAACCATGAAGAAAATAAGAAGCTGTTTAATCTGAATACAGTGAACAGCATGCATTCCTATATTAAGGAAACATACAACCATTACCGCGGAGTGGCAACAAAATATCTCAATCGTTACAATGCACTATTTTCGATAGCTTTCCGGTGTGCAGGAGGTTTAGCAACTTCTCTGTTTCTTTCATTGTGCAATATTGGAAACAGTTGCTATTGGCATGGTGTCTATGATGTACGCAATTATCGTCTGGTAATACTGTAATGAGATTAGACCAACATATTTATTGACTAACACCTATTTTTTATTATTATAAGCTATGTGGAATGATTAATGGAAAAGGTATCGGTATTCAAGGATTATCTTCTAATCAACTTCATTCAATCCCCATGCCTTTACCTTCATTATCCGAACAATACCGCATAGTAGAAAAACTCAACGAACTTTTATCTTTCGTTGATACTATCGAATCTAACAAAACCACCTTGCAAGACCTCATCAAACAGACCAAATCAAAAATCCTCGACCTTGCAATCAGAGGTAAACTTGTTCCTCAGAACCTAAATGACGAGCCAACTTCTGTTCTCCTTGAACGCATAAGAGTCGAGAAAGAAGAACTTATTAAGCAAGGCAAAATCAAGCGTGATAAGAAGGAATCCATTATCTTCCGAGGTGATGATAACTCTTATTATGAGAAGATAAAAAATGAAGTGCATTGTATTGACAGTGAACTTCCTTTTAAATTGCCTGTCGGTTGGGCATATGAACGACTTGGTAATATTTGTTCCGTGGCTAGGGGTGGTTCTCCAAGACCGATAGAAGACTATTTGACAGATGATGAGAATGGCTTGAATTGGATAAAAATCAGCGATACAAAACAGGGTGGCAAATATATATTCTCAACGAAAGAGAAAATACGCCGGGAAGGCCTTAGTAAAACAAGACTTGTAAAATGTGGAGATTTTCTTCTTACAAATTCAATGAGCTTCGGTCGTCCTTATATTCTACAAACAAATGGTTGTATACATGACGGTTGGCTTGTCATTGGTGATACGGAAAGTGTTTTTCAGCAAGAGTTTCTCTACTATTTGCTGAGCTCAACTACTATGTTCAATACTCTAAATTCACTTGCTGTAGGATCAACTGTTAAAAATTTAAAATCTGAAAGTGTTAAATCTCTTATTGTACCCATTCCGCCACTTCAGGAACAAGCAGCTATTGCACAATACATAGAAACAATTTTTGATGCTATACTTCCAATAGAAAAGAGCCTCAAATAAGGCTCTTTTCTATTACTGATATAATTGCGAATATTTCGGTTACTGTTACGACAATTCGTCTTTGTTCGGGGTAGGGCGGTATTGGGATAAGCATTTCTCTTAGTGTGATAGATTTTAGCTCTTTTTGATTTGTGGATCCCTCACCCTTTTTCTCAAATTCACCTTGATTTGCTTTCATGAACACGTACATGTAAAATTTTTTAATGCCAAGGTAAGTTCGGATAACTGTAACATGGGAATCGGGAACTATTGGAAGATTTTTACAGTTATCTGTCGAGCGGTAAAATCCAACACGGCCAAGGGTTCCTATGCCGGTTGAATTAATTACGACATCGCCATCCTGCAAATATTCATCATCTGAATATTTGCTCAAAGTGCTTTCATCGAGGTACAATGCTAGACTTGTATCAATACCACTCTGTTTTGTATTACACTTTTGAGCAAAAACGAGTGTATAACTATGATTAGCATACTTAGGCGATTTCCCTCTACGGATTTCTTTAATACAACAGTTTTCAAGCCGCATCCATTCCCATGTGTTAGGTATTTCAAATGGTATCTCCTTATTTATACAAAAAATACTATCACTTGTCTTCTCATAATAAGAGATATGAATATTTAAGGCTGTCAAAATAACTTTTTTCAAAAAACTTTTGAGTAGAAAATGAAATGACTATATTTTAACATATTTCTGGTTTCTACTATTGGGCTTATCAGGAATAGTAGGTCTAATCATTTTATTTTTAATCATTGGATTTATAATATTTTTTCTAAAGTATTCTGCGGTTTTTATTCCACAAAATGTTTGTAGTTCCTTTCGACTCTTTGGAGTGGAACAATATACCAGTAATTCTGCCAATTTTTCGGAGGATAATTTGATCTGTGCAGTGATTTCTGGATTAACTTGCGTAGTGACTTCCGTACTAACTTGCGTAGTGACTTCCGTACTAACTTGCGTAGTGACTTCCGTACTAGCTTGTATATTCGAATTTTCTATTGGTCCAACAGTAGAGGTCGCCGCTTCACTTAATGGTACAATAATGCGGAAAATATCCCCTTCTTTGAATTCTGGTTCAGCATTCGAATATAGTTGGGTATACTTATAGGTGTTTCTCATTCCAGAACCAAGTTCATCAGCAAGCCCTATTTCTCGGAAAACTTTTGAAATAGAAGGATTTTTCGGAAATGGTTCAAAGGTAGCGAGATCCAAATTTCCATATCCATGTGAGCGATTGCTGTTTTCCGTGAAAATACGCTCTTTTTCTATAACCAATTTGGCTACATAAGCATTCGAAAAGTCTCTGTGAGCTAATAAATTTGAAATAATTTCACGCAGAATCTTATCTCTTGCACTCACACTTATGATTCCATCCATAGCAAATAAGTCATTTAAATGACGTTTCCCAAAACCCATCAAACGATCATAGCTATCTAACAAATTCGTGATAATAACATCACGATCATCATAACGGTCTGTATTATATACACGGAATATTGCATCAGTTTTGTGATGTGATAAAACTGATAATATCATATTATCAGTACCAAACAAGAGAATAGAAGCTAATGTAATACCTTCCTTACCACTTGTAATATCTGTAAGGATTAGTCCGGCACTTCGTAACATTTCTTCGTCAGTCATATTGAGCCAAGGATGCATGTCTATCCGTACTTTTGTCATTTCACGCGCACGTTCTATCAAATCATGACGAAGATCCATGACTGAAAACACAGGAAATACTTTATTGACGTAATAAGTATCCTGCTTTCTGGCATAAAGTTGATAGACTAAGCCTTCATTGTTAGTAATATCAATATCAGCTTCGTGATTCCTGTCATAAATGCGTCCACTGCAACGACATACATTTGAGCTTACCGGAACGCGGATATAAAGAATAGTCTTAGCCTCCCATTCGTACTCTATAGGTATAAGATATAGGGGCGGATACATTTTATTCCCATTGTTGATAGTAGTTACAAAATCTTTTTTCATTTGATCAACACAATCTGGTTGTATTCCGATAATTGTTCCATTATCTTTTACTCCAAGAAAGATATGTCCACCATCACGGTTAGAAAATGAACAAACAGTCTCATAAGTATCTTTGGTAATATCCGCAGTCGACTTTTTAAATTCCACAGTATGTGTCTCGCCCTGTTCAATCAATGCTAAAAGTTCAGATGGTAAAATCATAAATCATACTCCTTCCGTGTTGATGTAATGATAAAATTATAATAGGAAACTTACATTTTGACAAGGAATTTCGCATATTTTTGGAGGTAAAAGATGACATTTGCAGAATATTTAAAAAAAGAAAACTTGTCCAATCGGACTATTTCAGCTTATTTATGGACAGTAGAATATTATACTCAAAATTATGATTCATTGACAAAAGAGAACCTTCTGGCATATAAGGGGTATTTATTAGAATATTTTAAGCCTAAAACGGTAAATTTAAGAATCCAGGCAATGAATAAATATTTAGATTTTCAAGGGTTAAAGAATTTAAGATTATCATCTGTCAAAATTCAACAAAAGAGCTTTTTAGAAAATGTAGTTAGTAATGCCGATTATAATTTTCTTAAAAAGCAATTAAAGAAAGACGAAAATATGCAATGGTACTTTGTTGTATGGTATCTGGGAGCTACTGGCGCCAGGGTAAGTGAATTAATCAAAATAAAAGTGGAACATGTAAATATAGGATATTTTGATCTTTATAGCAAAGGCGGTAAGTTACGAAGATTATATATTCCTAAAAAACTACGCGAAGAAACGTGTAAATGGTTGGAAAACGAAGAACGAACATCTGGATATTTGTTCCTAAATAAATTCGGAGAGAGAATTACAACTCGGGGAATCTCCCAGCAGTTGAAGAATTATGCGGATAAATATGGGTTGGACAAAAAAGTTATATATCCACATTCATTCAGACATCTGTATGCAAAGAATTTTTTGGAAAAATATAATGATATCGCTTTATTAGCAGATTTGATGGGACATGAAAGTATTGAAACCACAAGAATCTATCTTAGAAGGACAGCTACAGAGCAGCAAGCTTTGATTGACGAGATTGTTACTTGGTAGAAAAATTAATATTGTTTTATTGAGTGGCATAGTTTCCGAAACAGAGACTATGCCGCTTATTTCAATTGTATTTATTATGATATTTTATTGTATAAAATTAAAAACTCAGGGAAGAAAAGATCTTGCAGTTAAGTGAACTACAGCTCCATTATACAGACAATAAAGCATCTGCCATTGTATTTAAGTAACTGAATAAATCTTCAAGCTGTTTGATGATACGATGTTGTTCCTTTATAGGTGGAATAGGGAAATAGGTATTTTCAATATATGCTTTTCCAATTCGTTGTTGACCTACAGCACCCGATAAAGTTTGCTTTCCATTTTCTATAAATTGATTAGTTTTTACATACGCTAATAAATATTCTGGTAGAATAGTATCCTTATATGGACGTAATACGTGGAGTTCTGTTGTTCCTGCTCCATATCCATTACAAAGATTTTTGAAAATAGTTGATTTTTTGTTTTCAAAACATGGAGTGATTTTAGCGAAGCCAATGTCTCCTTCCTTAAAATGAGTAAAACCCATTTTAACTTCTTCCCATTTTCGTGTTTCTGAAGTATGCCTACCGCTATACCCATCTTCAATTAATGGCATTGGAATGAAAGAAACTTCTGTATCATCAGCTAATTTATTGCGTGGATTAATGATTACAATATCTTTAAGTATTCCCCAACACCAAGAATTAGGAATGGTAAAAGGAAGTTCATCACTGATATCTATTGTCGCATTTTTGTCATCTCGATAATAAGAGTTATCATCATCTCTAAAGATAATAGATTCTTTCTTATCACGCTTAATTTTACCTTGTTTGATAAGTTTTTCTTTTTCTGATCGGATACGTTCCAAAAGAATGGAAGCCGGTTCATCATCAGGATTTTGTGGCACAAGTTGTCCGCGGATAGCAAGATCGAGAATTTTAGATTTAGTTTTGTTAACCAGTTCATTGACAGCTTGTTTATTCATTTGAATCGTTAATATCGCAGGTAGTAATTGGGTAATTCTTGTAGCAATTTTCTCTTGTTCAAACTTACTGGGAATAGGAACTAAAAAATTTCCTAATTTTTGGGCATTGATATTTGATTGGTTTACGCCGTCTGTTCTGATTGAGTTACAATAATCTTTTGCATATCCACTATTCATTACTGCATTCAAATATTCTGCATTGATGAAGCTTCGTATTCGGATCAGATAACTCGCATAGATTGCAGGAATATTTCCACGATAAATTGCTGTTTTTCCAACCAACTCGGCACTATTGGTTCGGTTGAAAAGAAGGTCATCCTTATTTAGCCAATATTTTCGAATGTTCTCTTCATCTGAAGAATAAACCAGATCAGTATAGTCTATTTCACCTGCCTGAATATTTCCCATACGAATTACTGCCACATTTCCAAAACCGGTTGATTTCCTTGCTGTTCCATATGGTAAGTCATTAGAAATCGAAATCATTCTTGCCCACGCCCACCCCTCTGGCACCTCAAACGGTATCTCATCTTCAATACATTTCATCGTCCCATCCCGGAACTTCTCATAATGCAAATTAGACAAGGTACAAATTCTTGTCGAAAACGGAAAAAATTCGATTGGTAGCAAATGTATGATATTATCGTTGTTGCAAAAATATAAGTATGATAGAATAGAAAAAACAAAAAGAATTGATGATTATGCTGAATATTATTTTTAACAGGGGAACTAAGGATATAGAGAACGAGAATTATGTATTTAGCCCGGATACTTATTTTAAATATAATTAAGAAGATGAATGGTTTGAGGATGAGTTGGTGAAAGAGATGGTCTTGGATGTAGACAGTTCAGTGGTAGAATCAGCCCATGCCATTAACAGTCCCGTACTTGGTATCATTGCTCTGGAGAGGCTATCGGGCAGTGTAAAAGCTCTCATTATCATGTACAAAGAACCTGATCTCATTGTAAATGCATCTGCTTGTGGGAATAATTGTGCGAAATGGATCTTAGAGATAGGGAAAAGACAAGATCTTACAGTCAGGCTTGGATATGAGATGGAATTTGAGGAGCCCTTTGACATATGTATTAAAAATAGTGGTCGTGTGATTCATGAATATATAGATTTTTAATGGAGTTCCAGGAGGTGGAAATAGTTTAGGGAACAGTGCCAGAGGTAAGACAACTTTAGTTCAGATAATTGGCGATTATTTATCTGGCAGGACTGGACTGGGAACGGAAATTATACGTGATAAGAGATGGGGTGTTCTGTCAGGGGAGGAGGCAGCAATTCTTCGGCTTCAAATGTTAATGGCTTCAGTTGTGTTTGTGGATGAACAAGAAAGGTTTTTATATTCGAAGGTTTTTGTAGAGGCAGTGTTAAGTTCGGGGTGTTATTTTGTATTTGTTACGAGAGATGGGCTGGTTATTATCAAAATACCAAACAGGTGTATAATTCTATGCATCAGGTATATCCGGAAGCTGGTATGAAAGAGAAGATCGTGCCGTTAGCAGCATTGGAATCAAGTCAGGGATTGTACAAGCAGAAGGATTGGGGGATATTCTGAATGCCCCGGAAGATTTTATTGAGAGCGGAGAAGAAAAGACTTAATCCCAATTATCTTACAAAAGGAAACAGAGATAAAATAAGAATATTGGTGGATGAAGCGAGGAATTTATAGTTAATGTGACAGCTATATGTCATATTGGATATGTTATAGTCTATAGCAAGAGGCGAAGAGATGCAGATAGAGCGCTTGGTCCAGATGGTTTTCTATATAATCAATCATGGACATGTTACCGCCAGGGAACTGTCTGATTATTTTAATGTATCGACGAGAACGATCTATCGGGATATCAACATCCTGACGATTGCAGGGATTCCGGTATTATCGGCAAAGGGAACCGGAGGAGGGATATCCCTGATAGAAGGGTATACGATTGACAGGTCTCTATTGTCCAAAGAAGAACAGCAGAGTGTTTTTCAGGGCTTGCAGATATTACAGGCTGCGAAATATCCGAATGCGGAGATGGCATTGAGTAAGATCAGCGCTGTTTTCAGAAATGCACGGGATTCCCAATGGCTTGATATTGATTTTTCTTATTGGGGAAGTGATGAAAAAGAAAAAATAAAAATATCCGACTTGCAATACGCGATACTCGATAAGCATGTTATCAGGTTTCAATATTTTAACACGGAATTGAAGAGATCGGAGAGAGTCATAGAACCTCTGCGGCTGCTCTTCAAATCGCACGCCTGGTATATTGTTGGGTATTGCAGATCTAAAGAAGAGATCAGAACATTCCGTCTCACCAGAATAAAAAAGCTTCAGATTATGCCAGAGATATTTGAGCGTGAATTGCCTTTGGATTATTCCATGGTATCTGAAGGCAGAGAAAGATGCAAGCTTCCTGTGCTGAAGCTTAAATTTTCTCCTGAAATTGCACATAGGGTATTCGATGAATTTCAAGAAGATCAGGTTAACATAGGTGAGGATGGGAATTATTATGTTGCCGTTCAATATGAATTGAATAACTGGACTGTTCATTATCTTCTGTCTTTTGGGAAGTATGTCGAGGTCGTAGAGCCGGAATCAGCGCGGATCATGCTCAGAGAAAGAGCGGAAGAATGTAATGATGATAAAGAAGGGAAAGACATATAACAAGGTTACGAAAGCGGTGATCACAAGGCATGTAGAGAATCTGAAGAGTCTGGATGCCGATGGGAAGATAGAATTATGCGGGCCGTTCAAAGGTTATCCGGGGGTTGCAGGTATGGTGGTCTTTAAGACGCAGAGCTACGAAGAAGCGGACGCCCTGTGTAAGCAGGAACCGCTTGTAGCTGAGGGATTTGCAACATATACACTTGCGGCGTTGCAGGTGGCAGATAAGGAGAATAATTATTTGCTATAATTGACTGTATCTTGCGTACTTGATTTTCAGGTGATAAAACGACTATAATAGGATTATAGAAACAAGGCGGAACAGGTTTCACAGGATGAGAAAGGAGTTTGTTATTATGTCAAAAAGAATCATCGCCATAAACCGAATGTACGGAAGTAACGGAAGAAGGATTGGGAAGGCTCTGTCGGAAGAACTGGGAATTCACTGCTATGACAAGGATCTGATCAGGATCGCCAGCGAGAAGGAAGGACTGCCTTATGAGGAGCTTGTCAAGGTTGATGAGAAGCGTGCCAGCGGGTGGCGCTATCCGCTGGATGAACCTGCACAGATGGCGCCGCAGTACAGGCTCTATCCGATGAACGATGTACTCTTTCAAGCAGAGAGTGAGATCATCCGGACGATCGCAGATCAGGAGGACTGCATCATCATCGGGCGCTGTGCCGGTCATATTCTGGGAGAGCAGTGTCTGAAGGTATTTATCCATGCGCCGTTTGAATACCGGGTCAAGGTGGCGGCCGAACGCATCGAGATTCCGGAGAGTGATGCCCGCGCATTTGTGAAGAAGACGGATAAGGAACGCCGCAGCTATTATGAGTATTTTACAGACGAGAAATGGCTGGATATGGGTGCTTATGATCTCTGTATCGACAGCAGCCGGTTTACTGAGGCGCAGATTGTCAGGATGCTGAGAGAAGCCTATGAAGGTATGGAGTAACAGTTTAGACAGGTCTACGCATTCACTGCGCTGACCGTGCCATTGAGTAGCGCATGAAAGCATCCGGCCCATCGCGAAGCGATTGTTAATGGCCGGATGTCTGTAACAGTGAAGGTATCTGAACTGTTGAGCACTCTCGGAAACTCAATAGAGAATAAGCAGGAAAGGGTTGATTTTCAGAAATGAGAGGGATAAGGGATGGATGATTATGGGGCTTGAGCAGTCCAGAGAGCATAAAGAATAAAAATGTGCATGACTTTAAAACCTGTCGGAAAACAGGCCTGAAAGAATCCAGAAGCAGGAAACTTGGTTTATGCCACTGCCTGCACCTGCTGTTTATAGCGGGCATCCAGATGGATGCAGATTCCAATCATGGTTGTCATGAAAGAATAATGCTCCTTTGTGTGTATGAACATACGGTGCAGTCCGTAATCATTGAGGATGCGGTTGTTGATACGTTCCGTGGCGGTGCGTTGATTATAAATCTTCTTATAAGCATCTGTGCCGCGGGGGACGTCGGTGTAAAGCCGGATATCCCATTCGGGCCGGGTTTTGACGACTCTCCCATATTTGGAATCGGTGCAGGAGTTTTTACATTTGGAACAGTGATCTTTCCCATAGGGGCAGCGCCACATGAGGTAACCGCTGGATTTGTCATAACCGTTAGGCTTCATGCGCAGTTTTTCCTGACATAAGGGCGTTCCATCTTTGTCAATGGTGATGGTATCAGGAATTGTTTTTGGCCGGCCGCATTTGTCGTTCAGGTCGATGAAGGCCCGTATTCCCCTGTTTTTAAGGATCCGGTAGGTGGGGTAATTGTCCATTGCAGAATCCAGGCACATATTCGAGGTGGAAACAGCCGGCATATGTTTTTCTAGTTCATGGAAAGCGACAAGGAAATTGACCGAATCATGACGCTTTGCACTGGTAAAACGCAGAAGCAGGGGGAGATCTGTCCTGAGTTCACTGTTATAGCAGGATAATTGGAACAAAGTGTAGCCGAAGTAATATTTTTCCAGGTCGCTGTCCCAGCCCCAGGAAGCATCGGGGTCGGGGAAATGCCGCAGGTTTTCCGGTGCGCCAACCCTGTGGTGCCCGCGTGGGCAGGCATGGGTATGCACGGCGGTGCCGTCTCCGGAAACCGTAAGGTGTTCCCTTGGTATGAGACCGGATTCCATGGAAGGCAGGACAGCCACGTGATAGAAGAAGTGCTGCAGCCGCCCTTCAAAGTTAAAAGGGATATCCATCCCGCTCATGAGCCGTTTTTCGATAGATTCTGTGATTTTGGGCTTTGCCTCCTGTGCTTTCTGTTTTTTACCTTTGGGCTTATCCGGCTTTTTGGTGTTCCAGGAAGCCGGAAGCAGTTTGTCCCGCGTATATAAGTCCGTTGGCGGTGCAGTCCAGAGCCTGTCCATGAAGTCAAAATAAGAACCGAGGGGCGGCAGGGAATCCGTAGTGCAGCCGATGAGAGCGGCAAGGAGGCGGTCATGTTTGAGCCTGTCGACCCAAAGGGTAAGGGATAGCTTGGCCAAACCTTCTGAAAATAGAAGAAAGAAAAGGATAAAAGACCTTAAGATTTGCGGCTGGTTCTTAGCGGGCCTGCCAGTGTTGGAGTAAAAGGGCAGAAGGAACTCCATGGCCTTATCGGTATCGAAAAGGCGGAGTTTCTGCCATGGTTTCCAAAGCTCCGTATGGAGCCGGACTCTTTCAGAGGAATCGAAATGGACTTTGGATTCGTTGAGAAAGTACTTGTAATCTTGCATGGACTGCCAGTACTTGATCATAAAGTGCACCTCCTAGTAGTTTAGTTTAATGCTGTGCGTGTGGCACAGACGCTTCTTAACTACAAGGGGCGCGTTTGGTGACTGGCGTATATGGTCACCAAACGCGCCGCACATTTTGACTTATATGTCAATACTTTTTTGAAAATTTAACAAAAATGTTTTCCGGGATATGGAGGAAAGCAAAAAAGAAGAACATGAAAAAAGAGCGGAAATTCGGGCTTAAAGAGTTTCCGAGACCGCTCCTGTTACGGTATGGAGGTAAAGGGAAGATTGCTTTTTTCTAAGGATCATTGGAAGAATGAATGGACGGCGATTGAGAGGAAGGAACAGCGTTTCTTAGACAGAATGAGTAAGGAGAAGCCTTCTGCATGGAAGGAGAAGATCGCAGATAAGATACCGGAGAAGCTGGAGGGCACATTGAAGGCAGCCTTTCGCAAGGCATTTGAGCTTGTCTTTGAGAAGGGCACGGGATTGATCGAGAAGACTTATGACAAAGAGAAGCAGGTGCAGACGTTTCAGATCAATGAATATGCAGCCTGTGTCCGTAAGGATCGGAAGAGTGTCAGGGCATTTGCCAGACAGGCAGGGAGCGGGCGCGCCAGGAATCTGCTTCTGTCGGGGATCGAAGGGGCTGGACTTGGTATCCTGGGCATCGGGATTCCGGATATCCCGCTTTTTACTGCCATGTTATTGAAGAGTATCTATGAGATAGCGATTAGTTATGGTTGTTCGTATGAGACGGAAGAGGAGCAGTGTTTCATTCTGAGCGTGATTGAGACGGCGCTGACTAGAGGAGAAGAACTGGTACAGGCTAACCGGGAACTGAATGAATGGATTGATTCAGGAATTGTGCGCGGGCCGGATAGGCAAGAACAGATAATCAGGACTTCGGATGCATTGGCAGAAGCGCTGTTATATATGAAGTTTGTACAGGGGATTCCGATTGTGGGTCTGGCAGGAGGAATGGCGGACGCTGTATATTTGAAACGGATCACGGATTATGCGGATCTGAAGTACAGGAGGAGATGCAGTCGGAGATATTTAGTATAAGCAGCGAAATATTTTACGATCAATAAAGCGAGACAATACGGGAAGACTACGACGCTGCTGGCATTAGAGCAATATCTGCAAAAGGATTACTATGTTGTGTCTTTGGATTTTCAGATGCTTGGAGCCGGAGAATTTGATAATGAAAATACGTTTGCACTTTCGTTTGCCAGATTGTATCTGCGAGCCCTGAAAAGGTATATTCGAATATTTCCCGATGAATGTAGAGAGGTTTTAGAGGAGCTTTCTCAGATTGTAAAAAATGAACCTGTCAATTTCAGGCTTCAGAGACTTTTTGAATATCTAAGCGATATCTGTGATGCCGCAGACAGACCTATGGTTCTGATGATCGACGAGGTGGACAGTGCAAAAAATAATCGGGTTTTTCTTGATTTTCTATCTCAGATACGTGCATATTATATCAGACGAACATCTCTGCCGGCATTTCAATCTGTTATATTGGCTGGAGTATATGATGTGAAGAATCTGAAAAGGAAATTTCGTCATAGTCCGTGGAATATGCGCGAAGGCAGTCGTCAAACGAATGCTTGCATTCATTTGACGACTGCCCGTGTGATCATAGAATGCTTGCATTCTAAGAATACCCGGATATTGAATATCTGGGAGAAGTGATCGAGCATAGTTGGGGCCATCGGGTGATTCGGTTTTACGATTTGGACGGACACATCATTGAGGTTGGCGAGGAAATGAAAATGGTGATAAAGCGTTTTCTTGCTTCCGGCATGACTATGGAAGAAGTTTTTGTGAAAATGGACGCTTCTATTGAGGATTTGACAAAACTTCTAAACAGATAATACATGGGACGAATAAACAAATCAGTATTTGCAATATTGTAGTAGGGAGGTAAAAATGCGTCGTTCAGATAGGGAAGTAAAAGAGTTTGAAGATATTGTAGCTATCATGGAAAAATGTGATGTATGCCGAATTGCCTTAAATAGTAATGGCTACCCATATATATTACCACTTAATTTTGGAATATGTATAAAAAAAGGTAAAATCGAGTTGTATTTTCATGGAGCTATGGAGGGTACAAAATATGATTTAATTTCCAAGCGCAAGGTTAAATCCACCGCCTTTTAGGCGGTCAAGCTTTAGCGGCATTTCCTTTCAGTAGCAATTGTGATAAAATACAGCAGTAGGAGGTGCTGTAGAAATGGCAGAATATAGGAGCAGTAGTCATACCGTATATGATATTAAGTATCATTTTGTGTGGATAACGAAGTATAGATATAAGATACTAAGAAAAAATGTAGCCTTTAGGCTACGGGAACTGCTGCAGCAAGGATGTGATGCACGGAACATAAAGATACTGAAAGGCAGTATAGGAGTGGATCATGTGCATATGCTGCTTTCGTGTCCAACCAATCTGGCGCCAAGTCAGATCATGCAATATCTGAAAGGAAGGTCGTCAAAGTTGTTACAGGATGAGTTCCCGGAGTTGAGAAAGAGATATTGGGGACAGCATATGTGGGGAAGAGGATATTTCTGTGGGACAGTAGGAGAAGTAGATGAAGAGATGATAAGAAACTATATCGAAAATCAGGGAAAAGAAGAAGATAATTTCAAAATCGAGGAACAATAGCTACTTAGAGTAGAGCTTTTAGGCGACTTTAGTCGCAAATGAAACAGGCTTTAGCCTGCAAGCGACTTTCAGTCGCAAAAAGTGGTCTTTAGACCACAACAACCCACCGTCTTCAGACGGTGGTAGTTGAGTTGAAAAGGACAATAGAGCCAGTTTTGAAATGGATTGTGAACATAAATTAGTGACAGAGGTTGAACACGGAAGTTGCACAATGGAATATGAGAGTGTTATTGGACAAGGGCGTGTTGAAATGCTTTCTGATGATGAAAAGTGCAATGCATTATATATTTTGATGAAGCATTATGGTCAAGAAGAATTTTCGTTCAATAAGGCAGTAATGCCCCGTACAAAAGTTTTTAAACTGGTAGTAGAAAAAGTAACAGGCAAAATAAGACTGAAGAAAAATGACAAACATTAAAATTACAGTTGATTGGGCTAAAACAAAAACTGCGAATCGATATCATTAGGCCACTTATCAATGACTTTTGTCGCAAAATGGCAAAATTTCTGCGTAAGAAAAATGCCTATGCCAATGCTGGTATAAGCACAAGGTTTCTAATAGTAAGTCCTGCGGCAATGATTTCTTTGCCATAGGCTGTGGCGAAATATTTGTAAGTGCCCTGTACCCTTTCAATAATCCCATGAAGACGGAGCTGTTTAAAAATCCTGGACAGGGCTGACGGACTGATATTTTCAAGATGCTGGCGGATATCCTTTCCCTGCATTCCAAAAGCCATGTATTGGCCACGGCTAATAGCTTCCAGCACCTGCAGGTCACGCTCTGCGAAGAAATTCAGTCCGCGGTAAGAGCGCCCCTTGTCCGCAACGGAATCTGTAACCTTTGTAAGGTTTTCCTTCCCGCCGCTGTGGTCATCAAAGGATGAGATAAATTCCAGGTATCGGTAGTTTGCTGCTTTCATAATCGTGAATAGCTGATAAAGGCTATAAATGCTTTTTTTCAATGGAGCCTTTTGTTCCGATAAACTGCCGTCCCTGTGCTCCACTTTTCGTTTTACCCGGAAAGCCCCAATGTCATTGCAGGTGCTTTCTATCCGTAAGACATGGTAAAACTTATCATACATTTTGCAGGTTACCACCCATATGGTGTTTGATCCTCGTTCCGAGAATACGCTGGTTATAGTTGGTGCCCACTTCTTTCTTACAGTTATAGCCTAATCTCCCGAAAAAATTATACACAGATTGACTGTATGATAGTATGAATCCATTGAAAATACGGGGTTTTTAGGCGCTCCCTCTTTACAAATATGTGTATAAGTTTTATAATATAAGTAGAAATATTATACACATATTTAAAGGAGCAACGGCATGTCATCACTTGTTTACGTCAAAAATCCAAATGGTAAAACCTATGTTTACAGCAACACTTCAATTTATGATAAGGAAACTAAAAAAGTCAAACACATCCGCAAGAGCATTGGGCATCTGGATCCAGTAACAGGTGAAGTGGTTCCCAACCGCAGGAAAGGCGATGCTGCCCGTAAAAGGGCTCAAACGGAAGAACCTGCTGGCCGCTGTGTTGTGAAAAATACCGGCATACAGTCCCTTTTGGATAAAGCTGTTTCAGACATAGGGCTGATGGAACCGCTCAGTACAGTCTTTCCGGATGACTGGAGATGCATACTGACATGTGCGTATTACCTTGTCAGCGAAGGCGGGGCATTGCGCCACGTTGACCAGTGGCAGCGGATGTATCCATCACCGTGCCGTTCCCTGCTTGCAAGCCAGCGGGTGAGCGAACTCCTTGTAAGGATTACGCCCACACTGCAACAGGACTTTTTCAGCAGGTGGATTGATGTAAACAGCCAGAAGGATGTCTATGCAATGGATATCACCAGTGTATCTTCCTATAGCGAACTGATCGACTTTGTCCGCTGGGGATACAACCGTGACGGGGAAAAACTGCCACAGATCAACCTCCTTATGCTCACTGGTGTCACTTCCCATATGCCGCTGTATTACAGGATCATTCCCGGCAGCATTAAAGATGTGAACGCTCTGGAAGACAGCATAGCTAATATATCCGTTCTGGAGAGCCCAACATGCCATTTTGTCATGGACAAAGGCTTTTATAGTGAACCGAACCTTGACGCAATGTATGCCAGCCATAAAAAGTTCCTGATTGGAGTACCTTTTACTGTCGGTTTTGCCTGCAAGGCAGTGGAACACCACAGAGACAGCATCCGTTCCCATCATAATTACTGTACAGTCTTTGGGGATGGACTGTATGCGGTCACGGAATCTTCCAATTGGAAAGGGCATCGGTTCTATATCCACATCTACCACGATATTTTCAAGGCGGCGTCAGACGAACGGAATTTTGACCATACCCTGCACTGCTGTTATGAAGAACTTATGGCCGGCAGGCATGTAAAGGAGCATGCCTCTTATTATGATAAGTTCTTCTTGATCCATAAAACTCCTATAAGAGGCATCAGGGTGGATTACAATGAGGAAGCCATTAGCAAGCATAAAAGGAACCATATCGGCTGGTTCGTGCTTGTAAGTAATCACATTAAGGATACGACAAAAGCTCTTGAGGTGTACCGGAGCAAGGATGCTGTTGAGAAATGTTTCGATGATCTCAAAAATGATCTTGATATGAAACGTTTGCGTATCCATTCAGCGGCAGCTATGGAAGGCAGAATCTTCATACAGTTTATTGCACTTCTGATCACAACTCGTCTAAAGCAGGTGATGAATGAAGCCGGATGGTATAAAAATCATGATCTTCAAAAAGTAATAAGTGAAATGAAAACTGTCCGTAGTGTCAGTATAAATGGAACACGAAAAAAATACACAACGGAACTTACGCCATTTCAAAAAGACATATATGAGTTATATGGGCTGACACCTTAAACATGTGTATAATTTGAACGGGATTTTAGGTTATAGGTAATACGCTGCCCCAGAAATGTGGCGATATTGTCCGGCTTTACCGTAAAGATTGCCGTCCGGATAATCTCGTCATAAAGGGGTTCCAGGTCACCGGGCTGTTTGAACATGACATCGGTTGCGCACTCAATCTGCTGGACAGTCCATGTGTAGCCCAGACCGAGTGTTTCAGGGACTGGACAGTAACGTTTTGCAAAAACATCCAGAACCTTATGGAGGTCTTCCGGGTTGATCCTGTCAGAGAGCTTTTCGGCGGCTTCCACATCCAGGATTTCCAGGAAAGCATTATCGTGCATGCGGTAAGTGATTTCTTTCTTCTGCAGTTTACTGGCAAGGAGTTTGTGTCCATTCATATAGAACTGTAGACGGAAAGGCGCCCAGGTAGGGACACGGAGGTCATAACAAGTGATCGTACCATAAATCTTATCAGCGTATTTATCCGTGAGTAACATGAACACATCCTCCAACATTTTTGTTGAGCGGTCTCGGAAACTCTTTGAGCCCGAATTTCCGCTCTTTTTTCATGTTCTTCTTTTTTGCTTTCCTCCATATCCCGGAAAACATTTTTGTTAAATTTTCAAAAAAGTATTGACATATAAGTCAAAATGTGCGGCGCGTTTGGTGACCATATACGCCAGTCACCAAACGCGCCCCTTGTAGTTAAGAAGCGTCTGTGCCACACGCACAGCATTAAACTAAACTACTAGGAGGTGCACTTTATGATCAAGTACTGGCAGTCCATGCAAGATTACAAGTACTTTCTCAACGAATCCAAAGTCCATTTCGATTCCTCTGAAAGAGTCCGGCTCCATACGGAGCTTTGGAAACCTTGGCAGAAACTCCGCCTTTTCGATACCGATAAGGCCATGGAGTTCCTTCTGCCCTTTTACTCCAACACTGGCAGGCCCGCTAAGAACCAGCCACAAATCTTAAGGTCTTTTATCCTTTTCTTTCTTCTATTTTCAGAAGGTTTGGCCAAGCTATCCCTTACCCTTTGGGTCGACAGGCTCAAACATGACCGCCTCCTTGCCGCTCTCATCGGCTGCACTACGGATTCCCTGCCGCCCCTCGGTTCTTATTTTGACTTCATGGACAGGCTCTGGACTGCACCGCCAACGGACTTATATGCGCGGGACAAACTGCTTCCGGCTTCCTGGAACACCAAAAAGCCGGATAAGCCCAAAGGCAAAAAACAGAAAGCACAGGAGGCAAAGCCCAAAATCACAGAATCTATCGAAAAACGGCTCATGAGCGGGAAGGATATCCCTTTTAACTTTGAAGGGCGGCTGCAGCGCTTCTTCTATCACGTGGCTGTCCTGCCTTCCATGGAATCCGGTCTCATACCAAGGGAACACCTTACGGTTTCCGGAGACGGCACCGCCGTGCATACCCATGCCTGCCCACGCGGGCACCACAGGGTTGGCGCACCGGAAAACCTGCGGCATTTCCCCGACCCCGATGCTTCCTGGGGCTGGGACAGCGACCTGGAAAAATATTACTTCGGCTACACTTTGTTCCAATTATCCTGCTATAACAGTGAACTCAGGACAGATCTCCCCCTGCTTCTGCGTTTTACCAGCGCAAAGCGTCATGATTCGGTCAATTTCCTTGTCGCTTTCCATGAACTGGAAAAACATATGCCGGCTGTTTCCACCTCGAATATGTGCCTGGATTCTGCAATGGACAATTACCCCACCTACCGGATCCTTAAAAGCAGGGGAATACGGGCCTTCATCGACCTGAACGACAAATGCGGCCGGCCAAAAACAATTCCTGATACCATCACCATTGACAAAGATGGAACGCCCTTATGTCAGGAAAAACTGCGCATGAAGCCTAACGGTTATGACAGATCCAGCGGTTACCTCATGTGGCGCTGCCCCTATGGGAAAGATCACTGTTCCAAATGTAAAAACTCCTGCACCGATTCCAAATATGGGAGAGTCGTCAAAACCCGGCCCGAATGGGATATCCGGCTTTACACCGACGTCCCCCGCGGCACAGATGCTTATAAGAAGATTTATAATCAACGCACCGCCACGGAACGTATCAACAACCGCATCCTCAATGATTACGGACTGCACCGTATGTTCATACACACAAAGGAGCATTATTCTTTCATGACAACCATGATTGGAATCTGCATCCATCTGGATGCCCGCTATAAACAGCAGGTGCAGGCAGTGGCATAAACCAAGTTTCCTGCTTCTGGATTCTTTCAGGCCTGTTTTCCGACAGGTTTTAAAGTCATGCACATTTTTATTCTTTATGCTCTCTGGACTGCTCAAGCCCCATAATCATCCATCCCTTATCCCTCTCATTTCTGAAACTCAACCCTTTCCTGCTTATTCTCTATTGAGTTTCCGAGAGTGCTCTTGTTTATTGTACTTGAAACTTGGAGGAATTGCAAAAAAACTTTTCCGGTTTATCCGGGTTAGGGAGAGCTGTTCAAATGAAAATAGACAGACTGTTGAAAATTGTCATTTATCTTTTGAATCATGAGAATGTATCCGCCAGAGACCTGGCAGAACGGCTCCATGTTTCTGTTCGCACCATACAGAGAGACATGGTCAGTATTGCAGAAGCAGGGATTCCTGTATATTCCAATCAGGGAAAGGGTGGAGGATACTCCATTTTGCCGTCGTATAAGGTTAGAAACTGCAATATCCACCAGGAAGAACAGCAGTTGATTCAGCAGGCGCTGGAAAGCCTGGCAACCTCATATGCAAATGAAACGCTGGCAGGTTTAATTGAAAAGTATCATGCACTTTTGGACAGGGATCAGGAACAGAGTATCTTTTTTGATTTTGGAATCGCCATGGAGAATCAACAGGTGCAAAAAGTGAATCAGATGCTGAAACGGGCAATTGAGACAAAGGCACTGGTTGAATTTTTTTACAGGGATGCGCAGGGAAAAGAAACACAGCGGTTGGTTGAACCTCTTGCTATCCAGTATAAATGGTATTCATGGTATTTATTTGCATGGTCTGTTCCACAGGAGGCATATCGTACCTTTAAAGTTGCACGAATCCGCAAGCCTCAAATTACATCGGAAAAGTCTGACAGAAAGCATCCGGCGGTAAAGGAGCTTATGGAGCAGTCAGACAGGGCATATGGTGAAACTTGTATTACACTGGAGGTAGCGTTTGATAAGAAAGATACGTGCCTGATGGAAGAGTACTTTCCGGACAGCCAAATAGAAGAATGGTCGGAGGAAAAATCAAGAATATGGATTTAGGTTCCGCCTGGAGAACGCTCGTGGAAAGCCCTGCTTTTGAGTATGGGAAACCGTGTGGAAGTCATTTCTCCGGAAGCCTGTCGAAATGAACTGATCGAGGCTGCTCAAAAATTTTTATCTAATTACGACATATAGCTGTCGCAGAAGTATGGTAGGATGGAGATGTTCTATGGCACATGGAGTATTCTGCGCGTATGGCGGAAGGTAAAAAAGAGAGGAGCATAAGATGAGTGAATTTGTGAAAGTGTTACTTGGAGATCAGGGAACTTTTGAGGACGTGTATCAGGAGTGCCCGGTTTTTGACGATGGAAAATACTGCTTACGTCTGGTCGCAGAAAGTGATGCGGAGGATTTACTGAAGGTTTATTCGGACGGGAAGGCGGTTCCTTTTTTCAATAGTGATAATTGCGGTGGGGATGACTTCCATTATACATCCCTGGAAAGAATGAGGAAGGCTGTCAGCTATTGGCTTTGGGAGTATGAAAGAAGAGGATTTGTGAGATGGGGTATTTTCAGCCATAAAGAGGAAGAAGTTATAGGAACGGTTGAATTATTCCACAGGGATTCTGAGGATTATTTCAAAGACTGCGGGCTGCTGCGTCTGGATCTGCGAAGTGATTACGAAAAAGCAGATGTGATAAAGGAAATTTTACAACAGATAGAAACTCTAGCGTTTGACATGTTTTCCTGCCGGATGCTGGCAACAAAAGCGGTGCCAACCGCAAAAGAACGTATTCAGGCATTGTCGGTACTGGGGTATGAAGAATCAGATCATGCGCTGACCGGACATGATGGCACTCAGTATAAATACTATTGGGTTCTTAATAAGAAATAGGAAACATTATGGATTAATTCTGTTGCTACAGTATGATGACGGGTTCTGCCGTTTTTTGTATTAGCGGTGGGAGGGCAAACGGACAGAATTTATTTTACGAAAAAACAGGCGCGGCAGTTTTTGTTATTAAAGCATGGCTTGCTGGGAGATTACAAATTTGTTGGAAAAGAAGGCGTCCTTTCTTTTGTCCGACAGACAGGATGCATTCAGTTTGATCCGGTGGATGTCTGTGGCAGAAATGCGGATCTGGTTTTGCAGTCCAGAATCAAAGACTATCAAAAGACGATGCTTTATGAGCTTTTATATATCGATCGGAAACTCGTGGATTATTTTGATAAAAATCTCGCGATTCTTCCAATAGAGAACTGGAAATATTTTGCCCGGGAGCGGCAGGCTCACCGAAGCTGGGAGAGAAGCCATACAGAAATTGTGGAAGTACAGGAACGGGTGCGTGAGGAAATTGCACGGCGGGGACCACTGTGCAGCGCAGATTTGGACATAGTGGAAAAGGTATCCTGGTATTGGAGTGATACCAGGTTGTCGAGAGCGGTGTTGGAACATATGTATTTTGTCGGAGAACTGGGAATCCATCATAAGAGCGGAACACTGAAATATTATGATCTGATTGAAAATTGCATTCCGGCAGAGTTTTTGAATCAACCAGAGCCCTATCCTTTGGATTTTAATTATAGAAAATGGCTGGTGTCAGAGCGCATTGGTTCGGTGGGACTTTTGTGGAACCGTGCTTCTGACGCATGGCTGGGTATACAGGGACTTAAGGCTGCACAGAGAAATGCTATATTCGAGATGCTGTTAAAAGAAGAGAAGATTATTGAAGTAAAAGTGGAAGAGATTGGGGAGCAGACGGACTTAGAAGATGCAGCCGGAGATATCAGGACGGAAGATCAGGAATGTAGAATAGCTGCCGGGGTACAATAGGTACTTCCCGGCAGTTTTTATCTTGAATGATCTATCATCAGACATACCAAGGCTGATAGACTCTTAAGATCAGTGTTTCGCGTAGGCTACATCCTGTTTCAGCCCAGGTGCGGCGGAGGTCTGACCGTCGTTTGGGACATCTTCCCGTTCGCGGTTGCTTAGAGTTCCTACTTCCATTGCATCTGCGAAATTGATCGGGTGGTTGCGCATATGCACCTTCAATATCTCGAAGAGCCTGAGTGTCGGCCGTTTGGCTTCCAGTACGCCGGAGACGTCTACATACTTGCAGCCGGTCTGGGAAGCCAGGCTTTTAAGCCGCTGGTTGATCTTGAAGGCGGCGGGGCTGCCGGAGACGATGGGGACGATATAGATCGAGGCCTGTGTCTTCGTGTGGATCATGTAGAGAAGCCACTCGTATTTGGAAATGAAGTTGTCTATGTTGACATTCTCGTCGAGAACGTCGATATCTCCCATGTTCACGAAGATCTTGCGCGGATTCAGATCGTACAGGCATATCTTAAGATAGCTTTCAATCTGGTCGATGCGCACGTCACGGATGCTCCGGTTATAGATTGGTTCTGTGATCCGGAAGGCCTGTGTCAGTTCTCCGATCGGAAGAGAGGCGAACGTGTTGGAGCCAAATAAGACAACACCGCCTGCTTCTGTAATGCTGTTCAGCTCGCGATAAGTTTCCATTTCATCTTCTCCTTGTTTCTGAATTGATGGTTTGAAGGATGCATTAAATGATGTGTTTTCGGAAGGATTCTCTGTATTTCCGGCCGAAAATTCCTTCGCATGTCCGGATATCTGTCTGCTAAGTTCGGCGTTTGCCGTCTGCATCTGTCTGTCATAGCGCCGGTTGATGAAGTAGACCACCACGTTGGCGGATACGACGACCAGATTCAGGAGATATACTACCAGTACATAATTGAATCTGTGGTTATAGATTTTAGCCGAGATTCCAGCCACATATCCGGTGATGATAAGAAGTATGAACTGGAGACTCATGTTGCGCGCTGATCTTGCCTTGATGTTCTTGGCAAGATTCATTGGCCAGGATAATCCAAAGCAGATCAGCATAGTAGATTCAAGAAGTTCAGCCATTGTTGTTTTCCTCGCTTTCATTTTGAACTGTAACTTTATCTTACATATTTAGTTTATCATTGACGTATGATTATGTCTAATATATAATATTTATCAAAATCATAATGTTGACATTATAGATAGGAGAAATGATAAATGGAACTTATGCAGATCCGTTATTTCCTGGAGACGGCGAAGACGAAGCATATGACCAACAGTGCGAAGAATCTGCACATCACACAGCCGGCGCTGACCCAGGCGATCCGGAGGCTTGAGAAGGACCTGGGGGTGCCGCTTTTCGTGGCGAAGGGGCGCAATATCGTACTGACAGAGTACGGGAGATATCTCCAGAAGAGATTAGAGCCACTGATGGAGCAGATGGATGCGATTCCGGAGCAGCTTAAGATGATGGTCGCCCTGGAGGGGGAGACGATACATATGAATGTGCTGGCGGCATCGGGGCTTGTGATGGAGGCAATCATTGAGTATAAGAAGGAGCATGAGGATATTAATTTCCAGTTACAGCAGAATTCGGAGAGTGAACTCTATGACATAGCAGTGACGACGAAATTATTCTACCTGGGGGAGGATGAGAAGAACCGCTTCGCGTGCGCGGAGGAGATCTATCTGGCGGTGCCCAGGAACCCAAGATACCGGGACAGGACGTCGATCCGTCTTGCCGAGGTGGAGGAGGAGGGATTCATAAGCCTCCTTGGTTCCAGGGAGTTCCGCTATATCTGCGACCGGTTCTGCCAGCATGCCGGCTTCACGCCCAAGATCATCTTCGAGAGTGACAATCCTTCTGCCGTTAAGAATATGATCGCGGCCAATATGGGGATTGGCTTCTGGCCGGAATTCACCTGGGGCAGTATCGAGAATGAGCATGTCAAGATGCTGAAGATCGAGGAACCGATCTGCCAGAGGGATATCATCATTCATTATAATAGGAATAAGACAGACAGCCGTAATGTAGTAGACTTCTATTCGTTTCTGACGGAATTTTTTGAGAACAGGAAGAGGAATATACGGCACAGCGATAAGGGATAAGGAGGAGCATATGAGATTCAGACCATGTATAGACATTCACAACGGAGCGGTGAAGCAGATCGTCGGCGGCAGCCTCAAGGATAAGAACGACCAGGCGGTTGAGAATTATAAGGCAGAGCAGGGAGCGGATTACTTTGCACATTTATATAGAAGAGACGGGTTGAAGGGCGGGCACATCATCCTTCTTAATCCGCCGTCTTCCGAATATTATGAGAAGACTAGGGAGCAGGCGATGAAAGCGCTTGCGGCGTACCCCGGCGGACTGCAGATCGGCGGCGGGATCACGGATGAGAATGCAGAAGTCTACCTGGAAGCCGGGGCAAGCCATGTGATCGTTACTTCTTATGTATTCCGGGACGGGGAGATCCGTTGGGAGAACATGGATAAGCTATGCCGGGCCGTAGGCAGGGAGCATGTGGTGATCGACCTAAGCTGCCGCAGGAAGGACGGCGGCTATTATATCGTGACGAACCGCTGGCAGACATTTACCCAGGTGAGGCTGACCCGCAAGATCTTAGAGGAGATCGCAGGATACTGTGATGAATTCCTGGTGCACGGTGTTGACGTAGAGGGGAAGGCGTCAGGGATTGAGGAAGAACTGGTGAAGCTTCTCGGCAGCTATGCTAAGATACCGACGACCTATGCGGGGGGGATCGGAAGCCTTGATGATCTGAAGCATTTCCGCAAGATTTCAGGCGGGAAGCTTGACTATACGATCGGGAGTGCGTTAGATCTTTTTGGGGGAAATATTCCCTATCAGGCGGTCAAACATCCTATTACGGAAAATTAAACAGTTTGTTAACAGTTCATAAATTAGTTGAATTGGCCTATGGATAGTGCTAGAATGGAGGATAAAGTGGTCATTCTAGGGCGTTTTGGAGCGTGTCCTGGTATCAAATTAATGATAAGGAGTAATTATCATATGGGTTTAATGCAGAAAATATTCGGAACACATAGTGAGAATGAATTGAAGAGGATCTATCCGATCGTGGATGAGGTTGAGTCGCTTGAGCCGGTGATGCAGAAGTTGTCGGACAGTGAATTGAAGGATAAGACGAGAGAATTTAAGGCAAGGCTCGCCGACGGCGAGACGTTGGACGACGTGCTGCCGGAGGCATTTGCGGTAGTGCGGGAGGCATCGGTGAGGGTACTTGGGCTTCGGCACTTCCGGGTCCAGATCATCGGCGGCATCATCCTCCATCAGGGGCGTATCTCCGAGATGCGTACCGGTGAAGGTAAGACGTTGGTGTCCACGCTCCCGGCATATCTGAATGCCCTGACCGGCGAAGGCGTACATGTTGTAACGGTCAATGATTACCTGGCGAAGCGTGACGCGGAGTGGATGGGACAGGTACATGAATTCCTGGGACTTACGGTCGGCGTCGTGCTGAACAGTATGGATAACGACGAGAGACGCGCGGCCTATAACTGTGATATTACTTATGTGACGAATAACGAGCTGGGCTTCGATTACCTGAGGGATAACATGGTGATCTACAAGGAGCAGTTAGTGCAGAGAGGGCTTAAGTATGCCATCATCGACGAGGTGGACTCTGTGCTGATCGACGAGGCGAGGACTCCTCTGATCATATCCGGACAGAGCGGGAAGTCCACGAAGCTCTATGAAGCCTGCGATATCCTGGCGCGCCAGTTAGAGCGCGGAGAAGCCAGCGGGGAGTTCAGCAAGATGAATGCCATCATGGGCGAGGATATCGAGGAGACCGGAGACTTTATCGTCAATGAGAAGGAGAAGAACATCAACCTGACCGAGGACGGTGTCAAGAAGGTAGAGCAGTTCTTCCATATTGAGAATCTGGCGGACCCGGAGAACTTAGAGATCCAGCATAATATTATCCTGGCGCTCCGCGCCCACAATCTGATGTTCAGGGATAAGGACTATGTGGTGAAGGAAGACGAGGTCTTAATCGTCGATGAATTTACGGGACGTATCATGCCGGGGCGCCGTTATTCCGACGGTCTGCATCAGGCCATTGAGGCGAAGGAGCACGTGAAGGTGAAGCGGGAGAGCAAGACCCTTGCGACGATCACCTTCCAAAATCTGTTCAACAAGTTTGCGAAGAAGGCGGGTATGACCGGTACGGCGCTGACAGAAGAGAAGGAGTTCCGTGAGATCTACGGGATGGACGTTATCGAGATCCCGACCAATAAGCCGGTTGCACGTAAGGATCTGGATGATGCGGTATATAAGACCCAGAAGGAGAAGTTCCGGGCGGTGTGCGACGCCATCGAGGAAGCGCACGCAAGACATCAGCCGGTGCTTGTGGGTACCATTACGATCGAGAATTCCGAGCTTCTAAGCGGTATGCTTAAGAGGCGGGGGATCAAGCACAATGTATTGAATGCCAAGTTCCATGAGATGGAGGCGGAGATCGTTGCCCAGGCGGGTGTACATGATGCGGTGACGATCGCGACGAACATGGCGGGCCGTGGTACGGATATCAAGCTGGACGACGAGGCCAAAGAGGCCGGAGGCCTTAAGATCATCGGTACAGAGCGGCACGAGTCCAGGCGTATCGACAATCAGCTCCGCGGACGTTCCGGACGTCAGGGAGACCCGGGAGAGTCCAGGTTCTACATTTCCCTGGAGGACGACCTGATGCGTCTGTTTGGTTCCGAGCGTCTGATGAGTGTATTCACAGCGCTGGGCGTGGAAGACGGGGAACAGATCGAACATAAGATGCTCTCCAGCGCCATCGAGAAGGCGCAGCAGAAGATTGAGGCCAATAACTTTGGTATCCGTAAGAACCTGTTGGATTATGACCAGGTAATGAATGAGCAGAGAGAGATCATCTACGAGGAGAGACGCCGTGTGTTAGACGGCGAGAATATGAGGGATTCCATTTTCCATATGATGAATGAATATGTGGAGAATGTGGTGGATATGGTGACGGGCAAGGATCAGGATTATGACGAATGGAACCTGTCGGAGCTGAATCTTACCATCCATAATACGATCCCGATCGCGGCAGTTACAGAGGAAGACGTGCGCGGGATGGGCCAGAAGGAATTGAAGCATCTGCTGAAAGAACGGGCCGCGAAGGCATATGAGGCGAAGGAGTCTGAGTTCCCGGAGGCAGAGCATGTCCGTGAGGTTGAGCGTGTGATCCTTCTGAAGGTGATTGATGCGAAGTGGATGGCCCACATTGATGATATGGACCAGCTTCGGCAGGGGATCGGCCTGCAGGCGTACGGCAACAGGGATCCGAAGGTCGAGTACAAGATGTTAGGCTACGATATGTTCGACGAGATGACGAAGAGTATCGCGGAAGATACGATCCGCGCGCTGTTCCATGTAAGGATCGAACAGAAGGTAGAGAGGGAACAGGTGGCGAAGGTGACCGGAACGAACCGGGATGATACCGCTGTGCGCGGACCTAAGAAGCGTGCGGAGAAGAAGGTATATCCGAACGATCCGTGTCCGTGCGGAAGCGGCAAGAAGTATAAGCAGTGCTGCGGCCGGAAGTGATAGCTACAAGCGTCCAAAAGGCCGGGCCATTATAATATAGACAGAAAGAGGTGATGAGATGGTTGAATTAGATCAGTTTAAGACTTTGATGAATGCGTACGAAGAACCTCTTGCCGGAATGAGGGATTCACTTTGACCTTGCAGGCAAGGAGAGACGTATTGAGGAGCTGCAGAAGAAGATAGAGGAGCCGGGCTTCTGGGATAACCCGGAGGAATCGCAGAGTTTGATGAAAGAGCTTAAGAGTCTCCAGGAGCTTACAGATACGATTAAGAAGCTGTATACTTCCTATGACGATATCAATCTCCTGATCGAGATGGGCTATGAGGAGAACGACGCTTCCATGGTGAAAGAACTGGAGTCGGAGATCAGGGAGTTCGAAGAGGAGTTTGAGGCTCTCAGGATCCGGACGCTTCTGTCCGGAGAATATGATTCCTGCAATGCGATCGTGACGATCCATGCGGGGGCGGGAGGAACCGAATCCTGCGACTGGGCAAGCATGCTCTATCGGATGTACAGCCGATGGTCGGAGAGGAAGGGATTCTCGATCCAGGTGCTCGATTATCTGGACGGGGATATTGCAGGGACGAAGGCGGTCACTTTTGAGGTGAGCGGTGAGAATGCTTACGGCTATCTTAAGTCCGAGAAGGGTGTACACCGCCTGGTGAGGATCTCTCCGTTCAATGCGGCGGGGAAGAGGCAGACGTCCTTTGCTTCCTGTGACGTGGTTCCGGATATCGAGGATGAGATCGATATTGAGATCGCGGACGATGAGCTGAAGATCGACACATACCGCGCAAGCGGGGCAGGAGGCCAGCATGTCAATAAGACATCTTCGGCGATCCGTATCACCCACCTTCCTACGGGAATCGTAGTGCAGTGTCAGAATGAGCGTTCTCAGCATTTTAATAAGGAGAAGGCCATGCAAATGCTGAAGGTGAAGCTTAAGCTTCTTAAGGAACAGGAGCAGGCGGAGAAGGTATCGGATATACGAGGGGAAGTCAAGGAGATCGGATTTGGGAATCAGATCCGTTCGTATGTGATGCAGCCTTATACGATGGTGAAGGATCACAGGACCAATGAGGAGAACAGTAATGTGACGGCGGTGCTGGACGGCAGTATCGATATGTTTATGAATGCGTACCTTGCGAAGCGGTGCGACATACAGTAGATGCGGGACGGTTATGAGAAGGAGGAACAATAGATGGTAAATATAGCAGTTATGGGATACGGAACAGTAGGCTCCGGAGTTGTGGAGGTCGTGAATACCAACGGCGCCCGCATCAACCAGAGGATCGGTGATGAACTGAATATTAAGTACGTGCTGGACTTAAGGGACTTCCCGGATGATCCGATCCAGGAGAAGATCGTCCATGATTTTGAGAAGATCGTGTCGGATGACGAGATCAAGGTCGTGGTGGAGGTGATGGGCGGGATCGAGCCGGCATATACCTTCGTCAAGAGATGCCTTCAGGCGGGGAAGAGCGTGGCTACATCGAATAAGGCGCTGGTGGCCAAACACGGTGCGGAGCTTCTGTCTATTGCCAAAGAGCAGAATATTAATTTCCTGTTCGAGGCGAGCGTGGGCGGCGGGATTCCGATCATCCGTCCGCTGAACTCTTCTCTTACGGCGGATGAGATCGAGGAGATCACCGGTATCCTGAACGGAACTACGAACTATATGCTGACGAAGATGTTCTATGAAGGGGCAGATTACGATACGGTCCTTAAGGAGGCGCAGGCCAACGGGTACGCAGAGCGCAATCCGGAGGCAGATGTGGAAGGATATGATGCCTGCAGGAAGATCGCGATCCTTTCATCCCTGATCTCGGGGCAGCAGGTTGATTTTGAAGATATTTACTGTGAAGGAATCACGGAGATCTCGGTGGAAGATATGAAGTATGCGAAGGCTATGGGGACGACGATCAAGCTTCTGGCGTCCAGTAAGCGCCATGCGGGGAACCGTCTTCATGCCATTGTAGCGCCGTGTATGCTGTATCCGGAGCACCCTCTTTACAATGTCAATGGTGTGTTTAATTCTATTTTCGTACACGGCAATGTCCTGGGCGACGCAATGTTCTACGGGAGCGGGGCAGGAAAGCTTCCCACAGCGAGTGCGGTTGTGGCGGATGTGGTGGATGCGGCGAAGCATCTGAACAGGAATATCATGACCATGTGGAAGCAGGAGAAGCTGCAGCTGGAGGACAAGGCGGACGCGAAGCGCCGGTTCTTTGTCAGGATCAGAGGGAATGAAGAAGAACTGCTTCCCAGGCTTCGCGACTCCTTCGGAGAGGTTGAAGTCGTGAGGGCAGAAGGATTGGAAGGAGAATTTGGTTTCGTGACTCCTGTGATGATGGAAGGCGATTATGTGACAAGGGCGAATATCTATAGGGATCAGATCCTTCACATGATCCGTGTAGAGGGTTAGGAGTGAAGAATCAATGAAATATGTAATCATTTTAAGTGACGGCATGGCAGGCAGGCCGCTTGAAGAGCTGGGAGGGCGGACGACACTTCAGGCTGCAAGGACGCCTGTGATGGACAGTCTTGCGCCGGTGTCGGAGCTTGGCATGGCGTCCATGGTTCCGGAGGGTATGGCGCCGGGAAGTGATACGGCCAATCTCTCGGTCATGGGCTATGACCCGAAGATCTATTATACAGGCAGATCTCCGTTGGAGGCGCTTAGTATCGGGGTACAGATGGAGGATACAGACGTATCGTTCCGGTGCAACCTTGTCTCTGTGACGGAGGAGGAAGGGGAGTATGAAGACCAGGTCATCCTCGACCACAGCTCCGACGAGATTGATACGGAGGATGCGGCGGTTCTTATTGAAGCTCTGAAGGATGGGCTTGGAAGAGAAGGTTATGAATTCTACGCGGGCACCAGTTACCGCCACCTGTTGATCTGGAAAGAAGGGAAGGTGATAGAATTGACGCCTCCTCACGATATCCTGACACGCCGGATCGGGGAATATCTTCCCAAGGATGAGGTGCTGCGGGATATGATGAAGAAGAGTTATGACATCCTGAGAAACCACCCTCTGAATGTAAAACGTAAGGAGCAGGGATTAAAACCGGCGAACTCGGCATGGTTCTGGGGAGCGGGGAAGAAGCCGGCCCTTACATCCTTCGGGGAACGTACCGGGAAGAAGGGCGTGATGATCTCTGCGGTAGATCTGCTCAAGGGGATTGCAGTCGGTGCAGATATGGACCGGATCCTGGTAGAAGGAGCCAACGGCGGACTCCATACGAATTATGAGGGCAAGGCCGGCGCGGCTGTGGAGGCTCTCACCAAAGGCGGGTATGATTTTGCTTATATCCATGTAGAGGCTCCGGACGAGATGGGGCATCAAGGAAGGATAGAAGACAAGATCACTGCGATAGAATATGTGGATGAGAAGATATTGGGAGGCGTACTGAATGGACTTCGGAAGGCAGGAGAGGATTTCCGCATCTTACTGCTTCCGGATCATCCGACACCGATAGAGGCGCGCACCCATACAGGCGAGCCGGTTCCATATCTTCTGTATGACAGTACCAGAGATTCCCAGGGAGCGGCAGTCTATTCAGAGGAGACGGCAGCGCTGACGGGGAGAAAATGGCAGGACGGATACCTCCTGATCGGACATTTGTTAGAAGAGGTGAATCCGGAGGAGGAACTATGCTGATAGTTAAGAAATTTGGCGGCAGCTCCGTGGCGAATAAGGAGAGGATCTTTAATGTTGCCAGGAGATGTATAGAAGATTATAAAGCGGGAAATGATGTGGTCGTTGTGCTGTCCGCGATGGGGGATACGACAGACGAGCTGCTGGCGCTTGCGGATACGATCAATCCCAGGGCCAAGAAGCGGGAGATCGATATGCTCCTTACCACGGGCGAGCAGGTATCCGTATCCCTGATGGCTATGGCCATGCAGTCCCTTGATGTGCCGGCGGTGTCCCTGAACGCGTTCCAGGTGCGGATGCATTCTACTTCCAGGTACGGCAATGCACGGTTTAAGCGTGTGGAGACAGAGCGGATCCTTCATGAACTGGATTCCCGGAAGATCGTGATCGTGACCGGATTCCAGGGTGTGAACAAATACGAGGATATCACGACTCTTGGCCGCGGAGGGTCGGATACTACGGCGGTGGCCCTGGCTGCGGCCCTGCATGCGGACAGATGTGAGATCTATACGGACGTGGACGGCGTATATACGGCAGATCCAAGGGTGGTTAAGAATGCCCGGAAGATCGACATGATTACCTATGATGAGATGCTGGAGCTTGCAAGCCTGGGAGCAAGAGTTCTCCACAACCGTTCAGTGGAGATGGCGAAGAAATACAATGTCGAACTGGTTGTTCGGTCCAGCCTGAACCGTTCAGAAGGAACCGTAGTCAAGGAGGCAAAGGGGATGGAGAAATTATTAGTGACCGGTGTGGCTGCCGACAAGAATACAGCCAGGATCTCTGTGATCGGAGTGGAGGATAAGCCGGGAATCGCGTTCCGTATCTTCGATACGTTGGCGAAGAATAACATCAATGTAGATATTATCCTGCAGTCTGTGGGAAGAGAGGGGACGAAGGATATCTCCTTTACGGTGGCATCCGATGATCTGGAGGCTGCGATCAGGAACTTAAGGGAGAACCAGGAGAGACTTACGATACAGGATATCACCTGGAATGAAGACGTGGCGAAACTATCCGTCGTGGGAGCGGGGATGATGAGCAATCCCGGCGTGGCGGCGAAGATGTTCGAAGCCTTGTATAATTCCAGGATCAATATCAATATGATCTCGACCTCTGAGATCCGTATCACGGTGCTGGTACCGGAGAAGGATATCGACAAGGCGATGAACGCCGTCCACGACGGCTTCGCATTGGCGGACTGACGCCGGTAAGGGATCACGGACAGGATGCCATACCGGCGAGACGGCTGTTGTGGTATTCCCCGGAGAAGGTTACATCTTCCCCAAACCAGGAAGGCGGGACGAAGGACAGGGCGTCTTCTTCGCTTTGGAATTCAACCTCCACAAGCAGAAGAGGGGCAAGCTGCTCCTCGAAGACGTCAAGTTCCGCGGTCAGACCGCACTTAAGGGGGATCATGTAACGTTTCTTGCGGATCAGGTATCCGTCGATCTTGGAGAGAAGATGTTCGTAGGCTTCCTGGGTCAGAGGAAGGTTATATTCCTGTCTTGCCATAAGGCCCTTGGACTTATAGGTGAGTTCGTACTTATCATTGTCCCGGCGGATCCGTATCACAGGGGAAGTGTTCAGATACCCTTGCGTGATCGTCCGGCAGGGATAATCCGTAAGATGTTCGGGCAGCCGATGTACGAGATATTTGCGTTCGATTTCCAATATTTTGTACCTCCTGTCTGGAATCATTATAATACAGTTTAGGATGAAAGTAAATTATAGAATAAATTAAGAGGAGGGATTGCCATGAAAAAGGTAAGTGTGCTTCTGGCAGACGGATTTGAAGAGGTTGAGGCTCTGACGGTGGTGGACCTGCTGCGCAGGGCGACGATATATGTAGATACGGTTTCGATCACGGAAGAGTATACGGTGCATGGCTCTCACGGGATCAATGTACAGACGGAGGATCTGTTTGAGGAAGTGAACTTTGTGGAGTCAGACATGATCGTACTTCCGGGAGGGATGCCGGGAACGAAGCATCTGGACGAGCATGCGGGAGTCCGCAGGGTTGTGAAGGACTTCTTCGAGGACGGGAAGAAGATCGGGGCGATCTGTGCGGCGCCGACGGTTCTAAGTAATCTGGGAATTCTGAAGGGGAAGCGTGTCACCTGTTATCCGGCCATGGAGAAGGAGATCCAGGGAGCCGCGCTCACCGGAGCGCCGGTGACGGTGGACGGGAATATCATTACCAGCCAGGGAGTCGGAACGGCGATTGATTTCGCGTTGAAGCTGATCGAGGTCCTATCAGGAAAAGAGAAGGCAGAGGAAATTGCAGAGTCAATTGTATATGAGAAGAAGAAAAAATAACAGAATAAAAAGGATCAGAAGATTGCTTGGGAGCTGTATCCTGTGCGCGGTCCTTCTGGCCAATGTGACCGGATGCGGCAGAGATTTTGACGCGGCGGGCTATTCACAGGCATTGCTTGACCTTACCTTTCAGGCAGATATCACGAAAGCGGCAGCCTTCATGGAGGATGCTTCCGCGGAGGCTCTGATGCAGGCGTACAGGGATTCCATTGACCGGTTTGTAGAAGCCAATGTCACCAGCGGTCTTGAGATCGGTGAGCTTAAGACCACCCGGTTCGCGGAGCTGGTATCCAGGATATTCATGGTCATGCGTTATCAGGTGGGAGAGGCCAGGAAGACCGGGAAGAAGGAATACGAGGTGCCGGTTGAGATCTGGCCGGCGGATGTGTTCGTGAACTTCCAGGAGATGCTGGTTGAGGATTCGCTTAAGATGGCGGAGAAGATCGAGAAAGGGGAATACGAGGGCGCCGAGAAGGAAGAGGCGGACCAGCAGATCTTGCTCGATATCATCAATCATGCCTATGAGTTGTTGGATACGGCTTATATGGATATTGAATACGGCGAAGAGGAGACGGTGATCTTTCATGTGAGGGCAGAGACGGGATCCGAGTATTCTGTGGACGAGGATGATATGGACAGCCTGATCCGAAAAATACTTCGTTTAGATGAAATTCAATCAATGTAGGACTGGATATTTAAAGAGGTTTGTGTTATACTTCTTTGGTGAATGTAAAGTAGAATAGTATGCCCATCTTTTTGACTACCGAAGGGTGGGATAGAAACAGGAGGAAATAGCAAATGAGCTTACAGGTAGAGAAGTTAGAGAAAAACATGGCGAAGCTTACTATTGAGGTTTCTGCCGATGATTTAGAGAAAGCACTTCAGAATGCATATAAGAAGCAGAAGAACAGAATCGCGATCCCCGGTTTCCGCAAGGGGAAGGTTCCGCGCCAGATGATTGAGAAGATGTACGGGGCGGAGATCTTCTATGATGATGCGGCGAACGAACTGATCCCCAAGGCATATTCAGAAGCCTATGACGAGAGTGAGATTGAGATCGTATCCAGACCGGAGATTGATGTGGTCCAGATTGAGAAGGGGAAGCCGTTCATCTTTACAGCGACGGTAGCTACGAAGCCGGAGGTAACGCTTGGGCAATATAAGGGACTGGAAGTCGAGAAGATATCCACAGACGTGACGCCGGAAGAGGTTGAGGAGAAGATACAGGAAGAGGCTGAGAAGAATGCCAGGACCATCACGGTAGAGGACCGTCCGGTACAGGATGGAGATGAGATCATCCTCGATTATGAAGGCTTCGTGGACGGAGTTCCGTTCGAGGGCGGCAAGGCTGAGAATTATCCGCTGATCATCGGTTCAGGATCATTTATTCCCGGATTCGAGGAGCAGCTGATCGGTGTGGAAGCCGGAACAGATGTAGAGGTTAACGTTACATTTCCGGAGGAGTACCATGCAGAAGATCTTAAGGGCAAGGCAGCGGTATTCCAGTGTAAAGTACATGAGATTAAGGCGAAGGAGCTTCCTGAGATCGACGACGAATTCGCTGCAGAAGTATCAGAATTTGATACATTAGAGGAATACAAAGAGGATGTTAAGGCAAAACTTGAGGAGCAGAAGGCTTCTGAAGGCAAGGAGAAGCAGGAGGATTCTGCTGTTGAACAGGCTGTTCAGAATGCACAGTACGAGCTTCCGGATGCTATGATCGAGACTCAGGTAATGCAGATGGCTGATGATTTCGCTCAGAGAATGCGGGGGCAAGGCCTGACTATGGAGCAGTATTTCCAGTTTACAGGCATGACCTCAGAGAAGCTGTTAGCGGATATCAGGCCGCAGGCCGTTAAGAGCATCGAGACTCGTCTTGTATTAGAGGCGATCGTTGAGGCAGAGAATATCGAGGTCAGCGATGAGAAGTTCGACGAAGAGATTGCGAAGATGGCGGACATGTACAAGATGGAAGCTGATAAGTTCAAAGAGTACATGGGCGACAAGGAAAAAGAACGTATGAAGAAAGACATAGCAGTCCAGGAGGCGATCACATTCCTGGTAGAGAATGCTGTTGAAAAATAAGGGTTGAATCGCAAGGAGGCATATGCATGAGTTTGGTACCTTATGTCATTGAACAGACGAGCCGCGGGGAACGTTCCTACGATATTTATTCGAGGCTTTTGAAGGACAGGATCATATTTCTCGGCGAAGAAGTATCGGATGTGTCGGCGAGCGTTGTAGTCGCACAGCTCCTGTTTCTTGAGGCAGAGGATCCGGAGAAGGATATCCATCTGTATATCAACAGTCCGGGCGGCTCTGTTACGGCAGGTCTGGCGATCTATGATACCATGCAGTATATCAAGTGTGATATAGAGACGATCTGCATCGGTATGGCGGCAAGTATGGGATCATTCCTTCTGGCAGGAGGCACGAAGGGCAAGAGACTTGCGCTCCCGAATGCCGAGATCATGATCCATCAGCCGTCAGGCGGAGCGCGGGGTCAGGCAACGGAGATCCAGATTGCCGCGGAACATATATTGAAGACCCGTCAGAGATTGAATCAAATATTATCAGAAAACACAGGACAGCCGATAGAGGTGATCAGTGCTGATACGGATCGGGATAATTTCATGTCGGCAGAGGAAGCGAAGGAATACGGCTTGATCGACGAGGTCATCAAGAACCGTTAAGGAACTGAAGCTTTTGAAGATGTCCTTGGACGAGGTGAGAGAATGGTAGGAAGGAACGACAATCAGGTGAGGTGTTCGTTCTGTAACAAGACGCAGAATCAGGTGAGAAAGCTGATCGCAGGTCCTAACGGGGCATATATCTGTGATGAGTGTATTGATGTGTGCACCGAGATTCTGGAGGAAGAATTCGAGTACGGCGATGACAGGCAGTGGAATCCATTCGCGGATATCAATCTGCTTAAGCCGCAGGAGATCAAAGAATTCCTGGATGAATATGTAATCGGGCAGGATGAAGCGAAGAAGGTTCTGTCAGTCGCGGTGTATAATCATTATAAGCGCATCATGGCGGGAAGAGACTTGGGAGTGGAGCTAGGCAAGAGTAATATCCTGATGCTCGGCCCTACTGGCTGCGGCAAGACGCTGCTTGCACAGACGCTTGCACGGATCTTGGGCGTTCCGTTTGCGATCGCTGATGCGACGGCGCTCACGGAGGCAGGATATGTGGGTGAGGATGTGGAGAATATCCTTCTTAAGATCATCCAGGCTGCCGACGGCGATATTGAGCGCGCGGAATACGGTATCATCTATATTGACGAGATTGATAAGATCACAAGGAAGTCGGAGAACCCGTCGATCACGAGGGATGTATCCGGAGAGGGTGTACAGCAGGCGCTGCTTAAGATCATAGAAGGAACGGTTGCCAATGTGCCGCCTCAGGGCGGAAGGAAGCATCCGCATCAGGAATTGATCCAGATTGATACGACGAATATCTTATTTATATGCGGCGGTGCATTCGAAGGGATCGATAAGATCATAGAGAAGAGGATCGACCGCAAGTCCATCGGATTTAACGTGGAGATCGGAGAGAAGCATGTGGATGATGTTGACAGGCTTCTGAAACAGGTGCTCCCGCAGGATCTTGTGAAATTCGGGCTGATCCCGGAGCTGGTAGGCCGTGTGCCGGTTACCGTTCCGTTGGAGATGCTGGATAAGGATGCTCTGATCCAGATATTGACGGAACCGAAGAATGCTATTGTGAAGCAGTATCAGAAGATGCTGGAGCTTGACGGTGTGCAGTTGGAGTTCGACGGGGATGCGCTGGAAGCGATCGCAGAGACTTCTCTGAAGAGGAAGACCGGAGCCAGAGGCCTGCGTGCGATCATGGAGAGTATCATGATGGATATCATGTACAGGGCTCCGTCAGACGATTCGCTGAAGGCCTGCAGGATCACGGAGAATACCGTGAAGGGAATCGGAGAGCCGCTATGCGAACGCATCTCTGTCAGATCAGAGAGCGCATAGTATGCGGAATGTGTGATTGCAATTAGAAAGAATAACAGGCAGACGGGTACGGTGGGAAGTTTATCGTACCCGTTGCAAAGCGGAGAATCTCGAAAGCGAGATTCTTTTTCGTAAGGAGAATTGCTTATGAGTAGAGAGATAATGAGCCTGCCTATGGTGACTCTAAGAGGGATCACCATATTACCGGAGATGGTCCGCCACTTTGATATCAGCAGACCCAAGTCTGTCAAGGCAATAGAAGAGGTTGTGGAAGGGAACCAGAAGATATTCCTGACCGCCCAGAAGGATCTTGAGGTGGAGGAGCCGGGAATGGCAGATGTATACCGGACAGGCTGTATTGCGACTGTCCGGCAGATCATTAAGCTTCCAAGGAAGGTGAGCCGGGTTCTGATCACAGGAGAAGAGAGAGCCTGTATCAATGCCATAGAATTTGAGGAACCCTATCTTCGCGCCAATGTAACGGTCGTACCGGATACAGATACATCCAGGGAAGATACGGGTGCGGATGAGCATCCGCTGAACCTGGAGGGGATGCTTCGCGGGATGAAAGACATCTTCAAGGAATATATGGGGAAGAACCCGAAGCTTTCGAAGGAGCTGGCAGCGCAGATCGAGAGTATCAATGAGTTAAAGAAGCTGGTCGACGTAGTCGCGGCGAATGCACCGTTCTCTTACACGGACGCGCAGCAGCTTCTTGAGGAAGCAGATCTGATGCGCCGCTATGAGCTGCTGGCATTCAAGCTGATGAATGAGATCCAGATCATGAATGTCAAGGATGAGATCCATGCGAAGGTCAAGGAGAGAGTGGACAAGAACCAGCGGGAATACATCTTACGGGAAGAGGCGAAGCTGATCCGTGAGGAGCTGGGATACGACAGCACACTGACGGATGCGGAAGAATTCGAACAGAAAACAGAGGCGCTTCAGGCTTCGGATGAAGTAAAGGAGAAATTAAAAAAAGAGATCCGAAGATTCCAGAATTCCATGGGAAGCCAGGCAGAGAACGGAGTGATCCGTACCTATATTGAGACGATGCTTGAGATGCCGTGGGATAAGATGTGTTCGGAGCATGAAGATATCGAATATGCGAAGCAGATTCTTGAAGAAGACCACTATGGTCTTGAGAAGGTCAAAGAGAGGGTGCTCGAGTTCCTTGCGGTAAGAGCGCTTACGAAGAAGGGCAATGCGCCGATCCTTTGTCTGGTGGGACCTCCGGGAACCGGTAAGACTTCGATAGCCAGGTCTCTGGCCAGAGCGCTCAAGAAGCCGTATGTGCGCATTTCGCTTGGCGGCGTGCGTGACGAAGCGGAGATCCGGGGACACAGGAAGACTTATGTGGGGGCGATGCCGGGAAGGATCGCCAACGGTCTGAAGCAGGCAGAGGTGAAGAACCCGCTGATGCTCCTGGACGAGATCGATAAGGTCAGCAATGATTATAAGGGAGATACCTTCTCAGCGCTCCTCGAAGTATTGGACAGCGAGCAGAACCGCAAGTTCCGCGACCATTATCTGGAGGTTCCGGTGGACTTGTCCGAGGTATTGTTCGTCACGACGGCGAATACGCTGCAGACGATCCCCAGGCCGCTCCTGGACCGTATGGAGGTGATCGAGGTCAGCAGCTATACGGAGAATGAGAAGCTTCATATTGCGATGGAGCATCTGATTCCCAAGCAGCTTAAGAAGCACGGGCTTAAGGATGATCAGCTTACTATCAGCAAGAAGGCGCTGTGGAAGATGGCGCGCAATTATACCAAGGAAGCGGGTGTCCGTCAGTTAGAGCGCAAGATCGGTGATATCTGCCGCAAGACGGCACGGGAGATCCTGGAGACGAAGAAGGAGTCTGTGCGTGTGACAGAGCGTAATATCGCCCATTATCTCGGCAAGGAGCTGTATATTTACCAGATGGCAAATGAGGCGGACGAGGTCGGGATCGTGCGGGGGCTGGCGTGGACCAGCGTCGGCGGGGATACGCTGCAGATTGAGGTTAACATCATGCCGGGTGAAGGCGAGGTACTTCTGACCGGGCAGATGGGCGATGTGATGAAGGAATCGGCGAGGACGGGAATCAGCTATATCCGTTCCGTGAGCAAGGAGCACAAGGTTGACGAACATTTCTTCAAGGAGCATGATGTGCACATCCATATTCCGGAAGGGGCGGTTCCAAAGGACGGCCCGTCGGCGGGAATCACCATGGCGACGGCCATGATGTCGGCGATTACCGGAAGGAAAGCAAGGGCGGATCTGGCTATGACCGGAGAGATTACACTGCGGGGGCGGGTGCTTCCCATCGGAGGGCTTAAGGAGAAGCTTCTGGCTGCTAAGAACGCGGGGATCAAGATGGTACTCGTGCCTAAGGAGAATGAGTCTGATGTGGAGGAACTGTCCCATGAGATCACCAGGGGACTTAAGATCATTCCAGTATCTCATATGGACGAGGTGCTGAAGCTTGCGCTTGCGCCGAAGAAGAAAGTAAAATAGTGTAACAGTGAAGGTATCTGAACTGTTACAAAATAGTAACAGAGAAGGATGAAGAATGGTTATTAAGAATGTTAATTTGGAGACGGTATGCGGAATCACAAGCAAGCTGCCGGAGAATACGCTGCCGGAGATCGCATTTGCCGGCAAATCAAACGTAGGAAAGTCATCGCTCATCAATGCTTTGATGAACCGCAAATCCTACGCGCGCATCTCTGCTACGCCCGGGAAGACGCAGACGATCAATTTCTATAATATTAATCAGGAATTCTATCTGGTAGACCTTCCGGGGTATGGATATGCGAAGGTGTCAGAGCAGGAGAAGCAGAAGTGGGGACAGATGGTGGAGCGTTATCTGCACGGCTCGAAACAGCTTCGCGCCGTGTTCCTGCTGATCGATATCCGGCATGATCCTTCTGCCAATGATAAGCTGATGTATGACTGGATCGTGTCGCAGGGATATCATCCTATTATTATCGCGACGAAGCTTGATAAGATTAAGAGAAGCCAGAGGGATAAGCAGGTCAGGACAATAAGGCAGGGGCTGGGGCTTCTGCCGGGATCGATCGTGATCCCATTCTCTTCTGTTACCAAGCAGGGGAGGGACGAGATCTGGGAGCTTGCAGAGCGTGAGTATCTGGTGTAGGGCAAGAAGGTGAAATAAACGCATGGAGATGAATTGTAAAGAAAAGCTGCGGGATGAGCGGTCTTACTGGAAGGTAGCGGTGAGCCTGGGATTCAGCCTGGTTGGGACCTGCCTGTTCCTGTATTTTGGATATAAGCTGCTTGGCTTTTTCATGCCATTTGTGATCGGATGGTGTATCGCGTCTATTGCAAGCCCTGTGGTGAACTGGCTTGAGAAACGGTTGAAGATCATCAAGAAATGGGGGTCTGCGTTGATCATTATCGGTGTGCTTGGCGCGGTAGGATTACTCATCTATCTCCTTGTCAGTACGCTGTCGCGTGAGATCGCGGGTCTGATCCAGAATATGCCGGATATGTATGAGGATCTGGAGGCTGGTATGGCGACGGTCGGAGACAGTTTGAACGGCATCTTCAAGCTTCTGCCCGAAGGAGTCAGGGAAGGATGGCATACGATGATGGAGAGCCTGGAGAATACGGCGGGTGATCTGATTGGGAAGCTCAGCGAGCCGACGGTATCGGCGGCGGGAAGATTCGCAAAACGGATCCCCTCGGCGCTGGTGGCGGTTATCGTGACGTTTATTTCGGCGTACTTCTTTATCGCGGAGCGGGAGGATGTGATCCGTTGGTCGAAACGGATCGCCCCGGACGCTCTTGTGAGCCGGATGACCATGGTGGTAGATAACTTCAAGTACGCGGTCGGGGGATACTTCAAAGCCCAGTTTAAGATCATGGGAGTGGTCTATGTGCTGTTATTGGCAGGTTTCCTGATCCTGAGGGTTCATTTTGCCGTGCTGCTTGCGCTGTTGATCGCTTTCCTGGATTTCCTGCCTTTCTTTGGTACGGGTACGGCGCTGCTTCCCTGGGCAGCTTATAAATTCATGGTAGGGAATTATCGGATGGTAGTGGGCCTTCTTATATTATATGGGGTTACACAGCTTGTGCGTCAGTTGATCCAGCCCAAATTAGTCGGGGACAGCATGGGATTGAAGCCGTTGGTCACACTGGTATTGCTGTATATCGGCTACAAAACGGGAGGTGTGTTCGGCATGATCTTCGCGGTTCCGATCGGAATGATCGCGATCAACCTGTATAAGGCGGGCGCTTTCGACTATATCCTGGATGATGTGAAGATTCTGGCGGAAGGGGTTATGAGCCTGCGTAATTGATGCCTGTACGGCCAGAGTACTGACCTTTATAATAAGAATAGTTGATAGTATAGAAATGATAATAGGAGTGAAGCAATATGGAACAGATGTTGAAGGAGTTCAAGGAAGATCTCACAGAATTTCGTGAGGTAACCGACAGGTTTTATGCAAAAGAAGTCAGTACGAAAGAGTACAAGGGATTCTCCGGCGGATTCGGAAGCTATGCCCAGAAGGGCGGTAATGCGAGCATGCTGAGGCTTCGGATACCGGGAGGGAGACTGACGAAGGAGAAGTTAAGATTTGTTGCCGGCGCAGTCGCCGAGTATGGGGTAGAGAAGGCGCATTTCACGACGTGCCAGACCATACAGTTCCATAACCTGAATGCAGAGGCGGTCTGCGGTATCATGGAGAAGGCCCTTGACGCCGGGATCGTTACCAGGGGCGGCGGCGGAGATTTCCCCAGGAATGTCATGGTATCCCCGTTGTCCGGTGTGGAAGAAGGCGAGTATTTTGACGTACTGCCGTACGCTGAAGCCGTATCGGACTATCTGCTTGGCTTCATTAAGACGGTGAAGATGCCGAGGAAGCTTAAGGTGGGCTTCTCCAATTCTCCTGCCAATGAGACTCATGCTACGTTCCGTGATCTGGGATTTGTTGCCGGGAAGGATGGAAGCTTCGACGTGTACAGCGCGGGCGGCTTGGGGAATAATCCCCGCATGGGCGTGAAGGTAGCGGAGCAGGTGCCGGGAACAGAGGTGCTGTATTATGTGAAGGCCATGGTAGAGACCTTCATTGCCTACGGTAATTATGAGAACCGCGGGAAGGCAAGGACACGCTATATGCAGGAGACTTTAGGCGCGGACGGATATAAGATGGCTTATCTTGAGAAGCTTGAGGCCGTGAAAACGGGTGAAGATCTTAAGCTTGAGGTTATTGAACAGCCGGTCAATAAGAGGGGGAACGGCACGGAAGCTTCCGGCAGACGTGTGATCCCGCAGAAGCAGGAAGGCCTGTATGCCGTGACATATCATCCGATCGGAGGGGTTCCGAAGGTCGATTGGTTTGCCGCTATCTATGAGACCGTGAAAGATATGGAAGAGGTTGAGCTTCGGATTGCGCCGGATGAGACCATCTATATCATCAATCTGAACGGAGATGAGGCGAAGAAGGTCTTAGAGGCTACGGCTGACGGTGCGAGGGATCTGTTCGAGACTTCGGTCGCCTGTATCGGGGCAACGATCTGTCAGGTAGGTCTGCGGGATTCCCAGGGAGTTCTGGCGCAGATCATAGAAGAAGTAAGGAAGCATGATTTCGCGGACGGCGTGCTGCCAAGGATCCATATCTCGGGATGTACTTCTTCCTGCGGAACGCATCAGATCGGAACGCTTGGTTTTCACGGCGGAGTAAAGAGGGTGAATGATGTCGTGGAACCGGCATTTACCTTCCATGTGAACGGATGCGATCTGGCAGGCGAGGAGCGTTTCGGCGAGCAGTGGGGCATGATGCTGCAGAAGGATATGCCGGCATTCTTCGTGGAGCTTGGACAGGCAGTGGAGTCGGCGCATACGACCTTTGACGCGTGGTATACCGAAGATCCAAAGAGACTTAAGACGCTGGCAGAGAAATATTTGTATTAAAATGACGAGAGGACAGAGACTTGCGGGGGAAGAACTTTCCCTGGCAGGTCTTTTTCGTGTTGTTTTTCATATTTGAATTCGTTAAATTTGCGCTTGACTTTATTGTGGTAAATTGGTAATATAGTAGCGTACTGTGTTGACCTGATTATTTTCAGCGGATGAGAATTCAGGCAAGTCATTTAGCAATCAGAATATGAATATTGAGGTGGAAGATTATGAAAAAATTAGTTGTTTTTATGCTTACGATGGTGATGGTATTCTCACTGACCGCATGCGGCGGTTCGGATGATAAGTCTGATTCCGGTTCAGACGGCGGTGCAAGCTCCGGTACTGAATCCGGCGCAGATTCCGGCTCCGGTGCTTCTGACGGAAGCGATCTGGAGTATGTGAAGGACAAGGGAACCTTGGTAGTCGGTATCACAGATTTTGAGCCGATGGATTACAAGGGAGACGGTGACGAATGGATCGGCTTTGATGCGGATATGGCGAAGGCATTTGCCGAGAGTATCGGTGTCGAGGCGGAATTCGTAGAGATTGACTGGGATAACAAGATCATGGAGCTGGACGGCAAGACCATCGACTGCGTATGGAACGGTATGACCCTCACAGACGAGGTGACCAGCGCTATGGAGTGTTCCAATGCTTATTGCAACAACGCGCAGGTAGTGATCGTTCCGGCCAGTGAAGCGGACAAGTATCAGGATACGGACAGCCTGTCTGACCTTTCATTCGCGGTGGAGGCAGGCAGCGCGGGGGAAGCCGCGGTGGCCGCTCTGGAGCTTGAATATACGCCGGTGAAGGCACAGTCGGACGCTTTGATGGAAGTAGCGGCAGGGACGTCGAGCGCGGCAGTGATCGATTCACTGATGGCAGCCGCTATGGTAGGGGAAGGTACAGGATACGCGGATCTGACCTATACCTGCGGACTGAATGACGAGGAGTACGGCGTCGGCTTCCGCAAAGGCTCCGATCTTGCAAAAGCGCTGAATGATTACTTCGCGGCTGCTTACGCGGACGGAAGCATGATGGAGTGCGCAGAGACTTATGGGGTACAGGCTGCGATCATTGAGCAGTAACAGAATCAGTGGGCGAATGTTTTCGCTCACTGTTTTTGCCGAGTATGAGGCATTCTATGATAGAATCGAGAGAGAAAGCAGGATACAGATATGGGACAGATTATGGAACAGATGCCGATCGTTGTGGACGCGTTGAATATCGGCTTTTTACAGACGTTAAAACTTTTCTTTGTAACATTGATCGGTGCATTTCCGCTGGGACTGGTGATCGCATTTGGTTCGATGTCCCGATTTGGACCGCTTAAGTATTTTTCGAAATTCGTTGTATGGATCATAAGGGGAACGCCGTTGATGATCCAGCTTCTGATCATCTATTATTTCCCGGGGCTGGTATTACATACTCCGATCTGGGGCGGCGGTGAGTCCGGGCGTTTTCTGGCGGCAGCCTTTTCATTTGTACTGAATTACGCCTGTTACTTCTCCGAGATATACCGCGGAGGGATCCAGGGAGTGCCGATCGGTCAGGAAGAGGCGGGGCTGGTGCTTGGTATGACAAGGAGACAGATATTCTTCAAGATCACCCTGCTGCAGATGATCAAGCGGATCGTTCCGCCCATGTCCAACGAGATCATCACTCTGGTCAAGGATACCTCTCTTGCGCGCATCATCGCGCTGCAGGAGATCATCTGGGCAGGACAGGCGTTCATGAAGGGATCTCACGGTATCTCAGGCGCTATCTGGCCGTTGTTTTTTACTGCGGTCTATTATCTTATATTCAATGGTATCCTGACGCTTCTGCTTGGACGGCTGGAGCGCAGGCTGGATTATTTCAGATAGAGGAGGGCGGATGTGATGTCAATATTAGAAGCAGAGCATATATGCAAATCTTTCAATCGGACGAAGGTGCTGAAGGATATCAGTTTTTCACTGGAGAAAGGACAGGCGCTTTCCATCATAGGTTCCTCCGGGAGCGGGAAGACGACCTTACTTCGATGCCTCAACTTCCTGGAAACTCCTGATAAGGGAATTATCCGGGTAAATGATGAGATTCTCTTCGACGCAGAGGATCCGTCTACCAGGTTAGAAGCGTCGATCCGTAAGAAGCGGCTTCATTTCGGGCTCGTGTTTCAGTCGTTCAATCTGTTCCCGCAGTATACGGCGCTTCGGAACGTGATGCTGGCAAGGGAGCTTTTGGCTTCAGAGCAGCCGGACTATAAGGCGAGGAAGAAGGAGATCTTAGAGGAGATCCGTGTGCAGGCGGAAACTTTGCTTGATCAGATGGGACTTGCGAACCGCAAGGATAATTATCCGCATCAGCTATCCGGCGGACAATGCCAGAGAGTTGCTATCGCCAGGGCGTTGGCGCTGCAGCCGGATATCCTGTGTTTTGATGAGCCGACGTCCGCTCTGGACCCGGAATTGACCGGAGAGGTCTTAAGAGTGATCAAGGAGCTGGCAGACGAGAATACGACGATGGTGATCGTTACTCATGAGATGGCATTCGCCAGAGATGTGGCGGATCATGTGATCTTCATGGACGACGGGAGTATCGTGGAACAGGGAGAACCGATGCAGGTGTTCGAACATCCCAAAGAAGAGAGGACCAGACAGTTTTTGCAGAGATTCACACAGGGGTAATGAAACTGCCGCATTAAGAATGATCGGGTATCGTTCTTAATGCGGCAGTTGTGATAATTATTTTAAATAGCCTAAGACTTCATTTGCTCGTTTCCCCTGTATCCGTTCGGAATCTCCTACCGTACTGTTGACTGTCCAGGAGAATTTTGTGCCGTTCAGATACTTGGATGCGTCTACGCTCTGTCTTCCTTCGCCGCCGAAGCTTGCCCACCACTGAGGATAGTTCTGCTGCATGAAGGAACTGGCAAGCCTTGAGGCTTCCGACGACCCGCCGCCGGTTACGGTGCCGCTCACTTGTACGCCGCCGTTCGGTGTGCTGTGCAGGATGAGGACGCTGCCGTCGCTGCACTGTCCGAGACTCAGGTAACAATGGCCGGATATGCTGATGATGTCGCCCGGTTTAAACACGCTGTTCGGTGTACATGACGATACAGAGCCATAACCGTATCCTGCCAGGGAGGAAGCGAAACGGGAGGCATCCACCACATAACCGGCTCCGTTCCTTCCGCTCTGGACGGAATTATAGACGACCCATCCCAGATAACCGGAACAGTCCAGTCCGTAGAACCGCCACTGCCGTTCTCCTCGTTCCCACGCTCTTTTTCCCGGCAGATAAGAATACCCCTGCCGGTTGCTGCTGAAGTACCGCTCCCATTCTGGGTACACACCTATGGTACGAGCGGTCTCGCCTGCCGCTGTATCTGCTTCATTCCATCCGCCGCCCCAGACATACAGGGTCTTTCCTGCAGGTTTTCCTGCATTCCTGATTACATCCGCGATCTCAATCCCATTCTTTTTTAATTGGTAAGACGCCGATCCTGCAAAGGCCCCGTCTGTATATATGTGTGTGATATATTCTCCCGAATGCCGGTGGTTCGCGCTGTTCACGATCACGCTCCATTCTCCGTTCCCTTTGCTGCGCCCTTCATACCAAACGATATCATCCTGTCCGTCCGTCTTGCTCCAGGTCGGAAACTGGACTCTCCTTGCGGATATACCGATGATCCCGATCTCCTGCTGTGACCCGTTTAACGAACGGCTGTACACATAATTGCGGGGAGAAATATTCGCGGACGCCGATCCTGCAAAGGTCTGTACACCGTTGCCGGCAGTAATATATACATGGATCTTATACGTTCCGAAATGGTTGCCGTGCTGGGATACCCGGACATTGGCAGTGTAGATTCCCTCGGAAACTCTTGCTGCATTGTACCATACGATGTCACTCTGATCATCCGCGCACCATACAGGGATCTGGACCTTCTTTATTCCTGAGGAAGACGCGGCGCCCTTGACCGTCACCTTGAAGGTTCCCGCGGTCTGATTGATATCAGAGACCTGTACCTGGGCTGCAAGCGCCTTCTTTGTTACTTCGAATCCTGACGCGCCGATAAACTGAATCGTATTCCCGCGTGTATTACAGTAGGCATGGACAATATATTTGCCGGATTCTCCGTGGTCGGCTGTCCTTATGTCGCAGATATACTTTCCGCCGGACTGGCGGGCGTTGTACCATCGGAGGTCGTTCTGCCCGTTCGCAGCTCCCCATACGGCGAATTGCACATTCCGCTCCCCTGCGGGAACCTCCAGGCCGTTCAATGTGATCCGGTATGTAGATTCCGTACCGCTGATATCACCTGCCGAAAACGACTGATACCGGAGATTCATCTCACAGGCGGCGGCACCTGCGAATTGCTGCGCGCCCGATACGTCTGTAAGATAAGTGTGCACATGATAGGTGCCGCAGTTGAATCCGTGGCGGGAGATATCGACATTGACGATGTAATCGCCCTTGCTGTCTCTTGACGCCGTATACCATACGATATCGCTCTGGTCCCCCTTGGACCACACCGGGACCTGGAGCTGACGGATGAGTCCGCCGTTCTTCACACCGGATATCCGCACTGTAAATCTGCCTCTTGTCCGGTCCGCAGCAGAAGCCTGGACCTGTCCGACCGACGGAGCCGCTGTTGTGAAACCGGCTGCGCCGAGAAATATATTAGAATTGTCCGGCATCTGGGCATATGCATGTACGATGAATTGTCCGAGTCCTCTGTGGTTCGCAACGGATATCCGGCAGCGGTATACCTGGCTGCTCACCCGCGCTGCCGAATACCAAACGATATCATCCTGACCGTTTACATTGGACCATACGGGGAACTGGATCTGCCTGATCCCGCCCGGTACGTTCACGCCTATAAGTTCAAGGGTGTATTCCTTCTCATTATTCTTCGTTACGGTAAGTGTTCCCGGCGCCATATCGATCTCCTGCTCTGCGGAGCACGCAAAGAACTGACGGCCGGTGGCGTCTGTGATATAAACGTGGATATAGTAGGTGCCCGTGGAGTAATGATGGTTCCTGATATCCACATCTATGTAATAATCTCCGCCGCTGCTCTTATGGGCAGTGTACCATATGATGTCATCCTGGCCGTTCGCCTTGCTCCACACAGGAATCAGTACCTCCCTGATCCTGTCAGAGGCAGTGATACCCGACACCGCAGCACGGAAAATGCCCTGACTGGCATTGTATCCGCTTATCTTCACGTTATATCCCGCTGTGCTTCGGGCCATGGCCGCTGTATCCTGTGCGGATGACGGTTCTTCTGCCGTCTCTGGCTGTGTCTCAGAAGAGCCGGAAATGATAGTCCCTTGCTCTGCTTCTGGTTCAGCCGCTTCTGGTTCAGCCACACCTTGTTCAGCCGCTTCTGGTTCAGCCGCAGTTTGGTTCTTTTCGGAGGGAGGATATCCGGCGAGACCGTCTGACAAGCCGTCTAAAGAGATGACTGCTTCACCCGGCAGCTCCGCCGCGGTGCCGTCTTCTCTGCCTGTATCTTCGCCTTCAGCCCTGGCATTGGCACAAAACATCATGGATAGTATCATGATCAGAAGAGTTTTTCTGCCAAAATTCCATATCTTTTTCGACATATTATTCAGATTGCTCCTTTCATTCGCTGTATAATCCCTATTATACCATCTTCATTTCCTGTTTCAAGAGAAACTATTCGACAAATATCCATATTACATCTTTAAAAAATCCGATATCTATTGTATAGTAGGAAGGTAATATTTTTTTGGAATACACAGTAAGCAAAATATCAGAAAGAGGGATACCACATGAAGCCAATCAAAGAAGGAAAAGTACGTGAGATCTATGATAACGGCGACAGCCTGATCATGGTTGCGACTGATCGTATCAGTTGCTTTGATGTCATTCTGAAGAATGATGTGACCAAGAAGGGGACGGTTCTGACTCAGATGTCTAAGTTTTGGTTCGATATGACAAAGGACATTCTCCCAAACCACATGATCTCAACGGATGCAGGGGATATGCCGGAGTTCTTCCAGTCTCCGCAGTTTGACGGGAACAGTATGATGTGCAGGAAGCTTAACATGCTCCCGATCGAGTGTATCGTCCGCGGTTATATTACCGGCAGCGGATGGGCCAGCTATCAGAAGGACGGCACTGTATGCGGGATCAGGCTGCCGGAAGGCCTGAGAGAGTCCGATAAGCTGCCGGAGCCTATCTATACGCCGTCAACGAAGGCGGAGATCGGAGATCATGACGAGAATATTTCATATGAGCAGAGTATCGCCCATCTGGAGAAATATTTCCCGGGCAAGGGAGAGGAATATGCTGCGAAGCTTCGCGACTGCACCCTTGCGCTCTATAAGAAATGTGCGGATTACGCGCTTACACGCGGCATCATTATCGCAGATACCAAGTTCGAGTTTGGTCTGGATGAGAAGGGCAATATCGTCATCGGCGACGAGATGCTGACGCCGGACAGCTCACGGTTCTGGCCTGCAGACGGATATGAGCCGGGGCACGCCCAGCCGTCCTTTGACAAGCAGTTTGCCCGGGACTGGCTGAAGGCCAACCCGGACAATGACTGGACATTGCCTGAGGAGATCGTGCAGAAGACGATCGACAAGTATCTGCAGGGGTATGAGATGCTGACAGGCGAGAAGCTTATGTAATCGTTCGGACAGATCTGCGCCGTTATTAAGGTTATAGTTATGTCTACCGGAGGGTGAAACCAAGCCTGATCACGAAGGTTTCATCCTCCTGTTTTACATCCATCTGACCATCCAGCAGTTCGATCATCTTCCCGACATTCTTCATACCGATATTGTTGCTGTCAGAGTGGGAGCGCCCGGCTTTGACAGAATTCGATATTATTATATAGAACATCTCTTTTTTCAATTCTGCAGTTACAATCACATTATCACACTTATCCCCGTATTTTAAGATATTGGAGAACAGGTTATTGAAGATCCGCTTAAGCATAGTCTTATCACTTAGCAGTACGCCGGAGGTCTCAGGCAGGCGCAGGTCGTAAGCAAAGCCTGCAAGCCGGATATAATCGCAGTTCTCCGACAGGCATTGCTGAATAAAATCCGTAGAGATCCAGGTGATATCGGGGGTCTCCGTTTCCTCTGCCACCAATGCGTACTCAAACATCCGGTCGGTCAGTTCCTTGATGTCCTCCGTCTTCTTCAGGCAGCGGTCCAGGTACTCTTCCTGCGACTTGGGATTCCGTTTTAACTTCAGCACTTCCAGATAGCCGTGCAGGACGGTGAGGGGAGTCCGAAGGTCGTGGGAGAGGGCGGTGATCAGATCCTGGTTTGCCTTGCGGCTCTCCTGCTCCTTCTGAATGTTGTCGCTGAGAGATTCTCTTAAGAGGTTCAATTCGCTGGCAAGAATGCCGATCTCATTCTCACCGAAATCAGGTACCGCATGAGACAGATCCCCGGAGGACATAGTAAGGATCTCGTCTTTCAGGATCAATATCTGCCTCATCTTGCGGTTTAAGAAGAAGAGAACGATAACAAGGAAGAGGGAAACGGACAGGAGAAAGCAGACAACCAGAAAGGGATAGATAAATAAGGTCCGCTCGTAGTTGTATATCATGACCTGTGCGCTTCCGTTAGCAAATTCCAGCATGAAGTCCATCACATATTCTCCCTGGCCGCCGGTAAGCTGGTAGCCGATATTGAAAAAGAAGAGGAAGCTTCTGGTATCCATAATGGATGCGAACTTGCCTGTGCGGTACAGGCTGTCTTCTTCGCCGTAGATATAGATGGAGGTATATTCGTTGGCAAGATCAAGGAATGGCTGCAGGGCTTCGACTGCTTCTTCGTCGTCTTCTGATTCAGGGATATTATAGTTAAGAGCCTCTTCGGCAAGGGTCTCCTTAAAACTATCGTCACTGATCTGGGTGTAGAACAGATCCAGATCTTCGGCAGCTTCGCAGAACTTCCATTTGTTCAGCCACAGCAGTTCGAAGAACGCGAAGGCGGCGATAATGGCACACAGGATTACGATTGCGGACTGTGTGCGGATCTTCATATTACGGAATCGTCTAATCACAGCGGTACCCCTTTCCCCATATGGTCTTAATAAGCGTCGGATTCTTCGGGTCCTTCTCGACCTTAAGCCTGAGATTGCGGATGTGGACCATGACCGTGTTGTTGGCTCCGTAGTAATAAGGTTCATTCCACACGGATTCATAGAGATGCTGGGCGGAGAAGATCTGCCGGCGGTGCTTCACTAAGAGGAGCAGCATGGCGTATTCGGTGTCCGTCAGTACAAGGAGCGTGCCGTTAGAGGTTACCTCTTCCTTAGCCTCATCAATGATAAGGTGATGAAAGACCAGGGGCTCTCCTGGAGGATTCTGCTGTGCTGCTGCATCTGATGCCGTAACGCCGGAATCGTCTTTCCCGCGATAGATCTGGTAACGCCGGATCAGCGCTTTGGCGCGGCTGATCAGCTCATTATAGGAAAATGGTTTCGCCAGGTAATCGTCGCCTCCGCTTGAAAATCCCAGAGTCTTATCGCTGTCCTTGGTGCGCGCGCTTAAGAATAAGATGGGGGCGTTGCTGCATTTGCGGATCTCAAGGCAGGTCTGATAGCCGTTGAGCCCCGGCATCATAATATCCAGGATGATCAGGTCGAAGGTAAGTTCCTCTGTCAGGGCAAGGGCGGTCTGTCCGTCGCCGGCCTCTTGGATCTCAAAGCCTTCTCCTTCTAATAAGATATGGATGATCTCCCGGATCTCCGGGTTGTCGTCTACGATCAAGATGCGTGATTTTTCCATGGGTGTAAATACTCCTGTATCTGAATTGTCAGCGTAACACTCGGTAGCTGCTGCGGACTCTACACTTGTGCTGCGGGTCCGTTTTCTAAAATTAAGTATAACATTTTTTTGAAAATTCTTAGAAGTTCTTAAGAATTTTTAAGATTTATTTTTGGGGTTTCTTAAGAGAAGCCGTGTAAAGTATCTGAATGAAGGGAAAAATAGTAACATGTGGAAGATTCTTCCAGGGGAATTATAGGAGAGACAAAGGAGAGATGTAAGATGAGCAGAATAAGCGTTGTAATTCCGTGCTTTAACGAGGAGGAGGCTTTGCCCTTATATTATCGGGAAATGTGCCGGGTGATGGGTGAGATGTCAGGCGAAGAGTTCGAACTGATCTTTGTGGACGACGGTTCGTCGGATCGGACCCTTTCTATATTAAAAGAAATGAATGAGGCGGACAGGCGGTGCCGGTATCTGTCGTTCTCCAGGAATTTCGGAAAAGAGGCGGCGATCTACGCCGGGCTTAAGAATGCGGCGGGAGACTATGTGGCGACAATGGACGTGGATATGCAGGATCCGCCGGGACTGCTGCCGGAGATGTACAGGATCTTACAGGAAGAGAATTACGACAGCGTGGCGACCAGACGGTCTACACGGGCAGGAGAGCCCAAGATTCGTTCTTTCCTGTCAGAGAGCTTTTATAAATTTATCAACCGCATTTCCAAGACGGAGATCGTGAACGGCGCCAGGGATTACCGTCTGATGAAGCGCAAGATGGTGGATGCGGTGCTTGGGATGAGCGAATATAACCGCTTCTCGAAGGGAATCTTCGAGTGGGTGGGATTCCGGACCAAATGGCTTGAATTCCAGAATGTGGGACGCTGCGCCGGGCAGACGAAGTGGTCGGTTGGGAAGCTGTTCGCTTACTCACTGGAAGGGATCACAGGCTTCTCTGTAGCGCCGCTGTCTCTGGCGTCGGTGGTGGGAGTATGCTTCTGTATACTGTCATTCCTCATGATACTGGTCATCATCGTAAGGACTCTGATCTGGGGCGATCCGGTGTCAGGCTGGCCGTCGCTGGTGTGCATCATCTTCATGGTAAGCGGGATCCAGCTCTTCTGTACGGGGATCGTGGGTGAATATCTGTCCAAGACATATCTGGAGACGAAGCACAGACCGATATTCATTCTGAAGGATTCCAGTGAGGAGAAGAAGGGAGACAGGCATGAGGCGGCTTCAGTGTAAAAGATATCTTTTCCTTGGAATCCTGACCGCGGTGTTCTGCTATCTGTTCTGCTTCCGTTACGGGGTATTCGGTTCGAAGGTAGACTGGATCAGCCAGCACAGCGTACTGCCGGATTATTTCCGGCAGCAGTTCTATGAGACGGGAGAGCTGTTCCCGGAATTCGCGGCCAATATCGGGGGCGGTCAGAATATCTATAACTTTGCCTATTATGGACTGTACAATCCCATTCTGATGCTGTCCTATCTGCTTCCGTCTGTGAAAATGTCCGATTATATGATGGCGGTTCAGTTCTTAAGTCTTCTGTCTTCCGTGCTTCTGATGTATGCGTGGCTTGGAAGGAGAGGATTCCCGCAGAGGATCCGTGCGGGGGTGACGGTGATGTTCCTGCTGTCCGGGCCGATGATCTATCATTCCTACAGCCAGGTTATGTTTGTGAATTATATGCCGTTTCTGATCACGGGATTGTGGGGAGCGGACCGGTATTTTGAGTGTGAAGAAGCTTGTACAGGCGGTCTGGTATTGATGCATGGCAGCAGGATACATGGCGGCAGGCATGCAGGAAATGTCAGGCGAAGATCGGGCATTTGGATCGCGGCCAGTGTCTGTCTTATGATCATGACCAGCTTTTATTTCAGCATCGGCGGGATGCTGGTACTGGTGCTGTATGGAATTCACAGGTTTTTGGCGGTATGTGAGGAAGAAGGGAAGAAGGTTACTCCTGGAATATTCCTGACGGCGGGGATCAGATTCGCAGTTCCGTTTATATTGGCGGTGCTGATGAGTTCTGTCTTGCTGGTGCCGACGGCGCTTACACTGACCGGACGGGGCGGGGAGAGTGCAGGGCTCAGTATTGCAGAGCTGTTGATACCGGGGGTGTCTGCGTCCAGATTTTGTTATTCAACGCACGGGATCGGACTTACCACCCTTGCCCTTACGGCCCTGCTTGCCATACCTTGCCGGACGATAGTCCGCCTGCCCCGGAAGCGCCATGTATCGCAGGGGATCCGAAAGGATGTGTTTTTCGGAAGGAATCTGAGTGATAAGGTGCTGGCGTGGGGGTGCATAACAGTGCTTACGGTTCCGGTATTCGCGTACCTGCTAAACGGAGGACTGTATGTGCGGGATAAGGCGATGATCCCGTTTCTGCCGCTTCTGTGCTATGTGATGGCGTGTTATCTGAATGATCTGGGATCTCGGGGACCGGTTGCGGAACTGCTGCCTTATGCGCTGACGGCCGTGCTGATCTATGTGTTCCGGCGGCAGGGGGAGGCCGGGAAATACTGGAAGCTGCTGCTTCTGGACGGCGCAGTGATGTTCGTATGCTATGCGGTCATCCTATGCTGCCGGAAATGGCTGTTTCCGGCTATGTCTCATGGGCTGTCAGGCCTTAAGATCAGGCAATGGAGCACTACTGTCTTAATGGCAGTGGGGATCGCTTTTCTTATCGTGTTTGGCAATGGGTGTCATGCGCAGGGAGCCCATGCGGTGAGCAGAGAATTTTACCAGAGTGCGACGGATGCCCGGATCGGAGAGCTGATCGGAGAGGCAACGGAAGAAGAGAAGGGATTCTACCGAACGGAGCAGTTAGGCGGCGAAGAGGAGAATGCGGCGAATCTGAACCGGATCTGGAATATGGATCAGTATATTTCCTCTATCTATTCATCCTCTTATCATAAGAAGTATAGAGAATTCCGGGAGGATACGTTTCAGATCGAAGAGCCTTTCAGGAACTTCCTGATGCAGTCTGCGGTACATAATCCGGTGTATCAGAGATTCATGGGAGTGAAATATATAGTTTCGGATGAAGAGGTGCCGGGGTATGAAGAAGCGTCAGGATATAAAGAGGTAGCAGGATATGAGGATACAGAGGATAAGACAGGTCTGAGAGTATATCAAAATGACCGGGTGTCGCCGGCTGCCTATGCAACGGACCGGGTGATCACAGAGGAACGATACAGAGGACTGGAATTTCCCTGCAATCAATTGGCGCTGCTTCGTTATGCGGCGGTGAAGGACATTTCCCCGGACGGAACCATTGTAAATGACGCGAAGGAGAATGCCGCGGCTGAAAATACTGCTGTGAAGGAGATAGAGATACATTTGCCAAAGGAGACGGACTCGGAAGAGAAGGAGACGATATATCTTGATCTGCCGGATCCGCAGGCAAAGGAGCGGGAAGCGGAGGTCTTATTCTTAAAGTTCCGGGTAAAGAACTTAAGACCGTCGAAGGATGTTGCGGTCTGGGTGGAAGGGATACGGAATAAGCTGACGTCGATAGATCATTTCTATTATAACGGCAATACGGAATTTGCCTATGCCGTTCCTCTAAGAGACGGGCAGAAGTCCGTGGAAGTGATCCTGGGAGAGGGACGGTATCAGATATCGGATGCAAAGGCATATCTGGGAATACTTCCCGATAAAGAGGAAAGCATTGAGCTGTATCAGTCGGAACTTCGGGTAGATAAGGAGAGAACGAAGGGAAATTGTATTGCAGGGACTATAGATGTGAAGCGGCGGGGGTATCTTATCACAACGATCCCGTATGATGAGCATTTTGAGATTCTGATAGACGGTCAGTCGGCGGAAGAAGAAGAGGTGAACACGGCTTTTCTTGGGTGCCGGATCGAGCCAGGCGAGCACGATGTTGAGATACTTTATCATGCGCCGGGGGTGAGATTAGGGAAGATGATCTCTTTGGCAGGGTGTTTATTATTTATAGTTTACATTCTGAAGATCTACGAGAAGTTCTTAAAAAAGATTAGAGATTCAATGCTGTTGTTTTTGAAGAATTGTCCGTCTTAATTGAGGAATTACAAAAACTCGTTAATTGAAGCATAAATGTATGCAGAAGTAAGAAATAGCATCTGCAGCCCTGAGCGGGTATGTACGATGCTATTTCTTATTATAGAATTAGAGAAATGAATAGCGTTAATATCCTTTATCTATATCTTCCGGGGTCAATGTGACCAGTGCGTGTTCATCAGGATCTTTCTTGCGGTACTGTCCCATTATCGCATACATCAGCATACCCAGGATGCAGTAGATTACAAGGGATACATAACCGCCGATTGCAAGCTCCAGACAGGAGCCGATGATCACCCATAGAGAGATGATCATGCCGAGTACAAAGACCACATTCCCGCACGGAACCTTGTACGGACGCTTCCACTCGGGATGCTTCTTTCTAAGCGCCATGGCATCCAGACAGCACATGAAATACACCAGGCCCGCCGCGATACAGGAAACGGCATAAATATACTGGACCCAGTTATCCCCGCTGAATATGCAGAAGAAGATAGTAAACACGAGAACCAGCGTATTAGCGACTACCGGCTGTCCCTTCTGATTCAGTTTGCCGATTACCTTGGGGAGCTGGTTTAACTGCGCCGCTCCGTAGAGGACGCGTGCGGAGGAAGTCCAAAAACCCATCAGTGTAGTCAGCGCATGAAGGATTCCCGCGGTGATTGCCAGCATTGCCACAATCTTAGGGAGCGAGAACTGTGCGATAAATTCCGGTTCCGGCATCCCCATGCCTGCGACAATGTCCCAGGAACCCATACCGCCGATCGCTATTACTACGATGAGGTAGAGGACTGCCGGTACAAACAACGCAGACAGAATAATCTTCCACATTTTTGCCGGCGGGAAATTCGTCTCTTCGATCATGGTAGGCGTCATCTCGAATCCGATAAATTTTAAGGAAAATACAGCCATTGCGATGAAGATACCCTTGAAACCCTGCGGAAACATTCCGCCGTTTGCAGTCAGGTTCGACGCCTCCCAATGACCGCTGAAGAACAACGTTGCGCTTACGATCAGAGACATAATGATCATAGCGAAGAAAAATATATTCGCCAGCATTCCGGTAAGTCCTACATTAAAGTTCGACATAATATACCATAGCACTACGATCCCGATCGCGATCGGAAGATTCATGCTTGACGGTATCGGAACGAAATAACCGATTGCGGTAATGAAGATAAACGCCATCATAGGAGGTTCCACCACCTGTACCAGGAACATCATCCACTGTACGGCGAACCCTGTCTTATGGCCGAATGCGCTCGTGGTCCAGATATCTACGGAGGAAGCGAACGGCAGCATCGCCGTCAGTTCGGAGAATGTCAGTCCGATCGGTATCAGCAGAATAGCCAGAATCGGGAAGATAACCGCCGCGCCCGCACCTGTTACCGAAAACCAGTAGGGCGCTTCTGCAAGCCAGCCTCCAATTACGGCGCCTGATGCCAGCGCTATCATTGATATAAAACTAAGATTTCTTTTTAATTTCTGTTCACCCATCGCAAATCCTCCTTCTGTTATTTATCAAGCGCTTCCAGTAATTCTTCAGTATTGATCACATGACAGTAGATATTATTCAGGATTTCCAGTTCATTATCCTGTATCTTCTGTGTGGACGCTCTGCAGGCGTCCTCGATCAGCCATACCTTGAAGCTCTCATCGGCCAAGCTTCTTACCGTGCCTGACACGCATTGGTCCGTGAGTACGCCGGTACACACTACGGTGTCGATACCCATATTGTGAAGCCACAGCCTGAGTGAAGTACCTGTAAGGGTGCTGTCAGTCGTCTTCGTGACCACGATTTCGTCATCCATAGGCGTAAGCTCCGGAACGATCTCGGCTGACGGTGTTCCCGGCGGCAGGCAGAGTTCGTTATAGCCGGTGGCTTTCTGGTCCAAAGAGCGGTCCGCGCCGTTTTTCTTCTGGCACTGGATTTTTGCGAAGCATACTTCCATTCCCTTCTTGCGGAACGCCGCGAGTATTTTCTGATTATTAGGCAGGACCACCTCGTCGATAGCTTTGTAAAATTGTTCCCATCTTGCGGCTTCTCTTTTTTCTTCTTCGGTAGGATCTTCATATGCGGGACGCGTGATAAACACATGCTGCATATCGATGATCAGCAGCGCGGTCTTCTCCCTGTCAATTAAGATTTCCCCCATGTCATGATCATTTTCATAATAGAATGATACATGCCTGTCGTTTACTCTCATACTTCTTAGTCCTCCTTTTTTGAATTTTTTTGGATATTCTTTTATGATATCGATATTTTATATTTCTTTAGCGTTAATGTCTATTCTGTTGGTCATACAGCGGATAATATGCAAAATACTTTGCGTTTTTTGATTATCAATTTGCATTTTTTGTCTATTTTTTCTCTATTTTATAATCAAAATGAATTTTCAGAGGTATTATGATATACTAATAAAAGATTCAGAAGGGAGGCGGTATCTATGATAAAAATATTGTTGGCGGATGATGAAGCTGTTGAACGCAGGTATTTTAGAAATCTTTTTCACCGTCATATGGAATATCAGGTCGTCGGAGAGGCGCAGAACGGTGTGGAGATTGCGGAATTGGCAGAAAAAGCACAGCCGGACGTTATCATCATGGATATCCATATGCCCTTGATGAACGGCTTAGAGTCTGCGCATAAAATCAAAGAAAGATTCCCAGGTATGATAATTATCCTGAATACGGCATATGCGGATTTTGAATTCGCAAAAAAGGCGCTGGACTATCGGCTGGACGCTTATCTGCTGAAGCCTGCCTCAGAAGAACAGATTATCGAAACCATTCAGTCTTGTATGGCACATTCTGCCGGCCGTGATTTGGCGGCTGCCTCCCAGCTAAATGCCTGCCGTTCTATCAAGAACAGTCCCGAACAGCCGGAAAATATCGTTGATATTTTGATGAAATATATAGATGAGAATTGTTACAGGAATATTACATTGAATGAGCTTGCCGAACTGGCTCATTTTACGCCTTCCTATGTCTCCAAACAATTTCACAGGGAGACCGGGCAGACCATAAAATCCTACATTAATCAGAAAAAGATTGAAAATGCAAAATATCTGCTTGCAAATACAAGACGGACCATACAGGAGGTTGCACAGGATTCTGGTTTTAATAATACTTCGCATTTTAACAGGACCTTCAGGCAGATTACCGATATGACGCCCCTTCAGTACCGGCAGTTTATACAAAGCGAGAAAAGGAGAAGCAATGGATTATGAAGAAATTGAAGTTAAATGATGTGATTACAGAAAAATCCCAGAATGAGATCCAGGATTCCTTTTCTGTGGCAACAGGATTCGGTGTTATTTTCACGGATGCACAGGGCAATCATGTCAGTTCAAAGAGCAATTTCTGCCGCTTCTGTACGAAGATAAACGAGACGGAAAAAGGCGCTTTTTATTGTTCGTGCACGAATAAAAATGCCATTGCTATCGCGTTGAAAACGAAAAAGCCCTGTATCTATATCTGTCACGCAGGACTTATCAATATTGAGATACCGCTGATATATGAAGATGAGTGTATCGGAGCGATTACCGCCGGCAATGTGCTGTGTTCAGAGGACAACCTTTATCCCCACGATCCGGCTCCGAAAGATATTAACTGGCTGGACGATCCGGAGCTTGCTGCCTACTACAGAGAGATTCCGGTCGTAACGCCTGAGCAGATCGACGGAACAACAGCGGCCTTGTCTAATATTACCAATTATATTATACAGACGGCCGCCTATGCCCAGGTTCAAAAGCAGTTGGCCAAGAGATCTGAAGAACTGCTTGATATGGAGATTCGCCGCAGCCGTCTGGAAAAGCAGTTGAAATTAGCGCAGCTCGACGCGCTGCAGAAGCAGGTGACGCCGCATTTTATTTTTAATGTCATCAATTCTATCTCGCGTCTTATGTCGCTGGAGGAATATGATACTGCGAAGGAAATGCTCGATTCCTTTGCGCGTATGATGCGCTACAGCCTGGCAAATATCAAAAGCTATGTGACGGTTCGCCAGGAGTTGGATTATATTGAAAGCTATCTGGCTATCCAGAAAATAAGATTTGGCAGCAGGATAGACTATACTATTCACTGTGCGAAAGAGCTTGAAGGTATGTTTATTCCCTTTTTCTCAATACAGCCGTTGGTGGAAAACGCGATCGAGCACGGCATTCTCGGCAGGCCGTGCGGAGGGAAGCTGATACTGCAGTGTTTGTCGTTGGAAGAGTATGTCTATATCAGGATCAAGGATAACGGAATTGGGATTCCGTCCAAACGCCTTGCGAAGCTTTGTGCGGATATGAAAGGCTCTGAGCCTCCGGAAGCACAGCACGTGGGACTCTATAACTGCTATCACAGATTCCATATGTCTTTTAAGAAAAGAGTTTCTTTCAATATAAAAAGCCAGCCTGGCAAGGGGACGGTTATTACAATTAAAATACAGAAAGAATGAAGTCAGTTTCTCATCCGATCAAAATGGTCTTCCCTTCGAATGCAAACCCATATTTTCGAATATGATCTGATGTAAACCCCTTCGCCTCCAGTATAGCAGAGTATTTCTTCCGTTCGATCTGCTCCAGTGCTTTCTGCAGAGTATCTGCAAGTGTATCCTCATCTGTAGGATCGTGAACCTTAAATTCCATAATGATTGCGTCATCTGCATCCGAAAGAGGTTCCAGTAATACGTCGTACCGCCCGAAACCGCTTTCCCTGTTCGAAGTGATGGAATATCGTTCTGCGAGATCTACCATCAGTCCAAGGATGAATCCGTGGTAAAAGCGTTCCGGCTCCGATTCTTTGGATGGGTGTTTCCCTGTATCAAAATAGCTGAAAGTTGTAAAGGCGACACGGTTCATATATGTGTTCATGGCTTTTTTGTCATCAGCTAAGAGAGCCTTGATAAAATCATTGTATGCCGGAGTAAATTTAGAGAACCATCCGGTGATCAGTTGTCTGAATGTAAGACGGACTTCTTTGTTGGTGATGGCCAGTTCATATTTCTCGATCCCCCATTCTTCATCCATACAACAATTTATCAGCCGCAGGTAACCACAGGCAAGGAGAAGGCTCCAGACTGCGTTTTCATCGTAATCTAATTGATTGAATGCGATCTGTTCATCAATCTCAGTATGGAATGTTTTCCCGGACAGAAGATCTTCCATGATTACCTTGGTATTTGCGCTACCTTCGCGGATTAGTTTTCCGACCAGACTGTTGCTGCTGGTATTGGCCCAGTAAGCGGAGAACTTTTTCTTATTCAGATAATTGATGATTGACCAAGGATTGTATATGTCAGTTTTTGTGCCAAAAGTAAAGCCGTCATACCAGGTCCGTACCTGTTCTCTATTTTCGTATAATCCATATTCTTTCAATGCATCCCAGACCTCTTCCTGGGTAAATCCAAAAGAAGCTTCATATTTTTCTGAGGTTGTGGTCACTACTTCCAGATTATTGAGGTCTGAGAAAATAGATTCTTTGCTGACTCTGGTGATGCCGGTCATAATAGCTCTTTCAAGAAAGGAGGTAGTCTTAAAGGCGGCATTGAACAGGCTGCGGATAAAAGAAGACAGATCATCCCAATAGCCGTGTACATATGCTTCCTGCAAAGGAGTATCATATTCATCCAATAAGATAATGACCTTTTTCCCATAATAGCGCATCAGATAATCAGATAAGGCATTCAGGGAATCCGTGGCCAGATAGTCCTCCATATCGGCGGATATTTTTTGATACGTTTCCTTTTCTTTTTCGTTTAAACAATCACATTCCAGAAGAAAGTCATATTTATTATACAGTTTTTCTATAATCTGGCAGATCCTTTTCTTCGTACTCTGGAAAGAGGTTTCCTTTACATTGGCGAAACTTAAGGATATTACGGGATAGGTTCCCTGTAGTTTCCTATATTTTTCCTCCTGCCAGATAGACAGATTGTGGAACAGGTTACTTCTCCCGGAATAGTTGACAGAGAAAAAATGTTCCACCATGTCCAGGTTCAGAGTCTTGCCGAAACGTCTGGGGCGGGTAATCAGGGTTACAACGTCGTTGTATTCCCACCATTCTTTTATGAATGAGGTCTTATCAATATAAAAATTATTTGTAGTAATCATTTGTTCAAAGTCCTGAAAACCGATACCGACAGATCTTGCCATAATTGCACCTCACAATCTTTTCTTGTATCTTAGCATTATTTTGAAGGAACTTCAAAGGACCAACGGCCATTCTGAAGGCGAAGTAACTCTGCCTCAGTCAGTCCAGTAACTTTCATAATTTTAATAAGGTCGTCACCTTCATCCATCAAAGATTTAGCCATTTCTATGGCTTTTTCTTTTGCTTTCTGATTTCCATATTCAATCTTTTCTTTTTCATACATCTGCCCTAACTGTGTCATATTGATTCTCCTCCTTATCTGCTCTAAATATTCTCTGTTGATGAATTTGTCACTTGCTACGATCACGCCGGACAGGGTAAAAATCCGCTGTTCTTCGTTTGGTATCTGTTCAGCCAGGATAACAATCCTCTCCAGCATACTCTGTTTCCCCTCTGTACCAGGAATCGTAAGCGGCAGGATCACCAGCCGCATCAGGTCATTATCTGTCAAAGGGATGCCGGAGTAGATTTTGCCCTGAATTTCACGGAAAGCTGCTTCGCCGTCTATATGGGACAGGAAAGCCTGCTCGGTACGCAGGGTAAAGCAGTCTGTTTCAAACGTTGATTCCGCGCTTTGTACATCGCTGGTGTAGATGACGATTAGGCGTAGGTTGAATGTTTCATTTTCTTTAAAGTATTTTTCCATTACCCGTGCGATATAATTCAGATATTTTATCTTATTCGCTTTTTTGTATACCGATTCATAATCTACAATCGCATAAGTGCCGTCTTCCAACAGAAACAGGTTGTCAATGCTTTTTTCATTTGCAGCAATCTTCGGCAGGTCTGTGGGAAGTAGCGCCCTGATCGGCGGAAGGTCAATGCCATACGCCGCAAAACTTTTTTCTTTATATGTCTTACCAAGGATCTTAAATAAAATATCCTTATTCTGATAAACGATTCCTTCTGACATTATATTCCTCCCTGCATCTGTAATAAATTCATATACTGGAGTTCCATATTCTTGTCCAGCTTTATTCAGTTACTCTTTTATGGATTGTTTTGACAAGCTGGCTGGAGGTCTGCTGCGCACAGGCATCAGTGCTGTTTTCGATATAAGCCAGAAAATCCTTTATCTCATCATCCTTTTTACCCTTGGTGTTTAGGAATATTTCAGTGTTCAGAGTCTTGCCGAAACGTCTGGGGCGGGTAATCAGGGTTACAACGTTATTGTATTCCCACCATTCTTTTATGAATGAGGTCATATAAAAATTATTTGTAATTGCACCTCACAATCTTTTCTTGTATCTTATCATTATTTTGAAGGAACTTCAACGTAAGTTTCTAATATGGAATTGTCTAAATTCATCTGGGTACTATTTTCAAGGTTGCAAATTCGAGGCTTGGATAGTATAGAAGGTGTGGGATAAACGTAATAGATTTTATTATCAGTAAAGATTTATTTGAAAATAGGATAAAAGATGGAGCCGGTCTGCCCAATTCCTTATCCTAATATTTAGTCAAAGTTGGAATATAAATTTTCTGCCCTATTTACTTAACATAAAAATCTGTAATGAAGTACCATACTTCATTACATTTTTTAGGCAAAAAATATGTCAAAAATGTGTTTTGTTTACGTTATATTACCATGCAAAAATGGTTTTGTCAACATTTTGGAGGACTGCAAGGTGTGTTTCTGTTGGCATTTCTGTAATTTTCTCCCAAAAAGTCATGGAAAATCAGAAAAATGAATATCCTTTCATTTTCTATTTAACAAAAAATCAAGGAAATCAAAGAGATTTTTGTTTTATTGCCGTCAAAATTCTAGTCAAATTCAGTAAATCTTCAATTATTACTAAAAAATGAATGAAATATAGACGCTAATCTAAGGTTTTTCGAAAGAGATTCCGGATTATCCGCCGTCAAAATTCTGGTCAAGCCAATAGAACGCAACGGAAAACAGGGGATTATCGGCATAATGTAATGAAGTATGGTACTTCATTACATTTTTGACGAGGATACGGCAATGAGAAATTGCTGATTCTGCTTGGGAAAAAGCTTTTCATACAGTATGCAGAAAATAGTTGGCAGCAGGAGAAATGGTAACAGAAAGGAGCCGAGGATATGAAAATCAAATTATTTGAACATAATCAAATCGCATACCAGGCGGCTCTTACCATGATGAAATCAGCGGGGAAAGCGGCAGTCGTGCATCCTACGGGCACGGGGAAGTCTTTCATTGGATTTAAGTTATGTGAGGACTTCCCGGATCGAGTGATCTGCTGGCTATCGCCGTCGGAATATATTTTCCGGACACAGGTGGAGAATCTTGCGGCGGGCGGAGCGTTTGAGGAGGAGCATAAGGACTCTTTGGTAAACACGGTTGCAAAGGAATATAGCAACTCCTTTGCGGAGAATGGCCTGCCAAATATCAGATTCTATACGTATGCGAAGCTGACTACTATGTCTGAGGCAGAATTAAGAGAGATTCAGCCTGACTATATTATATTGGATGAATTCCACCGTTGCGGTGCGAAAGTCTGGGGGCAGGGGGTAGAAAACCTGCTTGCGATGTACCCGGATGCACCGGTGCTGGGACTTTCGGCAACGGCGATCCGCTATCTGGATAATCAGAGAGATATGTCCGATGAGTTATTTGATGGAAATGTCGCCTCGGAGATGACCTTGGGTGAGGCGATTGTGCGGGGAATCTTGAATCCGCCCAAGTATGTATTGTCTGTTTTCTCTTATGAAAAGGATCTGGAGAAATTTCAGAGGCGGGTGCGGGCCGTGAAGAATCAGGCGGTTCGGGAGGAAGGCGAGAAGAGGCTGGAGGCTCTTAGGCGTGCATTGGCGCAGGCAGATGGGCTTGAGGAAATCTTCCGTAAACATATGGAGAATCCCGAGGGGAAATATATTGTCTTCTGTGCGAATTATGAGCATATGACGGAGATGATCGGGAAAGCGCCGGAATGGTTTGCAAAGGTGGATGGGGAACCGCACATTTATTCTCTATATTCTGATGATCCGTCAACAAGTCGGGCATTTGCAGATTTTAAAGAGGATGAGAGCGGGCATCTGAAGCTGCTGTATTGTATCGATATGCTGAACGAGGGAGTACATGTGGAGGATGTGGACGGCGTAATTCTGCTCCGGCCTACGGTGTCGCCGATCATTTATAAACAACAGATCGGACGTGCATTGTCGGCAGGTAAGAAGCGGGATGCAGTCATCTTCGATATCGTGCTGAACATAGAGAACTTGTACAGCATTGGAGCGATTGAGGAAGAGATGCAGATTGCCGCGTCCTATTATCATTTCATGGGACGGAAGGAAGAGATTGTCCATGAACACTTCAAAGTAATCGATGAGGTGAGGGACTGCCGCGTATTGTTTGAGAGATTGAATGAGACACTGACTGCTTCCTGGGATCGGATGTATGAGTACGCGAACCGGTATTATCAGGAGCATGGGAATCTGGAGGTGCCGATACGGTATCAGACGGAGGAAGGGTATGGGCTTGGCAGGTGGCTTTTGACGCAGCGGAAAGTTCGTGCCGGAGAGAAATACGGTGTGCTTGGTGCGGAGCGGATACAGAAGCTTGACCGGATCGGGATGGTCTGGGGAAACTACCGGGACCTTTCCTGGGAGAAGTATTACAAAGAAGCAAGGAGATACTACGAAGAGCATGGAAATTTGAATACCAGTGTAAATGATGTGACGGATTCAGGAATCCGGCTTGGCGCATGGATCTGCCAGCTTCGGACTTACCGGAAAAGCGGAATCCAAAAAAAATATCTGACAGAAGAGCGGATTCGGGCGCTAAGCGGGATAGGGATGATCTGGGATGTGCCGGATTATCTGTGGGAAGAGAATTTCATGGAATGCCTGCAGTATTACCGGGAACATGGGAATCTGGATATCCCCAATGCATATATTTCCCCGAAGGGACTTAAGATCGGCGGGTGGATCCGAAGGCAGCGATTGCTTCGCAGAGGGAAGACCAGCGGGGCTAAGCTGACGCAGGAACAGATCGCGCGGCTTGATGGGATCGGCATGGTCTGGAAGACGAAGCCGGAACAGCAGTGGGATAAGGGCTATGCGGAGGCAAAGGCTTATTATGATGCGTATGGGAATCTGAATGTGCCGGTATCTTATGTAAGTCCGTCCGGGTATAAATTGGGACACTGGATCGTGGACAGACGGGAAAAAGGGAAAGCAAAACATTCGATAGAACGGCAGGAGCAGCTTAACGCACTTGGAATGGTGTGGGTAAAACCGGATTCCTGGGAAGTGCGGTATGGGCTTGCGAAAGCTTATTACGAAGCGCATGGAAACTTAAATATTCCTTCGAAGTACCGGGCGAATGGTATATGGCTCGCAAAATGGGTCAATGAACAGAAGCAGATCTATGCCGGGAAGCGCAGAGGAAAAACGCTGCGGGAAGATCAGGTGAGAAGACTTGAAGCGATTGGGCTGAAGTTAGTACAACATGGATGTGATAAGGATTCAGATCACGGCAGTCAGGAGAACCCATCGCAAAAGAAGGAAAGTCAGAGTCAGAAGAATCAGGATGCAGGAGCTTCTTTGGGCGTTTTGACCGTTAATAAGAAAAACAACGGAAATCAGGGTGATGTAAGAAGGATCGGCTGCGAAGGGTATCAGGAAGCAGTATAGATCGGCATTGCTCATAAAGAAGATGTAATAGATAAATGAATGACCAGGATTACGATTTGGATATCCTTGCAGCAGGGGCACTTGGATATTCAGGAGTATGATATATTCGGTGTCTGGAAGTATCTGCGGATAGATGATTTGTGATCCGCAGTGCGGCAGACAGATGACTGTGGCGGCAGAAGAATATCTGCAGGCATGGATGGCGAAGCCTGCCTTATCGGATGAAGTCCAGTGTACTGTTATGACCGGATGCCGGATAAGGGGAGGATTATTTTGTATTATGTGATGCAGGTAGTTACAGGGACAGAAGATAAAGTAGAAGAACAGGTCAAAGTAATGGTAGGAAAAGAATTATATGATTCCTGTTTCCATCCAATGCGGCGGATGAAGAAGAAATTCCGGGGAGAATGGAGAGAAGTCCGTGAGAAATTACTTCCGGGATATGTGTTCATAGAAAGCGACCACGTTCAGGAGTTATATCAGGAACTTAAGCATATGCCCGCATTTACAAGAATGCTGGGGAAAGATGGGGAACAATTTGTCCCGCTTTCAGAACATGAAGCCGAGTGGCTGAATCGGCTGGCAGCAGTCCCGTTGCAGGATTCGGGGCTAAGTTCGGATCAGAATATGGAAGTACAGCTTTCTAAGGTGTCGGTATCCGAAGACGATGCAGTTACAATCCTGTCGGGACCGCTGAAAAATATGGAAGGGTACATCAGGAAAATTGACCTGCACCGTAGAATTGCGAAGGTGGAGGTCGATTTTATGAACCGGAAGACGTTGATACATCTTGGGATAGAGATGGTAGAGAAAAGGATGGATTCCCGGAAGTGTTAAACATATTTATGGGGAAGATACGAGGGTGGAACAGGGTCGTATCACAGGAAGGAGAACTTGGCTGATGGAAGGAAATCAGGAAGTCTATGAAATTAATCTGATAGATCTGATGTTCTATTGTCTGAAAAAGTGGAGATGGATTGTGATATGCATGGTATTCTTTGCAATTGCCGCAGGAGTATATAAATATCAGGCGGCAATTACGGATAATCAGGCAAAGAAAGAAGAATTATTACAACGGTCAAAGCAGCCTGTTACGGAACATGCTGAAGGAGAAACTGCGGGAAAGGCTGAGAGTGAACCGATCGTATTGGAGGATCCGGTGCCTTCGGCTGTTTCCTTTGCTGTGGTCGGAATGATCGGCGGAGCATGCTTGGCCTGTTTGATCTTCTGTATGCGCTATGTAATGAGCGGGAAACTGCAAAGTGAAAGGGATTTTCAGGGGAAATTCGGCATGCCGCTATTAGGAATTGTCCGTAAAAAAGATACAAAGAAAAAGATATTCGGATTCGTTGACCGGTGGATTCGCCGGTTGGAAGAAGGGCCGTATGCGAAGATTCCAAGAAAGGAACAGATAAAGATTGCGGCGGTGAATATTCAGTCCGCAATTCATAGATATCAGGATGAGAAAATACGGAGAGTAATGCTGGCGGGGACTATTGCGGGGGACGACGTGTCGGAGATCTGTGAGCAGTTGGCGGAGGAGATCGAGGATGTTACATTTTCGCCTTACAGACAGATTGTGTTCCATGCGGCAGCGCTTAAGAAGCTGGAATATTATGAAGGAATTCTCTTTATCGAGAAGAAGGGGGAATCCTATGAGAAGTTAATCAGGCAGGAGAAAGAGCTGGCAGACCATAGGGATGTGAAGGTATTGGGAATGGTTATATGCGGATAGCAATGGTAAATGAGGTATGGGAGTGTTACGAGATTTTAATTACTACGAGGTCAAGGAATATATGTCGCGTGACAAGAATAAAGCCTCTGAGGCTCTGAATGATTTTATTAACCCAATGGAAGGGAAAAAGGTAGTATTTGTTGAAGATAAAGATGATAAGAAGAATGCAGATGGTGTATGCGGTCATTTAGTGGCCGTAGGTAATAGTGATTATAAGCCAAGGATTTATGAGAAGTTTATTAAGAGAATAGCTGATTTGGTTCTTTCTGGTATGGGTCTTGTTCTGTTATCACCAATTTATCTGGTTATTATCTTGGCGATAAAAGCTGATGATCCCGGGCCGGTGTTTTTTACGCAGAAAAGGGTTGGAAAAAACAAACGTTTTTTTAGGCTTCATAAATTCAGATCAATGAAGATGTCTACACCGCACGATGTTCCAACACATATGCTTGATAATCCGGATCAATATATTACTAAAGTAGGTCGCTTCATGCGACGGACCAGCATCGACGAATTGCCGCAGATTTGGGATATTTTCATGGGAAATATGTCCGTTATAGGACCAAGACCGGCACTATGGAATCAGGATGTTTTGGTGGCTGAAAGAGATAAATACAATGCAAATGATGTTAAGCCAGGACTTACCGGCTGGGCTCAGATCAATGGCAGAGATGAATTGGAAATCTCAGATAAAGCAAAGCTGGATGGAGAGTATGTGAAAAAAATCAGTTTTCTGTTTGATGTGAAATGTTTTATAGGAACGATTTTTTCTGTTGTTAAAAGCGATGGCGTTGTTGAGGGTGGAACAGGAGAGATGAAGAAGAAAATAGTACACGAGGAACAGAAATGAAACGAGTTCTGATTACTGGAGCTAAATCATATATAGGCGAGTCTGTTAGAGATTATCTCATGAACACATCGGACTTATATGAAGTTGAAATCAAGGACACCACGGGCTGGGAGCCGGTTATATCTGATTTCGATGGTTTTGATGTTGTTTTCAATGTTGCCGGTATTGCCCATATTAGGGAAACATTTGAGAACCGGTATTTGTACTATGAGGTCAACCGTGATTTGGTTATTAAGATAGCGAAGAAAGCGAAAGAAGCAGGTGTTAAGCAGTTTATATTGCTTTCTACAATGTCTGTGTATGGAATGACCACCGGTAGGATCACTAAAGACACGCCTGTGAATCCTGTGAATGCTTATGGCAAATCGAAGGTTGAAGCAGACGAGGCTATTGAAAAGATGGCAGATGATAGCTTTAAATTCGCTTGTCTGAGGCCGCCGATGGTCTATGGTAAGGGATGCAAGGGTAACTATCAGAGTCTTAGGAAGTTCGCTCTGAAGTCTCCTGTGTTTCCGAACTATCAAAATGAACGCTCTATGATCTACATCGGAAACCTGTGCGAGTTTGTAAAGGGATGTATCGACTTCGAGAGGTCTGGGCTATTCTTCCCACAGAATAGGGAATACACTAGAACATTGACCATGGTGAAGGAGATAGCGAATATTCACGGGAAGGAGATTAGGCTGACTAAAGCATTTAACTGGGCAGTAAAGATTTGCGGAGTAAATGTTGTTAAGAAGGTATTTGGTGATTTAGTTTACGAAAAGGTAGACACAGTTGGTAAATACGGGCTTAGCGAGAGTATAAGATTGACGGAGGATTAACTTGTGGCAATGGTAGAGAATAAGGGCAGTTCAAATCATTTAAAGCTTGAACATGTAATAAAACACAATCCGGTTATCCAAGGTTTATATAGATATGGCATGAGTGGTGTGTTTCAGTTATTTGGAAAGTTTATAAGAATAGATGACAATCTAGTTCTTATGAATGGTCATAGTTATAAGTACAATGATAGTCCACGAGCAATTTATCGCAAAATGTGTGAGCTTGGATTAGATAAGAAATATCATATCATATGGGCACTTAACGAACCAGATGGTGAGGATATTCCAGGCAATGCAGAGAAAATCAAAATGGACACATTTCAGTACTTTAAAACTGCACTTAAATCGAAATATTGGATTTCATGTGTTGGAATTGAGAGAGGGCTACATTTCAAGAAGAAAAAGCAGATTTATCTGAACACATGGCATGGAGCGGCAATTAATATTAGTGGCAATGGTGTTCCGGGTAGAAATGACTTTCATTGGGGACACATTGACTACTTCTGTATGTGTGGAAAGTTTGATGAACTCAATTTTGGTCGAGATATGGAATTGAACCCCAAATCATATCTTCGATGTGGATATCCAAGAAATGATGTATTGAGCAATGTTACTCCTATATTACAAAAAGAGGTTAGAAAGAAATTAGGGCTTTCAGAGGGAAAGAAGTATATCTTATACGCTCCTACATGGAGAGACAGTCAGGATGGTGGCGGTTCTTTTCAAATTGTTCCTCCAATAGACTGGAATAAATGGAGGGAAAAACTCGAAGATGAGTACATTGTCTTGCTGAGAACTCATCCCTATACTACAAAGCTTATGAATATGAAGTTTAATGATTTCGTATTAGACTTCACTTCATATCCAGAAGTGAATGACTTATTAATTGTTGCAGATATTCTTATATCTGATTATTCAAGTATTTTGCTCGATTACTGCATTACGGAGAAACCTATGATCTGCTTCGGATATGATATTGAGGAATATAAACGAGTTCGTGGTGGCTTTTACTATGATCTGGACAAGGAAATGCCGAATGGAGTAATGAAGAATGAAGACCAGATAATTGAGCATCTCCTGAATTTAGATTATGAGACAGAATGCGAAAAAACAAAATTCTTCAAAAAGAATCATTGTGAATACGAAAAGGGACATGCAACTATAGATTGTATTAATACAGTATTTGGAACAAACTATTAACGGAGGCGTACATGTTTAATTTTACAGTAGGACCGGTAATGTCAGATCCTGACATCATAGAAGTAGCTAATCATTCAACACCGTACTTCAGAACACCTGAGTTTTCGGAAATTATGAAAGAGAACGAGGCACTTGTTCTTAAGTTTTTTAATGCACCAGAAAATTCCAGATGCATCTTTCTAACAGCATCTGGGACAGGAGCGATGGAATCTTGTGTTATGAACGTTCTAAATGATCAAGACAAGGTTATTGTTATAAATGGTGGCAGCTTTGGTTATCGTTTTGTTGAACTGTGTCAGCTCCATAATCGTAATTATACAGAGGTAAGATGTGAATTTGGAAAACAACTGAAACGAGAACAGTTAAAGGGTCTTGAAGATCACACAGCATTTCTTGTCAATATGCATGAAACTTCTTCTGGCGTTCTCTACGATATGAAAATGATATCAGAATTCTGTAAAGAGAATGGAATACTATTGATTATTGATGCCATCTCAGCATTTTTATCTGATGAACTCGATATGGATGAACTTGGTGCGAGTGCTGTAATCACTGGTTCTCAGAAAGCTCTGGCAGTTCAGCCGGGTATTTCATTAGTTGTTCTTGCACCGAAGGCGCTTGAGCGAATATATAACAATGAGGAAGTTTGTATGTACCTTAGTATGAAAGAGGCTTTGAAAAACGGGGAGAGAGGGCAGACTCCGTTTACTCCTGCAGTAACAATTCTTCTCCAGATTAATAGAAGATTGCGCACAATTAATCAGGGGAGGGTACAGCAGGAGAGGACAAATATCGCTTCAGTGGCTGAGGACTTCAGAAACAACATAAAAGATTTACCATTTGAATTTGTTTCAGAGTCCCCATCCAATGCAGTTACCTGTCTTAGGCCAATTCATGGTGGGGCAAAAGAAATAGTCAGAATTCTTAAAGACGAATATCAGATTTGGGTATGTCCAAATGGTGGAGAGTTGGCAGATGAAGTTTTCCGTATTGGGCATATAGGATATATAACCAAAGAAGTTAATAAGAAACTGATTGATGCGCTGCATGATTTGAATCGTAGAGGGCTGCTATAGAGAAGTATCACTTTTCTCTCGGTTCTGGTAGCTGTAGCGATAGGGTGCTCCGAAAAGAGGTTAGAAACCTTGGAAGGAGACCACATGTACTACTTAGACCCAAAGGTTAAAAATATATACCGTATTTTTGATCAGAATGAGAGAAAAGATTACCTCAGGTTTGATTTGAACGAGAACCCAGGAGGAGTATCCGGAGACTTTACATTTTACAGAAGTTTTAGCTGAGTTCTCCGGAACTGATATCAGCCATCTCCATCTGTGTTTAGTCAATGGCTCAGCGGAAGGTATCCGTTATATCATTCAAGCATTCACAAGTCCTAATGAACGCATTGTTGGTGTAGTGCCATCTTACTTCATGCTTCAGGTTTATTCTGAAATGTATGGACGCAACTTTGTGAAGGTTCCGTACAATGAAGATTTGAGCATGGATGTGAATAATATCATCGAAGAAATGATGGATGATACGGAATTACTTATTTTGCTTAATTCCAATAATCCTATGGGCAATGTTTATTCGAATGAAGAGTTTGAGAGGATTTTGAGAGTAGCACAGGAAAAACAAATTATCGCGTGAGTATTGGTGAAGAAAAGTATATGAAGCAGTTTACGGCAGCATTAGAGGATATTGATTGCTGAAAGGAGAAAAAAGTCTGATATGACTAAAGTTATTACTTATGGAACATACGATTTATTGCACTACGGTCATATTAGACTGCTAGAAAGAGCGAAAGCACTTGGGGATTATCTCATTGTCGGAGTTACATCTGATGATTATGATAAGACAAGAGGAAAGATTAACAACAAGCAGTCTTTAATGGAAAGAGTCGCAGCAATAAGAGCTACGGGAATAGCTGATGAAGTAATCGCAGAAGAATATGATGGTCAGAAAATAGATGATATAAGAAAATATGGAGTCGATATCTTTGCTATTGGATCTGATTGGATCGGGAAATTCGACTATTTAGGTGAGTATTGTAAAGTTATTTATTTACCAAGAACAGAAGGAATATCAAGCTCCGAAATCCGTGCTAAGCAAAGTCATATTCGACTTGGATTAATCGGTGAAGCGGGGAGTGAATTAACTAGCATAGATAAGTTTGTGCGCGAATTGAAATATGTAAATGGTGCTGAAGCGATATGCGCTAATGTTAAAAATGAAGGGATAGCTTTTGAAGAGGATTTTGATGCAGTTATGGATTCGTCTGATGCTTTATATATAGCGTCACATCCAACAAAGCATTATGACCAAATAAAGAAAGCCCTGATAAACGGTACACATGTTCTTTGCGAAACTCCAATATCACTGTCAAAGGAGGAGTGTTCAGAACTATTCGAGCTTGCTGAAGCACACAACTGTATATTGATGGAAGGTGCAAAAACGGCGTACACCACAGCATTTGAGAGATTGGTTTTGCTGGCTAAAACAGGAAAGATTGGTGAAATAGTGTCCGTAGATGCGACTTGCACAAGTCAGAAAAACCTGAAGAGTTATAAGGAAAATGAAATTAACAATAATTGGAATACTATTACCGAATGGGGGCCATTAACACTTCTTGCCGTTTTTCAGGTTCTTGGTTGCGACTATAAAGATATACGAATTGAGACAAAACTCCTTCCAGAAACTAAAGACTTTGACATATTTACACGAGTGTCATTTATTTATGACAAAGCTGTAGCGAGTATTAAAGTTGCTAAAGGAGCAAAATCAGAAGGGGAATTAGTCATCACTGGAACTGAAGGATATATATATGTTCCTGCCCCCTGGTGGAAAACCGATTATTTTGAGATTAGGTATGAAAACCAATCTGATAATAAAAGGTATTTTTATCAGCTAGAAGGTGAAGGTATTCGTTATGAGATAGTTGCTTTTGTTAAAGCAATAGAGAATGGCAACGGATCATTTTATATAGGTCAGGATGTATCCAAAGCTATAGCTGGTGTAATGGAAGAGTATTACAAAGGGAAAAAAGTCCTACTTATATAGGACTCTTGAGGTTGGAGATTAGAAATGAGATTATTGTTTGGCTTTGATATAGGCTTTGATAGAGGTGGACCATCAGTTCATCTATTACAGGATGTGCTGAGAGCGGCATTGAACAAGGGGCATGATGTCAATGTTATTCTTAAAAGCACAGGTGGACCAGATAAGGAAATGCCGGAGGAGTTTTCTGCGAATCAAGATTTCCATTACACAATTATCAAAGACAATGCAAAAAAAGGCGGATTCTTTTCTCGATATTTAAATGAAGTTAAGTATGCAAAGCAATGCGGTGATATAGCTGGTAAGCAAGGAAAATATGATGTTGTGTTTCTTCAATCAAATGTGGTCGCATATTTCTATATGAGAAAGCTGAGGAAACTTGATTGCAGAATTGTATTCAATGTTCAGGACATCTTTCCTTACAATCTTAAGTTTTCCGGGCAGTTGCCGATGGCTGGTATTACTTTCCCAATATTTAGAAAGCTCCAGAACATGGCTTATAAAAAGGCCGATACGATTATTACCATTTCAGACGATATGAAGCAGACATTAGTCGAGGATGGTGTAGATGCCGATAAGATTGAGGTTGTTTATAACTGGAGCTATGCAGATACACCGATAACATTAGAAAGCATTGATCCGAAGAATGTATTTGATCTGCATCTTGATCACAGTAAGTTTAATGTGGTCTATGCCGGAAACATAGGCAAAATGCAGAATGTCGAGTTGGTGGCAGAAACTGCCATAAAGATGAAAGAAAACCCGAATGTTCATTTCTATATTATAGGTGATGGAGCAAACAAGGCACACATTGAGGAAATGACAAAAGGGATTGATAACATAACGCTTCTGCCTATGCAACCATCAAGGTATGCGGAGAGTATATATGCACAGGCTGATGTGAACATTATTCCTTTAATGCCCGGTGGAATAAAGACAGCTTTGCCGAGTAAGACAGCGACGGTCTTAAGAACAAACAGGCCGGTTGTGTTTTGTATTGATAGAAATTCTCTTTTTTCAAAAAAGTTTAGTCAGGCTGAGGGAGTTTATTTTTCCGATTGTAGATTGCCGGATACACTTGAGATGGAGATTTACAGTGTGATGGAAAAAAACAATAGAGTTTGTAGTAGAGAGCAGAATTCCTTTATTTTTCAGAAAAATGCATCTGAGTACATTGATATAATGATAAAGATTGTGTAGTTACGGAGAGATAGATAGCCAATGAAAGTATTGCAAATCAACACAATTGCTGGAACAGGAAGTACTGGCAGAATTACAGAAGATATATTAGAAATGTTATTGTCTCATGGTAAAGATGGATGCATTGCGGTATCGATTGACAATTCGAGTGAAAATTATGCCAATAAAGTATATCAGATTGGCCAAAAAACATACTCTAGATATTTTCATGCACTTGCAGCAAGGTTTACAGATCGGTGTGGTTTTTTCTCATCTACGGCTACACAAGAATTAATAACATATGTTCAGGAAGAAAAATTTGATATTATTCATTTACATAATCTCCATGGCTATTACATTAATCTTCCGATTTTAATTAACGAACTAAATAGAATGTCTGTAAAGATTGTCTGGACATTTCATGATTGCTGGCCTATCACGGGACATTGCACATATTTTGACTATGTCGGATGTATGAAATGGAAAACGCAGTGCAATCAGTGTCAACAAAAGAGCAAGTACCCTAAATCGATAATTATAGACAGATCTAAGAAAAACTACTTAGATAAAAAGAGACTATTTAATAAGTTAGATTGTGTAATTGTAACACCGTCTAAGTGGTTAAAAACAGTATGCAAGCAATCCTTTCTTGCAAAAAAAACCATAGAAGTGATTCCGAATGGCGTGGACTTAAAAACATTTTACCCTAGGGAAACATCGCATTTAAGGGAACGGTATGGTCTTGAAAATAAGTTCGTAGTAATGGCGGTTAGTGCGCGTTGGATGATGTATGATCCAGATGATAGAAAGGGATTAAAAGATATTATAAAGTTGTCAAAGATTCTTGATGATACATATCAAATAGTTATTGTCGGATTTTTGAATGATAAGGCAATGAAAGGTTTGCCAAAAAACATAATGGGTGTAAAAAGGACAAACTCTCTCGAAGAACTTGCAGAATGGTATTCTTTAGGTGATGTTTTTATCAATCCAACAAAAGAAGAAGTCCTTGGAATGGTAAATATTGAATCCTTAGCTTGTGGAACACCTGTATTGACTTATGACTCAGGTGGAAGTCCGGAGACAATAACTAATGAAACTGGTATGGTTATCAAAAAAGGTGACATCAGAGAATTGGCGAAAGCAATTAAAAAGTGTAAACATAATAATTTTACAAGGGATGACTGCATACAGAGAGCGCAAAACTATGAAAAATTAGCGTGTTATGAAAGATACTATGATCTGTATCAACGCATATTAAATTCTTAGTAAGAATGGCGTTCATTAAGTGGAGGACAATGTATGAAAATTGTACATGTTGAGGATGTTTTTCACCCAGATACGGGTTATCAGCTGAATCTTCTTTCCAAATACATGGTTGCTGCTGGAAATGATGTAACAATTATTACGGCAGAGACAGATAAATTACCAAAGGAATTTATGTTTTTTTTTGGAGCGGAAAAAATAAAAGAGCGCGACAATGAGTTTACGGAGAGATATGGAGTTAAAATTATAAGAATCCCAACAAAGGGATACTATAGTGGGCGAGTTTTTTTATCTAACAAACTATATAAGACAGTTAGAGAAGAACAGCCCGATGTCGTTTATGTACATGGAAATGATACTGTGACGGCAATGAGATATTTACTACATAGAAAAAGTATGAATTATCCACTTGTATTGGACAGTCACATGTTGGAAATGGCAGCCAAAAACAGATTTAGGAAAGTTTTTAGAAAGTTTTATCGGATGTTCTTTACGCCTATAATTGTAAAAAATAATATCCCAGTCATTCGCACACAGGATAGTAATTTTATTGAAAAAGCATATAGAATACCACTAACAAATGCTCCTTGGATTTCTACAGGTTCAGATACTATGCTTTTCAAGCCAGATGAAGTAATTAACAACCAAATGCGCATTGCAAATTCAATTGCAGACGATACATATGTAGTTACATACGCGGGGAAACTGGATGAAGCTAAGGGTGGGATGTTATTAGCGGACGCATTATTAGATCGATTTGAGTGTGATCGCGACATTGTTTTCGTCATTATTGGGAGTGCAACTGGGAATTATGGAAAGATGGTGGAACAAAGATTTTCCGAGTCGCAAAATAGGATACTCCGTTTTCCAACACAGAAATACGTGGATTTAGCAAAATATTTCCAAATGTCCGATTTGATTGTGTTCCCGAAGCAATGTAGCTTGAGCTTTTATGACGCTCAGGCTTGTGGAGTGCCTGTTGTTTTTGAGGAAAATGAAATCAATTCAAAACGAGCGATGTATAAGAGCGCAGTAACGTTTACCAGCGATAGTAGCGAGGACATGAGAAATAAAATAGCAGATATGGCGAATCTGCCAGAGGATGAATATATTAAGATGAGTGAAGTGGCTTTTAATATGATAAAGGAATCGTATGATTACAAAGATATATGTGATATTTATATGAAAGTAATTGATCAAGAAATTGAGAAGTATGAACATTTAAGCTGAATTGAGTCTTGTGTATTTATTGCTGTGACTAGATGGTGTATGCGCTAAAGAGCTTAAAATGTTTAGGTGTTAGTCAAAAACTATGTTGGTCTTGTTGGGTGAAGAGATTGTTGAACCCTCAAAGTAGTGTCATATGATTATTTAATGAAGTATGAGGTGATAATCATATGAAAAATAAAATGAATAGTTGGTTTGTTGGCGTATAGGAGGTAGTTATTACAATGTTAATAATTAAAATACGAAACAATAAAATATGGCCATGGCTATTATTATATACAGGAACGACAATTTTTATATATTTGTTCTCAGTGTCACCTTTGTTTAGCTACTCATACTTAACAACACATATTAATATGCAAAAATGTATTATTTGTTTTCTTCTTTACATAATAACGCTATTATGCCTTCCAAAGGATGTGAAAAGAGCATCTACTTACTTATTTTATTTAATATATCTTATAACATATGTTCCAACATTAATGTACACATGGATGAATAATGAGGACATAAGATATATCGTGTACCTCACAATCAGCATTCTAACAATAGAAGTTTTGATTAGAAAATTCAAAGGAATATCATTGTCGGTACCGCATGTGGATCATTTATTTCTTTTAATATTTGGAGTATATATTATATCCTCCCTTTTTCTTGTTATCAGAAATGGGGGCATAAATCCAAATACTCTTCTGATTTCTCGAGTATCATCAACAAGAGAAGGTATTGAAGGAGGAGTTTGGGGGTATTTGCTGAATTGGTGTGCAAAATCATTTAGTCCTATGCTTTTTGCGTATTTTGCATACAAAAAAAAATGGCTTTGGGTTTCTGTCGTCTGTGTTATACAAGCGTTATTATATTTTTCGTTTGGGTTTAAGGCGTTTCTATTTTCAATTGCTCTCTTAATTCTTATTTCGTATGTATTAAGAAAAGGAACTGATTATTTTAGGTTGATGCCAGGATTTTTCGCATTAATAAATATTATTTCTTATTTTTTTTATAAATTCGATATCTCAAAATTGCCTTTATTTACTTTCGCCTATAGGACATTATTTATACCAGCTCAAACTCAATTTCAATACTTTAATTTCTTCTCAACTAATAAGCATCTGCTTTTTTCTGAAGGAATTATTGGAAGGTTGTTTGGAATAAAATATCCATATTCAATGCCAATAGGTTACATCGTAAATCAATCAGTGTATGGAGCGAATCATTATAGTAACGGAAATACAGGCATATTTGCTTATGGATATGCTGATTGTGGATTGTTTGGTATGATTCTTGCGTCGTTTGTGCTTGTAAGCATTTTTTTAATCGTTGATGGATTAACAAAAAAATTACCACTTCATATTGTTGTTGCTGCAATGTCTTATCAAATGTTTATTTTGAATGATACAAATATTTTAATCTCACTTAACACAGGAGGGATACTATGGACTGTGCTTTTGCTTATTATCATTGATCCAGTTATTTCTCGGAATAATAACGATAGCATATCAAACAATAAACTACTTAAATCAATATTGACATAGGTAATAAAGGAGAATGAATCAAATGATTAATGTAATTGGTCTCGGGTATATTGGACTTCCTACGGCCCTCATGATGGCATCTCATGGTGTAGAGGTTATCGGTACGGACTCTAACAAAGAACTTGTCGCAACTCTGAATGTCGGTCATGCGACTTTCAAAGAGGGCGGCCTTGACGAACTGTTCCAGGATGCTCTAAAAGCTGGGATTAAGTTTACTACGGAGTATCAGGTAACGGATACTTATATTGTTTCTGTTCCGACTCCCTACGACAAATTTAGCAAAAAAGTTGACGCTTGTTATGTTGTGGCTGCTGTTATAGACGTTTTAAAGGTAGCTCCTAAAGGTGCAACACTGGTTGTAGAATCGACCGTGTCACCTGGAACTATCGAAAAGAGCGTAAGACCAGTGTTAGTGGAGGAGAACAGAGAGGACATTAACCTTGTCCATGCTCCAGAGCGCATTATCCCCGGTAATATGGTGTATGAGCTATTGCATAACAACCGTACCATCGGCGTAGATGATAAAGCCATCGGTGCAAAGGTGAAGGACTTGTACGCCTCGTTCTGCCAGGGCGAGATCGTTGTGACCGACATCAAAACGGCTGAGATGACCAAGGTTGTGGAGAATACATTTCGTGCAGTCAATATCGCTTTTGCCAATGAGCTAGCGAAGATCTGTCGCCACGATAACATGGATGTCTACGAGATCATCAAAATATGCAACATGCATCCTCGTGTTAACATTCTGCAGCCGGGCCCTGGTGTTGGTGGTCACTGCATTTCAGTCGATCCATGGTTCCTTGTAGGTGATTATCCGTCTCTGGCAAAAGTCATCGATGAATCTATGAAGACTAACGACGGTATGCCTGATTTTGTCCTTAACCGGATTTATGAAATCATGAAGGAAAAGGGCATGACTGACATTACGAGAGTTGGATTGTACGGTCTTACCTATAAAGAGAATGTGGATGATATGCGCGCGTCTCCTACGTTGCAGTTGTTGGAAAGCCAGGAACGTCACCTTGCGACAGGGCTGAAGGTCTACGATCCCTTCATTACGAAGGATGTAGTAGCTAACCAGTATCATGACTTGGACACCTTTCTTTCTGCTGTCGATTTCGTGGTCATCATGGTTAAGCACAACGAGATTAAGGAAAACATAGATAAGTTGGCGGGGAAGATCGTTCTGGACTGCTACAATATTTGCAAACAAGAAGGTACTTATCGTATTTAAAATTCAAAGGAGAAAAAGCGACATGAAAAAGGTGATGCTAGTCTTTGGGACCAGACCAGAGGCAATCAAGATTTGCCCACTTGTCAATGAATTGAAAACGAGAAAGGGTATTCAGACTGTGGTTTGTGTCACAGCCCAGCATCGTCAAATGCTCGATCAGGTGTTGGAGACATTCAACGTTGTTCCAGATTACGATCTAAATATAATGAAAGACCGTCAGACGCTGTTCGATATAACCACAGCCGTTTTGAACAGTATCAAAGAGGTGCTGGAAAAAGAGAAGCCGGACGTAGTTCTCGTCCACGGTGATACCTCCACAACATTTGTCACAGCTCTTGCTTGTTTCTACCTCCAACTCCCGGTTGGACATGTCGAGGCAGGACTACGGACTTATAATATATACTCACCATACCCGGAGGAATTTAATCGAGAAGCCGTGAGCATTGTATCACAATACAATTTTGCTCCAACACCTTTATCTCGCCAGAATCTTCTGAATGAAGGACGCAAGGCTGAGAATGTATATGTGACCGGAAACACCGTTATTGATGCCATGCAGCACACGGTTCGAGAGGATTACACACATCCTGAACTTGACTGGGTAGGCGATGGTAAGCTTATTTTTATAACGGCACATAGAAGAGAGAATCTTGGAGAACCAATGCATTGCATGTTTAGAGCTATCCGTCGTGTTCTTGATGAGCATCCTGAGTGTAAAGCGGTTTATCCGATCCATATGAATCCGCTTGTTCGTCAAGCCGCTGAGGAGGAATTGGGCGGATGTGATCAGATTCATATTATAGAGCCGATTGAAGTGTTCGATTGTCACAATTTTGAAGCCCGGAGCTTCCTGTGTTTAACAGACTCTGGCGGAATTCAGGAAGAGTGCCCTTCATACGGAGTTCCTGTTCTCGTTATGAGAGATACTACTGAAAGGCCTGAAGGTGTTGATGCTGGCACTCTGAAGTTGGTTGGTACAGATGAGGAGACGATATATAGGACATTCAAGCTTTTACTTGAGTGCGAGGAAGAATATAACAAGATGAGTCACGCTTGTAATCCTTATGGCGATGGATATGCTTGTGAAAGAATTGCTGACATTCTGGAAGGTAAGGAGTACAGTCCTTGGATACCTGGCTAAAGAGGAGCAGTTAATGAAAGAAAAGACTATGCCATATCTGTTGTAAGATTGATTGCCTTCAGTATGGTTATTATTTGCCACATATTTAATTTTTATGATAATGAATTAGTGTACTGGTTCAACTGTGGTGTCAAAGTGTTTCTGGTAATATCAGGATTCCTATATGGACAGCATGGAATAATCCAATGGAAATCTTTTTATAAACGCAATCTGCTTAAGATACTGATAGATTATTACCTATACCTTGCTATTATGATTTCGATTTATCTGTTAATAGTTCGCCAGAGCATTAGTAGTGGAGATTATATAAGGCTGTTGTTTGGAATTGGTACGGATATTCCTAAAACAAAATGATTCAGTCTTGTATCTCTCTTTGCCATAACGGAAGTATTGTTTGTTCTGAGTCCCGGATTTACAGGGATCTGGATCAACTGTTATGTAATCGGACTTCTTGTGGGAAGAGGCTGTAAAGAATCTGACAATAAAGATCGATTCCTGTCAAGGACGATGTTTGTTTCATTACCTTTACCAAGTAATTAGTTGTGGAATAGAAATATTTTTAGAGTATATTTTGCAATATCCTATGATCGGCATAATTAGTAGAGGGGCAAACATTGTATTCCATTATGGACACATCGCTCTGGCGTTTGTCTTATTTGCTGGACTGATCATGCTTATACACCGAAGTTTGAATAGTTTGAAAAATCATTCGATTTTGGATGTAACAGATAAATACTCTTACGATGCGTATCTAGTACATTTTTTGTGTTGGGACTTTATTCGTCCTTCAAAGGCCGAGTTGATACACTGGATACAGTGTGCGCGAGTATGAAAATACTATATATAGTGATGGATGTATGTTTGATTAGATTATTGGCCAGATTAATTGAGAATTTGTCTTACAAAAAGAAAGCAGCGGACTAATCATAGGGAGGTACTTTCCTGCGGAATGAGTAATATAAAGAAGAATTTGGGGCTTCAAACGGCATATCAGGTCCTATCAGTTTGTATGCCGCTAATTACAGCACCATATTTAGCGAGAAAACTCGGAGCAAGTCAGCTTGGAATTTTCTCTTACACATCGTCCATAGTAGCATATTTTACTATGTTCGCAATGCTTGGAACAATAAACTATGGAACAAGATGTATTGCCTCTGTAAAAAATGACAGAGATAAAAGGAATGAAGTTTTTTCAAGTATATTCGTCTTACAGATAGCAGTTACAGTCATTGTCATTCTTGCTTATGGAATATACTTACTGTTTTTCTGTAAAGATAACGAGTTAATAGCTGTACTACAGGGAATAGCGCTTATAAGTTGTCTGGCTGATATTAATTGGTTGTTTTTCGGAGTTGAAGATTTTCAAATAACAGTCACAAGAAGCATTGCTATAAAGCTTGCAACGGTTGCCCTGATCTTACTTTTGGTGAAAGCACAGAGTGATCTATGGATATATACCTTAATAATGTTGGGAGGAACACTATTAAGTAATCTGATCCTTTTCCTATATCTACCAAGGTATGCATCCTTTGTTAAGGTTTCGGCAAGTCTAATTAAGAAACATATAATTCCCAATTTGGTGTTGTTTGTTCCACTGCTTGCAATGTCAATTTACCACACGATGGACAAAACAATGCTTGGTGCATTAAGTACATACGAACAAAGTGGATTTTATTATAACTCGGATAAGATAGTTCAGATTCCGCTATTAGTTATAAACGGAATAGGTACGGTGATGCTTCCACGGATGTCGGCTTTGTTGAGCGAGAAAAAACAAAAAGAAGCTGACGAATTATTCATGACTACACTTGAAGGCGTGGCTATAGTAAGTATTGCTATCGCTTATGGTATTGCTGCTATTTCGAATGAATTTGTTCCATTTTTCTTTGGCCCCGGCTATGATGCATGTATTGCTATTACGATTATATTTACCCCAGTGCTTTTGATAAAGGGATTTTCAGTAATAGTAAGAACTCAATATCTTATCCCTATGGAGATGGAAAAGAATTTTACTAAGTCAGTTGTAGGGGGAGCGATTGTTAACCTAATTATGAATTTCATCTTGATTCCACAATGTGGTGCTATGGGTGCGGCAATTGCCACGGTGATTGCAGAATTAGTTGCTTGCATATTACAGTTCTTTTCTATTCGAGGCAGAGGGCTTGGAATCAAGAAAATGCTTGTTAAAACAAGCCTATATCTTGTTATTGGATTGCTGATGATAGGAATTGTACGAGCTGTTGCATTGATAGATATAAACATTGTACTAAAGATAATAGTTGAGGTAATTACCGGAGCTTCTTTCTTTAGTATTATCTGTATTACTTTTTGGAAGAAAACAAACAATCAATTTTTTGCTATTATTTGTAAACCTATAATTCAGAAGTTTAAGAGATAAGTATGTGATAATTCATAACCACAGTCCTATAGCTAGAGAAGAATAAAATAGATTGAGAATAGCGACAGAAAAGATTTATAAGTTGCATTATCGCTATAAAATTTTAGGTTGAGCAATGTTCTTCCCTGGGCAAGGCAGAGAATAGATGAAGTCGGGATTAGCAGGGATGCGAGGAAAAACTGGAGATTTCAACCGTTATATCTGGGCCCTAGTTCATTCGTTCACAATGAAAGCAACAATAGATGGCCAGGTGGTCAATTACACACATTTTACAAACCGGCCAAACTGAATCGGATATGCAACTATTATAGCGTACATTATGGGACTGGCTGAGAAGACGAAAGAGCCGTCCAAAGAATAAAGAGAGATACGCATGAAAATATTTGAGGAATTTACTAAAGAATCGAAGAGGAGTACTCGCACTGTTCGATTATGGATAAAGAACGGTCTTGTAAACGGAGCGGCGTTCATTGATGACAACTATAGAATCTTTGGGTTAGCTCGTCTACCATACACACGAGCCAGTTCTAGAAATGCAGCTTCGATTCGCAAAGGGATTGTTGTTAGTTGTAAACGACAGCTGAGTGTAAATGCTAAAATTTTCAAAGGTGTGTCGGAATATGAGTTTAATGTCTATTTGGATCAAGTTATTGCTCTGGAGTTTGTAGAGAAACGGGTTGTGGACGAGGTTACATACTATTATGCTACTCCGAAGGCAGAAGACCTTACAGAGACACAGGTTTATCAAGTTGCAAAAGGTTTGGCAGAAGCATCCGCGGGAGCAGTCACCGAGAAGATGTTTGCTGTTCCAGGTTAATCGTAGCTTGTCCTACCGGAGAAAGAGAAATACAGGAATATCTGAAAAAGCAAACACCACAGCCCAAAGAGACTGTAAAAAACCAGCCAATGGCCGTGGAAAGAGAGGAACAATTTAATATGAAAAAAATAACAGAAGCCTTCAAAGGGAAAACTTTAGTCATAACCGGCGGAACAGGTTCATTTGGTTCAACCGTCCTCAAGCACTTTCTGACCACAGATATCGGTGAGATTCGTATAATATCTCGAGATGAGAAAAAGCAGGATTGGATGCGGCACACATTACAGGCGCAATATCCAGAGCACTGCTCTAAGGTACAGTTCAATGTTGGTGATGTCCGCAACCTGGATTCCGTAAAGGATGTAATGTACGGAGCAAACTATGTGTTCCATGCAGCTGCGCTTAAGGAAGTACCTAGCTGTGAGTTTTTTCCCATGGAGGCTGTAAGAACTAATATCATCGGAACGGATAATGTGATTACAGCTGCTGTCGAAGCTGGTATACAGAAGGTTGTGTTCCTCTCTACCGATAAAGCTGCCTACCCAATCAATACAATGGGAATGACAAAGGCTGTCGGTGAAAAGGTTGTTCAGGCAAGAGCGCAGAAGGCATTTGAACGTGGGGGAACGGTGCTGGCATGTACGAGGTATGGCAATGTAATGTGCTCTCGTGGTTCTGTTATTCCGTTCTTCATCGACCAGATTAAGAGGAAAGTTCCTATCACTATCACTGACCCGAACATGACTCGTTTTCTGATGAATCTGGACGAGGCTGTGGATCTGGTTGCCTTTGCATTTGAACACGCAGAGCCGGGGGATTTGTTTGTGCAGAAAGCGGATGCTTCCTCTATTGGTGACTTAGCTGATGGCGTGATGAAAGTTTTCGGAGTAACCGAGAAGAAGATCATCGGCTCCCGTCACGGCGAAAAACTTTTTGAGACCCTAGTCACCCATGAAGAGATGCTTCGGTCTGTAGATATGGGACATTATTATCGTATAGCTCCTGATGCAAGAGGCCTGAATTACGATAAATTCTATGTTCAGGGCACTGTGCAGACACAAGACGACGAGGCGTACACAAGTCATAACACAAACCGACTTGATGTAGACGGAGTAGTTGCTAAGATTATGACAACAGATTACGTGAAGGAAGAGCTGGAAGGCAGACCACATGCTGTAGAAGCATAGATTATAGAAATAATAGGAGCACATAGTCAAATGACATATCCCACATGGAAAGAAAACGGAAAAATCAAGTTGATGATTATTGTTGGCACAAGGCCTGAGATCATTCGCTTGGCTGCTGTGATAAATAAGTGTAGAAAATACTTTGATACAATTTTGGCTCACACCGGGCAAAACTACGATTACAACTTAAACGGTGTGTTCTTCAAAGACTTTGGACTCGCTGATCCAGAGTTATACTTGGATGCTATCGGGGCGGATCTGGGAGAGACAATGGGAAATATCATCGCAGCGAGTTACAAGGCGATGATAGAGCTTAATCCGGATGCCGTATTGGTTCTGGGAGATACAAACAGTTGCTTGTCTGTTATAGGAGCAAAGAGATTACACATCCCGATATTCCATATGGAAGCTGGGAATAGATGCAAGGATGAGTGTCTGCCGGAAGAAACAAATCGTCGTATTGTAGATATTATTTCTGACGTGAACCTGACATATTCAGAACATGCACGCCGATATTTGGCAGATTGCGGATTACCGAAGGAGAGAACCTATGTTACCGGATCGCCGATGGCTGAAGTATTGACGGAGAATCTGGAAGCAATAAAGGCTTCGAATGTACATAAAAAGCTAGGATTAGAAAAGGACAAATATATTCTTCTATCTGCACATAGGGAGGAGAATATTGATACAGAGAAGAACTTTGCAAGCTTGTTTACTGCCATTAATAAGATGGCTGAGAAGTATGATATGCCGATTCTCTATTCCTGTCATCCAAGATCAAAGAAGAGATTGGAGGCATCAGGATTTAAACTTGATCCTAGAGTGATACAGCATGAGCCGCTTGGATTTCATGATTATAATTGTCTGCAATTGAATGCATTCTGCGTTGTGTCTGACAGCGGCACGCTTCCGGAAGAGAGCAGTTTCTTTACATCTATCGGGGATCCGATTCCTGCGGTATGTATCAGAACATCTACAGAAAGACCAGAGGCACTTGATAAGGCGTGTTTTATTCTTTCAGGCATTGACACTAAGGGATTAATTCAGGCTGTTGATATGGCGGTGGAGATGGTGAAGGAAGAGAAGAACGGTGGAGCAATACCGGTTCCGGATTATACGGATATCAATGTATCGGATAAAGTTGTGAAGATTATTCAATCCTATGTTGGTGTTGTGAATAAGATGGTATGGAGAAAAGAAATATAGGATGGTGAGCTATGAATATACTGGTTACGGGAGCAGCAGGATTCGTTGGCCGCAATCTTGTGGAGAACCTTAAGAATATTAGAAATGGTAAGAACAGAACCAGACCGGGTATAAAGATAAATGAGATATATGAGTATGATCTGTCATCTACTCTGGAAGAGTTGGATGAGTATTGCAGAATAGCAGATTTTGTATTCAATCTCGCAGGTGTGAACAGACCAAAAGATTCAGAAGAGTTTAAGAAGGGTAATTTTGGATTTGCTTCAACACTTCTGGATACACTGAAGAAGTATAACAATAGAGCACCTGTGATGCTGTCAAGCAGCATTCAGGCAACTTTGTCTGGACGGTTTGGAACATCGGAGTATGGTCTTAGTAAAAAGGCAGGGGAAGATCTTTTCTTTCAGTATGGAGAAGAGACCGGAGCAAAGGTGCTAGTATATCGTTTTCCCAATCTTGTAGGGAAATGGGTACGCCCGAACTATAACAGTGCCGTAGGTACTTTCTGTAATAATATTGCAAATAATCTTCCGATTATAGTGAATGATCCTACTGTAGAACTGGAAATGCTGTTCATTGATGACCTACTTGAAGAAATGTATGATGCTCTGGAGGGAAAAGAACATCATTGTGAGTTTGAAGGAGTGGAGACTATTCAGAGAGAAGACGGACGGTACTGCTGTGCACCGGTAACTCATAAAGCCACTCTGGGTTATATTGTAGAATGCTTAAATAAATTCCATGATCAGCCTAAGACTCTGCTCATGCCGGCAATACCGGAAGGATCTTTCGTGAAAAAGTTGTATTCAATGTATCTGAGCTACCTTCCGAAAGAAAAGGTTGCTTTCGACCTGAATATGAGCAAGGATGACAGGGGTTCCTTCACAGAACTTATTAAGACTCTCGATCATGGTCAGATTTCCGTCAATATCAATAAGCCGGGCATGACAAAAGGTCAGCATTGGCATAACGGAAAGTGGGAGATATTCATTGTTGTTTCAGGACATGGTCTCATCCAGGAGCGGAAGATCGGTACAGATGAAGTAATTGAGTTTGAGGTCAGCGGAGACAAGATCCAGGCAGTGCAGATGCTGCCTGGGTATACACATAATATAATCAATTTATCAGAAACAGAAGATCTTGTAACAGTGCTGTGGGCAAATGAGATATTTGATCCTGAACATCCTGATACATATCACGAAACGGTGTGAGCTGTTTTGTTCTTTTTATAAATTGGAGTGAAACGAAAATAGGTATGTGATAATATGCTTTTAAGTTGGATTGAAATAGAAACTTAGAAGCGAGTATTTGATAATGGATAGCCCAAAAAGAAACCGGCATATGATGCAGAAAAGATTCTAAAGGAGTTGATGGCAGCGATTGCGGAGTCCTATGAAGAAACCGGGGAAATAAAACCTAAAATCCCGACAAATTATACACAAGTCATATTGTAATCGGGTATAATTTTATAACCTCTTATCATTCCAAAGTATTAGAGTATTTAACTCAAACTTCCCACATTTAAAATAGGATTTGCACTTGGTGAGTAGGCACTTATTAAAGTGCGAAGTTTGAGATTCTAAGGGAAAATCCACGAGGAAATCATCCGTGCTGTTAAGAACAGCGGGCGCACGTTCCACCTCTTCGTGATCTTTGATGGGATAGTAGTGGCTGTCACTTTTTAGCAACAACGGGATCTGGTCTGTCTCTATAAGCATCCGGTTTGGATTAAATCCACATTTTTCACAGGCATTCATGATTTCTCATCTCAGGATGCCCGCAATAGAGCAAGCCGCAAAGCTTATGTAACGTATAAACCTCATAGCCCGAATAATGGAAATTGAGATTGCCCCATTGTCTGTATTGATATTTTTTGTTATAGTAGAACTATATTTTGCAGGACGGCAGTCTGACCGCCCTGCACAGGGCATGCATTACGGGATGCCCCTTGGGTATACCATACAAGTATAACTCAATTTAATTATCCTTATGTTTCACTGGCCTGCTTTCCCGATAGCACGTGTGTAAAAGCCTTGACGTAGCCCGCTACGCCTGCGTTTTTACACACGCACTCTGGAAAAAGCATGCTCACCGAAACAGTAAGGTAATTAAATTGGGTTATACTAACTATAGGAAGGAGGCGCACGAATGGGGATTTACCTTAATCCCGGGAACAGCGGGTTTGCACAGATATGTAGAGGTGAATATGTCGATAAGACAGGACTTGTCGAGTTGATCAATCAGAGAATTAACGGGCCGGAGAACCTGCTTTGTATCAGCAGGCCTCGCCGCTTTGGGAAATCTTACGCTGCGAAAATGCTTGTTGCATATTATGACCGTTCCTGTAATTCTCATGTATTGTTCGACGATAAGAAAATTGCAGAGACAACGGACTATAGGAAGCATTTGAACAAATACAGCGTGATCTATCTGGATATCACAACCTTTATATCGGAAGCTCTGACGCAGAACCGTCTGTTGCAGGATGTTCCAGGTATGATCCAGGAGGCGCTTCTAAAGGATCTGGCAGAGTGTGGATTCCAGGTCAGGGAGGGAGACAGCCTGAACGATAATCTGGTACGTATTGCGGGGCAGCCGGATGGAGGGAAATTTGTATTTGTGATCGATGAGTGGGATGCAGTGATCCGGGAGGCGAAAGACGATCCTGAAGCACAGAATAAATTTCTGACTTTTCTCAGGGGATGGTTTAAAAATGGTCAATTTACCCCAAAAGTTGTGGCGGCTGCCTATATGACCGGGATTCTTCCGATTAAGAAGGATGGTTCTCAGTCGTCGATCTCTGAATTTGATGAATATTCCATGGTCAAACCATTGTTTTTTGACAAATATGTTGGTTTCACTGAGGATGAGGTGCGTTGTCTATGTGAAAAAAATAATGTTGACTTTAAGACCATGAAGCAATGGTATGACGGATATGTTTTCAGGAATGTTGGATCTGTGTACAATCCCAATTCCGTAATGAAATCAATCCGCTTTGATGAGTTTGATTCTTACTGGACAGAAACCTCTGCAGCAGAAGGATTGATGGATTATATCAGTAAAGGATACAAGGCTCTTACGAGAACCATTGCCGAGTTGATCGGAGGCGTTGCGGTAAAGGTCAGTATCACCGGGTTTGCTAATGATCTTACAACATTTAGAGGAAGAGACGATGTTTTAACCTTAATGATTCATCTTGGTTATCTGGCTTACGACGCCGAGAATCAGACAGTCAGAATTCCGAATGAGGAGATTAAACTGGAATTCCAAAAGGCTGTCAGAGACGTAAAGCATGAGGCTACGATGAAACGTTTAGAAGAAAGCGATCAGTTGTTCTTTGATACCATACATGAGAAAGCAGACGCAGTTGCCGCACAGATCGAGAAGATTCATATGGAAGAAAACGTACCGCTGCACTATAACAAGGAAGACAGCCTAAGGAGTGTGATCAAGCTGGCATATTACACATATCGGGATCATTATGTGCAGTTTGAAGAACTTCCCGGCGGTGAGGGATTTGCAGATGTGGTTTACTTTCCGCGTCACGATTCGGACTGGCCAACCCTGGTCATAGAGTTAAAGTGGAATAAAACTGCCAGAGGAGCTATTGACCAGATCCTGAATAAGAAGTATGCGAATGTTGCGGAGAATTTTGGAACAGATATCTTGCTGGTTGGGGTTAATTATGAGAAAGATGCTCCCCCTGGTAAGAGAAAGCACACGTGCAGCATCGTCAGATACGAGGTAAAATAGATAAATTGTGCAGATCGCAATGATAAAATGTTATCCTGTAGTTAAAATCAGTTTGTGTGGGGGAGTCACTTTGTGGCTCCCTTTTATGTTGCTCATCTCTAGTACACCGAATAATAAGTAACCAGCCATATAACTTGCCTGATTTTCCATCTGCGTCGTTGTTGTCAATCGGCGTAGCGCCGAATTCATTTCAAAGACCGCTTCATATGTTCTTTCAGATCATGGATAAATTTCTTCTCGCGGATACTGATCTGGTACGACTGCGATTTCATCAGATATACCCCTATATATTGGTCGAATTCCAACGGCAGGGCGATTACGCCGGCTCCCTTGTTGATAGATATGGAACTTTTCACGATAACAGAGATATATTGTCCGGTTTTGATCGTGTCGAACAGGCCTCCACGGTCAAAGATATAGGTAATGTTCTCCTCATCGTTCAGACCCAGAACATCCAGCCAGTCGGCGGCGTCAAAATTCTCATAAGTAACAATGTGTTGGTTTTGAAGATGCAGATAGGATATGGAATCCAGTTTCGCAAGTGGGTGGGATGTACTCATGATCACTTCCAACGGAATGTGGAGCCTAAGCGGTATCAGATCCATATTGTATCTGTTGGCGGTAAGCCTGTGGAAAGGCTCGCGGCTCTCGAAGCAGTAGAAGATAGCCATCCGGTATCTCTGTTCCACCACATCCTGCAGCACTTGGATCAATCCGGTCTCCTTGAAGATATCCCGGCAGCCCTGCGCCGGATTCTGATTCAGGAATTGAATAAAGGTCTGCATAAATAGGGCGGAATAGGTACAGGAGACGGAGAGATTCTCATGGTGGTTGAACTGAGTGGGAATCTTCTGGATCTTCTTGTATTCGGATAAAATAATTTGCGCGGACTGTACAAAGCATTCACCTTCCTGTGTCAGTTCGATTCCCTTATTGCTGCGCGCGAAAAGAGAGAAGCCTAATTCTGTTTCCAGGGCACGGATCGAATGGCTGAGGCTAGACTGTGAGGTGAACAGATTTTTGGCGGCTTTGTTGATGGAGCCGCATTTCCAGATTTCCAGTACGCATTTCAGATTGTGAAAATTCATTAGATCATCTCCTATATGGAGGTTAGTATTGATCGATTCTGCAAATATTAATATATAATTCCATATTATATAGTTTTTCTATAAGTATATCAATAGAATCGGGGTATGCGAATTCATTCATACTCTGATTGATTCCTGTATAACCGTGTTTTAACTCTCCATGTTACAATTATAACAATAAAAGAGTCGACTCCAAGAATAAATATTATGGAGGTAATTGAATATGGCAGAAGTAAAACAACCGGCAAGTGCTTTATCATCACCGAGGTTTTGTAACATGGGGACATTTATGCGTATGACGAAGGTGGATTCCGCGAAGGGACTGGATTTTGCGATCGCGGGCGCGCCCTTTGACACGGCTAGTTCTTTCCGTTCAGGGTCACGATTCGGGCCGAATGCGATCCGTAACATTTCTGCTATGATGAAACCGAACAATGTAATTCTTCAGGTAAACATCATGGAGAACTTAAAAGGCGGAGATATTGGGGATTTTAATGTAACTCCGGGATATATCCATCCGACGTACGATGCGATCGAGGCGGGGGTTGCCGGGATCTTAGAAGAGAATGCGGTGCCGATCGTCCTGGGCGGGGATCATTCGATTACGCTGGCGGAACTGCGTGCGGTCGCGAAGAAATACGGTCCGGTTGCTCTGGTGCATTTTGATTCTCATTCCGATCTGTGCGACGAGGTATTCGGCCAGAAATATAACCACGGCACTCCGTTCAGACGTGCGATCGAGGAAGGCCTGATCAATCCGGCGCACTCGATCCAGATCGGTATGCGAGGTTCCTTATATGACCCGAATGAGCATAAGATGGCGGCGGATCTGGGGATGCTGCTGATCCCGGCCCATAAGGTGCGTGAGATGGGATTTGAGGCATTGATCAGGACGGCTATGGAGCGGGTAGGTGATAAACCGGTATTTCTGACTTTTGATATTGATTTTGTAGATCCTGCGTATGCACCGGGAACAGGAACGCCGGAAGTGGCGGGTTTCACTTCTTATGAGTCACTGTCGCTGGTGCGAGCCATCAAGGATATGAATTTTGTGGGATTTGATATCGTTGAGGTTCTGCCGGCATATGATTCCGGGGAGGTAACGGCATATCTTGCCGCAAATATCGTATTTGAATATCTGTCCATCCTTGCTGCAAAGAAAAAAGATTAACAGCACAGACGGAGGGCAGAATGGAAGAAAAGAAAAAAGTTATTCGTGTAGAAGAAGTCACAGATCCGGATATGATGTCCAAAGAGCTGGACAGCGTGGTTCTTGAAGGCGGCAATAAGACCAAAGGGATTATCCTGTTTCTTATATGTTCGATTATAGGAATTGCAGTATTCTTCGGACAGATAGAGGGAAGCACTATTTTCGGAATCATTTATAATGGATTCGTTGATCTGTTTGGGCAGGCGATATACTGGATTCTGTCGATTGTGATTACGGCAAATTTTATCTGTCACATATATTTTAAATATATAGATAAAGGAAAGACAAAAAACGCATTTGCGGATGTTTACGGAAATGATAAGATTATTCATACAGTCTTATATGGATTGGGCGCCGTCTATGTAATTATTTACACATTGTGGATCGTTCACGGCATGAATATGCCGGAGATCGTTATCAGTGATGCAACGGGCGGCAATGTTATTCCGCCGATCGTAAAGGGTGTGTTTGGTATCGTACTGGCAGGAGCAGTATTTATGCCGTTCTTGCTGAATTACGGTATTCTGGAGATCATTGGCGTGCTTCTGGAGCCTTTGATGCGGCCGCTTTTCAAGGTCCCGGGTAAGTCCGCGCTGGATGCTACGGCATCTTTTGTAAGCTCATCGTCTCTCGGCGTTCTGATCACAAACCGCTTGTGGAAGAACTGTGTCTATACAGAGAAGGAAATGGTTGCGATCATGACCGGCTTCTCAGCGGTATCCATAGGGTTCGCCCAGTTGGTTATTGATACAGCGGGATGCGGAGCCCAGTTTTTCGAGATCTATGCGGTAAGCTTTGTGATGGTATTTCTGATAGAGATGATTACGGTGCGTATTCCGCCGGTCTCTAAGAAAAAGGATGTCTATTACAACGGAAAGGTTCAGACGGAAGAGGAGCGTAAGGAAGGCGCGCGTTATTCGGTTCAGACCATTCCGACGGGAATCTGGCGTTCAGTGAAGCGTGCTGCGATTGCTCACAGTGTTCCGAAGAATGTGAGTCTCAGTCTGAAGGACAGTATACTGGTGCTGCCGCAGGTATTGACGATGCTGTCCGCGATCGGTGTGTCCGCTATGATTCTTGCGGAGTATACGCCGGTGTTTAAGTGGTTGGGTTATATATTCCAGCCGGTTCTGATGCTGTGCCAGGTGCCTGACGCGGCAGCCATCGCGCCGTCTATGCCGGTGGGGATCGCGGAGATGTTTCTCCCGGTTCTCGTCATGAACAGTACGGCGGCTGCGGTATCGATCAGTATGCAGGCGAGAGTGTTCGTCTGCCTGGTGTCCATGTGCCAGATCATCTTCTTCTCGGAGACGGCTACGGTTATGATGGCGACAAAATCACCGATCAAGTTCTGGGAGATCATTGTATGCTTCATTGAGAGAACGCTGATAGCGATCCCGCTGGCATCATTGGCGGTACACCTTATATTTTAGACAAACGGATATTGAATATAGACTGTTCATCAAATAGAACCTGCAGGATGCATCGGCTTATGAGAATTGCATCCTGCAGGTTCTATTGTTTGCAATTATTCTGCATTTCTTTCCATTCCCCCGGCTTCAGATTCTCATCCAGTACAATATCATCAATGGCAATGCGCTTCAAGGCGACCACACAGCAGCGGACAGCCTTCATCATCCGGCGGATCTGCCGCTTCCGTCCTTCCGTGATGATGATGGTTCCGCTGGTGACCGGATGGTCCGGGCGGTTCCTTCCTATGGCAGCCTGTACCTCTGAAGGGAGTGAGGGCATGATCTCCGATAACACCGAGCGAGCTGTGACTGTGATCTTACAGGGCAGTGTCGGTATGTCGGAGCCGTTTAACAGGATACCATTCTCAAGCTTCTGAAGATTCATAGGATCTAAGTCACCTAAGACGGTGAATTCATAGATTTTCTTCTTCTGATAATCCGGGTGTGTCATCATCTGATTCCATTTTCCGTCGTCCGTAATGATCAGCAGTCCTTCCGTCTCGCGGTCTAAGCGTCCAACAGGGGAGAGACGGTCGTTTTGAAGGTCTTTAAAATAATCCATTACGGTAGGGAAGCGTCCGTCACGGCGGGCGGTGACGCAGCCGAAGGGTTTGTTGAACATATAATAGTGATACATCAGCTTACTTTATCCTCGTTCAAATTTGAATTATTATATGTAAAAAGTAGTTATTTGTCAAGTGATTGACGGTATTGAATCGAAGTGCGGATATGCTTATAATAGACATAAGAGAACATTTTAACATATTAGCAGGAATACAGGGAGCGGGATAGGAATGATGTGTGAGAAGAAGTGTATATTAATAGCAGATGATGAGCCGGGAATCATCCAGTTATTAAGGGATTATTTTGAGATACAGAACTATCAGGTAATAGAGGCGAGAAATGGACTGGAAGTATTAGGACAACTGAATCGCGGGCCGGATATCATACTCCTGGATGTCAATATGCCGATGCTGGATGGATTTGAAGTGTGCGAGCGGATCCGCGCCCATGTCTCGTGTCCGATCGTGTTCCTGTCTGCGAAGGTCGAGGAGGCGGACAGGATCAGGGGTCTGATGCTGGGCGGGGACGACTATATCCTGAAGCCGTTCAGCATCGAAGAGCTGGGTGCGAGGGTAGAGGCCCATCTTCGGAGAGAAGAGCGCAGGAGGACGGACCGGGCGGTGAAGGTATTCGACCGGCTGGCGATCCATTATGGCGACCATTGCGTATATTATGAAGAACAGCCGCTGAATCTGACGAAGACAGAGTATGGGATCGTGGAGACACTTTCATTAAATGCCGGGCAGGTATTTAGTAAAGACCAACTGTATGAGAAGGTCCGCGGATTTGACGGGAGCGCCGACAGCAGTATTGTTATGGAGCATATACGGAGGATTCGGAGTAAGATCGGCAAGTATACGAGTCATGCTTATATAGAGACTGTGTGGGGAGTGGGATATAGATGGATTGGTTAGAAGAGCGAGTAGTAAGACTGCAGAGATATATCCGCGATCTTTCCTTCCGTAAGGCGATGATCGCGTATATCCTGGTGCTGTCTGTGGTTGTGTTTGGCCTGTCATATTTGACCATCATTGTCTGCTGGCAGTGGGAGATGGAAGAATGGGTGCGGTATGAGAGGGCAGATCTGGCAGATCTGGTCTACAGGAAAGGTCCTTTGTGGGGATTTCATTTTCATTTCGCAGAAGGAACGGATTATTGGAAGATATTATTTTTGGATTTGATCAGGGTATGGTGTCCGTTTTTTTATGCATTTGCAGGGATGATATTGACAGTCTGCATCTTCTACAAGAAAAGGCTGGCAAGGCCTTTGTCCATCCTTGAGGACAGTGTAGGGCGGATCTGGAGAAATGATCTCGAATTCAGGGTCTGCTATGAGAGCAGGGACGAGCTTGGAAGCCTCTGTGATTCGGTGGAGGATATGCGTACGGAGCTGGTCAGGGGAAAGGAAGAGATGTGGCGGCTCGTGGAGAGGCAGAAGGAATTGAATGCCGCGTTCGCCCATGATCTCCGCACTCCGCTCACGGTGCTTCGGGGTTATACGGATTTCCTTTTGCGTTATATTCCGGAGGGGAAGATCAGCGAGGAGAAGATGCAGGATACACTGGCATTGATGTCCGATCACATAAGGAGGCTTGAGAATTACAGCCGCACCATGAAGGGGATCCGGAGCATTGAGGAGGTTCCGTTCTTGCCGGAGAGGACAGAGCTTGGAAGCCTCCAGAAGAAGATCGGGGAGGTGGTATTTGCATTAGATCAGGCGGGAGATGTCAGGGTCATTTATCAGAGACGAGATGCGGCGGGCGCCGTCAGAGTAGAAGCGGATGATAATATTATCGTAGAAGTCCTGGGAAATGTACTCTCCAATGCGATCCGCTATGCAAAAGAAGAGATCGAGGTCGTGTCGGATTATGACGAAGCGAAGGAGGAATTCCTGCTGACAGTCCGGGATGATGGGAAGGGATTCTCGGAAGAACAGCTTCAGAAGGCATTGCAGCCGTACCATAAGGAGTATGAAGAGAAACCGGACGAACACTTTGGGATCGGGCTTCATATCTGCAGGGAATTCTGCAGGAAGCATGGCGGGACTTTGAATGTTGCGAACAGTATAAGGGGAGGGGCGGCTGTCACAGCGTCGTTTATCTGCAGGGTATATTCGGAGAATATTTCAGATATCCTTAGTGATTCTTAATTTTTTGTAGAGAAATTATAGGGATTTGCGTTTTATTATATTTATATCAGGAAGGCAGATGCAGAGTATTTATCAAGATGTCTTCTGAAATAAGGAGGATGAAGGCGTATGTCCACTACAATCGAAATCAGGAATCTGAATCAATATTATGGCAAGAAGCAGGCGTTAAGAGATATTAATCTTACGATCGAGACAGGCATGTTCGGTCTCTTGGGGAGAAACGGTGCGGGAAAGACCACACTGATGAAGGTGATCGCGACACTTTTGCCCCGGTCGGAAGGAGAAGTGACCGTGTGCGGCAGAAGTACGTTAAGAGCACAGGAGGTCCGGCGGATCGTTGGGTATCTCCCGCAGGATTTCTCTATGTATCCGAACATGACAGTGTACGAGGCGATGGATTACTTAGGCGTGCTGTCCGGATTGAGTAAGGCGAAGCGCAGGCAGCGGATCCCAAGACTTCTTGAGAGAGTGAATCTTCAGGATGACCGGAGGAAGAAGGTGAAGGCGCTGTCCGGCGGGATGAAACGGCGCCTCGGTATCGCGCAGGCAATTCTTCATAACCCTAAGGTACTGATCGTGGATGAACCAACGGCAGGACTAGACCCGGAAGAACGGGTGCGTTTCCGTAATCTTCTGTGCGAGATCGCAGAGGATCGGATTGTGATATTATCCACCCACATCGTGGGGGATATCGAGGCGACTTGTGAGGATATTGCGGTTCTGGACGAGGGGAACGTCATTTATCAGGGGACGGTGTCAGATCTGATCGCTATGGCAGAAGGGAAGGTATATTCAGCAGAGATCAGCAAGCGCGAATTAGAAATCTTGAAGAAGGACTATCTTGTGACCAGTATGCTCACCCTGGGAAATAATGTGATGGCACGTTTCCTGGCAGAAGAGAGACCCTTTGCGTCAGCGAAGCTCTGTGAAGCAGGTGTGGAAGATGCTTATATGTATCTGATGCATGCAGAGAGGGGGGAGTACGGATGTTAGGACAGTTATTTGTCAGGGAGTGCAGGCAGACGGCAAGGAGTCTTATATTCTGGCTGACAGTTTTGATACTGATCTTCGATTTTACCACGCAGCTTGGTGAGATGGAGATTGATGAAGAACCGCAGCCAGGGCAGGAGAGCTATGGTCACCGGCAGAGCAAGGATCCGGATATCATTATGAGAAGTACGCTTGGACAGCTGACAGAGGAGTATGTCCGGGAGAACTATACGACTTATCCCATTGGTTTCTATAAGAGTGTGACGCTGAATGAGAAGGATGATGCGAGGATCGGGGAGATACTGGAAGAGACGGCGGGTATTGCAGGCCGTGAATCGGCGGAACAGATAATCGAAGAGTGGTATGCCGCCCGGAATGAGCCGGGATTGGCAGGCGAGCCTTTGAAGGTGGAACCGGCAGATGGTATGACCTATGAACATTTTACCGAACTTATGGATGAAGCAGATAAGATTCTTGGCGGAGGCTCGAACTATGGTAAGGAGTACAGGGAGAAGAATGCCCAAGTTCCTATGACTTACGAGGATGCGGTGAAGGAGTACGATGCGCTGATAGAAGAGGATCGGCTGACCGGCGGATACGCCAGGCTGTTCTGCGATTATATGGTGATCTTCCTGGGGATTTTGCCGGTCTTCCTGGCGGTGACGAGGGGGCTCAGGGACCGGCGTTCCATGATGCAGGAATTGATCTATACGAGGAAATGTTCTTCGCTGACGGTCATAGTGAGCCGCTATCTGGCCATGCTCGTGATGCTGACGCTGCCCGTGCTTATATTGTCTCTGAATCCGCTGCTGAAATGTATGAGCTATGCCGGTAAGGCAGGGATTGCGGCGGATACGCTGGCATTTGTGAAATACACTTTCGGATGGCTGTTTCCGACGATCATGATCGTATCGGCGCTTGGAATGTTCCTCACAGAGCTTACCGATACGGCGGCTGCGGTGCTGGTGCAGGGGGCATGGTGGTTTATTGCCGTATTTGGCGGCGTGGACAGATTGTCGGGAGGAATGTATGGCTGGAATCCGATGCCAAGACACAATACAGAGCTTAACTGGCAGGGCTTCCATGATGGATTCGCACAGCTTGCCGCGAACAGGCTGCTCTATACGGCCGCTGCATTGCTGCTGGTCCTGCTGACTGTTCTCATATATTCTCAAAAAAGAAAAGGGAGGCTTCATATCCGTGGAAAGATACTGGCAAATCGAAAAAGTAAATCTTAAATATCATATACCGCTGCATATCCTGGTCTCTGCCCTGCTGCTTCTGATGTCGCCGTTTCTGATAGGAGTGGCGAATCTTGGGGCACAGGATACGGCAAAAGCCCTGGAGATGTATGTCGCCCTTATTGGGATCGTGCTTCTGCCTCCGGTATTCCTGCCGGAGCAGAACCATGATATCCGTGATCTTGTTTACACCAAATATCTGAACGGTCCGGCGATATACTTGGTGAGGATTCTTGGAAATATTCTGCTTATGGCAGTATTACTCGGATTGTATATCGGGATGCTCGTATATAACGAATGTGAATTCCCGGTCGGCAAATATTTCTGCGGAACATTGACGGAGATGCTGTTTTTGGGAGGCCTGGGGGTATTCTTTTATGGCTTGTGCGATAATCTGGTCATCGGATATATGGCTCCCATTGTCTACTATATAGCTGCAATCGGGGGCGGAGAGAAATATATGAAGATGCTCTATCCATTTTCCATGGTCAGGGGAAGCTATGGGGAGAAGGTATGGCTGGCCTTTGGGGCAGTGATTCTTGTGATCGGAGGAGTGTGGCTTCGATGCAGAAGGAAGCGGCGGCTTGTGCGGTAACCGTTAATATTTCGTATACATATAGAAGACCGTCTTGAAAATGCCCATGAATCGTGATACTATTGAAAGCAGTGATATGGCCTGTCATCAGCAGTTGGCAGGCGGCGAGAGAAATGGAGATTAGTAGTATGAGTAAAGTTACATTAGTGATCATGGCGGCCGGGATCGGGAGCAGATTTGGAGGCGGGATCAAGCAGTTAGAGCCAGTGGGGCCGAATGGCGAGATTATTATGGATTATTCCATCTATGATGCCATGGAGGCAGGGTTTAATAAGGTGGTATTTGTGATCCGTAAGGATCTTGAGAAGGATTTTAAAGAAGTGATCGGCAACCGGATCGAAAGGGTCGTGGATGTGGATTATGCATATCAGGAGTTGGAGAATATACCGGAGCGGTTTCGGGGCAAATTAGAAGGAAGGACGAAGCCCTGGGGAACCGGGCAGGCGATCCTCTGCTGTAAGGATGCGGTGGACGGGCCGTTCCTTGTGATCAATGCGGATGATTACTATGGGAAAGAGGCGTACAGGGAAGCTTACCGGGAGTTGGTAAAGCCCCATACAGGATCGGAGGTCAGCATGGTCGGATTCCGGCTTAGGAATACTCTGAGTAAGAACGGAACCGTGACCAGGGGCGTATGTAAGATTGACGGGGCATCTATGCTTGAGGAGATCGAAGAGACTTATGAGATTGAGGCGAAGGGAGATCATGCGGTGGCGCAGAAGGCCGGAACAGAGATCCGGCTGGATCTTGAGTCTCCGGTATCTATGAATATGTGGGGACTTCAGCCGGAGTTCTTCGAGATACTTAAGAGCGGCTTCGCGGAGTTCTTAGACAAGGTAGAAGAAGGGGATGTCAAGGCGGAGTACCTTCTTCCAAGGATCATCGGACAGCTTCTTGCGGATAAGAAGGTGCAGGTGAAGGTCTTGAAGTCCCATGATCAGTGGTTCGGCGTTACTTACAAGGAAGATAAAGGAGCGGTGGTAGAAGCAGTCCGGGAGCTGATCGCGAAGGGGGTGTATCCGGAGAGATTATTTCCTTAAGGAGAGTGTAAGATGGAACTTGTGACCCGTGAAGAGCTTCGGCTCTGATATGATGGTTACGAGATGCGGCCGGGTAAGAGGCTGTATAATCCCTGCTCGATCGTCGGGGCGCTGAGAGGAAGGATATATGAATGCGATATATCAGCGGGGTAGGGGTACTCCGCTGATTTTATGGAGAGGATAATATTGTGAAGGAATGGTTGACGAATAGAGTAGATCTTGCGGAAAAATTAATCTGGAATCTCCTGCTGTCATCAAGCTGGGCATTGATCATAGCAGTATTTTTTACAGGGCATTTATGGCAGTTGAATAATATCAGGCAGAATATGGCGTCCTTACGCATATGGGTAAGTCTGAACAGAGCGTTTCTGCTCTTTTTTGTTTTGTTCTTTATCGGTCTGCATTTTATCTTACCGGTTAAGAAGATGTATGACCGGATCTTTGAGAAGAGATGGCTTGTCGGTATATTGCTGTTATTGTTCCTAACGGTGAATCGATATCATGGAGATTCTATTACTTATTATAATGAGACGATTCAGCCGGAAGCGTGGGAAGACGATGCCTCTGTACCGATCTTTGGGAAGACGAGGGCGATACGGTCGGATGAATATATCGTAGATACGCCGTCTGCTCTGGCAGCAGGATACGGCGAACATCCGTATGGAGCCCGTAATGAGGTCATGCGGGGAGCGGAGACGTCGAATATCGCGGCGGGAGTATATGTGGGATATATGACACTGGCAAAAGCGCCGTGGGAACTGTCCTATAAGCTCCTTCCCCGGGAATATGCGTTCAGCTTTTGTTGGTATGCTAAGATTATTCTCGGGTTTTTGATGTCCATAGAATTGTTCTATCTGATCACGAAGAAGAACCGCTTGTTATCGGTGACCGGCGCTTTTTTGATTGTGTTTTCTTCCTTTTATATGTGGTGGAGATTTTCGATCCATTTTATCTCGGCGCCGGGGACGATCGTCTGTGTACATTATTTTTTGAACAGTGATAAGTTCTGGAAGAGGATATTGCTTGGACTGGGGACGGCATTATGCTTCGGTAATTTTATTCTTAATCTGTATCCGGCATGGCAGGTTCCTCTGGGATATATGTTCTTAGCCATAGGGATCTGGTGTCTGCATGAGAATTGGGAGAAGGTGAAGAAGCTTAAGCTGCGGGACTGGATGGTAATCGCTGGTGCGCTCGCATTGGTGGCAAGCTTTGTACTTTCTTATTTTCTTGTAGCTTCGGAGTATGTGGAAGTTATCAATGCGACTGTATATCCGGGGAAACGGATCAACGCGGGCGGATTCAAGCTGCACAAATTATTCTACTATGCGCAGGCTCCGTTTTATGCGTATCAGGACGTGGGAAATGCAAGTGAGGCGGGAGTCTATTTTAACCTGTTTCCAATCCCAACGCTAATGGCGGTCTATTGTTTCCTCAGAGAGAAGAAAAAGGACTGGCTTACCGGCGGGTTATTGTTGGTCCAGATTCCCATGTTGATCTACGTGACGGTCGGGTTTCCGGAGATGATAGCGAAGCTTTTGCTCTTCTCACATTCTACTCCTAAGAGACTGGTAGATGTGGTTGGGTTGATGCAGGTGTATTTGATTGTGATCTTACTGTCGCATTATAGAGATGCGGCGAAGCTTCCAAAGACGGCGGCAGGATTCATAGGAGCGGTCACGGCGGGCTTTGCCATCTGGGTATCTTCTTATAATTATCCGGATTATATGAGTCTCATCCAGAAGGTTGTGATGTTTGTCATCATCGCAGTGTCGGCGGCCTGTCTGATGATTAGTCTAAGGAGAAGGACGCAGATACTTTTTATGGCGGGCCTGATTGCCGTATCTCTGTTTACAGGGAGTTATGTCCGTCCGGTGATCAAAGGCTTTGATGCAATCTATGCGAAGCCGGTTGCCAGGGAGATCCAGAAGATTGCTGCAGATGATAAAGAGGGGAAATGGATCACGCAGGGAGTGGTCGGACTCTCGGCCTATACTGTGGCATGCGGAGCGCCCACGGTCAATTCCTGTAATGTATATCCGAATCTGGAATTGTGGGAAAGCTTAGATCCGGAGCATAAGTATTCGAATATATATAACAGGTATGCGCATGTAGATGTAGAATTTACGAACCAAAAGACTAGCTTTGAACTGGTTTGGGGGGATCATATCAAGGTAAATCTCTCATATAAGGATATAGAGAAAACAGGAGCGGCGTATCTATTGTGTCAGGGAGAATTAAAGCCGGCGGCAAATAAATACGTACAATTTGACAAAATATACGAAGAGAATGGAATGACTATTTACCATATCTTGTGTGAATGAGGTGAAAAAGGGGACGTAGTAGAATGGAATTCTACTACGTCCCCTTTTGGGCATTTTCTGATTTTAAAGTTTCTAATTCTTTCTGATACAATGCTAGTTCCTGAGCGATCTTCTTCATTCGGACCGACATCCGTGATATTGCTATTGTCAGAACAAATGTAAGTCCTAGGGAAAAGCAGAAGCCTAAAAAGAACAGCATATTTGCCGGAGTGTCGATTCCCATGATATCTGCGATTGTCTTGATCAGATCAGGGAAGAGATCCAGAATCAGGATCCCGATTCCCGCAGTAAGCCATGACAGGGCATAGCGCAGTTCCAAGGATTTCCTGCGGATCATATTGATGATGATACAGAGCGCGGAGATGATTGTGATCGCAACTATGATCTGTAGTTTTAAGGTTAACATAGATTCTCCTTTCTACTGTTGTCCCGGATCCGGGCGATCAGCATCGCCAGAGTCACCTTTATCATATAATAGGCGGACTTGTTCATAGAGATAGAAGAGTTTCCTCCGTTTCTTGCCCGCATTACTACGGGAATCTCTATGATCTTTTTGCCGTTTCGAAGGACTGTCACGACGCTCTCAGGCTCGGGGTAATCTTTGGGATAATCTTCGGCAAACTGCTTCATGACGCTCTGGCTGACCATGCGTAAACCGGAAGTGGGATCCGTGATCGTCTGACCGGTCAATAATCTGATCAGTATGGTAAAATACCGGATGCCGATACGCCGGATACCGGATGACTGGAATCCCTTCTTGTCGATAAAGCGGGAACCGATCACCATGTCTGCCTGGCTGCGTTCCATATAGTCTGCCATCTTACTTAAGAATGCCGGGTCGTGCTGCCCGTCTCCGTCTACCTGTACCGCCAGATCGTATCCGTTTCTGTAGCCGTAGATATATCCGGTCTGAACGGCGCCTCCGATCCCCAGGTTGATGGGGAGATGGATTACATTATAGTTATTCTGAGTACAGATTGTACGGGTCTTGTCCGTAGAACAGTCGTTGATGATGATATAATCGAATTCCGGTGCGTTCTCTTCTATATCTTTCACGGTTTTTTCTATATTTGCTTCTTCGTTGAACGCGGGAATAATAATAAGTTTTCTGGGATAGTCTTTCTGCATCCTGACCTCCTTGGCTGTTGTTTTCTTATTTTTTGAAAATAAAACATTTACTTAGAATATAATTTACTAACACAGCTAAAAATGCAAGAGAAATCTTGGCAAGAAGTATGCCGTTTAGAAAAAGGAACCGGCAGCTGCCGGCGTTGAGGAATTCTACTGCGATCCAGAGACCTGCTTCTTCGATGATCAGAAAGGTTCCGACTCTTGCTGCGGTGAAGGATAGAAGCTCTGTTATCAATGTATTCCAAGCCCAAGTCTTGCTCTGAAAAACAAATTGCTTATTTGTGACAAAAGCAAATAGTGTTGCTATGATAAATGTAAATATATTAGAGAGTAAATAATATCGCTCTCCGAATATTTGATTAAAGACAATAAATGTGCCGAAATTCACAATTGTAGTCATGATTCCGAAGATTAAGTAAGAGAGAGTCTCTCTGTTGGCTATCTGTTTAAATATTTTTTTCATTTTTTCCTTTCTGTATGCAGGCTATAGCGGTATTGATGCCGGCAATTTATTGTACTATATTTTAAGGGATTTGTCCATGCGTCGCAGCAATCATAAACTTTTAAGAAAATCTTAATTTTGTAATTGCAAACTGAGAAACCTTCTTATATAATAAAAAATGTCGAAAAATGCAGAAGATTAGGAGAATACGTTGAATCATGAAAAGATTTGTATATTTTCTGAAAAAGATATTATTTGTATTAGGTACGGTGCTGTCAGTGCTCCTGATGGTAGCGGCAGTAGTGATCTGCACCAGTATCCGGTGGATGTTTGATACCTGGAGTAATCTGACGATGGATGAGCTGGTGTTCCATCTGACGGCGCCCTTGGAAGGAACCAACGGGGAGATGATCGCGGAGTATTTAAGCGTGTGCGTTGCACCGGCCATATTGATCATGCTTCTGGCAGTCGTCTTGTTTGTTGCGTGGCATGATAAGAAGAGAAGATATCTGGTGCTGATGGGGGGCGGGATGGTCGTCTCGCTGACGGTGTCGGCGGTGTCTGTCCATGGCGCATGGAATAAGCTGGATGTAGGGAATTATGTAGCCGATCAGGGTACATATTCTACGTTTATAGATGATAATTACGTGGATCCGGCAGAGGTGCAGCTTAAGTTTCCGGATCAGAAGAGGAATCTGATCTATATCTTTCTGGAATCTATGGAGACCACCTATACGGATAAAGAGTCCGGAGGGGCATTTGAGGAGAATGTGATCCCGGAGCTTACCAGGCTTGCTCAGGAGAACGAGGATTTCTCCGGGTCAGACCCGCTTATTAACGGCGGTTATGCAATGCCGGGGGCAACCTGGACGATTGCGGCGATGTTCTCCCAGACTTCGGGAATTCCGCTTAGCATCTCTATCGAGGATAACAGCATGGATACCCAGGATTCCTTCTTTGCCAGTGCGATCACGCTGGGAGATATCCTTGAGCAGGCTGGATATTCGCAGTCGCTGCTGGTTGGCTCTGACGCAACCTTCGGAGGAAGGAGACTGTATTTTACAGAGCATGGGAATTTTGATGTCATAGATTATATGTATGCCAAGGATAACCAGAAGATCCCGGAAGATTACCGGGTATGGTGGGGATATGAGGACCAGAAGCTGTTTGAGTTCGCCAAGGAGAGGCTGACGGAGCTTGCCGCCGGGGAGCAGCCGTTTAATCTGACCATGCTGACGGTTGATACGCATTTTGAGGATGGATATCCCTGTCAGATCTGCAGGAGTACATATGGGGACGACCAGTATTCTAATGTAATGGCATGCTCCAGCCGTCAGGTGGACCGCTTTGTCAGATGGATCCAGCAGCAGGATTTCTATGCGAATACGACCATTGTTCTGGTTGGGGATCATCCGACGATGGATTCGGATTATTGCGAAGATGTAGACAGCGATTATGTACGCAAGGTCTACACTTCCTATATTAATCCGGCGGCGGGTGTCGCGACGGATACCAGAAGGAATTATACCACTTTTGATCATTTCCCGACTACATTGGCGTCTCTTGGCGTGCAGATCGAGGGAGAACGGCTGGGGCTTGGAACCAATCTGTTCTCCGGCAAGCAGACCTTAACGGAGCGTTTTGGGCTTGACTATCAGAAGCGGGAGATCGGAAGGAAATCCGAATTGATGGAGAGACTGGCGAATCTGGACGAGAATAAGCGGGAGCTGTTGATGCGGGAAGGAGAATTGGCGGATATCACAGTTGGAGAGTATGATATCATGGCGGGAGTGATACCGATAGAAGTGAGGGATATCGCCAATGTGCCGGAAGGAGTCGAGAGTGTCCAGATGGCGGTGTGGACGGCAGGCGACCAGACGGATATGCAGTGGATCCAGATGGGGATGCAGGAAGACGGGAGTTATCTTGCACAGATCAATGTGCCGAGCTTTGGTTATAAATCGGGTGAATATCGTGTGCATGTGTATGTAGTGGACAGAACAGGAGCACAATACTTACTGGGCGCAGTTGAGGCGTATGTGCGGTAAATGAGAGGAGTATCGGGTCACCTCTTTCTTGGGCAGACATTCGGGAGCATTGCCTGGTCTGTGTGAGAAGGGGTGGCCCGAACCCTTGTCTGAACTATTACAAGGAATATTAGGGAGTGGCAGATATTATGAAGAAATTAATAGAACAGATCATGAAGTTTGGAGTGGTAGGAGTTCTTTGTTTCCTGATCGATTATGGGTTGATGATACTTTTGACGGAGCGGTTTGGAGTGGCATACCTGATATCTTCGGGAATCTCTTTCTCTGTGTCAGTGATCGTAAACTATATACTGAGCCTGACGTTCGTGTTTGACACGGGCAAGGATAAGAATAAGATCGCAGAGTTCGTGATCTTCGTGGTATTAAGCGTCATTGGACTGGGGATCAACCAGGTTCTGATGTGGGTGTGTGTGGAGAAGCTTCATATATATTATATGATCTCCAAGATCGGAGTGACCGGTGTGGTGATGGTTTACAATTTTATCACGAGGAAACTGATCTTAGAGAAAAGGGAATCGTGAATAATGACGAATTGTTACAAACTTGTTACGAATTTCGGTTCAAATCTTGAAATGTAGGTAATTCTGATATATAATATAGAAGTTAACGTAAGAGTCGTAGGATTCCCCTGCGACGGGCATAACAAGGAGGAAGTGACATGATGAAACGAATAAGGGGAAAGATTGCAGGAGTTCTGACTGCTGTATTGTTAGGTATGGCGATATTTCCTAACACTGTAGCGGCGACGGGGGAGCTTCCCGGGGAGACGGTTGCCGAGGGCGGTACAGAGAATCTTCCTGCAGATCCTTCAGGTACGGATGAAGGAACTGCGCCGGTTGATGAAGCGGGCGAACCGATCGCCGCACCGGATGCAGAGCCGGACACACAGAGTCCGGATGCGCAGGAACCGCAGAATCCAGAGGAGTCTGGTGAGCCGGAGGCGCAGAGTCTGGAAGACGGGACGGAGGGAGAGCCGGAAGCGGAGGCTCCGGGACTGATCAATTACATAGGAGTCGATCTTCCGTATGTTCAGGCGCCGGCAGAGCAGAAGCTTGCGGTATCCTACGGAGACGGTACGGAGAATGTGACGGATGCGAAGCTTGTCTGCGCAAGGCCTGACGGCAGCGAGATGGAGCTTGGCCTGACGAACAGGGAAGAGAGCCTCTATCTGTTCGGACGCACATTCGAGGAGAGCGAAGCCGGAGTGTACAAGCTGTTACGCTTCGTGTATGTACAGGACGGCGAAGAGCAGGTAATCAATCTGCCGGATATCGGAATCGACGCGATGTTCGGTGTTAATGAATATTATCCGGGATATGAGAATTCGGAGGCGGTCGATATCGCAGAAGAGGCCGGAGTGGCGGTGCCCGCAGAGGAAGCAGCGGCAGAGCCGGCGGCATTGGCAGCGATGGAGGAAGCCGGGGTTACGCCGGAAGAGGTTGAGGTATCGGTAGTCAGTGTTGATGTGAATGATGTGGGAAGCGCTGAGACGGATGTTGAGGAGACTCTCGAGACAGTTGCCGAGGAGGTTGACGCTGATCAGAAGGTGTCGAAGAATTCCGGCGTTGGTTTTGCTGATACGGCGGCAGCTGTGTTATCATCAGTGGCGGATATCATTATGCCGGCATCGACGGCTAAGGCCGCGGGGAATAAGGTGGTAGTGCTCGATCCGGGCCACGGCGGATCGGACGGCGGAGCAAGCGCTAACGGACTGACAGAGAAGAATCTGACGCTTAAGATCGCTCAGTATTGTAAGGCGGAGCTAGAAGGTTACGGCGGTGTGACCGTCTATATGACGAGAACCGGTGATAAGGCCGTTGGCCTGACAGAACGTGTCAATATGGCGAAGAGCTGGGGAGCGGATGTATTCGTCAGCTTGCATATTAATTCGGCTACAGCGTCGGCAAAGGGTGTTGAGGTATGGTATCCGAATAAGAATTACAAACCTGAAATACACGAAGACGGCAAAGAGCTGGCAAAGTATATCCTGGACCAGCTGACAGATCTGGGATTATATGACCGCGGAATCAAGATAAAGGACTACCAGAGCAGTGACGGAAGTGATCCGGTCAAGTATCCGGACGGATCATTGGCAGATTATTATTCTGTGATCAGAGACAGTAAGAGAGCAGGTTTTCCAGGTATCATCGTGGAACATGCGTTTATAACGAATACACAAGACGCTCAGCTTCTCGCACAGGACAGCAAGCTTAAGCAGATGGGTATTGCCGATGCAACAGGTATTGCCAATTACTTAGGATTATCCAAGGGTACCAGCGTCAGGGTCACGAACCAGAACGATTTCGCCGGAACGGCTGATATCAAGGCGAACGGCCTTGGAAGCAACGGGAAGGTCAAGGTGACGCATCAGTCGACCGGTACGACTAAGAGATATTCCCTTTCCAGCGGAACCGGTACGATTCAGTTCAAGGTCAGTGATTTTGGCAATGGGCGCGGATCCTATCTGGTAGAGGGACAGAATTCGTCAGGAAGGGTGCTTCATACGACTTCCTTCAACATGGCGGATACAAGCTGTAATGTATATGTGGATCCGGTCGGCAACGACAGAGAATATAAGATCGTAGCCAAGTTCAACGGGAAGACTCCTTCCGGGATATCGGCGGTTCAGATACCGGTATGGAGCGAGGAGAACGGGCAGGACGATATCATATGGTATTCGGCAAAAGAGGTTTCAAGCGGGAACTGGCAGATAACGGTTGATGTCAGCAATCACAGATCCGCCGGCAATTATGTCGTACATAGCTATGCACTGATGTCGGACGGACGGACGCAGAATTTCCTTGGAGCAACCTCTTTCAATGTATCTACGCCGGCAGTAGCGCCGACGCTTACGGCTATGACAGAGAATTATGACGAGAAGGCAGGAACCTTCGACGTTATCATCAAGAATGTCAGCTCATCAGCGGGTGTTAAAGAGGTTCATGTGCCGGTGTGGTGTGCTGCCGATCAGAGCGATATCCATTGGTACACGGCGAAGAAGCAGAGCAACGGCGACTACAAGGTGACGGTAGATGCGGCGAACCATGGGTATGCAGCAGGTAATTATACGATCCATGTCTACGTGACAAGCGGAAATGGTGTCATGACCTTCGGAGGAACGGCGCCGGGTGTGAATGTGAAAGCAGTGGAGCGGGATATGAAGATCACTGCCGTAGATACTGACGGCAAGGAGATGAAATATCAGCTTACCGCAGCGAATGCAAGCAGTCTTGGTTCCGTGAAGGCAGTACAGTTTGCGACCTGGAGCGAGGAAGGCGGACAGGATGATATCCGCTGGTATAACGGAAGCAAGGGGGCATCCGGCAAATGGACTGCGACGGCGGATATTAAGAACCATAAGACAGCAGGAAGATATAATGTACATGTATATGTAACCCTGTCCAACGGTTCCATGAAGTTTCTGGGATCAACGACATTTACGGTATCTAAGCCGACACTGTCTGTTGTCTCAGGCGGATATGACAAGGGCAAAGGAATCTTTGATGTTACGATCACTAACGTGGCGTCCGTGTCGGGAGTGGAGAAGATCCAGATACCGGTATGGTGTGCGAAGAACCAGAGTGATATCAAATGGTACGACGCAGAGAGGCAGAAGAACGGAAGCTATAAGGCGACGGTAAGAATGTCGAATCACGGCTATTCCGTAGGGAAGTATCAGGTACATACCTATATTACAGCAGGAAACGGAGTTATGGCGTTCGGCGGTGCGGCGGCGGCTGTTGATGTGACGCTGCCGAAGGTGGATATTACGGCGTCCGATCTGGATGGAAACGGAACCAATTATGCGCTGAGAGCATCCAATACCGATATCTTCGGTGCGATCCGAGGCGTACAGTTTGCAACCTGGAGCGTTGAGAATGGCCAGGATGATATAAGATGGTACAGCGGTACCAAGAATGCGTCCGGACAGTGGGCGGCAACGGCGAACGTGAAGAATCATGGATCTGCCGGAAGATATAACGTGCATGTATATGCGACACTGGCTGATGGACGGCTGAGTTTCTTAGGTTCTACCGTATTCGATGTGCCGAAGGCATCTGTATCAGACATTAAGGTGGAAGGATATAATACAAGCTCCGGGGCGTTCAAGGTTGTAGTATCCGGCGCAAAAGCACCGGGTGGAGTTTCAGAGGTTCAAGTGCCGGTATGGTGTGCGGCGAACCAGAATGATATCAAGTGGTATAAAGCAGAAAAACAAAGCAACGGTACCTATGTAGCGAATGTGAATCCAACAAACCATAAGAACAATTCAGGACTTTATAAGATTCATGTATATATTACAGCGGGGAATGGGGCATTATCTTTTGTAGGTAATACTTCACAGATTGTAGAAGCTACCGGGTATTCGATTATGGGGCAGACCTCTGTGAACAAGAGTCAAATGGTAGCATATTACAAGCAAAGTGGTTATACTTATCCAGGCGTAGAGTTAGGTAAAGGTGGAGCGCTTACTATTGAAGATTTCTGTCAGATTGTTCTGGATGAAGCAGCTGCAGAGGGGGTTCGTGCAGAAGTAGCTTTTGCACAGACTATGAAAGAGACTAAGTGGTTGCAGTATCCTCAAAGTGGTATTGCTTATGTCCATCAGTTCAATTTCGCGGGACTTGGAGCATTAGATGGAAATAAAAAAGGAGATTGTTCAAGTTTTAAGGATGTCAGGGAAGGTGTAAGAGCACAAATTCAACATCTGAAAGCTTATGCCAGTACTGAACCGTTGAATCAAGCGTGTGTTGATACAAGATTTAAATATGTGAAAAGAGGGTGTGCCCCATACGTTGAATGGCTTGGTATTAAAGAGAATCCTAATGGGGTGGGTTGGGCGTCAGATCCGACCTACGGCAGCTCACTTGCTGGTATGATCAAGAAACTAATCACCATGTAAAAGTTGCAATCAATGGGTAGAAGTGATATAATAGTCGGGAATTGCAGAGAATGTATGCTTAGGAACATAGGTGTTGAACAATGAATAGGAATAGATACACATCTGTAAGTACAGATTATTGAACAGAATTATAAATCGTAAACCGGCAGTATCAACTGATACTGCTAGTTTGCGTTTTGATAAGCATCAATAGATCATTATATTCATCTGGGAATAATCAGGGCAGGAGACAGCTTGTTTCCAGATGAATGCAATGATTTGGCGCAGTTCATTATTATACTAGGAGGAAGAGTTTTGTCTGCATATATACAGAATTTTATAAAGTTTCAGCCATTATTAGGAGAATTGATAGCAAGAGATATTAAGATCAAGTACCGCCGTTCGGTCCTGGGGGTTTTGTGGACGCTGCTGAACCCTCTGTGTATGATGATCGTGCTGTCGGTCGTCTTCTCGAATATCTTCAAGTTCGATATTGAGAATTTTCCGCTCTATATCTTAAGCGGGCAGTTGATCTTCAACTTTTTCTCCGATGCGACGACCAGTTCCATGTCATCCATCGTATCGAGCGCGTCATTGATCAAGAAGGTATATGTTCCGAAGTATCTTTTTGTACTTTCGCACATTTTTTCGAGTTTTATTAACCTGATGGCGTCCTTTACGGCGCTTTTGCTGGTCATGATGGCCACCAGGACAGAGCTGCACTGGACGACGCTGCTTGCACCGGTGCCGTTGCTTTTGCTGGTTTTATTCTCACTGGGAGTGGGATTGGTCCTTGCGGCTGTTACCGTCAAGTTCCGGGATATCATGCATCTGTATTCGGTATTTATCACGGCGCTCATGTATCTGACGCCGGTGATCTATCCGATGGCGATGCTGCCGGAATGGCTGACAGGCTTCGTGATGCTCAATCCGATCACGAATATCGTACTTATGTTCCGTAACGTGATGCTTTACAATACTTTCTTTGGGTGGAGGTCATTGTTCGTGGCGGTGGTAGAGACAGGAATTATGCTTATGATAGGTTTCTGGGTATTCTATAAGAATCAGGATAATTTTATATTGAATCTATAGGAGAGAATATTAGGAGAGAATATATGAGTGACAAAGTGATGGTCAAGGTGGAGCATGTATCCATGAAGTTTAATCTGTCTTCCGAGAAGTTTGACAGTTTTAAGGAATACGTGATCAAGAGCCTTAAGAACCAGGTGTCTTTTGAGGAATTCTGGGCGTTGAGGGACGTGTCCTTCGAGGTGATGCAGGGAGATGCCCTGGGGTTGATCGGACTGAACGGGAGCGGTAAGAGTACTATGCTCAAGACGATCGCAGGTGTCTTGAAGCCCACGGAAGGCTCCGTGCATGTGAACGGAAGCGTCGCCCCGCTGATCGAGCTTGGAGCCGGTTTTGATATGGATCTGACGGCGCGGGAGAATGTCTTCCTGAACGGGGCGCTTCTGGGGCATTCGAGGCGAGAGATGGAAGCTTTCTATGATGATATCGTGAGTTTCTCGGAGCTTGAGAATTTCATGAATGTTCCGGTTAAGAACTTTTCGTCAGGGATGGTGTCAAGACTCGCATTTTCCATTGCCACTATCGGCGTACCGGATATTTTGATTGTGGATGAGGTACTCTCTGTGGGAGATTTCCGGTTCCAGGAGAAGTGTGAACGGCGCATTCAGGCTATGGCGGATCAAGGAACTACGATTCTGTTCGTATCACACAGCATCGCACAGGTGAAGAAGATCTGTGATAAGATCGCATGGCTTGAGAGCGGGCAGTTGAAACGGTTTGGCGCGGCAAGTGATATCTGTAAGGAATATGAACAATCATAGATGATGAGGTTGACAATGAAGAAAAGGGTAAGTTGGATCGTGATGATCATCCTTGTGCTGGTGTTTGCATACTGGTATGCGCATATCGCAAAGATGAACATGATATATGACAAGGGTGTGGATAACAGCGAATATATAAGCATGGGTATCCTGGAGGATCAGCGGGTAGAGCAGAAGTTTGTATGCCGTGAGGATACGATGGATGGGATCTATGTGAAGTGTCAGGTCACCGGGGATGTGACGGATGTGAATGTCTGTTACAGGATCACAAGCGGATCGCCCAATACGCCTGTTGCAAGCGGAAGCTATCCGGCCAGTGAGCTTAAGGCATCCAAGTTCAATAAGCTTACGTTTGACACGATAGAAGACAGCAGGGACAAGGAATATACTCTATCTATATGGTCTGATCCGGTTTCAGCCAGGAAGGGAGTTTCGTTCTATTATCAGCCTGAGACGGAGGAAGGGACGGAGCTTACCATCGGCGGCAGTGCGGTGAATGGAACCATGATCATGCGGACGGTCACGAATCGGTTTGATATGGAGACGTTCTGTGTAGTCATTATATTTATTGCATTTATTACTGCATTTATGAAGATTTTGTATAAATTATTTGAATAGGTGAGATTATGAATAGTGAGAAGAATGAGTTTAGAATTATCAAATACCGGCTGAAGGTGGGCAATCCCAATATATTGCTGGTTCAGTGCTGGTTTTCCAACAATGAGATGGGGGATAATAAGCTCTTATTCCTGTTGGATGATAAGAGGCTGGTGCCAAAGATATCGATCAAAGAAGGAATCGAGATCAGGAAGCGGCATTTGACGGATTCTTACGGGATCGACAGGGAGTATTATTTCTGGCTTCCGCTGCCGGAAGCTATGAACAGCCGGAAGTACATCCGTATCTTTGAGGAGGCGGAGGGGAAGAAGCGGCTGGTCTATGCGATCCCCTGCCGTAAGATCATGAAGCTTCGGGGAAGAGTGGAGAGCTTTATCGAGGAATCCCAGGCCAAAGACGGTAAGGTGGAGATCAAGGGATGGTATATCGCAAAGGATCGCCCGGTTCGGATCACGGCCGCAGATGAGGGCGGGAAACCGATTGAATTCGACACAGAGGAGATGTTCAGGCAGGATGTAGTGGCGGAATTCCCGGAGACAGCGGCAGAGGATGCACATGGGTTCAAACTGATCCTTGACGATGCCGGCAGCAAGAGAGTGAAGATCGTCTTAAGCGACGGGAAGAACCGGACAGAGTATGACCATGAGATCTATCCGTCGGTGGTGAAGAAGGGAGTAACAGAAGCCAGGAAGATTAAGGCGAAGACGGTAAGTTATCTTAAGACGGAAGGTGTAAGGCGGACTGCAAGACGCGCTGTTGTCAAGCTTTTCAGGCTGAATGAGAATAACTATATGTCCTGGTGCAAGGCGAACGGGCCGACGAAGGACGAACTGGATGCCCAGAGGGAGGCGCGGTTTGACCGTATGCCTAAGATCAGTATAGCGGTTCCGCTGTATAAGACGCCGCTTAGTTATCTGGAGGAGCTGATCTGTTCTGTTAGGGAGCAGACCTATGGTAATTGGGAATTATGTCTGTCGGATGGAAGCGGTGAAGAGAACAGCGCTCTTACAGAAGCGCTTAAGAGATATCAGGAGTCTGATAGAAGGATCAAGACGGTGATAAGCCCTGTTCCGCTTAAGATCTCTGAAAATACGAATGAAGCGCTCCGTGTGTCAACAGGGGATTACATTGCGTTTGCCGACCATGACGATTTGTTGACTCCAGACGCATTGTATGAGTGTGTGAAGGCGCTCAATGAAGATCCGAAGATCGATGCGCTGTATTCGGATGAAGATAAGATCTCTATGAACGGGAAGGAATATTTTGAACCGCATTTTAAGACGGATTTTAATATTGATCTTCTGTGTTCTATGAATTATATCTGCCATCTGTTCGTGGTGAGCAGGAAGATCATGGATCAGGTGGGAATGCTTCGAAGCGAATTCGACGGGGCGCAGGATTATGATTTTGTCCTGAGAAGCGTGGAGGCGGCCGGATCTGTGCATCATATTCCGAAGGTATTGTATCACTGGCGGGCGCATAAGGATTCCACGTCAGAGAATCCGCAGAGCAAGATGTATGCATTTGAGGCGGGTAAGAGAGCGGTGCAGGCGCATTACGACAGGATCGGAATTGCGGCGAAGGTACATCAGGGAGAATATCTGGGACTTTATAAGACCGAGCATATCTTGAAGGAGCATCCGCTGATCTCTCTGATCATACCGAACAAGGACCATATCGAGGATCTGGACAAATGCATCAGTTCTATCGAGCAGAAGAGCACATACGACAATTACGAGTATATTATCGTAGAGAATAACAGTGAGAATGAAGAGACCTTCCGCTACTATAAGGATCTTGAGAAGGAGAACCCAAGAGTTCATGTGGTATGCTGGGAAGGAGAGTTCAACTATTCTGCCATTAATAATTACGGCGCCAAGTTCGCAAAGGGCGAGTACCTGCTGCTTTTGAACAACGACACGGAGATCATTAACGGAAGCTGCTTGGAGGAGATGATTGGGTATTGTATGCATGACAATGTAGGCGCTGTGGGAGCAAGGCTTTACTACAGCGACGAGACCATACAGCATGCCGGGGTGATCGTCGGCTTCGGCGGAATCGCGGGCCATGCATTTATCGGGCTGCCGCGCAGCGCCAACGGTTATTTCTCAAGGATCATCTGTGCACAGGATATGAGCGCTGTCACGGCGGCGTGTATGATGGTGAAGAAGAGTGTCTTTGAGGAAGTGGGCGGCTTAAGTACGGAATTACAGGTAGCGTTCAACGATATTGACCTGTGTATGAAGATCCGTGAAGCAGGATACTTGATCGTATATAATCCATATGCGGAATTATATCATTATGAATCAAAATCAAGAGGCCTTGAGAATACGAAAGAGAAGGTAGACAGATTCAACGGAGAGATCGCTACGTTTGCTCAGAAATGGCCTGAGATATTGAAGAATGGAGATCCATATTACAATCCGAACCTGTCTTTGGAAAGATGTGATTTTAGTTTAAAATAGATGAGGATTGGAGATAGGAAATATGCGTGATAGAAGAACGAAAGTTTGTAGGTGGGGGATGTATGCAGCTGGTGCGTTGCTGCTGGCTCTGGTGGCGGGAATATATGCATTTTGGCTAGAAGGTGTCGCGGATGCGTCCAGAGCAGGGAATATGCTGTTCTACGTCAGGAGGGCATGCGTCTCCAAAAAGGTCTGCCTTCTTGCCGTTCTTCTGTTTGCGATATTTCTGTTATATGATCATTACGGTGCAAGGTTCGTGTCGTTCCTGTATGCCTGGAGATTTGCCATAGCGGCGGCCTTGTTCGTATTGTGTGTGGTCTGTGAGCTGAACGGTTCATCCATCGGTGTGTGGCAGGCGTATATGGGAGGAACAGATACGGGAACGCTCCTTGGGGCTGCAAGGCCGATCCGTTCGGATGAATGGGCGGTCTCAACGCCTATGATGCTGTCCCAGTACCGCAACGCAGCCGGTGCATTTCCCTATTACAGTGATACGGTCCGGGGGGCTGCGACCGATATGTTCATGGTCTATGGGCAGCCTGTCAGGGATATTGCAATGATCTTCAAACCCTTCTATTGGGGGTATCTTTTTCTGCCGGCCGGAATGGGTCTGGCTTTTTTCTGGTATGGCAGATGGATTGCGCTGTTTCTGGTATCCTTTGAGATGGGTATGCTTCTGTCCGGAGGGGATAAGCGGCTGGCTGTGTCCGGTGCTTTCCTTGTTGCTTTTGCCCCTGTGGTCCAGTGGTGGTTCGCGATCAACGGACTTGTAGAGATGCTGGTCTTCGGGCAGTTGTCGGTACTGCTTCTGCAGAAATACATGACAGATACAAGGACATGGGTTCGGGGGATTTGTGCGTCGGTGATTGCAGTCTGCGCGGGCGGATTTATCTTGATACTGTATCCGGCGTGGCAGTTCCCCATGGCATATGTGATCCTGGGTCTGGGAATCTGGGTGATCCTTGAGAATTACCGGGGATTTAAGATGAACATGGGAGATGTCTTATGCCTTGCGGCGGTTCTTGCAGTTTTTGCCGGAATCATGCTCCACGTTTGGAACAACTCTAAGGAGACCATTGAACTGGTCCTGAATACGGCTTATCCGGGGAAACGGCTGGATACGGGCGGAGGGATCGGTCTTGAGTTCTTCAATTATGCTTCCAATATCTGGTATGCGCTTTTGGGAGAGGGAACAGGCGCGAATGCATGTGAGAGCGCACAGTTTATAGATTTCTTCCCGCTGTGCTATATCATTCCGCTGTATGTTGCGGTAAAGAAAAGGGATAAGCTGATAGGGATCCTGCTTTGTGTGGATGTATTCCTCCTGATCTGGTGTATCGCCGGATTCCCGGCGATGCTTGCGAAGGTGACGCTCATGAGTTATTCGACCGCGCCAAGAGCTTTCGTGATACTGGGATTCGTCAATATACTGATGCTGATCCGCGGCGTATCCCTGTTGGAATGGAGCTGTCCGGCGGCAGTCGGCGGAGCGTTAGCCGTGATCGGCGGATACGCTGTCGTTAAGATCGGCAGCCTTATTAACGAGGACTTCTATCCGGAAGCGGGATATTATATCTTTACTGTTGTGTTGTGGATTTTGATGTTCTACCTGCTGATTCGGTATCATGACAATAGATGCAGGAAGTTTTTCGGAGTTCTCTGTATGGGTGTGATGATATTGGCGGGGGCGCTGGTTAATCCGGTAAGACGCGGAGTGGACAATATCTATGATACCGAGCTGGTTCAGACCATAGAAGAAGTACACGGGCAGGAACCAGAGGCGCTGTGGGCTGTGGAAGGGTTAGGTTTTCCCTGCATCAATATAGGGATCATGGCGGGGGCGCCAACGGTCAATTCGACGAATGTGTACCCGAACCTTAAGAGGTGGGAAGCATTGGATCCGGACGGTGTCAATGCAAAGATATATAACCGGTATGCGCATATTGCAGTTTCTTTGAAGGAGAGCGGGAAACCCGAATTTCTTCTGAACCAGCCGGATGTATTTACCGTATCATTGACGGCGGAGGATTTGAAGAAGTTGGGGGTTTCATATTTAATATCAGGCAGGGACAAATTAAATCTTATAAAAGTAAAAAATGTTGGCAATTATTATATATATAGGATAGAATAGGAGTAGAGGAAGAAGAGCTTTGAGATTATCGGAGAGAAAGAAACAGAGAAGGCAGAGACAGTTGATCATGCGATTCCTGCTTTTCGCGACGCTTTTTCGTCTGTTTTTGTTCTGGCAGACGCCGTTATCTTATTGGACAGAACAGGTATATGACGACCAATTGATGTATCATTATGCAGATAGCCTGGCGGATTTTCAGTGGTTGGGGGATTATTCCCATCTGACGTTGGTGAAGAGTGTATCTTATCCTCTGTTTACAGCGTTCTGGCATATTATCAGGGTACCGTATTCCGTTGCTATAGGTCTCTTATGTATTGTGTCTTCTGCGGTGTTTGTCAAGTCTGTCTACAGACTGATTCCTCATATAGAGTGGAAAGCGGCGATCTATTTGCTGCTTCTCTATTCACCGATCGGATTTAAGGAATTGGTGGTGCAGAGGACCTATCAGATGGCGCTGGTTCCATATGCGGTAATATTGGTTTTTTCCTGTATGATCGCGCTCTTTCTTGGAAGAGATGATGAGAGCCGACTTCGCAGATGGGGGATCGGCGGTGCAGTTTGTCTGCCGTTCTTCTATTATATAAGGGACGATTCCATATGGATTATGCCTTTTGTGTCTGTGGTGACAGCAGTGACTCTTGCCTGCCTGATCTGGGAGAACAGGCAGATTACAAGGCAGATAATAAGAAAGGCCGTATGGATTCTGCTGCCGGTCGTCTCGCTTGGTATCGTTACCCTGGGAATCTGTACCATGAATTTTATTTATTATGATGAATTTGCTGCAAGTGAGAGAACAGGATCAGAATTCGCGGAATTGATGGACTGTCTGTATAAGATAGAAGACAAAGACGCCTCCCCGGATGTATGGTGTTCCAATGACGCTATCGCAGATGCGATCCGTGTTAGCCCTTCGCTTCGTTCCATCAAGGAAGAGATCCTTGGTCAGGAAGCCAATTGGAGCCAGGGGAAGAATAAGGATATGAAGGGCGATATGCCTATGTGGGTTATGCGCTGTGCCCTCAGCGATGCGGGATATTTTAAGAGCAGCGCGAAGATGAGAACTTTCTGCGGCAAGGCTGTGGAGGAATTGGATGAAGCTTTTGAGAGCGGCGCTTTGAAAGAAGATGGATTAATCCACTTAAGCAGTGTAGAGGTACAGGAGGAATATATAGAGAACGGCAAATACTGGAAGGATTTCTGGAAATATTTTACAGGCGTTATGAACTATAAGGGACCGGCGGTCAAACTCTGCAAAATGGGTATCAGTACGGGAAAGGCTGATGTGATCAGGGAGTGGGAAGATTTCTTCTACAGCGATACTACTTATCCTGCGAAGTATGCAAGGACAGATAAGGCTATGGATACTTCTTTTGGACTGACGGACCGTTTGGTCCAGGTATCTGTGACAGTTATCCATGCGCTCTACAGGATATTGAGTGTGATCGTCAATATCGCGGCCATAGCAGGGCTTGTATATATAACGGCGGCCCTTTTCCGTGACAGAAGGCATATAGAGATGTGGCTGTGTATTATGGGGATGCTGTTGTCTGCTGTTTTGTTGGTGACAGCCGTTGTGCTGTTCAGCAGTTGGTTTGGTACGGAGATGGAGCCCTCCGTCTATATGTATCTGGCCGGTGTATATCCTCTGCTTCAGATCGCGAAGTATCTGGTCATATACCAGAGCTTCAGACTGATGGCGCACCAGAGGATTTCAGAAATGACCTTGAATGACAGAGTAAGGAGAATATAGTATAATGGATAAAGTTGCAGTGTTAATACCCTGCTATAATGAGAGTATTACAATAGAGAAGGTTGTAAGAGATTACAGGCGTGTGCTGCCGGAAGCGGTCATCTATGTGTATGACAATAATTCCACCGACGGAACAGACCGGATCGCAAGGGATGCCGGTGCGATTGTCAGATATGAATATCGGCAGGGCAAGGGAAATGTGATCAGGAGTATGTTTCGGGATATTGAGGCACAGTGCTATCTGATGATCGACGGAGACGATACTTATCCGGCGGAGGATGCCCCTCAGATGATCGACCTGGTTCTTAACAAGGGAGTGGATATGGTGATCGGCGACCGATTGTCTTCCACATATTTTACAGAGAATAAGCGGCCTTTTCACAATTCGGGGAATCTTGTTGTGAGAGGCCTGATCAATAGACTGTTCAGGAGCAATGTCAAGGACATTATGACAGGTTACCGTGCGTTCAGCCGGCTCTTTGTCAAGAGTTTTCCGGTTCTGTCCAAGGGCTTCGAGATTGAGACGGAGATGACTATCCATGCGCTGGATAAGAATTTCCTGCTTGAGGAGGTTCCGGTTTCTTACAGGGACAGGCCTACGGGAAGTGAATCTAAGCTCAACACGGTAAGCGACGGCGTCAAGGTGTTGAAGACGATCATGAATCTGTTCCGGGATTACAAGCCGTTGTTGTTTTTTACGACTTTGTCCGTGATCTGTGTCATTAGCGCGCTGGCATTATTCATTCCGGTGCTTCTGGAGTATTTTGCCACCGGCCTGGTTCTTCGCTTCCCGACTCTTATTGTGTCGGGTGTGCTTGCAACGATCGGGATTCTTCTGTGGATCTGCGGTCTGATCCTGCATGTTACGGTGAAGAAGCACCGGCAGTTGTATGAGATATTGCTGAATCAGATTAGTATAGGAAGATAGACGAAAGGAGGAGTTTTTCAAGGGGATTAGAAGGGGAAGACAAGAAAGGAGATTGAGTTATGCGGGGAAGAATGACAAGATTATTAAAAGGAGCGGGCGTGTATGTACTATTGCTTGCATTGCTTGGTACGAATGTCTGGGCGGTTGAGGAGCCCGGGAACGCTACGGTACAGTTGACGGAAAATGGGATATCCTTTGGAACAGGCAGCACCTCCGATCCTGAACAACAAGAGCCGCAGGAGACGCCTGTGGTTTTGGACGGGCAGGAAGGTCCGGCAGGAGATGCGGCGGATGATCAGGCAGAACCGGATGCCGTGAACCAGACGGAACCAGAGACCGAAGAACCGGATGCCGGAATCATGACATTGGATGAAGCACGTCTGATCGATGACGGTCAGATCAGAGTAACGGATTATAACAGCGGGAAGGGCACCTTCCGGGTTGTGATCTCAGGTGTGGATACAGAGCAGGTGAAAGAGATCCTTGTGCCGGTCTGGAGTGTGGTGAACGGCCAGGACGATATCGTATGGTATCCGGCGCAAAGGAGCAGTAACGGCGTCTATTACACGGATGTAGATCTTAAGAATCATAAGTATTCTACGGGAACCTATAATATCCATGTGTACGTTACGGATAAGGCCGGCAAGCAGTATTATCTGGGTTCTGCGGCCCAGGACGTGCAGCTTAACAAGGGGAAGCTTACCGTAACCAAGAACAATGAGAGAGACTTTACCGTTGAGCTTACAGGAATCGAGATTCCGGGAGCGAAGAATATCCAGTTTCCAACCTGGAGTGCGGTGAACGGTCAGGACGATATCAAGTGGTATACACTTCCGAACAATGGGGGCAATACATACAGATATAAGATCTCCGTTATGGATCACACAGGGCTTGGAAAGTATAATGTGCATGCATATGCACAGATGCCGGATGGATCCATGATCTTCCTTGGCTCATCAGGATTCGAGACAGAAGCGCCGTCAGGCGGAAGCGTTGAGGCTTCCGTGGGCAGTAATTCCGGCGGACAGTTTCAGGTGAAGGTATCGGGTATCAAGAATGTCGGATTGATCAGACAGGTTCAGGTTCCGATCTGGTCAGATCCGGGACAGAAGGATATCGTATGGTATACCGCGAACCGTAACTCCAACGGCGATTATATCGTGAATGCCAACATCGCGAACCATCAGTATAACTGTGGGAAATATACGATCCATGCTTACATGACGGATGTGACGGGCGCGCTGAATTTTGTAGGCGCTACAAGCTGTGAACTGAAGCCGGGATATCAGTCTCTTAGCGCGGCGGATATCAGCGGTACAGAATCCACTTACCGGATCTCGCTGTCGGGACTGGTAGTTCCGGGCGGAGAGAAGGGTGTCAGGTTCGCCGTATGGGGCGCAGCAAATGGCCAGAATGATATCAGATGGTACAGTGCATCCGGTAAGAACGGCAGCTATACCTGTGATGTGCAGGTTGCGAATCATGGAGAATTTGGGAAATATATTGTACATGGATATTATGAGACGGCAGACGGCAGCCTTCATTTCATAGGGGCGACCGGATTCGATGTGACGAAGAGACCAATGGCGGCACGTGTACAGATCGGTAATATTAACCGTACGGCAGGTACCTTCCAGGTGACGGTCAGCGGTGTGACCGCAGTGTCAGGAGTTAATAAGGTGCAGATCCCGGTTTGGTGTGCAAGCAACCAGAGCGATATCGCATGGTATACGGCAGGAAGGATTTCAGAAGGCGTATACGCTGTGAATGTAAGGGTTGCAGATCATGCGCATCATTTTGGAAACTATACGGCGCATGTGTATGTGACGGCGAACAATGGGGCGCAGACCTGTGTAGGCGGTGCGACAGCCAATATATCACCGCTTAACTATGTCTATAATATGCCGATCAATTCTACACAGTATGAGGTCGGTATCATGGGTGCATCGGGTAACAGGGTGCAGTTCCCGACATGGAGCAATACCAACGGCCAGGATGATCTCGTGTGGTACGAGGGTGTGAACAGAGGAAACGGTAAGTGGAATGCAGTTGTGGACAGTGCAAGGCACAACAGCGGCGGCGCATACACGACTCATGCATATGTCTATTCCGGGAATTCTATGAATGGATTCGGCAAGACTTCTTACTCTCTGTACAAGGTACCGACCCAGCAGGGTCAGATGTTGAATCGGGCTAATCTGTACAGCAGTCCGACGCCCTATTTGTTGATGGTGAACCGGAGCACTCATAAGGTGGGTGTCTTCCAGAGAGGCGCAGGCGGCTGGGAGTTCGTCCATTACTGGGACTGCGGCGACGGTGCACCGGGTACGCCTACGGTAGAGGGAGTCTTCTCCGTGGGAAGCAAGGGGTATTATTTTGATTCCGGAGCGGCGAGATGCTACTGGTATACACAGTTCAGAGGGAATTATCTGTTCCACTCCGTACTGTATAACAAGAACGGAACCTTGCAGGACGGAAGGGTCGGCATGGCGTTGTCACATGGCTGTGTCAGACTGCTGATCGAGAATGCGAAGTGGATCTATGATACGATTCCGACCGGAACGACGGTTGTTGTATACCATTAAGACCCAGATGAGGTAATATATGAAGAGAGTGATTACGTATGGCACGTTTGATTTGATTCATTACGGACATATTAATCTGTTAGAAAGAGCCAGGCGATTAGGGGATTACCTGATCGTCGGGCTCTCTACAAATGAATTCAATGCCATCAAGAATAAGAAATGTTACTTTTCTTATGAGGAGAGAAAGCGGCTTTTAGAGGCGATCCGGTATGTTGATCTGGTCATTCCGGAGGAAGCGTGGGAGCAGAAGGCAAGTGATATCAAGTTATATCAGATCGATACATTTGTTATAGGGGATGACTGGGAGGGCAAGTTTGATGAATTAAAGAGCCTGTGTGAAGTCGTCTATCTGAATCGGACACCTGAGGTTTCGACAACAAAGATCAAGAGTGAACTAAAGATATTTTGAGAGGAAGAAACAGAATGGGGCAATTTGTTGATAAGAAGTTGATGGTGTTTGGGTCGACACCGGATTTTGCGGATAATTCAAGAGCATTATGGGAATATGTCACGAAGAATACCGATTATGATACATTTTGGGTCATACAGGACAGGAAGATGCTGGAGGCATTAAGAGAGAAGGGCGTCGCCTGCGGCTTGGAGGGCGAAGAGACGACGGAGCTGATGATCGACAGGGCACGTTTTCTGATCACGTCCTCTTTTCAATTTGCGGACCGGAAGAGACCGGATCAGATTCATGTTGCGGCATGGCATGGCTTCCCGCTCAAATTGATCGGATTCTTTGACAGTGCGGCTGCGGATTCCGATGATTTCCGGCTGCTGAAGACCATCACGACACAGACCGATCTTATTACGGCTCCTTCGAGGCTGTCGCAGCTTACGCTAAGCGGCATGTTTGCAGTAGATCCTCGTAAGGTTAAGGAGACCGGTTATCCGAGAAATGATATGATGTTCTGGTCTGACGGCAAAGAAGAGCTTAAGAAGCTTACAGACATAGATGTAGAGACGGATAAACTGATCTTCTATCTGCCAACCATGCGCAAGGGCTTGAAGGATGAAGGAGAGCAGTTTGAGAATAATATTTTCAATTATCCGGATTATGATGCGGATCAGATCGATCAGTTTCTGGAGGCGAATCACGCGTACATTTTCGCGAAGGTGCATTTTGCTGATAATGAATTCTTTAAGGGAGAGAATGTGAAGCTTCCGAAGCGAATGATTTTCCTGGATACGGACATACTGAATAAGAATTTCCTGACGATCTATCATGTTATGAATGGATTTGATGCTCTGATCACCGATTATTCGTCGGTGTATGTTGATTTCCTTCTGCTTGATAAGCCGATCATATTCTCCTGCCCTGATCTGGCAAAGTATCAGGCGGACAGAGGATTTATCGTGGATGACCCGAAGCTTCTCATGCCGGGACCTGTGGTCGGCACGCAGGATAAGCTTTTTGAGATATTGGGAGATATCTTGGCGGGTCGGGATGGATTCCGGGAGGTGCGAAAGGAGAAGATGGCATTCTTCCACAGGTATCAGGATGCGGACTCTTCCAGGAGACTGCTTGAGGAGATGGAAAAGGCGGATGAATGCGGGATTGCAGATTCTGGGAAGGATATAGGATATTCATTCATGGATGTGCTGTCGCCGCTGCACCAGTATGTGGACAAGACCAGGGCGGAGTTCTTCTTCGATACAGGCGATGGATTCTGTGAAGAATCGAAGACGGTTGTGGAATACAAGGCCAGAGAAGGAGGACAGCCGGTTGCATTTGTGTTAGATATTCCGGATTCCTGCAGAGCGGTCCGTTTCGATCCGGACGATGACGGAAGATATGGACTTAGGAATCTGATAGTATTGCTTGACGGTGCACCGGCGGAGTATGAAATCATTCATGGGTTTAAGGCGGAGGAAGATACCTTCTTCAATGAGAAGGATCCGCAGATTGTGATAGCTCTGGGTGATAAGGCGTATTGTAAAGTCCGGATCGAATATGAAAGTATTGATCTGCATTCGGAAGCGGGTAAGATCATATGGCAGATGTACAGGAAGGCAGCCGCGGCAGGCAGAGAAACGGCAAAAGCCGTTAAGAGATTATCAGAGATCAGCACGTCGCGTTCATGGAAGCTTACGAGACCGCTCAGGGATGCAGGACAGGCGGTGAAGAAGATACGAACGAAGCGGTAACAGATGAAGTATTGTGAAGCAAGAGAAGGGAGTATATGGAGTATGAAGAAGAGACTGTTATTATCAATGTTATTTTTAGCCGGGATGCTCTGTCTGACAGGCTGTGAACAGGGGCAGACCAAGGAAGTGAATGCATCGGAACAGGAAGAGAGTGAGACGCCGGGTCAGGGGGATCAGGAGGAAGAAGAGGACCAGGATCAGGATGACCAGGAGAAAGACAGCCAGGAGGAAGAGGGGCAGGATCAGGAGAATCAGGAATCCGATCAGTCAGAGGTTGACAACAGTGTGCAGCATTCGCCGGATATCACGGTTTATTACAGCAATGAGGATGCGACGGCATTTGATTCTGAGGAGATTCAGATGGGATCGTTCTCAGCAGAGAATATCTTGACCGCTCTGGTTGATAAGGGCGTAGTGACGGCAGATGTCAAGATTCTGTCTCTTGAGGTCAAGGAGGTAGACGGAAAGGATACGATTGAGATTGATTTTAATAATGCATTTGCTTCCTATATCTCCAGTATGGGAACCTCAGGGGAATACTATATCATGGGCGGTGTGTGCAACACATTCCTGGATGCATATGAATGCGATCAGATCAAGATCACAGTCGAAGGCGGGACGCTAGAGACCGGGCACGCCGAATATCCGGGTTATATGACCCAATTTTCATAATGAACAAACCGGGTTACTATTCATCCGGTAAATTTGCCCGGATGGCGAATGTTACTTTGCGGACAATACGCTACTATGACAAACAGGATATCTTAAAGCCCTCCTTTGTCAGTGAATCGGGAGCGCGGTTTTATACAGACGAAGACTTTGCAAGGCTTCAGCAGATCTTGCTGCTGAAATACCTGGGATTCTCGCTGGATGACATCAGAGAGATGACCATTGATGATGCGGATTATCACTTCATGCTGGATTCCCTGAACATTCAGCTCAAGCTGGTGCGGGATCGTATCGAGCAGATGCAGCTTGTGGAGACCGCGATCATGGAGACCTCGGACGCGATACAGAAAGAGCGGACCATCGACTGGAACAAGATGCTGAACCTGATCCATCTGACTGGGATGGAGAAGAGCCTGAAAAACCAGTATCAGAACGCATCCAATATCTCGGCGCGCATCCACCTGCACAGCCTGTATTCACAGAATCAGCAAGGGTGGTTCCCCTGGATCTATGAACAGTTGGAAGTATGTCCGGGTATTCGGATCTTGGAGTTAGGCTGCGGGGACGGAACGCTCTGGGTCGAGAATCTAAAGCATCTGCCGAAAGAGGCGGATATCATACTGTCGGACATCTCGGAAGGGATGTTAAGAGACGCCCGCCGTGCGATCGGTGCGAAGGACGGACGGTTTTCCTACGAGGTGTTCGACTGTCAGCATATTCCCTTTGCGGACGGAAGCTTCGACCTGGTGATCGCCAATCATGTTCTGTTCTATTGTGAGGATATCCGCCGGGTGTGCGGTGAGGTGCGGCGGGTGCTTCGGCCGGACGGAAGGTTCTTGTGCAGTGCTTATGGGCAGGAACATATGAAAGAGGTGAGTCTCCTGGTGCAGGGATTCGACGATCGGATCGTGCTGTCGGCGGATAAGCTGTATGATCGGTTCGGGAAGGAGAATGGTGCCGGGATTTTAGAGGAATATTTTCCGGTCTGCCAGTGGAAGACGTACGAAGATCAACTGATCGTTCCGGAGCCGGAGCCTCTGATCTCCTATGTGCTCTCCTGCCATGGCAATCAGGGGCAGTATATTACGGAGCGGTATAAGGAATTCCGATCTTACGTGAAGCGTAAGACAGATAAGGGGTTCCGGATCACGAAGGAGGCGGGAGCGTTCCTGTGCCGGATATGATTATAATTAGTTGAGGTTAGACAAAGGAGACGCGAACCTTGTAAGGTGCCGCGTCTCCTTTGTTTAAACCTGCTCCTTTCCCTGTAAGGAGGGATTCTGATATAATTTGCGTTCGATCTGCCGCCGTTCAATGGCTATCTGTTTTAATGCCTTTTCATCATCTGTAACAGCTTCGATTCGTTCCAGGATAGATAACTGATCAAATAAATAGCCATTATATTCTTTTTCATTTGTTGGCATTTTTGTTCACCTCCTATAAAAAAGTAATCTTGTTATGTCTTATTATAGCATACCTTACCGGACGAAATACAAATATTTACTTAAATATGGAAAAAATGCTTGAAGGTGACCTAAGGTCACCATTTATAATGTCTAAAGACGGAATGAAAATGCATGAATATATGAACACTATGAGTAAATGGGTAACAGGAGGTTTCAAATGAAAGGAATTATATTAGCAGGAGGATCCGGCACGCGTCTGTATCCCCTCACCATGGTGACATCCAAGCAGTTGTTGCCGATCTATGATAAACCGATGATTTATTATCCCATGTCGGTGCTGATGAATGCCGGGATCCGGGAGATCCTTATCATCTCCACACCGCAGGATACGCCCAGGTTCAAGGAGCTCTTAGGAGACGGGCATCAGTTCGGTGTTCAGTTGTCCTATGCGGTACAGCCAAGCCCCGACGGACTTGCGCAGGCATTCATTATCGGGGCGGATTTTATCGGAGACGACACGGTTGCCATGGTCTTGGGCGACAATATCTTCGCGGGCCACGGATTGAAGAAGCGGCTGAAAGCGGCGGTCAAGAATGCGGAATCCGGAAAAGGCGCAACCGTATTCGGTTATTATGTGGACGATCCGGAGCGTTTCGGAATCGTGGAATTCAACCATGAGGGCAAGGCGATCTCGATCGAGGAGAAGCCGGAGTGCCCTAAGAGTAATTACTGCGTGACAGGGCTGTATTTCTATGATAATCAGGTGGTAGAGTATGCCAGGGATTTAAAGCCAAGCGCCCGGGGCGAGCTTGAGATCACGGATCTGAACCGGGTGTATCTGGAGTCGGAGAAGCTGAATGTGGAGCTTCTGGGACAGGGCTTCACCTGGCTTGACACGGGAACCCATGAGAGTCTCGTGGACGCGACGAATTTCGTCAAGACTATGGAGTCCCATCAGCACCGCAAGATCGGCTGCCTGGAGGAGATCGCTTACCTGAACGGATGGATTTCCAAAGAAGAGGTGCTCAAGGTGTACGAGATCCTGAAGAAGAACCAGTATGGCCAATATCTGAAAGACGTCCTGGACGGGAAATATCAGGACGGACTATATTAACAAAGCAGAATGGAGAATGATTATGAATATTATAGTGACCGGCGGAGCCGGATTTATCGGAAGCAACTTTGTATTTCACATGCTTGGCAAGTACCCGGATTACAGGATCATCTGCCTGGACTGCCTGACTTATGCGGGGAATCTGTCTACGCTTGAACCGGTGATGGATAATCCGAATTTCAGATTCGTGAAGGAGAGCATCACAGACCGGGAGGCAGTGTATCGGCTGTTTGAAGAAGAACATCCGGATATGGTGGTGAATTTTGCGGCGGAGAGTCATGTAGACCGTTCCATCGAGGACCCGGAGGTGTTCCTGGATACCAATATCAAGGGAACGGCTGTGCTGATGGATGCCTGCAGGAAGTACGGCATCACCCGCTATCATCAGGTATCTACCGACGAGGTGTACGGAGATCTGCCTCTTGACAGGCCGGACCTGTTTTTCACGGAGGAGACGCCGATCCATACCAGCAGCCCATACAGCTCATCCAAGGCGGCGGCGGACTTGTTGGTTCTGGCGTATCACAGGACCTATGGCCTGCCGGTGACCATCAGCAGATGTTCTAACAACTATGGGCCGTACCATTTCCCGGAGAAGCTGATCCCGCTGATGATCGCCAATGCGCTCAACGATAAGCCGCTGCCGGTATACGGGAAGGGTGAGAATGTCCGTGACTGGCTCTATGTGGAGGATCACTGCAAGGCGATCGATCTGATCATCCATAAGGGACGCGTGGGAGAAGTCTATAACATCGGCGGCCACAATGAGATGAAGAATATTGATATCGTCAAGATCATCTGCAAGGAGCTGGGGAAACCGGAGAGCCTGATCACCTATGTAACCGACCGCAAGGGACACGATATGCGCTATGCGATCGATCCGGCGAAGATCCACAGTGAGCTTGGATGGCTTCCGGAGACGAAGTTCGCGGACGGGATCAAGAAGACGATAGAGTGGTATCTGAATAATAAAGAGTGGTGGGAGACGATCATCTCCGGCGAGTATCAGAATTATTATGAGAAGATGTATGCAAACCGGTAAACAGGAGGGACCAGCATGAAGATATTAGTGACAGGAGTGGCGGGACAGTTAGGCCATGATGTGATGAATGAGTTGGCAGGACGGGGCTATGAAGGAATCGGCAGTGATATAGCTCCCGGGTACAGCGGGATACAGGACGGGACGGCAGTTACTTCTATGCCCTATGTTCAGATGGATATTACGGACGCAGACGCGGTGAGGACGAAGATTGAGGATGTGAAGCCGGATGTGGTAGTTCACTGTGCGGCGTGGACGGCGGTAGACCTGGCGGAGGATGAAGATAAGGTAGATAAGGTGCGCGCCATCAATGCCGACGGTACCAGGTATATAGCCGAGAGCTGTAAAAAGCTTGACTGCAAGATGGTATATCTCAGCACGGATTATGTCTTTGACGGACAGGGAAGCACCCCCTGGGATCCGGACTGCAAGGATTATAAGCCGCTGAACGTCTATGGCAAGACCAAATTAGAAGGAGAGCTTGCGGTGGCGGAGAATTTGTCTAAGTATTTTATCGTGCGGATCGCCTGGGTGTTCGGCAAGAACGGGAAGAACTTTATTAAGACTATGCTGAATGTAGGCAAGACCCATGACAGGCTTACGGTTGTCAACGATCAGATCGGGACTCCGACCTATACCTATGATCTGGCAAGGCTTCTGGTGGATATGCTTGAGACGGAACGGTACGGCTATTATCATGCCACCAACGAGGGAGGTTACATCAGTTGGTATGATTTCACGAAGGAGATCTTCCGGCAGGCGGTAGAGCTTGGTCATCCGGAATATGCAGAAGACCGGCTCAAGGTTGTTCCGGTCACGACGGCAGAGTATGGTATATCCAAGGCGGCAAGGCCATTTAACAGCCGTTTGGACAGAAGCAAGCTTGCAGGCAGCGGATTCACACCGCTTCCGACCTGGCAGGATGCGCTTGGAAGGTATTTGAAAGAGATAGAATTCTAAGAGAGGATAAGTATTATGGGACAGATCAAAGTAGAGAAGAACGCAGGCGGGATCCAGGGCTTATGTGTGATCGAGCCGGCAGTCCATGGAGATGCCAGGGGATATTTTATGGAGACTTACAACCAGCGTGATATGGAAGAAGAGGGGCTTACCATGAAGTTCGTGCAGGACAACCAGTCCTGCTCCGCCAAGGGAGTCCTGCGGGGGCTGCATTTCCAGAAGGAATACCCCCAGGGGAAGCTGGTCAGAGTGATCAAAGGCTCTGTATTCGATGTGGCGGTAGACCTGCGCAGCAGCAGTGATACTTACGGCAAATGGTTCGGCATTGAGCTTACTGAAGAGAACAAGAAGCAATTCTATATCCCGGAAGGCTTCGCCCACGGCTTCCTGGTGTTGAGCGACATCGCAGAATTCTGTTATAAATGTACGGATTTCTACCGCCCGGGCGATGAAGGGGGAATGGCGTGGAACGATCCCGAGATCGGAATCACCTGGCCGAAGGTTCAGGGCGCATATCCAGGCAGCGCAGAAGCCCAGGGCTATCACTTAGAAGACGGCACACCGCTGAACTTAAGCGACAAAGACCAGAAATGGGAAGGCTTACGGGATACATTCCATTTCTGATAAAATCATGCTTGTCTGACTTATTGTTCAAGGTGATACAATTACGCCAATAAAAAGGCAGTACAGGGAGTAGTATATTCTTCCCCGTACTGCCTTTTTCTTAAATTGATATAATTTCCTTACTTCTTATAGAGCTTCCGCAGCCCCCAATCCTTCACATATGCGAAGGTATGTCTTATAAGCTCCAGTTCAATGCGCACGTAATTCGGCAGATGCCGCATCCGGAAGCGCACCTTCTTCTGCACCTTCCTCTTGCGAAGACCCTCTAAGATCCCTTCTTTATAGTCTATTCCGAATCCGATCTTCATGAAGAAAGCATACTTGACCAGGTATCCCATAAGCAGAGGAATGAAATTAAGCGCAAGCTGTCCTGCCGGCATATTCTTATAGTTCAGATAGACACTGTTCCTTGCGGACAGGCGGACCTTGAAAGAATTATACTTAGAACCGCTTGTCCCGCTCCCCACATGGAAGACCAGAGCAGTGGGGCAGTACAGATTCTTGTAGCCATAGATCTTGGCGCGGTAAGCCACGTCTATATCTTCCAGATAGGCAAAATGATTCTCGTCAAAAAGCCCGATCTTTTTAAAAGCGGACCGGCGGTAGATTGCCGCGCCGGCACAGGCGGAGAAGACCTCGTCCGCTTCGGTGTAATTAGATGCCGGCCTGCCGCATCCCCGGGCGACGCCCCAGCCCACCAGGGTGTAGAGATCCCCGGCTCCGTCGATCAGCTCCGGGTGATACATCTGCAGCATCTTGCTGGCGACAGAGAAGATACGGGGCGACTGTTCTATAGCATGTACCATCTTTTCCAGAAAATGAGGATCCACGGTGGTGTCGTTATTCAGCAGCAGGACATAAGGCGTCCTGGCATGCCGGATCCCGATATTGACGGCCTTGCTGAAACCATAGTTCTTATCAAGGGCAAGAACCTCGATATCCGGATAGTTCCCGCGCAGATATTCGAGGCTTCCGTCCGTGGAAGCATTGTCTACGATAAGGATACGGCAGTCCTTGAAGGTCTGTTCTTTCAGGGAAGCCAGACACGGCTCCATGAAGCGGCAGCCGTTATAATTAGGGATTATGATTGTAACTTTCATATGTTAAACTCCTGTTTAATTCCGATTCTTTGTCTTAGATTATTGGTTTATTATAGCAAATATTTATATTATGTGCTATATTAATTTTCATAATCGTTTCCAAATATTACAATAGAGTTAATATATTAATAAATTGTTAAGAAAAAGTACCCGGTGACGGGTTGTCGACTTTGATGTTTTGTTGTATGATAAAGTGTAATGCAAAAAAGGAATTTATAGGTAAATATATATGATCAAAGATAATCAGAAATTATTGAATACACTTCATGTATTAATAGATGCGGTTGTGATCGCGTTTTCCTATGTGGCATCGTGGTATATCAGATTCCGGAGCGGGATATTCGCGCCGGCGGCGTGGTACCTGACCCTGCAGGAGTATACGAAGGCGCTTACCTTCCTTGTTCCGGGATATCTGATCCTTTATTATGTGTTCCAGCTTTATACACCGAAGCGGGTGCAGGGCAGGAGGCTTGAGGCATGGCGGATCATCCAGGCGAATACGATCGGGCTTATGGCATTTATCCTGATCCTGTATCTGGCGCATCAGCCGAACTTTTCCAGAACGATGATGTTTATCTTCTTCTGTGTCAATGTATTTACAGAGGTAGTGGGCCGTAACATCTTAAGAGAAGGGCTCCGTGACATCCGCAGGAAGGGTTATAACCAGAAGCATATCCTGCTGATCGGCTACAGCCGTGCGGCGGAGCAGTATGTAGACAGGATCAAGGCGAATCCGGGCTGGGGATATATCGTGAGGGGTATCCTTGCGGATAATGTGCCCAGGGGGACGGAATACAGGGGCGTGAAGGTTCTTGGAAGAACGGAGAATCTGACCATCATTCTCCCTGAGAACCGGCTGGATGAGATCATCATTACCCTGGGACTGGCAGAGTATCATAAATTAGAGCATATCGTGAGCATGTGCGAGAAGTCCGGCGTGCATACGAAGTTTGTTCCGGATTATAATAATATTATTCCGACGAAGCCTTATACGGAGGATCTTCTGGGGCTTCCGGTGGTGAATATCAGGCATGTCCCGCTGAGCAATATATTGAACGCGGTTGTCAAGAGGGGAGTCGACCTGTTTGGCGCTGTCTTCGCTCTGGTTTTATTTTCACCGGTCATGCTGGTTATCTCTGTTGTGATCAAGACTACTTCTCCGGGACCGCTTATATTCAGGCAGGAGCGGATCGGATTCCAGAATAAGCCGTTTCTGATGTACAAGTTTCGTTCTATGGTGGTGCAGGATGAGAAGAAGGAGAGGGGCGGATGGACGACGCAGAATGACCCGAGAGTCACAACCGTCGGCAGGTTCATCCGCAGGACAAGTATTGATGAGCTGCCTCAGTTATTTAACGTGTTAAAGGGCGATATGAGCCTGGTCGGGCCAAGACCGGAGCGCCCGCAGTTTGTTGAGAAATTCAGCGAAGAGATCCCGCGGTACCGGGTGAAGCACCAGGTGCGTCCAGGTCTGACCGGATGGGCGCAGGTGAATGGATTCCGGGGGGATACTTCTATATACAGGCGTATTGAGTGCGATTTGTACTATATTGAGAATTGGACATTGGGGTTTGATTTTAAGATCATTTTCCTGACATTTTTTAAGGGCTTTGTAAATAAGAATGCATATTAGCCCGCTTAGGAGAGGTAATATGAGCAAGAAGAGAAGCATGAATAAAAAGATGTCGCCAAAGGAGAAGCAGCGGATCAGGCGTAAGAAGCGCAGAAGAAAGAGACTGATCATCCTGATCGTGGAGCTGATCATATTAGCGGCTCTGTGTGCGGTTGCATACGGGATGCTGAAGCTTGATATGCTGGATATCAAGATGCTGGATCAGGAGAAGCTTGAGGTCTACAGAGATACGGGGCCGTATACGAATATCGCGCTGTTCGGCCTTGATTCGAGAGAAGGAGAGCTGGAAGGCGGAGTACAGAGCGACTGTATCATGATCGCGAGCATCAACAATGAGACGGATGACGTGAGACTGGTGTCCGTATACCGTGATACGCTGCTGCAGTTATCGGACGGCGCCTACGGCAAAGCGAATTCGGCGTATAATATCGGAGGGCCGGAGGAGGCGATCAGTCTGTTGAACCGGAATTTCGATCTGGATATCCGTAATTATGTCAGCGTGAATTTCAGCGCTTTGGTGGATGTTATTGATGCGCTTGGCGGGATCGAGGTGGATATGACGGCGGAGGAAGCGGTCTACTGTAACGGTTATGCGTTCGAGACTGCCCAGGTCGTGGGCAAGGATATGCAGCCTATCGAGATATATCCGGGAGTCCATCTGTTAGACGGCGTCCATGCCGTAGGCTATGCAAGGATCCGTTATACGGAAGGAATGGATTTCAAGAGAACGGAGCGGCAGAGGGAGGTGTTCCAACTGACGGCGGACAAGGCGAAGAAGGCGAATATCTTCACGTTGAACCAGATCGTCAATGAAGTATTTCCGCAGATCTCTACGAGCCTGTCAGTAAGTGATATGCTTGGATTTGCTGCTAACATTTTGAATTATAACATTGTGGGTACAACGGGCTTCCCATACGCCGTGACGACGTCGGAGGATATCAGGAACCATGAAGGATCGTTTGTAGTACCTATTGATTTTAACAGCAATGTGACACAGCTTCACCAGGAGATCTTCAGTGAAGATTATTATGAGCCGTCAAGCAAGGTCAAACAGATCCATGACGATATCATCTATCTGTCAGGGATTACGGAAGGCACGGCGGCGATGCAGACCACATTTGAAGGGGATACACAATGAGGCGAAGAAGACGCGACGATATTATAATGGAATATGGTACTTATATGCTGATGTTTCTTGCGAGCTATATAGCAAGTCTTGCAAGGCTTTACTATGTTTCAGGGATCCTGCTGATCGTAGAGGCGTTGTATCTGTATGTGCATCTGGCGAGAGAGGCTGAGAATCTTGTGGAATTAAGGGCGCTGTTTACTCTTGCGTGGGTCGGCGGGCAGGGATTGGCCTGTCTGCGGCTGAGCAGGCTCCAGGGAGACTGGAGTTATGTTACCTGGATGTGCTTTTTCCTGGCCTATATCGGCTTTGGAATCGGATATGAATGGGGGCGTCAGTATCGGGACGAAGAGAAACGCGAGATCGAAAGGGATGCGGTGTTGGCAGGAAGGCTCTATTTGTGTATCGTGGGGCTTTTTGCGGTCTCTGTATTGTGTTTTGTGTTCGAGGCGGTGAAGGTCGGATTTATTCCGCTGTTCTCAGACAAGCCTCACGCTTATTCTTATTTTCATGTATCGGGCGTACATTATTTTACGGTGAGCTGTATCCTGATCCCGGCGATCACGGTGCTGTACCTTAAGGCCGGAGGAGGGAAAGGCATGGGGAAGAAGGCGGTGCTTGTGCTTGCCAACCTTACGGCGGCGGCGGTGCCGATCCTGTGCGTGTCCAGATTCCAGCTCCTGTTCGCCGCAGGTTTTGCGGTGGTTACATATATTATGGTCAATAAGACGGTGCGGCTAAGGACGATCGCGGCGGTGGTCCTGGCTTTGATCCCGGTCTATGTCATACTGACAGTATTCCGGCACCATGATGTGGCCTATCTGAACAGTATCTTTGAGATGAAGTATGGGAAGATGCCGATCTTCGTTACGCAGCCTTATATGTACGTGGCGAATAACTTCGAGAATTTTAACTGTATGGTAGAGCAGCTTACCGCTCATACCTGGGGGATCAGGATGCTGTTCCCGGTATTTGCGCTTACAGGGCTTAAGTTCGTCTTCCCGGAGCTTACAGGTCAGGCTCTGTATCTGACCAAGCCGGAGCTTACGACGCTTACCATGTTCTATGACGCGTATTATGATTTTGGAATTGGCGGGGTGTTCCTGCTTGCAGTGCTTATAGGCGTTGCGGCCAAGCAGTGTATCCGTCTGGTCAAAAGAAGCAGCAATCCAGTGTCCTATCTGTTCTATGGGCAGATGGCGATCTATCTGGGGCTTGCCTTTTTTACCACTTGGTTCAGTAATCCGACCACTTGGTTCTGGCTGGCTCTGACAGGGTTGATGTACTGGTTTACAGGATATGATAAGAAAAAGAAAAGGGATGATAAGATTGAGGAATGCTTGGATACAAGTGGATGTGGCGATTCCGACATTCAGGCCTGACGGGAGACTTGATCAGATCATACGGAGATTAGGGAAACAGAGCTGTCCGGTGCGGCATATCTGGCTGCTTAATACGAGGTCAGGGGATTTCCCGGAGAAGTATGAGAAGATGGAGAAGGTTACAATGAAGCAGATCGAGCCGGAGGAGTTCGACCACGGCGCGACACGGGATATGGCATTCTCGCTGTCCGATGCGGAATATATGGTATTCATGACCCAGGATGCGGTGCCGGCAGACAGGAGGATGATCGAAGAATTATTGAAGCCTCTGCTTTCGTCGGATGAGGTGGGTATCTCTTACGCCCGTCAGCTTCCGGCGAAAGACTGCGGCGTGATCGAACGCTATACCAGAAGCTTTAATTATCCGAAGGAGAGCCGTATCAAAGGGCAGGAGGATATGGAGGAGCTTGGGATCAAGACCTTCTTCTGTTCGGATGTGTGCGCGGCATACCGAAGAGATATTTACCGGGAGATGGGCGGATTTACCCGGAAGACAATATTCAACGAGGATATGGTCATGGCTGCGAAGATGGTGAAGTCCGGTTACAAGATCGCCTATGCGGCAGACGCCCGGGTGATACATTCCCATAATTATTCGGGAATACGGCAGTTTAAGAGGAATTTTGACCTGGCCGTATCCCAGGCCGACCATCCGGAGGTATTTGCCGGGATTCGCTCGGAGAGCGAAGGGATCCGCCTGGTCGGTAAGACGATGGAGTATCTGCTGAAGAGTAAGAGAGGGTATCTGATTCCGTCTCTGATTTACAAAAGCGCCTGTAAATATGCGGGTTACCGGATGGGAAAAAGCTACCGCATCTTACCGTCTTTTATTGTCGAAAGATGTTCGGCGAGTCCGGGGTATTGGATAAAAAGGTGAAAAAACCATATTTTCGTTGCAGTTTTATGAAAAATAGGGTAGTATTATGTATGGTATTATCAGAAGCGGACTGTAATAGTTTGGCAGTGAACGAAGCAGAAAGGACATTGGATAATGGCGAGGGATAGGAAACACTATAGACGAGGACGCAGATCTAAGAAAGGCAGATCACTTGGAAAGACGATAGGTATTATCCTTGGCGGTACAGTAGCATTTGTAGCATTGGCAGGAGTCGGGATCCTGGCGAGCAAATTATCTAAGATAGACCGGGTCAAGCTGAACCCGGAAGAACTGAATGTATCTGTGGAGGCGAAGGAGACGAAGAAATCCAGAGCAAGGGGAACGGGTTATCTGAACGTCGCGTTATTCGGGCTGGATTCCCGCGACGACGGACTGGCAGAAGGGAACCGGAGCGATACAATTATGATTGCCAGCCTGAACCGGGAGACACTGGAGGTGAAGATCTCGTCCGTCTACAGAGACACGCTCTTAGAGCAGAAGGACGGAACGCTTGACAAGGCGAATGCGGCGTATTCCTACGGGGGGCCGGAGGATGCGATCGCGCTTCTGAACAGGAATCTGGATCTGGATATCGAGCATTATGTGGCGGTGAATTTTAACGCGCTGATCGACGTGATCGATGCGGTGGGAGGAATCGAGATCGACGTCCAGAAGGAGGAGCTGTCTTATATCTGCGGGTATGCGACGGAGATCATGAAGGTTACCGGGAAGCTGTCGCCCGGTGTGACGGAGCCGGGCCTGCAGCTTCTGAACGGAGTCCAGGCGACTGCTTACGCGAGGATCCGGGGAACTCTTGGAGATGATTTCCGAAGGACGGAGAGACAGAGAGACGTACTTACCAAGATCGTGGAGAAGTTGCAGAGCGCTTCGCTCATGCAGCTGAACGCGGTTATCGACCAGATATTCCCGGAGGTGTCTACGAATTTCACTCTGGCAGAGATACTGGATTATGCCCAGGATGCATTTGAGTATAAGCTGGGAGAGAATATAGGATTCCCGTTTGACAAGACGACGGATACATTGTCGAATATCGGAAGCGTTGTAATACCGGTGACCCTTGAGGACAATGTGAAGAAGCTTCATGAGTTCCTGTTTGGGAGCAGTGAAGGATACACGGTCTCTTCTGACGTATCGATCATCAGCAATAACATAATAGATAAGGCGGGCGACCGGGATGCGGACACGAACGAGAGCAGCCAGGGCTACCTGGAACAGCCGGATGAATATTATAATTCCGATGGTTCATATTCCGGAGGCAATTCATATAATGATAACAGCGGTAATGATTATTCCGGCACGGGAAGCGGAACAGGAAACGGAGACGGAACAGGCATGGGAAGCGGCGGTGGAACGGGAAGCGGAACAGGAAACGGAACAGGTAATGATCCGGGCGGCGACGATGATCCGGATGGTACCGGTGATCCGGACGGCGATAATGGTTCGTTGGGAGGCGGAGATTCTTCCGGCGGTGATACCGGCGATGGTGACGGCGAAGGCGTATAGTAGCCGGTAAAGTGAAGAACGAGAAAGAATATGAGGTAATGTGCATGAGAAGGCTGAGGAAAGCAATATTTTTAATCCTTTTAGTGGGTATGTTATGTCCGTGTATTTCTATAGTCGCTGATGCGGCATATGCAGACCTGCATTTTACAGATCCGTCTACGACCGTAGGGGCAGAGGTGGAGGTGGTAGCGAATTTTTCTTCAACGTCTACCAGTCTCCAGTCGCTGAATGCCGTCCTGACTTATGATACAAGTATGCTCAGGTTCGTGAGCGGCGACAGCGCGTCGGGAGGAGAGGGTACGATTACCATAGCAGGAAGCGGAGGCGGGTCTTCGATGGATTTCTCGCTGAAGTTCCAGGCGCTTCAGGAGGGAACTACAACGATTGAGGTTTCCCAGGCATCCGGAACCGACGCCACCGGAGCGGAATTAGACGATATCACACAGGGCAGTTCAACAGTCAGCATAGGACCTGGTGATCCGTCGCTGATCGCGCCAGAAGGAGCAGAAGGCGGCGGTGGGATGGCGATCAGCGCTGACGGACCGCAGGTGGAAGTGGACGGGGTTCAGTATCAGATTACGAACGGCTTCCCGGATACCGTGATTCCGGGTGGATTCGTGAGAGCCGAGATGACCTATGAAGGAACGCCCTGCCAGGTGGTCACGCAGGAGACGCCCAACGGCTTATCGGCGCTGTTTTTAACCCCGGCAGCAGGGGGAGATCCCAAGTTCTTCCTGTACAGCACGGACGACGGGTCATTTACGCCTTTTGAACAGGTAGAGATTGCCACGGACCGTTATATCGTATTGCTCAGGAACGATGGTTCGGTCAAGCTTCCGGAGAGCTTTCAGGAGACGAGGCTTACCTTGAATGACCAGGAGTTCCCGGCATGGCAGGATTCGGATAATCCGGATTATTATGTGGTGTACGCGTTGGGTTCAGATGGGCAGAAGACCCTGTACCAGTACGATACGGTGGACGGAACCTACCAGAGATATGTGCAGCAGGCGGGAGCGGCGGAGCCTGAGAAGAAGGCCGCGAAGGGAGTCTGGGGTAAGATTCTTCGGTTTATCGAGAATATGCTGGATATTGTCGTGATCGTGGTCGGCCTGTTGATCGTGGTCCTGGTCATCATTATGATCGTGATCGGGGTGAAGCTTTATCACCGCAATCTGGAGTTGGATGACCTCTACGACGAGTATGGGATAGATATGGATGACGACGACGAGATACCTGGAACACCCAAGTCTCAGAAGCCGCAGAAGTCTCAGAAACCGCAGAAGACACAGAGTTCTTCCGGCGGCAAAAAAAAAATCTCAGCCAAAAAAGGAGAGAGTAAGCCGGCTGTAAGAGTACCTGTGAAGACGATGAATCTTCGGGAAGAAGGCGTGTTTGAAGACTTCGATGATGAAGACGATTATGACGACAGCGATGATGATTACTATGACGATGATGATTATGGCTACGACAGCGAGGATGCCTCTGAGATGATTGATGATCTGGATGAACTGTTAAGTAAGCAGCCTAAGAAGAAACGGGGGCATATGGAGAAGGATGACGCGTTCCAGGTCGATTTCATAGATTTGGATTAAGAATTATGGAGTGAGAGATATGTGCGGAATAGTTGGCTATATTGGCAATCAACAGGCGGCGCCGATCCTGCTGGACGGTTTGGCAAAGCTGGAATACAGAGGTTATGATTCGGCGGGCATTGCCGTCTGCAATAACGGCGAGATCGATATGATCAAATCAAAGGGCAGGCTTAAGGTGTTAAGCGAGTTGACCCATGACGGCGCGACGCTGCCTGGGATGATGGGGATCGGACATACACGGTGGGCAACCCATGGTTCTCCGTCGGATGTGAACGCTCATCCTCATTTTAATCAGGATCAAAGCATCGTTGTCGTTCACAACGGTATCATCGAGAATTATCTGAAATTAAAGAAAAAGCTTGAGAAGCACGGGTATCAGTTTGTGTCCGAGACGGATACGGAGATCATTGCCCATCTTCTGGATTATTATTATCAGGGGAATCCGCTGCAGGCGATCACCAAGATCATGCACCGTATGGAGGGGTCTTATGCCCTGGGAATCATCTTCAAGGATCATCCGGAGGAACTCTATGCGGTGCGCAAGGACAGTCCGCTGATTGTAGGGCATACGGACGGGGGCAGCATCATTGCCTCCGATGTGCCGGCGGTGCTTCGGTATACCAGAGAGGTATATTTTATTGAGAATGAAGAGATCGTCCGCATGACAGAAGAGTCGATGGAGTTCTTCAGTGTGGATGAGGAACCGATCAGCAAGGAGTCTGTCAGGATCGAGTGGGATGTGAACGCTGCCGAGAAGGGCGGCTATGAACATTTTATGCTCAAGGAGATGTATGAACAGCCGAAAGCGGTTATGGATACATTCTCACCAAGGATGAAGGATAATAAGATCGTGATCGAGGAGCTGGGGATGACGGATGAGGAGATCAGGAAGATCCAGAAGATTATGATCGTGGCCTGCGGATCGGCTTCCCACGTGGGTTATACCAGCAAGTATATCCTGGAAGGGCTGGCCAGGATTCCGGTTGAGGTGGATATGGCATCGGAGTTCCGTTACCGCAATCCGATCCTCAATGAGAATACCATGGTGGTAGTGATCAGCCAGTCAGGGGAGACGGCGGATACTCTCGCTGCTCTCAGGGAAGCGAAGGAGCAGGGGGCGAGAGTCCTTGGAGTTGTGAATGTGGTGGGCAGTTCCATCGCAAGAGAGGCGGACAATGTCATGTACACCTGGGCGGGACCGGAGATTGCGGTTGCAACTACCAAGGCATACTCTGCACAGCTTATCGCCATGTATCTTCTTGCCATGAAGTTTGCCTGTGTCAGGGGAGAACTGGGCGATGTGGAATTAAGTGAGATGTTGGGAGAGATGAAGGCTCTTCCTGCCCAGATCGAGATGATCCTGAATAACCGGGAGAAGATCCAGAGATTCGCCAACCGGTATCTGGCGGCGAGGGATATCTTCTTCATCGGACGCGGGATTGACCATGCCATTTCAATGGAAGGGTCATTGAAGCTGAAGGAGATCTCCTATATCCATTCGGAAGCCTATGCCGCAGGCGAGCTGAAGCACGGCACGATCTCTCTTGTGGAGGAGGGGACGCTGGTTGCGGCGGTGCTGACTCAGAAAGACCTGTATAAGAAGATGATCAGCAATATGGAAGAGGTGCGTACCAGAGGTGCGTTCGTGATGGCGGTCACTGTCGAGGGCAATACGGAGGTTGAGAAGGCGGCGGATTATGTCATCTATATACCAGAGACGAACAGGTATTTCACCAATTCGCTGGCGATTATTCCGCTGCAGCTGTTCGCATACTATATCGCGGTGGGACGCGGGTGTGATGTGGATAAGCCAAGGAATCTGGCGAAGTCCGTGACGGTAGAGTAATGCAGTTGGGGACATAGTAAAATTCAATTTTACTATGTCCCCAACTGTGTTTTTCCCTGTACCTGTTTGCATGTTAGTTCATTTTATCAATCAGGTGATCAAGACTCTGGAAGGTATAGCCCATCTCTTCCCATTTGCCCAGCAGTTCGTCTAATATCTCGCCGTTGGTGCTGGAGGTGCTGTGCAGCAGTACGATCGCGCCCGGATGGATGCGCCCTAAGAGCTTGTCGAAGGCTTCCTCACGGGAAGGCTGCTTATCCTGATACCAGTCCACATAGGCGAGGCTCCAGAAGAATGTGTGATAGCCCATATCCTTTGCCATCTGAAGATTCTCAGTGCTGTATTTGCCCTGGGGAGGGCGGTAGTACCGGGTCATCTCTTCTCCGGTGATCTCTTTGTAAGCGTCTTCCACATCCTTTAATTCCTTTTCGAATGCTTCTTTTGTGGAGATCTTCGACATATCCGGATGGTTATAGGTATGGTTGCCTACAGTATGGCCCTCCTCATGCATACGCTTGATCAGGTCAGGGCTTGTGGAGATAAAATTGCCGACGACGAAGAAGGCGGCGTTGGCGTTGTGTTTTTTCAGGGCGTCCAGGATCGGCGCGGTATTTCCGTTCTCATAGCCGCAGTCGAAGGTCAGGTAGATCACCTTTTCATCGGTATCTTCCGCATAGTATGTATCATATTTTTCCAGTTCGCCGAAGGTGGCGTTGGCGACCGGCGGCTGCCCTTCTTCCTGGAAGCTTAGTCCCCAGTTGTCGGCGGCGGGTGCGATGGCGGAGGATACGGCGGCTGAATCTGATTCGTCAGAGCCTAGGACGCCTGGGTCGATCTCCTGGGGAGCGAACTGCATGGCGGCAAAATGGCCGGCAAAGTAGGATGCGATCAATAGAAGGGCAATGCCGGCGATCTTGAGCTGTTTTTTGTGAAATGGCATAGGTACTCCATTCGTTTTTAGTAATATATGTCTGTTATCCGGAAACTATTCGTCTCACAGTTGCTCTGCATTGCCTTGCAAAGTTGTCCGAAAGAGTGTAGAATGAGTAACAGTTTAGTACGTCTGAATAATTGGCATTAGGAGGAAGAAGGATGTTATTGGTACATTACAAGAAATGCAGCACCTGCCAGAAGGCAAAGAAATGGTTGGAGGAACATGGTTTTGAATTTACGGAGAGGGATATCAAGGAGCAGAATCCGACCAAAGAAGAATTGAAGGAATGGCATGTTAAGAGCGGGATGCCTCTTAAGAAGTTCTTTAACACCAGCGGGATGCTCTACCGTGAGATGCAGCTTAAAGATAAGCTACCCGATATGACAGAGGAAGAGCAGTATGAGCTGCTGGCTTCGGACGGGATGCTGGTGAAGCGTCCGGTTCTGGTGACGGATACAACTGTTTTGACCGGTTTTCGTGAGAAGGAATGGGAGAAGCTGTAAGAATGAGTGATTTTATGGAGAAATATGGACGGATAGACCTGCATCTGCATCTGGACGGATCCTTGCCTGCGGGAACGATCCTGAAGCTTGCGGATAAGGATAATATTGCGCTTCCGGCGCAGACGGAGGAAGGATTGAGACCATATATTACAGCGCAGACGGAGTGTCAGAATCTCAATGAATATCTCCGGTGTTTCGAGATCCCGCTGATGATACTGCAGACGGCGGAGAATATTGAGACGGCGTCTTATGAACTTGGGAGAGAGCTTGATAAGAAGGGTCTTAGTTATGCGGAAGTCCGTTTCGCGCCGCAGCTCCACGGGCAGCTTGGACTTACGCAGGATGAGGCGGTACAGGCGGCGCTTGCGGGATTTGGAAAGGTCATGGAAGAGAGCCGGGGACGGATCTTGCTGAAAGCGGTCCTCTGCTGTATGAGAGGGGATGCAACTCATGAGGCGAATCTTGAGACGGTGCGTACCGCGGCAAAGTATCTTAAGAAGGGTGCGGCAGCGGTAGATCTGGCTGGGGCGGAAGGATTGTATCCCACAGGGGATTTTAAAGAAGAATTTAGCTTGGCAAGAGAACTGGGCGTGCCGTTCACCATTCACGCGGGAGAGGCGGATGGGCCGGAGAGTATCTGGAAGGCGTTGGAATTCGGCGCTGTAAGGATCGGGCATGGAGTGCGCGCCGCAGAAGATGAGAAGCTGATGGAAGAGCTTGCGAGACGAGGGATCGTCCTTGAGATGTGCCCGTCCAGCAATCTGCAGACCAAGGCGGTAACGAGTCTTTCGGATTACCCGCTTCGGGAATATCTGCGAAGGGGAATCAAGGCGACGGTGAACAGTGACAATATGACTGTGTCGGATACTTGGGTAGGCAGGGAATTCGCATTGCTTGCACAGGAATACGGCCTGACCCGGGCGGAAGCGGAGGTTCTTCTTAAGAATGCCCGGGACGCGGCGTTTTGACAGCCATAGAGGGAGTTTACAAAAGAAGGGAGCAGTAATATGGGAGTCGCGGAGTTATTTCTGATCGCGGTGGGGCTTTCGATGGATGCGTTCGCCGTATCCGTCTGTAAGGGGCTTGCAATGAAGAGATGTACGTGGAGCAAGGCGTGTCTTGTAGGAGCGTATTTTGGAATATTCCAGGCGGGTATGCCTCTGGCGGGGTATTTCCTGGGGGTGCAGTTTCGTGATATCATCACCTCCATTGATCACTGGATCGCATTTATCCTGCTTGGCTTTATAGGCGGCAATATGGTCCGGGAGGTTTTTAAGAGCGGGGATGAGGAATGCTGCCAGGATACGGATGCGTCCCTGGATGTGCGGACGATGCTGGGGCTTGCGGTGGCCACAAGTATCGACGCGCTTGCGGTGGGAGTGACATTCGCCTTTCTGAAGGTGGATATCGTACCTGCAGTCAGTTTTATCGGGATGATCACATTTACTTTATCCGTTGCAGGTGTTAGAATAGGCAATATATTCGGGACAAGATATCAGGCGAAGGCGCAGCTTTTAGGCGGGATCATCCTGATCCTTATGGGGGTGAAGATTCTGCTTGAGCATTTGGGCGTATAAGTCTGCGATAGAACAGGTGTAAGTGAAGGAGAAGAATCATGAGATGGAATCAGTTTCGGTTGACGACGACCGCAGAGGCAGAGGATATTGTAAGCAGTATGCTGATGGACCTGGGGATCCAGGGAGTCCAGATCGAGGATAAGGTGCCCCTGACGAAGGAGGATAAGGAGCAGATGTTCGTGGACATCCTTCCTGACATCCCGGAGGATGACGGGAAGGCTTATTTGACCTTTTATCTGGACGAGGGGGAGGACCAGGGAACCATATTGATGAAGGTCAGGAAAGAACTGGAGGAGATGCGGGACTTCCTTGATGTGGGGGAATGTACCATCGAGGAGTCACAGACGGAGGATGTAGACTGGGTAAATAACTGGAAGCAGTATTTCCACCAGTTCTATATCGACGATATCCTGGTGATCCCGTCCTGGGAGAAGGTGGAGGCAAAGGATGAAGACAAGCTGGTCATCCACATTGATCCGGGAACGGCGTTTGGGACGGGAACGCATGAGACGACCCAGCTATGCATCCGCCAGCTGAAGAAATACGTTACAGAGGGAGCGCGGATTCTGGATGTGGGATGCGGCAGCGGTATCCTTGGCATGCTTGCGCTTAAGTTCGGGGCAGCTTATTCGGTGGGAACGGACTTAGACCCTAACGCCATTGACGCGGCCCATGAGAATATGGAGGTCAACGGCATCTCAAGTGAGCAGTACGAGGTCATGATCGGGAATATCATAGACGATCAGGCGGTGCAGGATGCCGTTGGATATGAGAGATATGATGTGGTCGCCGCCAATATCCTGGCGGAAGTACTGGTACCGCTGACGCCGGTCATCGTCCGTCAGATGAAGACGGGAGGGATCTATATCACCAGCGGGATCATAGACGGTAAGGAGACGGCCGTTGCAGAGGCAGTGAAGGCAGCGGGGTTAGAGGTTCTGGAAGTGAACCGTCAGGGAGAATGGGTATCTGTGACGGCGAGAAAGAATTAGGAGAAGAGATGCAGCACTTTTTTGTGACGCCCGCCCAGGTTCGGGAAGGGCAGATCTATATAGAAGGTTCGGATGTGAACCATATGAAGAATGTTCTTCGCATGAGAATCGGCGAGGAACTGATGGTAAGCGACGGGGATAATCTGAAGTACCGGTGCGCGGTAGAAGCATATAGGGAGGATACGGTCTTCCTTCGGATCCTTGAGAAGATGCAGGCGGATACAGAGCTTGCTTCCAGGATCTGTCTGTTTCAGGGGCTTCCTAAGCAGGACAAGATGGAGCTGATCGTACAGAAGGCGGTAGAGCTTGGGGCAGCCCAGGTAATTCCGGTCAGCACCAGACGTTCCGTAGTGAAGCTGGATGCGAAGAAGGCGGCGAAGAAGACAGAGCGGTGGCAGGAGATTGCAAGGAGTGCGGCGAAGCAGGCAGGGCGGGGGTATATCCCCAAGGTGACGCCGGTGATGTCTTACCGGGATGCGCTTGAGTACGCGAAGGAACTGGATGTGCTGTTGATCCCTTATGAGCTGGAACGGGGCATGAACGAGACGAAGAGTGTCATCAAGTCGATCCGGCCCGGGCAGTCCGTCGCAGTATTCATCGGCCCTGAGGGCGGATTCGAGAGGGAAGAGGTGGAGCAGGCCTTAGAACACGGGGCGAAGGCGATCACACTTGGAAGGCGTATCCTGCGGACGGAGACCGCCGGTTTGGCGGCGCTGTCGATCCTTATGTTCCATTTGGAGGATTAATGCATATTCTGGTAGTAAGAAAATAATAATCAGGAGTGAAATGAATGGAAGAAGTATATTTAGATAACTCTGCGACGACGATGGCTTATGAGTGCGTAGGCGATATTGTCAGGAAGGTCATGTGCAAGGATTACGGCAATCCGTCCTCCATGCATGCCAAGGGAGTCGAGGCAGAGCAATATATAAAAGAAGCAAAAGAAACATTTGCGAAGCTTTTGAAGGTGAAGGATAAGGAGATCTTCTTTACTTCCGGAGGTACGGAGAGCGATAACCTGGCGCTTCGCGGCGCTGCACATGCAAACCAGCGGGCAGGGAAGCATCTGATCACCTCAGCCATCGAGCATCCTGCCATCATCAATACCATGCGCCACCTGGAGGAAGAGGGGTTCCGTGTGACCTATCTCCCGGTGGACCGTTACGGAAGGATCAAGCTGGAGGCGCTTAAGGAGGCGCTGTGCGAGGATACGATCCTGGTGTCCGTCATGTACGTGAACAACGAAGTCGGCTCCGTACAGCCAATCCAGGAAGCGGCGAGTATCGTGAAAGCATACAATAAGAACATCCTGTTTCATGTGGACGCCGTACAGGGCTTTGGCAAATACCGGATCTATCCCGGGAAGCTTAAGGTAGACCTGTGCTCTGTAAGCGGCCATAAGATCCATGGACCAAAGGGAACGGGAGTCTTATATATCGGGGAGAATGTGAAGATCAAGCCCATCGTGTACGGCGGGGAGCAGCAGAAGAATGTCCGCTCCGGTACGGAGAACGTTCCGGGGATCGCGGGGCTTTCGCTTGCCGCGAAGACGATCTATCAAGATCTGGATGTGAAGGTTGCGAAGATGAGAAGCCTTAAGAAGCATTTTATCGAGGGAGTCGGCGGAATCGAGGACACGACGATCCACGGCCTGTATGACGAGACGTCGGCCCCGCATATCATCAGCGTCGGCTTTGCGGGTATCCGAAGCGAAGTGCTCCTGCATGCTCTGGAGGAAAAAGGAATCTATGTATCCTCCGGTTCGGCATGCGCGTCCAATCACCCTCAGGTCAGCGGCGTCCTCAGAGGCATCGGGGCAAGACAGGAATTCCTGGATGCCACATTAAGATTCAGTATGTCAGAATTTACAACACTGCAGGAGATTGACTATACTTTAGATACCCTATATAATATAGTACCAAGGCTTCGGAAATATACCAGGCGTTGAAGAGAATTTGAGATCAGAGGAGAAAGGATATGAGATATCATACTTTTTTAATAAAATACGGTGAGATCGGGATCAAAGGCAAGAACCGCTATCTGTTTGAGGACGCGCTCGTCAGGCAGGTGCGGTTCGCACTGAAGGACGTAGACGGCGAGTTTGAGGTTCATAAGTCCCAGGCCAGGATCTATGTGGACTGCGGGGAAGATTATGATTATGAGGATGCGGTGGAGCATCTGAAGAGGGTGTTCGGGATCGTGGGGATCTGTCCGGTAGTCCGTATGGAGGATCAGGGTTTTGAACAGCTTAAGAAGGATGTGGTTGCTTACATGGACGAGGCTTATCCGGACAAGCGCCTGACCTTCAAGGTGGAAGCCAGGCGCGCAAGGAAGTCTTACCCAAGGACTTCTATGGAGATCAACTGTGATTTGGGCGAAGTAATTCTCGAGGCGTTCCCGGAGACGAAGGTGGATGTGCATCATCCTGACGTGATGCTGAATGTGGAGATCCGTAACGAGATCTATGTCTATTCTCAGATCATTCCCGGAGCGGGCGGGATGCCTGTCGGAACCAATGGGAAGGCAATGCTTCTGCTCTCCGGCGGGATCGACAGTCCGGTGGCGGGCTATATGATCTCCAAGCGGGGAGTCGGGATCGAGGCGACCTATTTCCATGCGCCTCCATATACAAGTGAGCGCGCGAAGCAGAAGGTGGTGGATCTGGCGAGGATCGTGTCGAGATACGCAGGTCCGGTGAAGCTCCATGTGGTGAATTTTACAGACATCCAGTTATATATTTATGACCAGTGCCCTCATGACGAGCTGACCATTATTATGCGCCGGTACATGATGCGGATCGCGGAGCATTTTGCGAAGACGGACGGGTGTCTCGGGCTGATCACAGGCGAGAGCATCGGACAGGTGGCGAGCCAGACGATGCAGAGCCTTGCCGCGACCAATGATGTGTGTACGATCCCGGTGTACAGGCCGGTGATCGGTTATGACAAGCAGGAGATCGTGAATATCGCGGAGAAGATCGGGACCTATGAGACTTCCATCCTGCCGTTTGAGGACTGCTGTACCATATTTGTGGCGAAGCATCCGGTGACGAAGCCCAATGTAGAGGTTATCCGCCGGTCGGAGGAGAAGCTTGAGGAGAAGATAGACGAGCTGTTCCGGCAGGCGATAGACACTGCGGAGATTATTGAGGTAAAATAGATACAAATGAAAAGGACCGGGTCTGCAAAGCAGACCGGCCCTTACTGCCAAAGCTTATATGCGTGCCATGCACGGCGGTTATTCACAGATATAAGCCTTCAACGCTTCGAGGATCGTGTCGATCACTGCGGTGTCGGCGTGGATGTTAAGGTCGATCGGCTTGGAGAGATCCAGGCTGAAGATACCCATGATGGATTTGGCGTCAATTACGTATCTGCCGGATACCAGATCGAAGTCATAATCGAATTTGGTGATATCATTTACAAAAGATTTTACCTTGTCAATAGAGTTTAATGATATCTGAACTGTTTTCATTGGAAAATACCTCCCTGTCAATGATTCTATATTGTGTTTGTTATTTACAGCAGACTTGCGAGCAAGTAACTGTTGTATATCCATCTTAAGAGGAAGAGGTGGAAAAGTCAAGAAACAATTTGCAAAAGTTGGAAAAAAGGAGAAATTATGAAAAAGGCGGCATTACATAATCTGGGGTGTAAGGTGAACGGGTATGAGACGGAGGCAATGCAGGAGCTGTTGGTGAAGAACGGATATGAGATCGTACCGTTTCAGGATACGGCGGATGTCTATATCGTGAATACCTGCACGGTCACCAATGTGGCGGACCGCAAGTCAAGGCAGATGCTGCATCGGGCGAGAAAGAAGAATCCGGATGCGGTTGTGGTGGCATGCGGCTGTTATGTGCAGGCGAAGCAGGGGGAGTTAGACGAGAGCGTGGATATTGTGATCGGGAATAACCGGAAGAAGGATCTGATCGAGATACTTAAGGCTTTTGAGGAAAACAGGCAGGGACAGATCAGGTCAGAAGCAGGAAGGTTCTGTGACAGGCGTGTGGAACTGGCGGATATTAACCGTGTCAGGGAGTATGAGGAGCTTAAGCTTGAGAGCACGGCAGAGCATACCCGTGTCTATGTGAAGGTCCAGGACGGGTGCAACCAGTTCTGCTCCTACTGTATCATCCCCTATGCCAGAGGGCGTGTCAGAAGCCGTAGCAGGGACAGTGTGACAGGAGAAGTACGGCGATTGGCAGACAACGGCTATAAAGAAGTGGTGTTGACGGGAATTCACCTAAGCTCTTATGGCGTTGATACGGGAGACAGCCTGTTAGGGCTGATCCTCGCGATACATGAGATCCCTGGGATCAGGCGGATCCGCCTGGGATCCTTGGAACCTGGGATCATCACGGAGGAATTCACGGCTGCGATCGCGAAGCTTCCCAAGATCTGCCCGCATTTCCATCTGTCTCTGCAGAGCGGCTGCGATGCAACCCTTAAGAGGATGAACCGCCGGTATACATCCGGAGAATATTATGAGAAATGTACCCTCCTGCGGAAATATTTCGCCCGTCCGGCCTTGACGACGGATGTGATCGTTGGATTCCCCGGCGAGACGGAAGAAGAATATGCGAAGTCCAGGGCGTTTATAGACAAGGTGGATTTCTATGAGACCCATGTGTTCAAATATTCGAAGCGGACCGGAACAAGGGCGGCTATGATGGAGAACCAGGTACCGGAGGAGATCAAGAACAGAAGGAGCAGCGACCTGCTTGCCCTTGGAAGAAGAAAACGCGGGGAATATGAAGAAGAGCTGATCGGGACGGTGCAGGAGGTTCTGATGGAAGAAGATATCCTTGTAGAGGGAGAGCGGTATCAGGTCGGTCATACCAGAGAATATGTGAAGGTTGGACAGAAAACGGACGAAAACAGGGTGAATCAGATAGTAAATGTAGAAATTAAGAATCGTTTGCAAATAATGCATTGAATTTTTCCGGTCAATGGGTTAGAATAACAGTGAAGTATTTTTGGAGGACGTGAGTATATGAGAGATTTAAGCAGCACACAGTTTTTTCAGGTAGAAAGCGGTCCGCAGATTCAGGCAAAAGATATACTTGAGATTGTGTACAGGGCATTAAGCGAAAAAGGATATAATCCGGTGAACCAGATTGTGGGATATATTATGTCAGGGGATCCGACATATATTACAAGTTACGACGGCGCGAGAAGTCTGATCATGAAGATGGAGCGGGATGAACTGGTAGAAGAGATGCTCAGGACGTATATCGAGCATAATAAGTGGGTATAATCTATGAGAATCATGGGACTGGACTACGGTTCTAAGACGGTGGGCGTAGCGATCAGTGACCCTTTGGGGATCACTGCCCAGGGAATAGAGACGATTTGCCGTAAGGATGAGAACAAGCTGCGCAGAACCTGTGCGCGTATTGAGGAACTGATCAGCGAGTATGAGGTGGGGCAGATTGTACTTGGACTTCCGAAGCACATGAACAATGATATCGGAGATCGGGCCAGACGGTCCATGGAATTCGGGGAGATGCTTAGACGGCGGACCGGCCTTGAGGTCGTGATGTGGGACGAGCGTCTGACTACTGTAGAAGCAGAGCGGACTTTAATTGAGAATAAGGTTAGGAGAGAGGACCGCAAGAAATATATCGATAAGATTGCGGCTGTTTTTATATTGCAGGGATATCTGGATTATAAAGCAGGAGTTCAGATCCAGGATCATTTTTGAGGTGTATATATGGAGAAGATAAGATTCAGGTCGGAAGAGATGCAGGAAGAAGTGGACCTTTTTGTACTTGAACAGACGAAGGTGAACGGAGTATCCTATATTCTGGTGACAGATTCAGACGAGGGCGACGCGGAGTGCCTGATCCTGAAGGAGATGACGAAGGAGACGGCGGCAGACAGTATCTATGAGATCGTGGAGGATGATGTGGAGCTTACGGCTGTTTCTAAGGTATTCGAAGAGCTGCTTGAGGATATTGAGATCGAAAGGTAATATACTATGTCCATCAGTAAAGAGAATTTCAAAAAAATGCTCAAAGATAAGGGTCTTAAGGTAACCAATCAGAGGTTGCTTGTATTAGAGGTACTTGCAGATCATCGCGACAAGCATATGACTGCAGAAGACATTTATGAGCTGGTGAAGGAAGACTATCCGGAGATCGGACTGGCTACCATTTACCGGACAGTGCAGTTGTTACGGGAAATGCAATTGGTGGATCGGATCAATCTTGATGACGGATGCCTGCGCTATGAGATCAGCGATTTGTTTGACGGGGAAACAAAGCATCATCATCACCATTTGATATGTAAGACATGTGGGAAAGTGGTTCCGTTTGAAGAAGACCTCCTGGATGAACTGGAGCGTCTGGTTGAGCAGGAGACGGGCTTCCAGGTGTCAGACCACGAATTAAAGTTCTACGGACAATGCGAAGAGTGCTTGACAAAGCAGAGATAGTAAGAACGGAGACGCACGTGGAGGTGTAAACTTGAAGAAAGAAAACAATGGAAAATTGCGAATCATTCCGCTTGGAGGCTTGGAGAAGATAGGAATGAACATCACTGCCTTCGAATATGAAGACAGTATTATTGTCGTGGATTGCGGTCTGGCATTCCCGGAGGACGATATGCTGGGGATCGACCTTGTGATCCCGGACGTTACCTACCTGAAGGATAATATCCAGAAGGTGAAAGGGTTTGTGATCACCCACGGACACGAAGATCATATCGGGGCGCTGTGTTATGTGTTAAGGGAGATGAATCTTCCTATCTATGCGACGAAGCTTACAATGGGAATCATCGAGAGGAAGCTTACGGAGCATAACCTGCTCAGGACAACACGCAGGAAAGTGGTGAAGCATGGGCAGTCGATCAACTTGGGACAGTTCAGGATTGAATTCATCAAGACAAACCACAGTATCCAGGACGCGGCGGCGCTGGCGCTTTATTCCCCGGCTGGTATCGTCGTGCATACGGGAGATTTCAAGGTAGATTATACTCCGGTATTCGGAGATGCGATAGATCTGCAGCGGTTTGCGGAGATCGGGAAGAAGGGCGTGCTTGCCCTGATGTCGGACAGCACCAATGCGGAGCGTAAGGGTTTCACACAGTCGGAGCGGACGGTCGGGATCACTTTTGACCATATTTTCGCGGAACATCAGAACACGAGGATCATTATTGCGACCTTTGCGTCCAATGTGGACCGTGTGCAGCAGATCATCAATTCTGCCTGCAAATATGACCGCAAGGTAGTGGTTGAGGGGCGCAGCATGGTGAATATCATTCAGGTGGCCCAGGAATTGGGGTATCTGAATGTACCGGACAAGACACTGATCGAGATCGATCAGCTTAAGAATTATCCGCCGGAGAAGACTGTTCTGATCACGACAGGCAGCCAGGGAGAATCTATGGCGGCGCTGTCCCGCATGGCGGCGGATGTGCATAAGAAGGTATCGATCATGCCGGGCGATACGGTGATTTTCAGTTCGAACCCGATCCCGGGCAACGAGAAGTCGGTGTCCAGAGTGATCAACGAGCTGTCGGCGAAAGGGGCGAATGTTATCTTCTCGGACGCTCATGTATCAGGCCATGCATGTCAGGAAGAATTGAAGCTCATCTATTCTCTGGTTAAGCCTAAGTACGCGATTCCGGTACATGGAGAGTACCGGCATCTGAAGGCGAATGCGGGCGTTGCGACGACTCTGGGAATCCCTAAGGAGAATGTATTCATTCTTCATTCAGGCGATGTACTGGAGCTGAATGCTCAGGAAGCGAAGGTGGTGGACAAGGTACACACAGGGGAGATCCTTGTGGACGGCCTTGGCGTAGGCGATGTAGGCAATATCGTGCTGCGCGACAGACAGCATCTTGCAGAGGACGGTATCCTGATCGTGGTACTCACCCTGGAGAAGGGAAGCAATCAGCTTCTTGCAGGGCCGGATATCGTATCCCGCGGTTTTGTGTATGTCAGAGAGTCCGAAGGCTTGATGGAAGAAGCCAGGAAGGTTGTGTCGGATGCGGTGGAGGATTGCCTTCTGCACCAGCGCAATGCGGATTGGAGTAAGATCAAGATGGTGATCCGGGATACCATGAATGAATTTATCTGGAAGAGGACCAAGAGGAAGCCGATGGTGCTCCCGATCATTATGGATGTGTAAAAATATATAAAAGTCAGGGGGCTGCCGAAGAGGATGTGATCTTTAGGCAGCCTTCGGTTTTTAATGCCAACTATAGTTTTGACATTATGATACAATGGTGATATATTAATAGAGTAGTAGTTTGGTTTTATATACGGGGAATGATTGGCGATTCCTAAGGTGAACTTGCAGTATGAGAGAGATAAAGAGAAGAAAAAGAGCGCGCAAAAGTATTATCTTGCTTATTATTTTTATTATGGTTTTTGCTGTCCTGGGGACGGTGGTATTTTCTGTTACGTCCAGGATATCCAGGGAGATGTCTGCCTCGGCGATTGATAATCTGAGCGAGAGTCTGAAGCTGATCAAGAACACCATAGAGACGATCCTGCATAAAGAAGCGGAATTTCAGAAGCTTCTTGCGAAGGAGATCGTGAATTCAGGAGATTTGGATGAATTTCTTCTTTCATGCGAAGACAATGATACGATGGTGAAGATATCGCTGATACGGTCGGGAGAGACGGAAGGGATAACTAGCAGGGGAGAAGAGTTTTCAGAAGAAGGGCTTGATTTTTCCGCGGGGAAGACGGTCGACGGCCTGCCGATATCCAAGTCGTATGTGAACAGCATGGGAACCTGGGCCTACACGATGAAGTGCCCGATCACAGAAGACGGTGAAGAGATCGCGACGCTTTATATAGAATATATCTATGATTCACTGGATGAAGCGCTGCCGGACAAATTTTACAATAAGAGCGCGAAGCTGTACATTATGGATGCATACAGTGAGCGGCTGGTGCTTAAGCCTAAGGGGATCGGTGAACGTGACGCAGGGCATCTGAATCTGGAGGATTTCTACCACGCTAACAAGATCCTTGAAGAGGACGTCCAGAATCACATCAACGAGAGCGTGCGGACCGGACAGAACGTAATGTTCTACCATGAGATACAGAACAAGGATTCGCTGATCTATATGTGGGGGGTGAACCAGGGGACGCTCTATCTGATCGGATATGTGCCGATCGAGGCGATACAGAGGGAAGGCGACGCGGTCAACCAGAACATGTTTATCGTGGTGGCCGTTATGCTGTGCGCGTTCCTGGGATGCTGCGTAGGATATTTCTTGTATGAGAAGCAGCAGAGGAAGATCAGGGCGGAGAGAGAGGCAGAGAGGGAAGTCCATAACAAGCAGCTTACGGAAGCGCTGCAGACTGCGCAGATTGCGAATAATTCCAAGACCATGTTTCTGTCGAATATGTCGCATGATATCCGAACCCCGATGAATGCGATCTTAGGATTTGCAACATTGCTTGCGAAGGATGCACAGGATCCGGATAAGGTAAAGGAATATACGAAGAAGATCACGGCGTCAGGGCAGCATTTGCTCAGCCTGATCAATGACGTACTGGATATATCTAAGATAGAGAGCGGTAAGGTCGTGCTCACGATCGGAGAGTTTGCGCTGAATGACATGATTTCTTCCGTGGACGCGATCATACGTCCGGCCGCCAAGGCAAAGGGACAGAAGTTCAGTATCTCGGTGACGGGGATCAAGCATGAGCGTCTGATAGGAGATGAGACCAGGATCAACCAAATTCTGATCAATCTTCTGTCGAATGCTGTAAAGTACACACAGGAGGGCGGAAGTATCTGGCTTCGTTTTATCGGGATGAATCAGCATTCCAATCAGTATGAGCATATCAGGATCGAGGTTGAGGATAACGGGTACGGTATGACCGCGGAATATCTGGAGACGATCTTTGACGCGTTTACCAGGGCGGAGAACAGTACGACGAATAAGGTCCAGGGCACCGGTCTTGGCATGGCGATCACGAAGAATATCGTCGAGCTTATGGGAGGTACCATTGCGGTTGTAAGCGAGATGGATCAGGGAAGCCTGTTCACGGTAGATCTGGAGCTTCGGATACCGGATGTAGAGGCGGATGAGCAGTTCTGGGAGCAGAACGGCGTCGCGAGGATCCTCGTAGTGGATGCCGAGGAGGATGTCTGCACAGGCATTCAGATGTTGATGGAGAAGACCGGCGTACAGGTAGAGATCGCCCAAAACGGAGAGGCTGCGCTTGGTATGCTTGAGCAGGCTTCTGATCAGGGAGAAGAATATCAGGTGATCTTGGTAGACTGGAATATATCGGGGATGAAAGGAATCGAGACGGCAAGACGGATGCGGAAGGTACTGCCGGAGCATACGCCGATCCTGCTTCTGTCAGCCTTTGACTGGGAAGAGATAAGAGAAGAAGCACTTGAAGCCGGAATCAGCGGTTTCCTCGCCAAACCGTTTTTCGTATCAGCCTTCAAGGAAAAGCTTATGGAGCTCCTTGCGGAACAGAGTGACAAGGGAGAGTACGAGAAGCTGTGCGAGGAAGGAGGTCTTGAAGGAAGACGGTTCCTTGTGGCAGAGGATAATGAGATCAATGCGGAGATCTTATCGGAGCTGCTGGATATAGAAGAAGCGGTCTGTGAGATCGTAGAAAACGGCAAGCTGGCAGTTGAACGGTTTAATGAGACAGAACCGGGAAGCTATGACGCGATCCTGATGGACGTCCAGATGCCGGTAATGAACGGATATGAAGCAGCCAGGGCGATCAGGGCGCTGGAACGCGATGACGCGAAGCTGATACCGATCATCGCGATGACGGCGAATGCTTTTGCAGAGGATGTAAAGGACGCCATGGATGCAGGGATGGACGCACATATCGCGAAGCCGATAGATATGCTGGTATTGAAGAGGACGTTAAGTCTCTATCTTGCCAGGGATGATGCTTGAATCGGGGATTGCAAAAAGCGTCAATTTTATAGATATAACGGGAAAGGGAATAATATATGAGAAGGAGAGTCAAAGAATCAGCCGTTGCATTTATAGCTACGATTATGGTTTTTGCCGTAGTTTCCTGTGCGCAGAGGGATTTACCGGGGACGAACCTGATCGACAATGAAGAGGAAGAGAAGACGACGATTCTGCTGTTTGTGCCGATGGAGAGATCGAAGCCGGATGCCAAGAATGCGGCGAGAACGGCTTTTGATAAGACCGTTATTATGGCGGAGGAACAGCTGAATCTTACGGTGGAATACAGAACCTATACTTCCGCCGATTATCAGGAGAAGACTTATGATGATGTATCGATCGACAGGATACGGCATGATATGGATGATTTTTATTTGCTTAACCCGGACGTTCTTCAGAAAACAGGGGAAGAAGGGAGACTTGCCGACTTGTCTGATCTTGAATGCGCCAAGAATCTAAGGGAGGTCGTCAAATTGGCGAATACAGTGGACGGAAAGCTTATGGGTATACCTCAGGAAGTGGTGGTCTACGGACTCTTTGTGAATAAAGATATGTTCGATCAATATGATCTTGAGATGCCGAATACGCCGGAAGAATTCCTGGAGTGCTGCCGGGTATTCAAGAAGAATGGGATTGAGACGCCGATAGGGGCGAACCGTTGGTGGCTTGAAACGTTCGTTTTTGCACAGGCATACGCTGATCTGTATAATGGAGACGATCCTGCGGCAGAGATCGAGGCTCTCAACAATGGAGAGCGCAAGTACAGTGATTATATGCGCAAGGGGTTCGAGTATCTGAAGGAGTTGATCGATCTGGGATATATTGATGCCGAGACGGCCTTGACATATGAAGCGATCGAAGGAGAAGGGGCTGATTTTCTTGCTCAGAAGATGCCGATCGTGATGGCGTACTGGGGAGCCGCGAATGCCGAGACGGCTTACGGGAAGCCCGATTTTAATATGGAGGTGATCGGATTCCCAAGCGACCGGGGGCAGATGCCGGTGGTATCGATGACAGGAATCTCGGTTTTGGAAAATTCAGAGCGCCGGCAGGAGACGTTGGATGTCCTGGAGGTAATGCTTTCGGATGAGGCGCTTCGGGTATATGCCGAGACTAACAAGGTGATCTCCCCTTCTGAGAATGTCGAGGTGGAGTGTATTCCGGCGCTGAAGCCTTTGAACGACTTGGTTGATGAAGGGAAATATGTTCTTGCAAGCAATGCCGGGATGAGGGTTGAGCAGTGGGGGAATACATGCCTGATCGTGCGCAAGCTGATGGAGGGTGCGTCTGTGGACGAATGCATGGCTGAGTTTGACAGACTCCAGGAGGAATCGAATGATAGTCAATAACAGGATGACAACATATATACATTCTTTGGAAAGCCCTGAGAGCCCGCTTCTTGAGCAGATCGAGCAGGAAGCGCTTGCGGGGTATGTACCTATCATCCGTAAGGAGACCCAGAGCTTTCTGAAGGTGCTTGTGATGATGAAACAGCCGTCCCGGATTCTTGAGATAGGGACGGCGGTTGGTTTTTCTGCGCTTCTGCTGAGCGAGTACATGCCGAAGGGCGGACAGATCACCACGATTGAGAAGTATGAGAAGAGGATCCCGGTTGCGAGGGAGAACTTCCGGCGTGCGGGAAAGGAAGATCAGATCACGCTGATAGAAGGAGATGCATTGGAAGTCATGCGGACTCTTGAAGGGCCGTATGATTTTATTTTTATGGATGCTGCCAAGGGGCAGTATATCCATTATCTGCCGGAGACAGTCCGGCTGCTTGCGGACGGCGGAGTGCTTGTGTCAGATAACGTGCTGCAGGACGGAGATGTGATCGAGTCCAGATTCGCCGTGGAACGGCGCAACCGCACGATCCACAGCCGTATGCGGGAGTATCTGTATGAATTGAAACATCACGGGCAGCTAACGACCTCTATCATTCCTTTGGGGGACGGAGTGGCAATTAGTGTGAAGAAGGAGAGAATGGTATGAATAAGAGACGACCTGAGCTGTTGATTCCGGCGAGCAGCCTGGAGGTATTAAAGACGGCGGTTATATTCGGCGCTGATGCGGTCTATATCGGAGGGGAAGCCTTTGGACTGCGGGCGAAGGCGAAGAATTTTTCGAAGGAAGATATGCGGGCCGGAATTGAGTTCGCCCATGAGCACGGCGCAAGAGTCCATGTGACGGTGAATATCCTTGCCCATAATGATGATCTTGAAGGCGTAAGTGAATATCTTCATGAATTAAAGGAGATGGGACCGGATGCGCTGATCATTGCGGATCCGGCGATCTTCGATCTGGCAGGGGAGATCTGTCCCTCAATTGACAGGCACATCAGTACCCAGGCCAATAATACCAATTACGGAACCTATCGTTTCTGGCGGAGGCTGGGAGCGAAGAGGGTGGTATCCGCCAGGGAATTGTCTCTTGATGAGATCAGGGAGATCCGGCGGCAGATTCCTGACGAGATGGAGATCGAGAGCTTCATCCATGGGGCAATGTGTATCTCTTACTCGGGCAGATGCCTTTTGAGCAATTATTTTACCGGACGGGACGCCAATCAGGGCGCGTGTACCCATCCGTGCCGGTGGAAATATTCGATCGTGGAGGAGACGAGACCGGGGGAATATATGCCGGTCTATGAGAACGAACGCGGGACATTTATCTTCAATTCCAAGGATCTGTGTATGATCGAGCATATCCCGGAGATGATCGGCGCGGGGATCGACAGCTTTAAGATCGAGGGGCGTATGAAGACGGCGCTCTATGTGGCGACGGTGGCGAGGACCTACCGCAAGGCGATCGACGATTACCTGGAGGATGAAGCGAAGTATCGGGCGAATATGCCCTGGTATCTGGACCAGATCTCGAACTGCACGTACCGTCAGTTTACGACGGGGTTTTATTTCGGCAAGCCGGATGAGACAAGCCAGATCTACGACAATAACACCTATGTGAAGGAGTACACCTATCTTGGGATCATCGGAGATGAGAAGGATGGGATGTACAGGATCGAGCAGAGGAATAAGTTCTCCGTGGGTGAGAAGATCGAGATCATGAAGCCGGATGGCAGGAATATCATAGTAACAGTCCAGAGGATTATGGATGAGGAGGGGAATGAGCAGGAAAGCGCCCCTCATCCGAAGCAGGTGCTGTATGTGGACCTGGGAGGTAAGGCGGACAGGTATGATATTCTGAGAAGGGCGGAAGAGTAGTTCAAATACTTTTAGATGGAAAAGCACAAATAACGTGGATTTCACATAGACTATATCAAATATGCCCAGAGGTGCTTCTCTTGAAATCATTTCCCCAACCCCTCACAGCCGCGGAAGAAAGATATTATATGCAAAAATATACGGAGGGTGACCTTGAAGCAAAGCATATCCTGATAGAGCGGAATCTGCGACTTGTCGCGCATATCGTGAAGAAATACCAGTCCTCCCCGGAAGATACGGAAGATCTGCTGTCCATAGGTACGATAGGGCTTATCAAGGCGGTTGTGACCTTTAACCCGGACAAATGTGTCAGGCTTGGGACTTATGCCGCGCGCTGTATCGAGAACGAGATCCTGATGTATATGCGGGCAAAGAAGAAATCATCGAAAGAGATATCCCTGTATGAGCCTATCGGAACCGATCGGGAGGGTAATGAGATCCAGCTCTTTGATATTATCGAGACGGAAGAGGATGACGCACACAGGAAAGTAGAGTTAAACGACGATATCCAGATGTTGTACCATAAGGTGGAATCAGAACTGTCGCCGCGTGAGCGGCTGGTGCTGAAGATGCGGTACGGTCTGTATAATGAAGAAGAATATACCCAGCGGGAGATTGCAAAGCAATTGGGCATCTCCCGATCTTACGTTTCACGGATAGAAAAGAGTGCGATCGAGAAATTGCGGGGGTATTTCTAGTACATCATTGCATTAATTATCGAGTAATAAGCACTTGCTATCCATGCCATCTGCACGCCTTCGAACCTAGATGTAGCCCGCTACACCGTCGGTTCGTAGACGCACAGCTGACACGAATATCAAGCACTATTACTTCAAGATTAATGCAATGATGTACTAGTTGAATAGGATAACAGGGATCAGGCGAGCTGTTTGCCGGGTCTCTTTTTTTGGTTTCCTTATTAAAACAATCTTTGCTTTCTTAAGAGAATCTTTAGAAATAGAAGAAAGGGGTTCGGATATCTTCAGAATATGTTTAGAAATACATAGTGGGGTTCTTTAGATTTTCAGAGTAGAATAATACTCACAAGGACAGCCAGAGAGTTTTACAGCTATGAAAGTGAAGGGGGATCCGTATGAAGGTATTGATATTAAGCGGAAGATTTGGATTTGGACATAAGATGGCAGCTAATGCAGTCAGGGAAGAGCTTGAGCGGCAGGATAAGAGTATTGAGATCGTACAGAAGGATCTGCCGGAATATTTTTATCCTCATATCAGCAAATTGATCTATAAGGTGTTCGGGCTTGTGGCAGAGCGCTGCCACGGAATCTACAATCTGATATACAAGATATCAGGGAGGATGAATTCCGGGACCAGGCCGGGAGGACCGCTGATCTATCGCAAATTCCAGAAAATGATGGAAGAATATATGCCGGATGTGATCGTGTGTACACATCCATTCTGTATGAAAGCGGCGGCAACCTATAAGGCGAAATCGGACAGCCGGATACCGCTTGTCACCTGTATCACCGATATCAGCATGCACAAGGAATGGTATGCGAAGCAGACCGATCTCTATCTGGCGCCGACGAAGGAGGTTAAGGATAATCTGGTAAGCCTTGGAGCGGCGCCGGAGAATGTGATGGTAACAGGAGTGCCGGTACGGCAGCAGTTTTTGAAGGACGCGGACAGTGATAACCATGCATACAGGGCAGACCTGTATGAAAGAGACATCGACCATGGATATGAGAAGCATGTGTTGATCATGGGAGGCGGTTTAGGTATTATGCCGGGGCTTGAGAAGCTTCTGTACACGCTTCATGAGATGACGGGAGTCCACACGACGGTGATCACCGGAAAGAACCAGAGACTATATGAGATGTGGGAAGGCCGGTTTGATGATGTGGAAATGAAAGGATATGTTGAAAATATCGGGAAATATATGCGGAATGCAGATCTTGTCATAACGAAAGCCGGAGGGATCACGCTCTTTGAGCTATTACACAGTAAGGTCCCTATGTTCATCATTCGTCCGTTCCTGGAGCAGGAGACCGTGAATGCGAGATACGCCGAGAAGAAAGGATTCGCCAGGGTGGTATGGGATAGTAAGGAAGATTTTATCGGAGGACTGCGGGCGCTTCTTAATGACCCGGGGCAGTTAGAAGAGATGAAGGCGTGTATGCATAAGGCCAAATGCGAGATGATAGATTGTGAACTGTCCCAGGCAGTCTGGGCAATCATAGAGCGCGGGTTTGAATATCTGTCTGCATTCGAGTTCGTATCTTCCGAACGGAGTCTCTTTGGCAAGGAATTGCCGCAGTTGCCGGTCTGTTCCGGCTGGTGCGAAACAGGTATTTCCAAAGCTGCTGTATAGTCTGAGATGACAGAGGAGGGAATCGGAATGGGAACATATATTACAGTGGGTATCATATTACTCGGTGCTTCAGCGCTATGCTACAGTCTGCTGCCGTCAGCCGGTCTCAAATACCTATGGAAACAGAAGAGCAGGCAGAGAGCAAGAGGCGGCAGTGCGGACCGCAGGCTGTATCTCACATTCGACGACGGGCCAAGCAGGGCGTATACCGGAGAGCTATTATGCCTGTTGAAGCAGTATCAGATCAAGGCTAGCTTCTTCGTAGTTGCAGAATTTGCCGGGAAGAATCCGGATCTGATCGAATGGATGGAAGAAGAAGGGCATCTTGTGGGAATCCACTCCGTACAGCATAAGAATGCACTGTTCCGCGGAAGACGTTTCATCTGTGAGGATCTGAGGGAATCTGTTGAGACATTGGAGAAAATGGGTCTGAATATCCGATACTATCGGCCGCCATGGGGGCATCTGAATCTGTGGACCCTGTTCTATATCAGGAATCAGAAGCTTAAGCTGATCCTGTGGGATGTGATGGCAAACGACTGGTCGGCCAGGGAGACGGCCAAGTCTATCAAGGAGAAGCTGTTGAGGCGGGTGTTCCCGGGAGCGGTTGTGTGTCTTCACGACGGAAGAGGGGCGGCCGGGGCGCCGGAAAGAACCATAGAAGCGCTGAAAGAATCGATTCCGCTCCTTCTGGAGCAGGGATATTCCTTTGAAAGGATGGACGCCTATGAATGCTAATATTTCCATGCAGAAAATGGTCAGGTGCGGCGCGGGCTTTCTTGTGTTTGCAGCGGCTGTATTATTCCTACTGCTTCGCGGGACAGATATCGGGACGGTCGCGGATGCTCTGGCCGAAACTTCATTGCCGTATCTCATTGCGGGAATTCTGATGGCAGAGGTATTCCATCTGTCAGAAGGGATCAATTTACGGATCCTGCTCCGTTCCTTTGGGTATCCGGTTACATTCTGGCAGGGAATGAAATATGCATATATAGGCTTCTTCTTCAGCTCCATTACCCCGTCTTCCACAGGAGGTCAGCCGGCGCAGTTATATGCGATGAAAAAGGACGGAATCGAGATCGCGCACGGAACACTGGCGCTCATTGCGGAGCTGACGAGCTTCCAGATTGCGGTATTCTTCATGGAGATCATGGCTGTCAGGGCAGTTCTTATGGGCTGGATCCGTCCAAGCGGAGAACTTATGGTACTTGCAGGACTAGGATTCCTTCTGAACATTCTGTTTATTGCAGGTCTTTTGTCGGTCATGTTCTCCCGCAAGCTGAAAGACAGGCTTCTTAAGTGGCTCTATAGAGTAATCGACCGGGTTCCGGTAAAGGATAAGAAGAGATGGAAGAAGAAAATGGACGGGGCGTTCTGTGATTTTCAAGAATGTGCAGAACTGATCCGAAGAGACCCCAAAGCCATGTGCAAGGTCATTTTGGTCAGTCTGTGTCAGGTAGTCAGTTGGTTCAGTGTTCCCTTCATGGTATCTCTTGCCATGGGCGAGCGCGGGACCGGATATCCGCAGATCTTCCTGCTTCAGACCGTACTCTTCATGACAACGGCGCTGCTGCCATTCCCGGGAGCGGCAGGAATCAGCGAATACGCGTTCGTCAGACTGTTCTCCGGCGTATTTACGAAGCATCCCATGGCAGTGGCGACTCTGGTGAACAGAGGGATCAGTTTCTATTGCCTGCTTGGGGTCAGTGCAGTGATGACAGCCGTCTTATGGAAATACAAAGGCACAACTTGTCGAAATATGTCTAACAGTAATTCTTGCAATTCTTCTTCCTATCTATTAAGATAAAATATACACAGCGGATGGATCGATTCTCCTATATCCGGGAGAATCCATTCCGCGTTTTCCAGACGGTAGATTTTCTATCGTTATCAGGCCGGATCGGCCAAGTATCAGCAATCAGAGCCAATATTTCAAGGAGTAAATGATGTCATTCAGTACAATTTTATCTGCGGCCATTCAAGGGCTGCATGTGGATATGATCCATGTGGAGGCAGATGTAAGCAACGGCCTGCCCGTGTTCCATATGGTAGGCTATCTCTCCTCGGAGGTCAGGGAGGCTTCCGAACGCGTAAGAACCGCGATCCATAATTCCGGTTTCCAGATCCCGGCGAAGAAGATGGTCGTTAATCTGGCTCCGGCAACCGTCAGGAAGAAGGGATCATCCTTCGATCTTCCGATCGCGCTGGCAATCCTGTCTTCCATGGGGGTATTTCCGGGGGAGCAGCTTAAGGAGACGCTGGTGATCGGGGAATTGAGCCTTGACGGAAGCATCAAAGAGGTGCCGGGAATCCTTCCGATCGTGATGCAGGCCAAGGAAGAAGGGTGCAGAAGATGTATCATCCCCAGGCAGAATGTACGGGAGGGCGCATTGATCAGGGGAATGGAGATCATAGGCGCGGCGCATCTTAAGGAGATTTGCCGGTATCTGAATCAGGAAGAAGAACTGGAAGCCATAACGGGAGGAATGCAGGAAGGAATGCAGGATGTACAGGAGAAGGAAGCCCTGGATTACAGCGATATCAAGGGACAGGAGGCAGTGAAGCGCGCCATGGAGGTTGCGGTGGCAGGAGGCCATAATCTGCTTCTTATAGGGCCGCCCGGAAGCGGGAAGTCCATGATGGCAAGGCGGGTACCGACGATACTTCCGCCGCCGGCACTGGAAGAGAGCATTGAGATCACGAAGATCTACAGCATCCTTGGTATGGTAGACAAGGAGCGCCCGCTGATAACGGGCAGACCGTTTCGCAGCGTCCATCATACGGTGACGAAGACGGCGCTTGCCGGGGGAGGGATGATCCCGGTGCCGGGGGAGATCAGCCTGGCGCACGGAGGAGTATTATTTCTGGATGAACTGACAGAGTTCCAGAAGCCGGTGCTGGAGGTGTTAAGACAGCCGCTTGAGGAACGGCAGATCAGGATCACAAGAGCCCTGGGGAACTTCGTATTTCCGGCGGATTTCATTCTGATCTGCGCTATGAATCCCTGTCCGTGCGGTAATTATCCGGATTATAACAGGTGTACCTGCACGCCGGTGAAGATCCAGCAATATCTAAGCAGGATCAGCCAGCCGTTCCTGGATCGGATCGATATCTGTGTGGAAGCGCCAAGACTCCAATATGAGGCGCTTACAGACGGGGGAGGGCAGGAGAGCTCTGCGAAGATCCGGGGCAGGGTATGCGCGGCGCGGAAGGTACAGCAGAAGAGGTATGAGGGCAGGAGGATTCTTACGAATTCCGTGCTGGGGGTAAATGAACTGAAGGAATTCTGTCATCTGGGAAAGGATGAAGAATCATTGATGCGTCAGGCATTTGGAGCTCTCGGACTCACGGCGAGGACCTATCATAAGATATTGAAGGTGGCAAGGACGATCGCCGATCTGGACGGGAGTGAGAGAATCCGGGAGCAGCATTTGAAAGAAGCGATCGGATATCGGACGATAGACAAGAAGTACTGGAGGTGACAGGAAGTGAGATATGAATACTGGCTTGCGGCAATTCCCATATTGACAGACCGGAAAAAAAGATTGCTCAGAGAAGAATACGGAGACGCCAAAGCCGTATATTATATAGAAGAAATACAGCTCAGGTTTCTGGATTATATCGAAGAAAGGGAAGTTGAGGCGATTCTTCGGGCCAAAAAGACCAAAGATGTCGAGAAGGAATGGGAGCTGCTGGCAGATCAGAATATCCGGTTTGTTCCGTATTATGACGGAGAATATCCAGAACGGCTCTTGCAGACGGCAGATCCGCCCTACGCGCTGTATGTGAAAGGCAGTCTTCCCAGACAGGAGAGCGCGTCCGTTGCAATCGTGGGCGCAAGGAAATGCACGTCCTACGGGGAGCAGATGGCGCTTGAGTATGGGGAATATCTGGCATCGAAAGGTGTACAGATCATAAGCGGCATGGCAAAAGGGATCGACGGGGCAGGACAGAGAGGCGCGTTAAACGGAAGAGGGAGGACTTACGGAATACTGGGGTGCGGCGTGGATATCTGCTATCCAAGGGAACATATCGGCCTGTATATGGATATTCAGGCGTCCGGTGGGGTGATCTCTGAGAAGCCGCCCGGATGCCCGCCGCTTCCCATGTATTTTCCTGCAAGGAACAGGATTATCAGCGGTTTATCGGATGTGTTGTTAGTGATCGAGGCAAGACAGAGGAGCGGTTCGCTTATTACGGCGGATCTGGCGCTGGAACAGGGAAGGGACGTATATGCGCTGCCGGGTCCTGTGACCAGCCAGTTAAGCATAGGGTGTCATCAGTTGATCCGGCAGGGTGCGGGAATCCTGATTTCGCCGGAAGAATTGCTTGCGGATCTGGGGATCGGAGACATGAGCGCAGAGCATAAAGCAGAACAAAAATCTGACAAAATTAAAAAAACGCTTGAAAATCACGAAAATGTGGTGTATAGTTGTCTCGATTTGTTCCCGAAGGGGTTGGATCAGTTGACGGCAGAGACGGGCCTTGGCGCCCGTGAATTGTTAGACGGACTGATCTCGCTGGAATTGAAAGGATATATACGGGAAATATCGAAGAATTACTATATCAGAGTCCGATATGAGGACAAATGCTAGTTATATGGAGGAAGCAAGGTTATGGCACGCTATCTTGTAATCGTGGAGTCACCAGCTAAGGTGAAGACAATTAAGAAATTTTTAGGAAGTAATTATGTGGTTACCGCATCCAACGGACATGTAAGAGACTTGCCTAAGAGTCAGCTTGGGGTCGATGTGGAGCATGATTATGAGCCGAAGTACATCACGATCCGTGGGAAGGGAGATATCCTTGCCGGACTCCGCAAGGAAGTGAAGAAAGCGGATAAAGTCTATCTTGCAACTGACCCGGACCGCGAGGGAGAGGCGATATCGTGGCATTTAAGCCAGGCGCTTAAGTTAGAGGGGAAGAAGACTTACCGCATCAGTTTCAACGAAATTACGAAGAATGCGGTAAAGGCATCCCTGAAGAACGCAAGAGAGATCGATATGGATCTTGTAGACGCCCAGCAGGCGCGCAGGATCTTAGACAGAGTTGTGGGATACAGGATCAGCCCGCTTCTGTGGGCGAAGGTAAAGAGGGGCTTAAGCGCGGGCCGGGTACAGTCGGTGGCGCTTCGGATCATTGCGGACAGGGAAGAAGAGATCAATACGTTCATACCGGAGGAATACTGGTCGCTGGATGCGAAGCTTAAGGTAGATGGCGAGAGGAAGCTTCTGACCGCCAAATTCTACGGCACAGATAAGAAGATGACGATCCATTCCAAAGAGGAGTTGGATGAGATCCTGAAAGAAGTGGAGTCGGCAGAATATACGGTGGAGGAGATCAAGAAGAGCGAGAGGACGAAGAAGGCCCCGGTGCCTTTTACAACCAGTACACTGCAGCAGGAGGCGTCCAAGGCGCTGAATTTCGCTACCGCGAAGACGATGCGGATCGCACAGCAGCTCTATGAAGGAATTGATATCAAGGGAAATGGGACCGTGGGGCTTATAACCTATCTGCGTACCGATTCCACCAGAGTTTCCGAGGAAGCAGACGCGAATGTGCGGGGATATATCGCAGCCAGTTACGGAGAGGAATATGTGGCGGTAAGCGAGGGTAAGGGCAAGGATAACAATAAGAATATCCAGGATGCCCATGAAGCGATCCGTCCCACGGATGTGAGCCGTAGCCCGGCAGCAGTGAAGGATTCCTTAAGCAGAGACCAGTTCCGCCTGTATCAGTTGGTGTGGAAGCGTTTTGTCGCCAGCAGGATGCAGCCTGCCAGGTACGAGACGACCTCCGTCAGAATCGCGGCAGGAAAGTATCGGTTCACGGTAGCGGCATCCAAGATCGTGTTCGATGGTTTCCGGACCGTATACACCGAGGCAGGAGAAGAGAAGGAAGAGAACAATGTGCTGATGAAGGGGCTTGATAAGAGTTCCAGGCTTACGAAGGCAGACTTCGATACCAAGCAGCATTTTACACAGCCGCCGGCACATTATACGGAAGCAGCCCTGGTCAAGACATTGGAGGAATTGGGGATCGGGCGTCCAAGTACCTACGCGCCTACCATCTCCACCATCATTGCCAGGCGTTACGTGGCGAAGGAGAATAAGAACCTGTATCTGACAGAGATCGGAGAGGTGGTTAATCACATTATGCTTCAGTCCTTCCCCAGCATTGTGGATGTGAATTTTACGGCCAATATGGAGAGCCTGCTGGACGGCGTCGCCGAAGGGAAGGTCCACTGGAAGACGATCATAGAGAACTTTTATCCGGATCTTGAGGCAGCGGTAGAGAAGGCGGAAGAAGAGCAGGAGCAGGTGAAGATCGAGGATGAGGTCACAGATGTGATCTGCGACCAGTGCGGACGGAATATGGTCATCAAATACGGGCCCCACGGGCGTTTCCTTGCCTGTCCGGGATTCCCTGAGTGCAGGAACACGAAGCCGTATCTCGAGAAGATCGGGGTCGCCTGTCCGGTGTGCGGCAAGGACGTGGTGATACGCAAGACGAAGAAAGGAAGAAAGTATTACGGATGCGAGGATAATCCGGAATGTGAATTTATGTCCTGGCAGAAGCCTTCAACGAAGAAGTGTCCGCGGTGCGGCAGCTATATGGTGGAGAAGGGCAGTAAGCTTCTCTGCGGCGATGAGAAATGTGGTTATGTAGAGAATATGGAGAAAAAAGAGAAATAGGAATAAAATATTTACGAAATTAATTGAAAAAAAAGAAATTGTATGATAATATTACTTCCAAAGGACGGAGGATTGCCAATGAGTGTACAATTATTAGATAAAACCAGAAAAATCAATAAATTACTGCACAATAACAATTCAAGTAAGGTAGTATTTACTGATATCTGCGAGGTACTTACTGAGATCTTGGATTCCAATGTGCTTGTTGTCAGTAAGAAGGGGAAGGTGCTGGGCGGAAGCAAGTGTGATGCGGTACCTTATATCCGGGAGCTGATCGAACAGGAGGTTGGCCGGCATATTGACGGTATGCTGAATGAACGGCTGTTAAGTATCCTGTCCACGAAGGAGAATGTGAATCTGCAGACATTAGGCTTCTCAGAGGAGGCTGTTGCGGGATATCAGGCGATCATTACGCCGATTGATATCGCAGGCGAGCGTCTCGGCACATTATTTATCTACAAGAAGGAACAGATGTATGAGATTGATGATATCATACTGAGCGAATATGGGACGACGGTTGTGGGCTTAGAGATGCTCCGGTCCGTGAATGAGGAGAACGCGGAGGAGACCAGGAAGGAGCATATCGTGCAGTCGGCGATCAGTACCCTGTCCTATTCAGAGCTAGAGGCGATCATCCATATTTTTGAAGAATTAGACGGGACGGAAGGGATCCTTGTTGCCAGCAAGATTGCCGACAGAGTAGGGATCACCAGGTCGGTCATTGTCAACGCCCTCAGGAAGTTTGAGAGTGCGGGCGTTATTGAGTCGCGTTCTTCCGGTATGAAGGGAACCTATATTAAGGTTGTGAATGATTATGTATTCACTGAATTGGAGCATATCAAGGCAGAGCGTATGAAATGATCTGTAACAATAAGGGTATCGGGGAACTGATACCCTTATCTGTGATTGGAGAGCAGAAGGGAATGTGACAGCATGTATGAGGGATGCCGGGCGGATATCAGAATGAACCGTATGGTACTCAAAGAAGGCAGGTTTGATGAGAAAGTCCATCGCTGCAGTATTATCACGTATAAGCCGGAAGAAGAAAGCATATACTTGATAGCGGAGGATACGGATATTACGGAATTTTCACTGGACGGGAACTATGAGTGCAGGATCGACACACCGGAAGGTGAGATGGCGTGTATGGGCGCCGTTGTGGAGAGGTATTGGAATAAGTCTGGGAAGGTACTTAAGTTTAAGATCAAGAATGGATTTTATAAAAATCTTGTAAACTAAATATAAAGTGTGTTGACAAAGTCGGAAGAGAGTGCTATTTTATATCTAGAGTCTTTTAGCACTCTCTTTTTATGAGTGCTAACAAAATTGTAATTATTAAAGGAGGCATAAATTTATGAAGTTAGTACCATTAGGAGACAGAGTTGTATTAAAGCAGTTGGTTGCAGAGGAAACCACGAAGTCAGGGATCGTGATTCCCGGACAGTCCAAGGAAAAGCCGCAGCAGGCAGAGGTTATCGCTGTTGGGCCGGGCGGAACCGTAGACGGCAAGGAAGTGAAGATGAATGTAGCAGTCGGACAGCAGGTGATCTATTCCAAATATTCTGGAACAACCGTAGAGATCGATGATGAAGAATATATCATCGTAAAGCAGGATGACATTCTTGCAATCTGCGAGTAGACGTCTGACCATCATGATTTAGAATATTACAGATAGAAGATACAGTTAGATCATTCAATAATTTAGATTATAGGAGGCATAATAATTATGGCAAAGGAGATCAAATACGGCGCAGAGGCAAGAAGCGCACTTGAATCAGGAGTAAATCAACTGGCAGATACAGTCAGGGTAACACTTGGACCTAAGGGACGCAACGTTGTCCTGGACAAATCTTTCGGCGCACCGCTTATCACGAATGACGGTGTGACGATCGCGAAAGAGATCGAGCTTGAGGATGCATTTGAGAACATGGGTGCACAGCTTATCAAGGAAGTTGCATCTAAGACCAATGATGTTGCCGGTGACGGAACAACGACAGCGACAGTTCTTGCACAGGCTATGGTGCATGAGGGTATGAAGAATCTGGCGGCAGGCGCGAACCCGATCATCCTGCGCAAGGGTATGAAGAAGGCTACAGATACGGCTGTAGATGCGATCGCGAAGATGTCAAGCAAGTTGAAAGATAAGGATCAGATTGCAAGAGTTGCTGCGATCTCTGCAGGTGATGACGAAGTGGGCGAGATGGTTGCAGACGCGATGGAGAAGGTTTCTAATGACGGAGTTATCACGATCGAAGAATCCAAGACCATGAAGACAGAGCTTGACCTGGTAGAAGGTATGCAGTTTGACCGCGGATATGTATCTGCGTATATGGCTACGGATATGGATAAGATGGAAGCAATCTTAGAGGATCCGTATATCCTGATCACAGACAAGAAAATCTCCAATATCCAGGACATTCTTCCGCTGTTAGAGCAGATCGTACAGTCCGGTGCAAGACTGCTGATCATCGCTGAGGACGTAGAGGGCGAGGCGCTCACCACATTGATCGTGAACAAGCTGCGCGGCACATTTAACGTAGCGGCAGTTAAAGCGCCTGGATACGGTGACAGAAGGAAAGAGATGCTTAAGGATATCGCGATCCTGACAGGCGGCCAGGTAGTATCAGACGAACTTGGAATGGATCTTAAGGAGACGACCATGGATCAGCTTGGACGTGCGAAGTCTGTGAAGATCCAGAAGGAGAACACCGTGATCGTTGACGGTCTGGGAGATAAGAAAGAGATCTCTGACCGTGTAGCGCAGATTAAGATGCAGATCGAAGAGACTACTTCTGATTTCGATAGAGAGAAGCTTCAGGAGAGGCTTGCGAAGCTGGCAGGCGGCGTAGCCGTGATTCGTGTAGGCGCGGCAACCGAGACAGAGATGAAGGAAGCGAAGCTTCGTATGGAAGATGCTCTTGCAGCTACAAGAGCGGCAGTAGAAGAGGGTATCATCGCCGGAGGCGGTTCTGCGTATATCCATGCTGCGAAGGAAGTTGCTAAACTTGCAGAAGAGCTTAACGGAGATGAGAAGACCGGCGCCAACGTAGTATTGAAGGCTCTGGAATCCCCGCTGTTCCACATTGCAGCCAACGCAGGCCTGGAAGGCTCCGTTATCATCAACAAGGTGAAAGAGTCTGCTCCTGGTTCAGGATTCGATGTGCTGACAGAGAATTATGTAGATATGGTTGAGAGCGGAATCCTTGATCCTGCTAAGGTTACAAGAAGCGCTCTGCAGAACGCGACAAGCGTTGCTTCTACATTGCTGACGACAGAATCTGTTGTTGCCAATATCAAGGAAGAGACTCCTGCAATGCCGGCAGGCGCAGGCGGCGGAATGGGTATGATGTAAGAATCATTAATTTTTTGAAAACTCCTCATATGAGGAGTTTTCTTTTACCCCTAAAGTATGATACAATACATATAAATCATCATACAGGGTACCGGGATGAATAATCCGGCCTAATAAAGAGTACGGAGGAGTAGAAGATGAATGATTACTATACAGAACAGATGGTGAAGAAGCAGACGGATATGAAGGACATTGTGATCAAGGCGGTACTGGTGGCGGCGACGATCGTTTCGTTTCTGGCTATTATGATGTTTCCGGGGATCATTATCCTGCCGGTTATTATGATCGCGCTTGACGTGTTCATATTTGGGCGGCTTAAGGTGGAGTATGAATATCTGTTCGTGAACGGTGACCTGGATATTGATAAGATCATGAACAAGGCGAAGAGGAAGAAGCAGTTCTCCATGAATGTAGCGGATATGGATCTGCTCGCGCCGGCAGATGCCGCAGAACTTCATCAGTATCAGAACGCGAGGACTTATGACTTCAGCTCCAGGACAGGACAGGCTAAGCTGTATGCGCTGATCGTGTCGGGACAGGGGGAGAAGAAGAAGATCATATTCGAGCCGAATGATACGATTATTGAAGGATTCTATATGCTTGCGCCAAGGAAGGTAATCCGCCGTGACAGTTCAGACAGGTCTGCGCATTCACTGCGCTGACCGTGTCATAGAGTAGAGCCTGAAAGCATACGGCCCATCGCGAAGCGATTTTTAATGGCCGGATGCCTGTAACAGTGAAGGTATCTGAACTGTTACAATCCGCTGTTAAAGATATGAGAAAAGCCTAAGAAAATAGTTGACAAGTGGTATCATAATTGGTTATTATAGCAGTTAAATATATTGTCGGCAGGTTGCCGAACCAATTCAAACAGAGAAAGAGAGGAATGATGATCATGGGAAAGATAATCGGAGAAGGAATTACATTTGATGATGTTCTTTTGGTGCCGGCTTATTCAGAGGTGGTGCCGAACCAGGTAGATTTGTCAACGAATTTAACGAGAAGCATCAGACTGAATATACCGATGATGAGTGCCGGGATGGATACGGTTACGGAACACCGGATGGCGATCGCCATGGCACGTCAGGGGGGTATCGGTATTATTCATAAGAATATGTCTATCGAGGCTCAGGCAGAAGAGGTAGATAAGGTGAAGCGTTCTGAGAATGGCGTCATTACGGATCCATTCTATCTGTCGCCGGAGAATACTCTGGAGGATGCCAACAATCTGATGGGGAAGTTCAGGATTTCAGGCGTTCCGGTTACAGAGAACGGGAAGCTGGTAGGTATTATTACGAACCGTGATTTAAAATTCGAAGAAGATTTCTCTAAGAAGATCAAGGAGTCGATGACTTCCGAAGGTCTGATCACTGCCCGTGAGGGTATTACTCTGGAGGAGGCGAAGACGATCCTTGCGAAGGCAAGGAAGGAGAAGCTTCCGATCGTAGATAAGGATTTCAACTTAAAAGGCCTGATTACTATCAAGGATATTGAGAAGCAGATCAAGTATCCGCTGTCAGCCAAGGATTCGCAGGGGAGGCTGCTCTGCGGTGCGGCGATCGGTATCACTGCCAATTGTCTGGACAGGGCGAAGGAGCTTGTGGATGCGAAGGTGGATGTAGTTGTGATGGATTCTGCACACGGACATTCTGCCAATGTGATCCGAACCGTGGATATGATAAAGTCCAAGTTCCCCGAACTCCAGGTGATTGCCGGCAATGTGGCAACGGGCGAAGCTGCAGAGGCGCTGATCAAGGCAGGCGTAGATGCCGTGAAGGTAGGGATCGGACCAGGTTCTATCTGTACGACACGTATCGTGGCGGGTATCGGTGTCCCGCAGATCACCGCAGTCATGGATTGTTATGAGGTGGCAGATAAGTATGGAATACCGATTATTGCAGACGGCGGGATTAAGTATTCCGGTGATATGACCAAGGCAATTGCAGCCGGAGCGAATGTCTGCATGATGGGAAGTATCTTCGCAGGATGTGATGAGAGTCCTGGAACATTCGAACTGTTCCAGGGAAGGAAATACAAGGTATATCGCGGCATGGGTTCTATCGCGGCGATGGAGAACGGAAGCAAGGACCGCTATTTCCAGACTGATGCGAAGAAGCTGGTTCCGGAAGGCGTAGAAGGACGCGTTGCCTATAAGGGTACGGTTGAGGATACCGTATTCCAGTTGATGGGAGGACTCAGATCCGGTATGGGTTACTGCGGCGCACATACGGTGGAAGAGCTTAAGGAGAACGGAAGATTCGTGAAGATCTCTGCTGCTTCTCTTAAGGAGAGCCATCCTCATGATATACATATCACCAAAGAGGCGCCGAACTACAGTGTTGACGAATAAGAACGGCAGATTTATGAGAGAGGTTTAAGAGATGAGAAGTGATTTCGGAACGACGTCTAAGGGCGAGAAGGCAGCATTATATACCCTGAAGAACAGTAACGGTATGGAAGCGGCAGTGTCAGACTACGGCGCTGTGCTGGTGAAGGTACTGGTCCCGGACCGGGAGGGGAAGCTTAGGGATGTGGTGCTTGGATATGATGATGTGAGCGGTTATGAAGCCGGAACCCTGTATTTCGGTGAGACAGTGGGGAGAGTGGCGAATCGTATCGGCGGCGGCAGCTTTGAATTGAACGGCAGGACTTATGGGCTTACACAGAATGACGGTTCCAATACCCTGCACGGCGGCAGGGATTATTATGGGAAGAGGATGTGGACGGCAGAAGAAGCGGATGACAGTCATGTAACTTTTATGCTGCGCAGTACTGACGGCGATCAGGGGTTCCCGGGGGCGTCGGACATCCGCGTGACCTATACGCTGACGCAGGAGAATGAGGTGAAGATACATTATCATGCGGTGCCGGAAGCAGATACGCTTTTGAATCTCACGAACCACAGTTATTTTAACCTGTCCGGGCATGCGTCAGGTCTGGCGTTAGATCAGGAGGTTATGATCAATGCCGATGCCTATACAGAAGCGGATGCACAGTCTATACCGACTGGAAATGTGATTCCTGTAGAAGGGACGCCTATGGATTTCCGGAAGGCGAAGACGGTAGGACAGGAGATTGAGTCGGATTACGAGGCACTGATCTTCGGCCAGGGCTATGACCATAACTGGGTACTGAACGGGAGCGGATACCGTCAGGCCGCGTCCATGTATTCGAAGAAGACAGGGATTGAGATGAAGGTATATACAGATCTTCCCGGCATGCAGTTCTATACGGGCAACTTTATCGTAGAGGAAGCAGGTAAGGAAGGAGCCGTCTATAAGAAACGTCAGGCCGTATGCTTTGAGTCTCAGTATTTTCCAGATGCGGTGCATAAGGAACGGTTTGCCGGTCCTGTGGTGCGGGCCGGTGAGGTCTATGATACTACTACGGTCTATCAGTTTGGACGGAGATAAGATATGTGCATAATACCCTCAGTGTACAGGGAATCCGGGCAGTCTGCCGGGGTTCCGGTATGCTGGGGGTATCTCGATATGATAAAGAGGTCATCAAACAGACGTCTGATGGCATATTATGTTACTGTCAGAATACAAAACGGAGAAAGTCATGAAGAAAAAGAAGAAAAAGAGCCAGAAAAAGAAAAGAATCCAATTATATCTGCGTGCAGGGCTGGCCCTATTGATCGTTGCGTTGGTGATATTGATACTGATCAAGATATTCAAACCTTCCTGGCTTACCAACAAATATTTTGAGAAGACAGGAGAGAAGATCGAAGCGGTAGAACCGGAAATCGATGTGGAGCTTCTGACGGTGAACCCTTATTCAAGACCGGGTACGCCTACGGAGAAGATTACCGGTATTGTCGTTCATTATACGGCGAATCCGGGGTCGGATGCCATAGATAACCGGAATTATTTTGAGAGCTTAAAGGATGGCCATGACACCCAGGTGAGCAGTAATTTCGTTGTCGGCCTGAACGGCGAGATCGTGCAGTGTGTTCCGACCTGGGAGGTAGCTTATGCCTCGAACAGCCGTAATATAGATACGGTATCCATAGAATGCTGCCACCCGGATGAGACGGGGAAATTCAACGACGCGACCTACACATCCATGGTTCAGTTATGTGCGTGGCTGTGTATGAAATTTGACCTGAATGAAGACAATGTGATCCGGCACTATGATGTGACGGGGAAGATATGCCCCAAATATTTTGTCGAGGACGAAGAGGCGTGGAAGAAATTCCGGGAAGACGTGGGAAAGACGCTGGCAGATTTTAAGGACAATAAATAAAAGACGAAACGGACAGGAGAGAACAAGATGGGCGGATTTGACTATAACATTGTGTTGATCGGTTTCATGGGAACCGGCAAATCCACGGTTTCAGAATACTTGAGCGCCAGGTTTGCGATGAGGACCGTAGAGATGGATCAGGTGATCGCAGAGCGCGAGAAGATGAGCATCCCGGAGATCTTTGCTGTACATGGGGAAGAGTATTTCCGGGATCTGGAGACGGGACTGCTGGTTGAGATGCAATCCCACAAGAATACGGTAATCTCCTGCGGAGGAGGAGCGGCCCTGCGGGAGAAGAATGTTGTACAGATGAAGAAGAACGGGAAGGTGGTGCTCCTTACCGCAAGCCCGGAGACGGTCTATGAGCGTGTGAAGAACAGTGAAGGCAGACCGGTATTGGACGGAAGGAAGAATGTAAAGGGAATCTTGGAGTTGATGGAGCAGCGGCGGGACAGATATGAGGCTGCTGCGGACATCGTGGTCAATACGGATAATAAGACGGTGCCCCAGGTTTGTGAGGAGCTTGTGCAGCGTCTGATGGAGATAGAAGAGTAATGTTTGATATGTTTTTTCCAGACAGATATGTGGCGTCCACATATGTGATTGATTTTGAACAATTATACGAGGAAGGATACAGGGGGCTGATCTTTGATATCGATAATACGTTAGTGCCCCACGGAGCGCCGGCGGACAAGAGGGCGACAGCTCTATTTGACCGGCTTAAGAGTATCGGTTTTCGATGCTGCCTGATCTCGAACAATCAGGAGCCAAGGGTGAAGATGTTCAACCAGGATATCGGGGTGGATTATGTCTATAACGCCCACAAGCCGTCCACGAAGAATTATGTGAAGGCCATGGAGATTATGGGGACAGACAAGGAGAATTCCCTGTTTATCGGCGATCAGCTTTTTACGGATGTGTGGGGGGCGAAGCGGGCAGGGATCCGCAATATCCTTGTGAAGCCGATCCATCCCAAAGAAGAGATCCAGATCGTGTTGAAGCGTTATCTGGAGAGGGTTGTGCTGCATTTCTATAAAAAGAACCTGAAAAAGGGTAATCGCCGTTAGTCGATTACCCGAATGGTCTTGATCACAGGCTGGTCACCGGCGTCTACCGTTCCGTTGTCATCCTGTACCGGTGTGTTCTCGCAGATCTGGTCTACGATCTCTATACCGGAGGTTACATGCCCAAAGGCAGCATAGTCCCCGTCAAGATGAGGGCTGTCCTGATGCATGATGAAGAACTGGGATGATGCGCTGTCGGGATTCTGGGATCTGGCCATGGAGATGACGCCCCGTTCGTGGGCGATGTTATTCTCTACGCCGTTGCTTGAGAATTCACCCTTGATCTCTGTGTCAGATCCGCCGGTCCCATTGCCCAGAGGGTCGCCGCCCTGGATCATAAATCCGCTGATGATACGGTGGAAAGTAAGCCCGTCATAGAATCCTTCTTTGGCAAGGGTTACAAAGTTGGTGACCGAGACGGGAGCGGTATCGGCATCAAGCTCAAGGGAGATGGTGCCATAATCGTTGATCTCGATCTCAGCGTGGTGCAGGCCGCTTAGAAGGTCTTCCTTGTGATCGGCCGTCTCATCGCCGGAATGATCGGAAGCTTCGTCCGATACCTGACCGGATGTGTTCTCTTCGGCCGCGTCCTCGGATTTCTTGCCCGAACCGCATCCGGTGATGACAGCGGCAAGAAGGGCTGTACATAGAAGAAATAAGGTTGCTTTTTTCATAATCATGCCTCCAGAAAATATAATTTTTGTTAGATTACATACTCATTTATTGTAGAATGTATCATGCAGAAATGTCAAATGAATTTTTGTGAAGAAAAAAAGGTTGAAAAAAGGCGTAATCTATTATAGAATGAAAAAAGGAAAAATGAATGTATGAATGCGCGTTTGGCGCGGCTAAGGAGGATTTATAGAATGGCAGATGCTTATATTGAGAAGGGTACTACTTACGAGATTGACGGGAAGGTGTATGAATGTCTGGAATTCTTACACGTAAAACCAGGAAAGGGTTCCGCGTTTGTCCGTACGAAGTTAAAAGACGTGATCAACGGCGGTGTAGTTGAGAGGACATTTAATCCGTCGAAGGATGTGCTGAAGAAGGCGTTTATCGAGAGGAAGGAAGTACAATACCTGTATAATGACGGTGACTTGTATTATTTTATGGATATGGAGACTTATGAGCAGACACCGGTGGGCAAAGACGATGTCGGCGACGCTTTGAAGTTTGTGAAGGAGAATGAAGTGGTTTCCATGAAGTCTTATCAGGGGAAGGTATTTGCGATTGAGCCTCCGTTCACAGTTGAGCTTGTGATCACAGAGTCTGAACCGGGAGTGAAGGGGAATACGGCGACAGGCGCGACGAAGCCGGCGATCGTTGAGACAGGCGCTCAGGTTATGGTTCCGCTGTTTGTGGAGCAGGGGGAGAAGATCAAGATTGACACCCGTACCGGACAGTATTTATCCAGAGCATAGTATAACAGATACGAAATATGTCGAAATATGGCATACGAAAAGCCTTGCAATTTCTGCAGGGCTTTTTTATAATGGTTATACCATAATATTTCAATTATATTCTAAATGATTCTAAGGCAGGATTCATGCCGATTTCCATGAGAAAAGACATGCAGCTATTTAAGAAAGGAGAGGAATGACATATTTTCAGTTTATCCATGAGGTAGAAGTTAAGGTGAAGGAAGAAGTAAGGGATGATGTAACGGTATACATACATTCGGCGGTGAAGAACAACGGGACAAAGAGACATGGATTGACGATCGCACAGAAAGGGATCAATATCTTTCCGACGATCTATCTGGAGGAATACTATCAGCAGTTTCAGGGCGGAAGTTCGGTGGAGCATATTGCCGGGGAGATCTTAAGGCTGTACAAGGAAGTACGGTTCCGGCGTTCATTTGAGGGAGAATTTATCAAGGATTATCAGAATGTAAGAAGGAAGATCATCTATCGTCTGGTGAACCGCGAGGCGAATAAGGAACTGTTGAAGGAAGTTCCCTATGAGGAATATCTGGATCTTGCAGTGATCTTCTATGTGCTGATCGAAGTGAATTCACACGGAATGGCGTCTTTGATGATCAGAGATGAGCATCTGGAGATGTGGAATGTAACGAAGAGCGAGATTGCAAGGAAGGCTAAGGAGAATACACCCAGGCTTCTTCCCTATGAATTTGGGACCATGTATGCTCTGATCGAAGAGCTGACAGGTGAGGATGGGGGAAGCTTTGAAGATGTTATGTATGTGATGAGCAACCGGCTCCGCAGTTATGGCGCTGCGGCGATCCTGTACGAGGACAGGCTTGAAGGAATCGGAGATTATCTTAAGGAGAATTACTATGTGCTGCCAAGTAGTGTGCATGAGGTGATCATTGTGCCGGAGAGTGCTGCCCCGGGGTGGGAAGCGCTGAATGCACTTGTGGCGGAAGTGAACGAGACACAGATCGAAGCAGAGGATATTTTGTCAGATCGTGCATATTATTACGACAGAGGGAAGGGAAAATTACTCTTATAAAGGATAAAATAAAAAAAGTGAAGGAAATGTGAGAAAAGTCGATATCATTTCCTTTACTTTTTCGGATAAATGTGGTAATATAACATTTGCAATTTCATATTACATTATTTGTCGGACATGCATCATGAGAAAGGTCATGCCTGGCAGAGACAGATTATGCACCCGTAGCTCAGGGGATAGAGCACCGCCCTCCGGAGGCGGGAGCGGCGGTTCGAATCCGCCCGGGTGTGTATTTTTATACGAATAGGCAGACAGATCTGCCGTGAGTATCATGTTTTTAAGTGCATATGGAGGTAGTCTTTATGGAAGGAACGAAGAGAGACTGCCCTTCCGTCCGCAGGAGAAGCAAGGGAGGATATCTGCTGGTATTCTTGGTTGCGTTGGCAGCGGCGTTGGTGGCAGCCGGATCGAGTCTAACCGAAGCGAAAGTCCAGAAAGCACAAAAGACAACTTCTGACCGTTTGTATGTGGAGAACAGAGGATGCGAGGTCATGGAACTGAATCCGCTCAGAACGGAAGAATATCCGGAGATTACCGAGGCTGTCAGGGAGTATTACCGGCAGCAGGGAGAGGAAGCCAGTTTTGCGGAGTCGTATGATGATATCCATATCTATACCAAAGAGGGCAGATACCGGGGTACATATGTGGTGTTTGTGGCGTATGATATGAAGATCAAGGATATTTATACGAAGGTTCCCGGGCTTGGTACGGTGTATGTGGAAGACGATGAGGAAGGCGGATGCCGGATCATTGCCGATGTTAAGGACCAGGAGATCAAGGAATATATTCAGATGGTCGCACAGCATGAAGATGTACAGAAGCTTATGACGAAGACGCAGAAGGCATATCAGGAAGCGGTCAGGTCAGACGCGCTGCTTCAAGAAGCGTTGCTGGATCTGAAGAATGCATATGAGAATTCTACCGGGAGTTAGAAGATTGCAATGAGTTTCAAGGGGTCAGATCCCTGTAGATTACAGAGGTCTGGCTTTTTTTTGTACATATTGAGATAGAGGAGGAGAACGAAGATGAAGAAGATCATGGAGCTTATCACAGAAGAGCTGGCCGAGGCATTTCAGGCAGCCGGCTACGATAAGGAATATGCGAAAGTAACCTTATCTAATCGGCCGGATCTGTGTGAATACCAGTGCAACGGGGCGATGGCGGGAGCGAAAGCATATAGGAAGGCTCCGGTCATGATTGCAAATGATGTGGCGGCAGGATTAGAGGGCAGCCGGTGTCTGGAAGAAGTGAATGTGGTGAATCCGGGGTTCATTAATCTGAAGCTTAACAGGGAATATGTGGCAGAGTATCTGAATCAGATGTGTGCGGATGAGAATATGGGTCTTAAGACGGCAGAAGAGCCCAGGACGATCGTTGTTGACTACGGCGGACCTAACGTGGCGAAGCCGCTCCATGTGGGACATCTGCGCTCTGCGATCATCGGCGAAGGGATCAAAAGGCTTGCAAGGAAGATGGGACATAAGGTATTGGGAGATATCCATCTGGGCGACTGGGGCTACCAGATGGGACTGATCATCACTGAACTTAAGGAGCGTAAGCCTGACCTGCCGTATTTTGATGAAGGATTTGGCGGGGAGTATCCGGCGGAGGCGCCGTTTACCATAGGCGAGCTGGAGGAGATCTATCCTACGGCAAGCGGCAAGGCGAAGGATGACGAGGAATACAGGAGAGAAGCGCTTAAGGCGACGTATCTCCTGCAGAATGGACACAAGGGATATATGGCGGTGTGGCGGCATATTATGAATATTTCCGTGGAAGACCTTAAGAAGAATTATGCGAGCCTGAACGTGCACTTTGATCTTTGGAAGGGCGAGGCGGATGCCCAGGCCTATATTCCGGATATGATCGACAGATTGAAGAAGGAAGGATATGCCCATATTGACGAGGGCGCGCTGGTGATCGATGTGCAGGAGGAGACGGATACCAAGGAGATTCCGCCGTGCATGATCCAGAAATCAGACGGGGCGTCGCTCTACGGGACGACAGATCTTGCGACGCTGATCCAGAGGGAGCAGGATTATCAGCCGGATCAGATCATCTATGTTGCGGACAAGCGTCAGGAGCTGCATTTTCTCCAGGTGTTCAGGGCAGCGAGGAAGACCGGTATTGTGCCGGAGGGAACGGATCTTGCATTCCTGGGGTTCGGTACGATGAACGGTAAGGACGGCAAGCCTTTTAAGACCAGGGAAGGCGGAGTGATGCGTCTGGAGAATCTGATCGCGGAGATTGAAGATGAGATGCGCAGGAAGATTGCCGAGAATCGGACGGTTGCAGAAGATGAAGCAGATGAGACGGCGAAGATCGTCGGAATGTCCGCGATCAAGTACGGAGATCTGTCGAACCAGGCGTCCAAGGATTATGTGTTCGACGTAGACCGCTTTACCTCCTTTGAGGGGAATACTGGTCCCTATATCCTGTATACCATCGTGCGGATCAAGTCGATCCTGAGCAAATATCAGGCGGACGGCAATGGACTGGAAGGCCTTGCGATCAGATGTGCGCAGAACGATAGTGAGAAGGCGCTGATGCTGGAGATCTTAAAATACAATGACGTGATGGAGACGGCATTTGAAGAGCTGGCGCTTCATAAGATCTGTGCCTATATCTATGATCTGGCGAATGTGTTCAACCGTTTCTACCATGAGACGAAGATCCTCGCAGAGGAGGATGAGACAAAGCAGAAGGGATATATCGCTTTGCTGATACTGACGAGAAGGGTGCTGGAAGCCTGTATAGATGTGCTGGGCTTTACGGCGCCGGAGAGGATGTAGGAGATGACGGAGAAGTTATTCTACCAGGACAGTTACGTCAGAGAATTTGATGCAGAGGTCCTGGAGTGTGAGAAGACGGCCCAAGGGTATAAGACGGTGCTTGACAGGACCGCATTTTTCCCGGAGGGCGGAGGTCAGTACGGGGATATTGGCTGGATAGACGGGATCCGTGTCACGGATGCCCATGAGAAGGACGGGATCATATACCATACCATGGAAGGCCCCCTGCCGGTGGGCGGACATGTACATGGGAAGCTTGACTGGGAGGAACGGTTTGAGCGGATGCAGCAGCACACAGGAGAGCATATCATCTCAGGGATCGTTCATGCCAGATTTGGCTATGAGAATGTAGGATTTCATCTGGGGAGTGATTACTGTACGATGGATTTCAACGGTCCGATCACCAGGGAACAGTTACGAGAGATCGAGATGGAAGCGAACCGTGCCGTATTCCGGAATCTGGCGGTTGAGGTGACATATCCGTCTAAGGAAGAGCTTGTGCACATGGAATACAGGAGCAAGATTGAGATCGAAGGGCAGGTCCGTATCATAACAGTACCGGGATATGACGTATGTGCGTGCTGCGCGCCCCATATGAAGAGTACCGGGGAGATCGGCCTCATCAAGCTGGTGGATATGATGAACTATAAAGGCGGGGAACGTATCACGATGCTGGCGGGTTTCCGCGCGCTCAGGGATTACAGTATCAAGGATGAGAATACGAAGACAGTTTCCGCACTTCTCTGTGTGAAGGAGTATGAGACGGCGGAAGCGGTATCGCACCTCAAGGAAGAGATGGCAAGTCTCAAGGGGAAGAATGCGTCGCTGCAGCAGAAGCTTCTGGGATACCGGGCGGCAGAGATACCTCTTGGGGAGGGCGTGACGGCCGTATTCGATCCGGAGCTTTCGGGAAATGAGCCGAGAGAATTGATGAACCTTCTGCTGGAGAGGGGCGCCGCATGCTGCGCCGTATTCGCGGGGACGGATCAGAGCGGGTACCGCTATGTGATCGGTAGCCGTAAGAAGGATGTAAGACCGTACAGCAAGCTGCTGAATGAAGCATTTAACGGCAGAGGCGGCGGGAAGCCGGAGATGGTGCAGGGATCTCTTGCGGGGACAGAAGAAGCGATCCGGACGAAATTATTATAAGTCAATATTTTATCACGGTTCTGTCACAGTTTGAACACAATTTGGCGGTAGAATAGTCATCAGAAGCAGAGAAAAGTAATTTCGAAAGGAGATATCAATATGGATCACCAATATACTCATTATACGCCAGGACAGGAACCGAATATGCAGGATGACAGGAATCAGGGACACCCGCATAGGAAGGGAGGAGTTCCCAAGTGGATGAAGACGGTATGCTTCGGGCTGATATTCGGAGTGACCGCAAGCGCCGCGTTTCAGACCAGCAACATCGTAGCAGACAGAGTGTTCGGTACGGCGGAACACGGAGAGGATACGAAGAAGACGGAGAGTGTAGGCAATACGAAGCTTACGACAGCTTCCAGCGGTACGGTAGATTCCAATGTAGCGGATATTACGAAGAATACCATGCCGTCTGTAGTCTCGATCACGAATATGAGTGTCCAACAGGTACAGAGCTTCTTCGGAGGCGTACAGGAGCGGGAGAGTGAGAGCGCCGGTTCCGGTATCATTATCGGTCAGAATGATACAGAGCTTCTGATCGTGACGAACAATCATGTCGTTGAAGGCAGCGATACGCTTACGGTGTCTTTCATAGACCAGGAGAGCGTGGAGGCGAATATAAAGGGAACGGATGCGAACCGGGATCTGGCAGTGGTAGCGGTAGAACTCAGTAAGGTGAAGGACAGTACCAGAGAGAAGATCGCTGTAGCGACGCTGGGGGATTCCGAGCAGATTCAGGTAGGAGAAGAGGCTATTGCCATTGGGAATGCGCTTGGATACGGACAGTCTGTAACCAGAGGGATCATCTCTGCTACAGACAGAACGATCGACGGAATAGACAGCAGCCTGATCCAGACAGACGCAGCGATCAATCCTGGAAACAGCGGCGGCGCCCTGCTGAATGCGAACGGCGAGGTGATCGGGATCAATACTGCGAAAGCAGCGATGGATGCGGTAGAGGGCATGGGCTATGCCATTCCGATCTCTGAAGCGAGAGAGACCATTGAAGGACTGATGAACCAGGAGACAAAGACGAAGGTTGCAGAGAGTGAGAGAGGCTTCATCGGCATTGAGGGAGTGGATGTGTCCCAGGATACTTCTCAGATGTATAATATGCCGATGGGTGTATATATATCCAATGTCACCAGAGGCGGCGGTGCGGCGAAAGCAGGTATCACCAAGGGTTCTGTGATCACGGCGCTGAACGGGTCTTCGGTGAACAGCATGGCGGCACTTCAGGAACAGCTTCAGTATTACAGAGCCGGAGAGACGGTGACGCTTACTATAGAGACGCCGGGTAATAACGGTGAATATACGAGTCAGGATGTGGAAGTAACACTTGGAAACAGTACGAAATAAAAGATAATAAAAGGCTGGGCAGGGTGTCCGGCCTTTTTGATATAATTAGGATATAATTAAGAAAATATTTTTTGAAATTTTAGAAGGGATGTAGTATAATGACCATATACGTGAAAATAAGAGGAGGAACACATACTGATGAAATGTCCAATATGCGGTCAGGAATTAAAGCAGGGAAAAAAAGACCCGAACTATCTCTTATGCTATAATTGCAAGAAAAAGTTCAAGGTTCCCCAGAAGACAATAGAGAAGAATGATGATGAAGATGAGGAGGAACAGAGATACTCCAATATACCTCCGAAGCAGGTTCGGAAGAAACGGGAAGAAGAGATGCGCAGGGCATACGACGAGATGCTCGCGGTAGGGGACGGCAAGAAAAAGAAGAAAAAGACGAGACGTCAGGAAGAGATCGAAGACGACTATGATGACGACTATGATGATGATTATGACTATGACGATGATGAGAAGATGTCTAAGCTTCCAATCATCATCCTTGCAGTTGCAATTGTGATCGTGGCCGCGTTGATCGTGTTTGTCCTGTTAAAATAGTGCTTCCATACTTAAATGATTGGGGCTGCCTGGGATTCCTTTCCCAGGTAGCCCCCTTTTAGTTTTAGCGAAGCTGGAACTTCTGAACAGACTGTTTCAGCTCCTCTGCCTGTTTATGAAGTTCGCTTGCGGAGGCGGCTGATTTCTCTGCGGTTGCAGTGTTGGTCTGGACGACATCGGAGATCTGCTCTACGCCGTCTGTAAGCTGCTGAAGAGACAATGCCTGCTGCTGTGCGGAATCGGCGATCTTCTGGATCAGATCGGCGGTACTCTGGGAACCGGATACGCCGACTGCGAGAGCTTCGGTTGTATCACCGGACAGAGCGGTTCCGTGCTGTACGAGTTCCAGAGAATTCTCGATCAACTTCGTGATATCCTTAGCGGCAATGGAGCTCTTGTTGGCAAGGCTCTGTACCTCGTCGGCGACAACGGCGAAACCTCTGCCGTATGTGCCTGCACGGGCAGCCTCCACGGATGCATTGATCGCCAGAATATTAGTCTGGAAGGAAATGTCTTCAATCGTCTTAATGATCCCATTGATCTTCTGGGAAGACTCGGAGATATCTGCCATGGCTGACGTCAGTTCTTCCATCTTCTTACTGCATGCAGTAAGCTGTGCTGCCGAATCCATGGAAGTCTTCCGTGCATTGTCGGCATCCTGTGAGGTCGAGGATACCTGACTGGATAAGGACTGGATATTGGCAGAGAGCTCCTGGATGGCAGATGCCTGTTCGGCGGCGCCGGAGGAGAGAACCTGGGCGTCAGACGCCATCTGTTCTGACTCGTCAGACACCTGGCGGGCCGTATGGTTGATCTGGGATAGCGCAAGATTCAGAGAATCCAGAATCTGTCTAAGAGCGTTCTGGATCGGCAGGAATTCTCCGCGGTAATCTGTGTCGATGGACAGGTTCATCTTGCCTTGCGCCATCTGGGCTAGCTTGGAGTCAATGTCATGTATGTAATTCTTCAGCTCTTTCTTCGTCTCATGGATGGAGGCGACAAGCATACCGATCTCAGAGGTATCAGACTCAAGCGGGAATTCTGCCGAGAGATTCCCCATAGATATCTCACCCATCTGATCCCGGACAGCGATGATCGGGTGAAGGATCTTGCGGCGTGTGACGGACATCACAACGAGCTGAATGACACCTACCAGAACCAGAGCCGTATATATGAGGATACGGATGATCGTCAGGCGCAGGTTCAATGTCCTGATCTCTTCGGCAGTCCGTGTATCCAGCGCCGAGAGGAACTGTTCCTTGAGGGAATTGATCTGCGCGATAGAAGTACTGTATTCTTCGCCGTAGACATAATCCAGCGCTTTCTGAAGTTTCTTCTCCTGCACATTGTTCATGGCGTCCTCCTCAAGAGGAACCAGCTTATTGGAGAGCGCGGACATCTCGTCGATCATGCTCTGCTCCCCGGAGGTAATTCCGATCTCCTGCATGGCGGCGACACCCTGGTCGCGGTTCTTGAGGTTGTTGATCTCGTTCCAGTAGTTGTCATAGTGTACCTGATCTCCGGTTGCCGCGTAAGCGCGGACCTCATTGGTCAGATAGGCAGAACCGTTCATGAACCGGTTGGCGTTGTAGGTCAGGTTAAACCGGTCTTCGTTGTTCTGTGAAAGCTTCTTATCTACGTTGGCGTAGAAGAGAAGAAGCAATGCCATTAAGATCAGCGCAAAGATGGATATGCCATTCAAAACGGCAATAAGTTTGGATTGTTTCATTGCTTTTTTCATTTGAAAATCTCCTTTGACATTAAATAATACCTATTCTTAGTGTATAGAAAAAAGAGGGAAATTTCAATGATATATTTTATAATCAAAAGTATTTCTGCAGTATTGTTATGAAGGACTCCCAGATTGCCGATTATATTAATAGCAGCGTAATAGTCGAGACACCGTTAAGGAGGAAGGATATGCGGATCAGCACACAGAATCTATTTTGGATGAATACTGCACGCGGTCAGAAGAGCCTGAATCAGTTATTACCCGGAGCTGTAAGGACGGCGGACGCACGGAGGGCCTTGGAGCAGAAGGAGATCACTGAGAAGGCGTCGGCCCTTACAAGGAACGGAGAAGAGAAGAGGATAGATATCGGGCTTGAGAATACGGGTACGGCGGCGCCTCTGTCAGCATTCATCGTGGCGAAGGGGGATGTGCCGGTAAAGGCGGCTCAGAAGATAGAAGAGTTTTATCAGGTGGCAGGTTCTTTGACGGACAGCGTTACCTACAAGGAAGCAAGGCTTCGCTATCTGCAGTCAGAATATGAGAAGATTGCAGACAGCGGTTCGAAGAAGCGTGCAGATAAGCTGAAGGAATTGATGGAAGAAGAGTACAGGGATATGGCGGAGATCTTAGAATGGAGAGCAGATCTGATGGATGAAGGCTTCCGTAATTCCGACGCCGTATACGGGAAGTTATTCGGCGAAGAATTCCGGACGGTGCTTGGGGAGATCCCGGACAGGATCAGAAGTATCGCAGACAGCTTGAAGGGTACAGACAATATGGAGGAAGCGTTGGAGTATCTTGCATCAGCCAAGGAACAGCTTCTAAAGCTTGCGGACGGGCTTAAGACCAAGTATCAGGGGTATACGGGGCAAGAACTGGCAGGATATGAATATTCATCGGAGGATGATTTCGCAGGAGTGGTGAAGTCGTACGGGCTTCTCTGGAACTTCGATGAAGTGACTGTGGATACTGCTAATATGCAGAATTTGGCAGATTACGGCGTGGATATCAACAATCTGAGCGCGATCCCAGAGGCGGTCAATCTAATTGATACGAAGGCGTAAGTTTTATCAAGTTACCGGGAAAGGTTAAGGTATTCCCGGTGTTTTTCTTGTGACGGTATGTCCGTTTGGCAGCAAAAGGTCTCTGACATCGCAGGAAGCCTACTTTATGGGGAATTTCGAGAGTGGGAGCACAGGGTGGAGAAAGGATTGGAGAAGGTGTTCAGTAAGTGACAAGAATGTCACGGACGGATTCACCGTACTGTCATCAATCTCGTGTATGATAGAATATATCGAATATACAGGAGGTGTCTTATGGAGATTCTAAGATGTGAACATCTTTCAAAGATCTACGGTTCAGGAGATACAAGTGTAAATGCACTAGACGACGTATCATTTAGTGTAGAAGCAGGAGAATTCGTATCCATCGTAGGCCCGTCCGGAAGCGGCAAGTCCACACTGCTGCATATATTGGGCGGGGTAGATAAGCCGACGAAGGGAAGGGTGATGATCGGAGGCACGGACATTCATGCCTTGGGTGAGAGTAAGCTTGCGGTATTCAGAAGGAGGCAGATCGGGCTGATCTATCAGTTCTATAACCTGCTTCCGGTGTTGAATGTGGATGAGAATATCGTATTGCCGCATCTTCTCGACGGGAGGAAGTTCGACCAGGAGCGGCTTGATCTGGTGGTGGAGCGGATGGGGCTTACGGACCGGAGAAATAATCTGCCAAGCCAGCTCTCCGGCGGGCAGCAGCAGAGAGTGTCTATTGGGCGGGCATTATACAACCATCCGGCGATCATTCTGGCGGATGAGCCAACCGGCAACCTGGACCGGAGGAACGGGGAAGAGATCGTGCGTCTGCTAAAGGAGTCCAACCGGAGCCAGAAGCAGACCCTTCTGATCATTACTCATGACGAGAGTATCGCGCTGCAGGCAGACCGGATGCTCAGCCTCGAGGACGGATGCATCACGAGAGACGAGCGGATTCGGATGACTGGAGGTGGCATGTGATGAGACAGAATATTGTATTCTATGTCACCAGACAGCATATGAAGCAGAACAAAGGCCGCACATTCGTGACATTTATCGGGATCGTATTCATGGTGATCCTGATGACAGGAGTATTCATCGGCAAAGAGACTGGGATTGGATATCTGGAAGAGATCGCAGCACTAAAAGACGGCAAATGGCATGTGAGCATGTATGATGTCACAGAGGAAATGTGCGAGGAGGCAGAAGCGCTCCCTTATGTCCGTGAAACAGGAAGATCCCAGGCTTTGGGAGTCACCGGATTCGCACAGTCGGCGAATAAGGAACGTCCCTATCTCAATATCAAGGCATATTCGCCGGTCTGCTTTGACTGGATGAATATACATCTTACAGAAGGAAGACTTCCAGAGAATGGAGAAGAGCTGGTACTGAGCAAAAGTGCGGTTGACGACGGCGCCAAAGTCCAGGTAGGGGACTGGATCGACGCAAGATTTTTCAAACGATCTGTCACTAAGATCGATGAAGGGGCCAAGGAGATAATCTTTCCATTTTTCGGGATTACTTTAAAGGATGGGGAGACGAAGGCTGTGCCGGAATCTTTCCCCTATTATGGCGAGAATGACAGCTTTCGGGAGAACATAGAGTATACGGGCAAGACCGGGAGGTACCAGATCGTCGGCGTGATAGAGACACCGTCCTATGAAGACCCCGGTGCGGCGGGCTATACTGCGATTACAGGGCTTGGCGGCCAGGCAGAGACAACAGGCGGGACAGGCTTAACGGAGCAGTCAGAAGAGCGCAGCAATCTGAATCTGTTATTCGATCTTGAGCTTCTGCCGCCAGATTATGGTATAGAGATTTATGATATCGCTGACGGCTGCGAGGTAGATTACAATGATTATGTGCTCGGTTTTTCGGCCAATTCTTCGGAGTCTTCATTGAATATGGTGATCCGGTATCTGACGGTCATATTCGTGGTTCTGATCATGGGAGCGTCGGTGCTTCTGATCTACAATGTGTTCAATCTGTCGTTTCAGGAACGGAGCAGATACCTGGGAATGCTATGTTCAGTCGGCGCTACGGGGAGACAGAAGAGAAGCAGTATCTATTACGAATCCTTCTGCCTGCTGATCTTCGCTCTTCCAACAGGAATCCTTGCAGGTATCGGGATCATTAAGCTTGCCATGCTGGTATTTCGCCCCATGCTGGGTATGATGGTCGGGATACAGGAAGCCGCAGAATTAAGTCCGGTATCCGTCCGGATATCGGGTGAGAATATGGCTGCGGTGATTCTGGTGAGCGTCTTTACGGTTATGATCTCTGCATGGCTTCCGGCAAGGAAGATCGGGAAGATCGGTCCTATCGAATGTATCCGCGGAAATACAGAGAAGAAGAGCCGGCAATATGCCATGAGGTCTTCGGTGATCCGAGCATTCGGTGCAGAAGGGATGTTGGCCAGGAATATGCTGACGCGTCAGAAGAGGCGGCCAAGGGCGGCGGCGGTATCTGCGGCAGTATTCATGGTGATCCTGATCGTCACGGTGTACGGGACGAGTACGATCCATGAGATCCTGGATGTGAAGATCAACAGATCTGTGCTCGATATCCAGACTGACGATTATGATTATGCGCTTTATTCATACGGATACAGTGCGGAATATGAAGCGCTGAAAGAAGAGATAGCCAACAGCCCGGACGTAGTAAGTACGGCAGAGTGGGGAGAGGGTATGTTCACGGGACAGGTGCCGTCTGACACCTACAGTGCAGAATACTGGGAGGCATTAAGAGAGATCTTCAGTCTGTATTATCACAGAGACATTACGGAAGAAGAGTTCCGGAAGGAGCATCTGCAGGATAAGTCTGTGGTAAATATCCTTGCCGTAGATGACAAGAGCCTGCAGGAGATAGCAGAGCGGGCCGGAATATCCGCCGAGCGGCTGATGGATGCGGAGCGCCCGGCGGCGCTTATGGTGAAGGAGGGCGTGATCTCTACGGATACCTACCGGGTCTCCGAGATGGAGCCAAAACGCTACCGGATCTTCCATATAGAAAATATGTCGGATCTTGAACCAGGGGATGAGGTAGCCTTAGAATTGTATGATTCGGACCGTGAGGAGAATGTTACCGTGCCGATTGAGAACGCCGGGATCGTCTCGGAGGAAATGCTGACAGATTATATGATCTTTGGAAATGATAACCAATATGTCTGGCTGCTTGTGAGCACTGGCGTAGCAAAAGAGATTGACGGTATTGCGGGCGGCAGAAAAGAATCGGCAGGCATCAGCCCTACGCTCTATATGAAGATGGACGGGAAAGACGGGGAACTGATTGACAAGCTTGAGAGGCTGAACGACATAGAGGACTCGGATTATATATTTGCGAAGCTGGGATCTCAGGAGAATCTGATGAATACACTGGTTCAGATCGCGGACGTGTTGTTGGGATGTTTTGTAGTGCTTACGTCGGTCATCTGTCTGCTGAATCTGTTCAACTCTATACGGGGATGGAGAGATGAGAGCAGGCAGGAGTGGGCGGTGCTGTATTCTGTGGGCATGACGAAAGGACAGCTGCGCAAAATGCTGCTCTATGAATGTCTGGGGATCTTCCTGCGGGCGGTTTTGTGGGCAGGGATCTGTTCCGGTCTCTTATATACGCTGATTCAGGCGGGAGTGACGAAGATCTTCGGGAATCTTAGATTACCGTTTCCGATAGCAGGGGCGGCATTCTCCGTAGTCCTTGCGGGAGGTGTGCTGGCAGTATTCACGCTTCTGGTGCATGGCTGGAAGAGCGGTATAGATTCGATGCAGAATTAAGGAAGAGAGGCAGATAAGAAATGACGGTTTTGGTTGTGGAGGATGACAGTGTGATCCTGGAAGGGCTGAGATTTGCTCTGACACAGGAGGGCTATCAGGTGATGACGGCAGCTTCGGCGGCAGAGGCGATGGAGGTGATAGAGGGCGGAGATTCCATCGGTTTCTATCTGTTGGACGTTATGCTGCCGGACGGCGACGGCTATCAGATCTGCCGGGCAGTCCGGCAGATAAGCCAGGCGCCGATCCTGTTCCTGACAGCGTGTGATGACGAGGTCAATACGGTGATGGCGTTAGAGCAGGGGGCGGATGATTATATTGCCAAGCCCTTCCGCATCAGGGAATTGACGGCACGGATGAAGGCCATCTTGCGGAGAACCTCAAGGAACCCGGAGGCTGCCGCGAACATTCTGACGGTGGGGCGTAATCAGGTGAACCTGCAGACCGGGAGAGTGTATCTTGATCAGGAGGAGATCGTGCTGACAGCCATGGAATATAAGCTTCTGCTGATCTTTTTGAACCATCGGGGGCAAATACTGACCAGACGGCAGATCTTGGAGCATATCTGGGATGAGGCAGGAGATTTTGTCAATGATAATACTTTGAGCGTCTATGTCAAGCGTCTGCGGAAGAAGCTTGGGGATACGGCAGAAGGAGAACTGATCCAGACGGTGCGGGGAACAGGGTACCGGCTTGTGTGATCGCATATATGCGGTATTACATTGAAGAGATGAGAAGGAGAAGAGATGGATAGTATCGTATATTTCCTTATGATCATCATATCGGCTGCGGCCTGTGCCGTATTAAGACAGCCAGAGCCGGTCTGCATCGTTCTCGGCGTCTGTATAGCCGGGATGTTCCTTGCGTCTGTATTCTTCCATTACCGGAGAGAAAAGCAGTTGGCAGAGCTTACCGCATACCTGACGCGCCTTCAGGATCAGCTTACGCTGCCGGATCTCGCCAGGTGCCGGAGCGGCCAGTTTGGTATTCTGGAGAGTGAGATCTATAAGCTTGTGGTCCTGATCAGCGAGCAGCGGTCAGCGTCAGACCGCAAGAAGAGACAACTGGCAGATCTGCTGTCAGACATCTCCCATCAGATTAAGACGCCGCTTGCGTCTGTCACGATCATGACAGATCTGTTGAAGAAGCCGGATCTTCCGGAAGAGAAGAGAGAGGAATTCACAGACAAGATTGAGTCTCAGGTGAACCGGATCACGTGGTTGATCCGGAATCTTCTGACGCTGTCGCAGTTGGACGCGGATATGCTCAGGCTTAAGAAGGAAGAGGTGATGGTGAGGGATCTTCTTTTCAGGTCCTGCCAGCCCTTTGAGATTCTGGCGGAGCTTAAGGGGGTGGAGCTTCACATCGCTGCAGAAGGTGCTATGAGGATCATTTGTGACGAGCGTTGGACGGAAGAAGCCATTTCCAATATCGTGAAGAACTGTATCGAGCATACGCCCCCGGGCGGATGGGTGAAGCTTACGGCTGATCAGAATAATTTCTCGACTAACATAAAGATCAGAGATAATGGGGAAGGGATCTCGAAAGAACATCTTCCCCATATATTCGAGAGATTTTATAAGGGCGGAAGCCGCTCACAGGATAGTGTGGGGATCGGGCTTGCCATGTCAAAGCAGATCATCATGAAGCAGAACGGAACGGTCAATGTGAAGAGCGAGACAGGGAGGGGAACAGAATTCCATATCAAGCTGTACTCGGAAGTGGTGATCTAAAAGTCAGCAAATACTTCCATCTGCTTCTTTAATTCATCTACAATCTCCCGGTTCGTATCCATACGGCCTGTGATATCTGCCATGTCTGCAACCAGGCTCTTTGTGCTGCCTGCGACTCCATTGATCCCGTCTGCACCCTCGTCGATCGCCTTAGAAATACTGTCGATAGAATCGGCGATCTCAACCATAGAGTTCCTGAGCCGGTCGGTCCTGCTGTTAAATGCATCGATCATTTCCTTAACATAGTCGGCGTCTTCTTTGTATTGTCTTCCGGAACGAATGAATTCCTGGAATTCCGTAAGAATCGTTCCGCTCAGATAATCCGCCATATCCTGTGAGTGCCTGGACAAATTGTGCACGGCATTCGTAACGATCTGATTGACCTCCTGGATACGGCCGGCAGTCTCACTGCAGGAATTGGCAAGAGTCTTGATCTCACTGGCAACGACGGCAAAGCCTTTGCCGGCTTCGCCCGCCCGCATAGCTTCTACGGAAGCGTTAAGGGCGATCAGGTTTGTTGTGGATGAGATTGCTACGATATCTTTGGTCAGGCTGTTCACCTGATTGACGCTTTTGCTGTTCTCGATTGCTTCCTCTAATACGTCTAAGATATCAGATGCTTTCTGTTGGATTGCTTTTGTATTCGTCTGTGCCGACGCTTCCATCTCATTCGCACGGACCTTCATAGCAGAGGAATAATCCATGATCGTACTGCATTCATTGGCCATATCATGGACATCCCCTTTCATGTCGGACGCGCTGTTGTTGATGATCGCCGCGTTGTTTGCTACCTTCTGGATCGCCGTGGACAGGGAGTCGGCAAGAGAGGAGAGCCCCCGGGCGCTTCTGCCCGATGTACGGGTGTGTTTCAGCACTTCGCCGGTTACTTCGTCAAGCTTCTGTGAGCTTTCCTGGAGAGTATCTACCGTGTCCTTGATCGGTGCTATCACATATTTTTTGATGATCCGGATGGCGGCAAGCACTAATATCAGACATGTTATGATAGAAGCAGCCGCGATCACCAGTGAGATGATATAGACCATCAGCAGTTTGTGCCTTGCGCTGTCAGTTCTTTCGCTGACGGCGGCATATAATTCATTGGTATTATCCGCTATGGCGGAACCAAAATGAGCTACGTCGCCGTTGGCATAAGCGTAGGCATCCGCGGTATGACTGTCTGCGCTTGCGCATACAAGATAGACCAGGGCGTGCTTGAAGGAATCGTAATTCTGCAGAAGCTGTGCATAGACTGCTTCTTCATCCTCTGTCACGTAGTTTTTATATTCTTTTAGATATTCTTCCAGAATCGCTTCTTCTTCCTTGATCTGTGCCACGACAGTGATCATGGTATTATAATCCGTTGCGACAATGTGTGACAACGCCATCTTATGGATATCAGTGGTAGAATGACGGATGTTCTGCAATGTCTCTGAGCCGACCATATAGTTGTCTACAATCTTAGAGGCATTGGAATTGACGTTATTGATGCTGAAAACCGACAGGACATTCGAGAACAATGCCACAACACCCAGAAGGATGATCGGAAGTATCAGACGCTGTTGTATGGTGAGTTTCTTTTTCATCTTATGTTAACAGATCCTTTCGACATATTATTATCATTAACGTGCGGAAACACTTTCCGCCATCTCGTCCAATTGCTCTTGCAAATCCTGGCCGGAAGGGTTGCCGGCGGCCATATTTTCGGCAAATTTTGTAACCGGGTCCCAGAATTTGCCTCCGATCCGCTGAAGCTGAGAATACTCAGACTGTTCTAAGAGAGCGGAGATTGCAAAAGATTGCTGGATCTCCTTAGACTCTGCTACGGTGATGTTAGAGGGGCCCTGTCCGCGCATTTCAAATCTAAGCTGCTGGTTCTCTTCGTTGGTGATCCACTCTGCCAGTCTGGCCGCCCATTTCGGATGTTCGGAATAAGCATTTACCCCGATCAGCTTACAGCCAGAGAAAGAAGCCATCTGTATCTGTTCCCCGTTACAGGTGTAGGTCGGCAGCTTGGCGGCTGCGGCATCCGCGCCCCAGGCTTCTTCCACTGCAACAGAATTCCATACGCCGCTGACACCTGCGATCACAGATCCATTCTTGACCCCGTCAAGGAATTCTGTATCTGTCCGATTGGCGAAGCCTGGATTCCCTGCGATCCGAAGCATCGCCCGGGCTACGTCGATGCCTAGGATATCGCCTTCCGTCTGGTTCCAGGTGCAGTAGTTGGTGATTCCGTCGTCGTTAAGCCCGACCTTAAGCCCGGTATTCCCATAGAAAGAATATACATACCACGCTGAGGACCAGTCCATGGTGAATTCTCTGCCATTCGACGCCGCGGCTTCTAATATGCCGTCTAAGGTCTTCACCTGTTCTTCTGTGATATAATGCTTGTTATAATATAAGAAATATCCGTTATCCGCAGTCAGCGGATAAGCGTAGAGCTGATTGTTTACTGTGGCGGCTTCTACCGCGCTCGTAAGATTCTTGCTGATGATCTCATCTGCGTTCTCGATCGGGTCCAAGGCTCCGGCCGCCGCCAGTGCATTCAACTGATCGTCGGCAAAGGTAAATATATCTGCGCCTTCTTCCAGTCCGCCAAGCAATTCGTCCTTGCACTGGGATTCTCCTTGTACCTCAAATGTTATCTGAAAATTGGCCTGTCCCTGATAGTTAGCCTGAAAGCTTTGGATGAGCTGGTTCATCAGTTCGGCATCTTCTTCGGCGCCCCAGACTACCAGTTCGACCTTCTGCTTTTCCGCAGCCGGAGAGTCTGTCTTATCGGCTGTATCACATCCTGTAAGCGCTGCGGTACAGAGCATACCCAAAAACAGCCTGTATACTCGTCTTCTCATATGTAATCCATCCTTTTCTGTTCGTTAACAGTTCATTCCCGCGTTATTCGTAAAACGCCGTATCAGAGTATAAACTGCAATAATATTATATCATTGAAAGAGCGGTGAGGCAACTTTTACTTGGCAGAGAGCGAAAACAGTGAAGAATAGTTGTAACAGTTCAGACAGGTCTGCGCATTCACTGCGCTGACCGTGTCATAGAGTAGAGCCTGAAAGCATACGGCCCATCGTGAAGCGATTTTTAATGGCCGGATGCCTGTAACAGTGAAGGTATCTGAACTGTTACGAATAGTTTTGTGACAGAATCACAGAAAAGCTTTCTATACTCAATTATAATGATTTTATCAAGAGAAGATGGAGGTATGGAGGATAATATGAAGGTTGTAATTGTAGGCGGGGTGGCAGGCGGAGCGACTGCCGCCGCCAGAATCCGGAGATTAGATGAACAGGCAGAGATCATAGTATTTGAACGGTCAGGATATGTTTCTTACGCAAACTGCGGTCTGCCGTATTACATAGGGGACGTCATTACAGATCAGGAGGAGCTGACGCTTCAGACTCCAGGGAGTTTCTTCTTACGTTTCCGCGTGACGATGAAGGTACGCCACGAGGTGATTGCACTGCATCCTGAGGAGAAGACGGTATCTGTTAAGAATCTGGAAACAGGAGAAGTGTTTGAGGAGAGCTATGATAAGCTGCTTCTTTCTCCCGGAGCAAAGCCGACTCAGCCAAGGATACCGGGTACGGGGATTGGAAAGCTTTTTACCTTGCGCACGGTAGAAGATACCTTCCGCATCAAAGAGTATATCCGGCGGAATCATCCGAGATCCGCGGTGCTGTCAGGCGGAGGATTTATCGGGCTTGAGCTTGCCGAGAACTTGAAAAACCTTGGCATGGAGGTTACGATCGTCCAACGTCCGAAGCAGTTGATGAATCCATTTGATCCGGATATGGCATCCTTTATTCACGGAGCGATGCGCAGACACGGTGTCAGGCTGGCTCTGGGCCAAACTGTGGAGGGCTTCGAGGAGAAGGAGGGCGGCGTAGATGTTCTTCTCAAGGAGGGGGAGCCTCTCCATGCGGATATGGTAGTGCTCGCCATCGGTGTTACGCCAGATACGCAGCTTGCAAAAGACGCAGGCCTTGAACTTGGGATCAAGGGCAGCATTATCGTCAATGACCGGATGGAGACATCTGTTCCCGATATCTATGCCGTTGGAGACGCGGTGCAGGTGAAGCATTTTGTTACGGGGCAGGAGGCTCTGATCTCGCTTGCCGGTCCTGCGAATAAGCAGGGACGTATCGCAGCGGATAATATTTGCGGCGGCGACAGCAGATATCAGGGGGCTCTTGGAAGCTCTGTGATCCAGGTGTTTGATATGACTGCCGCGGCTACAGGGATCAATGAGAAGACTGCGGTAAAAGCAGGGCTTAAGGTAGATAAGGTAATCTTGTCTCCTATGAGTCATGCGGGCTATTATCCGGGCGGAAAAGTCATGACGATGAAGGTAGTATTTGAGAAGGAGAGCGGACGCCTGCTGGGGGCTCAGATCGTGGGATATGATGGAGTGGATAAGCGTATCGATGTTCTGGCCACAGCAATCCATGCGGGCATGAAAGCAGCCGGCTTAAAGGAATTGGATCTTGCCTATGCGCCGCCTTATTCTTCCGCGAAGGATCCGGTCAATATGGCTGGTTTTATGATCGATAATATTTCCAGGGGAATTCTAAAGCAATTCCATGCAGAGGACGTCGGCAGTCTGCCACGTGACGGGAGTGTGATCCTGCTGGATGTCCGGACGGAAGGGGAATATGGACGCGGGCATGCCGAAGGTTTTGTCAATATTCCGGTAGATGAGCTGAGAGAGCGGGTCGGCGAGCTTGAGAATGGGAAGACAGTCTATGTGATGTGTCAGAGCGGCCTGCGCAGTTATATCGGGGCGCGGATCCTGGCGGGGTATGGATATGATGTATACAATTTCTCAGGCGGTTACCGTTTCTATGACGGGGTGATGAATGACAGATGCCTGATTGAATCGGCAACGGCATGCGGCATGTGAGATTGTAGTTTGTGTGGGCACAACGTCTGATTTACAGACGAGTGCCCGGAGGAGCAATATGAAAACAAACAAAATAAAAATATGGATTTTAAACATTATGTATTTCACGCAAAGGATCTGCCGATGATTATTTCGGTTTCTTTCACATGCGTTTACATAGTTTCTCTGTTTGTCATGCTTTTTATCTATGCAGGTAAAAAGCAGAGACAAGCGGAAGATTTTCTCTGAATATTTACTGTACCGATATGACCATGACAATCAGGCAGATGAAGAAGTTGCAGCCCTGGTAATCTGTTCTAATGGCAGAGCCATTTGTTGATACAAGGTATCAGATAAATATTTGTTCAATTCTTCCTCTAAGACGTTTAATTACTCTGGATTTTTGCAATAAACAGCAACTTTGGCGTAACCGTCCGTTTCAAATAAATCCGAGTAGGAAATGTTATCTATGAATATCTGGTTTTCAATACGGTTTACAGAATCCATTCCTTCTGGCTGCTTGCTTTCATTTCCAGATAAAAAGATACCGACAATTTCCAAGGGAACCCGCTTTCCATTGGTATTTTCTAATTCTATCAAGTCTCCTAATTTTAATTGATTGGCATCCGCAAGATAAGAGTTGATAACAATCCCTTTTATGTCCTCCGCAATATAACTGCCAGATACAAGACGGTACACTCCTTCTGAAAACCCGCTGTCATTTTCCAGATTATCGTAGGATAGAAGGGATGCTTTCTGATTGGATGCTTCTGTAGAATCGCTGCCCGTAACCAATTGGAAATTTACAGGGAACACATCGTTTTTTGCCAGACAATTTACAGTGGAAACTTCCTCCAAATCCTTTATCCCTTCCACGTCATCAGGCGTAATTCTGTCATCCTCTTTCAAAATCTCCATGACAACTTTTGCTTTTGTTTTTTCTCCAATTGCTGTTTTTGAATCAGCCGTTGCACGGAGAATCATGTTTGTGCTTATGTCTATGCCTTCCTCCTAGTTATATTGGGTGATGATTACTTTTGCAGCTGTAAAATTTTCTGTATCGTCAAAATTCCCATAAAGCAGCAATAATGTTTTTTTCTTGATATCCTCTTTGGCAGCTTCACTGACCGTGGCTTCTCCAGTCGCTATGCTTATCACTGCTTTTTGGAATATGCAGTTATCTCCATATACAGGAACTGCTTGCCCGTGTGAGGGCTTTAACAAGGCGTCCAAGCGAAATAAAAGCAGAAGATAAACTCTGCTATGCAGACTTGTGTTTGAATAAATCAAATCGTGAACTGACTTGCAGCCTAAAGACTATTTTTTTAACAGCAAAAGAGTCTGAATTGTTATATGTCCTTATGAAAAGCCCGGAAACACTTTTTCAAAGAGAACAATTGATATTGAAAATATGGGGTACATCATCGGAAGTTGAACGGGGGAATGTTGATAATTACATTTCTTTTTTACGGAAACGGTTAAGGGAATTAAAGAGTATCTGTGAAATAAAAACGGTATATGGGGCCGGATATTCTCTAACCCAGAAACGGAAATAAGATTGGAGACCACAAATGCTGAGACCTTTGTCAAAAAATTAAACGCCTTTTTTATAACGACTATTATGTATTCTGCTATATTCAAGATACCTCTGGAAAGATGATATACCAGACTTCTTTGTCAAACTTCCTTTGAAATAGCCGGATTGCAACTTGTGATTGCTTTTTAGAACTTTCCGACCAGGAAGTGCCGGACTATATCTGTCATAAGCTGGAACTGGCATGGTAGAGGCCGCCTTCTCCTTGAGAATCAGGATCTGGTAGTGGAGCAGGCTGGGAGCTTCGGGAACCGGAAGATTTCTATGGAAAAGCTGCTGCTTAGTTGCTATAATGTATTTAATAATCTAAAGCAGCCAATGGCTTAAGGAGGATGGAAGGAGCGTGGAAAGAGATGGGGATGCGAAAGAAGAAACTTCCGATTGGGATTGAAAATTTTGAAGAACTTAGGAAAGAAGATTTTTACTATATCGATAAAACAGGGCTTATTGTGGAATTACTCCATAACTGGGGAGCGGTAAATTTATTTACCCGCCCCAGAAGATTTGGAAAAACACTGAATATGAGTATGCTGGAACACTTTTTCAGGGTGGATGGGGATAAGCGTATTTTTGACGGGCTGGATATTTCAAGAGAAACCGTGCTTTGTGAGGGACATATGGGGAAATATCCGGTTATTTCAGTTTCCCTGAAAGGGATTGACGCGCGGGTATATGAGACAGCATATCAAATGGCAGCCCAGGTTATTATTGACACGGCGGCGAGATATTATTTCCTTCTGGAAAGTGAAAAGCTGAATGAGCATGATAAAGCAGCATATCGAAAACTTTTGGATGATAATATGAATGAAGGCACGCTTGGCAGCAGCTTAAGACGGCTATCAGGAATGCTGGAAAAACATTATGGTACAAAAGTGATCGTGCTGATAGATGAATATGACGTCCCATTGGCAAAAGCCCATGCGAACGGATATTATGATCAGATGATCTCCCTGATCCGAAGCCTGCTGGGAGAGGTACTCAAAACAAACAACAGCCTGAAATTAGCGGTGCTGACCGGATGCCTTCGGATTTCAAAGGAGAGTATCTTTACCGGGCTAAATAATCTGAAGGTGTTGACGATTGCAGATGAGCGTTTTGATGAATACTTTGGCTTTACAGACAAAGAGGTGAGGGAACTTCTGGAGTATTATGAGGTGGCCGATCATTACGAGGAAGTAAAAAGGTGGTATGACGGATACCAATTTGGAAATGAGGAAGTGTACTGTCCGTGGGATGTGCTGAACCATTGTGACAGGATCAGGAGCGAGCCTCATGTGCAGCCAGAAAACTACTGGATCAATACCAGCAGCAATGATGCAGTGAAGAGATTTATTCAGGAATCAGCAAATGCTACGACCAAACGGGAGATTGAACGTTTGGTGGCAGGGGAAGTCATTATGAAAGAAATTCATCAGGAGCTCACTTATTCGGAGATTTACCAGACGATTGATAATATCTGGAGCCTGCTTTTTACCACTGGTTATCTGACCCAGCGTGGGAAGGCAGAGGGAAGGCAGATGAAGCTGGCAATCCCCAATCTGGAGATCCGGGATATTTATGTGACGCAGATCATGGAATTCTTTAAAGATAATGTCCGGGAAGACGGAGATACGCTGAACCGCTTCTGTGATGCTCTGCAGAATGAGAATGCAGAAAACGTAGAAAAGATTTTCACTGATTATTTAAGGAAGACCATCAGTATCCGGGATACGGCTGTAAGAACTGACATGAAAGAGAGCTTTTACCATGGCGTTCTGCTTGGAATTTTAGGTGTGAAGAACCGATGGGGAATTTCTTCCAACCGGGAAATGGGAGAGGGATATGCGGATATCCTTGCGGAACCGGATACCGGGGATATGGGGATTATCATAGAGGTGAAATATGCACACGACGGAGATCTGGATGCTGCTTGCAAAGAAGCATTAAAACAGATCGAGTATACCAGATATGAAGATGACCTTGAAGACGACGGGGTAGAGAATATCCTCAAATACGGGATTGCATGTTATAAAAAGCGGTGCAAGGTCATGCTGGCAGAAAAGCAGATAAAATAAATACAGATACAGGAAAGCTCTGGGGAAAATATTTTCCAACAGCCTATGGCAAAGAAGTCATTGCTGCAGGACTTGCTATCAAAAATCTTGTGCTTATACCTGCCTTGGCATAAGCCTTTTTTCCATGCAGAAATTTTGCCATTTTGCGCTAAAAATAATTTATAAGTGCCTAATAGAAGAATTTTTCTGAGCGGTACTTCGTCATAAAAGTGTTAAGAAAATTCAACAAAGATACGCTGGAGAATAAAGCAGCATGGTGGAATCCGGAAGTGCCGGAAGGCCCTGGGAAAGAACCAAAGAAAGGGAAAAAGGAGAAGCAGCATAAAAATTGTGTATTTTATTCAGTTTTCAAGGTCAGGTAAAAGATTCGTGAGAGGATCTGGGAATACCTGATTTTTTAGTGCAAAAATTCAAATTTGATTGTTAGATTAATGCAATTTTTGGACAATCTGGGGGGGATCTGTTTCAGGTATGGAAGGCTTACCATGAGGCAGCTGTTGGATATCAAAAACTTCAAGAATTTATCATTGAGAAGCCGGATACAGAAATAGAAATCAAAATAAAAATATAACTGGAATCCGAAAAGAATCGATTCTGTCCAGGTTACCCTTGTGGAAAGCTCTCAGATATCTGCCTCCGGGCGACATATGCAGGCCCTTCTGGTATGTGAGCAGGGGTATCTCTATGAACAGTTTGGAATAATCATCGAAATTACCGTTAAGAAGGCTGGAAACAGAAATCATAGAGCCATAGGCAGCGTTCTCTTTTTTCTATTACGCTGATCTCAGAAAGATCCATTGTCAGCAGGGCGGCCATATTCTGGCGGTGTGTGCAGAGGGTTTCCCGGACGGCCTGCAGATGGGTGATTTTGAGGTCAAGGTCAGCTATCTTTTCATCCAGAAGGTCTTTCAGGTTTTCGGCGGAGCGGTTCTTTATATAATCCTGTATGGCTTGGATAGGGACTTCCAGTTCCCGGAGCAGGAGAATGGTTTCTAGCAAGGGACTCTGGTGGTAATTATAGCAGCGGTATCCATTTTCAGGGTTGACGGCGGCAGGTCTGAACAGACCGATTTCATCATACCACATCAATGTTTTTTTTCAAAATGTCCTTGACCGTACTGTTACTGTACGGTCTATGATACCGTATACAGGAAGAAAATACAAGGTGACTGGAGGAAAAATTTATGGAGAACTCAAATGCTTACGAGAAGCCCGTAACTCTGAAAAATATTGTAAAATTTGCTGTGCCGACGATTGCCATGACGGTGTTTATGTCCTTCTATACAATGGTTGACGGCCTGTTTGTGTCAAACCTGATCGGTACAGACGCGCTTTCAGCGATCAATCTCACGGCGCCTGTGATCCAGCTTGTCACGGCAGTCTCGACTATGCTCGCCACCGGAGGCAGCGCGGTCATTATGAAAAAAATGGGAGAGCAGAAAACGGATGAAGCAAAAGAAGATTTTACTTTCCTGATTATCGTAAATGTTATTGTGGGACTTGTCATGTGCGCGGCAGGGTATCTGGCAATGGATTTTATTTTTGCCGGGATGAACCTTTCTCCGGCTGTAGAAGGATACTGTGTGGAATATCTGAGCCGTTATCTGATATTCACTGTGCCGATCCTTTTGATGAACAACTTTACGCTTTATATGATTGCCAGCGAAAAGGCGGTCCTTTCCCTAGTCTGTTCTGTGACGGGCGGCATTTTGAATATGGCGCTTGATTATGTGTTTATTGCCGGATTGGATATGGGGATCGGCGGCGCGGCTGTTGCAACGGGGCTTGGATATTCTGTAACTGCGGTTGCCGGTCTGTTTGTCTTCAGCCGGAAAAAGAGCCTGCTGCATTTTAAGAAACCGGTATTCCGAATCAGGGTTCTTGGGAGTGCGGCTTCAAATGGATGTTCTGAGATGGCGACGGCACTTGTTACAGGTATTGTTACAATGATGTTCAACTGGACGATGCTGCATTACGTGGGGGAAGACGGAGTTGCGGCCGTTACCATCATCATGTATGTGCTGATGTTTGCAAGCTCCCTGTATACGGGATATTCTTACGGGGTTGCCCCTATGCTGAGCTTCTATTACGGAGAACAGAACAGAGAAAAACTGAAAAAGCTGGTTGGGTTGAGTATGAAAGTGATCGCGGTGATTTCTGTGATCACGGCTGCGGCTTCCTTTGTGATGACAAGGCCGCTGGTATCCGTATTTGCCAGAACGGATAATCCGGTGTATGATCTGGCGGTAACAGGAAACCGGATATGTACGGCTGCGTTGTTCTTTATTGGATTTAATATTTTTGCCAGCGGGATGTTTACCGCATTATCCAACGGAATTGTTTCGGCTGTCCTCGCATTTTCCAGATCGTTCGTATTTATGCTGATTACGATGATCGTGCTTCCTTTGCTCCTTGGCGTGAACGGGATCTGGCTGGCAACGCCGGCGGCGGAACTGATGGCGCTTGGTTTGTCATTTTTCATGCTCCTGAAATATAGAAAGAGGTATGGATACATGTCGGGCAATGGATTAGATGATAAGCGGAAATGAAGAGTGCTTCGTCATAATGCATTTCACGTCAGCAGATAAACATTTCACGGCAATCAAATTGTTTTTTTGTTTTGGATAGGATATAATAAAATGTCTGTTTTGATGATAATTAGGAGGTGGTACATTGATCCATATTGCAATCTGTGATGATGAAAAACAGATGTCCGATCATATAAGGTTACTGGTCTCCGATTTTTTTCGTAAAAAGAACAGGGAAATCAGCCTTCGGACATTTCTAAGCGGCGAAGAGCTGCTGAACTACGACGGGCAGATCGACATCCTGTTTCTGGATATCCAGATGAAGGATATCGACGGTATGGAAACAGCAAGGAGACTGAGGGCGGATAAGTTTCAGGGATTTCTGATCTTCATCACGGTATTAAAAGAGATGGTATTCCAGTCTTTTGAGGTGCAGGCTTACGATTATCTGGTCAAGCCGGTGGAAGAAAAACAGTTTGAGAGAACCATGGAGCGCCTGTTAGCTTCCATGCACAGCGTCGGTGAAGACAGCCTGCTCGTACAAAAGGGGCATGAAGGGCGTATTATCCGAAGGGATGAGATTGTCTTCTGTGAGATCATAGACCGGAAAATATATCTGAACCTGGTATCAGGCGAAGTTCTTGATTATTATGAGCGGATTGAGAATCTGGAAACGAAACTGGGAGGCCGTTTTTTCCGATGCCACAGGAGCTATCTCATCAATCTGAAGCACTTAAAAGGCTATAAAAACGGGACTGCCTATATGGATAACGGCAAAGAGGTTCCCGTATCACGGCTGCGTAGTAAGGAGTTTTCTAATGTTGTTCTGCAGTATATGAAGAACATCTGAGATTCGAATGGGAGGTAGAATGGCTGAGTATTTAGACTTTTTTAACAGATATATTATGGGTGTTACCGAGATATCTATCCAGCTTTATTTTCTGGCAAAAATCTTGAAAAAGAAAATATGGATTCCATTTTATTTCCTGTTTGCAGTATGTGCGGTGGTTGTCAATGATTTTGTTTCAGTCGGCACGATAACGGGCTTCGTGGTGTTTGTATTCCTTCTTACGGTATACGGGAGGTTGGTCTGTCGCGCGGATTTTAAGTTTTCTATTTTGTATGCGGCATTGATGAATGAAATCATGCTGCTCTGCTTTGGGATTGTGAACTCCCTGACGGGTCTTTTATATTCATGGAGGCCAGATTTTTTCCATGGTACGGCAGGCATCGCGGTCATGCTGGGCAGCGAGGCGGCGTCACTTTTGCTGGCAGGGTTTTGTTATTATATGGTATACCGCTATTTTTCCTATTATACAGCAGCGGAAATGCAGCAGATGTTTCTGGTTTTCATCCCGATCCTGATGATCTTTATTATGAGTGAGTACATTAATACGATCGCATTTGAGTACGGGTATGAGCTTATAGGGGAGGAAGAACCTTACATGTATCTGTTCAACCACTGGCAGCTGCTCGTCATGCAGTTTTTTGGACTTTTAAGTGTGTTCTGCATCCTGTTCTCTTATAAGAAATTGCAGCAGAATTTCCGCCTTAGCACAGAATTATCATTACTGGAGCAGGAAGAACATTTCCTGAATCAGTATGTAGAGGAGGCGAAGACCCGTTACGATGAAACAAAGTCATTCCGCCATGACATCAGGAACCACATCACAGTGGTAAAAAATCTCTTGCAGAGCGGGAACGTGGAGGAAGCTGTAACCTATATGGAAGATATGGATGATATGGCAGAAAAAATGTCATTCCCCTGCAGCACCAATAACCCGGTAGCGGATATTTTGATGGGAAACAAGCTGGGGATTGCCCAAAGTATGGGGATAGATGTGGACTGCTCCCTTCTTCTGCCTTACCCCTGTGACCTTAAGGACATTGATATCTGCATTGTCCTGTCAAATGCACTGGATAATGCGATTCAGGCAGTGAAAAGTCCGGATGCGGGTATAGAAAGATTTATCCATGTGTCCGGGCGTATCCAGGGGGATTTCCTTATGATAGAAGTGGAGAACAGCTTCCATGGGAAAGGCGCGTTCAAAAAAGGGACAGGTCTGTCAAATGTAAAAAAGGTAGCCGAAAAATATGGCGGCGCCATGAGTATAGAGACACAGGGGAATGTATTTATCCTGCAGGTGCTGCTGATCATCCCACAGCATCCAGAAAGCATCTCACAGCAAGTGGATTAACCTGCCGTTTCTCGCTGTCGAAAACCAAAAAAGGGAGCTGTTTGCAAATGTAAAACAGTTACCCGGCAATATCAAATGAAAGGAGAAACATACTTATGGCAATGCAGATCAATGGAAATTACGCGCAGTCTAAAACCGACTACGCAGAGAGGGTGAGGGAGAAGCAGGCAGCCCTGAAAGCGGAAAAAGCAAAAGAAGCAAAGGAAACAAAAGAAGCTGCAGAAGAAAAAGGATCAGGTAAGCTGTCTGAACCACAGGATGTATACATCAGAAGTGAAAAGTCGGGGAAGGAGCCCGTCGGACTGTACCGGATAGGACAAGACGAGAACGGCGGCCGGAAAATCTTTTTTGAAGATCCGGATAAAGCAGACCGTGCGGATGGAAAGGAAGAACCGAAAGCAGAGAAAGCAGATGGTAAAAAGCCTAAGGTAGACGGGGACAGCCAGGGAAAGCCGGCAGAAGTTTGTATCGGCAATACAGATAAGGTAGACCGGGAGATCGAAAAACTGAAAGAGAAGAAAAGGGAGCTGGAGCAGCAGATCCGGTCGGCCTCCGGGGATGAAAGAAAGATCCAGGAGCTGGAGAAAAAACTGGCGCAGGTAGAGCAGGAATTAAGCCAGAAGGACAATGATACGTACCGGAAGCAGCATTCTGAATTTTCCCGGCTGGCATAAATCAAGGGAGGGATCATTATGCATGCGAAAACGATGGAAGGCCTTGCAGGGGCAAGCATGAATATGAAAATGATGAATACGCCTTTCCGCGTCTACCAGGAAGCAGAAAGGAGAGGCGATACATCTGTCATGGAGCAGGCAATGGGGTATGTTGGTGAGACCGCAGATAAAGCAGAGGACTATCAGAAGAAAATTGAAAAGGGAATGAAGGAAGAAGCAAAGGAGGCGCGGGAAAAAGCGAAATCAGAGCAGGAAAACGCTGTCCGGAAGCGAAAAGAAGAACGCGGGGAACAGGAAAAGAGAATAGCGGAAAGCAGGAATGGGAACACAGATACAGTCAGCATCAGTGAAAACGGGAAGGCAATACTGGGTGATAGATCTGATCTGGCTCAGGCTGGTATGGTCAGCAATATGCCTGTAGAAACAGCAGATGCTGTTAAGACAGAGCCGGTAATCTACACGAAAACCGGAGAAGCCGCCAAGTCGGAATCCGGTACGAATATTTCTGTTTCTGCATAGAAGGAATTGATCCCTGGCAGCAAAGCTGCCGGGGAAAATATGTTTTTTTCAGCTGTTCGAAAGATTTAAATAGGAGAAGAAAAATGAATAAGAAAAAATGGATACGTATTGTGTCGGTTTATTCGATGATATACACGGCAATCACATTGGTGAACAGTGTTTTGTATCTTTGCAATGGTACTTATGAAGATCCAAGCGGGAACTGGCACGAATTAGACAGGGCTATGATTCTTTTGATTGGGATAGCAGCATTTGAGCTGTGTACGAATCTGCCTGTTAAGCCTTTGGTTCTTAGATATGTGTCTGCGTATATCCCCTCCTTGTTGTTAGCGTTCGCATATGTCTGGTTTACCGGACTGCGGGAACCACTGGCAAAAACAGCATACAGGGATATTTGGATTAACTTTACAAGCCTTTTTGTGCTGCTGTCTATCATCAATACTGCCGTTCATGCTTATAAGAAAAAAGAGAGGGCAGTTTTGACTCTGTAATGCTTTGGTGGAGCGATAAATTTGGCAGGGGAATAGGTTATCAAAGGGAAGTTTCATTTGCCAGAAATGCCGGAAGAATTAGAGGAATTAAAAACACGCTTGCGGATAGAATTAGACAGATTACAGTGCGGGAAGGATCCATTATTATAAAACGGATTCGGAAATAGAGAGGAAATATTTTGCAGGCAGACGGACAGGAAGGAATCTGTATTGCGGAACTTGACTTAAAGCAGCTGCGCAATTATCGTGAAAAAGAGGTGCACGGAAATGCATATCGGCATCCGAAGAAGTATGGAATGCTGGTTGATGCAAAAATTGATAAACCGTTCGTCAGAAATGATTATAGAGAGAAAGAGAGGGCAACCCAGAATTTATGGAGGAGAATATGAAAGAGTATAAATATGTCACTTTAAGGCAGCAGCCAGAATTAAAGGACAGGGCGGCCGAATGGTTTCATTGCAAATGGGGAGTACCACAGGAAGCGTACCTTGAATGTATGGAATTATATCTTGACAATGAAACCGAGTATGGCTGGTATCTCTGTTTCGATGAGGACAGAATCATCGGAGGTCTTGGAGTAATTGAAAATGATTTTCATGACAGAAAAGACCTCGCAGCGAATGTCTGCGCCGTGTATACAGAGGAAGAATATCGCTGCAAAGGAGTTGCAGGACATTTGCTTGATATGGTTGTAGATGATTTAAAATCGAAAGCGATAACCCCGATTTATTTGCTTACTGACCATACAGGCTTTTATGAGAGATATGGTTGGGAATTTTTGTGTCTGGTCCAGGGAAATGATGAACCCGAAATGTCAAGAATGTATATCCACAGATAACTTCCAGTTGTCGTTTCACTGAAGGGATATTACAAGAATAGGAAGGAGCTGCGGATGATGAAAAAGATGTTGATTCTGATTGGTCTTTTGGCGACACTGCTTACAGGGTGTGGGAAAACGGATATTGTCAAAACGTATGAGAAGTCAGAGGATGCCGGGATTACAGTCACATATTATGAAATAGATAACGGAACATGGAAATGTGATGGTGTAACATATCAATTTAGATTGGAGTTAAGCGGCAGAATGCCCAACGCTGAATCAGATAGTTATTATACTATTCTTACGGACAATAAGAATTTAACTTTCGAGGATGTCTCAAAAAGTCTGTATGGCAGTTTACTTGAGGATAGTAAGATTATGGAAGGCTCTATTATTGTAGAAATGAGATAAAAATCCAGTTGATCGAGGTAACTATATTATGGAGAGAAATACAAAATACAAACCAGATCATTAGTGCATTGTAATATTCACGCTTTGTTTATCCGTGAGGTTTGTAGAATATTTTCTGATCGAAACAGATCAAACGGCTATTGGAGAAAATGTGCTTCATAAAGTAGTTGGTATTATCATATTAGCTTTGGTATTAAAATGGGTAAATCTTTCATGGAGCGATATTGGATTTCAAAGAAACGGTTTTGCAGGCGGCATTTTGAAAGGATTGTTATTGGGAAGCGCCTGTTTTACCATTTCATATGGGTTGGAATTGGCGGTTTTTATTCTGCAAGGCAATCCTGCACATTTAGAAATATATATCAGCAGTTTTTCTTTAACCGGTTCTCAAATAAAAAATACGGATTTCGTATTTTTTCTGTTATGTGTGCTATTCAATATTATCAATGTATGGATGGAGGAAGGTGTTTTTCGCGGACTGTTCATCAGGACACTTTCCGAGACAAAGCCATTTGTGCAGGCGAATTTTATTGCCGCATTTTTATTTGGTATTTGGCATATTGTAATGCCGATCAGAAGTTATATCCATGGCGAAATGTCATTTGCGGCAATGGTTTTTATGGGTATCGGTTATATGATCCTTGCCGGGATTATGGGAATCAAATGGGGACTTCTTTACCGCATAACTGGAAATATATGGGCAGGGCTTGGAGATCATTTATTCAATAATACCGTTGCTGCAAATATGCTGCATGTCATTTCTGCAAAGGGTACAGACGAATTACAGATTGTCCGGATTATGGCTGCACAGATTATTTCCTTTGTTTTTGTGTTGATAATTCATTATTACAAGAACAGGAAGGGAAGAAAGAAACCCAAAAATCAGAGTTAGATTTTCTTATTGTCATCAAAGATGAGGGGATTAACCGCCGACAGAACCATTCTGTCTGGTAGGAGATAGTAAATAAGTAGGAGGACAAAAATGATTCAATTAGTCAGACCAACAGAAGAATTGAAAGAGCAGGCGTTCGAATTCAAACAGGAATTTTTTGATCATGGGGAATTCGTTATTAACGGAAGTGAATTATTTGATAAAACGGATGATTATACAGAATGGTGCAGATCCATAGACGCAAACACAAAAGAGGAAACGGTTAATCCCGCGTTGCCTACGGGGGAAATCCGATATATCAGAAGTGATGTTCCGGAGAATTTATCGGATAAGGAAATTCGGTGGCTGTTGGAGAATCATATCATCACAATTGTAGATTTGCGGTCAGATGAAGAAGCAGCCGAAAAACCATGTATTCTTAAGAAACAGAAAGGATTCAGATACTTTCATCTCCCGGTTACAGGAGGCGGCGATACTCCAAAGTCGCTTGAGCATCTGCATACTATATATCAACAGATGGTGGATGAACAGATGGAATTATTCTGAAACGGCTTGGATTCAGTGATGAAGTAATCATTGATGATTATATGCAATCAAAGGATAATTTAATGGATATGCTTACAGCATATGTTTGTGTTCATCCAGAGATAGATATAGAAATTATTATTCCGCATAGAGAAAATATGGAGCAATTACTGAAGCAGTTATCAGGAGGAGACAATCGATTATGGAACTTGTAAAACTGACACACGAAAATATTGATAAGGAACACATTTGCTGTGCCATATCCAATAACAAGGATATTCAGGTCATATCCAAAAAGAACTGGCTGAAGGAGCGTCTGGAGGAAGGACTTGTATTCTTAAAAGGCAATGTCCGGGGAAAATGCTTCATTGAGTATATTCCAGCGGAATACGCATGGGCGCCTGTCGAGGCGGAAGGTTATATGTACATTGACTGCCTGTGGGTATCCGGACAGTTCAAGGGGCACGGATACTCGAACCTTCTGCTGGATGCATGTATCCGCGACAGTAAAGCGCAGGGGAAAAAGGGGCTTGTGATCCTGTCCTCCAAAAAGAAAATGGGATTCCTCTCTGACCCAAAGTATATGGGCTATAAAGGATTTCAGACAGCAGATACGGCAGAGCCTTATTTCGAGCTGATGTACCTGCCCTTTGAGGAGGGCGCCCCGCTTCCCCGTTTCCGGGATAGCGTGCGCGGGCATGAAGATTTGCCGGAAGGGTTTGTGCTGTATTACACAAACCAATGCCCCTTTACGGCAAAGTATGTACCGCTGCTAGAGGAGATGGCAAAATCCAGGAACGCAGTGTTTCAATCGGTACAGCTCCAGACCAGAGAGGAAGCGCAGAATGCGCCCTCTCCCTTTACAACCTTCTCTCTTTTTTATGACGGGCAGCTTGTGACCCATGAAATCCTGTCGGAGAAGAAATTTGATAAAATTTTAGTGAGCAAAGGACTGTGAACCGGAATTACGCAAGTCAATAAATTTAAGGAGTGCTGCTATGAAAAAGAAACTGTTCATAATTATAACGGGTGTCGTATTGGTTGGGATTATATGTATCTGGCTTTTGGTAAAGAACAAGTCTGCGGAGCAAATGATTGTTGACCGTTTAAACGAAGCAGTATCTCACTATATGGATATGAATATAAAAGAGGATAAAGCATATTCGCTGAAAGTTTCTGACATGGAAATGCTTGTGACGACATATGTGCCTGAATATACGGTTTTTGGAGTTTCTGCCGATGCGTATACGGTCCGGCCAGGCAAAATAGATGAGACTTTAACGACAGAAAAAGAGCAGGATCTGCCAATCTGCAATTTTAATTATGTATTGATTTACGATGAAAAAACAGATAAGTTTTATAATGTAAAATTCCAGGGAAAAGGAAAACCAGTCATTCCAAAGGTTACAGACGCAAAAGAATTGGCTTATGAACTTGAATTACCAAACGTGGAGGAAGTAGAAAATATCTCTCTCAAAAAGAATTCTGACAGTCCAATCTTGATAAGCAGCAAAGATGATATGGAAGACATATTGGGCATTTTAGAAGGTACGAAACCGACCACAAAGAGCGGTGAAATAGGTACGCCCGTCCGTGTCGAGAATATTATCAATGCTGACTTTATCAGAAATGAGAATGTGATATGCAGATTATTCGTATATGAAGATGAAGGAAAATATTTTATCGAACAGACGGACAATGGAGTATATACGATTTCCAAAGAGGATTATGATTTGATAGAAAATTATATGAAAGGCAATTGATTATTGAGAAGGGTATCTTTGCGGCGGTATTTAGACGCACTCATTAACTGGCCGGTTTGGCTGCCACACACTTTGGGTTAAAATAATTGCATACATAGATGAAGACAAGCAGGAATTCATAGAACGCCTGCTGAAAGAAGCGTATGTATGGAGACAGCGGCAGGATACATAGAGAAAGCAGAGATAAGATGAAGGAGGTAAGAAAATGCGTCATATTTATATCCGCGGAATCATTGGACTGATCTGGCTGATTGCTGCTATTATATGCGGGGGATCGGGGAACTTCCAGATGACGGGACTTTACATCATTTTAGCAGGTGTGTTCCTGTATTCTGCATACACAGCATGGAAAAGAGAAAAAGACGGCAAAGGGGGAAGGTAAGATGGGACAAGCGCTTCTGACGATTCAAAACTTAAGCGCGTGGTACAGTAACGAGAAAATGATACTTTCAGATTTTTCTTTTGTGCTGGCCGAGCATGAAGCAGTGGGACTGATCGGGCTGAACGGAGCCGGAAAGACCACATTTCTGAAGGTGCTTTCCGGACTGCTCCCTACCTTCCGTTCAGAGGGTATCTGCTTTTGCGGATCCCCTGTGGATTTCCGGAAGCAGGATTTTAAGCTCTGCCGCTATACGGTGTTTGCCGAGGACAATTCGTTTTCGTATTTTACCTTCCGGGAATACCTGGCCTATGTATGCGCCGCCTATGGGAAAGAGATTCCGGATGTGTCGGAACTGATACAGGGCTTCCATTTTGAAGAGTATGCGGATACCCTGCTGCGGGAACTGTCAACCGGAAACAGGAAAAAAGCATTCCTGATCACGGCTTTTGCCCTGCAACCAAGGCTGCTTCTTCTGGATGAGCCGGTCAATGGGTTGGACTTCCAGAGTACGGAATACCTGTACCAGCAGATTTCAGAGTATAAGATTCATGGAACCGTACTGTTTTCCTCCCACATTCTGGAGAGCATCACGCTGACCTCTGACCGGGTATTTGTCCTTGAGAACGGCAGGATCCGGCAGACCTTTGAACGCGGGCAGATCAATGCCGAAGAGATCCGGGAGGCTCTGCATGATGAAAATGACAGGTAAAGCCTTTGCCAAAAAGCTGTTCGGGGCAAAATATGAACGGCTGCCCCGGACTCTTTTTATGGATGTGATTGTATTTTGGGGACTATATATTGCCGGATTTCAGGTGCAGATTGCGTCGTTTGTCCGGGTTCTGATGATCAGTGCCTTTACTGCAGGCGTGATGTGGCAGGCTCTTTCTTCCAAAGATAATGCCGCCGAACTTCAACATATGCTGATGCTGCCGCATAGATGCCGGGAGTTTGTTTTCTCTTATGTGGGGGTGCTGGGCGCCTATACGGTTCTCACAAAGACAGGACTGCTTCTGGCGGCCTTGCTGGCCGTTTCTGTCTGGAAGCCGGTAGAGATCATGGGAATGGTCATCTGCATGATCCATGCGGTTCTTATGGCTGCCGCGGTTTATGACCTGAGAAAATACTGGTATGCGGGCGGTCTCTGGATTGTTGTCATTGTAGCTGCCATTCTGTTTTTGGGAGGCAGGTTATGGTTTTGCCTGTTGCTGCTTGTGAATAGTCTGTTTGCTGTCTTAATTTTATGGAGAGCAGACGGATACGTTTTTTATCAGAAGGAGAGTAAGAAACACCCTTCGGGCATCCCTTTATGCCAGAGGCTGCCCCAGCGAAAGCGAGCGTATTCAGCAATGAGCAGGAAAAGTCATGCGGTCCGGCAGAGAAAGAGGGCAACACTTTGGCGGTACTTTTTCCGGTACCTGATCTGCCATAAGAATTATCTTCTCAATACCGCTGTGATGTGGTGCGTCGCCTTGGTACTGCCTTATTTCTTAAGAGAAATGGCAGGGCTGTCCGTGGTTCCGGTGGGGTTTGCGATTCTGTCCTTAAATACGCCAATCTGTATCCTGCTGTCTTGTGACCCTGATCTGGAGCAGGCAGTCCGTTTCCTGCCTGGGCAGAAAGGTTGCTTTTGCATTCCATACTGCCTGTTTATCTTCCTTTGTAATATGGCTGCAGATATAATATTCCTCTTAAGCTGGAAGATTCAGAACGGCAGCGTCACTGCCCAAATGATTGCAGGGGCTGTTTTCTTTGCCCTGCAGAGCGCGGTGTTGTCGGTGTTGCTGGAATGGTTTTATTCTATCCGGGGCTTTAAGATTGAAAGCGACCTGTGGCATCATCCGCGGAAATATGTGGTTCCGGTGGCAATGCTGCTGCTCGCGGGGGCAGTATCTTCCTGTCCGGTGTTGCTGCCTGTGCTGTTGGCTTTACTGGCTGTAGAAGTCACAGTTTTACTTTTAATATTTTAAGGGTATCCTAGTACACCGAATAATAAGTAACCAGCCATATAACTTGCCTGATTTTCCATCTGCTTCGTTGTTGTCAATCGGCGTAGCGCCCACTACGCCTCATTCCTCCGCCTTGCATATGAAAAGTCATTCTGCGTTATATGGCTAGGAACTTATTTTTCGGTGTACTAGCCAGTAATGTGGTGGTTTTCAGCATCCAGCCCTTCGCTGAAAGCGACCGTTCAATGGGTTGGATTGTTTCATAAGAGAGAATGGCAGTTTCTTGGTAGGTTGGAGGATAGCATTATGAAAATCTTATTGGTGGAAGATGATATGGAGATCGGCGCCATGTTAAAAAGCTTTTTGACGACAGAAAATTATGAGTGATTACTGCGTCAGACGGGGAGATCGCCTGCGAGAAGTTCTTTTCCGATGATTTTAATCTGGTTTTGCTGGATCTGATGGACGAAAATGCTGTGAACGTCCATATCAGCAGGCTGAGGACGAAAATCGAGGACGATCCCCGTAACCCCAGATACATTATTACCGTATGGGGGATTGGGTATAAGGCAGGAGATTTATAACATGAGTGATCAGATAATTCTTTTTCTCCTTTTGATCGTGATCGCTGTCCTGGCTTTTGTCGTCCTGTACCAGCGGTTTGCTTTCAGGAGAGGAATTCGGATCCAATTAATACAGATCAGCCGGAAGTTAGAAGACATTGCGGAATCTGACAGCGACGAAAAAGTAATGGTTTTATATCCCATGATATAAAAACGCCCCTGACCGTGATATTGGGGTATCTGGAGATCATGCGTCTTGCCGATACTGACGATGAAATGTTAAAGAAGGTGGAATCAAAAGCAAAACAGGTGGTGGATCTGATCAATCAGTTCTTCACTTTGGCAAAGCTTGAGGCAGGCGATGCCAATATCACCCTATACCGGGTACAAAAACAACATTTACGGTCAGACTGAAAAAAATATATTCCTTTATGCCCCCAAATCGTGGGCAAACTCTTGATGTGGAAAACAAAGATTTATTGTAATTGTTCAGAATCGGAGGGATAGTATGAGCAGAGTATTGGTGATTGAAGATGATGAGATCCTAAATGGAGGATTGTGTTATAACCTGCAGAAAAGGGGGATCACCCCTTTTTCTGCTTACACCTTAGAAGAGGCAAAGGAACTTCTTTCAAAGGAAGCGTATGATCTGATCGTGCTGGATGTGAATCTGCCGGACGGCAGCGGATTTGAGTTTGCGCAGGATATCGCCGCTCTTTATGAGATACCGTTTATTTTCCTGACGGCTCACAATCTGGAGGATGAGATTATCGGCGGTTATCACATGGGCGCGGAGGATTATATTACGAAGCCCTTCCGGATTCAGATCGCTATGGAGAAGATACAGGCGGTTCTTAGAAGGTGTGGGGGAAGGCATGAGGAACCCTGTTATTCGTGTGGTAATCTTGATATTGATTTCGAAAAAAGAATTGTCAGGAAGAGCGGGGAGCTGTTAGAGCTTACGCCGACAGAATTTGACCTTCTTCAGTTTTTCTGTAAGAACCGGAGAAAGATACTGACGAAGGATATCCTTCTGGAAAATATATGGGACAACAGAAGGCGCTTTGTCAGCGAACATACGCTGTCTTTGAATATCAGCCGTCTGCGGAACAAAATAGCCGACGATCAGTTCGATTATATCAAGACCATTTATGGAATGGGATACCGGTGGATCGGAGCAGGGGAGGCGGGAGTATGAAAGCGTTGATGATCCTGTTTCTTTTTTGTGTTTTGAATCTTGGATATTATCTGCATTTCCGAAGAAAATATGTGAGGTATTCCGAAGAAATACTTCGGAATACCAGACGTATCATGGGGAATGAAAAGGACTGGTCTTTATACCGGGAATATAACAGGGAGACTCTTACTTCCAAGGTGGTTATGGAGCTAGAAAAGACAGAAGAGATACTCAGAAACCGGATGCTTAAGAGCGAACAGGAGAAGGAGAAGCTGCAAAAGACGATTTCTGAAATTGCCCATCAGGTAAAGACGCCTCTGTCGAATATCTGCATGTATCATGATATGCTTTCGGATCCGGATATTTCTTTTGATGAGGCAGAGAAGTTTAAGGAAATTATAGGGCGGCAGCTTGAGAAGCTGGAATTTCTGATTGATTCGCTGATCAAGTCTTCACGTCTGGAGAGTGATATGATTAAGCTGAATATGGGAAAGGTCAATATTTTCCATGTTTTGGAACTGGCGGTAAATGATGTTGTCCATAAGGCGGACAGAAAAGAGATGGAACTGTCGATCCAGTGCGGGCAGGATATGACTGCAGTCTGTGATGTGAAGTGGACGGCGGAGGCGATCGGCAACATTCTGGATAATGCGGTGAAATATACGCCGGAGGGAGGGAATATTTCTATCGACGTCAGTCCGGGAGAGATGTACACGAAGATTCAGATTCGGGATACGGGAAAGGGAATTGCTTCTGGACATTATAACGATATATTCAAACGGTTTTACAGGGAAAGCTCGGTTTCTGAAGAGGAAGGGCTTGGTCTTGGCCTGTATATTGCCAGAAATATTATTACGCTTCAGAGGGGATATATTATGGTACATTCTGCGCCGGGGCAGGGCTCCTGTTTTTCCGTATTTCTTCCAAGGCAGGGTTAAAATTGTTTCAGCTGGAAATTGTTTCAGTTTTGATAATATTTTTTCAGCATTTGAAACAGGATTGATAGAATCTCCTTTTAGAATAGAACTATGATCAGGAAGGAGAGATGACGCATGGATATCTTACAGACAGAGAATCTTACGAAGTATTATGGGGAAGAGCCATTGGTTGTGAAGGCTCTGGATGGGATTACCCTTCAGATTGAACAGGGAAGCTTTACGGCAATCGTGGGAACGTCCGGTTCCGGGAAAAGCACCTTGCTTCATATGCTGGGGGGCTTAGATACGCCGACCGGGGGAAGCGTTGTGGTAGACGGGCAGAGCCTTGGCAACATGAGCCGGAGCGAGCTGACGATTTTCCGCAGAAGAAAGATCGGATTTATTTTCCAGAACTATAATCTGATTCCGAATCTGAACATTTATGATAACATTGTTCTTCCGGTGGAGCTGGACGGGAGGAGTGCGGACCGGCAGTATTTGAGTAATATCGTATCTGTACTCGGACTGGAAGGGAAATTGGATAGAAAACCCAATAAGCTTTCCGGCGGCCAGCAGCAGAGGGCGGCCATTGCCCGGGCGCTGATTACCAAGCCGGCCCTGATACTGGCGGACGAGCCTACAGGCAACCTGGACAGCCGCACAAGCCAGGAGGTTGTGGGACTTTTGCAGGCGACGGGAAGGCAGTTCCATCAGACCATTGTGATGATTACGCATAATGATGAGATTGCTCAGATTGCGGACCGCACAATCCGGATTGAAGACGGGCGGATAGCGGAAGGAAGGTGGCAGGGATGAAACTAGATGCAAATAATAACGGCAGAATCATCTACCGTATTGCAAGAAGCAATCTGACGGATAGTAAAGTATATACCCTGTTTTCAGGCCTGACCATTATTCTTTCGATTACATTTATTATGGTGATGTCGTTATTTCTCCAAGGGACACAGACAGCGGAGGAACGGATGCTTCAAAATATGCAGCATGTGCTCTATATGAACGTACCGAGAGAGCGGATGGAAGAGCTTGCTGCAGATGAGAGGACAGAGCTTGTCATTCCATATAAAGATAGCGGCGCTGAGTTTGAAACCAGCGGCGTAAACTATAAGCTTATTTATATGAAAAGCCAGAAGGACAAGATACAGACGTATGTGCCGGCAGAGGGAAAAGAGCCGGAAAAATATAATGAGATCGTTGTAGACAAAAGCTTCCTGAACAGTATTGGAAAGGAGTGCAGGATCGGCGAAAGGCTCTCTCTGAATACGGAAAATGGAGCGGAGGAATTTGTAGTCTGCGGATATACCGGCAGAGAGCAGGAGTTATCGTCCTATACGGTTTATGTATCCGAAGAATTTGCAGAGAAAAATCCTTCCATGAGGGCAATAGAATATACGGCTCTTGCCCGGATTACGGGCGCCCAGGATATGGAATCTTCCGGGTTTGAGTCGGCGGTTTATCAGATCGCAGATGATTATGGCGTAAAACGCCAGAATGTGAATATCAACGGCAAGTTTGAGGAGTCTCTGCGGGGAGATCATACGGCCGGATATGCAATCGCCTTTGTATCCTTATTTATCATGGCGGCCAGCGGGATTGTCATTTACAGTATCTTTTATCTGTCGGTTTCATCACGCACACGGCAGATCGGGCAGCTTCAGACGATCGGAATGACAGAGAAGCAGCTTCGGAAAATGGTACGGCGGGAAGGGGGATATCTATGCGCCGCAGCAATCCCTGTGTCTTTCATTCTAGGCGGAATCCTTGCGTACATTCTGCAGCCGGAAGGATGGAGTACGCCCGGTTATCTGACGACGGCGGCAGTCACCGGTGTATTTGGTTTTTTTGCCGTGCAGATCTCTGTCAGCAAGCCGGCCGCTCTTGCAGCTAAGGTTTCTCCTATTGAAGCGTCAAGGGATTTGTGGGACGGCAGAGATGATAAGGAGGGGAATGCAAAGCATAAAAAGCTGACGGCATTTGTAATGGCGCAGCTGGGACAGAGCCGAAGCTATAAGAAACGGCGGCTTATGACGGCGTCTATTGCTTTTGGAGGAATCGTTTTTATGATCGCGGCCTCGTATCTGTACGCCTGGGACGAAATATCCTTCTCAAGAGAAGGGGTTTTTTCCGATGCAGAATATATGGTTTCTTATCAGTATAATGCGCACGATCCGTCAGCATACGGACCGACGGATATGCAGCTTAAGGGGCATCTAAGCGAAGAATTGAAGAAACGGCTGTCCGGGCTTCCCCATGTGCGCTCTGTCCGGACAGAAAACAGTGTATTCGGAAGTATTGAGTATCAAGGGGCGGTCTGGAGCGATGGATTTTACCGGCTGACAAGAGATTCTGACGCATATTTTCAGTTGAATGCAGAAGGCAATAACAGCTATGATTATCTGTGTGAATCAGACGGTATCATGATTACAGACAGCGAATTTGTTTCCGGAATCAACGGCATATCCCCGCAGGTTGGAGACTTCATCACACTGCACTGGTCTGACGGGGCGGAACATACTGCAAAGCTTAAGATTGCGGCAGTCAGTCCGGATCCTGCGCCGGTAAAAGGCGGCTATAATTTTGCAATGACGGACCAGACGATGGAAAAGCTGTGGGGTGATATGAATACGATAAGCGCCTTCTACATTTCTGTGGAGGATTATGAAACATATGGAGAACAGACAGAAGAAGCAATTCGTTCGCTGACAGATGATGATCCCGATCTATCCCTGGCGACACTGAGGGAGCAGATATTGGATGATTCAGCAAATGTGAAGAGGATCAAAATGCAGATTTACGGAATCGCAGCCTTTGTTACCTTATTTGGGATCCTGAATCTGATTAATATGATGATCGGAAATATTGCCACGCGTAAAAGGGAATTATCCGTGCTGGAATCCATCGGTATGGAAGTGAAACAGATAAGAAATATGCTGTTCTGGGAAAGTGTTATGTATGTGTTCCCGGCAATCCTGGTCACGCTTTTTGCAGGCGGCGCAGCCGGGTACGGATTTGTTGCCGCTTATAAGCGGATCGCGGGATATATGAACTACAGATTTCCTCTGATGCCCTGTCTTCTGTATGCGGCAGTGATGCTTCTGATTCCGCAGTTGATTTCCTGCGTCAGTCTGGGCAGGCAGAAAAAGCAGTCTCTTGTGGAGCGGATAAGGTTATAAAAGCTTTGATACCCCGCGGCAAACCTAAGCATTCCGAATCAGAACTGTCACTGTAAAGGAAGCTTCAGTATAAGATATATCCAGAGTACCGTTATATTTTTCTACCATTTCCCGAACATTTGACAGACCAAGACCATGGGCGGCTATATCTTCCTTATCGGATCTCAGCCGTCCATCCTGTTCTGTGATACGATTTCTTTTCGTATTCGTAATCTCATAGGTGAAATAGCTATTATCGGTTATCCGTGCCTTCACGGAAATATGCCGCTCCTGAATATCAGGGATTTTCAGAGAGGCTTCAATGGCATTGTCTAAAGTATTTGAAAAAAGGCAGCAAAGGCTGATAGCATCAATACCGATTAATTTATCCATCTCGATATGGAAAAAGCAGTCGATCTGATGCTCCGCCGCCAGATTATATTTGGAATTGAGGACGGCATTGATAATGCTGTTTTTACAGAAAACCCGGCTGTGTACCTGAAGCTGCGTTGCTATCCCTTTCATGTATTGTTCTGCTTCGTCATGATTGCCCGAGCAAAGCAGAGATTGGATGACAGTCAGATGATTGTTCATATCGTGACGGATCTTCCGAATCGCCGTTTGGTTCTGTTCCAGCTCTTCATAATAGCTTTTCTGCAGCATCAGATTTTTTCTCTCCATATTTTGCCGGACACTGATAATAAAATATTCTGCAAGGGCGACACATCCAAGGTTGGTGGTAAAGCATGCGAATGCGGCAGGCCACATCTTGTAGGTCTTGCGAGGCGTAAAATAGATACAGGTGGTGATACTCACCAGGGAAGCCAGACAGATAGCAGTCAGCAGTATCCAGATCTTGTCATCGAACAGTTGTCTTGTCTGAGCAAGGTGCTTTATAAAAAATCTATAAATAGCGTACCAGATTATAAGATGGAGACAGGGATCGGCTATGGTACAGAAGATATCCATAGCCAATGGCCATCCAAACCAGGATCCCAGTGTACCCATCATATTCATAACGAAAAAATTCTGGCTTATTATCAGCGGATAGAGAACTGCAACGGCAGCCAGTCTCTGCCAGATACTTCCCTGAAAAGCGATCAACATTAAAAAAATCAACCAGATCAGGTCTAACGTTATATTAAAAAAATCATTCGGAAAGATGACCATGCCGGAGCACACCGTGCAGGAAATATAGACGAGGACCTGCCAGAATCTTCCGGTCCGCCGTTTGGCAAAGTGGGAAAGGATCCGGTAGATCAAAAAACCATATATAAAGTTGACTATATTACTGATATAAGATATAGCAGATATGATATCCATAGCGTTCTCCTATCATATACTCACAGCCGAAGAAATCTGAGCTTAGTATAATTCAACCGCAAGTTTACTGTAACAAAAGGCGGGCAAAAGCAATCTCCACAGACTGCCGGTAAGCGCGGCTTACAGGAAAGCTCTGTGACCTTAAGGTGCAGCCGTCTTTTTCCAGTGCGGTGACGTAGTTCAGGTTCACCAGATGACGGTTATGGCAGCGGATGAAGTAATCCGGCAGGTCAGTCTCCACAGCGTCCAGTTTCCCATAAAATTCAAGTTTATTTCCATCTTCTAAAGAAATGATGATTTTTCTCCTGTCACTGGAAAAGGCAAGTATTTTTTTTGCAGGGATCTTCGTGGTTCCCGATTTTTGTTCCAGGGTAAAGTAGTGCTCCCGGTTTTGTCCAAGCTCTTTTATCGCCTGTTCTAATACTTTCATGATCTTCTGATTCTCATATGGTTTCAGGATATAATGAAAGGCATGGACTTCGTATCCTTGGAATACAAAGTCAGGATATGCCGTCACGAAGATCAGGAGCGTATGGGAATCTCTTTTGCGCAAATTTTTGGCGGTCTCCATGCCGCTTAATTGTTTCATCTCTATATCCAGAAATAAGATATCCAGCCATTCCGTTTCCGGGCGTGTGAGAAGCGTTTCGCCGCAGTCATATTCAAAGATCCGGTAATCCGCCCCCAGAAGCTGCAGCTTTTGCTCTAAAGGAGCGCGTAACAGTCTGCGCATGGAGGCTTCATCATCACAGATTCCAATATTGATCATAGGTATTCCCTCTTTACAGATTACATTTCAGTTCCCGTAGGATATTGTACAGAAGAATTCCGCTTTTGTAAATAGGCCGGAGGGCGAACAGAATTTTACATCATCTATGTCAGATATGACATTTGGCAGAATGCAGCCAGGAGGATCTTTTTCTATAATGAATGACACAAAGGCAATTAAGGGAGGTATGATCCTATGCTGCAGGTAAAGCATTTATCAAAAAGCTATACATCGGGAAATCAGATATATCCGGTGTTAAATGATGTATCACTTAAGGTTGAAAAAGGAGAATTCGTAGCTGTTATGGGGCCTTCCGGGTCGGGAAAGACCACGCTTCTTAACTGTATTTCCTGTTTTATTCCCCATGAGCAGGGGGAGGTTCGTTTGGCGGATCAGGATATTTCTAATCTGGATGAAAAAGAGCTTGCCAGAGTACGCAACCGTCAGATGGGATTTGTTTTCCAGGATTTTATGCTGTTAGACGGACTGAGCGTGTTTGAAAATATCTGTCTGCCGCAGATCATAGCGCACGGCCCGGTGGTACAGATGGAGGAAAAAGCGAAGAATATCTGCCGGCTGTTTGGCATTGAAAAGATCATGGAGAAATATCCTGCCGAGATCTCCGGCGGGGAGAAGCAGCGTACAGCGGTGGCAAGAGCGCTGATGAACCAGCCCTATGTGATTCTTGCCGACGAACCGACAGGTAATCTGGACAGCAAGTCCTGCAAAGCGGTTATTGATGCATTTTTACAGGCGAAAAGAGAAATGGGCGCAACTATTTTTATGGTGACCCATGACAGCTTTGCGGCTTCTTTCTGCGACAGGGTCATAGTCTTAAAGGACGGGCAGGTGTATGGAGAGCTGAAAAGAAAAGGAACCAGACGGGAATTTATGGATGGGCTTCTGGATACGATCCGGACGTTGGGAGGTGACGGGGATGACAATGAGTAAGATTACGGCAAAGCTTCGGAAAAAGAACAGGGATCAATACCTTTTGCTGGGGATATGTATCTTCCTGTCGGTCATTCTGGTCACGTCCTTTACAATGATGTATTTTTCGCCGTCAATTCAGGAGCTTCTGCCTCCGGGCGGGGATACGAGAAAGCTGATGAAGCTGATGATGGGGGTGGTGATGATCGGCTGTCTGATCTTTACCCTTTATGGGAGCAGCCTGTTTTTCCGCAAGAAGAGCAGAGAATTCGGAGTCATGCTGGCTTTAGGAGAGGAAAGAGGAGCGCTTGCCGGACAGCTTGCAAAAGAGCTGGCGGCAGTAGTGGTAAAGTATGTTTTATCAGGTATATTACTGGCAGTACCGGTGTCTTATCTGATCTGGAAATTATTCCAGGCGATTGCGCTCAATACGGCGCGGCTTAAGTACCGTCCCGGGAATGCGGGAATATTTGCAGGGATTCTCTTTGCGGCGATACTGTCTCTTTGTATTCTGGTTCTGGGTATTCGTTTTATCCGGCAGGCGGATATTATGAACATTTTGAATGCCAGCCGTAAGACGGAGATGGTTCGGGAGATCAAGCCATGGTTCGGCAGACTTGGAGCAGCGCTTGTAGCTGCGGGGCTGTTTCTGGCAATGGCCGTCCCCCAGCTGACCGTCAGACTGTTCCGGCAGGGGATGCCTGCAATCTGGAACGTAACGTATCTGCTGGGGATAGCAGGTCTGTATCTGATTGTCCTAAGTGCGGTCGGTTATTCTAAAAAAGGAAAGCATCCGGAGAAATATTATAAAAATATTATTTCCACCAATCTGATGCGCTTTACGGCAAGACAGACGACAAGGAATATGCTGTGTATTGCGCTGCTTGTATTTGTGATGGTAGGGTCGGCTTTTTGGGGAGTTATGTACTATTTCAGCGCTATGGACGGAGGCGGCGAAGCGCCTTACGATTATTCCTGGCACTATCCGGCGAAAGAAGCTCAGATTGGAAAGGAAGAGACAGAGAAAATAGCCAGAGAGCATAAAGTGACGCTTACTGCTTATGAGGATCTGGATTCCCTGCAGCTGGTGATCCGTTATACCGGAAGAGATATGGATGAGCAGAAAAGATATTTTGATGCGGAATATGAAAAGCTTGCGACGTTTATAGCAGCTTCGGATTTTGAGAGAATCTCCGGCAGATCGATTTCGCTAAAAGCAGGGGAGTATCAGACGGTCACCACGACGGATTTTCAGGAGAATGTCTGGGTAAGCGTAGATTGCCTGAATGAGATCGAAAATCCGGCAACAGGAGAACGGATGGTTCCTGAATTCCGGGGCACAGCGGAATTTGACAATCTTGCCATTGGAAGCGACCCTTTTGCTTTTCTGTTGTCGGATGAGGATTATAACAGGTTTGCGAAAGACCTGCCGGATGACTGGAAAGAGAAACATGCTTTTTTTAATGCAGAGTATATGACAGATGCGGGGGATAAGAAATTTTATGAGTATGAGTTTGCGGATGCTGTAATACGGGAATATATTGCACGGGCGACAGAGCTGTCCAATCATTACGGCCTGTATGATCCCCGTGAAGAAGAACTGGCTTTGGCAGCAGGCAAAGAGTATGGCTATGCCGGGAAGATTGACCTGTCGCCGGATAACCCCCAGATTATGGACGACTGGAAGTACGCTCCGTTTTCCAAGGTTTTTTTACAGGCGAATGCCATGGAAATGGTTGCCGTGTTCGTACTGCTCAGTATCTATATTTCCGTGATATCTCTGACCGCGGCGGGAATTATGAGTTATATAAGAAGCATTACCATTGCCATGGATAACCGGCAGCTCTTCGAAGATCTGAGGAGGCTTGGAACGGATGATGCCTATGAAGAGAAAGTGATCAAAGTACAGCTTCGCAAGATCTTTGCATACCCTGTGGCTGCAGGCTGTACGGTGGTAGGGTTATTCTCCTTGTTTCTGACTTATTTTAATGATATGAGGCTGCAGGCTTTCGAGGTAAATATGCTGTTGCTGGAAGTGCTGCTTATGATCTTCATTGCAGGGGTTCTGTATGTCGTGTACAGAATTGCGTATGGGAAAATGAGGAGGATTGTGGGGAGCGGCATTAAAAAATGTTCCTGCAGGATATGAGAAAGAATTTCCGGATTATGAAGTCTTTTAACGACTATTTGAACAGGGCTCTGTGTCTGGCTCTTTTATCAACGTATGAACAAAATTGCTGCACCGCAGCCTTGGCAGGTCATTTGCAGCGATTTTGTTCAATAGGGAATTTACTTAAATGCCCTTAATCAAAAACATTTCCATTGGTTGTTCATATTCTGGAACATCTATGATAAAACCGCCGCAATCTTTATATCCCAATTTCCTGTAGAAATGTTGTGCCTCTTCGTCAACCTGAGTTGATGTTAACAGCATACCATATCCTTGTAATTTCATATCATTTTCCCAATGTTCCATAAGTTTCTTCCCATAACCTTTTCTTTGATAATTGCGATCAATAAATAACATTGTACAAAACGGCGTATTGTCCCAGAAAAGATTATATCTTAACAATCCGATTGGTTTATTGTCATCTAATAAAATATAGCCTCTTTTATTGCCGACCTTATTAATAAATTCTCGTTCCGGCAAGTGTTTATCAAGACCATACCAAAATTCTTTATCTTCTGATTTTACATATCTGATTTCTGTCATTACCTTTACCTCGCAAAAATCCTGTTTAATTCCGCTTTCTGCTTAAAATTATCACGGCAGGTTCCACTGTCACTCATGTGACCCGATTCAAAGAGCGATTATAGGCTAATATAGCTGTTATTGTCAAGCCGAAGTTTTTGATAAATTTTTCATTTTGTTGAAAATCACAATTCTCCCGGAAATATCATAAAATATAATATATTTATATAATAATGTGATTTTTGTTAAATCATAATATATGTTGGATACATCGTCTCATTTACAGGCGAATATCCTTTCATTATAATTTTAATCAGCTTGAGTGGTTGTGCAAGAAAAGACAGGCCCGGGCTGATTTTTCTTGCTTCAGCTATGTATTCAAACTATTAAATGAAATATTATGAAAAGGAGTGGAGTTATGAGAAAATTATCCCGTATGACAGCAGTAATTTTGGTATTGATCCTGTTGCTGTCGCTTATAGGGTGCAGCAGTTCAGCAGATAAAAAGACTCATCTCACTTTCCAAATATGGGACGTCTATCAGCGTCCCGGGATGCAGGCTATTTGTGATGCGTATACTGCCAAACATCCTGATGTAGTGATTGATGTACAGGCTACAAGCTGGAGTGAGTATTGGACGAAGCTGGAGGCTTCTGCCGAGAGTAATACCATGCCGGACATTTTCTGGATGCACACGAATCAGTTGCTTTATTATGCCGATTTCGGCATGTTAGCCGATGTGACAGACCTTTATGATGATGTGGATCCGAATTATTATGAGGAACATTTTTCCGAGATTTCCCGCAGCAACGCCAGCGGCAGCGATGGCCGGCTCTACGGCGTACCCAAGGACAAAGATAACGGTCTTCTGGTGTATAACAAGGAAATGTTTGACGCCGCTGATGTTCCTTATCCAACAGATGACTGGACCTGGGAGGATTTGACGGATGCTTCCAGAAAAATTCACGATAAAACCGGTAAATACGGTTTCATGGCTTATAATGACGACCAGTTGGGTTACTGGTGTTTTGCCTATCAGGCTGGCGGGCACATTCTTACCGCCGACCGTACCAAGGCTGGCTACACCAATCCCGGTACTGTTAAGGGCATAGAGTTTTATGTGAATATGCAAAAGGAGGACTGGTGTCCTGACCAGACATATTTTGCCGAAACTGCGCCCGGAACTGCTTTCTTTTCTGAAGAGGGAGCCATGTATCTGGAGGGTAACTGGAATTTGCCGCAGTTGATGGAGAATTATCCCGAGATGCGGGGCAAGTGGGATCTGGCAAAGCTTCCCAAGTGTGCGGATCCTGTCGAGGACAGTGAAAGCCTGGATCAGGATGGGCGAGCCACCATGTCCAATGGTTTGTGCTATTCGACTGCCGCTCACGGCAAAAAGCGCGATATTGCACTGGATGTAATTAAATTTTTCGGCACGGAAGAGGCTCAGCGTATCCAGGGAGAAAACGGCGCTGCAATTCCTGCTTATATCGGTTGTGAGGAATCCTGGCGCGCCGCGTTTGACTCTTATGATGAAAAGCTGAATCTGGATGTCATCTTTGAACAGTTTGATTATGCGGTGCAGGCAATCTATAACTCTGCCAGTCCTAAGTGGAAGAGCCTGGTACTGGATGAATTGACGGATGTCTATGCCGGCAAGCAGGAGCTTATGACAGGGTTAGAGAACATGGAAAACATCGTCAACACGGAAACCGCCAAGAAATTGGCGAAAGACTGAGAGAGGAGGGAGTTTCGTGAATAAGAAATTATCTGTCGCTGCAAGACGGGAGGAGAGATGGGGCTGGTTTATGGTGGCGCCTACGATCATTGGTCTGGTCGTTTTGAATCTCTGGCCCTTCGTGCAAACTCTGTATTCCAGCTTTTGCGAGCATCTGGGCTTTGGACATTATAGTTTTATCGGTGTGCAGAACTATAAAGACATGTTTGGGAATACGGAATTTTGGAAAGCCACTTGGAATACGGTTTACTTTTGTATTTTGACTGTACCTGTGGGTATAGCGCTGGCTTTGTTGGTTGCTTTACTACTCAATGCGCGTGTGAGATTCAAAGGCGGTTTCCGAACCATTTTTTTCCTGCCGTTGGTCTGTGCTCCGGCGGCTATAGCCATGGTATGGCGGTGGATCTTCAATACGGAGTATGGTATTTTAAACCAGATGATTGGCGGCAAAATCCAATGGATCACCGATCCGAAGACGGCTGTACTGGCTGTCGCCATAGTATCTGTCTGGAGCAGTATAGGTTATGATGCAGTTCTTTTGCTGGCCGGATTGCAGAATATTCCAGGTACGCTTTATGAAGCCAGCGGTCTGGACGGTGCGGGTAAGATTCGTCAGTTTTTCACAATCACCCTGCCTATGGTGTCGCCAACCCTGTTCTCTGTTCTGATCATGCGTTTGATGGCATCCATGAAAATCTATGACCTCATTTACATGATGGCAGATGAGACGAATCCGGCGCTGACAGATATGCAGAGCCTGATGTATCTGTTTTATCGGTCCTCTTTCGTGGCAGGAGACCGTGGTTATGGTTCCGCCATTGTTATCTGGACGGTTAGTCTGATCCTTCTTGTGACTCTTGTTCTATTCCAGGGGCAGAAGAAGTGGGTTACATATGACGTTTAAGGAGGTATTATAATGAAAAATTCTTTGAGACGCTCCTATATGATCACCAAACTGCTTACCTATTTTTACCTGATTTTAGGCGCGGTCATTATGATCTTTCCGTTTGTGTGGATGATCCTTACCAGTTTCAAGACGGTTCCTGAGAGTATGCAGATTCCGCCGGATATTTTGCCGAAACAGGTTAATCTGGATAATTTTAAAGAGGCTATTGCCAGTCTGCCTTTTGGCAATCTGTACCTGAATACGATACTGATGGTATTCTTCCGTGTGGTCTGCGCCGTTTTATTCAGTTCCATGGCGGGGTATGCATTTGCCAAGCTGAAATTTAGAGGCAAGAAGCTGCTTTTTGGCATTGTACTGGTTCAGATGTCTTTGCCAAGCCAGATTTTTATTATCCCCCAGTATCAGATGGTTGCCAAGATGGGGATGGCCAATACGGTTTTTGCCCTGGTTTTCCCAGGATTAGTCAGCGCCTTTGGTGTATTTTTCCTGCGCCAGACATACATGAGTATCCCGGACGAGGTGGGAGAGGCTGCTTATCTTGATGGTTGTAATCAGTGGCAGACTTTCTACAAGATCATGTTTCCTTTGACAGGAACTTCCGTGGCGGCGCTCACTATATTTACCGCTGTTTTCGCTTACGGCGATCTGATGTGGCCGTTGGTTGTTAATTCAGATCTGAAGATGATGACGCTGTCATCCGGTCTTTCGACTCTGCGCGGTCAGTTTACTACCAACTTCCCGGTGCTGATGGTAGGTTCTCTGTTGGCTATGCTGCCGATGGTAGTGCTGTACCTGATCTTCCAGCGTCAGTTTGTGGAAGGAATCGCCGGTACCGGCGGAAAATAGGCTTAAAGACAGTCCCGGCATAAGCTGTCGGGACTTTTTATCTAAATCACTTACAAGGGGGTATCTCTATGATTGTACTTGACCGTGAAAACAGAATTTTTACGCTGCATACTCTAAATACTACATACCAGATGAAGGCAGACCAATACAATGTACTTCTGCATACTTACTATGGCTCAAGGATTGATGGCTGTGACTTGTCTGTTTTGATTCAGTGCAATGATCGCAGCTTTACACCCAATCCCAACGAGGCGGGGAGTAACCGGAACTATTCATTGGATGTCATGCCGCAGGAATATTCCACCTGCGGCGTAGGCGATTTCCGATTGCCCTCTGTTGAACTGGAACTAAAAAACGGCAGCCATACGGTAGATCTGCGCTATAAAGGCTTTCGTTTGGAAAAGGGGAAATGCCCTTCGGAGGGTTTGCCTGGTTTTTATGGGTCGGAAGATGAGGTGGAAACACTGGTCATTGTATTGAAGGATGCTGCTGCTCAGGTGGAGACAGAATTGTATTACAGTATTTTTGAGAATTATGACCTTATTACCCGTGCCGTCCGGGTAGTCAATCAGGGAACAGATGAGATTCGTCTATATCAATGCGCTTCTCTCTGCCTGGATTTTCTCCGGGATGATATGGATCTGCTTACCTTCAACGCACGCCATCTGATGGAGCGGTGTCCGGACCGGGGACCATTGCGTCCCGGGATACTCAGTGTGGGCAGTGTGCGCGGGATATCCAGCCATCAGCACAATCCCTTCGTAATTCTCTGCGATCATGATGCTGATGAAGACAAGGGGATGTGTTACGGCGCTATGCTTCTGTACAGCGGCAACTTTGAAGCGGCTGTGGAGTGCAGTCAATTTGAGAACAGCCGTCTGGTCATGGGGATTCATCCTTATCATTTCTGCTGGACGCTGGAACCGGGGCAGGCATTTACTGCTCCGGAGGCGGCAATGGTCTGTTCGCCTGATGGCTTTGGACAAATGAGCCGTCAGTATCATAGGGCTGTCCGGGAACATCTCCTGCGGGATCCTTATCATGGCAGGCAAAAGCCGGTTTTGGTGAACAACTGGGAGGCTACTTATTTTGATTTCAATGCCGACAGGCTGATCGATATTGCCAGGGAGGCCGCTGCTCTTGGGATAGGGCTGTTTGTCATGGACGACGGTTGGTTTGGCTCCAGGAATGATGACAACAGTGGTCTGGGCGACTGGCAGGTGAATTTGGAAAAGCTGCCCGGAGGGTTGGAGGATTTGGCTTTGCACATTAAGGATCTGGGAATGAAGTTCGGTATCTGGATGGAACCGGAGATGGTCAATGAAGACAGTCACCTCTATCGAGCTCATCCGGACTGGGTGCTGCACGTTCCGGGACGCGCCCCTTCCAGGGGCAGAGGGCAGCTGGTGCTGGACTTTTCCCGCAAGGATGTCCGGGATTATATCTATGAGCAGATGAAAGCGATACTATCCGGCGCCGACATCTCTTATCTTAAGTGGGACATGAACCGCAGTCTTACGGATGTGTGGTCTGCAGGTCTGTCTGCCCGGCGTCAGGGGGAAGTTTATCACCGGTATGTCCTGGGAGTTTATGATCTGTTAGAGCGCCTGCGCCATGATTATCCGCATATCCTTATTGAAGGCTGCTGCGGAGGTGGAGGACGGTTCGACGGCGGTATGCTCTATTATACGCCTCAAATCTGGTGCAGTGATGATACCGATGCGATTGACCGTCTTCGTATTCAGTATGGAACATCATTCTGCTATCCGGCCTGTACCGTGGGGGCTCACGTCTCTGCTGTTCCCAACGAGCAGAATGGGCGCGTCACTCCGCTGAATACCCGGGGAATTACGGCAATGAGCGGGGCTTTTGGTTATGAGATGGATCTGGGCAGGTGCACTATGGAAGAAAAAAACGAGATTCGCCGACAAGTGAAGAATTATAAAATACATTATGATTTGCTGCATTATGGAGATTACTACCGGCTTAGCAGCCCATATCAGGACAGCGTTTACACAGCCTGGGAGCAGGTATCCCCTGATCAGCGCGAGGCTCTGGTCAATGTGGTGTTTGGCTGCGCCGGCACTGCGCCGCTTTTTTGCACTCTGCGGCTGAAAGGACTGGATCCTGCGCTGCAATACCAGGTTGACGGAACAGATTCTTTTTACAGCGGCAAGGCTCTGATGAACGCCGGTTATCCGCTTCCTTCGGTACAGGGGGATTACCCGGCGCTTCAGATTTATTTGAGAGCGGCCGGATAATCAAAAGGAGTACAATTTTGTTTTCTCCATTCCTGAGGCGACAGACCATAGCATTTCTTGAAAGCCTGAGAAAAATAGAGTTGATTAGGGTAACCACACTGAGCTGCTATCGTCTTAATGGGCAGATCGGTGAGACGCATTAACTCTGTTGCGTTCGTCAGGCGCTGACGGATCAAGAATTCCTGGGGAGAACAGCCCATTACTTTTTTGAATTTTCGGCTGAAATAGTTACGGTTTAGTTTGCAGAAGCCGGCAACCTCGTCAATTGTCAGTTCACGTCCGCAGTTTTGCTGAATATAGGCTACGGCCTCATTGATGTAAAAATCCTTTTGAGCTTTTTCTGCAATATTCTGCCGGGTAGATGAAAATTCAATCAGTTCATCCAGAAACAGATATAACTGTCCTACCAGATGGATGGGTGATTTGGCAGAATTCTCATAAAAGTATAACATCCGATCCCGAAGAAGCTCCCCCTTTTCTATACTTTGCGGAAGATAGATGGGATGATCCCACTCCAGACCTGCCTAGAGCAGACATTCTTCCGCACGGATTCCGTCAAATTCAATCCATACATATTTCCAGGGATTCTTTTCATCGGCGGTATACATATTAACCTGTCCGGGACAGATCAGAAATGCCTGGTCTGCCTCCAGGTTATATTCATGTATTTCACCGGTGGTGGTGTGTGAGAACAACATTCCCTGTCCGCTGATGATGTAGTGGAGCAAATAGTGGTTGCGCACAAAGGGACCAAAAGAATGGAGAGGCTGACATTCTTCCCACCCATATTGATAGGGGCGGATATCCAGAAAATGCTCGTTTGGGAAAAGTGAGATGTGATTTGTTTTCATAATACGCAGCTCCTTCTAAACATCAAGATTAATTTTCCTAATAATAGTAATATTATACGATATCGCCGGGAAAACAACAACATTATTTCGCAGGGCAATATCTTCGGCATTGCCAAAACTTACAGAGAAATGAAAAAATGGAATTTTTGATGAGACGATGCTGGCGCTGCGGGAATGCGCCGGAACAGAACTTTCCTTCGGAGAATGTGCATATTCTTTTGCTATGCAATTTATGCACAGTACATTGCTTTTTTAATATACTTTCAGCGAAGCGAATGGTATGATATATGAAAACCCTTTAGCAAAGAAAGGAAAGGTATAACACAATGAAAAAGTTCAGTTATGTGGTGAAGGATGAAGCGGGAATTCACGCAAGGCCGGCGGGAATACTGGTCAAAGAAGTATTTAAGCAAGATTATGATCTCGAAGGACGGCGAATCAGCGGAAGCAGCAAAGCTTATGGCTGTTATGGGATTAGGAGTAAAATGCGGACAGACGGTAGAAGCTGAGATTACCAGAGAAGATGAGGTCATTGCATATGATGCAATGAGAGAATTCTTTGAGAATAACTTTTAACCGTATACTCTATACATACTAGGAGGCGCGAAAGAATATGATGCAGTTTTCAGGGAAATCTGTATATAAGGGGATCGTACTGGGAAAGACAGCCGTATTAGGCAATCAGGACACTCCTGTAAAACACAGGAAAATTGATGATGTGAAAGCTGAGGTTGAGAGAGTACGTCTTGCAGGGATCAAGGCAAAGGAGCAATTGCAGATCTTGTATGACAAGGCGTTAAAGGAAGTGGGAGAAACCAATGCCGCGATCTTTGAAGTTCATCAGATGATGCTGGAGGACGAAGATTTCCTGGACTCTATTCATAATATGATACAGACAGAGATGGTGAATGCAGAATATGCCATAGCCATGACAGGAGACAATTTTTCAGAGATGTTTGCGGCCATGGATGATGATTATATTAAGGCGAGGGCGGCTGACATTAAGGATATCTCCAACCGCCTGATTCGGATTCTGGAAGGGCGAAAGGAGACAGGCCCATACTCCGAAGAGCCGGTAATCATTATAGCAGATGATTTGAGCCCCAGCGAGACGGTCCAGATGGATAAAGAGAAGATCCTTGCATTTGTAACAGTGCACGGCTCCGCTAATTCACACACGGCAATCCTTGCGCGTATGATGAATATTCCGGCGTTGATCGGCGTACCGATGGATCTTGACAGGATCCGTACAGGAATGACGGCGGTAGTGGATGGATTTGCAGGAACCGTCACCTTTGAACCGGACGAAGCGTTGTGTGAAGAAGCTAAGAGGCAGATGGAAGAGGAGCGGGAGAAGCTTCGGCTTCTGGAAGAATTAAAGGGAAAAGAGAACATCACCCTTGGCGGCAGGAAGATTAATTTATATGCGAATATTGGAAGTGTAAGTGATATTGGTTATGTACTTGAGAATGATGCCGGCGGGATCGGATTGTTCCGCAGCGAATTCCTTTACCTTGGCAGGGAGAAGCTTCCTACGGAGGAAGAACAGTTTCAGGCATATAAGCAGGCAGCGCAGATGATGGCGGGGAAGAAGGTAATTATCCGTACATTAGATATCGGGGCCGATAAGCAGGCGGATTATCTGAATCTGGAGAAAGAAGATAATCCTGCCATGGGTTACCGTGCAATCCGTATCTGCCTGAAGCAGCCGGACATATTCAAGACGCAGCTTCGGGCCTTGCTGCGAGCGGCGATGTTTGGAAATATATCAATCATGTATCCGATGATTACCGCAACCGAAGAGGTAGAGCAGATCTTTAAGATTATAAAAGGAGTGCAGGATGAACTGGATACGGCAAAGGTTCCATATAGGTACCCGGAGCAAGGAATCATGATCGAGACTCCGGCAGCAGTGATGATCAGTGATGAGCTGGCAGAGATGGTGGATTTCTTCAGTATCGGCACCAATGATCTGACACAGTATACGTTGGCTGTCGACAGACAGAATGAAAAGTTGGACGGTTTCTATAACCCACATCATAAGGCGATCCTGAGGATGATCAAGATGGTTGTAGACAATGCGCATAAGCACGGCAAATGGGCTGGAATCTGCGGCGAACTAGGAGCAGATCCGGAGCTCACGGAAGAGTTCGTCCGGATGGGATTAGACGAACTCTCTGTCGCGCCTTCCATGATCCTGAAGATCCGTAAAATTATCCGGGAATTGGAATAGTTCTCTAGGCGGGTATGCTTATCCGGGTCAGGGGCAGAAAAAGAGATATAACCGCTGGGTATAAGATGGCAAACAAAATGAGAACAATGAGTAATTTTATTTTGGAAAAGGATGTGTGAAAGAGTACCTTTCCTGCTTGTCAGGGAAATATGGCGGAAAGGTACTGCTGGCATATGGCGGCGGTTTCGTTAAGAAAAACGGAGTTTATGATATCGATTACCGTTTTCTATGTTAATTACTTTTTGCGTCCACTCCCGGTAATAATTTTCTTCATGCGAAACAAGTAACACTGTACCGGGAAATTCTTCTAGTGCTGTTTTTAAGGAGTTTTTCGCCTGCACATCTAAATGGTTTGTTGGCTCGTCCAGTATTAGAAAATTACATGGCTTTAGCGTCAGCAAACACATTTTTACTTTTGCTTGTTCGCCGCCGCTTAATGTTCCGATCAGCTGCATGGCGTGTTTGTTGGAAATGCCACATCTGGTCGTGAGATATCGACATAAAAGCATTTTCAAGATTCGATAAGTAATCAGAAATCTGGCATACATGGATGATCCGTTAATGTCCTATATGGGCTTTGAACTGATTGATGGAAACCTACCGCAAAGCAACACGGAGGTACTTCCTTTGAATATGTAGACACCTTGACAAACGAATTGAAAGAAAACACATTTACTGTTTGCGGTATTATCCAAAACAAAACGCAGGAAAACAGTTTTATATTCTGACATCTGATTGTTTCCGCACAGAATACGCACAACAGTACAGCGGACTTTCTTTAACTTACAGCACACAAACTGCCTCGACTGTTGATGTTTCCATGTAGCAGCGGTTTTGTGCTGGTAGTATTTAGTCGGGAGCGTAGCTCGATAAACCGGAATCTATGCTTATATTTTTTTCTTTTGTATAAATATAAAAAATGCAATCAAAATCACGTTGACAATTAAAACAATAATGCTTCCTTCAATTTTGCAAATTCCGCCGGACAAAATATCGCTTCCGGTGAAAGTCGTAACAAACAGATTTGGATAGTCATCAGCAAGTGACACGCCGCCTAAAACTAATGCACCAATTCCATTCCATAAAAAGTGCATAATAATTGGTGCTATAATAGAGCCACTATATTCAAGGACTACTATCATAAGCAAACTCATAGTAAGTACATTTAAAACGGGAATAATACCTGCTTCAAATGCCCCTCCATGCAATGCTGTAAAAAGTATTGTTGTCACAATCGCAGCAACAATTATATTGTGCTTTTGCTTAAGCATTTGATACAAATAACCACGAACAAGAAGTTCCTGCATAATGGTATTTAGAAATACTGCCAGCACCCAAACAGGGAATAGGTTAATTAAGTTAGTTCCGTCAACATGGATAATTTTTGCTACATACATTACCCAAACAGGGATAGCTAACCATACAATCCCTGCGATTACTCCCAATACCATTCCCTTTACTGGATTATCGAATAAATGTAACTTTACATTTTTCTTTTCAGCAAGCCAAAAGATGAGAGTAAAAGCTGCTACTGCCAATAGAGGTGTAATTTCTGCCCATAATCTCCATATAGCTTGTTCCTTTGAAGATGATAACGGCAATATAGAAACCAATATCGCCCATCCCAGAAAAAAGCCTATGGATTTTAAAATTGTAGTACCGATTTTTTTCAAAATGAATACCTCCCAAACTCCAATTTGTCAATGGTTCCATTATACTGCAATAACTTTCCTGATGGAATAGACTTTACAAAAAATTCATTTAATTATCCTTATGTTTCGGTGAGCATGACATTCAGGAGTTGGCCAATGCGACGACCAAACGGGAGATTGAGCGTCTGGTGGCAGGGGAAGTCATTACAAAGGAGATCCATCAGGAATACAATAGCTGGAGCCTTCTTTTTACCACCGGGTATCTGACCCAGCGTGGGAAGGCAGAAGGCAGGCAGATGAAACTGGCGATCCCCAATCTGGAAATACTGGATATTTTTGAAACGCAGATCATGGAATTTTTTAAGGAGAATGTCCGGGAAGACGGGGAGATGCTGAACCGTTTCTGTGACGCTTTGCAGAATGAGGACGTAGAAAATGTGGAGAAGATTTTCACAGAATATTTAAGGAAGACCATCAGTATCCGGGATACGGCCGTAAGGACAGAGATGAAAGAAAACTTTTACCATGGAGTGTTGCTTGGAATCTTAGGAGTGAAGACACGATGGGGACTTTCTTCCAACCGGGAAATGGGAGAGGGCTATGCGGATATCCTTGCAGAGCCAGATACCGGAGATATGGGGATCATCATAGAAGTGAAATATGCCCATGACGGAGATCTGGAGGGAGCTTGTAAGGAGGCATTAAAGCAGATCGAATATACCAAATATGAGGATGATCTTGAAGACGATGGGGTAGAGAAGATCCTGAAGTACGGGATTGCCTGCTATAAAAAGCGGTGCAGGGTCATGCTGGCAGAAAACAGATAAAATAAATATAAGTATCCCAAAAGTCGTATAATATGCACTAAAAAACTTAGTGCATAGACATCCCCAATTTCTCAAGATATAGAGCATCCCGCGCGGTAATCTCTGTGTTCCATCGTTTGTTACGCAGTTCGGACGATACCTTTACCTCTTCCACAGTGTCAAACCATTGCAGCTGAAGATAAACCGGCGTATTCTCCATCCATCTTAACAGTTTCTCTTCAAGGTCAACCGTCTCTTTTGTTCTGATACCATCCTTATTCTGTTTGCCCAGAGTAGGCTTAATCTTACGTAGCTGATCACTGAAATACTCGTAATAACACAGCGATACGAATTGTACAAACATTCTGCCCCGCAAAGTATCTGGACTCCAAACACGGATACGGCTTCCATCCGCATGTTGCTTTTCCGCTTCAAAACAAGCTTCGATGGTCTCCCTTTTCCGGTAGATCCTTAAGCATTCAAAACAGTCTTTCTCCCGGTTGGAGACCAGGGTGAAATAGCCATGATATTTGTATGCCTCCTGACATTCCTTGTCCTTAAAACGAACGGTCGTCTTCTTTCCCCAGGTGCTTATCGACATATACTTTTTTACCTTCTCCTGCGCACTCCTGGAAAGCTCATCTACAGGTATGCCGTCTTCTATCATTGACTTTAATTCCATAAGGTCTGTTTCAAATTCAATCCGGTCTTCCGCCTGCCGTGAAGCATTAAAATAAATGTGAAGATACATCCGTCTTTTGAATCTTTCAACAGCGCCCTTTTCAGCGCCGCTTTTGTGGCTGGCATACTTGCGCACCTTGTCAAAATCATGCATTAACATAACTGTAACACCATGGGTTGTGGGGTCAAACGGACATACACTGTATATAGAAGAAAGTTCCTCTATACGTGCTTCTATTTCCGGCCGGATCCATTTGATGTTTGTTTTTGCCAGCGTGACAAACCCGAATCCTTTTTGGAGCATCTCAGAAAGGTTAGACTCTGAGTAGTAACCGTTATCTGTTACGATCTCGGCATGATCCACGCCAAGGACAGAAAGTTGTTTTAATGCGTTTTCGATTGACGACACATCAGGCAGGTTGCCCGGCTGTTTGGTAAATGCGATCGGCTGTCTGCTTTCAATAGAATACAGCGTAAGCAGTTTGACCGTCTTCAGTCCGTCTTTTGCTTTGTTGTATCCGTACCGTGCTTCCGGCTGCTGTCCGGAGTAAGTCGATATGGTGGTGGAATCATAAGCAATCGCTCCATGGTCCCCAAGCAATGCACAGCGCTCGTGAAAGAAATTTTGCTGCAGCGATTCATCCAGCCCGATGTCATGGAACAGGGCATGGTATACATCCTCTGATATGCCGTTCACATAGGGAAGCGGATGGGTATACTGCCAGGTCTGTATTCCCGGGAGTGTTTGTCCATTTGTTGCCAGAAGATATCTTGCGAGGGAAATGATCTTCTGGGCGGTCCCGATATCTGTGGATGCATATATAGCTGCATCAATACCGGAAATAAATCCTATATGTCCTATGATATCCATCATTCCAACACGTTTTCTGGAAGCAGATACTTTCTGTGGTTTTATCCCTAAAGTAGGATAATACGTACTAAAAACCTTTTTCAATTGGTCATAACACCCTTTGAACCTTAAAAAAGTGCCGATTTTACGCCATTTTTGCTTGATTTTTATTTGAGTGTGTATTATAATAATGATAGATATAAATATACACTCAAATAAAGGAGATTGTTATGCCAGCAAAACCATCAGGTACGATCAAAACATCACGTGTAAATGTTAAGCAGAAGAACGGTGATATCTACGTTATGGAGCGTCAGACCTTGTATGACCCGGTTAAAAAATATAACAAAGTTGTGAGCAGTAAGCTCATCGCTAAAATTCCGAAAGGCGAAAAAATTCAGGTGCCTACACGCCCAAAAAGACCTAATGGGAGCAAACTCCCAATAAAACCCCAAAAGTCGTATAATATGCACTAAAAAACTTAGTGCATAGACATCCCCAATTTCTCAAGATATAGAGCATCCCGCGCGGTAATCTCTGTGTTCCATCGTTTGTTACGCAGTTCGGACGATACCTTTACCTCTTCCACAGTGTCAAACCATTGCAGCTGAAGATAAACCGGCGTATTCTCCATCCATCTTAACAGTTTCTCTTCAAGGTCAACCGTCTCTTTTGTTCTGATACCATCCTTATTCTGTTTGCCCAGAGTAGGCTTAATCTTACGTAGCTGATCACTGAAATACTCGTAATAACACAGCGATACGAATTGTACAAACATTCTGCCCCGCAAAGTATCTGGACTCCAAACACGGATACGGCTTCCATCCGCATGTTGCTTTTCCGCTTCAAAACAAGCTTCGATGGTCTCCCTTTTCCGGTAGATCCTTAAGCATTCAAAACAGTCTTTCTCCCGGTTGGAGACCAGGGTGAAATAGCCATGATATTTGTATGCCTCCTGACATTCCTTGTCCTTAAAACGAACGGTCGTCTTCTTTCCCCAGGTGCTTATCGACATATACTTTTTTACCTTCTCCTGCGCACTCCTGGAAAGCTCATCTACAGGTATGCCGTCTTCTATCATTGACTTTAATTCCATAAGGTCTGTTTCAAATTCAATCCGGTCTTCCGCCTGCCGTGAAGCATTAAAATAAATGTGAAGATACACCCGTCTTTTGAATCTTTCAACAGCGCCCTTTTCAGCGCCGCTTTTGTGGCTGGCATACTTGCGCACCTTGTCAAAATCATGCATTAACATAACTGTAACACCATGGGTTGTGGGGTCAAACGGACATACACTGTATATAGAAGAAAGTTCCTCTATACGTGCTTCTATTTCCGGCCGGATCCATTTGATGTTTGTTTTTGCCAGCGTGACAAACCCGAATCCTTTTTGGAGCATCTCAGAAAGGTTAGACTCTGAGTAGTAACCGTTATCTGTTACGATCTCGGCATGATCCACGCCAAGGACAGAAAGTTGTTTTAATGCGTTTTCGATTGACGACACATCAGGCAGGTTGCCCGGCTGTTTGGTAAATGCGATCGGCTGTCTGCTTTCAATAGAATACAGCGTAAGCAGTTTGACCGTCTTCAGTCCGTCTTTTGCTTTGTTGTATCCGTACCGTGCTTCCGGCTGCTGTCCGGAGTAAGTCGATATGGTGGTGGAATCATAAGCAATCGCTCCATGGTCCCCAAGCAATGCACAGCGCTCGTGAAAGAAATTTTGCTGCAGCGATTCATCCAGCCCGATGTCATGGAACAGGGCATGGTATACATCCTCTGATATGCCGTTCACATAGGGAAGCGGATGGGTATACTGCCAGGTCTGTATTCCCGGGAGTGTTTGTCCATTTGTTGCCAGAAGATATCTTGCGAGGGAAATGATCTTCTGGGCGGTCCCGATATCTGTGGATGCATATATAGCTGCATCAATACCGGAAATAAATCCTATATGTCCTATGATATCCATCATTCCAACACGTTTTCTGGAAGCAGATACTTTCTGTGGTTTTATTGGGAGTTTGCTCCCATTAGGTCTTTTTGGGCGTGTAGGCACCTGAATTTTTTCGCCTTTCGGAATTTTAGCGATGAGCTTACTGCTCACAACTTTGTTATATTTTTTAACCGGGTCATACAAGGTCTGACGCTCCATAACGTAGATATCACCGTTCTTCTGCTTAACATTTACACGTGATGTTTTGATCGTACCTGATGGTTTTGCTGGCATAACAATCTCCTTTATTTGAGTGTATATTTATATCTATCATTATTATAATACACACTCAAATAAAAATCAAGCAAAAATGGCGTAAAATCGGCACTTTTTTAAGGTTCAAAGGGTGTTATGACCAATTGAAAGAGGTTTTTAGTACATATTATCCTACTTTAGGGTTAGACACGGAAGGTTCATCATCATAGTTGATCAGAGGGAAAATAGCCTTTATAAAGCGAACCAAAAGGGATGCTTTAAAAACTATACCCATTTATCAGCTGTTCGGTACATGATACAACGATATCCATCACTCCCGGCTCTGTTTTTGAGGTAAATAAAATCGTCAAAGCCTATAAAATCAATAAATTTAGGCTTGACACAGCTCTGACGCTTAAATTTATACTTACACTCTCAGAGTACATTGGATTTTATTTTCTCATTTTGCTTTATCAACGCAATCTTATTTAAGCCATAAAATCCCTGTATTCTGCTTTTTTAACTTTTGTTGTTATCTGCTCCTTCACCACCTTTCCACATGGTCCTCTATATCAACCGTATTTGTATCTTTTTAGCGATCTCTTCCTTGTATTCTCTCAATGGAGTCTCTTTCATGGATTCCAGTATCCTCCTGTGCTTTTGCTCCCTACTCTGCTTTACCTTTTTCCATATTTTTTCCCAAGCCTCCATGATCTGGCTGATCATGTGCCCAATCTGGATCAGATAATAATGGTTTTTCAGTGCCTGATAATTCCTGCTGTACTGGTGTTCCAGATGGTATCCCTGCCTTTTCTGCGCGTTAAACCCATCATTCTCGATTCTCCATCTCATCCTTCCGCGCTCCACCAGTCCTGCCACATTTTTTCTGGTGATTGGCAGATCTGTGAGAAACCAGAATTCTTTCCGGATCGTTTCTGCTTTTCCCTTTTTCCTGCCCTTTTTGCAGATATGCTCCCCGCTTTCTCCATACTCTGCCAGATTTACCTGATGTCCTTTATAATCTATATCTGTCACGTAATCATACCATTCCTTCCCAGTCTGTGTTTCGCGCTCCTGGTAATTCTTCTCCATTTCTTTCAGTTCTCTGTATTCTTCCCCAATGCTCGGGATGCTCCCCTCCTTATACCGCAGGATATACCGCCAGTTTTTTCCTTTGCATCTCTCAAAGAAACCTTCACAGGCATACAGACTGTCCCCGCACAGGCAGATCGGCAACCTTGGAAACGCTTTTTTCAGCTTTTCCATTAAACGCCAGCAGGCCTTCCTTTCACAGTCCTGTTTCTCCATTTCTTTTCCCTCTTCATTATCCACAAATTCCGTCTGAATACTGATCAGGATTTTCGGATGCAGTACCAGCTTTGCTTCCAGCACATAATAATAGTTCTCCTGATACTCTTTTTCCGTCCCCTTGTTATGGGTCCGGTGCAGGCTTTTCCCATCCAGTTCCCTCCGGCTGCTGCAAAGCTGCGTTCCATCTATGATCACCTGCCAGTACTTGCCCCTGATTCGCATATTTTCAAAAGCCCGGCTGCAAAGAAGCCTGCTGCAAAGGCGGTTTAAGATGTCCTGCAATTTTTCCGGATCTACTTTTTCCAGATACCGGTTGATGGTTTCCCAGTAGGGAAGCTCCTCCACGGTCTGTTCCTCCCCGGATAGATGCCAGATGTTTTTGATCATTTCACTGGAATTGAATTCTTCACTTGTTTTCCTCATACTGCTGATGTAAAATAGAGAAGAAAGGATACGGGTCATAAGAAGTAACACAGCAGGATAGGTAATATAGCTCTGGTTTCTGGGATCTGGAATCTGTTTTAACAGGGGTAAAAGATCTGGGAAAAAATGCCGGATTAGCTTGGCTAATTCACATGCAAGGTTCAACTGTTCCAGGTGTTCCCTAACCTCTTTTCTTCTGATTTTTATTCTTGCTTCATAGTAAAACCTCCTCTCTTTTATGGTGGTGCGAAAAAATAGTTGTTTGGTTACTTCTATTATCGCGCATCTTCCCATAAAATGGGAGGTTTTTTTATTAATTTTTTTTAAGCGTCAGAGCTGGGCTTGACAGAATAGGAAGGAATGAGGAGAAACCATTAATTCTGCATACAGACCGGGGATCCAGTATGTGTGTAGGGAGTATGTAGAAGCAACGGTTGGAATGAAGAGAAGTTATTCGAAAAAAACGTATCCATGGGATAATGCCTGTATTGAATCATTTCATGTATTGATCAAAAGAGAATGGCTGAATCGATTTAAAATAAAAAATTATGAACATGCCTATAAATTGGTATTTGAATCCATAGAGACATTTTATAATACGGTAAGAATCCATAGTCATTGTGGATATCTATCACCAAACGAATATGAGAATGTGTATGAACAGAAATTGAATAAGATGGAAAAATTGGCTGGATGAAAAAAACGGAATGTTGTAAGAAAAGTTCACTTTTAACTTGTACTTTTTCTTGACATAGTACCATCATGGAAGACGGCAAATATCTGGACAGTGAGAAAGGTACTCCGCAGGGGAACGGCACCAGTCCAATACTGGCAAATATATACCTGCATTATGTACTGGATAACTGGTTTGATGTGATTGTAAATAGGCAGTGTAATGGAGAGAGTTATCTGATACGTTATGCTGATGATTTTGTATGCTGTTTTCAGAGAAAGTATGAGGCAGAGGTGTTCCGCCAGAGATTGGAGGAAAGGTTTGCCAAATACGGGCTGGAACTGGCGGAAGAAAAGACCAGAATATTGGAATTTGGAAGATTTGCGGAGCAAGACAGGAAAAGAAGAGGAGAGGGAAAATGCAGAGCAGGCTATGTCGGCTATAAAGATATCTGAAAATGATAAGGAAGTCTTACTGAAAAGATTGTAAAGGCATTTTTGTAAGATAAAAAAGAATGGTGTTAGTCAACAAGTGTGTTGGTAACATTTATAGCACTATATATAGATGTTGGTAAACCCAAAATATTCATAAATATAGAGGTTCAAGTGATTGCATAAACCGCCAAACAGAGTTACCAACACAGTTATTGACTAACACCAAAAGAATTTTAGAAAAATAGGTGTCGGAATCCGCAGGATAGGTATAAAATCTATTCTGCGGATTTTTTTGGACATGCCTGCCGGAAAAAGTTTTTTATTTTCCCTCTTGTATTTATAGTTGTCTTTTGGTACAATTGGAAAAGAACAAATGTTCTGAAGAAAAAATGAATATTCAGGCGTTCCATACAGGCTTCTCTGTGCTATTCTTTGCAATACCCTGAGACGTGAATTTTAATGAAAATCAGGGAGATTTTCGGGCTGATAGTGAACATAGTAAGGAGGTTCGGCCATGAAAAATGAGCAGAATATATTCAAACTGCATGCCCCATACCAGCCTACGGGAGACCAGCCGCAGGCGATAGAAGCACTGGTCAAAGGCTTCAGGGAAGGCAACCAATGCCAGACTTTACTAGGGGTTACGGGTTCTGGGAAGACCTTTACGATGGCGAATGTGATTGCCCAATTGAATAAACCAACGCTTGTGATTGCTCATAATAAAACACTTGCGGCACAGTTATATGGAGAATTTAAGGAGGTATTCCCGGAAAACGCAGTGGAGTATTTTGTGTCCTAGCATATTGATATTTGTGAGAATACAATATATTGTGGTTATAAAGCTTGAAAATACTACATATAGTATATAAAAAGACGGTAGAAAACGAAATGGACTATACGGATTCAGCATATCAGTGAACAGAATTCGTCGAAAAGACTGCAACAGAAAATTAGAATGTGGTTATGAAAGAAGTATATTGTAGAAAACATTAGTGTAATTTAGACAGTTCTCTGCTATAATACTTAGTAAGGAAAATGTATACAGAAAAGTCTCCGGATTATGATAATGTATTTAAGAGAATGAAGATGAAGATAAGAGATTGTTTGTTCCTGTTATCATTGACGTTTTTAACAGGAATTATAAAGATGTAAAAGTGGAAATTTTACTTTCAGAGGGGTATCTGACTGAAAACGAAACTGCAGATGGAAGCAAGAAGATAGAGGAACAGATTTCAGATTTTCTAATCAGAATAGGAAGAGAAATATATCTTTTAGAATGCCAGAGCTATGACGAAAGTTGTAATAGAGATAAGAGATTAAATTAAGAAAGAAGGAATTATATGATAACGGCAGAACTTACTCAAAAAATAGATACCTTATCGAATGATGAGTATCGTATGGTTGAGGTTTATGTTGACAATGTGTTAGAATATTCAAAGCGGAGAAAAAAAGAAGTAGCGTGGGACAGAATAAAATCTGATTTGATAGAATCAGAGAAACGAATGCAGCTTGAAGGAGGTATTAGTTCCAGGCGGCTCAGAGAAAATCTGGGGGTATAATATGTATGATATTGTTTATTCTCCAATAGTCCAAGAAAAGTTAGCTGTATTAAAAGTAAAATTGACAGAATTATGTGGAGAAAAGAAAGGTAAAAAGCAGTTTTTGGAAGTTATAAATGGGTTTGAAATAAGGCTTGCTTTTTCAAACACTGGAATACCTGTAAAGACGATGTATGACGTTGAGAAGGAATTTGAAAAATATTATATCATTTATTCACACAAAAATTATTTCTTATATTACATTGAGGGAAATCAGGTAAATGTTATGGAAATTTACGATGAACGTGAGGATTTTGCAAGGACGCTGTTTGGAATCATTACAACTACACAGGAAAGTTTAGATTATTGGGATGAATGAAAAAATGTATTATATGAACTTCTGTTAAGGAAGCAAACAGGCAATGGAGATAATAGTGAAAATATCCAAGGGGTAGAAGATATTCTGCCCCTTGGAATTTTTAAATTATAATATGTAGTTTCAATTATGAAAAGTGAGGATTAATAAAAGTGTGATTACAGATGGCTCTTGGAAGCCACATAATTGATAAGAGCCTGTTTTGGAATCTTCCAGTCTTTCCCTTCTTTGTACCCTTTTAATTTCCAAGCGCAAGGTTAAATCCACCGCCTTTTAGGCGGTCAAGCTTTAGCGGCATTTCCTTTCAGTAGCAATTGTGATAAAATACAGCAGTAGGAGGTGCTGTAGAAATGGCAGAATATAGGAGCAGTAGTCATACCGTATATGATATTAAGTATCATTTTGTGTGGATAACGAAGTATAGATATAAGATACTAAGAAAAAATGTAGCCTTTAGGCTACGGGAACTGCTGCAGCAAGGATGTGATGCACGGAACATAAAGATACTGAAAGGCAGTATAGGAGTGGATCATGTGCATATGCTGCTTTCGTGTCCAACCAATCTGGCGCCAAGTCAGATCATGCAATATCTGAAAGGAAGGTCGTCAAAGTTGTTACAGGATGAGTTCCCGGAGTTGAGAAAGAGATATTGGGGACAGCATATGTGGGGAAGAGGATATTTCTGTGGGACAGTAGGAGAAGTAGATGAAGAGATGATAAGAAACTATATCGAAAATCAGGGAAAAGAAGAAGATAATTTCAAAATCGAGGAACAATAGCTACTTAGAGTAGAGCTTTTAGGCGACTTTAGTCGCAAATGAAACAGGCTTTAGCCTGCAAGCGACTTTCAGTCGCAAAAAGTGGTCTTTAGACCACAACAACCCACCGTCTTCAGACGGTGGTAGTTGAGTCAATAGTTATAACATAAAAATGATGAAAAGAAGATATATCATATATACAATATTTTCTTAAACTATCCAACAAAAACATTGATTTTAAGGCATATTCAAGGATTTTGAACTATTGAAATACTTCTAATTTACTACTACGGATTGAGCTTTGATATATGAGATTAACCCCAATATGCCGACTTATGACAAAAACACATCAGTATTGAAACATAAAAAAATTGAATATTTCATAGACTATGGAACGCCTAAAATGACGTTCCTTTTCTATTTCCATCCGTTCTTATTGGATGTTGGACGGCGAATTGAGGGAGACATAAACGGCAAATTATTTTTCCAACCTTTTTCGCATTGACTGCGCAGTGCTGTCTACAAATGCATAATACCGCCGAAAATGCAGCACGCTGTTGGTATAGCTTTTCTTTCGAAATCGAAAGGCCATGAATCCCATTATGAGATCCATAGCCACATGATGTATTTGGATTTTTTATTGTTTGTCAGCCAGAGTCGGCAGATAAGCCAAACCGGCAGCAACAGTTACGGCATCTACCTTCCGCATTAGATTGCTGATCCGCCCCTCATTCCAGAAAATATCAGAAAAATCGGATAGTTCACATCCCACATCATGGTTCGGGATGCACAGGTAGTTTCCGTATTTATGCACTCCGGCCAGGATGTGGAAGTATGTCCCCCGTCCATTCATCTCAGCTTCATACCATCCAGGCCGCCATCGCAGCAGGATAATCTCCCCTGTCCAGGTTTCTATGCGGGAACCATCCCTGAAAAAACATCTGTATTCCAAAAACAACACCCCCTATCCAAGATTCTGGCTGCTGACGGAGGCAAGTATGACTTCCGTGTCAATTGCTTTCTTCTCCATCTGTGCGCCAAGGGTAAGGGCATTTGTCATCAGGTTATCCACCAGACGCGGATTCCCCTGGGAATGGCTGTGGACAGCGGAAAGGGCGGCCTGCTCTATGATGGAGGCAGAGCCTCCCGCACAGGAGATCTTGTGGAGTACATACTGCGCCACTTCTGAATCTGTGAGCCCGGTAAAGTTGTAATGCACGGTGATCCTCTGGCGCAGGGCTTCGTGGACAGGCTTGCGCAGGGTATTGTTCAGGTGCGGTTCCCCGCACAGGATGAGCGTAAAGCAGTTCAGGGAGTCATAGCCGTAGTTCATGAGCATCTTAATGTCCTCCAGGATGCCTGTGGAGAGGTACTGGGCCTCGTCAACGGCCAGAAGAAGGGGCTGCTTCTTTTCCCGGTAAAGGTAGAGGATCTGCTCCTGTATGGCCCGGAACATCCCGGGTTTGCCGCCTCTAGGCTCTACTCCCAGTACAGAGCAGAGCTGGCGGTAGAACTCCATGACGCTTACGGTGGAAAGACAGATGTACTCCATATGGTAAAGGTTCGGGTTGAGCCCCTTTGCAAAACAGCGGAGTCCAAAAGACTTCCCCATGCCCGGGCGTGCCGTGAACAGACCAATGCCCCTGGTATCCTTGAGGTAATCCAGCCGGGAGAGCATCTCAGAGATGTCCCTGGAAAGGAAACGGTCTTTTTCCCGGGCCATCTGTTTGTCAAAAGGATTGAAAGACAATCCATAGTAAGAACGGAACATCAACAGCCACCCCCTAACTTTGAGTAGTCGATGCCAGGTGTATTGTTGCGCTTCGTCCTGCAGTTCTCATTCTTATCCGTAGGGCGGATGGGATAATGCACCCCTTCGTAAAGGATGAAGGCGGAGGACATGTCATCCGGGAGGAAGCGGATCTCCACTTTTGATGAGATAAACTGCATAGGGACGTCATAGGATACCTTGTCGATGGAGACGGTAGAATCCTTATTCACTTTCCTTGTAATGCGGTTCAGGAAACATTCCTCCAGCCATTCCCTGGACGCAGGTGTCCGTATGGAAGCGCGGGTCTGCTGGTAACGGGAAAGGGGTGTAGTGCCGATGCCGGAATGGAGGGAAGTATTATAGGAGCGCATGTAATCCTTAAGGAGTCCATTGAACTGTGCCAGGGAGCTTAAGGAATCCAGATCCAGGGTATAGAGCCAGGTTTCCTTGAGTGTCCGGAACTGGCGTTCTATCTTAGCCTTGGATGCGCCATCCCGGATTTTTGTATGTAAAAGGACCGTTCCGATGGAGCCGCAGATGAGGGAAAGCTGCCCGTTCGAGTAGCTGGAACCGTTATCGACACTATGCCGATAACGGCATAGTGTCGACTATTCCGACAAATGAACTATGCCGATATTTTTGAATAAGACCAGATACATCGGCTTTTTCTTGTGAAATATCGGCATAGTTTTTCTATAGACTATAGAGCTTTTTAATTACATTTGGATCTTTCCATTTCTTTTCCGGTAAATCATCACAACCTTCCGTTTTAGCCATAGACTTTGCCAAAGTATCTAATGTTGCAAAAGCATAAAAACCAGATGTTGTTGATATCTCTTCATGCCCGAGTAATTGTTGGATATGTGCTAAAGGCAGACCAGATTGATAAAGATCCATTGCCCTTGTTTTTCTAATCATATGACAATGACACGAATCAGGCATTTTGATTCCTTTGCTTCCTGCCGCCAAACAGCAGTTTTTGATTAGCTTCTCTGCTGTATCAGAAGATAAATGGTGTTTCTGACCATAGGTCGTTGCATAAAAGAGAGGTACCTTACTGTTCGTTTCTTCGTGGAATTCTTCCAGATACCGATTCAAATGCCGGCATGTTTTTTGCATTAGTGGGACATTCCGGTATTTATCCCCTTTCCCATGGACTGTAATGTATGGAATCTCTGCTTTAAGATGGAGATCTCCCAATTTTAACTCCAACAATTCTGAAATCCTTACCGCACTGTCGTACATCAAAACCAGCATCATCTGGTTTCTTCTCCCTGTCCTCGTTCCGATGTCCGGAGCTGCCAGTATAGCTTTCATCTGGCTTTTCTCAAAGAATTCTATTGGTTTTGCAGGAATCTTTGAATTTTTAATATCACGGATACTGATATAGAAGGCAATCAACTCATGATGTTCATTTGCCGCATATTCAAGAAATGACCGCAGCGAAGTCAGACGAAGGTTGCATGTTTTTGGTGTCCGCATTTTTATGTTTAAGATCCAATCCTGATATTCTTTTACATAAGTTTCGGTTAAATGGCTAAAGCATATATTTTTTCTTTTGATCCCTTTCTCTTCTTCCAGGTAAGAGATATATGAATTCAGCCCGTCTTTATAGGAAGAAACTGTGTGTCTGCTTACTTTGCGGATACCAGGAAGATAATGATGGATAAATGTTTGCGCAGTATTCCAGAATACCTTGCTGTTTGTAAACACGTTTTTCTTCATTGCGGCACCTCGGGAAGTATATCGTCAGATGATTCCGCCAATGCCCTGTATGAGGGATAGAAATCCGGAACAAAGTGGAAGTAGTACAGGGTCTGTTTTACTGTTTGATGCCCCATATACCGCATTAAATAAGGCAGCATTACATTTACATCTAATCTTTCCGAAGCCCACTTGTTAATGTTTGCCCATGCAAAATGATGCCGGAGGTCAATAGCCCTGGGATACTGTACACCCGAAAAATCAGGATATGACTGTTCCCAGCATCTGCGAAAGTTATTGGCAATAAAGCACTTGCTAACATATGACCTGCCACGATAACCAGGAAAGAAGTATTCCCTGCCAGGATAAAGGCCGGAAATTTTCCGGTCATACAGGATGAGGTAATCAACAAGTTCCTGGCTTATATATAGCCGCCTGTTTTTCGGTCCTTTTGACCACATGATATCAAGAAAGCCTTTTTCAAGAAAAACGTTTTTGCACCGGAGCATCCGGGCTTCCTTGCATCGGATCCCACAGCAATACATGAGTCGGAAAATAGCCGGAATAATATATTCCCTCCCCCTAAAACCGGAAAAGGGCCGGACAGAATCTGCAGCAGCAAAAAAATGTCCGATCTCTTCCGCTGTAAAAAAATACGGTGGATCTGGTGTGAGTTGATGGACAGTCTTAGGCGCAAGTATATAAGCATCTATCCCCTGTTTACGCAGATATCTGCCGAATTCACGCATTGCACACACAGTTCCGTAGAGTGTGCCGGGTGCGTCTTTTAGCGTACCCAGATACTGGTCTACACTTTCTTTGTCCATCATGTTTTCAGGCTCATTGTTTTTCCTAAAAGAAACATATTTTTTCAGATAATGAGCGTGTGTAACATAACTATACCCGAGGCTGTGTTTATATAACAAAAACTCTTCTAGGTATTTGTCCATACTTTTATAACTGTCATTCATGGCCGGCCTCCTTTCGGAAGAGGAAGGGTGCACATTGCCATGGTCTTACTGTCTGTTGACAGATATCTCATGGTACTGTCTGGGCTGCTGTGCCCCAAAGCTTCTGAAATAACTGGTAAGGGTACTCCGTTCCGGAGCATTCTGGAAGCATAGCTGTGTCTTGTCATTCTTGTGCCGCTGATCCGCCCATCTGGTTCTATACCTGCTTCAGATAAAATTTTCCGTAAGATGTTATAAATCCCGGAATGTTCTGTAAGCGGCCGAAATGGCGCCACAGCACGTAAAAAGACGTAGGACGAGGAAGATGCGGGGCGCTCCTCCAGCAGATATGCCATCAATGCATTCCCCAGGGCAGGGCGCATTGGTATCGTTAAAGGCTTCCCTGTTTTTTCCTGATCTATACTGATGCTGTCATGTTTCCAGTCTATATCCCCTAACTCCAGTCTGCAGATATCAACCGCACGCAGTCCGGTTTGGAAAGCGATCAGTGCAATTGCCCTGTCTCTGGCAGAAATTTTGCCTTCAACAAGATATCTGACAATCTTTTTGTGTTCTTCTTCTGTGTAGGAAGGCGTGATATCCCTTTTCCGTGGAATTCTGTCCGGGATTTCGACTGCATATCCATCCAGCGCTGGATAAGCCTGCACAAATCTCCGTAATCCAGTTATATGCGAACCGACGCTTGTCGGCGTATAATGTTCCTGGCATACCAGTACCATAAATAGAGTGATACCGCCAGTCTTAATGACCGGAACTCTTTGCTCTTAAGTTCTTTTGGGGGAAGTGGCTGTGTGATACTGAAGTCTACAATCCCGTTATTAATAAATGATTCTATAAAACGGATACAACGGACATGATAAAGATATCGGGAGTGGCAGTAACCGCCATCCTTTTTATAAGCAGTATCGCTTAGATCTGTCAATCAATCGCTTACCTCCTCTTTTGCAATAAAGTTTGATATACGATAAGCGTGACATAAATCTCAAGAAAATCCAAGAAAAACTATGCCGATATTTCACAAGAAAAAGCCGATGTATCTGGTCTTATTCAAAAATATCGGCATAGTTCATTTGTCGGAATAGTCGACATAGAGCTTAGAAGGGATTCCATGTGCAGCCACAGCATCCTTAAGCACTTTCTGGAAGTTATAAGCTGAGTCGTTATAGAAGAGCCCGCCGCCCACCAGGAACCGGGAATGGTCATCGATGATCATGATGCAGTAGACCCGCCTGCGCAGGCCGTCTTCTGTGATATATGGAAGGTAACAGGTATCAGCCTGCCACATTTTCCCAAAGGCGTCCTCTTCAAAAGCCTTCCTGTCCCGCATGTTCGGGTTACGTGCCGATTTCAGGTCATGTTTCTTTACAAAACGCTGGACAGCACACACGCTGACAGAGGCAGGGATGAACGCCTCTTCCACAAGGTGGCGGTGGATCTGCGTGGAGTTAAGCCTTGGGAAAGCTTCCTTAAGCCGGTAGATCTCCTCGATGGCTGTATCCGTCAGGACCCGTGTGCCGCCCTTGTCGGAGCGTTCCCGGGGCATAAGTGCATCGATGCCGCCGTTCTGGTAGAGAGACACCCACTTGCTGATAGTCTTGGGGCTGTAGCGGAAGGCGGAACCATCAGGCAGGGTGAGCGGGTTCTCGGTGATGCGTTGGTAATAGGCATTTCTGGACGCATCAGGATAAAGGCCATGGATGACCGGTGCGATGAGGGCAAGCCGGAACTGTGCCATGGCGGCAGCGTCCGAAAGGTTCTTTTGTTTGTTGTCCATAAAAATATCCTCCTTAAATGGTTTTCTGCCATTATAAAGGAGTTCCCTCAGGGAGACCATGCCTGGTCGTGTGGTCGTGGAAAAGCGGTTCAGGGACCGAACACCTGTTGGCAGTAAGACGCCGGATTTTTATGGGACTGGAGGAAGGATTTTGCAAAACGGCGGACAAAGGCGGAAGCAAAATCAGAATAGGAGGGCTGGGAGAACAGTGTCTTCAGGAAGGAGAGGGAAGAGACTTCCATAGAGGAAAGTGCCCCGAGCCATTCTTCCTTCTGCACCAGGAAGAGTTCCAGAAAACGGTGCAGTTGGGAAAGGGTGATGGAGAAACGCCGGCAGAGTCCCTCTATAGAAGAAAGGTGCAGGAAATACTCTGCCAGGACACGGAGGATGAAGAACAGGCCGTAGCCGGAATAGGGGATGATGAAATCCGGGAGGATGGCATGGGTATGGCCGCAGGTACAGATGAGGCGAAGGATGCAGAGGCTGTGTCGGACAGGGGCGCCATCTATGAAATCCACCAGGGAACGGTCATAATAGGCATGGATCTTGCAGCTGCCCGCTGCCCCGCAGAAGGGACAGGTCTGCAGCTGGGGGCGGAATCCAACCATGAAAGACTCAAATAGTGCTTTTGATGAAGTTTTTATATGGATCAGCTTGCAAAATAGGGAGTTTTCTCTTATCATAGTATATGTCGGTAGTGCCAAAGCCTCACGAGTGGGACATGATCCCGTATATGGCAGGCACGCTGGTGTGAGAGAAAGAACAAACTGTAGGAGGTTGGTGTTCTTTCTCTTTTTTTTGTTCCAAAAAAACTATATCGGAACAGGCAGGAATGGTCAAGAGGAAAATGCGCCGTTTCCTACAGCGCGCTCTGATAGACAGTATTAAGAAGATGAGATTTTAATTCGATGTTTTTGTGCGGGAGATAGGAACTTTAGTTTGCTGGGCGACATAATGGGACGCAAAAGGCATATCAGTATATTATCGAGAATCCTTTTTCAAAAACAACAATTGCAGAACTGTCTGATATGTTTCATGTTGCAGAGTCCAGCATGAAGCGATGTTTTACCTCCATTGCAGGGAGTTCTATCGGCACTTTTATGAAAGTGAAGCGTATGGAAGCTGCTGCCGATTTGCTGGTTTCAGAGCCACAGCTCAGTATCTGTGAGGTTGCCGAGGCGGCAGGATACGAAAACCAGAGCAAGTTTTCCGCTGCCTTTAAATCGGTATTTGGTGGACCCCTTTTGCCTACCGCTGCAAATCATGGTGAGCTGATTGGGCTAAAAATTTGCCTGAATGGTCGTAGATATTACCCTTTTCGTTCTGCTACAATAAATAATATCGGTGGTAACATGACTTTAAAAATAGGCCGCAGCAGTGCGGCTTATTTTTAAGGATATAGGTTAGTTTATGCTAACTTACGTTATTCTTATCTATAAAAGAAAGCGAGTGAATTAAATGTGTTGACGAAAGGGAATCTTGGACGGAGGCTTTTGAAACGGTTGCTGAATTTTTTCATTGTGGTGTGGGGAGTTGTGACCTTGAGCTTCTGCCTGCAGGTTTTTACAGGAACAGATCCGGCGGAAATGATCGTGAGGAAAAACTACCTTTTTGCAACCGAGGAGCAGATACAGGCGGTGCGGACGGAACTTGGGCTGGATGCACCATTCCATGAACGCTATTTTGACTATATAAAAGGCGTGTTCAGTGGTGATTTGGGGACTGCAATCACAAACAGGAGGCCGGTCATCCAGAATATTATGGAAGCGCTGCCGGTTACCTGCACCATGATCATTATGGCAATGGCGTGGATTGTATTGTTCACGGTTCTTGTGGCAGTGTTTTCTGTTATCCGGAAAAATGGGGATTTTTGACAACGCTGCAAGGCTGTTCTGCATCATAGGGATATGCGTTCCAAGCTTCTGGCTGGCGCTGATACTGCTATCTGTATTTGCAGTTAAAATCCCTGTTTTCAACGTGATTGCAGACGGGAGCTTAAAGTCGCTGATATTACCATCTGTTTCAATGGCTGTGCCTATTATATGTACCGCAACAAGGGTTCTCAGGGCATCGATACTGAATGAATTGAAGAGCGATTATGTCGTATATGCAAAGGCCAGAGGTTTTTCAAATACACAGATTATATATGGGGAGGTATTAAGGAATGCCCTGCCTGCAGCGATCACGCTCTTTGCCCAATACTGTGCGGCCCTGTTTGGAACGTCTGTCCTTGTAGAAAGCGTTTTTTCTCTTGAAGGGCTGGGAAGCTATCTGATGAAATCCTGTGAAGGAATGGATATATACGGGATATCAGGAGCAATCCTGGTGTGCGCTGTTTTATTTGTAGTTTTTAATACAGTGGCAGACATCCTTTCAGCAATCATATGCCCGGCATATAGGAGGGAGCGGATATGAAGATAAAAGTGCAGATAACAGCGGGCATTATACTTATTACATTTTTTGTGCTTGTGGCAGCATGCGCTCCCATGTTTGCCCCACATGATCCGAACACAACAAACCTTGCTATGAAAAATGCGGCACCGTGTATGGAATATCCATTCGGATGTGACCAGTTGGGACGATGTGAATTATCAAGGCTGATGTATGGTGCGAGATATTCGCTTGGGCTGTCCATTCCGGTTCTGTTTGCGTTAGCGGCTGCCGCCTTGTTTTTGGGCTGTTACTCCTGTTATAAAGGGGGCATTTTCAGTGAGATAATACGGCTGCTGTGTGATATTTTGATGGCTTTTCCTGTATTAGTGATCGCAATGGCGCTGGTCACATCATTTGATAGCCCAACGGCTTGTATCATTACAGCAATCAGCATATCTATGCTGGCGTGGTTTTTAAGGATGGTCCGTTCCTATGCAAAAATAGAATGCGGAAAGGAGTATATTGAAGCGGCACGGATTTCCGGTGCATCGGGGATGCGGATTGTGTTCAGGCACCTTGTCCCAAATGTACTGCCACAGTTCGTTGTATATTTTACAACAGGGATTGCCTCGGTCATTATCTCCATATCCAGCTTTGCTTTTCTTGGTGTCGGACTGGTTCAGGGAACTGCGGAGTGGGGTGCTATGTTAAATGATGCCAGAGGCAGCATTTATACGAATCCAAACCTGATCATTTATCCGGGCATCTGTCTGGTTATATGCTGTGCCGGCTTTAATCTGCTGGGGGAAGGACTGCGTGACGCCATTGGGAAGGAGGATGGAATCAATGCTTCTTGAAGTAAAAGAACTTACAGTTTCCCTTGCTCCGGCAGAAAGCGAAGCCTGGTACCGCATCCGGAAGTTATGGGCGGAGGCTTCCTTGCAGAAAGGGGCGTTCAAGTCGCTGGGGAATCTGCAAATGATTTGCTATCCTATTGACAAAGGCAAAGGTTAAGATATATACTTGAAATTGAGTTAGTGGCTGCTAACACAAAGCGGCCGCATTTTTTAAGGATGTGAGTTAGCTTTTGCTAACTAAATTGGGAAAGCGAGGAGGGCGTTTTATGGTGAAAACAATAGTGGGCATCGAAGGGATGGCTTGCGGTATGTGTGAGGCACATGTCAACGAGGCTGTAAGGAATGCCTTTCAGGTAAAGAAAGTGACAAGCTCACATGCAAAGAAGCAGACAGTCATAATTGCGGAAAAAGAGATTCCAGAACAGGAACTGAAAAATGTGGTTGCAAAAACAGGATATAATGTTGTTTCTGTAATCAGTGAGCCTTATGAGAAGAATGGGCTGTTCGGGATGTTCCGGCAGTGATGGCGGTTTTCAGTGCGGCGTGTGATTATTTGCTTCCGGGCTTGTCAGTTTTCAAGAGGGACAGGATACATTTTTTCATGGCTTTGTAGCTTTCCAGTGTAATGTCATGTTCCATTTTGCAGGCATCGCTGGCGGCAATTTGTGGATCGACCCCCAGATGGATCAGCCAGTCCGTCAGCAGGGTATGGCGTTCATAGATGTTCTCAGCCAGTTCCCGCCCCTCATTTGTCAGGAGAATATATCCTTCCTCCGACATGGTAATGTACCTGTGTGTTTTCAGGTTTTTCATGGCAACGCTTACGCTGGGTTTTGAGAAATTCATCTCATTTGCCACGTCAATGGAACGGACGGCGGGAAGACGCCTGCTCAGGATGAGGATTGTTTCGAGATAATCTTCAATGGATTCTTCAGATTTGTGACGGATGTAATTCATCGGATATCCGGCCTCCTTTCAGGGTGTGCTGATTTAGTTTGGTAAGGTTATCTTAACACTTTGGATGGAATTTTTCAAGCGATTGGCCGGATTAGCAGCAGATTGTTAGATGCGCCTGTAAACAATGGAAAAGGCACAGACGGTCGGAATGGAGAAAGCGCTGTCTGTAAAATGACGATTGCGGAGGTAAATTTATGATGATCAATAAAAGGCTGATCGGGACAGTCAGCGAAAGCAAAAAATACATAGCGGGCAACGTGGCGGCCCAGTGGTGTTCCCTTGCGGCGAATATTGCAATGATGACGGCAGTGACAGGCCTGCTTGCTTCTCTTTTCTATAAAACGGCAGATAAAAACAGCGGGTTCCTTACGGCGGCTATAGCAGCGGCGGCAGTTATGTTCCGTTTTACCTGCACACTTCTTTCAAGCCATATGGGGTATCTCTCATCAAAAACGGTAAAAAAAACACTACGTGAAAAAATATATCCTGAATCCGTGAACCTAACCTAAAAATAAAATGAAATCGGTAAATTAAGAAATATGAGGCACTCTTTGTACCAATTTCATGCCAATAAAATATTGTTTTCGATAATCATACACTTTGAATCAAACTACTATCCAGCCACTTAGGTAAAATTTCTCTAAAATTGCCATACCTTAACTAAGGCTCATTGAACCATTCCAATGGCAAGGAAAATGTAGGATATCTTTCGTTTATTTTGCAGCTTGGAATATCCTGCTTATTTGTGAAGCTGCGTTCCTCCAGGGATTACTCCGCCCCAGATCAAGTCTCACCTGCCTTGCATGCTTTGTCACAACCCCGGGGGTCATGATGATCCGTTCAACTACCGTGCGTAGCCTCCGGCGGTTTACGGGTCTTTTCATGGGGATATCGCTGATCCTAAGTGATGCCTGTCCAATCATCCGCAGGAGATTGTAGGCCAGCTGGATCAGTTCCAGGACAAGTTCGTTTGTTTCGAACTTTCCAGATGGAAACTGCTCTGCACATAAGTCCGTCTTGATTTCACTGTGGTACTGTTCCATTTCTCCATGTTTATGGTAAAGCTCTATGATGTCTTCGTCCGAAAAATCTACATTGACGGAGTACATATCACAGTCAATTTTAGGGCTGATATAGTACTGCCCATCATGGTCACAGGCACGCTCTGTTATATCGTAAATGGTTCGGATTCCAACGGTCTTCCTGCTATGGCCGGATTTTGAACTGGCATCAGGTACATTATAAGATACGTCCCGGAATGTCTGCCCAATGTATTCCTTTTTCCCTTCCCGTGAAGACTTTACATTTGTGCATACACCGCCTACTTTGTCCAGCCACTCCTGCGGATTCTCCTTGCGGATGTTGCGCTTAATGATGAAATGCACCCTGTCCCCCCGGAAACACTCTTCCATGAAAATGCCGATATTATCCGCAGAATCGTTTCCGGAGTCGAGACGAATCAAGAGTGGTTTGTCCGTAATCTGACGGGCAAGTTTTAATACTTCGACCAGAAAGTTTGGTGTCCCTTTCTGGCAGTGCTGTTTTCCCTCCCGTAGTTCGCATGCAATAAGGTATCCTTCTGTCCCAATGTAGGCGAAGATAGGCGCATAGCCATCCTTCTTTTTATAAGTTCTCGAAATGCCTTCCTTATTGCATTTCTCATCAAGGAAAGGGCTCACGTCGATGTCGATTGGTATATAGCCATTTTCCAATGCAGACGGTTCCACGCCAAACTTTTTGAACAGATCCACATTGATCTGACGCAGCGCACCCTGCATACTGGCGCCGATTTCGTCCATACGCTGCCGCATGGTTGGCTCCGATGGGATATGGCGCATATGGAAAGCATTGCAGAAAAACTCAGGGTCATCATCGGTTTCATGGATGGATTCGAAGTCAGCGTTCCCACAGAGTATACCGATAAGCATGGCCTTTAGTACATCACTGTTCTTATATTCCTTGGATGGCGAAGAATATTTGTCAATTTTCGTGTCAAAATCAACAGCTTTTAACATCTGTCCTGGAATCAGCAGACCGCCATAGGGTGTAATCCTGGAATTGCTGAATGTATACTTTATGGTGTTATATGCAAACATAACATGTTCTTTCATGCTCATTTTAGTTGGCCTCCGTGTGTATAAGATGATGATATCATTATACACCGACAGCGGAAAAAAGGCAATAATTATCCACCTATTCGGTGAGCACCATATCTTAGCCGATATATATCAAGATATTGAATTTTAGAAGCATGCCAAAGTATTACTTTAAACGAAGTTCACGGATTCAGGTGATAGTCAACATGCCCTGAATACAAAAACCGGGAAATGGGGAGATGCTTCTCCAGTTAAAGAGATTATCGCACAGATTTCGGGACTTGTAAAAACGCTAGATTATTCATCGCTTACAAATCAACGACACATGTGGCGCGCCGCGCGTAAATCTGATTACGGTACGGGTGCTGCAGGTGTTGTTTTTTTGCGCAAAAAAGGAGAAAAGGAGAATCCATTATGGAAAACAGTAATTATCTTGGCACGGAAAGAGTGGGGAAGCTGCTGCGGCAGTTTGCAATCCCCTGCATCTGTTCCCTTATCATTTCATGCCTCTACAACATTGTAGACCAGATATTTGTGGGCAATGGCGTGGGCTATCTGGGCAATGCCGCTACCGGCGTGATCTTCCCGATCACGGTAGTGGGGTGGGGCTTAAGCCTGTTTTTTGGTGACGGCGCAGCTGCCGCACTGAGTGTTTCTTTGGGGCGTGGGGAAACAAAGGACATCCACAGGAGCGTCGGCGGTGCAGTCATTGGATCGTTCCTCTCAGGTGTAGTTGTGGTTGTCATTGCTTATCTTTGGGGTGAAGGCCTGCTGCGCCTGATTGGCGCGACGGATGCAAATATACAGATGGCTCACGACTATGGCGTGATTATCTTTGCCATGATGCCCCTCGCTATGACGCAGAATACGCTTGCCTCCATCATCAGGGCGGACGGCAGCCCAAAATACGCCATGGCTGCCATGCTTACCGGAGCAGTCATCAATATCATCGGCGATCCGGTTGCCATCTTTGCTCTTGACATGGGGATTAAGGGTGCGGCTTGGGCTACCATCCTTGGGCAGTTTGTCAGCTTCCTGATCTGTACGGCTTATTTAAGGCATCCAAAGACTTTCTGGGTGGTCGCCGGCAGTTTCAGGCCGAGCCTGGCGCTCCTGAAGCCGGTGATGGCTCTGGGGACTTCAAGCCTCCTGACACAGCTTTCCATCGTGGTCATTACGGTTGTCAACAATATACTGCTGGTGAAGTATGGAGCAGGCTCCGTTTATGGCGCGGATATCCCGCTGGCGGCATTCGTGGTCATTATGAAGCTCTTCCAGATCGTGCTGAATGTCGCCATAGGCATTGCTGCCGGTGCACAGCCAATCGTGGGCTATAACTATGGGGCAAAAAATTACGGCTGGGTACGGGAACTGCTGAAGCTGATGGTTAAGTGGACGGCAGTTGTCGGACTGGTCTGCATCGTATTGTTTGAGGCTGTCCCCAGCGTGTTCATCCGGATGTTCGGCTCGGCAGACGACCCCGTGTATTTTGATTTTGCGGTACTCTGCCTTCGGATTTATCTTTCTCTTATCCTCGTGACCTGCGTCCAGAAGGTCTGCGCCATTTTCCTGCAGTCCATCGGCAGGGCAAAGGCAGCCGCACCGTTGTCCGTCCTGCGGGATGCGCTGCTGATTGTTTTTTCCCTTCTGATTCCTGTTTTCATGGGCGTTACTGGCATTTTCTGGGCAGCCCCGGCTGCGGATGTGCTTGCCATTTTCGTTACGGCGGCAGTCATGGTACGGGTGTGGAAGGAATTAGGCAGGGAGAAGGAAACGCAGGAGCCTGCTGCGGCAGCAATCCGGCCGTCCCGCAAGGGAGCGGTCATCACGATTGCCAGGGAGCATGGCTCCGCCGGAAAACGGATCGGGCAGATGGTGGCGGAAAAACTGGATATCCCCTGCTATTATAAAGAACTGGTGGCGGTCGCCGCCCAGGAAAGCGGGCTGGCGCAGGAATTTATTTCCGGCATCAATTCCGATGAAAATGCCGTTATGAGGGAACTGTACCTCACAGCCGATCCGGTGAAACGCGCCATAGCGGCGCAGGAAAAGGCAATCCGGCATATTGGGGACGCAGGCTCCTGCGTCATCATAGGGCGTTCGGCCGACTATGTACTGCGTAATTACCCGGATGTGGTGCGTATCTTTATCTATGCCCCGGAAAGCTACCGTGAGAAAAAGGTAATGGAGATGTATGGGGACAGCCCGGAGGATGCGAAAAAGAGCATTGCAAGGTCGGATGCCGCAAGGGGTGCATATTATAAAAGCGTTTCCGGGCAGGAGTGGGGCAATCCACACGGCTATGAACTGTGCATTGACGCATCGGTGGGCGAAGAGGCGGCAGCAGACCTGATCTGCAGCTATATCAGACGGATGAATAGGAAGTAAGGAAAAATGGGATGATAGCGTTTTGGGGAAAATGCAGAATAGATGATCCACACGGCGGTCTGGGAAACCAGGCCGCTTTTTCCGTGTGCACCTTGCGGGATGGTGAAAACCATATCCGTGAGTCTTATTTTTTGTGTTCTGACAGGGACTTGCTTTCACTATTTTTTTACTGATACCCTCTTGACAACTGTGTTTTTCTGAATTATAATTGAAACATCGTTATGAAACACTGTTATTAAAGAGAGAAGGTGAACAGGTGGCAAAGCAGATCGAGGGCGTGTATGAGAGGATACTGGAATGCGCAAAAAAGGAATTCCTCGAAAAAGGCTATATGGATGCCTCCCTGCGGACGATTGCTGCGGAAGCGAAAACAAGCACCAATTCTATTTATGTCCGCTTTAAAGATAAGGAGGGACTGTTTGCCGCCATTGTGGAGCCGGTTTCAGAAGAATTCATGTCCCGATGCCTGGATGTACAGGAGACATTCCATTCTTTTGACAGCAACGTACAGCGCAGGGAGGTTGGGAAGTATTCTTCTGATGCGATGCTTGGTATGGTTGACTACATTTATGACCACTTTGACGAGTTCCGTCTTCTGCTGGATTCTTCCCATGGCACAAAGTTTCATGATTTTGTGGATCGCCTGGTATCCATGGAAGAGGAGTACACATGGAAGTGGCTGGAGGCAACGGGCTCCCGTATGGAACCTGCGGGCGGGCTGACTGCGGAATTTTACCACATGATGGTCACAGCCTATTTTGAAGGAATCTTCGAAGTGGTCCGCCATGGGATGGACAGGGAAGATGCGAAGAAATATGTCGCCATGATGGGGAAATACCATCATGGGGGATTTTTGGCAATCGTCGGGGAAGAAACGGCGGAAACAAAATAAGTTCTTAAGGCTGCCAGAACTGGCAACAGTCAGGCAGCCTTAAAATAAACCAATAAGTTAGCGAAAACTAACTAAAATAAGGAGGAACTGATATGCAGAAACAAAATCCGCTGCTCCGTATACGGGGCTGGGGAAAAGGCGAACACGGCCGCCTGATCGGAGCGGTCATAAGCGCACTCATTGCTGTAGTGCTGGGGATGCTGCCATATTTTGCGGCGGCACAGGTCATTATCAAAATACTGGCGGGGGAAAAGATCCTTTCTCTGTACCTGCCATGGCTCGGAATCGGGCTTGTGGGATACGTTGCCCGCACACTTTTGTACAACATGGCATTGTCTATGTCCCATAAGGCGACCTTTTCCATTCTGAAGAACATCCGGAAGAAGATATTGGAAAAACTGCCGAAGCTGCCCCTTGGGACGGTCATGGATATGTCCAGCGGGAAGATGAAGCAGATCATCGTGGACCAGGTGGACGGCATGGAGACCACGCTTGCCCATCTGTTCCCGGAGCTGACTGCCAATATTGCGGGGCCGCTTTTTATCGTGGTCTGCCTGTTTGTTCTGGACGCTCGCTGTGCGCTTTTGTCCATCGTGACGCTCCCGGTTGGTATGGCATTCATGATGTCGGTTATGGGGAGTTATGCGAAGAATTATGAAGGCGCAGTGAAGACTACACAGGAGATGAACGGGACTATCGTGGAATACATAGGCGGCATCGAGGTCATCAAGGCGTTTAACCAGGGAAAGTCATCTTATGCGAAATTCGCAGACAGGGTAAAGGCAAATGCCTCCTATTACTACAATTGGATGAAAAAAAGCCAGTTCGGAGTGTCTATGGGTTATTCCATCGTGCCTGCCTCGCTGGTTACAATCCTGCCGGCGGGCTGGCTCTGGTACAGGAATGGAAGCCTGCCGGTGGAAACCTTTATCATGGTCATCATCCTGTCCCTTGGCATTGCAGGACCGCTCATTGCCGCAATGAACTTTGTAGACACGCTTGCTACGGTCGGTACAACGGTGGCGTCTGTGGATGAACTTCTTTCCGCAGAGGAACAGCATCATGGTGACAAGGAGGTCCGTATCAAGGGTAAGGATATTGAATTATCCCATGTTTCTTTCGGCTACCATGAAGATAAGAATATCCTGCGTGATGTGAGTCTTTCCATCCCCGCAGGGAGAATGACAGCGCTGGTGGGGCCTTCCGGTTCCGGCAAATCCACCATTGCAAAACTCATCGCCGGTTTTTGGGATGTAAAGGACGGTATGGTGTCCATGGGCGGCGTGGATGAAAAGAAGATTCCGCTGGAACAGCTCTATGACCATGTGGCATTTGTATCCCAGGATAATTATCTGTTTGACGAGAGCGTCCGGGAAAATATCCGCATGGGCAGGCTGTCCGCCACGGATAAAGAAGTGGAAGAGGCGGCAAAGGCCGCAGGATGTGATGCCTTTATCCGTTCCTTGGAAAAAGGATATGAAACAAACGTGGGCGGAGGCGGCGCGCACCTTTCGGGCGGTGAACGTCAGAGGATTGCCATAGCGAGGGCAATGCTAAAGGATGCGCCCATCGTGATACTGGATGAGGCCACCGCGTATATCGACCCTGAAAATGAGGCAGTCATCCAGAAAGCGATTGCACAGTTGGTACGGGGTAAGGGGAGCCCGCAAGGGCGGGAAGATGCCCTGGGGCACAAAACGGTGATCGTGATTGCCCACAGGCTTTCCACCATCAAGGATGCAGATAAAATTGTTGTAGTAAAGGACGGCAAGATAGAAGCGGCCGGAAAACATGAGGAATTAAGGAAGACCTGCCCTCTCTATGAATCCATGTGGCAGGCGCATATCGGTGCAAAGGACGGTGATGTGGCATGATAGAAGCATTCAGAAAAATATGGCGGTTTGCCGGCGTGGAGCGGGCAAATATCAATAAATCCGTGGCGGTAAAATTTTTAAACGCAGTGTTCCATATGCTGGAGGTCAGCGCCATCTATTTTATAATCGTGGCTCTGACGCAGGGAAACACAGGAAATGATGCGGCCTGGACGGCATTGGCATTTATGGCAGTCAGCATTATCGGCAATGCGGTGACGACTGCTTTTTCCAAGAATCAGCAGACACACGCAGGGTATTTCATGGCGGCAAATGAGAGGATTAAAATCGGCAATCTCTTAAAAGGCGTGCCGATGGGATTCTTCAATGAGAACAGCCTTGGCGAAGTGACCGGCGTATGCACCACGGTGCTTGGGAATATTGAGATGCTGGTCCCTATGGTGCTGGTGGATATCATGGGCGGCCTGATCGGGACGGTTGTCTTTACAGCGATGATCCTGATATTTGAGTGGCGCGTGGGGCTGGTCGCCTGTGCAGGCATTTTCGTATATTTCTTAATGAAACATTCTAAATCCCCCAGCAGAGCTGGGGAGACTAGCAGACGCAAGTGGCGATAAACAGAGTACCAGAATATCCCCCGTTGTATAATAGGTGCAGGTCTGGCAAACCGCACAAAACACAACGGAGGTATATTCATGGACACTCAAAGTTTATCACATAGTCGCTATAATTGCACGTATCACATAGTATTTATCCCGAAATATCGTAGGAAAGTGATGTTTGGGGATTTGAGAAAAGAGGTAGGCGAAGCCATTAGCAAGGTATGCAAGATGGAAGGAGTCACAATTATCAAGGCAGCAACGCTGCCGGATCATGTGCATATGTACGTGTCGATTCCGCCCAAGGAGAGTGTGTCGAAGGTAGTGGGTAGGATTAAGGGGAAGAGTAGCCTTATGCTTTTCGACAGACATCCGGAGTATAGAGACCGGTATAACCGTCACTTCTGGGCAAGAGGGTATTATTGCGAGACAGTCGGTAATGTAAATGAAGAAACGATAACAAAGTATATCAAAGAGCAGTATGAGAGGGATCGACTGGAAGGAGAGCCCTCAAAGTAAGTACAACAGAGCCGCTTTTAAGCGGCCACCAGTAACATAATGAACAGGGTTTGTCAGACCGCCTTTAGGCGGAAACACAACAGGCCCCGGAGGGGCTTATCCAGGCCACCAGCAGAGCTGGTGGTTGAGCCGATGGCCGTGATTTGTCTCGTCCATGGAGAAAAAGTCCGCGGCTATCGCGCCGAATGCACAGAAGTCGCAGACGGCACTCACCTCTGCGGTCCTGGAATATGTGCAGGGTATGGGCATTGTCAAGTCCTTTAATTTAAGCGGCAGGGGAGATAATAGGGCGCAGGATGCTTTGGAATTTAACAGGAAGAGCAACCTTGACATGGAAAAGCTGATGACGCCTTATACAATCTTCCAGGAGCTGGTGCTTCAGATTGCGGGGATTGCCATGATGTTCGTATCAATTTTCTGCTGGGCAAACGGTACGATGCCTGTTGCCAATGCGCTGATGTGCATTGTGATGTCCTTCCTTGTGTTCGGGCAGATTAAATTGTTTGGCATGGGAATGTCCATGCTGCGTCTTGCCTCGGCAAGCATTGACCGCACTTTGCAGACGGAGGAAATGGAGCAGATGGATGAGAAAGGGAAGGTGTTTTCTCCAAAGAGCCATGGGATAGAATTTGATAATGTGCATTTTTCCTATGAAAACAAGGAAATCCTGCATGGTATTGATGTGATGCTCCCTGACAGGACTACCACGGCAGTCATCGGACCTTCCGGCTCCGGCAAGACTACCCTCTGCAACCTGATTGCCCGCTTTTGGGATGTGGACAGCGGCAGCGTTAAGATCGGCGGGAAGGATGTGCGGGAATACACGCTGGAGTCTTTGATGGAGCAGATCAGCATGGTGTTCCAGAACGTATATCTATTTGCGGATACGATTGAAAACAACATCAAGTTCGGCCGTCCGCAGGCGACCCATGCGGAAGTAGTGGAGGCGGCAAGGAAAGCCTGCTGTGCGGATTTCATTGAAGCCCTCCCTGACGGGTACGATACGGTCATCGGAGAAGGCGGCGCATCCCTTTCCGGCGGGGAGAAACAGCGGATTTCTATCGCAAGGGCGATGCTGAAGGACGCCCCCATTGTTATTCTTGACGAGGCGACCGCCAATGTGGACCCGGAGAACGAGGACCGGTTGCAGAAGGCAATCGAGGAACTGATCAGGGATAAGACTATTATCATGATAGCCCATAGGCTGAAGACGGTGCGGAACGCAGACCAGATACTTGTGGTGGATGAGGGCCGCATTGTCCAGAAAGGAAAACATGAGGAACTGATCGGGCAGAAAGGCATCTATGCGGATTTTGTGCTTGGAAGGAGAGAGGCTATCGGCTGGAAGCTGCAGACATAGGATTTGAGCATTCAGATGAAATTTATTTTATCCTCTTGACAAAAACTCCTGCTTGAACTATACTGTGTAACAGTGATATATAACAGTGTTACAAAGAAAGGGGCGTGCGGCAGGAATGAGTGAGCCGGAAAGAAACACACTGGAGCTGATCCATACGGCGGCCAAAGCAGAATTTATGGAAAAGGGGTTCCGGGCCGCATCCCTGCGGAATATTGTCAAAACGGCAGGCGTGACCACCGGGGCATTTTATGGGTATTATGACAGCAAGGAAGAACTGTTCGTAGCCCTGGTGGAACCGTCCTATGAATATATGATGGAACGGTACCGGCAGGCACATGAATATTTTGAAAGCCTGCCTATGGAAAAGCAGCCGGAACAGATAGGAAAGATGTCATCAGAGTGTATGAATGAGCTGCTGGCATATTCCTGTGAACATATGGATGAATTTTACCTGATCCTGAAATGCTCCGAGGGTACGAAATATGTATCCATGATTGATGACATGGTAGAACTTGAAGTGGAGTCTACCCATAAATATTATAAGGTTCTGGAACAGCTCGGTACTCCTGCTCCTAAGATTGATGAAAGGCTGGAGCATATCATGGCAACGGGGATGATAGGAGCCTTTTTTGAAATGGTCCTCCATAGGATGCCCTTTGAAGACGCAAAAGTGTTTTTGCAGCAGTTAAATGATTTCTACACCGCAGGGTGGATGAAAATCATGGGACAATAACGAGGAAAGTGCCAATCGAGCTTGCTCAGATTGGCATTTGACGAGAAACTCCATCGAGACGCCAGTCGAGATGGGGCAGTAATCCGGCCGACAGCCGATAATAGAAAGTTTGCATTGCGGGCTTTCTATTATATTTTCCTTATAGGTTAGTGAAAACTAACTTATATTTCATAAGGATAACAGGGAATGACTGCAGCGTTCCCTTTATCATAGATGTCGCAGACATCATAGAAAAAATATAAGTCCAGCTAAGAAATGTCAATAGGTAAAATGAAAAATGTTAAAAAAGTTTTTTTCAAGCAGTTGATGTAAAAAAGGGTAACTTTAATAAGCCCACCCATGTGGAAATCTTTAAAATTCATGATAAACCTGTTAGGCTGCGTTCTGTATCTTGTCGGGATGCGCTGCCAGATACCGCTCACAGTGTTCCTGAGGAGTGATGATCTCAAATAGTTTATTATCCCGGAGCATGGCAAAAATGATATTGCAGATTTTATGCATGACAGCCCCGACAGCCACGTTTTTCTTCTTGCTTTTGCATTTGTCGGTATAATAGCCGTGGATAACTGGATTTACTGGTGTTTTTGTCCCTTTATCCACCTTAAGATTATTGATAGCCACCATATGCAGGATACGCCTGGCAAGGCTAGAACCCCTCTTGGACATGTGGACTTTATCCCCATTGAACTTGCCGGATTGCTTCACGGCAGGATCCAAGCCGAAGTAAGCATAAAGCTTCTTTGGGGAAGAAAACAGGTCAAAGGAGCCCATTTCAGCGATCAGGACGGCTGCACTGAGAAAACCGACACCACGTAGGGACTGGAGAAGGAAGATACGGTCATAAACCGGCGTCCCTTCCAGCTTATCAACAGCCTTATGCAGGTCCTCAAGTATATTGTCCAGATGCTCCTGGTATTCCCGGTAGGTTTTGATATACAGTCGGATCCGGAGTGCACTGCTTTGAAGCGCACGTCCGAAAACAGCGGCGTCCTTTGCGGCAGCACGTATGGCATCATATTTGGAAACGGCATATTTTTCACCGAAACGTGCGGTTTTGCGTATGGTTTCCACAAGTATGTCTTTTGGGGCGGCAAGCATGTCTGCGGCAAGGGGGTAAGCTTCCAGAAGCTTTAAGGAAGTTTGGGTAGTGACCTTGCTAAACACCTTCCGGTATGCGGGAAAGGACACTTTCAGTTCCGCCGTGAGCTTCAGGACGACAGCGGACTGCAGGTCTTTGAAGTAATAGTAGTCCCGTACCAGGTTGCGCAGGTCAATGACCTCATCATCTGGTATGATGGAAGTCTTAAGGGAAGCATCCAGGCCGACTTTGGCAGCTTTTTTTGAATCAAATTTATCATTATGCAGTTTCCTTACGTTCATATTTGTGCTATTCTTAGTGATGATAGGATTAATGACTGAGCAGTCAAACCCCTTATCACGAAGGAAGTACAGGAGCGGGATGTGGTAGATCCCGGTGGACTCAAGGAAGCAGCGGCTTTCGAGGGAATACATCTCTTGTGCTTCCTTTATTTTTGCGACAGCAAGCTCACGGGACTGCGGATCAGAATGAATGATCTTAAAAGGTTTCCCGGTGAGAATGCCATTGGGCAGCATGATGGACATCCAGGTGAAGTCTGCACCGACATCAAGCCCGACTGAGAGATAAGGGATGCTTTCAAGCATCATAAGTACTTTTGGGTATTTCATGGTTTTATCCTTTCTGGCAGGCATCCATTTCCAGAGGGCGGATACACAACCTAGCGGTTTATACAGGTATTAGCCTGGGGCTTCCCAACCAGCCAAAACATAAATCACCACCGAATGGACTGACAGACTTTCTAAGAGGTTTCACCAGCCGGAAGGCCGGTTCCCAAGGAGGTGTCGTCAATGATCCTGCCTCCAGTGATTATACCTCTATCTTTTGTCTGGTGCATTAAGGAAACCTCAGACATGGTAAATAATGTTACTTTATAACTTCTGATGGAGGGGGAACTCCTCCTTCCGTTATATCTATATAGATTTATTAGATTGGACTTTGTAACTATTAACCAGTAGTCATTCTTGACTACACCATTATTATACTAGGAGGTCTTACTTTTGAAAAAAGAATCCAATTTAAAGCGGCTCCTTCGGTATGCCGAGGGCTATAAGTACCTGACCATAGCGTCATGGATTTTAAGCGCACTGAGCGCACTGGTGGCATTGCTCCCGTTTGTGTACATCTGGAAAGTCATCAAAGAAGTTTTGGATGCGGCTCCGAATTACGGGGATGTGCAGGAGTTGTCCCATAACGGATGGATGGCGGTTGTTTTCGCAGTGGCGGCGATCCTGATTTATATCGTTTCCCTGATTTGTTCCCACTTAGCGGCGTTCCGGGTGCAGGCAAATATACGGATGAGAGCAATGCACCATATCGTGACCCTGCCCATGGGGTTCATGGACGGTATCGGCAGCGGCAAAGTCAGGAAGATTGTTTATGAGTCCAGCGCGGCAACAGAAACCTACCTTGCCCACCAGCTCCCCGACAAGGCAAATGCTCTTGCGACACCGGTGGGGCTTATCGTCCTTCTGCTTGTCTTTGACTGGCGGCTGGGGCTTTTAAGCCTCCTGCCGGTTGCGGCGGCGTTTGTCATCATGAGCGTCATGACGGGAAAGCGCATGGCAAAGAAGATGGAAGAATACAACAACGCCCTGGGGCAGATGGCGGGTGAGGCGGTGGAATATGTAAGGGGAATTTCGGTGGTCAAAACCTTCGGCCAGTCGGTGTTCTCTTTCAGGCGGTTCAAAGAAGCTATTGACAATTATGAGAAATGGGTGATTGCCTATACAAAAGACCTGCGCTTCCCGATGATGTGCTATACCACGTTGGTAAACGGGATTTTTGCGGTACTGGTCGCGGCGGCGCTGGTGATGACATCGGGCGGGGTGACAAATGGGTTTTTACTGAATTTGATGTATTACATCATCATCACGCCAATTATTACGCTGACGCTGACAAAGATTATGTATGCCAGCGAGAATAAGCTGATCGTGGCGGACGCCATGTCCCGTATCGACAGTATCCTGGAAATGGAGCCGCTGCCGGAAACAGATTATCCGAAACATCCGAAAGACAATTCCGTGGAGCTTTCCGGGGTTTCCTTCCGGTATAAGGATGCTGAGAGGAATGCGCTGGAAAATATCTCCCTCACGATCAGACCGGGTGAACACGTTGCTTTCGTAGGACCGTCAGGCGGGGGAAAGACCACCCTCGCCAGCATCGTGGCAAGGTTCTGGGACACAGACAGCGGCAGTGTGAAGATTGGCGGCGTCAATGTAAAGGATATCCCAAAAGAAGAGCTGATGGATACAGTCTCCTTTGTCTTTCAGGATTCCAAACTTTTGAAGATGTCTATCCTGGAAAATGTGCGGATGGCGAAACCGGACGCCTCCCGCGAAGAAATACTGAAAGCCCTCCACGACGCACAGTGTGATGATATCCTTGAAAAACTGCCGCAAGGCGTGGACACGGTAGTAGGTGCAAAGGGCGTGTATCTGTCGGGCGGGGAGCAGCAGCGCATTTCCATTGCGAGAGTGATGCTGAAAAATGCGCCAATCCTGATACTGGACGAGGCAACCGCTTTTGCCGACCCGGACAACGAGGCAAAGGTGCAGGCGGCGTTTTCTGTGCTTGCAAAGGGAAAGACCGTGCTGATGATCGCCCACAGGCTTTCCACGGTTACTGGTGCAGACAGGATTGTGGTAATCAAAGACGGGAAGATAGAAGATACAGGCACACACGGTCAGCTTAAGGACAAAGACGGTTTGTACGCCGAAATGTGGAGACAGTACAACAAAGCCGCAAAATGGAAGGTAGGTGTTTCAAATGCATGAAAAGTTAAAGCACACGTTTGCCCTGTCTGACAAGGGTGCAAAGGATATGGTAAAGGCATTTTTCGCCTGCATTCTGCATAACCTTTCCCTGATGGTTCCGGTGGTGCTGTTATATAACCTCATCAGCGACCTACTGGATGGGGGCATCCCGGAGGGGAAGAGTACATTTTATATTGCGGGGCTTGCCATCGCCCTTGGATTGATTATGCTGACATACTATATCCAGTACAATGCCACCTTTTTTGCCACCTATGTGGAGAGCGGCGTGAGAAGGCTTTCCCTTGCGGAGAAGCTGCGGAAGATTCCACTGTCCTTTTTCGGGAAAAAGGATCTGTCCGATCTGACAACGGTTCTAATGTCGGACTGTGCGACATTAGAGGGCGGATTATCCCACTGGGTGCCTGAATTTATAGGCGCAGCTTTCTCCACCCTTTTGATTGCGGTAGGGCTCTTTATCTTCGACTGGCGGATGGCGCTTGCCTCCCTGTGGGTGCTGCCTGTCTCCTTCGGAATTATACTGGCATCGGCGGGTATTATGCGGGTTCGGCAGGAAAAGGTGACGGAGGTGTCCATTGCGTGTTCAGACGGCATCCAGGAATGCCTGGAAACGCTGCGCGACCTGAAAGCGAACAATGCGGAGGAGGGGTACCTGAAAGGGCTGGACAGAAAAATAAAGGATGTGGAGAAGTATACAGTGATCGGCGAGCTTACCAATGCGGTATTCCATACCTGTGGGCGCATGGTGCTTAAAGCAGGTATCGCTACGACTGTGTTGGCGGGAGGAGTGCTGTTAGCAGATGGAAAGATTACCCTGCTCACGTTTTTTGCTTTTATAATTCTGGTTTCCCGCGTATATGACCCATTGATTGCTGCATTGGATAATTTAAGCGCAGTCATTATGATTATGAATATCCAGTGCAGGAGGATGGACGAAATCTTAGGCCACCCGGAACAGGAAGGCGCAGAGAAGCTGACAAACAGAGGATATGACATCGCCTTTGACCATGTGGGATTTTCCTATAACAGCGGGGAAACAGTATTGAAGGATGTGTCCTTTACCGCAAAGCAGGGGCAGGTCACTGCTCTGGTCGGGCCTTCCGGCGGCGGAAAGACGACAGTTTCCCGCCTTGCCTCAAGGTTCTGGGATATCCAGAAGGGAAAGATTACGGTAGGCGGCATGGACATCTCGAAAATCGACCCGGAATCGCTCATGTCCCTGTATTCCATCGTGTTCCAGGATGTGACGCTGTTTAACAACACGGTCATGGAGAATATCCGCCTGGGGCGTAAAGACGCAACTGACGCAGAGGTACTGGAGGCTGCCAGGCTTGCCAACGTGGATGAATTTGCGGAGAAGCTGCCCGATAAGTGGAATACCTTAATTGGGGAGAACGGCTGCGAGCTGTCCGGTGGGGAACGCCAGCGTATTTCGATTGCCAGGGCATTCTTAAAGGACGCCCCGATCATCCTGCTGGACGAGGCGACGGCAAGCCTTGATGTGGAAAACGAAACGCTGATTCAAGAGTCGTTGTCAAGGCTGATTGAGAATAAGACAGTCATGATCATTGCCCACCGTATGCGCACCGTTGCGGGGGCGGATAAGATTGTCGTCCTTTCGGAAGGCACAGTGGCGGAGCAGGGCAGTTCCGATATGCTTTTGAAAAAGAACAGTATCTATGCCCACATGGTTAGGCTACAGACGCAGAGCCAGAATTGGGCGATGGAATAGTAAGGTTGATGTGCGAAATATTTTTCAAAAAGAAAAGGCGGCTCTGACTTTTAGAAGCTGCCTTTTGTGATTTTTCGGCATAATAACAGATTTTTAGCAGGCCCGGATTTTTGGAAATGATGAAATATGTGGAGGATTATTTCGTTTCCGCGCTGATTGTCAAAGACCTGTTCAAGCTGGGACGCGAGTATTCCTACATGGGTCACCAGCAGGATTTCATCTTTCCTGCTTATGACGTCCGCTTTATCGCTGTCAATGATGATGTGGACAGTGCCAAAGGTGAGAATGATTTTGCCGTTTACAAAAATGTTTTTAACGATTATTACGCAAAGGACACCAGCAAGAAAATCCGCGTGGTTGTGAAAATGCGCGGCAAGGCCGGGGAACACTTGACGAGCAATCCGCCTTACAGATATGTCAATAAGAATTAATATTTCTCAAACAAATTCCAAATATATTTCAAATAATGAGTTGCTATTCTTATACCATCAGCTGAAACAAATTAAAAAGGAGAATAGAATTATGGCAAAATCAAAACTGGTTAAGGCGAATGAAAAAATAGCTGAAAACGTAGTTGGTGGCTAAAAAAAATCGAGGAAGGAGTGGGCCACGGTTACAAAAAAATTGAGGAAGGAGCAGTTGGCGGGTTTCATAAAATCGCTGATAAATTAGTAGATGTTTAAAGGAAAGTAAAGGGTAAAAAGAATGGATAAAGATTAGATACAAGTGCAAACGGGAAATACTATAACGGGAAATACTATATAGATGTGGAGCAATCTCAAATAACCGTAATTCATGAGCCAGCCGCTAAGCCGCAGAGCCGATGAATTTGCAGATGATGCAGATTCTCAGCCCTGCGGCTTTTCCTTATACAGCATATAACCGAGAGGAGGTGGTGGAACTTTTGAAATGAAAGAATACCGTTTGGAATGGGGGGATGCATATAGGAAAAAAATAGAAATGTTCTTCTCCTTATTGTGTTCTGAACATAAAAATTGAATATCTGGCAGCCTGTTCAGAAAGCATGAATAATCAAAACCGACGCCTGCACTATGCTGAGCGTCGGTTCTTTTGTTATGGTTCAGTTTCAGAATGGAATGCCAGCCATTTGGAACCATAAGTATCCAGGTAAAACCGATTGCCATACTCATTTTCAACAAATCGGCCTTTTACATGGTAGTATCCCTGCAGTTCTTTCCTCAAACTTGAGTCTGGTGAAATTGGTTCCAGCCAGATTTCTTCTTGTCTTTTAACTTCAGACCGGGACAGTGGCGTCTCATGTGGCGGCTCTGCTTCAGAAAATGGCGGAGCCAGGATAAATAATTCTCCGATTATATCTGTAAACGGCATAGTATGTCCGTCCGGAAAAGTCAACAGCCCGTCAGCAGCATTCACCAGCAGCCATCCATAAGCGGCAGACCATACTGGTCTGCCATGAAAAGCCGGCAATGACTGGAGTGGAATCGGCTGTTTGTAATCCTGTGTTTGGGCATCAGATCGGCCAAGCAGGAAATCGGTTGTAACTCCATAAAGGTCCGCCATATTTTCAAGGCTGTCCATGGAGGGGGATTTCCGCTCGCCCTCCCAGGCACTGAGCGTCGGCTGGGAGACGCCAAGCTTTTCGGCGGCCTCAATTACCTTTAATTTATTGATTTGTCTTGCTGTTTTGAATCAATGTCATTTACTTAACTTCTAATAATAATAATGTGATCTGTTGTTTTCGACCAGATTTTCTATCAACTTAAGAAAAAGAGGGGGGATTTCTATTCCCAAATGCAGATGGAATGCTGTAAAATGGGGAGTACTCCCGATTTTGTGGTGCAATGTATGGATTTATGGCAATAGAAAGACATAACAACAAGACGAATTTATGAAATTAAAAAAATCATTTTCATTCGTCTCATTTTGAGGTATATTTAGTATGTTTAGCTCTGTTTTTGTTAGTTTCGATAACAGAAGCTGATTGGAAGTTTGAACCTTGCTTGGCGTGCGAAGGTTCGCCCGGGCCTGACCGGTAGGATATTCTGAGCGATCAGGCCCTCCACGTCTAATGTTGTTGTCCCATCATGTATTCTCAAAAAGTCCCGGCATGTTTTGATTGCTTCCGAATAGTTAACCTGATATACATGTTTCGTCTTTTTTTCAGGGAGCTCTACTGCCATAGCTATTTCCGAGCAAAAATTATACAGGATTGCCCTTGCCCATACTTCCTGTACAATGTATTCATATTTTTTGGAATGAAATGCTTTGAGACACAATGGGTATTTCAGGTCACGGAAAGAAGTTTCCTCATTCCATCTTAGGTGGTACAAGTCCTTGAAATCATCGATATCGAAATCAAGATCCGGAAGATTTGTGATCAGATTTTCGTAACAGCCCTCCGATAATTCAATCCTGATGATGCGCAGGGACAGTCTGTATTCGGGATGGTCCTGTGTAATATAATCCATAGGGACATCCTGGCACACAAACCGGTATTGTTCTTCCAGTTCAGGATGAAGCCGTTTTTTCTTAGAATGTGATCTGGATAAAATACGGTCCACATGATAATCAAGCTGCCTGACGCCATTTAAAGGAACCCCCAGAATTTTTTCCGTCTTGGCATCGGTACAGCGTATGAGAAAGAACTGCCCATTTTCAATTACATGTGCAAAAGCGTTATAAGAGGCATAGCCTCTGTCACACAAATAAATGACAGGGGTATCTGCTTCGGAACGGTCAACCATCTGGCAGAATGCGCTGTATTCATTGCGTTTCCGGGAAGGCTGGATGAAGAGATCCGTAAACTTTTTGTCCAGAACAGAAAAGAAAGCATTGATATGGATTTGGTTAAATCCTCTGGTGGACTTTCCATTTGGTTCAAAGAAAGTATCCGGATCATCCGGATTCCTGAAAATATCGGCCGCAGAACCATCACAAGCGACTAAGGAATATTTGCCTTTAAACAACTTCTTTTTACACTTTTGAGTAAAAGAAACGAGAAGGCTTCTAAAGGCATCATTTTTAATCTTTTTGCGTTGTTTATAAAAGGCAGCTTTTGAAGGAGCATCCGTAGAACGTCCAAAAAAGCGGTAAAGTTCTTCCTTAATACAGTCAGCTTCCATAGTCAGGAGCATAAGGAGAAGATGTTTGAATCCCAGTTTTCGATTACGCGAAAAGTCTTTACCGGGATGAAGAGCATAATTTTGGGGATTGGCAGCAAGCTCATGGATGGAAGCGAGCAGCATTGCTTTGACAACATCAGCGTATTTCATAAAAGTACCTCCTTAATCAGGTGAAAGTAAATAATGAATAAACAGTTCCTGATTAATTGGCCTTTTTCTGAGTAATCAGAAAAAGGCCGCACATTTTGAGGTACTTGTCAAGTAATAATTAAAAAATTTGGGTTACTGGTAGAAAAAAAGAATTCGGACATAATATCCGAATTCTCGTTAAGTAAATGACATTGGTTTTGAATTGCTTTGGCATTTTCAACATCCTTTACTTTAATATAATCCATTTGCCGCGAGTAGAGCCTTCTCTGCGGATTCGCCCTTTATCCTTTAAGGATCGGAGAACCCGTTCCACAGATGGTTTTGAGATACCGATTTGAGACCCGATCTTGGCGGCAGACAGGCCAGGGTTTTGGGTTATAACCTGTAATACAAGCATTTCATTCTGTGTGAGATAGCCATCATTACCATCAAGATAGCCATCATTACCATCAGGATTGCCATCAGTTTCTATCTGTAGAGTCAGGACAACACGGTCAGGGTCAACCGTTTCAACGAAAGAAGGTTTCTTAAACCCATTCTCGTCCCAGACATGGTATACATCGCAAATACCTGTTCCAGAACGTTCGCCCACATTAATAAGGGCAAACATATTAAAAATCCTCCCGTTCCGCGCATCGCTGATACCGCCTGCGATAGCTTCGTCAATGCTGATACGGAATGTGCCTGGGTTGGCAATCGTGATTTTACGGAATTCTTTGTCAATCACAATGCCGCGTCGGCCATAAAAATCGGCGTGGATCAGGGCATTTGCGAGACATTCCCTCAGGGATTTATGGATAGGCGTATCATCTATCCGCAGTAAATTGGAATCCAGTTTGAACGGTTTTTTTACATCTGCAGTCAGGCGGTCTATTACTTTGTAATAAAAGTCGAAGATATTGCCGCTCCAGGTGCCATCACCGGAGCTTACACGGTCAGACCAGCGTGTATCACCTGAAAGGCGCTCCCTGTAATCAAGAAAATAGTTCGGAAGCTCATCGGTGATAGTGATAAAATCTCCGAAAAAAATCAGGCCGCCGAGGGTGGGATGGATTCTGCCGTCATTCTGGCTTTTCCTTGCGGCGCCGATTTTCAGGAGGAATTCCTCATCGCCCAGCTTTGACCAAATGTGGTCAGGTTTCAAGTTGTTAAAAAGAATCCGGTATCGGTGGACAGATTCCTGGTTCAGGTCGCCAATCAGCAGATTTTCAAGCACAAGGGCATCTTGAGTGGTATCCGCCTGGTCGCGGAGCATGGATTTTACCTCTTCTGCAGAGCAGTGGTAGTCTCCTTCATGGTTCCTGCGGAAAGTCCCTTTGAACATATCCTGCCCGACATAAACAGGTTTGTCCCGGCGGTCGGCACGGGGCACTTCAATTACGATAAATGTCATTTCTTTATAACCAGTATGGTAAACATGATGATCAAGAAGAATGTTTGTGTTGACTTTCTGCCGGTTGTTCAGTGTGTTCCAGATATCTGAGAGCATTTGCTGCGGATACGGAATGCCTCTGGGGATAAATTCTTTTGTTGCTTTATCCTCCTCTATACCAAGGATGATTGTGCCGCCAAATGTATTGGCAAAGGACGAATAGGTTTCCCAGATGCTGTTTGGAATTCCTTTGCCTGCTGCCTTTACTTCCATGTTAACATGTTCTTTTGAATTTAAAATAGAAGCCATATCAATCATTCTGCCTGTTCCTCCGTTTCAATCTTGGATTTTATATATTTGCCACTCTTAATGCGTGCATCGGCAGGTTTTTCTGCATTCTCCGGGATGAGCCAGGTGTTTCCGGTTTTCTGCACATCGGGAATCCGCCCTTCACTGCAAAGGACCCCAACGCGGCGGGCAGACAGGTTCCACTTTTTACCGGTTTCAGTTGTTGTCATAAATTTCATTTTCCGGTTCCTTTCTTGTTTTTACCATAACAGATTTTTGATGATAGGGTTCACGAAACAGCTCTTATAATATATTATATTCAGTTTGCGGAATAATATCAAGTAGATTACGGGAAATATGAGCCATGAAAGAAATAGTATGGGGTAAGAATACAAAAGCAACAAACCTGTTTAAATGGTTTGCTGCTTTGGTATGTTATCATCAAGATGCAGGTATTTCGTTTTATGGTTGTGTTTTCTAAATCTGCCGGTTATATGAAGTAAAGTCTTGCCGCTCAGTCGATTGTGGCTATAATCCGGTTTTTAAGATGCTGCGGAATATCAGATTCGGTATCCCACATAATCGTATTTTTCTGTGCGGCATCAAAATGCAAATTCACACCAGTCCTGCAGAGCTGAATCACAGGTTTACCAAGTCCCATTGCATAGCCTTCTTCAAAATAAGCCCCGTTATTTTGATGTGTAAGATCCACAACTACAAATTTACTGTTTTTTATGTGTTTTAATAATTCGGGCGTAATAAAATCATTATGTTGCACTTCATCTATAAAAATTGCAATATATCCAGCATTGCAGATGCCTGTTCGAATGGCTTCCCGGAGCGGTTTTGTATCTTCTCCAAATTTCATGGCAACTAATACGTTTTTACCATTCGCTGTACTCTTTTGTAACTCGTCGATTCTTGCATAACCTTCTGGCAATAGAGACATTATGGTTGTATTGTTATCGCTCCACCAATTGCCTCCTATAACAGAGCGTGCCTGTGACCATGATGGGCAGTACTATATCAGCCCTAAAATTGACTGTGATATGTACTCCGTCAATGTAGACTTTTCGGACGAAGACATCATAGAGCTTTACCATAAACATGGAGAAATGGAACAGTACCACAGCGAAATCAAGACGGACTTATGTGCAGAGCAGTTTCCATCTGGAAAGTTCGAAACAAACGAACTTGTCCTGGAACTGATCCAGCTGGCCTACAATCTCCTGCGGATGATTGGACAGGCATCACTTAGGATCAGCGATATCCCCATGAAAAGACCCGTAAACCGCCGGAGGCTACGCACGGTAGTTGAACGGATCATCATGACCCCCGGGGTTGTGACAAAGCATGCAAGGCAGGTGAGACTTGATCTGGGGCGGAGTAATCCCTGGAGGAACGCAGCTTCACAAATAAGCAGGATATTCCAAGCTGCAAAATAAACGAAAGATATCCTACATTTTCCTTGCCATTGGAATGGTTCGATGAGCCTTAGTTAAGGTATGGCAATTTTAGAGAAATTTTACCTAAGCGGCTGGATAGTAGTTTGATTCAAAGTGTATGATTATCGAAAACAATATTTTATTGGCATGAAATTGGTACAAAGAGTGCCTCATATTTCTTATTTACCGATTTCATTTTATTGTCTGTATAATGGGGTTAAAACCCTCGCCTTAAGGCGAAACCTTTAGGTCAACCCTATATCTTCAAGTTTAGAAAAGGGAAAAAATAGAGATACTAAACTTGAGGTGAAGAATATGCAGCATTATAGAAAATCGTCACATTGTACGTATGACATTAAGTATCATTTGGTGTGGATTACAAAGTACAGGAAACCTGTGATTACAGGGAAGATAGCAATACGGACAAGAGAACTGATCCGAATCATCTGTCAAAGTAATGATGTGGAAATTTTGGCAGGGCATGTAGGAGCAGACCATATCCATATGCTGGTATCTGCTCCACCGCACTTGTCTGCAAGCAAATTGGTACAATATATCAAAGGGAATACATCCAGAAAGTTGCAAATGGAATATAAGGATTTGAATAAGCAATTCTGGGGACAGCATTTGTGGGCAAGAGGATATTTTGTGGCAAGTAGTGGAAATGTGACGGATGAAATCATCAGAGAGTATATCAAAAACCAGGATTTGCAGGAGAAAAACAAATCAGATAACTTCGAGATTGGATAAAATTAAAGTACAAAAGCATAAAGAAGAGCACGGACAACTTCAGGCTGCTTTAGCAGCAAATCGAACCTACCGGCTTTAGCCGGTAGTGGTTCAGTTTTTAGGTTAGGTTCACGGATTCAGGTAAAAGAATATCAGGATTGGATCTTAAACATAAAAATGCGGACACCAAAAACATGCAACCTTCGTCTGACTTCGCTGCGGTCATTTCTTGAATATGCGGCAAATGAACACCATGAGTTGATTGCCTTCTATATCAGTATCCGTGATATTAAAAATTCAAAGATTCCTGCAAAACCAATAGAATTCTTTGAGAAAAGCCAGATGAAAGCTATACTGGCAGCTCCGGACATCGGAACGAGGACAGGGAGAAGAAACCAGATGATGCTGGTTTTGATGTACGACAGTGCGGTAAGGATTTCAGAATTGTTGGAGTTAAAATTGGGAGACCTCCATCTTAAAGCAGAGATTCCATACATTACAGTCCATGGGAAAGGGGATAAATACCGGAATGTCCCACTAATGCAAAAAACATGCCGGCATTTGAATCGGTATCTGGAAGAATTCCACGAAGGAACGAACAGTAAGCTACCTCTCTTTTATGCAACGACTTATGGTCAGAAACACCATTTATCTTCTGATACAGCAGAGAAGCTAATCAAAAACTGCTGTTTGGCGGCAGGAAGCAAAGGAATCAAAATGCCTGATTCGTGTCATTGTCATATGGTTAGAAAAACAAGGGCAATGGATCTTTATCAATCTGGTCTGCCTTTAGCACATATCCAACAATTACTCGGGCATGAAGAGATATCAACAACATCTGGTTTTTATGCTTTTGCAACATTAGATACTTTGGCACAATAGGGGGATGCTGCTTTTGCGGCGTCCCTTTTGTCGTTCTCTGGCAGGAATTTGTATTTTTTTAATAAACCATTTCGGGCGAACCACAAATTTGAAATGAACATGAAGTAAAGATTGCCTTTTTGATAATATTCTGATAAAATTAGGATAGAATAATGATGAGAAAGGAGCGATTAAGTATGATACAGATTCGGCCCGTTTCTGACCTTAGGAATAAATTCCCGGAGATTGAGACCATCGTAAACAATGGGGAGCCGGTCTACCTGACAAAGAACGGTTATGGTGCGATGGTAGTTTTAAGCCTGGAGGAGTATGCAAGCCTGACAGACAGTATTGAAATGAAACTTGATGAAGCTGACCGGCAGGCATCTATATCGGAAGAGAGGCTTTCCCATGAAACAGTCTTCCGTAATGCAAGGGGTGAGGTGCATGGAACATAAACCTTACCAGCTCCGGTATTTGCCGATATTTGAGAAGGATTTGATCAGTACGGCGAATTATATTACAAATGTTTTGAAAAATGAGGATGCAGCGCTTCGGCTGATTGATGATGTGGAGTCCGCTATCCTGGAAAGGCTGGATAATCCTGTTGCCTTTGAGCCATACCGTTCTGTAAAAAAGCGTGACCATCCTTATTATCGAATTTATGTGAGGAATTATGTTGTCTATTATGTGGTGATTGGTGACGTGATGGAGGTCCGGCGCCTGATATATGGTGCAAGGGATACCGACAGGCACTTATAACGAATACAGGGTTCAGGGCAGTTAGTCATTGATGATTAACTGCTTTTTCCATTTTTGAAATGAGAATTTTTAGAATTTGGAAGATATCCTGGAGTTATTCCCGTGGTGGATGTGTTCCGTAAAATTACAGAGGATATTTGATTATCATAGTTTAAGGGCTTTTATGATCTCGGTATTACGGAAACGCAGTCTCCGCAGGGAGTGGTAATCCGGCTGTATGACAAAGAGCGCTGCCTGTGCGATCTGATCAAAGACAGAAACCAGATTGAAAGGCAGCTGTATATCCAGGCAATCAAGGAATATTTCAAAAACCGGCCGGATGTCCATAAATTGCTGAAGTATGGAAAAACCTTCGGGATAGAAGAAAAAATAAGGACTTACATGGAGGTATTGTAATGAAAACACCGGAACAGCTAAAAAAATCCATGTGCTTTTGGATACGGTTGAGGAAATCTCAGAGCTGATTGATATAAATTGGAATTAGGAATAATAAGGAAATGCAAATCGCAAGTTAAGGAGATAAAAAAGCGTGAGAAAAATAAGTTTATTTATTGCAATGAGTCTTGACGGATATATTGCAGATAGTAAGGGCGGTGTTGGCTGGTTGAACGGACAAGGCATTGATGATGAGAATATAGATACCTATTCTGAGTTTGTAAAAACCATTGATACGATTTTAATGGGTTGGAATACTTATCATCAGGTTGCTACTGAACTTTCTCCCAAAGAGTGGATATATAACGAATTTACAACTTATGTTATCACACATAATGAGCATACTTCCTCTGAAAAAATCCGATTTGTAAACATAAATCCTGTTGATTTAGTAAAAAGGCTAAAAGAGGAAGACGGAAAAGATGTTTGGATATGTGGTGGAGCGAATCTTGTCGGACAGTTAGTAGATGAAGACTTAATTGATTATTACTCATACTTCGCAACCTGAATTTGTGCTGTGTTAGTTGAAAATACAGAGAAAATCAAAAATAAAAAGGTATAAGCACTCTGTTTTTGTTATAATGGAATTAGCCGAAAACCATTTAAAAACGGAGGCTTATACCATGAATAGCATAGCCGAAATCTTTGATAATAGCAAACAACTCTTAGATAGTATTGAAAATTTTTTTGATAAGTACATTGGTCGTCCCCTTCTTAGGAAATGTGGTGTCATAAAAATGGTCGATGACATTTTTGTCAACAGCGGGATGACATACTTTGATAACCCGATTTCCCGTCTGCTGGGTGATCTGAAACAATCACCCGTCCTTGAGAAAGTTGTGAGTGCCAAGGATCTGCTTATCGACAAACTTCTCGTGTGTTTTGCCCCTGCAAGTGCGTATCTGATGTTTAAGACGGACACATTCTTCCGGGATTATAAGCAAGACACATTTTACCGTTTTGATAAGCTTCCCGGAGCTAACTGGGAAAGGCTGCAATTGGAAACAGCAAAAAATGTCATTTTAGATATAGAGTCACAGACCACAGACAAACATATCAATGCTCTGATTTTTGATGATTCTTTATATGCGCGGACCGGCGGAAAGGGAACCGAATTATGTGCCAGGGTTTTTGACCATAATGATCATAAGACCCGTCTTGGATACCGCATGATGACTGGTGGATGGACAAATGGAGAGACATTCATTCCTTTTGCACAGTCCCTTTTGTCAACGCGCGATGAGAAACAAATGGTTGGACCCAATGTCCGAATCGATTGCCGTACACTACGCGGAAAGCGCCGGGCAATGGCAAAAACAAAGGGAACCCTTGTTGTCCAACATATGGTAAAGCAGGCACACAAAGCAGGGGAAACCATTCGATTATGTCCTGTTTGACACATGGTTTTCCAGTCCATCCCAGCTGGCTGCGCTCAAGGGGATAGGAACAGATGTCATAGCGATGATCAAAAAGAACAGCACGAAATATATCTGGAGAGATCCCGCAACAGGCGAGGAGAAAAAACTGAATGTAAAAGAAATCTACAGCAGGAACAAAAAGCGCAGGGGGCGTTCCAGATACCTCCTGTCTGTAGATATTATCATTCCTGACAGTACCGGGAATGCCATGAAGGCAAAACTGGTCTACGTACGGAATCACAGCAACCGCAAGGACTGGGTATGCTTTGTATGCACTGACATGACCTTAGATGAAGAGAAAATCCTCCGTGCGTACACGATGCGCTGGAAAATTGAAACCTATTTTAAAATGTCAAAGAGCTATTTAAAACTTCGTACGGAATGCCACAGTACAAGCTATGATGCCATTACTTCACATATGGTAATCGTTGCAATACGGTACATGATACTGGCAATTGAGCGTTTCCAAAATACAGATAACAGAAGTCTGGAAGAACTATTTTATGAGGTACAGCGGGATATCATAAATGAAATGATGGACTGTGCAATCATTCTCATTTTGGACATCATGCTGCAGAGTGTGAAACAGCATTTCAAAGCTTCGGATGAACAGATCAACGGACTGCTCTGTACATTTATCGGCAATCTCCCCACACCGTGGAGAGAACGCTTTACTATGCCCAATGCGGCATAAAGCTATTTTATTTTTACTATTGCAAGGCTTATAAAATCGTAATGATAAGCAGCTTTAGGTTGCGAAGTATGAGTAATATTTTTCCAGGTCGCTGTCCCAGCCCCAGGAAGCATCGGGGTCGGGGAAATGCCGCAGGTTTTCCGGTGCGCCAACCCTGTGGTGCCCGCGTGGGCAGGCATGGGTATGCACGGCGGTGCCGTCTCCGGAAACCGTAAGGTGTTCCCTTGGTATGAGACCGGATTCCATGGAAGGCAGGACAGCCACGTGATAGAAGAAGCGCTGCAGTCCAGAGCCTGTCCATGAAGTCAAAATAAGAACCGAGGGGCGGCAGGGAATCCGTAGTGCAGCCGATGAGAGCGGCAAGAGGCGGTCATGTTTGAGCCTGTCGACCCAAAGGGTAAGGGATAGCTTGGCCAAACCTTCTGAAAATAGAAGAAAGAAAAGGATAAAAGACCTTAAGATTTGTGGCTGGTTCTTAGCGGGCCTGCCAGTGTTGGAGTAAAAGGGCAGAAGGAACTCCATGGCCTTATCGGTATCGAAAAGGCGGAGTTTCTGCCATGGTTTCCAAAGCTCCGTATGGAGCCGGACTCTTTCAGAGGAATCGAAATGGACTTTGGATTCGTTGAGAAAGTACTTGTAATCTTGCATGGACTGCCAGTACTTGATCATAAAGTGCACCTCTAGTAGTTTAGTTTAATGCTGTGCGTGTGGCACAGGCGCTTCTTAACTACAAGGGGCGCGTTTGGTGACTGGCGTATATGGTCACCAAACGCGCCGCACATTTTGACTTATATGTCAATACTTTTTTGAAAATTTAACAAAAATGTTTTCTGGGATATGGAGGAAAGCAAAAAAGAAGAACATGAAAAAAGAGCGGAAATTCGGGCTTAAAGAGTTTCCGAGACTGCTCAGGTTAAGGAAAGGAGGACGTATGGAGATATTTCACATGTGAGATATTATTTCGCTGCTTGGATTGCCTATGCCGACAGCAGGCAGAAGCTCGTATTACATACAATGCCCGTGCTGTGACGAAAATCCGAGAGAAAAGCATCTAAATATCAATCTGAAAAAGAAGTGTTTCGCTGTCCGAGATGTGGGATATCCGGAGGTATTTTTGATTTATATGCACTTTACACAGGAGCGCCGCGGGATAAGGTCAGAAGAGAACTGGTCGAACGGATTGGATCTCCAGAGCTTATGGTCCGTCCGAAGAAGAACATTGTGGAAAAGCAGAAAGAGGAATGCCCGCTTGCTGACATTGAATCGCGGAACAGCGTCTATACGGCGCTGCTTGATAAGCTGTCATTGGCGGCAGACCACAAAGAAAACCTTATGAACCGCGGACTGACAGAACAGGATGTTGAACTTCTGGAATATAAAACGACGCCAGTTGTAGGCATGTCAGCGATTGCAAAACAGCTGCAGTCGGATGGCCTGCACCTTGCCGGTGTTCCAGGTTTTTACAGGGACAAAAGCGGAGCGTGGACATTTATCCATGAGAAAAGGGGTATTCTGATTCCAGTCAGAGACCGGATAGGAAGGATTCAGGGCTTGCAGATACGAAGGATAATGTCAGCAGACGGAAATTCCGCTGGGTATCCAGTAGTGGAGATTCACCTCCAGCGACGGAAGGTTCGAGATGGATTTTGTTCCGGTACTTGACCGGGCGGCGAGGACCGCGGCGGTAATCATAGAGACGGACCAGCATCAGGTATTCGGACGGATGAGCGGTAAGGCTGTGCTGGACGACGGGAAAGTGATCGAGCTTAAGGACTTGATGTGTTTTGCGGAGGATGTGCATAATCGGTATTAGGAACATGTTAGAATTTTAATTAGGAAGTGTTCATATGTTATGTGAGTGGTGGAAGAAGAGAAGGAACGGATTATATATATTGATCTGTGCGATTCTTGTAATGAGCTGTCTGCCTGTTCTGCAAGGTCAGGCAGAAGAGAAGAAGGAGGAGAAGATATACTGCGCTGCATTTGGTGACAGTATTGCCAAGGGCTATGCAGGAAAGAAGCAAGAAGATCTGCAGAGTTATCCGCAGTTGATTGCGGACGCAGTGTCGGAGGAGACCAGAATTCCAACGGAATATGTGAATTATGCGAAGAACGGGCTGACTTCGGCAAGGCTGAATTCAGATGTCCTGAGTACGGAAGAAACGGCTGCCTCTCTTGAGAGGGCAGACATCATTACGCTGACGATCGGCGCCAATGATCTGATGCAGGAATTCAAGCTTACGGTACGGGAGATTCTGGAGACGGATCAGAGATTCACCAGTGCATATGATGCATTTGATGCGCTGCAGGAAGGGATAGAGGGGAATCCGCTGTTGGTAATGAGAGTATTGGGAATGCTGGAAGACTGGGATTATGCGGCGTTTGATGAGCAATGGGTTGCGGTGATGAAGACGATCTCGCAGTATAGAAAAGACGGCTCTCAGCTTGTGGTGACGGATATCTATAATCCAGTCAACCAGTTTGAACTTCCCGGGACGATGAACATGGTAGTAGATGAGGTGATCCAGAATATGAACCAGGTTATGTATGATCACGCGGAGGAATACGATTATCATGTGGTGGATCTGTTTGAATCTGAGATCTGTGAGCATACCCAGAGGGACGGACTGCACCCGGATCAGGAGGGACAGAGATTGATCGCCGGGCTTGCGATGGAGAAGATTGATACCGGGCGTTTTATGGGGGAGCCGGAAAAAGAAATAGAGAAGACGGAGCCGGCCAGGAAGAGTATTGGGCGTACGATCCTTGGCAATATCAGAAAGGTGATTATATTGACGGCGGCAGCCGTGATATTGATTGCGGGAGGAATCTTTGTCTGGAGGAAGAGGCGGCGGAAGGCTGATACACCGGATGATAAGTAACAGACAGTGCAAGCCAGGAACGGGCGGTTGTCTGGATGATGTAATATTAAATTAAATAATTCCGAATGAAATATTCCCATATTTCGGTATAAAATTCCTTCGCTTACAGATAATAGTATCATCGTAACGAGTGATATGAAATCTACAGATGGAGGAATTGATATATGAAAGCCACGGGTATTGTAAGGAGAATCGATGACTTGGGAAGGGTAGTGATCCCAAAGGAAATCCGAAGGACATTAAGGATCCGGGAGGGCGACCCCCTAGAGATCTTCACTGATCGGGAGGGCGAGATCATCCTGAAGAAATATTCGCCCATCGGCGAGCTGTCAACCTTTGCCAGACAGTATGCAGAGAGCCTGTCGCAGACGGTGGGATGTCTGGTATGTGTCTGCGATATGGACCAGGTCATTGCGGCGGCAGGAAACGGGAAGAAGGAACTCCAAGACAAATATATCAGCAGGCAGTTGGAGCGGCACTTAGGCGCCAGAACGCAGCTTGCGGCATCAGCGGGGGAGAAGGCATATATTCCGATCGTGGATACACAGGATGAGGATTATGAACACGAGGTGATCAGTCCGATCCTCTGCGAGGGAGATGTGATCGGAGGAGTAATCCTGTTGTCCCGCGACGCTAAGAAGAAACTCGGCGAGTTGGAGCAGAAGATGGCCGCCTGTGCGGCGGCATTCCTGGGAAGCCAGATGGAGCAATAGAAGAATAAATAGAATAAACATGAAGGTTCCGTCATATCTTGTGGTAGAGGACTCGTATATCATTATACTGCGGGTGCAGGGATATACGAAGTCTATATGCAAGGGAGGGACGGAAATGGAAAGGAAGCTTAAGAGAGATTCATGGGTCATGTGGATATTGAAATCACTTCTGGCTTCTTATGTCATCACAGGGATTCTTCTGCTGCTTCTGGCAGTGGCGCTGTATAAGTTTGAATTGAACGAGAAGGCAGTGTCCGCTGCCATCATCGCAATCTATATTATGGCGACTCTGATCGGCGGCATTATCATCGGTAAGTTCGCCAGGGTGAGAAGATACCTGTGGGGGCTGGGCCTTGGAATCGGGTACTTTGGACTGCTTCTTCTGATTACGCTGGGAGTATACCGCACCCTGAACGGGGATGCAGCGAACCTGATCACCACAATGGTCTTATGCGCAGGCGGGGGGATGGCAGGCGGAATGCTATCGTAAATCAAAGACATAAAGTTATTGCGAAAATGCAGATGTGATGCTATAATAACAGAAGTTAAGCAAAGATAAGGAGGAACATGACCATGAAGCATGTAAAGACATTAAATACACAGACCATGAATAACAGCCTGAAGAAGGGCGGATGCGGTGAGTGTCAGACGTCATGCCAGTCAGCATGCAAGACATCCTGCACGGTAGGGAATCAGACCTGCGAACAGAAGAAATAATCAGATTTATAGAGAAGCTTGAGACAGCGGTCTTTTGGTCGCTGTTTCTTGTCGTTTGACATTCCAATGAAAGGGGTACATAACCTTGATTCATCAGTATCAGAATAATGGATACAATATCGTTCTGGATGTGGTGAGCGGCGCGGTCCATGTGGTGGACGAGTTGTGTTACGATGTGATCGCCGCGCTGTCCGGGGGTGTGAAGGAACCAGCGGCGGCGGAGCTTCGGGATCCGGAAGTCTTAGAAGAACTGGTGCAGAAGCTTGGCGTAAGCTACGGCGAGGACGATATTAAGGATGCCCTGGCAGACGTGACAGAGCTTACAGAGGCAGGGCAATTGTTTGTAGAAGATACATATGAGAGCATGATCGGCGAGGTGAAGAAGCGCAAGACGGTGGTGAAAGCGCTTTGTCTCCATATTGCCCATGACTGTAACCTTGCCTGCAGATATTGCTTTGCAGAAGAAGGGGAGTATCATGGCAGGCGTGCAATGATGAGCTTTGAAGTGGGAAAGAAGGCGCTTGATTTCCTGATTGCCAATTCCGGAAGCCGACGGAACTTGGAGGTGGATTTCTTCGGCGGGGAACCGCTCATGAACTGGCAGGTGGTGAAAGACCTTGTGGCTTACGGAAGGCAGCAGGAGAAGCTCCATGACAAGCATTTCCGGTTCACGGTGACGACCAACGGCGTATTGCTGAATGATGAGATACAGGAATTCATCAACCAGGAGATGGATAATGTTGTCTTAAGCCTGGACGGGCGCCGCGAGGTTAACGACAGGATGCGTCCGTTCCGTAACGGGAAGGGAAGCTATGATCTGATCGTTCCGAAGTTTCAGAAGCTTGCCGATAGCCGTAATCAGGAGAAATATTACATCCGGGGGACATTTACCAGAGAGAATCTGGATTTCTCAGAAGATATTCTGCATTTTGCCGATCTGGGCTTTACACAGATGTCTATAGAACCGGTGGTGGGGGATGCAAGCGACCCTTATGCCATCCGCGAAGAAGACCTTCCTAAGATTATGGAAGAGTACGATAAGCTTGCCCGTGTTATGATTCAGCGGGAAAAAGAAGGAAAAGGTTTTCAATTCTTTCATTTTATGATAGACTTAGACGGTGGACCTTGTGTGGCGAAGAGATTGTCGGGGTGCGGTTCGGGAACGGAGTATCTGGCAGTGACGCCATGGGGGGATTTGTATCCGTGTCATCAGTTTGTAGGACAGGAAGAATTCCTGATGGGAAATGTGGAAGACGGTATCATAAAGCCGGAGATTGCAGATGATTTCCGAAGCTGCAATGTATATTCGAAGGAGAAATGCAGGGATTGTTTCGCGAAATTCTACTGCAGCGGAGGCTGTATGGCGAATGCGTATCATTTCCACGGCACGATCCATGACACCTATGATATAGGATGCAAGATGCAAAGAAAGCGCGTGGAATGCGCGATCATGATCAAAGCAGCGCTTGCAGAATAGCTGCAGACAAAAGAAGCGCTTCGGGGAAATCGGCATGGCAGGATTTTCCGGGAATACTTAAGGATGTAGAAAGGAAGTTAACCAATCATGAAGAAGAACAAAGGTATCATCAGCCTGGTGCTGACAGTGGTGCTGATCGCATTGATGGGCTTCACGGTGATCGTCGGGTTTGGCAAGACCGGGACCGGCGCGATGAAGAATATCAAGCTTGGCCTTGATCTTGCAGGCGGTGTCAGTATCACGTACCAGGTAAAGGATAAGAATCCGTCGGATGAGGAGATGAGCGACACTATCTATAAGCTTCAGAGACGTGTGGAGCAGTACAGTACAGAGTCCAGTGTCTACCAGGAAGGAGACGACAGGATCAATATTGAGATCCCGGGTGTTACGGATGCCAACGAGATCTTGGATGAACTTGGTAAGCCAGGTTCTCTGGAATTCAAGACCGAGGACGGCGAGACGGTGATCACCGGTGCGGATGTGCAGACTGCAACCGCGAAAGCCGGCGAGGATAAGATGGGGAATCGTGAGTACAGTATTGAACTGAGCCTGAATGAGGATGGAAAAGAGAAGTTTGCCAAGGCTACCAGGGAGAATATCAATAAGCCGATCAGCATTATCTATGACGGGGCAGAGATCAGCAGCCCGATCGTACAGTCTGAGATTCCGGACGGACTGGCATATATCTCAGGGAATTTTACCTATGAATCGGCAGATAATCTGGCTTCCACCATCCGAATCGGCGGATTGAAGCTGGAACTTGAAGAACTGCGCTCCAATGTAGTGGGCGCCCAGCTTGGAGAGCAGGCCATCAGCACCAGTTTGAAGGCAGGTGCGATTGGTCTGGTATTGATCATTATCTTTATGATCTTCGTATATTATCTTCCGGGACTTGCATCAGGCCTGGCGCTTCTGATCTATACAGAGTTGGTACTGGTGATCCTGAATGCATTCAACATTACACTGACGCTGCCCGGAATCGCCGGTATTATCCTTGGCATTGGTATGGCGGTGGATGCGAATGTTATTATATTTGCCCGTGTGCGCGAGGAGATGACACGCGGGAAGAGTGTGAAGAATTCTCTGAAGACAGGTTTCCAGAAGGCTATGTCGGCAATCGTGGACGGTAATGTGACGACTCTGATCGCGGCGGCGGTATTGTGGTTCAGAGGGTCAGGACCGGTTAAGGGATTCGCCCAGACATTGGCGATCGGTATTATCGTGTCTATGTTTACAGCCCTTGTGGTTACAAGATTGATTGTATTCGCCTTCTATGCGGTAGGCTTACGCAAGGAAAGTCTTTATTACCGCCCAAGGAAGGAGAGAGAGCCGATTGCCTTCGTCGAGAAGAGGAAGGTGTTCTTCATTATCTCAGCAGTATTGATCGTTGCGGGATTGGCCGCAATGGGAATCAATTCCTCAGGAGGAAAGGGGGCATTCGCGTACAGTCTGGAGTTTGAGGGCGGTACATCTACGAATGTAACCTTCAAGGAGGATTATTCTATAGAAGAAATCGACGAGAAGATCGTTCCTGTAGTTGAAGAAGTGACAGGTGACAATAACGTACAGACTCAGAAAGTTGCGGGAACCAACCAGATCATTATCAAGACGATAACGTTGGATCTTAAGCAGCGTGAAGCTCTGAACCAGGCGATGGTGGATGAGTTTAAGGTAGATGACTCTCTGATCACGGCCGAGAATATCAGTTCTACCGTAAGTAACGAGATGCGTCAGGATGCGGTTGTTGCGGTGATTATCTCAACTATCTGTATGCTGCTGTATATCTGGTTCAGGTTCAAGGATATCCGTTTCGCGGCCAGTGCGATCCTCGCGCTGCTGCATGACGTGTTGGTAGTTATCGGCTTCTACGCGATCGCGCGCATCTCAGTGGGCAATACATTCATTGCATGTATGCTAACGATCGTCGGATATTCGATCAATGCGACTATTGTAATATTTGACCGTATCCGTGAAGAACTGCACTATCAGACGAAGAAGACGGATCTTATGAATGTGGTGAACAAGAGTATCACACAGACGCTCACCAGAAGTATCTATACTTCTCTGACGACGTTTGTGATGGTAACGATCCTCTTTATCATGGGGGTAAGCTCTATCCGTGAGTTCGCAGCGCCTCTGATGATGGGAGTTGTCTGCGGAGCATATTCTTCCGTATGTATCACGGGTGCTCTGTGGTATGTGATGCGGACGAAGATCGTAAAGAAGAAATAATAATAGAGCAGCCATTGTTGTAGGGGTATGACATGGCTGCTTTTTGATATAGGAGAATATAACATGGAACGGTGGGTATTATTAAGGAAGGGTGCAGACTTTGAAGCGATCGGCAGACGGTTTGGGATTAGTCCCAGGCTTGCCTGTCTGATCAGGAATCGGGAGGTAATTGGGGAGAATGCGGTTGACAGGTATCTGAATGGAACGCTTGCAGATCTCTATGACGGTAAGCTGTTGAAAGGGATGGATCAGGCAATCGGGATCTTGAAGGAGAAGATAGAGGGACGGCAGAAGATACGTGTAATCGGAGATTATGACATCGATGGGGTGAATGCGACCTACATATTAATGGAGGGCCTGGAGATGCTTGGCGGGGATGTGGATATGGATATTCCGGATAGGATCACGGATGGTTATGGGTTGAATGTGAACCTGATCGAGCGGGCGTACCGGGAGGGGATCGATACGATCATTACCTGCGATAACGGGATTGCGGCGGCCAAAGAGATTGCCTATGGGAAGAGCCTGGGGATGACGGTGGTTGTGACGGATCATCACGAGGTCCCCTATGATGAGGAGGAAGAGGAGAGGCATTATCTTCTTCCGGCGGCGGACGCGGTGATCGACCCTAAGCAGCCGGGCTGTGCGTATCCCTTCAAGGGGCTGTGCGGGGCGGCGGTTGCGTATAAGCTTGTGGAGGCGCTCTGTAAGGCAATGGGGAGAGACATTGAAGCGCTGAAGCATCTGGTTGAAAATGTTGCGATCGCTACTGTGGGAGATGTGATGGATCTGGAGGATGAGAACCGTATCTTCGTAAAGGAAGGCTTAAGAATGCTTGAATCGACACAGAATCAGGGACTTAAGGCCCTGATAGAATGTACGAAGCTTGATAAGGCCCAGATCCGGGCATATCATATCGGGTTTATCCTGGGGCCGTGCCTGAACGCCAGCGGAAGGCTGGATACGGCAAAAAGAGCGCTTGAACTTCTTCGGGCGAAGGATCTTAAGGATGCGGATCGGCTTGCGGGAGATTTGAAAGCTCTGAATGACAGCAGGAAAGACCTGACGGAAGAGGCGGTCGCCCAGGCAAAGGAGCAGGTGGAGAACGGCGGGCTTAAGAACGAAAAGGTGCTGGTGATCTATCTGCCCTCATGCCATGAAAGTCTGGCGGGGATCGTCGCCGGAAGGATCCGGGAAAGCTTCTACAAGCCGGTATTCGTGCTGACGGATGCGGAAGAAGGGATCAAGGGTTCCGGACGGTCTATCGACGCATATCATATGTACGAGGAACTCAGTAAGTGCAAGGAGCTGTTTACGAAATTCGGCGGTCACAGACTTGCGGCGGGACTGTCCTTAGAGAAAGAGAATCTGGAAGAATTCCGCCGCAGGATCAATGAGAACTGCAGCTTGAGCGAGGAGGAACTGACTGAGAAGGTGTCGATCGATATGGAGCTTCCCTTCTCATGTGTGACGGAGAGGTTTATCCAGGAACTTTCGTTGATAGAGCCGTTCGGTAAAGGGAATACCAAGCCGGTGTTCGCGGTTCGAAGTGCAGAAGTCTTAAGCGGCAGAGTTCTTGGAAAGAACCGAGATACGCTGAAGCTTAGGCTTAAGGATGCATCCCAGACGGCGATAGACGCCCTATATTTTAAGTACGCAGATGAATTGCTTGGGACGCTTGCGAAGCGGTACGGGAAACAAGCGGTGGAAAGGATGCTTATGGGGCGGAGTACGCGGATGACGCTGTCTGTCACATATTATCCGGGGCTTAACGAATATATGGGGCGGGTCACCCCTCAGATTACCATTACGCACTATAAGTAACAGGGTCAGATTGCAGCTGTACCATTAGAAAATGTTGAAAAACCGGGAAACTAATGCTATACTAATGAAAGTATTGAAAAAGAATGAAAAATAGGAGTGAGGAACGTTATGAAGCCAATAGAAGAGTACGTCGTAAGTATACCAGATTTTCCGGAACCGGGAATTATATTCAGGGATGTGACCAGTGTACTGCAGGATGCCGAAGGACTGGCGCTTGCGATAGATCTGATGCAGGAGAAGCTTAAAGGTGTGGAGTTTGACCTGATTGCAGGGCCGGAGTCCAGGGGGTTTATCTTCGGCGTTCCGATTGCCTACAATCTGCACAAGCCATTTATACCGATCCGTAAGAAGGGAAAGCTGCCAAGAGAGACGGCTTCCATTCAGTATGAACTGGAATATGGCACGGCAGAGCTGGAGATCCACAAGGATGCTATCAGACCGGGACAGCGGGTGGTCATTATCGACGATCTGATTGCGACAGGCGGAACGAACGAAGCGATTGTCAAGCTGATCGAAGGTCTTGGGGGAAAGGTCGTGAAAACGGTCTTCCTGATGGAGCTTGCAGGGCTTAAGGGAAGAGAGAAGCTTGCGGGATACAATGTGGAATCTGTGATTGTGTATCCTGGGAAGTAAGACAGAAGCAGGCATTGCACATTTCAGGAAAGAGCTGATTGTGATGTTCGCAAGAGAGAAAGAATGATAGAGGGAGGGGGGCATGAGCATGTCAGGAACAACAACTTATGAAGCAATTGATGACAGGATCGCGGCTGATTCGATCATGGTCGATCATGCGAAAGGGCTGGAGATCGTAGACGGTCATGCGGTCAAGGCACCGGGGGATTATGAAGAACCGGACCGCCTGTATGGTATGCTGATCGCCCGTATACGCAAGTACCACCCATCTACGGATGTGTCATTGATAGAGAAGGCATACCGTCTGGCTGCCGAAGCTCACGGGAACCAGTGCCGGAAGTCAGGGGAGCCGTATATCATCCACCCCCTTTGGGTTGCCATCATACTGGCGGATCTGGAGATGGATAAGGAGACGATCGCGGCAGGGATGCTTCACGATGTGGTAGAGGATACGGAGATCAGTGAGGAGGATATCAGAGAGCAGTTTGGGGATGAGGTGGCTCTTCTGGTGGACGGTGTCACGAAGTTAGGGAGGCTTTCTTACTCTTCGGACAAATTAGATGTCCAGGCGGAGAATCTAAGGAAGATGTTCCTTGCCATGGCGAAGGATATCCGTGTTATCATTATCAAACTTGCCGACCGGCTTCATAACTTAAGGACGCTGCAGTTCATGAAGCCGGTGAAGCAGAAGGAGAAGGCGAAAGAGACGATGGATATCTATGCACCCATCGCTCAGCGTCTTGGCATCTCCAAGATCAAGACAGAGCTTGACGACCTGGCGCTTAAGTATTCTCAGCCGGAGGTGTTCTTTGATCTCGTAGATCAGATCAATACCAGGAAGACAGAGCGGGAAGAATTCGTAGAGCAGATCGTGAATGAAGTGTCTGACCATATGAAGAATTCTAATATCAAGGCTGAGGTCAGCGGCCGGGTGAAGCATTTCTTCAGTATCTATAAGAAGATGGTGAACCAGGATAAGACGGTAGACCAGATCTACGATCTGTTCGCGGTGCGGATCATTGTGGAATCTGTGCGGGACTGCTATGCCGCCCTTGGAGTGATCCATGAGTTGTATACTCCTATTCCGGGACGTTTCAAGGATTATATTGCCATGCCCAAACCGAATATGTATCAGTCTCTTCATACGACGTTGATGAGTTCCGTGGGGCAGCCTTTTGAGATCCAGATTCGCACGGAGGAGATGCATAAGACAGCTGAGTATGGAATCGCCGCCCATTGGAAATACAAAGAATCCAACGACGGCAAGAAGAATGTGAAGGCACAGGAAGAAGAGAAGCTAAGCTGGCTTCGGCAGATCCTGGAATGGCAGAGAGACATGTCGGATAACCGGGAGTTCATGAACCTGATCAAGGGTGATCTGGATCTGTTCGCTGAGGATGTATATTGTTTTACGCCCCAGGGAGATGTGAAGAATCTGCCCAACGGTTCTACGCCGATTGATTTCGCCTACATCATCCACAGTGCGGTGGGCAACAAGATGGTCGGGGCAAGGGTGAACGGCAAGCTTGTCAACATAGATTATAAGATACAGAACGGGGACAGGATCGAGATATTGACGTCTCAGAATTCCAAGGGACCAAGTCGTGACTGGCTTGGCATTGTCAAGAGCACTCAGGCGAAGAACAAGATCAACCAGTGGTTCAAGCGTGAATTCAAAGAGGAGAATATCGTCAAAGGAAAGGAACTGATCGCGTCCTACTGCAAAGCCAAATCCATTGTTCCAAGTAATATCATGGTCTCCAAATATCAGGAGATCGTACAGAAGAAATACGGCTTCAAGGACTGGGAATCTGTTCTTGCGGCGATCGGGCACGGAGGCCTGAAGGAAGGTCAGGTGGTCAACCGGCTGGTAGAGGAGTACAGCAAGGAGCACAAGCAGGAGCTTACGGACGAAGGAGTCCTTGAGAAGGTTGCGGAGGCGGCGAAGAACAAGGTCCATATAGCCAAGTCAAAGAGCGGAATCTTAGTGAAGGGGATCGACGATGTGGCAGTGAGATTCTCAAGATGTTGTAATCCGGTGCCGGGAGATGAGATTGTCGGTTTCGTGACGCGAGGAAGAGGCCTGTCTATTCACCGTACTGATTGTGTCAATATGATTCATCTGACGGAGGCTGAGCGAGCGCGCCTGATCGATGCAGAGTGGGAGAGCGACGTGGCGGAGAAAGCCGGAGGACAGTATTTGGCTGAGATCAAGATGTATGCCTACGACAGAAGGGGACTTCTGATGGATATGTCCAGAATCTTCACAGAAGCGAATGTGGATGTGAAGTCTATGAATGTGCGTACCAGCAAGAAGCAGGGAACAGCCACTATAGACACAGGGTTTATCGTACATGGAAGAGATGAGCTTGACTGGATCGTGAATAAGCTTCTTCAGCTTGAGGATGTAATTGATATAGAAAGGACGACAGGTTAATTATAGGATGAAAGTAGAAAGATTTGTAACGGGGATCATCAGTACGAATTGTTATCTGGCGATCAATGAAGAGACGAAACAGACGGTGGTGATCGATCCGGCTGCCAGTCCGTCTTCTCTTATGGGACATTTGAAGGCAGAGGGGCTTAAGGTTGAGGCGATCCTTTTGACCCACGGACATTTTGACCATATTATGGGAATCGACGGATTCCTGAAGGAATACGATGTTCCGGTGTATGTACATGAGGACGATAAGGAGCTGATGGTGGATCCGAAGCTCAATCAGTCCTCCACCTATACGAAGGGATATACATTTGCGGACGCTAGATTCATTCGGGACGGACAGGTGCTTACCTATGCCGGTTATGATTTTGAAGTGTTCCATACGCCGGGGCATACGCCGGGAGGATGCTGTTATTATGTGAGGTCTGAAGGCGTGCTGTTCAGCGGGGATACTCTGTTCGCGAACTCGGTTGGACGGACGGATTTCCCGGGGAGCAGCACTTCGGCGCTGATACGTTCCATACAGGAGAAGCTTATGACGCTTCCGGATGAGACCCGCGTATATCCGGGACATATGGGGGAGACTGCGATCGGACATGAGAGGGTGAATAATCCATTTCTTTAGAATTTTGGAGTGAGAAATGATTCGGGTAATATGTAAGAGCGAGGCATATACGTATAATGTGTATCATATTGTGAAGGCCTTTTTCCCATCTGAGGAAATCATCAGTAGGATGGAGGAGGAGGCCTCTTGTTATATAGAAGTAGAGACAGCCAAAGGAGAGAGGATCCTGATTGGCAGGGAACAGATGGAAAGTATTCTTAGAGAACGGGCGGAGGGAATCTCGCAGCAGAATGCGGGAGGAGACCCGGCTAAGGTAAAAGAACTAAAATACGGGATAGACATCTGCCTGTATCACGAACTTGAAAAGCTTACGGGGCGTTCTCTTGACTGGGGGATACTGACTGGCGTTAGGCCAACGAAGATCGCTATGCAAAAGGCCGAGGAAGGCTGGGAGGAGGAGCGTTTCGTCCCCTGGTTCCAGGCCGAGTGTAAGGTGAGCGAGAGGAAAGCCAGGCTTTCCTGGGAGATCGCCAAGCGGGAAAAGGCCTTGCTTGGGAAGCTTGATTATGAGGAAGGATACAGTCTCTATGTGGGGATCCCATTCTGTCCGTCGGTGTGTACCTATTGTTCTTTCAGCTCAGGTGCGCTTGATGACTGCGCGGACAGGGTAGAGGATTATCTGGGGGCGTTAAAGAAAGAGCTTGTATTCATTGCCAGGCAGTCGAAGGACAGAAAACTGAATACGATCTATATCGGCGGCGGTACGCCGACCACATTGACAGCCGGGCAGCTAGAGGGTCTTTTGTCCTGTATAGACGAACATTTTCCAAGAGAACATCTGTTAGAGTATACGGTAGAAGCAGGACGGCCGGACAGCATCACGGAAGAGAAGCTTCGGGTGCTGAAGAATCATAAGGTGACGCGGATCTCTATTAACCCGCAGAGCATGCAGCAGAAGACGCTTGATGCGATCGGGCGGCGGCACAGGGCAGAAGAGATCGTGGATGCATATAGGCTGGCCCGTGAGATTGGTTTCGATAATATCAATATGGATCTGATCGCCGGACTTCCCGGAGAGAGTATCGCCGATATGGAAGATACTTTAAGGCAGATTAGATCGCTTGCGCCGGACAGCCTTACCGTGCATTCCCTGGCAATCAAGAGGGCGGCGAAGATGGAGCTTGCGGATCTTGCTTCAGATCCGGCAGAGGTGCCGCAGACTCTGGAGGGGATGATACAGGCCGCGGCAGGCGCAGCGGGGCAGATGGATATGTATCCCTATTATCTGTACCGCCAGAAGAATATTGCGGGGAATTTCGAGAATGTCGGCTATGCGAAGGTTGACAAAGCGGGAATATACAATATACTGATTATGGAGGAAAAGCAGTCGATCATAGCTTGCGGAGCCGGCGCGACTACTAAGATCGTATTGAAAGAACCGGTTCCCATGCCGGGCAGTAAAAAGAAGAAGATGACATACCTGATGAGGATAGAGAATGTGAAAGCAATCGATGCGTATATCGCCCGTATCGATGAGATGACAGCAAGAAAAGGAGAATGGCTATGGCGTTAAAGAAGAAACCGGTCACCGGTATGAAGGATATGATGCCCCGGGAGATGGAGATCCGGGATTATGTGATCCAGTTGATCAAGGATACCTATAAGACTTACGGGTTCCTGTCTATGGAGACACCGTGTGTGGAGCATATTGAGAATCTGTGCAGTAAGCAGGGCGGAGATAATGAGAAGCTGATCTTCAAGATCTTGAAGCGCGGAGAGAAGCTTAAGATCGAGGCTGCGAAGGGGGAGGAGGATCTGGTGGACGGAGGACTTCGGTATGATCTGACGGTTCCTCTTGCCAGATATTATTCCAATCATGCCAATGAACTGCCGTCCCCGTTCAAGGCGCTGCAGATTGGGAATGTGTGGCGTGCTGACCGCCCGCAGAAAGGGCGCTTCCGCCAGTTCATGCAGTGTGATATAGATATCCTGGGAGAACCGTCCAATCTGGCGGAGATCGAGCTGATACTGGCGACGACGGCAATGCTTGGCAGGCTGGATTTTCAGAATTTTACAGTGTGTATCAATGACCGCAACATCTTGAAGGCGATGGCGGCGTTCTGTGGTTTCAAAGAGGAAGACTATGATGAGGTGTTCATTATCCTGGATAAGATGGACAAGATCGGCGCCGAAGGCGTGGCTTCTGAGCTTGAGGAAATGGGATATGACAAGGAGAATGTAGACGCTTATCTGAAGCTTTTTGAAGAGACGGCTCCTGATATAGAGGGGATCCGTTATCTGAAGGAGAAGCTTGGAGATTGTCTGCGTACAGAGACGGCAGACGGTATGGAGACGATCATTTCAAGCGTGGAAGAGGCGAAGGACTGTGAGTTCAAGATCTGCTTCGACCCGACGCTGGTGAGGGGGCAGTCTTATTATACCGGAACGATATTTGAAGTGCGGATGGATGATTTCGGCGGATCTGTCGCTGGAGGCGGCCGTTATGATAAGATGATCGGGAAATTTACCGGACAGGATACTCCGGCATGCGGGTTCTCTATCGGATTCGAGAGAATTGTCATGCTTTTGATGGAAAATGGATACCAGGTTCCGAAGCAAGGCGGCAGGAAGGCCTACCTGCTGGATAAGAAGATACCCAGAGAGGGGATTCTTAAGGTATTGGCACTTGCAAAGGCAGACCGCAAAGCGGGCCGTCAGGTGTTGATCGTAAATATGAAGAAGAATAAGAAGTTCCAGAAGGAGCAGTTGACGGAAGAAGGGTATGAGGAGATCATCGACTGTTATGCGGATTCTTGGGAAAGCATCTAATAAGTTGATTGTGTTGGGATAAGATTATTGGAGATAAAATATATTTGCAAAAGGAGAGGAACGATATGGCAGAGTCAATGCAGGGATTAAAGAGAACCCACAGATGTGCAGAACTGTCCGCGGCTAATGTAGGCGAGACAGTGACCATTATGGGCTGGGTACAGAAGAACAGGAATAAGGGCGGATTAGTATTCGTAGATGTGAGGGACCGTTCCGGAATTATCCAGGTAGTGTTCGAGGAGGGTAAGTCGGAAGCAGAGCTGATCGAGAAGGCAGCCAGGCTCCGCGCGGAATTCGTAGTTGCAGTCGTGGGTAAGGTGGAGAAGCGTTCCGGCGCGGTGAACGAGAACCTGGCGACGGGTGAAATCGAGATCATCCCGGAGCAGCTTCGGATTCTCTCGGAATCGGAGACGCCTCCCTTCCCGATTGAGGAGAATTCCAGGACGAAGGAAGAGGTGCGTTTAAAATACCGGTATCTGGATCTTCGAAGGCCGGATCTTCAGAGGAATCTGATGATGCGAAGCAAGGTGGCGACCCTGACCCGTCAATTTCTGGCGGACGAGGGATTCTTCGAGATCGAGACCCCGATCCTGATCGGGAGCACGCCGGAAGGGGCAAGGGATTATCTGGTGCCAAGCCGTATCCACCAGGGGCATTTCTATGCGCTGCCGCAGTCGCCGCAGTTGTTCAAGCAGCTCTTGATGTGCTCCGGCTATGACCGGTATTTCCAGATTGCAAAATGTTTCCGCGACGAGGACTTAAGGGCTGACCGTCAGGCTGAATTTACCCAGATCGATATGGAATTGTCCTTCGTGGATGTGGACGACGTGATCGAGGTGAATGAACGGCTTTTGGCAAAGCTCTTTGAAGAGGTACTGGGCCTTGATGTTGAACTTCCGATCCCGCGGATGACTTGGCAGGAGGCGATGGACCGCTATGGTTCCGATAAGCCGGATATCCGTTTTGGTATGGAGCTTCATGACGTGACGGATACGGTGAGGGATTGCGAGTTCGCTGTATTTAAAGGCGCGGTAGAAAACGGCGGTTCTGTCAGGGGAATCAATGCCAAAGGCCAGGGCGGCATGCCGCGTAAGAAGATTGATAAGCTGGTGTCCTTCGCCAAGGATTACGGCGCGAAAGGCCTTGCATATATCGCGGTTCAGGAGGACGGTTCGCTTAAGTCTTCCTTTGCGAAGTTCATGAAGGATGAGGAGATGTCTGCGCTGGTTGCTGCGATGGAAGGGGAGAAGGGCGATCTTCTGCTCTTTGCGGCGGATAAGAACAAGGTCGTGTGGGATGTCTTAGGTGCGCTTCGTCTGGAGCTTGCCCGTCAGATGGATCTGCTTGATAAGAACGAGTATAAGTTTTTGTGGGTGACAGAGTTCCCGCTGTTTGAGTGGAGTGAAGAACAGAACCGCTATACGGCGATGCATCATCCGTTTACCATGCCGATGGAGGAAGATCTGGAATATATCGACAGCGATCCGGGCAGAGTGCGTGCGAAGGCTTATGATATCGTGCTGAATGGAAATGAGATCGGAGGGGGAAGCGTCAGAATCTTCAACCCTGAGATTCAGAATAAGATGTTCGAGGTGCTTGGGTTCACGCAGGAGCAGGCTAACGAGCAGTTTGGATTCCTCCTGACGGCATTCAAGTATGGGGTGCCGCCGCATGCAGGGCTTGCATATGGATTGGACAGACTGGTGATGCTGATGGCGAAGGAGGAGAGTATCCGTGACGTGATCGCCTTCCCGAAGGTGAAGGACGCCTCCGATCTGATGACAGAGGCGCCGACGGCTGTAGATCCGAAGCAATTGGAAGAACTGGGGCTTGCGGTCGTGAGCGGGGAAGAGTAGAGGCCAGCGAAACATACGGTTAATTAAGTTAGGTTATACTAGTGCATCATTGCATTAATCTTGAAGTAATAGTGCTTATTACTCGAGAATTAATGCAATGATGTGCTAGCAGTTGTCATTGCATTAATTATGAATGGAAGGGCACAGTTACGGAGAATCGATGCCGAGAATTCCGCGGTTAATGCAATGACAAAATGGATTGAAAATATTAAAAAAAAAATTAAAAAAAACTGTTGACATATTAAGGAAGTTGTAGTAATATAATTATTGTTCCAAGGAACACATAAGAGATGCGACAGTGGCTCAGTTGGTAGAGTACGACCTTGCCAAGGTCGGGGTCGCGGGTTCGAACCCCGTCTGTCGCTTCAGAAACACTCTATGGAAGAGTGGCATAGCCAAGAGTGTAATTAAATTAAAAAAGTATTTAGATAAATATTATTTGTGTATTTATCTAAATACTTTTTTTATTTCCGCGAGCAACGAGCCAAGCGGGCATGCTTGCATGCACAGTTGGCGGCTACAGCGGGGGCTTTGACTTAAACATAATGATAATTGCTAAAAAATAAAATTCGTAAGAAAATCTAAAAATAGGGTAGAAGAGAATAAATCTCAACTACCCTATCATCCGCGTATGTATGTGTCGATTTACCCAAAGAGAGGGGCAATCTCAGACCACCAGCCGAACTGGTGGTTGAGCAGGCGGCTGTGATTAGAAAAATATAGTGTGTCAGAATTCAACATCTTTGTTCTTTGCGTGTGTCAGATTAAAATAATCTTGAAAGCGATATATGTACGATATCGCCATAGATTTATTTTCCAGCAGGAAATAGATACTGCACACCAAAGAGGAGGTCGAAACGAATGATATACGGATATGTGCGTGTAAGTACCAGGGAGCAGAATGAGGCACGGCAGATGAAGGCAATGAGTGAGAATGAGGTGCCGGAAAAGAACATCTATATGGATAAACAGTCTGGTAAGGATTTTAAACGTCCGATGTATAATCGGATGGTCAAAAGACTAAGAGAAGACGATGTGATCTTTGTGAAGAGCATCGACCGGTTGGGGCGAAATTATGAGGAGATACTGGAACAATGGAGATTTCTGACTAAAGAGAAGAAAGTCGACATTGTAGTCCTTGATATGGAGCTTCTGGATACCAGGAGAGGGAAGGATCTGATGGGAACATTTCTAAGCGATGTCGTTTTACAAGTCTTATCGTTTGTAGCAGAAAATGAGCGGAAGAATATCAGGGAGAGACAGAAGGAAGGAATCGAGGCGGCGAAGATGCGAGGAGTGCAGTTCGGAAGGCCGAAACGTGATCTGCCGGATAATTTTGAACAGGTTTGTTATCAGTGGAAAAGCGGCGAGATTCTGGGGAAAGAGGCGGCGAGACTCTGCAGTATGCCGTTATCGACGTTTTATGGGAGGGCGAGGGAAGTTAATATAGGGTGAAATATTTTGGTCTGTTTTTTTGGGACTCCCAATAAGCTTAAATAAGAAGAATTAGGCGCAGGTTCGATCAAAGGCTTGAGGGATGCGTCCAGAACGGCTGTCTTTTAATTACATATTTGAGTCTGATATAATTAATCATAAAATTTACGGTTGTTTTCCTCTTTGAAAAGTGATATTCTTAATTTATGTTTATTTTTCACAAATAATAGATAGGAGGAGAATGCTGGAATGGGATTTTTGACAGGAAAGACAGCGATTATTACAGGAGGCGGACGTTCTGTTTTAAGTGACGGCAGGTGCGGTTCTATCGGTTACGGAATTGCTACCGCATATGCGAAGGAAGGCGCGAACCTTGTGATTACAGGACGTAATGTGAAGAAGCTTGAAGACGCTAAGGAAGAGCTGGAGAGGCTGTACGGGATCAAGGTACTGGCTGTACAGGCTGACGTGTCGGCAGGAGCGGATAATGAAGCCGTAGTGAACAATGTTGTGGAGCAGGCGATGGATACATTCGGACGGATCGATGTGCTGATCAACAATGCACAGGCTTCCGCTTCCGGCGTAACGCTGGCAGATCATACTACGGAGCAGTTTGACCTGGCGCTTTACTCAGGGCTGTATGCAACGTTCTACTATATGAAGGCTTGCTATCCGCATCTTGCAGAGACCAAAGGAACTGTGATTAACTTCGCTTCCGGGGCTGGGCTCTTCGGGAACTTTGGGCAGTGTGCGTATGCGGCGGCCAAGGAAGGCGTCCGCGGACTGACACGCGTGGCCGCAACAGAATGGGGGAAAGACGGTGTTAATGTGAATATCATCTGTCCTCTGGCGTGGACCGCACAGTTGGAGAACTTCGAGAAGGCTTATCCAGAGGCATTCAAGCAGAATGTGAAGATGCCGCCGGCAGGGCATTATGGGGATGCGGAGCTTGAGATCGGACGTGTCTGCGTACAGCTTGCTTCACCGGATTTCAAGTATATGAGCGGTGAGACGATCACTTTAGAAGGCGGTATGGGACAGAGGCCGTAAGGAGGAAGAACCGAAGCGGCATATTTATCCAGGGGTATAGGGAAAGGGCTTCCTATACCCCTGCATTTTAATTAAGAGATGAGAGAAGATTATGAGTGAGAGAGTAAATGAGATAAGAAAGACGGATGAAGCGGGGAAAGCAGAGAATCCGTTGGCCGCTGAACGGGTTGGGAAGCTGATTGCAAAGTTTGCCATACCGGCGATCATAAGCATGCTGGTAAGCTCCCTGTATAATATCGTAGATCAGATCTTTATTGGACAGGGAGTCGGGATGCTGGGCAATGCGGCTACTAATATTGCATTTCCGATATCGATCATCTGTACGGCCACAGCGCTGATGCTGGGGATCGGAGGCGCGTCGAATTATAATCTGGAGTCAGGAGCTGGGAATAAGGAGAAGGCAAGCAGGATCGCGGGTGCGGGATTATCTATGCTCGTGATCTGCGGGACCGTGATCGCGGCGGCGGTACTGCTGTTCCTGGATCCGCTGCTTAAGATATTCGGAGTGACCCCGGAGGTACTGCCATATGCCCAGGATTATACGGGGATCACGGCGTATGGGATCCCGTTCCTGATCCTGACTACGGGAGGGAACCACCTGATACGGGCGGACCGAAGCCCCACATATTCTATGACTTGTATGCTGACCGGGGCGATCCTTAATACGATACTGGATCCGCTGTTTATCTTCGGATTCCATCTTGGGATCAAGGGAGCGGCATGGGCGACGGTGATCGGGCAGGCGGTCTCAGGCGCGTTGGTTATCCTGTATTTCTTAAGGTTTCGCAAGATGGAGCTGTCCTGGGATATGTTAAGGCCGAAGCGAAGCTGCCTAAGAGCAATCGCGTCCCTCGGCATGGCGTCCTGTATCAACCAGATCGCCATGGCGGCGGTCCAGATCACTATGAATAATACGCTGAGGCATTATGGAGCGGCGTCCATGTACGGAACAGATATACCGTTGGCCTGTGTTGGAGTTATTTCCAAGGTAAATATGGTATTCATGGCGATCTGTATCGGAATCTCCCAGGGGTGTCAGCCGATCTGGGGATTCAATTACGGCGCAGGCAGATATGCCAGGGTAAGAGAGACCTACGGCAAGGCGTTTCGGCTTGTTCTTGCTGTCGGTATCACATTCTGTCTCTGTTTTCAGTTCTTTCCGCGGCAGTTGGTCGGGATATTCGGGACGGGAAGCGAGGAATATTTTCATTTTGCTGAGAGATACTTCCGCATCTTCATGCTGATGACGTTTACGAATGGGATTCAGCCTATGTCGTCAGGGTTTTTCACTTCGATCGGGAAGGCGAGACTTGGAATCCTGGTGTCGCTGACAAGGCAGGTAATCTTTCTGCTGCCGCTGATCCTGATCTTTCCTGTGTTCATGGGAATCGACGGCGTGATGTACGCGGGACCAATCGCAGACGGAGCGGCCTTATTGGCGGCGGTCATTTGTGCGGTCAGGGAGCTGCAAAAGATGAAAGCGTTAGAAAGGGAATCAACAGATGAAGGAACGAATGCCGATAGGGTTCATGATTAAACAGATCAATACCATCTATGAGAAGGAGCTTAACAATCTGCTGAAATCGGTAGGGATCACTGCTTCACAGTGCGCGGTGTTGGATTATCTGTTCCGCAGTGATGAAGAAGCGGTCAACCAGCGTGATATTGAGAAAGCATTAAGCCTTAGGAATCCGACTGTGACGGGACTTATAAAGAGACTGGAGGAGAAGGGGTATCTTCTGTCTGTGCCGAGCGCCCGGGATAAGAGGTGCAAGAATATCTACCTGACGGAGAAAGCTTATGATATCCAGCGGAGGATGGAAGCAAACAGGAGGAAGATTGATAAGAAATTTACATTAGGGATGAATAAGAAGGAAAGGGCAGCATTGGAGAGGATGCTGGAGAAAGTGCTGTATAATATCGCCGAGCCGTAGGGGTTCGGCTTTTTTAGGTATAATTAATCGCAATTAAGAAAATGCTATCAGTAAGATTTTACCGCAAAGTGAGGAGGAATTATGCCTGTAGAAGTTATATCATTTCTGCTTGACAGTGAAGATGATAGGAAGCGGCTGGAATTTCAGATGGTGCTTCAATGTGCCCCGCTGCTGAAGGGGATCAAGGTGGCTTGTATCATCAATATTGACAGGCGGCATGTGGGAGAACTGAACGATATCCTGAAAGGCACAGATATCGAATATATGATCTTGATGGTGCGGGAAGGAAAATGTCTGTCAGTCTTCTACCGCAGGAGGGAATTGTCAAGCTATCTTAAGAGGGAGGATGTCAGGGAATTCCTGGAAAGCTTCGGATATGTCTGTCAAGATCTGGAGAAGGTGCTGCAAAGGCTCTCAGTCAGAGTATGCCGGTACTGCAGCCGTAAGGGGCGCTTCCCGCACGAGATCGGAGCATTCTTAGACTATCCGATCGATGATGTGAGAGGCTTCATTGAGCGGGACGGCAGGGGAGAGATTCTGAGCGGTTACTGGAAGGTTTATCATGATCCGGGAAAAGCCCGGATGATATTCCTGGCATATGATAAGGCAAGGATCAGCGCGGTCAACGAATTCCTTACGGGGAAGCCGATGCAGGATATTGCGGAGCGTTTGACAGAGGGGTGATCTCCTCTTTTTTTTATAGGCAAATTATGATACAATAAGAAAACGTTTGAATGACTGTTCCGGCAAAAGGGGGAGAAGAGATGAAGTTAATTGTAGCGGTGGATAAGAATTGGGCGATCGGTAAGAATAACAGGTTGATGTGGAGCATCCCGGCAGATCTGAAGTTCTTCCGGGATACCACGAAGGGAAGCGTTGTGATCATGGGCAGGAAGACTCTTGAGAGCCTTCCTCAGGGACAGCCGCTTACGGGGAGAGTGAATATCGTGCTTACAAGGAACCCGGATTACAAAGTAAGAGGCGCTGTGGTCGTCCACAGTGCAAGGGAGGCTGTTAAAGAGGCAGAGAAGTATGACAGGGAGATCTATGTGATCGGGGGAGAGAGCATCTACCGGAAGATGCTTCCATTGTGTAATCTGGCATATGTCACGAAGATTGACCATGCCTATGATGCGGACACGTATTTCCCGGATCTGGATCAGGACGGGGAGTGGCAGATGACGAAGATCAGCGAAGAGCAGACTTGTTTTGATCTGGAGTATTATTTTACAGTATATGAGAGAGCCGTGCATTGAGGGATGTGTGCTTTTCCGGCAGTACATGTGTAAAAGTCTGTCTCGAAAAAGTATTCTCAGCGAAGCAGAATGGTATTCAAAAATAGAAGCAAAGGGTAGGATAAGGTTATGAAGATACTAAGTATTACGGCGCAGAAGCCAAGCAGTACGGGGAGTGGGATCTATCTGACGGAATTGGTGAAGGAATATGCCCGGCAGGGCTTTTGCCAGGCGGTTGTGGCAGGAGTATATAAGGACGATCCGATAGAATTGCCGGATGGAGTGGATTTCTATCCGGTTTATTTTGAAAGCGAGAGACTGCCTTACCCGATCGTCGGGATGTCGGACGAGATGCCTTACAGAAGTACGCGGTACTGCGATATGACGGAAGAGATGACGGTACAGTTTGAGAGCGCGTTCTTAGAAATGATCGCCCGGGCGGTGGAGGATGCGGCGCCGGATGTGATTTTATGCCATCATCTCTATCTGCTGACTGCCGTTGTGAGGGAGCATTTCCCGCAGTATCCGGTCTATGGCTTCTGCCATAACACGGATCTGCGGCAGATGGCGAAGACGGAGCTTAAGAGGGAATATATAGCAGGACAGATCCGTAAGCTCGACAGGATCTTTGTGCCGCAGGAAGCCCAGAGGGAAGGCGTGCTTGCAATCTATCATGCGGATCCAGAGAAGATCGAGTCGGTGGGGATGGGATATAACAGCAAGATATTCTACAGGACAGAAGCGAAGCAGGAGTACGGTATAACAAGGATCGTATTTGCAGGGAAGATCGCAGAGAAGAAGGGTGTTATGAGTCTGATAAGGTGCCTTTCCATTCTGCACGCAAGAGAGGATCGCTGTAAGAAGGAAGAGCTTCTGGTGCTGCTTGCGGGAAGCGCGGGAAATCAGGAGGAATACAGGAGCATACAGGATATGGTCAAGGAGTGCCCTTATGAGGTCCGATTCCTGGGAAGGCTTGCGCAGCCGGATCTGGCGGAGGTGTACCGCAAGAGTGATATCTTCGTGCTCCCGTCGTTCTTTGACGGGCTGCCGCTTACGGTCATTGAAGCGCTGGCGTGCGGGGACCGGGTGGTGATGACGGACCTGCCGGGAATCAGGGAATGGATTGAAGAGTACGCGCCGGGGGGAGATATCCGGTTCGTTTCAATGCCGCAGATGAGAAATACCGACGAGCCGGTGCCGGAATCACTGCCTGAGTTCGAGGAACGTCTGGCGGATGCGCTTCTTGCGGGTATTCGGACGAAAGATAGGAAGTTCGCCGATGTCAGCGGGATATCATGGGAGAAGATCGCGGGAAAGGTAATTGGTTAAAAATATCAGGTTGACAAGCACAGGTCTTCTCAACTATAATAGTAATAATTATTCGAGATTTATTCAAGAATGAAATATTTACAGAAATGCTATGACAAGGAGGAGTACGCAGATACCCAAAGCCCAGAGAGAAGATGGCAGGTGAGAATCTTCGTGACGGATTTGCGGAAGTAGCCTTTGAGCAGTGAACCGAAAGGACCGGATGTACGGTATGCGCCGCCGGTTTGAGTAGACTTCAACGCAGTCCCGGCGTTAGAGGGGAGCGGTATCGGAGAGGAGAACGGGTCGCGTTCGTTTTTCCCGTATCGGCAGAGTGCAGAGAGTTCGCTCTTTGAAGTTAGGTGGTAACACGGATGTATATTCGCCCTAAGCAATATAAGCTTAGGGTGTTTTTTATCTTATAGGAAAGACCGTGCTGCTGTAAAGTGTTAAAGCCTATGGCTTTCCTATAAGATAAAATCTTGATGCGCACTCGTGCGAATAGAAGATGTCACTGCGTGACCGCACTCGGCGCAGCAAATCGTCCAAGTCCCTCATGAATGAGGGAGTTAGGGAGTTAGGGAGCTGAAGCGGACTTGTCCGCTTTGTTCTATCAAAAGCGGGAGGTATGTATATGAAGAAGATCAGCGGCAATAAGTTATTGGTGAAGGCACTGAAGGAGGAAGGGGTAGACACGATATTCGGCTATCCGGGCGCCTGCACCATCGATATCAGCGACGAGCTGTATAAGCAGGATTATACGAAGGTGATCCTGCCAAGGCAGGAAGTAGCCCTGGTGCATGAAGCAGATGCTTATGCCAGGTCAACAGGAAGGGTCGGAGTTTGTCTGGTTACCAGCGGACCGGGGGCGACGAATCTGGTCACAGGACTTGCGACGGCGTATTATGACAGTGTTCCCCTGGTGTGTTTTACAGGACAGGTGGCAAGACATCTGATCGGGAATGACGCGTTCCAGGAAGTAGATATCGTCGGTATCACCAGGAGCATTACCAAGTATGGGGTGACGGTCCGCAACAGGGAGGATCTGGGGCGTATCGTGAAGGAAGCGTTCTATATTGCAAGATCCGGCCGGCCGGGTCCGGTACTGATCGATCTTCCCAAGGATGTGATGGGAGAGCTTGGAAGCGCGGAGTACCCGGCAGAGGTCAATATCCGCGGATACCGGCCGAATACACAGGTACACGTCGGACAGCTTAAGAAGGCGATCAAGATGCTTAATAAGGCGAAGAGGCCGCTTTTTCTTGCGGGAGGAGGGGTGAATATCGCCCGTGCGAACGCAGAGTTTACCCAACTGGCGGAGCGGACGAATATTCCGGTTGTTACAACGGTCATGGGGAGGGGAGCGATCGCGACAGACCACCCCCTATATATAGGGAATCTCGGTATGCATGGCGCATATGCCTGCAACATGGCGGTCGGTGAATGTGATCTTCTGTTCTCGATAGGGACAAGGTTCAACGACCGTATTACAGGGAAGCTTCACTCTTTCGCGCCTCATGCCAAGATTGTCCATATTGACATAGATACGGCGGCGATCTCCAAGAATGTACAGGTGGATGTGCCGATAGTGGCAGACGCGAAGGAAGCTATCACCAGGATGTTAGAGTATGTGACGGAGTGTGACACGAAGAAATGGCTTGACGAGGTGAGAGAGTGGCAATGTGAGCATCCCATGCAGATGAAGAAGAAGCCGATCATGACCCCGCAGGATATCATTGATACGATCAACCGGGTCTTTAAGGAGGCATTTATCATCTCGGATGTGGGACAGCATCAGATGTTTACTGCACAGTTTATCGAACTGAATGAGAAGAAGCGTCTTCTGATGTCGGGAGGGCTTGGAACTATGGGATACGGGCTGCCGGGAGCCATAGGTGCGAAGATCGGGAATCCCGATGTGCCGGTCATCTCCATATCCGGCGACGGCGGAATGCAGATGAACAGTCAGGAGCTTGCGACGGCGGTCTTAGAAGAGCTTCCGATCATCTGCTGTATCTTCAATAATAATAATCTCGGAATGGTGCGTCAGTGGCAGAAGCTATTCTACGGCAAGCGTTATTCCATGACCTGCTTACGTTCAGGGGCGGCATGCAGGGGGAAATGCGGAGAAGTAGAATGTCCGACGTACACGCCTGATTTCATTAAGCTGGCAGAGAGCTATGGGGCGCAGGGGATACGGGTGACGAAGACAGAAGAGATCGAACCGGCATTTTGCGAGGCAATGAAGAGTACGAAGATACCTACAGTTATAGAATTCGAGATCGATCCTGAGGACCTGGTCTATCCGATGATTCAACCGGGCGGGACTCTGGAAGATATGATACTGGATTGTTAACGTTTGCTAAGAATGAAAGAAAAGGAGATAGAAGATATATGAACGGGAATGGTATGAAGAAGCGCTGGATCTCCCTGTATGTGGAAAATCAGGTGGGTGTCCTGTCGAAGATCTCCGGGCTTTTCTCCGGGAAGTCTTACAATTTGGACAGCCTTACGGTGGGGACTACAGAGGATCCGACGATTTCCAGGATGACGATTGCTACCGTCAGTGACGACGAGACCTTTGAGCAGATCAAGAAGCAGCTGAACCGCTTGGTCGAGGTCATCAAGGTCATTGATTTCACAGATGTATTCGTGCGTATGAAGGAGATCTTGTATGTGAAGGTGCGCAAGTGTACGCCGGAAGATAAGGTGGAGCTGTTCCAGATCGCGGAGACCTTCAAGGCGAAGGTGATCGATTACGGCAAGGACAGCCTGCTGCTTGAATTCGTGCAGACTGCGACGAAGAACGACGCCGTCATTAAGCTGATGAAGGAAGAGTTCAAGAGTATTGAGGTCGTGAGGGGCGGAAGTGTTGGGATCGAGTCCATAAGTATGATGGAACGGTAGAAAAACAGAGCGCACTCTTGAATTTTGAAACGGGTAGGATTATAATAGGTTCATACAAGAATTAGAGAGAAGAACGGAGGACTAAAAAGATGGAGAAGAAGAATATTGATTGGTCTAACCTTGGGTTTGGTTACATACAGACAGATAAGAGATACGTTTCCAACTATAAGGACGGAGCGTGGGACGAAGGCGAGATGACCTCCGATGCGAATGTGGTGATCAATGAGTGTGCGTGCGTGCTTCAGTATGCACAGACCTGTTTTGAGGGATTGAAGGCATATACGACGGAGGACGGGCGTATCGTTATGTTCCGGCCGGACCTGAATGCGGAGAGAATGGCGGATACGGCTAAGAGATTGGAGATGGCGGTATTTCCCACGGAGAGATTCGTCGATGCCGTTCATAAGACGGTTGAGGCCAATGCAGCTTATGTTCCGCCCTACGGCTGTGGTGCGACATTGTATGTCCGTCCGTATCTGTTCGGTTCCAATGCTGTAATAGGGGTAAAGCCGGCGGACGAGTACCAGTTCCGCGTATTTACCACACCGGTGGGACCGTATTTTAAGGGCGGTGCGAAGCCGATCACCATCCGCGTGTGTGATTTTGACCGTGCGGCTCCTCACGGAACCGGACATGTGAAGGCCGGCCTTAACTATGCCATGAGCCTTCATGCCATCGTAGATGCGCATAACCAGGGATATGACGAGAATATGTATCTGGACGCGGCTACCAGAAGCAAGGTAGAAGAGACGGGCGGCGCGAACTTTATCTTTGTTACGAAGGATAATAAGATCGTAACGCCGAAGTCTCCGACGATCCTGCCGTCTATCACAAGGCGTTCCCTGATGTATGTGGCGGAGAAGTATCTGGGGCTTGAAGTGGAAGAAAGAGAAGTGCCGTTCGAGGAGGTACAGGAATTCGCAGAATGCGGACTCTGCGGAACGGCGGCGGTCATCTCCCCGGTGGGCAAGGTGGTCGACCACGGGAAGGAGATCTGTTTCCCGAGCGGAATGGATGCTATGGGGCCGGTGACGAAGAAGCTGTATGATACGTTGACCGGGATCCAGATGGGACAGATCGAGGCGCCGGAAGGGTGGATTCATGTAGTGTGCTAGAGTGCGGGTATATGGGGAAAGTATTTAATGTCAGTGCTGATTGCAAGCCAAAGCAGCACTATATGGTGAATATTGATGAGAGGCTTGCGCAGATAAAAGATATGGTGGAGTGCGGGCTGTATTTTACAATAAACCGGGCCCGCCAGTACGGAAAGACAACGACTTTACATGCGTTAGAAGGCCTTTTGAAAAGCGAATATATGGTGATCAGCCTTGATTTTCAAATGCTGAGCGCGGAGACATTTAAAACAGAGAGAGATTTTATCGAAGGGTTCTCAGCGGAGATTCTGGACAGAACTGCCGATATTACGGATATCCCGGAAGAAATATTGACAGAGCTTGAAGGAATAGCGGACGGAAGCCGTCATTATGACAAACTGTCTGCTTTGTTCCGCTGTCTGAGCAAGTGGTGTCGCCTCTCTCCCAAAAAAGCGGTACTGATCATCGATGAGGTAGACAGCGCATCGAATTACCCGATATTTCTTGATTTTCTAGCACAGCTTAGGGGGTATTATATTGCACGAGATCAGAAGTCTACATTTCATTCGGTCATTCTTGCAGGTGTGTATGATATCAAAAATCTGAAGAATAAGTTTGTAGATGAACATAGGATGAACAGCCCGTGGAATATTGCCGCTGATTTTGATATTGATATGAGCCTTTCAGAAACAGGGATCGCCGGAATGTTAGAAGATTATGAGCGGGATCATCATACCGGAATGAGGATAGAGGAACTCGCAGGATTGCTGCATGCATATACTGGCGGTTATCCGTTTCTTGTGTCCAGAATTTGTAAGCTGATAGACGAAAAGATTGCAAGGAGCATAGAATTCCCTAACAGAAAAGCAGCATGGACAAAAGAAGGGTTTCTTGCGGCTGTCAGGCTTCTGTTAACAGAGGAAAATACTTTGTTTGAGTCGCTGGATAATAAGCTGATCGATTATCCTGAGCTGAAGCAGTTATTGGAAGAATTGCTGCTAGACGGCAGGAGTGTAGAATATGTACCGGGAGATATGGGAGTACGCGTGGCATCAATGTTTGGTTTTGTGACAATAGAGAATCAGACAGTGCGCGTGGCTAACCGGATCTTTGAGACAAGGCTTTATAATGGATTTCTGGCCGAACGGTCCCGTCATAATAAGCTTGCGCAGAATGCCGTGATGGAGAAGAATCAATTTATTGTCAGCGGTCAGTTGGATATGGAGTTAGTAATCCGCAAATTTGTTGAGTATTACAGTGACATTTTTGGAACACATAATGAGAGATTTTTGGAAGATCATGGACGGAGTCTTTTCCTATTATATTTGAAACCGATTATTAATGGAAAAGGTAATTATTATGTCGAGTCCAGAACCCGGACAAACCGGCGGACAGATGTCGTGGTTGATTACTGCGGGCGGCAGTATATTATAGAGTTGAAGATTTGGCGGGGGAATGAATACAATAAAAGCGGAGAAAATCAGCTTGCAGATTATCTGGAATCATACCATGCAAAACAAGGGTATCTTATCAGTTTTAATTTTAATGTAAAGAAAGAAATTGGGGTAAAATGGATTCAGGTAGATGATAAAGAGATCCTGGAAGCGGTAGTATGAATTGAACATGCAGTAGAGAGGCATATCGGCAGTTCGAGTTGTCGGTGTGCCTTTTTTGGATTGCCGGATAGTTACGATGAAATCTGAAATGGAAGGGTTAATGGGTGATTGATATGAACAAAGGCAGAAGATGGATCCTGAGATATTTTTCTACATTCCGCTCCAAACTGACATGGGCGTTTATTTTCACGGCTATGATTCCGCTGTTGTCAGCCATTATCATTGCGTTGGTCATTATTAATGATTATCTGCAAAATGATTATATGAATAATCTGAACTCTAACTCTAAGCTAAAGACTCAGCAGATAGAAGCCAAGCTGGAACAGATCATCAGTATGCAGGATTCTCTTTCATCTACCTTTTCGAGGGCGCTGTCCTATGATTCACAGAAGAAGGATATCTCTTCTTCCTCTCTTTCTCAGTTTGAGGTGCTTCGTGCAACGGTCACCAGCCTGGAATATGTCTATGATGTGAAGAAGATACGGATTTATTCAGACATGCTGCCTTTCACGACCGGGGATAGCTTCCATTTCTTCCCGTTGGAGGATATTGATTCCCTGCTCCGGGATATTGCGCTGAAAACATCAGGAGTGAACAGGTTGGATTATCTGTATACGCCTGCGGATACCGTATTGTCAGCCGATGAAGCATATATTGACGAATCGGCGTCGATACTGAGCTTTTACAAGGTGATAAAGAATATAAAGGGAGAGATCATAGCAGTCTATTTTATTGATATTGATGTGGAGAATATGATGGATCAGATCCTTTTCTCATCTGAAAATACGGTTTCATTATCCGTCAAAGATGGAGAGAAGATCCTATATAGCAGTGTTCCCGCAGAAAAAGATGTTTCCGCATTAGACGACGCTTTGTTCCATATGGCGTATTCGGCTTCCGATTCCAGGTATCAGGCGAGAACGAAGAGCTCATTTACAGATTGGGTCTATGTATTTGAGCTGTCGGGAAAAGAGCTGGTTAATGTGAATAAAGCATTGCTTTTGGGGGAGTTTCTGGTATTCGTATTCACTGTGGCTTTGTGTGTGACTGCGGTTATCATTTTTCCGAATGCTTTCTCTAAAAGGATCAATTATTTTTCACATGCGATCAATAATATTCGTGAGGAAGAGCTGACATCATCCATGGATACAGGTGAGATACTGGATGATCTGATACAGGATATGAATTACAGAGATGAAATTGATGATATTATCATCTCTTTCAGTAATCTTCTGAAAAAGAATGCGCAGTTGAACCACAGGATTCAGGCACATGAACTGGAGATTGAGAAGTCGAAGCTGACGATCCTGCAAGAGCAGATCAGTCCGCATTTCCTCTATAATTCCCTTGATACGATTCGGATCTGTATGCTGATGGACAAGAAAGAAACTGCTGGCAGACTGATTCAATCTCTGTCGCAGTTCTATCGGATATCACTGAGCAAGGGGCAGGATATTATCTGTATCAGGGATGAGTTGGAGATGATCTCATCTTATCTTCAGATAGAGTATGAAGGATATGACGAACGTATAAAGTGGGATATTTGCTGTGAGCCTCATATTGCAGAATGCGGAATTCCCAAGTTCACACTCCAGCCGATCGTGGAGAACTCCATTGTTCATGGAGATTTTTCGGAGCCGGATTTCGATTTGTCGATTCAGATTCGGGTTACCTGCGGTGACAGGATCTATATTCGGATTTCTGACAATGGACCGGGAATTCCATTGCAGAAAATGAAGCAGATTAATGAGACTTTAGCGTTGGATAACCTGGTCCCGACTGGAAGCTATGGACTGCAGAATTGTTGTCAGAGGATTCGTCTGCATTATGGCGAAGATTATGGAATAGAGCTTTTAGAGGCATCTTTGGGAGCGTGTGTGCAGATTACATTGCCGGAGATTATATACGAATAAAAAGGGCTGCTATAGCAAGAATGTTTTCTTGAGATAGCAGCCCTATTCGCTGCAGGCGGAAAATTTTGTGAGAGTAAAATGTACAAAATGGATATAAAAATATAAAAATTAGATAAATATTTGTATGTTTTAGATGAAACGATATGATATTGTAACAATAGATCTTGTACGTAGAAGATAAACAAATAGGAAAGGAGACAACACTATGAAATGGGGAAAAGTAAGAAAAGGAACAGCATTGTTATTGTCAGGAATCTGTATGAGTTCTATGATATTATCCGGGTGTTCAACGGCTGAGGAAGATGCAGGAGCGGGGCAGGAAACCGAGCAGGAAGAAGTGTCTGCGGATACGGAGATCACGGTTTATACTCCGGCGATCAATGAAGATGAATACGGGAAAGAATTCAAGAAATATGTAGAAGAAAATCTGGATTTTAAGGTTAATTTTGAAGCAGAGCCGCTTCTGTATGCCGATACAGTGAATAAGGCAACGACGATGCTTGCATCAGGTGATGATTCTGTAGACGTGTATTTTATTGATGAGATCATGCAGCTTTCTTTCATGAGCGCTGATTTTTTGGAGCCGATCGAGGACGTAGTTACGGAAGAGGATATGAGCGAATTTCTTGAAGGATATGAGGACAAATTTTTAAAGAAAGACGGACATATCTATGGAGTTCCGGCAGATTTTGCGGGTATTCTCTTCTTTGTGAACAAGAAAATGTTTGATGATGCTGATATTGCGATACCGACTGATCAGGAAGAATTTATTGATGCTGCGAAGAAGCTTACGAAGGATGGCAAATATGGGCTTCTGGAAGCATGGGATAAGGCTTCGCACCTTCAGGATAACTTGAACAGATGGTGTCTGATGTTCGGAGGAAATTTCTATGACTGGACATTGGATGGTACAAAAGAGGCGATCAAGTTCATGTATGATCTGGTCCATACTTATAAGGTTACCAGTATCGATAATCTTAGTGTAGATTATGAGACCGGAAACCAAAAGTTCGTAGATGGGAATGCGGCAATGTATTTCCAGTGGGCTGGCTCAGTACCTTCATATGAAAATGCCGGAAAGTATGGTTCGGAGATCATCTGCGCACCGATGCCTGAATTCAAGACAAATAAGACGCCTATGAGTTCCTGGATGTGGGTAGTGAATAAAAAGTCTTCTAAAAAAGAAGCTGCCAAAGAATATGCAAAATTAATGGCGTCGCCGGAAGCACAGGCGTTGTATATGAAAGCATGCGGACGGCTTTCACCTACGGCAAATCTGGATGTATGGAATGATGCTGAGCTGACCGATGGTCTGCTTACCGTAGAAGAGCATAAGCAGTATGTAGAAGACGATGCTTTTGAGGCCAGGACACTGAGTGAGAGACACAGTGAATATATGGACACTGTGACCGGGACCTTGCAGGAATATCTGATGGATGAGATCAGCTATGAAGAGTGTCTGGAAAAAGGGCAGCAGCAGATCGACGAGCTGTTAGGGAAAAATTAATTAGCGAGATAATTTTGTCAAATAGGGTGTCAATGATACGGTGTCATTGGCACCGAACTAATTTTTACTTTTGTATGCATAAGGAGAAATATGAAGAGAAAAATAACTTTGAGCAGGAGAAAGACCATCTTCGCGTGGATCTGTGTCCTGCCGGTTCTGGTGATCCGATTATGGACGACGGCATATCCGGTTGTAGCGATGTCCTACTATAGTTTGTTGGATTATGACCTGATACGCAGAAAGAAAGAATTCGCCGGTCTGCAGAATTTTAAGAACCTTGCGAAGAATAAGCAGTTCTTGGAGTCTCTGTCATTTACGGTTAAGTTTACGGTGATATCCATCTGTTTTATTATTGTCTTAGGGGTTGCACTGGCATTACTGATGAAGCAGAACTTCGGAGGAAGGAAGCTGATCCGTACGGTAGCCTTGATCCCATGGGGACTTTCGATGATCGTTGTTTCTATCGCGGCATTATGGGCATTCGATGATACCTATGGAATTGTGAATGACCTGATCAGAAGAATTGGATTTGAGGGGTATCATTTTACATGGCTGGCGGATAAATCAGGCGCTCAGGTGGCGGTTATCATTGTAAATATTTGGAAAAATGTCTCATTTTTTGCAATTATCATGCTTGCCGCGTTCCAGGGGATTCCGGGAGAATTATTCGAGTCGGCAAGGATAGACGGTGCGAGTAACTGGAAGATTCTTTTCCATGTATCACTTCCGTATGTTATGCGTACCTTTATCATTATGATTATTTTCGTGGGCGTCTCACAGATCAACAGTTTTGAGATCGTATATGCGATGACGAAAGGCGGTCCCGGAACGACGACTTCGCTGCTTGCTTACAGATTGTATATGGAAGCGACGAAAAGTATGAATTATGGAATGGCGTCAGCAATTACAATGGTAATGTTCCTGGTTACAGCGGTTTATGGAATCATTGGATTGAGGATCTATAGAAAGGTTGACTATTAAGAGGAGGAGCAAAGATATGAAAATGCCGAAAAGAAAAAGTGCTGTATTATGGATATTTACCATAATCGTAGGTTTTATCATCATGTGGCCGGTGTACTGGATCGTCAAATCTTCCTTTACCAAACAGATTGATCTGTTTAAATCACCGATTGAGTACATGCCGGTCAATCTGACTCTTGATAATTACAGGCAATTGATGGATGCGGCGGGATTGACAGATTACCTGAAAGGAACCATACTTATAACAGCAGCTTCGCTATTTTTGTCCGTATTTCTCTGCGCGCTGGCAGGTTATGGATTCGCCAGATGCCAGAATAAGGCAATTAATATCGCGTTTGCTTTTATCATGTTTTCGACCATGATCCCGGGCACGGTAACGGTTATTCCGTTGATGACGATGTGGAGAAGGATGGGGCTTAGCGATACATTTTCAGGATTGACAATCTTGTACTTTTCGCTGCTGATTCCATTTTCAACGGTGATGTATGCCGGATTCATCAGCCAGATTCCGCCGTCTTTGGAGGAGGCGGCGAGGATAGACGGAGCAACAATGTTTGGGGCTTTTACGAAGGTGATACTCCCGCTTTTAAAACCTATTATGGCGACACTTAGTATCATTAATTTTATTACCTGTCTGAATGAATTTTTTATTCCATTGATGTTTACAACGAAGAATGTCAAGGTAATGAGTCTTCTGATGTCGTCTATTCCGAAGCTGAATCAATATCAGATGCCCTGGGGGGCGATCAGTGCGGCGGGCTGTCTGATGCTGCTTCCGGCAATATTATTTATTGTCATATTCGAGAAAAATATTATGGGTGGTCTGATGATGGGCAGTATCAAGCAATAGGGAATGAAAAATGATGAATGTGATGGTTATCGAGGATCGTATTTTGACACTGAACGCGCTGAAAACGCAGATTCCGTGGAAAGAAAAAGGTTTGAATCCGGTGGGATTCTATACAAATTGCAAGGATGCAATGGAACATATAGAGGATACGGATCCAGATGTGATCATTTCAGATATCGTCATGCCTGGAATGGATGGATTGAGCTTTTGTAAATATATTAACAGCCTGGATAGAAATATAAAGATCATAATCATCAGTGCGTACAGCAAATTTGAATACGCCCAGAAGGGAATACAGCTTGGTGTATTTGATTTCTTAGAAAAGCCTGTGGACTATGGGGAACTGTGTGAGAGGATACTGCAGGCGGGGGAACTCAGAGAACGAGAGGAAAGACTTAGAAAAATCCACACGGAGCAGGCTGCGGATGATTATACGGTTATGACGTTGGATGATTATGCGCAGTTCGACCATTTTGAGAAAAAATTGAAACAGAATCTAGAATGTGCAGATTTCGAAGGTATCCGGGCTATATGCGGCAAGATGAAGAATTACATTGAAAAGCATAATATCAACAGATCGTATCTGGTGTTTTTTGTTACAAATTTTCTCAGTGTTCGGATTAAGCTTGGGGATCTGTCAGAATTGAATCGTATGACCTGTGTTGCGGATATTATGAGGTATCTGGAGGATATTCTGTTATCGATATGTTCGGAAAAGAGGAAGAACGCCGCAAATGATACCGATAATGTTGTGGGGGAGATGAAGCAGTATTTAGAAGAACAATACAAAAAAGTAGCATTAAGTCTGGGTGGAATGGCGCAGGTTTTTAATATGAGCCCGAATTATGTGAGCAGGATATTTAAAGAGAAGACGGGGTATACGGTGACGGCCTATATCAGTAATCTGAGGATATTGGAGGCGAAAAGGCTGTTGTCGCAGACGAATAAGAAGATCTGGGAGATCAGCCAGGAATTGGGATATTCGAGTCAGTATCATTTCAGTATGGGATTCAAAAAAGCAACGGGTTATTCGCCGAAGGACTATAGAAAAATTAAGAGAGATGAGGAATAAAAATGCAGAGAAAATTAAAAGTAGGAGTTGTAGGGTTAGTTTTCGGAGGAGCTTTTCCGACTATTTACAGGGATCACCCGGATGTGTCGGAGGTGGCTATCTGTGATAAAAACGAGAAATTATTAGAAGATTTCAGCGGGAAATTTGGATTTCGCCGGTGCTGTACGGATTATGAGGAGTTGCTGGAAAGCGATGTGGATGCGATCCATATCCTGACCAATATCCATACGCATGCGGATATGGCGATAGCGGCTCTGCGCGCAGGAAAGCATTGCGCCGTAACGGTTCCCATGGCTACGACTCTGGATGAGATACGGGACATCATAAAGACCAAAAAAGAAAGCCGCAAAAATTATATGATGATGGAGACAAGTGTATATACATATCAATGTCTGTATGTAAAGGAGTTGATAGAGACCGGCAGATTGGGCAGGATTCAATATTTAAGGGGGACGCATTTTCAGGACATGGAAGGCTGGCCTAAGTATTGGGAAGGCTTGCCGCCATTGCATTATGCGACCCATGCTGTTTCGCCGTTATTGTTCTTAAGCGGCCAGAGGGCGGCGAAGGTCCATTGCTTCGGCAGCGGCTTTATGAGACAGGAATTGACGGAAAGATACGGGAATCCATATCCGGTAGAGACGGCGATCTATGAACTGGAGGATGGGAAGACGGCGGCGGATGTTACGCGTTCTCTTTTTCAGACGGCACATGAGTATGTGGAAGGATTCAGCGTATTTGGCGATCAGATGTCTTTTGAGTGGAATTTTGAAAATGAAGATCCTTATGTCTATGAATTTACCGATCGGCTGGCAGAGACGAATATTGGAAGCAGGGGAAAAGAAATCAAGAAATATGCATTTCATTGTCCGAACAGGGAGGAGCTGCTCCCGGAAGAAATTCGGAAATATACGACGGAATTCACGATCCTGGATCCTGAGCATCCAGATATGTATATGAAACAGGGCGGCGGACATCATGGTTCCCATCCTCATATGGTACATGAATTCGTCAGGAGCATCATAGAAGAGAGAGAGCCGATGATCGACGTATATCGTGCGGCGGACTGGACGGCCGCCGGGATCTGCGGGCATGAATCTGCGATGAATGGGGGAAAAGAAGTGATCATTCCGGATTTCAGGAAAGAAATATAAGGATTTTATCCGTAGTAATATAGGGTACCGTGTGCTATAATAAGGAAATAAACTGGCAGCATGTAGCAAAGCAGATAACAAGAGAGACAAGAGAGGAACGTAAGATGGGAAAAGAGACAATGAAAGCATTAAGAATGTATGCGCCCGGTGATTTCCGGTATGAGGATGTACCGGTACCCGAGATAGACGACGATGAGATCCTTGTGAAGATCGAGGGCTGCGGAATCTGCGCCGGAGATGTGAAGACCCTGCACGGCGGTGTGAGGATATGGGGAACAACGCCGGAAAAGCGTTATATTGAGGCGCCGGTGATCGGCGGACACGAATTCGTGGGACGTGTCGTGAAGTATGGAAAGAATGTGGTCGGAGTGAAGGAAGGAGACCGGATGGTTTCTGAACAGATCGTGCCGTGCAAAGAGTGCCGTTTCTGCAAGGCAGGCTATTATTCCATGTGCCAGAGGCATTACATCTATGGTTTTAAACAAGATACGCAGGGCGGATTTGCCGAGTATATGAAGTTCAATAAGCAGGGCATCCATCATCATGTGCCGGATGGATTATCCCTGGAGCAGGCAGTGCTGATCGAACCGCTGGCATGTGCCATGCATGCGGTGGAACGGGCGAAGATCCAGCACAATGACGTGGTGGTCATCAGCGGCCTGGGTGCGATCGGACTTGGTATGGTCAGTGTGGCTAGGAAGATGCAGCCCAAACTGATCATCGGACTGGATCTGCGGCAGAAGCGCATGGATATGGCGATGAAATGCGGGGCTGATATGGTTCTGAATCCGCTGGAGGTGAACGTCGCAGATAAGATCCGGGAATTGACGGACGGGTATGGCTGTGACGTATATATTGAAGCTTCCGGCAGTGAGAAGAGTGTCCTCCAGGGCATGGATGCGATACGGTTCTGCGGCAGATATGTGCAGTTCGGGGTGTTCCCGAAGGCGATTACGGTAGACTGGAACGATATCGGCGACGGCAAAGAGATTGAGATCTACGGAGCGCATCTGGCACCATATTGCTATGAACCCGTAATGAAGGGGATGATCGACGGTTCCATCTATACGGATGGGCTGATTTCCCATTCTTTTAAGATGGAAGACTGGGAAGAGGCCTTTGAGGTTGCGGAGAAGGATCAGGATGCGTTTAAGGTGATGCTGGTTCCGTAATGATGCCGCTGATAGATCCGATAACGGGTTGATAGATTTGGCAGAAAAAGGTAAAATCTGAGAGGCTGTGTGGTAAGAATCCGCCAAACAGCCTCTTTTTAAGTGAACAGGATTTTATTGGTTTTCTTTTGCGCTGAGGTAGAACAATCCGTTATATACCAGCAGGAAATTCGAGCTGTCTTTCCTTTCATAAGTGTGTCATCATGCGGGGCTGAGGAACTCTGGCTTGGTACATTTGCGTGTAAGCGATGATGGAAAAGTAAATAAGTATAACTTCTTTGTACTATATGAAATTAGATTCTATTTGTTTAGTGATGAAGCGCGTTACTTCATTAACGTCTGAATCCATGATAAAATGCCCACATAACACGGTTTCTTATGGCTTAAAGTACAAAGGAGGAGAATGAATGCCACGAAAAGGTGAAAACATTTACAGAAGAAAAGACGGACGCTGGGAAGCGCGCTATATTCATCACTATGAAAACGGAAAGGCGAAATACCGCTATGTTTACGGCGCCACATACAAGGAAGCGAAGCAAAAGAGGATTGAGGTGCAGACAACGCCGCAGTGGGAGATGATTTCCGCAGATAAGAGGCATGCAAAATTTGAGGAACTGACAGAGCATTGGCTTAAGGATATCAAGGTGGCGGTGAAGGAATCGACCTATACCAGATATTATAGTATCGTGCAGAATTATCTGATCCCCAGGTTAGAGAAACAGTCTCTTGCAAAGATAGACCTGGAATTCTTGAAAGGATTGACAGAGGAGCTTCTCTTGGAAGGCAGTACGCAGAGAGAGCCCCTGGCTCCCAAAACGGTATCTGATATAGTATGTGTATTAAAATCAATTCTTCAATATGGGAAGAATAACGGTTACCCATGTCCGGATTTTACGGTCCTGCGTCATCCGCAGAAATTACTTAAACCAGCCAGGATTCTGACAGAAGATACCAGGATCAAGCTTGAGAAGATCTTATTGAATGCCGAAGATACAACCAGTCTGGGGATTCTGTTCGCCTTATTTACCGGGGTGCGGATCGGGGAATTGTGCGGGCTGCGTTGGGAGGACGTGGATTTCCAGTCATTGACGGTCAGTATCAAGAGGACGGTCGAGCGGATCGCGGACCTGGACCCGAACACCGCTAAGAAGACGAAGGTGGTCTTAAGCGAGCCTAAGACGGAGAATTCTATCCGTATCATTCCGCTTCCGGGATTTCTCGCGGAATATCTGGAAATGCGGAAACGTGATCCCAAGTTCTATCTGCTGACCGGGAAGCGGAAATACACCGAACCGCATCAGTTCTATGTCCGGTATCAGAATTATCTGGAGAAGCATGGGATAGAGAATTATACGTTTCACTCTCTGCGGCATACGTTCGCTACACGGTGTGTGGAGATGGAGTTTGATACCAAGTCCCTGGCTGAGATCCTGGGGCATTCCCATATCAGCACGACGCTTTCCATATATGTGCATCCATCCCTGCAGCAGAAGAAGCTGCAGATGAACAGGTTGGCGCCGTATGAGACAAAAGATAGGACAGAGAATGTTATCAATGGATAAAACGGTCTGTAAATATAGGGTGGCAAACATGATTATTTTTTGTTATAGTAAGACTGATTTATTCTAAAATTAAGACAGGAGTGTGATATTATGCCAGTATTACGGCCATTCAGGGGTGTGCGCCCGGCAGAAGAGAAAGCGCCGGCTATCGCGGCACTTCCGTATGATGTATATAATAGAGAGGAAGCGAAGAGGGTTGTAGAGCGTAATCCGCTCTCATTTTTGAAAATAGACCGTGCGGAGACACAGTTCCCTGATGAGACGGATCTGTATTCGCAGGAGGTCTATGAGCGTGCCGGCCAGACGCTTAAGGAGATGATCTGCGACGGTTCTTTTGTGAGGGATGAAGAGCCTTGCTTCTATCTGTATGCGCTGACCTTTCACGGACGGACACAGACCGGGATCGTGGGATGCGCCGCGGTAGATGATTATCTAAGCGGTGCAGTCCGGAAGCATGAGAATACCAAGGAGGATAAGGAGAAGGACCGGATCCGCCATGTGGATACGCTGAATGCCCAGACAGGCCCTATTTTCCTGGCGTACCGGCAGCAGGCCGGACTTAAGGGAATTGTCGATACGGTCAAATGTTCGGATTCAATCTATGATTTTATATCGGAAGACGGGATCCGGCATCAGGTATGGAAGATCGGAACGGATACAGAAGAAGATCGGGCGAGGCAGAGGAAGATTGCAGATATATTTTCCAATATGGAATGCGTCTATATCGCGGACGGGCATCACCGTGCGGCGTCGGCGGTGAAGGTAGGGCTTAAGCGCCGCAGGGAGTATCCGGATTACGACGGGACGGAGGAGTTCAATTATTTCCTGTCGGTGCTGTTCCCGGCAGAGGAATTGAGGATTTTTGATTATAACAGGGTTGTAACCGGAACGGCTGAGCAGACATTGGAAGAGCTGCTAGAAAGGATCCGCGAGAATTTCCAAATTACGGAAAGTGCATCCGAGATTCATCCAAGGCATAAGGGTGAGATCGTCATGTACAGCAGCAGAAGATGGTACAGACTGACGGTTCATGAGGAATTGTATAAGAATGATCCGGTGGATGACCTGGATGTGTCTATCCTGCAGAATTACATATTGGATCCGCTTTTTGATATTAAGGACCCTAAGACAGACCCAAGGGTTCAATTCGTCGGCGGAATCCGCGGAATAGGGGAGTTGGTAAGGCTGACGGACAGTGCGACGGACGGGGAATCGAAGGCGGCGGGAGATCCGGCGCTTCGGGTTGCCTTTGCCATGTATCCGACTTCTATGGACGAGCTGCTTGCCGTCGCGGATTCCGGCAGGCTGATGCCGCCTAAATCCACCTGGTTTGAGCCGAAGCTGCGGAGTGGATTATTTATTCATATGATGTAAGAGCAGGCTTGCGGGCTGCCCCTGCATGAGGGGATATTAACAGCAATCCGTTTACGGGTGGAAAAATCGGACAATTCTGAGAGTTATATCCATCATTGATTTTTTGTTGACATACCCGGTAAGCTATGATAACATAACCTTCGTTGTACAATACATGTAATAATTTTGTAATAATTGTAATAAAAATGAAAATATTGAATATACTTTATTAAAACAATATTCATGTATTGTAACAATAGGAGGGTAGTATTATATGATAAAAAACAAAAAAATCAATTCGGTGGTAGCGGTTGTCTCGGCATGTTCGCTGATGGCGGGATTCACCAGTGAGGCGGCAGGCTCACAGCCGGAGGGAAGAGTGCTGGCAGTTTCGAATGAAAATAACATAATAGAAGTACAGAGAGATACATTTTACGTGATGCCGGACACGCCTGTGGTATCAGCCAAATCTAAGATCGAAGAAGAGCAGAAGAAGATCATCGAAGAGATCAAACGAAAAGAACGCGAGGCCAAGGAGAAAGCTGAGAGGGAGGCAGCGGCATTGCGTAATCAATATCAGGAGCTTATGGCGTCCATTATCTTCTGCGAGGCGGGCAATCAGCCTTACGAAGGACAGGTGGCAGTAGGAGCAGTCATCATGAACCGGGTAAGAAGCGGTTCTTATCCGAACAGTATCGAGGCAGTCATCTATCAGTCCGGGCAGTTTACTCCGGCATCTACGGGATGGCTTGACAGAGTAAGGAATTCCCGCGGTTATACGGCGACGTCTATGCAGGCGGCGGCAGATGCGCTCGCGGGGGCGAATCCGATCGGAAACTGTCTGTATTTTGACCAGGGCGGATATGGGATGAAGATAGGGGCTCATTACTTCCATTAGAAAATTATTTGGATACAGGATATTTTTCAATTTGGGACGTAGTAAATTATAATTTTACTACGTCCCAAGTTGAATTTTGCTATATACCTATTTGATAATAAACCGCTGTATAAGCCCCTAATGTCAATCGGGTTTGGTGCTTTTTTAATTGGATTTCTTTCTCATCGGCCGTGTACTTTTTCGGTCCCGCGTAGATCTCATCATCACTTGCGAGCAGCAGAGTGAGCGTGTCTGCTCCTTCAACAGTCAGCTCATAATCTTCCTGTATCTGGCCGGAGAGGTTGAAGACAGCCAATATCCTTTCTTTATCGGCGATCCTCTCGAAGGTATAGATACACCGCTCTTCCTGGTGGCAGTCGATCCAGGTGAATCCATCCGTATCATAATCCTTCTGATAAAGGGCAGGATGCTTGAGATAGAGCAGGTTCAGGTCCTTGATGAAACGGTGGAAAGCGTCATGGATCGGATAGGTCAGGATGTCCCAGTCCTGTTCCCGCTTCTCGTCCCATTCCCTGAGCTGTCCCAGTTCATTTCCCATGAAATTCAGCTTCTTCCCCGGATGGGCGTACATGTACATATAGAGGGCGCGTGCCTGAGGGAATTTCTCATCATAATCGCCGTTCATCTTCTGCATGATGGTGGCTTTGCCGTGCACCACTTCATCGTGAGAAAAGGGCAGTAAAAATGCGTCATTATAATAATACATCATGGAGAAGGTCAGTTTGTGGTAGTTTGCCGGCCGGTATTCGGGGGCCGTGCGGAAATAATCCAGCGTGTCGTTCATCCATCCCATATCCCATTTGTAGTCGAAGCCCAGTCCGCCCTCCGAAACCGGCTTGGTAACGCCGGGATAAGAAGTGGAGTCTTCGGCAGAGAGTATGGCGGAGGGATGCCGTTCTTTAAGGCCGCGGTTCATCTCGCGGATGAAGTCGACGGCAGTGTTATTGACGCCTCTTGCCGGGTCGCCCTGCCAGTAAATGATCCTGCTGATGGCATCCATGCGGATCCCGTCAATGTGGTATTCCGTCAGCCAGTAATTGGCGGCAGACTGGAGGAAGCTTCGGACTTCCCCGCGGGAATGCATGAAATTACAGCTTCCCCATTCGCTGACGCCCACATCCTGGTGGGGATATTCGTAGAGGGCGGTGCCGTCATAATTCGCCAGGGCGTAGCCGTCCACGGCGAAATGAACCGGCACAAAATCCAGTATGATCCCGATATCGTGCCTGTGGCATCTGTCGATGAATTCCATCAGCTCTCCGGCCGTACCATAGCGGGAGGTCGGACTGTAGAAGCCGGTATTCTGATAGCCCCAGGATTCATCGCAGGGATGTTCGCTTAAGGGCATGATCTCCACGTAATTGTAGCCGTATTCCTCCAGATAAGGAATCAGGATGTCTGCCATCTCCGTGTAAGTATACCAGTCGTCTGCCTGATCGGAAGGCTTCTTAAAGGAGCCGAAATGCAGTTCGTAGATGTTCAGCGGTCTGTTCTTGCAGTCCGTTCGTCTATTCATCCAGGCAGAATCCTGATATGTATAAGAGCTAAGATCACGTATATAAGAAGCGGTGTTCGGGCGAAGCTCCATGCCGAAGCCGTAAGGGTCGCAGTGATCGATATAAGAATGATCCTGCTTGTAAATGCGGTACTTGTACATCATTCCGGGAGCGGCGTTTGCAGCATAGCACTCCCAGAAGTTCCCGTCATAGATCTTATTCATATCCCATTCCTGCCAGCCGGTGAACTCGCCGATCAGGGAGATTCTTGCGGCGCCGGGCGCAAATGTACGGAAAGTGACGCCGGTTTCTTCCGGGTGCGCCCCGAGAAATTGATAGGCGTCGAATATTTTCCCGGTATAAAATCCATAAAAATCCATCGTTGTTCCTCCTAAAATCATATCCCAAATGGACAGTAGTCGTTTTTTGTTTTATAATGATTATACTGATAAGAAATAAGGATATCCACCGACAATATGGATGGATGGGCGGATAACCGACATTTTAGAAAATGTGTCGGAAAGTGAGATGTCAGGACGAAGGAGAACGGGATATGGATCTGCGCATAGAGAAAACAGAGCGGGGAATCAAGAATGCATTTATTGAATTACGGTCAAGGAAACCGTTGGAGAAGATAACGATCAGGGAGCTGTGCGAGCTGGCATGTATCAACAAGTCTACATTTTATTCTCATTACAAGGATATTTATGATCTGTCAGACCATATGGAGGCCGAGGTGGTGCGTTCCATTACCAACAGCATTTCCCATCCGGAGTATATTATGGAGAAGCCGGCGGAATTCACACGGGAATTATTCCTGGCGTATCTGTCGCAGAATTCGCTGACCATGATCCTGTTCTCGGGCAGCCAGCGGAATCATCTGGTTGACAGGATCGAGACGAGCATCAAAGAGCTGGTATTTCAGAAATTCCCGGAATACAGGAACGACGAAGTGTGGAATATCATACTGAGTTATTGTATTCAGGGCGGATATCATACGTTTCAGAGGAATCGGGAAGGAGATATGAATACGCTGATCCGTATGATCGGTGAGATCACGGAGGCGGTGCAGGAGTTGTATGGGAGGAAGAAGATAACAAAAATAGAATAAAGGTATTGACGGATAGAACGTTTGTTTGTATAATAAATAAAAAGGAACAAGCGTTCTATTTTTGCGAGGGTGAATTATGAGAATCCAGGAAGCGTTATCCATGTATGATAAATTGAATATCCTGACGGATGCAGCCAAGTATGACGTGGCATGTACCTCCAGCGGGACGTCGCGTAAGAGTGACGGGACAGGGATCGGAAGCTGCGAGCAGTCGGGGATCTGTCACAGCTTCTCTGCCGACGGAAGATGTATCTCGCTTTTGAAGATACTTTTTACGAATGAGTGTATTTATGATTGTAAGTATTGTGTCAACAGGAGGAGCAATGATGTGGCGAGAGCGTCCTTTACTCCGGACGAGGTGTGTACACTGACGATGGAATTCTACCGGAGGAACTATATCGAAGGATTGTTCTTAAGCTCCGGGATCTTAAGGAGCCCGGATTATACGATGGAGCTTCTGTATGCGACGCTCTATCGGCTGCGGCGGGAGTGTAATTTCCAGGGCTATATCCATGTGAAGGCGATTCCGGGGGCAAGTCCGGAGCTGGTGCAGCGTCTAGGATTCCTTGCGGACAGGATGAGTGTGAACCTGGAGCTTGCGACAGCAGAGAGCCTTAGGGCGCTGGCGCCCCACAAGACGCGGAAGAATATCCTGTCGCCCATGCGTCTGGTACAGAACCGGATGACGGAGAATAAGCAGGAGCTTACCTTATACCGGAACGCACCGCGGTTTGTGCCGGCCGGCCAGAGTACCCAGATGATCATAGGGGCGACGCCGGAGACGGATTACCAGATCATCCAGGTGGCGGAGTCTCTGTATCAGAAGTTTGAGCTTAAGCGGGTATTCTACTCGGCTTTCGTGCATGTCAATGACGATGCCGCGCTTCCGGCAAAGACCGGGGAAGGACCGCCGCTTCTCAGGGAGCACCGGCTGTATCAGGCGGACTGGCTGTTGAGGTATTATCATTTCAGGGCTGAGGAACTTCTGACGGAGGAGAATCCGAATTTTAACATCTTGTTTGATCCGAAGTGTAATTGGGCTTTGAAGCATCTTGAGCAATTCCCGGTAGAGGTGAACCGGGCAGATTATAAGATGCTGCTTCGTGTGCCTGGTATCGGATATAAGTCGGCGGTGCGGATCGTGAAGGCGAGAAGGCTTGGGACTCTGGATTTCGCAGATCTTAAGAAGATCGGAGTGGTGCTTAAGAGGGCGCTGTATTTTATCACCTGCGGCGGCAGGATGATGTATCCCACGAAGATGGACGAGGATTATATCACACGGAACCTGCTTGCCGCAGGCGAGAAGCTTCCCAGAGAAGTCAGGGAGATGGGATATCAGCAATTGTCGTTGTTTGGAGGAGGATGGAATGAAGACGGTATATGTGTGCAGTGATACGGTTACGGGGATATTTTCGGGGATCTATGATGCCTGGAAGTCGAGGAAGGCAGAAGAAGAATGCGAGATCGCGCTGCGGGGGATGTTAGACCAGCAATTATTCTGTGATTATGTGGAAGTGGAGGAGACAGAGCACAAGGCGGCCGCGGTGGAGGCGCTGATCCGCAGGCATCTGGGAATGCGTGCCTACCATGACATCTACCATGCGGTACTGTCGGCAGACCCTAAGAAAGGGGACGCTGTGCTGGGGACCATGCTTACGGCAAGAGAGATCCCGGACAGTACGAAGATCATGGATCATCTGAGCCATCCCAAGGTGGAGAAGGTCTTCGAACTGTACAGGAATGTGTTTGGAGAGACCCACAGTTATAAGGGATTCTTACGTTTCAGGGAGCTTAAGAACGGTGTCCTGTACGCCGGGATCAAACCGAAGAATCAGATCTTGACGTGCCTTGCCCCTCATTTTGCGGACCGTCTTCCGACAGAGAACTGGATGATCCACGATAAGACGCATAAGATGTTTGCGGTTCATGAGGCGGGAAAGCAGTGGGTGATCCTCTGGGGAGATACCTTCGATGAAGAAGTGTTTGAACAGGTGTCTGACAGAGAGGAAGAGTATACAAGGCTGTGGAAGGGGTTCTGTCAGACGATTGCCATTGAATCCCGCAGGAATCCGCGATGTCAGCTTCAGCATCTTCCGCTTCGTTATCGGAGTGAGATGGTGGAGTTCGGTTACAGTTCGGTTAGTATTTACAGATAGAAGCCGCTTGTGGTATGATGGTAACGGAATTCGATGGGAGTGATCAGGCAACATGGAACAGCCGTATATTCGTATATCCGTGCGCAATCTGGTAGAATTTATCCTGCGGGGCGGAGACATAGACAACAGGACAGCGGGAGCAGATAAGGATGCCATGCTGATGGGCGGGAAGATTCACCGCAAGATCCAGAAGCAGATGAAGGCCGGATATCATGCGGAGGTGCCATTGAAGTATGAAGTGGCATGTAAGGGCTTCGTGCTGTCTGTGGAGGGTCGTGCCGATGGTGTGATCGAATGCCCGGAAGGGATTGTGATCGACGAGATCAAAGGTATCTTCAGAGATCTGGAGTTCTTATTGGAGCCGGTACCGGTCCATCTGGCGCAGGCCAAATGTTATGCGTTTATCTATGCGGATGTCCATAAGCTTGAAGAGATCGGTGTGCAGATGACATACTGCAACATGGATACGGAGGAGATCAGACGTTTTCAGAGCGTCTATCCCTATGAGGTACTCAAGGAATGGTTCTTTGGTATTATAGGACAGTATGAGAAGTGGGCCAGATATCAGATCGAGTGGAAGAAGAAGAGGAATGATTCGATCCGGCAGATTGTATTTCCCTTCGAATACAGGGAAGGGCAGAAGCGGCTGGCGGAATCCGTGTATCGGACGATCCTGCGCAAGAAGAAGCTGTTTATACAGGCGCCTACCGGAGTTGGGAAGACGATTTCGACGGTGTTTCCGGCTGTGAAGGCAGTGGGGGAAGGACTTGGGGAGAAGATCTTCTATCTGACGGCGAAAACCATCACGCGGACGGTTGCATGGCAGGCGTTTGACACATTAAGGGATCAGTGCCTACGTATGAAAGTGATTGTACTCACAGCGAAGGAGAAGATCTGTTTCTGTGAAGAGACGGAATGCAATCCGGATGCCTGCCCCTATGCCAAGGGGCATTATGACCGGGTGAATGATGCGGTATACGAGCTGATTACTGGCTCGGATGAGATGAGCCGGGAGATACTTATTGAACAGGCGAGGAAGTGGAAGGTATGCCCCCATGAGATGAGTCTGGATGTTTCCCTCTGGGTGGATGCAATTATCTGTGACTATAACTATGTGTTTGATCCCAATGCACATCTGCGGCGGTTCTTTGGCGAGGGTAACAAAGGAGAATATCTCTTCCTGATCGATGAGGCGCACAATCTGGTGGAACGCGGGAGGAAGATGTACAGTGCCGAGATCTATAAAGAAGATCTCCTGAAGCTTAAGAGGATATTGGGACACAGGGATGCGAAGCTTGTAAGGAAGATCAGTGCGTGTAATAAGCAGCTCCTTGCTCTGAAGAGGGAGTGCGGGGATTATCAGGTCTTGAACAGCGTATCCCATATCTATCTGAGATTAGTGTCGCTGATGGCGGAGATGGAACGGTATCTGGAAGAATGCCGGGAGGAGGAGATACGCAGGGAAGTGCTGGACCTGTATTTTTCTGTAAGGATGTTTGTAAGTATTCATGATAAGCTGGATGAGAATTATATGATCTATTCAGAGCTTGAAGATACGGGAAGGTTTAAACTGCAGCTTTTCTGCGTCAATCCTGCCAAGCGCCTGCAGGAGTTTCTGGATAAGGGGAACAGTACGGTGTTCTTTTCTGCGACCCTGCTTCCGATCCATTATTATAAGAAGCTTCTCAGTACGGTCAAAGATGATTACGCGATCTATGCAGAATCTCCGTTTGATGCGAAGAAGCGTAAGCTTCTGATCGGCGCGGACGTCAGTACCAAATATACCAGACGCGGGAAAGAGATGTATGGGCGGTATGCCAGGTATCTGATAGAGACGGCATGTGCGAAGGCAGGGAATTATCTTGCATTTTTCCCTTCTTATCGTTTCATGGAGGAAGTCTATGAGGAATTTCTTGAGATGCTTAAGGAGGATGCCAAAGAAGAGATCGAATATGTGATGCAGTCCCAGTATATGTCAGAGGAGGCAAGGGAGATCTTTCTTGAGAATTTTGAAGAGGCGAAGGAGCACAGCCTGATCGGATTCTGCGTAATGGGCGGGATTTTCTCAGAAGGGATTGATCTGGCAGAGGATAAGCTGATCGGAGCGATGGTTGTAGGTACGGGGCTCCCCCAGGTCTGTACGGAGAGAGAACTGCTGAAGGCATATTTCGATTCTCAGGGGTTGCAGGGCTTTGATTATGCCTATCTCTATCCGGGGATGAACAAGGTGCTGCAGTCGGCCGGGAGGGTGATCCGTACGGATGTGGACAGAGGGGTAGTTCTTCTGCTGGATGAGAGATTTCTTGACGTAAGATACCGGGAGACATTCCCCCGGGAGTGGAAGGCATATGAACTCTGCACGGCAAGAAATGTATCTCAGAAAGTGCAGGAATTCTGGAATGGAGGAATATAGATGAGGAAGAGAAGCAGGATCTTTGACGGCAGGACTGTGCTGCCTATGACGGCAGCGTCCTTTGCCATGGTTCTTCTCATTATGTCCATGCTGCTCACCAGCTTCCAGGCGGTGATCTATGGCGATCCGGATTATCGGTTCTATGAGAAGGAGTATGAGAAGTATAAGGTGACGGAACCGCTTGCGATGGAGCTTGAGGATGTGATGGAAGTGACAGGCTATATGATGGATTATCTGATCGGGAGGGAGGAAGAGTTGTCTATCGTGACGGATGTGGACGGACAGACACAGGATTTCTTCAACGAGCAGGACCGGTTTCATATGGCGGACGTGAGGAATCTGTTCCTTGGAGGGCTTAAGCTTCGGAATCTGTGCGCTGCGGCAGCGTTCTTATTGGTCATGGGCCTTATCATCGCGAAGACGGACTGGAAGCGTCTGCTTCCCAGGGCGTATCTCTGGGCCCTGGGGATTCTGCTTGTGGTGATCCTATTGCTTGCGGCAGCGTTTTCTATAGATTTTACCAGATGCTTTACGATCTTTCATGAGATCTTCTTCACCAACGACCTGTGGATGTTCAATCCAAGTGAGGATTATATGATCCGCATGCTGCCGGAGGGGTTCTTCTTTGATATGGTGGTCCGTATTGGGATGACGTTTGTGGGGATGCTGCTTGCGGCGGGGGGACTTATGTTTGCAGTTATCCGGATGTCCCGGCGCTGATGAAGGAGTAACAGTTCAGCCTTGCGGTTTCACTGTTACATGAAGGATACCCATTCGGGTATATATTGTTGGAATAGTTGACAGATTTGTGGTACAATGTTACCAGTGAACAGAAGATACCAGGTATGGAGGATGAATTATGAGTGGTGTTAGACGAGTATACGTGGAGAAGAAAGAAGGATTTGGGGTACAGGCTCAGGACTTGAAGCAGGAGATCGGAAGTTATCTCGGGATCAAGGATGTGGCGGATGTAAGGGTGCTGATCCGGTATGATGTGGAGAATATATCCGATGAGACATTTGAGAAGGCGTGTAACGGTGTATTTGCGGAACCTCCGGTGGATATGCTGTATCATGAAGAGTTCCCGGCCGCACAGGGGAGCAGGGTATTCTCTGTAGAATTTCTGCCGGGGCAGTTTGATCAGAGGGCGGATTCTGCCGTTCAGTGTGTACAGTTTATTAAGGAAGACGAGCAGCCGGTGATCCAGACGGCGACTACTTATGTGATCCAGGGAACGGACGGAGAGATCTCTGACGAGGAGTTTGGCGTAATCAAAGCACATTGCATTAATCCGGTGGATTCCAGGGAGACCGGGATGGAGAAGCCGGATACTCTGGCGGCGAGATTCGATGAGCCGGAGGATGTGATCATTTTTGACGGTTTCAAGGATATGGAAGAAGAGAAGCTTAAGGCGTTGTATGATTCTCTGGGACTTGCCATGACATTTAAGGATTTTCAGCATATCCAGAAGTATTTTGAAGGGGAAGAGAAGAGGGATCCGTCCATGACAGAGATCCGTGTGCTGGATACATACTGGTCTGACCACTGCCGCCATACAACGTTTTCCACAGAGCTTACGAAGGTATCCTTTGGGGAAGGAGACTATAGGAAGCCGATCGAAGATACTTACAGGCAGTATCTTGAGGATCACAGCGAGATCTTTAAGGGAAGGGAAGACAAGTTCGTGTGTCTGATGGATCTGGCGCTTATGGCGATGCGTAAGCTTAAGAGAGAAGGGAAGCTTACAGACCAGGAGGAGTCGGATGAGATCAATGCCTGCAGCATCGTTGTGCCGGTTGAGGTAGACGGTGTAGAGGAAGAGTGGCTTGTGAATTTCAAGAATGAGACGCATAACCACCCAACGGAGATCGAGCCTTTCGGCGGTGCAGCTACCTGTCTTGGCGGTGCAATCCGTGATCCGCTGTCAGGACGTACCTATGTATATCAGGCCATGCGTGTAACAGGGGCGGCAGATCCGACCGTATCAGTCAGAGATACCATGAAGGGGAAGCTTCCGCAGAAGAAGCTGGTCCGCGAGGCGGCCCACGGCTATAGTTCGTACGGTAACCAGATCGGCCTTGCGACGGGGATGGTGAAGGAGATCTATCACCCGAATTATGTGGCGAAGCGTATGGAGATCGGCGCGGTACTGGGCGCTGCTCCAAGGCGGGCGGTGATCCGTGAGACGTCGGATCCGGGGGATATCATCATCCTGCTTGGCGGACGTACCGGGAGAGACGGCTGCGGCGGTGCGACAGGCTCTTCCAAGGTGCATACGGAGGAATCCACGAAGACCTGCGGCGCAGAGGTGCAGAAGGGCAATCCGCCGACAGAACGCAAGATACAACGTCTGTTCCGCAGGGAGGAAGTCAGCAGCCTGATCAAGAAATGTAATGATTTCGGTGCAGGCGGAGTCTCGGTTGCGATCGGAGAACTGGCGGACGGCCTGAAGGTGGATCTGGACAAGGTGCCTAAGAAGTATGCCGGTCTCGACGGGACGGAGATTGCGATCTCCGAATCTCAGGAGCGTATGGCAGTCGTGGTAGATCCTAAGGATGTAGATACCTTCATGGGATATGCCAGAGAGGAGAACTTAGAGGCGACCTGCGTTGCGGTTGTGACGGAGGAGCCAAGGCTTGTATTGTCCTGGAGGGGCAAAGAGATCGTGAATCTCTCACGTGCTTTCCTGGATACCAACGGGGCGCATCAGGAGACGGAGGTTGCGGTAGATATTCCGGACAGGAAAGACAGTATCCTTGTAAGAGAGGAGATCCCGGATGTGAGAGCGAGATGGATGAGCACATTGAGCGATCTGAACGTATGCTCCCAGAAGGGGCTTGTAGAGATGTTCGACGGTTCCATCGGGGCGGCGTCCGTATTCATGCCTCACGGCGGCAGATATCAGACGACAGAGACACAGACGATGGTTGCGAAGCTTCCGGTGCTTACCGGCGACTGTGACACGGTGACTATGATGAGCTACGGATTTGATCCTTATCTGTCTGACTGGAGCCCTTATCATGGTGCGGTCTACGCGGTGACAGAGTCGGTGGCGAAGATCGCGGCAGCCGGCGGCGACTGCAGTAAGATCCGTTTTACCTTCCAGGAATACTTCCGGCGCATGACGGAGGATCCGCACAGATGGAGCCAGCCCTTTGCGGCTCTCTTAGGCGCTTACAATGCCCAGCTTGGCTTTGGGCTGCCGTCGATCGGCGGCAAGGACAGCATGTCCGGGACTTTCGAGGATATTGATGTTCCGCCGACACTGGTGTCATTCGCGGTAGATGTGGCCAGAGAGAAGGAGATTATTACGCCGGAGCTTAAGAAGGCGGGAAGTAAGCTGATCTGGCTGCGCACGATGACGGATGAGTACGATATCCCGGTCTATGATAAGGTGATGGAGCAGTACGGGAAGTTCACACAGGATATCCGCGAGGGCAGGATCTTGTCGGCCTATGCGCTGGATCGGCACGGTATTGCTGCGGCTGTCAGCAAGATGGCTTTTGGTAACCGGATGGGTGTTAAGATCGAGCATAATGTGGACGAGAGGGATCTGTTTGCGCCTGCATTTGGTGATATTATCGCGGAGGTGCCGTCAGAGAAGGTTGGACAGCTTCAGATTACTTATACGGTGATCGGCGAGGTATTGGAGGAACCGGTGATTTCCTACAGAGATATTTCGATAGCAATGGTAGAGGCAGAGGCAGCGTGGAAGGAACCGCTTGAGAAGGTGTTCCCAACGAACTCCAAAGCCCAAGGGCAGGAGGAGAGGATCGAGAAAGGCCTGTATGAGACGAAGGATATCCATATCTGTGCCCATAAGATCGGACAGCCGACCGTATTTATCCCGGTATTCCCGGGAACCAACTGTGAGTATGACAGCGCCAGGGCATTTGAGAGAGCCGGGGCGAAGACGATTGTCAAGGTATTCAGGAACCTGAATGCAGAGGATATTCTCGATTCAGTGAGCGTGTTCGAGCAGGCCATCGATCAGTCGCAGATCATCATGTTCCCGGGCGGTTTCAGTGCAGGTGATGAGCCGGACGGTTCGGCCAAGTTCTTTGCGACCGCGTTCCAGAATGCGAAGATGAAGGAAGCGGTGGAACGGCTGTTAAGTGAACGGGACGGGCTTGTGCTGGGTATCTGTAACGGATTCCAGACTTTGGTGAAGCTTGGTCTGGTTCCGAACGGCAGGATCACTGGCCAGGATGAGGCGTCTCCGACGCTGACCTATAATACGATCGGACGCCATATCTCGAAGATGGTATATACGAAAGTGGTCACCAATAAGTCGCCGTGGCTTCAGAAGGCGAAGCTTGGCGGAGTCTATACGAATCCGGCTTCTCACGGTGAGGGAAGATTCGTTGCGAACGGCGAGTGGATCGACAAGCTATTTGCGAACGGACAGGTAGCGACCCAGTATTGCGATCCGGCAGGGAATATCACGATGGACGAAGAGTGGAATGTGAATGGTTCTTACTGTGCGATCGAGGGTATCACGAGCCCGGACGGAAGGGTATTCGGCAAGATGGCTCATTCCGAGAGGCGTGCAAGGTCTGTTGCAGTGAATATATACGGGGAACAGGATCTTCAGATCTTCGAATCTGGTGTTGAATATTTTAAATAAGATATATTATACTGAGTGTCAGATTTGACGCTCAGTATATACGGGGCTGCCGGTGAATGTCCCCGGCAGCCCCGTATATAGAAATGTATATGTAATATGTATCATGATCTGTCATGATCAAGTGACTACCAGGCCTTATTCAACTGCTGCCTGTAGACGTACTGGCGGATATCCCGTTCGGCGCCCTTGGACTGGTCAATGAACTGGCAGCCGTAACCATAGTGGTTCTCGCGGATGATGGTCTCGCGCAGGATCTTGGCCCGTACTTCCTGGTTCTTCTTCATAAAGCAGTATTCGAATTCAAATTCTTCATCCAGGTCAAGACGGGTATTGGTAGTCATATAGAGACCGCCCACGCTGATATTCTGGATGACTCCACTGAACCGGCCGTGCTTCAGGGAGATGAAATTCACCTCCTTGACCATCCTTACGCGCAGCTCTTTCTGGCGCTGTAGAACCTGGATCATCTCTAAGATCTTACAGTCGGCTGTCCACGGCTCTAATACATAGGGATCTTCGTTCTTGCGGATCTCAAGTTCACAGAAGGTCTTGATATAACCTACCTGGCTGTCGCAGAAATCTACCTGAAGCCGGTCTGTCTTGGTTCCAAGTTCATTATTATCATCAAAATGCAGGGTAATCTTATCGTCTACCGTTCTCACCCGTGCCCTCACTACAACGTCTGAATCCGACCCATAAATAATACATGTGTTGCAACTCTTTAATATCATAACTGTAAAAATTCCTCCTTATAGAAGTACCGTCTAACTGAGTTAATTTTATCACGCGGTTGTATGATTTGCAATCACTATTTGGGGAAACGCAGGAAATGGTATTTGACGTTATAGAGAAATTTCAGAAATGAATTGATTTCACAGGTGAGATTGTTTATAATAAATGCAAGGCAACGTAGGCAATATTGATGTTGGCTTTATTTTTGCTATAGACTATTGTGGAGATAGATATTGTGGAGATAGAAAGCGTATGTTTGCTGAGGTAGCGTATTAATCAAACACAGGGGGATAAAAGATGTTTAATAATACAAAGAAGTTTTTGCTTACCAGCGTCAGTTGTCTGGTGGTGTTGTGTATCGTCATTTTCGTCTGGCTTGGATCGGTGATGGGGGGAAAGAGCCATGATGCGATCAATGAGGTAGGTACACTCTATATGTCCGAGATGAGCACGCAGCTACAGCAGAAGTTTGATGCGATCATCAACCTGCAGGTTTCGCGTGTGGAGGCGCTGATCAGGCGTACACCTCCGGAATCGGTCAGCTATGGTACAGAGATGATAGAGGAACTGGCCCTCAGTGCGGATATCAGGGAGTTTAAGCATCTTGGTCTTTACCGGAAGGACGGCGGATGTGAGACGGTCTATGGAGAATCGGTGAGATTCTTAAGTGAGGAAGAATTCCAGGATGTCATTTCAGATGATGATAAGTTTATCACAAGCGGATATAATGAGAGCGATGAGAAGCTGCTTTTGATGGTGGTCGACGCAGCTTATCCGATGAAGGACGGCAAGACCAGCGACGTGATCGTGGCGGGGATGCCCATGTCTTATCTGGAGGATGCGCTTGTCCTTGAGGGAGACAGCTCTATGGTCTATTCCCATATTATCCGTAAGGACGGAGAATTCGTCGTTCGGTCAGGGGATGCATTCCGTGATAATTATTTTTCGCGTATCGAAGAGACGATTTCGACAGAGAATCCCAAGGCGCCGGACCAGTATGTGAATGAATTGAAGACGGCGATAGATAATAAGGAGAATTATTCTGCACTGTTGGAGGATACGAACGGAATCCATCAGCATCTTTATTGTGCGCCGCTTGCTGCCACAGACTGGTATCTGGTATCTGTCATGCCTTATGGGATACTGGATGATGCGATCATGACTCTGAACAGCCAGCAGCAGATATTGATATTGGCGGCCTGCGGCGTGATCCTGCTTGCGGTGGGAGTGATCTTCATCCTGTATTACAGGCTGACGCAGCAGCAGTTAAGAGAGCTTGAGCGGGCAAAGAAGCGGGCGTTCAGGGCGAATCAGGCTAAGAGCGAATTCTTGTCCAGTATGAGCCACGATATCCGAACGCCGATGAACGGTATCGTGGGGATGACGGCGATCGCGATGGCGAATGTGGATGATTCGATGCGCGTACAGGACTGTCTGAAGAAGATCTCTCTCTCCAGCCGTCATTTGCTTGGACTGATCAATGACGTGCTGGATATGTCGAAGATCGAGAGCGGGAAGCTGACGCTGAATATGGACATCCTCTCCCTGCGGGAAGTGATGGAGGCTCTTGTCAATATTGTTCAGCCTCAGATCAAGGAGAAGAATCAGCATTTTGACATATTTATCCAGAATATCCAGACAGAGACGGTCTGCTGTGACGGCGTGCGCCTGAACCAGATATTGATTAATCTCCTGTCCAATGCTGTCAAATTCACCCCTGCGGAGGGAAGGATCAATGTCTATCTGACCCAGGAGGATTCACCGGCGGGAGATACGCATGTGAGATGCCATTTCCGGGTGAAGGATAACGGAATCGGTATGTCCGAAGAGTTCCAGAAGAGGATATTCGATACCTTCTCAAGGGAAGATATGAAGGTACAGAAGATAGAGGGTACCGGGCTTGGGATGTCGATCACGAAGGTGATCGTGGATATGATGGGCGGTACCATCGAAGTGAACAGCAGACAGGGTGAGGGAAGTGAATTCCATGTGATCCTGGATCTGGAGAAGGCGACGATCGAGGAAGAAGAGATGGTTCTCCCGCCTTGGCGGCTCCTGGTGGTGGATAATAATGAGGATCTGTGTTTCAGTGCGGCGTCTGCCTTAAAGGAGATAGGCGTACAGGCAGATTGGGCGCTGAGCGGCCGGGAGGCGCTGCAGATGATAGAAGAGCACCACAGGAAGCACATGGAGTATGAGATCGTGCTGCTGGATTGGAAGATGCCGGATATGAACGGTCTTGATACGGCCCGGGAGATCAGGAAGATCGTAGGGGATGATCTTCCAATATTGATTATCTCTGCCTATGATTGGAGCGATATTGAGGATGAGGCGCGTGCCGCCGGAGCGCAAGGGTTTATCTCCAAACCATTGTTCAAATCTAACCTTTATCTGGGCTTAAGCCGATATATGGAGGGAGGCTTTGTGGAAGAGAAGAGAGAGGAGGAGATACAGAAGTTTGAGGACCTTCGTATTCTGCTGGCAGAAGATAATGAACTGAACTGGGAGATTGCGGAGGATATCCTTACAGATGCCGGTTTTGAAGTGGAGTGGGCGGAGAATGGACAGATATGTGTGGATATGTTCAGTCAGTCCGAGCCTGGCTACTATGACGCGGTCCTTATGGATATCAGGATGCCGGTAATGAACGGCTATGAGGCGGCGAAAGCGCTGAGAGCCCTTGACCGGCCGGATGCGGATCTTCCGATCATTGCTATGACGGCAGACGCCTTCTCAGAGGATATCCAGAGATGTCTTGAGTGCGGCATGAATGAGCATGTGGCGAAGCCGATCGATATCCAGAAGCTTATGAAGCTTTTGAGAAGGTATTTGGCATAATTGTGATAACAGGTGTTAGAAAGAGGTATAAATGAACAGAAATAAAAATGTTTTCGAGAAAAAGAAGATTTTGATTGTAGACGATTCGGAGATCAATCGTGCCCTGCTGTCAGATATGCTCTCTAATGAATATGAGATCATTGAGGCAGAGAACGGACTGGAAGCTTCTGCGATCCTGCACGAGCAGGAGCAGGAGATCTCTCTGATGCTTCTGGATATCATGATGCCGGTGATGGATGGCTTTGAGACTCTGGAGGTTATGAATAAGAATGACTGGATCAAGGATATCCCGGTGATCATGATATCGGCGGAGACCGTTCCGGCATATATAGACAGGGCATATGAGCTTGGTGTTCAGGATTACATCAACAGGCCTTTTGATGAACAGACCGTCCGGCGCAGGGTGGTGAATACGATCCTTCTTTTTTCCAAACAGAAGGAACTTACCCATATGGTCACGAACCAGATCATGGAGAAGGAAAATGACAATAAGCTGATGATCGAGATCTTGTCCAATATTGTTGAGTTCCGTAACGGGGAGAGCGGTCTCCATGTACTCCATATCAGAACTTTGACAGAGTTTTTCCTCAAATGGTTGATCGAGCAGGGAGAATACGGGCTTTCCCAGGAGGATATCTATCTGATCTGCAATGCGTCCGCGCTCCATGATATCGGTAAGATCTCCATTCCCACGGAGGTTCTGAACAAGCCGGGACGTTTTACGGATGAAGAATATGAGATCATGAAGGGACACGCGTTAGAAGGCGCCAGATTGCTGCAGGATATTCCGTTGCGGGAGAATGAACCGCTGATTCAGATGGGATATCAGATCTGCCGCTGGCATCATGAGCGCTACGACGGAAGAGGGTATCCGGACAGACTTAAGGGGGATGAGATCCCAATCGCGGCGCAGGTAGTGGCGCTGGCGGACGTCTATGACGCGCTGACCAGCAAGCGTGTGTATAAGGCTGCGTATTCCCATGAGAAGGCAGTTGAGATGATCCTGAACGGAGAATGCGGAGTGTTCAACCCGGTTCTTATGAATTGCCTCAGAGAGACTTCGGCAGACCTTAAGGAAGAGCTTGCACGGTCAGAAGGGCAGAATTTCCAGGAGGAAGCGCTGGACGCCGTGGAGCAGATGATCGAGAGCGGCGAGGTGGAAGTTTCCGACAGGACGTTCAAGCTTCTGGAGCACGAGAGAGTGAAGTATAAGTTCTTCGCGGAGCTGTCCCAGGAGATCCAGTTCGAATACACGGTGACCCCGGAGATGCTGATCCTCTCCGAGTGGGGAGCAAAATACCTGAATATGCCGGAGACATTTTTGAACCCGAAGACGGAGGCCTTCGCTACTTCAGTATTTGCGGAGGGCGACTTCCTGCATCTGCTTGAGAAGCTTGAGAACTCGACTCCGGATGATCCTGTGATCGAGGAGAAATATCTTCTGAATATTAATGGGCACGAGAGATGGAGCAAGGTTATCGCCAGGTCTATGTGGTCGTCCTGGGAGCCGCCGGAATTCTCCGGAGCCATCGGCAAGATTGTGGATATCCATGACGAACTGGAGAAGATGAATCATCTGCAGGTTATGGCGGCCCATGATTCCCTGACGGGCCTTCTGAACCATAAGACGGCGAAGACACAGATTGAAGCGATCCTGTCCAGAGATACCGAGAAGAAGTATGTTCTGATCGTGTTTGACCTGGATCATTTCAAGCAGGCCAATGATACATACGGTCATCTGTTTGGCGATGAAGTGCTTAAGTATGTGGCGGATATTATGAAGCGCAATACCAGAAGCTTTGATATCATCTGCCGGATGGGCGGAGATGAGTTCCTTCTCTTTATGCCGTATAAGGATGAGATAGAGCCTCTGGTGAAGCGAATCTTTCATCTGCTGTGCGATCAGTATAAGGAATTCCCAATCAGCGTGAGCATGGGTGTCGCTGACGCGAAAGAGTGCGGCGGAGATTATGACGCTCTGTTCCATATGGCGGATAAAGCCCTGTATAAGGTGAAACGAGGCGGAAGGAATAACTATTGTTTTTATAAAAACGAATTAACAGGAGGAGATGTACAATGACGGTAAAGGAATGTTATGAGGCGATCGGAGCAGATTATGAGGATGTGATGGGACGTCTCAGGAAGGATGAGAGGGTTCAGAAGTTTGTATTGAAGCTTCTGGATGACAAGAGCTATGAGCTGCTTGAGAATTCGGTTGCGTCGAAGGATATGAGCGAGGCGTTCAGGGCGGCGCATACGTTAAAGGGAGTGTGCCAGAATCTATCTCTGACACCGTTATTCCAGTCTGCATCCGAGCTTGCGGAGAGACTGAGGAATGCACAGGATTACAGCGAGGATATGGAACCGCTCTTAGAGCAGGTGAAGAAGGACTATACACATATGATTGACTGTATCAGACAGTTGGCATAGCATGGAAATGAATTTTAGAGGGCACTCTATTGCAGGATATTCGAAAGAATCTCCTGCATTTTCTATAAATTTTGAATAAAAATGAAGGAAAAGAGAAGCAAAATTGCAAAAAAATCAAAAAACCTTGAAAAAAACCTTGTGTTCTGCACAAAAATCCTTTAAAATATGAGAGAAATAATTTTAGGAGGTAGCAAGCTATGTCATATGTTGATGAAGTCCTGGAAAGAGTAGTGGCGAAGAATCCTGCTGAACCGGAATTCCACCAGGCAGTAAAAGAAGTATTAGAATCGTTAAGGGTAGTAGTTGAGGCCAATGAAGAGAAGTTCAGAAAAGACGCCCTGCTGGAGAGACTGGTAGAGCCTGAGAGACAGTTGAAGTTCCGTGTACCGTGGGTGGATGACAACGGTCAGGTTCAGGTGAATACTGGTTACCGTGTACAGTTTAACAGTGCGATCGGTCCATACAAAGGAGGATTGCGCCTTCATCCGTCTGTGAATCTTGGAATCATCAAGTTCCTTGGTTTTGAACAGATATTCAAGAACTCTCTGACCGGCCTTCCGATCGGCGGAGGAAAGGGCGGATCTGACTTCGATCCGAAGGGCAAATCAGACAGAGAAGTTATGGCGTTCTGCCAGAGCTTCATGACAGAGCTCTGCAAATATATCGGTGCGGATACAGACGTTCCGGCAGGTGATATCGGAACGGGCGCCAGAGAGATCGGCTATATGTTCGGCCAGTATAAGAGGATCCGCGGTGTATACGAGGGTGTACTTACAGGCAAGGGCTTAAGCTACGGCGGTTCCCTTGCAAGAACAGAGGCAACCGGATATGGTCTGTTATATCTGACAGAAGAGCTTCTGAAGATCAACGGCAAGGAGCTTGCCGGCAAGACGGTCGCGATCTCTGGTTCCGGTAATGTTGCGATCTACGCGACACAGAAGGCGCAGCAGTTAGGCGCGAAGGTAGTGACGGCCAGTGATTCTACCGGATGGGTCTATGATCCGGAAGGAATCGACGTGGCGGCGCTTAAGGAGATCAAAGAAGTGAACCGTGCAAGGCTTACCGAGTATAAGAAATATCGTCCGAATTCCGAGTATCATGAGGGACGCGGAGTATGGTCTGTGAAAGTAGACGTAGCGCTTCCATGTGCGACGCAGAATGAGCTCCATATTGAAGACGCGAAGATGCTTGTAGAGAATGGCTGCACGATCGTAGCGGAGGGCGCGAATATGCCTACTACGCTGGAGGCAACCGAGTACCTGCAGCAGCACGGCGTTATCTTTGCACCTGGTAAAGCGGCGAATGCAGGCGGTGTTGCTACATCTGCGCTTGAGATGTCACAGAACAGCGAGCGTTTGAGCTGGACCTTCGAGGAAGTGGACGCGAAGCTTAAGGGAATCATGGTCAATATCTGCCATAATATGGTGGATGCAGCAGAGCGTTACGGTGCGAAGGGCAATTATGTTGTCGGGGCTAATATTGCCGGATTTGAGAAGGTTGTAGACGCTATGACGGCACAGGGGATCGTATAGAAAAATAAGCCTGCCTTGAGCTTATACGTCTCATGGCAGGCTATATTATATGATTACTAATTTGCCAAAAATTCTTCGATCTCTTCTAAGCTTTTTCCGGAAGCAACGAGCAGCTCGGCGGCCTTCTGGATCTCGGCTTGTTTCTGTTGCTTTTCAACCATTGCTTCGTAACGGATCTGGTCTTTTTTCAGTTGCTTCAGGTTCGCTTTTTCTTGTTTTAATTCGGCAGATAATGATGTGATTCTCTCCTCTGCTGCTTCAATTAATTCAGGATAATTCTTTTCTTCTACCTTTCTTCTTGCCATAATAAACAACCTCCATAATATAATGTAGTTTTAATTTTTTGCTTATAATAAAGATATCATTCCTTGGCGCAAGAGTAAAGAGTTTCGAGGCAATTTTTATTAAAAATTACATTATTTTTCGGTCAAAATAAGGCATCAATTGCCGGTTTTTTTATTCAATAAAATGTGATAAAAAAAGATTGAAAAAATTGTAAAAAGGTGTTGACAAAATATGTATTCTAATAGTATAATAGCAAAGCAGGTTCGAGATAAGAGCTTCGCAAACATGGGATCTTAGCTCAGCTGGGAGAGCATCTGCCTTACAAGCAGAGGGTCATAGGTTCGAGCCCTATAGGTCCCATTAACAACAATAATTGTTGTTTAATTGAATATGGCGGGATAGCTCAGTTGGCTAGAGCACACGGTTCATACCCGTGGTGTCGCTGGTTCAAATCCAGTTCCCGCTACTTTCAAAAGAGTCTGTTTATACAGGCTTTTTCTTTTGCTTTTTTTCAGATGCGCGGATGTACTATATACAAAAAATATGAAATCCTTTATAATGGAGATCATGGAATGATTGACTCGCATAGACAGCGAAAAGTCGGTCAACAATAAGCGTAAATGAGAACGGAAAGGAGAGAATGTTTCATGAGAATTGGAATGGGATATGACGTTCACCGGTTGGTGGAAGACAGGGACCTGATTCTTGGAGGCGTGAAGATCCCCTATGAGAGAGGGCTTCTGGGACATTCGGATGCGGATGTGCTTCTGCATGCCATTATGGATGCGCTGCTTGGGGCGGCGGCGCTTGGAGATATCGGAAAGCATTTCCCGGATACGGATCCTGCGTATAAGGGCATTTCCAGTATCAGATTGTTGGAGCATGTAGGAGAATTGATCGAAAAGGAGCTCTATGTCATCGGGAATATTGACGCCACGATCATTGCCCAGAGACCGAAGATGGCGCCGCATATTGAGCTGATGCGTGCCAATATAGCCGAGACTCTGCATCTGGAGATCGGTCAGGTGAATATTAAGGCGACGACCGAGGAAGGACTTGGATTCACCGGAACCGGGGAAGGGATCTCGGCACAGGCGGTCGCTTGCCTGCATACGATCGCGAATTACAGCTATGCGGCGGGGCCGGAGGAAGGCAGATGTGAGGGATGCGGCGGATGCCCGCATAGAATAGCCGGAGAGGAAGAGACGAGAGGATAAGAAGAGGGGATAAGAGGCATTGGATGTAAGAAAACTTGAGCAGAAAGAGCATAGAGATACCAGATCCCTGTATGAGGAAGTCTTCAGCGAGGACAGTGTGTCTTTTGTGGAGTATTATTATAGTGAGAAGACGAAGGATAACCAGATCTATGCCGTAGAGGAGGACGAAGGAATCCGCGCCATGCTCCATCTGAATCCGTATAGGATTTGGGTCAATGGAAGCGTGAAGGATGTGAATTATATCGTTGCTGTCGCGACACAGGAAGAATACCGCAAGCGGGGGTATATGGCAGCGCTTTTGAAGAGATCACTTAAGGATATGTATGAGGCGGGAGAGGCATTCACGTTCCTGATGCCGGCGTCCGAGCGTATCTATCAGCCCTTTGACTTCCGGACGGTCTATGAACAGGATCGGAAGTTCTATCGGAAGGAGGACGAGGCGATACCGGGGATCAGCATTACGGATGCAGCCGCGGCAGACTGCAAAGGATTGGCTGAGGCTGCTAACCGGGAGCTGTCTGGAAGCTGCCAGGTATTCGCTGTTCGGGACGAGGCGTATTATATGAGGCTGATCCGGGAATATGACAGTGACGGAGGGAAGCTTAAGGTATACCGAAGAGATGATGAGATCATAGACTGCCGGGGATATTACCCGGGGGAGGAAGAGGACGGGATACCGAAGATCATGGTGAGGATCGTGGATGTCAGAAGGATGCTGATGTCCCTGTCCCTTCGTTCCCTTGCGGGGGCCTGCTTCTGTGTGACGGATCCGCTGATCGAAGAGAATAACCGCTGTATCGTGATCACAGGGACGGAATATTCTGGAGTGATGCTGATGGACGGGAAAGAAGAGAACTCGGAAGGGACGATCAGCATAGCAGCGTTGGCAAGCCTTGTATTTGGCGCGAAGACGGTGGAGGAGGTATGCCTGGAAGAAGGCGTCCTGATGACAGACAGGCTGAGAGAAGAGCTTGGGAAGATCATTCCGCTGTCGAAGATCTGCCTGAATGAGACCGTGTGATGAGAGTACGTTTGGGTACACTATATTTTGCAGTTTGGGACGTAGTAAATGGGTAGTTTGCTACGTCCCAAACTTATCTTAAACGTATCTTTAGAATATCTTTAGATTTTCATGGCAACTCTCTTAAGATTTTTTGGGTATGATGATTACATCAAGAAACAAAGGAGGAGATGCAGCTATGTCAGTTCAGGTACTTACCCAATATTTCACACAATACGGAGCGATATTCGTATTTGTGATCGTCCTGCTGGAGTATATGAATCTTCCGGGTTTCCCGGCGGGTGTGATCATGCCGCTGGCGGGAATCTGGGCGGCAAAGGGCGCGATCAGTTTCCCGATGGTGATGCTGCTTTCCGTAGCGGCGGGACTTCTTGGAAGCTGGATCTTGTATTTCCTTGGAAGGCTTGGAGGCGACGCGTTCTTCCGGTTCTATGTCAGGAAATTTCCTAGACAGAAGGAGTTGATCGAGAAGAACTTAGAGGCGCTTAGAAGACGGGGTGCTGTGGGAGTATTCTTAGGAAAGCTGGTTCCGATGATACGGACGCTGATCTCGATTCCGGCGGGAATGATCTCTATGGAGTTTGGGAGATATACTTTAAGCTCTGCCTTAGGGGTACTGGTCTGGAACACGGTATTTATCGGGGCAGGATATATGATGGGGGACACGGTGTGGAGGATATTCGCATGATGCGGCAGATTCCATCGGCCGTGAATATAATACGAATCAGTCAGAGAAAGGAAATGGAGCAGCGATGGAGACGAATCAGATCAATCATGTATTAATCGTAGAGGACGACAAGGAGATACGCGAAGGTGTGGAGATCTATCTGAGGAGCCAGGGGTACGAGGTATTCCAGGCGGCAGACGGGATCGAGGGACTTGCGGTCATTGAGAAGGAGGAGATCCACCTGGCAATCGTGGATGTGATGATGCCTAAGATGGACGGGATACAGATGACCATCAAGCTTAGGGAGAAGCATGATTTCCCTGTGATCTTCCTGTCGGCAAAATCAGAAGAGGTGGATAAGATCCTGGGGCTTAACATGGGCGCTGATGATTATGTGACGAAGCCATTTACCCCGATGGAACTTCTGGCAAGGGTGAACTCTCAGATGAGGAGATACCGCAAGTTCCTGGAGAAATTAGGCGGCAGGGACAAGGGTGAGAATGTTCATACCATCGGCGGATTGGAGATCAATGAGGACTCTGTGGAGGCATTCGTCGACGGGGAGCCGGTGAAGCTTACACCGATCGAGTATAAGATCCTGCTGCTTCTGATGAAGAACCCTGGAAGAGTCTTCTCGGCGGAAGAGATCTATGAGCGGGTGTGGAACGAGCGGGCGGTGAATACGGATACGATCATGGTACATGTGAGAAATATCCGGGAGAAGATAGAGATCAATCCAAAGGATCCAAAATATTTAAAGGTGGTGTGGGGTGTTGGTTACAAAATTGAAAAGCAACCGTAAACTGACAATCGTATTGATCGTTCTGACGATCGTGATTCCGGTATTCATAATCATGGGGCAGTATTGGAACTGGTATGTGAATGCGGAGGCGGTCGCGGAGAATTCCGATCATTCAGCCGTTGTATCGGAGGAGTTCCTGGAGACGTTCCTGGATGCGGGATACATTCTCTACAATACGGAGAACGGAAGGGACCGCGACCCGGAAGCGGTGAAGGAGATCCTGCAGCAGAATAGCGGTAGAATGTCGGCCTATGAGAGGATCTATCCGTTTCTTGATTACCGTGTCAAGGATGAGGATGGGAATGACGTGGCCAAGAGTACGGCGGATTCCGAGCGGACGGTGGGGGAGAACAATCTGTCTTCCTTTGCGCTTGGGATGGTGATCTCCTATGACAAATATGGTGAAATCGATGTTCGGATCAGGGAAGGAGAATACAAGACAGAACAAAGTGTTGCATTCCGGGAAGTGATCAGCAGATATGATGATTCGAACTGGGAAATGGAAAGATACGATGAAGAGACAGAGGAGTGGGAGACGATCCGTCTGGAGCAGCCGAAGAACCGGACCTATATCTACGGAATGACGGGAGAAAATCTGCAGGCTTATATTGATAATAACTGGTATACGGGATATGATGCGGCGGATTCTATGATAAATCTTGTGATCATCCTGGTATTGATGACGGCGGTTCTTGCATGGGTACTCCCGATGCTTCCTGTCTGGCAGTTGGAAGAGAGAACATTTCTTAAGGTACCGTTTGAAGTGGTGGTGATCGTATTTCTTGCCATGGCAGGAATCCTTGGAGAGAATCTGTGGTGGATCGCAGAACGGGCAGGGGGAACACCGGATATCATTGATTTCCTGATATGGGTGGTTGTATTTGCCGTGACGTTCTGGGCGGCGACATGTCTAAGGCAGGTGTATACGATGGGAGCCAGAGCTTATATGAAGGAACGGCTGCTGTGCGTCCGGTATTGGAAGTATATCCGGCGGGCGTGGCAGTATGCGGTCGGGAAGACGAAGAAGTGGGCCGGTAAATGTTATCATTTCATAGACCGGATTGATTTAAGCGAGAGGAATAATCAGACGATCTTCAAGATCGTAGCGGTGAATTTTATTGTTCTTGCGCTGATCTGTACCATGTGGATCGGCGGGATCTTTGCATTGGCGGTCTATTCAGGGGTACTGTTCTGGCTGCTTCGGAAGTATTTTACCGATCTGCAAGAGAAATATGCGGTGCTTCTTAAAGCGACCGGCGAGATCGCGAAGGGGAATCTGGATATAGAGATCACTGAGGATCTGGGGATATTCAGCCCGTTTAAGCAGGAGATCCAGAAGATCCAGACGGGATTCAAGAAGGCGGTGGACGAAGAGGTGAAGAGCCAGCGGATGAAGACGGAGCTGATCACGAATGTATCCCATGACCTGAAGACCCCTCTTACGGCGATCATCACGTATGTGAACCTTCTGAAGGATGAGAAGGACGAGGAGAAGCAGAGAGACTATATCGAGGTTCTTGAGAGGAAATCGCTGCGGCTTAAGGTGCTGATTGAGGATCTCTTCGAGGTCAGCAAGGCAAGCAGCAAGAACGTGACTCTGAACATTGTGGATGTGGATGTGGTGAATCTGTTCAAGCAGGTGAAGCTTGAACTGGAGGATAAGATTGCGGGAGCGGACCTGGATTTCCGCTGTACCTATCCCGAGGATAAGATCGTGGCGAGGCTTGACAGCCAGAAGACCTACCGGGTGTTCGAGAATCTGCTCGTCAATGTGATCAAGTATGCGATGCCTCATACGCGGGTATATATAGAGATCCTGGAAGAAGACGGGGAGGCTGTGGTCAGGATGAAGAATGTGTCGGCGTCGGAGCTTGATTTCAACCCGGAGGAGCTCACGGAGCGGTTTGTACGGGGAGACGCATCCAGGAATACCGAAGGGTCCGGGCTTGGTCTTGCGATCGTGAAGAGCTTCGTGGAGCTGCAGCGCGGGAAATTCAAGATTGAGACAGAGGCAGATCTGTTCAAAGCAGAGGTAAGGTTTTAGTACACCCTGCGGTCTGACAGGAAAGTATATTGGTTCATAAAAAATAACAGGGGTGTAAAAACCCCTGTTGTGTTCTAAATATGTTCTGTCACAAATGTCTTAAAATTCTGGACCACGGGCGCCTGATACACATTCTTCAGGGTCGCCATATAGAAGATCCTCTCCCAGCCTGGTTTTGCGATCTCAATCGTCTTGACGGGCATATAGTCAAGGATCGGCATCCGCGGGACTACTGCGATCCCAAATCCTTCGCTGACAAGGCCGGCAATGGCCTGGTCTTCTTCCAGGGCATATTCGCTCTGAGGGTATCCGCCGCACATTTCGAATAATCTGTCTATCACGGGTCTTAAGCTGCTCTGCTTAGAGAAAATGACCTGCGGGTAGGACAGCGTTTCATGAAGGTCGATGGAATCCCGGTATTCCAAAGGATGTCCCTTTGGGACGATCAGCACTAATTCCTGGCGGGAAATCGGGGTAAACTCAATAAGAGGTTCATTATCCATCATGGAACAGAAGGCGATATCATACTGCCGTTCTTTCAAACCTTTGACAATGTCCGGGGTTAAGCCGGTAGAGGTGTGAAAGTGAAAATGAACGTCCTTATTGGGGTTAGAATCCAGAAAATCCTTTACAAACTTAGGGACGGTGGAGCTTAAATTGCGGAGCATGGCGATATCAATGCGTCCTTCTCCCAGTCCGGTCAACTTAAGCTTATTTACGCTGGAATCCAGCATCTCAAGAGACTGTTCTACGTCTGTCAGGAATGCCTGGCCGCATTTGGTCAGAGCTACATTGCGTCCATCCTTTTCGAATAATTTGACTCCCAGTTCTTTTTCAAGAGAGGAGATTGCATGGCTTAGGCTAGGTTGAGTAATGGCCAGAATCTCGGCTGCCTTCGTGTAATGCTCTAGGTGCGCCAGTGTCACAAAATACCTGAGATGATAAAGATTCATAGGAGCTCTCCTTTCTTCATTTGTCTGACCATATATTATCATGAACCTTGAAGAAAATCTATTGATTATTTGTTTTTAATTAGTGAAAATCTATGATATAATAGTTCCAAAGTTAAGGAGATGCGGGAAGATATGAAAGCGTGGCAACATTTCAAGACAATCAATCATCACAGGAGACTGGTCAGGGAGGGATGTTTTAAGGTAGGTCTGTATCGGCAGGGGATCTGTCATGATCTGTCAAAATATATGCCTTCTGAGTTCCTGATTGGATGTAAGTATTACCAGGGAACCAGAAGCCCTAATAATGCGGAGCGGGAGATCAAGGGATATTCTGCCGCCTGGCTGCATCACAAGGGGAGGAACAGGCATCATTACGAATATTGGCTTGATTACAGCGTGGATTCCAAGCAGGGGATCATCGGTATGAAGATGCCGGTGAAGTATGTGGTTGAGATGTTCATGGACCGTATTGCCGCGTGTAAGACTTACCAGGGAAGCAGCTATAATGACGGCAGTCCTCTTGAATATTACGAGAAGGGAGCGGCAAGGCTTGGACCGATGGTGCACCCAGACACGGCGAAGCTTCTGCATCATCTGCTTAAAATGTTGGCAAGAGAAGGTGAGGAGAAGACGTTTTCTTATATCCGGCATAAGATCTTGAAAAAGCTGAAAAAATATTGAATAAATATGAATATTTTTGTTGACATGTAAGGCGTTCTGTAGTATTATAATCTTCGGACGGTTGATACGTCACTTGCGGAAGTGTCGGAACTGGCAGACGAGCAAGACTAAGGATCTTGTAGCTTTCGAGCTGTGTGGGTTCAAGTCCCATCTTCCGCAGTGGTTAAAAGTGTGGGAAACCTCAATTTTATTGAGGTTTCCCCATTTTTGTTACTGAAATAATTGGTTACAGCCGGTTACACTTTTCAATAAATCCATCCGAGAGTGCAGTCAGAGGGCTTGTGACGGGTACAGTAGATGTGCAAATTCTCAAACCATTACTGCCGCTATGTTCCAGACTATGCAGGAAGCCATGAAAGACCACCAGCAGGAGCCGCTTTCGATGGATGATGCAGCTGCTATGATTGCCGGACAGGTCGGGCAGCTTGTTCCGATGGACGAGGCAAAGATCGAGGACAGCGATAAGATTATGGGACTTACGATCGATGCAGACGATTATATAACGAAACCGTTTAATCCTTTAGAGGTTGCGGCAAGAGTAAAAACACAGTTAAGGCGTTATCAGAATTATAACAATCCGAATTTGAGCCAGCCTGAAGAAAAAGACGAGTATGACATCAGAGGATTGCTGATAAACAGAACCAGCCATAAGTGCTATGCGGACATCAGGGCAAAGTTGTTGATTCAGAGGAATTATTTGAAGCCGTGTGGAAAGAAAAATATTTCCGCAACAGCAACAATACAGTCATGGCGCATATTGGGCGGATTCGCGAAAAATTAAATGAGCCTCCAAAGAATCCGAAGTTCATTAAAACTGTTTGGGGAGTAGGATATGAAATTGAATAAAAAAGATAAAAATTATCTGCTCTCCACCTTGTTTAGGGGATATGTGATTCAATGTGCGGCCTGCTCCGTGCTTACTTTTGGCAGTACCTTTCTTCTGGGGATTATGGCAGAGGAATTCCTCCGCAGGTATGTTTTGCACTATTACCTGTATTACCGGACAGTGTACCTTTATATAGTGGCTGTAATTATGTGGGGAGTCTGCATTATAGTTCTGACATACCGGCTTTTGAAAAAAGTAGTTGCCTATGTATATGAATTACAGGCTGCAACCGGAAAACTGTTCGATCAGACTGTCAGTTATATTGAACTGTCCCCGGAGCTGGGCGAAATAGCTGCCAACATCAATCAGTTAAAACAGGAGGCAGAAGGCAATGCACGACTTGCAAAAGAAAATGAGCAGCGGAAAAACGACTTGATCATGTATCTGGCGCATGATCTGAAAACACCTCTTTCTTCTGTGATCGGGTATCTGACTTTACTGCGTGACGAATCGCAAATTTCAGAGGAACTCCGGAAAAAGTATCTTTCCATCTCTCTTGATAAGGCGGAACGGTTAGAAGATTTAATCAATGAGTTTTTCGAGATTACACGCTTTAATATATCCAATATTACATTGCAATACACAAAAATCAATCTGACCCGCCTGCTTGAGCAGCTTCTATATGAATTTAAACCTATGCTTAATGAAAAAAATCTGCAATGCAATCTTTGTGCCGCTGATGATATAATGCTTCGGTGTGACGCAGACAAGATCCAGCGTGTTCTTGATAACCTTTTGAGAAATGCCGTTATCTACAGTTTTGAAAATACGGAAATTACGATCAGCGCACAATGTCAGGAAGATACGGTCAGCATTATTTTTTGTAACCACAGCGATACCCTGCCGGAAGAAAAATTAAACAGGATTTTCGAGCAGTTTTATCGGCTTGACGCAGCGAGAAGCACAGGCAGCGGCGGAGCTGGATTAGGCCTGGCGATTGCAAAGCAGATCGTTGAACTTCATAATGGTACGATCGTTGCAGAGAGTCAAGAGGAACAGATCAAGTTTTCAATCATTTTGCCGCTGTCGTAGGAAAATTGTAAGATCAGGTGGGATATGGCGACACGAGAGCGTCTAATCTCTGGGAATATACCTGGATGAAAGAATGGCTCGATACTTACAATACAGACTCCGAGAGGGCGGCAAAAGCTTTAGAAGAACTGGCAAAAGCATTTGATATGCCTTATATGGGAACAGATCGCTGTGATGACGCCACACGCAGCTATCTTCGCAACAATATTGATAAAGCCAAATTGGGCGATCCGTCTGGATTTGTGGAATGTATCCAGGCAAATTACGCAGATTAAGATATTACAACCGGAAAATTTCAGAGAGGTCAACTGTTCTGATGACGAAATATTTGTTTCAAAAAGTGAGAACGAGTCAAAAGTGCCTGCGAGCTTAGCCAAACTATTTGTCATAGAATATGCAGCAACTTTTTTGGTCGGCCGCATGCCATGGAAGGCAGGACGGCGGCAAATCATTCATGGGATTTTTCACGGAACAATTTAATTTCGGCAGCTTTGTGTCCGATAGGCCTTCGGCGTCATTCCTGTGATACGCTTAAACATCCGGGTGAAATACTGGATATCTGGAATCCCGGAGTATATGGCGATTGTCTTTATCGCAAGGTCAGTGTCTGAAAGCAGCGTTTTTGAATATTCGATTCGGTTACGATTTACATATTCTGTAAGCGGAACGCCAACTTCTTTCTTAAAAAGAGTGGAGAGATAGCTTGCATTAACATTTACCTGATTTGCTAATGATTTCAGGCTTAGATCAGCAGTCAGGTCTGTGCTGATGTAAGTGATAGCTTTCTGGATCGGCAGCGAATAATCTTTTAAGTTATATTTTGCCACAAGCCGACAATATCCTTTGACCATTTTAATCAGGAAGAGAAGAAGCTGTTCCGCGCTTGCAAGTCTCTCGATCTGTTGAATATTGCCATTAGAGAAGCTGTCAATATGGATAGGGTGGACGCCGGCATGTTCGGCAGATTTTCGTAAAATAGTATTCAAAGTGATGCATAAGTCCCGGTCATCCCGAAGATGATTAGAAAGCCTCTGGGGAATACGGTAAGAGAAAAAATGGTTGGCGCATTCAACCGCCAGGGCTTCATTGCCGGAACTGACTGCCTTCATTAGGGCGTTTTCTGTTTCGTATCGGTCTTCAATGTGACGGATATTCATATAGGGTTCATCCGGAACCCGAAGATAGTTTTGGTAAATCCAAGACCAGTCAGGAAATTCTTTTTCATCTTTGTGATTATGCAGGGGCGCGTCCCGGCTTTTCTTCTTGTTTTTCTTTGGTATGCGCCCCGGCACAAACGATGATGAATGTCGGTCACGCAAATATATTCTTTTTGAGGGCTTCTGTTTCTCCTTTTATTGTTTTATACTGGTTCTGGTATCGGTATACTACAGAGCACGTCATAACATCTGGAGTCCCAGAAGCCGAATCTTTATAAGTTGCAGCCTTCCCTTTTGCACAAACGATTGGCGCTTTCAAGCCCGGATACTTATGAATATAACCAGTGTATATGCATGGTTTCCCGCAGGGATGGCAGTCAATGCCGTTACCACCTTCAGCTCTGCTCCCAAACATGAATGGAGGTTTGTATTATGGCATCTTCTAATAAACACTCAAAACTCCGGGCCTGTGATGAGGGGCGTTACACCTCCGATGGCCTGAAGAACGTAACCCTTGATGATGGAACGCGCGTCATCACATCACCATCGAATGACATCAAACGCCCAGTCTGCGGGGCTGTCGATGTGCACAAATCTGTCCTGATGGCGGCTGCCTGTGTCACGGACGGGGAATCCCTAAGCGCTGTCTTTTATGTCAGGCAGTTCACCGCTTCGAACAGCGACATCCGCCTGATGGCGGAATGGTTCGCTTCCTATGGCGTCCAGGATGTCTGCATGGAATCAACCGGGAAATACTGGATCCCTGTCTACGACATCCTGGAGCACAATGGGTTAAAGCCTATCCTAACCCATCCAAAGTATGTGAAGCAGGCCAAGGGCAAAAAGACGGATTTCCGTGACGCAATCCACATCGCCAATCTCTTCCGCATGGATCTGGTCGTTGCTTCTTTTATCCCGCCGGCAGACATCCGGGATCTGCGTGAATTATGCCGTTACCGGTTAAAACTCACATATATCCGGACTTCTGAAAAAAACCGGTTCCAGAATTCCATGACAATCTCGAAAGTGCGCCTTGACTCTGTCTTTACGGACCCATTCGGTAAATCGGCCAGCGACATTATGTCATACCTGATCCATACAGACCCGGATGAAGTGAGCGATGAAAAAATCCTCAGTTTTGTGCGGCACGGCGTCAAGGCTTCCACGGAAGAGATCCTTGACAGCATCCATGGTTATGAATTCATTGGTGCCCAGCGAGACAAACTTGAGGTCATCCAAACACATATGGATGATCTGAACAAATGTATCGACATGATTGACGAGAAGCTTTCCTATTACCGTTTGAAATACAGCAAGGTCATCCGCCACCTGGTCACCATGATCGGGATATCCGAGGAGTCTGCCCTCTATATCCTTGGCGAGATTGGGGCTGACATGTCCGTATGGCGGAACAGCGATTCCCTTGCTTCCTGGGCGGGGCTTTCCCCCGCAAATAATTCAAGTGCGGGGAAGAAGAAAACCACCAAAATTGGAAAGGGCGGCCATTATCTAAAGCCACTCATGGTGCAATGTGCCCTCGCCGCCATCAAAAGCACTAAAAAGCATCCCTATTTCTATTATAAATATTTGACGCTCAAAAAACGCCGGGGCCATAAAAAGGCCATCATTGCCATCGCAAGGAAAATGCTTGTGGCAATCTACCACATGATAAGGGATGATAAAGACTTTGCACCTATTGACTATGAACAGGTTGTAACACGCAAACAATCTCAAAAAGAGCTGAATCTTACAAACATCATCGAATTCCTTGGGGAGCATGGAGTCGATCCGGAAACAATCCGCACGGTTGAGACGCAGTGTTCACAGGCGAGTCAGGCTGGGGAGGGAGCTAAAACCGACAAACCGAAAAAAAGCCCACAGAAAAAGCAACCTAAATCCAAGACCGCGGCAACACCCACAGAACAGAAACCTGCAAAAAGGCGAGGGAGACCTCCAAAGTCCCCACAGACGAAAAGTCAGTCTTCCACTCAACCTGCGCCAGCTACAGCTTGAAAATAGATTGCTGTAACTGATTATACTATATTTTCTGTAATCTTCCAAGTCTGTCTACAAAAACAGAATTTCGGAAGGTTTGCTTCTTATACCCTTTTCTACGTCACAAACCGCTAGAAGCATTCATACTTATGACGGATCGTATAGTTTCCTTTGCCGAAGATACGATTGGCGCATAAAGAAGTGAAATCATCTAACATTCCCAGATAAGGAATATATTTTACATTCGAATAGTGGCTGCGTATCGGTTCCCACAGTTCTTTTGGAATATGCAGGGAATCAAAGAGTTCGTCATAAAAAGAAGCGCCGGTTCGTTCATAGATCACCGGTCCGATACAATAAATATGATCCGAATCGGGATTCCGCATGAAGATATAATGAAACTGAAAGATATCCGTACAGTAAAGAATGGTATGGGAAGGTAATTCCATGAACCGCCGGTTTAGCAGTGGGTTTAGACGGGAATTACTGATTCCCAGAATCTTTGTGCGAAACCCAAAATCTAACCATTCATAGTTACTGCAGGGAGCCGCAAACTCATGGTGCGGGATTTTTGATATGGCAAACATTTCTTTTACAAAATCTTTGATAATCTGTTCCATAAAAGGAATCTCCTTTTTCATGAATTGTACTATTTTTATAAATTATTGCATAAATTTCAGGTTACTTCAATGATATATAAAAATAATCCAAAAACTACTGGAAATTGTCTCTGTTTAGAAAACTTTGTATTGTATAAAATACAATCCTGAATCCGTGAACCTAACCTAAAAATAAAATGAAATCGGTAAATAAGAAATATGAGGCACTCTTTGTACCAATTTCATGCCAATAAAATATTGTTTTCGATAATCATACACTTTGAATCAAACTACTATCCAGCCACTTAGGTAAAATTTCTCTAAAATTGCCATACCTTAACTAAGGCTCATTGAACCATTCCAATGGCAAGGAAAATGTAGGATATCTTTCGTTTATTTTGCAGCTTGGAATATCCTGCTTATTTGTGAAGCTGCGTTCCTCCAGGGATTACTCCGCCCCAGATCAAGTCTCACCTGCCTTGCATGCTTTGTCACAACCCCGGGGGTCATGATGATCCGTTCAACTACCGTGCGTAGCCTCCGGCGGTTTACGGGTCTTTTCATGGGGATATCGCTGATCCTAAGTGATGCCTGTCCAATCATCCGCAGGAGATTGTAGGCCAGCTGGATCAGTTCCAGGACAAGTTCGTTTGTTTCGAACTTTCCAGATGGAAACTGCTCTGCACATAAGTCCGTCTTGATTTCACTGTGGTACTGTTCCATTTCTCCATGTTTATGGTAAAGCTCTATGATGTCTTCGTCCGAAAAATCTACATTGACGGAGTACATATCACAGTCAATTTTAGGGCTGATATAGTACTGCCCATCATGGTCACAGGCACGCTCTGTTATATCGTAAATGGTTCGGATTCCAACGGTCTTCCTGCTATGGCCGGATTTTGAACTGGCATCAGGTACATTATAAGATACGTCCCGGAATGTCTGCCCAATGTATTCCTTTTTCCCTTCCCGTGAAGACTTTACATTTGTGCATACACCGCCTACTTTGTCCAGCCACTCCTGCGGATTCTCCTTGCGGATGTTGCGCTTAATGATGAAATGCACCCTGTCCCCCCGGAAACACTCTTCCATGAAAATGCCGATATTATCCGCAGAATCGTTTCCGGAGTCGAGACGAATCAAGAGTGGTTTGTCCGTAATCTGACGGGCAAGTTTTAATACTTCGACCAGAAAGTTTGGTGTCCCTTTCTGGCAGTGCTGTTTTCCCTCCCGTAGTTCGCATGCAATAAGGTATCCTTCTGTCCCAATGTAGGCGAAGATAGGCGCATAGCCATCCTTCTTTTTATAAGTTCTCGAAATGCCTTCCTTATTGCATTTCTCATCAAGGAAAGGGCTCACGTCGATGTCGATTGGTATATAGCCATTTTCCAATGCAGACGGTTCCACGCCAAACTTTTTGAACAGATCCACATTGATCTGACGCAGCGCACCCTGCATACTGGCGCCGATTTCGTCCATACGCTGCCGCATGGTTGGCTCCGATGGGATATGGCGCATATGGAAAGCATTGCAGAAAAACTCAGGGTCATCATCGGTTTCATGGATGGATTCGAAGTCAGCGTTCCCACAGAGTATACCGATAAGCATGGCCTTTAGTACATCACTGTTCTTATATTCCTTGGATGGCGAAGAATATTTGTCAATTTTCGTGTCAAAATCAACAGCTTTTAACATCTGTCCTGGAATCAGCAGACCGCCATAGGGTGTAATCCTGGAATTGCTGAATGTATACTTTATGGTGTTATATGCAAACATAACATGTTCTTTCATGCTCATTTTAGTTGGCCTCCGTGTGTATAAGATGATGATATCATTATACACCGACAGCGGAAAAAAGGCAATAATTATCCACCTATTCGGTGAGCACCATATCTTAGCCGATATATATCAAGATATTGAATTTTAGAAGCATGCCAAAGTATTACTTTAAACGAAGTTCACGGATTCAGGTACAATGTTAACAACCTAACTCAAGCAACTACAACATATAGTGTTTCTTTTAATTGGCACGGGATTCCCTGTGCCTTTCTTTATTTATAACCACTAATACGATTAAAATATTGCACAAAATTCGCCCATAAAAACCAGCATATTTACTATTGACATAAGCTCCAAAAAATGCGGCGCAGCCCTTGTTTATATTACTTTTTTAAGGGGGCTGCATCGTATGAATTTAATTCAAATCTTAGTCGATATTATCTGTAACACATTACTTGATCCACATGTCCTTGAACGGGCCAGAAACAGAAAAGGGGCTTTTACACGCAATTGCGGGAAACTTCCCTATTGGACATTGATCAAACTGTTATTAAGAAATTCCAAGAAAACTATTTCTTCATCACTGGATGAATTCTTTACCGAATTGCGGCATATATCAGGAATTCCAATCTCTGATACTGTGAAATGTTCCCAACAGGCTTTCAGCAAGGCCCGTTCCGGCATTGATCACTCTATTTTCAAAGAATGCTTCGAACGTGTACTTGACTTCCTTTGCAGCAGGGATTCCCTGGATTTCCATTCACGTTTCATGGGTGTATGGGGACGGCAGATCATTGCTGTTGACGGCTCTAAAATACCTCTTCCTAACCGTAAGACTCTTCTTGATAAATACGGCAGCATAGGGAGAGGCCAAAACTCTCCCACTGCCATTGCCAGTGTTGCTTTTGATGTACTGAATCACCGCATCCTTGATGCACAGCTCGAACCCATGAGCGTCGGTGAACGTACCCTTGCCATAAGGCATATGCAAAATATAAAAAGCAAAGCACGGACGAATCTATTATACACCATATTTGTCTTCGATAGGGGATATGCTTCAAAAAATTTATTTTCTTTTATCGAAGACACCTTACATGCCGGATATCTCTTCCGGTTAAGGACTAAATTTAACACGGATATTGATGCACTCCCTGTACCGGCGGATCGAAATGGAATCAGTGACTATATCTTTTTCCTTGATGGCAGGAAAGTACGCATCCTTAAATTTTACCTCCCAAGTGGGACGGTGGAAACGCTGATCACAAATGATTTTGACCTTGCCAAAGAACTGTTCCGCCAGTGTTACTTCCTTAGATGGCCGGTGGAGGAGAATTATAAGCTTGTCAAAGAAAAGATCGGGCTCACTAATTTCCGGGGCTATTCCGAGAACTCCGTTCTCCAGGAATTCTGGATATCGGTATTGCTTGCAAACCTGGCTCTTGCCATAAAGCGGGAGACGGACGGCATTGTTGACAGCACCATAAACCAGAAAGGGAATCAGAACAAATATATGACAAACATGAATGAGCTTGTCGGATACCTGAGCCGTCATATAGGAGAATATATGGATGCTGATACAGACACAGAAAAGTATGGCATCATCCGCTGTATATTTGATTTTGCCGTATCTCACCGGGTGTGTGACAAAAAGGGCAGCGGGGAATCAAATCTACGTACAACTCCAAGAAAAGTCAAACATCATTACAATAACAAGACTACACACTAATACCATTTAAGAAAGGTGGTGGTGCCAGTTTCTTTATATTCTACAATACAAACGCCATATCTAAAAAAACAGCTGATAGCAACCAAGGGGAAAGTCTGCCCTTTTTTCAGTGTATTTTAATCATTTCTATCATCTGCTATTATTGGTTTAATAGCTTAATCCTATTGTGATATCATGCCACTACTAAGTTGTTAACATTGGTTTAAGAAAGAGACGTGGACTATGGATGGAAAACAGTGTGCCGGTTCTGTTTTGGGGCTGGCCAATCAGATAAAAAGGGTTTTTGATACAACAACAGGACGCTGCGGCACACAGATAAGAATCTTGAACTTTGTCCTGGTGTCATATCCGGACAGGGAGATATATCAGAAAGATATAGAAGAGGAATTAAACATACGGAGCGCATCTGTTTCTATGCTTTTAAAGAAAATGGAGGCACAAGATTTTATTCGGAGGGAAAAGGTCTCCAGTGATGACCGCCTGAAGAAAGTACTGCCAACTAGCCACACAGTGGAAATGAAGGAGCAGGTTGAGCGGCATATCGCCCTGCTGGAAAAGCGGCTGACGGCAGGTATCGGGGCAGAGGAGCTAGAGATTTTTTCAGATGTGTTAAAGAAAATGCAGGAGAATATGGAACTAACCGAAAAGGGAGCCGGGTATGGATAAGATGCCGGATACCCGCTCAGCAGATTTATAAAACCAGGAGGTAGAAAATGGAAGCAACAATAACGAAAACCAACACTCTCGGCACAGAAAGGGTTGGAAAACTGATGATGCGTTATGCAGTGCCAAGTATTATTTCCATTGTGGTGAATTCACTGTATAACATGGTAGACCAGGTCTTTATCGGCCAGGGTGTAGGATATCTTGGAAATGCGGCAACGAATGTAATTATGCCGATCTCAACGATTATGCTGGCTCTTGGCTTTATGTTTGGAGACGGGGCGGCAGCTTTTATGAGCCTGCACCTTGGGAAAAAGGAACCGGAAAAGGCTGCAAAAGGCATAGGGAATATGGTAGTGATAGTCATTGGAACTGGAATTGTCCTGATGATCTTGTTTGAATTGATTTTGACACCGCTTTGCCGGCTGTTTGGGGCTACGGATAACGTACTGCCTTATGCGCTGGACTATGGACGGATCATTGTACTTGGATTTCCCTTTTCAATCATCTGTTCTGCTTTCGGAAGCCCGATCCGTGCTGACGGCAGACCAAAGATAAGCATGGTTGGTCTTCTGATCGGATGTGCTACAAACATGATTCTTGATCCGATTTTTATTTTTGTATGCGGGTGGGGCGTAAAAGGAGCCGCATGGGCGACGATACTGGGGCAGGTATTGAACGCGTTTTACTTTATTATCTGTTTGTTTCAATTTAAGACAATTAAAATAAAAAAAGAATATTTTATCCCGGATGTAAAGGTTGTGGGGAACATCGCTTCTCTTGGGACATCCAGCCTTATTTCACAGGTTGCTTCGGTGTTCGTTATTGCAATTATGAATAATATGCTGGTAAAGTACGGGGCGGTTTCTAAATATGGAGCTGATATTCCGTTGGCAGCTTTGGGTGTCACGATGAAGGTCAGCCAGCTGATTACCGGAGTTACATTAGGGATTGCAAGCGGCGTGCAGCCAATTCTTGGATACAATTACGGAAGCAGACAGCATGACCGTGTGAAAAGTACATTAAAATGGTCGCTTATTTGGGGCACCGCAATCATGTTTGCGGCATTGTTTATCTTCCAGGTTTTCCCGGAGCAGATCATCGGTATTTTTGGACAGGAATCAGACCTTTATGTAGAATTCGCGGTAAAATGTTTCCGCATTTATCTGCTTGCCTGTTTTCTGATCCCGTCGGGCGCAGTTGTAGGTATTTTTTTCCAGGCAATCGGAAAGCCAGTTCCGGCCGCGGCGCTTACCCTTTCAAGGCAGATTATCCTGTTGATCCCGGCTATGCTGGTTTTAGGCTATACAATGGGAGTGGAAGGAATTTTATGGGCAGGGCCGTTTTCTGACGCATTGTCTGGAATTATTGCGTTGATTACAGTGAAAGTATTCTGGAAACGTATTTTTGAGGATAAGGGACAAAAAGAAACAGCAGGGAGGTAATGGATTATGGCAGTTCAGGTTATTACAATCGGACGGCAGTGCGGAAGCGGCGGACATACCATAGGGGAGCAGGCTGCTAAAATACTTGGCGTTCCCTTTTATGACAGAGAACTGATAGAGATGACGGCGCAGGAAAGCGGTTTTGGAAAAGAGTTCGTGGAGGAACAGGGGGAACACCGTAACAGCAGTATGCTGTATAATCTGGTGAAAAATTTATCGTATTCCCGTACCATGCCCTCCGGAAATTCGGAATACCTGCAGGATGAAATTTTCTTTGCCCAGAGAAAGATCATCACGGAACTTGCAGAAAAAGAACCCTGTGTGATCGTGGGACGCTGCGCGGATTCTATTCTGAAAGAAACAGGAAACAGTCTGAATATCTATATTCATGCGGAAAAAGCATTTAAGGCAAAGCATCTCATGGAAAGAAACCATGTGTCTTATGACGAGGCGGTCAGGGAAATGGAACGGTTGGATAAGCGCAGGGCTTCCCACTATAAATATTATGCGGATCAGGTATGGGGCCTTGCGGAGAATTACCATTTGTGCCTGGACAGCAGCCTGATTGGGGTTGAAAAATGTGTTTCTGTCATCTGCGATATTTATCGGTCCATAAATGCAGGGCAATAGTGAAAAAAGAAGTTGGCAGTGGTCGCGATCCGGCTACTGGCGTGATGGTGTCAGGAGCAGTTGAGACGGGACTGCCAGGAGGGATTTTATGTTTAAGACATTGGTGAAATACATTGGAGAATTTAAACGGGATGCCATTCTCACTCCTGTTCTTGTGGTTATGGAAGTGATCATGGAGGTGATCATCCCCATTATCATGGCGGCCATTATTGACTATGGACTGGAAAGCCGGAGCCTTGGGAAAGTTGTGCTGATCGGGCTTGGCATGATCGTGGCGGCATTGCTGGCGTTGTGGTTTGGGGTGGAATCAGGCAGGACGGCTTCCAGTGCCAGTTCTGGGTTTGCCATGAATCTGAGGAAGGCAATGTACGAGAAGATACAGGCCTTTTCTTTCTCCAATATCGATAAATTTTCTACAGCAGGACTTGTGACCAGAATGACGACAGACGTGATGAACGTACAGCAGGCGTTCCAGATGTCCATCCGCATCTGCGTGAGGGCACCGATCATGCTGGTCAGCGCGATGGTGATGACATTTATGATACACCCCCGTTTTGCCCGTATTTTTTTGGTGGTGATCGTCTGTCTGGCAGCCGTGCTTGCCCTGATCTCATCGAAGGCAAATCCGACTTTAAGGAAAGTTTTTCATCAATACGATGAATTGAATGCAAAGGTGCAGGAAAATGTAAACGGAATACGGGTGGTAAAATCTTTTGTACGTGAGGATCATGAGATTGGACGGTTTGAAACGGAAAGTGAAAAAATCCGCAGCCTGTTTGTAAGCGCGGAAAAGCTGCTTGCGCTGAATTCCCCTGTCATGCAGTTTTCCATGTATTCATGTATTTTACTGATTTCATGGATGGGCGCGAAAATGATTATTGCGGGAAGCCTGACAGAAGGGCAGCTTATGAGTATGTTTACATACGTGATCAATATTCTGATCAGTCTGATGATGGTATCCATGACGTTTGTGATGCTCATCATGTCGAGGGCATCGGGGGAAAGGATTTCTGAGGTGCTGACGGAGGAGCCGGATTTATTTAACGTTCCCCATGCAATCAGGGAGGTCGCGGATGGTTCTATTGATTTTGAACAGGTAGGTTTTGCGTATCCGTCCAATCCTGGCAAGGAAGTGATCAGTGATCTAAACCTTCATATCAGACCAGGAGAGACCATTGGCGTTCTTGGAGGAACCGGGAGCGCAAAGTCCTCTTTTGCCGCATTGATACCAAGGCTTTATGATGTCACAAGGGGCGAGGTACGGGTTGGGGGCATTCCGGTAAAGGATTATGACATGGCCAGTCTGCGGGACAGTGTGGCTGTGGTCCTTCAGAAAAATGTCCTCTTTTCCGGGAAGATCAAAGAGAACCTGCGGTGGGGAAAAGAAGACGCAACGGATGATGAGATCATAAATGCGTGCCGTCTTGCCCAGGCGGATGAATTTATCCGGGATTTCCCGGCAGGGTATGACACCCACATTGAGCGGGGTGGGGCAAATGTATCGGGCGGGCAGAAGCAAAGGCTCTGTATTGCCAGAGCGCTTTTAAAGAAACCGAAAATCCTGATCCTCGATGATTCCACAAGTGCAGTTGACACAAAGACGGATGTACTGATCCGCAGGGCATTCCGGGAGAAGATACCGGATACCACAAAGATTATCATAGCCCAGAAAATCTCGTCGATCCAGGATGCGGACAGGATTCTGGTATTTGACAACGGCAGGATGAAATCAGCCGGCACCCATGAAGAACTGTTGGAAAACAGCCCGATTTACAGAGAAATTTATGAGTCACAGACGAAGGAGGGCGGCGATGATGATCGTAGGGAATAAAAAGAATATGGGGGCGACGTTAAAGCGGCTGATTGCTTATATCCTGAAAGAATATAAATGGCAGTGCCTGTTGGTGGCGTTATGTATTCTGATCAGCACCGCCGCGAATATTGGCGGCACTCTGTTCATGCGGAACCTGATTGATGACTACATCCTGCCATTTGTGAATCAGACACAGCCCGATCTGTCCCCTCTTTTCAAAGCATTGCTTGTGATGGCGGCAGTTTATTATATCGGAGTGTTCTGCACGTGGGCTTATAACTACATTATGATTTATGTGTCGCAGGGAATGTTAAAAAAAGTAAGGGATGACCTGTTCCGTCACATGGAACATCTGCCCATCCGCTATTTTGACACAAAATCCCATGGGGACATCATGAGCATTTACACCAATGACACGGATACCCTGCGGCAGGTGATCAGCCAGAGTATGCCGCAGATGCTGTCCGCGGTGATCACGATTGTGGGTGTTTTTGTATCTATGCTGGTTTTAAGCCGTCCATTGACACTGATTACGGTTGTGATGGTAGTCTGCATGGTATTCGCAACGAGGACAATATCCTCAAAGAGCGGGCACTATTTTGTGAAGCAGCAGACGGACGTGGGAAGTCTGAACGGATACATAGAGGAAATGATGGAAGGCCAGAAGGTAGTGAAGGTGTTCTGCCACGAGAAAGCCTGTATACAGGATTTTAAGGATCTGAATGTAAAGCTGCGGGACAGCACGAACAATGCGAACCGTTATGCCAGCATCCTGATGCCTGTGCTTGGCAACCTTGGGTATGTCAGCTATGCGGTAATCGCGATGGTCGGGGCCTGCCTGTCTATCTTTGGCGGGCAGATGACTCTTGGAACGCTGGCGTCTTTCCTGCAGTTTTCCCGTTCCTTCAATCAGCCGATCTCGCAGCTTTCACAGCAGTTGAATTCTATCATTATGGCAATCGCAGGAGCAGAGAGGATTTTTGGGCTGTTGGATGAGGAGCCGGAAAAGGACGGCGGATATGTAAAGCTGGTAAATGCACGCTATGATGAAAAGGGAAATCTGACGGAAGTTCCTGACAGGACGGGGATGTGGGCGTGGAAGCATTATCATAAGGCAGACAATACGACAACCTATCAGCCCATGCAGGGGGATGTGGTCTTTGATCATGTGGATTTTGGCTATACAGAAGGAAAGACTGTTCTGCATGACATTGAGATTTTTGCAAAGCCGGGGCAGAAAGTAGCCTTCGTAGGGGCGACGGGAGCCGGGAAAACGACCATTACCAACCTGCTGAACCGTTTTTATGATATTCAGGATGGAAAAATACGGTATGACGGGATTAACATCAACAAGATCAGGAAAGAAGATCTGCGACATTCCCTTGGGATTGTTTTGCAGGATACGCATTTGTTTACGGGAACAGTCATGGATAATATCCGTTATGGAAAGCTGGATGCTGCGGAGGAAGAAGTAATAAGGGCTGCAAAACTGGCAAATGCCCATGAGTTTATCATGAGACTTCCAGAGGGGTATCAGACTGGTCTGAAAGGCAGCGGCAGTAGTCTTTCCCAGGGACAGCGGCAGCTCCTGGCGATTGCGAGAGTCGCGGTGGCTGATCCTCCGGTTCTGATTCTGGATGAAGCTACTTCAAGCATTGACACCCGGACAGAAAAAATCGTGCAGGAAGGTATGGATCAGCTTATGAAAGGCAGGACAGTATTCGTGATTGCTCACAGGCTTTCCACGATCAAAAACTCGGATGTAATTATGGTGTTGGATCATGGGCGGATTGTGGAACGGGGAAGCCATGACAGCCTGCTGGCAAAAAAGGGGATGTATTATCAGCTTTATACTGGAAAATTGAGCTGAATACGCTGGAAAATATAGCGGAGTTTCGCCAGATATAATTCGGCCAGTAGGGTGGTGATGGAGCTGCTGCAGAAGTTGAATCGGAACGGCATGACGGTGCTGATGATGACCCATGATACGGCAGCTGCGGAATATGGGACGAGGATGATTCATGTGGAGGATGGGAAAAATTGTGGAGAAAGGGGCGGACTATCGTTCGATAATGTATGAATAGAGAAGCTTATAATTTCATATACTGCAATAACATGGTGGTATATGGGTGTGGCGGATGATGAAGAAAATATTATTATATGGTCTTGTGTGTTGTCTATTGCTTTCTGCGTTTGGCGGGGTCCGTGCCTGTGCAGAAGAAAGCGGGGATGCACCGGAGCAGTTGTACGCCCGGTCAGCGGTGCTTCTGGATGCTGACAGTGGGCGTGTTTTATTTGGCAAAGAAGAGAAAGAGATTCGGCCGATGGCGAGCACGACCAAGATCATGACCTGTATCCTTGCACTGGAGAACAGGCAGGAGGACCAGATCGTTACTGCGTCTGCCAATGCGGCCGGCCAGCCCAAGGTAAGGCTTGGGGTTAAGGATCAGGAGCAGTTCTATCTGCGCGACCTCTTGTATTCGCTGATGCTGGAATCCCATAACGACAGCGCGGTGGTGATCGCGGAAGGGATTGCCGGCACGGTGGAGGAATTTGCCGGACTTATGAACCAGAAAGCAAAGGAGCTTGGCTGCAATGATACGCATTTTGTGACGCCTAATGGCCTTGACGCCAGTGATGAGGGCGGAGTACATTCTACGACGGCCAGGGACCTGGCTGTGATCATGCGTTACTGTATCGCCCAGTCGCCCTGCAGGGAAGAATTTCTTGAGATCACGAGGACGAAGAGTTATCAGTTTGCAAATGTGGACGGAAGCAGGAATTTCTCCTGCAATAACCACAATGCGTTTCTGGATATGATGGAAGGGGCGTTAAGCGGCAAGACAGGGTTTACGGCAGACGCGGGATACTGCTATGTGGGCGCGCTGACGCGGGATAACAGAACATTTATCGTGGCGCTCTTAGCCTGCGGCTGGCCGAATAATAAAGGGTATAAATGGACGGATACCCGGAAGCTGATGGAGTATGGGATTGCCAACTATGAGTACCGCGACGTGTGGGAGGATGTTGAACTTCCCAAGGTTAAGGTGGACGGCGGAATAGAAGAGGCAGCTCCTTATGAGAGCCGGATCAGGATACCGGTCTGTGTGAAAGAAAAGGAGGAGATCCCTGTACTCCTGCGGGGAGATGAAGCCTGCGAGGTGCAGACAGAGGTGGAGGAGACGCTTTCGGCTCCTGTGAAGGAGGGCGAGGTGGCCGGCAGGATCAGGTATTTACTTGACGGGGAGGAGATCGCTTCTTATGATGTGGTGACGGAGAAAGGAGTGGAAGAAAGGGATCTGGGCTGGGCAATCCTGTGGATCCTTAAGCTTGCGTCTCTGTAAAAGCTTCATCCGATATGGAGAGTACATTACCGGGGCAGGAATCCGGCTCTTGCTGTAAGGCGGCTTAAGATAGGCCGGATTCATTGCTGCGGGCACCGTAAGTGTGAACATCAATGTGAACTGTGAAAAGATGGGATTCTTTTCGCCTGACGGTTGACGAAAGAGATGAAGTGTGGTATTTTAATGACAGTCAGAATAGTCCTTGAGGGGTTGGACAGTTCTATTTATCTAAAGCGATATATCTTGATTGATTCTAAGTTTTCCTGTTTTTTCCTGAATTAAGTGTTGACATTTTGAGATAAGTATAATAGTATATTAACCATGGAACAAACGTTTGTTCGATGTGCGGGAAGGAGATTTTATTATGGCGAATGAAGATAAGAAGAAGGCATTGGATGCTGCGATAGCGAAGCTTGAGAAAGATTTCGGCAAAGGGACGGTCATGAAGCTTGGAGATCCCAAGGCGCAGGTTGTGGTGGAGACGATTCCGACAGGGTCTTTGAGTCTGGACCTTGCGTTGGGTCTTGGCGGTGTTCCGAGAGGACGTATCGTGGAGGTGTATGGACCCGAATCCAGCGGTAAGACGACGGTTGCGCTACATATGATCGCGGAAGTACAGAAGCGTGGAGGGATCGCGGGCTTTATTGATGCGGAGCATGCGTTGGACCCTGTCTACGCGAAGAATATCGGAGTGGATATAGATGAACTGTATATTTCTCAGCCGGACAGCGGGGATCAGGCGCTTGAGATCACCGAGACGATGGTGCGATCCGGTGCGATGGACATCATCGTTGTAGACTCTGTGGCTGCGTTGGTGCCGAAGCAGGAGATCGAAGGGGATATGGGCGACAGCCATGTAGGCCTGCAGGCCAGGCTGATGTCACAGGCGCTCAGGAAGCTGACGCCGGTGATCAGCAAGTCTAACTGTGTGGTCATCTTCATCAATCAGCTTCGTGAGAAGGTCGGGGTTATGTTCGGGAATCCGGAGACGACTACAGGAGGACGGGCGCTTAAGTTTTATGCGTCTATCCGCATGGATGTCAGAAGAGTGGAGACGCTCAAGCAGAGCGGAGATATGGTGGGGAACAGGACTCGTGTGAAGGTTGTGAAGAATAAGATCGCGCCGCCGTTCAAGGAAGCAGAATTCGACATTATGTTCGGTCAGGGGATTTCACGGGAAGGCGATATCCTGGATCTTGCGGTGGATTGTAAGCTGGTGAGCAAGAGCGGATCATGGTTTGCATATAACGGAGATAAGATCGGCCAGGGACGTGAGAATGCCAAGACGTATCTCAAGGAGCATCCGGAGGTCATGAAGGAATTGGAGGCTAAGATCCGCAGTCATTATAATATAGCTGAGGATGCGCCGTTAGACGACAAGAATTCGAAGCCGCTGCCAAAGGACGGCAAGAAGGGCGGGGGCAGGAAGTCCCAGGCCTCCAAAGAAACGGTGAAGGAAGAACCGGAGCAGGCGGAAGCTGCAGACGGGACGGATGCGGATGATACGCAAGGGACAGAGGAAGCATAAGATATGACGGTTACGAAGATTGAGCCGGTCACGAAGACCAGATTCCGCGTGTACATAGACGAACAGTTTGCGTTTGTCCTGTATAATGGAGAGTTATCACGGTATCATATAGCGGTGGACAGTGAACTTGACGAGGAAGATTATAATGAGATCTTCCGGGATATCATTGTGAAGCGGGTTAAGGCGAGGGCGCTGCATCTGTTAAGCGACATGGGGCGTACGGAAGCACAGCTTCGCAGTAAGCTTGAGCAGGGCGGTTATACGGAGGAGGCGGTGGAAGAAGCGGTTCGGTATGTGAAGTCATTTGGTTACCTCAACGACCGGGAGTATGCAAGGAGTTTTATCGAAGGCAGGAAGAACCGGAAGAGCAGGAGAGAATTATATGCGGCGCTGTGCCGGAAGGGGATTGGCCGTGATGAAGCGGAGGAAGCCCTGGAGGAGTATTATGACGGGGATGCATCCAGGACGGCGATAGAGGCGCTTATCAGGAAGAAGCGGTTCGATGCAGAGACGGCCGATTATGTTCAGACGCAGAAGATGGCGGGATATCTGCTGCGCAAGGGATTCGGCTATGACGAGATTCGGCGGGCCCTTAAGATGAGTGAACAATAACAATTAGGAGAACGAAAGTCAAATGTTGTGGGCGGAAAGCTTGACATCTTTGTGAAAACAGTATAAAATCTAAGTGTTGTATTTGTACAATGAAAACTGAATAAGGAGGTGCTCCTGTGCCGAATGGAATATTAATTGCTGTAGGAGTTGTGCTGATCGTAGCGGCAGCAGTCATCAGTCATTTCCTGACAGTTTCCAATCTGAAGCAGAATGCAGAGTCCAAGATTGGGAATGCGGAGACAAAAGCAAGGGAAATCATTGATGACGCAGTGAAGACGGCTGAGGCGAAGAAGAAGGAGTCTCTCTTGGAAATTAAAGAAGAGTCTATTAAGAACAAGAATGAACTTGAGAAAGAGACCAAGGAACGCAGAAACGAGTTACAACGTTATGAGAAGCGTGTACTTTCCAAAGAAGAGGCTTTAGATAAGAAAGCGGATGCGATCGAGAAGCGTGAGGCAGGACATGCGGCAAAAGAAGAACAACTGCGTCAGCGTGAAGCGAAAGTGGAAGAGTTGGGCAGACAGAGAGTGCAGGAACTGGAAAGAATCTCAGGACTTACCTCCGAACAAGCAAAAGAGTATTTATTAAAAACTGTTGAGGATGATGTCAAGCATGACACCGCCAGAATGATCAAGGAATTAGAGACGCAGGCGAAGGAAGAGGCGGACAAGAAGGCGAAGGAATTCGTTGTCACCGCGATCCAGAGATGTGCGGCAGATCATGTTGCAGAGACCACGATTTCGGTCGTACAGCTTCCAAGTGACGAGATGAAGGGAAGGATCATAGGACGTGAGGGGCGCAATATCCGTACGTTGGAGACGATGACGGGTGTTGAGCTGATCATTGATGATACACCGGAAGCGGTTGTATTATCGGGATTTGATCCCATCAGAAGAGAAGTCGCAAGGATTGCCTTAGAGAAGCTGATCGTTGACGGACGTATTCATCCGGCAAGGATTGAGGAGATGGTGGAGAAGGCCCAGAAGGAAGTAGATGCCATGATCCGGGAAGAAGGAGAGGCGGCTGCTCTGGAAGTGGGTGTTCACGGTATCCATCCGGAACTGATCCGGCTTCTTGGACGTATGAAATTCCGGACAAGCTACGGACAGAATGCACTCAAGCATTCTGTTGAGGTTTCACAGCTTGCGGGGCTTCTTGCGGGCGAGATCGGGTTGGATGTCAGGATCGCTAAGCGGGCAGGACTTCTTCATGATGTGGGCAAATCGATCGATCATGATGTAGAAGGTTCACATATCCAGATTGGTGTGGATCTCTGCAGGAAGTACAAGGAATCGGCGACGGTCATCAATGCGGTTGAGGCGCATCACGGCGATGTAGAACCGGAGAGTCTGATTGCCTGTGTCGTTCAGGCGGCGGATACCATTTCGGCTGCACGGCCGGGCGCCAGAAGAGAGACATTAGAAACATATACCAACAGGTTAAAACAGTTAGAAGATATCACCAACCAGTTTAAGGGCGTTGACAAATCTTTTGCTATTCAAGCGGGTAGAGAGATTCGAGTTATGGTAGTTCCAGAGCAGGTATCTGATGCGGATATGGTATTGATGGCCAGGGATATAGCAAAGCAGATAGAGTATGAGTTAGAATACCCTGGACAGATCAAGGTCAATGTAATCCGCGAATCACGTGTCACGGACTATGCGAAATAAAAGATAATGATAAGGAAAAAACCAGGGAAAGCCTTGAAATAGCAGTATTTTGAGACTTTCCCTGTTTTTTTTATGAACTTATATCGTCCTGTGTTATGCTGCCATATACTGTACAAATGGTGACAAATGGGTGCAGAAATTTAAAAAGTGGTGCAAAGCTATGGGTGTACTCTGGAGAAGATATTAAAGATTATCCTAAAGAGATAATAGTCAATGCGCTTGGTGTAACAAAGACAGGTAGAGACATATATTATCTTAGTAGTATATCGGTCAAGAATCCGGAAACCAACATAATAGCCGATGTATTGTAAAATGGAAAAAAGGTGCCAGGGCATACCGGTCAACGATTGCTTCCTCCTGTACGCCATTCCCAAGCCGCTTGATCCAATCGTCCTTCCTGTACTGGGTACAAAAGATGGTTGATGTGGTATCAGAGCGGCGCTCCATACTCATATATCCAGCAAGCTATATACATACATCCTATCTATGTTATCTCGCCTATACCATGCCATCCATGCCATACTTTACACACTGTCTTGCATACCTTTACAACGCCCTTTTAAAGCTCTTTAAACGCCCATACAAGCCCATATAGCCATCAAAGCACACAATACCAGAATCTAACATCACAAACCCTTATTGTCTTATACGTCCTTATATGAGTCTTATATACGTCTTACAGGCAGGTTTTCCCTGATCAGCATCCACGGCACTATATTTTACTGCAAAACTGACATAAGAGATAGCTTACATTGTTGTAGAGTTGATACCAGTCGAATAACCTACAAAAAGTACTTTGACAATTGAATAAAGGCTTTACACTACAATTACCGATTGATATAATAAAAGTACCAAGTAAACGGCACTTATAAAGGTGGTGAGGATATGACAGGTAAAGAAGTAGTTAATCTTATCCGTAAATTGAAAGAAAAGGGTATGAGTAGTGATGAAATACTAGCGATTATAGAGTACGTCGAGACTCACGATCCGAAAGAGCAAGAGTAATCATAAATGGTGTAAAGTCTTTATTCAGTTGTTAAGGGCTTTACACCTTTTTAATATAAAGAAGGTCCGGACACGATGATATTTACAAGCAACAAAGGATCCGATAAATGGGGCGAGTTCTTCAATGAAGATTCCGTACTGCTGTGTGTCCGACGCTAACATCTTGAAATAATGATATTTTGAGACTTTTTCTTTTTTTAAATTTAAACTCCCGGAGACCTCCAATACAGAGGGTTCCGGGAGTTCTCTAGGATCAATAGTCTTGTCCGCTAGTCTTGTCTGATATGTTCGGTATGCAGGAGCATGTGAGCCTTATGTGAATTCGGTTTCTCGAAGAATTCTTCATACATTTTAAGAATGTCCGGATTCTCGTGGGAGAAGCGCAGTTCCATATTCTCATCCAGCTCATACAGATTCTTGCCTCTTTCAAACGCCAGCTCCTCGCCGTCGTGGATCGGCTGGCCGCCGCCTCCTACGCAGCCACCGGGACAGGCCATGACCTCTACGAAGTCATAGTGCACTTCCCCAGACTCGATCTTGTTAAGAAGGGCCCTCGTGTTGCCAAGTCCGCTGACTACTGCAGTCCTGACTTTAATGTCGTCGATGGCGAATTCCGCCTCCTGAACGCCGTTATTTTCATTGAATCCGCTGCTTCGTACCGCCTTGAATGCATCAGCCGGAGGATTCTCCTTCTTGATGATATAGTAGGCGCTTCGGAGGGCCGCCTCCATAACGCCGCCCGTAGCGCCGAAGATCACGCCGGCTCCGGTACCGTCATGCATCGGACGGTCGCTCTCGATATCCTCAAGCGTCTCAGGACGGATGTGTGCGGAGCGGATCATCTTAACCAATTCTCTGGTGGTGATGACCACATCGATATCGTGTCCGGCATATTCTTCATAGAACAGTTCCATCTCGCGCTCGGCTTTTTTTGCTACGCAAGGCATTACGGATATGGTAAATATCTTGTCGGGGCTTACTCCAAGCTTCTGTGCAAAATATGTCTTCATCGCCGCTCCGAACATCTGCTGCGGAGATTTGGCTGTGGACAGATATTTCACAAGGTGAGGGAACTGGCTCTTGATGAAACGGATCCATCCAGGACAGCAGGATGTGAACATAGGCCGGTCTTTAAGCTCTCCGTCTGTGAAGCGGGAAACGAATTCGTGCCCTTCCTCCATGATGGTGAGGTCTGCTGAAAATACGGTATCGAATACATAATCGACACCCATCCTCTTGAGTGCGTCCATGATCTTGCCGATGGTAGCTTTTTCCGGTGCAAGGCCGATCTGCTCACCCCATGCGGCGCGGACGGCCGGGGCAACCTGTGCGACAACGATCTTATCCTTATCGGCAAGAGCTTTCCATACTTTGCCGGTGTCGCTTCGCTCATGGAGTGCGCCTACCGGGCAATGGGTGATACACTGTCCGCATAAGGAACAGTCAGACTCTTCGATGGTCTTATGGCCGGCTACATTGACTGTAGTGCGGGAGCCGGTTCCCTCCAGATCCCAGATATTCAACCCCTGTACCTTGTCGCAGACCTGAATACAGCGCATACATTTGATACATTTGGCTGAGTCGCGGATAAGCGGGAAATGTTTGTCCCAAGGCTGATGCTCCAGCTCTCGTTTGAACGGGATCTCCAGAATATCCAGGTCATTGGCAATCTTCTGGAGACTGCAGTTGCCGCTTCTTGGGCAGGTGACGCACAGGCAGTCATGCTGCGACAGGATAAGCTCTACCGTGTTCCGTCGGTGGTTTCTTACCTTCGGACTGTTCGTATAGACGACCATGCCTTCTTCGGCTACATTGTTACATGCGGTGATCAGCCGTTCTTTTCCTTCTAGTTCTACGACACACACACGGCAGGCTGCGATCTCATTGATTCCTTTCAGATAGCAAAGGCTTGGAATCGTGATTCCGTTCTGATCGGCAGCTTCCATGATTGTGGTATTTTCTTTTACTGAAATCTGTTTTCCGTCTATTGTAAGATTTACCATAATTTCTCTCTGCCTCCTTTGAATATTCCATATCCGAAATGATCGCACCGTAAGCAGCGGTTTGCTTCCTGTATTGCTTCTTTCTCTGTCATGCAGTTTTCCACACCTTCAAAGTCGCAGACTCTGATTCCGGCTTCGCGTTCCGTAAGATTGACGCGGCCGCACGGAGTTCTGTCGTCGATATTCGGGATCGGTACTTCAACATCACTGGTGATAATATGATGATAACCAAGATATTCATCAATATTTGCCGCGACCACCTTCGCTCCGGCGATCGCTTTGATCACGGTGGCAGGGCCGCTTGCACTGTCTCCTCCGGCAAATACACCCGGCATGTCCTTAAAGGCTCCGGTGCTGGTGGTGACAATCTTGCCGCGGGCTACCGGAACTCCGGCGTCCTCGAAATGTTTCGTCTCAATATTCTGGCCGATCGCAATGATCAGAACGTCGCATGGGATATAGATATTCTCTTCTCCGGTAGGCCGGATGCTTGCGCGTCCATCTCGGATCGCGCTTACCATCTGCGGAGTCACATAGATGCCTTTTACATGATTATTCTCGTCTACGTCAATGGAAGCAGGGGCTTTTAGTGTCTGCATCTCGATACCTTCAGCGATCGCTCCTTCGATCTCATCGTAGAGGGCCGTCATATCTGCAATCCTTCTGCGGTAAACGATGCTGACCTTCTTAGCGCCCAGACGCTTGGCGGTACGCACGGCATCCATGGATACGTTGCCGCCTCCGATCACGGCGACTTCCTTGCCGGTCAGGTCCATAATCTTGTTCATTCCCACATCTCTTAAGAATTCTACTGCGGGAAGTACGCCAGCGGCATCTTCACCTTCTATTCCCAATTTCTTGTCGGTGCTCGCGCCGACGGCGATGAGTACCGCGTCATACTCCTTCTGGATCTCCTGGATCGTAATGTCTGTTCCGACCTTCACCCCGTATCTGACTTCTACGCCGGTCTTTAAGATGCTGTTGATATCGTCATCCAGCCGGTCTTTCGGCAGCCGGTAATTAGGGATACCGTAGCGCAGCATTCCCCCAAGCTTCGGAAGCATCTCGTATACGGTGGTCTGATGTCCCATAAGCTGCAGATAATAAGCTGCGCTTAAGCCGCACGGGCCGCCGCCCAGAACCGCCACCTTCTTGCCGGTGCTCGCGGCACATGCCGGAGGTTCGACCTCTCCTGCGAAATCTGCCGCCACGCGCTTAAGGCCGCGGATGTTGATGGCATCGTCTACCATATTTCTGCGGCATCTTGCCTCGCAGGGGTGCTCGCAGATGAAGCCGCAGGTTGTAGGGAACGGATTGTCCTTGCGGATCAGGCGTATAGCATCCGCGTACCTTCCGTCCCTGACCAGCGCGATATAACCCGGGATATCCACACGGGCGGGGCACAAGGATACACAGGGTACCGGCTGGCTGTATGTACAGATACATCGTCCTCTCTCAATATGTTCAATGTAGTCGTCCCGGTATCCGATCAGTCCCTTATACACCATATTGGCAGCCTCATAACCGATCGCGCAGTCTGCGGACTCCATAACGGACACGGCTGTCTTCTCCATAATATCCAGGGTTTCCATGGTTGCTTTCCCGTCAAGGACATCCTTGATCAAGTGGTTAAGCTGGCCAAGCCCGATTCGGCACGGCACACATTTGCCGCAGGTCTGTGCATGACATAACTCCAAAAATGCCCTCGCCATATCTACCGGGCATAATCCCGGCGGACTGGATTCGATCCGACGTTCCAAATCTTTGTAAAGACCTTCTATCACGATGTCAGCCCGGCTTGGAGAGTCAATCTCTAATCTACTCATTTTACGTTCATTCCTCCTTTTTGTATAAAATATTATGAATAATTACAATTATTATAACATTTGTTTGAGGATTTGTAAGTAGTTTTATATTAAAAAGCATTCTCAAAATCAAGAAATATTGGTATAATGTTACATAATTAAAAAGATTCTATTATTACGGAGTTTATAAGCATGGATATGATTTTGGGAGCTTAATGGGACGCATCCGAAGAGAAGGAAGAAAAATGCTGGAGCTGCAGCGCGCAGTAAGGCGCATACTCCGCAGGAGCAAAAGCCGCCTGCCGCCAGGAAAATCTCTGGGGCAGGTTCAGACTAAGATATTGGTATATAGTCAGGTGCAGTTAAATTCATAACTGCACCTGATACTTATCAGCCATTAAAAATATTAATTCAACCGCCCGTATCTCTTCGTGACCGTGCGTATCTCTTCCTTCAATTCTTCCGTCAGATCTTCCTTCTTAAGCCGCCATCTCCAGTTATTTCCAACCGTGGAAGGCTTATTCATCCGGCAGCTGTTGTCAAGCCCCATGTAATCCTGGATAGGAATGATACAGGTCTTGGCGTTGCTCCGCATTACCAGGGAGATGAAGGACTTGTATAACTGGTCCTTGGGAGTATAGTGGTCGCACATGTAATCCCTTGCTGCCTTCTGTTCCTCCGGCGTAATGGTATCAAACCATCCAACGATCGTCTCATTGTCATGGGTTCCGGTATATGCGACACTGTTCTCCGGATAATTATGGGGCAGATAGTCGTTGGCAGAGCCGGTATCTCTTGAGTCAAAAGCGAATTCCAGGACTTTCATCCCCGGGAAGCCGGTCTCGCGGACCAGCCAGCGGACGGAATCCGTCACGTAGCCAAGATCCTCGGCGATCACCTCATGACGGCCCAGATGCTGCTCCATGCACTGGAACAGTTCGATGCCGGGACCCTTCTCCCAGTGTCCGTTGGCTGCCGTCTTCTCTCCGTATGGAATAGAGTAATATTCATCGAATCCCCGGAAATGATCGATCCTAAGTACATCATACATCTGGAAGCAGTATGCCAGACGGGAGATCCACCATTCATAATTGGTATCACGGTGATATTCCCAGCGGTAGAGCGGATTGCCCCAGAGCTGACCGTCGGCAGAGAATCCGTCCGGCGGGCAGCCTGCCACTGCGAGAGGTACATTCTGTTCATCTAACTGGAACAGCTCTGGGTGGGCCCAGGTGTCCGCGCTGTCCATCGCCACATAGATGGGGATATCTCCGATCAGGCGGATCCCCTTCTGGTTGGCGTAAGCCTTGAGCGCGCTCCATTGCTCATGGAACTTGAACTGCATATATTGATGGAATTCAACATATGGAAACAATTCGTTATAATACTCTGTCATGGCGTGAGCCTTACGCAGCCGGATATCTTCGGGCCACTGGTCCCAGGAAACGTTATTGTACTGTTCCTTGATCGCCATGAACAGGGCATAATCGGTAAGCCACCATTTGTTCTTCCTCACAAAATGCTGGTAGTCATGGTTCTCGGTGATCCAGCTTCTCTGGTAAGCCTTGTAGAGAAGGGTGTAGCGTGCTTTGTAGAGCTTCTCGTAATCTACGGCGCCGGGTTCGCTGCCAAAATCTGCCGCTTCGCATTCCTCCTTATGCAGTACGCCTTCATCAACCAGCGCTTCCAGGTTGATGAAATAAGGATTGCCAGCGAAGGTAGAAAAAGACTGGTAAGGGGAATCGCCGTAACTGGTAGGGCCAAGGGGAAGGATCTGCCAGTAGGACTGTCCGGCTTCCTTGAGCCAGTCGATGAAGTCATATGCGCTCTGAGTAAAACCGCCGATACCGTATTGGGACGGCAGACTGGTGATGGGGAGTAGGATCCCTGCTGTTCGTTTCATATATGTTACCTCCTATATCCTGCAGCGGACGAAATCTGTCTTCTGCATCGAATCTCTCTAGTAATAATTTACCTCTTTTTGGGGAAAAGTGCAATCGGATTTTGATGTTGTTGCAGTAAATGTTTTATGATATAATTTTAATGGATTTGAACACGAAGAATCGTTACGGAGGTGTTATATGATAACGATCAAGGATATGGCTGATATGTTGGGGATCAGTACGACGACAGTGTCGAATGTTATTCATGGGAAGACGAGCGAGGTCTCCCAGAAGACGGTGGAAAAGGTGGAGAAATTACTTAAAGAGTACGACTATGTACCGAACAACAGCGCAAGAAGTCTGACGCAGAAGTGTTCGAAGATCATAGGTGTCTCTCTGAAGGGCAGGAAGGACCAGTATGACAACATCATAGCAGATCCTTTCTTCAGTGTCCTGCTTGGGGCAATCGAATCAGAGATTCGCCGCAGGGGATATTTCATGATGATCTATACTTCAGACGATATCTCAGAGCTGATCAGGAACATTCTGACATGGAATGCAGACGGGTTGATTCTGCTTGGGATCCTGCATGACGATTTTGTCAAGATCAAGAGCAGGTATAAGAACCCGATCGTTCTGATAGACAGCTATGCGCCAAGAGACATTATGAATTATGTGAATGTGGGGCTTGAAGACGAGAAGGGGGCTTATGAGATGACCGTCCACCTTCTCGAACGCGGACACAGAAGGATCGCATTTCTGGCGGATAATATGGAAGGCGTAGATTATATCCGTTATATCGGACACCAGAAGGCTCTGGCCAGGTATGGACTCAAGGCAGATTCCAAAGATCTGCTGATCATCCGTGCCGAGATGATGGAGAGAGAGGCCAGTATGGAGGAGTTGTTCTATCTGTCCAGGAATTATACAGCCTTCATGTGCTGTTCGGATTACTGGGCGGTCTTGCTGATGAGTTATTTCAGCGACCGGGGAGTGAGGATCCCAGAGGATCTGTCATTTACAGGGTTTGACGACGTGCTGCTCTCAAGGATCATTCGGCCTGCGCTCACAACGGTCCGCCAGGATCCTGCGAAGCGGGGACGCCTTGCGGTAGATACTTTGATCAAGATGATACAGGAGGAAGAGATTCCAGAGTGGGATGTGAAGCTGCCTGTTGAGCTTGTAGTGAGGGACAGCGTGAAGACCATCTCGGCGTATGGGAATCCGGAACACAGCATGGAGCCTGAACGCGGCATAGACGACGGTGTAGACGAATAGAAGAGAAAGAACTTACAGGTAGGGACCTGCAGGCGGAGAGGATATAGATCATTTCCGTCTGCAGGTTTTTTTGGTTAAGTATACTTTTGCGCATAAGCGAAAGTGTTGTGATTTTGCATAATAAACTTAGAAAAAACTGTATAATATAAATAAAAATATGTCTTTAGACATATTTTTTTAAAACTTATGCGCAAAAGATATTGCAATATTATAAAATAAATGCTAATATATATAATAAGATACCTTATGCGCAAAAGGTTAAAAAATTATAACTGTGGAGGACGAAATGAAAAGGAAAGTTATTGCAGCATTAATGGCAGCAACAATGGTATTAGGTTTGGCGGCATGTGGTTCATCAGGCGGAGATTCCGGTGACGGCGGCTCAGGCGGTTCTTCATCTGGTTCAGACGGGAATACGATCCGTCTGGTTAATGGTAAGATCGAGATAGACGGCACTTTGAAGAAGCTGGCTGAGATGTACAAGGAAGAGACGGGTGTGACGGTAGAGATCGAGTCTATGGGCGGCGGCGTTGATATCCAGGGAACCATCAAGGGTTATTATCAGGCTGGCAATATGCCGGATATTTTTGTCAATGCACTTGGACCTGAGTTCAAGAACTGGTCCGGAATGCTGGTAGATATGAGCGATGAGAAATGGGCTTCTGACACAGATAACGCGTACGTGGACGAAGAAGAAGGAACCATCGGATATCCTTACACTGTAGAGGGAATTGGACTGGCTTATAATAAGGACATCATTGAGAAGGCCGAGATCGACCCTGCAACGCTTACAGATACGGCGAAGCTTGAAGAAGCATTCAAGACTCTTGATTCTAAGAAAGACGAGCTTGGACTTGAGGCAGTGGTAGGATACTGTGCAGAACCTACGAATCTCTATTGGTCAACAGGGCAGCATGTGTTTGCTAATTATCTGGATGCAGGCCTGGAGCGTGATGACACGACTTATATTGATCTTCTGAATGACGGCGGGAAGTTCGATGAAGAGCGTCTTACTGATTTTGCAGAGTATGTAGGCGTCCTGAATGAGTATTCAGATCCGGCGTTACTGGTTTCCGGTACATACGATCAGCAGATCCTGAATTTCGCATCCGGTAAATATGCTTTCGTTACACAGGGTTCCTGGATCGGAGCTACCATGACTACAGATGACAAGGATGCATATGATGCGGCAGGTAATTTCGAGGTTGGAATGATTCCTTATGCGTTCCAGGACGGTATCGATACGATCCTCACAAATTCACCTTCCTGGTGGTCCATCTATTCCGAGGGTAATGTAGATGCGGCAAAGGCATTCTTACAGTGGATGTCGGAGGATACGGCTCAGAAGGTACTGGTTGAGGAAGCCGGTTTCATCAGTCCGTTTAAATCCTGCACCTACGTTGCGTCAGATCCGTTTGCGCAGGCAATGGTAGATTATATTTCAGCAGAGAAGACTTCATCCTGGCATTGGCTTGATATGAAGGAAGGCTATGCAATGAACTACACAGGTCAGGTATTTGCAGACTATGCTTCAGGGGCTCTGGACACAGAAGGCTTTATAAAGACAATCCAGCAGGTTAGTGAGGCTTGCTACGCGAACTAATTTTACGAGGGTGAACCTTGGAATTAGACCACTATTTAAGAGGTGGACGGCAGCGGCGGCTGCCGTCCTTTTTGATAAAAAATGAGAGAGAGGAGCTGTAACAATGGCTGAAAACTCAAATAAAACGAAACTGTTGTCCTATGTTCTTCTTGCTGCCGGAATTGCCGGCCTGGCGTTCGCGCTGGTTTTAGATTTCAGCGGCAGCAGCGCCGGCTTCAGAGGGCCTCTTCTGGTAGCCGGAGCAATCGTATTCCTAGTCGGTCTGTATTTCTTCCCGACCGTAGAACATCACCGCAGTATTATTAATTTTATATTCCTGTTTCCGCTGTTATTTACATTTGCCGTGACGGTATTGATTCCGCTGGCGCTTGGTATTGTATATTCATTCACAGACTGGAATGGAATCCGGCTGACAGGATTTGTGGGATTCAGCAATTACGCGACCATGTTCAAGGATCCTTCTTTTGTATGGTCCGTGCTGCTTACATTTTTATTTGTTATATTTAACATGGTATTGATCAATGTGATTGGTTTCATGCTTGCCCTGCTCTGTACGTCGAAGATGAGAGGGATCAACTTCTTCCGGGCATCTTATTTCCTCCCGAACCTGATCGGCGGTATCGTACTTGGTTATATCTGGCAGTTCGTGTTCAACAATGTGCTGATCCAGATCACATCCAAGTGGGGAATGATGAACTCGATTCTGGCAAATACGAAGACAGCGTTCGCTGCTATCGTAGTCGTATATATCTGGCAGTATGCCGGCTATATCATGCTGATCTATGTGACGGGACTTACGACCGTTCCTAAGGACGTGCTGGAAGCATCACAGATCGACGGGGCAAATGCGCTGACGACGCTGTTCAAGATCAAGATTCCGATGATCGCTTCTACAGTTACGATCTGTACATTCCTGACACTGACATCAGCGTTCAAGCAGTTTGACGTGAATATGGCGCTGACCAACGGTACCGGATCTGTGGCAGATTTCATGGGAAGTTATCTGACCAACGGTACACAGATGCTCGCCCTTAATATCTATAATACGGCGATCACGAAGAACAGTTATGCACTCGGACAGGCGAAAGCCGTTCTGTTCTTCATCATTCTGGCAAGTGTATCGATCATTCAGGTTCGTATATCCAACAGCAAGGAGGTGGAATTGTAATGAAAATGAAGAAATCCAGCAAAATAATCTTTACAATTCTTGGCACGATAGTTGCAGTTTACACACTGTTCCCGTTCTATCTGGTTGTGCTGAATACCTTTAAGAATGCCAACGGCATCGTATCCAATCCGGTAGGCTTTGGCGGGGTAAGCTTTTCACAGTTGATGGCGAATATTTCTGCCGTAGTGAACAACTCCAACTTTAACTTCTGGTATGCATTCGGAACATCAGTGATCATTACGGTGCTGTCTCTGGTATTACTGGCGCTTTTCGGCGGCATGGCAGCGTGGGTGATCTGCCGGAATAAGACCAAATGGTCCACGGCTATCTATATGGTATTCATTGCATCCATGATCATTCCGTTCCAGGTTGTTATGCTTCCTCTGATCTCTACATTCCGTGATGTGAGCCAGTTCATAGGGATCTCTATGCTGCAGTCCATCCCGGGTATTGTGTTCGCATACTGCGGATTCGGAGGAGCTATGACGGTATTCATCCTGACAGGTTTTATCAAGGGTATCCCTTATGAGCTTGAAGAGGCGGCGGCTATCGACGGCTGCTCCCCGGAAGGAACATTTTTCCGAATCATCTTCCCGCTTCTGACACCGGTCATCACGACGGTCACCATATTGAATGGTATGTGGATCTGGAACGACTACCTGCTGCCTTCACTGATGCTTGGACAGAACGGCAAGGTCAAGACTCTTCCGGTTGCAGTGCAGGCTTTTGTGGGTTCCTATGTAAAACAGTGGGATCTGATCCTGACGGCGGCGCTTCTGGCTATTGTTCCGATGATCGTGATCTTCCTGGTTGCACAGAAGCAGATCATGAATGGAATGGTAGAAGGTGCGATCAAGTAAATATTTCATATGGAAGGAGTCTGCGATGAGTTTGTTTGATATGAATGGCCCTTTGATGTACAATTTGGGGAAATTAGCGAATATATTCCTGTGTAATGTGTTGTTCTGCCTGTTTTCCCTGCCGCTTTTTACGATCGGGGCGGCGTTGTCGGCATTATTTGCCTGTATGCAGGCGATTTGGGACGAAGACGAGGACGACATTATCGCGAAGCAGTATTGGAATGCGTTTAAGCAGAATTTCAGACAGGGGACGGCGATCTGGATGATCTGTCTGTTGGCGGCCGCTTTCCTTGGAATCTATTACTTTATTGTAACCAGCATGACGGGAACGATGGGAAGAGTATACCGAATCAGCTTCTTCATGATGTGCGTGATCTTCCTGTTCGGATTCCAGTATCTTTTCCCGCTGCAGGCAAGATATAGAAACAGTGTGAGAAATACCTTGAAAAATGCATGGCTTCTAAGTATCGCGGCGCTGCCGTGGACTGTGCTCAGTATCCTGCTTACGGCGGGTGCTGTGTATCTGTCCTTCTTCATGAATCCAAACGGCGTAAGCCTTGCAGTGTTCCTGTGGGGGACATTGGGATTCGGGATCGTAGCATATCTGAACAGTATCTTCTTTAATAAGGCATTTCAGATGATCGATCCGGAGAAGTTAGAGGCGGCCCATGAAGCTCCCCGTGAGGCGCTGTTCATTGACGAGGAGCATGCAGGCTTCTTCTGAATAGAAGACTAAAATAACTTGGAGGAGAATGATTATGGCTTCGATCAGTTTTAAAAATGTAACAAAGACTTATGATGGAGCGGCATCTCCGGTTGTCCCGAATCTGAACCTGGAGATCAAGGATAAGGAATTCATTATCCTGGTAGGCCCGTCGGGATGCGGGAAGTCCACCACTCTGCGTATGATCGCGGGGCTTGAGACCATCACGGAAGGTGAAGTATATATCGGCGACCGGCTTGTGAACAAGGTACCGCCAAAGGACCGCGACATTGCGATGGTGTTCCAGAATTATGCGCTCTATCCGCATATGAATGTGTATAAGAATATTTCTTTCGGTCTGAATCTGCGCAAAGAAGATAAGGCTGAGATTGACCGCCGCGTACACGAGGCGGCGAAGATCCTGGACCTTGAGCATCTTCTGACCCGCAAACCAAAGGAGCTCTCAGGCGGTCAGCGCCAGAGGGTGGCGCTTGGACGTGCAATGGTCCGCAACCCGGCTGTGTTCCTTCTGGATGAGCCGCTGTCCAATCTGGACGCCAAGCTTCGTGCTTCCATGAGAACGGAGATCGCCAAGCTTCATCAGAAGTTAGATATTACCTTCGTGTATGTTACCCATGACCAGACGGAGGCTATGACGATGGGCGACCGGATTGTGGTTATGAAGGAAGGGATCGTCCAGCAGTTTGATACGCCGCAGGTTCTCTATGATACGCCGGACAATCTGTTTGTTGCCGGATTTATCGGAAGCCCGCAGATGAATTTCATGGATGCGCAGATCGTACAGGAGGGAAGTAACCTCTATGCGGTCGTTAAGAATAATAAGCTTCTGGTACCGGATTTCAAGAAGAAGGCTCTTGCGCCTTATGCCGGGAAATCTGTGATCATGGGACTTCGTCTGGAGGATTTTCTTCCGAAGGAGAAGATGACGAAGGATAATACGCTGAATGCGGAGATGAATTTCAGCGAATTGATGGGGGCGGATTACCATCTGCATCTGACGGTAGAGAATATTCCGGTGACCGTGAAGATCCCGTCATCGGAGAAACCGCTTGAGAAAGGGGCTGCTAAGATCGCTGCCAATATGGAGAAAGCACATTTCTTCGATAAGGAGACAGAGAAGGCGATCTGTCATTAGCGAAAGATAGCTGGTAAGCTGTTACACGAATGTAAGTAAAGAGGTAGATAAAATGGTTGAATGGTTAAAAAATGCAGTATTCTATGAGATCTATCCGCAGTCTTTCGCGGATACGAATGCGGACGGAATCGGGGATATCCAGGGGATCATCGATCATCTGGGTTATATTGCTGAGCTTGGATGTAATGCGATCTGGCTGAACCCCTGCTTTGAGTCGCCGTTTTTGGACGCGGGATATGATGTATCTGATTATATGAAGGTGGCTCCCCGCTATGGAACCAATGCAGATCTTAAGAGGTTATTTGATGAGATCCATAAGAGGGATATGCATGTGTTGTTGGATCTGGTTCCGGGGCATACGTCCTGGGAGCATGAGTGGTTCAAGGAATCTTTAAAACCGGAGAAGAACTCCTGCTCAGGCCGGTACGTGTGGACGGACGATGCATGGACGGAATTCGAAGGAGATGAGAACATCCGGGGATTCCTTCGGGGAATGAGCCAGAGGAACGGCTGTGTGGCGGTGAATTTCTATGCGCATCAGCCATGTTTGAATTACGGATGCTATAAGGTAGAGAATCCGCACTGGCAGCAGCCTATGGATTCGGAGGATGCGCTGGCAACCCGCGAGGCAATCAAGGATGTGATGCGGTTCTGGCTTAAGATGGGCTGTGACGGATTCCGTGTGGATATGGCGGGCTCTCTTGTGAAGAACGATCCCGAGCAGGAAGGTACGATTGCACTGTGGAGCGATTTCCGTGATTTTCTGGATAAGGAATTTCCGGAGGCGGCCATGATCTCCGAGTGGGGACAGCCGGACAGGTCCTTAAGGTCCGGATATCACATGGATTTCATGCTCCACTTCGGACCGAGCCACTATACGGATCTGTACCATGCGGATAATCCGTATTTCTCCCGTGAGGGGAAGGGTAATGCGAAGGCATTCATCGATTATTATAAGAAATGCTATGAGCCGACCAACGGCAGAGGTATGATCTGTATGCCGTCCGGCAATCATGATATGGAGCGTCTCACCAACTGGCTGGACGATGGAGAGGTGAAGATCGTATTCGCGTTCATCCTGTCGCTGCCGGGTGCGCCGTTCATCTATTATGGAGACGAACTTGGCATGAAGTATCTCAAGGATGTGGTGTCTGTGGAAGGCGGCTATATCCGTACAGGATCCCGTTCGCCGATGCAGTGGAACGGCGGACTGAATGCCGGATTCTCTGAGGCGAAGGCAGATGAGCTGTATATTCCGATCGATCCGGATGAGAACCGTCCGACGGCCGAGAATCAGATGGCAGACCCCGATTCTGTGTACCATGAGGTGAAGAAGCTGATCGGCATCCGCCAGGCAACGAAGGTATTGCAGAGCGAGGCGAAGGTGGAATTCGTCTACTGCGAGGAGAATGCATATCCTCTGGCGTACAGGAGGTATAATGACGAGGAATCAGTGCTGATCGTTGTCAATCCGTCCGGGAAGGACGCAAGCTTCGCTTACGATGGGAAATTAGGCGAGGTGATCTATCAGAACGGCGGGGATGTTATGCTTGAAGACGGAGTGTTAAGGATTCCGGGGGCGACGGCTGTATTTGTAAGAGAAGAGAAATAGGTTTGTGGGAATAAGGGCTTCCGGACACGTGCGGTGTGTTCAGGAGCCCTTGCTTTATGATTCCATAGCATATGATATTTAGCAGTTTTTCTTATAACATGCAATTGCGTATTTGTGAATTGTCTGCATTCCATCTTGTTGTAGCACTTCAATGACTGTATTGAATTATACACGTGAAACAGGTATAATAAAATCATGATAGAAAACAGGGGGTGCAGAGTTTGGCAAGGATAGTAGGAATCGGGCATCAGGATTTCGGGCAGATGATTTCCAGCGACAATTTTTATATCGATAAAACCTTATTTATCAAAGAATGGTGGGAAAATAACGATGCAGTGACTCTGATTACTCGTCCAAGACGTTTCGGAAAAACATTAAATATGAGTATGCTGGAATATTTCTTTTCCATAGAATATGCAGGACGGAAGGATTTATTTGAGGATTTGTTCATATGGGAAGAAGAAAAGTACCGGAAGCTGCAGGGGTCTTATCCGGTAATATTCATAAGCTTTGCGGATATAAAAGAAAGTACTTTTGCGGATGCAAAAGAAAAAATCTGTTATATTATAGAAAAAACGTTTAATCGATACGATTTTTTAATGAAGAGTGACATTTTAAATGAGAAAGAAAAGAACTTTTTTCAAAAGGTTTCGTCAGAAATGAAAAATTATGTTGCCACATCTTCTCTTGGAACTCTGTCAGAATACCTTTACAGATATTATGGAAAGAAAGTGATCATCCTGCTGGATGAATACGATACTCCCATGCAGGAGGCTTATGTAAATGATTACTGGGACGAGTTAGTCTTATTTATGAAAGGGTTGTTCAATGCTACATTTAAGACTAATTCTTATCTGGAAAGAGCCATTATGACGGGTATTACCAGAGTAAGCAAAGAATCAATTTTTTCAGATCTCAATAACCTGGAGGTAGTAACCACAACTTCAGGAAAATACGCAGAGGCTTTTGGCTTTACGCAGGAGGAGGTATGGCATGCCCTGCAAGAATATGGCTTGTATACAGAGAGAGAGACAGTAAAGGAATGGTATGATGGGTTTATTTTTGGCAATGTAAAAGATATTTATAATCCATGGTCCATTATTAATTATCTGGATAAAAAGATCTTCTCATCATATTGGGTCAATACAAGCAGCAACAGGCTTGCTGAAAAGTTAATTCGTCTTGGTTCCGCAGATGTTAAAATAATTATGGAGGATTTGTTGAAAGGCAATGCTTTCACTGCGCGGATAGATGAACAGATTGTCTTTGATCAGCTAAATAATAATCGGAACGCTATTTGGAGTTTGTTTTTGGCAAGTGGGTATTTAAAGGTAGAACACTTTATCATGGACGAGGATGGCAGGGGGGATTACAGTCTTTCATTAACAAACAAAGAGATCTGCATTTTGTTCAAGCGGATGATTGATGGATGGTTTACAGAATTTACCCCTGCATATAATAAATTTTTACAGGCGTTATTGTCAGGAGATCTAGAGGCAATGAACGGATATATGAATCGGGTTGCCCTTGCTTCTTTCAGTTATTTCGATGTAGGAAGTTCACTGTCCGAAGAATCTGAACCAGAACGTTTTTATCATGGATTTGTTTTGGGGTTGATCGTGGACCTCTCCGGGCGGTATCTGGTCACATTTAACCGGGAAAGTGGTTTCGGGAGATATGACGTCATGCTGGAACCTCTTAGAGAGACGGACGACGCAGTGATTCTAGAATTCAAGGTTCATAATCCGCACAAAGAAAAAAGCTTGTCGGATACCGTGCAGTCTGCACTTCGTCAGATTGAGGAAAAGGAATATTCTGCTTTATTGGAGGCAAAAGGTATTTCAACGGACCGAATTCGAAAATATGGATTTGCATTCGAGGGAAAGAAAGTTCTTATCGGATAAATAAGAAACAAAAACTTATAAAAATGTAATGAATTACGTTACTTCATTACATTTTTTTTGACATAAAAATTGTCAATTTTTCATTCATCTTCGTTATATTACCATGCAAAATGGATTTTGTCAATATTTTGGGAGGCAGTGAGCATGGTTTCTGATGGCATTTCTGTAAAAATTACCTAAAAAATATGTTTTTTCATTCTTGCTCTCGGCGAAAAAGTGAAAATACAAGAGAAATACAATCTATCGCCGTCAAAATTCTAGTCAAAATCTATTCAATCGGGCAATCCCCTGAAAAAGAATCAAAATCGAGGTAAGACGTAATTTTTTGACAATAGATCCTTGATTGATCGCCGTCAAAATTCTAGTCAAACGAATTTTGGACAGCGAAAAATAGGGAAGAATCAGCAAAATGTAATGAAGTAACGTACTTCATTACATTTTTGGCGGAAATGTGATGAATGATTCTTATTCCTGCAAGCAACGAGCCAAGCGGGCATGCTTGTATGCACATTTGGCGACTGCCGCGAGGGTCAATGCGATGTTGACGGGAAGGAGTTACAGATATGAAAATTGAATTATTTGAACATAATCAGACAGCGTATCAGGCAGCTCTGGATATGCTTAAGACAACGGGCAAAGCGGCAATTGTGCATCCTACGGGTACGGGGAAATCCTTTATTGGGTTCAAGCTGTGTGAGGAGTACCCGGATCAGACCATATGCTGGCTGTCGCCGTCAGAATACATCTTCCGGACTCAGGTAGAGAATCTGACGGCAAGCATGGAGAAGAATGGGACATTATCTGGCGGCACAGGGAGAAGTGAAACCCGTAATGCCCATAATGCGCGGATGGCGGCAGAAACGAATAACGGGAATGGTTTCGAGGATGTGCTTGAAAATGTCAGATTTTATACCTATGCAAAGCTGATGTCGATGTCTGAGTCGGAATTAGGGAAGATTCATCCCGACTACATTATATTAGACGAATTCCACCGTTGCGGTGCGGCCATGTGGGGGCAGGGAGTACAGAAATTGTTATCCATGTACCCGAAGGCCAGGGTGCTGGGACTTTCAGCAACGGCGATCCGCTACCTGGACAATCAGCGGGACATGTCAGACGAGCTATTTGATGGGAATGTGGCTTCGGAGATGACCCTTGGAGAGGCGATCGTGCGGGGGATCTTGAGTCCGCCCAAGTATGTGCTGTCCGTATTCTCTTATCAGAAGGATCTGGCAAAATATGAGAGACGGGTGCGGATGGCAAAGAGCAGGGTCATCCAGGATGAGGGAGAGAAACAGTTAGAAGCTCTTCGGCATGCGTTGGAGCAGGCAGACGGGCTGGATGAGATCTTCCGCAAACATATGAAGAACCGTTCAGGGAAATATATCGTCTTCTGTGTGAATTATGAGCATATGACGGAAATGATCGGGAAGGCGCCGGAATGGTTTGGGAAGGTGGATCAAAGCCCTCATATTTATAAGGCCTATTCTGACGATCCGGCAACGAGTCAGGCGTTCGCGGATTTTAAAGCGGATGAGAGCGGGCATCTGAAACTATTGTACTGCATTGATATGTTAAATGAAGGAGTCCATGTGGAAGATATTGATGGAGTGGTTCTGCTTCGTCCCACGGTGTCGCCGATCATTTACAAACAGCAGATCGGGCGGGCGCTGTCGGCGGGCAGGAAGAAGGATGCAGTCATCTTCGATATTGTGCTGAATATAGAGAATCTGTACAGTATCGGGACGATTGAGGAAGAGATGCAGGTTGCTGCGTCGTATTATCATTTCCTCAATCGGGAGGATGAGATCGTTAATGAGCATTTCAAGGTAATAGATGAGGTGCAGGATTGTATTGCACTTTTTGAAAAGTTGGAGGAGACACTGACAGCTTCCTGGGACTTGATGTATGCGTATGCGAAGCAGTATTACCAGGAGCATGGGAATCTGGAGGTGCCGGTGCGGTATCAGACGGAGGAAGGATATGGGCTTGGACAGTGGATCTTGACACAGCGCAGAGTCCATGCCGGTGAGAAATACGGCGTGCTCGGCGAAGACCGGATCCAGAAGCTTGACCGGATCGGGATGGTCTGGGGAAGCTACCGGGATCTTTCATGGGAGCGGTATTATAGAGAAGCGAAGAGTTATTATGAAGAACATGGCGATCTGAATACTAATGTTCATACTGTGACGGATTCTGGACTGCGGCTTGGTGCGTGGATTTGTCAGATTCGGACCTACCGGAAGAGCGGGATACAGCAGGGCTATCTGACAGAGGAAAGAGTGAAAGCGTTGGATGAGATTGGAATGATCTGGGACGTGCCGGATTATCTGTGGGAAGAAAACTTCATGGAATGCCTGCAGTATTACCGGGAGCATGGGAATCTGGATATTCCTAATGCTTATTGCTCGCCGAAGGGATTGAAGATTGGTGGGTGGATCAGAAGGCAACGTATACTTCGAAGAGAAAATCGCAGTGATGAAAAGAGCAGCGGTAACAGTACAGGACTTACCGGGGAACAGATTGCTCGGTTGGATTCTATCGGAATGGTCTGGAAGACAAAGCCAGAGCAGCAGTGGGACAAAGGTTATGCGGAGGCAGCGATCTATTATGAGAAGTATGGAAACTTAAATGTACCGGCAGGTTATATAAGTCCGTCGGGGTATAAGCTTGGAAGCTGGATTGCGGATAGGCGGGAGAAAGGGAAAGAGAAGCATTCGCCAAAGTGTCAGAGACAGTTGGATGAGCTTGGGATGGTCTGGGTGAAACCAAATTCTTGGGAAGTTCGGTATGAACTTGCAAAAGCATATTATGAAGAATATGGGAACTTGAATATTCCGTCAAAGTATCGGGCAGAGGGCATCTGGCTTGCAAAATGGGTCAATGAACAGAAGCAGGTATATGCCGGGAAGCGTAAGGGTAAGACACTTCGGGAAGATCAAGTACGGAGGCTTGAGGCGATTGGGATGGAGTGGAAAAAATTCATGGTATGTTGCGAGAAGTCGGAGAGGAGCCGGGGAAAATGCCAGAATCCGGTGCCAGGAATAGATTTTTTCGAAAATCATAACAAAGACATGAAACAGGACTACTTATCGGATATCCTTGCAGCAGGGGCACTTGAATATTCGAGGGTATGATATATCTGGTGTCTGCAAATATCTGCAAATATATTTGGAAGTATTTGCAGAACGGTGGACAGATTACTGTGGCGATAGAAGAATTCTATGGGTATAGATGGCGAAGCATGCTTCGTTATCATAATGTCAGGGTATTTTTAGCCATATATATCCCAATATTTACAATGCGATATAACTGCGAATGAAATCGCAGTAATTTCAGGCCAATTCTTGCAGAATAAATGGAGGATCGTTTTGTATTATGTAATGCAGGTGGCAGCAGGTACAGAGGATAAAGTTGAAGAACAGATTAAAGTAATGATAGGAAATGAATTATATGATTCTTGTTTCCATCCAATGCGCCGAATGAAAAAGAAATACAGGGGAGAATGGAAAGATGTACATGATAAATTACTCCCAGGCTATGTGTTTATAACAAGTGAATGTATTCAGGAGTTGTATCGAGAGCTTAGATGTATGCCGGCTTTTACAAAGATACTGGGGAAAGATATCGAAAGTTTTACCTCTCTTCCAAAACATGAAGTAGAGTGGCTTGAGCGGATTATGGATTCTTCAGACCAGAATATAGAAATACAGCTTTCTAAAGTGTCTGTTTCAGAAGATGATGTAATCGAAATTCTGTCGGGACCTTTAAAACATATGGAAGGATATATTAAGAAGATTGATCTCCATAGAAGAATTGCAAAGGTCGAAGTCGATTTTATGAACCAGAAGACATTAATACATCTCGGAATAGAGATGGTGGAAAAAAGATAAGTAGTTTGGATGAGATTCCATATATTTTTAATATATCTAAAGGTAAAACAAGCGGAGATATATTCTGTATAGTTGATTCGAAGATGAAAATGGATTTCAGGAGGAATTTCGTTAATGGATGAATACCAGGAGGTTAATGAGATCAGCTTGATTGATTTAATGTATTATTGTTTAAAGAGATGGAGATGGCTGATTGTTTGCATGATTTTTTTTGCAATTATAGCAGGAGTCTACAGGTATCAGGCGGCAATTACAGAGAATCAATTAAAGAAAGAACAACAGTCTCAACAGTCTGCTGCAAAGCTGGGTGAAGGGGAAGTTCAGAGTGAACAGATTATATTTGAAGATCCGATATCTTCGGCAGTATCATTTGCCGTAATAGGAATGTTTGGAGGAATGTGTTTTATATGTTTATTTTTTTGTATGACTTATATTACGGGCGGGAAATTACAAAGTGAGAATAATTTTTATGAAAAATTTGACATGCACTTATTAGGAGTGATTCGCAAAGCCGAATCAAAAAGGCGTTGGTTTGGATTCATCGACCGTTGGATTTGCCGATTAGAGGAGGGACCGTATTCGAGGATTCCGCGAAGAGAACAGATTAAAATTGCAGCAGTCAATGTCCAGGCAGCGGTACATAGATACCCTGAGAAAAAAATAAAGAGGATTATGCTTGCGGGAACTACAACGGGCAGTGATACGGCGGAAATATGCGAGCAATTAATAGAGGAGATAAGTGATGTTACGTTCTCACCTTACAGACAGATCGTGTTTCATGCGGCGTCGCTTAGGAAGTTAGAGTACTACGAAGGAATTGTGTTTATTGAGAAGAAAGGTGAGTCTTATGAGAAGCTAATCAGGCAGGAGAAGGAACTGGCAGTTAGTAGGGATGTGAGGGTATTGGGGACTATCATTTTTTAATACAGTTTGTAATGTTCTTATGCAAAGAGATTATTATAAATTTTTAAAATTAGATATTTCTTAGACGGCGAATAGTTCAAAACTAAGATTTAATGATGGAGGATTATCTATAGGTATGATAATTGTTTGGTTTGCAGCTAGCATCGTACTGGGCACATTAATTATTACTGCTATTAATAAAAAAAAGGATTCTGTATATATCAATGATATAAGCCAACAGAATCCGTTAGAAAATAAAAAAGTAGTATTTGTTGAAGATGTAAAGGATGAAGAGAATGCAGATGGTGAAAGAGGACATCTAGAAACTGTGGGAAATGTATCTTATAGACCTAGAATTTATGACAGGTATGTGAAGCGTCTTATAGATATTGTTCTTTCATTTATTGGACTTATTGTATTATCTCCGGTATATTTTTGTTTTGCAATTGCAATCAGGATAGATGATCCGGGTCCTGTCTTATTTACACAGAAGAGGATTGGTAGGAATAAACAATATTTTAAACTACATAAGTTCAGAACAATGAAGATGTCCACACCGCATGATACGCCGACCCATATGTTGAATAATCCGAATCAATATATTACTAATGTAGGTAGCTTCGCACGTCGGCATAGTATTGATGAATTGCCTCAGATTTGGGATATATTTATTGGTAATATGTCTATAATAGGTCCAAGACCGGCATTATGGAATCAGGATGTATTGACTGCCGAAAGAGAAAAGTGGGGAGCTAATGACATTAAACCGGGACTTACCGGTTGGGCGCAAATTAATGGCAGAGATGAATTGGAAATTCCAGTGAAAGCAAAGCTTGATGGTGAGTATAGTGAAAAGTTAAAAGCAGGTGGATTTATGGCGTTTGCTTTTGATTGTAAATGTTTCATAGGTACAATATTTTCTGTGATGAAAGGCGAAGGGGTAGTAGAAGGCGGAACCGGAAAAAAATAATCAAGAGGAAAAGAAAAATGAAAAAAGTACTTATCACAGGCGCTAATTCATATATAGGTGTGAGTTTTGAGAAGTACGCTAAAAAATATTATCCGCAAGAGATTTCAATTGATACTATTGATATGGTAGATGGCAGTTGGAAGAGTGAAGACTTTTCTGCATATGATGTGGTTTATCATGTGGCAGGTATTGCCCATACCGATGTAGGAAATGTATCGGAAAAAATTAAGTCTAAGTATTATGCAGTGAACACTGAACTTGCTATAAACACAGCGAAAAAGGCAAAAAAAGAGGGAGTAAGACAATTAATTTTTATGTCTTCAGCAATTGTGTATGGCGAATCTGCTCCCTATAGAAAGAAAAAGAGGATTACAAAGGATACAGAAGCATCACCGGCAAACTTCTATGGAGATTCTAAGTGGCAGGCTGATAAAGGTATTAGAGAACTCGCGGATGATAGTTATATTGTCACGGTTCTCAGACCACCTATAATATATGGAAAGGGAAGCAAGGGTAATTATCTCACATTGGTTAAGGTAGCAAAGAAGTTTCTTTTTTTTCCAGATATAAAAAATGAAAAATCAATGCTGTACATTGAGAACCTCTGTGAATTTTTATGCCAGGTGATAGTTCGTACAGAAGGTGGAATATTTTGGCCTCAGAATGCGGAATACAGTAGGACAAGTGAAATTGTTAAGCTTATCGCTGAAGTAAACGGTCATAAGATTACTATATCTAAAGCCTGGAATTGGATAGTGTGGCTTGCAAGCAAGTTACCGGGTAAGATAAGCTGCCTTGCCAATAAAGCTTTTGGGAATATGAGTTATGACCAATCGATGTCTACATATGATTTTAATTATCAAATTGTGAATCTGAAAGAAAGTATAAGAAGGACAGAAATGGAATGAAAAAAGCATTGCAGCTCGCATCAGTTGCATCCATGATTGATCAATTTAATATACCTAATATCAAATTACTCCGGTCTATTGGATATAAAGTTGATGTAGTTGCAGACTTTACGAATCCAGGAAATATATCTATAGAACGAGCTCGTGAGTTAATTAAACAATTGGAGTCAATGGATGTCCGCGTGATTGATATTGCGGTTCCAAGGTCATTGGATCCGAAGACAGTGATATCAGCATATAGGAGGGTTAGAGAACTAGTAACTACTGAGCATTATAATTTGATTCATTGCCATAGCCCGATTGGAGGGGCAATAGTAAGGTTAGCGGCAAAGAATGAACGTAAGAAAGGGACGAAAGTAATTTATACTGCACATGGATTTCATTTTTACAATGGTGCTCCTCTTAAGAATTGGATTTTGTTTTATCCTGTTGAGAAATGGCTAAGCAGGTATACAGATATACTTATAACTATAAATCAAGAAGATTATAAAAGGGCAAGTGGAAAATTTTATGCTAAAAAAATAATATATGTGCCAGGGATAGGCGTAGATACTGAAAAGTTTGGGTTACATGCTAACGGAAGTAATATTCGGAAAGAGTTGGGGATTAAATGTGATGATATAATGTTTCTTTCCGTTGGTGAATTCAATACTAATAAAAATCATGAAGTTGTGATTAGAGCAATGACTCAGTTAGAGCAGAAACTTTATTATATCATTGTGGGAAAAGGTAATAAAGAAAATGAATTGAAACAATTGATTATACAACTAAAGTTACAGGATAGGGTAAAGCTTGTAGGATTTCGAAACGACATTGCGGATATTTATAATGCGGCGGATGTTTTTATATTTCCATCATTCAGAGAAGGATTATCTGTCTCCCTTATGGAGGCCATGGCGAGTGGTTTGCCAGTAGTATGTAGTAGGATTCGTGGTAATATTGATTTAATTGATGAAAAAGGAGGGATTTTTTTCAACCCTAGTAATGTTGAGAGCGTGGCAGATAGTATACATAAAATACTGAAATCTAATCTATTGGAACTCGGTAAACACAATTTTGAAAAGATTAAATCTTTTGACTTGAAAATTGTAGAAAAGTCTATTTCTGAGGCATATGGAGTAAGAGTATCTAAAAACTGAGAGTCAGATTTAAAGAATCTTTGATAGAAAAGGAAGGCGAAGTTGTGACTGATATAAAAGATATATGTTATATCCGTGCAAAATTAAAAAATGATTATGTGGTAAATGGGAGAGAAAAAAAGGGGTATAAAAATTTTATCCCTTATAAAGATTACAATCTTTTCATGCGTGTGCTTCGTGAAATTTGGTTTAAATTAGGATTTACCCAAACTATTTGGTTCAATCCAGAAATTAAAAAAATTGCAAACAAAAATATCATTATTAATGATCCGCTCGTAACGGGGAATTTTATTAATTATGTTGTAAATTGTCATTCAGATAAAAATGTGTTCTTAGTATATGAAAACAGAGTTTCTGCAACTATAAATCCTGATAGTGTAATTGATCCATCAGTAATAAAAGTGACTTATGATAAAACTGATAGTGAGATATATAATATGCACTATATACCAGGAGGATACCAGGATATATATAAGATTTCGGAAATTAAAGAAGACAAATACGATATCGTGTTTGTGGGAAGAGACAAGGGGCGTGGAGACAAGATATTAGAGATAGAAAAGCAATTTAATGAATTGGGATTAAGAACATATTTCCACATATGCGGGGATCGTTGGTTAATAAATAGACATAAATGTTATTATAAGCCTGTTTTAGAATATTCGACATATTTGAAACTGATTTCTGGCACCAAAGCAATTCTGAATATAATGCCGGAAGGACAGCAAGCCCTTACAATGAGAGATTTTGAAGTTGTATTTAATGGAATTAAGGGAATTACTAATAATAAGTGGATTAAGGATTTTAATTTATATGATCCCACAAGATTTTTTATATTGGGAGAAGATAACATTGAAGATTTGCCTCAGTTTATTTTTTCTCCATTTAAGTGTATTGAAGAAGAAGAGTTGGAACCTTATACTGAGGATTTTTATTTGAATCAGTTATTAAATCTGTCGATTTAGTAGAGAGAATTGACAAATGATTTGTAGAATACCTAAAAGTTGAATGGAATACCGAAGACTTTTTGATTTATCAGGGCTGGGGAGATTTATATAATGATTAAGGTGGTAATGTTCTTGCTTTGTGAACTTTTTCTTTGTACATTAGGAATATTCACAAAAAAATCTAAGGTAGTATTCAGTGTGATAGCTGTTTTTATGTGGTTTTATATTGCTTTTACATTTGATTCAGCAGATATTTCAAATTATAGATATGCATACGATAATAATATATATTTGGGAAAAGATCCTTTGTTCTATTCCATACAAGGTATATTTATAAATCTTGGATTTAGTTTTAATGCATTTAAACTAGTTATAGGAACATTAATTACGCTAATTTTCTTTGTTACAATAGGTAAATACAAAGAGTGTATATCTGCATTAGCAGCAATTTGTATGTTTATTCCGTGTGGTAGTTTTGCATCTCAGATAAGATCAGGAATAGCAGGTATTATTGTGCTGTTTGCTATTTCAATTCTTGCAAGTGATAAGAAATTAAAAGTCTTCAAATATTTGTTTTGGATTGGAGTAGCATCTTTTATCCATCAGATTGCATTAGTTTATATTGTATTGTTAGTACCATATATCTTTAAGAGAAAAAAAACATATATTCAACTTGTAAGGAAAGTTGCAATTATATTATGTGGGATTCTTATTGTTGAACCGACATTGATAAGTGTTGTTAGCAATTTCTTAAGTAAATTTAGTAATGTTAATATTCAAATTTTGGCATATAGACTAAGTCAGATGTTTTCGGGAGAATATAAAGCTACAGCAATTGGGTTTACATTTAATGCTATACATCATTTTGTTGTGTTCTTTGGAGCAGAATATTCTCAAAGAAAAGAAATTCAACTGTTGAATGCATACTTAACAGACAAAGAGAAAAACAAAATAATGATTGAAAGGGTATTCAACAACACATTACTATTGCTAATCCCATTTTACTTTGTATCTTTTCATTTTGTACGGGCATTTTACTATGTTGCTCCTTTTATTTATGCAATCATGTTAAAATCGGTTTTTAGAGTCAGAAATTGTACTGGCAGAGAAGCGTACGGAAGGATTAGAATGATTATTGTACTTGCGGTAACTCTGTTTGTATCTGTTTGGGGTATTATTCAAGAACCGAAGGATTTTCTAAGATTGATAGACGGGATGTTTGTTTTTTAAAATAAATAAGGGTGTACATAGACAATATGAATTCAGTATCAAAAAAACAATTTTCTAATGGTGTAAAATGGAAAACAATTAACCTTGTACTATCAAAAGGTCTTAGTTTTATTGCATCAATTATAATAGCACGTTTAATCGAACCTGAGCATTATGGATATATGGCTATTTGGTCTGTAATCTTGTCATTTTGTGATATGATTGTTATAGGTGGTTTAGATACTGTACTTGTTCAAAAAGAAAAGTTACAAGATGAAGAATGGAAAACAGGATTTACGTTCTCGTTATATAAAGCAATTGTCATTTCATTGATTATAATAGGTATAGCTCCTTATATAGCTGAATTTTACAATATTCCGGAGTTGAATTTGCTGATTAAAATCTCATGCATTGATTTGATAGCTCAGCCATTTATTTTTACGGGAGTTGCTAAATGCTCTAGAAAATTAGATTTTAAAAAAATCTTTTTTTCAGATTTTGTTGCAACATGTTTCGGCGCGATCGTCTCTCTCATATGTATATATGGTAAAAAGAATGTTCTAGTGTTGATTTTAAATAATATGGTTCATCAAGCTATATACGGGTTGTTACTGATTATCCTACAACGCGATAAAATAGGAATAGGGATTAAAAAGTCGTCTCTCAAATCAATTTATTTTGATGGTGTAAAGGCTATGAGTAATGGTGTGCTAGATTTATTTACTTCTTCTATTAATAACCTATATATGGGAAAAAAATGGACACCGATTGAGGTGGGATATAATAATAGAGCACAGAGTTTAGTTCAAATATTGGGCGTAGAGACCTATAATGTAATCAGCAATATCCTTTTGCCTACATTCTCATCATATCAATCACAGAAAGACAAGCTTAAGGGTATTACAAGGATAATGGTTTCGTTATCCACGTATATTATGTTTCCATTAATGTTTGGGACAGCTGTTTGTGCGAAAAATATCATATTATTTCTGTTTACAGAAAAATGGATACAAGCGGTTCCGTTTTTACAGATTGCATGTATTTATTATGCGTTCAATCCTTTAAGGCAGCTTTGTATGAATTTGAATTATTCATATGGCGGATATAAAAATAATAATATTATTGAAATCATAAGATTTATCCTTACAGTTACAGTTATTGTTGTATTTCAAGTATTCGATTTTAAAAGTTTCAATATTTTAGTTTTGTGTGGAGCTATAACAACTGTTATAATTGCTATTATATATATTTATTCTGTTGTAAAAATCATCAACTACAGCTTATTAGAAATTATTGAGGATATTATTCCCAATCTAATTATGACTGTGATAACATTATTACCGTTATACTATATAAGTTACAGGTTTGGTTATGGAATTGTAGTAACTTTTGCTCAGGTTTTGTTAGCTGTGGTAATATATATATTCCTTTCATTTATAAGTAAGAACAAGATATTTGTATATTTAATAATCAGTTTCGAGGAGATCATTAAGAAGAAATGGACAAAATAAAAATTTTAATTGAATGTGAAACATATGTCCAAACTGCAATAGAAACATATGATGCATTCAAAGCATTTGAAAAATTTGGAGAAATAGAAATAAAAATAAAACTAACATCTAAAGTCAACAAATCTGATATCATGTGGTGTGATATTCTATATTCTATTAGAAGCGAAAATCTTCTATCAACATATTTTGCAAAAATGTGTAAAAAAAACGGGAGATTACATATAGTACTGCTCGATGATTATTTGTTTAAACAAGAGCGAAAAGATTTTTTTATGAGGCAACGTCAAAAGGAATTGGGAAAAATTTTAAATATTACAGATGTTCTTTTTTCTCCAAGTCAAATTCTTATAGATAGAATAAAGAAAGATTATAAAGTTACAAAAACGGTACAAGCTGATACTGCTGTTGAGAGTGTCAATATTAAAAAGACGCAAATATTATTTAATAAAGATGTCAAGAGAATCGTTTATTACTCGAACGATGGATCAAATAACTATTTTAAAATGGTAATGATGCCGATTCTGGATAAAATTGTCAATCAACAGGATTTTAAACTTGAAATTCATTGTATTGGTATGCAGAAAATAGATAGTATTGATGAAGAACGGTTGAATATCAAATATGTTCCTCATTTAAGCTTAAAAGATTTTAGAACTTATTTGGAAACGAGTGGATTTTGTATTGGATTAGCTCCTCTTGTGAGAAATGATGGGTTTTCGGAGTATAAGTATTTTAACAAATTTATTGAATTTTCCATGGCGGGTATACCAGGAATATACTCAAATGCTTATCCATACATAAGTATAATTGAAGATGGGGAAAACGGTATCCTATGTGATAATGAGAAAGATTGGATTGAAAATATATTACTGTTGTTAGAGAAACCTAATTTGGCTGTAAAGATTGCGAATAAAGCACAAGAACAATTAAAAACAGAGTTTTCTATTGAAGAGATTTACAAGAGTATAAAAAAACAACTGCCAGAATTTGTTTCGTATCGAGCACCTCAAAAAGTTATACGAAACTTTAAAGTATGTAAATTTAAGTATTATGTGTTTTGCTTTTTTGAAAAAATCAATTCTGTATATCGTGTAATTAAAAAAAAGGGAATTAAAGGTTTGGTTTCGAGGACACGCCAGTATTTTATATTAAAGAACCAAACTCAACGTAAAAATTGGGTATAAAAAATAGAACCAATTTTAGAGTCGACATATTGAAAGGAATAATGCTCGCATAAAAAGGATAAGTTGACCATGGATGAAAACAAGATAGGAAAAGCAATTTCCTACCTACGAAAGCGGGCAGGCTATACTCAGAAGGATTTAGCAGATCGTATTGGTATCAGTGACAAGGCGGTCTCAAAATGGGAGAGGGGGATAGGCTTGCCGGATGTAGGATATTTAAGAAAACTTTCTATATTACTTGATACCGATACCGACAGTCTACTCGCCGGGGACGTGGTGCATCATGATGGTTCCTGGTCAGGTATAATCATTTTGGATGAAAATAGCTATGATATCGGTGCTGGGACGGTGATTTACGACAAGCCTCTGATCTATTATCTGATTAGTTATTTTTTGCTTGTTGGTATAAGGGATATCGTTGTCTCATGTACAAAAAAGGATGCTGAGTATATTGATCGGACGTTGGGTAAGGGCGGTGATTATGGAATAAGAATAGATACGGTTACCGGAGGATTGAGGGATATAACTGCCAATAAGGCGTTTAATCATATATGCTTAAAAGAATCCAGTACAGACGGAAGAAATATCATGATGGTTTATGGGCGATGCCTATTGTATGGAGTCGATCAGACAAGGTTTTTTCAGAAGGCAATGATGAATCGTGATAGGTTCACTATGTTGGTTTTGCCGAAGAAGATGAGTCATCAATCTTCCCGGATTGTAATGGATCAGAATAAAAAGGTAATCAATTCAAATGCGGATGAGCCATTGAAAACTCAGTATGATTTTTCAGATATTCCGATACTTTTCTTTCCAGAAAGTCTTCTGCCGACCATTGCAGGAGAAAAGGATATATCAACATTCATAGCCCGGTATGCAAATGATCATGAGCTATATGTACATATGCTTGATCGCGGGTTTGTGGAGATAGAAGTGGATGACTGGAATAATGTCCAAGAGGCTTCTGTCTTTATGAAGATCGTTCAAGATAAATGCGGGATGAACGTATATTGTATAGAAGAGGTGGCTTGGCGGCGGGGAATGATCGGTTTAGAGCAATTAAAAGTGTTAGGTCTTAAGTATGCCGGAACAGAATATGGTGATTACATACTTAGCCTACACGATAATTTGAGTGAGAAGTCTATTACGGAATTAGGACTGAAGTAAACGGAGAGTAGAGTTTGAAAAACGGATTATTCATTTAACAGGTAAAACGAATTAGATAGATGGTGCAGAACTCTTTATTTTAGGATTTGATGTAGCATTTTAGGTAAACGGATAGTCGGTTGGTTATTGTTTAATATAGATTTAGAATATAAGCGGTATGGTGAATCCATACCGTTTTTAGAAGATTAAAACGTAGTCATTATCAGACCATGGGTCTAGAAAAGGAGAAAAGATTATGGGAATTCAGTTGTTCAAGGCAAAGTACGAGGTAGATGAGTGCTTGTCAGAAATCAGGGAGTGTCTTGAGGTTGGTTGGACCGGCATGGGATTCAAGACCGTAAAATTTGAGGAAGCATGGAAGGAATATACAGGACTTCCATTTGCACATTATTTGAATTCATCTACTATCGGTCTTTATATGGCTGTGGATATTTTAAAGGAGCAGTATGGATGGGAAGACGGCGATGAGATCATTACTACGCCGATCACTTTCGTTTCCTCAAACCATGCTATCTTAAAATCGCATATGAAAGCGGTTTTTGCTGATATTGATGAAACAATGTGTATGACTTCAGAATCAGTGAAGGAGCGTGTTACAGATAAGACCCGTGCAGTTATGTATGTCGGTCTTGGTGGAAATATGGGACATTACTACGAAATCGTAAAGATCTGTGAAGAGAATAACCTAAAACTTATCTTGGATGCTGCCCATATGGCGGGAACCAGATACAAGGGAGAAATTCCAGGTAAAGAGGCAGAAGTTGTGGTTTATTCTTTCCAAGCTGTTAAGAATCTTCCTACTGCTGACAGCGGAATGATCTGCTTCAAACGCGGTGAATTTGATGAGATTGTCCGTAAGAAATGTTGGCTTGGTATCAATAAGGATACATATGCAAGAAGTTCTGATTCAGGAAATTATAAGTGGCGCTATGATGTTGAATATGTTGGTGATAAGGGACATGGTAACTCCATTATGGCATCGATTGGCCTTGTGCAGTTAAAATATCTTGACCGAGATAATGCGTATCGTCGTCAGCTGGTAGCATGGTATCGTGACAGACTGAGCAAGTATCCAGATAAGATCAGGATCGTAAAGATGGAAGAAGGCTGTGAGAGCGCTTGCCACCTTTTCCAGATCTGTGTTGATAAGCGTGATGAACTGATGGTGACGCTTAATGCTGCAGAGGTATATCCGGGTGTTCATTATGCAAACAACATCAATTATCGTATGTACGGTTATGCAAAAGGAACCTGTCCATATGCGGACTATGTAAGTGAACATACAATTTCTCTCCCGATGAATCTGTACCTGACATATGAAGACGTGCAGAGAATTTGCGATATAGTGGAAAAGTTTGTGAATAGATAACAAGTCTAAGTGGAGTACTGATAACGTATCCAAATACTCCGTTTTTATATGAGGAAAAACAAATGGTATATGAAGGTGTATTAGAAGGACGGTATGTGGATCTTAAAGCGTGTACGGAAGCGGATGCAGAATTTACACTTGCCATTCGGAGAGATCCTGAGTTTACAAAATTTTTGCCTGTCATCAATAATACGATAGAACAGCAAAAGGCATGGATTAGGAAACAGAGAGAAAAAATCGGAGATTACTTTTTTGTCGTTTGGGATAAGGCGGGCAATCGAATAGGCACTATTAGCACTTATGATGTAAATGGAGATCATGCAGAAAGCGGCAGATTGACAATCAAAGGAAGTAATCCATTTCAGGCATTAGAAGCACAGATACTATCTTTTAGATTTGCATATGGAGTGTTAGGGCTTGAGCGTATTGACGGGTTCATTTTTGCTGATAATGACCGTGCAATACGTTTTAATAAGCAGTTTGGCGGTAAACATTATCCACCGGATATGGATGAAAACGGCAGAATGGTTATCAAGATAGAGAACTGGCGTGAAGATTTTGAAAAAGTAGATAAAAAGTTGAGTTCAATATTATATCGAGAGAAGAAGAAAAAAGGAGAATGAGATCATGAGTAATTTAGAAAAATACAATAATGCATTTATGGAGTGTTTTGAAATCTCTGACAACCAGCTTTCAGAGCTTAAATATCAGGATATTCAGGCATGGGATTCTGTTGGACACATGGGGTTGGTAGCAGCTTTAGAGGATGCTTTTGATATTATGATGGACACAGATGATATCATTGATTTTAGTTCATATGAAAAAGGAAAAGAAATTTTGACGAAGGCTGAATATGGGGTGGTGTTTTGATGAGAAAAATATGGAATCTAGAAGAACATAGAGGCAAGACAGCTCTTATAGATGAATTTGGCGGCCGGATGACATATGATGCTTTGAATTCTGAATCTAATATATTGGCTAACAGAGTAGGACATCGCTGTTTGGTATTCGCACTTTGTCGGAATGAGATTGGATCCGTCTTAGGTTATACAGCATTTATCAATAATGGAATCGTACCGGTCATGGTAAACAGTCACTTGGAAGAAAATCTGCTTTCGAATCTTCTCAGCATATATCAGCCGGAGTTTTTATGGATTCCCCAAGATCAGAGAGATCAATTCCCAGAGATGGCATGTGAGCATGAGGTATATGATTATGCCTTATTGAAGACCGAATATGACAAGAAATATCCGCTTTACGAAGAACTTGGGCTTCTTATTACAACATCAGGTTCGACAGGATCACCTAAGCTAGTCAGACAGTCTTATACAAATGTATTTGATAATGCGAGATCTATAGTTAAATATCTGAAGTTGGATGAAACTGAACGGCCGATCACAACGCTTCCCATGAATTATGTGTATGGTCTGTCTATTATCAACTCTCATTTTCTGGTCGGTGCGACTCTTTTGCTTACAGATAAAGGGCTTACGCAGAAAGAATTTTGGAACTTTTTCAAAGAACAGGAAGCTACCTCCTTTGGTGGTGTGCCTTATACCTATGAAATGCTCGACAGACTTCGATTTTATCGTATGAAACTTCCGTCATTGAGGACCATGACACAAGCGGGTGGCAAGATCGTGCCTGAATTGCATGAAAAATTTGCAAGATATGCACAGGAACAGTGCAAGAATTTTGTGGTCATGTATGGCGCGGCTGAAGCAACTGCGCGTATGGGGTATCTTCCTCCTGAAAAGGCTGTGGAAAAGAGGGGCTCTATGGGTATCCCAATTCCCGGCGGAGTGTTTCACCTTATAGGGGCAGAAGGACAAGAGATTATTGAACCGCTGACTACTGGTGAACTTGTCTACGAGGGGAAGAACGTTACGCTTGGATATGCTGAGTACGGCGAAGATCTTGCCAGAGGTGATGAGCGTTACGGCAGACTTGAAACAGGTGATATGGCACAATTTGATGAGGACGGTTATTATTACATTGTCGGAAGAAAGAAGAGATTTCTTAAAATCTACGGTAATCGTGTGAATTTGGATGAAGTAGACCGCCTAATCAAAGGAGAATATGGAATTGAAGTGGCGAGTTCCGGCGTAGACGATCATATGTATATTTTTGTAACAGATGAGAAATATGCCGAGTCTGTTCGCAAATTTGTAATCGGTAAGACAAAACTTAATCCCTCAGCCTTTAAGATGATTGTGATCGATGAAATCCCTAAAAATGACTCAGGCAAAACTCTCTATAAGGAATTAAGGAAGTACTATGTCGAATAAAAGAATACAGCTGTTTATACTCCCATATGCGGGTGGAAGCATAGCAGCTTTTAGGAGATTGACTGATCTGATAGACTCCAGAGTTGACATAGTCACGGTTGAATACAGCGGCAGAGGGATCAGAGCTAAGGAGCCGCTGGCAGGAAGTATTTGGAATCTGTTGGAAGATGCGTCTGCATACTGTAGAAGCCGTAGAAAGCAAGACTTACCGTATGCAGTTATGGGATATAGTATGGGAAGTGTATTGGCCTATGAAATTCTAAAGAGAGAAGCAATTACTGGAGATTTGAAGCACTTATTTATCTCTGCGGAAGTGTCGCCGAAGGAACGTTCACTGGAACTTTGTAAGGTAGAAAATCTAACGGATGAATGCATTTTAGACAGGGCCCGCCGGTTGGGCGGATTGGATGACCGAATGATGCAAAATAAGCGTTTTGCTGATATTTACATAAAGCCCATGCTCTCGGATTACAGATTATTTTTTGAGTATAGATTTGGAGAGTATGAGGATAAAATAGGGATTGATACTACATTTTTTTATTGTGAGAAGGATACGGCGTTTGCGGATATGCAGCAGTGGAAAGAGCTGATTGATGGTGAATTCGATTTTCATCAGCTTGGAGATAACCATTTCTTTATCAATCAGCATTATATGGAGATGGCCGATGTGATCAATCATCATCTTAATCAATATATGTGAGGATATATTTATGACTTTTGAAGAGATATTGAATATTTCTCCGTATTCTATGAACGGGGAGAAAAAAGAGAAACTTCTGACGGATAGGCTTATAGAATTAACGAAACTTCATCAGGAAAGGTGTCCTGAGTATGCACGGATTTTGGAAGCGATTTCTTTTGATATTGATAAAGTCAAAAGCTATAAGGAACTTCCGTATCTGCCAGTTCGCTTGTTTAAAGAATTGGATTTAAAATCCATTCTCAAGGAAGATGTTGTTAAGACAATGACTTCTTCAGGTACAACAGGGCAGGCCGTCAGTAAAATATATCTGGACCGTGCGACGTCATCTAATCAACAGAAAACGCTGGTAAAGATAGTCTCTGAGTTCACGGGTTCCAATCGTATGCCGATGATTATCATTGACTGTCCAAGTGTTGTGAAGAATCGGGCAATGTTTTCTGCGCGTGGTGCTGGTATCTTAGGTTTTTCTATTTTTGGAGCAAAGAAAATATATGCTCTTGATGATGATATGAAATTAGATACAGAGGGGCTAAAAGAATTCCTTGATAAATTTCAGGGGCAGAAAATTCTGCTTTTTGGATTTACTTTCATGATCTGGCAGCATTTTTATAAAGAATTGATGAGATTGAAAAAAGAAGGAATTACTTTTGATTTTTCAAATGGCATCCTTATTCATGGAGGCGGATGGAAGAAGCTTGTTTCCGAAGCGGTCAGTTCTGAGGAATTCCATAAGAAATTAAATCAGGCTTGCGGATTAGAGAATATACATGACTATTATGGAATGGTTGAACAAACCGGGTGCATTTACATGGAATGTGAGTGCGGACATTTACATGCAAGCATCTTTTCAGATGTGATCATACGGCGTCCGGTTAACTTCTCAGAGTGTGATATTGGCGAGGCAGGCATTGTTCAGGTAGTTTCGGCGATTCCGGAATCTTATCCAGGACACAGTCTTTTGACGGAGGATGAGGGTGTTATTCTTGGGATTGATGATTGTCCATGTGGAAGAAAAGGTAAATACTTCAAGATTAACGGCAGATTAAAGAATGCCGAAATAAGGGGGTGCAGTGATACTTATGCAGATAAGTTTAAATCCTGATATTTTAAATAAAATCACCTATCTGACTGGATCGCCTGAGATTACTGTCAGTCTGCAGAATACGCCTGCTAAGGAGCCTTTTGATGATAGGATAGTAGATTTCTTAAATGATGTATCCAGAGAAGTGATGAAAGATTCAAGATCCAAAGCGTATTCCGATGTTATCACGTTTGCCTTTTGGATTCGCAAAGGATCTGTATTGAGATTAAAAGAGCGATTTGGAAAACAGGATGATGCTCTCCATATGGGGAAGGGTATTGCCTTTCACATAGCACCTTCCAATGTTCCATGTAATTTCGCGTATAGTCTGGTAAGCGGCTTGTTGACTGGTAACGCGAATGTAGTCAGAGTTCCATCTAAAGATTTTCCTCAGGTAAAGATTCTTTCGGATGCCTTTAATAAGGTGCTCGACCGATATGAAGATATAAAACCTTATGTAATTTTGACTCGATATGGACGAGACAAAGAGATAAATGATCTATTTTCATCTATTGCAGAAATTCGTATTGTTTGGGGCGGTAATCAGACAATTGCTGAATTGAGAAATTCGGAATTGCACCCTCGTTCAGGAGAGATTACATTTGCCGACCGTTATTCGTTAGCGTTGATCGATGCAGACAGTTATTTAGATATTGAAGACAAAACAAGGGTTGCGGAAGACTTTTATAATGATACTTTCTATTCTGATCAGAATGCCTGTACAAGTCCAAGGATTATCATTTGGACCGGCAGGAAAATAGAAGAAGCAAAGAAGGTTTTTTGGGAAGAAGAGCATAAGCTTGTAAAGAAGAAATATACTTTTCAGGCAATTCAAGGGGTTAATAAACTGACAAGTAATTGTCTGATTGCAGTTGCACAGCCAGGTATAAAGATTGTAGACCATGAAGATAATCTGATCGTTCGAGTAAGTGTTCCTGAAATAAAGGAAGATCTTATGAATTATCGGGATAATAGCGGTTATTTTTTCGAATATGACTGTGAAGAAATTTCTGATATCAGGAGTCTTTGTAATAATAAAAGCTGCCAGACGATAGCATATATCGGTGACAAAAACACAGTTACATCACTTATCCAGACGGGGGTGAGAGGAATTGACCGTGTAGTTCCTATTGGAAAAACAATGGATTTTGATTTGATCTGGGATGGATATAACCTCCCGGCGTTAATGACGAGAACTATAGTGATGGTATGAATATGAAAAGAAATTATACACTTGGAAATCGAAAGGTAGCCATAATTGGCTCAGGATATGTTGGTTCTTCAATTGCCTATGCTTTAGCAATAAGGGACGTTGCAAGAGAGATTGTTTTGATCGACGTAAATCAGGATAAAACGGATGGTGAAGCAAAAGATATACGGCATGGTATTCCGGCTATGGGAACAGCTGATCTCTATGCGGGTGACTATTTTGATTGTGCGGATTGTGATTTGATCATAGTGACGGCTGGCCGAGGGAGAAAGCCGGGCGAATCTCGGTTAGATCTTACGAATGAAAACGTAAAGATAATGAGATCAGTAATTGACTCTATACAAAAATACTATACGCGCGGAGTGGTCCTGATTATATCCAATCCGGTTGATATTTTAACATACAAAGCGACAGAGTGGATGAGCCTTCCTGATGGGATGGTTTTTGGATCGGGAAATATCTTGGATTCTTCTCGTTTTGTCAGAACGGTTGCAGATTATATTGGACTGAATACAGGTGTGATCAACGGATATGTTGTTGGAGAACACGGAGATGGACAGGTTCCTGTCTGGAGTCACGTGACAGTTGGCGGAATACCGATTGCTGAGTATTGTTCTGATGCAGGACTAGATTGGAATGATGAAGTAAAGAACGAGATTGCTGAAAAAACCAAGATAATGGGTGCCGAGATAATTGCCTCAAAAGGACGTACACACTATGGTATTGCAACCTGTGTGTGTCAGCTTGCGGATGCTATTATTAATCAACGTCCTATGATTTCTTCTGTCAGTTCAGTATTAATGGGAGAACATGGATGCCGAGGAGTTGCTCTTTCGGTTCCTTCGGTTGTCGGACCGTCCGGTGTACAGCAGAGAATTCGAGAAAAATGGGCGCCAGAAGAGTATCGGGCGTTCTTTGATGCGGTAGAGAATGTAAGGGATACATTTGTTAAAATTACCTTATAAGATGGGAAAAGAAAATGATCTTAGAAAACAAAAACGCAATTATCACAGGTGCAAGACGTGGGATCGGCAGAGCGGCAGTTGAAGTCTTTGCATCCCAGGGAGCTAATATATGGGCTTGTGCAAGAAGACAGGATGATATTTTTGAGGAAGATGTGAAATTTCTGTCAAAGAAGTATCGGGTCCAGATTTTCCCGCTTTATTTCGACGTGACAAACGAAGCGGAGATGAAGGCAGCGATTCAGGATATTCGCAAACAAAAAGTCAATATAGATATCCTGGTTAATGCAGCAGGTATTGCAGATAACAGTACCAGATTCCAGATGACTTCTATCGACAAAATGAAACATGTGATGAATGTAAATTTATTTTCGGTAACGCTGATTACTCAGTATGTTTCGCGCCTTATGATAAGACAGAATTCCGGATGCATTGTGAATATTGCATCTATTGCGGGGATCGATGGTGCTCCGGCGCAGTATGAATATGCTGTAAGTAAGGCTGCGATTATAGGAGCAACCAGGAATCTTGCAAGAGAATTGGCACCCAATAATATACGTGTCAATGCTATAGCTCCGGGGATGACAGAAACTGATATGGGAGCACAGATCGAAGATACTTTGAAACAGGAAATCTTGGGCAAAGTTATCATGAAAAGAATGGGAAAACCGGAAGAAATCGCAAATGTTATTGCCTTTGCGGCCAGTGACATGTCGAGCTATATGACAGGCCAGGTTCTTCGGGTTGATGGAGGTATGTAATGGCAGATCAAATGATGATCAAAAGATGCAATGAGATGGCTAGGATAATCCGTCGGCATATCATTGATATGACCTACAACACAGGAAAAACAGGAGCACATCTTGGAGGAAGTCTGTCTATTGTTGAATTGTTAGCAGGACTTTATGCAGGCAGCATCAGATTTAATCGAGATGATCCTGAATGGGATGGAAGAGATAGAGTTATTCTTAGTAAGGGACATGCTGCAATGGCGTTGTATGCTGCAATAGCGGAAGCTGGGATCATTGATAAAAATGATTTGTATACATTCAAGCAGGATGGAAGCATGCTTGGCGGTCATCCTTCATTAAACGGATTGCATGGAATTGAGTACGCAAGTGGTAGTTTAGGACAGGGTTTATCCCTTGGTGTTGGAGCGGCTCTTGCACTGAAGAGGAAGAAAAATCATGATCCGCGTGTGTTTGTGTTTTTAGGCGATGGAGAATGTGATGAAGGCTCTGTATGGGAAGCTGCCGCAAGTGCCGGTCATTTTGAATTAAATAATCTGATTGCGGTCATAGATATGAATGCAATACAATATGACGGTTTTACATCAGAAATTTTAAATATGTCCCCGTTTGAAAAAAAATGGCAGGATTTTGGATGGGATACAATATCAATTGAAGGACATAATTTGCAAGAGATTCTGGATGCTTATAAACATCACGGAGAAAGACCTTTGGCTGTCTTGGCACATACCGTGAAGGGTAAAGGAATATCCTTTATGGAAGGGAACTGGAGATTCCATAATGCTGCGTTATCTAAAGAACAGTATGACCAAGCAATAGAAGAATTGGAGAAGACTGTATGATAGAATATAACAAAAGAAATATGAGAACATGGTCTCTCTTGGGACCTAGCGGGGCACATGGGACAGCGGCGATGAAACTTGCTGAAACGAATCCCAATGTGCTGATGTTGACGGCGGATCTGTGCTTTTTTTCTGGCCTTGAAAGATTTAAGACGACATATCCTGACAGGTTATATAATCTTGGAATAGCGGAACAGAACATGATTGGTGTTGCGGCTGGATTTGCAAGGGAAGGATTTATCCCATTTGTTAATACTTATGCTAGTTTTTGTGCTTCACGATGTGCTGATCAGGTCCGTGTAAATATGTCTTATATGAAACTTCCAATCAAACTAATTGGTCTGACAGCCGGGTATGGAGCAGGAATGTTGGGAGCGACCCATATGAGTATTGAAGATGTGTCTGTTATGAGAGCATTGCCGAATATTACAGTGATTTCTCCAGCTGATTGTACGGAGATTATTAAGGCGATAATAGCTTCGGCGGAGACACCAGATCCAACGTATATCAGACTTACAGGTCCGATGAATACTCCGATCGTTTATAAAGAGGATTATGATTTTTACATAGGAAAGGCGGTCAAGCTTCAAAAAGGCAGAGATGTATGTATTATCGCCACTGGTTCAATGGTAGCAGAATCCCTGAAAACGGCAAAGACATTATTGGCGGAAGGAATATCCTGCTCTGTGATAAACATGCATACGATCAAGCCCTTGGATACAGAGGCAGTAATGGAAGCAAATGAACAACATAAATTGATTGTTACAGCGGAGGAGCATAGTGTGATAGGCGGTCTTTATAGTGCCGTTGCAGAATGTCTCTGCAAGGAGAATGCACATAAACCGATTCTTTCATTTGGTATCAATGATATATTTGTGCGTGCTGGAAGCTATAGATATCAGATGACAGAGAGTGGATTAACAGAAGATATAATGAAGGAGGAAATTATGAACAAGCTTCAAAATCGGGGGGGGGTATTGCAGAGTAAGTAAAAGCAATACCTGCAGAGATATTCTGAAGCAGGAGGTGAAGTGTCTTGCTGCGTAGAGGATTATTATCTGGAAAAATTGCAATTGTTACCGGAGCAGGTAAGGGTATTGGAAATAAAACTGTAGAACGTTTTGCTGAGGAAGGTGCGGTCGTTTATGCGACTGATATCACCACCAATAGTTTAGACGAATTTGCAAAAGAAATCGGAGAACGGTGTGACACTGAAATCATTCCGATGTATTTTGATGTGACAGATGAAAGTGAAGCCAAAAAAGCAATTAGTCAGATCAAGAAAGAGTATGGGAGAATAGATATCCTAGTTAATAATGCAGGTATCATGTGCGACAATGTAATAGGAATGATAGGCCGAAAACTGGTTTATGATGTTTTTAACATTAATGTGTTTTCGGTCATCAATATGATACAGCTTGTAAATAAACTTATGAGCAGGCAGAAATCAGGTACGATTATTAATATATCCAGTATCGTTGGTATTGAAGGGGCAGCAGGCCAGCTTGTTTATTCGGCTTCCAAAGGTGCCGTTGCATCATTGACCAAAGCGGCTGCGAAAGAACTGGCTCCTAACGGCATCCGGGTGAATGCAGTTGCTCCAGGTCTGATTAATACAGGTCTGTTACAGACAATTGGAGACGTAAAGATTAAAGAGAATTTAAAAAATATTAAAATGGGACGATTAGGAGAACCGTTAGATGTGGCAAATGTAATTTTATTCCTAGCTTCTGATTTGTCAGCCTATGTAACGGGCGAGGTAATAGGAATTGATGGTGAGGCGCATGTATAAGAGTTATCAAGATGGGATTCTTGGTTCCTGCGAAGCAAGTAGCCAAGTAGCCATGCATGGATATTTGATTTGGAGAGGAGAAGAAGTTATATGAGGATTTATTTAAGACCTATCACGTTGGAGGATGGACTGAATATTGTAAAATGGAGAAATACTCCATCAGTTTCGGCTCATTGCCTGAATCAGAAGCCAATTACTGTTGAGTCTAATGAAACATTCTTTCATGAACATGTTGAGACGGGACATTATCTACAATTTATCGTAGAGAGAATTGATGAAGACTTTGGAGTATCCTCTTATCCGATTGCTACAGCCTATCTAAAGGATATTGATAAGACTAATAAAAGATGTGAGCTTTGCATTTTTACAAGTGATGATCAGGAGTGGAATACAGAGAGTCAAAGCATAGCTGTTAAGTTACTGCTAGAAAAAGCTTTCAGTGAAATAGGAATGCATAAGGTATATTCCTATATATTCTATCAATTTATTGATGAAGCAGAATTATTGAAGAGCGCGGGATTTGCATCGGAAGCAATTCTTAAAGAGGAAGCTTTGGATGCTGATGGACATTATCAGGATATTGTAAGATTTGTGATTTTTAAAGATCAATGAGCGCTGGGAAGAATTAAAAGAAAAATCTCATGTTAACATTCAAAACGAGAAAGGAAAGCATATCATGCCGGGAGACACGTTCTAAAAGAGGGGATACAGGGAGATCACTATAGGAATCGGAAACCACATACATGTAGTGGTGGTAACCGAAGAAATAACAATCGCTGTTGATAAAGCCGGAAAACGAGAAAAAAAGGATTTTCCGGTTTAGTGCTAGCGCTCTAGCAAAGGAAGAAGCCAGGAAGCCATGCTGGAAGAATCACAGGGAGTTTTTTCGCCTTTCTTTTCCTCTTGGGAGATTTCATTTTAGGAAACCGGTCTTTAGGGGAGAGATTGTTAGAATCATTCATCCAAATACGGGAGGGGATGAAAACGATATGGCAGTCGGGATTCCGTTCGAGCTGTTTGAGACAGTTACAGAGGGAGTCGCGGCGACGAAGCCGAGTTATTAGCAGTTTGATACAATAAGGTTACTATTCACAGTCGGTTTGATGGATCGACAAATAAAGCGGAGCTGCAACACCGCTTTCAATGTTCTGATGTGTTTTTAGGAAGATTAGACCGAGAAGATTTCGGCAACCGTATAAGGATTCCCTTCGCATAATCGTTGCAACGCTTCGATTTCATTGATGCCATTACGACGGCAGGTTTCGATGTATGTTCGGTTGAGCGCATGGTTATCGGCCGCTGTCTCTGATTCAAACTGTCCCGATATTTTCATGTGGGATTTTACACCTCGAAGCCCGCGTTCACTGAGATTATTGGTGGTCGGCAGACTGAAATCCTCAACCCACAGGAAATAGTTTCTGCGGTATTGGGCAATTCTGGTAAGCAGAGTCCGCTCAAAGGATGCCCCGTAGTTGTTTGGATCAGACTCATTTTCACTCCATCCGTTTTTAAGGTATTCATCTATTTTATGATGAAACTCGTTTATGCAGGCTTCGCTGAAAGAACCCTCGCCCCGGGCTATGGCATCATTGCGATCCTTGATGGTTGCGCTGATATGCTTTTTCAGATCATCAGACCATTGATGGCAGGTATCATCCGTATTCTTCTGGCAGTCACGCTGAAGATGCTGATTACACTCGATATTCTCAAAGCTGTACTTTTCATTGTAGTTTACGGTGTTATGGTCGTGCATGGTTTTGGTATCCGATGTCAGGAGATTCAGTACATTGTCGTCATCAAGGCTTTCCATGTCTTTGTGTGCATGCGCTGTATAGTAGGCAATAGACTCGTCTCCATAAAATCGGAAACATGCTCTTTGCGCAAGAATGAAGATGACCGTGTCGTCCCAGTAAACGATCTTTCTTGTGATCAGGACAAGCTTCAGATCCTGGCGAAACTGGCGGAGCCCATTTGCGGCACGGGCCTGGAGTTTCGCAATGTATCCCTCACAGGGCATTAATTCACCGCCGGTGATTCCGGCAAGAAACATGGATGCTTTGTTCATAGCGGCATTGACGGTATTTGTGAGTGATAAAGCAAAAGCCTGCAATCCGCTGCCATACTGAACCTTCTCCTTGAGGTTTGGGGGTATCTGTGACCGGAATACAGTGCCGCAGTTGCTGCATTCGTAATAAAAGAATTCGTGTTTGATCTTAACGACTTTAATGCGTACATCGTATTCAAATTTAACTTCGGACTCGCCGGTTGGGGCGCAGTCTGTAAGCCCGCATTTTGGACAGCATTCATCGTCCTGTAATGGGTGCCCAACGGTATCTGTGATCTCAGATTCCTCCGGCGCTTCAAGGGCTGCTTTGGGATGTCCAGGCTGTCCGCCTTTCTTCCTGCCTGAACTGCGGCGGGAGTTCCGGTATATTTAATCATAGATCACAGGGGCCTTTCTTAAAGTATTGGAGATGGAAGTGCATACTTTTTCATATGCCCTGATAGTAGCTTTTAGGGTTTTCACCTCAGACTGTAAAGAGGCGATTTCTGTTTCTTTCTCGGAAATGATTTTTTGAAAATCTCTGTTCCTTGCAGAAGCAGTATCTTCTTCCGTGGTGGTAACATTTTTCGAAGATGCTGTTCTGCCCCTGCGACCGGAAGATGGGATCAATTCCTTTGTTTCGGGATCGAGGGTACCAAGATATTTCCTCTTCGGTCTTGATTGCTTGGTAACAGGGTCATAGTGGGGAGTAGATTCGTAAACCCGGGTCTTTCCTGATTTTTTATCGAAGTGTTTAACAATAGTAGGCATAACGGTTTCTCCTTTCAATAGTGGCTATATATATTATATTACAACCACTACAAAAAGTCAATATGTAGTGGCTATATTTATTAATAAATAAAACCACCAAAAACAGTGCATTATGCCAATAAAAAAGCCACAATGGGAATTCATTAAACATCAGAAATTAAAATGGCTGTGAATGGTAACACAATAAGAGGGGGGATCCGGAAAATATTCTTGACATATAAGGGGGAGCCGGGGAATTCTTATATGTTTCCGGCAACCTCTTGTTTTACGCGAAGCAACGAGTTAGTACATAATTGTTCTTCAGTTCCCGTGGATGGAACGATAAAATAATCAAAAAATTGGCGAATTCTTTTTTCCTCATCAGTAGTTTCGGTGATTCTGGACAGAACATCCAGACAAGCGTTTCTGCAATCAGCATGGGGCTTAAGATTGTGTTTTGTCCCCGTTCTCCGCTGTAGACGGTCCAATCTGATCCGCTTTTTTCAAGGCAGATCGCTTCTTCCGCATACTCTCCGACAGAACAGAGATATTCCGGGATATGGAATTCTTGCAGAGATTTATACAATATATCTATACAGTACAGTAAAAAGGAATGGAATTCCTTATATTTTAGGTATTTTTTGAAAATTGTGAATAATAAGGTTGAAGGAATTAGGGTTCTGTAGATAAATCGTTACTTTTCACACCCACGCCATCTGCAAAATAAAGAAAAGGTTGCTGCTTTGGCGTTAAGCTTTAGCAACAACCTTTTCCTGTTTTATTTTGGGCGGGCGTTTCCGTTCATATATTTCTGATATCTTCTGATATACATCTACATTTTGTGAGCGTAACAAATAGACTATGCTTAAGCCATTACAAATATCGTTTAAACTTTCTTGGCTCCGCAGAGTAATTGCCTGCTTCTGTTTTCGTTTGTAGACTCTTGCCAATCTTTCACATAGGGAATTATTGGCTGGAACCCGTTTGTCATGCAGGAACAATAATTCACTTTCTTTATATTCCCTTAACCGGAGAAATAGATTATACCCTTCCCTATAATACTCAGTTGGCGGCTCATCCTGATATTCTTTCTCCGCCTTGTTCAGGATTTCATCATACCTTTTCTCGAATCCCTCAACAATTATCGGATCAAGTTCTTTCTCCCCCAACCCATTTCGGTAATGCAGCATCTCCTGGAACAATCCGTGCATCTCCTTGTTCCATTCCAGCTGCGGCTCATTCTGCTCGCTGCCGATCAGATAGCGGCAGTCATGCTGGGTACACTCCTGATGTTTTGTTCCATAACGGTAAAATGTCTTGTCATGGTCATGCAAGACAATCCCAACATAATTCTCAAGCGGCGTTCCTTCTATTCCTTTATGCCCTTTTTTCTCCCTGCCTATATAAAGTGCCACATCTGCGATCGGGGATGCAAGTATAAGGACCTGCGCACTGTGCCCATTTACAGATGCGTTTGTAAAATCTGCATTCATGACCGGAGACTGCATTAGTTTCTTTATAATCTCTTTTTTCTCTTCCGCTGTTTTCTCTGAAAATTCCCTGGTAAGACCATTGATCATGCCGTCGGACAGTTCGATCTCGCCTTTTGTCAATTCTGAGATTAGCTTTCTTATTTTTCCATGGGATACGTTGCATTCATTGCTCAGGAGAAAGGCAAGTGCCTTCACCGTCCCGTCATAGTTCACTTCATTGATATATCCTTCTGGAAATGGAGCATGTACACGGGCTCCGGTTCTTTTGTCACGGTATTCCTTTGTCGTATATTCCATGACCGCTACAGACATCTGGATGACCACTTTCTGTTTCCGAATGATTTTTCCTGTCTCATAATAATTCTCTTTATCCAGGTATTTTGCAGGCGCAGGGATTTCATGTGTCTCTGTTACGGCATGGAGCTTCCTGCGGTGTCCGGCATGGCCTGGCTGTCCGCCTGGTTTCCGGTCAGTTTTTACCCGGCTGTTCGGGATTTTTTTCCTGCCGGGTTTCTGCTGGGAAGAGGGGATGGATGAATTCTCAAAATCCATATTGACCTGCGCAGTCAGTTTTTGGTTCAGGCCTTTTTCTTCCTCCAGTTCAGCCCCTACCCTGTAGAATTCCTGTCTTATATCACGGCATTTATCTAATGCTTCATCTCTCTGGCGAACAACTTCCAGATTCTCTTTTTTGAGCTTTGCAATGAGACGGTCCTTCCTGTCAAGTTCTTTCTGACATTCGTGGTAAAGAGCATCATTTGCTTCCATCCATTGATTCCGGACAGACCGGATCTCCTTACGTGCCTGTGCTAATTCTTGTTTTAATTCCCGGATATTTTTTTCAAGTTTCCGAATAATGCTCTTATATTCTTCTTCTAATTTCCGGTATCTCTCGCCGGATTTAAATTCGGCGATCTGCTGTGCCAGTGATTTCACTTTGTACTGTAATGCACTTGTATATTCAAATGGATTCATCTGTACTCTCCTTTGATGAATTAGGGGCGGGAATCTAATACCTGTGCCATCGTTCTGCTTAATTCTATTGTCTCTTCCAGTTGTAATGTCAGCATGGAAATATATTCTTCTTTCTGTTCAAGAAGCTCTTCCGAAGTCCGAATGCATTTTTCCTGGATTCGGATTACATTTTCTGCTTCTTTAAGAGCATTCTCCAATTTAGAGATCTGTAATTCATATTTTTTTATAAGTGATGTTTCTTTACTCATTGCTGCCTCCGCACTTGTAATAAAAAAAGTATAGCAGAAATCTGGAAAAAAAGCGAATGAAGGAAATCTGGTATTCGTCATTTTGCCAGGGATAAATCGTTGATTTTTCAAGACAAATGGATATCAAACCACGCAGAAAAAGATGTGAGAAGGGGATTTTAAGACGAAAAACAGCCTGCAAATAAAAAGTCAATAGAAAATTGAATATTTTTTGAAAAAATTTTATGTAGGAAAAATGCGTACAACAACCAGACCACCGTAGAACGCTGGTTTTGTGAATTGCTAGAGTTATGTAATTTCTGCTATTGTGGAAGGGAAGCCAAATATTCTTTGACTCTTCCGTAATAACCCAAAAGTCGTATAATACACACTAAAAAAATTTAGTGCGTAGACATCCCCAATTTCTCAAGATATAGAGCATCCCGCGCGGTAATCTCCGTGTTCCATCGTTTGTTACGCAGTTCGGACGATACCTTTACCTCTTCCACAGTGTCAAACCATTGCAGCTGAAGATAAACCGGCGTATTCTCCATCCATCTTAACAGTTTCTCTTCAAGGTCAACCGTCTCTTTTGTTCTGATACCATCCTTATTCTGTTTGCCCAGAGTAGGCTTAATCTTACGTAGCTGATCACTGAAATACTCGTAATAACACAGCGATACGAATTGTACAAACATTCTGCCCCGCAAAGTATCTGGACTCCAAACACGGATACGGCTTCCATCCGCATGTTGCTTTTCCGCTTCAAAACAAGCTTCGATGGTCTCCCTTTTCCGGTAGATCCTTAAGCATTCAAAACAGTCTTTCTCCCGGTTGGAGACCAGGGTGAAATAGCCATGATATTTGTATGCCTCCTGACATTCCTTGTCCTTAAAACGAACGGTTGTCTTCTTTCCCCAGGTGCTTATCGACATATACTTTTTTACCTTCTCCTGCGCACTCCTGGAAAGCTCATCTACAGGTATGCCGTCTTCTATCATTGACTTTAATTCCATAAGGTCTGTTTCAAATTCAATCCGGTCTTCCGCCTGCCGTGAAGCATTAAAATAAATGTGAAGATACACCCGTCTTTTGAATCTTTCAACAGCGCCCTTTTCAGCGCCGCTTTTGTGGCTGGCATACTTGCGCACCTTGTCAAAATCATGCATTAACATAACTGTAACACCATGGGTTGTGGGGTCAAACGGACATACACTGTATATAGAAGAAAGTTCCTCTATACGTGCTTCTATTTCCGGCCGGATCCATTTGATGTTTGTTTTTGCCAGCGTGACAAACCCGAATCCTTTTTGGAGCATCTCAGAAAGGTTAGACTCTGAGTAGTAACCGTTATCTGTTACGATCTCGGCATGATCCACGCCAAGGACAGAAAGTTGTTTTAATGCGTTTTCGATTGACGACACATCAGGCAGGTTGCCCGGCTGTTTGGTAAATGCGACCGGCTGTCTGCTTTCAATAGAATACAGCGTAAGCAGTTTGACCGTCTTCAGTCCGTCTTTTGCTTTGTTGTATCCGTACCGTGCTTCCGGCTGCTGTCCGGAGTAAGTCGATATGGTGGTGGAATCATAAGCAATCGCTCCATGGTCCCCAAGCAATGCACAGCGCTCGTGAAAGAAATTTTGCTGCAGCGATTCATCCAGCCCGATGTCATGGAACAGGGCATGGTATACATCCTCTGATATGCCGTTCACATAGGGAAGCGGATGGGTATACTGCCAGGTCTGTATTCCCGGGAGTGTTTGTCCATTTGTTGCCAGAAGATATCTTGCGAGGGAAATGATCTTCTGGGCGGTCCCGATATCTGTGGATGCATATATAGCTGCATCAATACCGGAAATAAATCCTATATGTCCTATGATATCCATCATTCCAACACGTTTTCTGGAAGCAGATACTTTCTGTGGTTTTATTGGGAGTTTGCTTCCATTAGGTCTTTTTGGGCGTGTAGGCACCTGAATTTTTTCGCCTTTCGGAATTTTAGCGATGAGCTTACTGCTCACAACTTTGTTATATTTTTTAACCGGGTCATACAAGGTCTGACGCTCCATAACGTAGATATCACCGTTCTTCTGCTTAACATTTACACGTGATGTTTTGATCGTACCTGATGGTTTTGCTGGCATAACAATCTCCTTTATTTGAGTGTATATTTATATCTATCATCATTATAATGCACACTCAAATAAAATCAAGCAAAAATGGCGTAAAATCGGCACTTTTTTAAGGTTCAAAGGGTGTTATGACCAATTGAAAAAGGTTTTTAGTACGTATTATCCTACTTTAGGGGTAATAAATCCGGAGAAATTTATTTGCCCCGGCTATCATGTAGACATAGTAAGCTTTGCCTTGCGCACGTTTCTTATCCATGAACAAATACACGGGGTCATCTTGTGGCTTGGTCTTAATTAGAACGTCCATGACCTGAAATAGGGTCTTACGGAGCGCGGGAGAACCATGTTTTGATGCATGGACACTTTTTTGAGAGTAATCCCCGGATTCATTTACACCTGGGTCAACACCGGCAAATGCGGTAATAGCGTTCCGATGGGTAAAGCGTGACACATCTCCGATTTCCGCTATTAGCTGTGGACCCAAGGAGGGGCCTACGCCTTTCATCGCCATAACGACAGAGTATTCTGGAAGTTGGGCTGCGGTTTCGTTCATTAGGGAACGGAGCTGTTCAACAGTTCGGGATGCAGTATTTAACTGCTCAACCGCCTGTTTGATGATACGTTTGGTAAAGACATCTTTTGGAAGTACAGAAACCAGTTCCTGGGCTGTTTCATAGATTTCTTCAGCTTTTGTTTTGCTGAAGTTGTACTTCTTGCGGTGACACCACTTCTGATAGTGGTCAACAAAAGCGTCCACAGATATCTTACGGACACAGTCTGCATGCCAGTAGCAGTCCGCAAAGTCAACCCATTTCTGGCTTCCGTCTTCGCGGGCGGGGCTGTTAAAATAGGTGTTTACACCGGGATAAGTTTGGTCAAGAAGGCCGATCAGATTGTTTTTCATGGCAGTCTTGTGCTTCATGTAGAAGCCAAACTGGCGGTTCATGGTCTTTAATGAAACATTCTAAATCCCCCAGCAGAGCTGGGGAGACTAGCAGACGCAAGTGGCGATAAACAGAGTACCAGAATATCCCCCGTTGTATAATAGGTGCAGGTCTGGCAAACCGCACAAAACACAACGGAGGTATATTCATGGACACTCAAAGTTTATCACATAGTCGCTATAATTGCACGTATCACATAGTATTTATCCCGAAATATCGTAGGAAAGTGATGTTTGGGGATTTGAGAAAAGAGGTAGGCGAAGCCATTAGCAAGGTATGCAAGATGGAAGGAGTCACAATTATCAAGGCAGCAACGCTGCCGGATCATGTGCATATGTACGTGTCGATTCCGCCCAAGGAGAGCGTGTCGAAGGTAGTGGGTAGGATTAAGGGGAAGAGTAGCCTTATGCTTTTCGACAGACATCCGGAGTATAGAGACCGGTATAACCGTCACTTCTGGGCAAGAGGGTATTATTGCGAGACAGTCGGTAATGTAAATGAAGAAACGATAACAAAGTATATCAAAGAGCAGTATGAGAGGGATCGACTGGAAGGAGAGCCCTCAAAGTAAGTACAACAGAGCCGCTTTTAAGCGGCCACCAGTAACATAATGAACAGGGTTTGTCAGACCGCCTTTAGGCGGAAACACAACAGGCCCCGGAGGGGCTTATCCAGGCCACCAGCAGAGCTGGTGGTTGAGCCGATGGCCGTGATTTGATTGCGTAATTCATCCATAAGACCATATTGTTTCAATTTTGACCATCTGTCAAGTGTATAGCGTGCGATTTTAAGGGAATCTGCTTTGTCGGACTTTACTTTCCGCAGGGAGTTGTCTTCGTCCTGATAATGACGTATAAGCTGTGGATTTACAGCGCTAACAAACAGACCGGCAGAGACAAGCTCATGGGCAATGGTCTTATAGTAATGTCCGGTACACTCCATGACGATACGTGATTCTCCATCAAGGGATCTGATCCGATGAATCAATGATCGGAGATCCTTGGATAAATGAGATACTTCAAAAGGTTTGGCCACGACTTCACCGCCTGGGCGGAGGATGGCAACCATGCTTTTACGTTTGGAAACATCAATACCGATAGCGTTCATATTCATATGTTATGTCACTCCTTCTTTTGTAAGCAATGGTAAGGACCAGTTTTACTCATTGCCTATTCAATCTACTGTGGTGTGACGCGGACGCACCTTTGTGGGTGGTTCAACCTGCATAAAACGAATGCTGCGAATGAGGAGCTGGTTATCAGACTGTTTTACGGACGCGAAGTCCAAGAAAGGATCCGATATACCGATTGCTCTCTACATTCTAACAGCTTAAGCAACAAGATGGGTAATTCCTTACTGGCTGTAAGGGAGATTAACCATAAATATATTGTAGTAGAAAGGAGAAAATGTTATCCACAAGAAATACCTGAGGACAAAATATTATTAACATTTTGTCCTCAAACGTATCATTTACTGTAGATAAAAATTTTTTCAATTTCAGCACATTTACCAATACTTTCTAAAAAGCCTATTACTGGCGTGGGTGTGAAAAGTAACAAAGGAGAGATAGAAATGATGCGTTATTTGGGAGGGGATGATAATCACATAATTGTTAAGTGTGGCAAGTGTAAAAAAATTCATGTCTACAGCAGAGATGACTATAAAAATCATTTTGATAAAAAATGTGCTGAATGTGGAAGTAAATGTCGGTTTGTATGGATGAATCCGATAAATATATCGAAAGCTAAGCCATATATACCGCTACTTATAATGACAATGCTGTTGTTTTTTAGCTTGGTGATTATTAATGTTTCGTTTTTTACGAAGTTTTATTTTTTTAATAAAGCAGTAACTGCTTTGAATCCAATGGTGGTATCTATATTGGTGCCGATTCTGTGCGCTCTTATAACAATTATTCCGATAAAATGGACTAATAAATCTAACAATACAATTGTAGAAAAAGTAAAAGGAAATGCTTTACAGATTATATGTATTTTAATTGAATTTCTAATTTTTGTTTTTTCCTTAAATATTGTAATAGGAATAAAATACTGTTCATTGCAGATTAATAATCCAGAAACAGGTGAAACAATGCAATATTTTGGTAGTGCTATTGAGAAACAAGCGTCAGGAATTTGGAGATTGCTTGTGACCGTGCGTTTTTCATAATGAACTTGGGGAGCAGTTGGTGGAAAAGAAGATCATTATGGAGGAAGAAGGCGAGTTGTCATATGAACTGTTGGATGAGTGGTATGATGATCGGCCTTTGTAAAGAGTGAATTGTAATAAAATGTCATCAAAACAGTCGGGGATGTCAAGAAAAGTTTTTCTTGACATCCCCGACCTTATGCTTTAGACTATATTTCACAGAAATTGTCATAATTCCAGATTTAATCTATCATTTTAAGTCGATTTATATTTCTTAAATTTCTAAACAGTCATACCCGATTTCCGGGAGATTTCCATGGCTAAGCAAGTATTGTGAAAATAATCGAAAAATAACCTGAATTAAGTTTATACTATTGTTTGCATTACTATTTTTTGTTATAGTAGAACTATAACGAGATTGTTACGATTAGGTGAATTTCAGCAAGTATTCTTACGGATGTTTCTCTGCCGGGTGATCTCGGATCTTCGGCAGAAAGTAGATAGGGGGGAGTCGTTAACCAGAGAGGATTTGCTTCCGTTGTCTTTGTGTCTGTTGATGGACGGGGCAATGTCCCAGAAGGACCGTGTAAAATCGGCATTTGACATTACCAGGAAAGTGGAAGGAATGAATACGGAAGATAAAGCGAAGATTGAGGCGATGGTGTTTGTTATGGCAGATAAGTTTTTAAGCCGGGTGGAGATGGAAGAGATCAAGGAGGAAATCCGAATGACGAAATTAGGGCAGATGTTAGTGGATTTAGGGAAAGAGGAAGGAAGAGAAGAAGGAAGAGGAGAAGAAGCGCAGCGGTACAGCCGACTGATTATTTCTCTTACAGATGAGGGGAAAGAGGATATGATCATCAAGGTGGCCAATGATACGAAATTACGTGAGGAAATGTACAGGGAGTATCAGTTGTGATAACATACTTTACCGGACGACAGTCCGCCCGCCCCGGCAGGGGCATGCATCACGGGATGCCCGAATGGGTATACAATCCGATATTGCATCGCATCAACTAATACTAGGAAGGAGGTCTGCTAATGGGGATTTACCTTAACCCGGGGAACAGTGGGTTTGAACAGATATGCAGAGGTGAATACGTTGATAAGACAGGTCTTATCAAGTTGGTCAACCAGAGAATAGACGGGTCTGACAACCTGCTCTGTATCAGCAGGCCCCGCCGCTTTGGCAAATCCTATGCGGCGAAGATGTTGGCAGCTTATTATGATCGTTCCTGTGATTCTCATGAACTATTTGATAATAAGATGATCTCGCATTCGAAGTCGTATTCTGCATATCTGAATCAATATAACGTAATCTATCTGGAAATAACAAGCTTTGTGTCATCAGCACGCAGACAAGGGATTTCTCTGCAGGAAGTTCCCAATATGATTGTCAATGCTCTGCAGGATGAACTTCTGTCTATAAATCCGGGGCTGCCGGAGGGGAAGAACCTGACTGATCTGCTGATTTGTTTAGTTGAAAAGAGTGGTGGGAAGCCTTTTATTTTTATTGTCTGTATAATGGGGTTAAAACCCTCGCCTTAAGGCGAAACCTTTAGGTCAACCCTATATCTTCAAGTTTAGAAAAGGGAAAAAATAGAGATACTAAACTTGAGGTGAAGAATATGCAGCATTATAGAAAATCGTCACATTGTACGTATGACATTAAGTATCATTTGGTGTGGATTACAAAGTACAGGAAACCTGTGATTACAGGGAAGATAGCAATACGGACAAGAGAACTGATCCGAATCATCTGTCAAAGTAATGATGTGGAAATTTTGGCAGGGCATGTAGGAGCAGACCATATCCATATGCTGGTATCTGCTCCACCGCACTTGTCTGCAAGCAAATTGGTACAATATATCAAAGGGAATACATCCAGAAAGTTGCAAATGGAATATAAGGATTTGAATAAGCAATTCTGGGGACAGCATTTGTGGGCAAGAGGATATTTTGTGGCAAGTAGTGGAAATGTGACGGATGAAATCATCAGAGAGTATATCAAAAACCAGGATTTGCAGGAGAAAAACAAATCAGATAACTTCGAGATTGGATAAAATTAAAGTACAAAAGCATAAAGAAGAGCACGGACAACTTCAGGCTGCTTTAGCAGCAAATCGAACCTACCGGCTTTAGCCGGTAGTGGTTCAGTATTGATGAATGGGATGTAGTGATCCGTGAAGTGAAAGATGATGAGACCGCACAGAAAAGATACATGGATTTGCTGCGAGAGTGGTTCAAGAACGGGAATTTTACACCGAAGGTCGTTGCGGCAGCTTACATGACAGGAATCCTGCCGATTAAAAAGGACGGGAAGCAATCGGCTATTTCTGAATTTGATGAGTTCACTATGCTCGCCCCATTTAATTTTGCGGAATATGTGGGATTTACGGAAGAAGTTGTAGATCGATGTGCGGAAAAAGGCATGGACTATGAGGAGATCAAGGCATGGTATAACGGGTATGACTTTCCTGAAGTTGGGGCTGTGTACAATCCATATTCTGTTATGAATGCTTTAAAATTGAGAAAATGCCGATTTTATTGGAGAAAAACATCAGCAGCGGAATCATTGAAGAACTATATTAACATGGATTTTGAAGGTTTGCAGGCTACGGTTGCCCGTTTGATTGCCGGAGAAAAGATTCAAGTTAGTGCTGATGGGTTTCAGAATGACTTTGAGACATTTGAAAGTGCAGATGATGTACTCACATTACTGATCCACTTGGGGTATCTGACTTATCATGAGGAGGAACAGCTTGTTCAGATACCGAACGAAGAGGTTCGAATGGAGTTCAGACAATTTCTCTCTCAGAAGAAGGTAAATACAGGATGGATAACACTTATCAGACGTTCGCAAAGGTTGCTGGACGATACGATTGCAGGGAATAGTGACGATGTAGCGGCTGCTCTGGAGGAAATCAGAGGAGAGCAGTATGCACCGCAGTATTATAACAATGAACAGGCATTAAGGGCTGTTGTAAAGTATGCATATATTGCTGCGTTCGGACGGTATGTAAGGATAGAAGAGATGCCGTCGGGCAAGGGAATAGTGGATGTTGTTTTTATCCCGGTTTTGTCATCCGGGCTTCCGGCAATGGTCATTGAACTGCAATGGAATAAGACGTCAGGTGGCGCCATTGCGCAGATTAAGAATAAGAAATATACTGCCGCATTGAAACCATTTGTCAGTAATATACTACTTGTTGGAATTAATTATGATGAGAAGACAAAGGTGCATACCTGTAAGATAGAGAGGATTTAGAGGAAGAGTAATTGAAGGGAGACAGGAAATGGGTATATATGTGAATCCTGGAAATAGCGGTTTTGCCGAAATCAATGATCAGGATTATGTGGATAAGACGATGTTGATCGAACAGATCAATCGGACGGTCGGGAAAAAGGACAAGCTCACTTGTGTCAGCAGACCGCGGCGTTTTGGCAAATCGTATGCCGCGAAAATGCTCGCAGCATATTACGATTGTTCTTGTAATTCTCATGAGTTGTTTGCTGATAAGAAGATTGCAGGGACATCGGATTATAGGAATCACTTGAACAAGTACAGCGTAATCTATCTGGACATCACAGCTTTTACAGCTGATGCCCAGATGCAGAATCGTTCAATTCGGGATGTTCCCGGCATGATTCAGGAGGCGATTCTAAAGGATCTGGCAGAGTGTGGATTCCAGGTTCAGAATGGAGATAGTCTGAACAATAATCTTCTGCGTATCGTCGGGCAGCCGGATGGAAAGCGGTTTGTGTTCATAATCGATGAATGGGATGCGGTGATCCGGGAGGCGAAAGACGATCCTGAGGCGCAGAAAAAATTCCTGACCTTCCTCAGGGGGTGGTTTAAGAATGGCCAATTCACCCCAAAGGTTGTGGCGGCTGCCTATATGACGGGGATTCTTCCAATCAAGAAGGACGGTTCCCAGTCGGCAATCTCTGAATTCGAAGAATATTCCATGGTCAAACCATTGTTTTTCGGCAAATATGTTGGTTTCACTGAGGATGAGGTTCACTGTCTATGCGAAGAAAACGGAGTTGATTTTAAGACCATGAAGCATTGGTATGACGGATATGCGTTCAAGAATGTCGGATCTGTGTACAATCCAAACTCTGTAATGAAGTCAATCCGCTATGATGATTTTGATTCTTACTGGACGGAAACCTCAGCGGCAGAAGGATTGATGGATTATATCAGCCGGGGATATAAGGATCTTACAAGGACTATCGCCGAGTTGATTGGCGGTGTTGCGGTAAAAGTCAGCATTACCGGGTTTGCCAATGATCTTACAACTTTTAGAGGAAGAGATGATGTTTTGACCTTGATGATTCATCTTGGTTATCTGGCATATGACTCCGAGAATCAGACGGTCAGGATTCCGAATGAGGAGATCAAGCTGGAATTCCAGAAGGCTGTCCGGGAAGTAAAGCATGAAGCTACGATGAAACGTTTAGAAGAAAGCGATCAACTGTTTCTGGATACCATACATGAGAAAGCGGACGCAGTTGCCGCACAGATTGAGAAGATCCATTTGGAAGAAACCGCACCTTTACACTACAACAAGGAAGATAGCCTGCGGAGTGTAATCAAGCTGGCGTATTACACATATCGGGATCATTATGTGCAGTTTGAGGAACTTCCCGGCGGTGAGGGCTTTGCGGATGTGGTTTATTTTCCGCATCACGATTCGGACTGGCCAACCTTGGTCATAGAATTAAAATGGAATAAATCTGCTCAAGGGGCCATTGATCAGATTTTGAATAAGAAGTATGCGAATGTTGCGGAGCGTTTTGGAACAGATATTTTACTAGTTGGGATTAATTACGAGAAAAATGCTCCTTCCGGCAAGAGAAGGCATACATGCAGTATTGTCAAATATGAGGCAAAATAGCAGCAAGTGTGATTATATAATTCGAAAAGTTTACACGGAGGACATACATCATGAGAAAAGTAAAGGTAGGTATTGCAGGTCTTGGGAGATTAGGAAGGTACATGCGCGCAATCTTGCGTTCAAGATCCCTAATGCAGAATTGACGGCGGCATGTTCCATCGTACCGGCTGAACTGGAATATGCCAGGGAGGAATTGGGCGTTACGGATGTTTACGAGGATTACAGGGAGATGCTGGCACGGGCGGATATTGACGCGGTCGCGATCGTTACCACGAGCGGCGAGCACTGCTGGCAGATCGCCGCGGCGTTGGATGCGGGAAAGCATGTATTTACCGACAAGCCGCTGGGAGTTACGGTAGAGGAGTGCAGGCTTGCCGAAGCTGCGGTTGAGCGGCATCCGGAGTCCGTCTTTTTCTTAGGCTTCATGCGCCGTTACGATCCGTCTTATGCTTATGCGAAGAAGAAGATCGAGGAAGGAGTGATCGGGACTCCTTACATGGTGAAGGCTGCGGGGATAGATCCGGAGGCTTTGGTGGAAGGTGCGATCCGGTTTGCGGCGACAAGCGGCGGTATCTTCATAGATATGGCGATCCATGATATAGATCTGATGCGCTGGTTCTTAGGCTCCGATCCGGTAGAAGTGTACGCGGCGGGAGCTACTTTTAAGCATCCTGAATTCGTGGAAGCGGGAGACGACGAGACGGGAGCAGCTATGTACAAATGTGCCAACGGCGCGCTTGGAATCATCCATGTAGGGCGAACGGCGGCCCATGGCTACCATATAGAGACGGAGATCATCGGGACGGAAGGGTCGCTTCGGATCAGTCCGGTACCGGAAAAGAATCTGTGTATGATCTATGATAAGAATGGTGCGGTGACAGAGTGTGTCAGCGGTTTCCCGGAGAGATTCGCAGAAGCCTATTTGCTGGAGATGCAGGAATTTGTCGATTGTGTCGCTGACGGGAAGAAACCGGAAGTCACGGTATATGATGGGACGAAGTCTACACAGATTGGATTTGCCACGACACAGGCCTGGAAGACCGGCAGTATCGTGAAGATTGAGTATAATTAGGTAGCCCGATATGGTCATCAGGTACACCGCATTTCGCAGTTGGGGACGTAGTAAAGTTGCATTTTACTACGTCCCCAACTGATTATTACGTTTCTAGTTGATCAGTTCTGCGGCAGTACGACTACCTTCACGGAATCGTTCGCCATCTGCTTCTTGATAGCTTCTTCCAACTGTTCTGTCGGATACCGGTGTGTGATCAGCGGCTTTAAGTTCAGGCGTTTCTCGCTGATTAGGCTGGCTGCGCGGTACTGTGTATCCGGATTAACGAAGGATCCCTTGATAGTAAGTTCCTTCTGGAATACATCGATCAACGGCAGTTCGAAGGTATCATTAGGATTCGGTACGCTAAAGAGCAGGATCTTGCCGCCCTTTCCGGCGATATGGACAGCCTGCCCGACGGCGACCGGCCTGCCGACACATTCGATAACGACGTCGGCATAGTCTTTCCCGATGGTTGACTGAAGCTGTTCCTTAAGGTCGCCTGCCACAGGGTCGACGGCCGCGTCGGCGCCTAAGGAGATGGCAAGATCTCTTCTCATCTCTACAGGCTCGCTGACAACGACCTTGGAGGCGCCGCTGATCCTTGCAAGCTGTGCCATGATCTGTCCGATGGCTCCTCCGCCGACGATGCAGACCGTATCACCCTGGGTAATGCCGATATTGTCGATGCCGCGCAGGCAGCAGGCAACCGGCTCTGCCATGGCTGCTTCTTCATAATCTACATCCGGTGACAGCAGGATCGCCTGTTTCTCCGGTACGGCACAGTAGGCTTCGAAACCTCCGTTCTGATTAACACCGACGGCGCTCATGGACGGACAGTAATTCTTCTTGCCGTTCAGGCAGTAGTCACAGTTCCCGCAGTACATGTTGGGGTCGACGGTTACCTTGTCCCCGACCTTGATCCGGGAGGTTCCGGGTGCGCATTCAACGACTTCCCCGGAGAATTCGTGTCCGAGAACTACGGGTATGGTAGCTTCTGTGGCGCCGGGAGATCCGTGGAAGATGTGGACATCTGTGCCGCAGATGCCGCATGCCATTACCTTGATGAGGATCTCTCCGTCTTTGAGAGAAGGAATCTCCAGTTCACGGGTTTCGATAGTTTCTTTTCCTAAATATACGGCTGCTTTCATGTTGTTTCTCCTTGTGTGTTCTTAGACGTGCAATAAGCCCAATGTCCGTATCTGTTTGGAACATTTGGCGTTGATTGCCTGATTGATATGTTGTCATCTGATAATTAGCATAACAACTCAGAGAAGCTGTTCGGTTTCTAATTAGCTGCTTATCAGACAGATCTATCATATCATATATTTATCTTATTAGCACAAAAGCTTCATAAGGTTTTATTATAATATTGCTCTCGCCGTAATCATTTTCCATATTAGAGATCAGGCAGGGAGCGCCTGTGAATTCTTCCGGTATGGTAAATGCGGTATCCTGGTCGGTGAAGTTTGTGACTACTAAGAGTTTCTGTTCATCCAATGTCCTGGTGTAGACGAATAATTCTTCGCTGTCTTCCATCAGAGGCTCGTATTTGCCATATACCATGATCGGATTCTCTTTCCTCAGAGCGATCAGCTTCTTATAATAATGGAACACAGAGTCCGGGTCTTTGGTCTCGGCCTTGGCGTTGATCTCTTTGTAATTCGGATTGACTGCGATCCACGGGGTACCGGTGGTGAAACCGGCCTGTTCGCTGTCATCCCACTGTACCGGTGTCCTGGCATTGTCACGGCTTCTGAAAATGATACATGGCCAGAAGTCTTCATGAGAAACCTGTCCGCTTAAGCACCATTCTTTGTAGGCGTTGATGCTCTCGATGTCACGGAAATCATCCGGGCTCTGGAACGGATAGTTTGTCATGCCAAGCTCTTCGCCCTGATAGATATAAGGGGAGCCCTGCATCATATGGAGGCAGGTGGCAAGCATCTTGGCGGAAGCTTCCCGGTACTCGGGCCTGTCATCGCCAAAGCGGGATACAGCTCTTGGCTGATCGTGGTTATCCCAGAATAAGCTGTTCCATGCTTTGCCGTACAGATCCATCTGCCAGCGGCTTAAGATGGCTTTTAATTTGGTAAGCTGCCATTTCTTATTATCCCATTTGCCATATTTGCCGTGGTTATCTACGTGTTCGAATTGGAATACCATATTAAGCTCGTTCGTGTCTTCTCCCGCATACTGCTTAGCTAGTTCGGTGGTAACGCCGGGAGTCTCGCCTACGGTCATAATGTCATATTTGGATAATACTCTTTCGTTCATTTCTTTTAAATATCTGTGAATGTTGGGACCATGTACGCAGTATGGAGAGTAATCGCCGTAAAAATCCGTTACTTCTCCGTCCGGCATCTCTTCCGTCTTGGAGATCATACTGATCACATCCATGCGGAAACCGTCGATTCCCTTGTCGCACCACCAGGTCATCATGTTGAAGACCTGGTCGCGGACCTTTGGATTATCCCAGTTCAGGTCCGGCTGCTTCTTAGAGAATAAGTGCAGATAGTACATGGCCGTCTCTTCATCGTACTGCCACGCGGAGCCGCCGAAACAGGAACCCCAGTTGTTCGGTGGTGTCTGGTTGTCTTTGCCTTCCCTCCAGATATAGTAGTCCCGGTAATCATTGTCCTTAGACTTACGGCTCTCCATAAACCATGGATGTTCGTCGGAGGTGTGGTTTACCACCAGGTCCATGACTACGCGAAGCCCTCTCTTATGAGCTTCTGTAAGCATCTCGTCAAAGTCCTCCATGGTTCCGAATTCGTCCATGATCGCCTGATAATCGCTGATATCGTAACCGTTGTCGTCGTTTGGTGATTTATAAATAGGGGAGAGCCAGATGACGTCGATCCCCAGGTATTTCAGATAATCCAGACGGCTTGAGATTCCCTTGATATCTCCGATGCCGTCTCCGTTGCTGTCCATAAAACTGCGAGGGTAGATCTGATAGATCACAGCCTCTTTCCACCATGTTCTTTTCATAAATGTAAGTCCTTTCTGCTATATTCTATTCTACGTGTCTCAAAAGCGATGCTTTTCTGCAGGCGAACTACACGGCTTCGAGCCGCCTGTATCATGATTGTATCACATTTCTAAGATAATAACCTGATATCCGTGCAATTTCAGAATATTATATTCTTCTGTAAGGTCAGGAAAGTTGTTCAATAATACTTGCCTGTAAGTTCCGGGAAGCTTCACTTCCTGTGCTTCCTTCTGGTAATTCCCGATCACCAGAAGAGTTTTATCAGCCTTGCGGTAGTAGGCCATCAGATTATGCTGTTCTTCAAGGTATGGCTCCAATGTACCGTACACGACCGTCTCTTTGAATTCCGGCGCTTTGCGCAGTGCGATCAATTTCTTGTAGAAGCTTCGCACAGAATCAGGATCATCTAGCTGATCCTTTACATTGATGGAAGTGTAATTCGGATTCACCTTAAGCCATGGCGTACCGGTGGTAAAGCCTGCGTGATCTGCATCTGACCACTGCATGGGCGTCCTGGCGTTGTCGCGGCTGAATTTGGCTACGGCTCTCAGCGCGTCTTCTGGTGTCAGGCCTGCATCTAAGGCAACCTGGTATTCGTCCAGGGTGGAGATGTCGTCGATCTCGTCGATCGAAGAGAAGGGAACATTCTCCATTCCCAATTCCTGTCCCTGGTAGATGAACGGCAGCCCGCGCAGCATGAAATTCAGTGCGGCAAGCATCTTCTTACTCTGTACGCTGCACTCGCCTTCCGGGATATAACGGCTGACACCACGGGGTTCATCATGGTTCTCGATGATATTGGAGAGGAAACCGGTCTCTCCAATCTTAGCCTGTGATTCGAAACAGCATCTCTTGTAGTCATCCGGCGTGATGGGACGTGCGTCGTACCATCCCTTGGCGCTGTTTCCGAAGATCGTCTCGTTGAAATCAAACATGCTGGAGAAATATCCGTTCTCTCCGATAAAATCAGGAATCTCTTCCGGTTTTTCATTGAATACTTCCCCGACAGAGAACGCGTCGTATTTCTTGAAGGTACGGTCCCGCATCTCGCCTAAGAATTTGCCGATCCCGCTGGCTTCTTTTAACATGGAATGGATGCTGCAAAGACCGTCCTCGCGGTCGGACTCATAGTTCTTGAAAGGCAGTGCCTTCTTGATATTGATGATCGCGTCGATACGGAATCCTCCCAGGCCCTTGTCAAGCCACCAGTTGATATTCTTATAGACCTCTTCCCGTACCTCCGGGTTCTCCCAGTTCAGGTCCGGCTGTTTCTTGTGAAATACGTGTAGATACTGCTTGTCTGTTCCCGGTAAGTCTTCCCAGACTGGACCGCCGAAATAAGAGCGCCAGTTGGTGGGCAGCTCTCCGTCCTTCTTATCGCGCAGATAGAAGAAATTGCCGTATTTGCCGTCCGGATCTTCGCAGGCCTTCTTGAACCATTCGTGTTCGTCGGAACAATGGTTTACCACCAGGTCCATCAGGATGTACATATTCCGCTTTTTTGCCTCGGCAATCAACTGCTCCATATCGTCCATCGTGCCGAAGCGCGGGTCGATATTATAATAATCGGAGATGTCATAGCCTTCGTCAGCCAGTGGGGAAGAGTAACAGGGGGAGAGCCAGATAATGTCGATCCCTAAGTCCTTAAGGTAATCCAGTTTGCTGATGATACCCGGGATGTCGCCGATTCCGTCCCCGTTGGAATCATAGAAGCTCTTCGGATAGATCTGATAAGCCACTTTGTCTTGCCACCATTTTTTCGTCATAGTCATAACCTCCGCTGAAAAATAATCTTTGTGATTCTATTATAGCGGCGAAGAGGCGTGATGTCTTATATTTCTCTGATTAAAAATTACGAAATATTGACTTTTTGGATCCGATACTTCAGCGGGGTAGTCTCCGTGTATTTCTTGAATGCACGGAGGAAATTCCCAAGATTGTTATAACCGCATTCCAAACAGACCTCCGTGACGGGCAGGTCTGTCTCTTCGAGCAGACGCATGGCCTGCTTGATACGGTATTCGTTGATATATTCCATAGGTGTCCGTCCGATGGATTTCTTGAAGAAGCGGCAGAAATACTGCTCATTCATATGGACCTGATCGGCCAGGTCTTGAATATATATTTTCTCTTTATAATTCTCCCTTATATAAGTAAGTACCTTTTTGAGGCTTTCTACACGTTTGTCCAGATTCCTCTCGGTAGGTGTAAAGAGCTGATAATGCGAGAGGATGGCAAGGATGCGCAGAAGGTAGGATTTGATGAACAGTTGGTTCGTCAGATCGTCTGTGACGGCGCCGTATTCCAGAGGATTCTTCTCATCTAACGGATGCCCGAAGGAACGCATGGTCTCTGAGAATGCCTCACGGATGGGGGCGAATCCGGGATGGTCAGGCAGAAGGCAGCGAGGGAACAGAAGCTTCCCGTTCTGGATGGGCTGGATCAGCTGCATCTGCGCGGCGTCATAGGAGTCGAAGCTTAAGGCTCCAAGTGAAAATACAATGGCATCTTCACCGGGGCTTCCGGCTTCTTCTGTATAAATACTGTGCAGTTCTCCGGGATTGATGAAATACAGAGCCTCCGAATGGACAAAAAACTGCTCCATATTGATCTCCAGACGGAAATCCCCGCCGAAAAAGTATAAGATCTCCACCTCGTCGTGCCAGTGATGCTTGATTAGGGGACCTTTCCCTAAGGAGCGGGTCTGATAGATGGCGCAGGGGAAGGATTTGGTGCCGTGAAGGCTGAGTTCTTTTAATGTTGGCGACAATAGCTGCATGGAATCCTCCTTCTAATATTTTACCCGGTGGCTGTCGATGATCAGCCGGACAGAGCGGTACAGGAAGGGCTTGTACTGTCCGATGGGAAGCGGTTCCTGATACAGGATGGAGTTGTAGCCTGCGGAACCGGCAAGTTCTACGATGGTAAATAGCATCACATCCACATCCTGATATTCATAGCTGTCCTGGCGGACCATCTCAAGAAATGTCTCATAGAAATCATTGTCTGTGCGTTCACCGGTCAGGAGTACGGAGCGCAAGGCCCCCATGACCAGATTCTTGGAAATGAAGTTAAGCAGGGGAATATTGAGTACCAGTGTATCTATAATATGATTCATAACGAAGATCAGTTGTTCGTCGAGCCCGGTTACCGGATCCGGCGCCTGGTCAAGGGCAAGTTTCGCCGCATGGAACAGTTCATGAGTCTTGTGGGCGATGAGCTTATTGCGGATATCGTATTTGTCTTTAAAATACAGATAGAAAGTGCCTTTTGCGACCCCGGCCTTCTCTACGATATCAGAGATGGCGGTAGAATTGATTCCCTTCGTAATAAATAGTTCGTAGGCGCTGTTAAATAGTGTCTCTTTTTTCTTTTTCTTATTTTCATCGACTTTCCCCATAATAATCCTCTCATTCTCTTTGGAATATAGCGAGTCCCTGACCTCGGTATCATACATATTATACCCATAAAATGTCTGCATTTTCAAGTGATTTTGACAAAAATGACCAAAAGTCAAAATTATTAGAAAAAGTATTGACTGATAGTCATTTTTGTAGTATAGTGCATATTGTAAGAAATGACCAATAGTCATAAAAGTAGTTGAAGAGAAAAGGAGCAGGTGATTATGGTTCAGTTTGGGAAGAAAGTGGTAAAGTACAGGATAGTGATATTGATCATCAGTGTATTGCTGCTGATACCTTCTGTACTGGGATATGTGAATACCAGAGTGAATTATGATGTTCTGACATATCTTCCGAAGGATATCGAGACCATGAAGGGGCAGGATATTATGGTGGAGGATTTCGGAACGGGAGCCTTCTCCATGTTCATCGTGGATGGCATGGAGAGCAAGGATGTTGTGAAGCTTAAGGAAGACATTGAGAAGATCGAGCATGTGGAGAATGTCTTGTGGTATGATTCCGTGATGGATATCTCGGTTCCGGAGAGTATGCTCCCGGATGAACTCTATGAGGTATTCAATTCCGATACGGGTACGATGATGGCGATCTTCTTCGATGAAGGAACTTCGGCGGACGGTACGATGGATGCCATCGAAGCGATCAGGAAGACGGCAGGGAAGCAGTGCTTCTTAAGCGGTATGTCTGCGATCGTGACAGATACGAAGAATCTCGCCGAGAAGGAGACACCGCTCTATGTACTGATCGCGGTAGCGCTGGCGGTGCTGGTGCTTGGCATCACGATGGAATCCTTCTTCGTGCCGGTCCTGTTCCTCTTAAGTATCGGGATGGCGATACTATATAACCTGGGAAGCAATTATTTCCTGGGAGAGATCTCCTATATTACGAAGGCTCTGGCGGCGGTGCTGCAGCTTGGAGTGACGCTGGATTATTCCATATTCCTGATGCACAGCTATGAAGAGCAGCAGATACGGTATCACGGAGATAAGAAGCGGGCGATGGCACATGCGATCTCCCACACATTTTCATCGGTAGTAGGAAGCTCAGTCACGACGATCGCAGGATTTATCGCACTGTGCTTCATGAGCTTCACCCTGGGGCTCGACATCGGAGTGGTCATGGCGAAGGGTGTGGTGTTCGGCGTGATCGCCTGTGTGACGGTTCTGCCGTCCATGATTCTGTGCTGTGACAAAGTGATCGAGAAGACGAAGCACAAACCGCTGCTCCCGGATATCGGGAAGCTGTCTCAGAAGGTGACGAAGCGTTATCTCTGGTATGTGGCGGCATTTCTGATACTGTTATTTCCTGCGGTTTATGGAAATAACCACACAGGGGTCTACTACAATCTGGATGAGACGCTTCCTAAGGAGCTTCCTAGCATTATTGCAAATGAGAAGCTGAAGGAAGATTATGAGATGAATACGACGCACATCCTCCTTCTCGACAGCTCTGTGCCGTCATCGGATGTGGGAAAGATGCTGAAGAAGATTGAGAAGGTGGACGGTGTCAAATGGGCGCTTGGACTGGATAAACTGGTCGGTCCGGGGATCCCTTCGGATATGCTTCCGGAGTCGGTCACCGGTATGCTGAAGACGGATAAATACCAGATGGTAATGGTGAACTCTCTATATAAGGTAGCGTCGGATGAGGTGAATCAGCAGATCGCCGAGATCAATGAGATCATGGATCAGTACGACGAGAAAGCCATGCTGGTAGGAGAAGGCCCGCTTACGGCAGATCTTATCACCATCACGGATAAGGATTTCAGGACGGTAAGCGTGGTATCCATCGGAATTATATTTATCATTATATTGATATTGTTCCAGTCCATATCGCTGCCGTTTATCCTGGTGGGCGTGATAGAATTCGCGATCTTCGTCAATATGGGAATTCCGTTCTATACGGGGACGACGCTGCCATTCGTGGCATCTATCGTGATCGGGACGATTCAGTTAGGTTCGACGGTGGATTACGCGATCCTTATGACGACCAGATATAAGCGGGAGCGGAGCCAGGGCAGGAGCAAATACGACGCGGTCACGATTGCGCACCAGGCGTCTGCACAGTCTATTATGGTGAGCGCGCTGAGCTTCTTCGCGGCGACCGTCGGCGTGGGGCTGTATTCGAACATTGATATGATCAGTTCCTTATGTATCTTAATGGCGCGAGGAGCGATCATCAGTATGGTGGTTGTCGTGCTGATCCTTCCGTCCATGTTCATGGTATTTGACCGGGTGATCGTGAAGACCAGCAGAGGCTTCCTGCCAAAGCGTTCGCAGGATAAGAAGAAAGAGAAGCATACGGGTTCTGATTCTATGACAGAGTGTATGCAGTAGGATCATGCGGATGGCCGGTATATGGTTCTGGCGGATACAGGTAGATATTATATGAAGTGTATGAGATAGACAGTTAAGGTATTGTGTGAGATCAGGAGGTATATATATGAACAGAAATAGAAAAGTGGTAGCAAGGGCAATGGCAGTTGCAGTGGCGACAAGTGTGGTTGGAGCATACAGTTATCAGACTTCCGGTACGGTGGTGATGGCAGAGGAAGAGACCACGGAGATGCTGACGCAGGCAGCGAGTGCGGTATTGGAAGGGAATCAGGCATCTGAAAGTGAAGAAGGAACCGTGACGGCAGCAGGTCAGGAGAGTGCGGACGGTCAGGCTACGGATCAGGAGAATGCAGGCGGTCAGGTTGCCGGGGATGCAGATACAGAAGACGGCAAAGACGAGGGCGGCATCTTCAAGGAAGAATCTGTCTATGTGAAGGCGGATGCCGCAGGCAATGTAAACAGCACGACGGTTACGGAGTGGCTTAAGAATCCGGAAAACGGAGAATTAGAGGATACTTCAGACTTAAAGGATATTAAGAATATCAAGGGCGAAGAAGCATTCACCAAAGGGAGCGGCAAGGACCTGAAATGGCAGTCCGAGGGCAATGACATTTACTACCAGGGGACGTCGAATGGGAAGCTGCCGGTGGATGTGAATATTTCCTACAAATTGAATGGAAAGGCAATTAATGCAGAAGACCTTGAGGGGAAAGACGGCAAGGTTGAGATCCACATTGATTATACGAATCATGCGAAGGAGACAGTGGAAGTTAACGGGGAAAAGGTCGAGATGTACACACCGTTTACCACGGTCACTGCTATGATGCTCCCGACAGACGAGTACAGGAATGTGACGATTGATCACGGCAAGATCATGTCGGATGCGGATAAGAATATTGTGATAGGGCTTGGATTCCCGGGGCTTACCGAGAACTTGAAGCTTGAGGAACTGGATATGGATATCCCGGAGAGCGTGACGATCACCGCGGATGTAAAGGATGCCTCTGTAGGGCCGACGGTTACCATGGTATCCGCGGAATTAATGAATGATTTCAACCTGAATGACGTCAATGATTTCGAGAGTCTTGAGGATTCCTTAAGCGAGCTTGAGGATGCGTCCGCACAGCTTGAGGATGGTTCCAAAGACGCGTCAGACGGGGCGAAGAAACTTGCAGACGGTTCGAAGGATGCGGCAAGCGGAGCAAGGGAACTGGCTGATGGCTCCAGAGAAGCGGTCAGCGGCGTGAAGAAGCTGGTGGACGGTGCGAGCCAGGCGGCAAGCGGAGCAAGAGAACTGGCGGCAGGGTCTAAGGACGCTGCGAATGGAGCGAAGGAACTGGCGGACGGGACGAATGACGCGGCGGCAGGAGCGAAAGAACTGGCGAGCGGAGCGAACGACGCAGCGAGCGGAGCGAAAGAGCTGGCAAGCGGGGCGAAGGATGCGGCAAATGGCTCTAAGGAGCTTGCAGTTGGTTCGAAAGCTGTGACAGACGGAGTCAATGAACTGAATAACAAGAGCGGAGAACTGATTGACGGGATGAATGCTTTGGCAGATGGAGTAACTAGCTATACGCAGGGAGTGGGACAGTTAGAAGGCGGAGCAGCACAGGTAAGCAGCGGAGCAGCCAGTCTGGAAGAAGGAGCAAAGAAGCTTCAGGGAGCCGTACAGCAGGCTAAGGGCGGAGCCGATCAGTTGGTTCAGGGATACGCGCCTGTGTATGAAAGCTTGGCAGGTACGACTGCATCAGACGCAGGCACACAGAATGAACTTGGAATCGCATCAGAACGTCTATATGAGGCAGAGTGTATTCTGGAGAATATAGGAGTATCACCGGCGTCAGCAGAACAGCCTGCTATTATCGGCCAGGAAAGTGCAGTGCAGGCGATTATGGCGGCATACGGAGACGTTGTAGATGAAAACGTAGTACGTGCGGCAATTTACAGTATCTATGCAGAACCGGCAGCACCCGTTGATAATTCGGCAGAGGCCAATGCGGCGATCGCCAGTGCGGCCAGTGCGATATCCGAAGCAAGCAGTCATGTAGCAGGCGCCAGCGGCGCGGCGGATCAGGCGGCACAGCAGACAGCTACATTATCACAAGATTTCTGCGGATTGTATAAAGGAACGGTAGGTCTTAAGGGAGGGCTTGATCAGATCAGTGCCGGAGCTGATTCTGTGGCTTCCGGAGCTTCCGGTTTATCAGAGGGCGCTGCAGGTCTGGCATCTGGCGTTACAGCTTTGAACCAATCCAGCGGACAGTTAACGGCAGGGGCAACGAAGCTTATGCAGAGCGGTCCGACTTTATCCAAGGGAATCAGCCAGTTGGCGGATGGAGCAAAGCAAGTATCAGACGGAGCCAGCGCTTTGGCGGCAGGCAACCAGAAGTTGGCCGACGGAGCCGGTACTCTTGCATCCGGCAATCAGAAATTAGCCGACGGGGCAGGCGTCCTTGCGGATGGCAATCAGCAGTTAGCGAACGGGGCCGGCGCATTACTGGCAGGCAATCAAAAGTTGGCCGACGGAGCCGGTGCTCTTGCATCCGGCAATCAGCAGTTAGCGGACGGAACCGTGACCTTAGAGGCAGGGAGCCTGAAACTTGCGGACGGAGCCGGAGCTCTTGCGGATGGCAATCAACAGTTGGCAGACGGGGCAAGTGCATTGGCCGACGGCAATCAGCAGCTTGCTGACGGTATGTCAGAATTCAAGACTTCCGGTATCGATAAACTGACAGATGTATTCCATAACGATATCCAGTCTGTGAAATCCAGGATCGATACTATGTCAGAGCTTGGCAAGAAATACAAATCCTTCGCCGGGATCAAGGAAGGAATGAACGGAAGCACCAAATTTATCATAGAAACAGAAGGTGTCAAATAGATATAAATGAAAAGCCGCTTGTCGTTATGAAGGCGGCTTTTATTATGATCGAAAAAGTCTTTACATCACAATCAATGATTGATATTATGAAAATATCAAGGGAAACGGTACAGTGTAGAAAGTAGGTGAGAAATGTGACGGGAAAAGAAATTGTAAATCTTATACGGCAATTGAGACAAGTCGGCATGAGTGATACAAAAATACTTGGCTTGATAGAATATATTGTAACTCATGATCCCAAAGAAAAAGAAGCAGCAACGGAATAGCTTTTCGTTCCCTCAAACCCCTTCTTTCGTTCCATTTTTCATGGGAATAACGGATTTTTGCCGATATAATAGATGTCAGACGAAAATGAAAGGAGAGATAAGAATGGATCTTGGAGTAACAGATCAATTGAGCTGGCGTGAATTGGCAGGATTGTATCGGAGCAAAGGAATATCCGATGTGATCAGGGGCATGAGCTTCGCAGAGCTTGCGGCTGCAAGAGCATCTGAGGGCAAGGGAAAGCAGCCGGATGGAACAGAAGGGAAAACCGGAAGCTACATGGGCGAGTCATATCAGGAGCGCCTAAGCAAGATTACGGATCAGAATGCTGCGAACGCGTTCCGGCAGGCCTATGCGATGAAGATGGCAGGAGGTACAGATTATATATCGGCGGTCAGCAAGGCATATGCTTCCGGAATCACAGGCGCGGCGAATTTTGCAGATGCCTTTTCGCAGTATCAGGTCATTACCCATGTGGGAAATGCCAATATATCCTCTGCCAACTGGCAGAGAAATGATTTCCCCTTCTGGAAATATTTCCGGGCGGACACCAGCGCGGATGCGTTGAATGACTGGCGTCCCACTGGCCCGAACCCGCCTCAGACCAGAGGAGATCTGCAGAGGAATTACGGCAGTATCGGCCCCGGACGGATTGCGGTTCTTGTGCCGGAGAGCCTGCAGAAGAAGATGGACGAAGATCCTGCCTACGCCCGGCAGATCATGGCAAAGCTGCAGGAATGGAAGGCGGATTACGACCGCTGGGACAACACGGTGGCAGCTTCTTATGGAATGGATGTGGCAGAACATCAGGCCAGTAAAAGCTATGTATTTGACCTAGATGAGAACGGAGACGTAAGAAACTGTACGGTTACCAGCAGCGGCGGCGAAGTTACAGGTCCTACAAAGGAGGAGCGGGAATTAATCGAGGCTGAGCAGGAAAGGAAGTATCGATTGCGCGTGAAATATATCCGTATTATGGAAGAGAGCGCAGAGAGGCATAGAATGCAGGAGCATGAGAATCAGCGCTATTTACAGAATCAGCTTGTGATACAGGGCTGAAAGAGACAGGAGGGAGGGGATTGTCTGTGGGTATTTTAGGGATTCAGGATATGCTGACAGGGATGTATCTGCATGCTGGAAGAACGCAGAAATCAGAGGTTAGTTCGACTGACTTTACGGAACTGCTACAACAAGCCGGAGATGTCAGGAATATTTCCCCAAAGGAGATATATCAGGAATATCTAAAGATAAGATATGGCAATGTGATGATTCAGGATGTTGGGAAAGACCAGAGAAGTATAGACAGCATCGGGGCGGGAACATCCGGAACAGGGAATGTTGTGATCGCGCCCAATATCCTAGAGCAGATGGTGAATGATCCGCAGAAGGCAGCTTACTACGAAGGGAAAATACAGCATTATTATGATACGCTGCCGGCGTGTCAGGCGCAATTATCACTCATGGGACACGAGATCCATTCGTCCGGTATTGTGATCCATCCGGACGGTACGGTCACGCATTATGTAAGCGGTGATCTGAAGCCGGAGGTGAGGGCAAGGATCGAGGCACAGATGAGAGCCGAGGCGGAAGCGAAGGCAGAGAGGAAGAGAGCATATCTCAGACAAAGTGAAGAGGCGGCGTATCTTCGGAGACTGGAGATGGAGACGGCGTATCATCGGTTGGATATAGGAGCGCCCGGACTTATCAGCGGATTGTCTGGAATGAATTTTTAGACAGTCTGTCAAGAGGGCGAAAGCGGCTTGGAATGACAGATGAGCCGCGTATATACCTGCAATGCAACAAATAATCTGTCCTTTTGCAGAAGGACAGATTATTTGGCATGTAATGAAATGTTCAACAGCACATTCAAAGAAAATCGCTGTCCCACTTTTTCTGCCAGTGTCGCGCCATGATATTTTTCTGCCACCGATTTGATGTTGGAAAGCCCTGTTCCCGCTGGGGGCAGCGGTTCATCTGAACAGGTGTTTTCAAACGCCAGCATATAAAAATCACCCTGCCGTTCCCCACTGATACGGATGAACTTCGTCCCCGTAGCGGATTGACACGCGTTGATTGCGTTATCCAACGCATTTGCAAAAATTACACACAAATCGAAATCATCCATCCCGCAGGGCCTTGGCAGGAGCAGTGAAACCTCTGCTGTAATTTCTTTTGCCAGTCCCAGCTTTTCACTTAGCAAAATATCTACCACTGGATTACCTGTTTGATATGGAAAGGACAGGGAAGTCGAAACTGTTTTCAGCTTGTTCAAGTATGCTTTGCTTTCATCCAGTTCTCCATTATTTAACAGCCCATTCAGTACAGACAAGTGATTAGCAATATCATGGCGAAATGCTTTCGTTTGCTCGTAGCGTCTTTGGGCCTCGGCAATATAGTTTTTTTGTGTTCGGGTTGCTTGCTCCAGAGATTGTAACGCCGCCTGTGTTTGAAAGCTGTGACAGATGTGTTGGTAGGCATACAGTGTGCAAAGTAACGCGGCCAGCCCCAGGATTTGCAAGACTAATAACGCACTGTGTTTTCCGGTCTCCCTTAACGAAATGTACGAAGGTAAGACGCTGTATGAAGTTTGCAGAATATACAGTTCAGCAGCAAAGAAAAACAGTCCGGGAAATAGTAACAAACCGACATACGGCATTTGACGATCTTCTGTCAGAGATAGAAATTTCAATACCGCACCACAACAACAGGCGCAGACTGCAAAAACGGTCAGCGTTGCTAAAAGAATTAACAGATACAGCAGTGTTTTCCCGATCATACGGGGGAATAGTATTACCTCTACTGAGTTGATGATACCGAAAGAAAGCTGAGAAATATAAACTGCCAAAATTGCAGCGGTCCAAGATACAGATTGCCGGTTCCGCAAAGCCAGACGGCTCACACTGTATAATAGAAGCAGCTCCGCACCGATGGGCAACACATCGGAAAAGTCGAATGTAGTGAAAAACCATTGTATGGTACAGAGCAGAAAAAAGTAGATAGCGAAGTGCCGTATTTTCTGTTTCTTCCCGGTCAGACGGCTGACAAAAGCAATGTGCATTACACTTTGCCCAAGCAGGCAAAGAACGTCAAGGCATAGGCTGAAATAGTCCATATCAAAAATCCCTCTCTTTCATATAACGCAAAAGAGCCTGCGTTAAATCTCGCTCACGCAGTCTGGAAACAGGGATTTTATCGCCCTGTGACAGCATGATCTGTCCGGCATTACATCCACGAACATATTCAATATTGACAAGATAACTTCTGTGGCATCTGAAAAAACGTCCATCAATACGCTGCTCTAAATCATCCAGCTTATCATAATAGTCGGTGATTTTTCCGTCGCTTTGGTGGATATAGATTTTTCTGCCCTGCACCTCGCAATACACGATTTCGGCTAACAGAATAACATCACAGGAAGTTCCTCTCTGGACAACAATACTTTTTATCTCTCTCTGCTGTATAGATTTGATTATCCTGTTCATTGTTCTTTTGAAATGACCACTATCTAATGGTTTGACCAAATAATCAAATGCCTCCACTTCAAAAGCGTCAAATACACACTCTTTCAGAACGGTCACAAAAATCAATAGGCTGTGATTTTTCCTTTGGCGGAGTATTTTAGCGGTTTCCATCCCGTTTAGATGTTCCATTTGAATATCAAGGAAAATCACATCGAAGTCACGACCGCTTTCTAAAAGGGAACGTCCGTCTGAAAAGCTATTGATACAGTACGATGTAATATGCTCCCCATTCATGTATTGTGAAAGCTGGTTTGAAATTTCCTGTACCATCATCGGCTCGTCATCGCAAATTGCAAATTTAATCATTTGCTCACCTACTTTCTTCTGCGTGTTTTATAATATCAGTTTCGCAGTAAAAGGACAACCTCTCTGGCACAGAATGTTTAAATTATGTAATGAAATGATTACTAGTCTTGAGCGGCATCCTCTGTTTCCGTCCGCGAATAGTAACTGCTTGTTTTCAGATGGTTTGTATAGTATAATCAAGAAAGCATATTGGATTTGGCAGGAAAGGGGTGTGTAACAGATGGGGATTTATCTCAATCCGCCGTCAGATGGATTCCGGGCAATCCTGAAAAGGGGGATGTACGTGGATAAGTCAGAATTGATCGCTTACACGAATAGTGTACTGGAAAGTGATCGGATGCTGACTTGTTTCAGTCGTCCAAGACGTTTTGGCAAATCATTTTCCGCCAGGATGCTCTCGGCCTATTATTCCAGCGAGGCGGAATCCGAAACGTTATTTGAAGATCTTAAGATTGCACACGGCAAAAATGGAAGATTTCGAGAATATCTGAATCAATGTGATGTGTTGTTTCTGGATATTACGTCTTTTATATCAACGGCAGAGGATATTGAAGAAACAGTAAATGATATACAGAGAGAAGTGATCGAAGAACTTAGGGAAGCATTTCCAGGTTGTATCAGAGAAGGAGTGAAGGCGTTGTCCAAGGCGCTTTTACAGATTCATTCGAAAACGGGGAAGAAATTTTTTGTCATTATTGATGAGTGGGATGCGCTTTTTCGGGAAGCGAAAGATAATGAGAAAGTACAGCATGCGTATATACAACTTCTGCGAAGTCTGTTTAAAAGTAGTCAGACCTCACAGATGATTATTGGGGCATATATGACAGGGATTTTACCTGTTAAAAAGTACGGAACGCAGTCTGCATTGACAGATTTCTGTGAATTTACCATGCTGGAGCCAGGGCCGTTAGCAGAATTTGCAGGTTTCACGGAAGATGAGGTCAGAGATTTGTGTAAAGAGTATGGACTTGATTTTGATGAGGCCCGCAGATGGTATGACGGGTATTATTTTGATAAGACCAGACATATCTATAATCCAAAGTCTATCATAGAAGCTGTGATTAATCAGAAGTTCAATAATTATTGGACGCAGACAGAGACCTATGAGTCACTTAGAACATATATTGATTTGAATTTTGACGGATTAAAAGACGCCCTTGTGGATATGCTCGGCGGCAGACATTTTAGAATTGATACGGGAACATTCCAAAATGATATGACTTCGCTGAACAGTAAGGATGATGTGTTTACATTGCTGGTTCATCTGGGTTATCTTGCATATGACAGTGACAAGGAAGAAGTTTTTATTCCCAATGAGGAGGTGCGTGAGGAGTTTATCCGGGCATTGAAGAACGGAAGGAGACAGGAGCTTGTGAGAGTCATTCAGCGTTCGGACCGACTGCTTCAAGCAACGCTTAAGATGGAAGCGGATACAGTTGCGGATATATTAGAAGAAGTACATGGGGAAAATACGGCTCCTCAGAACTATAATAATGAACAGGCGCTTCGTTCGGTGGTTATCATGGCGTATCTAAGCTGCCTGGATCATTATATGAGGTTTGAAGAATTGGCAAGCGGGAAAGGATATTCGGATCTTTTATTCGTGCCGGAGAAAACCTCGGCAAAACCGGCATTACTCATCGAATTGAAGTGGAATAAGAGTGCGAAAGGCGCTGTTATGCAGATTAAGGATCGGAATTATATAGAATTTGCCAGACGATTTGATTATGAGGGGGAAATATTGCTGATCGGCATCAATTATGACGCCAAAACAAAGAAACACACCTGCAAGATCGAGAGATATTGAAAAACATATCATCCCATGCTATAATAAGAAAGTGTATCCTTGGTGACAGGGATGCACTTTTATGAAGTAAACCGCCGGTGGAGGATCTGTTGCCGGCAGTAATCGGATAGATTGATAATGATATTTGAGAATAAAGGAGAGCAAAATGCAGGCGTATACGAGTTTTGCGGAGGTATATGATATTTTTATGGATAATATACCTTATGAAGAATGGGCGGATTATCTTGATGAGATGCTTAAGGAATACCATATTCCCAATAACATGGTGTTGGAGCTTGGATGCGGGACAGGCAATATGACGGAGCTGCTGGCGTCGAAGGGCTATGATATGATCGGTGTGGACAATTCGGAGGTCATGCTGGAGATCGCCATGGAGAAGAGACAAAAGAGCGGCCATGATATCCTGTATCTTCTGCAGGATATGCAGGCGTTTGAATTATATGGTACGGTCGGCGGGATCGTGAGTGTCTGCGATTCCATCAATTATGTCACGGATGAGAAAGAATTGAAGGAAGTATTCAGCCTTGTGAATAATTATCTGGATCCCCGTGGCATCTTTGTGTTTGATTTTAATACGGAATACAAGTACCGGGAGCTTCTTGGCGACCGGGTGATTGCGGAGGAGCGGGAAGAGTGCAGCTTTATCTGGGACAATTATTATAACCCGGAGGATAAGATGAATGAATACCAACTGACTCTGTTCGTGCAGAGTAATGAAGATAAGGATCTGTATCGGAGATATCAGGAGGTACATTATCAGAGGGCCTATACGCTTGAGAAGATCAAGACGCTGATTGAGAAGGCAGGGCTTCGTTATGTCGCGGCCTATGACGCCTATACGAAGAAGGCGCCCATGTATACCAGCGGGCGTATCTGCGTGATCGCGCAGGAGTATGGGAAGTAGGCAGCTTGTCTGAACTATATATGAAGTAAGAAGAGAGGTAAGAGGGGATGGAAGATTATATTGTAAGGGCTACGGCGGCGGACAGCCAGATCCGCGCGTTTGCCGCGACTACAAGGCAGGTGGTGGAGACGGCGAGAGTACGTCACAATACCAGCCCGGTGGCTACGGCGGCGCTTGGGAGGCTTCTGACTGCAGGCGCGATGATGGGCAGTATGATGAAGAATGACACAGATATACTGACCCTGCAGATTCGGGGGAATGGGCCGATCGAAGGCATCACGGTTACGGCGGACAGCCATGCCAATGTGAAAGGATATGTGGGGAATCCGGACGTAATGCTGCCGCCTAGGAACGGGAAGCTGGATGTGGGCGGAGCAGTCGGAGTAGGACTTCTCACCGTTATCAAAGATATGGGGCTTAAAGAGCCGTATTCGGGGCAGACTATCCTGGTATCCAGTGAGATTGCGGAGGATCTGACCTATTATTTTGCGAATTCGGAGCAGGTACCGTCTTCCGTAGGGCTTGGCGTACTGATGGAGAAGGATAATACGGTTCGCTGTGCGGGAGGATTTATCATACAGATGATGCCGTTCGCAAAGGAGCAGACTATCTGCCGGTTGGAGGAGAATCTGAAGAAGGTTTCTTCTGTGACGTCGCTTTTGAATCAGGGATATACGCCGGAGCAGTTATTGGAGGTGCTGTTTGAGGGCCTGGGGCTTGAGGTCACGGACACGGTGCCGGCACAGTTCTGCTGTAATTGCTCAAAGGAGCGCGTAGAGCATGCGGTGGCGAGTATTGGCAGGAAGGAGATCCAGGAGATGATCCAAGACGGAGAGGATATCGAGGTCAAATGTCATTTCTGCAATACGGCGTACCGGTATACGGTGGAAGAACTAAGAGAGATCATAAAACGCAGTAAGTAGATCATATTGGAAGAAAGGGAGCGGGCATGCAAAATGAGAGATGGATTTATTAAGGTAGCGGCTGCAACACCGGATATCCGGGTTGCGGACGTCGCCTATAACACAGAGAAGATATGTGATCTGATCGACGAGACGGCAGAAGAAGGGGCGAAGGTGGCTGCATTCCCGGAGCTCTGTGTGACAGGGTATACCTGCGGAGATCTCTTTACACAGGATATCCTGCTGAAGGATGCCAGGGCTGCGCTTCTTAAGATCGCGGAGCATACCAGGGAGAAGGACGCATTATTCTTCGTAGGTGTTCCGCTTTTTATTGACGGGGAATTGTATAATGTGGCGGCGGCGCTGAACCGGGGGAGGATCCTTGGGCTTACGACCAAGACATTTCTGCCGAATTACGGGGAATTCTATGAGATGCGGCAGTTCTGTCCGGGGCCAAAGAGGACAAGGGAGATCCTCTTTGAAGGGGAGAAGGTTCCGTTTGGACCTAAGCTTTTATTTACAGCCGCATCCATGGAATCTCTGATCGTGTCCGCTGAGATCTGTGAGGACGTATGGTCGCCGGTTCCGCCAAGCATAGAGGCGGCAAGGGAAGGGGCGACTCTGATCGTCAACTGTTCGGCAAGTGATGAGACCATCGGGAAGGATCTGTACCGGAGAAGCCTGATCGAGGGACAGTCTGCGCGTCTGATCTGCGGTTATATCTACGCCAACGCGGGAGAGGGTGAGTCTACGACGGATCTGGTATTCGGAGGACATAACCTGATCGCGGAGAACGGTACGGTACTGAAGGCAAGCAGGCGTTTCGTGAACGGGGCGATCTATTCGGAGATCGACCTTGACCGCCTGTTAAGTGAGAGAAGGAAGAATACGACATTTAAGGCTATGGAGGATCCTGTGCTATGGAGGATCCCCTTTGAGGTCCGGATAGAGGAGACGAAACTTACCAGAGAGATCTCTTCTAGGCCGTTCGTACCGGAGCATGCCAAAGACAGGGCCGTGCGCTGTGAGGAGATCCTGATGATCCAGGCCATGGGGCTTAAGAAGAGGCTTGCCCATGCCCATGCGAAGAATGCAGTGGTGGGGATTTCAGGAGGCTTGGATTCCACACTGGCGCTTCTGGTGTCCGCGAAGGCGTTTGATATGCTTGGATTAGACAGGAAGGGGATCACGGCGGTGACGATGCCGTGTTTCGGCACGACGGACAGAACTTATCGGAATGCATGTAAGATGTCGGTGAAGCTTGGAGCTTCGTTAAGAGAGATCCCGATCGCCGAGTCGGTGAAGCGGCATTTTGAAGATATCGGGCATGATATGGAGGATCACAGCGTGACATATGAGAATGCCCAGGCGAGAGAACGTACCCAGGTTCTTATGGATGTGGCGAACCAGAACGGCGGCCTTGTGATCGGGACAGGGGATATGTCGGAGCTTGCCCTTGGGTGGGCGACTTATAACGGGGATCATATGTCCATGTACGGGGTCAATGGTTCGGTTCCCAAGACGCTGGTGCGCCATCTGGTGCATTATTATGCGGATACCTGCGGGGATGAGGAACTTAAGGCGGTGCTTTATGATGTGCTCGATACGCCGGTGAGTCCGGAGCTTCTGCCTCCTAAGGACGGGGAGATCGCACAGAAGACGGAAGATCTGGTGGGGCCGTATGAGCTGCATGATTTCTTCTTGTATTATCTGCTGCGGTTCGGATATGAGCCGGACAAGATCTATCGGCTTGCGAAGTATGCGTTTGCCGGGGAGTATGAGGATGATATCATATACCGGTGGCTTGAGACTTTCATAAGAAGATTCTTCACCCAGCAGTTCAAGCGTTCCTGTTTGCCGGACGGGCCGAAGGTCGGGACGGTGGCGCTGTCTCCAAGGGGAGACTTAAGGATGCCGAGCGACGCGTGTGCGGCAAGCTGGCTTAAGGCTCTGGAGCGTATGCGCTGATATTAGAATAGAACACCCTGGCAGGAAATGTCTGAGACGGCATTCCTGCCAGGGTGTTTTTATGCCTGCAGGCGGCGGGAGGGATTAATCTACGGGAATTTTAAGCACCTGTCCGATATCAATGATATCGCTGGTCAATCCGTTGAGTCTCTTGATGGCGTCCACGGTGGTATGATATTTCCTCGAGAGAAGCCAGAGAGTATCGCCGGACTTTACAGTATATTCGATGTAAGGTTCTGACTGCGGGGCGGGGATCTTAAGCACCTGCCCGACGTACAGCATATCGCCGGTCAATCCGTTTAACTGCTTGATGGCTTCTACGGTAGTGCCGTACTTCCTGGAGAGGAGCCAGAGGGTGTCCCCGGGCTGTACGGTATACTGGAAGCTTCCGGTTCCGGGACCGGGAGACGGAACATTCTGGGTGATCCCCTGGTAGGTGTCATACAGGGCGCGCCACGTGCGGGAGCCTACGATCCCGTCTGCATCAAGCTGCATGGCCTTCTGGAACGCGATGACCGACTGCTTCGTCCCGCTGCCGAATATCCCGTCCTGGACCGGAGCGGGGATCTCGGGATAGTATTCGGAGATGAGATCCAACAGATATTGCAGGGTGATCACATCGGGGCCTGTGGACCCGGTGCGAAGGGTGCTGCCCGGCGGTACGGTGCCGATCCCCAGGGTCTCTCCTTCGCTGTCTAATTCCGCCAGCCTGGCAATGGCTGTGTAGAGGCTTGAGATCTTATACCAGGTAGACCTCCCTACGATCCCGTCCGGCGCCAGGCCAAAGACATTCTGGAATTTGACGACTGCCGCCTTTGTGCTGTCTCCAAAGACACCGGCTTCGTCGGTGATGGAGGGGATCGCCGGATAGTTTCGGCGGATCCTGGCAAGATAGGTCTGGATGGTCTGCACGTCAAGTCCGGTGCTTCCTACCCGGAGAGGAGCGCCGGGATAGGAGTTCACGATCCCGGTGATGATATTGGTCTCGACGATCTCAATGTCATCGGGATAATAGGAGCGCAGGATTTGTATGGGCGTTAGGCCCTGGTCTGCCAGGGTTACGGTCCCCCACTGGGATAAGCCCTGGCAGGTGGCGGTGGTGCCGTTGCAAAATGAGGTGAAGTACGGCGCGTTCTGCCCCTGCCGTCTGACATACTGGTTGAAGATCTGATCCACGATCCTGCTGATAGATTCGTAGATGGGGCGGCCGTATACAAAATATTGGTCATAGGCGGTGCTGTTTGTGATGTCAAATGAATATCCGCGCGCCTTATACCACTCCGTGTATACGCGGTTCAGCGCGAAGGTGATGATGGCGTAGATATTTGCGGTGAGCGCGGCGGCGGGCCAGGTAGGGTAGATCTCACTGCTTGCCACATTCTTCACATAATCAGGAAAGGACACCCGTACATTGGAAGCGGATGAACCCGGAGTACCCAGATGGACCGTGATGGGATCCGGGATCACCACCTGCCGCAGCACGTAGGGCTCCGTGTGCGGATCGATCATGGTGCCTTTCTGTTCAACGGCATCATTCATCGCGACTGCAGGCTTGCCAATGAAGATCTCTTTGGTGACGGGGGTTCTCTGTATCTGCTGCATCGGGGTCAGCGTCACAGGAAGAACGGCCGTCTCTCCGTCGAACACCGGAATATCTGTGACGAACAGGGAGTCGAAGCCGGAGGCTTCGGCCAGTACATGATAGCTGATAAACGGCGTTCCGTTGTAATAAGGATTCTGTGAGAAGCTCTTATCCTTGGTTTCCAGGGATACGACGGGGGTATCCCCATTCTCATCTGTCCATAGGTTGTAGAGTGTATTTCCGGCCGCAGCCTGTATCTGTATCTGTACGTTATTCAGAGGGACGGCTTCGTGTGCGGTCCGCACCTGTATCTGTAAATAACCAATCGCCATGGAGGTCTCCTGTTTATTTTCTGATATCCATATATCATATGTGGGGCAGAAGGTTATCATGACAGGGAAAATTAGGTCTGAAAATGATAGAATTTGTCGAATGAAAGCGGGAAAAAGGGGATGGAGACAGGGATAAAAAGAATAGATAATAATCACATTGATAATTGACAAAAAGTTTAATAAGAGTATAATAGATTCAGCGTGAAAGTTTAGCAAAAATTTATTTTTAGTTTAGAAATATTGTAAAAGGAGCAGGGATAGTATGGAACTGGAATATGTGAACGAACATATCGGGAATAAGATCAAGGATCTGCGCAACCGGAACGGGCTGACGCAGCAGGAGCTTGCGGACCGGACAGAGCTTACCAAGGGATTCATATCCCAGTTGGAGAGAGGGCAGGTGTCGCCGTCCATCGTGACGCTTCTGGATCTGATCGAGTGTCTGGGGACCACTGCTTCTGAGTTCTTCAAGGAAGCGGAGGAAGAGCATGTGGTATTCTCGGAAGAGGGTTTCTTTGAGAAGGTGGACGAGGCGGGCAACAGTATCCAGTGGATTGTGCCCACGGCCCAGAAGTATCAGATGGAACCGCTTCTGGTGGTGCTTAAGCCTTACCAGGGGCTTGAGGAGGATAAGCCGCATGACGGGGAAGAATTCGGTTATCTGATCTCCGGGCGGCTTAAGCTCTATCTGGGGGACGAGGTCTATACGGTGAAGGCCGGGGAGAGCTTCTACTATCCGGCCAAACGGCGGCATCGTATTGAGAATCCGGGCGGCAGGCCGGCCAGGTTTATCTGGGTCAGCACACCGCCTACATTTTAAATGAATAGTTGGGGGATGAAGATGGAACAGACGACGAATATCATCGAATTAAAGCATATTACGAAGACCTATGAGGACGGTTACAGTGCGGTGTCAGATTTCAACCTGGAGGTGAAGCAGGGGGAATTCATCACTTTTCTGGGACCTTCCGGCTGTGGGAAGACGACGACTCTTCGGATGATCGCCGGGTTTGATCTCCCAACGGAGGGAGAGATCCTGCTGAACGGCAGACCGATCACCAGCCTTCCGCCCAATAAGCGGCCGATCAACACGGTATTTCAGAGATATGCATTGTTTCCGCATATGAATATCTACGAGAATATCGCCTTTGGCCTGCGGCAGAAGAAGACGCCGGAGAAGGTGATTGCCAAGAAGGTGAAGAAGGTGTTGGAGCTGGTGGATCTGGAAGGGTTCGAGAACCGGAGCATTGATACCCTATCCGGCGGGCAGCAGCAGAGGGTCGCTATCGCGCGGGCGGTGGTCAATGAGCCGCAGATCCTTCTGCTTGACGAGCCCTTAGGCGCCTTGGACTTAAAGATGCGCAAGGAGATGCAGCTTGAGCTTAAGGAGATGCACCGGGAGCTTGGCATCACATTCATCTATGTGACCCATGACCAGGAGGAGGCTCTTACCATGTCGGATAAGATTGTGGTCATGTCGGAGGGGAAGATGCAGCAGATCGGCACGCCGGAGGATATCTATAATGAGCCGATCAATGCCTTTGTGGCGGACTTTATCGGAGACAGCAATATATTTAACGGGATTATGACCGGGAAGCTTAAGGCCCGCTTCTGCGGCGGGGAATTCGCCTGTGTGGACGACGTGGAAGAGGGAACCCATATCACGGCGGTCGTGCGCCCGGAGGATGTGACGCTTACAAGTCCGGAACGTGGGAATATCCGCGGTATCGTGACTTCCGTGATCTTCAAGGGGATACATTATGAGATCACGGTGGAATCCGGGAAGAATGAGATCGTTGCCCAGTCCGTGCATTCTGCCAGGGTGGGAGACCGTGTCGGAGTGGAAGTGGAGCCGGACAATATCCATATTATGATTGCCGAGGATCATACCAATATCTTTGCGACAGAGATCAATAAGAACTATGAACTAGAATATAACGGGACGGTTCTTCCGGTCGCCCTTACGGATGTGATCAAGGGAAGCTCGATGCTGGAGGACGGGACGCTTGTGGATTCCAGAGGCCTGGAGATCGATCCGAAGAAGATCCGGGTCAAGATCTCCATCAAGCCTCAGGATATCGAACTGACTGACGATCAGGAGGAGGGGCTTGTGCAGGGCTGTATCAGCAACATGATCTATAAGGGAGATCATTACAGCTATGTGATACACACGGATCTGGAACAGGATTTCGTGGTAAATGACGAGTACCTGTGGAATATGGAAGATCAGGTCGGCCTTGTTATGCCGGTGGAGAAGATGATCTTCACAGTGAAGAAGTAGGAGGCGGATACATGCACAGACATACATTTTCCAGAAAATATCTGGGAATCCCGTATGCAGTTTTTTTGCTGCTTTTTGTTGTGGCTCCCTTAGTTGTACTGATTTATTATGCATTTACGAACGGGCAGGGAGAGTTTACGTTCCAGAATCTGACGGGATTCTTCTCTGACCCGAATACATTGGGGACTCTCTGCTACAGTTTTGGTATAGCGATGGTTACCACGGCGGTGTGCCTGCTTCTTGCATATCCCCTGGCATTCATCCTTGCCACCAGTAAGCTCAAAGGAAAATCCGTCATCGTGCTGATCTTCATTATGCCGATGTGGATCAATTTCTCTCTGCGGATCACGGCGCTTAAAGAGATCCTTACCTGGCTTGAGGGGAACCTTGCCTATCATCCGTTCCTGAATACGGTGCTTGGCATGAGCTATGATTTCCTGCCGTTTATGATCCTGCCGATCTATACCACCATCTCCAAGCTTGACGGGGCGCTTCTGGAGGCGGCGAGAGACTTGGGTGCGGGAGAGCTGCAGGCGTTCCTGCGGGTGACCCTGCCCTTATCCCTGCCGGGGATCATGAGCGGTGTATCCATGGTATTTCTGCCGGCGATGACGAACTATGTGGTGCTGGATATGCTGTACAACAGTACCTATATTATGGGAAGTCTGATCGGGAGCTATTTTGCGGCGTACAACTGGAACGGCGGATCCATGATCGCACTGATCCTTCTTGGGATCATCTGCCTGTTCACGCTTCTTACCGGCGGGGCAGAAGAAGAGAATACGAGGGGAGGGGCGCTGTTATGATAAGAAAAGTATGGAGATGGATGGTTATTATCTTCGTTCTCTTATTCCTGTATCTGCCGATTCTTGTCCTGGCGGTGTACAGCTTCACGGACGCCACGAATATCGGGGCGATCCGGGGCTTCTCTGTGCATAATTATGTGACGCTGTTTACGACGCCGGAGCTTCGCAGCATGATTGCGGGGACGGTAGCCCTGGCGCTTGGGTCGGCACTGATCGCGACGGTGCTTGGAACGATGGGCGCCATTGGTTCCTTCTATTCCAGGAAGGGGATGGCTTCGGCGATCACTACGATGAACCAGGTGCCGGTGGTGAATGCGGATGTGGTGACTGGATTCTCCATCTGTATTCTGCTGGTGGTAGTATTAGGGATCAGCAAGGACACGTATATCCCGCTTGTGGCGGGACATGTGACGCTGTGTGCGCCTTTCGTGTTCCTTGCCGTGATCCCTAAATTAAAACAGATGGATCCAAGCATCTATGAGGCGGCGCTGGATCTTGGGGCGACGCCTTTTACCGCGCTTATCCGGATCGTGATTCCGCAGATCTTTCCGGGGATTCTCTCGGGTTTTGCGATGGCAGTAACCCTGTCGCTGGACGATTATTTTGTGGCGACCTACACGAAGCCTGCGACCTTTGATACGATCAGTACCTATGTGGTGAATGCGACCAAGGGGGCGCAGACGACCATCAAGACGGCGCTGTGGGCGTTGTCCACAGTGATCTTCCTTCTGGTCGTGCTGTTCTCTGCGGTGATGAATATCAGGGCGAATAAGGAAGAGAGGAAGACTGTATGAGAATCGAGATATTTAACAGATATAGAAGCATTGCGGTCCTGTGTATTTGCAGCTTCCTGGTTTTAACATGCCCGGTGACGGCGGATGCAGCCAAGAGCGGCGGCAGGGAAGTAGAGAAGGAGGTTACCCTTAGGGTCTGCAACTGGGAAGAGTACATCGATCTGGGAGACTGGGATGAAGAGGAGACCATAGAACTTGACAGCGGTGATATCATCGGGGAGAATACCATGATAGAGGATTTTACGCAGTGGTATTATGAGACGTATGGGATTCGCGTCAGGGTGGAATATTCGACCTTTGGAACCAATGAAGACTTGTATAACATGCTGACTTTGGGGGATACCTATGATCTGGTCTGTCCGTCGGAATACATGATCATGAAGCTCATGACGGAGGATCAGCTTGTACCGTTATCGGAAGGATTCTTTGATGGTTCTGATCAGAATAATTATTACAGTAACGGCGTGTCGCCGTATATCAGAGAGATATTCGAGAAGAATGAGATCGGGGGCAGGCCGTGGGGGGATTACGCGGCAGGCTATATGTGGGGAATCACCGGGATCGTGTATAACCCCGGGCTTGTAAGCGAGGAGGATGCTTCCAGTTGGAAGATCCTCAACGATCCAGACTATAAGAGACAGGTCACGATTAAGGACAATGTAAGGGATTCGTATTTCGCGGCGGTGGGCGCCATCAAGTCGGAGCTTTTGAATTCCGAAGAATTCAAGAATGATCCGGATTATCAGAAGAGGCTGGAAGAAGAGATGAACGATACGTCGAGGGAGACGATCGCCGACGCGCAGGAGTATCTGCAGGATGTGAAGAACAATGCGTATTCTTTTGAGACGGATTCAGGGAAGGCGGATATGGTTACGGGGAAGGTGGCAGCGAATCTTCAATGGTCCGGGGATGCGGTCTATACCATGGACCAGGCGGATGAGGATGATTTCCCGCTGGCGTTTGCCGTGCCGTCGGAGTCGACCAATATCTATTTTGACGGATGGGTGATGTTAAAGAACGGAATCGGAGAGGATGCGGCGAAGCAGCATGCGGCGGAGGCATTCATTAATTTTAACTCCCGGCCTGACAATGTGATCCGGAACATGTACTATGTGGGGTATACTTCCGTGATCTCCGGCGGGGAGGATATGAGGATCTTCGAATATGCCGACTGGTGTTACGGCGCCGAAGAAGATGAGGAAGAGGTGTCAGAATATGACCTGGGATATTTCTTTTCCGAAGGAGGCGAAGAAGAGTATGTGATCACTGCGCCTTCGGATCAGGTCTACAGGCAGCTATTTGCCCAGTATCCCACACAGGAAGCGATCTCAAGGTCTTCGATCATGGTGTGCTTCGATGAAGATCAGACGAGGGAGATCAATCAGATGTGGATCAATGTCCGGTGCTGCAATATCTACGATATACCGGTATGGGTGTGGGTATTCGCAGGAGCTTCGGTCTGTGTGCTGGCTGTATTTGGCATAAGGAAGCTGAGACGGTAAGAAGGGTATAAAAAGAGGAGGTATTCGTGTATGTACAGAATGCCTCCTGTTTTTATGCCGGATTGTAACTAATTTTACTAATCCAGCTTGATTCCTTTAAACAGATCGCCCAGACTGGTTCCGATGCTCTCGGACTTGGGAATGTGTACCTTCTCAACAGGCTCTTCCTTCACTTCTTCCAGGGCTTTCATGCTGAGGCTGATCTTGCCGTCCTTAAGCCCGATGATCTTGACCTTGACCTCATCGCCTTCCTTCAGAACATCTTTGGGAGACTTCACACGCTTCTGACTGATCTGGGAAACATGAACCAGACCTGACAGTCCGTCTTCTAAACGAACGAATGCGCCGTAGTTCTGGAGACTCTCAACGGTTCCGTTCACAACGCTTCCAATCTTAACATTGGCGATTCTTTCTTCCATCGCCTTCTTCTCCTGCTCCTTAAGGATCTCGCGGGCGGACAGGATCAGACGCTCATTGGCCTGATCTACTTCGATGACCTTCACTTCGATATCCTTGAGCAGATATGTCTCCAGATCTTCAATGTAAGACAGGGATAACCTTGATGCCGGGATGAAGCCGCGCAATCCCTCTACCATGGCGATTGCTCCTCCGTTGACGATCCCTTCGACCTTGACGGGAAGGACGGTACCCTTTTCCTTGTAGGAGGCTACAAGATTCCATGGATTGGCATCATCAAAATGTTCTTCCAGATCTGCCATGGTCTCCGTTGTGCCGCCTTCGGCAGCTTCATTTGCTGCTGTTCCTTGTAATAATTCTTCACTCATAGTATATTCCCTTTCGTTTTCGAGACTCGTACGCTTCCACATACTTTTTTAATTATAACATAAAACAGGGGAAATGTTCAATTTATAGTTGACGAAAGTCGAAAAAAATGGCACTCTTATTAGTAAAGTATTCCGGCAGGTAGTTAAAACCAGTAATAATGGCCGGGAAATCTGGTTTGAGGATGTGATGATAATGGGAAAGAAGACGGGGAAAGTGTATGTGGTGGGGCACAAGAATCCGGATACGGACTCGATCTGTTCTGCGATCGCATATGCGAATCTGAAGAAACAACTGACCGGCAGCGAGTATGTTGCCAGGAGGGCGGGACAGATCAATGAGGAGACACATTATGTGCTGAACAGGTTCAAGGTAGACCCGCCGGATCTGCTGTCCAATGTGAAGCTGCAGGTGAAGGATATTGATATACATAAGATAGAGGGCGTGGAGCCGAATGTCTCTATCAAGGATACATGGGAGAAGATGAAGGAGCAGCATGTGAAGACGCTCCCGATCCTGAAGGAGGAAGAGCTGGTGGGAGTGATCTCCACGGGGGATATCGCGACTTCCTATATGGATGTCTATGACAACTGTATCCTTTCCACTGCCAAGACGCAGTACCGGAACATTGCCAAGACCCTGGACGGGACACTGATCTGCGGGAACGAGCATGGATATTTTACCAAAGGGAAGGTGACGATCGCGGCATCGAGCCCGGAGATGATGGAAGAATTCATTGAGAAGGATGATCTGGTAATCTTAGGGAATCGTTATGAGTCTCAGGCGTGCGCGGTGGATATCGACGCGGGCTGTCTGGTAGTGTGCCAGGGGGCAGAGGTGTCAAAAAGGCTGATCAAGAGAGCAGAGGAGCAGAGTATTGTGATCATCAGTACGCCTCACGATACCTATACGGTGGCGAGACTGATCAATCAGAGTATTCCGGTGAAGCATTTTATGACTCAGGCGCCGCTTACCGCGTTCCGCATGACGGATTATGTGGAGGACATCAAGGAGGAGATGACGAAGAAGAAGTTCAGGGATTTCCCGATTCTTGACAGGCATGGGCGGTTCAAAGGATTTATCTCCAGAAGGCGTTTCCTGGATGTCAGCAAGAAGAAGGTGATCCTGGTGGATCACAATGAGAAGTCTCAGGCGGTGGATGGGATAGATGAGGCAGAGATTGTTGAGATCATCGACCATCACAGGCTTGGCAATATCGAGACCATGGGACCGGTGTTCTTCCGCAATCAGCCGGTGGGCTGTACGGCGACAATCGTTTACCAGATGTATGAGGAGTCAGGGGTGAAGATTACCTCCACGATCGCCGGGTTATTATGCTCTGCGATCATCTCCGATACGCTGCTGTTCCGCTCTCCTACGTGTACGGCGGTGGATGAGAAGATCGCGAAGAAGCTGGCGAAGATTGCCGGGATCGACTTAGAGCAGATGGCAGGCGAGATGTTCAAAGCGGGAAGCAGCCTTGCGGGAAAGAGCGCGCAGGAGATCTGTTTCCAGGATTTCAAGCAGTTCACGGTCAATGATATCGTCTTTGGCGTGGGGCAGATCAATTCCATGAACAAGGAAGAGCTTAAGGAGATCAAGGAAGTGCTGCGCCCGCACCTTTCAGAGGTGCTTAAGGAGAACAGCCTCCAGATGATCTATTTCATGCTGACGGATATCCTGGATGAGTCCACGGAACTTCTGTGCGTGGGGAACAACGCGAAGGAATATATCGTAGATGCGTTTGACCTGAATGAGGATACCGATAAGATCGTGCTCAAGGGCGTAGTATCCAGGAAGAAGCAGCTGATTCCGACACTGGTGGGAGTGCTGCAGCAGGAGTAAAATGGACGCTGTTTTAACGTCGGCAGGCGGAATCTTGTAGATAGGAATCCTGTAGATAGAACGCGGCCCAGCAGAAAGAGAGGCAGGAGTTATGGAGAAGAGAAAAGAGAAAAGGAAAGTGGATATGGCGGCGGGAAGGCAGGTATGGCGGCCGGGGAATATGCTCTATCCGCTTCCGGCGGTGATGGTGAGCGCCGCGGATAAGGCAGGGAATGCGAATATCCTGACGGTGGCGTGGACGGGAACGGTCTGTTCGGACCCGGCGATGCTCTACATCTCTGTGAGGCCGGAGCGTTATACTTATCATATGATCCGGGAAACCGGGGAATTCGTGGTCAATCTTACGACGGAAAGACTTGCTTATGCTACGGATTGGTGCGGGGTGAGATCCGGCAGGGATGTGGATAAGTGGAAGGAGATGGCGCTTACGAAGGGGGCGGCAGATCAGCTTGTCTATGCGCCTGTGATCCTGGAGAGTCCGGTCAATATCGAGTGCAGGGTGACGGAGGTTAAGGAGCTTGGCTCTCACCATATGTTCCTCGCCGAAGTGGCGGCGGTTCAGGTGGATGAGAGGTATATGAAGAAGGGCGGGAAGTTCGAATTGAATTCTACCGGGCTTCTGGCGTATTCCCATGGAGAATATCTTGGACTTGGGAAAGAGCTTGGGAAGTTTGGGTGGAGTGTGAAGAAGAGAAAATAAATAAATAAAGATAGATAGATACGATAGGGACATAGTAAAGTGGTAGTTTACTATGCAATGTTAACAACCTAACTCAAGCAACTACAACATATAGTGTTTCTTTTAATTGGCACGGGATTCCCTGTGCCTTTCTTTATTTATAACCACTAATACGATTAAAATATTGCACAAAATTCGCCCATAAAAATCAGCATATTTACTATTGACATAAGCTCCAAAAAATGCGGCGCAGCCCTTGTTTATATTACTTTTTTAAGGGGGCTGCATCGTATGAATTTAATTCAAATCTTAGTCGATATTATCTGTAACACATTACTTGATCCACATGTCCTTGAACGGGCCAGAAACAGAAAAGGGGCTTTTACACGCAATTGCGGGAAACTTCCCTATTGGACATTGATCAAACTGTTATTAAGAAATTCCAAGAAAACTATTTCTTCATCACTGGATGAATTCTTTACCGAATTGCGGCATATATCAGGAATTCCAATCTCTGATACTGTGAAATGTTCCCAACAGGCTTTCAGCAAGGCCCGTTCCGGCATTGATCACTCTATTTTCAAAGAATGCTTCGAACGTGTACTTGACTTCCTTTGCAGCAGGGATTCCCTGGATTTCCATTCACGTTTCATGGGTGTATGGGGACGGCAGATCATTGCTGTTGACGGCTCTAAAATACCTCTTCCTAACCGTAAGACTCTTCTTGATAAATACGGCAGCATAGGGAGAGGCCAAAACTCTCCCACTGCCATTGCCAGTGTTGCTTTTGATGTACTGAATCACCGCATCCTTGATGCACAGCTCGAACCCATGAGCGTCGGTGAACGTACCCTTGCCATAAGGCATATGCAAAATATAAAAAGCAAAGCACGGACGAATCTATTATACACCATATTTGTCTTCGATAGGGGATATGCTTCAAAAAATTTATTTTCTTTTATCGAAGACACCTTACATGCCGGATATCTCTTCCGGTTAAGGACTAAATTTAACACGGATATTGATGCACTCCCTGTACCGGCGGATCGAAATGGAATCAGTGACTATATCTTTTTCCTTGATGGCAGGAAAGTACGCATCCTTAAATTTTACCTCCCAAGTGGGACGGTGGAAACGCTGATCACAAATGATTTTGACCTTGCCAAAGAACTGTTCCGCCAGTGTTACTTCCTTAGATGGCCGGTGGAGGAGAATTATAAGCTTGTCAAAGAAAAGATCGGGCTCACTAATTTCCGGGGCTATTCCGAGAACTCCGTTCTCCAGGAATTCTGGATATCGGTATTGCTTGCAAACCTGGCTCTTGCCATAAAGCGGGAGACGGACGGCATTGTTGACAGCACCATAAACCAGAAAGGGAATCAGAACAAATATATGACAAACATGAATGAGCTTGTCGGATACCTGAGCCGTCATATAGGAGAATATATGGATGCTGATACAGACACAGAAAAGTATGGCATCATCCGCTGTATATTTGATTTTGCCGTATCTCACCGGGTGTGTGACAAAAAGGGCAGCGGGGAATCAAATCTACGTACAACTCCAAGAAAAGTCAAACATCATTACAATAACAAGACTACACACTAATACCATTTAAGAAAGGTGGTGGTGCCAGTTTCTTTATATTCTACAATACAAACGCCATATCTAAAAAAACAGCTGATAGCAACCAAGGGGAAAGTCTGCCCTTTTTTCAGTGTATTTTAATCATTTCTATCATCTGCTATTATTGGTTTAATAGCTTAATCCTATTGTGATATCATGCCACTACTAAGTTGTTAACATTGGTTTACTATGTCCCTATCTGTTTGAAGTTTATCCCAATAGAAGCAAATAGAAGATTTAGATTTTATATTGTAAATGTCACTTAACTATGTTATCCTTATCTGAAGCATAAAGATTCTAAAATTCTATTCAAGCAGATATACTTGTCATCATCATTTCAGAACATCTATGCTTATTCCAATTATTTATAACAGCATAGGGGCTGAAAGTTGAAAGTATGGCAGGCATGTTATGTTTTACTTTTCAAGCCCCTTAAAAGGAGGTTTGTTTATGGAAGAGAAACGGGTACATGTCAATGAGAAATATAAGGATAGTATATTCTGTATTTTATATCAGGATGATAAAGAACGGCAGTTAGAGCTCTATAATTCAGTCAGTGGAAAGAACTATACGAATGCAGATGATTTGCAAGTGGTCACATTGAAGCATGCGATATATATGGGAATGAAGAATGATCTTGCATTTCTTATAGCGGATGATCTGCATCTGTATGAGCATCAATCTACAGTCAATCCAAATATGTCGCTGCGGTTACTGCATTATATTTCGAAAGAGTATGAGGGACTTGTGGAGAGCCGTAAGTTGTATGGAAAAGAGGCAGTCGAGCTTCCAACGCCATATTTTGTAGTATTCTATAATGGAACTACGAAATACCCTGAGCGAAAGATTCTGAGACTGTCGGATTTGTACAAGGCTTCATATGAGGGTAAGGCGGAGTCTGACGGTAACGGGGTCAAAGTTGAAGATCAGAGCAGTGACAGTGAGAAGATTGGTGATATTTTAGAGAAAGAATCTCCGTTTTTGGAGTTAAAGGTTCTGGTAGTGAATATTAATCCTGGTCAGAATAAAGAATTTTTAAAAGAATGCACCACTTTGCAGGAATATATGGAATATGTTGTCCGTGTGCGGAGATACCGGGCAAAGATGGAACTTGAACAGGCAGTAAACCGTGCAGTGGATGAGTGTATTAAGGAAGGAATCTTAGAGGATTTCTTAAGGAAGAATAAGGCGGAGGTAGTGGCGATGAGTATCTTTGAATATAATGAAAAAGAAGTAATGGATTACATTCGTGAAGAAGAGAGAGAAATTATGAGGGATCAAGTAAACCACTTGTGTCGTTTATTGCTTAACGAGAAAAGATATGATGATCTGGAGCGTTCTACAAGGGACAGGGATTACCAGGAGCAGCTCTTTAAGGAATATGGTATAGATATTGTGTGTGAAGGAGAGGAAACATTCTAAAGTATGTTTCTTTGAACTGCTCGAATGGGGCTTGAATGGGGACGTAGTAAAATGGTAGTTTACTACGTCCCTAATTGTTTGATTTTAGTCTTATAGATGTGTCGAAGCAGCACGGTCGACATCACGACCGACGCGATCTCTGCAATCGGTATGGACCACCACACCATATGTAACCCGAATATCCTGGCGAACACATAGGCCACCGGAAGGATTACGAAGAGCTGTCTTGCAGCAGATACGATCAGGCTGTAGACGGCGTTCCCAAGGGCCTGGAATACGGAGCCGACGATAATACAGTAGCCGGCGAACAGGAAGCTTAAGCTGATGATCCGAAGCGCCGGGACTCCGATCTTAAGCATATTCTCCGAGGCGTCGAACAGGTTCTTAAGAAGGAAGCCTGGAAGCGTCTGGAAGATGGCAAGTCCGAACATCATGATAGATACGGCAATAGCGACGCTCAGCTTGATAGTCTGAATGATGCGGTCTTTGTTCCTGGCGCCGTAGTTGAATGCGATGATCGGGATCATCCCGTTATTCAGCCCGAAGACCGGCATGAAGATGAAGCTCTGGAGCTTGAAGTACACGCCGAATACGGCGGCTGCGGTGGAAGAGAAGATCAGAAGGATCTTGTTCATTCCGAAGGTCATGACCGAGCCGATGGCCTGCATGATAATGGACGGGATTCCGACCTCGTAGATGACGGCGATCGTCCGCATATGCGGACGGAAGCCCCTAAGGCTGATATTGATCTCCTTGTTCCTGGTAAGATTGAAGTAGAATGACATCAGCACCGCGATCACCTGTCCGATGATGGTGGCTAAGGCCGCCCCCGCAACCTCCAGCTTTGGAAGGCCGAATAACCCGAAGATCAGGATCGGGTCCAGTATGATGTTGATGATCGCGCCGGTTCCCTGGGTGATCATGTTATAGATCGTCTTGCCTGTGGACTGCATCAATCGTTCTAATGTGATCTGCAGGAAGATACCGGCAGAGCACACGGTGATGATAGTCAGGTATTGTGTTCCGTATGTGACGATGGTCTGATTGTCTGTCTGTGCCGCGAAGAAAAAATGCGATCCCAGTCCGCCGATCACGGCAAAGATGATACAGCTTGCGATACCGAGGAACAGGCCGTTCTTGGCGGCCGAATCGGCTGCTTCATAATTCTTCTCTCCTAAGTTCCTTGAGAGCAGGGCGTTGATGCCGACTCCGGTACCGGAAGCGATCGCGATCATAAGCGTCTGGATAGGAAATGCAAGCGATACGGCTGTCAGCGCGTCTTCGTTCAACTGTGCAACGAACATGCTGTCTACGATATTGTAGAGAGCCTGTACCAACATAGAGATCATCATAGGCAGGGACATGCTGATCAGAAGCTTTGGGATCGGCATGGTTCCCATCTTGTTACCGCCTGCGGCGGCTTCTTTTGTATGTGGTTCTGACATAAGTATACCTCCGTTTTATAATGATTCTGCTAAAAGGCAGCAAGAATTATTATAGCATTATAATAATTATATTGCAATGGATTGATTTATGGATCTATATATTAAATAAATTCACAGTTCCTTACATATAAATGAAGGAGGGATATGTGAAAGTGAGGTAACATCGGTATGGAGAAAAGAGAATTTCGCAGAGTCAAAGTCCTGTGCGGACTATTCTATATGTTTTGTCTGTTTAATTTCCTGGGGATTTCGCTGAATCTGGCAGGCGGACGAACCCAGGATGAGAAGGTCCAAAGGGAACAGTCCGTAAGAGAGCAGGGAATAAAAGAGACCGTGGATGAGAACGTTTTCTCCGTGACAGAAGAGGCGCCGAAGATCGCCATCACTTTCGACGACGGACCAAGCAGCCATTGCACCGGACGGCTTCTGGACGGCTTGAAGGAGAGAGGGGTGCGGGCGTCGTTCTTCCTGATCGGTAAGAATGTGAAGGAAAATCCTGACCTAGTCAAGCGGCTTTATGAGGAAGGGCATCTGATCGGCAACCACACATACAATCATGTAGAGATCACCCGAATATCGGACGAAGAGGCGAAAAAAGAGATCATGGATACAGACGAAGCCATCTACGCGATCACCGGGAAGCATGTGGAATATATGCGCCCGCCCTTTGGACTGTGGCAGGAGGAACTTGAGCAGGAGCTGAACGTGATGCCGGTCATGTGGAGTATCGACCCTCTGGACTGGACGACGAAGAATGTGGATGAAATTGTAAATAAGGTAGTGACGGAAGCCGGGGAAAATGATATTATTCTATTACACGACTGTTATGATTCTAGCGTGGATGCCGCCTTAAGGATCATTGATATCTTGAAGAAGAAGGGATTTGAATTCGTGACGGCGGATGAACTTCTTATGGATTAAGAATCTAAGATTGGAGAAAAAGTTGGAAAAACAATTGGAAAAACAGTTGCCAGAACAGAACCTGCCGGCAGAAGATCCGGAAGAGAGCGAATTTGCCAGGACAGAGCTGTTGCTAGGAGAAGCCGGACTTCGAAGACTTATGCAGTCGACCGTCATGGTGCTTGGTGTGGGCGGAGTAGGTTCGCACTGTATTGAAGCCCTGGCAAGAAGCGGGGTAGGACGGCTGATCCTGGTGGATAATGACCGGGTATCCATATCGAATATCAACCGGCAGTCGATTGCGCTGCACAGTACGATCGGCAGGTATAAGACGGAGGTCATGAAGGAGAAGATCGCGGATATCTGTCCGCAGACAGAGGTGATCACTTATGAATGTTTCATACTGCCTGAGAATATAGAGAGTATATTTGATCCGATGCCGGATTACGTCATCGACGCCGTCGATACAGTGACGGCGAAGCTTGCCGCGATCGAGAAGTCGATAGAATACGGAATCCCGATCATCAGCAGCATGGGGACAGGCAATAAGCTTCACGCCGAACTGTTCGAGATCACAGATATCAGCAAGACAAGTGTCTGCCCCTTAAGCAGAGTCATGCGAAGAGAACTCAGAAGCCGCGGGATCGAACACCTGAAAGTCCTGTATTCTGCAGAAAAGCCCATCGCGGCATCTAAGGACGATAAACCCCAGCACAGACAGCCAGAAGACAGCAGAAGACGGGCAGTTCCCGGCAGCATCTCCTTCGTTCCCCCCGCAGCCGGACTCCTCATAGCCGGAGAAGTAATAAGAGATCTGCTGCACAGTGAACAGAAGATTTAATAAAAAGGAGGCAATTCCCCATATGAACCTATTTGAATATGCACGTGAAAAGAACATGGACAAGGAAGCGCCCTTAGCTTCAAGACTCCGCCCCGTAACTCTGGACGAGGTGGTGGGCCAGCAGCACATCATCGGCAAGGACAAGCTTCTATACCGCGCCATCAAGGCGGACAAGCTCGGTTCGATCATATTCTACGGGCCGCCGGGAACGGGGAAGACGACGCTTGCCAAGGTGATCGCCAACACGACCAGTGCAGAATTCACCCAGATCAACGCCACGGTGGCGGGGAAGAAGGATATGGAGGCGGTGGTGCAGCAGGCGAAGGAGACGCTTGGCATGTATCAGAAGAAGACCATCCTGTTCGTGGATGAGATCCACAGATTCAATAAGGGGCAGCAGGATTATCTTCTGCCCTTCGTAGAAGACGGTACGGTCACCCTGATTGGAGCAACGACGGAGAACCCGTATTTTGAGGTGAACGGCGCGCTGATCTCCAGATCCAGTATCTTCGAGCTGCAGCCGCTTCACAAGGAGGATATCAAGAACTTGCTCAGGCGTGCGGTCTATGATACGGAGAAGGGGATGGGAAGCTATCAGGCGGTCATTGACGAGGAAGCGCTTGAGTTCTTAGCGGACATCTCGGGCGGAGATGCAAGGAATGCGCTGAATGCGGTGGAGCTTGGGATCCTGACCACGGAGCGGAGCGCGGACGGACAGATCCATATCACTCTCGATGTGGCGTCCGAGTGTATCCAGAAGAGGGTTGTGCGCTATGACAAGACGGGAGATAACCATTATGATACCATATCCGCATTTATCAAGAGCATGCGCGGGTCGGATGCGGACGCCGCAGTCTTCTATCTGGCGAAGATGCTGTATGCGGGCGAGGATATCAAGTTTATCGCGCGGCGGATCATGATCTGTGCGGCAGAGGATGTAGGCAACGCGGACCCGATGGCGCTTACCGTAGCGGTATCGGCGGCCCAGGCCGCAGAGCGGATCGGGATGCCGGAGGCGCAGATCATCTTATCGCAGGCTGTGCTTTATGTGGCGACTGCGCCCAAGAGCAATTCGGCGTGCAATGCCATTTTTAATGCTATGGAGTATGTGAAGAAGTATAAGACGACGGTTCCGGTTCATCTTCAGGACGCCCATTATAAGGGAGCGCAGAAGCTTGGACACGGAATCGGGTACAAATATGCCCATGATTATCCGAACCACTATGTGAAGCAGCAATATCTGCCGGAAGAGATCAGAGACGCCAGGTTCTATGAGCCGGGAGATAACGGGCATGAGAGGAAGATCCGGGAGTGGATGGAGTATATCCGCAAGGGTCTGCCGGACGAAAGAAAGAAGGAATAGATATGAGTTTTCGTGTGAGAGATATGTTGAAGATGGATATCTTCAGCGGGGCAAAGTTTCTGGGCGGAGATGCAGGATTAGACAATGAGATCCAGGGCGCTACGATCATAGAGGCCCCCGATATTGTGAAATTCATCAACGGCGGGGAGGTCCTGCTTACAAGATTTTATGCGTTCCAGGCCTGTACGATGGAGGAATTTGACGGTTATTTCCGGGAGCTGGCGGTAAAGAAGGTCAGTGCCATCGTCATAAAGCGCGACCGGGGTGTGGAGGATATAGATGAGAAGGTCAGATATATCCTGGAATTTGCGGAAGAATTCGCGGTACCGATTCTGGAGGTTGTCTTTGAGTTGTCCTTCCGTGAGATCTTGAAGCCGATCCTGGAGCAGTTATTCAGCGAAGAGGTAAAGCAGCTTAAGTATTTTAAGACGACCCATGATAATTTCACGGCGTTGTCCTTCGCCTATGGGTCGGCGGAGGATAACATACAGAAGATCCTGGACGCCCTTGAGAAGCTGGTGGGCAATCCGGCGGCGCTCTTCAATCAGAATATGGAATATCTTGCGGGAACGCAGGGCAGTATGCCAGGGCTTGTATTGTCGGATCAGGCCAGGGAGTACCATCCGCAGTTCTATTCCAACTATACATATCTGAGACAGAGGGCAGTCCTTGCTGACGGCGGCAGGGCACACGACCAGTATATTGTAAAATGGCGTGTCATGTATAACAGGAGCGCTTATCTGGCGATCACGGAATCCAACAGACCCTTTGGCGATATGGACGATATTGCGGTTGAAAATGCGGTGACGGCATTGAAGCAGGAGATGTTCCGCCAACATCTGGTGGAAGAGCTGGAAGAAAAGTTCCAGAATGACATCATCACCCAGATTTTGAACGGGAAGGTATTCTCCGGGCAGGAATTGGAAAGAGAAGTCAAGCATCTGGGGATTCCGCTCAATGCCGATTACCGTGTGCTGATATTCAAGCTATGGAACGAGAGTACGGGAGAGTACGAGAAGCTCAACGAGCAGTTCCATTATGACAGCATTCTGCGGGACGCGGTCATCAATGAGTTCGAGGATGTCAGGGTGAGGAATGACCTGGATCAGGTGATCGTGATACAGCAGATCATAGAGGGGCAGAAGCAGGAGGATTACAGGAAGGAGCTAAAAGCTACGGCCTTGCAGATCCAGAAGAGAATAGCGCAGAAGAACAGGAATTTTAAGGTGCACGCAGGCGTGGGGAAGGAAGTAGAAGGAGTGGTGAGGCTCTCGGACAGCTTCAAAGAAGCAAGAGATTCTCTGGAGTTCATCGGCATCTTCAAAGGCCAGAATGAGAATCAGGGACCTGATATTGCCTTTTTCTCGGATATGGGGATCTTCAAGCTCCTCTGCAAGGTGGACGATCCAAAGGAGCTTGGGGAATATATTCCGGAGAGCCTTCAGAAGCTTCTCTGCTATAAGAAGCAGCAGAGACAGGAGTTGCTTCTGACCTTGCGCACTTATCTCGACCGGAATCAGAATCTCACGAAGACGGCCCAGGAGCTCTTCGTCCATTATAAGACGGCGGCATACCGCATCGACCGGATCGCCGCGATCACAGGGATTGATTTTGACAATCCCAGCGAAGTGCTGGCGGTCAAGATCGGGCTGATCGTACATAAGATGATAGAAAATATGACAAAATAGACGCGAAAGAGAGGTTCTTTGTCTAATATAGATAAAGAACCTCTCTTTTTTTATCTTATTTCTCCAATGTATATCGTTATTTATTTATCTATAATGTGAACTATAGATAATTTCTATGTGTTAAAACGCGAGTGTTTGTACAAATTGACTATGGATGTATACACGAGATTGTGTAAATTGCCCAATGGTCGATTGGAAAGGAGGAGATGGCAGAAGCATGAAAGTGAGTGGAAAAAGAGTTGTTTCCCGGTTAGAGGAGATCTATCAGTGCGGAAAGAAGGAAGACGGAACATTTACAAGAATGGCATTTTCCGCGGAGGATGTGAAGGGAAGGAAGCTCTTTGCCTCCTGGGCAGAGAAACTGGGTATGGTATGCAGGATGGACGAGGCAGGGAATCTGATTGCCCGTATGGACGGGCAGGATAACAGCCTTCCGGCGATCCTCATGGGTTCACATCTGGATACGGTGCCGGACGGAGGCAGGTATGACGGTGTTCTTGGATGTGTGGGCGCGCTTGAGGTCTGTGAGACGTTCAGGGAAGAAGGGTATACTCCGAAGCATCCGGTAGAAGTGATCGTGTTCACCGATGAAGAGGGCTTCCGCTTCGGCAAGGGTCTTACCGGAAGCAGCGCAATCTGCGGACAGGACCCGGATGTCAGTGATTCGGAATTAGATATTTACGGAGAAGAGAGAGGGAAAGTCATGCAGTCTTACGGCATCACCTGCGGGGATATGCTTAAGGCGGCGAGGGATCCTTCATCTGTTCATTGCTTTATAGAGCTTCATGTAGAACAGGGAGCAAGATTATATAAGACCAATACTTCGGTGGGAGTCGTGTCTTCGATCGCGGGCGTGAACCGTTATGACGTTACTGTGACCGGCGAGGCGAACCATGCCGGAAGCACGGCCATGGCAGACCGCAGGGACGCGCTTGTGGCTGCGGCGGGATTCATCAACAAGATACCGGAGATCACGGCGGCGCATGGCAATGAATTTACAGTTGCGACTGTAGGCACCATCAAGGTAACTCCTCATTCTGTGAATGTGATCCCGGGAACCTGTACGTTCAGCCTGGAGATCAGGGACCAGGATGCCGCCCTGATGACGCTGATCGAAGAGAAGCTTCGGGAAGAGCTTAAGAGCGTCTGCGGCAGGTATGGAGTTACTTATACATTTGAGCCGACCTCATACCATGATCCGGCGCCGATGACTGAGTGGGTGAAGGACAGTGTGGAGCAGGCGGTAAAGGAGCTTGGTATCGACTATACCACGATCCCAAGCGGCGCGTTCCACGATTCGCTGATCATGACAAGCGTATTCCCTACAGGGATGATCTTCGTGCCCAGCGAGAAGGGAATCAGCCATTCCAGATATGAGTTTACAGAGGACGCCGATATTGAAAACGGCTGCAATGTATTGCTTGGAACTGTGTTGAATGTAGATAACATGACAGGTTCATGTTCAAAATAAAAGGAAGGAAGGTAAACACTATGGCAAAGAAAAAAATTGGTATCATCGGCGGAGGTATCTCCGGGGCGGCGCTGGCTTATCATTTGAGCCTCTATGACGGAGAAGCAGAGGTAGTCGTATTCGAGAAGGATACCATCGGAGGGGCCTCCACGGCGAAATCAGCAGGTACGGTGTGTCTGTTTGACGATTCCCTCAAGAACAGATATTGGGACGTCAGGCTCTATGGATTCGAATCCTATCTGAAGATGGAAGCGGAAGAGAAGGGAAGCGCGGGATTTGATAAGACCGGTACGCTGGTTGTAGCTACCAATGAAGAGGTTGAGAAGGTGATCAAGACCGGTATCGCTCTTGCCAAGGCGGCAGGCTATACAGGCGAGTATATCACAGACAAAGACCGCATCAAAGAGATCCTGCCTGACATTTCTACCGATAATATCCTTGGCGCAGGTTATACCGCGGACGACGGATATTTTGACGGAACGATGATTTCTAATACATATGCCAAGAAGGCTCAGAAGAATGGCGTCGTTGTGAAGACCGGCGTTAAGGTGACCGAGGTTGTCGTAGAGGACAAGAAGGTCAAGGGGCTTAAGACAGACGACGGACAGGATTATGAATTCGACGTGGTTGTCGACTGCACAGGGCCATGGAGCAAATTCACCGGCGAGATGGTAGGCCTTGACGTACCGATCTGGCACACGAAGGCAGAAGCATTCTTCTTATGTCCTCCGGGAAAGAAGCTTGATTATACATTCCCGGTGCTGAAGTATCCAGAGTTCTACGGACTGCGTGCCGGAGACAATATCTTCATCTGTAAGTCTCACCTGTCTATGGATCTTAGCAATCCGATGCATGCGGGGCAGTGGGATCCGGACAAGTTACCTGCAACAGGCGGAACAGACGATTACTTCATCGACTTCCTGCTTGACCAGTTGGAGGCGAAGGTTCCTGGAATCGTAGACAGCGGACTGGTATCCTCTTGGTTATCCTACCGTGCAGAGCCGAAGGATTTTTGGCCGATCCTGGGCGAGACGCCGGTTGAGGGTTATATGCTGTCCACAGGTTACGGCGGCAACGGCGTGATCGAAGCGCCTGCGGCAACCCGTGACTTAGCGAAGCTGATCATGCGCGGCGAGAGCACACCGTTACTGGAAAACTGGGCATTTAAGCGTCTTCTGTAGGAGGAAATCATGAATATAGCAGTTCTTATTAAACAGGTTCCGGTCTCCAACGACGTATCCGTGGACCCGGAGACTCACGCACTTGTGCGGGCAAGTTCAGAAGGTATGGTAAATCCGGCGGACTTAAACGCCATCGAGGAGGCTATGCTTCTTAAGGAGCAGACCGGCGGAAAGGTTGTGGTATTTACCATGGGGCCGCCGGACGCGGAGAAGGCTTTAAGAGATGCGATGGCGCTTGGATGCGACGAGTCCTGCCTGGTAACAGACAGGGCCGTGGCAGGAGGAGATACGGTTGCGACCGCGAAGGTACTGGCGGCGGCAATTAAGAAGTACGGAGAATTCGACCTGATCTTAGGAGGAGCATTATCGGCAGACGGCGCGACCGGACAGGTAGGCGCTATGGTGGCAGAGCGTCTTGATATCCCGCATGTGGTGGAGGCACAGGGGATCAAGTATGATACGGACAAGGCGGATCGGATTGTGGCGGTAAAGAAGTTCCATGACAAGAAGCTGAGTATCCGGTGTGCGCTTCCTGCTATGATATCATTTAACTTTGGCTGCAATGAGCCGCGTCTTGCTACGCTTCGCACCAAACGTGCGGCAAAGTCGAAGCCGCTTGTGACTTACACCAATGCAGATCTCGGCCTTCCGCTTGACGAGGTTGGTATCGCAGGTTCCCCTACAGCAGTTGTAGATTCCTTCTCACCAAAGGCGGGAAGAAGGGCGGCTATGCTCGAAGGAACAGCCGCGGAGCTTGCGAAGAAGTTATATGACCTGATTGAAGAGGAGAAAGGAAAATAGACCTATGGCTAATGGAATTTGTGTTTATGCAGAAAGTTATAAGGGTAAATTAGAGCCGGTAGCTGCAGAACTGGTTTCAGCGGCAAAGGAGATACAGAAGACGACCGGTGAGAAGGTTCAGGCGATCGTGTTGGCAGAAGATCCGGACGGTATCGCGGCAGAGCTTGACAGGCTTGGTGTGGAGGAGATCTACGCCGTTAAGGCGGGGCGTGACTGTTCTCAGCAGGACGATGCCGTAAGCGAGGCGATCTCAGAGATGCTTAAGAAGATCGGCCCTTCAAGCGTTCTGATTCCGGCAACTCCCGAGGGGCGTTCCATCTTCTCCAGGGTGGCAATGAAGCTTGGATGCGGGCTGACGGCAGACTGTACAGAAGTCCTGGTAGGAACGAAGGAAGACGGTTCTTATTACATTAAGCAGAATAAGCCGTCCTTTGGTGAAAATGTATTCGTGACCATCATTACCAGAGATGGATATTATCCGCAGATGATGACCGTAAGGCCGGGTGTGTATGTTCCGCAGGAAGAAGCGGCAGGCGGCCAGGCAAAGATTGAATATTTTGAGGACATCAAGGTTGGTGATTCTAAAATCGAAGTGATCGAGGAAGCAGAGGCGGAGAATGAGACGGGAAGCATCCTTGGAGCAGAGGTCGTAGTAGTCGGCGGAAGGGGTGTTCTTGAGGATGATAACTTTGCATTGCTTGAGAAATTCGCCGAGAAGGTCGGCGGAGCTATCGGAGGAACAAGGCCGATGGTAGATTCTGAGATGATTCCGTTCAATCATCAGATTGGCCAGACCGGGCTTACGATCCGTCCGAAGATCTGTATATCCTTCGGCGTATCCGGTGCGATCCAGCATACGGAAGGTATCAAAGATACGAAGTTATTCGTGGCGGTGAACACGGATGAGGATGCGGCGATCTTCGGCGTTGCCGATTACGGAATCACGGCTGACCTTAAGGATATCCTGGAGAATTATCTGGCGATCTAAGGGGTTGTGTTTTGATGTGCGGAGGGGGAATTGTCGGGATTCCCCTTCTCGCTATTTTGGGAAATGTGTAAGGCTAAAGAGGATGCCGCAGAGAGTGTCGGTGCCGGAGGAATGGCCGATCTCCTCGAAGGATGCGAGGATCTCGCAGGCGTCAGGAAGCCGGTACAGGCGGTTGACTGCCAGACTGAACTGCAGGTCTAAGGCGCAGGATAAGAAAGCGGCGCTTAAGTCGATGGTGTCGGACAGCCGGTTTGCCAGTTCTGATCTGAGCCGCTGCGTGAAGGGGTGTCTGTCATTCCCGGTCATATGAAGCCCGGCCAGCACGCCGCACAGGAAATCATCTCCGCTGGGAGTCAGGCCGATGCCAAGACCAAGAAGACGGGAGAGCCGGAGGGCGGCTTCCGGATAATCCCCAAGGCGGCATAGTTCATCCGCGAGGAGGAGATGTTTCTTTGCCGCAAGGAGCATCAGGGACAGGTCGTCTTCCAGGGCTTCTGCGCTGCCGAATAACAGGGCGAACCCGTTGGTATCGGTTAAGGCTAACGCGTTTCGGATACCGGAGATAAGAAGCGTGAGGGAGCGGGAATCAAGAGGCGCCGGAAGCTTAAGGTCATACCGCCTGGCATCTGCATAGGTGAAATGATAAGAGGCTTCGCCCCGAAGTTCAAGACTGCCTTCTTTGAACCGTACATCGTCGCCGGGCGCGATGCCAAGTCCGCCCATCTCTTCGGCAGTGAGGGCGAGGATCAGGCTGATCGGGGAGAGGGGAGAATGCTCTGCCTGCAGGGATAGGATCTGCTTCCCGTCTGTCAGGTTAATGGTTCGGCGGTATACGGAATGGACGGTTCCGGATGTAAGGTTCCTTAGGATCTGTTCGGTATAGTGGGATAGCTGTGTGATCTGGTATTTCATGGGTTGGCACTCCTTTTCTGCATTTTATTCGTTTTAATATATGGTATCAGAGAATGCAGAAAAATACAATGGCAGTTGATTAAAATCTGGTTTGAAATTTTAGTGCATAATGATAATAAATTAACGTTTAAAATGGAAAAATTTGTAAAAATCGCACAAAAACCAGGAAGAATATTCTATGTTTTGCGCTATTGTGATTTGTCTCATTTTGGATTAAAATAGTATACAGGAAGTTAAAATGTGGTTGACCGGTAAATTTTATTATTAGGAGGTATGTTATGTATGATTTAGTGATTCGAAACGGCAGACTTGTGACTCCGGACCGTATCTATGAGGCGGATATCGCGATCCAGGACGGTAAGTATGCTGCGTTTCTGGCAGCGGGAACGCCGGCGGAGGCGAAGGAGACGATCGATGCGGAGGGGAATTATGTATTCCCGGGTATCATCGACTGTCATGCGCATCTGAATGAGCCGGGGTTCGAGTACAGGGAAGATTTCGAGACAGGTTCCCGCGCAGCGGCGGTTGCGGGGTGTACGACATTGATCGATATGCCGCTCAACAACGATCCGTCTCTGATGAATAAAGAGATCTTCGATCTTAAGATGGGCAGGATCAGCAAGCATTCTGTAGTCGATTATGCACTGTGGGGCGGACTTGTGGGCGACTATGACGATAAGCCGGGTTCTGTTAAGAACAATATGAATGACCTTGTTGATCTGCACAACTGCGGTGTTGCGGCGTTCAAGGGATTCACCTGTCCCAACGGCAACCTGTTCCCGACTGTGAACATGGGTAATGTCCGTAAGGCGTTAGAGATCTTGAAGCCATACGGCGCTCTGTGCGGATTCCACTGTGAAGAGTTCGGCCAGGTATTGGAGAGGGAGAAGGAAGCGAAGGCAAAAGAAGGCCAGACCAACGAGCAGAAGATCCGGGATTTCCTGGATTCCCATGACGTATGGACCGAGTATGTTGCGACGAAGAATGTCATCGATATGGCAAGGGCAACGGGCGGACGCGTGCATATCTGCCATGTAAGCCATCCGATGGTGGCTCAGGTAGTGAAGGACGCTATCCATGAGGGTCTGCCGATCACGGCGGAGACATGCCCGCATTATCTTGGATTTACAGAGGACTTCGTGTTCGAGAAAGGCGCTCCGGCGAAGTGTACGCCTCCGATGCGCAGGGCGGAGGATATGGAGAAGCTGTGGGACTATGTGCTTGACGGGACCTTGTCATGCGTGGGAAGCGATCATTCTCCGGCTGCAGACGAGGAGAAGGATAATGCGACCAAGGATATCTGGCATGCATGGGGCGGACTTAACGCGATTCAGTTCTTCCTCCCGATGATGTTCGATATGATCGTGAATAAGAAGGGGTTGAGTCCGACTCTGATCGCGAAGGTAATGGATTACAATCCGGCTAAGATCTTCGGGCTGTACGGACGCAAGGGCGCGTTCGAGGTTGGGTTTGACGGCGATATCGTAATCGTGGATCCTGACAAAGTATGGAAGGTTGACCAGACGAAGCTTCTGACCAAGGGGCATGTATCCTGTTTCGACGGACAGGAAGGCAAGGGCGCTCCGACCTGCACGATCATAAGGGGCAGGGTTGTAGCTTCTGACGGCATGTATAAGGAAGAAGCGGTAGGATACGGCGAGTATATCACACCGATTAAGTAGAGTAAAGGAGAAATACTATGGGTGACGTAAATAACGAGAAAAAAGAAGCGAGTTCATTAGCGCCGATCAAATCGAAGGACCGTATCATGAGCTGGGGTTCTAACACCATGCTCTGGCTTGGCGGATGTATATCCATCGGAACTCTGACCATGGGAAGCGCGCAGCTTGAGAAGGGATTGAACCTGGTACAGTTGTTCCTGGCAGTATTTATCGGATCTCTGATCCTGATCATCGGCATTGCGGCCAATGACCAGTTCAGTTATAAGACGGGCGCTCCTTATGCGATACAGCTGAAGAGTGCGTTTGGTACAAAGGGAAGCTCTATTCCGGTATTGATCCGAGGACTTCCTGCGATCGTATGGTATGGTTTCCAGACCTGGCTTGGAGGAGCCGCGCTTAACAATATTTCTATCGTGTTCTTTGGGTTTGACAATATCTGGGTATTCTTTATTGCGTTCCAGCTGATCCAGGTCCTCCTGTCCATCAAGGGCTTCCAGGGAGCGAAATGGGTAGGGAATATCGGCGGTGTTGTTATCTCCATCGCTATGATCTATCTGCTGTATATCTGTATCTCCCAGTACGGCGACGTGATCGGTGATAAGCTGATGAGTCACGGCGGAACATGGGGTATGCCGTTCATCGGTGCGGTGATCGCATTCTTCGGAAACAGCACGACGGTTATGCTGAACGCGGGCGACTATTCCCGTGAGGTGAAGGCAGGCTATTCTTCCGTAGCCCGCGGGGCATCTTACTTCTGCGCGATGGTTCCGGCAACGGTATTGCTTGGCCTGATCGGTGCCATGGCTTCCACGGCGACAGGTATCGCCAACCCGATCAATGCATTTGCCCAGATGGTAGATAATAAGATCGTCCTTCTGGTAACGCTTGGCTTCATTATCTTCGCACAGTTGTCCACCAACCTTGCAAGCAATGTGATTCCGCCGGCATATGCGTTCATGGATGTATTCAAGATCAAGCACAGGACGGCCGTTATCATCGTTGGTATCCTTGCGGTAGCTACCTGTCCGTGGATTCTGACCAACGACAGCTCGGCGGCGGGGCTTGACTTATTCGTTAAGATCTATTCCGCGTTCTTCGCACCGATCTTCGCGGTATTGATCACAGACTTCTTCGTTCTCCATAAGAGAAATGTAACCGAAGAGGTATTGAACGATCTGTATAATGACAATGGTAACCATGCAGGTATTAACTGGGCGGCGATCATCGCTATCGCTGTGGGAGCTGTGATCGGTCTGATCAATGTCAATGTGTCATTCTTTACGGCAACCATCCCGACAGGGCTTGTATTCTACTTCCTGATGAAGAAGATGCCGTCCTGCGAGCGTTTCAGAAGAGGAACAACGTTAGAGTAAGAGACAATAGGAGGTGTTGTCAATGTATGAGGTATTAATCAAGAATGGTAAGATCGTTACGGCAGATGCCGTAACGGAAGGTAATGTAGCGATCAAAGACGGCAAGATCGCCGCGGTGTTGGCTGCAGGTGTGGAACCAGAGGCGAAGGAAGTGATCGACGCTGCTGCAAAATATATATTCCCGGGAGCGATTGATACGCATGCGCATCTGAATGATCCGGGATTTGAATGGCGCGAGGATTACGAGCACGGAACGGCGGCAGCCGCCCTTGGCGGATATACTACCGTGATCGATATGCCGCTTCAGAATGATCCGTGTATGACCAATGCGGAGGCGTTTGATTTCAAAGAGAATAAGGTCTCCCCCAATGCATATGTTGACTTCTGCTTCTGGGGCGGACTTACGAGCTATAATTTTAATGATCTGAAGGAATTGGATGCTAAGGGCTGTGTGTCTTTTAAGTCCTTCATCGGACCGGTTTCCCCGGATTATGAGTCGCTGAACTACGGTCAGGCCATGGAGGCTATGGATATCATCAAGGAATTTGACGGACGCGCGGGCTTCCACTGTGAAGACTATGCGATCATCAAGAACCAGGAGAAGAGGATGAAGGAAGCCGGACGCAACGACTGGAAGGCATTCCTTGAGTCACGCCCGGTGGTTGCCGAGATCGTTGCCACCGACGCCATCATCGAGATCGCGAAAGCGACGGGCTGTAAGGCGCATATCTGCCATGTGTCCCATCCGGCAGTTGCGAAGAAGATCAAAGCGGCGCAGGATGAGGGATATGATATTACCGCAGAGACCTGTACCCATTATCTTACCTTCAGCAATGAAGATGTGATCGAGAAGGGGCCGTTATACAAATGTGCGCCGATCCTTCAGCCTAAGGAGGCGGTAGAGGAGATGTGGGAGTACGTGAAGGCGGGCGTATTCAGCGGGATCGCTTCGGATCATTCTCCGTGCTCCTACGATGAGAAATACAATGAGATCCTTGGCAATAAGATCGAGACGGTGTTCGATGTGTGGGGCGGCTGTTCCGGTATCCAGAGCGGATTCCAGGCGGCGTTCAGCGAAGGCGTAGTAAAGCGCGGCATCTGCCCGACGGTGCTTGCTAATGCCATGTCCGTGCTTCCGGCGAAGGCGTTCGGCATCTATGGGAAGAAGGGCGATATCAAGCCGGGATTCGACGCGGACCTTCTGATCGTTGACCCGGAAAAGGAATGGGAGATCACGGAAGATTCCCTCCTGTATGTGAACAAGATCTCCGCGTTCGTAGGACTTAAGGGCAAGGGGCTTCCGGTTGCGACGCTTGTCCGCGGCAATGTGATCGCAAGGGACGGCCAGATTGTTGCCGAAAAAGGCGTAGGCGAACTGGTGAGGAAGCTCAGATAATGTACGGCTATTAATGAAAAGGAGAAAATTATAATATGAGTATTGTTGATAACAAAAACCTGAATCCGGAGCTGGTCAAGGATGTAGATCCGGATCTTCAGCCGACACAGAAGCGTATCATGGGTCCCCTGTCCTATGCGGCGAGTTTCATGGGAGGATGCGTTTCGATCGGTACATTTTCCATGGGTGCAGGCCTGATCGGCGCCCTGACGGTAACACAGGCGATCCTTGCAATGACGATCGGATGTCTGGTCATTGCGATCGCGCTGGCGATCATCGGCGAGTGCGGCCATACCTACGGCATTCCGTTTACCGTGCAGCTTAGAAGCAGCTTTGGTACGACGGGCGTTAAGATTCCGGGTGTCTTAAGAGGACTTCCTGCGATCGTATGGTTTGGCTTCCAGAGCTGGGTAGGGGCAGGAGCCATCAATAGCTGTATGAACATCCTGTTTGGCGTAAGCAATCTTCCGGTGGTATATGCGTTGTTCACCCTCCTGCAGGTAGCCCTTGCGATCAAGGGATTCGAGGGGATCAAGTGGCTTGAGAATATCTCCTGCGTATTCATCATTGCTATCCTGATCTACATGCTGTATGTGGTAAACACACAGTTCTCATCAGAGATCGGCGATGTATTCTCAGGGATCAAGGGAACATGGGGCATGCCGTTTTGGGCTGCGACAACATCCTTCCTTGGGATCTATTCTACCATGATCATCAATGCGTCCGATTACTCACGTAACGCGACGGACAACGTTAAGCCTGTGAAGGCTGCAAGCATCTATACAGTGGCGATCCTTCCTGTCACCCTGTTCATGGGGCTGATCGGACTCCTTGTAACGGCTGCAACAGGAAACAGCGACCCGGTAGTTGTATTCTCAACGACCATGGGAAGCAAGTTCCTTACTATCGTGACACTGCTCTTCATCGCGTTTGCGCAGGTTACGACGAATGTACTGAATAATATCGTGCCTCCGGCATATGTACTTATGGAGTCCTTCAAGATGAAATGGACTCACGCTACCGTACTCGTAGGTATTCTTTCCGCATGTGTTATGCCGTGGAAGCTGGTTACAGATGAGTCTGCGGCGGGCCTGAACCTGTTTACACAGTTCTACTCCGCATTCCTTGGACCGATCTTCGCGGTTATGGCGGTGGATTATTTCATCCTCCGCAAGAAGAAACTGGATATCAACGATATGTACGACAAGCAGGGATGCTTCAAGGGCATCAACTGGGCGGCAGTCATCGCGATCATCTTCGGGTCACTGTGCTCATTGTTGGTTATGAAACTGTCCTGGTATGTAAGCCTGATTCCGACGGGCGCTGCGTACTACCTGTTAATGAAGATGATGCCGTCATCCAAGTCATTCTGTAAAGGAACGATTTTTGAAAGATAAAGGTTATTAAGGGGACGGCAAATGCCGTCCCCTTTTGATAACAAGATCAGATCTTTGTGTTGGCCTGTATACGTTCAAGCTTTAAGTCCAGGAATTTTAAGGTCGATTCTAAGAGCCGCCGGGTGACAGGATTCTTCTCGTCCCGGTCAAAATCATGCATGCTGTGGGATGCGACGAACCGCTGGGCGTGGTATTTGTTGCACAGCTCCAGGAATTCAGAGTAGGGGACATCGGTGTCGCCGGTGCTGTGGGCGCAGAAGATCGGACAGGGCAGCTCGCTGCAGGTGCGTAAGGTATAGTCAAGATAGAAGAATTTCTGCCGTCCGTCGTAGATCAGATCCGCCCATTTCCCGGTCTGTCTTGCATAGACATAAACGCTGTAATGGGTGCCGAGATCCCCGTCTGCGCAGAACCCGCCGGGAATAGCGTCAAGAGCTGATTCGCCTACGGCAGGAAGGGAGCAGTAATAATTACTGGGAGTCATAAACCAGCCGTCGCATAGGAATCCGTATCCATAATAGGAGAGGATTCCAGCAGGTTTCCTGTCAAATGCCCCGCGGGCGCCGGCAAGCAGGCAGAGGTATGCGCCGGCAGAACGTCCCCATAGAAAGTAAGGCAGTTCGGCGCCGTCTTCCAGATAAATGGCGGGATTCCCGATGTAATGGCTGACAGAGGAGCACACGTCCGCGAGGATCATCTCAAGCTTTGCGGCGGGCGCAAGGGGGTAGTCATAGGCGGCAATGCAGTATCCGGATGCCGTCAGGGATTCGAGGTGGAGCATGGGCAGGTCTGTCCTTGTCCCGAATAATAATCCTCCGCCGTGGAAATATAGAATATAGGCTTTTGGTTTTTGATCTGTATCGAAGTACAGGGTGGCGTGCTTGTCATAGTGATCATTGGGGATTGATATCTCTCTGGTCTGCAGCATGACTGGTCTCCTTTCGTTGTCCTATAATGAATTAAAAAGTGGTTGATAGCAATGCTTCCAATCCTAAGTGTTTGTTTAGTTTTTAACAATTGCCGGAAGGCTTTGCAGGCTTACCGGCAAATACCAGTATACCACAAAAACGACGGGGTTCAAGAGTAAAATGTGCTGAATATTACTGCTAAAATAGACAAAATAGAAGACCTAGATTTGTCTAAAATGTCAATTGAAATTTCTGGACAAAATTGCCATAATTAGATTATAAAAACCGGTTGACCACAAAGACCAAAGTAATTAAAATTTTATTAAACAAAGAAAGTGAGGAACTTAAAAATGAGTTATTTAAACAATCAGCTTGGATACCGTGACGATCTGTTGCAGACACGTTCTGTCATCAAGAAAGAGAACTGGGTGCTTCTTGAACCAGACGGACTTGTGAAGAATGCAATTCCGGGTTATGTGAACTGCGACGTGACGATCCTTGGCTCTCCTGCTATGGGAGCTTCTTTCGCAGATTATCTGGTAACCGCACATGCCGGCGGCAAGAAGGACGGGATCGGCGGAGACGGGATCGAGACTTTCCTCTATGTAGTAGAGGGTGAGATCGCCGTTAAGAATGCGGACAAAGATGAGGTTCTTGTTCAGGGCGGATACATCTATTCTCCGGAGGATAAGCCGGTATCTTTCGAGAATAAGGGTGAAGCGGACGCGAAGCTCTATCTGTACAGACGCAGATATGAGAAGGTTGAAGGCTATCATGCTTACACCGTAGTCGGCAATGCGAACGAGTTAGAGTGGATCGCTTATGAAGGGATGGAGAACTGTTACATCCAGAATTTCCTTCCTACAGATGATTTCGGCTTCGATATGAATATGCATATCCTGAAGTTTCACATCGGCGCTTCCCATGGTTATATAGAGACACATGTACAGGAGCACGGTATGTTATTCCTTACCGGTAAGGCGATGTACAGATTAGGAGAAGACTGGGTGCCGCTCAAGAAGGGCGACTATGTATTCATGGATGCATATACTCCGCAGGCATGTTATGCAGTCGGTGATGAAGGACGCGAAGAGGTCCTGACATATATCTATTCCAAAGACTGTAACAGAGACGTTGCATTATAAGAAGGAATGCGCCCGTCGGCAGGACGGTAAATATAATAAGGATGGTGGAATATTATGAAGCTTTCAAGAGATGAATTAAAGGGTTTGATGAAGAATAAGATGGTGCAGGCAGGCTTGAGAGAGGACCATGCAGAACAGACAGCAGAGATCCTCACATGGTCGCATGAGAGAGGATATGCGTCACACGGTGCGGTGCGTGTAGAGTATTACAGTGAGAGGATCGCCAAGGGCGGTATCACACACGAGCCGAACATCACATGGACACAGACAGGCCCGTGCTCAGGTATCATGGACGGAGACAACGGCATCGGTTACTGGGTAGCTACCAAGGCAACGGAGAAGGCTATCGAGATCGCGAAAGAGAACGGTGTTGCTATCGTTGGTATGGCGAACATCTCACATACAGGGTCCATCGGATACTATACGGAGATGTGTGCGAAGGAAGGTCTTGCTGCGATCACATTCTGCCAGTCCGACCCGATGGCGGTGCCGTACGGCGGAACGGAACCTTATTACGGAACCAACCCGATCTCTTTTGCGGCTCCAACGGCAGATGACCGTACAGTAGTATTCGATATGGCTACGACCGTTCAGGCTTGGGGCAAGATTCTTGACAAGCGTTCTCAGGGTGCAGAGATTCCGTCCGACTGGGCAGTGGATGTGAACGGGGAGCCTGTCACAGACCCGCATAAGGTGAATGCTCTGACTCCGATCGCCGGCGCGAAGGGATATGGACTTATGATGATGGTAGACGTATTCTCCGGCGTGCTCTTAGGAGTTCCGTTCGGCAAGCATGTAAGTTCTATGTATCATGACTGCTCGAAGGGCCGCGAGCTTGGACAGATGATCATCGTTATGGATCCTGAGAGATTCTGCGGCGCTGAACAGTTCAAGAAGAATATGTCCCAGACCTGTGATGAATTAGGCGAGATGAAGGCTGCTCCGGGATACGGCAAGGTATACTATCCGGGCGAGAGAGCCGTGATGAGAAGAGATAAGGCTTACGCGTCAGGCGGAATCGAGGTAGTGGATGAGCTGGTTGAATATCTCAGAGGAGATGCAGTTCATTTTGACAGGTATGACCATAAGAACAGATTTGCAGATTAAATCATTCGTATAGATTTGGAGAGGATAAAAACATGTTAAAGACAGTTGTTAAGAAGGGAAGTTATCAGGATTCAGTTGTACTGATGCTTTTGACAAATGAGATTTCTTCATTAGAGGGAGTGAACAAGATCCAGGTTATGATGGCTACTCCTGCGAATAAAGATATCTTCAAGACAAGCGGGCTTGATACGGAAGAATTGATGGCAGCCACCGCCAACGATATGGTAGTGGTAGCGGATGTACAGGAAGAGGCAGTTCTTGACGTGGTTCTTGAGAAGGTAGAGGAGTTCTTGAAGAAGCAGTCCACAGCAGCGGAAGGCAAGAAGGGCGCGGAGAGCGTGAAGTCATGGGATAAAGCGCTTAAGAAGGCTCCGGAGGCGAACCTTGCCGTGATCTCTATTCCGGGCGCGTATGCGGCTCTTGAGGCTGACCGTGCACTCGATGAGGGCTTGAATGTATTCATGTTCTCTGACAATGTAACGGTTGAAGACGAGAAGGCATTAAAAGAGAAGGCTCATGCGAAGGGACTGGCCGTTATGGGTCCTGACTGTGGTACAGGTATCATCCAGGGCGTTCCGATCGCATTTACGAACAAGGTGACAAAGGGTTCGATCGGTATCATCGGCGCATCGGGAACAGGTATCCAGGAGCTTACGACCATCATTGACAGATTGGGTGAAGGCGTTACGAATGCTATCGGTATCGGCGGACGTGACCTGAACGCTAAGATCGGCGGAATCACGATGATGGATATGATTGACGCCATGGAAGACGACGCTTCCGTGAAGGTGCTTGTGATCGTTTCCAAGCCGCCGGCAAAGGAAGTACGTGATATGATCTCCGCGAGACTTTCTAATTTCAGCAAACCGGTTGTTACACTGTTTGTAGGTGAGAAGCCAGAGTATCACGAGGAGAACTTCTATCACTGCTATACGCTGGATGAGGCTGCACGTAAGGCGGTAAGCCTTGTAAGAGGTACGGAAGTGGCAGAGGCGACCATCGATCTTGACGAGTCCACATTCTACAAGGCAGAAGACGGCAAGACCATCAAGGCTTATTACTCAGGCGGAACCCTTGCGAATGAAGCGGCTATGCTCATCAAGGACGCCATGAACTGTAAAGTACCGCCGGAGGATATCGAAGGCTATATGCTTCAGTTAGACGGCAACGTGGTAGTGGATCTTGGAGACGACGCTTATACACAGGGCAAACCGCATCCGATGATCGATCCTGCCAAGCGTATCGAGTGTATGCAGGAAGCAGTAGACGATCCGACGACAGGAGCAGTTCTCCTTGACATCATGCTCGGCTATGGTTCACACGCCGACATGGCAGGAGCTCTTCTTCCGTCCATCGTTGCACTGAAGGAGAAGGCAGAGTCACAGGGAAGGAAAGTATTCTTTATCGCTACGGTATGCGGTACGAGAAGCGACTTCCAAGGATATGACGAGGCAGTGAATAAATTAAAAGAAGCCGGTGTTATTGTATGCGAGAACAATAAGCTTGCATGCCGTACAGCGATCCGCGCTATCGGAAGAGACTTTGAGGAGCCGGTTAAGGAGATCCGTGCGAAGGAAGTGGCGCAGGTTGAGAAGAACGCACCTTCAGACAAGCTCCGTGCGCTGCTCTCCGACAAGCCGAATATCATCAATATCGGCCTTAAGAGCTTCGCAGAGGTAGTAGAGCAGTTCGGATGCGAAGTGGTGCAGTACGACTGGCAGCCGCCGGCAGGAGGCAATGTAGAGCTTATCAAGACACTGAACTTCCTGAGGAATTATGAAGGTATCGACGATCTGAACCGTGCCGTGATCGCGAAGGTGGTTGCAAGCCAGCCGATACTTAAGGACAATGTGCGCGCCAAAGAAGTGATCCCGCAGTTTGCAGAGAACGGCGGCAAGGTGATCCTTCACGCAGGCCCGCCGGTAGCATACGAGAATATGCCGGATCCGATGCAGGGTTCATGCGTCGGCGCGGTCATGTTCGAAGAATGGGCGTCCACTGAGGAAGAAGCAAGGAAGATGTTAGAGGGCGGCGAGATCAAGTTCATCCCATGCCACCACTGCAATGCGGTAGGACCGATGGGCGGCATCACATCTCCGAATATGGCAGTATTTGTAGTAGAGAATGAGACGGGCGGCAACAAAGCATATTGTACCATGAATGAAGGTATCGGCAAGGTTCTCCGTTTCGGCGCATATGACGAAGAGGTTGTAAACAGGCTTCGCTGGATGAGAGACGTTCTCGGTCCGACGCTTGGCAAGGCGCTCCGCTCTATGGAGAACGGACTTGCGATCAATCCGTTGATCGCGAAAGCGGTTGCCATGGGCGATGAATTCCATCAGAGAAATATCGCCGCGTCTCTTGCATTCCTGAAAGAGGTTGCGCCGATCATCACAGCTATGGATATGGACGAGAAGGATCGTTACGATGTGATCAAGTTCCTGGCCGACACGGATCAGTTCTTCCTGAATATCATGATGGCGACAGGCAAGGCTGTTATGGACGATGCGAGAAAGGATACGGATGGAACCATCGTTACCGCTATGTGCAGGAACGGATATGAATTCGGTATCCGTATCGCAGGTATGGGCGACGAGTGGTTTACCGGTCCGGTCAATACACCGCAGGGACTTTATTTCACAGGTTACGACGCAGAAGACGCATGTCCGGATATGGGCGACAGCGCGATCACAGAGACCTTCGGCGTGGGCGGTATGGCTATGATCGCTGCCCCGGCGGTTACAAGGTTCGTAGGCGCGGGCGGTTATGAGGATGCGCTCCGCACCAGCAACGAGATGACAGAGATCTGTATCGACAGGAACCCGAACTTCACAGTTCCTACATGGAACTTCCAGGGAATCTGCCTTGGTATTGACGCAAGACTGGTTGTAGAGAAGGGGATCACCCCGGTGATCAATACCGGTATCGCCAACAAGGTGGCAGGAAGAGGGCAGATCGGTGCGGGTACGGTACATCCGCCGATCGAGTGCTTCGAGAAGGCCGTGAAGGCTTACGCTAAGAAGCTTGGTTTCGAGGCATAAGCAGAATAGGAGATATCTTATGGATAAGAAGAAAGTTGTCATTGCCCTGGGCGGAAACGCCCTTGGCAAAGATATAGAAGAGCAGAAAGAAGCAGTTGCCAAGACTGCAAAAGTGATCGTAGACCTTGCGCAGCAGGGGCTGGATATCATCGTTACACACGGGAACGGCCCTCAGGTCGGTATGATCCAGAATGCGATGGATAATCTGATCGTGATGCAGCAGAATTATAAGCAGGTACCGCTTCCGACCAGCGTGGCTATGAGTCAGGGCTATATCGGTATCGACCTGCAGAATGCGATCAAGTATGAATTGCTGAGCCGCAATATTGACGGCAAGGTGTCAACGATCCTGTCACAGGTGGAAGTAGATCCTAAAGATCCGGCATTTGACAATCCAACGAAACCTATCGGCAGGTTCCTTACGAAAGAGGAAGCCGAGGAGAATGAAGCGAACGGCATCCGGTGTATGGAGGATGCGGGCAGAGGCTACCGTATTGTAGTGGCTTCCCCGATGCCCAAGCGTATCCGTGAGCTTGAGACTATCAAGACGCTGGTTGGCGCAGGGCATATCGTGATTACCTGCGGAGGCGGAGGAATCCCGGTCATAAGCGATGAAGACGGCCGTTTGGTCGGCGTCAATGCAGTCATCGATAAGGATAATGCAAGCAGCCTTCTGGCAGCACAGCTCGGCGCAGACCATCTGGTCATCCTGACTGCAGTCGAGAAGGTTGCCGTCAACTGGGGCAAAGAGAACCAGGAGTGGCTGTCGGATCTCACGGTAGAACAGGCGAAAGAATATATTGCCCAGGAACAGTTCGCAAAAGGTTCTATGCTTCCAAAGGTAGAGGCGGCGATCCGTTTCGCAGAATCCGGAGAGGGCAGACATGCACTGATCACGCTGCTTGACAAAGCGGCGGCCGGAATCGCCGGCGAGACTGGAACCGTAATACACTCATAGTCAGGTAACAGGTTTGGCAAGAATGTGCCTGCAGGGAACAAAATCATGCAGGCACATTCTTTCATTAATATGAGTAGTTGAGGAGAGGGAACATGAATATACCAATTAATCTGTTTATGTGGATAATGGCATTTCTGCCTATTATCGTACTGTTGATTTTGATGATAAAATTTAACTGGGGTGCAACGGAGGCTGCACCGGTGGGACTCATAATTACGATCGTTACGGGCCTTGTATTCTTCAAAGCAAATATCAGGCTGATCGCGGCGGAGAGCGCCAAAGGGGTATGGAATGCACTGATCATACTGATCATAGTCTGGACGGCGATTCTGATGTATCAGGTGGGCGATGAGGCGAAGGCGTTCCTTGTGATCCGCAACGGTATGAGGAAACTGCTGCCCAACGAGCTGCTTCTGGTGCTTGCGATGGGATGGATATTTGAAAGCTTTCTTCAGGGGATTACGGGGTTTGGAGTTCCGGTTGCCGTAGGCGCGCCGCTTCTTATTGGTATCGGCGTGAAACCGCTGTGGGCGGTCATCATACCGCTTCTTGGCCAGGCGTGGGGGAATACTTATGGAACACTTGGCGCAGCCTGGGATTCACTTGCGATGTCGGCAGGGCTTTCTGCCGGAAGCGAGGAGTATCTGGCGACGGCGTTGTGGACGGCGGCATTTCTCTGGTTCTGGGTTGCGATCGGCGGATTCGCGACCTGCTGGTTCTACGGCAAGGGGAAGGCGATCAAGAAGGGATTCCCGGCGGTGGTGCTCATGGCGGTCATCCAAGGCGGAGGAGAGCTTCTCTTAAGCCAGGTCAACACGACCATCTGCTGTTTCGTGCCGGCATGTATTTCTCTGATCGTGATCCTGCTTCTCGGAAGGGTGAAGATGTACAGCGAGGAATGGAGCATCGAGGACAGCCCGATCATGAACCGTGAGTTCGAGGGGAAGGCAAGCGGCATCGAGGCGCCGGATATGAGTCTGATACAGGCATTCGTGCCGTACTTCCTTCTGTCGGCCCTTACATTGATCGTGCTTCTGGTTAAACCAGTCAATGCAGTATTGGGACAGATATCGTTTGGTTTGTCGTTCCCGGAGACTTCGACGGGATACGGGCATGTGAACGCGGCGGTAGAGAGTTTCTCACCGTTTACACCGTTTACACATGCGAGCATGTTCTTGTTTATATCGGCGATCGTCGGACTCTTCTATTATAAGAGGCATGGCTGGATCGGGGACGGCGGAGTGAAGAGGATCTTCGTGAAATCAGTTTCCATGACGATGCCGTCGGGCATCGCAGTCATCGGGCTGGTCATCATGTCGAAGATCATGGACGGAACCGGGCAGACGGTAGTGCTGGCTAATGGTATTGCCAATGTCCTTGGCAAGATCTATGTCATCCTGGCGCCGTTCGTAGGGCTTCTCGGAACATTTATGACAGGAAGCAATATGAGTTCTAATATCCTGTTCGGCGGATTCCAGGTAACAACGGCCAATCTTCTGAACGTAGATCCGTCGGCGATCTTAGGCGCGCAGTCGGCAGGCGGAGCCATCGGCAGCGCGGTAAGCCCAAGCAAGATCATCCTTGGGACGACGACGGCAAGCATCCTTGGAAGAGAAGGAGAGGTTCTTAAGAGAATTCTTGCGCTTACGGTACCTACCACCATTGTGATCGGCGCGATCCTGTTCGTGCTGGTGGCGTTCTAGGAAGGAGAGTCTTTAGTAGATTATGGAGAAGAAAAACTTTTTTCAGACAAAAGAAGGCGGGCTTACGATTGCATTTGTTGTAATCATGGCGGCGTTTTTTATCATACTGGCGGGCCTTGGCAGCGGGAATGACACGATCTGCTTGGTCGGATTTCTGATTATGGTAGCCGCCATGTTGTATTCGCCGGTCAGAACGTTTATAATTAAGCCAAAGAAATGAGACGAAAGGAGAAGTCATTATGGCAATTGAGGAGATTACAGGCAGAATAGCGAAGGATCTGGAGAGCTTGAAGCAGTTTACGGCAACGCCGGGAGACGGCTGCACCAGGCTGCCGTTTACACCGGAGGCAAGAGGGGCAGTGAATTATTTAAAGCAGATCATGGGAGAGGCAGGACTTGAAGTGAGAGAGGATGCCGCCGGCAACGTGATCGGAGTGATGAAGGGTACGGATCCGGACGCTCCATGTGTCATGATGGGATCACATTTTGACTCTGTAGTGAACGGAGGAGACTTCGACGGTATCGCGGGAGCGGTATGTGCCATCGAGGTTGCAAGGCAGTTAAAAGAAGAAGGAATCACTCCAAAGAGGGATTTCGTTGCGGTTGGATTCTGTGACGAAGAAGGAATGCGTTTCGGAACAGGGTATTTTGGGTCAGGTGCGATGCTTGGCAACAGGAATGTTGAATACTGCAAGAATTTCGCAGATACCAACGGCGTTACCATCTATGATGCCATGAAAGAATACGGGCTTGATCCGGAGAAGATCGAAGAAGCGAAATGGGACACATCCAAGATCGGACAGTTCCTTGAGCTGCATATTGAACAGGGTCCGGTTCTTGATGCGGAGAATATTGAGCTTGGTCTTGTGGACTGTATCGTCGGGATCCAGCGTTATATGGTAACCGTTCACGGCAGGGCCGACCATGCGGGAACGACTCCTATGGATATGCGTATGGATGCTGTTGACGCGGCGACGAAGGTGATCTCCAAGATTCCGGACTGGGCGCGTGAGAAGGCCGACGGAACCGTTGCGACCACAGGCTTCATCCGCACGACACCGGGCGGAATGAATATTGTTGCGGAGAAGGTAGAATTCACCGTTGATATCCGTTCCAAGAATAACGACAACATCAATGATATCGCCAACAGGATCCGCGCCGCCCTCGACAGAGAAGTGAGTGAGATGGGCGGAAGCTATGAGATCGACACCAAGCTTGTGATCACGCCGGTATGGCTCTCTGAGGAGATGCTTGGCACGATGGAAGAGAGCTGCAAGGCAAGAGGCTACAGCTATAAGAAGCTTCCAAGCGGTGCGGGACACGACGCCCTTGAGATCGGTCAGGTGATCCCGACTGTGATGCTGTTCGTTCCAAGTAAGGAAGGAAGAAGCCATTGTCCGGTAGAATTCACGAAATACAGTGACTTTGCGAAAGCATCTGTGGTTATGACTGAGCTAGCCAAGGAACTTCTTGTAAAGTAGAATTGGAAAACGGAGAGTTATATGACAGGATTGAACCCGGTAAATAAAAAGGAGAATCTACGATTACTCAGGAGTGCGCTCAGGCTTACGCAGAAGGAATTTATAGATCGTTTTCTGTCCTCGGCGGACGGTAAGCCGATGATGAGTATTGCAACATTTTCTAATCTGGAATCCAGGGACGGAGTAAGAATGAATGAAGTGATCCTTGCGGTGTCGGAGAAGCTTGGTATTGATTCTATGCTGTTTTCAATACCTCCGGAGGAATTCTCAGAGAGGATCCAGGTGCTTCTGCCAAGTGATACGGCCGGAGATGCGGCCGGAAAAGGCCGTGCGAAGAAGGGCAATATCAATCATCTGGTGAACCGTCTTACCATGTATTTTGCAGAACAGATCTTTGAAAAGCGGCTGAAGAAGGGTGATAAGATTGAGTCGGACAGAGTGCTGTCCCAGAAGATGAATGTGGGGAGGTCCGCGATCCGGGAGGCGCTTAAGGTCCTGGAGGTTCTGGGGATGATCGATATCCGGCCCGGACAGGGCACTTATATCAGCAACCATGAAGCCAGCTTCTTTATCGTTCCCCTGTCATGGTCTCTGTTCCTCAATGGGGGTCAGATCGACAGTATTGTGGAGGTCCGGAATCTCCTGGAGGTGAAGGCGGCTTATCTGGCGGCAAAGTGTACGGATAAGGAGTGCCTGGACAGATTGTATGATATCTCGCACAAGCTCCATAAGGCTTATGTGGAGAAGGATTTTAAGGAGTTTCTGGACGGTGACCTGGAGTTCCATATCTGTATCGCGGAGTGTTCCGGCAACCAGGTGATCTACAGCATGATCCAGACCATCAGCAATCTGATGCGGCATGTCAGCGGCAGCGGTATGGTCGATGAGGAGCAGCTTAAGGATATCTATGAGGAGCATCAGAGGGTATATGGACTGATCCTGGCGAAGGATGCTGAAGGAGCGTCTGAAGCGATGAAAGAACATCTTGAGAAATCACTTGGGCGTTACGATTACAGATAATGAGCATTATAGAGAAAGAGGTGTAAAGAGATGGATTTATTAGAGGTTATGACAAATCGCAGAAGTGTTAGGAGCTATACGGAAGAGGAGATCCCTGCCGAGAAGCTTGAGAAGATCCTGCAGGCAGGACTTCTGGCTGAGTCCGGGAAGAACTTAAAGCCCTGGGAATTTATCGTGGTGGAAGACAGAGAGGTGCTTGCGAAGATGGCGAAGAGCCGGGCGGCCGGCGGAGCCATGCTTGAGCATGCCAAATGTGCCGTTGTTGTCGTGGGAGATACGGAGAAGACGGACGTATGGGCTGAGGACTGTTCGGTTGCTATGGCGCATATGCATCTGATGGCAGACTGCCTTGGTGTTGGGAGCTGCTGGGTGCAGGGAAGGCTTCGGAAGGCTGCGGATGAGAGGACGACGGAAGAGCATATCAGGGAGCTGCTTGCGATTCCGGAGAAATATGCATTAGAAGCGATCCTGGCGCTGGGAATGACGAAGGAACATCCGGAGGCGCATTCTCTTGAGGAGCTACCGATGGAGAAGGTGCATAGAGGGAAATTCTAAAAAAGCTTTACACCTTATGTCCTATCTATTATAATAAAGATAGAAACCATGTTTTGATACACGCAGCATGTAGATGTGCAGATAGCGGATAGGTGGTGAGTATATGCCAAGTAATGGAGAGATTGTTAAAGATGTAGTTGATCAATTCCAAAAGATTCAGGCTCATATGAAGAATGCCAAAAAGGAAAATGCGGTTGAAACATATGAGGGATTGAAGGACGATTATTTATCATTAAAGGCAGTTTTGACTTCATTGGGCGTTAATCTGACAGATATCGATAAGATTAAAGAATAGCTTATTTATCTTGACATTGAAAGTTGCCAGGACAGGAAGGGAATAATTATGAAAGTGTATGATTCAGTGAAGAAGGAAGAGGTAGAGGTCAATGGAACCAAGGGCTTGATCGATATTATGCGGGATGGTCGTCAGGTGGATCTCTATCTGAAGGAAAAGAAGTCGGATGCGGACGGCTATATGAGCTGGGATGTGGAGCACTGGTCTAGCATTGACGTGAAGAGGTTCATCCGTTGTTATTCTCTGGAAGGACGAGTATTAGGAGAGTCTACGGGACATAATATCTATGACCTGGAGAACGAGTTCAAGCCGGAGGAAGCAGCGAAGATCGAGTTAAGTTAATAGGCAGGAATGAAGATGCCCCGAACCGGTAGAAGGTATGGGGCATTTTTCAATGCTGATTTATACACTTTATAAAATTTACAAAACATGCATTTTTCTAAAATGGTTATTGAAAAGCTATAAAAAAAATATAAAGAGTGTTGACAAAAGAAATAGGTAGTGATACATTAATAGTCGAAGATGTTAGCACTCAAAATTATAGAGTGCTAACAGATGAATCCGAAAGGAGGAGGATAGATGGTAACAGAACACGGGCTTAGCGACCGTAAGATGAAGATTCTGCATGCAGTCATCAAGAATTATCTTGAAACCGGCGAACCGGTCGGTTCCAGGACGATCTCTAAGTACACAGATCTGAATCTTAGTTCTGCAACAATCCGCAATGAGATGGCCGACTTAGAAGAGCTGGGATATATCCTGCAGCCTCATACGTCAGCCGGACGTATTCCTTCGGATAAAGGCTACAGACTATATGTAGATATGCTGATGGAGGAGAAGGAGCAGGAGCTATCCGAGATGCAGGAGCAGATGCTTGATAAGGCAGACAAGATGGAACAGCTTCTTAAGCAGGCGGCGAGGGTTCTGGCAAGCAATACGAATTACGCGACCATGGTTTCCACTCCGATGAACAATTCGAACAAGATCAAGTTCATTCAGTTATCTATGGTAGACGAAGAACAGGTGATCGCGGTGATTGTGCTTGGCGGCAATGTGATCAAGAACAAGATCATCGATGTAGAGGAGCCGCTCAGCAATGAGAACCTGCTGAAGCTTAACATGTTGCTCAACACGACGCTGAACGGTATGTCGATCGAGGAGATCAATCTGGGATTGATCGCGCGGCTTAAGGAACAGGCGGGGATACACAGCAGTGTGATCAGCAACGTTCTGGATGCGGTGGCGGATGCGATTCAGGTCGAGGAAGATATGCAGATCTATACAAGCGGCGCGACGAATATTTTCAAATACCCGGAGCTAAGCGATAATCAGAGTGCGCAGGAGATCATCAATGCATTCGAAGAAAAGCAGCAATTGACAGAGCTGGTGACACAGACGTTGGCGAAGGAGGACAATACCGGGATTCAGGTGTACATCGGGGATGAGACTCCGGTCCAGACCATGAAAGACTGCAGTGTCGTTACCGCAACGTATGAATTAGGCGACGGCATGAAGGGAACGATAGGTATTATCGGACCAAAGAGAATGGATTATGAACATGTGTTAAAATCAATGAAACGGCTCCAGAACGAGCTGGATCAGATGTTTCATAAAAAAGAATAAAGAAAGGTGGAATTACCCTTGGAGAATCATAAGGAGAAAAGCCAGGAAGAGATGGTAAAAGAGGCTGTGGAGGAAGCGAAGAAGGCGGCAGAGGAGCAGGAGTCCCAGACAGAAGAGACGGACTCCCAGGTAGAGACAGCCGTTGACGAAGCAGAGACGGCAGAAGATGCCGAAGCACAGGAAGATACGGATACCGGGGAAGAGGCAGAGGAAGGCGATGCAGACGGCAAGGATGATAAGAAGTCCGGCAAGAAGCTGTTTGGCAAGAAGAATAAGAAGGATAAGAAGGATGAGAAGATCGAGGAGCTTACCGACAGGCTTACCCGGCAGATGGCAGAGTTTGATAACTTCCGCAAGCGTACAGAGAAGGAGAAGTCCCAGATGTACGAGATAGGTGCGAAAGATATCATAGATAAGATCCTTCCGGTAGTTGACAATTTCGAGCGAGGGCTTGGAGCGGTCAAGGAAGGGGAGAAGGAGGATCCCTTCATCCAGGGAATGGAGAAGGTGTATAAGCAGTTGATGACTACGCTGGAGAGTGTGGAGGTCAAACCGATCGAAGCGGTCGGCAAGGAGTTCAATCCGGATTTCCACAACGCAGTGATGCATGTAGAGGATGAGAACTTCGGCGAGAATATCATAGCCGAAGAATTCCAGAAGGGTTACATGTACCGCGATTCAGTAGTCAGACACAGTATGGTGAAAGTAGCAAATTAGGAGGAAATAACAATGGGCAAGATTATAGGAATTGATTTGGGTACGACAAACAGTTGTGTAGCAGTTATGGAAGGCGGCCAGCCAACAGTCATCGCCAATACAGAGGGCGCAAGGACCACACCGTCTGTAGTAGCATTTTCTAAGACGGGCGAGCGTCTGGTAGGCGAGCCTGCGAAGCGTCAGGCAGTAACCAACGCAGAGAGAACCATCTCATCTATCAAGAGAGAGATGGGAAGCGATTACAGAGTAACCATCGACGAGAAGAAGTATTCTCCGCAGGAGATCTCAGCTATGATCCTTCAGAAGTTAAAAGCAGACGCAGAAGGATACCTGGGTGAGAAGGTGACGGAAGCAGTCATCACCGTACCGGCTTATTTCAATGACGCACAGCGTCAGGCAACCAAGGACGCGGGTAAGATCGCCGGACTTGATGTGAAGCGTATCATCAACGAGCCTACGGCTGCAGCCCTTGCATACGGCCTTGACAATGAGAAAGAACAGAAGATCATGGTATATGACCTTGGCGGCGGTACCTTCGACGTATCCATCATCGAGATCGGCGACGGCGTGATCGAAGTATTATCTACAGCAGGTAACAACCGTCTTGGAGGAGATGATTTCGACCAGAAGATCACAGACTATATGATCGCGGAATTCAAGAAGCAGGAGGGCGTAGACTTATCCACAGATAAGATGGCGCTCCAGAGATTAAAAGAAGCGGCAGAGAAGGCGAAGAAGGAACTGTCTTCCGCAACGACGACCAATATCAACCTGCCGTTCATTACCGCAACGGCTGAAGGTCCGAAGCATTTCGATATGAACCTGACAAGAGCGAAATTCGACGAGCTGACACACGACCTGGTAGAGAAGACCTCCGAGCCGGTGAAGAGAGCATTATCCGATGCAGGGATCAACGCATCCGAGCTTGGCCAGGTACTTCTGGTCGGCGGTTCCACACGTATCCCGGCCGTGCAGGAAGAAGTGAAGCGTCTGACAGGCAAGGAGCCAAGCAAGTCTCTGAATCCGGATGAGTGTGTAGCGCTTGGCGCATCCGTCCAGGGCGGCAAGCTTGCTGGAGACGCGGGTGCAGGAGATATCCTTCTTCTTGACGTAACGCCATTGTCATTGTCCATCGAGACTATGGGCGGTGTTGCTACAAGGCTGATCGAGAGGAATACCACCATCCCGACCAAGAAGAGCCAGATCTTCTCAACGGCGGCAGATAACCAGACAGCGGTTGATATCAATGTTGTACAGGGTGAGAGACAGTTCGCGAGAGATAACAAGTCCCTTGGACAGTTCAGACTGGACGGAATCGCACCGGCTCCGCGCGGAGTACCGCAGATTGAGGTTACCTTCGATATCGATGCCAACGGTATCGTGAATGTATCTGCAAAAGACCTTGGAACAGGTAAGGAACAGCATATCACCATCACGGCAGGCTCCAATATGTCTGATGAGGATATTGATAAGGCAGTCAAGGAAGCGGCGGCTTTCGAGGCTCAGGATAAGAAGCGTAAGGAAGGAATCGACGCCAAGAACGAGGCCGATTCACTGCTCTTCCAGACAGAGAAGGCTCTTTCAGAGGTCGGAGATAAGATCGACGCGGCAGATAAGTCTGCGGTAGAGGCAGACTGCAAGGCACTCAGAGAGATCCTTGACAAGGTGAACATGGATGATATCTCCGACGCACAGGTTGCCGAGATGAAGGCAGCCAAGGAGAAGCTGATGGAGAGCGCCCAGAAGGTATTCACCAAGATGTATGAGCAGGCAGGAGCGGCAGCTCAGGGAGCAGGTCCGGATATGGGAGCAGGCCCAAATCCTGGAGCAGGCCCGGCGCCGGAAGGATTCCAGGGCGATGATGTCGTAGACGGAGACTATAAGGAAGTATAATTGATTTCGGCACAGAAGGAAGCATGAATTGAGGTAACAGTGAAGGTATCTGAACTGTTACGAATTGAGAGAACGCAGCGCTGTGCCGGTTACACACAGACAATTATGGGGAGTACAAAAGGCGGATAGGATCTGCATATGTTTCCTCATAATTGTCTGTATATGGCGTTATATAAGGAAGGGAAATACTATGGCAGAATCAAAGAGAGATTATTATGAAGTGCTGGGTGTCAGCAAGGATGCTGACGATTCCACTTTAAAGAAGGCATACAGACAGGTCGCCAAGAAGTACCACCCTGATATGAATCCTGGTGATGCGGAGGCCGAGAAGAAATTCAAAGAAGCTTCCGAGGCTTACGCGGTATTGAGTGATCCGGAGAAACGCCGCCAGTATGACCAGTTCGGCCATGCGGCATTTGAAGGCGGTGCAGGCGGAGGCGGCTTCGGCGGATTTGATTTCAGTGGGGCGGATTTCAGTGATATCTTTGGTGATATCTTCGGCGATCTGTTCGGCGGAGGCAGGAGAGGCCGTGCGAGTCAGGGGCCTATGAAGGGCATGAATATCAGGAAGAGCGTCAGGATCACTTTCGAGGAAGCGGTATTTGGATGCGAGAAGGAGCTGGATATGGTGCTTAAGGATCCATGTCCGAAGTGTGGAGGAACCGGGGCGAAACCGGGGACGTCACCGGAGACCTGCCCGAAATGTCAGGGCAAGGGTCAGGTTGTCTATACACAGCAGTCCTTCTTTGGAATGGTCCAGAATGTCCAGACCTGTCCGGACTGTAACGGAACCGGCAAGATTATCCGTGAGAAATGTTCGGACTGCGGCGGTACAGGATATGCCTCCAACCGTAAGAAGATCGCTGTGACGATCCCGGCAGGAATCGACAACGGTCAGAGCGTGCGGATCCGGGAGAAGGGAGAACCGGGTGTAAACGGAGGCCCAAGAGGCGACCTTCTGGTAGAGGTGGTCGTATCCAGGCATCCGATCTTCCAGAGGCAGGATATGCATATATTTTCTACGGTTCCGATCTCATTCGCGCAGGCGGCGCTCGGCGCGGACGTCCGGGTGAAGACGGTTGACGGAGAGGTACTCTATACGGTGAAGCCTGGAACCAAGACGGATACCAAGGTACGCTTAAAAGGCAAGGGTGTTCCGTCCGTGCGTAATTCACAGGTGCGCGGGGATCATTATGTGACACTGGTGATCCAGACGCCGGAACATTTGAGCCAGGAAGCGAAAGAAGCGCTCAGACGGTTCGACGAGCTGTCGGGCAATACGCTGAATCAGGCGGCGAGCGAGAAAGAAGGGAAGACCGGAAAGAAGAAAAAAGGATTTATGGATAAGATGAAAGAAGCCTTTGATGATTAAACTCATCAAGGGCTTTTTGCCTGTTGGCCGGTATTGACTTTTAATCTCAAAATGATATAATTTTATATGTGACATAAAGTTAATAAAAAGCGGTGAGGATATGGTTGTATTATTGATAGGCGGCGGCAGCGTGCTGATGAATGCGATGATCGATAAACTGAATAAGAATGGTCATCGGGTATATTTACTGACAGGCCAGAGGGACAGCCGCTATTCTTATAAGCGGGTATTTGAAAAGTATCAGTTCCCATATGAGAGTGAGAGTATCAAGGACATTTTCGAGAGCATCCGGCCGGATGTGACGGTATTTATGGGGGCATATGATACGAATTTTGACTGGGAGGATAAAGGCAGGCAGGAGTCGGTGCGCTATGCGGCAGGCGTCATGAATATTCTGTCGGCATTCAGCATGGTCAAGACGGGGCGGCTTATTTATTTCTCCTCTGAGGAGGTGTTCGGCGACGCGTATATCGACAATATCGCGGAGGACGAACCGGTATCGCCTAAGGGCTTTAAGGCGCTGGCGCTGGCTCAGGGCGAGGAGATCTGTATGAATTATTACAGAACTCAGAATATGGATACGAGGATCTTAAGATTCGACCATCTCTACTGGACGCCGGAGAAGGGAGAGCTGGAGAATGCGCCCTGTTTCCGTATGATCCTTGAAGGGCTTAAGACAGGGCGGATCTCAGCCAATGACCGGAGGATATTCTCCATGATCTATCTGAATGATGCGGTGGAGCTTTCCTATCGGGTGATCTGTAAGGAGGAGCTTAAGTTCCCGATTTATCATATCTCCTCTATGGAAGAGGTGGGAGAGCTTACGCTTGCGGAGAAGATCTGCGAAGAGATGGGTTCCGGCGTGGAGGTCGTCGACAATACGGTAGGGATGAGTAATCGTCTGGTGTTGGACTGCGGCAGATATAAAGAAGAATTCTCTTATGAGATCTTCAATGGATATGAGAAGGGGATCAAACCTGTTGTCCGTTTTATGAAGCGGCACAGCGCTTCTTTTATCACGGATGAGGATGACGGCGGCGGACTGGCTGTGAAGACGTGGAATCATACCCGGAGGATCGTGAAGGCGCTGATTCCGTTTGCCGAAGCGCTGATCTGTTTTATCCCGGTATATCTGTTAAGCGCTCAGGCGGCGGACAGCGCATTTCTGGCAAGGCTTGATCTGTTCTTGCTGTATGTATTGCTTTTTGCGGTGGTCTATGGACAGCAGCAGGCTGTCTTTAGTGCGTTTCTGTCGATCGTGGGGTATTGTCTTTCCAGGATGCATGTGGAGAGCGGGTTTGAGGTGCTGTTGGATTATAATACATATGTGTGGATGGCGCAGCTCTTCATTGTCGGTCTGGTCGTTGGATATATGAGGGATCAGCTTCGGTTCGTGAAGGGCGAGAATGCATCCAGGGTCCAGTATTTGAACGGGCAGATCAGGGATATTGAGGATATTAATGACAGTAATGTCAGGATGAAGCATAATTTCGAGGCGCAGATCGTAAATCACAAGGAAAGTCTCGGCAAGATCTATGACGTATCGTCAAGCCTTGAACAGTATGGACAAGAGGAGGTTTTGTTCTATGCTGCGCAGGTGCTTGCAAGGTTGATGGATTGCGTGGATGTGGCGGTGTACACGGTGGCGAACGGGGATTATGCCAGGCTTTTTTCTGCGACTTCGCCGGAAGCGCGTAAGCTTGGGAATTCTATCAAATACACGGATATGGAGGCGATGTACGGTGACCTCAGGGAACGCCGTGTCTACATCAACCGGGATATGGCCGATAAGATGCCGATGATGGCGAGCGCCGTCTATTCGGAGGATGATATGCAGCTCATCCTGATGCTTTGGGGAATACCGTGGGAGCGCATGACGTTGGGCGAGGCGAACCGCCTCACGATTGTAGGTTACCTGATCCAGAATGCGGTGGTGCGTGCGAACCGGTACCTGGAAGCGCTGCACAACCAGCGCTATGTGGAGGGTACGAATGTACTGGATGAGGAAGCGTTTACACATCTTGCGAGGGCCTACTCTGATGCGAAGAGCAAGGGATTAACAGAGTATATACTGCTCGAGATTCTTGCCGGGACAGAGGATTATGAGAGCGTGGGAAGGTCGCTTGGACAGGCAATACGGCAGTCTGATTATCTGGGTATCTTAAGGGGAGGCAGGCTGTATGTGCTTCTTGCCAATACGGATAAGGAGAGCGCGGGCGGAGTGATCGAGCGTTTCGAGAACCTGGGATATGAGTGCCGGATTGATGAGGAGGCAGTATTATGACGAGGGATGAATATATTTTCCTGATCATCCTGATCGTGAATCTGGTTGTATCTGTCATCTATCTGCTGGCGGGCATATTTCTGATAGTGCCTGCACGTTCAGTTACTGCCGAGAAGGACAGCGAGATTCTCTATGATAACAGGAGGACATACTTGATCCGTTTTATCGTGATGCTGCTGTGTCCGGTTATCGTGCCGCTGTTCTTTGGAATCAGCCATCTGATATATCTGATCGTGTTCTTTAGAGGGGCGAATCTTACGGACGTCATCTTCAGTAAGGAGCGTGTGAAGACTAATATCCGGGCAGATGAAGAGGTGGAACGAGATATTATCCCGCTGGAGGAAGCGATCCTGGTCAACGAGAAGAAGAACCTGCGTATGGTAATGATGAATATCATGCGCAAGGATATCAAGGATTCTCTGTCTTCTATCACGCTGGCGCTGGATAGTGAGGATTCGGAGACTGCCCACTATGCGGCGGCTGTTCTGTCGGATGAGCTGAACAAGTTCCGGCTCTATGTGCAGAAGATGCGGCGTCAGATCAGGGAGGAGGAGACGGACCAGACGGAGTGCGAGGAGCTCCTCCTTGAATATATGGACCATATCTTGAAGCAGCATGTGTTCTCACAGCATGAGCAGCGCAAGTTCGTGGAGACCATGGATGAGACGGCAGAGTCTCTCTATGGTAAGGATCCTGCGCGGTTTGGTCTTGATGGGTATGAGGCCGTCTTCCTGCGCATCCTGGAGATGAAGGATTATGAGACGGCAGAGAAATGGTGCCGGCGGATAGAGGAACAGTACCCGGATGAGATGAAGGCATATGTGTGCAAACTGAAGCTTTATTTTGCCAGACAGGACCGGGAAGCTTTCTTTGAGACGATGGAGGCATTGAAAAAATCCGATGTGGTGATCAATAACGAGACGTTAGAGTTGATCCGAATCTTTAGCACAAGGAGGCAATAACCATGTCAATGACTATGCTTACTGTATTGCAGGCCACAGGGGTATCGGCAGCTTATCTGGCCGTGACATTGCTGCTGCCTTTTTTGTTCCTGCACAAGAAGCTTCATGGCTTTGCGAATGTCCCCATAAGGTTTATGATTTATTTTATGGCGGGTAATTTCTATGTGATGAATCTGGTGTTCCTGCTGGAGCTTCTGCATCTGTCTTTTCGTCTGACGCTGATACTTGGAACCCTTGCGCCCTTTATCGCGGAGTTTGTAAGGAAGCATAAGGGGTCGTTCCGTCTGTATCTGGAGAGAGGGATTGAGAAGCTAAGCCTTCTTGCCGGAAAAGAGATGGGGAGGAAGACATTTCTTATGAAGCTTGGCGTGAAGCTTAAGAAGATGTCTTCCGGCAGGATGGGTATGAAGATGAGCGGACATTGGATGGATGTGCTTCTTACCGGTACAGTCATTGTACTGGTATTATATATGTATGGGCTCAACACTGTTCATGTCTACGGCTATTGTGCGTCTGACCTTGTGCTGCATAACTACTGGATCAATGAGATGAACAGCAATCATATATTCGCGGACGGCGTCTATCCTTTCGGATTTCACTGTGTGGTCTATTATCTGCACGCAGTATTTGCGATTCCGGTCTATGTGGTGCTGCGCGTCTTCAGCTTGGTGCAGACGGTGATGATCCATCTAATGCTGCTGGCGTTCTTAAAGACGGTGTGCAGAGCCAGGTATACGCCTTATATCGGAACCGTGGTCTATATACTGTCTGATGTGTTCTATCAGTATGCCTATTACAGATATTATGCATCGCTGCCGCAGGAATTCGGGATGCTCTTTATCCTGCCTGCCGCCTGTTTTGCCGTTGCATTCTTAAGGGAGCGGGACTTTACGGCGGCAGCGGGCCGGGAAGAGAAGGGACTTAAGGCGGTGAACCTGTATCTTATCATGTTTGCTGCCAGCATCTCCATGACTCTGGCGGCGCATTTCTATGATACGATTATTGCAGGGCTGCTCTGCGTAGGGATCGGTGCAGGCTTCTGTTTCCGATGCTTCCGCTGGCGTTATCTGAAGCGGATCGTGACCGCGGGGATCGCGGGGCTTATGATTGCCGTCCTTCCAATGGCGGCCGCCTATGTGACGGGGACACCTCTTCAGGGGTCGCTGAACTGGGGGATGGCGATGCTGTCTTCCGGGAGTCAGGATTCGGGCGGTGCCGACAGCAAGGATGCAGACGATGGCGGGAAGAAAGCTGAGAAGGCGGACAAGGCGGACTCTTCGAAGAACTTTTTAGCCAGGGCGGCGGGAATGTTTACGCCCAAGAAGACAGCGCGTATCCTTGAAAGGATCGACTATTATGTGATGAATGACAATATCATGGCGGTTAAGATCCTGCTTGGAAGCATTGCCGCGGCATTTCTTCTGGGGCTTTTGTGGATGCTGTTCCGGAAGGCGGAGTATGGGGCGGTGCTGATATCCTTAAGTATATTTACAGGGCTGCTTGCCATGCTGCAGGTGTCGGAAGTGCTTGGGCTTCCCCAGCTTATGGAGGTCACGAGATACCCGGTCTATCTGGTGTACGGGATCGTGGCGGTGTGGAGTCTCTGTCTGGACGCGGTGATATTAAGCTTATGCAGATGGCCGAAGGCTATGAATGTGCTCTCTATGGCCGGGCTTATAGCGGCGTGCGTTGTCGTGGCGGAGACTGGTATCCGCTCGCCCCGCTATATTACCGCGTATGAGACTAATGAAGCGATCACTTGTCTGACAGATATCCTCCACGATAACCGGGACAATGTCTCATGGACGATCTGTTCTGCCAATGATGAACGGCAGATGATCGGGGATAAGGGATATCACTATGAGATGATCACATTCTTAAGGAAGATGCAGTCCGTCAACAAGAATACGGAGGTCACCATACCGACAGATACGGTGTATTTCTTCATAGAGAAGGTGCCGCTCTACTATCGGGATTATATTAACTCCGAGATACCAAAGCGGAAGGTCTCTTTGGCAGGAGCGAGGAAGCCGCTGTCTAACAAGGGCGGAATCCTGCCGTATATCGAAGATGCCAGATGGGTGACCATGTCCCATATGTATTACTGGGCGCAGGCATTTAAGGAGCTGTATCCCAATGAGATGGAAGTATATATGGAGACGGATCGTTTCGTATGCTACCGTCTGCGGCAGAACGGCTATAGTCTGTATAATTTTGCGATTGATTATGGATACAACGGAAATGATTAGGAGATGATGATATGGTGTCACGCCGGAATTATTTCACAATTATGATATTGATGGTTGTCGTATTCTTCTTATGTATGACGTTTAACACGCTTAAGGACACCTGGAATGATTATGAGGTGAATCCCTATTCAGAGACGGCAGAGAACTATCCTTCCAAGGTGAATATATATATACCGGAGAGTATCCGGCTTGGTAAAGCGGCTGGAAGGAAGGCGGAGGTGAAGGCGGCAGAGGACGGCGAGGTAAGGATCGGAGCAGTCACACGCAGGAGGGTGATCGGCATCGGCGATACGAAAGGAACGCTTATGCAGACGGCCGCGCAGTGGGTCATCTACAGTAAGCGGGATATCGGTATCTATGAATCTCTGGCGGCGTATCAGAAGAAGGAGAAGGGCGGGGAGCAGCCGGAGCTGCTTCTGATCGATTCGGAGAGTGTGAACTGGAAGAAGGCGGGGGAGGTTAAGTTCCTTAGGGACTGTGTGGATCAGGGAACGCATCTGATCTTCTGCAATCTTCCCGATGTATCTGTTATCAGGAAGAACCGGGAGGTAAGGGAGCTCTTAGGCATCCGGGAGGTAAGGGAAGATGAATATACCGTGGACGGCATTCATCTCTACGCCGGATTCCTGCTGGGCGGAGAGACATATTATCAGGCGGTGGAGGAAGAGGATAAAGGCTATCAGGATATGGAGCTTCGATTTCCCTGGTATCAGCTTGCTTCCGGGACCAAGGTGTATATGAAGGGAATTCCGGAGGATGAATCCATAGACACGGAGGATTATCCGGTGGTGATCTGGCGCAAGAGCTTCGGTTCTGCCTATGTATTTGCCGTAAACGGCGGATACATGGAAGGGGTAACGGGTCTTGGGCTTCTGTCGGCTATGTCGGCTGAGATATACTCTTATGAGATCTATCCCGCCGTGAATGCGCAGAGTATGGTGTTCGAGGGATTCCCGGGGCTTGCGGATGAGAACCGTAAGAAGATGGATGAACTCTACAGCCGTTCTGTAAAGCAGGTATTCCAAGAGATCGTATGGCCTTACGTGGGAATGTCGCTGCAGGATTATCCGCATGGGATCACCTGTATGATGGCGCCTCAGTATGATTATCGGGATAAGAATGAACCGGATGAAGAACAGCTCCGGTATTATCTGAAGATGTTCCATGAGCAGGCGGTGGAGACAGGGCTTTCAGCTGCGAATGTATCGGAGCTTGCCATGAGTGAGAAGCTTGCGTTGGACCAGGCGTTCATGCAGGAGGCCGCGGGCGCTTATGATTTTACATCCTTTTATGCGGGCGGGATGACGGAAAAGGAGATGGAAGAGGCCTTAAGGATGAGGATTCTTGGCTCTGTCATGACGGTGGTCGCGGATTATGAGGAAGAAGACGCAGAGGTCATAAAGTTCCTGACGGAGGATGTGACGAAGCAGAGCACGTTGGGGGAGGGCCTTGCCTATACCTATAAGGGGGATCTCCTGATGAAGAGCGCGGCAACGGCGCTTGGGTATTCGAACATATCCTTTGATATGACAAGAGTCGCATATCCTGACAGTCTTGAGGATTCCTGGGAGAATCTGTCCAGGGATTATGCGAAGACGGTGGATTCTTTCGGCCCGGCTTTTGACGGATTCGACGGAACGACCGCGGCGGAATGTGATGTGCGTATCCGCCGTTTTCTGGCGCTGGATTATACAGACAGCCGGACCGGCAGCGTGATCCGGCTTGAGACAGAAGGCGGCGGCGGGCCCGTATGGTTTATACTGAGGACTCACAACGAATCGGTAGAATCAGTTGAGGGCGGAAGCTTCAAGAAGCTGGAGGACGGCGCGTATCTGATCGAGGTGGAGGACCGGGAGGCTGTCATCCGGATGGAGCCGGCCGACGAGAGGTATTATGTTATGCCGCCGGGAGCCGCGAGATAGTATCGTATCAGAGTCTATAGAGAGGAGAAGTCAAGTGAGAGTCTGTATTGTGGTGGAAGGCTGTTATCCTTATATGGCGGGCGGTGTATCAAGCTGGGTGCACGGTCTCATCAAGTCATTTCCCAACCTGGAATTCGTGATCCTGGCGGTCATCAGCAACCGCTCCATGAGCGGGAGATTCACCTACGAGCTGCCTGAGAATGTGACAGAGGTTCACGAGCTGTATCTGGAGGACGTGGATTGGAACCGCAAAGGCCGCCGTAAGCATACGCTGAACAAGGATGAGTACAGGGCGCTCCGAAGCCTGGTGATGAATCAGCGGGTGGAGTGGGAAGTGCTGTTCCGTATGTTCCAGGAGAAGGGCATTTCCCTGGATAGATTGCTGATGGGACCGGATTTCATGAAGATCGTGAGAGAATACTATGATCTGAATTACAGTCAGCTTGTGTTCGCGGATTTCCTGTGGACCATGCGTTCGGTGTATCTTCCTATGTTCTTTGCGCTTAAGATGAAGCTTCCCAGGGCGGACCTGTATCACTGTGTCGCTACCGGATATGCCGGGCTCTTAGGGAGTATGGCGAAGACTCTCTATGGCTGCAGGATGATGATCTCGGAGCATGGGATCTACACCAGAGAGCGGGAAGAAGAGCTGCTGCGGGCGGAATGGGTCAAGGGAGTCTACAAGAATGTGTGGATCGAGCAGTTCCGGAAGATGTCGAAGCTTGCGTATGACAGGGCAGATCTGGTTACGAGTCTGTATGAATATGCCAGGGAGCTTCAGATCGAGCTTGGGTGCTTGCCGGAGAAGACCATGGTGACGCCGAACGGCGTATCTGTGGAACGTCTCTTGAATCTTCCGGGGAAGACAGAAGAGGATGAGGGGAAGATCAATATCGGAGCGGTCTTACGTGTCACGCCGATCAAGGATGTGAAGACTATGATCCAGGCGTTTAGTTTCGCGAAGGAGAGGGAGCCAAGGCTTAAGCTGTGGATCATGGGGCCTTGCGATGAGGATGCGCAGTATGCCGGGGAATGCCGGGAGCAGGTGGAGGCTATGGGGCTTACGGATGTGGTGTTTACCGGGAGGATTGATATCAGAGATTACCTGGGCCGGATGGATATGACGATCCTGACCAGTATCAGCGAGGGACAGCCGCTTACGATCCTTGAAGGCTATGCGGCTCATAAGCCTGTGATCGCCACGGATGTGGGAAACTGCAGCGGGCTGATCTTCGGAGAGAATGACGATTACGGTGCGGCAGGAATCCTTACCCATATCATGAATGTGGATGAGATCGCCCAGGCTATGATAGACATGGCGAGGAACGAGCCGATGCGTCTTCAGATGGGAGAGAGCGGTTACCAAAGGGTGATGTCCGGCTACCGGATCGAGCATATGAGGGAGACATATCATAAGATATATCAGGATTTTGCGGGCAGTATGGGATTGTCCCTGGAAGAGGAGAGGACGGAGTAATGGCTGGCATAGGAGAGAAATTAAATCATATATTTGAGAAGAATACCCTGGCAACCTTCGTGGTAGGCTTTGGGTACAGTGCGGTATCGACGGTGACGCCCATGTGCGTGGTGATCCTGAATGTGGTTTTGATGCAGTATTTCCTGAAGTTCAGCGAACTTGGCTTCGTGGAGAGGGAGCTGTTCTCCTGTACGATGCTCTATATATTCATCTTTGCCCTGCTGACGGCGGCTCCTTTTAACTCCGTGCTGTCCAAATATGTGTCGGACGTGATCTTCGAGGAACGTTATGAGGATATCCGTGCCTGTTATAACGTGGGACTTTTGATGAACATTACCCTTAGCTGCCTGGTGGGGATCCCGTTCTGCTTGTGGGAGCATTTCGTGGGGAAGGTGGATGTATTCTATGTGTTCACCGGGTATTGCGGTTACATTGCCCTGGTGCTGGTGTTTTATTCCATGATCTATCTGTCCATCGCGAAGGCGTATGAGAAGATTGCATTGTTCTTCTCGGCGGGGATGGTGACGGCATTTCTGTTCTCTCTCTTCCTTAGATATGTCCTGCATTGGGGGATCAGGGAGAGTATGCTGTTTGCTCTGATGACGGGCTTCTTCCTGACGGCTGTCCTGGAGATGGCCACCGTGAAGCGGTATTTTGTGAAGAACAGCAACCGCTACAAATCGGTGCTTCGGTATTTTCGGAAATACTGGAAGCTGGTGATCGCGAATTTCTTCTATATCCTGGGGCTGTATGTCCATAATTTCGTGTTCTGGACAGGGAAAGAGCGGATGGTGCTGGTGAAGACCTTTGTCTGTAATCAGCCTTATGATATGGCAACCTGCCTTGCCATGTTTACTAATATTTCCGCCACGGTGATCTTTATCGCAAGGGTGGAGATGCATTTCCATGACAAATACAAGAATTACTCGGAGGCGGTCATCGGCGGGAAAGGGTCTGATATCGACCTTGCCAAGAAAGAGATGTTCCGGCAGCTTGCCAATGAGCTGATGAGTCTGGTGAGAATCCAGTTCATCATCACGACCATCCTGTATCTGCTGTGTATGGTATTTCTGCCAAGGTTCGGTTTCTCCAGGCTTACAATCAGGATCTATCCTTGTCTGGTTGTGGGGTATTTCATTTTGTTCCTGATGTATTCCGCGATCATCTTCCTGTATTACTATGATGATCTGACCGGGGCTGCGCTGACCTCTCTCAGCTTCTGCCTGGTGACGTTCGCAGGCAGTATGATAGCGAAGAATCTGCCGGAGCTTTGGTACGGGATCGGCGTAGTGGCCGGAGCATTCACTGGCTGGACTGTGGCGTATCTGCGGCTGCGTTATATGGAGCGGAATCTGGATATCCACATATTCTGCAAGGGTTCTATATTGAAGCCTGGAATGGGTACACAGCCTCCTGGAGAAGTATTCAATAGAAAAAATACAAAGGAGGAGACGCAGGGATGATAAGTACATTTATCAGGATCGGGATCGTTCTGGTCGGAATTACGGTGATAATAGCCGTTTTCTGGATGACCTCTCATAAGAAGATTACCGTGAATTTTGCCGTGGTATGGGAGATTCTTGGAATCGTACTGGTCTGTATCGGAGCGATCCCGAAATTCTCTCAGTGGACGAAACTGGTCGGGTCCGGTACGAGCATGGCTCTTTTCGGTGTGGGCGTGCTCTTTCTGTTCGAGGAGGTGCGCACCAGTGCGATCCTCTCGCAGCTTATGCTGAAAAACAGGGAGCTGGCTATGCAGGTGTCCTTGCTGAACCAGGAAAATGAGTTTCTTGTGAAGGAGATTGAGAAGGTTACCAAGATTCTGGAGGAAAACGGCGATGAAGAAGATACTGTTTGTCGTTAATACCTTGGGACGCGCCGGTGTAGAGACGGCGCTTCTGGAGCTTCTGAGGAGATTAGACAGTTCGGAGTATGAGGTGTCGCTTTATGTGATTCTGGCACAAGGTGAGATGATCGGAGAACTGCCTTCTCATGTGAAGCTTAAGAACAGGCGCTTTAACAGCCAGTCGGTGATGACGGGAAAGGGCAAGCGTGCCATAGCCGTAACCATCTGTTCGTCATTTTTCCGAAACGGCGGGTACCCGGGCAAGATTCACAGCATCGTCAGCAATTTTGCGGATATGGAGAGGACGGGCAAGATCCAGACGGAGAAGCTGTTGTGGCGGATGCTCTCTGACGGTGCGGAACGATTGAACGAAGTGTTTGACCTGGCGGTAGCGTATCTGGAAGGCGCTTCGGCCTACTATGTGGCGGACCATGTGAAAGCCAGGCATAAGGTCGGATTTATCCATATTGATTACAGGAGCGCCGGATATACCAGGCGGATGGACCGGGATTGCTTTAGAAGTTTTGACCGGATCTTCGGTGTGTCCGATGAGGTGAGGGAACATTTTTTGTTGGTCTATCCGGAGTATGCGACGAAGACGAAGGTTTTCTACAATATGATCGACCAGGAGCGGATCCGAAGACGTGCGCAGGAAAGAGGCGGATTCGCGGATGGATATAGAGGGGCGCGCATTTTGACGGTTGGAAGGCTTACCTATCAGAAGGCTTACGATATCGCTATAGAGGCAATGAAGCTCGTGAAGGACGCCGGATTTGATGCGCGGTGGTATGTGCTGGGGGAAGGCGATCAGAGACGTCAGCTTATGAAGAAGATCGCGTCACTTAGTCTGCAGGAAGAGTTCGTGCTGTTAGGAGCCGTAACGAACCCGTATCCCTATTACATGCAGGCGGATCTGTATGTTCATGCCACCAGATATGAGGGGAAGAGCATTGCTATCCAGGAGGCACAGACGCTGGGGTGCGCGGTGATCGCCTCGGATCGCAACGGCAACCGGGAGCAGATTACAGACGGGCAGGACGGCATCCTCTGTGAGCTTACGCCCCGGGCGATTGCAAAGAGTATTATGGAACTATTACAAGATAAAGAGAAAAGAAAGGCTCTTAGGAGGGCGGCAGCAAAGAAAGATATGACGCAGCCGCAGGGGCTTAGAATGCTGTTGGAGCTTGTGTAAGAGGTGATTATGTGAAGAGAAAAGAATTGCTGATTATTATACCGGTCTACAATGAAGGAAAGAATATCCGCAAAGTGCTGACGGATCTTGAGCAGTTCAGTGATTGGGCGGATATTCTGATCATCAATGACGCTTCTACGGATTCGACGAACTGGATCGTGAAACAGATGCAGTATCCAATGATCTCACAGCCATTTAACATGGGATACGGGTGTGCGCTCCAGACAGGGTATAAGTGGGCGATCCGCAGGAATTATCAGTATGTGATTCAGATGGACGGAGACGGGCAGCATGATGTAAGCAATATCCCCCGCCTTTTTGCGAAGCTTAAGGAGAAGGATGAGAACGGGAACTGCCCGGATATTGTGCTTGGTGCAAGGTTCATGAAAGACAGCGGTGAGTTCCCGGTTTCCTTGCCTAAGAAGATCGTATATTCTATGTTCCGGTTTGTGATATACAAGATCACGGGTAATCGGATCTCAGATCCGACCACCGGTCTGCAGGGCCTTAATCGAAAAGCATTTCTCTATTATTCGAAATACAATCATTTTGATGACAAGTATCCGGATGCCAATATGCTTGCGCTGATGATGCTGATCAAGTTCCAGGTGGTGGAGATCCCGGCGGTGATGCATATGCGTAAAGAGGGCAAGAGTATGCATTCCGGGCTTAGCCCCTTCTGGTATATGTTCCGGGTGTGCTACAGCATCCTGATCGTATTGTTCCAGGTCAAGGTGCTGAAGATGGATACGGGGGTTGGACTTAAGAGTGCGGATAAGATATAGAGACGGCAGAAGGTTCGTCAGGGCAGAATTGAAGGAGAGCAGCGAGTCGTTGGGGAATCCTGGATGCGGATGGTATCATGTCTATACATTTGCGGCGAAGCCGCCGGCAGATGGGCGACCGGTAGAGGAAGAAACATGGCTTGACGGAGAATGCCGGAAGGAACAGCTTGCGTTGGCGCTGATTGATATTGGTTCTTATCGAACCGGGGCAATTTCCCAAGAGGCGCTTACCCATATTGAAGAGATCTTCCGGTTCTTCCGGCGGGAAGGGAAGCAGATGATCCTGCGTTTTGCCTATGATATCCGAGGGGAGGCGCGGGTCACGGAGCCTTCGGATATTGCGTTGGTGAGACGGCACATGGAGCAGCTTGGCGGTATCATCGGCGGATATGAGAGAGATATCCTGGTGATACAGGGAATCCTGGTCGGAAACTGGGGCGAGATGCACGGTTCCCGGTTTCTTGATGAAGCGTCGATATGCGGTCTTGCCCGTACTTGGTATCAGGTTACGAAAGGGCGATGTTATCTTGCGGTGCGCACACCGGCCCAGTGGCGTAAAATTGTGGAGAATAAAGAGATGGAATGCGGGATAGAAGAGCGGCTTGCTCTCTTTAACGATGGAATCTTCGGTTCTTCCTCAGATCTGGGAACCTATGGCGGGGCGGAACTTGACGGTGCGGATGTGGCCGGCAGATGGGCGCCTTCGGAGGAGCTTCGCTGGCAGGAACAGCGAATGGACGGTCTTCCTAACGGCGGGGAAGCGCTTCCGGGTTCTGAGAAGATCGGTTACCGTGAGGCATCGGAGAGGATGGAGAGAATGCACTTATCCTATCTGAACAGTATTTATCATCAAGAGCGGTTAAATGAATGGAAGAGGGAGACAGTTACTGCCGGCTGTTTTGCAGGAGTCAGCGGTTATGATTATATCGGCCGCCGTCTTGGATATCGATTTGTCGTCCGGGATGCGGAAAAGAAGAGCGGCAGGCTTAAGATTACTGTGGAGAATTGCGGGTTCGCCAGTCTATGTGAAGAAGCAGACTGTTGTCTGGTAACGGAAGAGGATGGAAGAGAGACCGACTGTATGCGGATACCTACGGATGCCAGACATTGGAGAAGCGGGCAGAAAGTCAGCCTATATGTCAGCCTGCCTCAAAGGAAGAACCAAGGAGGATGCCTTAGAGTCTTCCTTTGTCTGAAGAGAAGTTCTGACGGCAGGAGCATACGATTCGCCAATGCGGGCGCCGGGACGCGGATTCTGCTCGGAGAGATCAAAGAGTGTCCGGAGATTTAAGGCGGCGATTGGACAGCCGTATTCTTCTTGAGATGCTGCTTCATTGGCAAGGGATACTGTGAAGCCGGTGACGGGGTCGGAGACCTTCAGATATAGTTCGTAGCTTCCAGCAGGGTAGCTGTGAAGATCCAGCGGGATCTCAAGCTGGTTCGTGATCCCGGGAATCCAAGCGCGTGTATCAGTCTGTATTGGTTCTTGGTATATCTCCTGTGTGTCGGTATGTCTCAATAGCAGAGAGACGTCAAAGGGGCGGTAGCAGGGGGAGAATCCTACATTCTCCAGAGTAACAGTCAGCACAGCGTTCTTCTTCATGGGATGCTCGTGTGAGAAATCAGAGTCACGGATCACATAACGATATCCCAGATGCGCGGAGATGTAATGAAGACCGTTCATTCCGTTATAAGGAGAATCTTCGGTGCAGGTGCTGGCCTGCCATTTGTCCAGTACATTCTTATCATAGCTGCGGTTCAGATAGGACACATGGGAGGAGCGTAAGTCCGCGGAGGCGGCCTCAAAGTCGTTGTAGGGATTGTCGATGACTACCTCGCCGCCGTTGGGAACATAGTTACACAACTGATTCTGGAAGGCAATCTCTTCTGTACGGGTGAGCTTCCCGGTGAGCGGGATGGAGTCAGGATCATTCGGATCCCAGTAGGTGTCAAGATCTGTGCTGGATCCAAGCATCCCGTCGTTGAAAAGACCGAGACGCGACGGCAGGGAAGCGGCAAAGGCCTGGCCGGATGTAAGCGGTTCGGGAGAGCCGGAAAGGGTGCGCCATTGCTTCGGCGTCCGGACGGACAGAAAGATATCTTCTGAAACAACGGAGTCAAGGTGACGGATGAGGGTGAGCATTTGCTCATAGCCTTCATAGTTGGAGCCGTGCATCTCTCCCCAGGAGCCAATGAAAAGTCCCTGGAGGATATAGACGCAGTCGGTGTACTGGTTCACAACCTCGGCAGTCTGTGTCATATGTGTAAGGATCTGATCGAGACTTCCAGGTTCCCGTTCGCGGGCATTGCCGTCCCAGTCGTAGAGGAAGCGCACGATCAGCTGTCTCCCGGTGGATCGCCATGCGGCAAGCAGTTCATCTAAGGCTTGAAGGGCGGAGTCGCTAAGCGGAGAAGCCGCATAATTCTGCAGGTTGATTTCCAGAAGCTCAAGCCCCGGCTTATATACCATGCTTCGGATCGTGGACAGATCCGCGGACGCGGTATCAGAAAGAGTATAGCGATGGATCTCATACCATCCGATATAAGGATTGGAGATCTCGGCGGCGGATTCCGCATAGGTATCAGCCTGATAGTCAGTAAAACGTAAATTTGTGTATAGAAACCATGTTCCTGCGGCCAGGACGGCGCATAACACAAGGAGGATGGCTGTAAGCAGTTTTTTTGTTCTCATATATTGTGATTCCCTGTCTTTGTAAGATTGATCCGGGCAGATAGCCGTATAATGGAGTATACCATATAGAAGAGGATTTTGCCAGGGGGATCAGGAAGGAAGTGTTCTATGAAAAAGATATCGGTAATTACTCCTATGTATAATGGAGAGGCTTACATCAGGCAGTGCATCCGGTCTGTACAGGATCAGAGCGAACAGAATTGGGAGATGATCATTATTGACGACGGTTCAACGGACCGGGGGCCGTTAATCTGCGAGGAATTGAGCCGGGAGGATGACAGGATCCGGCTGTACAGACAGAAGAACGGGGGCGTCTCAAGTGCGCGCAACAAAGGGCTGGATCTGGCGGAAGGAGAATACGTCTTCTTCCTGGACAGTGATGATATGATCCATCCCCGGCTGCTTAAGGAGATGGTAAAGCAGGCGCAAGGGTATGGCTGCGAGTTGGTATTCTGCGGGTATACATGCATCACGGGATGCCCGGATGGGGAGACATGCAATGAGAATGTTCTGCGCTGGCAGACAGCAGGGGAGAAAGAAGTCAAGGAGTGGTTTCATAAGAAATATACCAATGAGATGTCAGGAATCGGCGGGAAGCTGATTGAAAGAGACGCCGTTAAAACGCTTCGGTTTGACGAGAGACTGTCAAACGGTGAGGATACATATTTTCTGTATCAGTTAGTTTGTAAGGGGATCTGCTCGGCCTATACTTCCAGCGGATGGTATTATTACCGGATGCATCAGGAGAGCGTGACGCATTCTGCGGATATAAGAAAGGCTGACAGATATTATGAGTGCAGCAGACGGATCCGGGACAGTGAGTACAGAAGGGGGAATCTTGACTATGCCCTGACCTGGGAGGTCCTCCTTACCGGACAGATCGAGAAGAATCATGCCGCGCAGAGAGGGAATCGCGGGATTGCTGCTGCGGAGAGAAAGCATCCTATGTTCAGAAGGATGTATCTGAGTAATCAAGTCTTGTTTTACAGTTGTTTCTATTGTTATCCGTTGTATGTGATCCTGAAGCGGGTCATGGTAATCCTGCAGGATGACCTTCATATCTATTCTATGAAGGATGTGAGAGAAGCCTTCTGCCGGATATCGGGAAGGAAAGGAGATTCAAGGATGAAGAGGGAAATTGCGGATGTAGGGATCCTGACATTCCACTGCTCGAATAACTATGGAGCCATGCTGCAGGCTTATGGGCTTAAGCGCTATCTGCAAAGCAGGCGGATCCGGACGGATATTGTCCGCTATGAACCGGTGTATATGACAGGGCGGCACTGGTGGATCCCCTACTCGCCTATCAAGGGGGTTAAGGGAAGGATCTGGGGAGTGCTGAATATGTGGAACGGATTCCTTGCCCATATGCGTATGAGAGAGGATTTCTCAAGGCAGCGCAGGAATATGAACCGTTTCCGTTTCCGGCATCTGGTCGATAAGAGGAAGCATCGGGTACTGTTTGAGAGAGGGCTTACAAGACTGCCTTACCGATACTATGTGGTGGGAAGCGATCAGATCTGGAACCCGCATATTACCTGCGGACTCCGCAGAGCGTATTTCGGTGCATTCGGGAATAAGCAGAAGAAAAGAGTGATCGCCTATGCTGCAAGCTTCGGCAGTTCAGAGCTGGATTCTAAATACGACAGGGAATTCTCGGAACTGATCGGGCATGTGGACGCGGTCTCGGTTCGGGAAGAGGCGGCTGTCCCCTATGTGGAGAGACTTAGCGGCAGGGAGGTTACCGCAGTCTTAGATCCGGTGTTCTTCCTTGAGAAGGAAGACTGGCGGAAGGTGGAGACGGAGCCGGAGAGGGAAGGATTCATCTTCCTGTATATTACGGAGAAGAATGAGGCGATGGCGGAATACGCCAGACGGCTGTCCCATGAGACCGGACTTCCGGTGGTAGAGGTGCGGGCGACGATGATCGGAGCGGATGCGGACTTTGAGGTGGATCACAGGGCAGGACCTTCGGAATTCTTAGGGTATATAGATAAAGCGGACTATGTGGTGTCGAATTCCTTCCACGCGGTAGCGTTCTGTATCATTTACCGGAAACGGTTCCTGGCGTTTGCGCACAGTAATCTGGGCGCGAGGGTCAGAAATATCCTTAAGATCCACGGGCTTTTGGAGAAGTTATATGAACTTAACGGTAACAGCGCGGTCGATTGGCAGAGGGCAAGGGAGCAGATGGAAACGCCGGTGGACTGGGACGAGGTGAGAAGGAAGACGAAGGAGCAGACGAAGCTTGCGGGAGACTTCCTGATGAAGAATATCGTTGGACAGAACCGCTGTATATAGGCAGCGGCGGACTAGGAGGAGAGGGATGGAATTATACACGAGCAAAGAAGGGTGCTGCGGGTGCGGAGCCTGTATGGCCGTCTGCCCCGCAGCCGCTATCCATATGGTATGGGATCGGGAGGGATTCTTATATCCCCGTGTAGATCAGGAGAAATGTATTGACTGCAAGCGGTGCGAGAAGGTCTGCCCGCTGAAACAGGAAGAACAGACGGAGCAGGAGCGCTTATATCTGGGCGTGCAGGCAAGGGATGACGCCATCCGGCATACAAGCTCGTCCGGAGGAATGTTCCAGATTCTGGCGGAGTATGTATTCAGGCGGCAGGGCGTAGTCTTCGGTGCGGCGTATACGGAGGATATGAGGGTGGTACACCGGGAAGCCCGTGATCGGGAGGGACTTGCGAGACTTAAGCGGACGAAGTATGTCCAGAGTAACTTAAGAGGCGTATACCAGAGGATTGAGGCATATCTTAAGAAGGATCGGTGGGTGTTGTTCTGCGGAACGCCCTGCCAGGCACACGCCCTTAGGCTGTATCTGAATCAATCTTACGACAAGCTCCTAACGGCAGATCTGGTCTGCTATGGAGTACCCTCCCCCGGCATCTGGAAGTCTTATATAAGATATCTGGAGCACAAGAAGCGGGGGAAGATGACGGATTTCTCATTCCGGGATAAGCGCAACAGGGACAACGGGCATGTCTGCTCCTATGTGATAGACGGAAGCGAATATGCGGAGGAACTGAACCGCAATTTTTACTGCAGGATGTATTTTGCTGATGACACAGTGCGTCCTTCTTGTTATAATTGTAAGTATTGTGTGCCGGAGAGGGGCAGTGACTTTACGATCGGTGATTTCTGGGGCATTGAGAAGGTGAAGCCGGAGATGGATGACGGGATGGGTACTTCCATGGTGATCGTCCACACAGAGAAGGGAAAAAAAGTCTGGAACGCTGTAAAAGGAGAGACGGCCTGGTTTGCCTGCAAGAAGGAGGAGGTGCTTCAGCCGAGGCTTCTTACTCCTACGGCTGTTGCGAAGAATCGAGGTTATTTTATGATGTTGTATAGGATGTTGCCATTTCCCGTGTTTGCAAAACTGTTTTTATTGAGTTCAGCGGTCGAAGGGATTTTAAGGAGGGTTAGGAGATGCAACGGATAGTTAGAGGACTGCAATTGTATGAAAGGAAATTATATTGCAGAAGAAAGAAAAACAGATTAAAAAACAAAGATTTTTCAATTATAGCTTCTAATTGCAATGGTACTTTTATGTATTATGATATGAGAATTCGTTATTTGACACCGACGGTGAATCTTGTGATTGAGATGAATGATTTTGTTAAACTGGCAGAGAATCTGGAAGCGTATATGGAGAAGGAGATTGTAAAATTAGAAAGTGATGTGCCGTATCCAACCGGAATGCTGGATGATATTAAAATTATGTTTATGCATTATCCTACATTTGAAGAGGGAGTAGAAAAGTGGAATGAGAGAAAAAAACGAATCAATTGGGAGAATTTATTTATCGTAGGAACAGAAAAGGATGGCTGTACTTATGAAACGATTCAGAGATTTGACCGGTTGCCTTATGAAAATAAGGTCATCTTTACCCACATTGAATATCCGGAATTTTCATCAGCATATTATATAGAAGGTTTTGAAGAAAGGGATGAGATTGGCGTGCTGACCAATTACAAGGAACAATTCTGGAAGAGACGGTATTTGGATGATTTCGATTATGTCAATTTCCTAAATAGCGGCAGACAGTTGAAATCGAAGGGGCAGCAGAGATGTTAGAGATGTTCAGGTATTTGACGGGAGTGTTGGAGAAGAAGGAGCAGCGGACGTGGAAAATGCTTCTGTTCGCCGGACTGTTAAGTCCTGTGGTGGATGTATTCAGCTTCTCAGTGATCATCTATGTGATCAATATCGTGGTACGGGCGAATCAGGCTTCCCCCCGGCTGATCTCATTTACACTCTTTATGGTGATCCTGTCGCTTCTGAAAGCCTTCTTTGAATTGTATAAATGTAAGATATCTAACCGGTTCATTTACAACGGCGCGCAGAAATTGTCGCTTAAGATCTACGAGCAGCTTATCAAGGAGGACTTAAGCGAGCATAACAAGAAGAGTGCGATGCAGGCGCTTACAATGGTGCGCAACGATACCACGAGCTGTATCCAGATCATCGTGGACTGTATCGGAATCTGGGTCAATGGCATCACCATGGCAGGCTATGGGGTGGTACTGATCTATGTGTCCAAATGGATCGGTGTTGTAAGCAGTCTGATTTTGGCGGCGGTTATGGCGCTTGTGTTCCTGCGGACGCGGGCTCAGATGATCGCCTATGGAGAGAAGAGCAGAGCCTATGCCATCAAGGCGAATTCACAGATCACGATCGCATTTGGGTCATTTAAGGAGATGAAGATGGATGACCGTTCGGCATTTGTCCTGTCCAAATATCAGGATGCCAGCAGCGGTTATGCAAAGGTGCAGGGAGAGTATAGGTATAAGATCGACAGTATCAGCGTCATCATGCAGAATTCTATTATGGCGGCGATGTTCACCGTGCTTGCCATCATTCTATTGGTGGGATCTAATCTGGCAGCGATCCTGGCACCTATGGTCGTGTATATCACGGCGCTGGTTCGGATGCTTCCCATGGCATACAGTGTGTTAAGCGGACTGAATAATGTGGAATTCGCCAAGAAGCCCTATGCGTCTTTGAGAGAAAGTATTGCCGGATATGAGAGGATCAAGGAAGAAGAGCGGAGATCCGAAGGGATCCGCAAGAAGAAGCTGACCTTCAAGGAAGGTTTATCGGTGAGGGATCTGACTTTCGGTTACGTGGAGGGAAGGAAGATCTTCGATGATGCTTCCATAGATATCCCGGTTGGGTGTTCCATTGCCGTTATCGGAGCTTCGGGTGCGGGGAAGACCACATTCCTGGATCTGATCCTGGGGTTATTGAAGCCTCAGGGAGGGCATGTATTCTATGATGATTATGATATTGTGGCTCATAGGGATTCCCAAGGACCCTGCAGGGCCAGTATGGGAGAACTGGTATGTTATATCCCCCAGACAGTCTATTTGAACGGCGAGACGGTTCGGAACAATGTGGCGTTCTTCGAGGATGAGAACCAGATAGATGATGCGAGAGTGGAAGAATGCTTAAGATGCGCCCAGATCTGGGAGGATGTTGCCCGAATGCCGGATGGAGTCCACACGCTGATCGGGGAGAACGGGACGGCGATCTCAGGGGGACAGCGGCAGAGGGTTGCCCTTGCAAGGGCGCTATACAAGGACTTTGAGCTTCTGGTCATGGATGAGGCGACGGCGGCTCTTGATATGGAGACGGAGAGGGCTGTGATCGACTCGATTCGCCAGGTGAAGGGGAATAAGACGCTTCTGATGGTGACGCATCATATGAGCCTTGCAAATGAGTGTGATGTGGTCTATAAGATCGAGAACCAGAAGATCGTGCAGGTGAAATAATCGGCGGCGAAAAGAATGAATGGAAAGGATGCTCACAGATGAAAAGTTCATGGATTGTTAAGATTGCCTGTTCTGCACTGGTAATCTGTATGGTATGTCTGTTGTACATACAGGCGGGAAAGGTTGTGATAGAAGAGAAGGTATTAACGAAGAGAGACATAGACCAGGAACTCAGGGGAGTATGGGTGTCTACAGTGGTGAACTTAGATTATCCTGTCACTCCGACTACCGTTTCGGAACAGTTGAAGTACCAAGCGGATACGATACTTGAGGATGTGGATGAGAGCGGTTTTAACGCGGTGTTCCTGCAGGTGCGTCCTTGTTCGGATGCGTTTTACAAGTCGGCTTTCTATCCATGGAGCAGTTTCCTGACCGGACAGCAGGGGACGGCGCCAGATTCTGAATTCGATCCGCTGGCTTACTGGGTGGAGAAGGCGCATGAAAGGAATATAGAGCTGCATGCATGGCTCAATCCCTACCGGATCGCCAGGAATCAGAACGAGTGGGACGGTCTGGCTGAAGCATCTCCTGCCAGACAGCATCCTGACTGGGTGATCCAGTACGGGGCCGGATATTATTTTGACCCGGCGCTTCCGGAGGTGCGCCAGCTTGTAATCGACGGTGCGCTGGAGATCGTTCAGAATTATGAGGTTGACGGGATCCATCTGGATGATTATTTTTATCCGGGGTCGAATTTTAACGATATCGATTCTTATAATAAGTATGGGAAGGATTTTCCGGATATCGGCGACTGGCGGAGAGACAACGTGAATACTCTGGTGAAGAGCCTGGATGAAAAGCTTCATGAAGCTGATCCGGAGATTGAATTCGGTATCAGTCCGACGGGAGTGTGGGCCAGCGATTACATGAATCCGGAGGGAAGCGCTACAATCAGTGATTATTCCTCTTATTATGTGTTATTTGCAGATTCCAGAGAATGGGTGAGAGAAGGCTGGGTAGATTATCTTGTGCCGCAGCTCTACTGGGCGAGCGGAGATGAGTGGGCGGATTTCACGGTGCTGCTTGAGTGGTGGACGGAAGTGTTCAAGGAAGCGGACCGGGACGATGTGGAGTTATTTATCGGACTTGCGGATTATAAGACGGTAGAGGAAGGAAGCGAGGCCGGCAGTCCGTGGTACGGCGGCAGGGAGCTTGCGGCTCAGATGGAGGCTTGCAAGGAGAATGCGAAGGTTGGCGGGACGATACATTTCCGTTATCGGTTTACTGCTGACAGCCCGGATATTCAGCGGGTGCTGAAGGATGCGTATCCGGACAGAGAGCAGGAGGAGAGTGCGGAATAATGCAGAAGGACTTCTTGAGAAAGTAAAAGGAGACGGATAATGAGTCAGAAAAACTTTGGATTAGAGGGTGGCAGGGTATCAATAGTTACACCTGTATATAACGGAGAAACGCATCTTGCGAAGATGTTGGATTCGGTGTTGGCACAGGATTATCCCCAGATCGAGATGATCCTGGTAGATGATGGCTCTGAGGACAGAACCATCCAGATTGCCAGGGACTATCGGGAGAAATTCGTCGGCAGGGGATACGAATACCGGATCGTACAGGCGGAGCATAAGAATGCTTCTGCGGCTATCAACCAGGGATTACCATATGTGACCGGAGAATACCTGATCTGGCCGGACAGTGATGATGTGCTGAAGCCGGAGTCGGTGAGCAGACGGGCAGCATATCTGTGTGCGCATCCGGATATTCAGTGTGTACGGTCCTTGTCCTATTATTATGATGCCGTTACCGGCGAGCGCAGCGAGAAAGCAGATGAGCAGAGAGGGGATCTTGCGAATACGGATCTCTTCTGGGATATCTTGGAATCGAAGACCTTCGTCTGCTGCGGGTGCTATATGCTGCGGACGGCAGAGTTCTTCGATATTTATCCGGACCGCCGGATTCCGGAGTATGGCGTGGGACAGAATTTCCAGATGCTTCTGCCCTTCATGTACCGGTATGCCTGCCCGACGATCCGGGAGGAGTTATACGGAGTTTCTATCCGAAGCGGCAGCCACTCAAGGACTGCGCTTACCCGGGCGCAGGAGGAGAAGAAGTACAGTGATTATGAGAAGCTGGTGGATGAGATCGCGAAGATCTGTGGGATCAGGGACCAGCAGTCCCTTAAACGGATCGCCTGCTGGAAGGCAGGACGCAGATATAAAATCGCGCTGAAATACGGGCGTAAGAAGCAGGCGCTCCGTGCACTGTGCCTGCTGCGTAAGTACGGGGGATTCCATCTTACGGAAGCCTTGAAGGAGATTATCTGGCTGTATTTTGTAAATGAGTGGGTGGAGGAGAAGGTCTATCCGGTCTATCAGCGGCTCGTCTCCTTATTTTCAAGATAGATATAACTGATCCGGCTGATCATATGTACGGCCGGATAACACCGAAACCGGAAGAAGCATACAAGAATCTTCCTTGGCAGGATCCCGTTTCTCAGATTGTATTTCATAGCCTCTCGATAGATCTTGTTCTTCTGCATCCTGACGCATAATCTGCAGTTCTCACGGTATGATCTGGTACTGTGAGGGCTGAAGATTCCATGGATCAGGACATAGGTCAGGTTCTCCAGTGAATAGGAGTAATAGGCATTCTCAAAGCATGAAAAAGCAGAACATTTCTCAAGGAGTTCTTTTATCTGTCTTTGTAATCGTATATGGTTTTCCCAAAGCTTGGGGTTGAAGCTTCGTGATGAGGAGCCCTGACGCATGTCATAATGATAGACGGGCTTTGGGATATAGGCACAGGAATCGGCTCTCAACTGGTATGCCAGATTAAAGAGCAGATCTTCCCCGATGGTGATATCCCGGGAGAATCGGATTGAATATTGTTCTATGACGGATTTTCTGTATGCTCTTGCACAGGGGGTGCGGAAATCTGTGTTACCGTCTTTTATCAGTTTCTCTGGTACGAGAATCCTTCGGATCAGTTCGTGCATATCTTCCTTCCCATAATATATAACGGAAAAGTCTGAATCTTCTGTAACAGCATCTTCTGCAGCATTTTCCCCAGAACCTTCAAAATCAAACAGCAGCAGATCCTTGTCCTGGTACTTGGCGCAGGCAGTCATCTCCAGGAAATCACTGGAAATATAGTCGTCGGAATCAATAAAGATGATCCAGTCGCCCCGGCATACACGAAGCCCAAGGTTCCGCGCGGCACAGACGCCCTGGTTCTCCTGGCTGATCAGTGTGATGCGGCTGTCCTGTTCCTTATACTTGCGGCAGATATCGAGACTTTGGTCGGTGGAACCGTCATTGACCAACAAGAGTTCGAAATCTGTGTATGTGGAACTTAAAACAGAATTAATACAGCGACTTAAATATTTTTCAGTATTGTATACGGGAACGATAACAGAAATCATGAGGTTTATCCTTTCTATCATTTGCAGTGATAAGCGTTTTCTATCATAATAGTATAAATAAAGGAAATGTGCAACAATTTCAGATGTGTATGCTTGAATGAGGGGGAATCCTTATGATATACTTGGGATATAGTTGATAAGGGGGCCATGAATATGTTTACATTCATAGTGACATGTTATAATCAGGCGGATGTGATCTTATATGCGTTGGAGAGCATCCGATATCAGATCGAGAGCTTTGGAGGGGATCAGAAGTTCCAACTGATCGTAACGGACGATGCCTCGACGGACGGAAGCCAGGAAGTGATCAGGCAGTGGATCAGCAGGAACCGGGGATTATTTGCGAAGACAGGCAAGATCTTCCGGGAGAAGAATCTGGGTATATGCCAGAACTATGTGGACGCGTTAAAGCATGCGGCGGGGAAACGGTTCATGGTATTGAATGGAGATGATCTGCTGGCGCCAGATAACATGTTCGAGATTACGGACAAACTAAAGGATCACGATATCGTATGTACGGCTTTTATCAAATTCACTGGTTCCGGGGAGATGATATCATCCCATAATACATATCTGGAGGTGGTATTGCAGGAAATCATCGCAAGGAGCTGCTTGCACCGGTCAATCAAGCTTGGATGTCCCATTATGGGAACGGCAGTATTATATAGGAAATCCTTGTTGACAGAAGGGGTCTATGATTTTATCCTGAGATATCGGACGGTCAATGACCGGGCATGTTTACAGAAGATTATGGAGGAACATGCAGATATCCGTGTCTGCTATGTGAACCGCCCCATAGTCCTATACCGGATCTCGGAGCATTCCATCTCGAATTTCCACAGTCCGACCAGGCTGCTGCACAACAGGGAGATCGCCAAGCTGTGCAGGGCCGCGAAGGCATCGGAATCCTCGGCCTGGCATCGGATGATGCTTTCCTGGCAGGAGAAGTCGGCGTATGTGCGGACGAGTTCGAATTATATCGTAAGGCTCTTAAGATTCCTGTCGCCTTATTATTTCATCATGCTGTGGCTGTATGTGCGCAACTACGGCGAGATCAAGAAGCTGGAGCGGCAGTTGATCGATCCAAACTGGGTCAACTGCCGGGACCATTATAAGAAGATCAAGACGAATGTGAAGAAGTATCTGAACTGGCAAGACTAAGTTATTTGCCGAATTAAGCTGTCTGCCGGTTCTGTGAGATTACCAGGGCCACCCCAAGGATCACGGCGGCGAACAATAACTGCATACCATAGTCAGTGAGGAGTGAGACGGTCTGTGCGAGGCTTAAGCTCTGATTGTCCGCCAGAAGTTTATTCGCCAGTTCATACCAGTATACGGGGAGGAACTGTGCGAAGGTTCGGACTCCTTTGCCAAGAATGTCAAGGTCGACGAATACGCCGCATAAGAAGGACATTCCAAGGGAGATGACATTGACAACGGCGCTGATCAGTTCGTTGCGGCTGATCAGAGTGCTCACCAGGAAGGCAAGGGACAGGGCTACCAGCGTCATCAGGAAACTGTTCACCAGGTAATACGGCATATTCGGATCATTTACAAAGTCCTCCCTATATAACAGGAACGGCATGAGGGTGCAGATGAGCCAGACGATGATGCCCACCAGAACGTATCCAAGCACCAACTGGTGATTCTGTCTGCGGACGGGGATTGCCGAGCACATCATCCGCCTCTTCACATCCGGGTTGTGGAACGCGATCATGATCGAGCCTAAGGAGTAGCAGAGGATGGAGATCAGGATGTAGGGGATGAACTGGAACATGACTGCATGCAGAGGTTGTTCCCCGCCGAATCCATTCTTGTCAAGCATCGTCACCTGTGCGGTATCCTTACTGTTGTCGATCACCTCTGCGATGGCGTCTGCAAGGGAGAATCCGCTGGCTGCCATGACCCGAACGTCATTTAGAAATGTATTGATCTGCTGGTCCACGTAGAATCCGCTGTTGCTGCCCGGAATCTTGGTGACCGGCAGCAGTTCTTCTCCGTACAGGCATCTGTCTTCAAAATCCTCCGGAATGGTTACGATATAATAAACCTCCCGATAGAACATGCGGTCCTGGATCACGGAAGGATCGTCGGGAAGGTCTACCAGCGTGTGGTACTGTGCGAGGTAGTCGGCAAGTCCTCTGGCAAGCTTACCGCCGTCCCGGTCGATCACGGCGATATTAAGGCTCTCCTGCGCAAATCCGCTCTGATTGCCTCCCGTCATCTTCTGCACTGAGATGGCAATGGTCAGAAAGATCGCGATATACAGGAACATCATATGGATATTCCGTTTGGTGATGAGTAGAAATCCTTTAAATACTGTCATAGCGTTCCCTCCTTATACCTAAGAATGCGACTGTCAGCAGGCATACACACATCAGTGCAAGAATCAGCAGGCATCTGGTAAAACGTTCGGTGTCGTTGTAGATACCCAGGCAGTAGAATGCGTCGCTTAAGACGGCGGCCGGGTTGATGCGGTTGATGATGGGGCAGCGCAGTTCGATGATATTCTTCATATTTCCAAACATCAGACCGGCGAGGAATCCGGGAAACAGGGTGAATAAGACGGATATGCCCATCTTCATCCCAAGAGACATCCGGGTCAGGCAGCCGATGGCGATACCCATGCAGACTCCGATCATGCTTCCCATGAAATCCACCAACAGAAGGGCGCCGAGGTCGTCCCCCAGGCTGATTTCAAGTACCCTGGTAACATATAGGCACAGGATCAGGATGTTGAAGAAATGAATCACAAAGAGCACACCCATATCTACGAGGACCAGTGTAAGCTTGTGGGTCGGCGTGATACTGCGTCTTGCGCCAAGTGCGGTCAAGTTCGCCTGACCGTCAAGGCTTGACTTGACGCCCAGGAAAATGCCGGAGAGACAGGCATAGGCCACCAGCGCGAAGAAATACTGGACGTCCGGATTCAGATCTTTGCCTGCAAGCGACACCGCTTCGGTAGTCTGACGATAATCTTCTAAAGCGGCAACGGCATTCGGAAGATTCTCCGGGTGTGTCATGGCAATCTTCCTGAACATGGCGGCATTCTGATTATAGCTCTCAAGCAGAGAGGTCAGGATGCTTTCATTGAGCCCGTTCTTGGCAACGGTAAGGGAAGGTTCTTCTCTGATATAGTAGATTCCTGCAATCTCTTCTTCATTCAGGGCGTCTAAGGCCTCTGTCTCTTTGGAAATGTCCTGGATATCAAGCATCTCTTCTTCCATCATTGCGAGGTAGGATTCAAAGGCACGGGCGTTTTCCGAGGAAGTATCTTCCCGGAGCACGGCAACCTTGATCACATCCCACGCAGAATCACCGGTGGCCTCAAGCCCGACGTGGCCGAACGACAGGTAGAAGAGAGTACCAAGTATGATGGGAAAAGCCAGCGCCCAGAACATAGCGGAGTAATCTCGTATGATCTGCAGGAAACGATATTTGAACAAATGTAACATCTTATCTTCCCTCCTTAATCTCTTAATTCCTTGCCGGTGATCTCAAGGAAGACATCATTGAGTGTCGGCAGTTCTGAGAAGACGCGGCCGAAGCTTATGTCATGCTCCTTGAGGAAATTCAAGATGCGCACCAGATTGTGTCTGGCGGTGCTAAGCCGGATCTTCAATATTCTGTCTTCATAAGTTAAGTCAAAGACGTGGGGGAGGCCGCGGACCGCGGCAAGCAGCGTGTCGTCCAATTCTATGGCTTCAATGGTAATGGTCTCTCCGGTCTTGATCATCTGTTTCAGTTCCTCGGTGGTTCCTGTCGCCAGCACGCGGCCATGGTCGATGATAGCGATCCTGGAACAGATCTGCTCCACCTCATCCATATAGTGGGAAGTGTAGATAATGGTAGAACCCTGCCGGTTAAGCTCGACGATCCCTTCTAAGATCTTGTTGCGGCTCTGGGGGTCGACGGCAACGGTAGGCTCATCCATGATGATCAGCCTTGGTTTGTGGACGATGCCGCAGGCAATGTTAAGCCGCCGAAGCAGACCGCCTGAGAGCTTCTTGGGGCGCATCTTCCGGTAATCCGTAAGTCCGGTAAATGCGATGGCCTCTTCCACAAGGCTCTGGCGCTTCGCCTTGTCCCTGATGTAGAGTCCGCAGAAGTAGTCGATATTTTCCTGGACGGACATCTGTTCAAATACGGCGACATTCTGCATGACTACGCCGATCTGTTTCTTGATATCATAGCTGTCAGGCTGCATGTTCCTGCCAAAAACGGTGATGCTGCCTTTGTCGTATTTTAACAGGGCAAGCATGCAGTTGATCGCCGTCGTCTTGCCGGAGCCGTTAGGCCCTAAGAGCCCGAAGATCTCGCCCTCCTGTATGGAAAGTGTCAGATGGTCAAGTGCCACTAAATCCTGGTATCTCTTCACCAGATTCTCTATTCGTATCATATCAGATGAACTCATAAAATTGCCTCCTTTCAGGTTCATACTTGTAGTATAAAGAATTGAAGTATATAATGGTAGTGCCAAGTGTCAGAAGATGATGTGACATTTGTAATAGATGTGAGAATGCGATAGTAATATCGTGAAGGAAATGGTGCGTATATGAAAACGGAGGAGGAAAGAGGCATGAAACGCGTGGTGGATCAGGCCGTGTTATGGATCTACTGTCTGATGGCGGCAATCCTTGTGACGGTGGATATTCCCTTTGTGGCCGCGGCGCTTGGGGCGCTTCTGTATGCCTGCGCCGATTGTCTCATGAAACCGGCGCTTCATCCGGTCAGGATCCGCAGATGCCTGGCCTGGTTTCTGCTTGGGTCTGCGTTGGTGTGTCCGAAGCTGTTTCTTTTTACCCCGCTGGTATTATATGGCATACTGGAAGAACGCCGTTATCTGATGGCAGTGCTCTTGGGAGCGGGGAGTCTCTTTTCCTTTGCTTCGAATCCGGAAGCCGTCTGCTTTGCCGGAGTGGGCTGCCTGATCGCGGGACTTATGCAGTACCAGACGAGAGAGTATATTCTGATGGAGGAGAGATACAGGAGGACCAGAGATGACGGTGTGGAGAAGAATCTGCTGCTCCGGGAGAAGAATCAGAGTATCCTTAAGAACCAGGATTATGAGATCTATACGGCGACGCTTCGGGAACGGAACCGGATCGCCCGTGAGATCCACGACAATGTGGGCCATATGCTGTCCCGTGCGATCCTGATGGTGGGCGCAATGAAGACGGTACACGGGGAAGGAAACCTTAAGGAGCCGCTGGGGCAGCTTAATGAGACCTTGAATGCGGCGATGACCAGTGTGCGGGAGAGTGTTCATGACCTTCACGACGAATCGATCAATCTTCGGGAGGTCTTAGAGAGTCTGGTGAAGGATTTCACCTTCTGCCGGGCGCAGCTTGCGTATGATATGGGCTATGATGTGCCCAGGGAGATCCGGTATGGATTCATCGCCATAGTGAAGGAAGCCCTGCACAATGTGGCAAAACACAGCGATGCCACATGGGTGCGGGTTACGGCAAGGGAGCATCCGGGGCTGTATCAGCTGATCGTGGAGGATAACGGATCGGCGGCACCGGACAGACTTCGTTCAACCAATCAAGGGATGGCGGATCTGGAAGCGGATAGGGGCTGGAAGGCAGAGTCGGACAGAGGGATCGGGCTTTGTAACATGCAGGACCGGGTGGATGCCTTCGGCGGGCATCTTGAGATCCGTTCGGACCGGGGATGGAGGATCTATATTACGGTACCCAAAGAAGAAAGGAGAATTCAGTGAAGATAGTAGTTGTGGATGATGATGTGCTGGTTGCCAGTGCTTTGAAGACGATCTTGGAAGCCGGGGAGGATGTCAAGGTTGCCGCGACGGGTCAGGATGGCAGCGAGGCATTGGAGCTGTATCGGCAATATAAGCCGGATGTGCTGCTGATGGACATTCGGATGCAGGAGGTAAGCGGGCTTGATGCTGCGAAGGAGATCCTCTCGGAATATCCAGAGGCGAGGATTCTGCTTCTGACCACATTTTCCGATGATGAATATATCGTGAAGGCATTAAAATACGGTGTAAAGGGCTATCTGCTTAAACAGGATTATACCAGTATCCTCCCGGCGCTTAAGGCAGTCTGCACTGGTCAGACGGTATTCGGTACAGAGATCATATCCCGGATTCCGGGGCTTTTTAAGGAGGAGAAGGGAGTCGACTGGAAGGAATATGAGATCAGCGAGAAAGAACTTAAGGTCATATCTCTGGTGGCGGAGGGGCTAAGCAATAAGGAGATTGCAGGAGAGCTGTTCTTAAGCGAGGGGACGGTGCGCAATTATATCAGTAATATCCTGGATAAGACGGGGCTTCGGGACCGTACCCAGTTAGCGGTCCATTACCTGAATGCGGCAAGGTGACATTGCCTGTTACGGCCGATTACAGATTTGGAAAAAGGTATTGATTATACTATGGTTCAGGTAGTACAATAATAATAGAAAATAATAAAGAAGGAGATAAGTTTATGAAAGTAGTTGCAACAGAAAAAGCGCCTAAGGCGTTGGGACCATATTCACAGGGGTATGTACACAATGGGATCTTTTATTCGGCAGGACAGATTCCGATCAATCCGGCAACGGATGCGATCGAGGCAGAGACCATCGAGGAACAGGCAGACCAGGTGTGCAGGAACTTGGGCGCAGTGTTAGAGGCAGCAGGCACTTCCTATGAGAATGTGCTTAAGACCACCTGTTTCCTGGCGGATATGGGGGATTTTGCGGCGTTCAATGAAGTGTATGCGAAGTATTTCACATCCAAGCCGGCGAGAAGCTGCGTGGCGGTAAAGACTCTGCCGAAGAATGTGAAGTGTGAGATTGAATTGATTGCGGCGGTGAACGAGTAAGATCAAAGGAGGCAGGAATTATGTCAGAAGAACAGCAGCAGAACGGCTGCACATCATCGGACTGCGCCGGATGTGCCCATGCAGGGACATGCAGCAGCAAGCCGGCGGATATGAGGCAGCCGGCGAATGCATTTTCACATATTAAGAAGGTGATCGCCGTTGTCAGCGGCAAGGGCGGAGTAGGCAAGTCTATGGTGACGGCGTCACTTGCACGTATGATGCGGGAGCAGGGATTCGCGGTCGGTATTCTGGATGCGGATGTGACAGGGCCGTCCGTTCCGAAGATGTACGGGATCCACGATAAGGCTAAGGGAGACGAGGCCGGGATCTTCCCATGTGAGGCGAAGGACGGCACGAAGATCATGTCGGTGAACCTCCTTCTTGAGAATGAGTCCGACCCGGTAATCTGGAGAGGCCCGGTGATCGCAGGGGTGGTTACTCAGTTCTGGACAGACGTTATGTGGGGAGACCTGGATTATCTATTTGTGGACATGCCGCCCGGAACCGGGGATGTGCCGCTTACGGTGTTCCAGTCTCTTCCGGTGGACGGTGTAGTGATCGTGACATCTCCGCAGGATCTGGTTCAGATGATCGTGAAGAAGGCTTATAATATGGCGAAGGCCATGAATATTCCGGTGCTTGGGATCGTTGAGAATTATAGTTATCTGGTATGTCCGGACTGCGGTAAGAAGATCTCTGTGTTCGGGGAGAGTCATATCGACCAGGCTGCAGAGGAACTTGGGATTCCGGTGTTAGGCAAGATGCCGATCGATGCGGGGCTTGCCAGGGCTGTGGAAGAAGAGCGGTTCCATGAGATCAGCAACGAGTATCTGAGTGCGGCGGTGAATAAGATATAAGTATAGCACCAATCCGGACAATATCGAGCGCTGTGAGGATATGGCAAAAGTTCTGCCGCAGATGCATTTCCATACAGCGGCGCTGACAGAGGTGTCTTCGAAGCTTATGGAGATGGGCAGATATGACAATGTGAGCCTGTATCCGGGGTGAGGGCAGTGATTCTTGATGAATTATACTACAAAAGAAAGCTTCGGCAGATCTGCCGAAGTTTTCTTTTGCAGGAGAAGATAGTTATTCTTTTATTTCATCTACTTCAGTCAGATTTACGCCTAAAGAATTTAACAATGCTTTTAAAAGTATATAATCTTTTTTTAAGTCAGCGTATGTTTCAGGGGCATTTTCTTTTCTTGCCAGAAACATACGTCGCTGCACTTTTGCAAAATCTTCAAGACTGCTTTTAATGATTTCACCGTTATTCACAGCAATTGCCTCCCTTCTGTCCAATGTGCAAGTATTGTCTTGTGGTGTCCAAACTCATGTCCTCATCGCTTTTTTATAAGTGCCGTTCATTTGGTATTTTCATTATATCAATCAGTGATTGTGGTGTAAAGCTTTTATTTCATTGTCAAGGTACTTTGTAGGAGAAGAAGGGGAGAAAAGGTGATGAAACAAAAGCTTTACACTATAGCTGCGGATTGATATAATGAAAGTACCAAAGTAAACGGCGCTTTAAAAATGAGGTGAAAATATGCCAGGTGAAAAAGAATTAAACGTTAATCTTTTTGAAAGGTTGGATTTATTAGATCGATTAGAGAGGGTGGCGAAAAAGGCAAATTGTGAACCGGTTTTACAGGAAATCGAATTTGAACGTAAGCTAATAGAGCGCAAGCTTTATCAGACACCGCCATTAACAGGCAATGAATGACAACCACAGAGAGAACAGAGAAAGCTTCGGCAGAGGAGAATCCGCTGAAGCTTTCTTTACAGGAAGCTTTCTTTACAGGAAGATATCGAGGATGTGTTAGAAGATTGGATAGAAAGCAGGAATATGCAGAGAAAATCAGAAGGAAGAGAATGTAAGCTGCGGTGGACAGAGCAGATGATATTGATCATAATTGCGGTGATTATCCTGCCGCTGATGATAGTGATCGGTGTTTTGTGGAATTCTATGTCACAGACATTTGAAGAACAGGCTGAGACACTGGTCGAATATAAATTGAAGGAAAGTACAGAGTTTTTAGAGCATCGTATAGACTCTATCTATAGCATAATGTACCAGATGATCACGGACCAGAGTATCCGGAGCAGTTGTTGGGCTATGGCCAGGCAGAGCAATGTAGCACAGGAAAAAAGCAGGATGCATCAACGGTTTATTGAATTTGTTTCACAGAGTGATTATTTGTAGCTGTCGGAACGGTTCATTTTGCGAAGAATCTGACACGTTGGATGGAGATACATCACAAGTTATTGATTATTGGATCACAGTAGGAGATACACCGGCAAAATTGATTGAGAAATATACGGCGGTCACAGGAAGACCGTGCAAATTCCCGCATTTTGCATCGGGTTTTTGGCAATCCAAGCTGCGTTATCGTACGCAGAAGGAGGTAATTTCGGTTGCGCGGGAGTATAAAAGGAGAAAAGAAGACGGCTTGCGGACATGCAGTTCGTGCCTTATATCTTTATTCGGCGATGGCCGATGTGGGATATGAATGCCAGGATGAAACACTGATAGGGGTCTGCCGGGAACTGTTTGACAACATTGCCGAAAGGCAGATGTTCATAACCGGTTCTGTAGGAGCGGCGGCAGATGGAGAATGCTTTACCTGCGATTATGACCTTCCGAATAACTATAATTATTCGGAGACGTGTGCGTCTGTTGCGCTGGCGCTTTTCTCACTGCGTATGATGCAGATCGACCGGAAGGGCAAATATGCAGACGTCTTTGAAAGAGCTCTTTATAATACGATATTAGGAGGTATGGCGTTATCAGGAACAGGATTCTTTTATGTGAATCCGCTGGAGGTGGTGCCGGAACATTTAAAGGCGAACCGGACCTTACATCATGTACTCCCCAAACGCCGTCCGTGGCTTGGAGTAGCGTGTTGTCCGCCGAATATCGCGAGAACATTAACGTCGTTGGCGCAATATATCTATGCAATAGATGACAGTGCAGTGTATGTTAATTTGTTTGTGTCGAATAAGGCTGAGTTAAAGCTGGGGAAGAAATCGGTCGGTATAACAATGCAGACCAGGTATCCTTATGAGGATGAAGTCGTAATTGAGATCGTGAATACGCAGAATGCGGTATTTACCCTTGCAATTCGTGAGCCGGGATGGGGAAAGATCCGTTTACTTACAATGAATGGCAACAGTTTGGAACCAATGTCATTTACTTAACGAGAATTCGGATATTATGTCCGAATTCTTTTTTTCTACCAGTAACCCAAATTTTTTAATTATTACTTGACAAGTACCTCAAAATGTGCGGCCTTTTTCTGATTACTCAGAAAAAGGCCAATTAATCAGGAACTGTTTATTCATTATTTACTTTCACCTGATTAAGGAGGTACTTTTATGAAATACGCTGATGTTGTCAAAGCAATGCTGCTCGCTTCCATCCATGAGCTTGCTGCCAATCCCCAAAATTATGCTCTTCATCCCGGTAAAGACTTTTCGCGTAATCGAAAACTGGGATTCAAACATCTTCTCCTTATGCTCCTGACTATGGAAGCTGACTGTATTAAGGAAGAACTTTACCGCTTTTTTGGACGTTCTACGGATGCTCCTTCAAAAGCTGCCTTTTATAAACAACGCAAAAAGATTAAAAATGATGCCTTTAGAAGCCTTCTCGTTTCTTTTACTCAAAAGTGTAAAAAGAAGTTGTTTAAAGGCAAATATTCCTTAGTCGCTTGTGATGGTTCTGCGGCCGATATTTTCAGGAATCCGGATGATCCGGATACTTTCTTTGAACCAAATGGAAAGTCCACCAGAGGATTTAACCAAATCCATATCAATGCTTTCTTTTCTGTTCTGGACAAAAAGTTTACGGATCTCTTCATCCAGCCTTCCCGGAAACGCAATGAATACAGCGCATTCTGCCAGATGGTTGACCGTTCCGAAGCAGATACCCCTGTCATTTATTTGTGTGACAGAGGCTATGCCTCTTATAACGCTTTTGCACATGTAATTGAAAATGGGCAGTTCTTTCTCATACGCTGTACCGATGCCAAGACGGAAAAAATTCTGGGGGTTCCTTTAAATGGCGTCAGGCAGCTTGATTATCATGTGGACCGTATTTTATCCAGATCACATTCTAAGAAAAAACGGCTTCATCCTGAACTGGAAGAACAATACCGGTTTGTGTGCCAGGATGTCCCTATGGATTATATTACACAGGACCATCCCGAATACAGACTGTCCCTGCGCATCATCAGGATTGAATTATCGGAGGGCTGTTACGAAAATCTGATCACAAATCTTCCGGATCTTGATTTCGATATCGATGATTTCAAGGACTTGTACCACCTAAGATGGAATGAGGAAACTTCTTTCCGTGACCTGAAATACCCATTGTGTCTCAAAGCATTTCATTCCAAAAAATATGAATACATTGTACAGGAAGTATGGGCAAGGGCAATCCTGTATAATTTTTGCTCGGAAATAGCTATGGCAGTAGAGCTCCCTGAAAAAAAGACGAAACATGTATATCAGGTTAACTATTCGGAAGCAATCAAAACATGCCGGGACTTTTTGAGAATACATGATGGGACAACAACATTAGACGTGGAGGGCCTGATCGCTCAGAATATCCTACCGGTCAGGCCCGGGCGAACCTTCGCACGCCAAGCAAGGTTCAAACTTCCAATCAGCTTCTGTTATCGAAACTAACAAAAACAGAGCTAAACATACTAAATATACCTCAAAATGAGACGAATGAAAATGATTTTTTTAATTTCATAAATTCGTCTTGTTGTTATGTCTTTCTATTGCCATAAATCCATACATTGCACCACAAAATCGGGAGTACTCCCCATTTTACAGCATTCCATCTGCATTTGGGAATAGAAATCCCCCCTCTTTTTCTTAAGTTGATAGAAAATCTGGTCGAAAACAACAGATCACATTATTATTAGAAGTTAAGTAAATGACATTGGTTTGGAACTGAAACGAAAAGATAGTTACATCATGATTGATATATTGCTGTCTTCTGACAGTACAATTCGTGTATTGTTTGAAATGGAAGCGGCATTGGTCTGCGCGCATCCAAGAGTGCGTGCGGATGTGAGAAAGCTTGCCATTGTCAAGGGTCCCCTGGTATACTGTCTTGAAGAAGCAGATAATGGGAAGAATCTGGGGGCATTGATGATATCCGCAAAGACTGCGTTAAAAGCGGAGTATGACCCGACGTTATTGAATGGGACGATGACTATTACTGCGGGACTTGGACTGGGAATCTATTGGTCCAGAGGGCAGGCAGAGAAGACGGCAGTAGCGGCAGATTGCCCGGGAATGCGCCGGAATCCCGGTGATCTGCGTGACTGCAAGGGACGAGGTGCCTGACCGTGTGAAGGGGCTAAGGGGCGGCGCAGAGGATTATATCGTGAAGCCTTTTGCCATGGAAGAGCTGCTGGCCAGAGTGCAGGTGGTGCTGAGAAGATTTAATAAGAAGCAGAATGCCTTCCGTATCCGGGATGTGGAGGTGGATCTGGCGGGCGGAACCGCAAAGAGGGGCGGGATGTCCGTGGAACTGACCAAACGGGAGTATGAACTTCTGAAGGTGCTGTTGCTCAATAAGAATATCGCGCTTTCCTCCGCCTTGTCCTGACAAAAATATCAGGCACATTATTCACCATTATATACGCAATCTAGATGTTTATTCGGCAGCTCTTACGGTGACGAGTACGGTATCTCCCGGCTGCTTACCAATCTTATTGCGAATATCCTTGCGGATTCCGATAATATAGCAGACGGAACTGTCACTGTTCTTTACGCCCATATTCACAATGCTTCCAGAATAAGGCTCGCCGTCGAAGGTGATCTGTGCCTTGATCCTGCCTTTGCCGAATTCTTTGCGGATGTCATATGGGAAACGTACATATGCGCCGCCTTTGTCTGGAACCGGCTCTATGACGGCGTGGAATTCATATATTTTCTGGTTCATTGGAAATTCTCTCTTTCTGTTTTTCATTAAAAAATCTTTGTTTTTTATAGATATAGTAACCCATTATGTAGTATTAATCAATGTTGTTTTATCTCCCCCAAATTCCATTCATCTTATATAGCAAGAGAAGCTTTAGAGAAATAAAGCACAAAAAATCATTACGAAATATTAAACCTTTCCGGGATCAAATAGTTATTATGTGGCTTATCTGGTTAATGACAAGGGAAACAAGGTTCATCGGGTAGAGATGGTTTCGAACGGATGCCTGATCCGAAAAGATTACTATACATATTGCAGAATCTATTCAGATGTGTAATTTCATTTGAGAATATAAGAATAAATTAATTTTTAATTAGAGCGTAAGTTGGGGTGGCTTTAGCCTCACCAATATCACGTTCAGTTGCCAACTTAGTACTTGTTTTCCAAAACAAAAGACTGCCTGTTGGATAATTGTTTGAGATGCTATCTAATAATTTAATCGCTTGTTGTTCTTTCCAAACAAATTTTCTTTGAAATTGCGGAATCTCTATTTCTCCTTTTTTAATAACGGAGTTTCTGTACTTAGATGGCTCGATATATTTGCTCTCATAAATATTCTAAAATCACGCTCCCTTATCGGCTATTGGGTGAGAGGTCAAATACTCCCGCCCTATTTTATTGCCACGAAACGATTCCATAGAGTGCCGCCCCTTGAAAACTTCACAGCAGCCGCCAGAGGGATACCCGTTGCAGGAGATAGCAGAGCCACGACATAAGCCTGCTCACTGTTCAATCCGTGCAAAGCACAGACGAAGATAACATCGTTTTAGAAAAGCGTGGAACGGTATGGGCTGGCTGCGTTACATCCCCTTGCTCACTGACAGGGGTAAATAAATCCAAGGAGGACACGACTATGTGCTACAAACAAAATTCAACACGGAGGGAGGGATATCATGCAGCAGTTACAGACGGTGGATGCTGACACGCTCCTTTATGAACCGATTGAAAAACCGTCCTTTGTGGTGGATGGTCTTATCCCCACGGGCTTGTCGCTGTTCTGCGGCTCACAGAAAATCGGCAAGAGCTGGCGCATGCTGAAGCTCTGCCTTTGCGTGTCGCAGGGAATCCCCTTATGGGATATGCAGACATTGGAGGGCGATGTGCTTTACTTGTGTCTGGAAGATACGTTCTGCCGCATACAGGACAGGCTGTTCCGTCTGACGGACGAAGCGAGCGGGCGGCTCCACTTTGCCGTGGCAAGCTGCAAGTTACCAGTTACCAGACGGTCTTATCGTGCAGCTTGAGGACTACCTTAAAGCATATCCAGACAGCAGGCTCATTGTCATTGACACGCTGCAAAAAATCCGTACCGCATCCAAAGACAATGCCTATGCCAACGATTACGGGGATATATCGCTGCTAAAGGATTTTGCCGACAGGCATTCCCTATCTGTGGTGGTCGTACATCATATCCGCAAGCAGAACGACAGCGATGTGTTCAACAAGGTGCCTGGCACGACAGGCTTGACCGTGAGCGCGGACGCTACCTTTGTGATGGAAAATGAGGCAACGGTTTTTGAAGGAGAATTATGGAGGCATTTATTCGTATATGATTTTGTCAGAAACCTTATGGAAACATCTTGCGGAAATTGATGAAAAATGTAATGAGATGATGGACAGGCTTGTAAGGCAGATGGCAAAGAAAGAGGGGGTGACGGAGCAGCTTAAATCCGATGACTGGCTCTGTTGGCTCCAAAAAATGAGCAGTATTAGGAGCAGGGCGGAGGAGGTAGTGCTGCATGATCTAATATATTCCCTTTAGAGTTGCTTCGATTTTAAGTTTTGTAGCATGAGGCGCAGATGATGTCAAGACACCGGCTCCGCCTCGCCTGCGGCGGTCTTGACATCATCTGCGCCTCATGCTATGGAGTGGTTAAGGGGGAACAAAGTTCCCCCATTGCATTAAAAATGCCAATGGCGGTATTCTGAAAAATAAAAATTGGGGATTGACAGGAATTAAAAAATAGCTTATTATTGACAATAAGAAATGGGTTTTTACCGTACAGTGTTTTCACTCAAACGGGCTGCTCGTTTCTTTTTTTATTGCAAGAATATCATACAGATACTTCCTGCCATCATTCGCATGGCGGACAAGCATACTTGCCGAATAAATATTATGCCTTGCTAATTTTCCCGTTTTGTCATCATATACAGGCAGTGCAAATCTAATGTTGTAACGATACCACCCATATACTGCATCTGTTTTGTGCTTTTCTTTTCTGTTTGCCTCATGTTTGGGATTGGCAGCTATTCTTATAAGTTCAGGAATAGCCTGCGCAGCGTTCGCCTTAGCTTTTGCCGCTGCGCCTTTTAAAGCAATGCGGCTTTCTGAACTTGCATATTCATCGGGAAAATCAGCCGAAATAAATATTTTTTCAGAAGTTTCCTCAATTTCATAAAAATCCCCGATATACTCTTTCAGGTATTCCTCGACAACAGACCAGTCATCCCGCACTTTTGCCTTGAAACGGATATCATTGATTAAGACCAGCTTTTTATCGTCCGCATCGGTTATGATATTTACATTCCTGTTTTCAATCATTGCTTTTGTTCCCTTTCTTCTTCTCTCTTGATTTGTAGACATTAAACTGGTTCTTGCACTTCTGGCTGCAAAATTCATTTCCCTTTCTGCTTGCAACAAAGGCTTTATTACAATGCTTGTACAGGCGCATATCACTGTCTTTATCCGTGAGCATGAAGGAAAAGCACATTTGTACTATGATAAGCAGCGAATGGAAATCCCATACGATAACGGGCGCATCCTTTTACAGTGCGATCCGGTAAGTCGGGGATATGCCGCCGAAAGCGGAAATGCCCTGACGGTACAGGCTGCGTGTCTGCCCATCAATCTTATCATAATCTGTGTAATAAATGAAACTCGCCACAAAGGTAAAGGCGAGATCGATAAATTCTTTCACGACCCAGTCGTATCTTTCCGCATATTCCTTCTGTAATTCCATCGACACAGCCTGCGGTGCGTTCCCCATAGCCATTGTAATCGCAATGCCCTCACGGTCAGTCACAGACCATCCCGATTCCATGCCGCTTTTTCTGAAATCAGGCTTGTCAAACGGATAGAAATAGGAAAGATAGTTTTCTGTAGTGAGGGATTCTTCCTTTATGAAATGGTTTTTTGGAAGATACACCGATTCATATGTTATAAAGTCTGCTGTTGTCGGCAGGGCGGTCATAAAGCCGAGGAAACCATATTTTTTTACAAAGCCAAGTACGGCTTCTTTCAGTTCTTCTTCCGGTGTGAAAATCTGCTTCAATCCCGCCACATCATCGGATGTAATATTTCCTATATTATAGACAATTACTTATTATCGGTCAAGCTGTTTGCGTCTGTTGACCGTAATGCTTTTACGCATATCTTGTTACTTTTGTCTTACGCCGTTTTCTAAAAAATACTTCTCGTCAAGCGTCATAGGCAGGTTGTTTTCTTTCCTGTATGCGAGTATGCCGCCATAGAGTCTGTGTATCTTTTTTTGCGCTGTTTCATGGATACCCCGTATATTCCGGTCAGAATGCCCGATGCTCTCCGCATATTCTGCTGCGGAATAATCACGCAGGAACAGATAATAGAGCATATTTTTGAGATGCAATTTTAGTTCCTTTAATATTTTCGATAAATCCGCATCCGAGATAAGTTCGTGTATTGTTTCCGGGCTGTCAAATATGAAATCAAGGAAATCGCTCGCAAGCATGAGCCTTCTTAAAATCATATCATAAGACGGTCTGTCGGATTGGTACAATTCATCGGCACCCCATTCCAAAGGTTATGTAAAGACTTTCGTTATGTAAAGAAATGGCGGCTCAACCCAGTAAATATAATGAATTGAGCCGGGATTTCTTTACATAATATTGAAGCCTTATTGAAGCCTTTAAGCCAATCGCGAAGATCCTGGGAGACAGCGCCAGACCGAAGTATTTTAATGAGATTCAGGTGCCGGAATATTGGGAGATCAGCGGGACGAACAGCAATGGGAAGGTGCAGGATCTCTATAAGGAAAGAGGAAGAATTTTTTACGCAAAACCGGAGCATAAGGACTTGTAAGAATTGTGGATTGGTATGATGAACGCGGTGTGGTGCGATCCAGTGACCATTACAATCGCTATGGGGCGATTTACGGCCGGACGGTATTTAATGCAAAGGGACAGAAGGTGAATAAGACGTATTTCTCGGCAGATGGACGGGAGATTATTGTAGAGAATTTTGTTACGGGAGATATCATCCTGAATGAAGGAAATGAGATATTTATCTTTCATAATAAGACAGAGCTTGTACTTCACTTTTTTGTACGGGCGAATCTCAAACAGAGCAGGATCTTTTTCAATTCTCTGTCTACGCCGTTTTTCGTGTCTAACCGCTTAAAGGCTCAGGTGAAGCGGCAGCGCCTTTGTAAGATCTTCACAATGTTCGATATTGTCCGAATTCGTATAGATGGCGGATCAGAAGATGATGAAGAAGATGCTGCAACAACAGAAGAAGGCAGCTATGGCAGAGCCGGCGGACAGTTACCAGAGATTGTTGTCAGAATATCAAAAATAAAGGCTTTACACCGCAATCAACGATTGATATAATAAAAGCAGCAAAGCAAATAGCACTTTAAAAGTGAGGTGAAAATATGCCGAATAATGAAAAAGAATATAATGGTTATCTTATTGATCAGCTAAGATTACTGAAACGTATCGAGGCAGTAACCAAAGATAAAGAGGCATTAGAAGTCATTGCGTTTGAAAGAGAATTTATCGAACAAAAATTATATCAGAATCCGTCTTTAACCAAAGATACAAAGTAATGAAAAGGTGTAAAGTCTTTGTTCCGTTTTCAAGGGCTTTACATCTTTATATTTATAGGACGGATTTTTATGAATTCTTTAAGCCGAATAATATTTCATGTAACAACTTTGCAACAACTGCGCTGTATAATGAGCCTGTAATAAAAAAGGTTTCGACAGAGAAGGGAGCGAAGATTATGAACAAAACATGGAAGAAATTCAGAGTGATATTGACGGCAGCAGGGATGGCTGTCTGTATGACGGCAGGACTGGGACTGGGAATCTACTGGTCCAGGGGACAGGCGGAGAAGACGATAGTAGCGGCGGCAGAGAAGGAGATGGGATTTGAAGCCGGGGAGATGGAGGAGGACACACAGAGCTACCAAAGGTATGCAGATGAGGAATGCCTTTATAAGGATAAAGTCTTAGATGAAGAGATTGCAAAAGAGGTTTGTGACAAGTATAATCTTGATTATGACACGGTGAAGAGTGAGGATGTCACCCGTGAAATGCGCAACTACGAGGAGGCTCTGTGGCTTTTGAAGGATATGGGAAACCGTCCGCTCCTGGGAAAGGAATGGGGAAAAGGCGCGTTCGCGTCGCTTCAGATGTATATCCAGGAGATCTATGCCTTCGGCGACGGTGAAGAAGTCATAAGAGAGATGTGCAAGGGATATGAGATCGATCCAGACAAAGCAGTGATCTCAGACCTGACGACAGAGCAGTTGATTGAGATTGGAGAGAAGGCATTTGAGACTTCCGATCATCCGAAGGGGTAAGGAATAGTGGCAGACATATTGATCGTAGAGGATGACAGAAGAATCAACGAACTCATCCGAAGAACATTGACTATGACTGGACATATTGGGCTTCCGGCTTATTCAGGCCGGGAAGCCCTGGCTGTGCTGGAGGAGAAACGGATCGATCTGATCCTTTTAGATATTGGCCTGCCGGATATGGACGGATTCGCGCTGATGCGGCAGATTGCCCGGGAATACGCCGGAATCCCGGTAATCTGCGTGACTGCAAGGGACGAGGTGCCAGACCGTGTGAAGGGGTTAAAAGGCGGCGCAGAGGATTATATCGTGAAGCCTTTTGCCATGGAAGAACTGCTTGCCAGAGTGCAGGTGGTGCTGAGGAGATTCAATAAGGAGCAGAATCTCTTCCGCATCAGGGATGTGGAGGTGGATCTGGCGGGCGGGTTCGTGAAGAAGGAGGGTGCTTCAGTTGAGCTTACCAATCGGGAGTACGAGCTTCTGAAGGTCCTGCTGCTCAATAAGAATATCGCGCTTTCCAGGGAACGGCTTCTTGAGCTTGCCTGGGGGATGGACTTTGGCGGGGACGACCGTACCGTGGATGTGCATATCCGAAGGCTTCGGCAGAAGCTTGGCTTGGAAGAGGAGATCAAGACTATCTTTAAATATGGATATCGGTTGGAGATTTAGGATGCAGTTATGGAAGAAGAATTTTCTGGTGATATATGGAGTATTTCTGGTGGTGGTCTGTGCCGGACTATTGCTTCTGGACGCTTATATCTCTCTGAATGAGATGAAGCAGTGGGTCGATCAGGCAAGAAACAATGAGAGAAGTATCTACTATCTGGCTGCCGGGCTTAAGGATGAGGAGATTAGCCGGATGAACATGAATTTAAATGATGCGGGCAGGAGATACGAGGAGGCAGGGATTCTTATCAGGGTATGCGTGAACGGGTATACTGCGGCAGATTATATTCAGGAGGGGCAGACGACGGATACGGGGGCAGAAGGCTCACAGATCGGGATTAGAAGGGTCAGGGGAGAGCGCTGCCTGGTTATTCGGGAGATTGGTCGGGAGGGAGAAGACGAGATCACGGTGGAGTATGTGCATCAGCTTAAGAGCCTGTTCCAGATTCAGATGAGGAGGATGTGGATATTCTGCGGGGCAGGGTTGGTATTTGCAGGGATCATGGGATTGTTCCTATATTATACTATGCGCCGGATCAACCGCCCGGTGAACCAGATCGCTCATGAGCTTCGGACGCCGCTCACTGGGATTAGGGGATATGCGGAGTATCTTATGATGGGGAAGCTTACAGAAGAGGAGCGTTTCTTCGCCGCAAGGCAGATCGTAGACAGCGCGAAGCATCTGGAGAACATCACGGAGAAGCTGTTGATTATGGGAAATGTGCGGGAAGGTGCTATTCAGATCGAGAGAATAGACGTCAGGAAGATGCTTCTTGAACTGGAAGAAAAATATCCGAATGTTGAGGTTGACTGTCGGCTGGAATTCATGAACGGTGACAGGACGTTGCTGCTCTGCCTGCTTGATAACCTGACGGTCAATGCGTCAAGGGCCGGAAGCCTGGTCAGGATTACGGCAGATGAAAAGGGGATTCGTATCTGGAATAACGGGGAACCTATGGATGAAGAGTTATTAAGGGACTTCAACAAGGGGCAGGAGCTGCCTGCAAGTCGTATGGGAACGCATGGATATGGGATTCAGGTATGCCGGGAGATCGCCAAGGTGCATGGCTTTAAGCTTCGGTTTCGTTCCTCTGAGGAGGAGGGGACGGAGGTGTTCTGCCAGATAAGCAATGAAAAATAGCAAAATAAAAACAGCCACTGACGGTATGGCTGTTTTTATGATTCTATCTATACAGTCGATTAAGCGATTCCGTTCACAGCTTTTGCCAGACGGGAAATCTTCCTGGAGCAAGTATTCTTATGATAAACGCCCTTGCTTCCTGCCTTGTTGATCTCAACGGTCGCAACCTTGAGAGCAGCAGCAGCGGCCTCTGCATCCTTGTTAGCAACGGCTGTCTCAACCTTCTTTACACAGGTCTTAACCTTAGACTTGATTGATTTATTCCTCGCAGCCTTTGTTTCATTCACCAGGATTCTCTTCTTTGCAGATTTGATATTAGCCAATTTGTCCACCTCCAATATCTTATATTTCGATTCTTTTATATCGATTCTGACTTCGTTAGAGCCGGACACGGACGTTCTAACGAAACATACCCATTCGGGCATACCGCAATACATATCTCCGTTGGAGACAGGCGGACTCTGTCCGACAAAGTATACGAATTTATTTTAGGGCAAGGAATGGTTTCTGTCAATACATATTTCTCAAATAATTGTAAAAAATAGGATAGTGATAAAAAAGATTAAAGCGAGGATGTAAGGGATGATTGAAAAGTATAGCATCAGGACGGATCTTGCTCTGGAGGATAAGGAGCGGTTTGAATCGGACAATGTGGAGGTGCAGGGCGTGTCTCTGTCTGAGGATTATGATGAAGAGCGGGAGATCAAGGTGACGACTGTCAAGATCGAGACGGAGAACGGTGCGAAGGTGATGCGCAAGCCGGTGGGAACCTATATTACCATGGAGGCGCCGAATATGGCGGTGCCGGACGAGGATTACCACGCTGAGATCTCCAAAGAGCTTGCGAAGTTTCTTTCGCGTTTTATCAGGAAGGATAAGGAGGATTATTCGATCCTGGTGGCGGGGCTTGGCAACCGGAAGGTGACCCCGGACGCGCTTGGCCCCTATGTGGTGGATAATCTGAATATTACCAGACATATCGTGAAGGAGTACGGGAAATATGCCATGGGGGAGGAGAATGTGCGTTTGGTGAGCGCGATCGTGCCGGGCGTCATGGCGCAGACCGGGATGGAGACGGTGGAGATCATCAAGGGGATCGTCCGTGAGACGAAGCCGGATATGATGATCGCAGTGGATGCTCTGGCGGCAAGAAGCTCTAAGAGGCTTAACCGGACCATCCAGATCTCGGATACAGGGATCAATCCCGGCTCCGGCGTGGGGAACCACCGCAATGCCATCACGAAGGACACGGTAGGTATCCCGGTTCTGGCGATCGGCGTGCCGACGGTGGTGGACGCGGCGACCATCGTCAACGATACCATGGAGAATCTGATCCTTGCTCTTGAGAGTTCGGAGACGCTTCGGGGCGTGGGCGTTGTCATGCAGGGATATAATGCGGCGGAGAAGTATGAGCTGGTGAAGGAACTGATATCTCCGCATCTGAACGGACTATTTGTGACGCCTAAGGACATTGACGAGACGGTCAAACGGATCAGCTATACCATATCGGAGGCGCTGAACATGCTATTTTCAAAGGGACATGCACATAATCAGGAAATGGGTGTCATATAGTGTTAAAAAGCGATGTGCATTGCGGGAATACACTGTGAAAATGGAGTGATGGTGTGGAACGGAAACCTTGGATCAGCCGGATCCTGATCGTGCTTATATCAGGAATCCTGATGGTATATGCCTGTATGAATATTTCCCTGCCGAAGGGGCCCAGGCCGAGGATGGTGACGAAGATAAACCGGATCCTTCTTACCAAGGGAGCGGAGACATTTCTGACAGGCTTCTCCTATGTGGAGAACGGAGGAGGGGAATCCCTTAAGGACTGGGTGGCGGCGACGGCTATGGAGCTGATACCCCTGGGTACTTATATAGAAGGAAAGGCAGGCTCCCATACAGATGTGGAGGATCGGGAGACATACCAGATGATCCTTGCCAGCCAGGCAAATGATGAGAATATGGTGGACGAGAACGGGAAGCTTGTGACGAAGGACGGGCAGGAGGAAGAGGTGGCGCAGACCATGGGGCCTCAGATTGATACGTCCATGGAAAAGCTGATGAATTATGAATATCTGCTGGGGAATTTCTATACCGTTGATTCTAATACGATGGCCGATCCGGAATTGCTGAATGCAGAGAAGCTTCTCGGCAAGAATATGAAGCTTGACGGGTCAAAGGGCCCCAAGGTGCTGATCTATCACACGCATTCCCAGGAAGGCTTTATCGACTCGGTGCCGGGAGATCCCGGCACGACGATCCTGGGGATGGGAACCTATCTTACAGAGCTTCTGAATGATACATACGGGATTGAGACGATTCACCATGAAGGAGTCTACGACCTGGTGGACGGCAAGCTTGACCGGAGTATGGCATATGAGCTGGCAGAGCCGCAGATCCAGAAGATCCTTGCGGAGAACCCAAGCATCGAAGTGGTGATCGACCTTCACAGGGACGGAGTGGCGGAAGGAACCCATCTGGCGGCAGAGATCAAGGGGAAGCCTACGGCTCAGATCATGTTCTTCAACGGGCTTAGCAGGACGAAGGCGAACGGTAATATTGCATATCTCCCCAATCCCTATATAGAAGACAATCTGGCGTTTTCCCTGCAGCTTCAGATTGCCGCTGCGAACAAATATCCGGGATTTACCAGGCACATTTACCTGAGAGGCTACCGATATAACATGCATTTCAAGCCAAAGACGCTGCTGATAGAAGCCGGAGCGCAGACGAACACGGTGGAAGAGATGCGGAATGCCATGGAAATACTGGCAGAAACACTAAATACGGTACTTGTCGAATAAAATGTGTTTGAACTGAGCCACATTTTGTGCTAAGATATGGTATGCTGCATGGCTTCGCCGGCAGAAATACAGAGAAAGGATCTATTTGGAATGGCGAACAAGAATACATATGATGCGGACAGCATTGCCATACTGGAAGGATTGGAAGCGGTACGCAAACGGCCGGGAATGTACATCGGGAGTGTATCAACGAAGGGATTGAACCATCTGATCTATGAGATCGTGGACAATGCGGTGGATGAGCATCTGGCAGGATTTTGTTCAGAGATCCATGTTACACTTGAGGATGATGGATCGGCTACGGTAACGGACAATGGAAGAGGTGTTCCGGTGGGCCTTCATGCGACAGGTGTTTCAGCGGCGAGAGTCGTCTATACGACGCTTCACGCCGGCGGCAAGTTTGACGATACTGCGTATAAGACGAGCGGAGGACTTCACGGAGTGGGTTCCTCTGTTGTGAATGCGCTTTCCGTTTATATGGATGTGGAGATCAGCAGGGAAGGATACGTCCATCATGACCGATATGAGAGAGGGAAGCCGGTGATCGAGCTTGAGGACGGGCTTCTTCCGAAGATCGGGAAGACGAGGAAGACCGGTACGAAGGTGAATTTTCTGCCGGATGATACGATATTTGAGAAGACAAGGTTCCGCGCGGACGAGGTGAAGAGCCGGATGCATGAGACGGCTTATCTGAATCCGGAGCTTACCATTATATTTGATGACAAGAGGGGCGGTGTGCCGGAGCATATCGTCTACCATGAACCGGACGGGATCTTAGGGTTTATCAAGGATCTGAATTCCAAGAAGGAAGCGGTCCATGAGCCGGTTTATTTCAAAGGAGAGGCAGAAGGGATCGAGGTGGAGGCGGCGTTCCAGTATGTGAATGAGTTCCATGAGAATGTCCTTGGCTTCTGCAACAATATCTATAACGCAGAAGGGGGAACCCATCTGACCGGATTTAAGACAACCTTTACCACGGTGATCAACCAGTATGCCAGGGAGCTTGGGATCTTGAAGGAGAAGGATTCGAACTTTACCGGGGCGGATGTAAGGAACGGGATGACAGCCATCGTGTCCATCAAGCATCCGGACCCGAGATTCGAGGGGCAGACCAAGACCAAGCTTGACAATCCGGATGCATCCAAGGCCTGCAGTAAGGTGGCCAATGATGAGATCATCCGGTATTTTGACAGGAATCTTGAGAATCTTAAGAAGGTGATCGGGTGCGCGGAGAAGGCGGCGAAGATCCGCAAGACGGAGGAGCGGGCGAAGACGAATCTTCTGACGAAGCAGAAGTATTCTTTTGACAGCAATGGAAAGCTTGCCAACTGTGAGAGCCGGGATGCCAGTAAGTGCGAGATCTTCATCGTGGAGGGAGATTCTGCCGGCGGGTCCGCCAAGACGGCAAGGGATCGGATGTATCAGGCGATCCTTCCGATCCGCGGGAAGATCCTGAACGTGGAGAAGGCGAGTATTGATAAGGTTCTCGCCAATGCCGAGATCAAGACCATGATCAATGCGTTCGGATGCGGATTCTCGGAAGGCTACGGCAATGATTTTGATATCAGCAGGCTTCGGTATGACAAGATCATCATCATGGCGGATGCGGATGTGGACGGGGCGCACATTTCAACCCTTCTTTTGACGCTTTTTTACCGGTTTATGCCGGAGCTGATCTTCGAGGGGCATGTCTATATCGCCATGCCGCCGCTCTATAAGGCCATGCCTAAGAAGGGGGAGGAGGAATACCTCTACGACGATAAGGCGCTGGAGCGGTACCGCAGGACCCACGACGGCCCGTTTACTCTGCAGAGATATAAGGGGTTGGGCGAGATGGACGCGGACCAGCTATGGGAGACGACGCTTAACCCGGAGACCCGGATATTGAAGCTTGTGGAGATTGAGGATGCCAGGATGGCGTCCGGCGTGACGGAGATGTTGATGGGGACGGAGGTGCCGCCAAGACGGACATTCATCTATGAGAATGCGACGGAGGCGGAGTTGGATATATAAGGTGAGGAGAAAAGGATGCAGGATTCACAAATTATCAGAACAGAATATTCGGATGTCATGAAGAAATCATACATCGACTACGCCATGAGTGTGATCGTAGCTCGTGCGCTGCCGGACGTTCGGGACGGTCTTAAGCCGGTACAGAGGCGTACCTTGTACGACATGCATGAGCTGGGAATACGTTATGACAGGCCTTATCGTAAGTGCGCCCGTATCGTGGGCGATACCATGGGTAAGTATCACCCTCACGGGGACAGCTCGATCTATGAGTCTTTGGTGGTCATGGCGCAGGAATTTAAGAAGGGGATGATCCTGGTTGACGGACACGGCAACTTCGGTTCTATTGAAGGGGACGGCGCGGCAGCCATGCGTTACACGGAGGCGCGCCTTGCGAAGGTGACTCAGGAGGCATATCTGGCGGATCTTGACAAGGATATCGTGGATTTTGTCCCGAACTTCGATGAGACAGAGAAGGAGCCGGAGGTTCTGCCGGTGCGTCTTCCCAATCTCCTGGTCAACGGCGCGGAAGGGATCGCCGTTGGTATGGCGACCAGCATCCCCACCCACAATCTGGGCGAAGTGATCGATGCGGTCAAGGCTTATATGAAGAATGACGAGATCAGCACACGGCAGCTGATGCGCCATATCAAGGGACCGGATTTCCCGACGGGGGGGATCGTGGTCAATAAGGACGACCTTCTTGAGATCTACGAGACGGGGAACGGGAAGATCAAGCTTCGCGGGAAGGTAGAAGTCGAGGAGATGAAGGGGGGCAAGAGCCGTCTTGTCATCACCGAGATCCCCTATACCATGATCGGCGCAGGGATCGGGAAGTTCCTGAATGATGTCTGCGCGCTGGTGGAATCCAAGAAGACCAACGATATCGTGGACATCTCCAACCAGTCGTCCAAGGAAGGGATACGGATCGTCATCGAACTTAAGAAGGGCGCCGATATTGAGAACCTGACGAACATGCTCTATAAGAAGACCCGGCTTGAGGATACCTTCGGGGTAAATATGCTTGCAGTCGCGAACGGCAGGCCGGAGACTATGGGGCTTAAGAAGATCATAGAGCATCATGTGGATTTCCAGTTCGAGATGGCGACCAGGAAGTACCAGAACCTTCTTAATAAAGAGAAGGACAAGAAGGAGATCCAGGAAGGCCTTATCAAGGCGTGCGACGTGATCGACCTGATCATTGAGATCCTTCGGGGAAGCCAGTCTGTGAAGGATGCCAAGGCATGTCTGGTAAACGGGGTGACGGAGAATATCAAGTTTAAGTCCAAGATATCCAAGAAGATGGCGTCTATGCTCCGGTTTACCGAGCGGCAGGCGACGGCGATCCTGGAGATGCGCCTCTATAAGCTCATCGGTCTGGAGATCGAGGCGCTGATGAAGGAGCATGACGAGACGATCCGTAAGATAGCAAGATACGAAGATATTTTGAACAACTATGATTCTATGACAGAGGTGATCATAGAAGATTTGGACAGGCTTAAGGCGGAATTCGCCCGGAAGCGCCGGACGGTGGTTGAGAATGCCGAGGAGGCAGTCTATGAGGAGAAGAAGGTGGAGGAGCAGGAGGTCGTATTCCTGATGGATCGGTTTGGCTACGCCAAGACCGTGGACACCAATACCTATGGGAGGAATAAGGAGGCCGCGGATGCCGAGAACAAGTATATCCTCTCAATTATGAATACCGGGAAACTGTGCATCTTCACCAATACGGGGAAGATGCATCAGATCAAGGTCTTAGATCTGCCGTACGGTAAATTCCGGGATAAGGGCCTGCCGGTGGATAATGTCAGTAATTTTGACAGTACCCAGGAGGAGATTGTCTATATCTGCGATGCGGAACAGATGCGGTATTCGAAACTTTTCTTTGCCACGAAGCAGGGGATGGTCAAGCAGGTAGAGGGAAGCGAATTCCAGGTGGCGAAGCGGACGATCGCCGCCACGAAGCTGCAGCCGGACGATTCAGTGGTGAATGTGCAGGTGATCAGCGAGAATCAACGTGTGGTGTTACGGACGAAGGACGGATATTTCCTCAAATTCGCTGCGGAAGAGGTGTCTGAGAAGAAGAAGGGCGCCATCGGTGTACGCGGAATCAAGCTTCGCAAGAATGACGAGGTGGAGGAAGCTTATTTATTCGAAGAAGGAACTGAGATGAAGGCAGCCGTCGGAGAACGTGAGGTGTCGCTGAACCGGTTGAAGATGGCTAAGAGAGACGGAAACGGAACGAAAGTGAGAGGATGACAGGATGATACAGGATATAGCGCCGTACCAGTTTCAGAACGAATATAGACCAAAGCCTCCTGCCAAAGAGGATTACCTGCTTTGTTATAACGGGAACAGGGCGCTTGTCCGGCAGCAGGACGGTATGATCGCATTTCCCACATTCGGGGAGGCAGAGGCGGGCGTTGACGCGGACAGGCTCTATGGTGATTACACGTATTTGTTTGCCGTTGACGGCGTGAGGTATTATCTGGGAAGTGGTCTTGATATGGATTTCCTTGCGGGAGATGGAGAAGCTGCGGCAGACGGCAGCAGGTATGTATGGGAAGATCGGCAGATATTCCGCAATGCAGGACCGAAACACTTATGCTTTGCGGGGGTTACGGGCTGGCAGTTACATAGGTGGTATGAGAGCCGCCGTTACTGCGGATGCTGCGGTACGCCTCTTAAGAAGGATCAGAAAGAGCGGATGCTTTACTGCCCCAAGTGCCGCCAGATGGAATATCCTAAGATCTGTCCGGCGGTCATTATCGCCGTGACTCATGGGAATCGTCTCCTGATGTCCCAATATGCCGGGAGAGAATATAAGAAATACGCATTGCTTGCCGGCTTCACGGAGATCGGTGAGACGGTGGAGGAGACGGTAGCGCGGGAAGTGATGGAGGAAGTAGGGCTTAAGGTCAAGAATATCACGTACTATAAGAGCCAGCCCTGGTCATTTTCAGATACTCTGCTGATGGGGTTCTTCTGTGAACTGGACGGAGAAGAGGATGTGACGCTGGATGAGGAAGAACTGGCTCTTGCCCAGTGGTTTGAGCGGGAAGAGATACCGGCAGAGCCGGATGATGTGAGCCTTACGAATGAGATGATGATGGTGTTTAAAGAAGGCAGGGATAGAGAGAGATAGATGTTATTGGGGACGTAGTAAAATGCAGCTTTACTACGTCCCCAATTGGGTTAAATGGCTCTGGTATATTCTTTCAGCCACTCTTGTTCTTCTTCATTGAGATGCGGAGCGATCAGCTCATACACCTTAGCGTGATATGCGTTGAGCTGTTCCTTATCTTCTGGCTTCATAAGTTCAGGCTTAACCGCATCCAGGTCGATCGGCACGTAGGTGATCGGCTCAAAGTAAAGGAACTGTCCGTATTCGGTCTTCTGTCCTTCTCTCACCACCATCTCGTTCTCCGTACGGATACCGTGGGAGCCTTCGATGTAGAGGCCGGGTTCGTTGGTGAGGACCATGCCCGGCTCTAGCGGGCATTTCTCATGGCCGCGTACGGCACAGCGGAAACCGGAAGGACCTTCGTGGATGTTCATCAGGTAGCCTACGCCGTGGCCGGTGCCGTGGTTGAAGTCAAGTCCGCGCTCCCAGGCCGGGATCCTTGCCAGTACATCCAGGTTATAGCCCGCAGTACCTTTCAGGAACACGGCGCGGGCCAGATGCAGGTTGCATAGCAGGACGGTGGTGAAATCTTCCTTCATACGGTCGGTCAACTCCCCAAAGGCAAATGTTCTTGTGATGTCTGTGGAGCCTTCCATATAACCGCCGCCGGTGTCTGTCAGGAATAAGCCGTTGGTGGTTACCGGGATATTGGTCTCAGGTGTTGCGGAATAATGTACAATCGCGCCGTGTTCTCCGGATCCGCAGATCGGGTCGAAGCTCTGCCACAGATAGCCTTCCTGTTCCTTGCGGAAGGAATCAAGCTTCTCGGCGGCGCTGATCTCTGTAATCTCGGTCTTGCCTATATTCTTCTTGAGCCAGTACATGAATCTGGTCACAGCGACACCGTCTTTTATGTGCGCGTTGATGATATTTTTGATCTCCGTCTCATTCTTCATTGCTTTCATGAGAATTTCCGGATTTGGTTGCTCAATCACCTTGGCTTCAGAAGGAATATTGTTGTAAAGCGCGTAATTCAGCTTGTCCGGATCTACCAGTACGGCCTCATTTGCGCCGAGTTTCTTGATATCTTCGTAGATGTCATTGTACGGGCAGATCTTGATGTTATTCTCGGCGAGGTCTGATTTCATCTGGTCGGTCAGCTTCTGCCCGTCCACATAGAACCGCATATCGTCCATGGAAATGATGGCGTAGGACAGAAGAAGCGGGAAGAATTCGATATCATCCCCGCGCAGGTTCGTGGTCCAGCAGATGTCGTCCAGCGAGGCAAGCACGTGCACGGTTGCCTTGGCTTCTTCCATAGCTTTGCGGATACGTGCAAGCTTGTCTTTGGTGCTTTCTCCGGTGTACTCGGTTCCAAGTGCAAATGCCGGCTTCGTAGACAGCGGCGGCCGGCCTTCCCAGATCAGGTCGATCAAATCTTCGGAGTAGTTGATCTTGGCATGCTTGTCTTCCAGAGCCTTCTCCAGAGCCTTCCCTCTGCCCATAGATACGACGCGTCCGTCGAATCCGAGAGTTCCGCCTTCCGGCATCACGTCGGCAATATAATCCTCCAGTGTCGGTACATCCGGCTGCCCCATCTTGAAGAGCGTGATACCGCTTCCTTCCAACTGATTGGCGGCCTGGATAAAGTATCTGCCGTCCGTGAACAGCCCGGCCTCTGTCTTCGTGATGACGGCCGTTCCGGCAGATCCGGTAAAGCCTGTGATGAATGCTCTCGCTTTAAAATGTTCCCCCACATATTCGCTCTGATGGTTATCGTCGGTGGGGACCAGATATACGTCGTATCCCCGGTCCTCCATCAAAGCCCGAAGCGCGGAGAGTTTTTCAGGTATTGTCATGTCAATCCCTTCCTTTCTTACTATATTTCCTAATAAATTATTCTAACATATCCATTTGCAAAATAACAGGAATAATTATATAATGAGTTACAGTTCACTCGTCATTCATTATCAGGATAAGTTTGTGCTGGCACAAGGACGCATCCTGATGGTGAATGGCGCGGAGTGAGCGTGCGTGTTTAGAGCGGAATTGAGGTATTTTAGGATTGCGGGAGTGCATAGCACGGAGCAATCCGAGTATCATGGACGCCGAGAACGGCGGGAAAGCATCGAAGAGGAGAAAAAGATTGAAACCATTTATTATAACAGCCCTGCTTGGTCTGCTGGCGGCGGTCGGTGAGATCATCCGTGAACTGCGCTGTTTTCAGGTAACACATTACACAGCGGATTCGCCGAAGCTTGCCGGACTTGAACGGGGCAGAAAGCTTATATTCTTAAGTGATCTTCACAATTACCGGTATGGGAAGAAGAATGAGATATTGTATGAAGCGATCGCCGAAGAGAAGCCGGATCTGATCCTGATCGGCGGGGATATGCTGATCCGGACGGACGGATATTCTTACGGGCATACGGCCGAATTCCTGTCGGGTCTGCCCAGGATCTGCCCGGTATATTATGCTAACGGCAACCATGAGCAGAAGCTTAAGGAACGGCCAAGGAAATACAGGCAGTCGTACCGCGAGTATAAGGAGCGGCTTCTTAGGGCGGGGATCCATTTCCTGGAGAATGATTCTGCGGTCTTTCGATGGGGTCGGGCAAGGGTACGGATCACAGGGCTGGAGATCCCGATGCGCGGCTATGAGCGCGCTGCTAAGGGGAAGGTCCGGGTGAAGGATATCGAAGAGCGGGTCGGGAAGGCCGGTGAAGCTTATGAGATCTTGCTGGCACACCATCCCGGGCATGTGGAAGCTTATCAGGAGTGGGGGGCAGATCTTATCCTGTGCGGACATTATCATGGAGGAGTGGTAGGCATACCAGGGATAGGAGGCGTGATCGCGCCGGATTTCACACCGTTTCCGAAGTTCTCAGGCGGCTGTTACCAGGCCAAAGAAGCATGCGTGGTAGTGAGCAGAGGGCTTGGAGTACACTCGGTGCCGATTCGGCTGTTTAATCCTGCTGAGGTAATTGCGGTGGAGCTAAGATAATATTTTCAAACTTCTGACTTGAGAAATAGAGGAAAATCCTGTATAATATTACAATTGTGTTATCGAAAGAAGGGTATGGGAGAGGTTTATGGGAATTCCGGTAAAGCTGCAGGTCTTCGAGGGACCGCTAGACCTGCTTTTACATCTGATAGATAAGAATAAGATTGATATCTACGATATTCCGATTGTCGAGATCACGAACCAGTATATGGAGTATATCCGGGAGATGGAGAAAGAAGACCTGAATATCATGAGCGAATTCCTGGTAATGGCGGCGACGCTTCTGGATATCAAGTGCAGGATGCTTCTCCCCAAGGAAGTCAATGAAGAAGGCGAAGAAGAAGACCCGCGCCAGGAACTGGTAGCGCAATTGCTGGAATATAAGATGTACAAGTATATGTCTTATGAGCTTAAGGACAGGCAGGTGGAGGGAGAACAGGTGATGTACAAGAAGCCCACGATCCCGGAGGAGGTCCTGGGATATGTGGAGCCTGTAGATCTGGACGAGCTGCTGGCCAATGTCACCCTTGTGAAGCTTAACAAGGTATTCCGGGAGGTTATGAGAAGGCAGGTGGATAAGATCGATCCTGTCCGCAGTAAGTTCGGGAAGATAGAGAAAGAGGAGATCACTCTTCCGGATAAGCTGCTCTATGTCACGGAATACGCGAAGAATCATCGAAGGTTCGGTTTTCGGATGCTTCTGGAGAAGCAGAGATCGAAGACGCAGATCGTGGTGACCTTCCTTGCGGTTCTGCAGCTTATGAAAGAAGGGACGATCATGATAGAACAGGAACAGCCCTTTGACGAGATCATGATCATGTCGAAGGTCTTCGCCTGATATTTTTGCAGTGTATCAGACGCGGCGCGGGAAGCCGCATGCAGATAACAGATATGGTGGAGAAGGGAATCATGGAAGAAGTGGAGATCAAGAGATTAGAGGGAGTTATAGAGGCGGTATTATTTACCATGGGAGAGTCCGTGGATCTTACGAAGATCGCGGCGGCGGTCGGGCATGACACGGATACGACCAGGAAGCTGATACACCGGATGATGGATAAGTACGAGGCGGAGGACCGCGGAGTGCGCATCATAGAGCTGGAGGATGCATTTCAGATGTGTACCAAGAAGGAGATGTATGAATATCTGATCCGCGTGGCGAAGCAGCCGAAGAAGTATGTGCTGACGGATGTACTGCTTGAGACGTTATCGATCATTGCCTATAAGCAGCCGGTGACGAAGCTGGAGGTAGAGAAGATCCGGGGGGTGAAGTCTGACCATGCGGTGAACAAATTAGTAGAGTACAATCTGGTCTGTGAGAGAGGAAGGCTTGATGCACCCGGCAAGCCGATTCTTTTTGGGACTACAGAGGAATTCTTAAGAAGGTTCAGCGTTCAGTCGGTGGATGATCTGCCAAGCCTGAATCCGGAACAGGTGGAGAGTTTCAAGGAAGAGGCAGAAGAAGAGGTTCAGTTGAAGCTGGATATCTGATTACCCTTTTGCTATAATGAAAATAAAGGTGGTGAGAACGTGGCAAAGAGAATTGCACAGTTTCATAAAGTAAGTTTTGGACAGTTTAAGGAAGGATACCAGGATGTCTTTGGTTCCGCAGCCGGAGATGACGAGATTCAGATGGTCTATGATGGGATCCGTCTGCCATGCAGGGCAACATCGGGTTCTGCCGGGTATGATTTCTACGCGCCGGTGGAGATTACGATGGAGCCCGGAGAGACTGTGAAGATTCCCACAGGGATCTGCGTGGAGATGGAGGACGACTGGGTGCTTAAGTGTTACCCAAGAAGCGGGCTTGGTTTCAAATACCGTCTGCAGCTTAACAATACGGTAGGGATTATCGACAGCGACTATTTCTATTCGGATAACGAGGGTCACATATTCGTCAAGTTAACTAATGACAGCAGGGAAGGGAAGACGGTCAGGATAGAAGCAGGCACAGGGTTCATGCAGGGGATATTTGTGGAGTACGGAATTACGGTGGATGATGACGTGACTGCGGTACGCAACGGCGGATTGGGAAGCACGACTGGTTATTCGGTGCAATAGATGAAAAGTATGATACAGAAGAGGGCAGCAAAGATTACGCTGTCCTTTTTGTATGCTTTTGGGTATATTTTCTGAGAATGCGGGGGATGCTAACGCTTATAGATTCAGTAATTAAGCGGAGGAATGAATATGTCAGACATAAAAAAGATAACAGCCTCGCGGGAAGAGAATACTGCATATATGAATCAGGTACTTCCGATAAAAGAAAGCTTTGATATCATCCGGCGGGATATCATGATCGGCGGACGTTGTGCTACGTTCTATTTTATAGACGGATTCACGAAGGATGAATCCATGCTTAAGATCCTGGATTCATTCTTGGGAATCACAGAAGAAGATATGCCGGGTGATGCGACCAGCTTCTCGAGAGAGTGCGTCCCTTATGTGGAGGTGGATGTCCTGGGCGATTTTGACCAGGTCATGAAGAACCTGCTGTCCGGCGTCACCTGCCTTTTTATCGAGGGTTATGAGGCTTGTATCGCTATAGACTGTAGGACTTATCCGGCAAGAAGTGTGGAGGAACCGGACAAGGACAAATCGCTTCGGGGTTCCCGGGACGGATTCGTGGAGACGATCGTATTTAACACGGCGCTTATGAGAAGAAGGATCCGGGATCCCCATCTGATCATGGAGATGGTGGAGATCGGAGACAGTTCCAGGACGGATGTTGCGATCTGCTATATGAGCGACCGGGTGGATCAGGAGCTTCTGAAGAATGTGTCCGACCGGATCAAGAATATCAAAACAGACGCGCTGCGGATGAATCAACAGAGTTTGGCAGAAGAATTATATAAGCGCAAATGGTACAATCCATTCCCCAAATTCAAGTTTACCGAGCGGCCGGATACGGCGACCGCTTGTCTGCTGGAAGGGAAGATTGTTCTGCTGGTAGATAATTCGCCGTCGGCAATGATACTCCCCACGTCGATCTTCGATATGATCGAGGAAGCCAATGATTATTATTTCCCGACCCTGACCAATGTATATCTGAAGGTCGCCAGAGGTCTGATCACATTTATGACGGTATTTTTAACTCCGGTGTTTCTGCTATTCATGCAGAATCTAAACTGGCTTCCGGAAGTATTTGCCTTCGTGTCGGTAAAGGATACGGTCAATATCCCGCTGATCTTCCAGCTGCTGATCCTGGAAATCGCCATTGACGGCCTGCGTCTGGCGGCGCTTAATACGCCGAGTATGCTGAGTACTCCCTTAAGCGTGATCGCAGGTCTGGTGATGGGCGAATTCTCGGTGCAGTCCGGGTGGTTTAATGCGGAGGTCATGTTATATATGGCATTCGTGTCTGTTGCGAATTACACCCAGCCGAACTTCGAACTTGGCTATGCGCTGAAATTCATGCGTCTGGAGCTGCTGATCCTGACTGCGCTGTTCAACTGGTGGGGCTTCCTGATCGGAACATTGATCATTGTATGCAGCATTTGCTTTAATAAGACGCTGTCGGGGAGAAATTATCTGAATGTGAAATTAAATTAATAACTGTATTCGGATGCCGATATGTCTTTACAGTATTTGCCGTACATGTTATACTGAGCGTCAGATGTGCACAGACGCATATTGTAAACGCACATCTGACGCATATATCAAGCACATTATTCACCGTTATTTATGCAATACTGTGCTGGGACGTTGAATCAGAAGGTGGGATTTACATATGGAGAAAGAGATGAATAAGGAAAGGCTCGGCACGGAGCCTCTGGGGAGGCTTATGGTCTCTCTGGCCGTGCCGGCCGTGGCAGCGCAGCTTATCAACGTGCTGTACAACATTGTGGACAGGATCTATATCGGGCATATCCGCGGCTACGGGGATATCGCCCTGACGGGGGTGGGAGTTACATTTCCCATCATCATGCTGATCTCCGCGTTCAGTGCATTTGCGGGGATGGGAGGAGCGCCCTTAGCGTCCATTGAGCTTGGGAAGAAGGATATCCGCAAGGCAGAGCAGATACTTGGAAATTCGGCGGGTATGATCGTGTTGTTCTCGATCGTGCTTACCATAGGATTTTCGATATTCAAGACACCGGTGCTATACGCGTTTGGTGCCAGTGAAGTGACGATCGGGTATGCCAAGAGTTATATCGGTATCTATCTGGTCGGTACAATATTCGTTCAGATCGCAGTGGGTTTGAATACGTTCATCAGCGGGCAGGGAGAGTCGAAGGTTGCCATGCTGTCGGTGGTGATCGGAGCGCTGCTCAATATTTGCCTGGATCCGGTCTTGATCTTTGTGCTGGATATGGGGGTGAAGGGCGCGGCGCTGGCAACCGTCGTCTCCCAGGCAGTCAGCGCGGCATGGGTAATCCGTTTCCTGACGTCTACGAGAAGCTCGATGAAGCTTAAGACGGAGCATATGCGGCTTAAGAAGGAGATTGTGGTCCGCATCGCAGGTCTTGGGGTATCTCCCTTCATCATGCAGAGCACGGAGAGTATGGTGGGAATCACGCTGAATTCCGGGCTGCAGAATTATGGAGGAGACTTGTATGTGGGAACTATGTCCATCATGACCAGTATCATGCAGTTGATCTTGATTCCGGTTCAGGGGATCTCTCAGGGAGTCCAGCCGATCATCAGTTATTGCTATGGAGCAGGAGATAAGGATCGGGTGAAAGGGACATTTACAAGGCTTTTGATCTCCGGGCTTCTGGGAACGCTGATCCTTGGCGGGGTGGCAGTGCTTGCCCCGGGCGTCTATGCGGGGATCTTTACAAACAATGAGGATCTGATCCGGCTAACTTGCCAGGTGATGCCGGTATATTTCCTTGGTATTACGATCTTCGGGCTGCAGTCTGCGTGCCAGTCTACCTTCCTTGCTCTTGGACAGGCGAAGGTATCTCTGTTTATCGCGCTTCTTCGGAAGGTGATCCTGCTGATCCCGCTGGCAGTGATCTTCCCCAAATTTATGGGGGTCATGGGGGTCTACAGGGCAGAGCCGGTGGCGGACGTCATCTCAGTGGTGACGACTTGCGTGTTATTTGTACTTACGATGCGAAAAGTTTTAAGGGATATGGATAATGATCAAAAGGAGGCTGTAAATTGAGTGATTATGTGATAACAGTGAATAGTACGGTAGATCTTCCTAAGGAATGGCTGAGCGCGAGAGGGGTGCCGGTGATTCCGTTAAAATATACGATAGACGGCAAGACTTATGAGGATATGAGCGGGTTGTCCCCCAAGGAGTTCTTCGGCAAGCTGAGGGAAGGAAAGATGGCGGTAACCTCTCAGGTGAATCCGGATGAAGCGAAGACCGCATTTGAGCCGATCTTGAAGGAAGGGAAAGATATTCTGCATCTTGGCTTCTCGTCTGCGTTAAGCGGGACCTGCAACAGCATGAAGATAGCGGCGGAGGAGCTTCGTGAAGAGTACCCGAACCGGAAGATCATGGTGGTCGATACGTTGTGTGCCTGTATGGGCGAGGGATTGCTTCTGTATTATGCGTTGAAGCGTAAGAGCGAGGGTTATTCGATGGAAGAGACTGCCGAATGGGCGGAGGCGAATAAGCTTCATGTCTGCCATAATGTAACGATTGACGATCTGGAACATCTTCACAGAGGGGGACGTATCTCCAAGACGGTTGCTGTGCTTGGCGGCATGGTGAAGATCAAGCCGATGATCCATATGGATGACGCGGGCGCTCTTCAGGTGATCGGCAAGGAGCGGGGGCGCAGGAAAGCGCTTGGAAAGATCGTGGAGACTTCCGCGAAGCAGGCGAAGGGCTGGGAGAATGATATCATTATGATCACCCACGGGGACTGCCGGGAGGACGCCGATTATGTGGCGGGACAGGTAAGAGAGAAGATGGGGATCGACAATATCCTGATCAATAATATCGGAACCGTGATCGGAAGCCATACCGGGCCGGGAGTGGTTGCGGTATTCTGCATGGGGGATCAGAGATGATCAGAGAGGTCTGAATAACAAGAAACTATCTTCAGGAGAGAAGATAGTTTTTTGCATATTGGATAAATATTTTCATTACAGGCGACATATTGGCGGAAGACGCCACTGCCATCCCAAGTCTGCGGTAAGCGTTCGGTTTCAGAGGACGCGCCTCGAAATTCCCGGATTTGTTGCGCAGAACAAGGGAGGGAAGGATGCTGATTCCAAGGTTATGTTCCACCATAGATAAGATTGAGTAGTCGCTGTGAGTTGTGTATCGGATATCGGGTGTCACGCCTGCTGCCTTAAGGATCCGGTGGACGTCATTCAAATAGCTATAATCGGACACAACGAAAGCGGCATCCGCATATAATTCGATCGGAACCTCGTCGTATGCGGCGAGGGGATGGCCTTTCGGCATGACTGCCAGCATGGGATCATCATATACGGGGATGAAATGATAAGAAGAATCGTCCTGGTAGCTGGTAAATGCGATATCAACCTTGTGATCGCGGATCCAGCAGGACAGCTCGTATTCATTCCCCTCTGCGATATCAAAAAGAATACCTGGGTATTCTTTTTTAAACGCTTGGATGATTTCAGGGATCCAGTGGATAGAGCAGCTTGTGTAGGCGCCGATCTTGAGGGTTCCCTTCTTGGCTCCTTTAAGAAAGGAGATCTCCTGGTTCAGAGTCTCGTTGGCGGAAAAAAGATTGCGGATGGAGGGGAGGAGTGCTTCGCCTTCTTTTGTAAGGGACACCCCGTGGTGTCCCTTGTGGAAGAGAGGAAAGCCAACCTCCTGCTCAAGTGATTTCATCATCTGAGTGATCCCAGACTGGGTATATCCCAGTCCTTCACCAGCCTTGGTAAAGCTGCCGGAATCAACAACCGCAAGAAATACATTCCATTTTCTAAGTTCCATAGTGACCGCCGCTTTCAAAGGTTAGATCTTGAACCAGCCAAGTCCGCTTGCAATAGAGCTTGCAAGGATGATAACCAGGAAGATCGGAGCCACCCATTTGATCATAATGTTGAACATACCCTCTGCCTTGAAGGGTTCGCCAGTTTCTTTCACTTCGTCGGCGATCGCCTTAGGCTTGATAATGAATCCGACGAAGATACATGTGAAGAATGCGACGATCGGCATCAATACGCTGTTGCTTAAGAAGTCCATGATATCCAGGATGGACAGATTATTCCAGGTAATGAAGCCAAGAGGTCCGAATCCAAGCGAGGAAGGAATCCCCATGAGTGCGGCAAGTATAGCTACAAGGATACCTGTAAACCGGCGTTTCCACCCGAATCTGTCCATGAACACGGATACGATGGTCTCCATCAGGGAGATCGCTGATGTCAGCGCCGCGAAGAGTACCAGCAGGAAGAAAATCGTACCGATCGCTCCGCCGAATTTCATGCTCGCGAATACCTTAGGAAGGGTCATGAACATCAGACCCGGGCCTGCGCTCAAGGCAGAACGGTCGCCGCCGGAGAACGCGAATACTGCCGGGATGATCATAAGTCCGGCCAGGAATGCGATCCCTGTATCGAACAATTCGATCTGACGGACGGAGCTTTCCAGGCTGTCAGTCTTCTTCATATAAGAACCATAAGTGATCATGATACCCATTGCCAGGGACATAGAATAGAAGAGCTGTCCCATAGCCGCAAGGATCGTCTTGGCAGATACGTCTGCCATATGTGGTTTGATATAGTAGACCAGGCCTTCCATAGCGCCGTCAAGAGTCAGTCCGTATACTGAAATGATGATGGTGAGCACGACAAGGATCGGCATCATGATCTTGCTTACCTTTTCAATCCCCTTCTCAACACCGCACAGTACAACGACAGCGGTGAGTGCAAGGAACAGCAGGAACCATCCGATAGGCTGGAAAGTGCCGCCGATAAAGTCGGTAAAATAAGTATCTCCGGCGGAAGCCTTAACGCCTCCGCTTATGAATACGGCGAAATACTTTACCACCCATCCGCCGATGACGGAATAGTATGGAAAGATGATGACCGGAACGACGACGGCAAGTATCCCCAGGAAATTAAACCGCTTATCCAGCACCTTGAAGGCGCCGATAGCGCTTAAACCGGTCTTGCGGCCAATGGCGATCTCTGCGGTCATCAGCGTGAATCCGAAAGTGACTGCCAGGATCAGGTAGATCAGCAGGAAAGTACCGCCGCCGTACTGCGCGGCAAGATAGGGGAACCTCCAGATGTTCCCAAGCCCTACGGCCGATCCCGAAGCTGCAAGGACAAAGCCGAGCTTGCTAGTAAAATTACTTCTGTCTTTCATTTAAAATCCTCCTCAATTAATAAATAATCATTCCCAAAAAAACAGATCTTGCTCTATTATTACATGAAAGGACAAGTTTTTCAAGGATTTTTAATGAAAATAGACTCTTGACATTCCTGGATAGTTGTGGTAGATTAATATTTGCGTGAAGTAGAAAACAAAGTAGAGTATCCACTCTCACCATAGCACGATCGGGTGACTATCGGTTTGATATTGAGTATTAGGGTTTGCGTTGTAATATTGTCGGGTATGATAATATGATAAGCCTGTTGTACAGATATGTAAAGTGGATAGTCTGAGTGCTGTTCACTTATTTTTATATTTTTATGATGGGGGTGCAAGACAATTAGCGATTTAATGATTAACGGGCAGATCAGAGACAAGGAAGTAAGATTAATTGGAGAAGATGGAGAGCAGAAGGGAATCATGCCGATCAAAGAGGCAATGAGACTGGCTCAGGAAGCAGAACTGGATCTTGTGAAGATCGCTCCAAAGGCTCAGCCGCCGGTATGCAAGATTATCGATTACGGTAAGTACAGATATGAGCTTGCAAGAAAAGAAAAAGAGGCTAAGAAGAAGCAGAAGACCGTTGAAGTGAAGGAAGTGCGTCTTTCACCCAATATTGACACGAATGACCTGAATACGAAGGTCAATAATGCCAAGAAGTTTATCAGTAAGGGCAACAAAGTAAAGATTACCCTGCGTTTCAGAGGCCGCGAGATGGCGCATGTACAGCAGAGCAAGCACATTCTGGACGATTTTGCAGAACTGCTCAAGGATATCGCTGTTGTGGAGAAACAGCCGAAGCTGGAAGGCCGAAGCATGAGTATGGTTTTAACTGAAAAACGTTAAAAATATATTTACTAATTTTAAGGAGGAAATCATTATGCCAAAGATCAAGACAAATAGAGCAGCTGCAAAGCGCTTCAAAAAGACAGGTACAGGAAAGTTAAAAAGAAATAAAGCGTATAAGAGCCATATCTTAACTAAGAAGTCTCCGAAGAGGAAGAGGAATCTTAGAAAATCAATCATTACTGACGAGACAAATGTAAAGAACATGAAGAAGGTATTACCATATCTGTAAGATATTGGATCAAAGTATTGAAGGAGGAAACGAGACATGGCAAGAATTAAAGGCGGAATGAACGCTAAAAAGAAGCATAACAGAGTTTTAAAATTAGCAAAGGGATACAGAGGAGCACGCTCCAAACAGTACAGAGTGGCTAAGCAGTCTGTCATGAGAGCTCTCACATCTTCCTATGCAGGAAGAAAGCAGCGCAAGCGCCAGATGCGTCAGCTCTGGATCGCACGTATCAACGCAGCTGCAAGGATGAACGGTTTGTCATACAGTAAGTTCATGCATGGTTTAAAGCTTGCGGATGTTGATATGAACAGGAAGATGTTAGCTGAGATGGCAGTGAACGACGCAGCCGGATTTGCTACTCTTGCAGAGACAGCGAAGTCAAAATTAGCATAATGGAATATATGCCCCGGCCGAACCAGCCGGGGTATATTTTGCAGAAATAGAAAGACCATCGGGAACCCCTTTCCTGATGGTCTGTTTTCTATATCGGATTCTTATCTGGCCAACTGTCCGCGGAATAAAGCTTCCAGGAATCTTGTATTGTCAGCGTGAAGATCATGCGCCGGAATACGGAACTTCCTGCCGTTCTCTGCATGAACGGTATAGCTCTTGACCGCCTTATAGGTTCCAAGTACCTCTGACAAGTATTCCGGATTGAGCTGTTCGATCTCGGAATGAGCGATCTCCTTCTCCGGAAGTATAAGCCACTTGCGGGTGATGGAGGTATCTGTGATCTGGAAGCGGATACAGGAGCGGAGCAGTCCGTACAGTAATACCAACAGCATACCTCCTGTGAAGCAACGCCCTGTCCAGGTCATCTCGCCGGAAATCTCGCATCCGATACACGGAATCAGAAACAAAACGAAGCACACTGTAAAAAACATCGTATTCCATCTTCTATAACCAATCGTAAACTTCATAATAACACCTCTTTCTCTATGACATCCTCTCTATGACATCTCTTTTTTGTTGATTTTATTATATACAAAAATGTCCAAAAATGGAAATATTGCTTTGGAATCGAAAACCATAACTTTTTGGAATGGATATGTGGTATGATAGAAAGAGAAAAGTATCAGGGAGGAGATATGGATACAAAGGATTTTACAATTTTAAAAGTATTGGGGGAGACGGGAAGTATCACCCGCGCGGCGGAGCTTCTATTCATGACACAGCCTGCGCTCTCGAAGAGGATCAAGCTTATGGAGGCAGAGTTTGGCAGAGAACTGCTGATCCGTTCCCATCAGGGGATCCATTTCACACCGGCGGGGGAGAAGGTACTGCAATTCAGTAAAGGGGCGGCGCTTGCGATGGACAAGCTTAAGCAGGAGCTGGATCTGTCCAAGGGGGAGATTTGCGGGACTTTGCGGGCAGGGTATTCGCTCAGTTACGGGACGTACCGCCTTGCCGGGCAGTTGGCGGAATATTATAGAAGCTATCCCAAGGTAAACCTTCAGATCATCATGGATCAGAGCGGACAGCTATACCAGCAGATGCTTGACGGTGCGCTCGATATTGCGATCATCCGCGGCGAGTATACATGGGAAAGAGGCCGGTATCTGCTGGCAGAGGAGAAGGTCTATATGGTGTGCAGCAGGGAGAATCAGGACAGAAAGCTGGAGGAATATCCATATATCAGCCGTGAGACGGATCCGTATCTGTCCGGGCAGCTCCTCAGATGGCTCCGTGAGAAAGAGATCTCTACAGAGTCTTCCAGAATCTGCGTGGATAATATCACGACCTGTGAAGAATTGGTAGAATCAGGAGTCGGGTGGGCGATTCTTCCTGAGATCGCGCTGGAGAATTTCTCGGGGGTCAAGAAGCCGCTTGCCTTCAAGAACGGGGAGCCGTTCATCAGACGGACCTATGTGTTCTGCCAGAGGGAAGCGCTTAAGCTTCCGCAGGTGGATGCATTTATCAAGGTGATCCGCAAGATGCACATATAGACGCACAAACAGCCAGAGAGACCGGGGGTATGGTCATTCTGGCTGTTTGCTGTCAATATTCTAATCTATTACTGCAGCAGTTCCGGCATCGGATTGATACCGGCTGCGAGGAAGATACCGACTACAGCGGCAACGACCGCACAGTAGATCATACACGGAACGATATTCGTACGGATCAGCTTGCCTTCATTGCCGTTGGTTCCCGTGGTCGCACATACAGACACGATATTGTTGACGCAGACCATATTGCCGATGGCGCCGCCGCAGTTCTGCAGAGCCACGATCAATACCTGTGATAAGCCGACCATCGTTGCCGTCTCAAATTGAAGAGGCGAGAACAGAGTGTTGGATACGGTACAGGAACCGGACATGAACGCTCCAAGCACACCGATCAGCGGAGCTACGATGAAATACGCGCTCTTGAAGATATTGGCAAGCGCGCTCGCCATTACATAGAGCATACTGCTGTTGGCGAAGGTAAATTCTCCGGAGAAATCAGCGGACGCGACTGCCGCGCCGATATCTGCGCTGCTTGTATACCGATAGAGCTGTACCATGGCGACGCCGAACAGCAGGGCGATTGCCGCGCCGGAGATCTGCTTGAAGGAATCCTTCACGGCCGTTACGGCTTCTTCTTTTGTCATCTTATGGATGAAAATGGTGATCAGCGCAATTACAATAAACGGCATGATACCCGCGTTCCAGAGGAATTTGAAATCCCAGCTGATGTCTTCAAATCCCAGGATATTCCTGATATGTATGATGAACGGTTCATCGTTTAAGATTGGTTTGATCCTGAAGACGGCAACACGTGACAGCACCAGAAATATGCCAATGACTACATAAGGAAGCCATGCCATAACAGCAGACATCCCTTTGCTTTTTACAGATGCAACTTCCTGAGTCGACATCCAGGACTTGTCGCCCCATTCTTCCATGCCGTCGAAGGTCCATACATCCTTGGGAACCAGGAAACCCTTCTTCACAGCGAAGATCAGAATCGGCAGGGAGCCAAGGAAAGCGACCATGGAGGTAAGCTCTGCGCCTGCGAAGAATGCCATGGTAAGATAGATGACGCCAAGCACGCATCCGGTAAACAGACAGAACGGAATCACCGGCAGTACATCCTTGAAGGATTTTTTCTTGCCGAATACCTTCACCAGCACAGCGACGCCGAGGATGATGATGAAGAAACCCCCGATCAGATGAGGGATACAGCTCCATCTTGTCAGCATCGTCAAGAATTTGTCCGGGTCACCGCCAAGGTGTGTCACGGAACTCTCTATGGTCTGTGCGGCGGTCAGTGTGGGAACACCGACAGGTCCCGGCACAACCGGAGTGGAGTTGTAGATCAGACACACGGCTGCGGCGGCAAGCGGCGGGAAACCAAGGCTTATAAGGATTGGGGCAGCAAGCGCCGCGGGAGTTCCGAATCCGGCGGTGCCTTCGATGAATCCGGCGAAGATATAGCCGACCAGAATAGCTTGGATACGCGCGTCTCTGGTAATGTTGGAAAAAATACTATTAATAGAAGCCATAGCTCCGGATTGCTTCAATACGTTCATGAGAAGTATTGCTCCAAAGATGATACACAGGGTTTCGAATGCACTTAAGAATCCGGCGATCGTCCTTGCGCCTATCTCCAGGAAACCCATCTTCCAGAGAGTTCCGGATACCAGGCAGGCAATCAGCCAGGCTGCCGGCAGTGCACGTTTTGCCGGCCAATTAAAACCGACCATTGTGACAACGGTAAAAAGAATTGGTACGGCTGCAATTAAAGCATACATAACAGTTCCTCCTAAAATTTGAATTTTATAAAACAGTGATTCTGACTTGTTGATAAAAGTCTAACAAGATTTTAGTTATTTTTCATTTGACAGAAAAATGGGTTGTTGCAAAATATGGACAGAGATCTGATTGTGTATAAAAATGCCGTATGGAATGAGGAAAAAGAGGTGGGAAAAGTGTTCAATTTTATTACAAATTTAATAAGTGCACAACATCATGATTTTTTATATTGAATATAGAAAAATCCTATAATATAATGAATTATATACAAAGCAATACAATCAAATGAGAAAGTTTTCGTAAATATGACGGAAACTGCGGAGGGTAAGAGAAGCGCGTATGTCAAATAACCGAATTACAAAAGAGGCGCTTGCGAGTGCTTTGAAAAAGCTTTTAGAGCAGCAGCCATTATCCAAGATTTCTGTGAAATATATCACAGATTACTGTGATATCAGCAGGAATACGTTTTATTATCATTTCAAAGACAAGTATGAGTTGATCAACTGGATTTTTTATACAGATATGCTGGAGAATGTCAACACGTTTAACGATCCGTCGAAGCTTACAGAGAGTTTTGTGAAGGTATGCAAATGCCTGTATGCGAACCGGAAGTTCTATCTGGCGTGTTTCCAGTATATGGGGCAGAATTCATTGTTTGAATATCTGTATGAGATCTACTATGAATTATGGAAGATCAATATCGATATGGGATATTCCGAATGCGGATTCAAGCTGTCGGAGAATGAATTAAGCCTTATGGCGAAGTTGAAGGCTCATGCGTTGGTCGGGATCATCAGAGATTGGGTGAATGAAGGAATGAGAGACAATTATATGAAATATTTTGAACAGATCCGTGAGATCTTGGATTCTGAGGCGTCGGGGTATTCAATATTGTCGAATCAGCGGATGATGGAGCAGAGAACCAAAAATTTTGATAAAAATCCAGTTAGAAAGAAGAATTTAAAAGTATGTTAAATCAGACGGATTACATATATTCCAATCCGGAGAGCAGAAGGAAGGGCAGCGGGAATCTGATTCCGTTCATCAACTATCAGAAACCGGCTCCCGCCAGATGTCTGGATATGCTTCTTGCGAAATACAACGGGGAGCCGTTCCAGAGCGAGGTCCTTATGGAAGCTATGGATACTGTCCGTATTCCGAATCTGAAGTGTCCGTTGAAGGATGCGGTGATATTAGTGATCACGGACGGCGGGCTGGTTCCCAAGGGGAATCCGGACCGAATACCATCGACGAATGCCGGCCGCTATGGAGTATATGATATAAGAGGAAAGCTAAGATTAGAAAAAGAAGAATATGAGGTCTGTCATCAGGGTTATGATAATCGCTATGTTGAGGAAGATCCCAACCGCTTGGTTCCGGTGGATGCTTTGCGGGAACTGGAGAGATGCGGGAAGATCGGCAAGCTATATGATAGTTTCATTGCGACAACGGGCGTGATGACATCGGCAGAAAAGAGTATCCGGCTGGGAAGGCGGATCGCTTCTTATGTTATGGAGAAACAGGTGGATGCCGTGATCATTACCTCGGCATGCGGAACCAGTACCAGATGCGGGGCCTATATAGGGAAGGAACTGGAGTTAAAGGGGATCCCGGTGGTGCAGGTGACGAACCTGACGCAGATCGCAGTCGATACGGGTATCAGCCGTGTGATAAAGGGAGATAATGTCTGCTATCCTTTTGGGAAGCCTTCTCTGGCAGGACAGAGAGAATATCTGTACCGCGTGCAGATGGCAGAGGACGCGGTACAGCGCCTACAGGAATATCGGAAGAAATAAAATCGAGGTTGTTGTTCAAACAGCCTCTTTCTATTTTAGTATTTTTCGACAATATCTATAAGTTTTGTATGATTATTGGAAATATTTTGTGCATATTACGCATGTGTAATAGAATTAAACAAACAGTTTATTTGTGTGTTGTAACGGATGATGAAGCAAAAGTAAAATAGAATTACAGTAGATTTCTGACAAAATTATAAGTAATACAGAGTATATCCAACTATTATATACTCATGGCTGATGGAATCTGCCGTGGGTATCGCGCCGGACGCAGCGGAAAAATTCTTAGTGCGGCTGTGTGCAGCGCATTATACGGAACGGCAGATTGATCTGGCGCTCAGTATGACATCTCAGGGAGAAAGGAGAAAGAGGATATGAGTAAGAGGTTACAAATTGATTATGTCCGCGTGAATAAAGTACAATTTGGCGAGACTACCAATTTGACAGACGGAGTGCTGACGGTGAATAAGGAGGAATTGACGGATATGGCCAAGAGCGAGATGTTCGGAAGTCTCGACATTAAGCTTGCCGTTCCGGGTGAGAGCTGCCGTATCTTAGGGATTCATGACATTATGCAGCCGCGTTGTAAGGCAGATGCGCCTGAGACATCCTATCCGGGAATCTGGGGAAAGCTTGCTCCGATGGGGGAGGGGCGCACGGTTGCTCTTAAGGGAGTCGTTGTCTCTGACATTTATTATGCAAAATGCAATATCAAATATTATATGGACATGGGAGGTCCATGTGCGAAATATACACATTTCTCCAAACATTATCACATTATTCTTGATGCGGCGCCGGCGGAAGGCGTCAGTGATGCAAGCTATGCGGAGGCTTTAAAGCATGCGTCCCTGACCATCAACGTATTCCTGGCGAAGCTTGCGATCGAGATGACGCCGGATGAGACGGAAGAGTTCGAGATGGGTCCGGTAGGTCCGGGACCGGACGGCAAACCGCTTCCGAAGGTAGGATATCTGGTTGTACATATGGCATCCCATGATACCTGGAACTTCCATTTCTATGGGCAGAGCGCGCTGAATTTCCTGCCGATGGTAGTGCAGCCTACAGAGATCCTGGACGGCGCTATGGTATGGCGTTACTGGGAGCCGAATTATTATCTGCAGAATGAAGTGTATCTGAAAGAGCTGCTGAAACGCCACGGTAAGGATATTGAGTTCGTGGGTATGGTGATAACGAATAATGTAATGAAGATTGACGGTAAGGATACAATGGGTATGATCGCGGCTACACTTCTTAAGGAGACCTTGAAGGCAGACTGTGTCATCGTTAACAAATCCGGTATGGGCCACTGTCAGCTTGACCAGGCATTGGCATTTAACTGGGCGGAGAAGATGGGCATGCCTTGTGTGATGAATCTGTCAGCGGTATCGAATGATAAGCCGGGTGACATGCTGGTAATCTCTGACCCGAAGATTGATGCGGTTATCAACAGCGGAAGAAACTATGACTTAGAGCACCCGAAGGTAGACCGCGTGATCGGAGAAGGGACCAATGTACCAAGCCTTATGGGATATGATGTACAGGGTCCTTTTACCCACACGACGAACTTCGCTTATCAGGGAATCTGGTCACAGCTTGGTGACTGTTATGTGACAACAGACGGTGATCTGCCGAATGCTGTGGAGAATACAGGCAAATAAGGAGGAAGAGACATGGCAGAGAAGATTAGAGTCATACATTATATCAATCAGTTCTATGCTGGAATGGGCGGAGAAGATACGGCCAGTGTTGGTATTAGTGTGAAGGAAGAGCCGGTTGGGCCTGGTTTGCTGCTTAGGGGCCTGCTTGGCGATGATTATGAGATCGCGGCAACGATCATATGCGGCGACAATTATATTGCCGAAAATACAGAGAAAGTATGTAATGAATTCCTTGAGATCGTGAAGAAATATAACGGCCAGCTATTTATCGCGGGTCCCGGATTCAATGCGGGGCGTTACGGGCTTGGCTGCGGGGCGGCTGCGGCTGCGGTGACGGAGAAGTTAAAACTCCCGGCAGTGACCGGGCTTTATTCCGAGAATCCCGGAACAGATCTCTACAAAGACCGTGCGTATATCCTGCAGACAGAGAATAATGCCGCCAAGATGCGCAAGGCCATGAAGGAGATCGCAGCTTTCGCGAAGCGTCTGGCTGAGGGTGAGTTTATCGGCGACGGTAAGAAAGAGGGCTTCCACGGTTCCGGACCGGCGATCGATATTGATTATACTATGCCGGCGTCCGCACGAGGGCTGAATATGCTGCTTAATAAGTTCTATCACAGGAACTTCCGTACAGAAGTTATGATGCCGAACCACGAGGATATTCCGCTTCCGGTCCTTGAGAAACCGCTTAGCGAGATCCGTCTTGCATTCGTAACGGACGGAGGTCTGGTACCCAAGGGCAATCCGGACAATATGGTTCCCACCAACTCCAAGTATTTCAAGAATTACTCCTTTGGAGACGTGGAGAGGCTGGATGCGGCAGATTATGAAGTCAGCCATCAGGGCTATAACAATGCGTTTGTCCTGCAGGATCCGAACCGTCTGATCCCTGTGGATGCTGCCGTTGCACTTAAGAAAGAGGGTAAGATCGGGGACGTCCTGACGTCTTATTATACCACTGCGGGCGTTATGACGCCTATGGATGTGGGTAAGAAATTCGGTGAAGGAATCGCGCAGGGATTGCTGGATAACCAGGTGGATGCGGCGATCCTGACCTCCACATGAGGTACCAGTTCTCGCTGCGGTGCAGTGATGGTTAAGGAAATCGAGAGGGCCGGAATCCCGGTGATTCATGTAACGAACCTTACAAAAATTTCCGAAGGTATCGGTTCACACAGAATCCTTCGCGGCAACAGTGTACTCCATGTATTTGGCAACCCGTCTCTTCCGGCAGAACAGGAAGTGAAGTTCCGTAAAGGGCTGGTAGAAGAGGCGCTTAAGATGCTGACTGAGGCTCCCGAGGAAGGACAGCATGCATTGATCCATGAGTAATAGAAGGGGGATATCCTGATAAGATAGGCAGTATACCGGTCCGGCAGATTGCGGGAATAAGTTCTCATACAATCTGCAGGGCGGATATACTGTCTGATTTTGGTTTACCGGGAAATTGGATGGATGAGGATGAAAAATGGAAAAAAAGTATGAGAGTGTTCAAAAATATATTGTGAAGCTTCGGAGGGACCTGCATCAGATCCCGGAGCTTGGTACAGAGCTCCCCAAGACGAAGGAATATATCGTAAAAGAGCTTGAACGTCTGGAGATCCCTTATATATGTTCGGAGAAGGACAGCGGTATCCTGGCGACGATCAAGGGCGGAAGAAGAGGGCGGACGGTGGCGCTTCGGACAGATATGGACGCGCTGCCGCTGGAGGAGGAGACGGATCTCCCTTTCGCATCCGTACATCCGGGGTGTATGCATGCCTGCGGTCATGACGCTCATATGGCGATCCTCCTGGGTGCGGCAAGGCTTCTGAATATTCAGAAGAAGAATCTTTGCGGAACGGTGCGCTTGATCTTTCAGACGGCGGAAGAGATCTCAAGAGGATCGGAGATCGCGATCGCCAACGGCTATCTGGAAGGTGTAGACGCCGTCTTTGGGCTTCATATCGGCAGTATCCTGGGGAAAGAGATCCCAAGCGGTACATTGATCTTCCCGCGGGCGTGCTGTATGGCGTCTTTCGACAAATTTATCTTGAAGATCCGGGGGAAATCCTGTCATGGCTCCACACCGGAGAAGGGGGTTGATCCGGTCAATATAGCGGCGCATCTGATCCTGTCGCTGCAGGCGATCCAGACGAGGGAGATATCCGGGAGCTCTGCTAGTGTCATTACGATCGGGAAGATTGCAGGAGGGGCGCAGTATAATGTGATACCGGATGAGGTGGTCCTTGAAGGTACCATCCGTGCGTTGGATGAATCTGTCAGACACTATGTAGCGCAGAGAATCCGCGGGATGGCGGTGGCGACTGCGGCGGCATTCGGCGGAAGCTGTGAGTGCGAGATTATATGGGGAGCTCCGCCGGTGGTGAATGATGAGGAGATGGCGGAGCTTGCGGCGGAGTCTGTAAGCGATCTGTTCGAGCCGAAGGACATCATCGATAATTTCCCGATTCCTAATATGGGTGGGGAGGATTTCGCGAATTATCTGCAGATCGTGCCGGGGGCGTTCTTCTTCTTGAGTTCCTCGAATCCGGAGAAGGGAACGGATGTGCCGCACCATAATCCGCAGTTTGATGTGGATGAGGATGTGATGTGGAGAGGGGCGGTGACTTTCGAGCGGATCGTGATGCGGCTGCTGGGGTAGTTCTGTGTTGTCCGTCTCTGTATACTTTGTAATTGGCTCCATAGAAAACCTCCTTATTTAATTATGGGGAGATCTTCAAGAAATATACAATTTTTAGAGACTGACGGTAATTGTACAAATTAATCAAATGACACATTTGAAAAGTGTTTAAATTCATTACAATTTTTTTGAAGTGTTTGAGTTTGGGAGAGTTCCTGTTGACTTTTCTGATAGAAAAGAGCATGATTGATTTATAGAATTTGTGAATGTATTACAATCAATCATTAGAGGATTTGATAGATAAAATATTCACAACAGTAAAGTCGAAGGAGGATTATATTTATGGGACTTGAGAAATTTAGGATTCGTGATGATGCAAAGTGGGGACACCCGGAACTTGAAGTGGCTTATTCACTGATGGGCAATTCTGTCGGATACGCAGAGGTTCTGTTGAATGATGATCTTTCGTTTGAGGAGAGACAGAATTTCGCAGCGCATGCAGAGGACGGATTTAAAGATTATCTGCCGGACTATGACTGGTCGCGCGTAACGGAATATGAGGCCCCTGGCTGTATTGACGAGCCGGATGCACCGCCGGTTAAGATGTTGGTTGCAGTTCCGAAGGAGAAATGGCGTTATAAGAGAAACAGCCCATGTATCCTGATCATCCCTGGCGGCGGACTTACCACATGCTTCCGTTTCACTGCTGATATCGAGAACTGGGCAGACAAATTCGGAGTGCCGGTTGCAACGCTGAATTATCGTACACTGTGTATGGGAGCAAAGTATCCGGAGCCGGTAAATGACTGTGAAGCAGCTTATAATTTCCTGGCAGAGCATGCAAAAGAGCTGAATATCAGTGCGAACAAGATCATCCTTCATGGTAACAGCTCAGGCGGACATCTTTCACTGGCGCTTTGCCACAGGCTGAAAAAACGCGGTGTTACACCTCGCGGATGTATGGTATGGGTTCCGATCATTGACGACCGTCCGCTGCCGCAGTATCGTTCACTCAGCATTAATTCCGCATTCTGGGGCGGATCCGATGCAGCACAGTCTGCACGCCAGTACCTTGGGAAGCTTAATAACTCTGTAGACGTACCGGCTGAAGCATTCCCGGGACGTGCTACGGTTGAAGAGTGTGTAGGTCTTCCGCCGACATTCATCCATGCGATGATCAATGACAATGGTTTGGACCAGACATCTGAGTATATCAGCAAGCTGTCCGCAGCAGGTGTTTACTGCGAGATGCATGCGTGGGGCGGCAGCCAGCATTGTTCCTTAAGTACATCTGCGAATGTACTGGACAAGGATGATCCGGATGCGGCATATGCACAGCTGTTCAACAGAGTATGCGAGAAGGAACTGGTAGACATGTTTGAATATGACCTGAGACGTCCATGGACCGTTGAAGAGTTCAATTCAGAAGACTAAGAGTTCAGAAGATTCTGAAGATCAGGAGGAAGATTATTATGGTTGAATTTTATGATTACGAAGGACTTGGAAATATAATTGATCCGGAGAGCGACACAAAGCAGGTGTTCATCCCTTCACCGCCGACTATGACGACAGTTAAGACAAATCCTCGTTCAACGATTCTTTATATCACCGGCGGCAGGATCGTAGAAGGATATGAGAAGTTAGAAGAGCTGAAGGCTTACGCGGAGGAGAATAAGGTTGTGTTTGTGTGTCCGTCCTCCAAGGATCCGGAAGAGGTTGCAGAGACTTTCAATTACATCCAGAGCAAATACAAAGTACTCAATGTAAAGCGTGACGAGATTGCGGTTATGGGTGATGCGGATACGATGGATGATGCTCAGGCAGTTGTAGATTATCTCGTTGACGAGTGCGATGCAGACATTGATGACGCTGAGGAATTTTCTTTATAAAAATATCAAAAAGGAGGAAATTATCAATCATGTGGGAAAAATTTGAAGGCGATCGCAATAAGAATGGTATTATCGTAGAAGATGGCCGTATGATCGATATCACTGATCCTAAGTGGGGACATCCGGACGGACGTGATTTCTGGGATCTGGATCCTAAGCTGAATGAGGGAACTGCAATGCTGTACAGCCCGTCTGTTCCTCAGGAGGAGAAGCTGGCGGCAGGAAATGCAAGGCAGGCTTCCTATATGGAGCAGTGGTGGTCAACCGAACATACCTGTGACGTTGAGAAATTCGAGGTTCCGGGATGTGAGGAAGAGCCAGATACTCCGGTTGAGGTATGGGTAGTGAAACCGAAGAACCTGAAGAAGAGGAAAAACCGTGTTCTGTTCTACGTTGTAGGCGGCGGTCTTACAGGCTTGAATCCGAATGCATATCCGATCGAGCGTATGTGCGAAGAGCACAAATGCGTAGGTATCGTTCCGATCTACCGTCTGTCCTGGCAGGCACAGTATCCGGCAGCGATCAATGACCTTCATGCGGCATATAAGTGGATGTACAACAATGCGGACGAACTTGGAATCCATAATGATAAGGTAGTGATCAGCGGTTCCTCCACAGGCGGACATCTCGGACTTGCAGCGGCATTCCGGCTTAAGAGATATGGCTACAGCCCGAGAGGGATCGTGGTGGTAAGCGCTCAGACGGATGATCGTGAAAAAGACGGCGATTCTTTGTATACGGGTATGTGGGACGCTGTAGAGCAGCATGACGGACTGTATAACTGGCTTGGAAGAAACTTTGCTTCTAACAGAGTGGGTCCTGAGGCGCTGCCGAACCACGCAACCGTAGAGGATTGTATCGGATTCCCGCCGACCTTCATGTATCAGAGCGAGATGGATCCGGATATCTTACAGAATGTGGAGTTCTATACCAAGCTTCTTAAGGCACATTCATTTGTAGAGTACCATGTATACGGCGGAGCACATCACTCCAATGGTATCTGGGCCGTTATTAAGAACTGCGGCGAACCGAATGAATACTCCACCAGGGCATCGATCAGTTTTGAGAGCAATATCGAGGACTGCTTCAAGTATGATCTGCGCCGTCCATGGGTAGTGGAAGACTACAAGGCAGCATTCAAGAAGAAATTCGGAGAATAAGAAGATTCTAAAAGGAGAGGTACAGATTATGAATGTAGACTTTTATGAATACAACGGTCTGGGTTACATTGTTGACCCGGAGAGCGATACAAAGGTTGTAACCGTAATTCTGATTGGAAAGCAGACGGTAAAAGCGAATCCTCGTCCGGCGGTGATCTATGTGACCGGCGGTAAGATCAACGAGAGCTATGAGAAGCTTGAGGAACTCAAAGCATACTGTGCAGAGAATAAGGTTGTATATATTTGTCCGACTTCAACGGATGCAGATGAGCTTGGCAAGACTTATCAGTATGCAATAGATAAGTTCAAAGATCTCAACATCGTGAAGGAAGAGATCTCTGTAAAGGCTGACAGCGAGAATATGAGTGCGGCTCAGGAGCTTGTAGAGTTTGTATTGGATGAGTTCGATGATGAGCTTGATGATGCAGAGGAGTTCAGCCTGTAGGATTGTCAGTAAGTACCTGAAAACTATATATACAAGAGAAGACCAGGGACATAAGTTCTCTGGTCTTTTGCTTGCATTATTCTTAGAATACGGTATAATGAGTTTAATATGCGGATGTTAGAAAAATGGAGGTACGTCATGAGAGTTGCGATCATTACGGCGAGTACGGATATATATAGAGGAAATGAAGAGAATGCAAGCGGTGAGGCGATCAGGGAATTGATAGAAGAGGCCGGAGACGAGATTGTATTCATGCGGGCCCTGCCTGTTGACAGGGAAGTCCTGTCGACGGTGATGACAAGGCTTGCGGATGGGCAGCTTGCCGATCTGGTGCTGACTACAGGCGGGGCGGGCTGTGCGCCTGGGGATTGCGTACCGGAGGCGTCCATGGATGTGATCGAACGTCCGATCCTGGGCATACCCGAAGCTATGCGTGCATATACGATGCAGATGACAAAGCGTGCCATGCTGAACCGCGGCGTTGCAGGGATTCGCGGCGATGTTCTGATCGTGAATCTTCCGGGGAAGTCCCGGGCGGTTAAGGAGACTTTGAAGTATCTGCTGCCGGAGCTTACACATGCGGTGGAGATTATACGAGGTGAGGGATAGATTCCCTAATGTATGTGAATCAGACATTTCGGATTATACAGACATAAAGAGTGATATAATGAATATAAGGAGAGAAAGCGGCGTGAAGATTACATTTCTGGAACACAGCGGATACGTGATTGAAGAAAGGGATAAGGCTCTGATCTTTGATTTTTATAAGGGAACGCTTCCTGCGTTTTCTAATCGGGTGAAGGTCTATGTCTTTGCAAGCCATGCTCACGGAGATCATTTTAATAAGCGGATTTTTGAATGGGAGGGTCAATATCCAGACATTCATTATATCCTGTCGGATGATATCAAAGACAGGGGACCGGAAGGGAAATGTACATATATCGGGCCGCGCCGGCTGATACAGCTGGATGAGATGGAGATTCAAACGCTTCGCTCAACAGATGAGGGAGTTGCTTATCTGGTGAAGCTTTGGGATAAGAAGATCTACCACGGAGGAGATCTGAACTGGTGGCACTGGGAAGAGGAGAGCAAGGCGTATAATGAGATGATGCGCCGCAAATACCAGCATGAGATAGGGAAGCTGGAGGGGGAGCCGATAGATGCGGCGTTTCTCCCGTTAGATCCAAGACAGGAAGAACAGTATGCCTGGGGATTGGATTATTTCATGCGGCACACGCAGACAAGGCATGCATTCCCCATGCATATGTGGGGCCAGTATGATATCTGTAGTAAGCTGCTGGCAAGCCCGGTATCCGGGCCTTACAGGGATAGATTCATGCGTGTGGATGCACCGGGGCAGGTATTTTTGATATGAGGAAGAGAGAAGGTGGAAGGCTGATGAAAGTGAAGATCTATACGGACGGTGCGGCAAGAGGGAACCCGGACGGGCCGGGAGGTTACGGCACCGTACTTGAATATGTGGATACGAAGGGGGAGCTGCATACCAGGGAACTGTCCCAGGGGTACAAGAGGACGACGAATAACCGTATGGAATTGATGGCGGTGATCTCAGGTCTGGAGGCGTTAAACCGCCCCTGTGAGGTGGAGGTATACTCGGATTCTCAGTATGTGGTGAACGCGTTCAACCAGCGTTGGATCGACGGATGGATCAAGAAGGGCTGGAAGCGCGGGAAGAATGAACAGGTGAAGAATGTAGACTTGTGGAAACGGCTTCTTACGGCGAAGGAGCCGCACGATGTGACATTTATCTGGGTGAAGGGGCATGCCGGCCATCCGCAGAACGAGAGGTGCGACGCCTTGGCGACGGGGGCCGCCGACGGGAAGGACTTGATTACGGATGAAGGATTGTAGACAAAGGATTACAGGGGAATGAGTATGGAACAGTTATTGGACAGGATATTAGAGGATGCACTTAATAATGCGAGAAAGATGATCGAACTTGGGAAGACGGCAACGTACATACCAGAACTAGGCCGTGTGAACAAGGAATATCTGGGTGTGTGTATCTGTACCGGAGACGGGAGATACCATGTAAGTGGTGATTCGGATGTGAGATTTACCATTCAGAGTATATCGAAGGTGATAGCTCTGGCGGCGGCGCTTGAGAGATGCGGGTTTGAGAAGACGTTCGACAGGGTGGGGATGGAGCCTTCGGGAGATTCCTTTGACTCCCTGGTGCGGCTGGATCTGTCAAGCGACTATCCGTCTAATCCGATGATCAATTCCGGCGCTATCGCCATCGCAAGCCATCTGTCCTGTGAGGTGAGCTTTGAGCGGATGCTTGCATTCACTAAGAAGCTCTGCATGGATGATGAGATCACGCTGAATGAGAAGGTGTACCACTCGGAGATGGGGCACATATCCAGGAACAAGGCGATCGCATATCTTCTGGAGAGCAAGGGAATACTGGAAAGCAGCGTGGAGGATAGTCTGGATCTGTATGTGCGGATGTGTTCGCTGAATGTGACGGCGAGAAGTCTCTCGGGATTCGGCCTGGTGCTGGCATCTGACGGGATCAACCCTTTGACCGGGGAGAGGCTTCTTCACAGTAAGGTGGTGCAGACGGTCAAGTCCATCATGCTGACCTGTGGGATGTACGACGGTTCCGGGAGATTCGCGGTGGAGGTGGGAGTGCCTTCTAAGAGCGGTGTAGGAGGAGGGATCCTCTCGGTGGTAGATAAGCGGATGGGGATCGGGATCTTCGGACCGGCCCTGGATACGAAGGGGAACAGCATCGCGGGACAGCATGTTCTGAGGGAGTTGTCATCTAAGATGAGGCTTCATATGTTCGCGGATCATGTGCCGGAATATTAATGTGCTCTTGCCAGGAGCGGGTATAGTTTGTTATAATGAGAATTGCAAGTAAGACAGGTAATCGCAGCTGCAGGAGCCGAAAGGCAGCAGGTGAGGAAAGTCCGGGCTTCACAGGGCAGGATGCCGGATAACGTCCGGTGGAGGCGACTCCAAGGATAGTGCAACAGAAATGAACCGCCGTGCGGGACCCGCACGGTAAGGGTGGAAGGGCAGTGTAAGAGACTACCGCCCTGCTGGTAACAGCAGGGGCATATGTAAACCCCATCCGAAGCAAGACCGGAAAAAGACGATGTGGCGGCCCGTCACGTCTTAGGTAGGTCGCTTGAGCCCATCGGCGACGGTGGGCCTAGATAGATGATTACCCAACGACATAACCCGGCTTATCGTTTTGCTTGCCAGATCAAACAGATCAAAAATGGGCTGCTGCGTGATATGATGTCCGCAGCAGCCCATTTTCCGGTGCAAAAGGTATCATTCTTGCACGGGATCATTTATTTTAATTTCCCGTGGTATTTTTCTTCGCAGTATTTGCAGCGGTAGATCTTATTCTCTATGTCGGTCAGCACAAATACATGGTCTAATCCCTGTTCGATCGAGGTGATGCATCTTGGATTCTTGCAGCGGATAATGTTCGTGATCTCTTTTGGGAGATGGAGACTCTTCTTGGCTACGATCTCGGAATCCTTGATGAGGTTGATAGTGATATTGTGATCGATGAATCCAAGCACATCCAGGTCGATAAAATCAATGGGGCATTCAATCTTCATGATATCTTTCTTGCCCATCTTGCTGCTCTTGGCATTCTTGATGATGGCGACACAGCAGTCCAGCTTGTCCAGGTGAAGATATTTGTAGATATCCATGCTGCGTCCGGCCTGAATATGATCCAGTACAAATCCTTCTTCGATACGTCCAACGTTCAGTGTATTTTTTACCATAATGTATTCCTCCTACACTTCGATATTCAGCAGCGTCAGAATCAGTGCCATACGGATGTAGACGCCGTATTTTGTCTGTTTGAAATAAGCCGCTCTCGGATCGTCGTCTACTTCGACGGAGATCTCGTTGACACGCGGGAGGGGGTGGAGTACATACATGTCTTTCGGGGCCAGTTCCATCTTCTTGGAATCCAGGATGTAGAAATCCTTCATCCGCACATAATCTTCTTCGTTGAAAAAACGTTCCTTCTGAACCCGTGTCATGTAGAGTAGGTCAAGCTTGGGAAGGGCGTCCTCAAGACGGACAACCTCTTTGTACGGGATATTCCCCTTATCCAGTACATCGAAGCGTATGTAGCCCGGAAGGCGCAATTCCTCCGGCGAGATCAGGATAAACCGGATTCCGGGATATCTGACCAGCGCATGGATCAGTGAGTGGACGGTGCGGCCGAATTTCAAGTCTCCGCACAGGCCGATGGTCATATCATTCAAACGTCCCTTCAGGCTCCGGATTGTCAAAAGGTCGGTAAGCGTCTGGGTCGGGTGCTGGTGTCCCCCGTCTCCGGCGTTGATGACCGGGATTGCGGAGTGCTGGCAGGCAACCATAGGCGCGCCTTCCTTGGGATGACGCATGGCACAGATGTCTGCATAACAGGAAACGGTGCGGATCGTGTCGGATACGCTCTCACCCTTGGAGGCAGAACTGGATTCTGCGGTAGAGAATCCCATAACATTTCCTCCAAGATTCAGCATCGCGGCTTCATGGCTCAGTCTTGTCCGTGTACTCGGCTCATAGAAAAGTGTTGCAAGCTTCTTCCCCTCGCAGGCGTGCGCATACTTGGCAGGGTTGGCTTCAATGTCAACCGCCAGATCCATCAGCCGGTCTAATTCCTCTACGGAAAAATCAAGTGGGCTCATTAAGTGTCTCATAAAAACCTCCTTATGATAGTAAATATGTTAAGATATATGTAAATCATCAGCGAATCTGTCCTAAGACATATCCGCAGTGACAGCAGGGGAGTTCGGCAGCACGCAATAGCCGCCTGAAAATACGAATTCTGTATAAAATATTAAAAATAGTTATATGGGATACTAATATGAACGAATCTGTAAGAATAAAAGAAGGATCAAAAGCAAAAGAAGAAATAAACCGGATGATCTGACTGATCAGCCAGGGAATCAAAAAACACAATAAAAATAACATAACGTAAGATAAGATCAACATCAAGTAATATCCTCCTGCTTTGAAAACCTTTTGTATATCATATACCAAATACAAAAGATTTTCAATGTCTGTCGAGGATTTTTTCAAATAATAATCCGGCGCCGAACCAAAGCGGCGCATAATCCAGGCGGATCAGTCCGTTGATATTCAGCGGAGCTTCGCTGTAATCCCAGGGGCATGCCTCGAATTTCTTAAGGAAAGAGCCGGTCAGATATTCGCCGCAGAAGATGCAGCAGGTATATACGCCTCCCCGCAATAACAGGCTTTTTCCTTTGAGAAGCCGGCATAAGGGCTTAAGGAAGCTTGCCATGCCGTAGATGGGAAACATCCAGATAGAGGTATTTCCCGTGAGTTTGGGATTCTCGTCCTTGAAGGAGTGGAGCCCGGTGAAGAGGATCTCCATACACCATCCGGTTGTTCCGCAGGTTAAGAAATTATGCTTCATATCTGTAAGTATGGCAAAGGAAGGTGGATTTTATACAGGAAATGTATTATAATACAACATAGTTTGCGGCAAAACCTGCGGACGGCATAGAAATACGGAGAAGAGGAAGAACACAGATGGAGATGATAGAGGAACTAAGAGAGAGGCTCGATGAGGTCGACGACGAGATCGTAAGACTGTTCGAGCGGAGGATGGAGCTTGGCGCGAGGATCGGTGAATGTAAGATCAGGGACGGCCTTAAGGTGGCTGACCGCCAGCGGGAGAAGGATAAGCTGCAGGATGTGGCAGGCAAGGTTTCTACAGAGTTTGGCAAGAAGGGGATCAGGGAGTTATTCGAACAGTTGATCGCGATGAACCGTAAGCAGGAGTATCAGCAGCTTGTGAAGGCGGGGGCGCTTGGAAGGCTGCCTTTTATTGAGGTTTCGGGCTTGGATGCGCAGAATGCCAGGATCGTATTTCCTGGAACGGAAGGGGCGTACAGCCAGGCGGCGATGCAGTATTATTTCGGAGAGAGATGCAACAGCTTCTATGTGCGCACCTTCCGGGACGCCATGGAAGCCATCGAAGAGGGGGCGGCAGATTACGCGGTGCTTCCCATCGAGAATTCGACGGCAGGCGCGGTGGACGAGATGTATGATCTGTTAGTAGAGTTCGAGAACTATATCGTAGGAGAGACGGTGATCCCCATCATGCATACACTGGCGGGGCTTAAGGGGGCAAGGCTTGAAGACATTGAACGGGTATACTCCAAGGGTGTAGCGCTGATGCAGGCATCCCGGTTCCTGGACAGTCACAGCGAGTGGCAGCAGATCAGTGTGGCGAACACAGCAATCGCTGCGAAGAAGATCGTGGAGGATCGGGATAAGAGCCAGGCGGCGGTCTGCAGCGCCTACGCGGCGAAGGTGCACGGCCTTGAGGTGCTGGAAGCGAATATCAATGATAACCCCAATAATTCGACACGCTTTATTGTGGTGACGAACCAGAAGATCTTCCTTAAGGATGCGAAGAAGATCAGTATCTGTTTTGAGGTGCCCCATGAGAGCGGATCGCTGTACCAGCTGCTTTCACATTTTATCTACAATGATCTGAATATGACGAAGATAGAGTCAAGGCCGGTGGAGGGAAGAAACTGGGAATATCGTTTCTTCGTTGACTTTGAAGGGAATCTGGCGGATCCGGCGGTCAAGAATGCCATCCGGGGTTTAAGAGAAGAGAGCAGGAGCCTTCGGATACTGGGAAATTATTAAACAGAACGGGTGATATAGGGAGAGATGACAGATGAGAACGAATGAACTGATGCTGTATAAGCACATGGATGAAGGCGGACTTCTTAAGGATATGACCTTCCTTATGGAGAACTATGATAACGACTATTACAACAGGGAGGATCTGAAAGGCCTCCTGTTTGACAGTATCAATAAGCTGCTGGAGATGGCTTCAAGCCATGGGTTTGCGGGGAATCTTTGGCATAATTACCTGACCTTTCTGCTGGCAAGCCACGAGAATGCTTATAGTACCGCCTGTGAGATCGTGGGTGCAGTCGGGGGAAGTATGAACGAGGTAGCGCTGCATGATTTTGCGGTATTCAAGGAACTGTTCGATTATGATTTCTCGGGAATGGAAGAGGCGCTTGGAGCGGATTGTCTGGGGATCCTTTTCAGATACGAGGGAGACTGCGGCCACGGGAAGGTGTTCAATAAGAGGATCCGTGACCGGATCTGCAGTCTTAGCAGAAGCCTTGCCGCAGCCAAGGACGAGAGAGAATTCAAGATCATCCTGACACAGTTTTACAAGGAATACGGTGTGGGGAAGCTGGGGCTTCATAAGGCGTTCCGGGTAGAGCATAAGGAAGACGGAGCGAAGATCATCCCGATCACGAAGATCGCGCATGTGCATCTTGACGATCTGGTGGGATATGAGATCGCGAAGACGAAGCTGATCGAGAATACAGAAGCATTTGTGGAGGGAAGACGGGCGAATAACTGTCTGCTTTTCGGGGATGCCGGAACCGGCAAGTCTTCTTCCATCAAGGCGGTCCTGAACCAGTATTATGACAGGGGGCTTCGCATGATCGAGGTGTATAAGCACCAGTTCCAGGATTTGAATGATATTATTTCACAGGTCAAGAGCCGCAACTATAAGTTTATCATCTATATGGACGATCTGTCGTTCGAGGAATTCGAGATTGAATACAAGTACCTGAAGGCAGTGATCGAAGGAGGGCTGGAGAGGAGGCCCGAGAATGTACTGATCTATGCAACCTCCAACCGCAGACACTTGATTCGCGAGACGTTCCGGGATAAGGCGGACCGGGACGAGGAACTCCACACGAACGACACGGTCCAGGAGAAGCTGTCGCTGGTGGCAAGGTTCGGCGTGACCATCTACTTCGGCAGGCCGGAGAAGAAGGAGTTCCAGGAGATCGTGCGCCAGCTTGCACAAAGGAGCGGGATTGAGATGCCGGAAGAGGAGCTTCTTCTGGCTGCGAATAAGTGGGAACTGAGCCATGGCGGCCTGTCGGGGCGGACGGCCCAGCAATTTATCGATTATCTGGCAGGGACTGGCAGATGAACCAGTAATTACAGTGCCATTCTTCCGGCTTTTCTGTGGTAAAATGATTCTGTATCATATATTCAAGGAAGAGAGGAGGATAAAATGGCTCAGGAAGTCAAGAAAAATGCAGAGATCGAGAAGGTCTACGAAGTGTTTGAGGACTACATAAAGGCCAGTCCCTATATTGACTGGCTCTGGTCTGACAAGCTTGGGTATATTCTGATGGAGATCAGCCTGGAGTACAGGGAGATCATGGAGAGCAGGATCATCACGGACGCGGAGAATCTGTGTCTGATCATGTTCCATGAGATTGCAGATGATGTGCTGGAGATGACCCAGAATGATCACATCCCGCAGGAAGCAGACCCGCTTGAGAAGGCAGAGATCAAAAAGCGGCTGAAACCGTATATTGACCGGCTGCCTCAATATACTTTTCTCTGTGAGAAGCTGTTCGAGGAGTAAAAGGCATCGTACAGTGGAAAGGCGGTCCGGGAGAATCCCGAACCGCTTTTCTTTGACTACTGATCTGCAGCAACCTCTATCCCGGAGATATCCGAATCTATCACCAGTGAATAATTGGTGTAATATACGACAAATCCAGGCTTGGCTCCGTTTGGTTTCTTCACATGCTTCTTCTCCACATAATCAATCTCGACCTTGTCGCTCCCGCGGTTCTTGGAATAATAAGCCGCCAGCCGTCCTGCTTCCTCGAAGGTGCGGTCAGGAAGTTCGTCTCCGTTGGTTTTCACGATCACGTGGGAGCCGGGAGCACCTTTGGCATGGAACCACCAGTCATTGCCGACGGCAAGAGAGAAGGTCAGCTCGTCGTTCTGCAGATTATTCTTCCCCACATACATATGATAACCGTCGCTGGAAATATAATGCATAGGCCTGCTGGTCAGTTTGACCTTCTTCTTGGAGTTCTTTCTTCGGATATAGCCGCTCTGTATCAGCTCTTCTTTGATCTGGATGAGATCGGCCTCATTCATGGCGATATCCAGCGCGTTGCTGATGGTTTCCAGATACCGGATATCATCGGCGGTCTCTTGGATCAGTTCAGAGAGCGCTTCAAAGGTCCGTTTCTGTTTGTTATATCTGGCGAAATATTTCTGTGAATTCTCCTGGGGGGTCAGCGTGGGATCTAAGGGTATCGTGATCTCCTGGTCCGTGTAGTAATTAAGAGCAGTCATTTCCTTCGATCCTGAAGGCAGGCCGTAACCATAGATATTGATCAGCTCGCCGTATACCCTGTATTTCTCCCGGTTATTGGTGTCCTTTAACTGCCTGGCCTGCAGGTCGTATTTCTTACGGTTACGCTCAAGGGAGGTCTGGACTACATGGCGCAGGTCGGTGCTCTTCTGACGGATCCTGGTCTGAGTGTTCTTCGTGGCATAATAGGTCTTGAGCACCTGGGAGATGGAGGGAAATTCACGTGCCGTATAGCCTTGTTCGTAATGGGACAGCGAAAGCGCGCAGAATTCCTTCGGGGAGTTCCCTTTGTAGTATATTGTCGGATGGTATTCTCCTGTCTTGATATTCTCCATATAATAAGCAAACTGCCGGTACAGATGGGCGAGCATATCGGCCGACAGATCCTTTGCCGTCACGCCGGATTCCAGACCGGCAAGGCAGCAGATCTCTTCCGCCGCAACAGGGCTTATACCGGTGAAGCTTGTGTAGACAGCCTTGCCAAGAGGCATGGGCTTCGAAGTCAGCGCCTGAATGAAGGTATCAGGGCTTACATCCAGGGGATTCTGCTTCGCCATGGTATCCGGTATAAAATAAGCCCGCCCCGGAAGCACCTCCCGGACGGAGCTCATCTGTGCGTTGACATGCTTGATACTGTCTATGATCATATCCTTGTCATCACAGAAAATGATATTGCTGTGTTTCCCCATGATCTCGACGATCAGCTTCTTCTTACAGAGGTCTCCAAGTTCATCTAAGTGCTCGATATCCAGATGAATAATACGCTCAAGGCCTGGCTGCGACACCCCGGTGATCCGTCCGTTGCCGATGTGCTTGCGAAGAAGCATGCAGAAATTCGGCGCGGTCATAGGGCTTGGCTTGTTCTCGTCGGTCAGATATATGAGAGGGAGCGAAGCGCTGGCAGAGATATACAGCCTGCTCGCCCCCGCGGGTGTCTTGATGGTAAGTAAAAGCTCGTCCGCCTCCGGCTGCGCGATCTTCGTGATCCGTCCGCCGGTAAGGACATTCTTAAGTTCTTGCGTAACAGCCGCAACTGTAATGCCGTCAAATGCCATAATAACATTCCTTTCTACTACAATGTTAATTCAATGTTAAATACAAGTTATAGTTCAGTATAACATGGTTGACGCAATTTGCCAAATGTCTTATAATAAATGAGATTACAAGAATGATTATTAGGGAAGAGGTTCATATCATGATAAAGAGTATGACAGGCTTTGGACGCTGTGAAGTTTCAGAAGGGGAACGGAAGTTTACTGTGGAGATGAAGGGCGTGAACCATCGTTATCTGGACGTGAATATCCGTATGCCTAAGAAGCTGAATTTTTTTGAGACGGCGATCCGCAATTTGCTGAAGCAGAGTATCCAGAGAGGAAAGGTGGATATTTTTATCACCTATGAGGATCTGTCGGAGAACCAGATGTCGCTGAAGTACAATGAGAAGCTGGCGGGTGAATATATGGATTATTTCAGTCAGATGGAAGAGAGCTTCTCGCTGGACAATGATATCCGGGTGTCCACGCTGCTGCGCTGTCCGGAGGTGCTTACAATGGGAGAGCAGGCGGTGGATGATGAGGAGCTGTGGAACGGTCTTAAGAAAGCTCTTGAAGGAGCAACTTCGCAGTTCGTTGAATCAAGGACGCTTGAGGGGGAACACTTAAGGAATGATATCATTAAGAAGCTTGACGGGATGCTTGATCTGGTAGGCTACATAGAAGAGCGTGCGCCGAAGATCATCGCACAGTACCGTGAGAAGCTTGAGAATAAGGTTCGTGAGCTGCTTTCGGATACGCAGATCGAGGAGGGGCGGATCGCAGCAGAGGTCGTGATATTTGCCGATAAGATCTGTACGGACGAGGAGGTCGTGAGGCTTAGGAGCCATGTTGTACACATGAAGGAGACGCTTAAGTCAGAAGAAAACGGGATCGGAAGGAAGCTTGACTTTATCGCCCAGGAGATGAACCGCGAGGCCAATACGATCCTGTCTAAGGCCAATGATCTGGAGGTTTCCAATGTGGGGATCGATCTGAAGACAGAGATAGAGAAGGTCAGAGAGCAGATTCAAAATATAGAGTAGAGAGGGTATGTTCATGAGCGAGAGAGGAATATTGATCGTGGTATCAGGATTCTCAGGCGCAGGCAAGGGGACGATCATGAAGGAGATCATGCGCCGGTATGATAATTATGCGCTGTCAATCTCAGCGACGACCAGGAAGCCCAGGTCGGGAGAGGAAGAGGGCAGGGAATATTTCTTCAAAACCGTAGAAGAATTTGAAAAAATGATTGCGAAAGACGAATTGATAGAGTATGCTAGATACGTGGACAATTACTATGGAACGCCGCGGGCATATGTGGAGGAACAGCTTGAAGCCGGGAAGGATGTGATCCTGGAGATAGAGATCCAGGGTGCGCTTAAGGTGAAGGAGAATTTTCCGCAGACTTTGCTTTTGTTCGTGACGCCTCCAACGGCCGGAGAATTAAGAGAGCGTCTTAAGGGACGCGGGACGGAGACGGAGGATGTGATTGATTTCCGCATGAACCGCGCGAAGGAAGAAGCGCTTGGGATGGACCGGTATGATTATCTGCTGATCAACGATATGGTCGATGAGTGTGTGGAGGAGATGCACCAGATCATCCGGGGAGAACACAGAAGAAGTTATCGCAACATGGCATTTATAGAACGCATGAAAGAAGAGCTGAAAGGAGAATAGCGTATGCTGCACCCATCTTACACAGATTTAATGAAGGTAGTGAATAAGGATGTAGAGGAAGGTGAGACGAAGGTTGTTAACAGCCGGTATTCCATCGTTATGGCGACCGCAAAGAGAGCCAGGGAGATCATCGACGGCAACATGCCCTTAGTGGCGGTCAAGAACGGAGAGAAGCCGTTGTCTGTTGCAATCGCCGAGCTGAATCAGGCCAAGATTAAAGTGGTCGGAGAAGAGGAAGATAAGCAGAGTGTGACTGAGGAGGCCGTGCTTTCATAGATTAAGCCTGCAGGGGATTCTGCAGTGCAAAAGGGGCAGATGCCGTGAGGTATCTGCCTTTCTTCAAAGAAGCTATTTACAGAAGGGAGAAGAGATGAATCTATTATTTATTTCTCTGGGATGTGATAAGAATCTGGTGGACTCGGAGGTCATGCTGGGGATTCTCGAGGCGGGCGGCTATCAGATCGTGGATGATGAGATGCAGGCGGATGTCATCGTAATCAACACCTGCTGTTTCATCCATGATGCCAAGGAAGAGAGTATACAGACCATCCTTGAGATGGCAGAGTATAAGAAGACGGGCAGGCTTAAGGCGTTGATCGTCGCGGGATGTCTTGCCCAGAGATATCAGCAGGAGATATGCACGGAGATTCCGGAGGTGGATGCTGTTCTGGGGACTGCTTCCTATGACCAGATCGTGCAGTCGATAGAAGAAGCGCTTGCCGGACAGGGGGGCGTAAGGCTCGCAGAGCTTGACACATTGCCGGCGGTGCAGGAGAGACGGCTTGTGACCACAGGCGGGCACTACGCTTATCTTAAGATCGCGGAGGGGTGTGATAAGCACTGTACTTACTGTATCATCCCGAAGCTTAGGGGGAATTACAGGAGCGTGCCGATGGAGCGGCTTTTGAAGGAAGCGGGTGAACTTGCGGATCAGGGCGTGAAGGAACTGATTCTGGTAGCCCAGGAGACGACACTGTATGGGAAGGATCTCTACGGCGAGAAGTCTTTGCACAGGCTTCTTAAGGAACTGTGCAGGATCGGCGGGCTTCGCTGGATCCGGATTCTCTATTGTTATCCGGAGGAGATATATGACGGGCTGATCCAGGTGATGAAGGAAGAGAAGAAGATCTGTCATTATATAGATCTCCCGGTCCAGCATGCCAATGACGAGATATTGAGGCGGATGGGCAGGCGGACGTCGAGGAAGCAGTTAGGGGAGATCGTCGGGAAGCTCCGGAAAGAGATCCCTGATATTGCGATCCGTACGACGCTGATCACCGGATTTCCGGGAGAGACGAAGGAACAGCATGAGGAGCTTATGGAGTTCGTAGATGAGATAGAGTTTGACCGCCTGGGAGTATTTACCTATTCGCCGGAGGAGGATACGCCGGCGGCCGATCTGCCGGATCAGATTCCGGAGGAGGTCAAAGAAGAGCGTCAGGCAGAGTTGATGGAGCTTCAGCAGGAGGTCGTATTTGCACAGGCGGAGGAGATGATTGGAAGAGAGGTCCTGGTGATGATCGAAGGCAAGGTAGCCGATGAGGACGCTTACGTGGGAAGGACATACAGGGACGCGCCCAATGTGGACGGACTGATATTTATTAATACGCAGGAAGAGATGATGTCCGGGGATTTTGCGAGAGTGAGGGTCACCGGGGCTTTAGAATATGATTTGATAGGAGAGTTGATATCATGAATTTACCAAACAAGTTAACTGTACTGAGAGTGATTATGGTTCCGTTTTTTGTATTTTTTATGCTGACGGATGTGGGAGGGAGTGCGAACAAATGGATCGCGCTTGTGCTGTTCTGTGTGGCAAGCCTTACGGACATGCTGGACGGTAAGATCGCACGCGCCAGGAATCTGGTGACGAATTTCGGGAAATTCATGGATCCGTTGGCTGATAAGCTCCTGGTCTGCTCGGCCATGATCTGCCTGATCCCGTCAGGAAAGCTTGAGGCGTGGTTTGTCATCGTGATCATCGCGAGGGAATTCATCATCAGCGGTTTCCGTCTGGTTGCGTCTGATAACGGGATCGTGATCGCGGCAAGCTACTGGGGCAAATTCAAGACCGTATCACAGATGGCGATGATCATTGTACTGATCGCGGATTTCGGAGGAGTATTTGATATGATTGGAATAGCGCTGATCTGGGTATCCTTAATACTGACGGTTGTTTCTTTGATCGATTATGTCGCAAAGAACGTACAGGTATTGACACAAGGGGGTATGTAGAAGATGACGGTAGAATTGATATCTGTTGGGACAGAGATCCTGCTTGGGAACATCGTGAACACCAATGCGGCGTTTCTGTCAGAGCAGTGTGCGGCGCTTGGGCTTTCCTGCTATCATCAGAGCGTGGTGGGAGACAATGAGGAGCGTCTCCTGGAAGCGGTCCGCCAGGCGTTGTCCAGGTCGGATATCCTGATCTTGAGCGGCGGGCTTGGGCCTACGAAGGATGATCTGACCAAGGAAGTGACGGCGAAGGCATTCGGGAAGGAATTATACGAGGATGAGCACACGAAGAAGCGGATCGAAGAATATTTCCGCAGGGTGCACAGCGACCAGGTTACACCCAACAACTGGAAGCAGGCGCTGGTTCCTGAGGGGGCGAAGGTGATCGATAACCATAATGGTACCGCTCCGGGATTGATCTTGGAGGAGAACGGGAAGATTGCGATCCTTCTTCCGGGGCCGCCCAATGAGATCGTGCCTATGTTCGAGCGGGATGTGGCTCCTTATCTGAACCGATTGCAGCCGGAGGGTATCTACTCGAAGATGGTGAAGATCAGTTCGATCGGGGAGAGCAAGGCGGAGACCATGATCGCGGATCTGATGGAAGCACAGACTAATCCGACCATCGCGCCCTATGCGAAGACCGGCGAGGTACATCTGCGTGTGACGGCGAAGGCCGCAAGCGAGGATGAGGCCGAAGAGCTGATCGCTCCGGTGATAGAAGAATTATTTGCGAGGTTTGGGGATAAGATCTACACAACGGAAGAAGAAGTGACTCTTGAGGCGGCGGTCGTGAAGCTTCTTGAGGAACAGAAGATGACCGTGACGACGGCGGAATCCTGTACGGGAGGACTTCTTGCGGGAAGGATCATGAATGTGGCGGGAGCGTCCAACGTGTACCGTGAAGGGTATATCACCTATTCCAATGACGCGAAGGAGCGTCTTCTGGGTGTGAAGAGAGAGACGCTTATGGAGTACGGCGCGGTAAGCCGTCAGACGGCATGCGAGATGGCAGAAGGCGCAGCCAGGGCGGCAGGCGCGGATGCAGCGCTCAGTGTGACGGGAATCGCCGGGCCGGGAGGCGGGACCAAAGACAAACCGGTAGGGCTTGTGTACGTGGGCTGCTATGTGAAGGGACATGTCTGTGCAGAGGAATTTCATTTTACAGGGAACAGGGATAAGAATCGGGAATTTGCTGTGGCGAGAGCATTGACATTCCTTCGTGAGGAACTTCAGGATAAAGCGGTAAGGAGGCTTTAATATGGAAATCAGAAGGCTTGGGCAGTCTGAGCTGCTCGCGGCGCTGCATCTTACATGGGAGGTATTCGCAGATGAGATCGCACCGGCGATCTCTCCCGAAGGTGTTGCGTCGTTCCAGAAATTTATCAAATATGATTATATCAGCCAGGTATGGCAGAGGGGGAATCTGATCTTTTTTGGCGCATACGAGGGAGAGGAACTTTGCGGCACGCTGGCCTTGAGGCCGGACGGCCACATCGTCCTCTTCTTTGTGAAGAAGCAGTATCAGGGCCAGGGTGCGGGGCGGATGTTATATGGGGCCGCCTACCATTGCTGCGCCGAGCTGCTTCGCGCGGGCCGGATGACGGTGAATGCCGCGCCGGGAGCGGTTGATAAATATATACATATGGGGATGCGTCCTGTCGGGCAGGAGCAGGAGAAGGACGGAATACGCTATGTCCCCATGGAGATGTATGTGAATCTTAATATGATAGCGAAGACAGGGCAGAAGTCGAAGGCGCCGTGGATCGCGCTTGGAGTATATGCTTTGGTTCTTGTGCTGATCTTGTCAGGGATCGGAATCAGCGTCGGCCGCGATCTTAGAGAAGAGATCCGGGGCTATAATGATTCATACGATTACCGGGATGATGAGTACGGAGAGGATGATTACCGGGATGACCTGCCGTATGATTATTCAGAGGAATATGACAGCGGCGGGTACGAGGAAGAGCTTTCCGGCATAGCTGCGATCCCGGAAGATATAGCCAGTAATCTTCCCTATGAGATCGAGGATGAGTTATATACATTTTCGGATGAAGAGAAGCAGTCCATGGTGATCGAATTCCATGTGAATTATCCGAAGATCAGCGGTCTGTCTGATTCCGGTACGGAAGATAAAGTGAACAAGATATTGAAGGCCCGCGCTATGGAGACAGTAAAGAAGATCTACGAGGATCCGGTTCCGGAGATCAAAGAGAGGGTCTTAGGAGAGCAGAATCCGGTGCTGATCAGCTATGTAGAGTACAAGGTCTGCTATGCGTCCGAGGATCTGATCAGCGTGGCTTATAATGATCTGAGCTATGAGGGCGGCCAGGCATATGCATACCAGCATCTTCGGACATGTAACATCAGTCTTAAGGACGGGACGGCCTACGAGGTGAAGGATATTGTAAGCCTGGATAACAGATTTGTAGATCAGTGGCTTCGGGTGATGCGCAATGAGACGGGAGACGACGATTTCTTATCGGAGCTTGACCAGACGGAGATGAAGAAGGCTCTGGAGGGTGACAGCAAAGAAGGAGTCTATGTGGTGAACTTCTTCCTGGATGCCGATGGGATCGAGATTGGTTTTGACTTGAATTACGAAGACGGGGACCCTAATGATCAGGGGTACGTGTGGGTGACCGCGCCGTTTACCCTCGATGAGATCCGGGAGTATGCGTCGGGGAGCGGATTCTGGAAGGAGATCGAGTAACAAAATGGGGACGCGGTAAAATGCAATTTTACTGCGTCCCCATTTTCAATATGCGGTGTTCGTGCGCTCGGAACTGCTTTACAAGCCGCAGAAATAAAGATAAAATATATTACAGATTATTAATAAAGTTGAGGAAGTACGGTGGATAAAGTATTTTTGAAAAAAACAAGAGGGAAGATGGTTATCATCATTCTGGTAATATTGGCAGGTTTCCTGATCCGGGGGAGGCTTGACGGCCTGTATGAGCGGCAGCAGACGCGGGAAGGAGAGGGAGAGGTCAATGTATATTCCGAGGGAGACAGGGTTGGCAGGGCTTTGGCTTACGCCGAGAATGTACCGGATGAGCATCCGACCCTTGGAGCTTTTCATAAGGAGCATCCGGAGGCGGAGGTGTTGGCGGCTTGTGAGGAGGATCTTACCAATGACGGGCTTAAGGATCTGGTTGTTATATTTGCTACTACGGAAGATGACGAGCATGTAGGGACCGAGAATCTTGGACGGCATAAGCATATCCGGCTTACGGTAGCCATTGATTCCGGGGACGGAGTGAATTATGAATTCACAGAGCCGATCCCGGCACCTGTGGAGAACCAGAAGATCCAGTTCCAGAACATAGACAAGAAGGACGAGATAGAGTTCGTTCTCCAGGGGCAGAAGGACAATAAGGTAGGATACGGAATCTTCCGTGTGGTGGAAGGGGAGACCGTCAACCTGTTCGGCGAAGGGATGGAAGACTGCTGATAGGCGTAGATTGATCTGCCGGCGGCAGATAAGCCAGTCTTAAGAGGGATGGAAGCAATATCCCTTGCCCCACACTGTGGTCAGGTGCTTTGGCTTGGAAGGGTTGTCTTCGATCTTATCACGGAGACGCTTGATGTATACAAGGATGGAGTTATCATCCAGAGTCTCGCTCTTCCATACCTTGGTGAAGATCTCCTGTTTGGTCAGGAGCACCCCGGGATTCTCCATAAAAAAGCACAGCAGGGAGAATTCCTTGGAGGACAGGGAGATCTCCTTGTCATTCTTATATACGGTCTGCGAATCAAAATGCAGAGTGAAGGCACCCACCTGTGCAGTTGTGGACAGAGGCGCGCCGGAAGAAGCGGCGGGGATATACTGCTGTGTGCGCCTTACGATGGCACGGATCTTGGAGACCAGCACGGCCTTGCTGAAGGGCTTGGTCATATAATCGTCCGCGCCGAGACCAAGACCCTCTACCTGGGCCGAGTCTTCTTCCCTGCCGCTTAGGAGGATCACAGGGGTTAAGATCTTCCGTTCCCTAAGTTCCCGCAGCATAGAGAAGCCGTCCTGACCCGGCATCATGATATCCAGAAGGATCAGGTCAAAGGTCTGACGGGCAAGGCATGCGAAAGCGTCCGTGCTGTCGGAAGCGCAGACGGCGTCTATCTGTTCATGCCTTAGTACGGAGGATATAGCTTTTAATACGGGTGCTTCATCATCAACAATGAGAACGGTGATATTGGACATATGATTGATTCCTGCCTTTCTGTGAGTGTTGTGCTTCTGTTATCATAGATTATATCGGGCAGCGTTTTTGATGTCAAATATTTTCCAAAAGAGGTATTATGAATAAGAAGAGACTTAGGAGGCAGATCCTAGTGACGGCAGCTGGAGTGGCGGTATTGTTCGGGATTGCCGTATTCAGCTATCAGGATGTGAGAAGATCGATCGTTTTAAATGAACAGGAGAGCTTAAGAAGCCTTGCTCAAGTGAATGCCAAGAGTCTCCAGTCGAGCCTGGAGGCGAAGGCGAATCTGCTCTATGCGGTGTTCTCAGGCGGCATGAGGAAGGAAGAGGATATTGAGACCGGACTTCTACGGCTGCGGGAGAAGGGAAGCTATATTCCGATCGAAGAGTTAGAGGAACTGAGAGATTGGGAGCACAGACTCTGTGAGCGGGCAGGAGAAAGCCCCGGAGCCGTTATTACCGGACCGGTGAGGAAGTCAGAAGAGGGATATTACATCCTGTATATGACAAAGGCAGTAGGAATGGGCGGGAGGATCTCAGGGTATGTGATGGCTGAGCTTAATCTGGATGAGATCTATGCCCAGGAACAGGCATTGTCAGGACTCTGGCTTGAGAACGGCAGGTATTGTATCGTGAAGGGGGCGGACGGAACCACCGTGATGCCGGGAAAGGATGCGAAGGAAGAGATCTCTCTTACCCATATGGATCGTAACGGCTGTACGATCGAATGGGTCTATGAGACGGAGAGCGGAACGCCGACGAGAACGAGAAAGCTTGTCGCCTATGAAGCCCTGGAGATAGGAGAAGAGGAGTTCTATCTTTATATTATTGAAGATTATGAGCAGATCATAGAGCCCATCGAGCAGATCGCTTTTTATTTCTGTCTGCTTGGAACTGCGGCAATCCTCTGTGCCGCGGCGTTGATCTATAAGATCACGGAACAGAGGAAGAAGGAAGAGCTTCTGGTGAGGGAGTTACAACACGAGAAGACCCTGAATGAGACGATGAGGCAGCAGGAGGGACTGATGCAGAGATATAATCACTCGAAGACTATGAGTGTGCTGACGGGATCCATTGCCCATGAGTTTAACAACCTTATGACGCCGATCGTACTGTATGCCGATCTGTTGGAGGAGAATGAGACAGTTTTTAACGAGATGCCGGAGGAGGTTACGGAGCTAAAGAGCGCCGCGGGCAGATGCGAGGAGCTGGCGAGACAGCTTCTAAGCTACAGCCGTCAGGGCAGGGCGGAGAAGGTGTATACGGAATATGACGCCGCTCTTGCGATACAGGAGGCGGTGAATATCGTGAAGAAGCTGCTTCCCAAAGAGGTGAAGCTAAGAGAGAACCTCAGCAGGAACTCTTACTATATCCGCGGACAGGCAGGCGCTTTGAATCAGATCCTTCTGAACCTGACGACCAACGCCCTCCATGCGATGAAGGAGGGAGGGACGCTTCGGATCCAGTTCGGACTCAGCGTGGATGATGAAAAGACTGTCCGCCTCGTGGTAGAGGACAGCGGAACCGGGATCCCGGCAGATATCAGACAGCAGGTATTTCATCCGTTCTTCACGACGAAAGAGGGCGGGGAAGGAACGGGGATTGGGCTTACGGTAGTAAAGAGGCTTACGGAGGAGCATGGAGGCTCGATACGTGTGAAGACAGAGGAAGGAAAGGGGACGATGTTCATCTTAGACTTTCCGCGGGTGAGATGACAGGAATCGGGCAATAATATACAAGGCGCCGGAACATGACAGATTCACGGCGCCTTATATTAAGCCTATTCTTCTTCCAGATTCTCGTTCAGATAAGGTGTTGCGGTATCGGTAATGTCGACCGCATCTTCGTCTGAGATATTGTCGATCTTCTTAGCGGCATTGTACCAGTCTTCGAAGGTCATTCCAAGCGGGAACTTGTCTTCCACGGAATCCTTGATGAATTCATCAAAGTCCGGAACACCGGCTTCTTCAAAGATCTCGTTGGATAGTTCCAGAGACTTCATAGAATCCTTGGCAAAGATGATATCCTCTTCCGGTACGGCCGGATCCTTCCACTGTGTCTGGAAATCTTCATTGTTCTGCATGGTCTGTTCGGACCACTGCCAGGTGATGGTCCGGCCTTCTGCTACCGTCTTCATATATACGGTACGAAGTCCTACGTAAGGGTCTACATCGAAGCCGTCGGCGAACATCATGGCTGCGTTATACGGATGCTCGTATAAATATTTGACAGAGAGCATATGGGCATAGACAAGACGGCGTGCAAGCTCCGGATACTTCTCCCTGAAAGCGACAGACATGGCGTAGCTGCAGCAGGTTCCGGCATTCTCTTCGGTGAGAAGCTCGCCTTCTTCCAGGTTCGCGCCCCAACTGATACACATGATCTTGCCGAAGCCTTCGAATTCTGCCTGGGAAGCGTATGGGTCGCAGCAGGTGAATGCGTCGATCTGTCCTGCCTTCAGCGCGAACATGGCATCCTTCTGTCCCATGGCAACGATGTCGTAATCCTCTGGCTGGAAGGAGAAGCCGTATTCTTCGGACCATTTTCTCCACTCGGAGTTAACCTGCGGTTCGGCATCCATGGAAATGGTCTTGCCTTCGATGGAGAGCGGATCGTCTACATCGATATCGTTGCTGACTACGAGATACCGGGAGCCGCCTAAGTGGTTGGCTGCTGCCTGATAAACAGGGGAGTCATCTGACATCAGGTTCTTGCTGAAGAAGATGTATCCCACGTCCATGGCGCCGCTGATCAGGGCATTCACTGTCTCAGGAGATTTGGTAAGGTTGACCTTCAGGCCAAGAGCCTCGTAGATCCCGGATTTCTCTCCGATAATGGAGGCACACATATGGTCACAGTTGAAGTAGCCCATCTCCACGGTATAGTTCTTCTCTTCCTCGCTTAACTCGCCGAACTCATAGTCCTCCACTGCCTTCTTGGGATCAAAATCTGTGGATTCAACATCTACGGTATTGGTCTCGCTGCTGTTATGGCATGCTGTGAGAAGAGAACAGAGCATAGCCGCAGCCAGTAGTGATGCAATTAATTTCTTTTTCATTGGTATCCCCCTTTAAAAAATTAATATTTATTAATATTTACATTCATCATAGCAGAAGAGCCTGAGAAGAAAAAGGACTAATAAAATATATTATCATTTCAAATAAAGAGGTTAAATATATCATCATTTTCAATTAGACCAGAATAGTAAAAAGCAATATAATAAATGATGAGATATTTTAGGATCGAGGGAGAAGATATGCGTTTAGAATACGTAAGAAGCTTTATTGGAGTCGTTAATTATAAGAGTTTTTCACTGGCTGCAAAGTATCTGTATCTGTCGCAGCCCACGATCAGTACACATATCAAGCAGTTGGAATCGGAGCTTGGAGTACAGCTTCTGGTGCGCTCTACGAAGGATATCGTTCTCTCTGAGGAGGGTAGAGTATTCTATCCGTTTGCGCTGCAGTTATTAGAGACAGAGAATCAGGCATTGGAGCAGCTGAACCGGAATGAGAATGAGGCGGGCCGGGTAGTTTCCATGGCGGTTTCGTCCGTTCCCGGGAACTATATGTTCCCTCAGTTCTTAGCTTCATTTCGGGCAAAGAATATGGATATCAGCTTCAAGGTATCGGAGGGGGACAGCGGGAATGTGCTGCAGAAGATCTTGAATTATGATGTGGAGATCGGGATCGGCGGCCTGACCAGCGGGAATGATAAGATCTATTCGGAGATCCTCTTTGAAGACGAGATCATATTGATCACGCCGAACCAGGCCAAATACAGGAACCTGAACGGGGAGTTCCCCATTGAGCAGCTCCGCCGGGAGTGGTTCGTGATACGGGAGCTTGGCAGCGGGACCAAGACGGCCTCTGAGAATGTGGAAGAGGGACTGAAATTGAATCACGCATCCCTTCATGTGGCGGCGCAGTTTGAATCATCGGAGCTGGTGCGCCGGGCGGTAGAGGCCGGCGGCGGAGTCGCATTCATCAGCAGGACGGCGGCAAAGGAATCATTGGATAAACAGAAGGTGTTAGAGTTTAATTTTGAGAATGTGAATACGAAGCGTCAGATCTATCTGATGTATCACAAAGACAGGAAATTAAGCGTCGTGTCGGAACGGACCATAGAAGCGCTTCGAAGATACTGCGCAGAAAAATACTCATAAAAGGCTGCTGCATAATGACAGGATCATATATGCAGCAGCCTTTTGCTGACGGCGGCAACCCGGTGGCCATGCCTTTGTTCCGTCCGAAATTATTCTTTCCATCTAAGCAGTGCTCTCTCGCACAATACCAGGATGGTATCCATCAGGTATCCGATCAGACCGGCGATCACCATATAAGCGATGACGCGCTCTGTCTCTAACCGTCCCTGTGCTTCCACCATTATGTAACCGAATCCGGCACTTGTCGCAATGAACTCCGCTCATATGACGGACATCCAGCCAAGTCCGATCGCCAGACGTATGCCGGTAAGCACTCCGGGGAGAGAACCCGGAATTACGATATCTTTGATGATATTGAATGTGTTCGCGCCCATGGATCTGGCGGCATTGTAGAAATCCTTACTAATATCCTGTACGCCGGAAACGGTATTGAGGATGATCGTAAAAATACCGCTGAACGCGATCAGGAAAACAGTAGGTCCGTCCCCGATACCAAACCATACGATGGTGAGCGGCACCCAGGCCATGATCGGTACCTGACGCAGGGAATTGATGAATGGGGACATGGTCTGTAAAAGCTTTGGTGAATATCCCATGACCATTCCAAGCGGGAATCCGATCAGGAATGCGTACAGAGAACCGGTCACGACTCGCCGCATGGTGATGGCAAGATTCTCTAAAACATACATATCGGTTAATGAATAAACGACCTGATAGGCCACATTCTCCAAATACGGAAATATAAACGGGGCTTTTACTGCGTGAGCGGCAAAATACCAGATCACACAGATCAGGGCCAGGGAAAAGATCGCGCCCTTGTTATAATTCCTGCCGCCCATTTTCCGCCAATTCTGTCGGTCTTTTGTCTTGGTAGCGTGTATCATACGATCTACCTGTTTGTTATCTCCCAATTGTTCACCTCCCTTATGAATTGAGGATAATATATACAGCCAAATCATAACAAAATTTTAATAATTATAATAGAAATATTATACAAAAAAATAAAGTCGGTGTCGAATATTGTATTTTTTTATAAAACCGGAAAGTGCGGGCGAATAAAGCTATAATAGCTATAATTAAGATGGAATAAATTGTTGGGAGGTGCCGTGAATGAAGAAGCCTTGCATCGAATATATCAGTGCATGTGCATGATGTGAAGTGTTTGGAGACTTGGTTCAAGTCCTGGAGAAAGAATATGAAGGAAGAGTGAATGTGAAGATCTATCGCGCAGGTCAGGATTTTGATTATATCAAGAAGTACGGTGCGGTGACCAAGAGTATGCTGGTCATCAACGAGAAGAAGGCAGTGACGAAGCTGACCAAGCCTGCCGTGCGTAAAGCATTCGAGGAGGCGTTGAAGATATGATAGGAGATTTGTGGGGGTTTCTGTCCAGTATAGTAGTGTCAGCGTGGTCGATGCTCAACAGTTCATCACCGTGGCTGGTATTCAGTTTTGTCGTAGCTGGTCTGCTGCATGAATTTCTGAAGCCTGAGAAGGTACAGAAGACGTCCATCGGCTCAAAGCGGGCGAGCGGTGTGTTCTGGACGACGGTGTCAGGGATGTTTATACCGATCTGCAGCTGCGGAACGATTCCTCTTGGCATCAGTATGTATTACAGCGGGGCTTATCTGGGGCCGACGCTGGCGTTCATGACCAGTACGCCTATGATCAATCCGCTGGCGGTGATCCTATCCTGGGGGCTGTTGGGCAAAGAGATTACCATTATCTATGTTATTACGGGATTTGTCGCGCCGATGATCATCGGCATGGTGGCGAATAAGTACGCCGGCGACGAATTACATATCGGGATCAATAAGATCCATAAGAAGCAGGAAGAAGAGGAGGGAAGGATTACGCTGGAATCCGACGACGAGGATGCGCCGGCCATGATCCAGCTTGAGTTCGAAGAGCCGTCGTTCTGGGAGAAGGTAAAGAGCGGGCTTCGCTGGTCACTGACCGAATTGAGTGTGACCATCAGCAAGTACACGGTTACGGGGATGCTGATCGCGGGTTTCTTATTCACGGTCGTGCCCCAGTCTTTCGTGCAGGATTATCTTGGGAATCCGGGCATGATATCCCTTCTCGGGATCACGGTGGTTGCAGGACTTATGTATGTCTGTGCGGTGGGTCATATCCCGTTTATTGCGGCGCTGGTTGCCAGCGGGGCGGCGCCTGGAGTCGCCATCACATTCTTGATGGCGGGAGCCGGGACGAATATCCCGGAATTATTGACGATCACAAAGACCATTGGGAAGAGGGCTATGATGATGTATTTTACCATGGTAGTCGGAATCTCCAATCTGGTGGGCTGGATCACGAACAAATTACTGATGCCGGGATTTGTTCCGGTGCTGGATTTTGACAGGACATCGAATACTATCGCGCATGCGAACAAGCTTATGGTCACCATACCTGAGTGGGGAGAGTGGATCTGCAGCCTGGTCCTGATCGCATATGCTCTGTATTCTCTGTGGAAATATATCAGATCCGGACTGGTGCATTCCAGAATGAAGGAAGCGTAAGCAGATGGAGCACGGCAGGAAGATTGCGGTCTTTATATCAGGCCTGATACTTGTTGGTACACTTGTGTCAGTGTTTTTCCCAAAAGAGGAGCGGCAGAATAAGGATGCGCCTCTGAGGGTCGGAGCAGGAGCGGATATCTCCGGAGTCCTGATGGAAGCAACGGTGGAGGAATTCGGCAGGGTATGTAAGGTTACGGAGGATTATGAGAGTTCGTCATTTCAGGACTGCTGAAGTAATCTTGCTCAGTGGGCACTGAGTGCGGAGGAGATCAATGTGGCGTTCTACTGCAGCCATATCGCTATGCATACCATAGAGGAGAATGAGAATGTCATGATCTACGGCCCAGTCATCATGAATGCGGAAGTCCTGTGTTATAAGAGTGATCTGGCGGATGTGAGAACTGTCGGTATCAGTCAGGGAAGGCAGAATGAGAAGGAGCAGGCGAGGGAGACCTATCCACAGATCGAAGAATTTCAGGAGATCACCCAGAAGGGGATTCTGTATTCACTGGAGAACGGACAGGTGGACGGAGTAGTTCAGGATATATCGAAGGCGGCGAATGTACCGGATTATCTGTGTGCGCCTATTTCAGAGACGGACTATATATCTTATGTGCTGGTAGTGGATAAGAAGTTTGTGGAGACGGAAGAATTTGGAGAATTTATAGAAAATTATAATCGGGCGGCCGAGAGTCTGAATGATCCGGAGATTCTTGCCGGGAAGCTTGGGGTGGAAGAAGACTGGCTTAAGGATAAGAAGATTCGGTTTCTGACACTGGGGCAGCCATAGATGAATAGAGATAGAGAGAGAGGATTAAGGAATGTCCATATCTGTAGAAGGGATAACGAAGGTATTTAAAGGAAGGAAGAAGGGGGATCCGGAGAATGTGGTGCTTAAGGATGTCTCTTTTAATGTAGAAGAGGGTGAATTCGTATCACTGCTTGGGCCGTCCGGCTGCGGTAAGACTACGACGCTTACAATCATCGCAGGTTTTCGGAAGGCGAATGAGGGTAAGATCGTAGTGAATGGCAATGAAGTGAAGAAGCCGGGCACGGACCGTTCATTTATGTTCCAGAATTATGCGTTATTTCCGTGGCTTAAGGTGGGAGAGAATATTGAGTATCCTATGAAGAAGATGAAAGTACCGAAAGCACAGCGTAAGGCGCAGCTTAAGGAGCTGCTTGAGATGGCGCAGCTTACGGCTTACGAGCATTATTATATTCATGAGATTTCCGGTGGTATGAAACAGAGAGTAGCGCTTCTTCGGGCGATTGCGTGTGATCCGCAGGTGCTCCTGATGGACGAGCCCCTTGGGGCGGTAGATTTCCAGATGCGGCAGATGCTCCAGATGCAGCTTGAAGAGATCCTGCAGCAGAAGAAGACTACGGCGCTGATGGTAACCCATGATGTGGATGAGTCCATATACTTAAGCGACCGTGTTGTGGTGATGTCCAGAGACCACGGGAAGATCATTGAAGACCTGAAGATCGATCTTCCAAGGCCGAGAGACCGCACGGCGCCTAAGTATCATGAGTATGTGGACCGCCTGACGGTGATCCTTAAGGATGCGTTAAGCGGCGGCGTATTTACGCAGGAGGATAAAGACCTGATGGAATTTATTCAGGGACAGAAAGGCAAGAATGAGGAGGTAGAATTCGTTGGATCAGAATGTTCATAGAAAATTTACGGACAGGCAGAACGAACTGAGACTGTATATTATAGAATTTACGGTGGATCATGGGCGGGCTTATCATATAGAGAATGATAAGGAAGCTGCGTTAGAGTACCTGCATATGACGGAAGAGGAGTATAAGGAGATCACAGACTGTCTGCTAGAGAAAGACGGTATGGTGGTGGACGAGAAGGGGAAGGTGAACTTCATCTATCCGGTATCCGCCCTTAAGACGAACCACCAGGTTACGCTTGACGACGGAAGGCAGTTTTCTGCTATGTGCGCCATCGACGCCATCGGCGCCGCGTTTACGTTCCATAAAGATACCGAGGTAAATTCGGTGAGCGCGGTGAGCGGCGAGCCGATCTATATCCGGATCAAGGATGAGAAGGTGGATGAATATGAACCAAAGACGCTGCATGCGCTGACATTTCCTCTGGGAGAATTGTCAAACTGGGCAGGGTCTTGCTGAAATGTAATGAATTTCTTCTGCAGCGGTGCAGAATTTGATCAATACGTTACGGATATGGAGCTTGACCCGGATTCAATCATTAAGGCGGACATAGAGAAGGCAGTTGAAGAGGCAAAGGCAACATTTGAAGTATAAATCTAACACAGGAGGTGTAAGAATGAAGGTAGCTTATTTATTGGAATCGGAGCATGCGAGAGAGATTCTTGAGCACATGATCATTCCCCAGATGGAAGAAGACCGTCACGGAGCAGAGGTTGCGGGCATGATGTTCTTCTTTGACAATGCTTACATGCTGGTAGAGGGATGCGATATTGCGGAGAGACTTAAGAAGCTAAGCGAGAAGACAGGCGTGCTTCTGATGGCGTGCGACAGATGCTGCTATCAAAGAGACATTGCGGACAAGCTGATCGCCCCGGCAGGGATTGGATGCTTCCCGAATGTGTACGCTGCGCTGGCTCCGGCAGGTGTAGACCAGGTAATTACGTTATAGGAGGATGGAATGATGAGAGTATTCAGCGTACCGGAGCTTTGCTGTCCGGATTGTGCTAAGAAGATCGATGCTGCATTAGAGGATGCAGGAGTGAATCATGAAGTTGATTTTGAAGGCAAGAAGGTGTCCATCTCTGACTGCGACCATTGCCAGGAAGTAACGCTTGATATCTTAAAAGAGATGGGATTTGAGGCAGAGAGGATCTCATAAGAATACCGGTATGAGAAGGCTCTGGCTGCAGTGATGCGGCCAGAGCTTATCTGATTCTCTCGATGGGATGTCTTCCGCCGATCTTCTGTGTGTTCATCCTGTACAGGGTACCGTCCAGAGAACTGCTGTTAAGGAAGGCAAGGATCGCGGCTTCATCGGGATCTAGGAAACGGATTGCAAGCCCGCAGCCAGTGCTGATCTCCCGGGGAACGGGCATGATGGTGATGTGGAAATGTTCTTTTAAACAGGCTTCTGCCGCCATGACACTGTCGGTCGTGTCGAATGCCAGGATATAATAATCTTTGGGAGAGAGCATATAGATACCGCCTTTCTTCTTTTGTCCCTGGTACCATTCTATCATGATTTGTGTAATTTGTAGCAGAAAAACAGAAGAAAATATAAAAAGTGTCAATTGACGAATTTTATATAATGTGAGAGAATATAAACAAGTATGGTGTTAAAGTAATAACAAACCCTACGACAGAAAAATCATACATAGTTGAAAGGAGTTTTACAATGATTTATTCACATGAAGTAGAAATGATGTGTCCTGTGGCTCAGGGTGCAAATCACGGACCAGCTCCGATTCCGGAAGAAGCAAAATGGGTAAAGGCAAAAGAGGTAAAGGATATCTCCGGTCTGACACATGGTGTGGGCTGGTGTGCACCGCAGCAGGGAGCCTGCAAACTCACTTTAAACGTAAAAGACGGTATTATTCAGGAAGCATTGGTGGAGACACTCGGATGTTCAGGAATGACACATTCAGCAGCTATGGCTTCAGAGATCCTTCCGGGAAAGACTATTCTGGAAGCTCTTAATACGGACCTTGTCTGTGATGCGATCAATACGGCAATGAGAGAATTATTCCTTCAGATCGTATACGGAAGAACTCAGAGCGCGTTCTCAGAGGACGGACTTCCGATCGGTGCAGGTCTGGAAGATCTCGGCAAGGGACTTCGTTCTCAGGTAGGTACTATGTATGGAACATTGGCAAAAGGTCCTCGTTATCTTGAGATGGCAGAAGGCTATGTAACAGGTGTTGCACTGGATGATAACAACGAGATTATCGGATACCAGTTCGTTAACCTTGGAAAGTTCACAGACTTTATCAAGGCAGGCGATACACCGAACGATGCATGGGAGAAGGCAAAAGGGCAGTATGGACGTGTTGCGGACGCAGCAAAGATTATTGACCCGAGAAAAGAATAGCACCGGATTGAAGGAAGTTCAATCTGTGTCCGTAAAAGTAACGAAAAAATTAGGAGGACAAGTAAATGGCTTTATTTGAATCATATGAAAGAAGAATTGATAAAATCAATGAAGTGTTAGGAAGCTATGGCATTGCTTCCATTGAAGAAGCAGAGAAGATCACGAAGGATGCCGGACTTGACGTATACAATCAGGTTAAGGGAATCCAGCCGATCTGTTTTGAGAATGCATGCTGGGCATATACAGTAGGTGCGGCGATCGCGATCAAGAAGGGATGTAAGACGGCTGCTGATGCTGCAGCAGCGATCGGGGAAGGATTACAGGCATTTTGTATTCCGGGTTCTGTGGCTGACCAGAGGAAGGTTGGACTTGGACATGGTAACTTAGGCAAGATGCTTCTCGAGGAGGAGACAGACTGTTTCGCATTCCTTGCAGGGCATGAGTCATTCGCGGCAGCAGAGGGCGCTATCGGTATCGCAGAGAAGGCTAACAAGGTTCGTAAGAAACCTCTTCGCGTTATTCTGAACGGACTTGGAAAGGATGCTGCGAAGATCATTTCCAGAATCAATGGATTTACCTATGTAGAGACAGATTATGATTATTATACAGGTGAGTTAAAAGAGGTTCAGAGGATCGCTTACTCAGACGGACTTCGTTCCAAGGTTAACTGCTACGGCGCTAATGATGTACGTGAAGGCGTTGCGATCATGCACAAGGAAGGCGTAGACGTATCTATCACAGGTAACTCTACCAACCCGACACGTTTCCAGCATCCGGTTGCAGGTACTTATAAGAAGGAATGTATCGAACAAGGCAAGAAGTATTTCTCAGTAGCATCCGGCGGCGGTACAGGACGTACGCTTCACCCGGATAACATGGCTGCAGGTCCGGCTTCTTACGGTATGACTGATACATTGGGACGTATGCATTCTGACGCACAGTTTGCAGGATCCTCATCCGTACCGGCTCACGTTGAGATGATGGGTCTGATCGGCGCAGGTAACAATCCGATGGTTGGTATGACTGTTGCGGTTGCAGTTGCGATTGAAGAAGCGGCGAAGGCAGGTAAATTTTAAGAAATAGTGTAGAATAAGGGCTATCGCTGACGTGGATTGTCGGCGGTAGCCTTAAATTTTGCCGGGTAGCACACAGGTAACACACAAGTAGCACACATGAGAGGTAGCACACAAAAATGCGTTACAAAAAAGGCATCTGCTGACTGCAAGATACCTCTTAATACGGTTTATGTAACGGTTATATCTATTTTAGAATATTGTCCGGCTAATAAAGAATAATCCCTTAAATGGCTTAATACAGTGTCCTGTACGTGCTGTAAAATAGCGTCCGTATCATAATTGAAATTCTGCTCGTCCAGTACATTGTCATTTAACAATTCCTCTGCTATCCGCTTCGCTATATTCTCACTACTCATGTTTAATTCCTTTCTCTCTGCGATATTTTGCGATTATGTAATGATATATAAAAGATAATCCTCATTTTCAATCTCTTGTACCATTCGCATAATCTCTTCTCGGTAATTCTTTTCGTCATTCATGCGCTCATTTCCTCGTCAATGACTTTCGCCGCTTTCTGAATCTTTTCTATTAGCTCTGTAACTCCGATTATAACCCACCACAAACGTTCGTTTAAATGAGTACAGTATACCACGAAAGGGAGAGAAAATCATGAGTAAATCAACCATTTTTGGATATGCGAGAATAAGCACAATGAAATAAAGAAAGCTATTGAAGCAAAGAAGCAGATACGGAAACATAGCAAGGATTTCGGGGGCAATCTGTCAGACGTGGATTGTATGAAGCTGACAGGACTTGCAAGGAATACATTCTACAAGTATAAGAGGGAAATGAAAGCAGAATAGGTATTGATATTGTTTAAGGGTATGCAATAACTGCATATCCTTTTATTTTGCGTTTATTTTAATGGCATGATATGTATTACTGTCTTAACTGCCTGTATGGGGCGAATATGACGCGAATATGACGCATAGAAAGGATGTGATAATAAATGAGAAAGAAGCGTTGAAGTAACCGGGTGAGGGATTTGTGTAGAATATATGTTCGGCTTCATTAACCCGCAAAATTAACCGCAAATCAAGAAAAAGCCTTAAAGAAATTATTTCAAAAACGAAAAAGATGATATTGTTGTATCATGAAAAATATGTTATATTGTCGATAGGGAAAGACCATGAAGCCGGGCGGCTTTACCCCTCTTTTACTCGGAGGGCGTATAAATGCCCTCCAGACGAGAGAAAGGAGGGCGATAGCAATGTATGTTACATATTCGGATTTAATTCAGATAGGTATACTCATTGTTGCCCTTATCAGTCTGTTTTATCAGATTTACAAGGGAAGAAAGAAATAGCCGCCACTACTACCAATAGTGACGGCTTGCCTATGCCAAGTCATAGGTAGCAACACATCTTTGGGGTAGAGCCGCTTGTACGGCTTTCCCTCTATTCATAATATAGCATATCTGGCAGCAGGATTCAAGAAAATTATTTATCGCTTTCATTTGAAGCGTGATAGAATAAAGATTGATTCAAGAAGATTATCATAGCTTAAAAATGGTGTGGGTAATAATCAGGTAATAGACAAAGAATGCTTAAACCCCTGTAAAATCAATATTCACAGTTGCGATTGAAGAAGCGGCAAAGGCAGGGAAATTTTAAAGAATCGTGTAGAATAAGGGCTATCGCTGACGTGGATTGTCGGCGGTAGCCTTAAATTTTGCCGGGTAGCACACAGGTAACACACAAGTAGCACACATGAGGTAGCACACAAAAATGCGTTACAAAAAAGGCATCTGCTGACTGCAAGATACCCCTTAATACGGTTTATGTAACGGTTATATCTATTTTAGAATATTGTCCGGCTAATAAAGAATAATCCCTTAAATGGCTTAATACAGTGTCCTGTACGTGCTGTAAAATAGCGTCCGTATCATAATTGAAATTCTACTCGTCCAGTACATTGTCATTCAATGTTAACAACTTAGTAGTGGCATGATATCACAATAGGATTAAGTTATTAAACCAATAATAGTAGATGATAGGAATGATTAAAATACACTGAAAAAAGGGCAGACTTCCCCCTTGGTTGCTATCAGCTGTTTTTTTAGATATGGCGTTTGTATTGTAGAATATAAAGAAACTGGCACCATCACCTTTCTTAAATGGTATTAGTGTGTAGTCTTGTTATTGTAATGATGTTTGACTTTTCTTGGAGTTGTACGTAGATTTGATTCCCCGCTGCCCTTTTTGTCACGCACCCGGTGAGATACGGCAAAATCAAATATACAGCGGATGATGCCATACTTTTCTGTGTCTGTATCAGTATCCATATATTCTCCTATATGACGGCTCAGGTATCCGACAAGCTCATTCATGTTTGTCATATATTTGTTCTGATTCCCTTTCTGGTTTATGGTGCTGTCAACAATGCCGTCCGTCTCCCGCTTTATGGCAAGAGCCAGGTTTGCAAGCAATACCGATATCCAGAATTCCTGGAGAACGGAGTTCTCGGAATAGCCCCGGAAATTGGTGAGCCCGATCTTTTCTTTGAAATCCGGCGGTTTATCCGGTGGATGCAGAGGCAGGCAAGGTCACGCAGGTATCGGCAGGAAATGATTGTGTAAAGGGCAGTATCCATCTCAATAAGATCGACCGGGAGACGACCAGATTCCTCCCCCAGGGAGACAGCGTGCTTGCCGGTGCGGTGTATGGATTGTATGCGAGGGAAGATATCGTGCATCCGGACGGCAGGACGGGAGTGCTCCACCGGAGCGGGAGCCTCATCACCCAGGGGACGGTTGGGAAGGACGGAACCCTTGAGTTTACAGACCTGTATCTTGGAAAAATGTTTGTCAAAGAGATCACGGCGCCGGAAGGTTATCTGCTGGATACCACGCAGTATGATGTGGAGCTTGCCTATGGAGGGCAGGATCAGGCAGAGGTTACCAAAAGCGTGACGGTCGCGGAGCAGGTGAAGAAACAGGCTTTTCAGATGATCAAGGTCAGTGAAGACGGAGAGCAGACGGAGACAGATCTGGTGGCAGGAGCAGGATTCAAAGTGTATCTTGTCAGCAACTTGTCCAGAGTAAAAAGCGGGGAACTGAAACCGGCAGACGGAAATGCATTTACAGCGGCAGATTTTAGGGATTATGATTTCAGCGGCGAGAATGTAGCAGTGACCTATGAAAATGGAAAGGCAGTCCCTGTCCCGGAACTTATCACGGATTCTAAGGGATATGCGGTCAGTCCGGAACTTTCTTATGGCCTTTATGTGGTGAAGGAAAGCAGGGTGCCGGAGAATCTGAAGGAAGTGGATCCGTTTCTTGTCAGGATTGATGCGGACAGCCGGGAACCGATGCAGTGGCGGGTGTTCGATGACCGTCTCTTTGAATTCCTGATGAAGATCGTAAAGAAGGATGCACAGACCGGGAATACCGTGCTGAAAGCGGGAACCTGTTATAAGATTTTTGACTGCAAGAAGAAAGCCTATGTAGAGCAGGCCATCCAGTATCCGAAGAAGGAGAAGGTCAGTGTATTTACCACCAATGAGGATGGGTATCTGGTCACGCCAGAAGAACTGAAAGCCTCGACCTACCGAATCGAAGAGACAGAGGCTCCGGAAGGATTTGTGAAGCAGGGCAGTGAGGAAGTCTTATATACTGATGGGAAAATGCGCTCTGCCGGAGCTATCGCAGGCAGCGGAGAATATAAAGAAGCGCCGTCTAAAGTAGTCGAGGTTGCCATTGCCTCCAACACAGCACACCAGATCGATCCGGATACCGGGGATGCCATTGTGGAAGTGGATCAGTCCAATGATGAGCAGGTGGGAAGCCTTACACTTACAAAGACCGGGGAACAGCTGGTAAAGGTGCAGGAAGGCTCTATATTGGAAAAAGTGAAAGCAGTATTCACAGATCTCAAAGATACGATTATGGGAACTGAGACAACAGGAATTTCCCGTAGATTTGAATATGAAGAATCCGGTGTTGAGGGCGCAGGGTTCGAACTCCATGCGAAGGAGACTATTTATTCGCCGGATGGCGCAAAGGATGAAAATGGGAACCGGATCGTCCGATACAGCAAAGATGACCTGGTGGCAGAGCTTACTACAGATGCGGAAGGAAAAGCGGTGGTAAATAACCTGCCGTTAGGTTCTTACTATCTGAAGGAGACGAGAGCAGGAGAGCATTTTGTATTGAATACGGAGGTCAAAGAGTTTACGTTAACTGCCAAAGATGATACGCAGGCAGTGGTATATGAGGGAGTTTCTTATAAAAACGAGCGGCAGAAGGTAGAGGTAACCGTAAGGAAGAAGGATGCCGTATCCGGAGAAAATCTGGAAGGTGTCATCTTTGGCTTATATGCCGGAGAAGATATCGTATCCAATCAGGGGAAGGTTTTGGTTTCTAAGGATACCTTGTTGGAGACCAAGGCTACGGATGCAGAGGGAACCGTCACATTTGACAGCGATTTATACCATGGAAGCTATTATGTGAAGGAAGAACAGCGCCTGCCGGGATATCTTCCCAATGAGGAAGTATGGGAGTTTGAAGCGGTATATACAGATCAGAATACAAAGGTGCTGACATTTGAACAGGAAGTAGAGAACCAGCCGACAGAATCCCATTTCACAAAGAAGGATGCCACAACCGGAGAGGAACTTCCGGGAGCGAAGCTGCAGATCTTAGATGGAGACGGCAATGTGGTGGAAGAATGGATCAGTACCGAAGAGCCGCATGTAGTTTACTGTCTGCCGGAAGGAACCTATACCCTGCATGAGGAACTGGCTCCGTATGAGGACGGCTATGTGTCTGCAGCAGATGTGGACTTTGAGGTATTGGAAGACGGCAGTGTTGCAGAGGTGGAGATGGAGGATGAATATTCCAAGATCGACATTTCCAAGACAGACCTGACCACCGGGGAAGAGATCCCAGGCGCTACACTGCAGATCCTGGATCCGGACGGGAAGGTGCTGGAGGAATGGGTGACGGACGGAAAGCCGCACCGTGTGGAGAAGCTCCCGGTGGGAGAGGAACTGACACTCCGCGAGATCAGCGCGCCGGATGGATATATTGTGGCGGAAGAGGTGAAGTTTACGCTGGAAGATACAATGGAAGTGCAGAAAGCGAAGATGAAGGACGATTATCTGTATGGAAAGATTATGCTCAGGAAGACAGACGGAGCAACCGGAAAGGCGCTGGCAGGAGCAGAGTTTGAGATCCGCAATAAAACCACAGGCATGACCATGGAAACCCTGGTGACCGATGCCGAGGGAAAAGCAGAGAGCAGCGATTTGCTGATCGGTACTTACGGCACAGAAGGTCTCCGGGAATTATTTGAATATGAGTGTGTGGAAACGAAAGCGCCGGAAGGATATGTATTGGATGATACGGTACATCCGGTCAGATTCGAACTGGAAAATCAGATGGATGACCATATCGTGGTGACACTGGAGGTGAAGAACCAGCTAGCCGAGGAAGCGCCGGCTGTACCAAAGACCGGAGACCTGCCGTGGCTTCCGATGACACTTGCGGCAGCCAGTATCGGAGCGGTGATCTTCTTTGTTGTGGTAACGGCGAAGAAGCGCCGGGAAAGGCAGATGGCCGGCATGGATGTGGAAGATGCAAAGAAACCGGATGTAGAAATGCTGGAAGTATCCGTAGGATTAGGCAATGAGGAAGATTGTGAATAAATATCGGTTTTGGCAGGCAGTCCTGGTGTTGATATTTTGTATCAGTACCGGGCTCTTAGTTTATCAGATGGTGTATATGCCAATGAGGAACCGGGAAGCGGCAGAACGATTGAAGGGTGAGTTCCCGGAGGGCGATATCCCTCCGGGAGGTTCGGCCTCTTCCAAAGAACGCTCACCGGCTGGAAAAGAAAAAGGGATCCTGTCTGTGGATCTTGCCGCCCTTCGGGAAAAATATCCGGATGTCCAGGGATGGCTTACGATTCCAGGTACAAATATCGATTACCCTGTGCTTCAAAGCGGGGAAGACAGCCCGGAGTATTATCTGAAGCGGAATTATAAAGGAGAACGGGATGCGAACGGCAGCCTGTTCCTGCAATGGAATTGTAAAGTGCCCGAAAGCCGGAATTTCATCATCTACGGACATAACATGAACAGCGGGGCAATGTTCGGGAATGGATTGCGTCAGTAATGAAGGCTGATATTCGGATGTTTCCGTTCCAACAGGCTGACTTTTCGGAGGCGGGAGGACTGCAGGATTACGTGATTAGGGCAAAAGGGCTTGGAATGTTTGAAAAGGGAGAAGATGCGGAAGTGATGGAAGCGGATCAGGTGCTGACGCTGATGACCTGTTCCTATGAGTGGAAGGATGCCCGGAATATCATTGTGGCGGTAAAAACCGGCATGGCAGATTAGGAAGGAGACTTGAAGGAAGGGTGTTCGGAAGTACCGACGTAAGGAATATCATGAGGTATCTGGCGAGAATAAGGTTCATGACGCACGGAGAAAGTGTTCGAAACTGAGGGAGTAGGACGTGTGCTGGAACAGCCTGTCCGGCTTCTGTATCAAAGATGGAGGCCTGGGAAGCAGGAAGTGTTCGAAACGACCGCTTTGCGGAACAATTTGTGACACTCTGCGTCGATGGCGCCAGGAATGGTGCTGCATCAATGTGCTGTAATTCGGGGAAACTGCAGGATGTGTGGAACCAGTGTGGAGGGATTTAGGGCAGAATCAGGAGAAGTGTTCGAAACAGGCGATTTGCGGAACATATCGCAACGCTCTGTTGCATGTCCCGGAAGTGTTCTAAACCAGAGGCTCCCAGAACATGGTGTGGCACAGTGCGTCAAGGGTACTTTTATGACAGGATTGTTCTGATTATGGTAAACTCTCTTTGTACAGCTGGCATATTAAAAAATCAGTCAGCGGCAGGAGGAAAGCATATGCTATATACGAAGGAACAGAAAAAAGAATTGGAAGAAATGGTTACAGCATTTGGGGATTACTTAAGGAACAGTGAATATTTGGAATTAATCTGGTCGGACAAGATTGGATATATCCTGTTGAAGATCTGGGTTTCCAGCAGAAGTATCCCATTGGCGCCGGTGATTATTGAGGATGGAGAAATGCTGTGTGAAGAGCTTTTTTGTGAGATCGCCAATGATGTGTTGGAGTATACCGGGAATGGCCATGACAGAAAGAATGCCGATCCGTTGGAGCGGGCAGAAATTAGGAGAAGATACCAGCCTTATATCGAGCAGTTCCCACAGTATCAGAAACTTGCGGAAGAGATTCTTATGGGAGAAGATAGTATGTATCCGTAGATTTGTAGAAAGCGAAAAATATTGGCTTTTTTATAGAAGATATGTTAAAATAATCTCAGACCGTAGGAAGGCAAGGGTAACGCCCGAATCCCAATATTCCATTGGCGGGGCAGGCAAGCTATAAGCTTGTCTGTTGGATCAGATGTGGGGAGAGCATTCAGTATATTTATCCGGAAAATAATTTTAAAAGCCAGTTGATATTTCGGGAGTATTTGAGTATACTATAGGTAGGTTAATGCTTTTGGCTTAACAGAAGGTATATCTCGACCTTTAAGCGAGACAGTTATAAGCGGGCATATCTCAGCCCTAAGCGAGACAGTTATGAGCGAGTGTTTCGCCACTCTAAGTGCGAATCTAACAGTGGGGCGGATTTTCCGCCCCATTTTTATAACAGGAGGGTATCAAATTGTCAATAAAATTATACGAAGTCAATCCTAAATACATCGATTACCTGATCCCATATGCTCCGCATTTATTTCAAAATAAACAGCCAGGACAAAGCAATGAAAGAAAGTATATTGGTATTGTTTTAACCGTTAATGGTATGAATTATTTTGCACCTTTATCTTCGTTTAAAGCCAAGCACGAAAAAATGAAAAATGGATTAGATTTTATTAAAGTAGGGAATTATGCCGTAATCAATATCAATAATATGTTCCCGGTTCCGGATGGAGAGTATACATATGTGGATATTCCCAAAGTGAAGAATCCGCAATACAAGAAGCTGTTAACAACGGAATACCGTATTATCAGGAAATTACAGGACAAAATTAAAAATCACGCAGCGGAGGTTTATAAGCACAAAATAACGAAAGGCTCCGCAACAGCATTAGCGAAAAGATGTAATGATTTTTTGTTGTTGGAAGAAAAGAGTAAGCAATTCAAATAAATTCCAATTGTTTTACAAAGGAGAGATTATGTAGAAAGAGAAAGCCAGTAGTCAGAGATAATCTATACAAAACTGAATATGGATGAAAAGCAGGCACAGGGTATATCCACCGTATGGATGTATCCCGTGCCTTTTTGGATTGGAAAGGAAGGTTAAGAGATGAGACGATTTTATACAGCAGAATCAGTAACAGAAGGACATCCGGATAAGTTGTGCGATCAGATTGCGGACGCTGTCTTGGATGAATGTCTGAAGGAGGACAGTGAATCCAGGGCAGCCTGCGAGGTGCTGGCAACGAGAGGACATCTGCTGGTGGCAGGAGAGATCACCAGTAAGCATGAGCCATATGTGCCGGAGATTGTGAAAAAGATTCTTGAGGACACAGGGTATCAGGCAGAAGATATCACGATTGATGTGCAGATCCATAAGCAGAGTCCGGACATTGCCAGGGCAGTGGATCATCCACAGGGAAGACGAAAAGGACTGTCTGAGGAAGCGGAAGCCAGGGGAAATGGAGCCGGGGATCAGGGTGTGATGATTGGATATGCCTGCAATGAGACAGCACAGCTGATGCCTATGTCGGTCGTGCTGGCACACCGGATTGTGCGGGAGCTGTCTGCCTGCAGGCGCAGTGAATATATTAAGGGGCTTCTGCCGGACGGGAAAGCACAGGTGACGGTGGAATACGAGGATGGGAAACCGATGCGGGTGGACAGCGTGATCGTGTCCTGCCAGCATGCCGGGGATAAGAACCTGAGAAAGTTGGAGCAGGAGATTCGGAATAAGGTGCTGCTTCCGGCATTGCGCCCGCTTCCGGCAGATGAGGATACCAGGATATATATCAATCCGTCCGGCAGATTTGTGTGCGGCGGATTGAATGCAGATACCGGAGTTACCGGGAGGAAGCTGATTGTGGATTCCTACGGCAGTATGGTTCCCCATGGAGGCGGTGCATTTTCCGGAAAGGACTGCTCCAAGGTGGACCGATCCGGGGCATACATGGCGCGTTATATTGCAAAGAATCTGGTGGCTGCGAATCTTGCCGACAGATGCCAGGTCTCTCTTGCCTATGCCATTGGCATGGCAGAACCGGTCATGGTGCAGGTAGAGACATTTGGAACCGGAAGAGTGTGTGCCGATGACTGTCTGGCGGCGGCAATCCCGCTGGTGTTTGGGTTGTCACCAAAGCAGATCTGCGATACCTTCCGGCTGAAACGCCCTATCTTCCAGAGGACTGCCGTATACGGACATTTTGGCAGAAAGGAATTCCCATGGGAGAGGATTGATAAGACAGAAGAACTGAGAAATGCGGTGATGTGATGCCCTGGTACAGCGGGGAACAAATAGAAGCGGCACGGCAGATGACTGCGATGGAGTATCTCCGGAGATACCAGCCATACCGCCTGAAGAAATCCTCGGCAAGAAATGAATGGGAACTGACGGACCATGACAGCTTCAAGATCAACGGTATTACCAGCCAGTGGCACTGGAAGTCCAGAGACATCGGCGGGATCTGTGCGTTGAATTTCCTGGTAAAAGTGGACGGCATGGACTTTAAGGAGGCGGTAGATCTGCTGCTTCGGGAGAATCCTGCTTATATTTCGCCGATGCCAAAGGAGAAGGAATCGAAGCCATTTGTGCTTCCGGAAAGATACCGTAACTGCAGACAGGTACAAGAGTATCTGAACCGGCGCGGGATCAGCGATGGAGTGATCCGATACTGCAGGCAGTACGGGCTTTTGTATGAAAGCGCGCCTTACCACAATGCTGTTTTTGTTGGCAAAGATACAGAAGGGATACCCAAGTATGCATTTTTACGGGGAATCTATGACAGAAATGGGAAATCATTTCGGATCGAGCAGGCGGGAAGTGATAAGAAATATGCATTCTGTGTCCCTCCAAATCGGGAGAGCATCCGGGTGGCTGTGTATGAAGCCTGCATTGACGCTCTTGCGCATATGACATTGGAGGGAGGAACGGCAGAAAAGTACCGGCTGGTGCTTGGCGGGATCAGTGCGCCCAAGGAGGGAGAGCTAAGGAAAGAAGGGAAGAAACCCCAGGCGCTGGAATATTTTCTGTCAGAGCATCCGGGAATCCGGGAGATAGAGATCTGCACAGACAATGATTTTGCCGGAAGGTGGGCATGCGGGCAGATGAAACAGGCCTATCAGGAACGGTATCATATCATAGAAAATCTGCCGCAGATAGAAGGAGCAGACTACGGAGATCTGGCGTGGCAGGAGGCAGAGAAGAAGAGAGAGGCAAGACAGAAATATGGACGAGGGAGATGAGCGGTAGGGGATAGAAATGAGTAGAAAGGCAGGAGGAAGGAAGATTGATAGAAATAGAACTTTTGTCTCCGCTGACCGGAGATTTTTTCTCAGATGAGCGAGAAGATGACATAGATTATTCCGACCTGGAGGAAGGGGAACCGTTTGACGGCAGGGATCTTTTGCAGTATGAAGCTTCTATCCGGGAACGGGCAGAGGAAGAAAACCGATTGGATTCTTCCGTAGGAGACCCGTGCAATCTGATGGTATATTATCACGAGGAAAATGAAGTAAAGCGTAAGGTGGAAAGCGCGGTGATATCCGTAAAAAGCAGGGGAGATACCTTGTATGGCTGTACGACACTGAAGCTTCGTGAACCTTTAGATGAAAAGGAATTATCTGAATTGAAAGATTACATCCGTGGGCAATACAGCGACGGATGGGGAGAAGGATTTGAGCAGAGGGAGATTTCCGTTGTCGGCGGGGAATTGTATGTACATTTTTGGCAGCCTGACGGATTCCGGTTCTTGAGTGAAGCGGAGCTTGGCAGGGATTCATCTGCAGAGGAACCCCATAAGAGGCCGCGGATACAGTTACTTGGACATGATGAAAATATCTTTGTGATTATGGCAAGGGCAAAGCAGCTGCTGGTTCGAGATGGACAACACCAAGAGGCAAAAGAGATGATTGACCGGGTAAGTGATGCAGGGGATTATTACCGGGCCTTGGCAATCGTCAGTGAATATGTGGAGACGGAATTAAGTCCCCAGGTTCAAAAAGGAAGGAAAGAGATGAGAGAAGAGCAGGATCAGAAGATCCGAAAATCAGAACAAAGAGACCAGAAGAAAAGGAGTGGTGACAGCAGATGAAATTAACAGTATATATACCGTTTAGCGGAAAACTGGAAGACAGGTTGGGGAATCCGGTCAGGGAGTTATATGGAGAGGATCTGGCAGTATTCCAAAACGCCGTATTAGAGAGGCTTCCTTCGGATCCGGCGTTTGTGTTTTCGAAGGATTTTAAAGAGTTTATCAATGATCCGGAATATCATGAAAACGGGAAAGTAAAGAAGATGGAAGTATGCATCAAAGGCAGTGAGGATTCTTTGTATGGGGAAATGAGTTTTTACAGTGACATTGCATTGACCAGAGGGGAACAGGAGGAACTCGGCAGGCGTATGGATGAGCAGTTTTTAAAAGGATGGGGAGAGCGGTTCCGGGGAATCCCGATCACGGTAGAAGAAGGAATCTTGAGGATTCAGGCAGAAAATCCATATACTTCGCAGTTCCTGATGGATGTGCAGGATTACTCGGAAGATTCCCATTTAAAATATAAAGTTACAGAACATTTGCACCCCAAGTTTCCAAAGCTTCGGCAGATTCAGGCGTTTAGAGATATCGGATCAAGCGTCAGGAAAGGCGACCTTGGAGGATATGTAGAGCGGGAATGGAACCTGGATCAGCAGGGAGACAGCTGGATCCATCCAGAGGCGGTCTGCCGTGAATTTGCACGGGTGCAGATGGATGCGCAGTTGTTTGGAAATTCCGCAGCAGAAGGGCAGGCCATGGTGTCGGGGCGTGCGCAGATCTGTGGAAACAGTATCCTGCAGGGGAATGCCTATGTAAGCGATGCACGGATCGAGGATGATGTGCTGATCACAGGCGATGCAATCGTACAGAAGGCTCCCGGCGGCACAGGGATACCGCTTATCTGTGGAAAGAGCCGTATCCAGGGTACGGTAGTTGGGAAAGTACGGCTTAAGGATGAAGTAGTTGCGGCAGGGGAGAACCGGATGTGTTCGGAGGAAAAGCGGGCTGATAAGGATCGAAAGAAGGGAGAGACAGAGAGATAGGGAAAGGCAGAACAGATGGAACAGAAGAAATATGAGATCACGGACATCGCACATCCAAAATACCCCTGGCTTCACCGGATCCGTGCGCTGCTCCCGGTCAATGAGCAGGTAAGCGCCGGGGATTTGGGAGGGTATGTTCAGTCTGAAGATAATCTCAGCCAGAAAGACAGCTGTTGGATCCATGACCATGCAATCTGCTGTGAGGATGCGGTGGTGCATAAAGACGGCAGGATTTTTGACGGAGCGGTGGCAAGAGGTTCTGCAGTGGTAGGCGGGGATGCGAGGATGTTTGACAGGGCTTGTGCGGATGGGAACTGCTGTATCCGCAGTGGAGAGATCAAAGACGATGCCAGAGTTGCAGGAACGGCCATAGTGGCCAGTGATACAGGAGAACTGTCACCATTGATCGCCGGAAACAGCCGTATCTATGGAAATGTCTGTGGCTGGTATGTGGTCAAGGATGTGGTGCTTCCGGGTGAGAATTACCGGAATCCAACTCAGGATCTTTTCATCCTGGAAAATGGAAAGCGGACGGTGCTGGTGAAGGAGCGGAAGCTGAAGCCGCCAGAGCAGATCCGAAAAGAAAGAGCAGTACAAGGAAACTTAGAGAGATGAGATAAGAGAGGGGATGATGCCTATGGAAAAAACTTTGAAACTGGAGGAGCTTCTTAAGGATGGGATGTATCCGGAGGAATCGGCAGGAGGCCAGCGGTGGAGGATTCTGCATGGGGATACGTTGAAGCTTGTGAAATCCTTCCGTCCCGGAATCTTTGACGCGGTCATCACGGACCCACCCTATGCTTCCGGAGGTACGAAGCAGAATGAGCGGAACCGGACGACCAATCAGAAATACAGCAGTATGAAGCCGGGAAATGCCCTGCCTGATTTTGACGGGGATAACAAGGACCAGAGGTCATGGACACACTGGATGGCGGAATGGCTGTATGATGTGCGGAAAGCATGCGTTAGCGGTGCGCCTATCTGCCTGTTTATCGATTGGAGGCAGTATCCGTCTATCACGGATGCCATGCAGTGGGCAGGATGGATCTGGAGAGGGACTGCCGTGTGGGATAAGGGAAACTCCCGTCCGCAGAAAGGACGGTTCCGCCAGCAGGCAGAATATATCGTATGGGGCAGCAACGGACCGATGCCCATCAGCCGTCCGGTGGCATGCCTGCCGGGTGTGTTCCGGTATGGGAATCCCCAGAACCGGATCCATGTGACGGAGAAGCCACTGCAGCTGATGAAGGATGTCATCCAGATCTGTGAGCCGGGAGGCAGGACTTTAGATCCCTTTGCCGGTTCCGGGACTACCATCCTTGCGGCTGTGGAAGAAGGCTATGAGGCGGTCGGGATTAAGGTCACCGATGCCTATTTTAAGTTGGGAACAGACCGTGTAAGGATTGCGTTGGAAGCGGGAGGAAAAGCAGAGGAAAGTGAGACGGAAGAAAGGAAAAATGAAGACCAGGAAGAGTAGCAGGGCATCCAATGGGATGTCCAAAATTATGCTGAAAAGAGGGCGAGGCATCCAATAGGATGCCTGGAATTCCCCCTATAAATGACAAATAAGCAGGAAGAAGAGGTGAATGAAATGAAAAATCAGACCATCCTGAACGAAAAGCTTCGGGAGATGGTACAGCAGGAACAGGAGACATTCCGTAAGAGTGTTTTGGAGAAAAACACCGAAGAAATTTATAGCATGGCACAGGAGATTGCCATGAAGGAAGAATTGGCCGCATTTTTTAGTAATACGGAGTTTTCAATTAAGGCGGCAGGAGCAATGTTGAAAGCAGGGAATGTTCTGCAGAATATTTATACAGAAGCAGAGTCACAAGGGATGATTGGGGAAAATATCCTGATCCATGCGGTGGCGGTTTATCAAGAGTCTTTGGCAAGAGCAGAAAGAAGCCAGCCGGGGAGAGAACGCCGGGAAAGGTGATTAGTTGTAAAAAGGAAGGAGGGTTGCTGAATGGAGATTGCATTGGCTTATGTGTGCTGCCCGTCAGATGCGGGCAGGACGAAAGTGCAGAAATACTGCCGGAAGATTTATGAGTTGGGATATGTCCCAATCTGCCCGCAGTTTGGTTTTTCCCCGTTTTTGGACGAAGGAGATGCGGAGGATATGCAGGCGTTCCAGAGGATGTCGCATATGGTACTCAGAAGGTGCCGGATGGTGGTAGTGTGTGGAAAAGAGATGACCGGAACCATGAATACGGAGATCAGCATTGCAGACCGGAACCATATCATCTGTACGACGCTGGACGGACTGGTCAGGATCAAAGAGTCAGAATGATATATGTGTACTGATTTTGCCGGAGGGAGGCTGAATGAACCGGTGCGACAGGTTTTGCAAGCATAGCGTTTGGATATCCAAACGCACTTTGGGGAGAACCCCAAACCCCCGTGACCTGGCAGGCTCAACAGAATCTGCTGAATTAGAATCGGTACAGAATGGAAACATTTGCACCGGAGTCCTTTTCAGATATAAGTGGGGAGAGGGAAAGTCTTTGAGAAAGAGGAAAAGTCATGAAAAGAGAGGAAGAAAGAAATGTTCATAATGGGCGTGATAACAGGCGCGTTGCTTGGAGGAACGATGGTGCTCCTTCTACTCTGTATTGCGATAGCCGGAGGCAGGGAAGACCGGAAGGAGAGAAGAAGACCGAAGAGCAAATCAGAAAAAGTGCTGCCTGATACAGGAAAGGATCAGAAGCAGATTTCATTTGTAGATACCAATAATCAGGAATTGTTCTGGATTGAGGATGGAGGCTGTATAGAACTGTTTAGTGAGAATGGAGACAGGCAGACCTGTCTCTGTCATTATCTGGACAGGCGCCACGCTTCCATTGACGGGAAGAGGTGGGTGTTGCTGACCTTTGCCAGATGGATGAAGAAGCGGGGGATTACCTATATTCCATCAACACAGCAGCGAAGGGAAGGGGTGCCAGTGATTAAGACATTAAACCAGGCGATGAAGATGGACCGGGATAAATTCAAAGTCCCCAAGTCTGTCCAGGAGGCGCTTCCTATACAGAGGATCTGGCAGGACGGGATCTTCCAGGTGGGGAATAAATTTTCAAAGTCGTTCCGGTTTTCCGATATCAACTATTATATTGCAAGCAAGAGCGACAAGATGGAAATGTTCCTGGATTACTCGGAACTCTTAAATGCCTTAGATTCCGGTTCCTCGGTGAAGATCACGCTGAACAACTGCAGGATCAATAAGGAAGAGTTTGAAGAGTCCCTGCTGATCCCGATGAAGGGAGACCGGCTTGACCGGTACCGAAAGGAATACAATGAAATGCTGCGCTCCAAGGTCAGCGGCACCAACAACAGTATTTTCCAGGAGCGGTATCTGACGGTCAGTATCCATAAGAAGAGCGTGGATGAGGCGAGGACGTATTTTGCCCGTGTAGGTACGGACATCGTGACCCATCTGGCGAAGCTGTCCTCTACGGCAGAGGAACTGGATGCGGGAGACCGCCTGCAGATCTTCCGGGATTTCTTCAAGGCAGGGGATCCGCCCTGTTTCCCCTTTGACCTGAAGGCTTCGGCAAAAAGGGGAGGGAGCTTCAAGGACTGGATCTGCCCGGAGTCTATGGAGTTCCGTAAGGATTTCTTTAAAATTGACGGCAGGTACGGAAGAGTCTTGTATATGCAGGATTATGCCAGTTACGTGAAAGATGACATGATCTCGGAACTCTGCGGTTTGAGCCGTGACCTGATGCTGTCCATTGATATCCTGCCGGTACCCACGGATGAAGCGGTACGGGAGATCCAGAACCGCCTCCTTGGGGTAGAGACCAATGTGACGAATTGGCAGCGGCGGCAGAATGCCAATAATAACTTCTCAGCCGTGGTGCCTTATGATATGGAACTGCAGAGGAAGGAGACGAAGGAAATGCTGGACGACCTGACTACCAGGGACCAGCGGATGATGTTCGGGCTTCTGACCATGGTGCATATGGCGGACAGCAAGAAGCAGTTGGATTCCGATACGGAAACCCTGCTTTCTGTGGGGAGAAAGGCGCTTTGCCAGATGTCCGTCCTGAAATGGCAGCAAGTGGACGGTTTGAACACAGTGCTTCCCTATGGGCTACGTAAGATCCATGCACTGCGGACGCTGACAACGGAGTCGACGGCGGTGTTGATCCCCTTCCATACTCAGGAGGTGATGCAGCCGGGCGGCATTTATTACGGGCAGAATGCGGTAAGCAAAAATATGATCGTTGCAGACCGCAGAAAACTTCTGAACGGGAACTCCTTCCGCCTTGGCGTCAGCGGTTCCGGGAAAAGCTTTTCCGCAAAGGAAGAGATCGTAGACCTTGCCTTATCTACAGATGACGATATCCTGATCCTGGATCCGGAGTCTGAATTTGTTTCCCTGGTGGAGGCTTTGGATGGGGAGGTCATCCGCATCTCTGCAACCTCGGATACCCATCTGAATGCGCTGGATATGGATGCGGCATACGGAGATGATAAGAATCCGTTGATTGAGAAGTCAGAATTTATCCTGTCATTGTTTGAACAGTTGGTAGGTGCGGGGAATCTGTCGGCGAAGGAGAAGTCCATCCTGGACCGGTGTACGGCAGATGTCTATCGGGATTACATTCGAAGCGGATACCGGGAAGAAGTGCCGACATTAAAGGATCTGTACCGGGCGCTGATGCTGCAGCCGGAGGAAGAGGCGAGGGGGCTTGCCTTGTCCTCGGAGCTCTTTATCAACGGGAGCCTGAATACCTTTGCACAGCCGACAAATGTCAATACGAAAAGCCGTATTATCGATTATGATATCCGGGAGTTGGGCGAACAGCTGATGCCTCTTGGTATGCTGGTGACATTGGACAGCATCTTCAACCGGGTGATCCAGAACTGGAAGAAGGGGAGGACTACCTGGATCTTTGCAGATGAGTTCTATTTGCTGTTCCGATACCAGTATAGTGCGGATTTTTTCTATCGATTGTATAAGAGAATTCGGAAGTATTATGGTTTTGTGACAGGGTTAACTCAAAACGTGGAGGAGCTTTTGAAGTCCGATACAGCAAGGCTGATGCTTGCCAACAGCGAGTTCCTGATCCTGCTGAATCAGGCAAGCACGGACAGGGAAGAGCTGGCAAGGCTTCTGAACATTTCCGATAACCAGCTGTCCTATATCACCAATGTAGGCGCTGGCCATGGGCTGATCCGGTGCTCCGGGAATATCGTGCCTTTTGAAAATACGTTTCCGAAAAATACAAAGCTCTTTGAACTGATGTCCACCTCTGCAGGGGATTTCCAGGGGAGAGGGTGGAAGGATACAGGAAATGAAAAGTAGGAATTTGTTCTCCGGCAGTGATAAAAAGAGACAGCAGGAGAAGCAGATGGCAGGTAAGAGATAGGAATCTTGTAAATGGCAGAGATAGAAAACGATAGACAGAAGCGGTAAAAGTAAGCATTATGCAGCCTGCATAGGGACAAGGATTCCCGGCAGGCTGCTTTTTTCAGATAACAGAAATATAGAAGGGAGAGTGGGGATATGGGCTCATCATTATCTGTCCCATTAAGGGAACAGGAGAATCTGAAGGAGTTATTCCGGATTCTGGATGAAAATGGATTAAAAGAGGAAAAGGAGCAGGTCTTAAGTCTGGCTGATTATATTGACAGTATGGACGAGCAGTTCGGGAAGGTGCTGTCGGAGCTTCAGGAGGTTAAGCTGCAGTTGGATCAGATGCAGGAAAAAGGCCTGCGGCAGTCGGCATTAAAGACGGTAAGGGCAGTAGAGAATAAGATTGGGGAAGCCAGAACGCAGCTTAAGGTGTTGAAAGCGCGTTTCGTAGATGGCGTGAACCGTACTATTAAAGGCTTCAAGGAGAAGGGAACCCTGGTGGTCGATAAGACCATTGACTTCTTAGGGATTCGGAGAGGACTGGAGGCAGTGAAAACGCATCTCCACCAGTCGATTGAAAGGGCGGACAGAGGAATAGACCGGCTGTCTAATATCGGAGATGATATGCACGGGGTGAAGACGCACCTGGGAAACATAAAACGGGAACTTGCAGGAAAAGAACCGCTGGCGGCAGGCTCCTGTGATGTAGAGGCAGGGGCGGTATTCCAGATGCAGAAGATGCTGTATGGAACGATCGGAGTGCTGAACGGCATGGAGAAGCAGACAGATCAGACGCTTAAGCAGTTAGATTCTCTTGGGCAGAGGGCAAAAGAGATCCGGAAACCCTCCGTGAAAGAAAGCCTGCGGTCTTTGCAGGAGAAAAGGTTGGCAGACAAAGGGGATCCGTCATCAGTTCAGAAGATGAAGGCAAAGAAGGAAACAATGAGATAGAGGGGGACAAGGCTGTGGGAGAACAGGAGAAAGCGAAGATCACATTTTTTGCGGCGGAATGCATGGAATTCCTGGATTACGGGGAACTGTATGAGGATTTGAGCCTGCCGGAAGCGGTGGAGGCTTATCAACGGATCTGTAAAAAGGGTTTTCCTTATGGGCCAGGTATCGGATTCAATCTTAAGGATCCGGAAGCGCCGAAGTATTCAGATATTAACTGGCCGCTGTATCAGGGCGGAAGGATTGCGTTAGAAGAGATCAGACTGATACCCGCTTACCAGAGCCATCCACTGGTGAGGGCGGCAGTACAGGAGATGGAGGGGTATCTATCGAATATGAGTAAGAATGGAAAGCAGAATAGAGGAATGGAACGGCAGAAAACAGCAGGAAAGGAAAAGTAAACGTCGAGGGAGTGTATGGAGCTGTCGGGAGAAGGAAAGAAGGCGGGGAATGAGGGGATCAGTTGCAGCGGTAAGGAGAGGAAAAGAGGATGAGGGATGAAAGAGATTAAAATGAAAGAAAGCTGCCGGATGCCAAAAGTGAGGAATCCGGCAGGAAAGATGCCGAAAGAACAGGCAAAAATGACAGCGTTGGAGGCAAAGGAGAAATCCCATCGGATTGCAGACAATGTGCGTGCGGGGGAAGAACAGGAGTCTCCCACGGAATATGCCAGCGCAAAAGTAGAGACGGCAGAAGAGTGGGCAGCAGGAAAAGCAATGTCGCTTTCTTCTTCAATTGCAAGGGATACGGTAAAAAAATCCTATAAGAAAATCCGGGAACGAAGCCAGGGACAGACCTCAGTAGAGGGTATAGAACAAGCCGGAGAACATGCGTCGGCAGGCAATCCGGCACATCCATCTGTCTCAGGAAAGTCCTCTGTGCCGGGACGCTCTTCTATGCCGGGACAGCCGTCAGCATCAGGTACCGGGAATTCTGGTATGGCAAGGTTGAAAAAGACCCGGTCAAAAAGTCAGGTATCCAGCGGACAAAAGATAAAGATGAAGCTGGATCGGAAAGCAGGTCTGCATGCTTCTTCCAACCGGTCAGTGAAAACAGCTCCCCGGATTGTGAATACGAGATTCCCCGATCCTTCCTCGAAGCAGATCCGGGCAGGAATGGGAGTGGCACAGAGGTGGCAGAAGCTCCATGCAGAAACAGCGGCAAAGCGGATGGCGGTCAACTCTGCAAAAGCAGCACAGGCAGGAGTGAAGCAGGGAGTACACTATGGAAACAAGGCGGTGCGGATGACTGCAAGAGGAATCTCGGCGGCGGTAAGGGCGGCGGCATCCGCAGTGAAGTCTTTGCAGGCGCTTCTGGCAGGCGGTATCGGGATTGCCGTATTCTTTGTGATTATGATCGGAGTCATTGGAGGGATCCTTTGTAATAACAGCTCCCAGAGTTCGGAGCCTTTGAGTCCGGAAGTGCTGAATTATACACCGATTATCCAGCGGTACGCACAGGAATACGGTATCCCGGAGTATGTGCAGGTGATACAGGCGATCATGATGCAGGAATCCGGAGGGCAGGGAACAGATCCGATGCAGGCGAGTGAATGTCCGTATAATACCCAGTATCCCAATAGTCCGGGCGGGATTACAGATCCAGAGTATTCCATCAAAGTAGGAATCCAGAATTATGCAGACTGTGTCCGGCAGGCAGGATGCACCAGTCCTCAGGATCTGGACAAGCTGAAGCTGAGCCTGCAGGGATACAATTACGGCAACGGATACATAGGATGGGCGATCCGGAATTATGGAGGCTATAGTGAGGCGAATGCACTCCGGTTCTCCCAGGAACAGGCGGCTGCCCATGGATGGTCGGGATACGGCGATCCAGAGTATGTTCCCCATGTGCTCCGGTATTATTCCGGCGGGAATCTGTTTGTCGGATTATTTGGAAGCAGTCAGATGGTGTCGGTGGCGATGACGTAGCTTGGCAATGAGGGTGGGCAGAAGTTCTGGTCGTGGTATGGGTTTGGCAGCAGGGAAGAATGGTGCGCCTGCTTTGTCTCCTGGTGTGCGGATCGGTGCGGGTTGATTGAAAATGGAACGTTTCCAAGGTTTTCCTTATGCTCTGCCGGTATGAGCTGGTTTCAGGCGAACGGAAAATGGCAGGAGAATACTTAACAGCCGTCACCAGGGACGATTATTTTCTTTGACTGGAATGGAGATGGGAATCCGGATCATGTGGGGATTGTGGAGAAATGTGAGAATGGGAGAGTGCATACGGTGGAAGGGAATTCGGGGGATGCGGTGAGACAGAGAAATTATGTGGTAGATAATATAAAAATTTTAGGATATGGAATTATAGTACAAATATAAAATCTATTATTTTGTGGTAATATTCTTAATATTATTTTATAAAGATACATCTATAGATTGATAGAAATGAACTTAAGTTCATGGATTTTTGTTAGTGAATAAGTATAATAGTTATGTAATCTGTATTAAGATTATATTCCAGAGGTTAGGAGGTGAGAATATGGAGAAGAATATCATGGAAGAAGAAATCGTTTTTGCTGAAGAGGAAATGGAGATTGATGATAGAATGGTATATACTATTCCTAGAAGATCTTAATATTTTGACAAAGCGAGGGTAAAGTCATTTCTTTGAGGTAAAGTCAAGGAATGACTTTATTTTATTAAAAGAGAGAAAGAAGGAAAAAACAATGTATGATATTTTATTGATTAACCCTATAAATCATTACGGCTTATCATCCAATCCTTTAGGGATGCAAATTTTAACATAGTATATGTGAAAAGAATGGATATAAAGTAAAGCTATTGGATCTAGCCTTAGAGCATAAAAAAGAAGGATATTTTTTTACTAAGGAAATATTTACTTGGATAGAGAATAAAATAAAATTATATCCTTCGAAATATTACGGTATTTCAATTATGAATGGAACATTTATATGGGGACTTGAGATTGCTAAAATTATTAAGAAGTTAGACTATAAGAAAATTGTATTTGTAGGAGGGCCGCAAGCGACGGCATTGAAGGAGAAGATATTCGATATAACAACAAATATAGATTATTGTTTGTTGTATGAAGGTGAAACAACAGTCTTGAAGTTTTTGAATATGATAGAGGATGAAAAAGCACAATTGCCATATAATGTTATCAAAAGAGATGAAATGGATTACACCTGTCAATTAACTTCTGAAAATATAAATGAAATTCCCCCTCTTGATTATAAAGATTATTATAATGTTAGAATTGTAGATGTTGAAATGGGACGTGGATGTCCATATAGTTGTTACTATTGCTCTGCAAAAAGTCTGGTGGGACACAATATACGATACAAAAAAATTGAAAAAATATTATCTGAAAGTCAAGAATTATATGATAATATGTGTGCTGAAACAAGAAAATACATTAATTTTAATCACGATAATTTTTTGTCGAGTCGCAAAGTATTTAAAGAATTTATCAATAAAAAGCTTGGTGGGAAATATGGTTTTCCATATGGGTGTGAAGGAAGAATAGATGCTATAGATGATGAAATTATTGATGATTTGTATAAATCGAATTGTGTCTATCTTTTTGTGGGATTAGAGACTGGATCAGAACGAATGCAAGAAATATCCAAAAAGCGTTTACACTTAAATGATATAAAAAGTAAAATAAAAAAAATTACAGATAAAGGAATTTTCTTTGAGTCGAATTTCATTATAGGATTTCCAGAAGAAACTCTAGAAGACTTGTATCAAACAATTAGACTTGTGGCAGAATTGTCTTGGATAAGTTTCAATGTTCGAATTTCTTATTCGTTTATGAGTCCAGAGCCTGGGTCAGAAGTGTTTCATAATGTAAATTTAGATGAGTGCGTGATGGTAAAAGATGATCATATTTATTCGGAATTAAAAAGTGTTGGGTTTGATGTTGATAATATGCCAGTTTTATATTTGAGACTGTAAAATAAACTGTGTATTGTCGTAAATTGGTATGTAAAATCTTGTTTTTTCGACATTTCTAAAATCAATTCCCAGTGCCGATTTTTTTACAATTACCGTTATTTTTCGACGCTATTTTCGATTTCTTTATATGAATAGTATTGCCATTTTCTGGTGATACTATTCATTTTATTTTATTTTTCTTTTATTTCCCATCCCTTAGCAATGTTTCATAGGCATCCAGCCGGACGTTATCCAGATAGACTTTTTTGATTTCATTTTCCGTATAAAAATCATACAGCATCTCCATCAGTATGCTTAAATATTCTTCAGACATTTCCTGTCCTTCGTATTCCATGATCCGGTAGGCTACACAGGCATACGCCCTGGAAGATTGATGTGTCATTGTATTATTTCCTTTACTTTACTGCTGGTTTTCAGGTTCATTCTCTATTCTGCTTATAAACTATTACCCCCAATAGGTGGGGGCTTTATGGTATTCCCTTCTTTTCCTATCATTTGATTTCAAAGGGAATAGGTTCTCCTCCATATTCATCAATATATTTCTGTGATTCTTCCCAAAAGCCTTTCTGTCCTATGAATTCCTCCAGGTGGAATAGTTCCCTTTCCAGTTCCCGTACCCTCTCTTTTAGTGCTTCAACAGTGTATTCTTTTTGCTCGTTTTCTTCCTCCGTCCATCCATAGTAATCCAATACGTATTTTCTTGCTTCTTCATTCCCCATGCCGGCTGTCGCTTTACGCAATGCTTCTTCCTCTCTGTATATGTCAAGAAAGTCAATCGGACTGTTCCCATCGCCAACAGCGCAGCATGTATTCTCATGTACACTATATCCTGCTTCTATCCATTTATGGAGCTCCCTGCGTTCTTCTTCGGTCATAGGCGTTATTTTTTCATATTCCTTTAATTCTTGTTTCAGAAATCGTTTTCGTTCCTTACTGATCCGCATTCTATACACCTCTCTGATTGCCTTATCCCTCACTTTAGTTATTGCCGCCTGTATGGTTCTTATGCATGAAATGCCTATGCATAAGAACCATACAGGCGGCATTGAGGCAGTCAAGGGATAAAGGGCAGCACTGCTGTCATTTACAGCCGGATACGTTTCTGTTTCTACGCTTTAGGCAATCCTGGCCCTGTCGCCGAATTCAATCACAAACTGTCCATAGGTCTCTCCCCAGTCACGGTACGGCATGGACCATTTCTTAATAATGTCCCTGGTAGACAAATAAATTGTTTTTCTTAATGCCTCGTCATTTGGAAAGAGTGCTTTGCTCTTTGTAACTTTGCGCAGCTGCCGGTTAAAACCTTCTACGGTGTTGGTGGTATAGATTAATTTGCGGATCTGATGGCCATAGCAGAAATAGGTGGAGAGGTGCTCCCACTTATCAAGCCAGTTATCCAGGACGACGGCATACTTTTTCCAGCTATCCATCATACTCTCCAGATTCCGCATCGCGATTTCTTCACTCTCCGCCCCATATACGCGCTTTAAATCTCTCATAAATGCTTTCTGGTCTTTATAAGCAATATATTTTAGCGTATTGCGGATCTGGTGGATGATACATAATTGGATCCTTGTTTCCGGAAATACCGTATGGATCGCATCCGGGAAACCTTTTAAACCATCCACACATGCAATCAAAATATCAGAAACGCCTCTGTTTTTCAATTCATTGCATACTTTTAACCAGAATTTGGCACCCTCATTTTCCCCAATCCATATCCCAAGGATATCTTTATAACCGTCTCCATTGATTCCCAATGCCACATAAGCTGCTTTTGTTATGATCCGCCCATCTTCACGTACCTTAAAATGTACTGCGTCCAGAAATACGACAGGATAAAAAGAATCCAGTGTCCTGCAGTACCATTCTTTTGCTTCTTCCATTACTTTATCCGTGATATTGGAAATGGAACCGGCCGAGAGTTCTATCCCATAAAGGGATTGTACATGTTCCGAGATATCCCGTACAGACATCCCTTTTGCATACATAGAAATGATTTGGGATTCCAGCCCTTCTTCAACGACTGTACGGTTCTTTATGATCTCCGGCTCAAACCCTGGTTCCCGTGTCCGCGGCACGTCAATTCCAATCTTTCCATAAGCTGTTTTGATTGTTTTAGAGCTGCTTCCATTTTTAGATACCCTGTTTCCATTCTCCTTTGCATCCGCAATATACTCATTTACTTCCTTACGGAGTATCTGCTCCACGGCATCCTTTATTACTTTCTGTATCAACCCATTCGGACCTGTAATATCTTCCATCGTGTTGCATTTTGCTATTTCTGCCTGATAGTCAATTTTCTGTGACATAGTTGTTTCCTCCTAAAATTTTTCTACCAATTTTTTCCAACTAATCACAGTATTGTCGAATTCATTATCCATTATACAAAAATGGATGTGTCGAATAATCTGTGATGATTTACACAGATTATTTTACACACCCTTATATTTTAATCATTTATATACTATACAAAATCTCAATTATGATGTATTATATTATATAAAATGTGCTTCTATATATTTTCCAATGTTATATAATTACCATATGTCAACATACTTACTATTCAAGATGAAAAATAAAGATATATGTGAAGTGTTTGAAAACTTGGGAAATTTCTGCTCTGCTGAAGAAGCCATTTCATATTTTTATGAAAGGGAGAAAAAATCCTTGTCGCCAGTAGAATGTGATATGATTCGTTATGAAATGGATTTAAATTATATTTTAAATAATGATGTTTCAGAATATAGTTTTGAATATAACTATCCAGTTCAAAAAATATATAAAAAATTCAAACAGAATAAAGATAATTATCTTGAATGGGAAAAAGAGAATGAAATTCCGACAAAGATTGTAAGTAAAAAGTAAAATGAAAAATAGTAACAAAAATAAGGTGTATTATGGGTTATATGCTTTTATCAGTTCATTTGTTTTAACAAGAGGAATTTTTTTGCTATATCTATCATATAGGGGATTGACGGCCAGCGAAATAGCAATATATTCGATAATTCTTAATGCTATGACTGCATTTTGTGAAGTTCCTACAGGTGTTTTGGGAGATAAAATAGGTACGAGAAATTCAGTGATATTAGGATGTGTATTGTTGACGCTACATGCTATTATAATGGCAAATACTCATAATCATATTATATTAATTGTAATGGGTGGTGTTGAGGGTGTTGCGTATACTTTTATATCAGGAAGTGACAGTGCGCTTTTATATGAAATATTAGAAGAAAAAGAAGAACAAAAAGAATATTTATCAGTCAATTCAAAATTACTTGCAATTCAATCAATGACAATGGGAATTATGATTTTTGCAGGTGGTGTTATTGCAAAATATTCATGGGAAATGGTTTATTATATCCAAGCGTTAGCAATGTTTATCTCTGTGTTAATGTTGGGGAAAATAACAACCCAAGGAAGAAAGAATTTATTATTAAATAAAGGTGATGAGCAGAAACATATTAATCGGTGGAAAAAACTTATTAAATATGATCCCCAAATAGTGTTTTTGATATTTATTTTAGGTTTTAGCATTTGCGATGGAATCTTTTGTGGATATTATAACATGAATCAGTTAATATTTTCAAAAGTTGGAATTAGTGTTGCTATAATTGGAGCCTTTTTTTCTGCATCATACTTTATAAATTCTGTAGCATATATTTTGGTTAATTATATATTGAAGATAATTAATCGAAAGCAGATGTTCATTTATGGTTTGATACTGCAAAGCATTATATTATTTGCACTTGTTGTCGTGTCTAATAAAGGAGCTTTTTTAGTCATATCGATTATTGCTTGTTTTGTTCCTGAAATCATATTTACCGTTGCAGATAGCATTATTCAGGATTACATTATTTCCGAATATAGGGCCACTATGCTATCAATTGTTTCCATGGTACGCACAGGTATAACTGCAATATGTTACGGGGGGATGGGGATTATGTTTGATCAAGTATCAGTAAAACTGTTTTTACTTGGAATGAATATTATTATAATAGTACTATCAATTATTTCGTGGTGTTTTTATTTTAAGTTAAGAAAAGGAAAGAAGTTGATTAGAAAAATTGAAAAGAAATAAATTGGTTGTTGCAATGGACGAGTTACCATTGAGTAAAGAAAAAGGAGAATGTGAGGATTATGGAAGCATACTTTTTTGGAAATGGGTTGGTAAAAGTGCATTTGGTAAAGATGTCAATATTAAAGTTATAGATAATAAAATAGTTCCTGAATCCGTGAACCTAACCTAAAAATAAAATGAAATCGGTAAATAAGAAATATGAGGCACTCTTTGTACCAATTTCATGCCAATAAAATATTGTTTTCGATAATCATACACTTTGAATCAAACTACTATCCAGCCACTTAGGTAAAATTTCTCTAAAATTGCCATACCTTAACTAAGGCTCATCGAACCATTCCAATGGCAAGGAAAATGTAGGATATCTTTCGTTTATTTTGCAGCTTGGAATATCCTGCTTATTTGTGAAGCTGCGTTCCTCCAGGGATTACTCCGCCCCAGATCAAGTCTCACCTGCCTTGCATGCTTTGTCACAACCCCGGGGGTCATGATGATCCGTTCAACTACCGTGCGTAGCCTCCGGCGGTTTACGGGTCTTTTCATGGGGATATCGCTGATCCTAAGTGATGCCTGTCCAATCATCCGCAGGAGATTGTAGGCCAGCTGGATCAGTTCCAGGACAAGTTCGTTTGTTTCGAACTTTCCAGATGGAAACTGCTCTGCACATAAGTCCGTCTTGATTTCACTGTGGTACTGTTCCATTTCTCCATGTTTATGGTAAAGCTCTATGATGTCTTCGTCCGAAAAATCTACATTGACGGAGTACATATCACAGTCAATTTTAGGGCTGATATAGTACTGCCCATCATGGTCACAGGCACGCTCTGTTATATCGTAAATGGTTCGGATTCCAACGGTCTTCCTGCTATGGCCGGATTTTGAACTGGCATCAGGTACATTATAAGATACGTCCCGGAATGTCTGCCCAATGTATTCCTTTTTCCCTTCCCGTGAAGACTTTACATTTGTGCATACACCGCCTACTTTGTCCAGCCACTCCTGCGGATTCTCCTTGCGGATGTTGCGCTTAATGATGAAATGCACCCTGTCCCCCCGGAAACACTCTTCCATGAAAATGCCGATATTATCCGCAGAATCGTTTCCGGAGTCGAGACGAATCAAGAGTGGTTTGTCCGTAATCTGACGGGCAAGTTTTAATACTTCGACCAGAAAGTTTGGTGTCCCTTTCTGGCAGTGCTGTTTTCCCTCCCGTAGTTCGCATGCAATAAGGTATCCTTCTGTCCCAATGTAGGCGAAGATAGGCGCATAGCCATCCTTCTTTTTATAAGTTCTCGAAATGCCTTCCTTATTGCATTTCTCATCAAGGAAAGGGCTCACGTCGATGTCGATTGGTATATAGCCATTTTCCAATGCAGACGGTTCCACGCCAAACTTTTTGAACAGATCCACATTGATCTGACGCAGCGCACCCTGCATACTGGCGCCGATTTCGTCCATACGCTGCCGCATGGTTGGCTCCGATGGGATATGGCGCATATGGAAAGCATTGCAGAAAAACTCAGGGTCATCATCGGTTTCATGGATGGATTCGAAGTCAGCGTTCCCACAGAGTATACCGATAAGCATGGCCTTTAGTACATCACTGTTCTTATATTCCTTGGATGGCGAAGAATATTTGTCAATTTTCGTGTCAAAATCAACAGCTTTTAACATCTGTCCTGGAATCAGCAGACCGCCATAGGGTGTAATCCTGGAATTGCTGAATGTATACTTTATGGTGTTATATGCAAACATAACATGTTCTTTCATGCTCATTTTAGTTGGCCTCCGTGTGTATAAGATGATGATATCATTATACACCGACAGCGGAAAAAAGGCAATAATTATCCACCTATTCGGTGAGCGCCATATCTTAGCCGATATATATCAAGATATTGAATTTTAGAAGCATGCCAAAGTATTACTTTAAACGAAGTTCACGGATTCAGGGTATAGAGATAAAGAGATTAGAGATAAGAGTATAGAGAATAGAGAGGGAGATATGGCACACGCCTATGGGAGATACCGGAATGTATTTCTATCTTCTGCAGAACTGGCAGAACTCCAGACGGAACTCCCCACCCTCTGGGAACAGTATATTGAGCGGCTGTCCGAGTATATGGAATCCAGTGGAAAAGGATATAAAAACCATGCCGCCACAATCCGGCGCTGGGCGAACGCCGACAAAAAGAAAGAGGGACCGCCTGCCCGGAACCGGGATTACAGCGTAGAGGAAGGAGAAACCATATGATAGAGATTACCGCAGAAGTCCGGGCGGCCATTGACCGGGCCGCCGGGGATATGGAACTTGCCGGGGACGAATACATAGAACCGGCTGACGGGCTTATCCACTGTAAGAAATGCCGTGGCAGCCGCCAGACTGTTGTGCCCAGGTTCGGAGGCTCCGGCTATTTCATGCCCCGCGGCCTCTGCCCCTGCCAGCAAAAGGCGCAGGCGGAACGGAAAGCCATGGAGGAACAGAAGGAACGCATGGAGCGTATCAAACGCCGGAAGGCACAGGGGCTTCAGGACAGATACCTTTATGATTACACTTTTGCCAATGATAACGGCCAGAATCCCGTCATGGAGAAGGCACACGCCTATGTGGAGCATTGGAAGGAGGCATACCGGGACAATACCGGCCTTCTGCTCTTTGGTGACGTGGGAACCGGGAAATCCTTTTTTGCCGGCTGTATCGCCAATGCCCTGCTTGACCGTGACGTGCCGGTTCTGATGACAAATTTCCCGTCTATCCTGAACCGGCTGACCGGCATGTTTGCCGAGGACAGGGCGGCCTTTATCGCCAATCTGGACGATTACAGCCTGCTTATCATTGACGATTTAGGGGTGGAAAGGAATACCGAGTATGCCATGGAGCAGATGTTTACCGTCATTGACAGCCGGTATCGGAGTAAGAAGCCGCTGATTGTCACGACAAACCTGAAACTGGAAGAAATCAAGAACCCGCCAGACCTTGCCCACGCAAGGATTTATGACCGCATACTGGAACGGTGTGCGCCGGTTCTCTTTTCTGGAAAGAATTTCCGGGAGGAAGGAGCCAGGGCGACCAAAGCGGCGGCGAAAGAGATTGTGAAGAAGGGATAACATAAACTGATTGCATGAAAAGGAGAATTTATGGGCAGCGAGAAAATTACAGAGAACACTACCACCACAGCACCGGCTAAGGACGCTTCCGCACTGGTGAAGAAGATTGGCCGGACGACCTACATTGTGAGGATTCATTTCAGCAAGACCAGCAGGGAAACCATGAGCGACAAAATCAAGCGTATGCTGAAAAATGAGATACAGTAGATGTAAAAAAGCGATAACGGAAACAGGCCGGGAATCAGAAATGCGCTGGCTCCCGGCTTGTAAAATCAGGAGGTATATGGTAGTATGGAGATACGAAAACAGAAGGGAAAGCAGGTGGGAAGATTGACAGTGACGGAACAGATAGACCAGAAACATCAGGAAGATTTACAGAGGCTAAGAGGCTTTCGCCTGCTTGATGATGACTTCCTCACAAAGTGTTTTGAGGGAGATACGGCAAGCATAGAACAGGTATTGCAGATTGTACTGGAAAAGCCGGATTTAAAAGTACTGGACGTTCGCACCCAGGTATTTGTGGAGAATCTGCTGAACCGTTCAGTAAGGCTGGATATCCTGGCTACGGACAGCACAGGGGCGAAACTGAATGTGGAGGTACAGCGCTCCGACAAAGGAGCCGGGAGAAAAAGGGCAAGGTACAACAGCAGCATGATGGACGCAAACCTTTTGAAGAAAGGCGAGGACTTCGACAAGCTGCCGGAAACGTGGGTAATCTTTATCACAGAAAATGACGTAATGGGAAAAGGGCTGCCGCTCTATCCGGTTGAGCGGTGCTTTTTAGGAACCGGGGAAAGATTTGAGGACGGTTCGCACATACTGTATGTAAACGGCGCTTACCGCAGCGATACGCCGATCGGGAAGTTAATGTATGACTTCTCCTGCACAGACGCAGCGGATATGTACTATGGGACACTGGCGGACAGGGTGAGATTTTTCAAAGAGAGCAAGGAGGGAATCGAGATTATGTGCCGTGCTATGGAAGATATGAGGAATCAGACATTAAAAGAAGGAGCAATCAATTCCGCAAAGAGAATGTTGGCAGATGGGATTTTGACACTTGAAAAAATTGCGGAATATGCAGAACTTCCTCTTGACGAAGTAAAAAAATTGAAAGCAGAACGGACAGCATAGTAAGACCATAGGTCGGGAATCTAAAAACAGGTTCCCGGCCTTATTTTTTTTGCCCTGAAATGTAAATTTTCTGTGAACTTGATTAAAAAGTCCTTTACAAAACGTTTCTGGCAAAACCGCGAAGTCGATTCTGATTTCCTGCGGCGCGCGGCTGGCGGTATTCGATATTGCCGAGCTGCGGGAGGTCACAGCCTATGACGAGCTGGAACTGGACACCCTGGGGGACAAAAAAACCGCCTTATTTCTCATTATGAGCGATACCGATGACAGCTTTAACTTCCTGATTTCCATGTGCTACACCAAGCTGTTTAATCTGCTCTGTGAAAAAGCGGACGATGTGTACGGCGGCAGGTTCCCTGTCCATGTGCGCTGCCTGATTGACGAGTGCGCCAACATCGGGCAGATTCCAAAGTTGGTAGCCACCATCCGAAGCCGGGAGATTTTCGCCTGTCTGGTATTGCAGGCGCAGTCCCAGTTAAAGGCCATTTACAAGGACAATGCCGACACCATCATCGGAAATATGGACACTTCCATCTTTCTGGGCGGCAAGGAACCCACCACCTTAAAGGAGTTAGCCGCCGCCCTGGGAAAAGAAACCATTGTGCGCCCGTTAGGGTGTATGCCATAAACCGCCTTTAGCAAGCGGTAGACAAAGATATCAAAGAAAGGAAGGTGAAAATTTACTCATACTTCGCAACCTGAATTTGTGCTGTGTTAGTTGAAAATACAGAGAAAATCAAAAATAAAAAGGTATAAGCACTCTGTTTTTGTTATAATGGAATTAGCCGAAAACCATTAAAAAACGGAGGCTTATACCATGAATAGCATAGCAGAAATCTTTGATAATAGCAAACAACTCTTAGATAGTATTGAAAATTTTTTTGATAAGTACATTGGTCGTCCCCTTCTTAGGAAATGTGGTGTCATAAAAATGGTCGATGACATTTTTGTCAACAGCGGGATGACATACTTTGATAACCCGATTTCCCGTCTGCTGGGTGATCTGAAACAATCACCCGTCCTTGAGAAAGTTGTGAGTGCCAAGGATCTGCTTATCGACAAACTTCTCGTGTGTTTTGCCCCTGCAAGTGCGTATCTGATGTTTAAGACGGACACATTCTTCCGGGATTATAAGCAAGACACATTTTACCGTTTTGATAAGCTTCCCGGAGCTAACTGGGAAAGGCTGCAATTGGAAACAGCAAAAAATGTCATTTTAGATATAGAGTCACAGACCACAGACAAACATATCAATGCTCTGATTTTTGATGATTCTTTATATGCGCGGACCGGCGGAAAGGGAACCGAATTATGTGCCAGGGTTTTTGACCATAATGATCATAAGACCCGTCTTGGATACCGCATGATGACTGGTGGATGGACAAATGGAGAGACATTCATTCCTTTTGCACAGTCCCTTTTGTCAACGCGCGATGAGAAACAAATGGTTGGACCCAATGTCCGAATCGATTGCCGTACACTACGCGGAAAGCGCCGGGCAATGGCAAAAACAAAGGGAACCCTTGTTGTCCAACATATGGTAAAGCAGGCACACAAAGCAGGGATACCATTCGATTATGTCCTGTTTGACACATGGTTTTCCAGTCCATCCCAGCTGGCTGCGCTCAAGGGGATAGGAACAGATGTCATAGCGATGATCAAAAAGAACAGCACGAAATATATCTGGAGAGATCCCGCAACAGGCGAGGAGAAAAAACTGAATGTAAAAGAAATCTACAGCAGGAACATCTTCCTTGTATTCTCTCAATGGAGTCTCTTTCATGGATTCCAGTATCCTCCTGTGCTTTTGCTCCCTACTCTGCTTTACCTTTTTCCATATTTTTTCCCAAGCCTCCATGATCTGGCTGATCATGTGCCCGATCTGGATCAGATAATAATGGTTTTTCAGTGCCTGATAATTCCTGCTGTACTGGTGTTCCAGATGGTATCCCTGCCTTTTCTGCGCGTTAAACCCATCATTCTCGATTCTCCATCTCATCCTTCCGCGCTCCACCAGTCCTGCCACATTTTTTCTGGTGATTGGCAGATCTGTGAGAAACCAGAATTCTTTCCGGATCGTTTCTGCTTTTCCCTTTTTCCTGCCCTTTTTGCAGATATGCTCCCCGCTTTCTCCATACTCTGCCAGATTTACCTGATGTCCTTTATAATCTATATCTGTCACGTAATCATACCATTCCTTCCCAGTCTGTGTTTCGCGCTCCTGGTAATTCTTCTCCATTTCTTTCAGTTCTCTGTATTCTTCCCCAATGCTCGGGATGCTCCCCTCCTTATACCGCAGGATATACCGCCAGTTTTTTCCTTTGCATCTCTCAAAGAAACCTTCACAGGCATACAGACTGTCCCCGCACAGGCAGATCGGCAACCTTGGAAACGCTTTTTTCAGCTTTTCCATTAAACGCCAGCAGGCCTTCCTTTCACAGTCCTGTTTCTCCATTTCTTTTCCCTCTTCATTATCCACAAATTCCGTCTGAATACTGATCAGGATTTTCGGATGCAGTACCAGCTTTGCTTCCAGCACATAATAATAGTTCTCCTGATACTCTTTTTCCGTCCCCTTGTTATGGGTCCGGTGCAGGCTTTTCCCATCCAGTTCCCTCCGGCTGCTGCAAAGCTGCGTTCCATCTATGATCACCTGCCAGTACTTGCCCCTGATTCGCATATTTTCAAAAGCCCGGCTGCAAAGAAGCCTGCTGCAAAGGCGGTTTAAGATGTCCTGCAATTTTTCCGGATCTACTTTTTCCAGATACCGGTTGATGGTTTCCCAGTAGGGAAGCTCCTCCACGGTCTGTTCCTCCCCGGATAGATGCCAGATGTTTTTGATCATTTCACTGGAATTGAATTCTTCACTTGTTTTCCTCATACTGCTGATGTAAAATAGAGAAGAAAGGATACGGGTCATAAGAAGTAACACAGCAGGATAGGTAATATAGCTCTGGTTTCTGGGATCTGGAATCTGTTTTAACAGGGGTAAAAGATCTGGGAAAAAATGCCGGATTAGCTTGGCTAATTCACATGCAAGGTTCAACTGTTCCAGGTGTTCCCTAACCTCTTTTCTTCTGATTTTTATTCTTGCTTCATAGTAAAACCTCCTCTCTTTTATGGTGGTGCGAAAAAATAGTTGTCTGGTTACTTCTATTATCGCGCATCTTCCCATAAAATGGGAGGTTTTTTTATTAATTTTTTTTAAGCGTCAGAGCTGTGGGTTGCGTAAGAAACAATCCATTTGAAAATGAGGAGGAAAACAGTTATGAAGAAAATCACGATAAGGGAGATCGCCCGGATTGGAATCATGGCGGCGGCAGTGTATGTGGCATCGGCCTTTCTGCAGGTTCCCATCCCCACGGCGATAGACAACACAAGGTTACATATGGGGAACGTCATGTGCCTGTTATCCGGTATGCTTTTGGGACCCCTGCAGGGCGGGCTTGCGGCTGGAATCGGCTCCATGTTCTTTGACCTGACGAACCCGGCCTATATTGCCTCTGCGCCTTTTACCTTTATCTTCAAATTTGTCATGGCATGGATATGCGGGAAGATAACCTCCGGCAGCCCGGCACATCTGAAACAGCGGTATGTGGCCGGCGGCATTGCGGGCGCTTTTGCCTATGTGGTCCTTTACCTGTCAAAGAGTTTTATGGAACACAGGTTTGTATTGGGGCTGTCCCTGGAAGCGGTCATGCTGACGGTCACGCAGAAAGCGGTGGTGTCCAGTGTAAATGCCATTGTAGCCTGTGTGGTGGCGGTTCCCCTTGGCCTTGCCCTGCGCCCCGTGATGGCGAAGATGATAAAATAATTATGGAAATGGATATGACAAAGGGAAAGCCCGTTAAGGCGCTGCTGAAATTTTCCGTCCCACTGTTTGCGGGGAATATCATGCAGAACCTCTACAATGTTTTTGATACGGCGGTTGTGGGGCATGTATTAGGCAAAAACGCTCTGGCTGCCGTGGGAAACTCATATGTTCCCATGCTGGTCATAAACAGCATTATTCTGGGGCTTTCCTCCGGCATTCTGATTTTGCTGGCGCAGGTGTATGGTTCAGGGGAAAAGGTACAGGGCTGCATGGGTTCCATCCGGACGCTGGTATTCCTGACCGGCGGCGGTCTTGCCTGCATATTTTTTCTGTCTGCGGGATGGATTTTCAGGGCGATGGGTATTCCTGCGGCGGCTGCCCGCCCTGCGGCAGAGTATTTGAGGATCACGGCATTGGGAATCCCGTTCCTGTCAGCATACAACTTTTACTCAGCGGTGGCGAAGGCCGGAGGGGACGCACGGACGCCGGTACGGGATATGTCCGTTTCCTGCCTTATGAATATGGTGCTTGATTATGTGCTCGTTGTAATCTTCCGGCTGGGAATAAGAGGGGCGGCATCTGCAACGGTGATTTCACAGGCGGCAGCGGCAGGGCTGGCCGTTTTCCATTTATGCCGTAAAGATAAACTCATACTTCGCAACCTGAATTTGTGCTGTGTTAGTTGAAAATACAGAGAAAATCAAAAATAAAAAGGTATAAGCACTCTGTTTTTGTTATAATGGAATTAGCCGAAAACCATTTAAAAACGGAGGCTTATACCATGAATAGCATAGCAGAAATCTTTGATAATAGCAAACAACTCTTAGATAGTATTGAAAATTTTTTTGATAAGTACATTGGTCGTCCCCTTCTTAGGAAATGTGGTGTCATAAAAATGGTCGATGACATTTTTGTCAACAGCGGGATGACATACTTTGATAACCCGATTTCCCGTCTGCTGGGTGATCTGAAACAATCACCCGTCCTTGAGAAAGTTGTGAGTGCCAAGGATCTGCTTATCGACAAACTTCTCGTGTGTTTTGCCCCTGCAAGTGCGTATCTGATGTTTAAGACGGACACATTCTTCCGGGATTATAAGCAAGACACATTTTACCGTTTTGATAAGCTTCCCGGAGCTAACTGGGAAAGGCTGCAATTGGAAACAGCAAAAAATGTCATTTTAGATATAGAGTCACAGACCACAGACAAACATATCAATGCTCTGATTTTTGATGATTCTTTATATGCGCGGACCGGCGGAAAGGGAACCGAATTATGTGCCAGGGTTTTTGACCATAATGATCATAAGACCCGTCTTGGATACCGCATGATGACTGGTGGATGGACAAATGGAGAGACATTCATTCCTTTTGCACAGTCCCTTTTGTCAACGCGCGATGAGAAACAAATGGTTGGACCCAATGTCCGAATCGATTGCCGTACACTACGCGGAAAGCGCCGGGCAATGGCAAAAACAAAGGGAACCCTTGTTGTCCAACATATGGTAAAGCAGGCACACAAAGCAGGGATACCATTCGATTATGTCCTGTTTGACACATGGTTTTCCAGTCCATCCCAGCTGGCTGCGCTCAAGGGGATAGGAACAGATGTCATAGCGATGATCAAAAAGAACAGCACGAAATATATCTGGAGAGATCCCGCAACAGGCGAGGAGAAAAAACTGAATGTAAAAGAAATCTACAGCAGGAACAAAAAGCGCAGGGGGCGTTCCAGATACCTCCTGTCTGTAGATATTATCATTCCTGACAGTACCGGGAATGCCATGAAGGCAAAACTGGTCTACGTACGGAATCACAGCAACCGCAAGGACTGGGTATGCTTTGTATGCACTGACATGACCTTAGATGAAGAGAAAATCCTCCGTGCGTACACGATGCGCTGGAAAATTGAAACCTATTTTAAAATGTCAAAGAGCTATTTAAAACTTCGTACGGAATGCCACAGTACAAGCTATGATGCCATTACTTCACATATGGTAATCGTTGCAATACGGTACATGATACTGGCAATTGAGCGTTTCCAAAATACAGATAACAGAAGTCTGGAAGAACTATTTTATGAGGTACAGCGGGATATCATAAATGAAATGATGGACTGTGCAATCATTCTCATTTTGGACATCATGCTGCAGAGTGTGAAACAGCATTTCAAAGCTTCGGATGAACAGATCAACGGACTGCTCTGTACATTTATCGGCAATCTCCCCACACCGTGGAGAGAACGCTTTACTATGCCCACTGCGGCATAAAGCTATTTTATTTTTACTATTGCAAGGCTTATAAAATCGTAATGATAAGCAGTTTTAGGTTGCGAAGTATGAGGATAAAAATGCACTGGCGGAGCGGCCTGACTTTAAGTATGTACTGCCCGTATTCCGTCTTGGCGTGACAAGCATCGTGCAGAATGGAGCCTCCGCTGTCAGTATGTTCTTTATACAGGGAGTGATCAATCGGTTTGGCATCAATGAAATATCGGCCTATGCAGCGGCATATAGGATTGAAACGATACTGACTATCCCGGCAGTCAATCTTGGGGCTTCGCTCAGTGTTTTCACGGCACAGAATGCGGGGGCTAAAAATTTTGAAAGATGCCGTAAAGGGTTAAGGGACGGTTTTAAGATTTCAGTGGTATTTGCGGCAGCGGTGGTGGCTGTTATATGGGCTGCCTCGCCGCAGTTCATGTACCTGTTGGTGGGAGACGAAGGGGAAATTGTCCGCATCGGGGTGCGCTACCTCCATATCGTTTCCCTGACATTCCCTTTCTGCGTCAGCCTTTATCTGCTCACGAATTTCCTGCGCGGGGCAGGGGAGATTGCATACCCGGTTTTTAATACCATGCTTGAATTAGGGTTCCGTACAGCCTTTGCCTTTGTTTCGGTGCGGTATATCGGGTTTTATGGAATCATGCTCTGCAGGCCATTGAGCTTTCTCATAAGTATGGCCAGTCTGTCCTGCCGGTATTTTACAAAAAAATGGCAGGGACGGTAAGAAATATGTTATGATTTGTTTTGTATGTGGAAACAAATAGGGAGGAAGCGAAAAATGTATGAATTGGTACAAGTCAGTGAGAAATGCTATTACATAAACTGTCCGGCAAAGATAGGCGTCTATGTTGCGGACAGGGATAATGTCTATCTGGTTGACAGCGGGAATGACAAGGATGCGGGGAGGAAGGTCAGGCAGATACTGGATAAAAACGGGTGGCACCTGACGGCAATCCTGAATACGCACTCCAATGCAGACCATATCGGCGGGAACAAATACCTGCAGGGGCAGATGGGGTGTAAGGTCTATTCCGGCGGCATTGAAGCGGCTTTTACAAAATACCCGGTCTTGGAGCCGTCTTTCCTTTACGGCGGTTATCCGTGTAAGGACTTGCGGCATAAGTTCCTGATGGCGCAGGAGAGCAGTGTGACGTATTTTTCGGATGAAAGTTTCCCGAAGGAGATTGAGGTGATACCTCTGCCGGGGCATTTCTTTGACATGGTCGGTTTCCGTATGCCGGACGGTGTGGTATTCCTTGCGGACTGCATCAGCAGCCGGGAAACGTTGGAGAAGTATGCTGTTTCTTTCATTTATGATGTGGGAGCCTATCTGAAAACGCTGGATATGGTGGAGGGAATGGAAGCCGCCATGTTCGTTTCTGCCCATGCGGAAGCGTCTGCCGATATCAGGGAACTTGTTTGCTACAACAGGAATAAGGTGCAGAGCATCGCGGAGCGGATTCTATCGATCTGTGAAGAACCAAAGTGCTTTGAACGTATTTTACAGGAAGTGTTCAAAGGCTATGGACTTTCCATGAACTTTGAGCAGTATGTTTTGGTGGGAAGCACGGTGCGTTCCTATCTTTCGTGGCTGAAAGATACCGGGAAATTGTCGGCTGAATTTCAGGACAGTATGCTGCTGTGGCAGAAAGCATAATTTTATGATCCGGAAACAGTCCGGGAGGCATACAGGCAAAGCACGGAAAATCTGAAATCTTATATGCAGCGCCAGTGGAGCCTTGTCGGGGGAATGGCCGACACGTTTAGGGAGATGGAATAAGTGTGAAAAGGGGGCTGTTCAATGGCTCCTTTTTGCTTTCCATTCTTACAAAATAGCCCTTTCGCACAATCGGACAAAAACAGAGAATTTTTATGGCATAAATCAGCGGATGGTTTTGCTTTAGTGGGAACGGTATTCTGCCGAAGTAATAGGAAATGGCGAACAGTAGATATGTGATATGGAGTTTGTGCGGCTAATGATGAAAGATGCGAAATAAATATATTGATGGATATTTGGCGGGATTAGGAGAATCTTAATAATATCTCATGCGTTTTATTGGGATTTTTGAAAGAAAATATGATAAATTCATAGGAATAGATAGTTTTAACATAGAGGGAGGCGGCCTGTATGTCTGAAAGGATTTTGATTGTTGATGATGAAAAGGATATTGCAGATCTGCTTGAAGTTTATCTGATGAATGAAAATTACACCATTTATAAATATTATTCTGCAAGGGAAGCGTTGGCTTTTATCGAAAATGAAGAAGCTGATCTCGCAATTCTTGATATCATGCTGCCTGATATCGATGGTTTTACCCTTTGTCAGAAAATCCGTGAAAAATATACTTATCCTGTGATCATGCTGACGGCAAAAGATGAGGAAATGGATAAGATTACAGGACTGACGCTGGGAGCGGATGATTATGTGACAAAACCATTCCGTCCCCTTGAACTGATTGCCAGGGTGAAGGCACAGCTTCGGAGATATAAAAAGTATACCCCGATACTGCCGCAAAATGAGCCTGCAAAAGTCCTTACTTATAAAAAGCTGGTTCTTAATATGCAGACCTATGAATGTGAGCTTGGCGGGGAGGCTGTATCTTTAACACCTACGGAGTTTTCCATCCTACGCATTCTGTTGGAAAACCAGGGCATGGTTGTGACTTTGGAAGAACTGTTCCATAGGGTGTGGGAAGATGAATATTACAGTAAGAACAGCAGCACGATTACAGTACATGTCCGCCATTTGAGGGAGAAACTGAAAGATACGGCAGAAAAACCAAAATATATAAAAACAGTATGGGGAGTGGGTTATAAGATATAACCTGTTTGTTCCCGGATAAGGAGATATTTATGGAAGAAAGGAAAAAGGTGGGTCTAAACTGTCTTGTACAATTTTTGTTTGCTGTTTATTTGATTCTGTTGGTATGGATTATATTGTTCAAACTGCAATTATCAATCCATGAGCTGGACAGAATCAGGGGTATCAATCTGATTCCGTTTTATTATGACAATGAGATTGGAACGGGTTTCCAGTTGAAAGAGGTATTGGAAAATGTTGCGATATTTATCCCATATGGCATCTATTTATGTATGCTGAAAAAAGAGCCGGGGTTATGGGTAAAGTTTTTTCTTATTCTAATGACCAGTTTTATCTTAGAAGTTCTTCAATATATTCTGGCAGTCGGAGGGACGGACATAACAGACATCATAACAAATACCTGTGGAGGGATGGCGGGGATTGGCATATATTGGTCTGCCGTTAGGATATTCCGGAGCAGAAACCGGGCAGAAACTGTTATTGTGGTTTTCGCCGTTGTTGTTACAATATTGGTAACAGGCGGTTTGTCAGTCCTTCTGATGGCAAACTGATGGAGGTGTTTCATGAAAAAACAGAGTTTCCCGGCAAGGGAAAAATTGCGGACCCGCCTTTTGGCTATTGTGCCTGCTTATACGGCAGCAGGTCTTACCGTAATGCCGTTGCTTGAATACATTTTACCAAAGTCGGCAGACCGGATTTCTGAATGGCTGTATCTGCGGCTGGATGTGCTTTATTTTTTTTACCTTGTCATTGGCCTGTCCGTTATTTTTTACCATTACTGGAGGAAACCTTGGGATTATCTGGATGAGGTGATAAATGCTGCACAGACGGTATATGAACAGAATAACGTTGCGATTGAGCTGTCAGAACCGCTCCGGGAAGTGGAAAAGCAGATGAACCAGATTAAAATGTCCATACTGCTTAGTAATCAGGCTGTAAAAGAAGCGGAAGACAGAAAGAACGAACTGGTCATGTACCTGGCCCATGACATCCGCACGCCGCTGACGGCAGTAATCGGCTACTTGAGCCTGCTTGACGAGGCCCCGGATATGCCGGCAGAGCAAAAAGTCAAGTATGTGGGAATTGCCCTTGAAAAATCAGAACGTCTGGAAATGCTGATCAATGAGTTATTTGAAATCACGCGATACCATACGGCAGCAGTGCAGTTGAAAAAAATGCAGGTTGACTTATATGCCCTTTTATCCCAGGTGACAGATGAACTGTATCCTGCCTTGTCTGCAAGGGGGAACACTGCCAGAGTTTCTGCCGGGGACGGGCTGGTTGTAACAGGCGATCCGGAAAAGCTGGCAAGGGTATTTAATAACCTTTTGAAAAATGCGGCGGCTTACAGTTATCCGGATACGGAGATCAGCATATCGGCAGAAAAGAAAGGAAGAAATGCTATCGTAGTATTCCGAAACCACGGACAGACAATCCCGGAAGATAAGCTAGTGCATATTTTTGAGAAGTTCAGCCGTTTAGATGAGGCCCGGCTGTCAGACACAGGCGGGGCGGGGCTTGGCCTTTCTATTGCAAAGGAGATTATCAGCCTGCATGGTGGTGAGATAACGGCACAGAGCAATGGGGAAACAGTCACATTTACAATTACACTCCCGGTTTCTGATTAGGAAAATATACGTTCCATACTATGAAATGCAAAAAAAAGCATTTCATAGCCAAGTATTAGGAAATTCTTAGGATTATTCCATTCCAAAATTTGAGATTGAAATGCCCCTGTTTGGTACAATTTTTACTGGACAGGGGGATTTGATGTTGAATAAATCCCTTGGAAACAGGATTGGAAAAGGAGTTGTGTAATGGAACTGAAAATTGAACATTTAACGAAACAGTTTAAAGACAAAATGGCTGTGGATGATGCCAGTCTTACCCTCACGCCGGGGGTTTGGGGACTGCTTGGCGCTAATGGTGCGGGGAAGACTACTCTCATGCGTATGGTTGCCGGCATTATGACACCTACCAGTGGGGTGATCTGTTATGATGGTACGGATATCCGCAAAATGGGAGAAGCCTACCGGGATATCTTTGGTTTTCTGCCGCAGGACTTTGGGTATTCCCGTGATTTTACAGTAAGGGATTATCTGGAATATGTAGCTGCCCTGAAAGATGTTCCGGCAGGAGAAACAACAAAGAAAATGAATCATCTTTTGGAGGTGCTTACACTTTCTGATGTAAAAGGGAAAAAGATAGCAAAGCTGTCAGGAGGCATGAAGCGTCGTGTCGGTATCGCACAGGCTATGCTGAATGATCCGAAAATTCTTGTGATGGATGAACCAACTGCAGGGCTTGATCCCGGAGAGCGGGTACGTTTCCGTAACTTTATTTCCGAATTTTCACATGACAGAATTGTGTTGATTTCTACTCATATTGTTTCAGATATTGAGTACATTGCAACGAAAAACGCCATTATGAAAGCAGGAAAGATAGTGGACATAGGCCGGGCGGATGAGCTTGTGAAGGAGATTGAAGGAAAAGTGTGGACTTGTACCATACCAGCAAAAGATTTAGTCAGCTATGAAATGCGGCTCAGGGTGATAAATCAGCGAAGTGAAGATAACGGGCAGGTATCCATCCGGTATTTATCTGAAACACCTGAAATTTCCGGGGCAGTTGCTGCATTACCCCGGCTTGAGGACTTGTATCTTTGGTATTTTCCGCAGGAAAATCTGGAAGGGGAGGGAAATTAATATGCGATTATTCCGATTAGAAATAAAACGGATTATGAAGTCACGCCGTACTTTGACATTGCTTGCTGCTGCACTTTTAATGTCTATCGTAATGGCATATCTGCCAATCAGCTTTGAATCAATTAACCGTCCGGGAGAAGATGGGAAAATCATAGAATTAGGTGGATTGCCGGCAATCCAGTTTAAGAGGGATTACTTTGAAAAAACAGCAGGTAACATTACCCCGCAAAAGTTGGCGGAAGCCCTGCGGACATATCAATCCTATGTAAAAGAATACGGTATACTTAATGATGTCCCACTGGACATTTATATTGAAAATATTATGGCTATCCGCCCTATGCTCAGGGGATTAATAGAAGCCTTTGCTGATCCAAAAACTGGCATTGGTGCAGACTTGATGGATATTGATCCTGATGAGGTGGAACAGTATTTTTATGAAAAATGTGTTTCTCATTTGGACGATACCATGAATCTTGAGCAGAAAGAATATGAGGCAGCCAGACAGTTTGCAGCAGGCAGGTATGCAGACGTGGATCAGCCATTTTACCTGTACCCCGGTATGAGCAGGGATGCATTTGATTATACAACATTGTATATTTTGGTTTTATCAATCCTTTGTGTTGCCATTGCTTCTCCTGCTTTTGCCAATGAATATCAGACCGGCAGTGACAGTATTTTGCGCTGTACTAAATACGGACGCATGAAATTAGCTGTTACACGGATTTTGTCGGTCTGTTGCATATTCATAGTTATTTTCATTTTGGGAATGTCAATTCATCTGTTAATCCTGAATCTTGCATTTGGCACAGACTGCCTGAAGACTTCGTTTCAGATGCTGTTTTCGGTTATAAATCTGCCAAATATAAATTTAGGGCAGCTACAGATTATTTTGGTACTTGCAGGACTTCTCTCAGTACTGGCAATCGTTAGCTGCACATTGTTCTTATCTGCAAGATGCAGAGATTCCCTGACGGTGTTGTTGATTTCCATAGTGATACTGTTTCTGCCCATATTTGCGTATGGAGCTTTGGGTGATACATGGATTGGAGGGATTTTACCATCAGCGGGCATAGGTATGAAAAATAATTTTCTTTATCAGCTTTGCGATTTTAATTTCCTGCATATAGGAGGTATGAGTTTTTGGACACCATACGTCATTTTGGTATCAGCCGCAGTTGAAATTCCGCTGTTTCTGTTTTTGACAGTTCGTTCATACTGTAAGCATCAAGTGGCATAAAATCTGAAATATCTGAAATACAAAGACAAAAGCTAACCGCCGCTATGGCAGACTGCCATATGCGGCGGTCTGCCTATTGGAAAGCGGGGAAAACAGAGTTAATATGCTTACACGGCAGTTTGCGTTTCCCCTATATCGGACGAATGGATAAATAGCATTTGCCGTTTTAGCCGTTTTAGTGTGATGGAGGGAAAAGAATTCACGCTGTCAAATCCGCTATTCACGCTATCGGCGTTAGACTATTTCCTGTTTTTTACGATATAAAAAGTGAGAGCCGGAGGAGGTGGATTTTATAAAAATTGCAATCTGTGATGATGAAAAGAATATAAGGGTCTACTTAGCCTCTCTGGTCAGGAAGCAGGGGAGGGAGTGTGAAATTGCAGAGTATGTGTCTGCGGACGAATACTTGCTGGATCAAACAGAGCATGACCTGCTGTTTTTAGATATAGAGCTTGCTGGAGATGGCCCCGGTATGGACGGGATGGAGCTGGCAAGGCGGATAAGGGGCATGGAGCTGGAGCGTCAGCCGGTCATTATTTTTGTTACGGGATATGAAAAATATGTCTATGACGCTTTTGACGTGGGGGCATTCCAATACCTCCTGAAACCTATTGATGAACAGAGATTTGCCGAGGTTTTTGGCCGGGCAGCGGCGCAGATCATATTTGAGGCGGAACAGAAAAAGAAAACGCTGGTCATCCAGTACGGGAGTGAAAGCAGGGCGGTACCGCTCCAAGACATTTATTATATTGAGAGCCGCAACCATAAGGTGGTGCTGTACCTCAAAGATGGGGAGCTGGAATATTACGAGAAGATCGGGAGACTGGAGGAAGAACTGCAGGGGCAGTTTTTCCGGATACACAGGGGGTATCTCGTCAACCTCGCCTATGTCGAGGGGTATGATAAAACAGAGGTAACGCTGACTGGTGGCATCAGTCTGCCCCTTTCAAAAAGATACGAGGACTTTGCGGCGGCATACCTGCAGTTTGTGCAGTAAAGGGGGAGAGGAAATTTGAGCGAAATGGGTTTTATGCTGTTTCAGCATATAGCATCGGGAGCTGAAACGGTTTTATGTGCGTTCTGTATGGCGGCTTTTTTCCGTCCATATATGGCAGGACGGAAGAACAGGCTGCAAAAAACCATTGCGGTATTTCTGGTCTATGGGACGGTGTATGTGGCGGGGGAAGCGGTTTCCATTTCCGGCTGGCTGTGCATGGTGATTGTGATCCTCCTTTTGATGGCAGGCAGCAGATGGCTGTGCATGGAAAGAAAACAGGTTTTTTTGTATGGCATACTGTTCTTTTGTACCAGGGATATGGGCAGGCTGATAACGGAAAGCCTGTATTATCTTTTCAATGGGAAAATCGTGCAGGGGCTGGACAATGAAAATATGATATACCGTAATGTCGCAGCAGGGTATTCCGTATTCATGATACTCAGGATCATACTGCTTTCTGCCATGCTGCTGTTCTTAAGTAAAAAACTGAAAAAGGGGCCGCCGGAACTGCATACAAAAGAACTATGCTATCTGTGCCTGACGCCTGTTGTGGGCATCATGTTTGGGAATATCATTTTCCGCCTGCTCTTTACAGTTAAGGAAAATGTGTTTTTCTCGCTTTATGACCAGTACCCTGCATTTATCGGGCTGGTGCCGCTGATAGCAGCCCTGTTTTATGCAGGCATGATGGTGACGGTGGCATCATGGCAGGAGATGGTAGGTCTGCAGGAGGAAAAAAAGAAGTATTTCGTGGAACAGCAGCAGCTTGCGGCCATAAGGGAACGGATAGGGGAAGTGGAGCAGTTCTATGACGGGATACGCCGGATGAAGCATGAGATGAAAAACCATCTCACAAACATAAAGGGACTGGCGGGGAGCGGCAGTTATGAGGAAATGGAACAGTATATAGCCCGGATGGACGAGAGCATGGACGTGTTTGAGATGTCCGTCAGGACAGGGAACGCTGTTACGGATGTAATCGTGAATGACAAGCAGAAAGCCGCAGAAAAGCAGGGTATACGGTTCAGGTCTGATTTCGTGTATCCGGCATCAGACAGGTATAATGCGTATGACATTGCAATCATTGTAAATAACCTGCTGCAGAATGCGCTGGAAGCCTGTGGGAGGATGGCATCGGGGGAAAAGTATATCTCCCTTTCCGGCATCAGGAAAAACAGATTTTTTCTCATATCTGTAAAGAATTCCTTTGATGGGGAGGTGGTATTTGATAAAAGCACGAATCTCCCGGTTTCCACGAAAGCGCCGGATGTACCGGGAGGCCCGGCTCCGCTCCACGGCATAGGCTTATCGAATGTCAGGCGCGAGGCGGCGAAATACCTGGGAAATGTAGATATTAAAGTCAAGAAAAACGAGTTCAGCGTAACAGTGCTGTTACAGGAAAGGAGCAACCATGAATAACACGATCAATGTAAATTACATGACAAGGACGTACAGCAATTTTTTGAAAAACAATGAGGCAAAGGGAAACGCATCTAAAAGCCCGTCTTTTTGTGACAGGGTGGTGGAAAGAAGTACAACTGCAACAGAAACGGTTGGAACTGTTTCGACAAAGGACATGACAATGGATGAGTATAAGCAGTATATTCATGAAAAGATTTCACAGATTCCCATGCACCCGACCCGTATGTCGGAGAGCATTTCCATCCATATTTCAGAAGCAGGGTTTGAGGCGATGAAGAATGACCCGGAGTATGAGGCGTGGGTGCTGAATGACCTGCGGACAGGATGGGCGCAGCCGGACAGATGGGCAGGCGTCTGCGGAGGGGCTTATTCCACCATCTATTACGGGGCGACAAAAGAGGAGTGCCACGCAGAGATGTGGAGTGCAGGCTACCAGAACGGAAGCGGGAAAAGCCTGTTTGACGGCAGGGCAAAAGACAGTTTTTGGGAGCGCAGGACTGAGCAGAAAAAACGGACGGAGGCGCAGATAAAAAAGGAGCAGGAAAAGAAACGGGTGCGGGAAGAAGCCAACGCGAAAGCGGCGATGGAAAAAAGCGATGCACACAGGCGGCTGATGTCACAGTGGGCAAAAGAGGCCGTATATTCCGATTCCGTTCTGGCAAAATCGGGGACTGTGGCAACAGCAAATGCCGCTTATGAAGCGAACTTCGTCATGGCAGACAATGGATTAATTTGATATGGGACTGTCTGGAATTATAGGAAAATGTGGATATGCCATATGAAGCGGCGGCATTTTGAAGTAAGGAAGATCATGCTCGGACTTACCACAAGGGGGCATAAGCAGCCCTGAATGACAGAGGGGCCGCAGGTAAAATAAGAAGGAGGATGATTATTATGTCAATGGAGATCACAAACAATTACAGCGATTATGGGAAGGGCTACACAAATACTGCAAAGGAAGGAAATGTGACAACAAGCACAGTGGAACTGAAAACCACAATCGGTGGAACAAAAACGGAACAGATCAAGACAGGGTACAGCAATGTCAATGACTATTCCAAATATCTGCAAGGCAAGTACAGCTATATGAATTCGGGTACAACCTCCATGCAGGGCGTCCCGACAACGGTATCCGTATCGGGTGCTTTCCTGAAGAAATGCATGAACGACCCAGAAAAAGCAAAATATCTGGAAGAAAATCTGGCGGCATTGCCGGATTGTGCAAAAAGTGCAGTAGCAGGCTGCCGAGGAACGCTGACCAATCTCAGCTACAGTGTTGATGCAAATGGGAATATTTCAGTAGCAATCTCCGGAACAAGTGACCCCGATGGGAAGATAGCAAAAGAAAATGCGGAACGGAGGGCGAAAGAGAAGAAAGCAGCCGAAGAAAAGGCCGCCGAGAGGCGCAAGGAGAAAAAGGCCGAGGAAGAAAAGGCGGCGGAAAGGCGGGCAGAGAAAAAAGCGGCTAATGAAGCAAGGACAGAAATGGGCGAATATACCGTAAGTGCTACGGGTACGGATATAAAAGCTGTTACGGAGAAAATTATAGCTGCTACGTCTGGTACATCTGCGCCGACAGGGGCAAGTTTTGATATAAAGGCGTAACAGGAAAAGGATTTAAATTTGTTACCATACCGCCTGCGGCGGCACAAATGATGACGAAAGCCTCGATTCCATATTTCCATATAGACTAAATGGGTATATTTTTATTTTCAGAGATGCCAGCATACTACAGAGCACGTTGTAACGCCTGGAGATCCAGAGCCCGAAAATTTATCAGTTGCCGCCATCCTTCTTGCACAAATGATAGGCGCTTTTAAAGCCCGTATACTTATGAATAAACCCGTCCTTAAAGGGTTCCCGCAGGGATAGCAGTCACTGCGGCGTCTCTTTTTCAGCCCTTCCATTTCTGAAAGGAGGCCCCTATGGCATCAAAAAAACGCAATACACAAAAGAAACACATCCGGTCTGAGGGAACCTATTCTTGTCGTGGCATCCTTCATCCCACCAGCGGACATCCGGGATTTGAGGGAACTGTGCCGCTACCGTCTGAAGCTTACTTACATGCGGACTTCCGAGAAAAACCGTTTCCAAAATTCCATGACTGTATCCAAGGTGAGGCTGGACTGCGTGTTCTCCGATCCCTTTGGAAAATCTGCATCTGCCATCATGGAATATCTGATCGAGACAGATCCGGACCAGGTCAGCGATGAGGAGATACTGAACCTGGTGGACCGCCGGGTTCAGGCATCCAACGAAGATATCCTTGAAAGCATCCACGGCTATGAATTCATAGGAGTCCAGCGCGACAAACTGAACATCATCCAGCTACATCTCGGGCAGCTGAATGAATGCATCCGGTTGATTGATGAAAAACTGGAATATTACCGTCAAAAATACTTCCGTATCATCCGCCATCTGGTAACGATGGTAGGTATCACGGACATATCCGCCCTGTATATCCTGGGTGAGATTGGGACAGACATGTCCGTTTGGAAGGATGATGCCGCTCTTTCCTGCTGGGCGGGTCTCTCTCCGGCAAATAATGCAAGCGCAGGGAAGAAGAAGTCCACAAGGACGGGGGACGGCGGGCATTATCTGAAGCCCCTGCTCGTCCAATGTGCGCTTGCGGCTGCAAAAAGCACGCGGAAAGATCCCTATTTCCATTGTAAATACGAAACGCTGAAAAAGCGCCGGGGCCACAAAAAAGCGATCATCGCTATCGCAAGAAAAATGCTTGTGGCCATTTACCATATGATCCGGGATGATGCAGATTTCCTCCCGGTGGATTATGAAGATACCATACAAAACACCAAGAAAACTAAAGGGCTGAATTTAAACAATGTCATCGCTTTCTTAAAAGAACAGGGCGCTGATGAAAGCACGATCCACCTGATTGAGACACAGTGCTGTGGCAAGGAGACAGAAACGACAGATACCTGCAGCAAGTCACCTGTTGTCCAGGATGCAAAAGAAAAGCAATCCACTTCAGGAAGTGCAGATATATCCCAGCCAATACAGGAATCTGTAAATGGAAGTCCGGTACTTATCTCCGGCTCCCAACAGGGTCATGCCCTAAATTGTCCTCCAAAAGATCCTGCGGTGGCAACTGCTACAGCCTAAACTGGATTGCTGTAGCTTATTGTATCATATCGTATCCCATTTAAAAAGCCCCTTTTCATGAGGAGGGGGATTTTATGCCCTTTTGCACTCTACAAGTCCTACAAAGCTTTCATACTTCTCATATGACAGTTCGATGAAATATGTATACTTTACAACAGGTTGTTCCCTATATTTCCACACGCCTTTAAGTTTTCCAATCTCTGTAGTTCCAGTTACGATAATTTTATCGTTTTCATATTCTATTTTATCTGCTCCAAATTTCATCTTAACACCTCTACTATATCAACAAACTGGAATTTAACGCTTTTTTAGTTCGGCAATAGCACCATAATGTAAAATATCAAATTCATTAGGCGCAATATGTTCAAGGAGTGTTCTATGCTCTTGTTCCCACATAGAAATTTCTTTTTCGGTAAGCGAAGCACCAATTCCACGACACGCTTTCATTCTTCCATTCCAGCTTTCATGGGTGAATGGTATTCTTACAGTAAATTCTTCGTGATGTACAAGTTCAAAGTTTTCTTTATAGCAATCGGGTATGTCTATTTGATGTATCGTTTCTCCTGCACCACTCCAGTTAGGACTATATTTTAATACAAGTTTTTCACTTGCTCCCGCAATTTTATCCTCAAATGGAAGCCATGCCATATATAAAACAAGAATCTTTCCCTCTTTTTTAAGCATACGATAAAACTTAGGCATAACAATTTCATGGTTAAAATACCAAAAACATTGACAAGCTGTGATTACATCAAAAGAATTATCTGAAAAACTTATATCTTCTGTTGGCACAACGTAATAATCTATATCCATATCTTTTGAAAGGATTTTGGCTTGTTCAATTTGATTTCCTGAAATATCGGTAGCCCTCCACTTCGCCCCATACTGGTACATATTTCTGGGAAGAACCCCTGTCCCTGTTCCAACATCAAGGATAGATTGTCCGTCTATACATAATTTGCGGTCAACAATTTTTTGATAAAATTCTTTTGGATAAATATCACGGAACTTTGCATAATCTAAAGAGGTTTTCCCCCAATCAAAAGGTTTTCCGTTATCTATATCTCTATCAGTTATCTTCATACTATGCCTCCATAAATTTCTTTTGCCCGACAAACCGGAATTTAACTACCTATTAATTAATCGTTTAATTTTAGGAAGTATGAAACTCCCTAACAAATATAAATTACACAGATATACAAATAGATTTCCAATATACGAATAAAGAGTAAAGCGTCCTTTCATAGCAACCTGTGCTGATAATGTCTTTGTATCAGACTGAAAGTAATCGGTCTGTGCCAACACACAGCCCTTAACATTTGAAACAATCGACATTCCGTTATTTGTATGTCTGATTATATTACTTCCATTTTCAACCCCACGCACAATCGCTGTCTTTGCAGCTAATAATGTCATTTCTTTCCAATCCGAAGCTGGAACAATTAGTATATCTACATTATTTCTACCTGCCTGCTGCATTTTAGACAAAAATGCCATATCAGAACATATAAACGGCGCAATTCTACCATATTCTGTATCAAAACTTTTTAGCATTCCATCTCCTTTTTGGCACAATTCTCCGATTGAACGTCCATACTTAAAATATTCTGATATTAGTTCTCCTTGTGGATTAAATGCTACCGTTTTATTTTCCTTTAAGTCCTCGTAAGGGGTTTTCACCAGTAATGAAACAATCAAATAAATTTCTTCCTGTTTTGCCATATCCGACGCTCGTTGCAAAAGCATATCTTCATCTTGTTTTAAAACCGCTCCATTCAGTTCAGACCAAAAAACAATCTTTGCCCCTGCTTGTGCTTCCAGCTCTGTTTTTAGGAAAAGTTCATCAGCTACTGATGATAGTTTCTTCCTTGTATTGGTAATGTTTTCATCAGTAAATGTATTGGTATAAAATGTAGAATATACATCTTTATCATTATTTAACAGCTCTGAAACCGGAACGGTTACTCCAGCGATCCTGACACTTTTATCTGAATTTCCTACAAAATGAAACATAACAACTCCATAGACAAATACCAAGCCAATTACAGAACCATATACGATTATGTATTTTCTGATGTATTCTTTTTGGCTTTTATTGTTCCAAATCCATATAACCATTGCTGCCGTCCAATACATTAAAAAGGTGATTCCGTAAATCCCTGTTACCGTTACTATTTGTAGCAGGTATAGATTTTGGTATTGTGTATAAGCGTCAGACAACCCTCCCGATGCAGGGTATATCAGATAAATGATATACTCTATTGATACCATTATACTTGCAAAAATAATAGTATCTTGAAATCTCATTTTTGATTTCGACCAGTAGATATATGGTAAAACTTTCAGAAAAGACAGCAAGATTGCTACTATTATACATATCTTTATATCCATTCCAATGGCTCTCCAAAACTGGACAATAAAACCAATGGCATATATTGAACTAATTATAAGGTAGACTTTTCGAGTACGATTAAGATAAATCATACATAGAAACAAAATTGGATAAATCCATGCAAAAATCGGGATACACCATTCTCCATTGGACATTACATAAATTAAAAAAGTTAAGAATATGAAAACTGCAAATCGGTTACTTTTCAAAAGATTTTTCATTGCCAAACTCCTTACTTACATTCTCTATAAATTTCGATTTACTTATTTCTTTTGGCAAACTTATCAATAACATTGTCTACCCAAAAAGTGATAAAAAAAATCAGCAATCGCCGCAAATAGATTAACAATAAAATCAACCATATAGGTTTCCTCCAAATTTCGATTGTTGCTGTGTTTAGTTTAGCATATTTATAGGGTGTCTACAAGATTCTATACACGAAAAGCCAAAAAGAATGAATTCTTCACTTGACAATGTGGCAAAGAACTGATGTCAACCGATGAATTGGCGGTGATGGACGGCGGCAAGTGCATCTTGCAGGTGCAGGGCGTAAGGCCGTTTTTCAGCGACAAATTTGACATTACCAAACATCCGCAATATAAATACCTGCTGGATTCCAGCAAGAAGAACGCTTTTAATATTGCAAAATATCTGAGCCGGAGATTGACCGTCCGACCGGACGACGTTTTTGAAAGCTGTGAACTCAAAGCGCCGCCCGCGTCTGATGCACCCGCCGATTGACTTTTCAACCGGCGGGCTTTTTTGTCCCTGTCAACCAATCGCAACAAATTTATGGAGGTAATTTATGGCATTTTTTACGAGCGCAATCGACACTTTGAAGGTACTGGTTATCGCGCTGGCCTTGGCGTGTGGGGCGTTATCAATCTGCTTGAGGGCTATGGCAACGACAACCTTGGCGCGAATGCTCATGTACGGTAAAGAAGCAAGCAACCGAAAACAAGAGATAGACCGCCAGCACCACACTATTCCGAATCAAAAGAACCAAAGAGCAAAAGACAAGCACCGTGGAAAAATCCAAACTTAGGATTTATTTTTGATTCCTTCTGAATCCGTTACCATAGGATTCAGGAGGTGATCAACACATGAAATTAGAAAAAACAAACAATACCGATGCTGGCCTGGCTCAGGAACCGGCAACCCAAAACGTATATGCAGAAACATCTGCGGGACGTGGTGCTTACTGGCAGCTCAACCCTGTCTTTCGTGAACTGATAGACATTTACAGGGATTCTGGAAAAAAGCGGGGGTTAAAGGAATCCACCATCTATAAAACCTCTTTCAGCGCATCAAGTTTTCTTTTGGCGATGCAGAACCGTGGCAGGGAATCTTTAAATGACATAGACGAAAAAGATGTCATTTCTTATTTTATCCGTGAAGACGGGCGCAGTCCTTTAAGCGGCGGATACAGGGATACGGTGGCTTCGGTATTCAAATCGGATCTGGGAACCTATACAGAACCTGCCAGACGTATCCTTGCATACATCCCTGTCATCCGCTAGCGCAGAAAAAACATCCAGTACCTTAAGCCTGAAGAAGCCGATGCGGTCCGCAATGCTCTTGACGACCCCGGTTCCGGACTCTGCATGAGGAACAGGGCTATCGGGATGCTGCTGTTCTTTACAGGGATCAGGGGGTGCCACATCTGCTGCATGAAGCTTTCGGATCTTGACTGGGAAAAGGAAGAGATATGCATTGTCCAGTAGAAGACCGCAAACGGGCTGACGCTTCCAATGTCCGTGGCAGTTGACAACGCCATATATGACTATGTTACTATGGAACGCCCTTCATCAGGGGAACCCTATGTTTTCCTGTGCATGACAAGGCCATACCGCCCGCTGTCGGAGGATGGGCTTAGGAGCGCCGTCCCCCAAATTTACCGGGCTGCGGGTATTCGCCAAGGCAAAGGCGACCGCCAGGGAACTCACCTGTTCCGCTACCATGTGGCATCAGCCCTTGCCGGGAACGGCATTGCGCGGTCAGTGATCAGCGAAACGCTTGGACATACTGCCCCCAAATCCCTTGACTGCTATCTTTCTGCCGACATACAGCATCTCCGGGAATACGCGCTCAGCATTGAGCCGTTTCCCGTAAGCGGGGAGGTGATCCCATTATGAACGTTTACCATTCAGGGTTTTCAGCCAGCGTGGAATCTTTTGTAAACAGCCGGAAGATATCCGGCGCATGGAACGAGACGGTGTTCGGCATGAACATAAGGCTTTTTGACCGTTACTGCACCGAACATTACCCCGGTGAGGCTCTCCGGCAGGAAATGGTGGATATATGGTGTGCCAGGCGGAAAACAGAAAATGTGAATTCCTGTTACACCCGGACGCTGGTCATCCGCCTTTTCATTGGGTATCTCCGCAAACGCGGGCAAACGGATGTCCTCGCGCCGCCAGCGCTGAAACAGAATAAAAAACGACGAATCCCCCATGCGTTCAGCCATGAAGAACTGGAACGGTTTTTCCATGAATGCGACCGAATCATCCCCTGCAGGGGGCGGCTGTCCCATGCTTCTGAATTAAGGAAAATAACGTGCCCTGTATTCTTCCGTCTTCTTTACAGCAGCGGGATCCGCACAACAGAGGCGCGCTTTTTAACACGGAGCGGCGTTGACTTTGCACAGGGCATACTGGATATCCAAAAATCAAAAGGTTATGACAAGCATTATGTCGCCCTCCACCCAAGCATGACGGAACTGCTGGAACGCTATGACAGGGCAGCGGACAGGCTCAGCCCCGGAAGGACATACTTTTTTGAATCGCCGGGAGGGCATCCTTACTCACGCACATGGGTATCCTATAACTTTTCCCTGCTGTGGGAAAAAGCAAACGGTAAAAAGGGCGGCACTGTCGCTTATGATCTCCGGCATAATTATGCCACCGCAAATATCAACGGCTGGAAAGATGATGTGTTTGAATTTAATGACCGGCTCCATTATCTGGCAAGGTCAATGGGGCACCGCTGCATGGAATCCATGCTGTATTATTATTCTGTCGTTCCGGGGCTTGCGGGCATAATACAGGAAAAAACAGAGGAAAATTTCAACAGCATCGTACCGGAGGTGGCCTATGAAGAAGAATAACAGGGCAGCCGCACGCATGGCAGAGTATATTTCTGAATTTCTCCACGATTATGCCCCACAGTTTCTTACATCCAGCAAACATACGTTGAAATCTTACCGGGATGCGCTGACACTTTATATCGTATTCCTTGATGAAAAAGGGATCGCACATGACAGCCTTGGAAGGAGTTGTTTTGAGAGGGCTTCCATAGAGGAATGGATTGTCTGGCCGAAGGATGCAAGGCAGTGCTCCCCGGAAACGTGCAATATACGGCTTGGCTCCCTGAGGGCATTTCTGGAATTCGTGGGAAATAAAGATGTCGGGCTCATATATCTGTATCAGGAGGCAAAACTCATCAAACGCCAGAAGTGCCGGAAAAAGAAAGTGGAAGGGCTCACCCGCGAAGCGGTCGCCGCAATTCTGGCAGAGCCGGATCCTTCCACCCGGACAGGAAAAAGGGATCTGGTTTTTCTGACGCTTTTGTATGCAACTGCCGCAAGGCTTGATGAGGTTCTGTCCATCAGGCTCTTGCATTTATACCTTGATGTCGCCAAGCCTTACGTGGACCTGCACGGCAAAGGCGGCAAGATACGGACAGCTTACCTTCTTCCAAGGGCTGTTGAACATATCCGGATCTATCTGAAAGCATTCCATGAATCAGAGGCAAACCCGGAAGTGTATTTATTCTATTCCCGTGTAGGCGGGAAATATGTGAAACTGACAGAGCATGCTCTTGATAAGCGGATAAAAATGTATGCGGCGGACGCCCACAAAAATGTCCGGAGGTTCCGCTGAATACCCACGCCCACCAGTTCCGCCATGCCAAAGCCACCCATTGGCTGGAGGATGGCATGAACATCATACAGATCAGCTTTCTCCTTGGTCATGCAAGCCTGGATACAACCATGCGGTATCTGGATATAACAGCGGATGATAAACGGAAAGCACTGACTACACTGGAAGGTGAAAAGGAAAAGAATGTCACAAAAAAATGGAAAGACAGCAGTGGCTCATTGGCCGATTTCTGCGGACTGAAACACTGAAATCATCAAAATAAAATCCAAACTTTTTTGCAGTAAAAAGCCGGATTTGTAATCTTTTTTGCAAAAAGTTTGGATTTCTCCTAAGTTTGGATCTATGGAGATGTGCATAACAGGCTATGTAAAAAGAAATAGCCGCCACTACCGCAAATAGTGACGGCTTGCCTATGTCAATGAAAGACAGAGGCAAACAAAAACCTATTTAGTGGGTAGAGCCGCTTGCATGGCTTTCCCTTTGTCTATAATGTAGTATATTCGGCAGCAGGATTCAAGAAAATTATTTATCGCTATTATTTGCTATTATTTGCCTTTAATATGAAGTGTGATAGAATAAGGATTGGCTAAAGTGGATAAATTTTAAACAACAGTAAATAGTAGTGTAAAATAAGGGCTGTCGTTGACGAGATTTGTCGGCGGCAGCCTTAAATTTTACTAGGCAAAGCCTAAAATATACTTTTAAATTTACAAAAAGGCAGTATTGGTGTGTATTGAGAAATGTGATATATTGTTTATAAGGAGTAATCGTGTTACTTTAGGCGGTTCGTTTCTCGTTGCATTGCTTGCCTACATAGATAGGAACAACAAGCGAAAATAAATAAGCCTACCTTGTACTTGGTTGGTCGGGGTAGGCTTACATAGATATCCAGGAGGTCAACCACTTTGTGGGCGGTTACTCCTTTTCTATTCATAATATAACATATCTAATAGCAGGATTCAAGCAAATTATTTGTTGCTTTCATTTGCCTATTTTGTACCATTTAATGAGAAGTATCAACAACTACGATATCCGAATCACCCTTGCGGGCCTGTTCCAGCACGGCTTCTGATAATTTCTGGAAAGAGCCGTAAGAGGATGTAGCGCCGGATAATGCGTCGATGTCATCATCCCTGCGCCCCTCCAGAAGTTGATTGGCATAATATCGGGTATATTCATTGGGATAGGTTCCGTTAGAATGGAGCATTGTCTGCATGTAAGCATTATCCCAGCTTTTGATAAAACCGCTGGCATTTTCAGCGTTGTATTCTACAGAGACGATACTTCCGCCCTTCACCATGATCGTAATATATTCTTTCCAGCCGTGACTGAAATCTTTGGCCTGAGCCGTATAATATCCGTCTTGAAGCTCCGTCTTCTCGCTGCATGCCGTCAGAGGGAGTACAAGCAACAGAAAAATCAGTGTAAATGTCAGTAATCGTTTCATTTTTAATTTTCCCCCTTCAAAATAAATTTATCCACTTGTACCTGAAGATTCTCGGCTTCTTTTGCCAGTGATCCGCTGGCCTGTTCCATGCCGCCGGCATTCTGAAGGTTACGGTCGGCGATTTCTGAAATAGCTTCAATTCGTTCGTCCATGAGAGACAGGGCATTCTGCTGGCTGTTCACTGCCGCTACAAGCGTATCGGAGATCGCACTGATCTGGTCAGACACAGAAGAAATAGCACTGAAAGAGCCGGCAGTATCTGCAGTCAGTTCCACACCGGTCTGAATAATATCTTTGGTGCTGGTTACCATCTCGGTAGCGTTCTGTGCAGCCTCGGCGCTTTTAGCCGCCAACTGTTTCACTTCATTTGCGACAACTGCGAATCCTTTTCCGGCTTCTCCGGCGCGGGCAGCCTCTACGGAAGCATTGATCGCCAGAATGTTGGTCTGGAAGGCAATGTCTTCGATCGCTTTGGCAATCTTAGTGATCTCTTGTGCGTTGGAACTGATATCATCCATCGCGTTAGTGAGAGAGGACATCCGTGAATTGGCTTCCTGAATGCATTGTGCGATCTCTTCGGTCTTAGCCCTGGTCTGGGAACTGCTTTCCGTAACGCCAGACAGCCGTTCCTTCACGTGGGAAACTTCGTGGATCAGAGCTTCGGTGGACTGGTTCTGTTCCAGAGAAGCCTGATGAAGCTGGCCGGACTGTCCGTTCAATTCTTCTGACATAGCAGCCAAGCGGGTTGCAGCGGCCCGGAAGCCTTTGATAGTTTCATTCATAGACTGTATGATCGTGTGGAGACTTGTTCGGATCAAGGCAAAGTCTCCTTTATAATCTACCTGGGCGCTGACCTTTAGATTGCCGTCAGCAATTTGGGTTAATACCTGCTGAATATCTGATATGTAACGGTTGACGCTTTCTACGGTAGCATCCAAAGTCTGGGTCATAAGCTCTAATTCATCCCTGGAATTGACATGCGTCACCTCGGTATGGAGATCACCGTCGGAGAGGGCAACCATCCGGTTCGTAACGCTTTTGACCGGACGGGAGATCGAGCGTGACAGACGCAGTACTACCAAAATGGATATAATCAATACGGCCAGAGTAGATAATATTGCAACCATCATTGCCGCATTGATCAGGTGGTCATAGTCGGACTTGGGAATCTGAATGACCAGGAACCACTGAGTACCGCGGATAGGTGAAAAGGCCATCAGCATATTCTCATTGCCGATAGAGTATTCTTCAGAGCCGGTCTCGCCGCTCATTACGTGGCTCAGAGATTCGTCGTTGCCGTCGTTGAGCTGCGCCAGTGTGCTTTCGGTCAGAACCAATGACTGGTCAGGATGTCCGGTAACGAGACCTTCCCGGTTCACCATATAGGCGGTTCCGTGTCTGCCCAGGTTAATGCTGCTGATCACGTCGTTAAGTGCGTCATATTTGTAAACTCCTACTACATAGAAGGCTGTCTCCTGATTCTCCTTCACCGGCATTCCCATGGTGATGCCGAGCTTTCCGTCAAAAATAGTGGAAGAGCTGGTGGTCAGATTGTCTGTTTCTTTCAGAAGAGCGAAGAAGTTATCCTCCAGATTCTCCGGTGCACCGTCGATTCCCTGTATCAGCCGGCCCTGCAGGTCATACAGGGCAATGGTATGCAGCTCGTAGATCTCAGCGGCTTCCATAAGCACTTCTTTGCGGTTTTTGCGGATTACGGCGGTATCAAGCCGAGCATTATCTGTTCCTGTCGAACTCATGCGTGAATCTCCTGCAATGGTCATCATTCTGTCTGCAAGCATATGAATATTGGCTTCCACGGTTTTGGACGACTGCCTTGCCATAGGCTGCAGGCTGTCCAGAAGAATATTGTTGGCTAACGACTGCATAGAGAGCGCCATGATCACGCAGCATATGATAACTAATATCAGAATATTAAGAGTAGTGTTTTTTAAAATTCTCCCGTTCAGGCTGCGTCTGGTCTTTTTGCTGTGAGAGTTATTTTTCTTAGTAGTCACGTTTGCTGTCTCCTTTTCTTAAAAATTCTTGTACTAATATCTCAGCTTGATATTAGATAAGGCAACATCTGCCTGATATCCTTTTGTGTGCAGCATATATTCCATTCCCTTTTTCGCAAGGTCAATGTGGTTCTGCGGTGCAACCATGATCTCCTCAATAGGCAGAAGCCCTTCGCTTAAGGGGATCTCAATATAAGGAAGCATAAATCCGTCCTTGGCACGGAAATATACCGTCGTATCTTTCTGCTTTTTGAATACAAACCGATATTCTTCTTCCTCAGCAAATCCTTCATGTTTAAAGAACATGGCATAAACTTCAGCGGTTTTTTGGAATTTGCGGCACGCCTTCTGATAATTGACGTTCTGCCGGTCCCTGCTGCCGGCCGCTAAGACGTCTTCAAGGGGCGTCCGAAGCAGATTGGGTAAATAACTGCAGATATTTCTCTGGATTAACTGCCTTTGCCGTCTGGGATTGTAAACTACAAGGCCGTGGTAGGCGATCTCGGCCGCTTCCTCGATTCTTGCGATGATCTCATCGCTTCGGAAGCCTATATTATAACCGGTCTTGCTGCCGAATTCCGACCACATGGTGATGCTGTCCCGGCATTTTGAGAAAGAAAGCACGAAGTATTCCCGGGGCTTTTCATGCTTAGAATAGATAGAATCCGCAAGAAACATCTCCTTTAATGCCGGGCTTTTGATAGTGTCCCGGCACACCTCTTCTATGATTCCCCGGATGTAAGAAAATTCATTGGGGTCGTTTAGAAAATCACTCTTTGTAGCCCAGAAGCAGTTGTGGTTAATGATACCGTTGATGCCGTTGCTCTTGGTATAGTGATACAGGATGCTGCTGTTTTCGGCGCGTTTTAATTTTACCTGTCTGCCAGACATAGATTCGTTACCTCTCATGGTGTGTTATTCAAATATGCGAAAATACTCCTTTACTTACTTATCGGCTGTTTCACTATAAAAATTACCTAATTTTTACAATTATTGAGTTTTAGGGTATTTATTTGTATCTTGTATTGGCTTGATAGGGGAGGGGTTTGATGCTATAATATGCGGAAAGAAAAGACACAGGGCAGCCGCAGACAGGATACCATGCGGCGTCCCTGTGTGATCTGCAAATTGAGGAAGACAAACGATCAGTAGGTGATCTCCTGAAGATAGAGCCCTTTGGGGTCGCAGGGAGCGCTTGCATCCATGCTGCCCTCCAGGATATCGTCGATGTCTTCTTTGGGGCGGGTGTAGAATCCAATATCCAGCAGCGTACCTACCATGAGCCGTGCCATATTGTGAAGAAAGTCGTCGGCATGGATCATTATCTGCATCTCCTGGGCGGCGCTGTAGATCTCAACCTCATAAACCTGCCTTACGGTAGATTTGCTTTTCTTTGAGGAAGAGAAGTTCTTGAAATCATGAGTCCCGGTCAGGAGAATGCCGGCCTGCTGCATCAGCTGCCTGTCCGGCGTCTTGAAACAGTGGTAGGTGTACTTGCGGTCGAACACGCTGGGTACGTCGTCGATGGTCATGCGGTACACATAAGTCTTGGAGGTGGCGTTCAGTTGGGCATGGAAACGGTCAGGAACCTCATCTACCCGGACGATCGCAATGTCCATGGGAAGATATCGGTTGAGGTAATGCTTCATATCCAGAAGCTTCATATCGGATCCCGTCTTGAAATTGGCGACCTGCGCATAGGCATGTACGCCAACCTCGGTACGGCATCCGCAGTTCAGTTCGGTATCGGATTCTCCGGTCATCTTTCTGATGACTTCTAAGATCTTATTGGAGACCGTATTGTTGGATTCGTCTTTCCCCAGGCGTGTCCAGCCCTGGTAACGGCTGCCGTCGTATTCTATTGTTAATTTGATGTTTCTTAAAGCAGAAGGCGTTTTTGCGGATTTGTCTCTTTTGCGCATATTCAAAATCCTCATCTTTCTATATGGAAATATTTATAACATCATTGTATTAAGTATATCAAATTCTATATTATAAGAAAAGGGTAAACAAAGAAAAAGACCTATAACGAAAGGAAATAATATAAATGAGTGTAGAAAGCAGAAAAGTATCAGAATCCATTGTGGAAACAGTCCATATGGTCCGTCCGAATCATTTGAACGGGGCGGGACGTTTGTTCGGAGGCATCCTGATGCAGTGGATCGATGAAGTTGCGGCGCTTGCGGCGAAGCGTCATGCCCATATGAATATAACGACGGTTTCGGTGGATAATCTCCGCTTCTTAAAGGGAGCCTATCAGAGGGATGTCATTGTGCTCAAAGGGAAGATCACGTATGTGGGGCGGACCTCCATGGAAGTGAAGGTGGATACCTATGTAGAGGATGCGGACGGCGAAAGGATATTGATCAACAATGCGTTTTTTACAATGGTGGCGCTGGATTCCAACGATAAGCCTGCCGAGGTGCCGCGTCTTCTGCTGGAGACGGAGGAGGACCGGCACGATTTTGAGAAGGCGAAGCTTCGAAGAGAGATGCGGCTGCTTAGAAAGGAAGAGGGATTCTAAGCATGCCGCCAGAGCTTATAGCTGTATTTTGTAATGATCAGAGGGAGGTCATTTCTTCATATAAGAAGATACCATCCGCACCATATTCTCGATCTGGTCCTGTTCTTCCTTGGATTTTCCGTCCTTTAGGACGGAGAGTACCAGAGAGAATTCATCCGGTGTAAACTGAATTCCTTTTTTATTCGCGTTCGTGATCAATGCCATCATGATAGGTGCGAGAGACTTCCCGCTCTTCCCCTGAGTCTGTGCTGCCGCTGTGCGGATCAGCTCCATTTTCATTGGATCCATGTTTTGCATTGACGGGTGGTTCATCCATTCGTTCATTGTCATTGTCTCCTTTCCTGCTGCCCGTGTCGGGTTGATTCATTTCATTTTCAAACATCATGCTGTACATTTCAAACATCTCCTGCTGTTCAGGATTCATCATGCTTTTCATCATGTCCATCGGATCAAAGGAATTCGAATCCATGGAGGATCCTGACATATTCTGCATGTTCTGCATATTCTGTACCATTTCCATCATATTCATCATGCCGGACATTTGTTCCATCATTTCTTTTTCAGAAGGGTTCATATAAGGTTTTAACCCCTCCAGTATATTGGAAGGAGAGGGATCAGAAGAAAAACCCTGAAAGACTTCCATGGTGTGGCGAAGCTCCAGAAATTTGATATAGACCCCGAAAAAGCGCTGGATAGAGGGCGGAGTGTATGGAAGCAGGAGTTTTAATGTATATAGGAAGGGCGGTGTGACCAGATTATCGAAAGGTGTCATTGGTTTCGGTGGATTTTGTTCCATAAGCACTCCTTGAAATAACGTTGTAAATATATATGACAGCGGAGAGGAATTTATACATACTTGTCTGATAATGTATTACAGTTTGAAGATATGGAAAAACTAAATTGAAAATATTTCATATATTAGTATGGTAAGATACCAGAAAGGGGAAGGGAATATGGATAGGAAACTGATTATTGACGGCAATGCCGTGTACGAGATTGATGAGAATTGTATGCTGAGAAAACATCTGGAAGAAGCAGTTCTGGAACAGCCTGAGAAGGACAGCAAGAAACTGAATGAATACAAAATGAAGAGGGCGGAGTGATATACTCCGCCCGGTTATAGAATTAGCATCCGCAGTCAAAGCCGCCGCATCCATTGCCACATCCGCCGCAGCAGAAGAGCAGAAGGATGATCCACAGACAACTGTCATTGCCGCATCCGCCGCCAAAGCCGTTACCGCATCCGCCGCAGCAGAAGAGCAGAAGGATGATCCACAGGCAGCTATTGTTGCCAAAGCCGCATCCGCATTCTCCACCAGTTCTTCCTACGCCTGACTCACAGCCGCATCCACAGTTCGTAGCACTTAAATCGCTCATATTGAAATCCTCCATTTATGATGTTTACAGTAACATAATATGCGGAGGGTTCCAATGTGTGAGAAGGAAAATCAATTTTTTATCAGTCGTTTTATAGAGTGCTGGTAGAGGTAGGAATTCTTCTGCAGCTTAAGCTTGTCCAACGTGGTGATATTCTCCTTAGCGTACTCGTCATAAAGGGTCAGCAGGTAGGACGTGGTGTAATTCCTGTGCTGGAACCAGGTGAAGAGGAGCCAGTTCATAATGTCCGGATACCAGTACCGCTCAGGGATGGCAGAGGACTGGAGCAGGGCAACGTGCTGTGACGCTTCTTCTGAAAGTTCGGTAAGCTCGTCAGAGTAGTTCTTATCCTTGAATAGGGCGTCGCTTTGCTGGATGATGTCGTACAGGGCGTTAGAAGCCTTCCAGTAAGCGACGAAGGCAGGATCGGTATCCTCAGGAGTTTCTTCCATATTATGAAGATCGAAGGTCTGCATAGTCGGCCGCCTTCTGGTGAAGTTCCAGTCATACTCGGAACGCTTGTCCGGGTCGGACAGGACATTGTAGGCCTCTAAGATCTCCTGCATCTGTTCGGTGGTGTCGATACCGTTGCGGATGTTGACATCCGGGTGGTACTTTTTCGCCAGTTCGTTCTTGGCTGCGGTAATGTCTTCTAAGGTAGCCTTTTCTGAGACACCCAATATATCATAATAATTCTTGTCGTTCATTCTATCCTCCATTGATGATAAAATATGGAAATGAGCATAATTATCTTACGACACTTTCGCGGATAAATCAATTAGAAATTTTGAATATTCAAAAGGTGATATAGATGTGAATCTGTGTTATACTGGTTGTATTAGTTGGGTGATTGAGGTGATGGGCATGGAAATGGCAGATTTTAACGGATATGAACAGAATCAGAGAATGTACGGAGGAACCGCTGGAAGGAAAATGGGTATTTCTGTTGACGGGAAGGATTATATTCTGAAATTTCCGGGGAATCTGAAAGAACAGGGAATGAAGAATATCAGGCTTAGTTATTCTAATAGTCCGGTGTGTGAATATATTGGTTCACAAATTTACCGGATGTTGGGGTTTGATGTGCATGAAACGATTCTTGGTACAAGAAATGGAAAAACGGTTGTCGCATGTGGGGACTTTCTTAGGAGTGGAGAGATATTATATGAATTTGATAAGATTAAGGTAACCTTCGAACCACATTTTTTAGACTCCAGTGGAAATGAGACGAATGGAGTAGGCGTAGATCTGTACGAAATTCTTATGACAATGCAGGAACATCCATTTTTAAAAGATGTTCAGGGAATCAGGGAGCATTTTTGGAATATGTTTGTAGTGGATGCATTTCTTGGAAATCCAGACAGAAATAACAGCAATTGGGGGATTATTCTGGGCATGGATGGTAATAAACGAATAGCTCCAATATATGATAACGGGAATTGTCTCAATTGTAAATGGGATGAAGAAAAGATGTCGGAGGTTTTGTCAGATGAAATGGAACTGGAGACAGAAAGTTATAGAGGGCGCCGGTGTATTTTTGAGATGAAAGGGAAGAAGATAAATCCGTATCATCTTATGGAAAATATGGAATATCGGGAATGTAGTGACGCTGTGGAAAGGTTGATTCCTATTATAGGGGATTTATTACCGGAAATTAGAAGGTTGATAGAGGATATTCCAGTGATATCAGAAGTACAGAAGATGTTCTATTATAAGATAATGGAATGCAGATATGATAAGGAGTTTCTTCCAATTTATCAGAAAATTATTGCCGAAAAAAATATATATGAAACTGGAGGACAACAGAATGTACAATGATGAGAAAATAATTTTGCCTATGGACCTTCCGGAAGGGCTGCAGCGTGATTTCAAGGAATTACAGGAATATTATGACGCAGGTGACTGGCTGCAGTTTGACTTATTGTTTGAAGCAGTGGAGGCGAGTGTGAAGGCATATTATCTTGCCGGAAAAATCAGCAGAGAGGAATTGAATCTTATTTTTAAGAAATATGGAATCGCATAGCGGTAAAGAAGATATCACAGAAGAGGAGACATAAGGAATAACGAAGCAAGAGCTGGCTACGAGAATATGGGCAACTGCGAATGAACTCAGGAAAACATCAAGGCAAGCGAGTACAAGGACTATATTCTTGGCTTTATGTTTTACAAATACTTATCAGACAAGGAGCTTGATTATTTCAAAGATTGGGGTGGGGAATCAGAGGAAGTATGATTTTATAAAAGGTCCAATTGCCAATGATAATACGATGCCTGTATTGAATATGTATATATCCGGGTTCGTTGATGAGGATTTTGCAATAAAGCGTTTGTTGCCGCAGAAACTCAAAGATCAATGTGTATTCAAAACAGAAAAAACGATTCCGTTTCTTAAGTTCAGGGAGGTAATATTATGCAAAAAATGATGAGTGAGGTATTGCATTATTATGACAGGGAAGTTGTAAAAATGATGATAGATAAATATGGTCTGATTCCTATGGAAGCAATCAACAGTTTTATAAAATCTCAAACCCACATTATGTTAGAAGATATACAGTATGGTATGGATGAGTTCGGTTATCCTGCTATATTTGATATGTGGGAATGTGAGAAAATAACGGGAGATCCTAGAAATTTCATATATATATAAGAGGAGAATAATATGACAGCAGAACATGAATTTTATCTATATTTATTGGAATGTTATGCCGCGTATAAAAATAAACCGACAGGTGAGGTACTTGAAGAGTGGGATTTACTGAATATATCGGATTTTATTTTTAATAAAAGAGGGGGTTAATTCCCCGCAGCTTGCTGCGTAACAAACTTTTTCAAAATGTAGATGAAGTGATATACTAGAGGAAAAAGGAAAGGAGAAGTTGTGCGATGAGTGAAACTATACGCAAGTCACACAATGTATCGGTACCCATGTATCATTTCGTATGTCCTGCAAAATATAGAAGAGTAGTAATAGATGAAGATGTAGATAGGGTAATCAAAGAAACATGTGAAGGAATTCAGGAAAGATATGAAATTAGATTTTTGGAAGTAGGTACGGACAAAGACCATGTACACTTTCTTATACAGTCAGTGCCAACATATAGTCCAAAGAAAATCATACAAATAGTGAAGAGTATCATAGCACGAGAGGTGTTTGCGAAATGTCCACAAGTGAAGAAAAAATTGTGGGGAGGGGAATTTTGGATAGATGGGTATTATGTAGCAACAGTAAGTGAACATGGGAACGAGCAAATCATAAGCAAGTATGTGAAAGAACAGGGGCAGGAGAAAAATTATAAAACAATCTATAAAAATGTAGAGGAAACAAAGCAGTATAGCATATGGGATTATATGTAGAGGCTGCGACCTTAGATACCCCGCAGCTTGCTGCGGGGTAGTTCATTTAGTTTGGGTTATACTAGCCTTGTGCCGTTCATCAAACAGATTCCGCAGGATCAGGATATGTGCTGGGAAATAGCAGGAGGAAAGATGAAAAAATAGATTTATCTAGCAGTATTGCGTTACATTTGAATTGGATGTTACGCATTTTCTGGAGGTGATCAGAAAAAAGGGACTGTTTGACAGAATAAACACAGCGTTTACCTATCTTAATAAAGATACGGAATTATTCAAGGTCGTGAATGTAGAAATGACGGATACATTAGAAGAATATGTAACTCTTGCAGTCAGGAAGAAGCAGGATCAATTTGCAGGACTATCTGGATTTTCTTTAAGAGTTACTGCTTTGATCGGCAGTTCTATGTTATAATTGGTAACAGTATAAGTCTGGCAGAGCCAGCGGAAATTGCGGAGGTTAGAGATGAGAAAACGAATTAATCACTCGGTGCAGTTGTAAAACTGGCAGCAGATTGTATCGAGGTTAATCAAAAAGCAAAGGCTTATGTTGTCAGGAAACTGCACCGATCAACTGGCTAAGCGGGAGTGCCTGCGGGTATATTGCCGCGGGACGTTAACTACAACAGATATTGAAAGGAAGCAGTTTGAATGAATAAAGCAGAATTAAGATCGATTTGGGAAAAGGAAGAGAAGGCGGCACATATAATAGGCTGGGATTTTTCGCATATCCATGGGAGATATGAGGAAGAGGATGATCTGCCGTGGGACTATGAAAAGACGGTGAGAAAGTATTTGAACAGGGATTTTGATATGTTAGACTATGATACCGGCGGCGGTGAATTTTTATTGTCTCTTGACCATCCATTTGACAAGACAGCGGCAACGGAAGGATTCAAGCCTAATGTACGATTGTGTGAGGAAAAATTGTTGCCTCTGGGAATTAACTTTAAAGAGTGCGGCACACCTTCCGTGATTCCTTTTGATAATGAAGCTTTTGATGTGATCATTAACCGGCATGGCAGTTTTGATGCCGGGGAATTATACCGTCTGTTAAAAAAGAACGGAATCTTTATTACGGAGCAGGTAGGAAGCGATAATGACAGAGATTTGGTTGAGATGGTTCTTCCCGGAACGGATAAACCTTTCCCGCATTTGAATCTCAAAGAGCAGAGGAGAGTGTTCGAGAATGCCGGATTTCATATTATCAAGGCGAAGGAAGCGTATCGTCCGATCAGATTTTATGATGTTGGCGCATTTGTCTGGTTCGCATGTATTATTGAATGGGAGTTTCCAGGGTTTTCCGTTGAGAGATGCTTTGATAAGCTATTGAAAATGCAGAAGGTCATTGAAGAAAAAGGGGAAATAAAAGGAACGGTTCATCGATATTTGATTGCGGCAAGGAAAGTGTAAGCCGAACAGACAGGTTCGGAATGGTCAATAAGGGCACAAGTTTGGCATAAACCGAATATCCTGATAAAAAAGGATTTTTTCGATGAATAAAGTAAAACAGCAGATCCACTATTGTTGTGACGACACCATGAAGGGAAATGTCAGGGGGCAGAATGTAACGGTGGCGGTTCTAGATACAGGGATGGCGGCGCATCCAGATCTTAAGGGAAGGATTCTGGCGTTTTATGACTGTGTCAGTCATCGTCATGGATTATACGATGACAGCGGGCACGGAACGCATGTGGGAGGTATCATTGCCGGCAGCGGTGCGCTGTCTCAGGGAAGGCTCGCCGGAATTGCGCCGGAAGCGAATCTGGCAGCGGTGAAGGTCCTGGATGCCAGGGGTGAAGGAGATGTGATGCAGATCATGGAGGGAATCCGGTGGATCAGGAAGAACTGTAGCCGATACGGTATTCAAGTGGCCAATATATCGGTTGGTGCGAAGCTTGGACTGGATGAAGAGAAGGAGCGGTGTCTGATACAGGCAGTAGAGATGCTGTGGGACGACGGGATCACGGTTATTGTGTCGGCAGGGAATTACGGGCCAAAGGAAGGAAGCGTGACAGTTCCGGGGAACAGCCGTAAGGTGATTACTGTGGGGGCATTGGAGGAACCTGGGATGAAGAATATCTGTTCCGGCGCAGGGCCTACCAACCGGTGTATTGTGAAGCCGGAAGTTGTGGCGCCGGGGTATCAGGTTTTCTCCTGCAGCAGCCTGTATCGCAAGAACAGGATCCCTTATGTCAGAAAGAGCGGAACATCTATGGCAACGCCTGTGGTATCGGGTGCGGCGGCATTATTTCTGTCGAAATATCCGGGCGCGGCTAATGTGGAGATTAAACTTAAGCTCCGGGAGACCTGTGAGCGGCAGCAAAACGGTAAGAATCAGGGGTGGGGGATACTCAGAGTAGACAGAATGCTGATGTAATTGTAAATGGAATAAGAATACTTCTGTACAGTACGATTTTGTCGGTTACTTTAAATCAATAATATAATGAAACAGGAGAAAAAATATGGAAAACATATTAAATATTGTATATCGGGAACCGGAACTTGAGGATGCGGAGAAAATCGTAGACTTCTATAATTATGTGGGTGGGGAAACGACTTTCTTGAAAAAAATATCAGGCAAAAGGAATCGGAACCGAGATGATCCGCCGGTTGATTGATTTCTGTAAGGGGAATGGGATTACTGCCAGAATACAGTTAGATACGCGATGTGATAACGAAGTAGCTGTGAAGCTATATGAAAGATTTGGTTTTGAAATCGAAGGACGGTTAAAGAACACGACGCTGATTAATGGAGAGTATTTTGAGCTGTATGTAATGGGATTGATGCTGCAGTAATATGCATGAATGGCAGAACATTTGGCTCGCAGCGGGGGCTTTGACTTACCAAACGGGGCTCTTGGATTATAAATGGGATTTTCGGTTTGCTATTTACCGTATAAGACGGAAAAACACGAATGTTAGTTCGTATAGAATTCGATTTTGTTTCCGCAACATTTGGAGAAGCTAAGCTAGTACAGCATTGCTTAAATATCAGTGATTAAATTGCTAATGGTATCCCAGCATATGTCCACTTAAATGGGTGTGCTGTAAGATTGTACTGTTCAATAAAGCGCAAGATGCTTGCTTCCAGTTCTTCTATTGACAGATAGCTTTTCCGCTTCAGCAGCTTTCGGTTAATGATGCCAAACCATATCTCAATCTGGTTCATCCAGGAACTGTGTTTCGGAGTATACACAAAGCGGATCCGGTGGGAAGGGTCATGCAGGAAATCTGCCCGGCTTTTCATACTTTTGAGGATCCCTGTCTTTCCTTTTTTGCCCAGTTCCACACCAGGGACACAGGCCTCTGCCACAAAGCGGACAAGGGCTTCCGACTTATGGGTGTTCAGGCCATCACATATAAATGTCCATGGAGCCTGCGGGTCTGTTTCTGTCAATGCTTTTACAGCTTCCACAAAATCCTCTTCTGTGCGTGTGGAGTTTAGATATGGCATTTCCATACGGCCCGTTGCAACATCAAAGAACCCGATGAGACTGGTCGTGCCATGGCGGATATACTCAAACTCCATTTTGGCGCACTGGCCGGGTAATGGGAGCTTATTAGGATATTTATGTTCCAACGCCTGTACCCCCGTCATTTCATCCGTGGAAACAACGTGTGCACCTTCCCGGTTTTGTTCCGGGGCGCTCTGGTACAGGCCGCAGATTTCGTTTACTTTACACGCAAAAGATTCCGGGGATTCCGTCTTTTCAGAAGAATGGAGCCAATAACGGATTTTGTGGGGATGTAAATCTACCTCATTTTTAAAAAACGGCTGACAGATTTCTCAGAAATCTGTTCAGCTGTTGGACGGCGAATTGAGGGAGACATAAACGGCAAATTATTTTTCCAACCTTTTTCGCATTGACTGCGCAGTGCTGTCTACAAATGCATAATACCGCCGAAAATGCAGCACGCTGTTGGTATAGCTTTTCTTTCGAAATCGAAAGGCCATGAATCCCATTATGAGATCCATAGCCACATGATGTATTTGGATTTTTTATTGTTTGTCAGCCAGAGTCGGCAGATAAGCCAAACCGGCAGCAACAGTTACGGCATCTACCTTCCGCATTAGATTGCTGATCCGCCCCTCATTCCAGAAAATATCAGAAAAATCGGATAGTTCACATCCCACATCATGGTTCGGGATGCACAGGTAGTTTCCGTATTTATGCACTCCGGCCAGGATGTGGAAGTATGTCCCCCGTCCATTCATCTCAGCTTCATACCATCCAGGCCGCCATCGCAGCAGGATAATCTCCCCTGTCCAGGTTTCTATGCGGGAACCATCCCTGAAAAAACATCTGTATTCCAAAAACAACACCCCCTATCCAAGATTCTGGCTGCTGACGGAGGCAAGTATGACTTCCGTGTCAATTGCTTTCTTCTCCATCTGTGCGCCAAGGGTAAGGGCATTTGTCATCAGGTTATCCACCAGACGCGGATTCCCCTGGGAATGGCTGTGGACAGCGGAAAGGGCGGCCTGCTCTATGATGGAGGCAGAGCCTCCCGCACAGGAGATCTTGTGGAGTACATACTGCGCCACTTCTGAATCTGTGAGCCCGGTAAAGTTGTAATGCACGGTGATCCTCTGGCGCAGGGCTTCGTGGACAGGCTTGCGCAGGGTATTGTTCAGGTGCGGTTCCCCGCACAGGATGAGCGTAAAGCAGTTCAGGGAGTCATAGCCGTAGTTCATGAGCATCTTAATGTCCTCCAGGATGCCTGTGGAGAGGTACTGGGCCTCGTCAACGGCCAGAAGAAGGGGCTGCTTCTTTTCCCGGTAAAGGTAGAGGATCTGCTCCTGTATGGCCCGGAACATCCCGGGTTTGCCGCCTCTAGGCTCTACTCCCAGTACAGAGCAGAGCTGGCGGTAGAACTCCATGACGCTTACGGTGGAAAGACAGATGTACTCCATATGGTAAAGGTTCGGGTTGAGCCCCTTTGCAAAACAGCGGAGTCCAAAAGACTTCCCCATGCCCGGGCGTGCCGTGAACAGACCAATGCCCCTGGTATCCTTGAGGTAATCCAGCCGGGAGAGCATCTCAGAGATGTCCCTGGAAAGGAAACGGTCTTTTTCCCGGGCCATCTGTTTGTCAAAAGGATTGAAAGACAATCCATAGTAAGAACGGAACATCAACAGCCACCCCCTAACTTTGAGTAGTCGATGCCAGGTGTATTGTTGCGCTTCGTCCTGCAGTTCTCATTCTTATCCGTAGGGCGGATGGGATAATGCACCCCTTCGTAAAGGATGAAGGCGGAGGACATGTCATCCGGGAGGAAGCGGATCTCCACTTTTGATGAGATAAACTGCATAGGGACGTCATAGGATACCTTGTCGATGGAGACGGTAGAATCCTTATTCACTTTCCTTGTAATGCGGTTCAGGAAACATTCCTCCAGCCATTCCCTGGACGCAGGTGTCCGTATGGAAGCGCGGGTCTGCTGGTAACGGGAAAGGGGTGTAGTGCCGATGCCGGAATGGAGGGAAGTATTATAGGAGCGCATGTAATCCTTAAGGAGTCCATTGAACTGTGCCAGGGAGCTTAAGGAATCCAGATCCAGGGTATAGAGCCAGGTTTCCTTGAGTGTCCGGAACTGGCGTTCTATCTTAGCCTTGGATGCGCCATCCCGGATTTTTGTATGTAAAAGGACCGTTCCGATGGAGCCGCAGATGAGGGAAAGCTGCCCGTTCGAGTAGCTGGAACCGTTATCGACATAGAGCTTAGAAGGGATTCCATGTGCAGCCACAGCATCCTTAAGCACTTTCTGGAAGTTATAAGCTGAGTCGTTATAGAAGAGCCCGCCGCCCACCAGGAACCGGGAATGGTCATCGATGATCAGGATGCAGTAGACCCGCCTGCGCAGGCCGTCTTCTGTGATATATGGAAGGTAACAGGTATCAGCCTGCCACATTTTCCCAAAGGCGTCCTCTTCAAAAGCCTTCCTGTCCCGCATGTTCGGGTTACGTGCCGATTTCAGGTCATGTTTCTTTACAAAACGCTGGACAGCACACACGCTGACAGAGGCAGGGATGAACGCCTCTTCCACAAGGTGGCGGTGGATCTGCGTGGAGTTAAGCCTTGGGAAAGCTTCCTTAAGCCGGTAGATCTCCTCGATGGCTGTATCCGTCAGGACCCGTGTGCCGCCCTTGTCGGAGCGTTCCCGGGGCATAAGTGCATCGATGCCGCCGTTCTGGTAGAGAGACACCCACTTGCTGATAGTCTTGGGGCTGTAGCGGAAGGCGGAACCATCAGGCAGGGTGAGCGGGTTCTCGGTGATGCGTTGGTAATAGGCATTTCTGGACGCATCAGGATAAAGGCCATGGATGACCGGTGCGATGAGGGCAAGCCGGAACTGTGCCATGGCGGCAGCGTCCGAAAGGTTCTTTTGTTTGTTGTCCATAAAAATATCCTCCTTAAATGGTTTTCTGCCATTATAAAGGAGTTCCCTCAGGGAGACCATGCCTGGTCGTGTGGTCGTGGAAAAGCAGTTCAGGGACCGAACACTTGTTGGCAGTAAGACGCCGGATTTTTATGGGACTGGAGGAAGGATTTTGCAAAACGGCGGACAAAGGCGGAAGCAAAATCAGAATAGGAGGGCTGGGAGAACAGTGTCTTCAGGAAGGAGAGGGAAGAGACTTCCATAGAGGAAAGTGCCCCGAGCCATTCTTCCTTCTGCACCAGGAAGAGTTCCAGAAAACGGTGCAGTTGGGAAAGGGTGATGGAGAAACGCCTGCAGAGGCCCTCTATAGTAGAGAGGTGCAGGAAATACTCTGCCAGGACACGGAGGATGAAGAACAGGCCGTAGCCGGAATAGGGGATGATGAAATCCGGGAGGATGGCATGGGTATGGCCGCAGGTGCAGATGAGGCGAAGGATGCAGAGGCTGTGTCGGACAGGGGCGCCATCTATGAAATCCACCAGGGAACGGTCATAATAGGCATGGATCTTGCAGCTGCCTGCTGCCCCGCAGAAGGGACAGGTCTGCAGCTGGGGACGGAATCCAACCATGAAAGACTCAAATAGTGCTTTTGATGAAGTTTTTATACGGATCAGCTTGCAAAATAGGGAGTTTTCTCTTATCATAGTATATGTCGGTAGTGCCAAAGCCTCACGAGTGGGACATGATCCCGTATATGGCAGGCACGCTGGTGTGAGAGAAAGAACAAACTGTAGGAGGTTGGTGTTCTTTCTCTTTTTTTTGTTCCAAAAAAAACTATATCGGAACAGGCAGGAATGGTCAAGAGGAAAATGCGCCGTTTCCTACAGCGCGCTCTGATAGACAGTATTAAGAAGATGAGATTTTAATTCGATGTTTTTGTGTGGGAGATAGGAACTTTAGTTTGCTGGGCGACATTCAGCGATCCCCTGCTTTTTAATTTCTGCCACTAACAGCGGGAGGCTCCACTGGCTTACTTCGTACCCAAAATCATTTGGGTTACTGCATGCAAGGTCGATGATCCGCATAATCTGATCCGGCGTAAAAACAGACGGGGCACCGGGACGCTTTTTATCGGACAGGACTGCCCGTATCTCATCTTCGAGCTTTTCCGGATCGTCCATTTCAATCTTCCGCAAGGCGGGGAGCGCCGCGAGGAATCGGCTGCGCCAGGTGGCAACATTATTATAATGAAGTCCGACCTGTGATGCAATATTCTGGTTGAGTTCCCCCTGTGACGCAAGCAGGACAATGCCGGCTCTTTTGACCAGTCCAGACGGAAGGGAGCGGCTTTTTGAAAAAGCAGATAAGATGCTTTTCATGGCATCAGATAAAACTGGGATAGTATCAATTGTTTTCCTTCGCATAGTAATCCATCCATTCTTTAGTGATAGAATTATTATGCACCGACTACAATAAAAAAGCAATATTTATTCATTGTTATTTCAGCAATGCTGTACTAGTATAACCAAAACTAATTACCGATACGTTTCGCGAAGGATAAATTTTCAGCCTGCAAGGCGGAGGAAAAATCATTCTGCGTTATATGGCTAGTACATCGTTGCATTAATTCTTGATTAATAAGCACTTGCTATCCATGCCATCTGCACACCTACGAACCTAGATGTAGCCCGCTACACCGTCGGTTCGTAGACGCACAGCTGACACGAATATCAAGCACTATTACTTCAAGATTAATGCAATGATGTACTAGGAACTTATTTTTCGGTGTACTAGGATTCATAAATTACCTTACGACCAACGCCGAACAGCTTGGAACGGGTTTCGCTACTTGGGTAAATATATTATTTGATAAAGTTAAGTATTTCACCGATAATATCCGGCGGGACGATATAGCACAGGGACTTACTACCTGGCTGAATACGGCAATAGAGAATATCCAGTGGGAAGAAAACGGGCAGAAGCTAAATGAATTTGTGACAAAATTTCTTAGCGTATTCCATTATGTAGCTGAAAACATGAACTGGGAAGGTCTTGGTCGTGGAATTGGTGAATTTATCGGTTCTATTGATTGGGCTACACATTTAGGAACTGCATTCGATATCATTTGGGAAGTCTTAAGCGGGCTTATATCAGGATTATTTGATACAGACGCAGGGAAAATAGCTATTGCAATAGGCGGAGGTATCCTTGGAATAAAAGGGTTGTTCAATGTGGCGGATTTCGCACTGACCAAAGCGCAATGGGCGACCGGGGGAACGGATAAATTCACACTTCTGTCAGAAGGGGCGAAAATGCTATTTGGCAATCTTGGAAACACAACCGGATTAATCAGTGGTTTGTTCAGCCTGACAGGGTTAATGATCGGCGCGATTATTGCCGGAGCCGTTTGGGTAATCACTCATTGGGATGAAGTTAAAGGGACTTTCACATACTTGTGTCAAATACTTCAATGCAGGGCTTAAAATATCTTTCCATACTTTCGTAAATACTTTTGAGATAAACTCACCTAGCGGAACCAGCACATTTTCTGATTTATTGTCTGTATAATGGGGTTAAAACCCTCGCCTTAAGGTCTATGGAAATATCAAACATTGTGACAAGCTGGAAGAATAAATTAAAACTGGGGTGCTGCCCCTTATTTTCAATGCTCATAATCGTGCTATCAGTCTTTCCGACTAATTCCGCAAGGTAGGCCTGCGTCCAGCCCCGTTCCTCTCGGGTCTGCTTGATAGCCAGCCCTAAACCGTGAAAATTAAATCGTCTTTCATCTTGGTTCATTCTCATATCACCCTATATCATTGTACATTTCGGGTTGACTTATGAAAATGTAATGAAATTATAAGCCTTGCAATAGTAAAAATAAAATAGCTTTATGCCACATTGGGCATAGTAAAGCGTTCTCTCCACGGTGTGGTGAGATTGCCGATAAATGTACAGAGCAGTCCGTTGATCTGTTCATCCGAAGCTTTGAAATGCTGTTTCACACTCTGCAGCATGATGTCCAAAATGAGAATGATTGCACAGTCCATCATTTCATTTATGATATCCCGCTGTACCTCATAAAACAGTTCTTCCAGACTTCTGTTATCTGTATTTTGGAAACGCTCAATTGCCAGTATCATGTACCGTATTGCAACGATTACCATATGTGAAGTAATGGCATCATAGCTTGTACTGTGGCATTCCGTACGAAGTTTTAAATAGCTCTTTGACATTTTAAAATAGGTTTCAATTTTCCAGCGCATCGTGTACGCACGGAGGATTTTCTCTTCATCTAAGGTCATGTCAGTGCATACAAAGCATACCCAGTCCTTGCGGTTGCTGTGATTCCGTACGTAGACCAGTTTTGCCTTCATGGCATTCCCGGTACTGTCAGGAATGATAATATCTACAGACAGGAGGTATCTGGAACGCCCCCTGCGCTTTTTGTTCCTGCTGTAGATTTCTTTTACATTCAGTTTTTTCTCCTCGCCTGTTGCGGGATCTCTCCAGATATATTTCGTGCTGTTCTTTTTGATCATCGCTATGACATCTGTTCCTATCCCCTTGAGCGCAGCCAGCTGGGATGGACTGGAAAACCATGTGTCAAACAGGACATAATCGAATGGTATCCCTGCTTTGTGTGCCTGCTTTACCATATGTTGGACAACAAGGGTTCCCTTTGTTTTTGCCATTGCCCGGCGCTTTCCGCGTAGTGTACGGCAATCGATTCGGACATTGGGTCCAACCATTTGTTTCTCATCGCGCGTTGACAAAAGGGACTGTGCAAAAGGAATGAATGTCTCTCCATTTGTCCATCCACCAGTCATCATGCGGTATCCAAGACGGGTCTTATGATCATTATGGTCAAAAACCCTGGCACATAATTCGGTTCCCTTTCCGCCGGTCCGCGCATATAAAGAATCATCAAAAATCAGAGCATTGATATGTTTGTCTGTGGTCTGTGACTCTATATCTAAAATGACATTTTTTGCTGTTTCCAATTGCAGCCTTTCCCAGTTAGCTCCGGGAAGCTTATCAAAACGGTAAAATGTGTCTTGCTTATAATCCCGGAAGAATGTGTCCGTCTTAAACATCAGATACGCACTTGCAGGGGCAAAACACACGAGAAGTTTGTCGATAAGCAGATCCTTGGCACTCACAACTTTCTCAAGGACGGGTGATTGTTTCAGATCACCCAGCAGACGGGAAATCGGGTTATCAAAGTATGTCATCCCGCTGTTGACAAAAATGTCATCGACCATTTTTATGACACCACATTTCCTAAGAAGGGGACGACCAATGTACTTATCAAAAAAATTTTCAATACTATCTAAGAGTTGTTTGCTATTATCAAAGATTTCTGCTATGCTATTCATGGTATAAGCCTCCGTTTTTAAATGGTTTTCGGCTAATTCCATTATAACAAAAACAGAGTGCTTATACCTTTTTATTTTTGATTTTCTCTGTATTTTCAACTAACACAGCACAAATTCAGGTTGCGAAGTATGAGAATATTGATTTCATAGGAAGATAAAACAAGACGAGCAAATACGAACGTTTGTTTGTAAAGAAAAAATACTTGACACCTTTCCCTTTTTGTTGTATGATAGCGAAGGTGATTGAAGTGGATAAGATTCTGGAGCAGACATTGCTGTTTGATTTTTATGGTGAATTACTTACGAAGCATCAGAAGGAGATCTATGAGCGGTTCGTGTCGGAGGATCTCTCCCTTGGGGAGATCGCGGAGGAGGCGGGTATCAGCCGTCAGGGAGTCCATGATCTGATCAGGCGCTGCAATCAGGCGCTTAGAGGATATGAGGAGAAGCTTCATCTGGTAGAGAAGTTCCTGGCAGTCCGGGAGAAGGTGGAGAGGATAGACGGGATTCTTAAGGAGTATCAGACAGAAGATTCGGACGAATGGATACAGAGTATCCGCAGGATTGCCGGTGAGATTATAGAAGAGCTGTAACAGAGGAGTTTTTGTATGGCATTTGACAGTTTGACAGAGAAACTTCAAAATATATTCAAGAATCTGCGAAGCAAGGGACGCCTTACCGAGGAGGATGTCAAGGAAGCCCTCAAGGAGATCAAGCGGGCGCTTCTTGCGGCGGATGTTAATTTCAAGGTTGTCAAGGATTTTATCAAGAGCGTTCAGGAACGCGCCGTCGGGCAGGATGTCATGAACGGGTTGAATCCGGGGCAGATGGTCATCAAGATTGTGAATGAAGAACTGGTGAAGCTGATGGGCTCCGAGACGACGGAGATCAAGCTGCAGCCGGGAAGCGCGGTCACGGTGATCATGATGGCAGGTCTTCAAGGAGCCGGTAAGACGACCACCACCGCGAAGCTTGCGGGCAAGTACAAGCTTAAGGGTAAGAAACCGCTGCTTGTGGCCTGTGACATATATAGGCCGGCGGCTATTAAGCAGCTACAGGTGAATGGTGAGAAGCAGGGCGTAGAAGTATTCGCCATGGGAGAGAATCACAAGCCTGCCAATATCGCAAAAGCTGCTCTTGAGCATGCCCAGAAGAATGGGAATAATATTGTGATCCTGGATACGGCCGGGCGTCTTCATATTGATGAGGATATGATGACAGAGCTTCAGGAGATCAAGGAGACGGTAACCGTACATCAGACTATTCTGGTCATTGACGCCATGACTGGTCAGGATGCGGTGAACGTTGCGAAGGAATTTAACGAGAAGGCGGGGATAGACGGTGTGATCGTCACGAAGCTTGATGGTGATACCCGAGGCGGTGCGGCACTTTCTGTTAAGGCCGTTACCGGCAAGCCGATTTTATATGTAGGTATGGGGGAGAAGTTATCTGATCTGGAGCAGTTCTATCCGGACAGAATGGCGTCCCGTATCCTTGGGATGGGTGATGTGCTGACTCTGATCGAGAAGGCGGAGGCTGAGATCGACGAAGAGAAAGCAAGGCAGATGACCCAGAAGCTTAAGAAGAATCAGTTTGATTTCGAGGATTTCTTAGAGAGTATCAGCCAGATGAAGAACATGGGCGGTCTTGGCAGTATCATGAACATGCTTCCTGGTCTTGGCGGCATGGGCGGTATGGGTAAGATGAAGGGGCTTGACGATGAGCAGACTTCCCAGGCGGAGAAGGGCATGGCGCGGATGGAGGCTATGATCTACTCCATGACTCCGGAGGAGAGAAGGAATCCAGATATATTGAACCCGTCAAGGAAGCATCGGATCGCGAAGGGCGCCGGTGTGGATATCAGCGAGGTCAACCGGATGGTGAAGCAGTTCGGCGAGATGAAGAAGATGATGAAGATGATGGGCAAAGGCGGCAGGAAAGGAAAGTTCCGTTTGCCGTTCTGATAATGGTATACCGCGTCTTCGGCGCGTTATATAGATGTAATTTATAGAAGAATATTTTATGGAGGTGAAATACAATGGCAGTAAAGATCAGATTAAGAAGGATGGGACAGAAAAAGGCTCCTTTCTATAGAATTATCGTAGCTGATTCAAGATCCCCAAGAGATGGTAAATTTATCGACGAGATCGGGACCTATGATCCGAACTGTGATCCAAGCGCGATCAAGGTTGATGAAGAGGCGGCTAAGAAGTGGCTGAATAATGGTGCGCAGCCGACAGAGGTTGTAAGCAAGATCTTTAAGATAGCAGGCATTGAGAAATAGATTCTGAATGTAAATCTTATTTTAGAGGTACGCGATTATGAAAGAACTGGTGGAAGTTATTACGAAGGCCCTGGTGGACGATCCTGACAGCGTTGTTGTGACTGAGAGAGAGGAGAAGAAGACGATGGTCCTGGAAGTTCATGTTGCCGATTCTGATATGGGAAAGGTAATTGGGAAGCAGGGACGCATCGCCAAAGCGATTCGTTCGGTTGTGAAGGCGGCGGCTGCCAAAGAAGATAAGAAGGTTATCGTTGATATCATGGATTAGCAAGAAGAGGGATTTTCCTCTTGGACGAAGGACAGACGTATAAGATGAACGCCTGTCCTTGTTTTCATAATAGGAGAAGAAGGATGGATGATTTATTACAGGTCGGGGTGATCACCCAGACCCACGGGATCAGAGGAGAGGTAAAGGTATTCCCTACGACGGATGATCCTGGAAGATTCGTGGAATTGAAGCATGTGATGCTTGATACAGGGAGAGAGACACTGCCTTTGGAGATTGAGAATGTCAAGTTTTTCAAACAGTTTGTGATCTTAAAATTCAAGGGCTATGATAATATAAATGATATTGAGAGATACAAGAGATGTCCGCTTCTGGTCGAACGTGAAGACGCGGTTCCTCTTGAGGAGGATGAATATTTTATCGCAGATATGATCGGGATGAAGGTTGTGACAGATCAGGGCGAGGAATTCGGTACTCTTAAGGATGTGATGGAGACAGGTGCGAATGATGTATATGTGATCGACCATCCGGTGAAGGGAGAAGTGCTGATCCCGGCGATCAGGGAGTGTATTCTGGATGTGGATATTGAGGGCGGACAGATGAGGATCCATGTGATGGATGGACTGATCTGAGAAATGTGGCGGTACGCGATAAAGGAGCTTGAGTTATGCATTTTTATATTATGACATTGTTTCCGGAGATGGTGATGCAGGGACTTTGTACCAGCATTATCGGAAGGGCTGTGGAGAAGGGAATCTTATCTATTGACGCTGTCAATATCAGGGACTATGCTTTTAACAAGCATAACAGTGTGGATGATTATCCTTACGGTGGCGGCGCCGGGATGCTGATGCAGGCGGAGCCTGTGTATCAGGCGTATCAGGCGGTGAAGGAGAAGATATCGGCGGCAGGTCCTAAGCCGTCTTCAGGCGGTGAAGAGACGGCGGATGTTCGAGGAAGAGCAGAGGAAGGGAAGACGCCCCGTGTTGTCTGCTTGTCTCCGCAGGGGAAGACATTCAACCAGAAGATGGCGGAAGAATTCGCCGCCGAAGAAGAATTGGTGTTCTTATGCGGGCATTACGAGGGAATTGACGAGCGTGTGCTCGAGGAGATCGTGACGGATTATGTGTCGATCGGGGACTATATCCTGACGGGCGGGGAGCTTCCGGCTATGATCATGGTGGATGCAATCTCGCGTCTGGTGCCTGGGGTCCTTCACAACGATGTATCGGCAGAGTTCGAGAGCTTCCAGGATAATCTGCTTGAGTATCCCCAGTATTCCAGGCCGGAGGTCTGGCATGGGAAGCGTGTGCCGGAAGTTTTGTTATCCGGGCATCATGCGAATATTGAGAAATGGCGGCGAGAACAGTCTGTGTTAAGGACGGCACGGCTGCGTCCGGATCTGCTTGAAGAAGCAGAGCTTACCTGGGCAGAGAAGGAAATGGTGATAAAATTTCAGGAGTAATTATTTGGGGAAATCCCTTGTCAAGCGCTGTCAAATATGATAGAATATAACACGTTGTGAAGAAAAGAGATGGTCCTCTGGTACAAGGTATTAAGAACATCCGAATAATAAGGAGGTCACACGATGAACGATATTATCAAGAAGATTGAAGCAGAACAGTTGAAAGAGACTGTACCGGAATTTCATGTTGGAGATACCGTGAAGGTATACGGTAAGATCAAGGAAGGAAACCGCGAGAGAATCCAGGTATTCGAAGGAACTGTACTTAAGAGACAGGGAGGCGGCTCCAGAGAGACATTTACCGTAAGAAAGAATTCTAACGGAATCGGTGTTGAGAAGACATGGCCGTTACATTCCCCGAACGTTGAGAAGGTGGAAGTGGTAAGAAGAGGTAAGGTAAGGAGAGCGAAGTTGTTCTACTTAAGAGACCGGGTTGGTAAGAAAGCAAAGGTAAAAGAGTTAGTAAAATAAGAAACAGGATGAAGAGGACAAGTACATATTGTATATTGTCCTTCTTTATTTTATAGCGGATAGATCAAGAGGAATCATGGGACGCAGACGGAAGAGACGGATATTTAAAAAGAATAAGAAGAAAAAGTTTGAATTTCATATAGATCTGGGTTTCCTTGCGGGGATTGCCATATGGATCTTCAAGATAGGCGTGGTCTGCCTGCTGGCGTTTGTGTGGGTGTGGTATTTCGGACAGCAGGTCAGTACAGTGGGGGATTCCATGAAGCCGGTTCTAAGCAACGGTGACGTCGTTCTGGTGAACAGGATCGTATATAATGCCATGGCACCGAAGCGGGGAGATATCATTATATTTAAGCCCAAGGGCAATGAGAACATACATTATTATACGAAGCGGATCATTGGACTGCCTGGGGAGAGTGTGGAGATCATTGAGAACAGGATCTATATAGACGGCGAGAAGTTGGAAGAAGAATATGAGACGACGGACATCACTGAGGTGGGGATCGCGAATGAGAAGATAGAGCTTGCGGAGGATGAGTATTTTGTGCTGGGGGATAATCGTGCAAGCAGCGAGGACAGCCGCAATGCGGATGTAGGCAATGTAAAGCGGGAATATATCTATGGGAAGGCATGGTTTGTCATTTCCCCAAGGAAAGATTTTGGATGGGTAAAATAAACGAGATGCGGCAACGCAGCGTGAGATAAGGAGTAAAAAGTATGCATTTTCAATGGTATCCGGGACATATGACGAAGGCAAAGCGTATGATGCAGGAGAATATGAAGCTGATCGATCTGGTGATCGAGCTTGTGGACGCAAGGATTCCCTTAAGCAGCCGGAATCCGGACATCGACGAGCTGGGACGGAATAAGGCCAGATTGATCCTGCTGAACAAGGCAGATCTTGCCGAGGAGAAATGGAACGATGCCTGGGCAGAGTATTTTAAGAGTAAGGGCTTTCTTGTGATGAAGGTAGATTCCAGGAAGAATAACGGCATGAAGCCGATTCATGGCATCATTAAGGAGGCGTGTAAGGAGAAGATAGAAAGAGACAGGAAGAGAGGAATCTTAAACCGTCCGGTCCGTGCGATGGTGGTGGGAATCCCCAATGTGGGCAAGTCTACATTCATCAATTCTCTGGCGGGCAAGGCATGCGCCAAGACAGGCAATAAGCCCGGGGTTACCAAGGGGAAGCAGTGGATCCGGCTGAATAAGCAGGTGGAGCTTCTGGATACGCCGGGAATCCTGTGGCCCAAATTCGAGGATCAGAAGGTAGGGCTTATGATGGCGTTTATCGGTTCCATGAAAGATGAGATCCTGAATACAGAGGAGCTGGCAGCGGAGCTGATCGGGCTGATCGGGCAGCATTATCCGGGGGTGCTTGAGGAGAAGTATCATCTGGAGACGGACCCGGACGCTTATGTGATGCTTGGGAGGATCGCTGAGAGCAGGCATTGCAGGCTTCGGGGAAATGAACTCGACACGGAGAAGGCGGCTGTCTTGCTGCTGGATGATTTCCGCAATGGAAGACTGGGAAGACTGACACTGGAATATCCGCAGGAAGTGTGATAGAATTGGGAAGGAAAAGGAGACAGTAGCGATGACGGAGACAGACAGCAGAAACGAAGAAGAGAAGAGTATATTTGGCATTTTGGGCGGATGGATCATGTATATCGTTGTCATTATCGGACTGACTTATCTGATCATCACATTTGTGGGACAGAGAACCAGGGTCAGCGGTTCTTCTATGGAGACGACGTTGAGTGACGGGGATAATCTTATTGTAGATAAGCTGACTTATCATTTTGCGGAGCCGAAGCGGTTTGATATCATTGTATTTCCCTATCAGTATGAAGAGAATACATATTATATCAAGCGGATCATAGGCATGCCGGGAGAGACGGTCCAGGTGATAGACGGGTATACGTATATCAATCATGAACTGCTTGAGAGCGATATCTACGGTGCGGCGGTGATGGAGTCGCCGGGAATCGCGGCGGAGCCGATCGTGCTTGGTGAGGATGAGTATTTCGTACTTGGAGACAACCGCAACCACAGCTCGGACAGCCGGGATCCGAATGTAGGGGTCCTGAAGAGAGAAGATCTGATCGGGAGAGCATGGGTCCGTATCTTCCCGTTTGACAGGCTGGGAGTCATAAGGCATGAATAAGAGAGAAGAAGAGAGGCTTCGGAAGCAGCAGGAGAAGCTTGCGAAGGAACGGGCAAGGCTTGAGGCAATGCGTACTTATGAGAAGGAGTACGGTATGTGCCGGTATATCTGCGGGATTGATGAGGTGGGCAGGGGGCCGCTTGCGGGGCCGGTTGTGGCCGGAGCGGTGATATTGCCTGCCGACTGTGAGATCCTGTATCTGAATGATTCGAAGAAATTGTCCGGGAAGAAACGGGAAGTCCTGTATGACGAGATCATGGAGAAGGCTCTCGCTGTGGGAATCGGTATGGTAAGCCCGCAGAGGATCGATGAGATCAATATCCTTCAGGCGACGTATGAGGCGATGCGCATAGCGGTCGGCAAGCTTTCGATCCGTCCGGATGTGCTGCTCAACGACGCGGTTACGATACCTGAGATCACGATCCCCCAGGTGCCGATCATCAAGGGAGATGAAAAAAGCGTCTCCATTGCGGCCGCCAGTATCGTTGCCAAGGTCACAAGGGACCGGCTGATGGTGGAATATGATGAGGTGATCCCGGGCTATGATTTCGCGAGCAATAAGGGGTATGGAACGAAGGCGCATATTGCGGGCTTGAAGGAGTTGGGGGCATCCCCGATCCACAGGAGGACGTTTATTACAAAATTTTGTCAACCGGATGAGGAAGTGATGCATCGGGGAGGAAAGGCGGGCGTATGAAACGGGGCAAAGCTGGATGCACCAATCATAAGACGGGCGCGGAATATGAGCAGAAGGCAGGAGCGTACCTGGAAGAGCAGGGGTATGAGATCTTGGAGTATAATTTCCGATGCAGGGCGGGAGAGATCGATATCGTTGCGAGAGACGGAGAGTATCTGGTCTTCTGTGAGGTGAAGTACCGTACAGACGCAAGTACCGGGCATCCGGCGGAGGCGGTTGATGCGCGGAAACAGCGGCGTATTTCGAGATGCGCGCTGTATTATCTTATGCGCCATGGGCTTGCGGATCAGGCGTGCCGTTTTGACGTGGTAAGCTTTGAAGGGGAGACGGTAACGCTGTATCCGAATGCGTTTGACTACTTAGGAGGATAAATCAATGGCACTTGGGTTAAAATATAAGAATCAGGAACATATATTTGAAGAGAAGACCGTGGACGGTGTGCCTTATCTTGCTTATCCGCTGCTTGAGAAGACAGGGGTGGTCAGGCATGGATTCTCTACCAGGCTTGGAGGGGTCAGTACGGGGCACTGTGCGACGATGAATATCAGTACCACGAGAGGGGACGATCCGGCGGCGGTGGAGGAGAATCGGCGCCGGATCGCGAAGGCGATCGGAGTCAGGGCAGAGAATATGACCTATACGAACCAGACCCATACCACGAATGTGGCGGTGGTGGAGGCAAAAGACAGAGGAAAGCGGTTCATGGAGACAGACGGGATGGTGACCAATGTGCCAGAGATCTGTCTGGTGACCTTCTACGCGGACTGTGTTCCGTTATTCTTCGTGGATCCGGTACACCGGGCGATCGGGCTGTCCCATTCGGGATGGCGCGGTACAGTCGGTAAGATGGGTAAGGTTACCGTAGAACGGATGCGCGAGGAGTACGGGACAGATCCGGCACAGGTGGTTGCCGCCATCGGACCGTCAATCTGTCAGGATTGCTATGAGGTAAGCGAAGATGTGATCGAGAAGTTCAGGGAGAATTTTGACAAGGCTCTGTGGCCGGAATTATTCTATGAGAAAGCAGATGGGAAATATCAACTGAACCTCTGGAGAGCCAATCAGGCGGTGCTTGCGGAGGCAGGGGTGCCAAGAGAGAACATAGCAGTGACGAATCTCTGTACGCATTGTAACCCGGATATCCTGTTTTCTCACAGGAGTACCGGAACGGCGAGGGGGAATCTCAGTGCATTTCTGGCATTGATTCCTTAACGGAGGAAGGCGATGTGAGGCTTATGTAAGTAAGGAGGAGATTGTATGGTAATACCGATGCCTTCTGAAGCAGGAGGAGGAATCACTACAGCCGGTGATGTGGCGGTGACTGCAGCCGTAGAGGTCAAAGAGGTGACACAGGATACGGTGGAGGAAGTAGGGCGCCTTGCACAGTTTATACAGGACAGTATTCCTAAGCTTGCGGGGTTTGGCGTGCGGATCCTGATCGCGCTGGCGGTATTCTTCGTCGGAAGGATTGTTATCAGATGGATCCAGAAGTTGGTGCGGCGTTCGCTTGAGCGTTCCAGTGCGGATAAGGGAGTGGAACAGTTCGTAGATTCATTTCTGAAGGTGGGACTGTATTCGCTGCTGATCTTCAGCATAGCGGCGAAATTCGGCGTGGATACGGCTTCGGTAGCGGCGTTGGTCGCGTCCGGAGGTGTAGCGATCGGTCTGGCGCTGCAGGGGAGTTTGTCGAACTTCGCAGGTGGTGTCCTGATCTTGCTGCTTAAGCCTTTCGAGGTGGGGGATTATATCTCTGAAGATACGAACAAGAACGAGGGAACGGTGAAGGAGATACAGATCTTCTACACGAAGCTTAGTACCATTGACAATAAGACCATCGTGATTCCTAACGGTATGCTGACCAACAGTAGCCTCACGAATGCGACGGCGAAGGATGAGAGACGGCTTGATCTTAAGGTGTCCATCTCTTATCAGGCGGACCTTAGGAAGGCGAAGGCGTTGATCGAGGAGATCCTGAGATCAGATGAATGTGTGATGAAGGATGAGGAGATCAATGTGTTTGTGGATGAACTGGCGGAGAGTGCGGTTATCCTTGGTGCAAGGGCATGGGTGAAGAATGAGGAGTTCTGGCCGACGAGATGGAGGATGCTTGAGACGATTAAGCTGACGCTGGATGAGCATGGAATAGAGATTCCGTATCCGCAGTTGACGGTGCATATGCATGAATGACAGGCATCACTTTGCTGTAAGCAGGGAAAGGTCAGGTTCGGCATCGGCTTAACATTCACACGGGCAGGAATCCGGCCTCTTGCCGTAAGGCAACTTGAAACAGGCCGGATTCGTTGCTGTGAGCACTGTAGGTGTGAACCGTAATCTTTGCACCTTTTGAGAGATAACTTATTTTGCTGCTATTCTATCAAGCTCTGTAATATTAACGCTTAAAGATGACAATGTAACTTTCAATTCAACATAACGTTTGTGTATTTGTTCGTATGTTTCAAGATCGTCATTCTTTTTTGCTAATATCATCCAGTCTTGAATCCTGGAAAATTCGTTAATTGAATCTCTGACAATATCTGCTTGACTTGGCATATCCTCACCACCTTTTATTCGTGCCGTTTGCTTTGGTATATTCATTATATCAATCGGTGATTATAGTGTAAAGTCTTTAGAGATAATAAAAAAGCCATAATCCTCCGCATCTAAAGGATTATGACCTCTCTCATTGAAAGCTGGAAATCGGACTTGAACCGACGACCCCTTCATTACGAGTGAAGTGCTCTACCGACTGAGCTATTCCAGCATATGGCATATTACTCACAGCCACAAGTAATATTATAACAAATTTCCGGATATTTGCAAGAACTTTTTTGGGTAAATGCTATTTTGGGCATTTTTAACAATTTTTTTATCAGTATACATTTGAAATTCGACAGCCAGGAGGTGAGGTTCATGCAGTCCATCAGAGTCCGGACAGATCAGAATCATCGGGAATTGTCCGAGCACGGGACGATGCAGTTCCCGTTAGAGATCAATCATGATCATCTGAATGATTATTTTAATCGGTATGTGGGTTGCCATTGGCATGAGGAATTTGAGATACCGGTTATTATCCAGGGGAAGATCCGTTATCAGGTACGGGATCACGCGTTTGACTTGAATCCGGGAGACGGAATACTGATCAATTCACGTGTACCGCACACGATCATGGCGCTTGGGGATGAAGAACCGGTTGCATTGACCACTATATTTTCTCCGGCGTTGCTGTATGGAACGCCGGCCAGTGCGATCTATCAGAATTTCCTGAATCCATACATGAATACGCCGGAGCTTGCGGGGATACTGCTTCCGGAGGAAGCTGTAGAGGTGATGCGCCGGATCGACGCGCTGCATGAGGAAGCGTCTCCGGGCGTGGAGCTTAAGATCAAGGGGATGTTGTGTAATCTGTTCTATGAGCTGCTTGTGCATCGCAGGCATCTGTTCTCTTCGGTGAAATCTTCGAACGAAGAGGCCTTGCTGCGGCTTAAGATACTCCTTGATGCGATCCATGAAAATTACGCCAAGCCGCTTCCGCTTACGGAATTGGCTTCTAAGATATCTGTCTCGAAGGAAGGGTGCTGCCGCTTCTTCAAGAGTATGACGGGACAGACCATTTCCCAATATCTGGAGGACTACCGGGTAACGCAAGGCCTTCTGCTCCTTCAGGAGGATGGGTATTCTATCATGCAGATCTCGTATCTGGTGGGATTCGGGAATCCCGGCCGATTCTCCGCTGCATTTGCCAGGCGTATGAACTGCACGCCCGGCCAGTACAGGAAGAAGATTCTCTCTTAGTAAGCGCTTTGGTGTCTGCGGATCGCAGGAAGGCGCAGGGATTCTCCGTTCAAAAATGGCTGCGATACCGTATGGTTGAAGAATTCGATCAGAGATCCCATGAAGAGCGCTGTGATGATCGTTCCAAGTCCGGCGATTGCCGTGAGGCCGTTCATGGTTCCGCCGGAAATCAGATAGAGTGTGCATCCGAAAGTCACACAGATCAAATCGGTGCAGATACGGATATATCTGAATGGTCCGGCGTGCCATTTATTTGCAAGGATCAGCGCGACTGCATCGTAGGGAGATACGCCCATATCTGCGGTAAAGTAGAAGGATGAGCTGATACATATGATGCCGATCCCGATGAGGAAGGCAGTTATGCGTACTCCCATGGAAGGAGCCGGGAACAATTCCTGCAAGAAGCCGGTAGAGAAATCAATGATATAGCCCAGCAGGAAAAGGTTGAAAATGGTTCCAAATCCGATGTAGTGGCGGTCAAAGGCCAACATGAACAGCAGCAGGCAGATGCTTACGGATATATGAAGCGTTCCGAAGGGAACCGGGATCAATGCGTTTAAGCCTGCCATGAATGACTGGAACGGGTCTACGCCGAATGCGGCAAGCTTCAAGAAGCCTACGCTTACACCGCATAATACTAACCCGACGATCGTCATACCGATTCTTTTATATAAATGATTTTTATTTTCCATTGTGATACCTCCTGGTTGATGTATTGCCCCTGTGCTTTGATTCAGCGGCGTTCCGTGTATGACATCAGTATAGAGAATCTGCCGGGGGAATGAAAGCCAGATTTTGCGAAGTTATATACAGATATTGACGGGATGGGTATTCCATCTGAAGAATAGGAGGTGTAGAGTATGACGGACAGAGAAGCGGTTCTGAGATATTGTCTGTCGCTGCCGGACACGTATCAGGATGCGCCGTTCCATGATGAGAACTGGCAGCTTGTCCGGTACAGGAAGAATAAGAAGGCATTTGCCTGGACATATAAGTGGAAGGACGGAATGGTCCGGGTGAATGTCAAAGTGGATCCGCAGTGGCGCGACTTCTGGCGGCAAGCCTATGAGTCAGTGATACCGGGATATCATCAGAATAAAGAGCATTGGAATACAGTCATTCTGGACGGAAGTATTCCGGATAGAGATGTGAAGCGTATGCTTGCGGAAAGTTATGATCTCATAGTCGGGAAGAAATCATAAAATAGTCTTAATATTAAGACAGTATGTAGGCAGGAGGTGCGGGGCATCTCCTGTTCTGCGTCTTGTGCGCGTGTATCCGGCAGAAGACTTATGTGAAAAGTCTCGTGTGGCAGTGCGGTTTGAGGCATGTGCATTAAAATCGGTGCAGGCACCACCTCTCTAAGAGGCTGATCAGGGAATAGAGCAAGGTCGCCATGATACAGAGAAGTACGATACTCATTAAGAGCCAATCCATCTTGAATACCTGACTGGAATAAATGATCAGATACCCCAGTCCGTCTCTTGCGGCCAGGAATTCCCCGATGATCACGCCTACCAGGCAGAGACCGATATTGACCTTCATGTTGCTGATGATCGCGGGGATGGAGCTTGGCAGCACCACCTTTGACAGTGCGTGGAAGCGGTTACCGCCAAGGGTGTAGATCAGCTTGATCTTACCCGGGTCTACAACGGTGAAACTGGTGTAGAGGCTTAGAATGCTTCCGAAGATGGCGACCGACATCCCGGCGACGATGATGGTAGTCTTTGTTGCGCCGAGCCATACGATCAGAAGCGGAGCCAGTGCGGATTTGGGCAGGCTGTTCAGCACCACCAGGTAAGGGTCCAGGATCTCAGAGAGCTTGGAGCTGAACCACAGCGCAACTGCCACCAGGATGCTGATGGCAATTACGAGAAGGAAGCTTAAGAGCGTTTCATACAGCGTGACGCCCAGATGGAGGAAGATACTTTTATCCAGGAGCATCCCAAAGAAGCAGAGTGCGATCTTAGTGGGGCTGCTGAAGATAAAGGAATCAATGATCCCGGCCCTGGCGGTTAATTCCCAGATCAATAAAAAGGCAAGCAGGATCAATACCCGGGAGATACGGACGATTCTTTTGTGTCTGCGGTGTTTGGTGAGATATGTTTGCTGTTCTGTTGACAGATTATTCATCTGTATTCAACTCCTTCCATATAAGATTAAAATATGTTTTGAATTCCGGGGCATTGCGCCGGTTTAGCGGTGTGTCGGAATCTAAGGCGAAGATCAGCGGTATGGTCTGTTTGATGGCAGCGGGTCTCCCTGAGAGTATGATCACCCTGTCTGCCAATGAGATGGCTTCTGACAGGTCGTGGGTTACGAGCAGGGCGGATTTGCCTTCCTTGCGGATGATCTGCCCGATATCGTCGCCGACAGTCAGGCGGGTCTGATAATCGAGGGCGGAAAAGGGTTCATCTAGAAGCAGAAGCTCCGGTTCTAATACCAGGGTGCGGATCAGTGCGGCCCGCTGCCTCATGCCTCCTGACAGCTCGGAAGGGCGTGAGGTCTCAAATTGCCGCAGGCCGTAGAGGTCGAGCAGGTCATGGGCGCGTTTTTTCGTCCGTGCAGTCAGCATGTGCTGGACCTCCAGGCCGAGGATCACGTTGTTGTAGATGGTACGCCATTCAAAGAGTTCATCGTGCTGAAGCATGTAGCCTACGTTTGTCGTGCTTTCTTTATGGTATTTTCCGTTGATCTTGATATAGCCCTTTTCCGGTTCGATGAGTCCGGAGATCAGAGAGAGCAGGGTAGATTTGCCGATGGTATAGCAGTGGAAACAAAGGGCGCCGTTTTAACCAAATCGGCAAAAGTATTCGGGGGGATGTTTGAGGATAAGGCGAAGCTTGAGCAGAGTATTTCGACCAGGATCCGGTATTGTATGCAGAAAGCAAAGGTTCCGCAATATAAGATAGCCAGAGCGATCGGGTATGCAAACGAAACTATATCCAATTACATGAATGGTAAAATTCCTGAGGAACATATGAACGTGCATATGCTAAAGAAGATGGCGGTATATTTGGGGATGGATAAATATTATTTTTGTAATGAGTATCATAAGTTTATGGATAGTACAGATGTTCCGAAGTTTTTGAAAGAGATGAGGCGGGAAAAGGGAATGTCACAGAGAGAGTTTGCGTCTGCGGCGGATATACCGCTGCAGTCTTATAAGAAATATGAGGAAGGATGGGTGCGGTTACCGGAGAAATATTGGCGGGCGTTGATGGATATGGAAAAGGGATAGGGCAGAAGGGAGGGTGCGGAGGTTGTAGATGGTTACTGGAATCTGGAAAACGCCGCAAATTCCAGATTCCAGGAGTTTTCTTGCTCCTTTTTTTACTGCTATTGACAAACTAACTCTTTAGGGATACAATACAAATAAGTAACTCTTGAGAGATACTACGAGGAGATTTATTATGAGTAAGATTGTTTTATATCACGGTTCAAACGGAAAAATTGAAAAGCCTCTTTTCGGAAAAGGCAAGATTTATAATGATTATGGTCAGGGCTTTTATTGTACCGAACATATAGAGCTTGCAAAGGAATGGTCCTGTAATGAAGGTGTTGACGGTTTTGCGAACAAATATGAGCTTGATACAGTAGGTTTGAAGATTTTAAATCTATCTTCAGAAGAATATACGATTCTTCATTGGCTTGCTCTGCTTATGGAAAATCGTCGTTTCCGTGTGTCAACTCCTGTTATGCGCAGAGGTGTTCAATGGTTGAAGGAGTATTTTTTAGTTGATATCAGCGAATATGATTTAGTTATCGGTTACCGTGCAGATGATTCATATTTCTCATTTGCAAGAGCATTTATCAGTAACGAAATTTCTTTAAACCAGTTAAACTATGCTATGCGCCTTGGCAAACTCGGTGAGCAGTATGTTTTAAAAAACGAAAAAGCATTTAATCAAATAGAGTTTAAATCCGCTGAATTGGCAGATAATACTATTTACTATGCCCGCAGAAAAATGAGAGATGATGAAGCCCGTAATGCTTTTTTTGCAGAGCTTGAAAAAGAAGATATTGACGGTATTTATATGAGAGATATTATTAGAGAGGAAATGACAAGTTATGATGTACGCTTACGATGAACTTTATCTGAATGATGCTATGAGAAACCTTGGCGAAGCATTTGATTATTCGGCAACTGTCTTGAAGATCCCGATGGATGATTTTCTTGATATGTTTATTATAAGCGGTATTGCAGAACAATTTGCCAGCGGCGTTCCAAAGTTCGTATCAGGTCTTTCGGGAACAGAGCTTGTATGGGAAGTTTTAAATCGTACAAGGGAAAATATTGATTTGTCTGCACCACAGATTGAATACGACTACTCACCTGAATATTGGTGCGGTTGGATACTTGCGTTTTATCAATGGAATACAGGAAAGAGTTTTAAGGAAATTAAAAAATATCTGCCAATGAATGAAATTTATAAGTTATACCCCACCTTGCACGAAGCGGCGGAGGAAAAGTTTGTTGATATAGCAAATTCTATACTTGAACGCAAAAACTTACCTACAAAATTGCAGACAGTACGCAGGGCAATCGGACTTTCACAAAAAGAGCTGTCTGAAAAATCAGGGGTAACACTCCGAATGATTCAGCAATATGAACAGCGGGCAAAGGATATAAACAAGGCAACTGCAAGTAACTTGTTTGTGTTGGCGCAGACACTCGGTTGTAAAGCAGAGGATTTATTAGAATAGCTTGCGGCTGCGGCGGATATATCATTGCAGTTTTATAAGGAATATGAGGAGGGGGCGGTTTCCGGAAAATATTGATGGGCATTGATGGATATGGAGAGGGCAGAAGGGAGGGGCGGAGGCTGTAAATGGTTACTGGAATCTGGAAAATGCCTCAAATTCCATATTCCAGTGGTAAAATAAGGTATTTGTTGTGCCTATGCCAACTGCATAGCCTCTGCTTCAAGTATATTAGGCGAATTGACAAAAGTACTCGTGGGTGATAGAAGTGAATATGTGGAAATTACATTTTGGTTACTGGAAAAAAACTATTAATTTCCAGAATTTAGTATAAATATAAAAATATTTGTGATAGAATGAATAAAAGATATTGTTTGGATTGGTGAAATGATAAGGAAGGCGTGAGAAATTGCCGGAATTTTATAACAATTATTGGTTTTCTTATTAAAAATGTTTGGAAATTGGAATCGGCTATATAGTAATTAATCCCAAATTCCAAAAAACATAGTTCAAGGAGAAGTCATGCTAGAAGAATTCAAAAAACAAGACAAAGAACAAAAGGTTGAAAAACGGTTTGTTTCAGATGAAATAGGAGAAAAATACAAAGAGTGGAACCAAAGAAATATTATTTTTATTACCTCTCCTACCGGTAGCGGAAAAAGTTATTTTATATTACATATATTTCTGAAATGGGCAATAAAGAATAATATGAAATTGCTTTATCTGGTTAATAGACGGATATTAAAAATGCAACTAGAAGAAGAACTAGAAAATGTGGAAGAAGAACTGTGCAGGGAGTCCTCAGATTGGAAGGTAAAGTGTACCTTAAATGAATATATAAATATTAAAACATATCAAAGTATTGAAAAAGAAATTAAAGGAAAAGAACCAAAAAATTTATTGTACTATTTGGATTTTTTTTCCTGTGTCATTTATGATGAGTGTCACTACTTTTATGCCGATTCAAATTTTAATACAAATACAGAATTGTCATATTCAGTTCTGAGAAAAGTGTTTGACAATAAGCTACAGATATATGTATCTGCAACGCCAGAAGAAATGATAGAAGAAGTAGATAAGTTTGTAAAGGAAGAACAAAGAGAATCCGAAGGAAAGATGTCATACGAGCAGATTTTTGTGTGTCCTCCTAATGAAAGAAAAAGGGAATATAGCATAAGTGCTGATTATGGATATATAAGTTTAGAGATTTTTGAAAATATTGAAGACTTGGCCCATTTAATAAAAAGAAATGGAAGCGATAAAAAAGATAAATGGTTGATTTTTGTAGATAGTATCGAACGGGGGAAAGATTTAAGAAAAAGATTGCTGACTAAAAATGATTCAGAAGAAGAAAAGAAAATAATCAATGAAAAAGATGTAATTTTTTTGGATGCGAAATATGATGAAAATGATGACAGTAAAGAAAGTGTGAATGAAATTGTAAACGAAGAATTTTCAAGTAGAAAGGTGGTAATTTCTACTGCGGTTATGGATAATGGTGTATCTTTCAAAGATTTTAACTTGACAAATATTGTCATAATGGCAGATACACGCGAAATGTTTCTACAAATGTTAGGCAGGAAGCGAACGGATGGAGGTAAAGTAAAATTATATATTTGTAAACAAAATGTAGAGCATTTCAGAAAAAGAAAAATGTATACTGAAAATATACTAAAATGTTATGAACGGCATAGAAACACTTTGCGAAAGTTAGATAAACCATATTGTTTAGTGAGTAATCCGTATTATTTGTATAGTTATGTGGAGACTCTATTTATTAATACAAAAGAAACTTTTTATTCAACTGAATGGAAACAACAGGATATATTGAATGAAATATTAGAGGATACTGTATCTAGTCAATATATTAGAAAATTTTGTTATTCTTTAGGAGGGATTATAACCCTTAATTCTTTAGCAATAAAGAAATACCTTAAATTGAAGTTATTTTACAAAGATATGATAGAAAAAATGGAAAACGATGAGTATGCATTTGTAAAGCAACAGGCGGATTGGTTGGGGGTTTCGCACGATAAAGTAGAAGTCGTTATTGAAGAATCGAGCATAGATGAGCTATCTAAGAATAGAGAGAGATTAGAAAATGCGATTAAGGAAGTTTTAGGTGACTCTATGACAAGAGAGGAAAATATTGAATGGAAACTAAAAATATGGAAACCTCTATTATATTTTTTAAGTAGAGACAAAGATTTCAAAGATGGTGAAGAAGATGCTATAAAAAAGAATGATAGAACAATTTCTGATAAAATATTTGAACGGTGCATGACGCAGGCAGGGTTGCCTTATGTATTGAAAATAAAAAGAGGAAGTGAACAAAAAGGAATAGTCACCTTGTATACTATTAAAAAAATAGATTAAATAAATTGTTGTAGTATATTAATTGTACCTGGAAATAAATATAAACAACTCATTTAACAACCCATAAAGAATAATTTGCCAGCAGTTTCATAAACATATTATGAAACCTGACTGACGGAAAGTGGGTTGTGATGTCAAGAAAAAAGCAGAGTATTGAGATTGTTTTACATAAACCGACAGATATATCAAAGGTGTACAATGCGCCGCAGGTTACGGATTTTTGGAAAGAAATGATTCTAGCAAAGGTGCGGGCGTGCAGCCTCACACAACAAGACTACCTTCGATTATTGGAAAAGGATTTCGGTAATCATTAACAAAGATGATAACTGTTTCATAAAGTCCAATAATCCGGAGGAAAAAATGAAAGTAAGGATACATCTACATAACCAAAAATACCGTTCCAAACCTAAAAAAAGTGAGATTGGTAAAATCAGCAATGAAATTACGGATAAAATTAAAGAGATTGATATTGAGAGATTTGCCCAAGAAGTAGGGAAAAAGGGAAGGACCTTCACCACATCCATATTTAACGGCAGGAGAGTGAAGGAGAATTTTGTGAGCCAGCAAGTATTTTGTCTGGATTTTGATAAAGGATTTACGATTGATGAGTTCATGGAACGTGCAAAACAATATGATATACATCCGTCCATGATATACAATACGTTCAGCAATACAAAGGAAAGCCCAAGATTTCGGGTGGTATTTATCAACGACTGTGAGATACAAAATGAGGAGGCTGCATTTGCTCTTATGTACATGCTGCTGGAAATCTTTCCAGAGTCGGATAAGAGCTGTAAGGATATAACGAGAATGTTTTTCGGCGGTAATGATTTGAAATTTGTTGATAGCAATGCAACGATTAATCTGGTTGATATTTCGTTGAGTTTGCAAGCCTATTTAAAAAGCAGAGATAAGAAAAATTACCGTAGAAAAATTGAACAGATTGGCAGAAAAATGCAGGTACAAGTGAATAATGGAAAGCTGTGTATACACGCAGAGGTGTTAAGCGGTATAAAAAGTGAGGAATTGCTTGCAATGACCAGTAATATGATAAGGGTGAATGCAACAGAATCCTCACTTTTTTATGTTATAGAAAAAGAATCACACAACCATTCTATGTGTAGACGGCAAAATGGGGAGAAGAAACGAAAGAAAGTACGGGGGATATCAGAGAAGATTTTATTGAAAAAATGTCCGCTTTTCAAAGATTTTTATGAGAAAAATATTACACATGAACAGAAGTTTTTGATTGCCACGAATTTATTATCTATCAGCGGGGGCGAGAACTTATTTTTTGCCGGAAATATCAACCATGTTGAGAAATGGAAGGAAAATTGGGAGTATCTAAAGCAATACCATTATGTACCGCAGCACTGTAAAAACGGAAATTGCCCCTATTATGAGAAATGCAGAAGTCCTACGATTTTAGACAAAGTAACTGAAAAAATTAGTAAGAATAGGATTGAGGGATACTGTGAGATAGAAGAAGCGGAGAAAATTTTGAGAAGTTATCTGTTACAAGCTGTTCAGGCCAAGGAGAAAGGAATTTACTTGATTTCAGCTCAGACTGCTTTAGGAAAAACCAGTACCTATTGTAATATTGTGAAAGAGAATTACGAAAAGAAATCATTTATGGTTGTAGTGCCTACAACAAAATTACAAAGGGAGGTAGGGGAAGAATTAGAAAGGTTAAACGTTCCGGTATTTATGACTGAAAATATTTATTATCTTTTGAGAGAGATACATTTAGATGATTTAAAAGATATGGCCATGTATCTGTACAAGATGGGATTTGGATATAAAGTGAAATCTGTGATAAGAGATTATATATCAAATACAAAGTTAGATGATATACAGGAAAGACGGCTGAGGGAATATTTGAAGTCAAAAGAAAGACTGGAAGATAGCAGGTGTGTTGTAACGACACATGCCATGTTTTTATCGTTTCAATCTGAAATCATCAGCAGGTATGAGGTGGTGATTGATGAAGATATTCTCATGAGTATTTTTAAGAATACGTCTACTATTAGTTTTGGAGATATTGAATTAGCTCTTGAAAAGGAGGCGATACCAAAAGAAGAACGAGGTTTTGTGAAACGGTTATTAAATGCTTCTGACAGTAGAATAGAAGTGAAAAAACCGTTGGAATTGCGAATCAGTCAATTAGATAAAATTTACGAGAAAGAGATGTTAAGAAATGTACCATTGGTAAATTTTTTACAGGCAGCTTCCTATCAGGTAGATGTGTCAAAGAAACAGGTGAATTTTTTCAATGCGAGGCGAATCCCTGATGTGAAAATGACGATTGTGTCTGCCACATTAAATGAAGAATTATACAAAAATTATTGTAAAGGGCAAAAGATTTGTTTCATGAAAGTCCCTGTTGCTAAGTACAAAGGGAAACTGCTACAATATACTGCTCATTCTTTGAGCCGAAGTAATTTAGAGGACATAGGATATAAAAAAATAAAAGAAAAGCTAGACAAATTTATTGAAAGCAAAGAAAAAAATATTATCACTTTCAAAAAGTATAAAGAAGATTCTGAAATTTATTACGGGAAATCGGAAGGGTATAATGAATATAAAGGAAAGGACTTGATAGTAATCGGAACGCCGCATAACGTACCTTTTGTATATCATCTAATAGGCGCCTATTTAAGATATGATGCAGAGGATACATTGTGCCTTCGGATGACGGAAAATGATACATATTCGTTTAAATTTATGACATTTAAAGATGATAAAATGAGAAATTTACAGTTTTATTTTATTGAGAGCGAGCTTGAACAGGCAATCGGTCGCGCAAGGCTGCTTCGGTATGATTGCAGGGTATATTTATTTTCTAATTATCCATGCAGACAAGCAGATATTATCGAGGATGAATATTTAGATTTAGCATAGAAGTTTTTGGTCGAATCCTAAAGCGGCGAATGAAGATGTTGGAATCGTTTGCTGTGAAATCTTTTATCAGTTTATCCGGTCAAAGCTGATATAAGGAAGAAGGATTTGATGGGTGAAAGCAGACATTTCTATTGTGTTGAGAAGGAAAAATTTTTAAAAGATTGGTATATCACTCATGTAGGATTGAAGTGAAAACAGGGATGAGATTATTTCAATATTGGTGAAAAAATTTAGTAGTTAATGTAATGCAATGTATAGAAAGGGGGATGAAAATGTGGATAGAAATAATATTGAATATGCATGGCGGATGATAGCCGATATGCAGAGTATACTTTGAAACTGTTCACAAAAAGATTCAGAAATTATAATACATGAAAGAGTCAATCTATGAAAGTAGGAAAAATGAGTGAGAAAAAATACCATTTGAGATAACTTTAACTTTTAAGGCAATAGGGCTGTCACTTTAAGCAATCTATTTTAAGAAATTCTGTATCTTGTATCTTTTATACTTAATGTAACAGCCTTGATTTTTATAAAAGATATCAGTTTATATTGAATCCGGATTTTTCGTAGATGAACTGGTCTACGGCAATTTTGCTAACCTTCCAGATGGAACCAATTCGGAATCCTTTGATTGCTCTGGTGTTTAATAATTCATAAGCCCGATTCCTTCCAATGCCTAAATATTCTGCCAGTTCACCGACTGTCATTAAAGGGGATTCGATTTCAGTATCGGTCGTTAGAGAGGGCTTCAAGATATCCATCATTGTTAAATTCTCCTTCCTGATTTGATATTTTACTTTAATGTTTGAATGGACTAATTTTATATACTTGAATAGATTATATAGGGATGTGAGATTTGGGTATAGTTAGGGGAAACTGGGGATAGTTATGGATAGTTTAAGAGTAGGAACGTGATTTCAAGCTCTACAGGGAAAACTACAAGTAAATGGTTAGGAAAATCGCTGATATGAAAGAGAAATTATGATTGTGAATATCTCAGTATGACGGGATATTCCTTGCTTTTGCCGCATTGTAATGGGGTAGCTGAGGATTTTAAACATATGTCGTTTTTCTGAGAATTACTTCTACATGTCTATATTTCAGTAAGAGTATTGGATTTTGATTGTATATTATTATCATGATACTTGTAAAAGTACCAAGAAGTAATGTCCAGACTTTTTGGTATGTTCCGTGACAGAAGAAATCTGATTAGGACAGTATCATGCCATACAGCCATAGGAAGGAAGGAAGCAGGCCGTTGAATATTTCAGGGCAAAGGGAGTGAATATGTTGGACAAGATAATAGGAGGAAGAAAATATGGGTAAAAGAATGGCTCGTAATCAGCAATTACAAATCAACCAATGATTATCTCAAATGTAGCAGCCGTAAATATAGGAAGGCTGGTGTAAGGAGATGTCCGTAAAGATATTGAAACCGATAATTGAAACCCCAAATAAAGTATGGTAGTATAAAAATAAAAGAAGGGCAGGTGAAGGACGATGGAGAAGGAGAACCGGGAACACAAGGACAGTGTCTTCGTTGACCTCTTTTACCAGGATGAAACGGCAAAGAAGAATCTGCTGAGTTTATATAATGCGTTGCATGATACAAATTATGAGGATGAAACGATCATTCGGAAGGTAAAGATTGATGATGTCTTATATAAGAACTTCAAGAATGACATTTCTTGTGAGGTGAATGGGCAGGTGCTTGTTTTCGGAGAACATATGAGTACAATCAATAGAAACATGCCCTTGCGCTGCCTGATGTATGTGGGAAGGGCATATGAGCAGTTGGTAGACAGCAAGGCACGTTACAGGACGACATTGGTGAAGATACCGACCCCAGAGTTTTATGTATTTTACAATGGCGAGAAAGAACAACCGTTAGAACGGGTATTATCTCTGTCAGATGCATTTATGAATCCGGCAGGAGAAAATTCTGTAGAGCTAAAGGTGAAGGTCATCAATATTAATTCTGATAAAGCGCATGAGATTCTGGGGAAATGCGGGATATTAAAGGAATATAGCCAGTTTATCAGTACAGTAAGAAAGTATTCGTATGAAGAAAGCGCCATTAAAAAGGCAATCAAGGAATGTATTGAAAAGGGGATTCTGGCAGATTATTTAAAGAGGAAAGGAAGCGAGGTGGAGAATATGTTGATTGCAGAGTATAGTTATGAGGAAGATATACAAGTGAAGCAAGAGGAAGCAAGGCAGGAAGGAATATGGCAGGGAAGACGTGAGGGAAGACGTGAGGGAAGACGTGAAGGAAGACAGGAAGGAATCACTTTATCGGCAGATATTTTCCAGATGGTTAAGAAGCAGCCAGATTTAACAAATAAGCAGATTGCCAAGAACCTTGGCTGTAGTGTGGAAGATGTGGAAAGTACAAGAAAAATGTTTGGTATATAGTTTTATAATCGTTTTTAACGCTATCGGAGTAAGTCTGATAGCGTTTTTTAATGTGCAGATTTTCTAAAAGTAAATTTAATCAAAAATAAATCAAGGATGGTGGAGAATGGTATGAAAACAATTAGTCTACTAAATTTAAAGGGCGGGGTTGCGAAAAGTTTTACTTCGGTAAATATGGCTTATGAATTGTGGCGCAGGGGGAATCGGGTCTTATTGTGGGATAACGACAAGCAGGGGAATCTGAGCAAGGCATTTGACCGGTATGAGGCAGAACAGACCGCACCTGCCGCAAGGATACTCAGTGGTGATTGGCAGAATCCAGAGGAATTGATACAGGCGACAGATTATGAAGGGATAGATATTATCACGTCGAATCTGTCATTGTTTGGCACTGCCTGGAATCTGGTGCGAGAAGGCGGGAATGATATGACAGAAAGATACCGGAGATTCGTAAAAGCCAGTATCAACAATCAGACAGAAGATTGCATTTGTGAAAGATATGATTACTGTATCATAGACAATCCCCCGGATATCGGAATCAATGTGGTCAATGCCCTTGGGGTGACGGATGAAGTGATCGTTCCTGTGAAGATTGATGAAAATTCCTTAGAAGGGCTGGATATTGTGGCGGGACAGATTGAGGACGCAAAGGCTCTGAATCCGTCTTTGATATTAAAAGGAGTATTGATTACGATTTACCAGAATACGGACGGGGAAACAGCAGGGTTAGAATGGCTCAGGCAGGAATGGGACAATGCAGAAAGCAGGCATTACAGGCAGTATGAGGTTCTTGGCAGGATTCGGTATTCTGCAAAGGTGGCAGAAAATTCCTTTGTGAAGAAACCAATCTACGAGTATAGCCCATGCTGTGGTGCGGCGCAGGATTATAAGCGTTTTGTAACCAGTTATACGGGGATAGGGAGATAATGGGCATGGCGAAATTTGGGATTAACGATTTGATAGACATTAAGAAAAAGGAGTCCGGTTCAGAGACAGTAGATGAGTATAAGGAGATCTGGCTGAACCCCAGGGACGTGAAACCTTCGGAGAGTAATTTTTATTCGCAGGAAAATATAGAAGAACTTGCAGACAGCTTTCTTGCGGTGGGACAGCAGCAGCCAACGGTCTTAGCGAGAGTGAACGGGGAGTTCCGTATCGTGAGTGGGCACAGGCGGAACCTTGCGAATATTAAGAACCTTGAACGAGGGTATCAGGAATACGAGAAGGTGCGTTATCTTTACAAAGATATGACTCCTGCAATGTTGGAACTGTCTTTGCTGTTGGGAAATGCTTTGAATCGGGAACTGACGCCATGGGAAAAGACCCAACAGGCGCAAAGATTGAAAGAGGCGTTGGTAAAGGCAAGGGATGAGGATGGCTTGGAGATACAGGGAAAGCTGCGGGATATCGTGGCAGACCTTATGAATGAAAGCAGTTCCGGCATTGCAAGGATGGACAGTATCCACCATCATGCGGTGTCAGAGATTCAGGAAGAATTCCGGAAAGAAACTCTGAATATCAGTGCGGCGTATGAGGCGTCGAAATTATCAGATGTAGAACAGAAAGCCATTGCTAAGAAAGCTGCAGAAGAAGGTGGTATGAAAGCAAAGGAGGTTATAGAGAGGGCGATGAAGAATCGAGAAGGAAAAGGCGTGAGAAAAGATAAGGAATTTTCATTGGTGTCCAATTTGGACACCGATTTACAGCCCCAAAACGGGAAAGAAATCCGAAGGGACGATTTTACAGGCAAAATGGAAGAAAAGCAGACCGGACAGACTGTAAAGGGCGGAAATATAAGGAAATTTAAGAAAGGAAATCGCCATCAAGAGATACTGCGTGAGTGGGGCAGGGAAAGTGTAAGCCTGACGGTCATTACAGAAGCGGTTAGGGAGGCAATGCGGAAAGTGTCCAATTTGGACACCTCGGAAGAATGGTCAGACGTTGAGTGGGCGGTATTCCTCACGAGGGCGATTATGAACCAGGCGGATTGTGTAAGTGAGGAAGATTTGTATCTGCTTCACGATATTATGATACGCTGCCAGGGAGAAGAGTAATTTACGCATGGATGTATGCCGGATCGTGTGTGGATGTTATAAAAGAAGCATACTTAATGTGCGGTGTTTCGTTAGAATACTGGATAGTAATGGAAATTGTGAGAAGATATATAGTATTGGTGTCCGATTCGGACACCTTATAATAGGAAGAAATAGATAGCGAGATTAAGAAATGGCAAAGCCGGGGCAGAAATGTTCCGGCTTTGTGCTGTTTGGGAAGGGAGAAGAAATACAGATGAAAAATATGCGTACATTGACAGAAGAGCAGAAGATATTTGCAGAACAGCACCATATGCTGGTGGAACAGTTTCTGTGGAAGAAGCATTTAGAACGGTCTGAGTTTTACGATGTGGTAATCTTTGGTTATCTGGAGGCGGTTCAGGAATATCTGGAAAAGCCGGAACTGTCCAAATATCCATTTTCATCCATTGCGTGGAGAAAGATGAAATATTGTATGATTAATGAATATATTTACCGGAACTGCCCGAAACGGAATGCCCCTATGGGAACGTACCGGGAAGATTACGAACCTGCACTTTCAAGGGAACAGGTTTCGGAGCAGATGAATTGTATTGCCAGGGAGTTGGAACACAGGGCGCTGTTACAACAGTTGATGTTCCATATGACAGTGAAAGAGAAGGAGGTTGTCTGCATGAGGGCGGCAGGATATACTTACCGGGAGATTGCAGAGCATTGCAATATTACTATGCGGGGAGTTTCTGCAAGGCTGATTCGGATGAGAAAAAGGTTTCGGGCATTGGCGTTAATTTAATGGACGGCATGGGTGATTCATAATTTTTTCATAGAGGGTGTTAAAAAGTGTAGTTTTCAAGTATAATATTTTTATACAAAATAAATCTTTTTATAATTAAGGAAGATCGGAGGAGGTATGGTATGTGTCAAGTGGCGATAGATATACCGGAAGCAGTTTTATATGATACGCGCATGAGCAGGGAAGAAGCCTGCCAATTTGCAAAAAGGGCGGTAGCATTGGGATATTATTCTCAAAGCGGCGTATCTATTGGTTATTGTGCGCAGATTGCGGAAATGACAGAAGAAGAGTTTATCAGGTATCTGGGGAAAAATCATATTTCTATTTTCCAGTTTGATAATGAAAAAGAATTTCTGGAGGAATTGGAAAATGCGTAGAGTGATTGTAAATTCTACTCCGCTGATTATTCTTTGTAATATAGGAAAGTTGGAAATATTAAAAAATTTGTATGGGGAAATTGTTGTTCCGCAGGCGGTGTATTCAGAAGTAACAGTAAAAAAGGATTCTGCTTGTCAGCAGATTGTATCAGCGGACTGGATTCACGTAGAGCAGATAAAGAACGATTCTGATAAAAAGATGTACAAAGCTAAACTCCATGACGGGGAAGTAGAGGTTATGATTCTTGCGCAGGAGAATGAAAAGGCAGATTTGGTTGTGATAGATGATAATGCGGCAAAGAAGACGGCGAAATATTTAGGGCTTACAGTTACCGGAACTGTCGGAGTGCTGTTAAAAGCGAAAACAAGCGGGGTGATTACAGAGATCCAACCTATTTTGGAAAGCATGAAACTGAAAGGATTTTATATCAGTGAAAACATAGAACAAATGATTTTGAAACAGGCTGGAGAAAAATGAATAGATTCTATTGGGAGCTGGAACAGAGGTGTTCTGGCTTTTTTGTTTATTAGATTCTGGGAACTTTTGGCGGACCATATCATTGTGGTGGACGGGTATTTTAGTTTTCGGACAGAGGGCTTGCTGGCGGAGGGAAAAGGGGTATGAGTCATAGTAATGCTGGATTATATCACATTATGTCAAAGTAGGCTGAATAATTACTGTTTTTGACATTTTTCGTCGGATATGCCGTAATTACTTTATAATGAGTTTAGCAGAACATAAAAGAATTTTTGGTGCGAGGAGGAGATAGGCGTGAAGGAACAGGAAGAATGGATAGGAAATTTAGAACATGATATGTATCGGGAAATCGTGAGGGTGACGCAATCCTTTCCGGTAAAAGAACAGCGGGCAATTCAAAAGGAATTGGCTCAAATCATAGCCAAGGCGCAGGATAAGGCGTTTATGAGGGGATATGAGTATGCCATAGAAGTGTTGGAAAATGGGCATATGAAAAAATAACCGCTTATATCCCCCTGATATCATCAATAATCTGGCGGACATGGGCTAACTGTACATCGGTAAGGCCGGTCACTTCAATGTAGCTCCGGCTGTCCAATTCCAGCAGGTAATCGGTACTTACGGAAAAGAACTGTGAAATCTTGACCAGCATTTCTATGGAAGGGAGAATGTTATTGTTCTCCCAGTTGGAAACCGTCTGTTTCGAGACGTTGAGCGAAACCGCAAGCTGGACTTGGTTGAGGCTTCGGGCCTGCCGTAAATTTTTCATCATATCACCAAACATAAGAAACCTCCCTTTTCATAGGCTACTCTATAGAAAGTATATTTACAAAATACTAGAGTATTGATATAATGGACATGGTGAGATGTCAAAAAATATAAAAATGGAAGTCAAGTGAAAAGGGAGGCGTAATTCATTTAATAAAAGAGGAGAAAGATGTATTCAGAAATAAGGAAAGAGAGGAAAAATGATATGTTTTGTACAACGTGTGGAAAGGAATTGAAGGAGGAATGGTCGATTTGTCCATATTGTGGGAATGAAACAAATGATGAAAATGAAAAAAAGGAAAAGAAAGAGATTATAAAAACTGAAAACACATATAGTGCGGAAGATGAAGATGTTGATTTAAAGTCTGAAATAAAATTAATTAAAGGATTGATGTATGAACATCCTGTAAGAATAGTATTATGTATTCCAATTATCATTTATATGATTTATTTGTTGTATTTGCTTTTTACATATAATTTTAATAATTTGCTTCATGGGCAGGATTTTTGGGCAACCTTACCTATGGTCATAAGGGATTTAATACCTATATTTACTGGTTTGATTTTGAGTGATATTGGATTATGGTTGCTTTACGGGCCAAAAAATTATAAGCAAGTTAAAGAAAATGTTACAAAGAAATCTCAAAAAGGATATGGGATTGCTTCACATGTCCTAGCTTTAATAGTAGCTCTTGTATTAATGTCGTGTGCTAGTGATGGAGATGAAGACGTTAATTATGTGGAAAGAGAATCATCAAGTGAAATAGCAAGTGATGAATCATCCAATAATATGACGATAGAAGACTATATCAACTTGTGTCAGGAAGTAACGGGAGAGGATATATCAAGAAATCCAGAAGCTTTTGTAGGTAAAGATAGAGCACTCTCGGAAACTCAATAGAGAATAAGCAGGAAAGGGTTGATTTTCAGAAATGAGAGGGATAAGGGATGGATGATTATGGGGCTTGAGCAGTCCAGAGAGCGTAAAGAATAAAAATGTGCATGACTTTAAAACCTGTCGGAAAACAGGCCTGAAAGAATCCAGAAGCAGGAAACTTGGTTTATGCCACTGCCTGCACCTGCTGTTTATAGCGGGCATCCAGATGGATGCAGATTCCAATCATGGTTGTCATGAAAGAATAATGCTCCTTTGTGTGTATGAACATACGGTGCAGTCCGTAATCATTGAGGATGCGGTTGTTGATACGTTCCGTGGCGGTGCGTTGATTATAAATCTTCTTATAAGCATCTGTGCCGCGGGGGACGTCGGTGTAAAGCCGGATATCCCATTCGGGCCGGGTTTTGACGACTCTCCCATATTTGGAATCGGTGCAGGAGTTTTTACATTTGGAACAGTGATCTTTCCCATAGGGGCAGCGCCACATGAGGTAACCGCTGGATCTGTCATAACCGTTAGGCTTCATGCGCAGTTTTTCCTGACATAAGGGCGTTCCATCTTTGTCAATGGTGATGGTATCAGGAATTGTTTTTGGCCGGCCGCATTTGTCGTTCAGGTCGATGAAGGCCCGTATTCCCCTGCTTTTAAGGATCCGGTAGGTGGGGTAATTGTCCATTGCAGAATCCAGGCACATATTCGAGGTGGAAACAGCCGGCATATGTTTTTCCAGTTCATGGAAAGCGACAAGGAAATTGACCGAATCATGACGCTTTGCGCTGGTAAAACGCAGAAGCAGGGGGAGATCTGTCCTGAGTTCACTGTTATAGCAGGATAATTGGAACAAAGTGTAGCCGAAGTAATATTTTTCCAGGTCGCTGTCCCAGCCCCAGGAAGCATCGGGGTCGGGGAAATGCCGCAGGTTTTCCGGTGCGCCAACCCTGTGGTGCCCGCGTGGGCAGGCATGGGTATGCACGGCGGTGCCGTCTCCGGAAACCGTAAGGTGTTCCCTTGGTATGAGACCGGATTCCATGGAAGGCAGGACAGCCACGTGATAGAAGAAGCGCTGCAGCCGCCCTTCAAAGTTAAAAGGGATATCCTTCCCGCTCATGAGCCGTTTTTCGATAGATTCTGTGATTTTGGGCTTTGCCTCCTGTGCTTTCTGTTTTTTGCCTTTGGGCTTATCCGGCTTTTTGGTGTTCCAGGAAGCCGGAAGCAGTTTGTCCCGCGCATATAAGTCCGTTGGCGGTGCAGTCCAGAGCCTGTCCATGAAGTCAAAATAAGAACCGAGGGGCGGCAGGGAATCCGTAGTGCAGCCGATGAGAGCGGCAAGGAGGCGGTCATGTTTGAGCCTGTCGACCCAAAGGGTAAGGGATAGCTTGGCCAAACCTTCTGAAAATAGAAGAAAGAAAAGGATAAAAGACCTTAAGATTTGTGGCTGGTTCTTAGCGGGCCTGCCAGTGTTGGAGTAAAAGGGCAGAAGGAACTCCATGGCCTTATCGGTATCGAAAAGGCGGAGTTTCTGCCAAGGTTTCCAAAGCTCCGTATGGAGCCGGACTCTTTCAGAGGAATCGAAATGGACTTTGGATTCGTTGAGAAAGTACTTGTAATCTTGCATGGACTGCCAGTACTTGATCATAAAGTGCACCTCCTAGTAGTTTAGTTTAATGCTGTGCGTGTGGCACAGACGCTTCTTAACTACAAGGGGCGCGTTTGGTGACTGGCGTATATGGTCACCAAACGCGCCGCACATTTTGACTTATATGTCAATACTTTTTTGAAAATTTAACAAAAATGTTTTCCGGGATATGGAGGAAAGCAAAAAAGAAGAACATGAAAAAAGAGCGGAAATTCGGGCTCAAAGAGTTTCCGAGACCGCTCAGATATTATATTGGAGGGAAGATTTGATATTCTTGCAGGTGAAATAGTAATGAATTGGTTTACGGATAGCGGCATTATTGGGATAAAGTATAATGGAAAAGCTGTAGATATGCAGGGAAATATTATAGGAAATGTAATGACTGGGGATTATGGATATGTAGCTGGGAGATATGAGGGAGAGGATGATTGGGGACATAAATATATTGATGCACAAATTATTATCTTGGATAGTGCAGAATAGAATGCGCAAAAAGGATATTTAGACAAAAACAGAAGAAGTCCAGCTAAGAAATGTCAATAGTTAAAATGAAAAATGTTAAAAAAGTTTTTTTCAAACAGTTGATGTAAAAAAGGGTAACTTTAATAAACCTACTTATGTGGAAATTTAAAAAATTGATGAGAACCTCTTAAGCTGCGTTCTGTGCCTTGCCAGGATGCGCTGCAAAATATTGCTCGCAGTGTTCCTGAGGAGTGATGATCTTAAACGGTTTATTATCTCGGAGCATGGCAAAAATGATGTTGCAGATTTTATGCATGACAGCCCCGACAGCCACGTTTTTCTTCTTGCTTTTGCATTTGTCGGCATAGTAGCTGTGGATCACCGGATTTACTGGTGTTTTCGTCCCTTTGTCCACCTTTAGGTTATTAAGAGCCACCATATGCAGGATACGTCTGGCAAGACTGGACCCCCTCTTGGACATGTGGACCTTGTCACCATTGAACTTACCGGACTGCTTTACGGCGGGATCCAGGCCGAAGTAGGCATAAAGCTTCTTCGGGGAAGAAAACAGGTCAAAAGATCCCATTTCCGCAATCAGGACAACCGCGCTGAGGAAACCGACACCCCGTAGGGACTGGAGAAGGACGATGCGATCATAGGCCGGTGTCCCTTCCAGCTTATCAACAGCCTTATGCAGTTCTTTCAGTATGCTGTCCAGATACTCCTGGTATTCCCGATAGGTTTTGATATACAGCCGGATCCGGAGCGCGCTGCTTGGAAGTGAACGTCCGAAAACAGCGGCATCCTTTGCGGCGGCGCATATAGCATCATATTTGGCAAGGGCATACTTTTCCCCAAAGCGTGCCGTGCTGCGGATGGTTTTCACAAGCTCGTCTTTTGGAGCGGCAAGCATGTCCGCCGCAAGGGGGTAAGCTTCCAGAAGCTTTAAGGAAGTCTGCGTCGTGATCTTGCTGAACACCTTTAGGTATGCGGGGAAGGACACTTTGAGTTCCGCATGAAGCTTCAACACGATGGCGGATTGCAGATCCTTGAAATAATAGTAGTCACGCACGAGATTGCGCAGGTCAATGATTGTGTCATCCGGGACAATGGAAGTCTTAAGAGAGGCATCCAGGCCGACTTTAGCAGCTTTTTTTGAATCAAATTTATCATTATGCAGTTTCCTAATGTTCATATTTGTGCTATTCTTAGTAATGATAGGATTAATGACGGAGCAGTCAAACCCTTTATCACGAAGGAAGCACAGGAGCGGGATGTGATAGATCCCGGTGGACTCAAGGAAGCATCGGCTTTCGAGAGAATACGTCTCTTGTGCTTCCTTAATTTTTGTGACGGCAAGCTCACGGGACTCAGGATCCGAGTGAAGGATCTTAAAAGGTTTTCCTGTGAGAATGCCATTGGGGAGCATGATGGACATCCATGTGAAATCAGCGCCGACATCAAGCCCGACTGAGAGGTAGGGGATGCTTTCGAGCATCTTGAGTACTTTTTGAGAGTGCATCGTTTTATCCTTTCCGGCAGGCATCCATTTCCAGAAGATGGCTACACAACCTAGCGGCTTATACAGGTATAGCCTGGGGCTTCCCAACCAGCCAAAACATAAATCACCACCGAATGGACTGACAGACTTTCTAAGAGGTTTCACCAGCTACAAGGCTGGTTCCCAAGGAGAATACGTCAATGATCCTGCCTTCAGTGATTATACCTCTATATTTTGTCTGGCGCATTAAGGAAACCTCAGACAAGGTAAATAATGTTGCCTTATAACTTCTGATGGAGGGGGAATTCCTCCTTCCGTTATATCTATATAGATTTATTAGATTGGACTTTGTAACTATTAACCAGTAGTCATTCTTGACTACACCATTATTATACTAGGAGAACTAAAAGATGTTTTGCAGGAAATGTGGAAAAGAGATACAAAAAGGATGGGTTAAATGTCCATATTGTGGAACTTTGATAGGGAATGAAAGGTTGGCAGAAGAGAATGTGGAGGGTTCAAAGGGAATAGAAAAAAATATAAATCGACAGAGTAAAGTGAGCGAGAAGGCGCAGCAAGTTGTAAATCATTCAATGTCTGTAAATGATAATAAAAGTAGAATTGAGTATAGAAGCTTTTGGAAGTATCTATTACTTTCATTTGTCACTTGTGGGATTTATGGAATTTACTTTCTGTATGGTTATGTAAAGGACATGAATCGGCTATGTGAAGGAGACAGAAAAGAAAGTAAAAATTATATTGTTGTACTTTTATTGAGTGCTATTACATGTGGGATATATGGAATCTATTGGTGGTATGTGCAAGGAGAACGCCTGCATAATATAGCACCGAGATATAATGTAAATGTACGGGAAAAAGGTAGTGGCATATTATTATGGGAAATCCTTGGATGTACAATAATGCCGGGAATAGGAATGATTGTTGTTACTTATATTATGGTCGATAATATGAATATATTAGCAAAGGCATATAATGGTGAGATTTCTGAAAATGATTTACCAAGACTCAAAAATCCACATCCTCATTTGGTACGAAATGTATTGATTGGATATGGCGTATTCTTAATTGCGGTGCTTGCTACGATTTTTTTGATGTTAAGTGTATTATTTACAGAAGATTCTACAGAAGATTCACAAGAAATAGAACGTATAGTAGAGGAAAAGATTAGTTATTCAGACGCAGACATAGAGGGGCTTATTGGACAGTCGGAAGAAATATTGAAAGATACAGATTTTACATACGATGAAGATGAAATTGGGTATCAGCTTTTAGATGGAAATGTCGTTGTAGATTGTACAGATGGCATAATAAATATGATTATTATTACTGGCAATGCGGACGGTACACCAAGTTTTCATGGCGTGAAATTAGGAATGTCTATTGAAGAAGCGGAAGGATGTTTGGCAGATAAGTATGAAAATGCAGGAGAGGACGAAGGCAGAAAAGCATATCTTGATATAAACAGCAGAATCAGCGTAGGGATAAGGGAAGAAGCTGGCATTGTTGCTGAAATTGTTGCAGTACAGCTTGCAGAAGAAGAAATTCAAGGATACGTGAATGAAGAATATATTTTCCCGGATAGTGATAAAAAATATTTATCCGAGGATGAGGTTAGAAGCATTGCTGCGGAAGATATGGCGATTGGGAGAAATGAAATCTTTGCAAGGCACGGATATATTTTTCAAGACGAGGGGTTAAAAGCATACTTTGAAAGTATGTCATGGTATGAGGGGACGGTACCGTCAGATCAATTTAATTCTGAAGCAGTCTTCAATGACTTTGAGAAAAAGAATGTGGAATTAATCAAGCGTGTGGAAGATGAGATAAATGGTGTTGGACAAGCAAATGTTGGACAAGCAGCAGAGCCCTTTATTGGCATGGAAGGTGTTTATATTTGTACAAGTGTAGTAGACGGAGGTTTTACTGGAAAAATCAGTGTTTCAGGTGTTTCAAATGATTCGGTTAATCTTACACTTGGATGTTTGGATTTATCGTATGATGTTGCGACTGTACAAGGACAAATTGTAGATAGTAAAACAGTACAGGCAGATTTAAGTGGTTTCATTATTACCCTTATTTGGTCAGATTCTGAAAATATGATTGCCTTAGGGCAGGGAGAACTTATGGGTATGGATGCAGGAGTTATCATGGGAATTACAGATAATCAAAGCTATACAAGGCCGTTCGAGTTTAATCAGTGGTAAATAGATTATCATAAATTGAACTGACAAGAAGAATAATCTCCCTGTCTTTCCGTAGTAATATGAGGTTGTCTGAAACAAACTGCTTCATATTTTAAAGTATAGAAAGTTTGTTAGCTGTGTAACTATGTTCCATATATTAGAAGTGAAATATTACAGATGAAAAAGGTGTCCGAATCGGACACCTTTTCTCTGTTAGTGGTAGTTTTCAGAAGTATAGTAAAAGTAGCAAGGTTCAGTTATATATTATTATCATGAAACCATTCATAGAAGTGGCAGGAGGAAATCATCTTCCTGCCATTTGTTATGCCCAGAGAGGAGGAATGGCATATCTGGGAGATTATCATTATACCTGAATCCGTGAACCCAAAAGGTGAAAATATGTTAAAAATCGAATAACTACAGGGGGGTCGGAATTATAGGATTCCAAATATTTTTCACTATTGGGTGAAAGTATTTTAGGAGAATAAATCACCAAAAGCATAGTATTTTCAAACTCTCCGGAAATTTTTCACCCAAATGGTTCACGGATTCAGGATTATAGTAAAGAACATTGGCAGGGCAATCGTTAGGATTATCCTGCGGTGTTGGGGAAAGGAGGCAGAAGGATGAAAGGCATTGAGATTGCATTATTTATTATTGGGTGCGGCGTCAAGCTGGCAGAGATTATAGCGGAAGAAGATTAATTAAGAAGTATCGTCTGATAGTTGCCGGAAACTGGCGGCAGTCAAATTTAATGGGACTGACTACCGCCAGAACCGGCAAGAGGTAGAAAAGAATACAAAAACAAAGGTTGATTGAGAGAGGAGATTTCGATTATGGTGGCAAATGTTGAGAGTATGTTTTATGTAAGGGAAACCCCATGGCATGGGTTAGGGACGAAGGTATTAGAAGCCCCTGCTTCTAAGGACGCATTGCAGTTGGCAGGGTTGGACTGGCGTGTCCTGCAGGAACCGATTTACACAGCCATGGAAGAACTGGTAGACGGCTACAAGGCAAATGTGAGGGATTCTGACCGCAAGGTGCTTGGCGTTGTTACAGACCGTTACAGGGTGATTCAGAACGACGAAGCCTTTGCATTTACGGACGAATTATTAGGGGCGGGCGTGAAATACGAGACAGCCGGGAGCCTGCAGGGCGGCAGGAAGGTATGGCTGCTTGCCCATATGCCCCATGAGTACATCATATCCGGCGAGAGGATCAGCCCGTACCTGCTGTTTTCTAATACCCACGACGGTTCCGGTGCGATTAAGGTTGCGCTGACACCGATCCGGGTGGTGTGTCAGAACACCTTAAACCTGGCGTTGGCAAGTGCGAAACGTTCATGGTCTATGATCCATACCGGGGATATCAGGGAGAAAATGCAGGAGGCAAAGGATACCCTGTTCCTGGCAGAAAACTACATGGACGAGCTTGGCAAAGAGTTTGAAGCACTTCGCATGAAGAAGCTGACAGACAAACAGGTCATGGAATATATTGAGATTTTACTTCCGATTGAGGACGGTTCCACGCCTCAGCAGGAGAAGAATATGAAGCGGTTGCGGGAGGATATGAAAATCCGCTACTTTGACGCACCGGATTTGCAGGGCGTGGGGAAGAATGCCTACCGCTTTGTCAATGCGGTATCTGATTTTGCGACCCATGCAGAGCCTCTCCGCAAGACGGCGAATTACAAGGAGAACCTGTTTTCCCGCACCGTAGACGGGAACCCGGTAATAGACAAGGCATACCAGATAGTCTGTGCTGCGTGATGGGATGAGATGAGGGAATACATGTACAGAAAACGGTTGCAGCAGACATTTTGCTGGAAGATCAATGGGGAACTGAAGCTTTTTCAATATCAGGTCTTACAGAAAGAAAAGGAAGCAATCTACCATGCCGCCTACCAGATCGACTGTATCATCAGCATCTATGAGCTGCTTTTGGAAATGAGCAGGAGGATGTCGAGGGAGACTCTGGAGGCGACGATCGCATTTCCGGATATTTTAGAATTCCTCTATGAAGAATGGATGGGATACCAAGACTCGTATATGGGAGAACTACAGTTCTGCTTGAATCGAGAATTAGGGAAGATCCGGATGGATTACAGGATTATGAAGGAGGAGAATGGGATATGAAGAAACTGGTGTCTACGTTGGGGCTGGATAAGGCTGAGTGGCTGAAATACCGGAAGAGGGGGATCGGAGGTTCGGATGCCGGGGCAGTGTGCGGGCTGAATCCCTATCGTACCGCCATGCAGGTATATCAGGACAAGATTACGGAGGATACAGAGGATCTTGATAATGAGGCAATGCGCCAGGGGCGGGAGTTTGAGGATTATGTGGCGAGGCGGTTTATGGAGGCGACAGGAAAGAAGGTACGCAGGGCCAACGCCATGTTTTATGATGAGAAGCATCCGTTTATGCTGGCAGATGTAGACCGGATGGTGGTCAATGAGAATGCAGGATTGGAGTGTAAGACCGCAAGCCCCTATCTGGCAGATAAATGGGAGGACGGCAGGATTCCATTGCATTACCAACTGCAATGCCATCATTATATGTCCGTGTGCAATACAGATGCCTGGTATATCGCAGTTCTGATCTATGGGAGGGAGTTCAAATATTACCGGTTAGAACGGGATGAAGATATGCTTGCCGATCTGATCCGGATTGAAGAGGATTTCTGGAAGAACCGTGTACAGGCGGGAATCCTGCCGGACCCGGACGGCTCCAAGTTAGCGGACCGTGTGATCGCAGAGTATTTCAGGAGATCTGTGCCGGGGAAGATCTTGCTTGCCGGGTTCAATGAGAAATTAGACCGCCGTCAGGAATTATCTGAGAAGATGGCGGAGCTGGAGACGGAGAAGAGGCTGATCGAACAGGAATTGAAGCTGTATCTTGGGGAGGCAGAGATCGCGGAGAATGAACAGTACCGGGTATCCTGGAAGTCGGTGAGCAGTAACCGGATTGACGAGAAGCGTCTGAAGGAAGAAAAGCCGGAAGTATATAAGCAGTACCAGAAGACGGTGGAGAGCCGGAGGTTTACGGTAAAGGTAGCTTAATGCTTAGTAGCAGAAAGAATGCGAAAAATGTCATGATTTTATAAGGAAATCTTGGCAAAGTCGATATATAATAGCTGAAAAATCGGTTATAATCAAGGAGATGGAAACGATGGACAGAAGCTTATGGTAGAAAACAGAGGTGAAAAGAATGTTGGCAGTAAAAGGTTTATATAATGACGGACAGATTGTCTTCAAAAAGAAACTTCTTTTTGAAGAATTTTCAGGCAGTGTGGATCGGATGATAGATGTAAAAGCAGAAAAAATGGAGGCGCTGGACAGAAGATATGAGAGTATGGAACGATATGTCAGAGATTGAAGCCGTCAGTGAAGAAGCATTTTGTAAAATGCTTGGGTGAAAAACTAGCAAGTATAAGAATAAAAAATGTTAAGGGAGAGGCAGAAAATGTCTCTCTCTTATTTTATGCACGGAGGTAGATTATGTCAGGGGTAAAGGAAGAATTAGCACGGAGGGCGTCTAATATCAAAGAATCGGATAAGAAAGAAACACAGAATTCTAATAGCGGAACTTGTAGGTCTGACAACGAGGAATTATCTGTCCGTCTGCTGAGAGCCGACGAGATCGAGTGCAGGGTGTCAACCATCAATGAGAGGGGGTTAAGCCTGCTGCTTTATAAGGATGCCCGTGTGGACCAGAAGATCTTGGATGAGACATTTACTCCTTTTGGGTGGAAGCGGACTCATCAGATCATAGACGGGAACCTGTACTGTACGGTTGAGATATGGGATGCGGGGAAGTGCCAGTGGATCGCCAAACAGGATGTCGGTACGACCAGCTATTCGGAGAAAGAAAAAGGGCAGGCATCGGATTCTTTCAAACGTGCCTGTTTTAACTGGGGAGTGGGAAGGGAGTTGTATACCGCTCCGTTTATCTGGATCCCGGCGGAGAAAGTGTCGATTCAGAAAAAGGATAACAAATATGTTACATACGACCGGTTCTATGTCCGGTCGATTGCATATAACGAACAGCGGGAGATCGTGGAGCTTACGGTGGTAAATGGGAAGGGATATCTGGTATTTGAATTATCCCAGGGAAGCAGAAGCGGGAGGGATGCAAGGTCCGATCGGCAGACAAAATCAGGACGGGAATCAGGCATGGGACAGCAGACAAAGCCAGAGTCAAAGCCAAAGCAGGAATCAAAGGCGAGACAGCAATCAGAACCGGGGCAGCAAGCAATGACAGCGCAGGAAGAAACCGGGGTTACGGATCAGCAGATGGAAGTGCTGGAAAAAGAACTGGAGCGGACAGGAATCCCGGCGGCAACAGTGCTGGCAAGATATCAGATTGATACGTTTGAGCAGATGACGCCGGAAATATATACGAAAGCGCTGAACGGTCTGAAAAAAACGAAAACAAAAGTAGCAGCTTAGACAGTAAAGAAAAGATCAGTAAAGAAATAGATCAGGAGGTAGGAAAGATGAATTATCCAGAATTTATTTATAAGTTACAGAAAGCCTTGCAGGAGCGTGTGGGGGAAAAAGCAAAAGTTTGCCTGAGTATGGTAGAAAGATTAAATGGAACAAATGAGGATGCGTTGGTCATTGAAAAGGATGGAAAGGAGCTTCATCTGAGAATTTATTTAAGAGACCTGTATGAAGAGAGCGGTATGGAAAGTAATCTGGAAGCCTGTGTGGAAGGCCTGTATCATCTGTGTGAAGAGGAATCCTTCGTTGGCCGGGGAGATATACCGGAGAGCTGGCAGTCGGCAAAACGCAGGATCGAACTGCGCCTTGTGAAGAAGAAATGGAATATGGAAATGTTAAGAGAGGTTCCATATAAGGAGTATCTGGACTTTGCGGTGATATTCGTAGTATTTCTGGCAGAAAATGAGGCGGTTCATGCCACACTAACGGTTAGTCAGGAATTGATGAAAAAGTGGGAGATCGAGTTGGAAGAATTGTGGGAAGCGGCACAGGAGAATCTGAAGAAAGAGAGTTTCCTGGTTAAGAGTATAGAGTCTGTGCTGGGGGATGTGATTGGAGAAGAGGCAATGGAAGAGGATGTAAAAGAGCAATGCGGAGCGCTTTATGTTCTGTCAAATGCGAGACAGTGCTATGGTGCAAGAGTAATTCTGAGAAAAGATATCCTTCGCAGGTTTGCCAAAGAGCGTAACAATAATCTGTACTTATTGCCGTGTTCGATTCATGAGTTTTTAGCATTGGAGGATGACGGGGTATATGAAGGCTCTGGATTAAAGAATCTGGTCTGTGAAGTGAATGAGGAATCGGGGATGATAAAGCAGGAGCAATGGCTGTCGGATTCGGTGTATTATTATGATAGGGAGAAGGATGAGGTGAGAATTGTTGTGTAGGAGGAGCCTCACTTAAATAAAGTGAGGCTTAGTACGAGCCAGGCTTTCTTTTCATTTGTGGATTGTGCAGGATATTTCTCTGTGGTAAAATACAAATGAAATGGGATTTTAGGCAGACATTGTAAGAGAGGGAGATTATGAAGGATTTAAAAAGAGATATTTACGAAAGCCTGCTAGAGTGGAAAAAGAATTATTCTGGAAAAGTATTGGAAGTAGAAGGAGCGCGGCAGGTTGGAAAAACATATATCATCTCAAAGTTTGCAAGGGAAAATTATAAGAACTGTATCTACATTAATATGGCACAGACAACAGGAAGGGATTTTTTGACGTGTCTTGATACGGCAGAACAATGGAAACCGGGAGAGATAAGAGTAGAAAAACCCATTCATAAGGCGTTAGAGCTGTTTGATAAAAGTTTTGCAGATACTGAAGAAACAATTATATTCATAGATGAAATACAAGAATCAGCCAGGGTATTTTCGTTGATTAGACAGTTTGCAAGAGAATTTCAGGCACATTTTATAGTTACAGGCAGTTACTTGGGAAAAGTAATCGAAAAAGGGTATTTTCTGCCAGCGGGTGATTTGGATACAATAACATTGAATACGTTGTCCTTTGAAGAATTTTTAGATGCGGCGGGGAAGGGGGAGGTTTATAACAAGTTAGACTTGTATGGTGAAAGTAAGCCGGAAGAATATGAAGAAGTAAAAAGCTTCTATAAGATATATTGTCAAATTGGAGGATATCCGACGGTTGTAAAAAAGTATCTTGAAACAGGCAGTATACAGGAGGCGCAAAAAGAAATCGGAGGGATTATTCATATTTTTGTGCAGGAATCAGAACGATATTTTGATGATATTCTGCAAATGAATCTTTTGGAACAGCTTTTGCCTGCAATTGCACAGCTCATGTTAAAAGAAAAGAAGGGTTCCTCTGATCTTGTTAAGGAGCTGTCAAAGATTGTGTTTCATGAGGATACAAACCGGGTTACGAAAACGAGTATTAATCATGCGATTGCATGGTTTTACCGCTCACATATTATTGGCTATTGCGGAAAGGTAAACGAAGGCAATATTTTGAATGTCACCCCTAATTGCCGTTTCTATTTCTGTGATGTGGGTGCAGCTTTCTATTTTTTAAATATAGCGGGCGCTGCTCCAAGTGATATAGAGGGAATTGTGAATGAAAATTTTGTGTATCTGTATTTGAAAAAACAAGCGGAGTCTATGATGATAGCGGGAAATACACCAATGTTTGCTTCTTATCAGAAGGGAGAACTTGATTTTTTTGTAAACAGCAGAATGAATTATGTAAATTATGCGGTTGAGGTAAAAGCAGGAAAGAATCAGGGAAAGACAGCTATGCAAATGCTCCGGGATGGGAAGGTGTCTTATATTTACTATTTAAAGGGAGATACTTACGGCGGATGTGCGGGTAAGATTATTACAATTCCCATTTATCTGATGGGAAGGGTTGCATTTGACAGAGAAAGCGAATAGTACAAGACCATTTATATATAGTCGTACAGGCAGGAGAATACTCTTGCCTGTTTTCTTCAATCTGTAAGGGAGAATGTGGGGCATGAGAATTTTTATTTATAGCAGAAAATCGAAATGGACAGGCAGGGGTGAAAGCGTAGAAAATCAGATCTCTATGTGTAAGGATTATATCAGATACAATATCCCTGAATCGGAAAATGCAGAGATTATAGAATACGAGGATGAAGGATATTCCGGGAAAAATACCAACCGTCCGCAGTTTCAGAAGATGATGGGAGAAATCAAAAAAGGAAATTGTGATTATCTGGTATGTTATAAACTGGATAGATTAGGAAGAAATATTGCAGATCTGGCAAATCTGGTAGAGACTTTAAATAAGCTGAATGTTTCGTTTATTAGTATCAAGGAACGGTTTGATACATCTACACCGATCGGCAAAGCAATGCTTTACTTTGCCGGAGTATTGGCACAAATGGAACGGGAACAGATTGCAGAACGTGTACGGGATAATATGATTATGCTTGCCAGAAAAGGCAGATGGCTGGGAGGGAATACACCTCTTGGTTTTACGGCAGAAGCGGAGGAGAAGGTATCTATAAACGGCAGGAATAAAAAGAGTTTCCGGCTTGTAGTTGACGAAGAGGAGATGAAAATTGTCCGTTTTATATTTCGTGAATATTTAGAAAAACAATCGTTAGTCGGAATTGTGAAATATTTTTTGAACCACGATATTCGGACAAAGCGCGGTAAAGAATATTCAACAACTGCTATACGGGATATTTTAACGAATCCGGTGTATTGTACGGCAGATCAGGAGTCTTATACATACTTTTGGAATCTGGGGTGTCAGGTTTGTATGGATGAAGAGGAAGCGGATGGAACAAGAGGGATGATCTCCTATGCGAAGACATCTTCTACAGAATACAAAGGAAAGGATAATTCACCGGAAAAATGGATTATTGCGTTAGGCAGACATAAAGGGATTGTGACTGGGAAAGAATTTGTAAAAATACAAAATATCCTTGAGAGAAATCGTTCCAGAGGAGATATGTGGCATAAACCGCAAAATAAGGTATCTCTTTTGTCAGGGCTTTTATATTGTTCCTGCGGGCATGTGATGCGTCCGAAATATTATTCTTCTGAACAAGTGACGGAAAAGGGTGACAGGAAATTTTCTTATCTTTGCCCGTATAAGGATCTGACACATGGGGAGAAATGTTCTGTATCAAACGTGCAGGGCAATACATTGGATGAGCTGGTCTGCAGGGAGGTCTTGCGATATTCAGAGGAAAATTCCAATATCCATAAGATGTTAGAAAAAGCGGTAGAGCGAATCAGCGAAACGAAAGAAGATAAAATTTCAACTGTTGACATTCTGGATCAGGAAATCAGGAGCCGTAAAAAGGAAGTGCAAAATCTGATCCATGTGCTTGGAAAATCAGGAGGGAATGAAGAATTTATAAGCCAGATAGAAAAGCAGATCGTGAAGCTCAACGAGGAATGTACAGCGTTGGAAAAAGAGAGGTCAGATATAGGAGAGGACGGAAGAAGTGTACAGGGAGATAAAGAGCAGCTGGAATTTCTGAAGGAACAGCTTTCTTCTTTTGCGAATTTGTTTGATACCCTTTCTGTGCCGGAAAAAAGAGAGTATCTGCGTATGATTCTTGATAAGGTTGTCTGGGATGGAGAGCAGGCCCATATTTTTATCTATGGCAGCCATTGATATAGAAAAAGCGGAAGCAAATCGGTGGCTGCCGGGCAAATTGTTTCCGCTGCGGACACATCGCATTGCCGCATCCCGAAGGTCCGACTATGGATACGAATTCCCCTTTGTTCAGTGCAAAAGATATGTCCGTAAGAGCGGGGGTCTCTCCCTCCAGGGTGTGATAGGCGTAGTGGATATTCTTAAGTTCTAATACTTGTTCCATAGGAACCTCCTGTGATGACTATATATCTATTTTATGTAAATATCATAATTTAGTGACGGATTCATCTTGTCAGAAGCGCCTAAAGCGGTTATAATTCAAAAGTATAGTCTTTGGAGGAGAATCATTCAGATGAATTATCAGAGGGAACTGGAGAAATTGATCGAGCGTCTGGGAAAGGAAGAGAAGATACCAAGGCTTCTGCTTCATAGCTGCTGTGCGCCTTGCAGCAGCTATGTGATGGAGTATTTGAGTAATTATTTTGAGATTACCGTATTCTATTATAATCCTAATATTTACCCGGAGAGTGAATATACCAAGCGGATCTTGGAGCAGCAGACATTGATCGGGGAAATGAAAACACAGCATCCGATCTCATTTATCGCAGGCAATTATGATAAGGATCGTTTCTACGAGATGGCGGAAGGGCTGGAGCAACTGAAAGAAGGCGGGGAACGGTGTTTCAGGTGCTATGAATTAAGACTTCGGGAGTCGGCAAGGCTTGCGAGGGAAGTTGGTTTTGATTATTTTGCGACAACATTAAGCATCAGTCCTCTTAAGAATGCGGCGAAGCTGAACGAGATCGGGACGCGGCTGGCAGAAGAATATGGAGTCAGCTATCTGCCGTCTGATTTTAAGAAGAAGAATGGATATAAGCGTTCGATTGAGCTGTCGAAGAAGTATGGATTGTACCGGCAGGATTACTGCGGGTGTGAATATTCCATTGAGGTGCCGCGCAGGGCGTAGCAGGCGGTGCACGCTGAATGTGACAGGACGGCTTGTCTGAGATGTTACAATGTATGAGATATTTTATAAATATAAGGGAGATGAAAACTATGGCACAGTTATGGGGCGGCCGTTTTACGAAGGAGACGGACCAGCTGGTATATAATTTTAACGCATCGATCTCATTTGACAGGAGATTCTATGCACAGGACATCCGGGGAAGCATTGCGCATGTTATGATGCTGGCGAGGCAGGGAATCCTTACGGATATGGAGAAGGAGAAGATTATAGCGGGGCTGGAAGGGATTCTTACGGATGTAGAGAACGGCAGGCTTGAGATCACGGAGCAGTATGAGGACATCCACAGCTTCGTGGAGGCGACGCTGATCGACCGGATCGGAGACCCGGGAAAGAAGCTGCATACGGGAAGGAGCCGGAATGACCAGGTGGCTCTGGATATGAAACTGTATGTGAGAGACGAGGTACATATTCTTGATCATTTGATAGAAGAGCTTCTTTGGGCGGTTCTTTCCATCATAGAGGAGCATATGGATACTTATATGCCGGGCTTCACCCATCTGCAGAAAGCACAGCCTGTGACGCTTGCTCATCATATGGGAGCGTATTTTGAGATGTTCAGGCGCGACCATGAAAGGCTGCGGGATATTTACAAGCGTATGAATACCTGTCCCCTTGGTTCCGGTGCATTGGCGGGCACCACTTATCCGCTGGACCGGGATTATACAGCGAACCTGCTTGGATTCGCGGGACCGACTATGAACAGTATGGACGGGGTATCGGACAGGGATTATCTGATAGAGCTCATGTCGGCATTGTCTATTATGATGATGCATCTGAGCAGATTTGCCGAGGAGGTTATTATCTGGAATTCCAATGAATATCAGTTTGTGGAGATCGACGACGCCTACAGTACCGGGAGCAGCATCATGCCGCAGAAGAAGAATCCGGATATTGCGGAGCTGGTACGCGGCAAGACCGGACGTGTCTACGGCGCGCTGAACGCGCTTTTGGTCGCGATGAAGGGAATACCCCTTGCATATAATAAGGATATGCAGGAGGATAAGGAGTGGGCGTTTGACGCCATTGATACGGCGAAGGGATGTCTTGCGCTTTTTACAGGGATGCTGCGGACCATGAATTTCCGGAAGGATCGGATGGAAGACAGCGCGAAGCATGGATTTACCAATGCGACGGATGCCGCTGACTATCTGGTGAATCATGGAGTGCCGTTTAGGGATGCGCATGGGATCGTGGGTCAGTTGGTGCTTCTGTGTATCGAGAAGGGGATTGCGCTGGATGAACTGCCGCTTCCCGAGTACCAGAAGATCTCAGCGGTATTTGAGGAGGATATCTATGACGCGATCAGTATGGAGACTTGTGTCAATAAGCGGGTGACAACGGGAGCACCGGGAAGAGAAGCGATGGAAGAAGCTGCCGCCGTTTATAGGAAATATATGAACGAATACTTGAAGGATTAAGGAGTGGATGAGAATGGAACAGAGATTAAGAGTAGGGATCTTAGGAGCAACGGGGATGGTGGGACAGCGTTTTATCTCACTGCTTGAGAACCATCCGTGGTTTGAGGTCGTGACGGTGGCCGCAAGCCCAAGGTCGGCAGGGAAGACCTATGAGGAGGCGGTAGGAGATCGCTGGAAGATGACCACGCCGATGCCGGAGGGTGTGAAGAAGCTGACCGTGCTGAATGTGAATGAGGTTGAGAAGGTTGCGGCGACCGTTGATTTCGTGTTCAGCGCCGTGGATATGACGAAGGAGGAGATCAAGGCCATAGAGGAAGAGTATGCGAAGACGGATACTCCGGTGGTTTCAAACAACAGCGCACACCGCTGGACTCCGGATGTTCCGATGGTAGTGCCGGAGATCAATGCAAAGCATTTCGACGTGATCGAGGCTCAGAAGAAACGTCTGGGAACGACCCGCGGATTTATCGCGGTAAAACCGAACTGTTCGATCCAGAGTTATGCGCCCTGCCTTGCAGCCTGGAAGGAATTCGGTCCGACGGAAGTGGTTGCGACTACTTATCAGGCGATCTCAGGAGCGGGCAAGACATTTAAGGACTGGCCGGAGATGATAGAGAACATCATCCCCTATATCGGCGGAGAGGAAGAAAAGAGCGAGCAGGAACCGCTCCGTGTGCTGGGTAAGGTGGAAGAAGGGCAGATCGTGAAGGCTGCCCTGCCGAAGATCACTTGTCAGTGCATCCGTGTTCCGGTTTTAAACGGACATACGGCGGCAGTCTTTGTTAAGTTCGAGAAGAAGCCGACAAAGGAACAGCTGATCGAAAAGTTGGTGAATTATAAGGGATATCCGCAGGAGGCCGGCTTACCAAGCGCCCCGAAGCAGTTTATCCAATATCTTGAGGAAGATAACCGTCCGCAGGTGACCCTGGACGTTGATTATGAGAACGGGATGGGTGTTTCCATCGGACGTCTCAGAGAAGACAGCATCTATGATTACAAGTTTGTGGGATTATCCCACAATACAGTCCGCGGCGCGGCCGGAGGCGCGGTCCTCTGCGCTGAGGCGCTGACCGCCAAGGGTTACATCAAAGTAAAGTAAATCTATCGCCCCGGCAATTTGCCGGGGCAGATACGCATATCTTCTCTTCTTTATAAATCTGATATAATCTTATTCTGTAGAAATAGTTCATATTCTTACTTTTCTTTCTAATACACAGGTGGTAAAATATAAAGAAGATCAAGAACGTGAGGTAACAGATATGGATAAAGAGATTCTAAATTATACTCAGAACCGGGAGTTATCGTGGCTGAGATTCAACAAGAGAGTATTGGAGGAGGCACAGGATACATCGGTGCCTCTTCTGGAGCGTATGAAGTTTGTTGCGATCTTCAGCAGCAATCTGGATGAGTTTTTTATGATCCGTGTGGGCAGCCTGTTCGATATGGCGCATACGGATGCGAACAGACGGGACAGCCGTTCCGGTATGACGCCCAAGGAGCAGCTTGATAAGATATTCGAGGCGGCCGCGCCGCTTTATAAGGAGCGGGATAAGGCTTATGCGGATATTAAGAAGCAGTTGAGTCCTTACGGTATATGCGGAATGAACTTCAAGGAATTGGAGCAGAATGAGAAGAAGTATGTGAAGAAGTATTTTAAGGATCAGATCTTGCCGGTGCTGTCTCCTCAGATCGTGGATGCCAATCATCCGTTTCCGCATCTGCTGAATAAGGAGGTCTATGTTACGGCGAATCTTAAGTTCAAGGAGAAGTCGAACTCTAAGAGTATGATGGGGCTTGTTCCGATCCCGCAGTTTGTATCGGACGTCCTGTATCTTCCGGGCCATGATATCCGTTATATTCGGATGGAGAAGGTGATCATGGAGCATCTGGATCTTGTCTTCTCCAAGTACGAGGTGTCGGACGCCAACTATATCTGTGTGACGAGAAACGCCGATATTGCGCCGGATGATGAGGCATTGGAAGTCAGCGATGATTTCCGTTACCTTATGAAGGAGACTTTACATAAGAGGCGGAGAATGGCGGTGGTCCGGCTTGAGATCGCGGAGAAGCTAAAACCGGATATGGAAGCGTATTTCTGTGAGAAATTCAACATTGAGCCGCATCAGATCTTCCGAACGAAGATACCGATGAAGCTGGCATTTATATTTGCTATCAGTGATAAGCTGCCGGAATCCATGAAGCGTTCGCTCACTTATCATCCTTTTACACCCCAGAATTCAGCTCATGTACAGGACGGCGGCATGATGCGCCAGGTAAAGAAGAAGGACATTCTGCTGTTCTATCCTTATGAGAGTATGAATCCGTTCCTTAAGATGATCAAGGAAGCTTCTGTGGATCCCAATGTTATGACCATCAAGATCACGATCTACCGTCTTGCGAAGAAGGCAAGGCTGGTTGAATACTTGTGTGCGGCTGCGGAGAACGGGAAGGATGTGACCGTGCTGATCGAGCTTCGGGCCAGGTTCGACGAGCAGAATAATATCGACTGGTCCGAACGGATGGAGGAGGCCGGATGCCGTGTGATCTATGGATTTGAGTCTTATAAGGTGCACTCTAAGATCTGTCTGATTACTTACCGCAGCCGGAATGAGATCCAGTATATCACGCAGATCGGAAGCGGTAATTATAATGAGAAGACGGCGGCCATGTACACGGATCTGTCGCTGATGACCGCGAATCCGGCGATTGGGAAGGACGCGGTAGAGTTTTTCAAGAATATGTCCATCGGGAATCTGGACGGCACTTATGAGCATCTGATCGTAGCTCCGACCAGCCTGAAGCAGAAGGTCCTGTATCTGATCGATGAGGAGATCAGGAAAGGAAGCGGCGGCAGGATCATCATGAAGATGAATTCGCTGACGGATGTGGATTATATCAGCAAGATCTGCGAGGCCTCCAGGGCTGGAGTGCGGGTGGACCTGATCGTTCGGGGGATCTGCTGTATCCTTCCGGGTGTTCCAGGCTATACGGAGAATGTCCGGGTGATGAGTATCGTAGGGAGGTATCTGGAGCATGCGAGGATATTCAGCTTCGGCACGGGTGCGTCCCAGAAGATCTATATCGGCTCGGCTGATATGATGACGAGGAATACAGAGAAGCGGGTGGAGGTTGCCTGCCCGATCTTAGACGACAATATCCGGCGGCAGATCAACCATTACTTGAAGGTGATGTTAAGCGACAATGTGAAGGCAAGGGTGCTTCAAAGCGACGGGTCGTATGTGAGGAAGAAGGCCGCGGATTCTCAGGTGGATTCCCAGGCGGCGTTCATGGAGGAAGCGATCCATGCCAAGAGAGAGGAGCCGGACAAGGATAGGACAATCAGCGAGTGGATCAAAGGATTCCTGGAGAATATCAGGAAATGATGACTGTGTGCAGGCAGAGATTTCGCCGGCACAGACAATACAGAACAGGTGGGAGAGATTGACAGTTATATGGGGAAGTCACTTTATATTGCGGAAAAACCCAGTGTGGCGCAGGAATTTGCAAAAGCGCTGAAGATAAGGGCGAGAAGAGGAGACGGGTACCTGGAGTCGGATGAGGCGGTAGTTACCTGGTGCGTCGGGCATCTGGTTACTATGAGTTATCCGGAGGTGTACGATCCGGGGCTTAAGAAGTGGAGCCTTGAGACCCTGCCTTTTATACCGAAGGAATTCAAGTATGAGGTGATTCCGGCGGTTGCCAAACAGTTTCAGATCGTTTCGGGACTTCTGAACAGGAAGGACGTGGATCGGATCTATGTCTGCACCGATTCTGGACGGGAGGGAGAGTATATCTACCGCTTGGTAGAACAGCAGGCCAATGTGAAAGGAAAGGAGCGCCGAAGAGTCTGGATCGATTCCCAGACGGAGGAAGAGATCTTACGCGGCATCCGGGAGGCGAAGGATCTGAAGGAATATGATAATCTGTCGGCGTCCGCTTATCTTCGGGCAAAGGAAGACTATCTGATGGGAATTAATTTCTCGCGGCTTCTGACGCTGAAATACGGTAACAGCATTTCTAATTATCTGAAGACCAGGTATTCTGCCATATCAGTGGGAAGAGTCATGACCTGCGTGCTGGGCATGGTGGTCCGTCGGGAGCGGGAGATCCGCGAATTTGTCGAGACTCCGTTCTACCGGGTGGTGAGCACGAACGGAGAACCGGGGGAGACTTTCGAAGGAGAATGGCGGGCGGTGAAGGGGTCGAGATGGTTCGAGTCGTTTGACCTCTATAAGGAAAATGGATTCAAGGAGAGGAAGAAGGCAGAAGAGTTGATCGCTTATCTGAGCGCAGAGGAGCCACTCACCTGCCAGATCATTTCCATAGAGAAGAAGAAGGAGAAGAAGAATCCGCCGCTCTTGTTCAACCTTGCGGAGCTGCAGAATGAATGTTCGAAGCGGTTCAAGATCAGCCCGGACGAGACGCTTCGCATCGTACAGGAATTATATGAGAAGAAGCTGGTCACATATCCAAGAACCGATGCCAGGGTCTTGTCTGCGGCGGTGGCGAAGGAGATCCACAAGAACCTGAACGGTCTGATGAAATACGAGCCGGCAGTACCATATCTTAAGGAAATCGTAGGCTTTGGAAGTCATAAGGGCTTAGAGAAGACCCGGTATGTCAATGACAAGCAGATCACTGACCACTACGCGGTCATTCCCACGGGACAAGGGATGAATGAACTCCATTCCCTGCCGCGCCTGTCGTCGCAGGTGTATGATGTAATCGTGAGAAGGTTCCTGAGTATCTTCTATCCTCCGGCGGTCTATCAGAAGACCGCGATCGTGACGAAGATGAAGGAGGAGTCCTTCTTCGCCAGCTTCAAGGTGTTGGCAGAGGAAGGGTATCTGAAGGTTGCAGGAATCCCGGGGCAGAAGAAGGACGGCGAGAAGAAAGACGGCGATGAGAACACGGACGCTGCATTTTTCCAGAAGATACAGACCTTGAAGAAGGGCATGACGCTTCCGGTCCAGGCTCTGGAGATCAAGGAGGGCAAGACGACTCCGCCGAAGCGGTATAATTCCGGTTCGATGATCCTTGCCATGGAGAATGCGGGGCAGCTTATCGAGGATGAGGACTTGAGGGCGCAGATCAAGGGAAGCGGAATTGGGACCAGCGCCACTAGAGGCGAGATATTGAAGAAATTATTTAACATCGAATACCTTGCCCTGAATCAGAAGACCCAGGTTGTGACGCCGACACTGTTGGGGGAAATGATCTTCGACGTGGTGGAGCATTCCATCAAGTCGCTGCTGAATCCGGAGCTTACGGCGAGCTGGGAGAAGGGGCTTACCTATGTGGCTGACGGAGAGATTACGCCAGATGAATATATGAAGAAGCTGGATCATTTTATCGTGAGCAGGACGGAGGGCGTGAAGGCGCTGTACAATCAGGATCAGCTTCGGTCCTGCTATGACAGGGCGGCACAGGCGTACAGGAAGCCTGTGAAGGAGGGCAAGTCGGCAAAGTAAGCAGCTGTGGCCGGCATGATACGCATGGCAGGTTTCATCAGCTGTGAGTATAATACTCAGAAAGAGAGGAGAATAAGACATCATGAAGGAATTGACAGTTAAGGAATTGTACACATTGGAGGAGACGATCGCGAAGGAGATCTTCGACGGAGTGACCTACCCGTGGGAGGTGCTTCCGAAGATCGGGGAATTCATACTGCGTCTCGGCGCAGCTTTGCCTGAAGAAGAGTATGATAAGGTGGGCGAAGATGTGTGGATCGCCAAGTCGGCGGAGGTCTTCGAATCTGCGTATATCCACGGACCTGCGATCATTGGGAAGAATGCGCAGGTGAGGCAGTGTGCGTTCATCCGCGGCAACGCGATCGTGGGCGAGGGCGCTGTGGTCGGCAATTCTACGGAGCTTAAGAATGTGATATTATTTAATAAAGTACAGGTGCCTCATTATAATTATGTGGGAGATTCTATTCTCGGTTTTAAGGCCCATATGGGAGCAGGCTCTATCACATCCAATGTGAAGTCGGATAAGAAACTGGTCGTAGTAAAGACGCCCAAAGGGAATATCGAGACGGGGATCAAGAAGTTCGGTGCCATGCTTGGCGATGAGGTGGAGGTTGGCTGTGGCACGGTGCTGAATCCAGGCAGCGTGGTGGGAAGCAATACGAATATCTACCCGCTCTCCTGTGTCAGGGGATATGTGCCGGCGGGCAGTATCTATAAGAGACAGGGAGAAGTTGTGGAGAAGGAGGAAAGAGATGCATAAGATAGGTTTTATAGGTGTGGGCATCATGGGCAAGTCCATGGTCCGCAATCTGATGAAAGCCGGGTTCGAGCTTCATATCTATGCAAGGACGAGATCGAAGGTGGAGGATGTGATCGGCGAAGGAGCGATATTCCATGAGTGCATCAAGGACTGCGTGGAGTCCTGCGAAGCGGTGATCACCATCGTCGGATTCCCGCAGGATGTGGAGGAAGTGTATTTTGATGAACAGAATATCCTGGACAGCGCGGCGCCGGGAACATATCTGATCGATATGACGACTACAAGCCCGATGCTTGCTAAGAAGATCTATGAGTCGGGAAGCGGGAAGGGCTTCCATGTGTTGGACGCACCGGTGACAGGCGGAGATGCCGGAGCGAAGGCGGGAACCCTGTCCATCCTCGTTGGTGGTAAGAAAGAGGACTACGATGCTTGTATGCCGCTTTTTGAGGCGATGGGAACGAACATCAACTATCAGGGAGAGGCCGGATGCGGACAGCATGCCAAGCTTGCAAACCAGATCATGATCGCAGGAACCCTGTCCGGTGTCTGTGAGGCGTTGACTTATGCGAAGTCGAAAGGGCTTGACCTGCAGGTGCTTCTTGACTCGGTGTCCACAGGGGCGGCGGGAAGTAAGCAGTTAGATACCTTTTGTCCGAAGATCCTGGCGGATGATTATGCGCCTGGTTTCTTCATGAAGCATTTTATCAAGGATATGAAACTTGCGCTTATGGAGGCGAACAGAAGCGGTCTGTGCCTGGAGGTGTTAAGCCAGGTGTTGGCGAATTATGAGATATTGGCGGCGGAAGGACATGGAGATCTTGGAACGCAGGCGCTTATGAAGTATTATGAGGAGACGGCCTGCGGGGATGAAGAATAGAGGATTAAGTAACGAGAGGAGAAATGTAAGATGGCAAATGAGAATTATGTAACATTTGAGATTGGCAAGACGAAGCATATCGCGTTGGTAGCGCATGACGGCAAGAAGAAAGAGCTGGTGGAGTGGTGCGATAAGAATAAGGAGATCTTGAAGGGACATTTCCTGTGCGGGACGGGAACGACGTCCAGGCTGATCGCGGAGAAGACCGGCCTGCCGGTGAAGGGCTATAACAGCGGTCCGTTAGGCGGAGACCAGCAGATCGGCGCGAAGATCGTGGAGGGGCAGATTGATTTCATGATCTTCCTGTGGGATCCGTTGGAGGCGCAGCCGCATGATCCGGATGTGAAGGCGCTCCTTCGTATCGCGGTGGTATATGATATCCCGATCGCGAATAATCTGGCGACGGCAGATTTCCTGCTGAATTCTAGATATATGGAAGGGACTTATGACAGGAAGGTGCAGAACTTCAATCGGACCGTGCAGGAGCGGGTGGAGCAGATGAAGTAGGGTACTGTAGATTTAGTATAATTTGATTGCTAATAAGTATTGCGTGATATAGTGTTATATTTTCCGTGGAAGAGAATGTCGTAAGTGTTGTTGGGATATTTCATCAGTTAGAAAATTATCGGAGTAAAATCTAATGTTACAAAAGACTAGTACATCATTACATTAATCTTGAAGTAATAGTGCTTATTACTTGAGAATTAATGCAATGATGTACTAGTACACCGAATAATAAGTAACCAGCCATATAACTTGCCTGATTTTCCATCTGCATCGTTGTCGTCAATCGGTGTAGCGCCCACTACGCCTCATTTCTCCGCCTTGCATATGAAAAATCATTCTGCGTTATATGGCTAGAAACTTTTTTTCGGTGTACTAGTGCATGGACAAAATCAAAGAGTAAAGAAAAATGTAATGAATTATAGTACTTCATTACATTTTTTTTGCAAAAAATCATATTAATAATTCGTTTATTTACGTTATACTACCATGTAAAAATGGTTTTGTCAACATTTTGAAGGGGTGTGAACAGGATTTCTGATGGTATTTCTGTAAATTTCATTTAAAAAATCATAAATTTTCATTTCTTTCCGGCGATAAAATCAAGAAAATAAGGAGATTTTCAATCTATCGCCGTCAAAATTCTAGTCAAATTCTATAAGATCTGTTATTTCCACAAAAATAAGGGGGAAGAAGCTATAAATCCGCGGTTTTTGCATACCGATTCTTAAATGACCGCCGTCAAAATTCTAGTCAAACGAATTGAGAATGGCGTGAAATAGAGGTGAAACGGCTCTTTGTAATGAAGTACTATACTTCATTACATTTTTGACGAGATATGCGCAGGAAAGGAGCCGTGGATATGTCAATTGAATTATACGAACACAATCAGACAGCCTATCAGGCGGCTCTGGATATGCTGAAAACGGCAGGGAAGGCGGCGATCATCCATCCGACGGGAACGGGGAAATCTTTTATAGGGTTCAGGTTATGCCAGGATTTCCCGGAGAAGATTGTCTGCTGGCTATCACCGTCGGAATATATCTTCCGGACGCAAGTGGAGAATCTGGCGGCGAATACAGGGAAAGATGTAAGGTGCCTTGAGAATGTCAGGTTCTATACTTATGCGAAGCTGATGTCAATGACGGATGAAAAGTTGGAAGAGATCTGCCCAGATTATATTATATTAGATGAATTCCACCGCTGCGGCGCGGCCGTCTGGGGGCAGGGGGTAGAGAACCTGTTGTCTATGTATCCGAATGCAGAAGTGCTGGGGCTTTCGGCAACGGCGATCCGTTATCTGGACAACCAGCGAGATATGTCGGATGAGTTGTTTGACGGGAATGTAGCTTCAGAGATGACTCTTGGCGAGGCGATCGTGCGCGGGATCCTGAATCCTCCAAAGTATGTCTTGTCCGTGTTCTCTTATCAGAAGGAGCTGGCGAAATATGAGAGACGAGTACAAACGGCGAAGAGCAAACTGATCCGGGATGAAGGGGAGAAGCAGTTAGAAGCCTTGCGGCATGCTTTGGCTCAGGCGGACGGGCTTGAAGAGATCTTTCGTAAGCATATGAAGAATATCGCCGGGAAGTATATAATTTTCTGTGCGAATTATGAGCATATGTCGGAAATGATCGGGAAGGCGCAGGAGTGGTTCGGGAAAGTGGATCGGAATCCGCACATTTATACGGCTTATTCCGACGATCCGGCGACGAGCCAGGCATTTGCAGATTTCAAGGCAGACGAGAGTGAGCATTTGAAACTGTTATATTGTATCGATATGCTCAATGAAGGTATTCATGTGGAGGATATTGACGGGGTGGTTCTGCTTCGGCCTACTGTGTCGCCGATCATATATAAACAGCAGATTGGGCGCGCGTTATCGGCAAACAAGAAGAAGGATGCAGTCATCTTCGATATTGTGCTGAATATAGAGAATCTCTATAGTATTGGAATAATCGAGGAGGAAATGCAGGTTGCCGCTTCTTATTATCATTTCTTGGATCGGGAGGATGAGATTGTCAATGAGCATTTCAGAGTGATAGATGAAATACAGGACTGTATTGCACTATTTGAAAAGTTAGAGGAGACGTTGACGGCTTCCTGGGATTTGATGTATGAGCATGCGAAGCAGTATTACCGGGAGCACGGGAATCTGGAGGTTCCGATGCGGTACCGGACGGAGGAAGGCTACGGACTTGGACGGTGGCTTCTGACACAGCGAAGGGTTCGCGACGGAGAGAAATACGGCGTACTGGGTACAGACCGGATACGAAAGCTTGATCAGATCGGGATGGTCTGGGGGAGTTACCGGGATCTTTCTTGGGAGAAGTATTTCAAGGAAGCGAGGAAATACTATGAGGATCACGGGAACCTAAATACGAATGTAAACGATGTGACGGACTCAGGGATTCGGCTTGGCGCATGGATCTGCCAGCTTCGGACTTACCGGAAGAGCGGAATCCAGAAAAGCTATCTGACAGAGGAGCGTATACAGGCGCTTAACGAGGTCGGGATGATCTGGGATGTGCCGGATTATTTGTGGGAAGAGAATTTCACGGAATGTCTGCAGTATTATAGGACGTATGGGAATCTGGATATTCCCAATGCGTACATATCGCCCAAGGGGCTTAAGATCGGCGGGTGGCTCAGACGGCAGCGGTTGATCCGCAAGGGGAAGACCAGCGGCGCGAAACTGACGCAGGAGCAGATCGGCAGACTTGACGGGATTGGGATGGTCTGGAAGACGAAGCCGGAGCGGCAGTGGGAGAAAGGTTATGTTGAGGCGAAGGCTTATTATGAGGAGTATGGGAATCTGAATGTGCCAGTATCTTATGTGAGTCCGGGCGGGTATAAGCTTGGGGGCTGGATTGCGGATCAGAGAGAGAAAGGGAAAGAAAAGCATTCCGATGAGCAGCAGAGGCAGTTGGATGAGCTTGGGATGGTCTGGGTGAAACCGGATTCCTGGGAAGTGAGGTTCGGGCTTGCGAAGGCTTATTATGAAGAGTATGGGAATCTGAATATTCCTTCGAAGTACCGGGCGGACGGGGTGTGGCTTGCGAAGTGGGTCAATGAGCAGAAACAGGTGTATGCCGGGAAGCGTGTTGGAAAAGAACTGAGGGAAGATCAGGTGCAAAGGCTTGAAGAGATTGGGATGGAGTGGGGACGGCGAAAAGTGGAAAGCCGGAACCGAAAATCAGTTCAGAAGAGTATTGCTTAGTGTGTTGGATGTTTGACACTACACAAAGGGTTACAAAGAAGGAGCAGTGGTGAAGTCCGACGGGAGTTGTGGAAGATAGTGGGATTCTCGCTAAGCGGAAGGAGTTTTATTGATGGATGAGTTTCAGGAAGTCGATGAAATCAATTTGGTTGATTTGATATTTTATTGGATTAAGAGATGGCGTTGTATTGTTGTATGCATGACTTTTTTTGCAATTATTATGGGAGTATATAGATATCAGACGACAATTACAGATAATCGTTTAAAGAAAGAACAGCAGTTGCAACAGCATTTGGCAGAACAAGTAGAAGAGGAAGTTGTGAATGTTCCAGTTGTATTTGAAGATCCATTATCTAGTGCAATTTCTTTTGCTATCATTGGAATGCTTGGAGGAATATGTCTAGCCTGCCTTGTTTTCAGTATAAACTATGTTATGAGTGGAAAATTACAGAGTGAGGATAAGTTCCAAGAAAAATTCGATATGTTATTGTTAGGAGTTATTCGCAAAAAAGAATCAAAGAAAAAATGGTGTGGATTCCTAGACCGTTGGATTTGCTGTTTGGAAGAAGGACCGTATGCTAAAATTCCAAGGAAAGAACAAATAAAGATTTCAGCTATAAATGTTCAGGTGGCAATTCATAAAAATTCAAATAAGAAGATAAAGAGAGTTATGTTGGCAGGGACTATTACAGGAGATGATATAATAGAAATTTGCGAACAGTTAGCAGGAGAGATTGACGATGTTATATTTTCTCCTTATAGACAGATTATATATCATGCAGAAGCACTAAAGAAATTGGAATATTATGAAGGGATTCTTTTTATAGAAAGGAAAGGAGAATCTTATGAGAAACTCATTCGGAAGGAGAGAGAATTGGCAGTAAGAAGAGGGGTAGAAGTGTTAGGAACAATTGTTTGTTAGAATTCATTAGTCGAATTTGAAAAATATAATAGATTTGCTACTTATTTGTAGTTTTGACACAATTACAAGATTTATATGATGATTAGGAGTCACTAATATGACAAATATTAAAGCAGGAAAAAATAATGTATTAAGAAATATTCCATTTAGTCCGCCTGATATTTCGGAGTTAGAGATAAATGAAGTTGTTGAGACATTGAAATCTGGTTGGATTACAACTGGTCCAAGAACTAAAGAATTAGAAAGAAGATTGGCAGAGTTTTGTCATACATCGAGAGTGGTTTGTCTGAATTCGGCAACTGCTGCAGAAGAATTAAATTTTAGAGTTTGTGGAATTGGATCAGGAGACGAGGTGATAGTGCCTTCGTATACTTATACAGCTTCGGCTTCAGTAGCAATTCATTGTGGTGCTAAAGTGATTTTTATAGATAGTCAAAAAGGTTCAACAGAAATGGATTACGATAAAGTGGCTAATGCGATTACTGAAAAAACAAAAGCAATCGTAGCAGTAGATCTAGGTGGAGTTATAGCTGACTATGATAGACTTTATGAAATTGTAGAAGCAAAAAGACGAGATTTTATACCGAGAGGTAATACAGAGTTGGGGCAAAGAATTCAAAAGGCAAAAGGACGTATTCTAATTTTTGCTGATAGCGCACATGCGTTGGGGGCTAATAAAAAAGGCAAAATGTCTGGACAATTTGCTGATTTTACTGATTTTTCATTTCACGCAGTTAAAAATATTACGACAGCTGAAGGTGGAGCTTCGACGTGGAAAGATATTCCGGATATAGATAATGAAGAAATTTATCGTCAATTTCAACTTTATAGTTTGCATGGACAAAGTAAGGATGCTCTTACTAAAAATGAGCTTGGAGCATGGGAATATGATATTCAAGGCACATGGTATAAATGTAATATGACAGATATTATGGCAGCGATTGGATTAAAACAATTAGAACGTTATCCAGATCTTTTAAATAGAAGAAAAGAAGTTATTGCAAAATATGATGAAATGTGTAATGCACTAGGTGTAAAGTACTTGAAACATTTCTCATCAAATAGTAACTCATCAGGACATCTCTATTTAACAAGGATCCCTGGAATAACAGATGAAATCAGGAGGGAGATTATTATAAAACTCGCAGAAAGAGGAGTGAATACCAATGTTCATTATAAACCATTACCAATGATGACGGCGTATAAAAAGTTAGGTTGGAATATTAAAGATTTTCCAAATGCGTATGATTATTATGAAAATCTTATAACATTACCTCTTCATACGAAACTCACAAATGAGGATGTAGATTATATTATTAAAAATTATAAGGAAGTAGTCAGTAACTATATTTAGAAGAGGAAGTTAGATATGGTTTTAAGAAAATGGGATGCTCTTCCAGATTTTATGAAATGTGAAGAAGTGAAAGAATATTATAACATATTAGAAAAAAGAAAAGCAGAATTGTTTTTAAAAAGAATCTTTGATATAAGTTTTTCCAGTATAATGTTGATGCTATTTGTAATTCCAATGATAATCATTTCCATTCTCATAAAGGTGGATTCTCTAGGACCCGTGTTTTATCGTCAAGAGAGGATTACTACATATGGAAAAAAATTTAAAATTCACAAGTTTAGAACTATGGTAAAAGATGCTGACAGAATCGGAACTACAATTACTGTAGATAGTGATTCGAGAATCACAAATATAGGAAAAATATTACGCAGATTTAGAATAGATGAGTTTCCACAGCTTTTAGATGTTTTATCAGGAAATATGAGTTTTGTAGGTACAAGACCCGAGATAACAAAGTATGTTAAACAATATAATAGAGAAATGTATGCGACTCTGTTATTACCAGCAGGAATAACATCTGAAGCTAGTATTTATTATAAAGATGAAGGGAAATTACTTAATAATTCAGAAGATGTTGAAAAAACATATGTAGAATGTGTGTTACCTGGGAAAATGAAATATAATTTAAATAGTATAAGAAAATTTGGTCTTATTAGGGAATTTGGAATAATGTTTAGAACAATATTTGCTGTTTTAGAAAGAGAATATAGATAGAGAAGGTTGTATATGTGTGTAAAAAGTTGACGATAGGAATAGTTGCCTATAATGAAGAGGATTTTCTCCCAAACCTTTTATTGGATATGAAGGCTCAAAAATATCCGCATGAATTAATAGAACTTGTTCTTATAGATAGTAATTCCACTGATAGGACCAAGGGAATAATGGAGGAATTTAAAAAAATAAATACAGAATTCTATTCTATTCAGATATTAGATAATCCTAAAAAAAGGCAGGCTTCTGGTTGGAATATTGCAATTCAAAATTTTACTGGAGATGTACTTGCTAGAATTGATGCACATACAAAAGTCACTCCTGAATATTCTGAAAAAGTAATGCAGAATATTCAGGCTGGTGAAAAGGTAGTTGGAGGAATTAGACCATGTTTGATAAAAAATAATACACCATGGAGTAATGTATTATTACAGGTTGAAAATTCTTTATTTGGAAGTAATATTAATTTGAGCCGTAGGAGTAAAGAAAAAAAATATGTAAAATCTATGTTTCACGCTGCATATAGAAAAGAAGTTTTTAATAAAGTAGGGTTATTTAATGAACAATTATTGAGGACGGAAGATAATGAGTTTCATTATAGAGTAAGAAAAGCAGGTTATAACTTCTGTTATGATCCTTCGATTATTACTTATCAATATGCACGAAGTGATTTCAAAAGAATGATAAAACAAAAATATGGAAATGGCTTTTGGATTGGTCTTACTTTAAAAATTTGCCCAAGATGTATTAGTGTTTATCATTTGATTCCTTTTGTATTTGTGTTGTCAATTGTTGTAACAGGAATATTAGCATTTCGAGGTACCTGGCAGTTTGCAGTTGTTATGTGGGGATTATATGCTATATTTGCAGTAGGTAATACTTTGATATCGTGTATGAATAGTGGTATTTATTTGCAAAGTATTTTTATGCCGTTTATATTTTTAATTTTACATATTGGATATGGACTGGGAATATGTAAAGGGATTTTAAGTCGAAGAATAACTAATTAAGAGGAATACATATGGATTTAATATCTGTAATTGTTCCTGTATTTAAGGTGGAGCAGTATTTAAAGAGGTGTGTAAGCAGTATTTTAAATCAATCTTATAAAAATATTGAGATAATACTTGTGGATGATGGATCACCAGATAATTGCCCTGAAATATGTGATGATTTGTCTTCTAAGTATTCTAATATTACAGTTATACATAAAAAGAATGGTGGACTCTCTTCTGCAAGAAACGCTGGATTAGAAAAATGCAATGGACGATATATATCATTTGTAGATTCAGATGATTTTATTGATAAGAATTTTATTAATAGGCTATATGAATGTATTATAAAGTATGATGCTGATGTTGCAATGGTTATGTATGAAGAGACTTTTTTTGAGAAAAAAGTATCCAAAATAGTTTCTAAAAAAGAACGTATTTTTATTAATGAAGAAGTAGAAAAAGCTTTTCTTAGGTTGAAGATTGATAGTGTATGTGTAGGATTATATTCAAGTGAAATTGTCAAAAAATACAGGTTTATTGAAGGGAAGACAAGTGAGGATATTCCATTTAATTTTGAAATATTTAGAGAGATTAAATCTTTTGTTTTTATTCCTGAAAAACGATACTACTATTTTTATAATCCAAAATCAATAAGTAATGGAATTCTAGATAAGAATATGCTAAATTATCTGGATTTCCGAAAACAAATTTTTGATTATTATTCAGAAAAGAATAATGAATGTAAAAAAATAGCAGAGGCATTATATGTTCGTGCGGCAATGGGATTACAAACACATATGGCTATTTATGGTATTAGCAAAGACCTTAATGAGAAAGAATGTAAACGTATTTTTTCGTCTATTTATAGAAACCATAGAAAGACTTTTTTTGTAGAAAAAACTATTCCAATGTCAAGAAAACTTCTTGCAATATTGATATTTGATTTTTACGGGATAATAAAAATTATGAGGATGTACATAAAGTAATGTTGAAATAGGAGAGGATCAGGAGAATGAAGATTTTAGTTGATGGTCTCCCAGACGAGGTGGGAGGAGTGGGGACACTGATAATGGATCTCATATTATCTATAGAAAAGAGATATAATGTAATGTTTTTTTTTTTGATACATGAGAAATCAATCTATGTTGAAAAATTGAAATTAGGAAATAAAAGATATTTTTTCATTCCAAAACTGAATTATGTTAAAAGCTATATAAGCTGCATAAAGAGGATTATGGCAGAAAATGATTTCGATTATATTTGGATTAACAACACTAGTAAAGTTAATATACTATTATTAGAATGTGCAAACAAGAATAATATAAGTATTATCATGCATTCTCATGGTACAAATAATGAAGAAAAAGGAATAAAAAAATTTATTTTTTTAATAATAGAGAATATTAATTCAAAAAGATTTTATTCGTTAATTGATATTCCATTTTCTTGTTCAAAGGATTCGGCCAATTATTTTTATGGAAAGTGTCAGGAGTTACATGATAAGGTTGTTATTATTAATAATGGAATAAAGATTTCCGAATATAAATTTGAAGAAACAGTGAGACAAAAAGTAAGATATGAGGTAGGTTTAAAAGAAGAGGATATTGCTTTAACTATGATTGGAAGACTGACTGCAGTAAAGAATCAGATTTTTTCACTGAAGTTATTAAAGAAACTTGATGATAAGTTTAAATTGGTACTATTTGGAGATGGGGAAGACCTAGAAATACTTGAAAAATTCGTTATGAATAATCAATTGTCATCTCGAGTATTTTTTATGGGAATGAGAAAGAATATATCTGCATATTTAAATGGAATGGATGTGTTTTTGTTGCCTTCATTCCATGAAGGGATACCATTTTCTATCATAGAGGCACAAGCAAATGGCATATCCTGCATTGTTTCAGATAGATTATCAAAGGAACTAGCAGTATCCGATTTAGTTTCTTTTTGTGATATTGAGAATTATGAGTATTGGTTAGAAAAAATATGTAGTTTAAATTTAAATTATAAACGAGAGCAATATTATAAAATTGTCAAAGCAAATGGATTTTCTATAGAACAATCAGCAGATAAATTTATGAAGGAAGTAGAACGGTTTAGGAGAAAATCGAAATGATAATAACAAGTACGATTATATTTTTATGTACATTGTCTTTTTTTGTACCTCGTAATAGACTTCATTTTTTCTTTGTTATTAGTGCAGTTTTATTTTCGGCATTATATTTTTGGTTTAGCCCGCCGATTGATTATGATTTATATAGACATTATCTTTCTTTTGAAAGTATGAAAAATGTATCTTTTCAAGATTTATTTGATAATCAATATATATTTGATAATAATTTGCTAAATGAATATTCTAAAGTATCTAAGGTTTATATTATTATATTATTTATTTTGTCCAGAATAGGTATAAAACAAATTTTGCCATGGATTGCGGGAGTGATTATATATACAGTAGCATCAGAAATGATTTGGCAGACAGGATCTGATTTAAATAGCAATAAAACAGCTATTCTTTTTGCCTTTTTCTTTTTATATTGTTGTATGGATTTTAGAAGTGTTAGTGGAATAAGAAATATGTTAGCATTTATTGTATTTTCTTTTGTATTGTATCAAGAACTTATCCAAAAGAAAAACAAGATATTATGTTGGATTTCGTATTTGTCATTATGTGGAATTCATATGTCATGTGTTATATTTGTTGGTTTGCGAATGGTTTTGTTAATAGGAAAAAGATGGATAAAGATTCCAGTAATATTTGTATGCTTTTTTTTATATGGTTTTTCGGATATAATAGCAGATTTTTTAACTAAATTTAATGAAATGCCATATTTAAATGCATTGAGATTACAGATAGAGGGATATTTGATTGGAAGATCTGAGTATAATCCAAAAGGTATATTTATTTATTTGATTATAGAAGTAGGTGTGCTTTTTTTGTATTTAGAAGTATATAAAAATAAAAAATTTAAAAAATATATGGGGCAATATGGTGAATATTGTTTATATGTAGTTATGTTTGCGTTAGGAAGCATTAGAAACTACGATTTGTTTGTGAGATCAAATATAATAATAATTTCTTTATTCTTACCAATAATTGTTTTTTATTTTACATATATAATTGAGTTTAAAGGAGGGGGTATAAGGGGAATCAGTAAAAGAAATGATTTTAAATTTAATGCTGTAATAGTATTTTCCTTTTTGCTGGTAATATTCTTCGAGTTTTATTGTAGAATAAGATTAAATTATATAGTAATGGATCTATACTTTGGATAGGAGAAAAATGATTAGTATAATTATACCTATTTATAATGCAGAGCAATATTTAGATAGCTGTATAAGAAGTTTAGTTCATCAAATATCATATGATGATCAAATTATTCTGGTCAATGATGGATCGAAAGATGGAAGCTATGATATATGTTGCAGATATTCAAATGAATATCAAAATGTAATTTTAGTAAATCAGAAAAATCAAGGTGTAATTATTGCACGAAAAAGTGGATTAAGTAAAGTGAATAATCCGTATGTATGGTTTGTAGATGCTGATGATTTTGTTGAACGAGATGCAATAAATGAGATAAAAAATAAAATTAAATTATATGAACCGGATATACTTTGGTTTGATTATTTAAGATATGATAAAGAAAACAAATATAAGAAGGAATTATCGCATTTTTTATTTGATAAGATACTTAATAAAAGTGAAATAAGAAAGAGTATTATACCCAAAATGTTATACTTTGATGGCTTTTATGATTTTGGAATTGAACCAAGTTTGTGGAATAAAGTTATAAAAAAGAAATTTCTGGTGAAAGCATATAGAAGTGTACCTCATGGAATATTCTTGGGAGAAGACGGCTTGATTTTATATCAATGTGTTATGGAAGCGGATACAATATATAGATTTGATAAAGCATTATATATATATCGTGAAACAACAGGTTCAGTAACACAAAATAGAGAAAGACAACTCTTTGAACAAAATAAATTACTTTTTTCTTATTGGGAAAAATTAATGGGAGATTTTTTTAAAGATATAGCAAATCGTAGACAATTTGAGTGTTATAAAATGTATTTAAATTGGTTTGCTGTAGAAGATAATTTTATTAAAATTTTTATGTCTAAAATACATTTTATAGATAAAATTAAACAATTAAATAAGTTGAAGATAAAATATAAAACTTCGATGAATGATAGTAAGTTGAAGATAAGTTATTGGAGCAATTTGACTATACCTCAATTTGTTAAAGTGTTTCTGTTAAATAGGGGGAATATAATTTCTTTATATATTATCTGGAGAATAGGAAATTATAGATCACTTAAAAGAAAATAGAGGAGAAATTATGATAGTTTTTTACGCTTTTACACCATATCAGATTTTTAATTGTGTGAACATAAAATTAAGTTGGTACAAAAAAAATAAAGCTATACTCATTTTAATAAATCCGAATGAGAATAATCTTTTCGAATTTTGTTCAAAAAAATATTTAATAAAAATTTTTGCAGAAATTATTTCATTAGAGAGTGGAATAGTAGATTATAATCATGGATTTATAAAAAAGATTATTACATACTGTTATTCATTATATAGATTAAGAGTAACAAAATTAAAAATTCTAAAAATCAATATATCAGATGAAGTTACTGATATATTTACATATGGTAGCTCTCCAGAATTATATATTATTGATAATTATGTCACTCGGAAAAATGGATATGCCGCTCGTTTGATTACTTATGAAGAAGGAACAGGATCATATTTGTGGGTTGCAAATAATGCATTGAATAGTATATATACTTTTTTTTTGAAAGTGTTTATCAATGTTAAAGTAAAAAAAACATTTGATGAATTGCTGCTATACAGTCCTTCTTGCATATCCTATTCCAAAGTTTGTAATGTTAAAGCAATGCCGAGAATTGATATAAAACAAAATATTGACATATTTAATGGAATTTTTAATGTTAAAAATATAAATAGTGAAAATTGCATATTACTTTTGGGTCCAGATCAAAATATCGATCTAAAGATTGCTGAGATATTTAAAGATTTGCAATATCAATCTTTGAGAGTGAGATTACACCCAAGATCAAAAAAAATAGAGAGGTACAATAGTTTAATGAAATCTGAAAATCAAAGAATAATGTGGGAAATGGTATGTATGAATTCCGATTTATCAGATAGTGTATTGATTTCATATTTTTCCACATCAACATTTACGCCTAAGTTAATTTTTGGAATGGAACCGTATTTGATTTTTTTGTTTAATATGGATGAATTAAAGCATGAGAAATATACCAATGACGAGGGGGTTTTAAAACCTATAATGATTGATTTGTTTGAGAATTTTAGGGATACATATGAAGATAAGGACAGGATTTTTTGCCCCACTAATTTGGAGGAATTAAAAGAGATATGTTATCATCTCAAAGTAAAATGAGAAATGCTAAGAAATCATGGAATAAAATTGCTATAATTAATCTGGTTAGTACAATTGTGTTACAGGGAATAGCTTTTTTTTCTGCACCTATATTTTCTAGATTATTGGGTACCTCAAATTATGGAATAATTTCGGTGTATAGAACATGGGTATCTTTGGCAGCTACGATTCTTTCTCTTCAATTAGCTAGTACAATAGCTAATGCCAGAGCAAGTTTTAATTCAGAAGATCAGGAAAAATATCAATCAAGCGTAATGTCACTATCCATTCTTGTATATGGGATGTTATCAATACTAGTCTTGATTGTATGTGTTATCCTATCAAATTATATGTCCATAAATATTTTAATGGTAGTATGTGTGTTGTTTCAAGGATTAGGAACATATTTGGTAAATACTTTGAATTCAAAATTGACCTATGAATTTAAAGCAAATAAAAATGCTTTGATTGCTATTGTTTTAAGTGTGGGAAATATTGTATTTTCATTGATATTTGTGTTATTACTTGATAAAGATAATAATTATTGGGGTAAGATATTTGGCGAACTTTTAATTAATATATTAGTAGGATTGATAGGTTATGTCTTGATCTTTCATAAAGGAAAAACTTTTTATAATAAAGAATATTGGAAATTTACAATACCGATTGCTTTACCAACGATATTTCACTTATTGGCAAATATAATATTATCACAATCTGATAAGTTGATGTTACAAAAATTTCTTGGTAATTCATCGGTTGGTGTGTATGCAATGGCATTTACATTTGCAAGTATTATGTCGACTATATATGGCGCATTAAATAATACATGGGTTCCTTTCTATTTTGAATATACAAAGTATCGCCAATTAGATGAAGTGAAAAAGCATGCGAGGAATTATGTGGAATTATATACAATTATATCATGTGGTTTTATACTTTTATCGAGAGAAGTATTTCATATAATAGCTGATAAATCTTATTGGAATGGAACAAGTTATATTGTTGTTTTTGCTGTAGGGCTATATATGGTATTTTTGTATAGTTTTCCTGTGAATTTTGAGTTTTATTATAAAAAAACGATATTAATTGCTATAGGTACTACATTAGCTGCTATCTGTAATATATATTTGAATTATATATTTATAAGAGTATATGGGGCTATAGGTGCTGTATTAGCAACTACTATATCATATATCTTACAATTTATTTTTCATTATATTTGTGCACAGAGAATTATAAAAGAAGAGTTTCCATATTCAATGAAGATATTTCTTCCAGGAATAGGAATAGTGTATACTGTTGCAATATTTTCTTTATTATCTCAGTCTTATATTATTATTAGATGGTTATTGGCTGGAGGTATTGGAATTTATTTATTAAAGAAAATATATAGTAGAAAATCTTTGTTTTGAAGAATGTATTATTAGAGAAATATATTAGTGAGGTGAATAAAATGTTTTAAAATGATCAAATGCTAGGTAAATATGTAGCAGAAATGATATGTTTTGCAATATTTGAAGATGAGGAAAATAAGAAAATTTTTGATTTATTTGAGCACTCTTGGAAACTCAATAGAGAATAAGCAGGAAAGGGTTGATTTTCAGAAATGAGAGGGATAAGGGATGGATGATTATGGGGCTTGAGCAGTCCAGAGAGCATAAAGAATAAAAATGTGCATGACTTTAAAACCTGTCGGAAAACAGGCCTGAAAGAATCCAGAAGCAGGAAACTTGGTTTATGCCGCTGCCTGCACCTGCTGTTTATAGCGGGCATCCAGATGGATGCAGATTCCAATCATGGTCGTCATGAAAGAATAATGCTCCTTTGTGTGTATGAACATACGGTGCAGTCCGTAATCATTGAGGATGCGGTTGTTGATACGTTCCGTGGCGGTGCGTTGATTATAAATCTTCTTATAAGCATCTGTGCCGCGGGGGACGTCGGTGTAAAGCCGGATATGCTGCAGCCGCCCTTCAAAGTTAAAAGGGATATCCTTCCCGCTCATGAGCCGTTTTTCGATAGATTCTGTGATTTTGGGCTTTGCCTCCTGTGCTTTCTGTTTTTTGCCTTTGGGCTTATCCGGCTTTTTGGTGTTCCAGGAAGCCGGAAGCAGTTTGTCCCGCGCATATAAGTCCGTTGGCGGTGCAGTCCAGAGCCTGTCCATGAAGTCAAAATAAGAACCGAGGGGCGGCAGGGAATCCGTAGTGCAGCCGATGAGAGCGGCAAGGAGGCGGTCATGTTTGAGCCTGTCGACCCAAAGGGTAAGGGATAGCTTGGCCAAACCTTCTGAAAATAGAAGAAAGAAAAGGATAAAAGACCTTAAGATTTGTGGCTGGTTCTTAGCGGGCCTGCCAGTGTTGGAGTAAAAGGGCAGAAGGAACTCCATGGCCTTATCGGTATCGAAAAGGCGGAGTTTCTGCCAAGGTTTCCAAAGCTCCGTATGGAGCCGGACTCTTTCAGAGGAATCGAAATGGACTTTGGATTCGTTGAGAAAGTACTTGTAATCTTGCATGGACTGCCAGTACTTGATCATAAAGTGCACCTCCTAGTAGTTTAGTTTAATGCTGTGCGTGTGGCACAGACGCTTCTTAACTACAAGGGGCGCGTTTGGTGACTGGCGTATATGGTCACCAAACGCGCCGCACATTTTGACTTATATGTCAATACTTTTTTGAAAATTTAACAAAAATGTTTTCCGGGATATGGAGGAAAGCAAAAAAGAAGAACATGAAAAAAGAGCGGAAATTCGGGCTTAAAGAGTTTCCGAGACTGCTCTATTTACGGAATGGAGGAAAATTGAAATTGGAAAAAACAGTGCAATACATAGTGGGTGTTATATAAGCGGTTGTAATTTAAAATTGGGAGATGCCAGTTATATTAATAGAAATTGTTTGATTGATGCGAATCATGCACAAGTTATAATTGGTAATAATGTAGGAATAGGGTACGCCAGTATATTATTAACAATATGTCATGATTATAGTAATGCGGACAAAAGGACAGGAGATGTTTATGGAAAATCTATTACCGTAAAAGACGGCGTTTGGGTCGGGGTGGTGTATTAATTTGTCCAGGTGTTACGATAGAAGAGGGATGTGTAATTGCTGCCGGAAGCGTTGTCACCAAAAATTGTGAAAAGAATGGTGTGTATGGAGGGAATCTGGCTAAATTGATTAAGAAGTTAGATACATTACAGTAATGAGAGGATAATGACATATGTTGAGTACATCATATGGAAACAAATTTCGTAAACATAAGTTCCGTACAATGGTAAATGGAGCAGGTAGAATAGGAACAGAAGTAACGATGATTAATGACAGGAGTTTTGTAGGTACCAGACCAGAGACTGTTAAATATGTGGATAGCTATACGAAAGAAATGAGGGCAACTCTGTTACTTCCGGCGGGAATTACAAGTGAAGCCTGTATTCGTTATAAAAATGAAGCTAGATTGTTGGAAAATACGGAGGATGTGGATAGACGATATATTGAATATGTTCTTCCAAGAAAAATGAAATATAATTTAGAAAGTATCAGGGAATTTAGTTTTTTTAGAGAGATTGAAACTATGTTTCGGACAGTTTTGGAAACAGATTTGAGTTATATGGGTATGCTTATCTTAGGTATGTTTGATGGGGTGTTTTTATTGGGGTATACCATGTCTTAAAATGGATAAAAGTATCGTTTGTTGATAATATTCATGTTTGGATAAATATTTATTGTCTGTATAATGGGGTTAAAACCCTCGCCTTAAGGCGAAACCTTTAGGTCAACCCTATATCTTCAAGTTTAGAAAAGGGAAAAAATAGAGATACTAAACTTGAGGTGAAGAATATGCAGCATTATAGAAAATCGTCACATTGTACGTATGACATTAAGTATCATTTGGTGTGGATTACAAAGTACAGGAAACCTGTGATTACAGGGAAGATAGCAATACGGACAAGAGAACTGATCCGAATCATCTGTCAAAGTAATGATGTGGAAATTTTGGCAGGGCATGTAGGAGCAGACCATATCCATATGCTGGTATCTGCTCCACCGCACTTGTCTGCAAGCAAATTGGTACAATATATCAAAGGGAATACATCCAGAAAGTTGCAAATGGAATATAAGGATTTGAATAAGCAATTCTGGGGACAGCATTTGTGGGCAAGAGGATATTTTGTGGCAAGTAGTGGAAATGTGACGGATGAAATCATCAGAGAGTATATCAAAAACCAGGATTTGCAGGAGAAAAACAAATCAGATAACTTCGAGATTGGATAAAATTAAAGTACAAAAGCATAAAGAAGAGCACGGACAACTTCAGGCTGCTTTAGCAGCAAATCGAACCTACCGGCTTTAGCCGGTAGTGGTTCAGTTAATATTGCTGCGTCCTTTTGGACAATTATAATGTGTTGTTTGATCATGGGTAGGAAGGGAAAAGTAATCTGGATTATACCGATTGCGATACAATGGATGATCTGCCTTCTGTCACCGATAAACGGAAGCGGAAGATATGGAATGGTTATATATGAAATTGTTCCAATCATTTTAGGAGTAACATTTAGTCAAAAAGAAACAATTCTCTTGGAGGAGGAATCCAATAATGTTTGATTTAAATCAATTTATATCAAAAGAAATAACAAAACGATCTCAGAGTATGTTCCTTACAGATATAGAGGCAAATGCTAGTGAGTTAAAACAAAAGATCGAAGGAAAGATATTACTCGTTATAGGAGGTGCAGGAAGTATAGGAAGTTCCTTTATTCAGGCAATCCTGCCGTTTAAGCCCTCTATGCTTGTAGTTGCGGATACCAATGAAAACGCCCTTGCAGAACTGACACGCGACCTGCGCAGCACCAGTAACATGTTCATCCCGAAAGATTATATTACATATCCTATGGATTTTGCTTCGGGTACATTTGAGAAGATGTTCCGCTCCCATAAAGGTTTTGACATAGTAGCAAACTTCTCGGCGCATAAACATGTCCGCTCAGAAAAGGATATCTATTCGATCGAAGCATTGATCAAGAACAATGTACTGCATGCGAAAAAGCTGTTGGATTTGTTAGCAGAGTTTCCGCCGGAGGAATATTTTTGTGTATCTACGGATAAGGCGGCTAATCCTGTCAATATAATGGGTGCAAGCAAACGCATTATGGAGGATGTGATATTCAGCTATTCGGATCGGTTTCCGGTTAAAACGGCACGGTTTGCGAATGTTGCGTTTTCCAATGGTTCACTGCCGGCAGGATTTTTAGCACGTATTTCCAAATTGCAGCCACTCAGTGCTCCGTCTGATGTAAAGCGTTACTTCGTATCGCCAGAAGAGAGCGGGCAGATCTGTATGTTGGCATGTATGCTGGGGAATAACAGGGAGATATTTTTCCCGAAGCTTTCGGATGCCCAGATGATGTCCTTTGATACGATCGCGGTCAGGCTTCTGCAGCAGCATGGATTTCGTGTGTTGGAATGCGGATCGGATGAAGAAGCAGTTGAGAAAGCCTTGGAATTGAAGAACGGAAGCGATATGTATCCGGTTCACTTTTCATGTTCCGATACATCGGGGGAGAAGCCGTCGGAGGAGTTTTTTACCGATGATGAAATGGTGGATATGGACCGCTTTGAGGCACTGGGAGTTATTGCGGTAAAAGAAATCGCGGAAAAGGAAAGAATTGAAAGACTGTTTGCAGAATTAGGAGATGAATTTGACAAGGAAGAAACAACGAAACAAAGAATTGTTGGGATTATGAAGTCATATCTTCCGAATTTTGAACATATTGAAACCGGAAAATCATTAGACAGTAAGATGTAGATAACAGGACAATGTCTCTGAACTGTTACAGATATAGTTCTTTGATTGAATATTTGACAGGAAGGCAGAGTACCATGAATAAGTTTATACCTTTATCTATTCCGAATTTTGAAGGAAACGAAAAAAAATATGTTGATGACGCATTAGAGCAGGGCTGGGTGTCGACCGGAGGTGCATATATTTCACGGTTGGAACATATGCTGGCTGATTTTTTACACACAGATAATATAGCGGCATGCCAGAGCGGTACGTCTGCCTTGCATCTTTCTCTGATAGAGGCAGGGGTAAGTCCGGGAGACACCGTCCTGGTTCCGCCTCTTACGTTTATCGCAGCGGTAAATCCTGTCAGATACCAGTTTGCCAGACCTGTATTTATTGACTGTGACGACAGCTTTTGTATGGATCCGGCGAAATTAAGAAGCTTCTGCGAAGAAGAATGTGAGTTTTCAGACGGAGTCCTGCTGTATGAAGGAAGCCCTGTCAAGGCAGTGGTTATTGTTCATGTATTTGGAAATATGGCTGATATGGAGAGCATCATGGATATTTCCGGCAGCTATAATCTTAAGGTGATCGAAGATGCCACAGAGGCGCTTGGTACATATTATACGGAAGGCAGATATGCGGGAAAATATGCGGGGACGATCGGTCATTTTGGGGCGTTCAGTTTTAATGGGAATAAGATTATTACGACAGGCGGCGGAGGTGCTGTGACAGCGGAGGCCAGGGTAGTAGACCATATCAGATATCTGTCCACCCAGGCAAAGGATGATCCGCATTATTATGTTCATCACGAAGTGGGATATAATTATCGGATGACGAACCTTCAGGCAGCGCTCGGCGCAGCGCAGATGGAGGAACTGCCGGAATTCATTAGACGTAAGCAGAAGAATTTTGAATTATATGCAGAAGAATTTGCGGGATTTGACCTGGCGGAGCTTATGCCGTTTCGGGAGGGGACATGCTCTAATAAATGGTTCTATTCCTTATTGCTTAATCGGGATAAGGTTACAGCGCCGATGCGTGAGATCATTACGGCGTTGGAACAGGAAGGGGTTCAGACCAGGGCGATCTGGGGACTTATTAACGAGCAGAAGCCTTATATAGGCGAGATCACATATAGATTGGAAAAGGCACCTTATTATGCTTCGAGGATACTTAACATACCTTCGAGCACACAGATTACAGCGGAAGAGATCCGGTATGTATCTGATAAGGTGAAGCAGGTGCTTGGTGGTTTGGCAGATGATTGATAAAGAACTTCAAAAATATGTAGGAACAGAAGAGATCACCGTTGTTGAAGCAATGCAGAAAATAGATATCAATACAGAAGGGATACTGTTTATTGCAGATGGAGAGGAACGGCTGGTGGGCAGCCTGACCGACGGTGATATCCGCAGATGGCTGATTCGGACCGGGAAATTAGACGTCAGAGCATCGCAGATGATGTGTAAGGATCCCAAATTTCTTTTAGAGGATGAGGCATACAGAAGCTTTGATTTTATGCGGGAGAATCAGATTACTTCCGTTCCGGTTCTGAGTTCGGATAAGAGAATTATGAATATCGTATTTGATTCTTATAAAAAGAAAAGTAAGACAGCGCATGGGAGATCGCTGCAGAATACGGCGGTCATAGTGATGGCAGGCGGTAAGGGGACGAGATTATATCCGTATACGAAGATTCTGCCGAAACCGCTTATCCCGATCGGTGACGTACCGATACTGGAGCGGATCCTTGACCGATTCAACAGGTTTGGCGCTGAAGATTTTTATCTTACCGTGAATTACAGGAAGGAAATGATCAAGTCATATTTTAAAGAGCTTGATCCCAGGTACACGATACATTATGTGGAAGAGGAGCAGCCTTTAGGGACGGCCGGAAGCATTCGTCTGATAGAGGAAGCGTTTGAGGCGCCGGTGATCATTACAAACTGCGATACGCTGATCGATGCGGATTATGGGGAGATCTTGAAGTTCCATAAAGAGGCCGGCAATGCGTTGACCATTGTATCTGCGCTGAAGAACATAACGATCCCCTACGGCGTCCTGCATGCACAGAAGCATGGGGAAGTCATTTCCATAGAAGAGAAACCGAGGCTTTCGTATTTTGTCAACACAGGGATGTATGTTATCGATCCTGAATGCATAACAACGATACCGGATCATACGTTTTATCATATGACCCATCTGACGGATCAGTTGATGGCAGACGGGTTAAAGGTAGGCATGTATCCTGTCAGTGAAAATGCGTTTCTTGATATGGGAGAATTTGAAGAGATGAAGAAGATGGAGGAACGGATCAACAGTGGTTCAATTAGGTGAAGAAGAATGGAACGTATTTTAATTATTGCTGAGGCAGGTGTGAATCACAATGGGAATCTGGAGACAGCAAAGCAGCTTGCCATGGCGGCGAAGGAATGCGGGGCGGATATAGTGAAGTTCCAGACTGCCCGGCTTGATTCCCTTGTTTCCAAATATGCCGGAACGGCTGAGTATCAGAAAAGGAACACAGGAAAAGAGGAGTCCCAGAAAGAAATGCTTAAGAAGTTATTGCTTTCTTTTGAGGATTTTATTGAGCTTGCAGATTATTGCAGGGAGATTGGGATACAATTCCTTTCGACTCCGTTTGATATAGAGAGCATACGGTTTCTGGATAATATGCAGGACATATGGAAGGTGCCGTCTGGAGAGATCACAAATTACCCTTATCTTGTAGAAATAGGAAAGACAAAAAAGAAGGTCATCCTGTCTACGGGTATGAGTACCATGAAGGAGGTTCATGAAGCTGTTGATACGCTAAAGAGTACGGGAACCCCTGAGCTGACCCTTCTGCACTGTACGACAGAATATCCGGCGCCGGTAAAAGAAGTGAATCTGAATGTTATGGATACCCTGAGAAGTGAATTTGGATGTCCGGTGGGATATTCCGACCATACACAGGGGATAGAGATCAGTCTGGCGGCCGCGGCTATGGGAGCGTCTGTAATAGAAAAGCATTTTACCCTGGACAGGAATATGCCGGGACCAGACCATAAAGCGAGTCTTGAGCCGGACGCCTTGAAGCGGCTGGCGGAGGGAATACGCAAAATCGAACTTGCAAAAGGTACGCATGTAAAAGAACCTGTATTGTCTGAAATCAAGAACAGAGACGCAGCGAGAAAAAGCATTGTTGCGCTGAGAAATATAACGAAAGGTGAACGGTTCTCAGTACATAATCTTACAACAAAACGGCCGGGTAACGGAATATCGCCGATGATGTGGAATGAAGTGATCGGGCAGGAAGCAAACAGAGATTTTGAAGAGGATGAGCTGATAGAGATATGAAGAGAATAGCGATCGTAACTGCAACCAGAGCTGAATATGGGTTGTTAACGCCGTTGATCCGTGCAGTAGATTCTGACAGGGAGTTGGAGCTTGATCTGATCGTTACGGGGACACACTTGTCAGAAAAGCACGGGAATACGATATCATTTATCCAGGATGACGGATTCCTGATAGCACATAAGATCCCGATTCTGGAGGAAGGAAATACGCCTTATGACATTTCATTGACCATGGCGAATGCGGTGAAGGGATTCGCCGAATGTTTTAGGAAGGACAGACCGGATGCGCTGGTCATACTCGGCGACCGGACGGAGATGCTCGGTGTTGGATGTGCCGCGATGAATGAACAGATTCCGATCCTACACATCCATGGAGGCGAAGTGACGGAGGGTGCGGTGGACGACTGTGTCCGCCATGCTTTGACAAAAATGAGCTGCCTTCATTTTACAGCGGCGGAAAGATACCGCAGCAGAGTGATTCAGTTGGGGGAAGATCCGTGCAGGGTATTTAATGTAGGTTCACTTGGAACGGAAAATATACTCCATGCTCCGCTGATGAAGGAGGATGAGGTTCGGAAATCAGCGGGGATCCCGGCAGGTATGCCGTATGCAGTGGTCACGTTTCATCCGGTGACTTTGGAGAGGGAGGCGGCCAGGGAGCAGACGAAGGAACTGTGTCAGGCCATGTGTGACAGACAGGATCTATTTTTCCTGATGACGATGGCAAATGCGGATGCGGGAGGAGATACGGTCAATAGGATACTTGCGGAATTTGCCGAGAAACATGGCAATGCAAGATTGACGGCAAATCTTGGGATGGTGCGTTATCTGAGCGCTGTGAAATATGCACGGTTTGTGTTAGGCAATTCTTCCAGCGGGATATTAGAAGCGCCGGTACTCGGAACTCCGGCAGTAAATATAGGAGAGCGTCAGAGAGGCAGGATGTTGGCGGAGAGTGTGATCTGCTGTGAACCGGGAGCAGAAGAGATAAAGGCAGCTATATTAACGGCGGAAAAGACGAAGCATTGTCCGGCGTATCTGTACGGGGACGGGACGGCGTCGGAGCGGATCGTTGATATCATAAAAGGCGCTTTTGATAAGGGAATAGAAGTGAAAAAATCTTTTTATGATCTGTAGAATATGGAGCAGCAGATGAAAACATTATTTTTAATTCCTGCGAGAGGCGGGAGTAAAGGCATACCGAGGAAAAATATAAAAGAACTTAACGGGAAACCACTGATTCAGTATAGTATTGATGTAGCGAGACGATTGACAGGAGATGAGAATATCTGTGTATCTACAGATGATCGCGAAATTATAGAGGTTGTTGAAAAAAGTGGATTGGAGGTCCCATTTATACGGCCGGAGAGTTTAGCGGCGGATATTGCAACAACTAATGATGTTATCTGTCATGCGTTAAATTTTTATAAAGATAAAGGAATTGCATATGACAATATTGTTCTTCTGCAGCCAACCTCTCCGCTGAGAACAGCAGATCAGGTAAAAGGTGCAATGAATCTCTATTCTGATGATATAGATATGGTGGTATCTGTTAAGGAAAACAAGGGTTCTGTTATCTTATTCAAAGAGAATGCCAAAGGATATTTGGAGCATGTGTTTGATACTGCGAATGGAATCCGCCGGCAGGACGCACTAAGATTGTATGAATATAATGGGGCTATTTATGTTATGAATAGCAGATCAATACTTGAAAAAAGCATGTCAGGTTTTACCAAAATAAAGAAGTATATTATGCCTGAAAAAGATTCTATTGATATTGATAATATGTTGGATTGGAAAATATGTGAAATTATCATGGGATCTGATATTTTATGAGGAAAGAAATGAGTAATAATGTGGCGAATAACCAGAATCTTATATTGGTCGGTGGCGGGGGACATTGCAAATCTATTCTCGATACTTTGATACGAATAAATCTATATGATAATATATGTATCTTGGATCCGGAGGTGCATCCTGGAACAAAGCTTTTAGATTATGCGACAGTAATTGGCGGTGATGAACTTCTTGTTTCATTATATGAAGAAGGCGAGAGACAAGCTTTTATTGCGGTAGGTTCAATTAAATCATCTTTGGTAAGAAGTAAACTGTATGATTCCATAGTAGATATTGGTTTTAGTTCTCCTAATATTATTGATCCAAGTGCCGTTATAAGTTCTTCTGCGTCATTAGGTTTGGAACAGGATGAGGAGCATAAAGGTGCAGGAATTTTTGTAGGAAAGGGAGTGATTGTCAATGCAGATGCGAGTATTGAGAGGTGTGCAATTATTAATACATCTGCGGTTATAGAACATGAATGTCAGGTTGGTGCATTTACGCATATAAGTGTTAATGTGACTTTGTGCGGGCAGGTTACTGTGGGTGATCATTCATTTATAGGAGCTGGAAGTACAGTTATTCAAGGAATAGAAATAGGGAGTAACGTAACAATAGGAGCTGGAAGCCTTATTCTTAGAGATGTGAAAGATGGAGAAAAGGTGACAGGAATTGTAAAAGAGAGGAGACATAGTTGTGCTTTCTAATAATCAAAGAATTATTAATCATTCAAATCATGAATCAAAACAAAAAATCATCGATTATATGTCATATTACGGCATTGCAATTGTAGCAGCGCCAACAGGTTATGGAGGTGATTTCTATCAGATAAAGCATATAAATGATAAATTCAGTATACTTAAAATTCAGGAATTGACAGGTTACAGTATTCAATGTGCCTATGGATATATCAATTTGAAGGGGCGGCAAGTAATGTATTATAGAACATTGGATGATGCGTTTTCAACATTAAAGGCAATATATAATCTAATGAATAATAAGTCTTTGGATGCGGATTTTTAATATAATAAAAGATGTAAGAAAGAAGATGATCATATGATTAATGCAGATAACGTAATAATACAGTCATATTTTGAAAACAATGAAGGAAATATCACAAATAATATAAACGCAACAAATATTAATAGTAACAATGAAGGAAATACGTTAAATATGATGTATCTTTCTGAACTTGAAAATGTGCTGGATCGCCTGCAAGAAACATGCGATGTAGAAGAGGGAAATAAATATATACGAGATATTCGATATGAATTTAATTTCCAAGCGCAAGGTTAAATCCACCGCCTTTTAGGCGGTCAAGCTTTAGCGGCATTTCCTTTCAGTAGCAATTGTGATAAAATACAGCAATAGGAGGTGCTGTAGAAATGGCAGAATATAGGAGCAGTAGTCATACCGTATATGATATTAAGTATCATTTTGTGTGGATAACGAAGTATAGATATAAGATACTAAGAAAAAATGTAGCCTTTAGGCTACGGGAACTGCTGCAGCAAGGATGTGATGCACGGAACATAAAGATACTGAAAGGCAGTATAGGAGTGGATCATGTGCATATGCTGCTTTCGTGTCCAACCAATCTGGCGCCAAGTCAGATCATGCAATATCTGAAAGGAAGGTCGTCAAAGTTGTTACAGGATGAGTTCCCGGAGTTGAGAAAGAGATATTGGGGACAGCATATGTGGGGAAGAGGATATTTCTGCGGGACAGTAGGAGAAGTAGATGAAGAGACGATAAGAAACTATATCGAAAATCAGGGAAAAGAAGAAGATAATTTCAAAATCGAGGAACAATAGCTACTTAGAGTAGAGCTTTTAGGCGACTTTAGTCGCAAATGAAACAGGCTTTAGCCTGCAAGCGACTTTCAGGCGCAAAAAGTGGTCTTTAGACCACAACAACCCACCGTCTTCAGACGGTGGTAGTTGAGTTCGGGGAAGCCTAACGTGGGAAGAATCCAGGCTGCATTTAATCTGTTAAAAAGAGTGTGTTCAAATAAAAAATTTCTTGACGCAGTAACAGTATTTGGAAATTTATTGATTAGAGCAGCTAAGTAACAAGTATGGTAAGTGTATAAAAGCTTTACGTTCAAATACCCTTTTGCTATAATGTATAAGTCTTTGAAAGCGATATTAACTTCTTTAGGCGTGAATCTGACCGATATTGACGTGATAAAAGAGTAATTGCTTATTCGGAACTTGAGTTTTAGATTTTCACAAGTAATTAGTGCCTGCTGATTAAACTTAAAATGCTTGATTTTACTGACTTTTCTGGCTGTTTGGTATATAATACTTGCAAGATAATAGAAATTAATCGTTCATTTTTCGTGCAGATAACCTTAAAAATATACAAGCAGGGAGTCCAATATATGTATAAATATCTTGATAAGTTACAACATTCATTCCTCGATTTTAACCAGCCATTAGGAATGCATATGAATCCTGAAAACAGATGGGTGCGTTTGGCAGAACAAATTCCATGGGATGTTTTTGAATCAAAATATGCTGATCTGTTTCCAAATGATACAGGAAACGTTGCAAAGCCTTTGCGTACGGCTCTTGGTTCATTAATTATCCAAAAGAAACTCTGTTTCTCAGACCGCGAACTTGTGGAACAGATTACAGAGAATCCATATCTGCAATACTTCATAGGGCTTCCAGGTTATCAGGAAGAACCACCGTTTGATGCAAGTACCCTTGTCCTTTTCCGGAAACGTTTGTCTTCTGAGATCATCATGGAAGCAAATGACTATATTTTGAATCATGATGATAAGAAGGATCCTCCGTCAAAAGACTCTTCTGAAAAGAGGGATTGTGAAAAGGGTCAGGAAGATGCAGTGAATCAAGGGACATTGATTATAGATGCCACCTGTGCACCGGCTAACATCCGATATCCCCAGGACGTATCCCTTTTAAATGAAGCAAGAGAAAAACTGGAGACGATCATTTATCGGTTTTGTAAATCCTATGGACTGCCGTTACCGAGACGTTACCGTAAAAAAGCCCGGAAAGAATATCTGTCTTTTGCGAAAGGGAAGAAACATTCCAAAAAGCAGGTGCGAAAGGCGGTAAAGAAACAGCTGTCCTATGTCCGGAGGGATCTTGGATATCTGGAGAAATACATGGAAGAGGGCTATGCGCCAGTAAAAAAGGAGATTCCGTTTTTGGTGACGATTATGAAACTGTATGAGCAACAGTTGTACATGTATGAGAACAAAACGCATACGGTCGAACACCGCATTGTAAGTATTAGTCAGCCGTGGCTGCGTCCGATCGTAAGGGGGAAAGCGAAAGCACCGGTAGAGTTTGGGGCGAAACTGGACTTAAGCATAGATGAAAAAGGTTATAGTCGGATTGAACAGATCTCATTTGAAGCATACAATGAAAGTGTTTACCTTCAGGAAGCGGTCATGAGATACTATAACCGGACAGGGCATTATCCAGAACGGATACTGGTAGATCAGATCTACCGGACCAGAGAAAACCGAAAGTTTTGTAAAAGCAAAGGGATTCGGATGTCTGGTCCTAAACTGGGACGGCCAGGGAAGAAAAAACAGACAAAGATAGAGAAGAAACAGGAATATCAAGATAATACGGACCGAATTGAAGTGGAACGGGAATTCAGTGTTGAAAAACATAGTTATGGATTAGGATTAATCGTAACCAAACTGGAGGAAACACAACTCACATCAATAGCGTTATCGGTACTTACAGCGAATCTCTTCAAAATGCAAAGAAGGATTCTCTGCGCCCTGTTGAGTCGCTTAAGAGGCTTCTCCGAAGAGATTTCGGGGAAGTTAATAATAGTGGCTTAATCAGCAGGCACTAATTAAAAATGGTGTAAAGCCGCTGGAAATGTAGCTCTGACGCTTAAAAAAAAATTAATAAAAAAACCTCCCATTTTATGGGAAGATGCGCGATAATAGAAGTAACCAGACAACTATTTTTTCGCACCACCATAAAAGAGAGGAGGTTTTACTATGAAGCAAGAATAAAAATCAGAAGAAAAGAGGTTAGGGAACACCTGGAACAGTTGAACCTTGCATGTGAATTAGCCAAGCTAATCCGGCATTTTTTCCCAGATCTTTTACCCCTGTTAAAACAGATTCCAGATCCCAGAAACCAGAGCTATATTACCTATCCTGCTGTGTTACTTCTTATGACCCGTATCCTTTCTTCTCTATTTTACATCAGCAGTATGAGGAAAACAAGTGAAGAATTCAATTCCAGTGAAATGATCAAAAACATCTGGCATCTATCCGGGGAGGAACAGACCGTGGAGGAGCTTCCCTACTGGGAAACCATCAACCGGTATCTGGAAAAAGTAGATCCGGAAAAATTGCAGGACATCTTAAACCGCCTTTGCAGCAGGCTTCTTTGCAGCCGGGCTTTTGAAAATATGCGAATCAGGGGCAAGTACTGGCAGGTGATCATAGATGGAACGCAGCTTTGCAGCAGCCGGAGGGAACTGGATGGGAAAAGCCTGCACCGGACCCATAACAAGGGGACGGAAAAAGAGTATCAGGAGAACTATTATTATGTGCTGGAAGCAAAGCTGGTACTGCATCCGAAAATCCTGATCAGTATTCAGACGGAATTTGTGGATAATGAAGAGGGAAAAGAAATGGAGAAACAGGACTGTGAAAGGAAGGCCTGCTGGCGTTTAATGGAAAAGCTGAAAAAAGCGTTTCCAAGGTTGCCGATCTGCCTGTGCGGGGACAGTCTGTATGCCTGTGAAGGTTTCTTTGAGAGATGCAAAGGAAAAAACTGGCGGTATATCCTGCGGTATAAGGAGGGGAGCATCCCGAGCATTGGGGAAGAATACAGAGAACTGAAAGAAATGGAGAAGAATTACCAGGAGCGCGAAACACAGACTGGGAAGGAATGGTATGATTATGTGACAGATATAGATTATAACCCTAAAGTAGGATAATACGTACTAAAAACCTTTTTCAATTGGTCATAACACCCTTTGAACCTTAAAAAAGTGCCGATTTTACGCCATTTTTGCTTGATTTTATTTGAGTGTGTATTATAATGATGATAGATATAAATATACACTCAAATAAAGGAGATTGTTATGCCAGCAAAACCATCAGGTACGATCAAAACATCACGTGTAAATGTTAAGCAGAAGAACGGTGATATCTACGTTATGGAGCGTCAGACCTTGTATGACCCGGTTAAAAAATATAACAAAGTTGTGAGCAGTAAGCTCATCGCTAAAATTCCGAAAGGCGAAAAAATTCAGGTGCCTACACGCCCAAAAAGACCTAATGGAAGCAAACTCCCAATAAAACCACAGAAAGTATCTGCTTCCAGAAAACGTGTTGGAATGATGGATATCATAGGACATATAGGATTTATTTCCGGTATTGATGCAGCTATATATGCATCCACAGATATCGGGACCGCCCAGAAGATCATTTCCCTCGCAAGATATCTTCTGGCAACAAATGGACAAACACTCCCGGGAATACAGACCTGGCAGTATACCCATCCGCTTCCCTATGTGAACGGCATATCAGAGGATGTATACCATGCCCTGTTCCATGACATCGGGTTGGATGAATCGCTGCAGCAAAATTTCTTTCACGAGCGCTGTGCATTGCTTGGGGACCATGGAGCGATTGCTTATGATTCCACCACCATATCGACTTACTCCGGACAGCAGCCGGAAGCACGGTACGGATACAACAAAGCAAAAGACGGACTGAAGACGGTCAAACTGCTTACGCTGTATTCTATTGAAAGCAGACAGCCGGTCGCATTTACCAAACAGCCGGGCAACCTGCCTGATGTGTCGTCAATCGAAAACGCATTAAAACAACTTTCTGTCCTTGGCGTGGATCATGCCGAGATCGTAACAGATAACGGTTACTACTCAGAGTCTAACCTTTCTGAGATGCTCCAAAAAGGATTCGGGTTTGTCACGCTGGCAAAAACAAACATCAAATGGATCCGGCCGGAAATAGAAGCACGTATAGAGGAACTTTCTTCTATATACAGTGTATGTCCGTTTGACCCCACAACCCATGGTGTTACAGTTATGTTAATGCATGATTTTGACAAGGTGCGCAAGTATGCCAGCCACAAAAGCGGCGCTGAAAAGGGCGCTGTTGAAAGATTCAAAAGACGGGTGTATCTTCACATTTATTTTAATGCTTCACGGCAGGCGGAAGACCGGATTGAATTTGAAACAGACCTTATGGAATTAAAGTCAATGATAGAAGACGGCATACCTGTAGATGAGCTTTCCAGGAGTGCGCAGGAGAAGGTAAAAAAGTATATGTCGATAAGCACCTGGGGAAAGAAGACAACCGTTCGTTTTAAGGACAAGGAATGTCAGGAGGCATACAAATATCATGGCTATTTCACCCTGGTCTCCAACCGGGAGAAAGACTGTTTTGAATGCTTAAGGATCTACCGGAAAAGGGAGACCATCGAAGCTTGTTTTGAAGCGGAAAAGCAACATGCGGATGGAAGCCGTATCCGTGTTTGGAGTCCAGATACTTTGCGGGGCAGAATGTTTGTACAATTCGTATCGCTGTGTTATTACGAGTATTTCAGTGATCAGCTACGTAAGATTAAGCCTACTCTGGGCAAACAGAATAAGGATGGTATCAGAACAAAAGAGACGGTTGACCTTGAAGAGAAACTGTTAAGATGGATGGAGAATACGCCGGTTTATCTTCAGCTGCAATGGTTTGACACTGTGGAAGAGGTAAAGGTATCGTCCGAACTGCGTAACAAACGATGGAACACGGAGATTACCGCGCGGGATGCTCTATATCTTGAGAAATTGGGGATGTCTACGCACTAAATTTTTTTAGTGTGTATTATACGACTTTTGGGATTATAAAGGACATCAGGTAAATCTGGCAGAGTATGGAGAAAGCGGGGAGCATATCTGCAAAAAGGGCAGGAAAAAGGGAAAAGCAGAAACGATCCGGAAAGAATTCTGGTTTCTCACAGATCTGCCAATCACCAGAAAAAATGTGGCAGGACTGGTGGAGCGCGGAAGGATGAGATGGAGAATCGAGAATGATGGGTTTAACGCGCAGAAAAGGCAGGGATACCATCTGGAACACCAGTACAGCAGGAATTATCAGGCACTGAAAAACCATTATTATCTGATCCAGATTGGGCACATGATCAGCCAGATCATGGAGGCTTGGGAAAAAATATGGAAAAAGGTAAAGCAGAGTAGGGAGCAAAAGCACAGGAGGATACTGGAATCCATGAAAGAGACTCCATTGAGAGAATACAAGGAAGAGATCGCTAAAAAGATACAAATACGGTTGATATAGAGGACCATGTGGAAAGGTGGTGAAGGAGCAGATAACAACAAAAGTTAAAAAAGCAGAATACAGGGATTTTATGGCTTAAATAAGATTGCGTTGATAAAGCAAAATGAGAAAATAAAATCCAATGTACTCTAAGAGTGTAACTATAAATTTAAGCGTCAGAGCTGGGTAAGCGACAGCTCTGACGCTTAAAAAAAAATTAATAAAAAAACCTCCCATTTTATGGGAAGATGCGCGATAATAGAAGTAACCAGACAACTATTTTTTCGCACCACCATAAAAGAGAGGAGGTTTTACTATGAAGCAAGAATAAAAATCAGAAGAAAAGAGGTTAGGGAACACCTGGAACAGTTGAACCTTGCATGTGAATTAGCCAAGCTAATCCGGCATTTTTTCCCAGATCTTTTACCCCTGTTAAAACAGATTCCAGATCCCAGAAACCAGAGCTATATTACCTATCCTGCTGTGTTACTTCTTATGACCCGTATCCTTTCTTCTCTATTTTACATCAGCAGTATGAGGAAAACAAGTGAAGAATTCAATTCCAGTGAAATGATCAAAAACATCGTTACTTTTCACACCCACGCCATCTGCAAAATAAAGAAAAGGTTGCTGCTTTGGCGTTAAGCTTTAGCAACAACCTTTTCCTGTTTTATTTTGGGCGGGCGTTTCCGTTCATATATTTCTGATATCTTCTGATATACATCTACATTTTGTGAGCGTAACAAATAGACTATGCTTAAGCCATTACAAATATCGTTTAAACTTTCTTGGCTCCGCAGAGTAATTGCCTGCTTCTGTTTTCGTTTGTAGACTCTTGCCAATCTTTCACATAGGGAATTATTGGCTGGAACCCGTTTGTCATGCAGGAACAATAATTCACTTTCTTTATATTCCCTTAACCGGAGAAATAGATTATACCCTTCCCTATAATACTCAGTTGGCGGCTCATCCTGATATTCTTTCTCCGCCTTGTTCAGGATTTCATCATACCTTTTCTCGAATCCCTCAACAATTATCGGATCAAGTTCTTTCTCCCCCAACCCATTTCGGTAATGCAGCATCTCCTGGAACAATCCGTGCATCTCCTTGTTCCATTCCAGCTGCGGCTCATTCTGCTCGCTGCCGATCAGATAGCGGCAGTCATGCTGGGTACACTCCTGATGTTTTGTTCCATAACGGTAAAATGTCTTGTCATGGTCATGCAAGACAATCCCAACATAATTCTCAAGCGGCGTTCCTTCTATTCCTTTATGCCCTTTTTTCTCCCTGCCTATATAAAGTGCCACATCTGCGATCGGGGATGCAAGTATAAGGACCTGCGCACTGTGCCCATTTACAGATGCGTTTGTAAAATCTGCATTCATGACCGGAGACTGCATTAGTTTCTTTATAATCTCTTTTTTCTCTTCCGCTGTTTTCTCTGAAAATTCCCTGGTAAGACCATTGATCATGCCGTCGGACAGTTCGATCTCGCCTTTTGTCAATTCTGAGATTAGCTTTCTTATTTTTCCATGGGATACGTTGCATTCATTGCTCAGGAGAAAGGCAAGTGCTTTCACCGTCCCGTCATAGTTCACTTCATTAATATATCCTTCTGGAAATGGAGCATGTACACGGGCTCCGGTTCTTTTGTCACGGTATTCCTTTGTCGTATATTCCATGACCGCTACAGACATCTGGATGACCACTTTCTGTTTCCGAATGATTTTTCCTGTCTCATAATAATTCTCTTTATCCAGGTATTTTGCAGGCGCAGGGATTTCATGTGTCTCTGTTACGGCATGGAGCTTCCTGCGGTGTCCGGCATGGCCTGGCTGTCCGCCTGGTTTCCGGTCAGTTTTTACCCGGCTGTTCGGGATTTTTTTCCTGCCGGGTTTCTGCTGGGAAGAGGGGATGGATGAATTCTCAAAATCCATATTGACCTGCGCAGTCAGTTTTTGGTTCAGGCCTTTTTCTTCCTCCAGTTCAGCCCCTACCCTGTAGAATTCCTGTCTTATATCACGGCATTTATCTAATGCTTCATCTCTCTGACGAACAACTTCCAGATTCTCTTTTTTGAGCTTTGCAATGAGACGGTCCTTCCTGTCAAGTTCTTTCTGACATTCGTGGTAAAGATCATCATTTGCTTCTATCCATTGATTCCGGACAGACCGGATCTCTTTACGTGCCTGTGCTAATTCTTGTTTTAATTCCCGGATATTTTTTTCAAGTTTCCGAATAATACTCTTATATTTTTCTTCTAATTTCCGGTATCTCTCGCCGGATTTAAATTCAGCGACCTGCTGTGCCAGTGATTTCACTTTGTACTGTAATGCACTTGTATATTCAAATGGATTCATCTGTAATCTCCTTTGATGAATTAGGGGCGGGAATCTAATACCTGTGCCATCGTTCTGCTTAATTCTATTGTCTCTTCCAGTTGTAATGTCAGCATGGAAATATATTCTTCTTTCTGTTCAAGAAGCTCTTCCGAAGTCCGAATACATTTTTCCTGGATTCGGATTACATTTTCTGCTTCTTTAAGAGCATTCTCCAATTTAGAAATCTGTAATTCATATTTTTTTATAACCTAAAATCCCGTTCAAATTATACACATGTTTAAGGTGTCAGCCCATATAACTCATATATGTCTTTTTGAAATGGCGTAAGTTCCGTTGTGTATTTTTTTCGTGTTCCATTTATACTGACACTACGGACAGTTTTCATTTCACTTATTACTTTTTGAAGATCATGATTTTTATACCATCCGGCTTCATTCATCACCTGCTTTAGACGAGTTGTGATCAGAAGTGCAATAAACTGTATGAAGATTCTGCCTTCCATAGCTGCCGCTGAATGGATACGCAAACGTTTCATATCAAGATCATTTTTGAGATCATCGAAACATTTCTCAACAGCATCCTTGCTCCGGTACACCTCAAGAGCTTTTGTCGTATCCTTAATGTGATTACTTACAAGCACGAACCAGCCGATATGGTTCCTTTTATGCTTGCTAATGGCTTCCTCATTGTAATCCACCCTGATGCCTCTTATAGGAGTTTTATGGATCAAGAAGAACTTATCATAATAAGAGGCATGCTCCTTTACATGCCTGCCGGCCATAAGTTCTTCATAACAGCAGTGCAGGGTATGGTCAAAATTCCGTTCGTCTGACGCCGCCTTGAAAATATCGTGGTAGCCTGCAAATAAAAAGTCAATAGAAAATTGAATATTTTTTGAAAAAATTTTATGTAGGAAAAATGCGTACAACAACCAGACCACCGTAGAACGCTGGTTTTGTGAATTGCTAGAGTTATGTAATTTCTGCTATTGTGGAAGGGAAGCCAAATATTCTTTGACTCTTCCGTAATAAATCCGGAGAAATTTATTTGCCCCGGCTGTCATGTAGACATAGTAAGCTTTGCCTTGCGCACGTTTCTTATCCATGAACAAATACACGGGGTCATCTTGTGGCTTGGTCTTAATTAGAACGTCCATGACCTGAAATAGGGTCTTACGGAGCGCGGGAGAACCATGTTTTGATGCATGGACACTTTTTTGAGAGTAATCCCCGGATTCATTTACACCTGGGTCAACACCGGCAAATGCGGTAATAGCGTTCCGATGGGTAAAGCGTGACACATCTCCGATTTCCGCTATTAGCTGTGGACCCAAGGAGGGGCCTACGCCTTTCATCGCCATAACGACAGAGTATTCTGGAAGTTGGGCTGCGGTTTCGTTCATTAGGGAACGGAGCTGTTCAACAGTTCGGGATGCAGTATTTAACTGCTCAACCGCCTGTTTGATGATACGTTTGGTAAAGACATCTTTTGGAAGTACAGAAACCAGTTCCTGGGCTGTTTCATAGATTTCTTCAGCTTTTGTTTTGCTGAAGTTGTACTTCTTGCGGTGACACCACTTCTGATAGTGGTCAACAAAAGCGTCCACAGATATCTTACGGACACAGTCTGCATGCCAGTAGCAGTCCGCAAAGTCAACCCATTTCTGGCTTCCGTCTTCGCGGGCGGGGCTGTTAAAATAGGTGTTTACACCGGGATAAGTTTGGTCAAGAAGGCCGATCAGATTGTTTTTCATGGCAGTCTTGTGCTTCATGTAGAAGCCAAACTGGCGGTTCATGGTCTTTAATTGATTGCGTAATTCATCCATAAGACCATATTGTTTCAATTTTGACCATCTGTCAAGTGTATAGCGTGCGATTTTAAGGGAATCTGCTTTGTCGGACTTTACTTTCCGCAGGGAGTTGTCTTCGTCCTGATAATGACGTATAAGCTGTGGATTTACAGCGCTAACAAACAGACCGGCAGAGACAAGCTCATGGGCAATGGTCTCATAGTAATGTCCGGTACACTCCATGACGATACGTGATTCTCCATCAAGGGATCTGATCCGATGAATCAATGATCGGAGATCCTTGGATAAATGAGATACTTCAAAAGGTTTGGCCACGACTTCACCGCCTGGGCGGAGGATGGCAACCATGCTTTTACGTTTGGAAACATCAATACCGATAGCGTTCATATTCATATGTTATGTCACTCCTTCTTTTGTAAGCAATGGTAAGGACCAGTTTTACTCATTGCCTATTCAATCTACTGTGGTGTGACGCGGACGCACCTTTGTGGGTGGTTCAACCTGCATAAAACGAATGCTGCGAATGAGGAGCTGGTTATCAGACTGTTTTACGGACGCGAAGTCCAAGAAAGGATCCGATATACCGATTGCTCTCTACATTCTAACAGCTTAAGCAACAAGATGGGTAATTCCTTACTGGCTGTAAGGGAGATTAACCATAAATATATTGTAGTAGAAAAGAGAAAATGTTATCCACAAGAAATACCTGAGGACAAAATATTATTAACATTTTGTCCTCAAACGTATCATTTACTGTGGATAAAAATTTTTTCAATTTCAGCACATTTACCAACACTTTCTAAAAAGCCTATTACTGGCGTGGGTGTGAAAAGTAACAAAACATCTGGCATCTATCCGGGGAGGAACAGACCGTGGAGGAGCTTCCCTACTGGGAAACCATCAACCGGTATCTGGAAAAAGTAGATCCGGAAAAATTGCAGGACATCTTAAACCGCCTTTGCAGCAGGCTTCTTTGCAGCCGGGCTTTTGAAAATATGCGAATCAGGGGCAAGTACTGGCAGGTGATCATAGATGGAACGCAGCTTTGCAGCAGCCGGAGGGAACTGGATGGGAAAAGCCTGCACCGGACCCATAACAAGGGGACGGAAAAAGAGTATCAGGAGAACTATTATTATGTGCTGGAAGCAAAGCTGGTACTGCATCCGAAAATCCTGATCAGTATTCAGACGGAATTTGTGGATAATGAAGAGGGAAAAGAAATGGAGAAACAGGACTGTGAAAGGAAGGCCTGCTGGCGTTTAATGGAAAAGCTGAAAAAAGCGTTTCCAAGGTTGCCGATCTGCCTGTGCGGGGACAGTCTGTATGCCTGTGAAGGTTTCTTTGAGAGATGCAAAGGAAAAAACTGGCGGTATATCCTGCGGTATAAGGAGGGGAGCATCCCGAGCATTGGGGAAGAATACAGAGAACTGAAAGAAATGGAGAAGAATTACCAGGAGCGCGAAACACAGACTGGGAAGGAATGGTATGATTACGTGACAGATATAGATTATAAAGGACATCAGGTAAATCTGGCAGAGTATGGAGAAAGCGGGGAGCATATCTGCAAAAAGGGCAGGAAAAAGGGAAAAGCAGAAACGATCCGGAAAGAATTCTGGTTTCTCACAGATCTGCCAATCACCAGAAAAAATGTGGCAGGACTGGTGGAGCGCGGAAGGATGAGATGGAGAATCGAGAATGATGGGTTTAACGCGCAGAAAAGGCAGGGATACCATCTGGAACACCAGTACAGCAGGAATTATCAGGCACTGAAAAACCATTATTATCTGATCCAGATCGGGCACATGATCAGCCAGATCATGGAGGCTTGGGAAAAAATATGGAAAAGGGTAAAGCAGAGTAGGGAGCAAAAGCACAGGAGGATACTGGAATCCATGAAAGAGACTCCATTGAGAGAATACAAGGAAGAGATCGCTAAAAAGATACAAATACGGTTGATATAGAGGACCATGTGGAAAGGTGGTGAAGGAGCAGATAACGACAAAAGTAAAAAAAGCAGAATACAGGGATTTTATGGCTTAAATAAGATTGCGTTGATAAAGCAAAATGAGAAAATAAAATCCAATGTACTCTGAGAGTGTAAGTATAAATTTAAGCGTCAGAGCTGGGTAAGCGACAGCTCTGACGCTTAAAAAAAAATTAATAAAAAAACCTCCCATTTTATGGGAAGATGCGCGATAATAGAAGTAACCAAACAACTATTTTTTCGCACCACCATAAAAGAGAGGAGGTTTTACTATGAAGCAAGAATAAAAATCAGAAGAAAAGAGGTTAGGGAACACCTGGAACAGTTGAACCTTGCATGTGAATTAGCCAAGCTAATCCGGCATTTTTTCCCAGATCTTTTACCCCTGTTAAAACAGATTCCAGATCCCAGAAACCAGAGCTATATTACCTATCCTGCTGTGTTACTTCTTATGACCCGTATCCTTTCTTCTCTATTTTACATCAGCAGTATGAGGAAAACAAGTGAAGAATTCAATTCCAGTGAAATGATCAAAAACATCTGGCATCTATCCGGGGAGGAACAGACCGTGGAGGAGCTTCCCTACTGGGAAACCATCAACCGGTATCTGGAAAAAGTAGATCCGGAAAAATTGCAGGACATCTTAAACCGCCTTTGCAGCAGGCTTCTTTGCAGCCGGGCTTTTGAAAATATGCGAATCAGGGGCAAGTACTGGCAGGTGATCATAGATGGAACGCAGCTTTGCAGCAGCCGGAGGGAACTGGATGGGAAAAGCCTGCACCGGACCCATAACAAGGGGACGGAAAAAGAGTATCAGGAGAACTATTATTATGTGCTGGAAGCAAAGCTGGTACTGCATCCGAAAATCCTGATCAGTATTCAGACGGAATTTGTGGATAATGAAGAGGGAAAAGAAATGGAGAAACAGGACTGTGAAAGGAAGGCCTGCTGGCGTTTAATGGAAAAGCTGAAAAAAGCGTTTCCAAGGTTGCCGATCTGCCTGTGCGGGGACAGTCTGTATGCCTGTGAAGGTTTCTTTGAGAGATGCAAAGGAAAAAACTGGCGGTATATCCTGCGGTATAAGGAGGGGAGCATCCCGAGCATTGGGGAAGAATACAGAGAACTGAAAGAAATGGAGAAGAATTACCAGGAGCGCGAAACACAGACTGGGAAGGAATGGTATGATTACGTGACAGATATAGATTATAAAGGACATCAGGTAAATCTGGCAGAGTATGGAGAAAGCGGGGAGCATATCTGCAAAAAGGGCAGGAAAAAGGGAAAAGCAGAAACGATCCGGAAAGAATTCTGGTTTCTCACAGATCTGCCAATCACCAGAAAAAATGTGGCAGGACTGGTGGAGCGCGGAAGGATGAGATGGAGAATCGAGAATGATGGGTTTAACGCGCAGAAAAGGCAGGGATACCATCTGGAACACCAGTACAGCAGGAATTATCAGGCACTGAAAAACCATTATTATCTGATCCAGATTGGGCACATGATCAGCCAGATCATGGAGGCTTGGGAAAAAATATGGAAAAAGGTAAAGCAGAGTAGGGAGCAAAAGCACAGGAGGATACTGGAATCCATGAAAGAGACTCCATTGAGAGAATACAAGGAAGAGATCGCTAAAAAGATACAAATACGGTTGATATAGAGGACCATGTGGAAAGGTGGTGAAGGAGCAGATAACAACAAAAGTTAAAAAAGCAGAATACAGGGATTTTATGGCTTAAATAAGATTGCGTTGATAAAGCAAAATGAGAAAATAAAATCCAATGTACTCTGAGAGTGTAAGTATAAATTTAAGCGTCAGAGCTGGGTAAGCGAATAGAGGCTTTACACTCAAATACTCTTTTGCTATAATGAAGATATCACAAGATATTTCATATTCTTCACAGAGGAGGTGGCGGTTTTATGCCGAGTACAGGTGAAGTCATTAGAGATGCTATCAATGATTTTCAGAGGATACAGCATCATATGAAAAATGCGAAGTCAGAAAACGCAGAAAAAACATATGAAGATTTAAAGGCTGACTATAAGTCTTTGAAAGCGATATTAACTTCTTTAGGCGTGAATCTGACAGATATTGATGTGATAAAAGAGTAATTATATTAAAAAATAGTTAGCGTGTAATCAAAAGGTGTAAGTTCTTTCATTCAGTTGTTAAGGGCTTTACACCTTTTTATTTAGTAAATGTTAGATCTGCCGTTTACGATTTAGTAAGCTTATGGGGCGGAGGATATGGATGAGACAGATTTTATATAGGTGTACTAGTAACGGCAATCGGATTCCTGGTTTTTACTTTATTCGTGGGCATGAATTGGTTTCACTCTTTCCATAGAGCGTGTCAGGGGCGCAGCCGTTATTACGCGGTGACAGAAGGATGCCGCATGATGAATCTTCTGGGTGTAGTATTTAATATGTATGGACGAATGAGACCGCCGCTTGTCTTTCGATAGCGATTAAAGTGTAGGAAGGATGCAGAAAAATTCAATTAATGTCATTGTCTGTAGTACTATTTTTTGTTATAGTAAATTTATAAGGAATTTTATCCAAGGAGTGTGCATGTGAGAAAATATTTTAATACAACAGGATTGTGCTATCCGAAAGAGCACTATATGGTAGATATGAAGGAACGCCTGGAAGAGATCAGGACTTTGGTCGATAGAGGGGAATATTTTGCCGTGAACAGGGCGCGTCAGTATGGCAAGACGACGATGCTTCATTTGCTGGCTGAGAAATTAATGCCGGATTATGCTGTATTTTCCATCAGCTTTGAGGGGATAGAAGATGAGACGTATGAATCATCAGAGAGATTCTGCAGAAGATTCTGCCGCCTTCTGTACCGGTATATGGTGTATCATACGGTATCGGGGGTTCCGGAGTCGTTGAAGGATGAGTTGAAACAGTTGGGTTCCAGGGAAATGGATATGGAGGACTTGGCAGATCTTATTTCTGAGATCTGTGCCGGATCGCAGAAGCCGGCGGTCCTTATGATCGATGAGGTGGACCAGGCGGGGAATCATAAGCTGTTTCTCACTTTCCTGGGAATGCTCAGACGCAAATACCTGGCGAGAAAGGCGGAACCGACGTTCCAGTCTGTAATATTGGCAGGAGTTTATGATATTAAGAATCTGAAATTGAAGATCAGACCCCAGGAAGAGCATCAGTATAACAGCCCATGGAACATTGCGGCTGATTTTGCGGTGGATATGAGTTTTTCCAAATCGGATATCGCCGGAATGCTCATGGAGTATGAGTCGGATCAGAATACAGGGATGGATAGATCAGAGATGGCGGATTTGATCTGGGAATATACTTCCGGATATCCGTTTTTGGTGTCGCGGCTTTGTAAGATTATGGATGAAGATATTCCTGACGCAGAGAAAGAGTTAGGATTGACATCTGCGTGGACGAGAGAGGGATTCTTAGAAGCTGTTAAGATGCTGTTGTTGGAATCGAACACATTATTTGACGATATGGTGAAGAAGTTAGCTGATTTTCCGGAACTTAAGCAGGCTTTATACAGCATATTATTCCGAGGTGAACGTGTCCCATATAATGCTTATAATCATGCGATTAATCTTGGGGTTATGTTTGGATTTATAGAAAAAATGAAAGAAAATGGGAGTATTGCGATTTCTAATCGAATATTTGAAACACAGTTGTACAACATGTTTATTTCAGAAGAATTGCTTGAAAGCACAATGTATAAAGCGGCATCCGCGGACAAGGACAGCAATCGTTTTATCCGGGATGGGAAGCTCGACATGGAGCAGGTGTTGGAGCGGTTCGTGGAATCATTTACGGATATATATTATGATGCAGACGAGACGTTCGTGGAGGAGAATGGACGCCGGTTTTTCCTGCTGTATCTGAAACCGATCATCAATGGCGTGGGGAATTTCTATGTGGAAGCCAGGACCAGGAATATGCGGAGGACCGATGTAGTCATTGATTACCGAGGACAGCAGATTGTGTGTGAGTTGAAGATCTGGCATGGGCAGGAATATAATACGCGAGGGGAAGAGCAATTAATGGATTATTTGGATTCGTATCATCTGACGACGGGATACATGCTGAGTTTTAACTTTAATAAAAAGAAGAAGGTAGGGGTGCAGAGGATACAACTGGGAGAGAAATTGCTTATTGAAGCTGTAGTGTAGAGATTGTTGACAGTATATGAGCCTGTGCAGGCGTGATCTGCACAGGCTCATATGATAATCTTAATCTACAGCTTCTGCTCCAAGACCCACAGGCAGGACCGCTTCGGCAGACAGCGCAGGTATTTTCACCCTGCTCTTGAACACAACGCTGCCTGCGAGTCCAGCTGCGGTGCCGCCAATCACGGCGAAGGCGAGCGCAAGCACCACCTTAAGCGGCGGATTGAATGCGAACGGCGCGAGAAGTCCCGGTATAGGAGAGGCGGTTCCGGGAGCATTGTTCACAATGTGGAACACTGCCGCAGAGATACCGGCGAGTCCGCCTCCAAAGAAGTTGGAGCAATAGATCGGGATTGGGTTGGCGGTAATGATATCTGCCTGTGTCAGTGGTTCAAGCATAACAGCGAGGACATTGCTTCTGTCTCCTAATTTTAATTTGGCGAAGATCAGTCCGTTGGTGAAGGAGCCGCCCACGCAGGCGATCGCGGCGATTCCCATGGCGAGTCCGTCGAGCCCAAGCATAGCGGTCAATGCCATAGAGCTTAGCGGCGAGGTGCAGATCATCTTGATGATGCCGCCGAGTAGGAAGCCCATAACGATGGGGGACTGCTCGGTTGCGGCGGAGATGGTATCTCCAATGCGGGTCAGGATGATGTTGACGGCAGGATTGACGGCAACCACGATCAGGTGTGACAGCGGAGCGATGATCAGCGCGCCAAGGATGATATTCAGTCCTTCCGGCAGTTTCTTTTCTACGATCGGAGCGATCAGGCCGATCAGGTATCCGGCGATGAATCCGGGAAGGATACCGTATCCCCCGGCAGCGACTCCCGCGACCACTGCGAATACGGGATTAGCGCCCATACAGATCGGAACCATCATAGCTGCGGCAACACCGCCGAGACTGCCCGAGGTTTCCCCTACGGTCCGGAAGAAATCCATACCCATCAGATCCCCGGTGATGTATTTATGGACTGCTTCTACAAGGAAGGTAGCGATCGCGGCATTAGCCATACCAGACATGGCAAGCTGTCCTTTGGGCATTTTCAGGCTGAACAGAGAAAAACCGGCCAGTGTGATTAGTAATAATCCGACTCCAGATAAAATAGTTAACATAGACATACCTCTCTTTTTCACTTGTTATATTGATAAAATCAATATAAAACGGTGGTTTCAAAAAGTTTCAGAAAGTATCAAGATGGTTAAAAAAAATAACAGTATCAACTGAAATTTGTAGGAATTCACAAAAACAGGTGATTGATACTGTTAAATATGCCTATGACTTTTCACAAGGCGTTTCTATTTACAATGGGCCGTCAGTGCATTCAGAAAGTTTTTGATCTTTACGTTGCCATGTTTGTCACTTTTACCGCGGATGAAGTCCATTTCCTTGCGTACCTGTTCGAAATTATACAGAGTATTGGAATACTCGGTAAATATTTCGTTGGAATAATCCTCGATCCCCAGATGAGCCAGATTCACAAGGCCTGCGGCTGCGGCACGGCGGATCCGCTGCTCCATGGACTTGGGGGAATCGCTGAAACGGCTGCACAGTTCATGCAATGTTGTATCGTCCAGGTGTTCATGATTGGCGATCATGTATTCTGCGACGGTGATGATATCCTTACTTCCAAGTACCCCGATGATCCCAAGCCTTTGCAGGATATTGGAGAGGGCGGGAGAGGACGTATAAGTAGATACGGAAGCAGAGGAAGCGACAGGCGCCGGCTGCCTGGGTGCGTTATCCTCGAGGAAAATATTCTGTATCCGGCTCATGGTGCGGCGCATGGAGAGATTCTCCTTTATTCTGCGTATGACGGATTCCACCTCGATACTGTTGACCGGCTTCTGGATGAAGAATTCGATGCCTGCTTCGTAGGCGGAGGCAACCATATCCTTGGAGGTCACCTGGGATAGCATAATAAATGCCGTGTCGGGAAGAAGCGGGCGCATCTGCCCAACGAGTGTGATCCCGTCTGTATCGGGCATGAGGAGATCGACAATGACGATATCCGGATGAAGGACGGAGATGTCCTCAAGGGCATCCTGTGCATTTCCCGCGTTTCCGCACACGGTTCCAAGCTTCTGTTTTGTGATAATGATCTTCAAAATATTTCTTATATTCTTGTCGTCGTCAATGAGATAAAAATTCATGTGTTCCCTCTTTCTGTTACATCTGCAAAGCCCGTGCTGCATTATGGTTCCGATAGGTCTGCGTATTCACTGCGCTGACTGTGAGAACGTGGTTCAGGCATGAAAAATCTTTCAGGTATCTGTATAGTAAAGGTTGTCCGGCCTGGAACGGAAGTCAATGTGATCCGGCCTTTGAGCTGTGTCTCGATCAGATCCTTCACCAGATTAAGCCCAAGCCCCCGGTTGATCTCACCGGTCGCACAGTTGATCTTAGTGGAGAAGCCGGCTTTGAATATATCGGTTCTGTATTCTTCCGGAATTCCCGGACCGTTGTCAGTGATCGTAAAGACATAGATACTTCCGGCGTCGGACGATTCTGTCCGGGTCTGTGAGATCTGGATGGATACCGGGGATGAGATCCCCGCTTCCAGTGCATTTACAGACAGATTCCGGAAGACGGACAGCAGTGCATAGTGCTGCTCGGTATATAGACTGTCCCGGCAGAAGAAGGAAAAATCAAGGGATTTCTTCTGTTCTGCCGCGGTAAGCCGCAAGAAGTCATGGAGGATCCGGAAAATGTCGTCTAAGTACATCCCGTCAGACTCTAACTCTTGATCGAGCGCCTCGGAAATTCCGCGCATGATCAGAAAGTATTCTTTCTTTATCTCATGGATATCCTTGGCTACGGAGAGCGCCTGGGTGTAGAGCGGATCCTCTGGAAGGAGTTCCTTTAAGGTTCGGTATAACTGGTAGGCGGTGCTCATGGTATCTTCGATCAGGGCGGTATTCTTCTTCATCCAGACGATCTCGCCGTTCAGTCTGGAAATGAGAAGAAGCAGCCGCTTATAGCGTTCTTCGTGTTCCTGCTTTAAGAGGAATAACCGGTACTGCCGGAAGGTCATGAGGATACATCCGATGATGAGTACACGAAACAGGGCAACCAGAAGGATACCGGTCTGTGCCTGAAGATCGGGTACATTTCCCCTAAGCCGCAGAAGCAGTTCACAGAGATTCGCTGCGTAATCGACAAAGAATAGTACGAGGAGCGATTGTCGGATATGATTACGGAAATCAGAATGCAGGCGGATATACAGATATAGGAGCAGTCCATAGCTGATATAGAAAGCAATCTCCGGCATATAGGCAAGCGGCATCTGATCTAAGCGGCCGTTTTTGAACCAGTAGAGCGTAAGACGTATGAGAAAAACACCGGCGGCAGAGCACCCGGCAGCCGGAAGCAGCGGGAAATCCTCTGTCATGAATAATAGGACAGAGAAGCAGATGATTCCCATAGATATCTTAAAATCCGCGATAAACAGGTTCATACTGAACTGAGCGGCAAGGATTGTAAACAGACTGTAAAATAAGGTTTTATGCAGGCAGCTTTTCATAGGCATCTCCTTCAAGATCTTCCATTTTAAATATACGGGAAAATGTGCAGCTTCGCAAGTGGTAAAAGATATTTCTGCCTGCAAAAAGGTGTTGACAGATAGAGTCCGGTATGCTAATATATTCAAGGATAATTTAGCACTTTAAAGCGTAACGCTTTAAAGTGAATGGTTGATGTATCGAAAGTTACAGCTTGGAGGGAATGAGAGATGTCAAAGGAAATATTATGTGTGATCATGTTGGTTGTATTTTTTGCCGTCATGATCTATGTTGGATTTTACTCAAGGAAGCATGCGACGGACGTGGACGGATTCGTGCTGGGAGGCCGGGGAGTCGGTCCGTGGTTGACTGCATTTGCATTCGGTACGTCGTATTTTTCTGCGGTTATTTTCGTGGGGTATGCAGGGCAGTTCGGCTGGAACTTCGGGATGTCTGCCACCTGGGCAGGGCTTGGCAACGCATTTATCGGATCATTACTTGCATGGAATGTTCTTGGAAGAAGGACCCGTGTTATGACCCAGCATTTGGATGCGAAGACGATGCCGGATTTCTTCGGGAAACGGTTTGATTCGGTTCCGCTTAAGGTGGCGGCGTCTATTATCGTATTTATCTTCCTGATTCCGTATACGGCCTCACTGTATAATGGATTATCAAGTCTGTTCGGTCTGGTGTTTGATATTCCTTACTGGGTGGTGATCGCGGTGATGGCGGTGCTGACGGGATTCTATGTGATCTTCGGCGGATACATGGCGACGGCGATCAATGATTTTATCCAGGGAATCATCATGCTGTTCGGGATCTGTGCGGTGATCGGAGCGGTATTGTCGGAGAATGGCGGTCTGCTTGCGGCGACTAAGTCACTTGCATCTATTACGGGAGATGCTGGCTGGGAGGGGGCGTATTCCGCGTTCCTCGGACCGGACCCGCTTGCGCTTCTCTTTGTGGTCGTTCTGACTTCTCTTGGTACCTGGGGACTGCCTCAGATGGTCGGGAAGTTCTACGCCATCAAGAGCGAGAAGGATATACATAAGGGGACCGTGATCTCAACGGTATTTGCGATCATTGTAGCCGGAGGCTGCTATTTTCTTGGAGGATTCGGAAGGCTCTACGGCGACAAGGTAGTGATGAATGAGGCGACAGGGAAGCCCCTGTTCGATACGATCGTACCGACCATGCTTTCTGCATTGCCGTCTATCATTATAGCGGTGGTGATCGTACTGGTGTTATCGGCCTCCATGTCTACCTTGTCTTCTCTGGTTCTGACGTCCAGTTCTACCTTTACATTGGATGTCATCAAGCCGGCGGCAAAACAGGGAATGTCTGAGAAGAAGCAGGTTTCCATTATGAGGTCGTTCATTGTGTTCTTTATCCTGATATCGGCTGTGATCGCGATCTTCAAGGATGCGCATCCGGAAGTGACCTTTATCGCACAGATGATGGGTGTATCCTGGGGAGCGCTGGCAGGAGCATTCCTTGCGCCGTTCATGTATGGCCTGTACTGGAAAGGAATCACCAAGATCTCTGTGGTGGTGTGCTTTGTCTGGGGATGCGGGATCGCGTTGCTGCAGCTTTTTGTGACACTTGGCGGAGTGGATGTCACAGGCTGGGGAGCGGTTCTTGGATATATCTTCAAATCATCCATTAACTCCGGTGTGATCGCTATGGTGGGCGGTCTGGTCATCGTGCCGGTCATCAGTTTATTTACGAAGAAGCAGGATGATGCCAAGCTTCAGGAGATCTTCTCCTGTTATGATGAGACGGTAACTATCACGAAGAGATCTTCTCTTCAGGAATAAAATACATCAAGGAAAGTGATTAAAATTATCACTTTCCTTTTTTTTATATATGTGTTAGGATAAGAAGGTGTTAAAAATGTGCAACATGGTTGATGATTATTATTATACTGGCAGGGCATTTGGCTGATGTCTTGCGGGTAGGAAATATGGAAGGAGAGAATGAAGATTATGAAGAATTGTCAGAAATATGAGAGAACATATTTTATGCCCCCTGAAGTCACCTATGACTGGGTGAAAAAGGAGTATATCGACAAGCCTCCGATCTGGTGCAGCGTCGACTTGCGCGACGGCAATCAGGCGTTGATCGAGCCTATGAGCCTGGAGGAGAAGTTAGAATTCTTCCAGATGTTGGTGGATATCGGTTTTAAGGAGATCGAGGTAGGGTTCCCGGCAGCATCGGAGACGGAGTATCAGTTTATGAGAACGCTGATCGAGAAGAAGATGATTCCGGATGATGTGACGGTGCAGGTGCTGACTCAGGCGAGAGAGCATATAATCAAGAAGACCTTCGAGGCGGTCAAGGGTGCGCCCCATGCGGTGGTGCATCTGTATAATTCGACTTCCGTTGCGCAGCGGGAGCAGGTATTCAGGAAGAGTAAGGAGGAGATCAAACAGATTGCGATTGACGGAGCGAAGCTTTTGTTAGATTTGGCTTCTGAGACGGACGGGAATTTCACTTTCCAGTACAGCCCGGAGAGTTTCCCGGGGACGGAAGTGGATTACGCGGTGGAGGTCTGCAATGCGGTCTTAGACATATGGAAGCCAACGGCAGATAACAAGGCGATCATCAACATCCCTACGACGGTGGAGAACGCTATGCCCCATGTGTTTGCATGTCAGTTGGAGTACGTGAACAAGCATCTGAATTACAGGGACAATGTAATCCTCTGCCTGCATCCGCATAATGACCGCGGCTGCGGTGTGGCGACGGCGGAGCTTGGGATACTTGCGGGGGCAGACCGGATCGAGGGAACGTTATTCGGCAATGGAGAGCGCACCGGTAATGTGGATATCGTGACTATGGGAATGAATATGTATTCTCATGGTGTGGATCCGGGACTTGACTTCTCTGATATGAAGCATATCCGCGAGACCTATGAGCGTCTGACGAGGATGGAAGTGTATGACCGTCAGCCGTATGCGGGCGATCTGGTATTTACCGCATTTTCCGGTTCCCATCAGGATGCTATTGCCAAGGGTATGACCTGGAGGGAGGAGAAGCAGTGCGATACCTGGACGGTTCCGTATCTTCCGATCGATCCTCAGGATGTGGGAAGAAGGTATGACTCTGATGTGATCCGCATCAATAGCCAGTCCGGCAAGGGCGGCGTGAACTATATCCTGAAGCAGAGCCATGGCATCAACCTGCCGCAGAAGATGCGCGAGGAGGTTGGATATCTGGTGAAGGACGTATCCGACAAGGCGCATAAGGAGCTGAATCCGGAGTGGGTATACCAGATTTTCTCAGATCATTATATCAATACCAAACCGGTATTCCATATAGATGAGTGCCATTTCAAACAGGTGGACGGGATCACGGCAGAAGTGACGATCAATCATGGCGGCGAGACCAGGGTGATCACTGCCATGGGAAATGGACGTCTGGATGCGGTGAGCAATGCGATCAAGCAGTATTTTAATATCAGCTATGAGCTTCGGTTCTATGAGGAGCATTCTCTGACCAGAGGTTCCTCATCCAAGGCGGTTGCCTACGTGGGTATCGTGTGCAGCGGCAGGAACTTCTGGGGCGTGGGAATCGATGCAGATATCATCAAGGCTTCCATCGAAGCGCTGACCGTTGCTGTCAATAAGATCGAGGAGATCGGGAGCGCCGACGGATGCAAAGATGAGAGAATGATCGAGATCATGAATTACATCCAGGCGAACTATGTCGATATTACGTTGGATGATTTGGCTGAGAAGTTCTATCTGTCGAAGCCGTATATTTCTAAATATGTGAAGGAGAAATCGGGTCTGACATTCGGGGAGCTGGTTAAGAAGATCCGGATGAAGAAGGCGAAGGCATTGTTAAAGAGCAGTAATATGACGGTGGAGAATATCGCGTTGTCGGTAGGATATCAGAATGTGGAGCATTTCAACCGGATGTTCAAGAAGGCATATAATACAACGCCGATGCAGTTTCGGAATCAGAAGTAGATATATCAAAAGCCGTCTCTGGAAAATATTTAGAATTTACGGCGCAAAAGCATAGGGGGATGAGAGAAAGATGATCATAGCAGCCAGACATTTGATAACGGGGGACGGCAAGACGGTCCTTGAGAACCGCGCCGTACTTGTGGGAACAGACGGCAAGATCCAGAGGATCGGGGAGCCATCGGTTCTTATGAGGGAGTTTCCCCAAGAGGAAGTGAAGGATTACGGGGATGCAACGCTGCTCCCGGGTCTCTGCGACATGCATGTCCACCTGGGATACTGGTATTCTCAGCCGGACAGTTTCAATTATGGTCCGCAGCTTATCATGCTTTATGCCCTGCAGCATGCCCAGGCGGCGTTCGAGCGGGGGATCACATCAGTAAGGGATATGTCGTCGGCACATGGGGTCTGTAAGAATCTGAAGCTTGCGGCCGAGAAGGGATTTGTTACCATTCCGCGGATCACTCACACGGATACAGGGATCTGTATGACCGGAGGGCATGCCTGGGAAGAGGTGGAGCAGGTGGACGGTCCCTGGGAGGTACGTAAGGAGATCCGTAAGCAGATCCGTGACGGGGCGGAATGGGTGAAGGTATTGACGACGCACCGGACCCATACGCCGGAGCTGACCCAGGAAGAATTAGACGCGGCGGTGGATGAATGTCATAGAAGGGGGATCAAATGTGGAGTGCATGCGGGAACCAATCCGGGGATCCAGATGTGTATTGACGCCGGATTTGATACCATAGAGCATGCGACCTTCATGACGTTGGATCATGCGAAGCAGATGGCCGAGAAGGGGATAGCGTGGACACCGACTATTATGGCGTATACACTGCTGTATGATATCTGTAAGGAGAATATTGAGAAGCATGCAGGTGCGCCGGTGAACGATCCGGTCATGCAGAAGGAGATGAAGGATTATCAGTATTTTGAGCCGGCATATAAGGCTTACAGGAATCATTTCAAGGAATTCTATGATACGGGTGTGACGGTGATCGCAGGTACGGATATGGTGATGTATCAGTCGCCGCTTCTGCCGCTTGCCAGGGAACTTCAATATATGGTGGAATACGGGATTACGCCGGTACAGGCGATTGAGACCGCCACCTCGAATCCGGCAAAGGTGCTGGGGGTAGAAGAAGACAGGGGGCTGGTGAAGGAAGGACTGGATGCGGATCTTCTGGTAGTCGGCGGGGATTTGAGTAAGGATATTACGAGACTTAATGATGTGAAGCTGGTTACCCTGGGCGGAAAGAGAGTATTTGAGAATGGAGTCCGGTATGTAGGGACAGGGAATATGAAGATGTAGTTACAGCAGCGCATGGTCAGCACCGGCCGAAGCACAAGCGCAGACCCAATACCCCGCTGTTTAGCAGTGTTACAAGCTTAATGTTCGCTGCTTGTAGCGGGGTATTTGACTGTGTGAAATCATATTGTATTGGCAGCCTTAGGAATTCAGCTTATGCATGATCTTGCAGGTTTTCTTATAGCATGCGATTCCGTAAGAGTGGATTTCCTGAATTCCATGCTGCTTCAGAAGTGAAATATAATCATTGTCTTCAATCTGTCTCATGGCTTCTGCTTTGGTCTGTAATAATCCAAGCAGCAATCTTTCAGGAAGTTTCTTTTTCTCCAGTTCCATGACTTACACCACCTATTAAAAGTTTATATACTCTATGGCATAAAATGCTTATCGCTTCAACAGCCTCTCCATCCTGCGGATCACGGCGAAATAGCTGATCACCAGGATTACTGTCGCCCCGGTCCATGCCATGATCTCCGCGTAGAAGATCCCGTTCTCTCCGACCACCATGGGAAGGAAGATAGCGGTCAGCGCCCGCATCAGGAATTCGGCGATGCCGGATACAAGGGGCAGGATGGTATTGCCCATCCCCTGAATAGCAGACCTTGTGATATGCAGGGTATAGAGGATCGGCAGGCACAGGCTCATGATGGCCAGATAGTAGTAGGCGATCGCCAATGTCTGCGCGAATTCTTCAGGTGTGCCTGAGATGAAACAGCCAAGGATCATCTTTCCGCCGAAGATCATCAGAAGCGCAATGACAAGGGAGGTTGCAAGTGCAATCAGAAGAGCGGACCTCACTCCCCGGCGGATGCGGTCAGTCTGGCCGGCACCCAAGTTCTGCCCGGTGTACGTGACCATAGAATATCCGTAGGAGGTAGCTGCAACTTCCAGTACGCCGTATAGCTTGTTGGTGGCGGTGAAGCCTGCGATAAAGATGACGCCGAATCCGTTGACTACAGACTGCACGATCATGCCGCCAATGGATATGATAGCGTTCTGAAACGCCATGGGGAAGCCCAGCGTCAGCAGCCGGAGGGAGAGATTCTTATCTCTGAGGCTGAAATCCGACGGCTGAAGATTCAAGATCTCAATCTTTCGGATATGATACAGGCAGAACAGGCTTGAGACCAACTGGGCGATCAGCGTTGCGGCGGCGGCTCCGGCAATACCAAGCCCGAAGCCCAGCACGAACAGAAGATCCAGCGCAATATTGGTGACGGCGGCTACGATCATGGCGTTAAGTGGCGTCTTGCCGTCTCCGAGGGAACGGAGGATCGAGGCCAGCAGGTTATATGCCATCACTACCGGAATCCCAAGATACATGATACGCAGGTACAGCAGGGTATCGGGAAGGATCTCGGAAGGCGTCTGCAGGAGATGCAGGACCGGGCGTGCCGCCAGTTGTCCAAGCGCCAGCAGTACGATGGAAGACAGGAAAGCAAGGACCGTGGAGGTACCGATGGATTTCCTCAGGTTATCGTGCCTGCCCGCGCCGAATTCCTGTGCCATCAGGATACCGAAGCCCTGGGTGAAGCCCTGGATGATACCAAGCATCATCCAGTTGAGCCAGTCCGCCGCGCCAAGGGCGGCAAGGGCGCCGACACCTAAGGCTTTGCCTACGACCATGGTGTCTACGACGGTATAAAGCTGTTGAAATACATTGCCGATCATAAGCGGCAGTGCAAATGAGAAAATCAGGGAAACAGGTTTTCCCTGGGTCATGTTTTTAATGTGTGATGCCATAGCGGTACCTCTGTTATTCCGTAATCTGTGATGGAAAAGTTTCTGCCAAATCATAGCATAATATTGAGCGGGCTTCAAGACAAAACAAGACAAAAATTCGGTAAAAAATTGTACTTTGGACGGGTTTATGGTACATTATAGATATAGTATAATTTTAGGAGGTTTATTTTTATGAACATAGCAGAAAGGATTTCCGAACTTCGTACTCGCATGGCGTCTAAGGGGATCGATGCGTATATAGTTCCCACCGCTGATTTTCACCAGAGTGAATATGTAGGGGAACATTTTAAAGCGAGGAAATATATTTCCGGTTTCAGCGGATCTTACGGGACGGTCGTCATAACCAGAGATGATGGGGGGCTCTGGACGGATGGAAGGTATTTCTTCCAGGCAGAGAATGAGCTTGCCGGAAGCGGCATCCGTCTGATGAAGATGTTTGTGGGAGATACGCCGTCAATCACGGAGTATCTGACTGATCGTGTTCCAAGAGGCGGAACGGTTGCGTTTGACGGACGGGTACTTTCCATGGGAGAGGGCCGGGAGTTTGAGGAAGCGCTGGCGGCGAGACAGATCCGGATCCACTATTCCGTCGACCTGGTAGGGGATATCTGGGAAGACCGTCCGCCGCTTTCGGACAAGCCGGCGTTCTTCCTGGAAGAGAAGTATTCTGGTGAGAGCACGGCGTCCAAGCTTAAGCGTGTGCGGGAAGTGATGGAGGAGCATGGGGCGACCGCCCATATCATTGCGTCCCTGGACGATGTATGCTGGCTTTTGAATATCCGGGGGGACGATATTGATTTCTTCCCGCTGCTTCTGTCCTACGCGATCGTGAAGAAGGACGGAGTAGAATTATATGTGGATGATTCCAAGCTTGACGACCGTATCCAGGTAGAGCTGGCTAAGAATCAGGTGACCATCCATCCTTATAATGCAATCTATGATGACGTGAAGGGACTGAGTGGTTCCGAGACGGTGCTGATCGATCCGATGAAGATGAACTATGCGCTGTATAAGAATATTCCATGCAGGATCGTGGAGGCGGCGAATCCAACCATCCTTATGAAAGCGATGAAGAATGAGGTGGAGCTTGCGAATATCAGGGAAGCCCACATCAAGGACGGCGTTGCTGTCACCAAGTTCATGCACTGGATCAAGACACGCTATGACAAGGAGACGATTACGGAGCTTAGTTCTGCCGCAAAGCTGACGGAATTACGCGCTGCACAGGAAGGATATATCCGTGACAGCTTCGAGCCTCTGTGTGCATTTGCGGACCATGCGGCGATGATGCACTATTCGCCAAGCGCAGAGACGGATGTGCCGTTAAGTTCAGGCGCATTCTTCTTGAATGATACTGGCGGCGGTTATTACGAAGGTTCCACCGATATCACCAGAACTTTCGTTCTTGGTTCTGTGGAGGCACAGATGAAGAGGTATTTTACTGCTGTTGTGAGGGCGATGATGCGGCTGTCCCGCGCACGTTTTCTCTATGGATGCTATGGATATAATCTGGATGTGCTGGCGAGAGGGCCGATCTGGGATCTGGATCTGGATTATCAGTGCGGTACCGGGCACGGCGTAGGGTATCTTGCCAATGTCCATGAACCGCCGACCGGATTCCGCTGGTATGTGGTTCCAAGTAAGAACGAGCATCATAAGCTTGAGGAGGGCATGGTCATCACCGACGAACCGGGGATCTATGAGGACGGACAGTTTGGTATCCGTATTGAGAATGAGTTCGTGGTGAGAAAGGGCGTACAGAATAAGTACGGGCAGTTTATGTATTTCGAGACGATCACGTTTGCGCCGATCGACTTAGACGGGATCGACCCGGAGGAGATGAGCCGGGATGAGCGCGAGTGGCTGAACCATTATCATGAACAGGTATATGAGAAGATCGGGCCGCGTCTGACCGAAGAGGAGCGGGAATGGCTTAAGGAGTATACACGGCCGATTTAGCAATGCAGTACAGGCAGCGGAGGAAGACTATGAAGAGATCAGGCAAAATATATCAGATCATATCTGTCCTGATTTATATATTTATCGCTGCGGCTATCTGGCTTCCGTGGATCGCTTATGCCGGGCAGACTTATCATCTGCCCGGCTATATCTCAGAGGCCGGGAAGAACGGGGGCATCGTGGCGATGACGGGCGGGGATCCGGAGCTGGTAGCGTCCTATTATATGTTTTTTCTGTCGATTCTTAGCGCCGTCCTTGCCCTGATCTATGTGATCGGCACTCTTGCGGGGAAGAAGGTAAGGCTTGTCTATCGAATGGTGCAGTGGTGTGAGTTCCTGTATACGGCAGCGGCAGTCATATTCTTCCCCTTGGTTCCTATGGGGTGGACTTACCTGCTTCCTATAATGTGCTTGGCGGAATTCGTGCTGAAGCAGTACGTGGAGCAGCGTGATGAGATCCGAAAAGACGCAAGAGTGCGTGAGGAACGCGACAGGCTTGAGAGGGAAGAGCGGAAGCGGAGACTGTATTTTCCGGGAAGATACAGTTCTTCGTATTACAGGATGATATGGAAGAATGTAAAGTATCATATTCGGAATTATGTGATGCTGATCGCGAGCAGTGTATTTTTGATGCTTTTTTTGTTCCTGGTATTTGCGCTCAGGTCCGCGTTCCTGGGAATCCACAGTGCGGAGGCGGTCACGGGAGGAGGGACGCAGAAGGTCCTTCTGAACGCGGTATGGATGGGACTTCTCCTGAATGCGGTGCTGATGGGGCTTTCCTTCTCTTATTATATCCGCAGTAAGATGCGGGAGGAAAATATACTGGCAGTGCTTGGGATTCGAAGCAGATCTCTGCGCTCTATGATGCTGATGGAATATGCAGGATGTCTGGTATGCTCCGGAATTATCGGGATCATCCTTGGGAATCTGGTCTTTGGGATCATCATGCGGGTGATCGCACGGGAGCTTCCGGTGTCAGTGCAGGGAATGCCGGCCGGGACATATCTTATGGTCTGCGGGATATTTACCGCGGCTGCGCTGATTGCGGCGATGGTGAATTCCCATGTGTATGACCATATGCGCTGGTCTGCGTCGGGGCTTATCGCGCCGAAGAAGAACCATATACCAGGGGTATCAGGCTGGATATGCGGTGTCCTGGGCGTCATATGCATGGCATGGTCTCTGGCACAGATGACGGGAAGAAGCGGAGGAGAGAGCGAAGATGCGCAGGCCGTCTATCTGCTGGGACTGATTCTGGTGCTTCTGTGTGTGCGCTCGGCGCAGATCAGAAGGATCAAGGGAGAAGACGGCAGGTATTATCAGAACATATTCGATAAATTTCCATTTCTCACCGGATTTGGGCAGAATATGAAGAAGGTCTACCTGCTGACAGTGACTGCATTCCTTGTTATGTATACGCTGTCTTCCGCTTATGGGGGAAACGTGTTGGCTCAGGCGCTTGAGGGGCAGTTCCCTTATGACTTTGTCTGTACGGCGGGGAAGGCCGCGGATGAAAAGCTGCAGGAATTAAGCGGGCAGCCAGGACTTAAGGCAGAACGGTATCCGATGACGACTGTATATTCGCTGATGCCGGAGAACATATCACTGGTCAACTCCGTGAAGGATATCTTCGCGTTGGATTATAAATCTGTTGCAGGCGGAAGGCAGGTTATGGCAGAACCGCCGGTTCAGATCGGTATCCCGGAGTCTGCCTATCTTGAGCTTAAGAGAGCAAGATCTGGAGATGAGGGGGAAGCGATTGGCTTGTCCGGGGAGGAAATCGCGGTCATTTATCAGGAAGATGTGTCGGCGAGAGCTCATCTTCTGGACTGGTCGGGGGCGGCGGATACGCTGAACCTGCAGACAGCGGGGCCGGGGGCAGAGCTTTGGAGTTACCGGGCCTATACGCCAAGGAAGGTCGTAAGAGAAGAACGGGCGGTATTGACGGGGATATATAAAGGAGGGAAGGAGCAGAATCTGGTGGTATTCTCTGATGAATTTTTTGAGGAGATCTATCAGGGGGAGCAGTTGTATCTGTTCTGTGCGGCAGGCGGAGATTATGAGTATGTGGAGGACAGCCTCTTCGCGCTGTCGAAGCAGGATGGGGGAATCCGTTATTACAGCAGCAAAGTGATGATGCAGGATACGGCGACGGAGCGTTATCTGAAGCAGGTAGTATGGCTGTTTATGATGATCATGGCAGGCGTATGCGGGATCTATCTGATACTTATTAAGTTCTGTTTTGAGATGGATGAGATCGTGGCAAGATACCGTTTCCTTGATTGTATGGGGATGCATGAGAAGACCATTATGAAAGCGCTTCGTCAGGAGATGCTGCCCTTTTTCCTGATCCCGCTGACAGTGGGCGGCTTGTCGGCGGTTGTATTTACACTGCTCATGTTCAGAGTCAGGATGTATAACGGTGCGGAGATCCTTGGCTATATCCGGTATGTGCTTCCGGTATGGGTAATCTACTGGCTGGCACAGGGGGCGGTTTATCAGGCGTTGAAGAAGGTCCTGACAGGCAAAATCTTTGATACGATGGAGTAATGTGATGGCGGAGATTATAAGAACAGAGAAACTCGTGAAGAACTATTACAGGAATCAGGAGAAGAAGAATCCTGATGCGAAGATAGAGGTGCTGAAAGGCCTTGACCTTACTATAGAAGAGGGGGAATATGTCGCTGTCATGGGAAGCTCGGGAGGCGGCAAGACTACGCTGCTTAAGATCCTGGGAATGATGGAGCCTTTAACAGAAGGGAAGCTTTATTTCAAGGGGAAGGATGCGTCAGAGCTTTGGAAAGATGAGCTTGCGGATATTCGAAGGCGGGAGATCGGATTTGTATTCCAGGATTTCTATCTGATGGACAGTCTGTCTGTGGGGGAGAATATCATGGTTCCCATGATCCTTGACAAAGCACCGGCAGAAGAGATGAAGCAGAAGATGCTGAGCCTGGCGGCAAGATTCGGTGTGGAGAGGCTGATCGGCAAGTCTCCAAGGGAATTGTCCGGCGGAGAGAAGCAGAGAATTGCCATATGCAGGGCGCTGATCAATGATCCGGGTATTATCATGGCGGATGAGCCTACAGGCAACCTGGATGCGAAGTCAAGCAGAAGGCTTATGGATACCTTCGACAATATCAACAAGGAGATGGGGAAGAATATCATTCTTGTGACCCATGACCCCAAGATTGCACGGTGCAGCGATAAGATATTCTTTATCGATGACGGCGTGATCGTGAAGATTCTTGAGAAGAAGGATGAGGATACGTCCGAATTCTATAAGGAGATCTTACGGGAGATGGAGGAGATGGAAGAGGAGTAGAGTAGAAACGATTCAGATAAGATTACAAACGGGCTGTCAGGATCATATACCTGACAGCCCGGATATTTTGGTTAGTCTTCTTTCTCCAGAGCGTCCAGCTTGCCGCTGCATGCCCAGAGGATCAGGCCGAATACGATTACGACCGCGCCAACCACGCCGTATGCGATGAACGGCAGGGTTGCAAGCCAGGAGTATACCTTCGGGTAAATCTGCTGTGCCAGGAATACCGCGATTGGCCAGAAGCCCAATAACAGACCCAGAACCTTAGCTGGAGCCAGCTTAGATACGAAGGAGTTGCCAAGCGGGGAGAATACCATCTCACCTACAGACATCAACAGACATACAAGTGCAAGCCAGAATACGGAGCACTGTCCGTCGCCTCTGATCATGTCGGCGAGAACCATAACGAGATAAGATACACCTACCAGCATGGTACCAAGAGCCGTCTTCTTGAACATGCTCATGTCACCCTTCGGTCTTAACGCCATCTTAGCCCATACACCGGCAAGAACAGGTCCCAGGATGATACAGGTCAGAGCGTTCACAGAGTCGAACCAGGATGTAGGGATCTGGAAGCTTCCAATGTACCAGTTCGCATGGTTCAGGAAATCTGCGCCGTCGCCCCATCCGAAGTAATAGTAAGCCGGCATGTATGCCATATACCATACCATCCAGAAGATTGCGGAGAAGATGGTTACAAGGATGATCGCAACGATCTTCTTCTTGTCGCTTGCGGTAAGCGGAGCAGACTCGGCTGCAGCTTTCTTCTCAGCGGATACGAACTCTCGCTGGTCGTTCTTGAAAGGCTTCTTGCCGGCATCGCCGAGCGCCTTGCCGTTCAGGATGAACCATGCGGCGTCAATGAATAAGAAGATCGCACAGATCAGAAATACGGTGTTGAAACTGCACTTGATCCCGAACAGACCTGTGGTTGCCAGCATGGCAATAAAGGTCGTACCGATGAAGGAACCGATGTTAACAAAAGAATACTGAATAGAGAACGCTGAGTTCAGTTCTTCTTCGTCGTGGAATAACAGTCCGTTCACACCGGACAGATTCCCCTTGAACAATCCGGTACCAACGGATACCAGGATAACCATTGCCCACACCATCCCCATAGAGTGAGCCTGCCAGGTACACAAGTATCCCGCGCCCATCAGGATCATACCCAGAGCCACGCAGAGTCTCGGGCTTAACCAGTAGTCGGCAATGTAACCGCCGAAGATCGGTGTGATGTAGGTCCATGCCACGAAAGAAGCGGACATGGCTGCACCTTCTGCATCTGATAATCCCAGACCGCCGGAAGTAACTTCCGTTGCAAGCCAGATGGCAAGTAAGTATTTTACGGTGTAAAATGCGAGACGCTCAAAGGTAAATCCCATCGCACACACATAAAAGCCAAATGGTCTGCGCTTTTTTGCTGTTTCCATATATTTTACCCTCCATATAGATGTATTTTTCCACCTGTATTACATATGGAAAAATATGTAATATTCAGTGAAAAGCTATTGTAAATATATCATAAAACCGACCAAAGTACAACTGTTATGTTAAGAAAATATTAAGTAATTTTATAAATTGTTACTTTTCACACCCACGCCAGTAATAGGCTTTTTAGAAAGTGTTGGTAAATGTGCTGAAATTGAAAAAATTTTTATCCACAGTAAATGATACGTTTGAGGACAAAATGTTAATAATATTTTGTCCTCAGGTATTTCTTGTGGATAACATTTTCTCCTTTCTGTTTTTCGTCTTAAAATCCCCTTCTCACATCTTTTTCTGCGTGGTTTGATATCCATTTGTCTTGAAAAATCAACGATTTATCCCTGGCAAAATGACGAATACCAGATTTCCTTCATTCGCTTTTTTTCCAGATTTCTGCTATACTTTTTTTATTACAAGTGCGGAGGCAGCAATGAGTAAAGAAACATCACTTATAAAAAAATATGAATTACAGATCTCTAAATTGGAGAATGCTCTTAAAGAAGCAGAAAATGTAATCCGAATCCAGGAAAAATGCATTCGGACTTCGGAAGAGCTTCTTGAACAGAAAGAAGAATATATTTCCATGCTGACATTACAACTGGAAGAGACAATAGAATTAAGCAGAACGATGGCACAGGTATTAGATTCCCGCCCCTAATTCATCAAAGGAGAGTACAGATGAATCCATTTGAATATACAAGTGCATTACAGTACAAAGTGAAATCACTGGCACAGCAGATCGCCGAATTTAAATCCGGCGAGAGATACCGGAAATTAGAAGAAGAATATAAGAGTATTATTCGGAAACTTGAAAAAAATATCCGGGAATTAAAACAAGAATTAGCACAGGCACGTAAGGAGATCCGGTCTGTCCGGAAGCAATGGATGGAAGCAAATGATGATCTTTACCACGAATGCCAGAAAGAACTTGACAGGAAGGACCGTCTCATTGCAAAGCTCAAAAAAGAGAATCTGGAAGTTGTTCGCCAGAGAGATGAAGCATTAGATAAATGCCGTGATATAAGACAGGAATTCTACAGGGTAGGGGCTGAACTGGAGGAAGAAAAAGGCCTGAACCAAAAACTGACTGCGCAGGTCAATATGGATTTTGAGAATTCATCCATCCCCTCTTCCCAGCAGAAACCCGGCAGGAAAAAAATCCCGAACAGCCGGGTAAAAACTGACCGGAAACCAGGCGGACAGCCAGGCCATGCCGGACACCGCAGGAAGCTCCATGCCGTAACAGAGACACATGAAATCCCTGCGCCTGCAAAATACCTGGATAAAGAGAATTATTATGAGACAGGAAAAATCATTCGGAAACAGAAAGTGGTCATCCAGATGTCTGTAGCGGTCATGGAATATACGACAAAGGAATACCGTGACAAAAGAACCGGAGCCCGTGTACATGCTCCATTTCCAGAAGGATATATCAATGAAGTGAACTATGACGGGACGGTGAAGGCACTTGCCTTTCTCCTGAGCAATGAATGCAACGTATCCCATGGAAAAATAAGAAAGCTAATCTCAGAATTGACAAAAGGCGAGATCGAACTGTCCGACGGCATGATCAATGGTCTTACCAGGGAATTTTCAGAGAAAACAGCGGAAGAGAAAAAAGAGATTATAAAGAAACTAATGCAGTCTCCGGTCATGAATGCAGATTTTACAAACGCATCTGTAAATGGGCACAGTGCGCAGGTCCTTATACTTGCATCCCCGATCGCAGATGTGGCACTTTATATAGGCAGGGAGAAAAAAGGGCATAAAGGAATAGAAGGAACGCCGCTTGAGAATTATGTTGGGATTGTCTTGCATGACCATGACAAGACATTTTACCGTTATGGAACAAAACATCAGGAGTGTACCCAGCATGACTGCCGCTATCTGATCGGCAGCGAGCAGAATGAGCCGCAGCTGGAATGGAACAAGGAGATGCACGGATTGTTCCAGGAGATGCTGCATTACCGAAATGGGTTGGGGGAGAAAGAACTTGATCCGATAATTGTTGAGGGATTCGAGAAAAGGTATGATGAAATCCTGAACAAGGCGGAGAAAGAATATCAGGATGAGCCGCCAACTGAGTATTATAGGGAAGGGTATAATCTATTTCTCCGGTTAAGGGAATATAAAGAAAGTGAATTATTGTTCCTGCATGACAAACGGGTTCCAGCCAATAATTCCCTATGTGAAAGATTGGCAAGAGTCTACAAACGAAAACAGAAGCAGGCAATTACTCTGCGGAGCCAAGAAAGTTTAAACGATATTTGTAATGGCTTAAGCATAGTCTATTTGTTACGCTCACAAAATGTAGATGTATATCAGAAGATATCAGAAATATATGAACGGAAACGCCCGCCCAAAATAAAACAGGAAAAGGTTGTTGCTAAAGCTTAACGCCAAAGCAGCAACCTTTTCTTTATTTTGCAGATGGCGTGGGTGTGAAAAGTAACTATAAATTGGATATAACTGGAATGCAGTCTAGTTTTATCCTGGCTTCGGGGAGTCCGTGAGGTGAAAAAAAGTATTGCAGTAAAACATCAAAAGGGATATAATATAATTGGCAAAAATTTGGTTTTGTAATATATAAGAAGATGGAGGGCTTGACTATGGGCAACATGGCAACAGAGAGTGCAGCAAGTATCAGGATTGCGACGTTACTTGATGCAGGAAGCTTTGTTGAGATCGGCGGGGCGGTAACTGCCAGGAGCACAGATTTCAACATGCAGGAAAAAGAGACTCCGGCTGACGGTGTAATCACCGGCTACGGAGTGATTGACGGGAATTTGGTGTACGTGTACAGTCAGGATGCATCGGTTTTGAATGGAGCAGTTGGTGAGATGCATGCGAAGAAGATCGCGAATATCTATGATATGGCGATGAAGATGGGAGCACCGGTAATCGGACTTATAGATTGTGCCGGGATCAGGCTTCAGGAGGCGACGGACGCGCTGAACGCGTTTGGGAATCTTTATCTGAAGCAGACGATGGCTTCAGGAGTGATCCCTCAGATCACGGCAATATTTGGGACATGCGGCGGCGGACTTTCCGTTGTGCCTGCTTTGACGGATTTCACATTTATGGAAGCATCCAAGGCTAAGTTATTTGTGAATTCACCCAATGCCCTTCCAGGCAATAATATTACGAAGCTTGATACTTCCTCTGCGAAGTACCAGAGCGAGAACGCAGGTCTTGTAGACGGGATCGGGACAGAAGACGAGATACTGACGGATATCCGTACTCTGGTCTGCATGCTGCCGGGCAATAACGAGGAGAATGCTTCCTATGACGAGTGTACGGACAGCCTGAACCGTCTGTGCGACGGGATCGAGAATGCGGCGGAAGATACAGCTATCGCGCTGTCTATCATCTCTGACAGCGGTGTATTCTTTGAGACGAAGAAGGATTATGCGAAGGATATGGTGACCGGCTTCATCCGTCTGAACGGTATGACGGTGGGAGCGGTTGCGAACCGTTCCAAGATATATAATGAGAAGTCTGAGGTTACGGCACAGTTTGACGGCTCTCTGTCTTCCGACGGAGCGAAGAAGGCCGCCGGGTTCGTGAACTTCTGCGATGCCTTCAATATCCCGGTTCTTACGCTGACCAATGTAACCGGGTTCAAGGCGTGTGAGTATGACGAGAAGAATCTTGCAGGAGAGACGGCAAAGCTTACGTACGCATTTGCCAATGCCACCGTTCCGAAGGTGAACGTGGTGATCGGCAAGGCATTCGGAAGCGCTTATGTCATGATGAACAGCAAGTCTGTCGGCGCGGATATGGTGTATGCATGGCCGACGGCTGAGATCGGCATGATGGAAGCGGACCTTGCGGCGAAGATCATGTACGCAGGCGCGGATGCCGATACACTGAGAGAGAAAACTGCCCAGTACAGACAACTGCAGTCAAGCCCGTTATCTGCTGCAAGAAGAGGCTATGTGGATACCATCATTGAGCCGGATCAGACGAGAAAATATGTGATCGGCGCATTCGAGATGTTATTCACAAAAAGAGAAGACCGTCCGATGAAAAAGCATGGATCGGTTTAGAGAGGTGAGGCAAAGTGAGGAAAAAAATTAGTTTATTACTCTGTGCTGTCGCTGTAATGCTCTGCTTTACCGCGTGCAAGAGCAGCGAGGAAGCGGTTGAGTATAACACGGCAGCCATTGACCAGACCACAGAATTCATGATCAACTATTGTGCGAATGCCGACGCGGCCATGCTTGAGCAATGGAGGAGCATGAGAGAATTTACCATGGAACTCCAACTGACGCAGGCAGGGATTCCTGTGACGCCGGAGAGTTTCCTTGGCGCGCTTGACGCGTGGGAAGCGGCGATTGATGAGTGCGGAGCCTATGTAAGCCATGGCGATTTCACATCGGAGGAGACGAATGAAGGGCTTAAGGTGTCTGCAGCGGCACAGTTCGCGGACAGGGATGCGACCATCAGTTTCGTGTTTGACGAGAAGTCCTATATGGAGAGCATGACTGTAGACGGGGAGTATTCATTGGGTGAGATCTTAGAGAAGGCAGGGCTTAATACGGTGCTTGGAATGGGAACGGTATTCGCCGTACTGATCTTTATCTCGTTCCTGATCTCTCTGTTTAAGTTTATCCCGGCGCTTACGGGTGCGAATAAGAAGAAGGAAGAGAAGACAAGCACTGCTGCGGCAGCCCCGGCGCCGGTAATGGTTCCTGCAGCCCCAGAGACAGAAGAAGACGATACGGAATTGATAGCGGTTATTGCAGCGGCAATCGCGGCGGCCAGAGAAGAGGCTGGCATGGAAGAAGCGGCTGCGGGCGGATTCTATGTGAGAAGTATCAGACGCCGTCCATCAAATAAATGGAATTCATAATACTAGGAGGATTATTTAAGATGAAAAATTATACGATTACAGTTAATGGAAATGTATACGATGTTACGGTAGAGGAGAATACTTCAGGAGCGCCTCAGGCGGCAGCACCAAGAGCAGCAGCGCCGAAGGCGGCTCCGGCGGCGCCAAAGGCAGCGCCGGCAGCGGGAGTAGGGTCGATCGAAGTGAAGGCAGGCGCGGCAGGCAAGGTATTTAAGATTGAGGCGAATGTAGGCCAGAGTGTGAAGAAAGGCGACGCAGTTGTTATTATTGAGGCGATGAAGATGGAGATCCCGGTTGTGGCGCCGGAAGACGGAACTGTGGCAAGTATCAATGCAGCAGTAGGAGATGCAGTTGAAGCAGGTGCTGTTCTTGCGACATTGAATTAAGATATAATCGCTGTGATTATATGACACGACTGGAGGTTAAAAAATGGAATATATAACAACGACATTGGGAAACCTCGTGCAGCAGACGGCATTTTTCAGTCTTACAGGCGGCAATCTGATCATGATTGCAGTTGCATGTTTTTTCCTATATTTAGCAATCAGACATGAGTTTGAACCTCTGCTCCTGGTACCGATCGCATTTGGTATGCTGCTCGTTAATATCTTCCCGGATATTATGCTGCATGCGGAGGATGCGGCGAACGGGACAGGCGGACTGCTCTATTACTTCTATATGCTGGATGAGTGGTCGATCCTTCCGTCCCTGATCTTCCTTGGAGTAGGAGCAATGACAGACTTCGGACCGTTGATTGCCAATCCTAAGAGCTTCCTTCTGGGTGCGGCGGCGCAGTTCGGTATCTTCGCAGCATATCTCGGAGCCATGGCTATGGGCTTCTCAGATAAGGCGGCGGCGGCAATCTCGATCATCGGCGGTGCGGACGGACCTACTTCTATCTTTCTTGCAGGCAAGCTGTCTCAGACGGCGATCATGGGACCGATCGCGGTGGCGGCATATTCTTATATGTCTCTGGTGCCGATCATCCAGCCTCCGATCATGAAGCTGATGACGACGGAGAAAGAGCGTAAGATCAAGATGGAGCAGTTAAGGCCGGTTACGAAGCTTGAGAGGATCCTCTTCCCGATTATCGTAACGATTGTAGTCTGCGTGATCCTTCCTACGACGGCGCCGCTGGTAGGTATGCTGATGCTGGGTAATCTGTTCCGTGAGTCAGGAGTGGTACGCCAGCTTACAGATACGGCGAGCAACGCTTTGATGTATATCGTAGTTATCCTTCTGGGTACTTCCGTGGGGGCGACCACGAGTGCGGAGGCGTTCCTGAATGCGGATACCCTTAAGATCGTTGCGCTTGGTCTGATCGCCTTCATGTTCGGTACGGCGGCAGGCGTGCTGTTCGGTAAGATCATGTGCGTCGCTACAGGCGGCAAGGTGAATCCTCTGATCGGTTCTGCCGGTGTGTCTGCGGTTCCGATGGCGGCCCGTGTATCTCAGAAGGTGGGCGCGGAGGCAGACCCGACCAACTTCCTGCTGATGCATGCCATGGGTCCGAACGTAGCGGGCGTTATCGGTACGGCAGTTGCTGCGGGAACATTTATGGCGATTTTTGGGGTAATGTAGAATTATAAGAATCATTTTAATGGAGGATAGAAAATGGCTGAGAAAAAACCAATTAAAATAACAGAAACCATTCTGCGTGACGCGCACCAGTCTCTGATCGCCACACGTATGACGACGGAACAGATGCTTCCGATCGTGGAGAAGATGGACAAGGTTGGATACCACTCCGTAGAGTGCTGGGGCGGAGCCACCTTCGATGCGTCCCTTCGTTTCCTGAAGGAAGATCCGTGGGAGAGGCTTCGTAAGTTCCGCGACGGATTCAAGAATACCAAGCTTCAGATGTTGTTCCGCGGACAGAATATCCTGGGGTATCGTCCATATGCGGATGATGTGGTAGAGTATTTCGTACAGAAGTCAGTGTCCAACGGTATCGACGTGATCCGTATTTTCGACTGTCTGAACGATCTCCGTAATCTTCAGACGGCGGTGAGCGCGGCGGTGAAGGAGAAGGCGGACGCCCAGGTTGCGCTGTCTTATACCCTGGGAGACGCTTATACGATGGAATACTGGATCGACATAGCCAAGAGGATTGAGGATATGGGAGCTACATCTATCTGCCTTAAGGATATGGCGGGACTTCTGGTTCCTTATAAGGCGACGGAGATGATCGAGGCGCTGAAAGACGCGACGAGCCTTCCGATCCAGTTACACACGCACTATACGTCCGGCGTGGCGTCTATGACCTATCTGAAGGCAGTAGAAGCCGGGGTGGATGTAATCGATACTGCGATGTCGCCGTTTGCCCTTGGCACTTCACAGCCGGCGACGGAGGTTATGGTGGAGACCTTCAAGGGTACGCCGTATGATACCGGATTTGACCAGAATCTTCTTGCGGAGATCGCTGATTACTTCCGTCCGATCCGTGACGAGGCGCTGGAGAGCGGGCTTCTGAATCCGAAGAATATGGGCGTCAATATCAAGACCCTCCTGTATCAGGTTCCGGGCGGTATGCTGTCCAACCTGACATCCCAGCTCAAGGAGCAGAATGCAGAAGACAAATATTACGACGTTCTGGAAGAGGTTCCAAGAGTGCGAAAAGACCTTGGAGAGCCGCCGCTTGTTACACCTTCCTCTCAGATCGTTGGTACGCAGGCAGTATTTAACGTGCTGATGGGTGAGCGCTATAAGATGGCGACCAAGGAGACCAAGGATATCTTAAGCGGTAAGTACGGCGCGACGGTGAAGCCGTTTGACGAAGAGGTGACGAAGAAGGTTCTCGGCGAGAATGCGGAAGTGATCACCTGCCGTCCGGCAGATCTGATCCCGGATGAGCTGGATACTCTTCGCAAAGAGTGTGAACAGTGGAGCCAGCAGGATGAAGATGTGCTGTCCTATGCATTGTTCCCGCAGGTTGCCACGGACTTCTTCAAGTATAGAGAGGCGCAGCAGACGAAGGTTGACCAGACGGTTGCCGATACGGAGAACGGAAGTTATCCTGTCTAGCAGTGTTTATAAAGATGTTGGAAATCATTGATTTCCGACATCTTTTATGATGAGAAGTCAACTGCGGCCGTCTGACGCTCCAAAGCCGGCAATGAGAGAAGAGAATGTGGAAAAGAGACAGGCAATATGCAAAATAATAATGAATTATTGCAGAAGATTAATGAAGGATATCCCAGATTCAGCAAGGGTCAGAAGAAGCTTGCTGAATTCATCCGGGAGGATTATGACAAGGCGGCGTTTCTGACGGCTGCGAAGATGGGAGAAGAGGTTGGAGTCAGCGAGTCAACGGTGGTCCGGTTTGCCATGGCTCTTGGATATGACGGATACCCGGGATTCCAGAAGGCGCTTGGCGAACTGGTGCGCACGAAGCTCAATTCTATCCAGCGTATGGAGGTGACCTACGGCAGGATCAGTCAGGGAGAGATCCTGGCTTCGGTGCTGCAGTCGGATATCGAGAAGATCAAGCTGACGATGGAGACCATCGACCATGGTGCTTTTGAGATGGCGGTGGATACCATTTTAAAGGCCAGGAAGATCTACGTGGTGGGGATTAGGAGCTGTGCGCCTCTTGCCAGTTTCTTATGCTTCTATCTGAACCTTGTGTGTGATGATGTGACGGCAGTGAATACCAGCAGCCCCAGTGAGATTTTTGAACAGATGCTCAGGATCGGGGAAGAGGATGTGATCATCGGCATCAGCTTTCCCAGATATTCCATGCGTACCCTGAAGGCGCTTGAGTATGCCAGTAACCGCAAGGCGAAGGTCATCACACTGACGGACAGCGTACACTCGCCGATGACGCTGTATTCCTCCTGTAATCTGATCGCAAGAAGCGATATGGCGTCGATCGTGGATTCTCTGGTGGCGCCGCTCAGCGTGGTGAACGCGCTGGTGGTCGCGCTGTGCATGAAGAAGCAGAATGAAGTGATCACGACGCTTACAACACTGGAAGGGATCTGGGATGAATATCAGGTGTACAATAAGGATGAACTGAACATGGTCGGAGAGAAGATGGAACTGTCAGGAGCATCCGAGAATATGAATTGGTCAGGGGAAAGAGAATATGAGTAAAGTTCTGATCGTTGGCGGCGGAGCGGCAGGTATGTTTGCGTCGATCACGGCTGCAAGGAACGGGCATGAGGTATGTCTGTTTGAGAAGAATGAAAAATTAGGAAAGAAGCTTTTTATCACAGGAAAGGGAAGATGCAATATCACAAATGCCTGTGATATGGAGACATTATTTTCGTCGGTGACAAGCAATTCGAAGTTCCTGTACAGCAGTTTTTACGGATGTACCAACGGAGATGTGATACAGTTCTTTGAAGGGCTTGGAGTGCGGACGAAGGTAGAACGGGGAGACAGGGTATTTCCGGCGTCAGACCATTCTTCGGATGTGATCGGTGCGATGGAGAAGGAGATGCGGCGGCTTCATATCGACGTGCATCTAAGTACAGGGGTTTCTCGTGTGAAGGCGGAAGACGGAAGATTTTCCTGTGTCGAGCTGGCGAATGGAAAGAGAGTGTACGGGGATTCCTGTATTATTGCCACCGGAGGACTCTCTTATCCATCCACAGGTTCTACCGGGGACGGTTACAGGTTTGCACGGGAGTGCGGGCATGAGATCACAGCGTGTATGCCGTCGCTTGTGCCTATGGAAGTGAGTGAGCCGTGGGCGGGCCGCCTTATGGGACTCTCTCTTCGCAATGTAACGGTTTCTGTCTCTTCGGATAAGAAGCTGTTATACCGCGAATTCGGGGAAATGCTTTTTACGCATTATGGGGTCAGCGGACCGCTGATCATCAGTGCGAGCAGCCAGGTGGGCGGTATACTGAAGGAACAGAACCTGAAACTTGCCATAGACTTGAAGCCTGCCCTCAGTGAGGAGCAGCTGGACCGGAGAGTACTGAGAGACTTCGAAGAGAATCTCAACAGGCAGTTTAAGAATGCAATTGGAAAATTGTTCCCGTCCAAACTGGTTCCGGTTATGGTAGAATTAAGCGGGGTCGATCCGGAGAAGAAGGTAAATGTCATATCCAGGGAGGAGAGACAAAGGCTGGTACACCTGACGAAGAATCTGGAGATGACGCTTACCGGGCTTCGGGGTTATGATGAGGCGATCATCACCCGCGGCGGTGTGAAGACGAAGGAGATCGATCCGGGAACTATGGAGTCGAGATATGTCGGGGGACTTCATTTTGCCGGAGAGGTGCTGGATCTGGATGCGCTGACCGGAGGATTTAACCTGCAGATTGCCTGGTCTACGGGATATGCCGCCGGCAATGGTGTGCAATGAAAAGTGTAAAGGAGAAGAATAATGGGATATAATGTGGCAATTGACGGACCGGCAGGAGCGGGGAAGAGCACGATCGCGAAGCTGGTTGCAGAGGAGAAGGGATTTATCTACGTGGATACGGGAGCCATGTACAGAGGGCTTGCGATCCATTTCCTTGACAGAGGGATACAGGCGGAGGAGACGGATAAGGTCATCGAGGCGTGTAAGGATGCGGATGTGAAGATCCGGTATGAGGACGGAGTTCAGCAGGTGTTCCTGAATGGTACTAATATTACGGGGCGGCTAAGGGATGAGGCGGTAGGACAGATGACTTCCAAGTGTTCTGTGATCCCGGAGGTCCGCGCGAAGCTTCTGGACCTTCAAAGAGATCTTGCAAGGACTCAGGATGTGATCATGGACGGAAGGGATATCGGCACCTGCGTGCTGCCTGACGCCGATGTGAAGGTCTATCTGACGGCGAGCGTGGAGACGCGCGCGAAGCGGCGTTATGATGAATTGACGGCAAAAGGGGAGGCCTGTGATCTCGATGAGATCGCAAGGGATATCAAGGAGCGCGACGAGCGGGATATGAACCGGGAGACGGCGCCCTTAAGGCAGGCTGAGGATGCGGTGCTGGTGGATAGTTCGGATATGACGATCGAAGAGGTCGTGAAGGAGATCGCGGGGCTTTGTATGTAACAAAGCGGCTTGTCCGAACTGCTACGATATCGCCTGCATGGGCCTGGATATTACGAAGAAAGAGAAGGAACGGAATGTGAAGGTTGAATTAGCGAGGACCGCCGGCTTCTGCTTTGGAGTGAAGCGCGCGGTAGATATGGTCTATGAGCAGGTCCGGCGTTATGAGGGACAGAAGATCTATACATACGGCCCGATCATCCATAATGAGGAAGTGATCAAGGATCTTGCGAAGCAGGGCGTGAAGGTGATCCATTCGGAAGAGGAGCTTGCGCAGATCAAGGAAGGCGTTGTGGTCATCCGTTCTCACGGCGTGGCAAAGAGCGTCTATGACCGCATGGAAGAAAAAGGGATCATCTGTGTTGACGCAACTTGTCCGTTTGTAAAGAAGATTCATGACATTGTGGCAAAAGAAAGTGAGAAAGGGTCACATATTGTAATTATCGGAGACGGCGCACACCCCGAAGTAGAAGGGACCAGAGGATGGGCTGGAGACCGGGCGGACGTCATACAGACGCATGAGGAAGCAAGGCAATTCGTGCACGAAAATAAGAGCCAAAAGCTGTGCATCGTTTCTCAGACGACATTTAATTACAATAAATTCAAAGATTTAGTTGAAATTATCGAAGAAAAGGGTTATGATATAATTGTTTTAAATACGATCTGCAATGCGACGAAGGAGAGACAGGAGGAGGCGCGCCGGATTGCGGGGAGAGTCGACGCTATGGTGGTTATAGGGGACGAGCATAGTTCGAATACTCAGAAGTTATTTGAAATATGTAAGAACGAATGTTTGAATACGTACTATATACAGACACTTGACGATTTGGATATGAATCAATTAAGGTCCGTGGAAACAGTAGGTATTACAGCAGGGGCATCCACGCCCAATATTATAATTGAGGAGGTTCAAAATTATGTCAGAATTAACTTTTGAACAAATGTTGGAGGAGTCTTTCAAGACAATAAGAAATGGAGAGGTTGTAGATGGTACTGTCATCGACGTTAAGCCTGATGAAATCATCTTGAATATAGGATACAAGGCAGACGGTATCATCACAAGAAACGAGTACACGAATGAGACGAACGCAGATCTGACTACGATGGTATCAGTGGGGGATACTATGACTGCGAAGGTCTTGAAGGTTAATGATGGCGAAGGTCAGGTGTTATTAACATATAAGCGTCTTGCTGCCGAGAAGGGTAATGAGAGGCTTAGAGAAGCATATGAGAATCATGAAGTGCTGAAGGCTCCGGTAGCACAGATTCTTGGAGGCGGGTTGAGCGTTGTAATCGAAGAGGCAAGGGTATTTATCCCGGCAAGCCTTGTATCTGATACCTATGAGAAGGATCTGAGCAAGTATCAGGATCAGGAGATCGAGTTCGTGATCAGCGAGTTCAATCCAAGAAGGAACCGTGTGATCGGCGATAGAAGGCAGCTTCTTGTTGCGGAGCGTGCAGAGAAGCAGAAGGAACTGTTTGCGAAGATCCAGGCGGGAGACCGGATGGAAGGTGTTGTTAAGAATGTAACGGATTTCGGTGCATTTATTGACTTGGGAGGAGTTGACGGACTTCTTCATATCTCAGAGATGTCATGGGGACGTGTCGAGAATCCGAAGAAGGTGTTCAAGGTCGGTGAGACAGTAGAAGTGATGATCAAGGAGATTCACGATACCAAGATTGCTCTGAGCCTTAAGTTCCCGGAGAGCAATCCATGGGCGAATGCTGCCGACAGCTATGCAGTAGGAACCGTATTGGACGGCAGAGTTGCCAGAATGACAGATTTTGGCGCGTTTGTTGAACTTGCACCCGGAGTGGATGCATTACTCCACGTTTCACAGATTTCAAGGGCACATGTAGACAAGCCGTCAGATGTATTGTCCGTAGGTCAGGAGATCACTGCCAAGGTAGTAGACCTGAATGTGGCAGAGAAGAAGATCAGCCTTAGCATGAAGGCTTTGGAGTCGGCATCTGATGCACCGGAGAAGGCAGAAGGCGAGAATGAAGCTGCAGAAGAGGTATAAGGTTAAGGCAACGGCAACGGAATACTACATGATTATTGGATAGAGGCCTGTCGGCCTCTATCTTTTATGCGTTAAAAAATCAACAAGTTGTTCACGGAAATATACAAAGAAATCCTCGTATTTACTGGATAATTGGGGAATTTTGATGTATAGTAATAAAGAGTAAAAAGGAAGGAAGGAAAAAAGGGATGGCATTGTTAACTTTTAAGGGTGGTATTCATCCGGATGACGGCAAGAGCCTGGCAAAAGAGAAGGCCATTGTCGAAGTAAAACCCAAAGGGGATCTGGTATATCCGGTATCCCAGCATATCGGCGCTCCGGCCAGTCCGGTAGTGGCGGTAGGCGACCGTGTCCTTAAGGGGCAGATGATAGCGGAAGCCGGAGGCTTCGTCTCCGCGCCGATCTATGCGTCTGTATCCGGTAAGGTTAAGGCGATCGCGCCGCATCTGAATCCGACAGGCGGGACAGTGAACAGTATTGTCATTGAGAATGACGGTGAGTATGAAGAGGTGGAATATCCGGCTGTCAAACCGTTGGACGAGATGACGAAGGAAGAGATCTTGAATACGATCGGCAATGCAGGAATTGTAGGTATGGGCGGTGCGGGATTCCCGACCAGGGTTAAGCTCTCGCCTAAGGAACCGGATAAGATTGATTATATTATTGCGAACTGCGCGGAATGTGAGCCGTATATCACGGCTGACTACAGATGCATGCTGGAGATACCGGAGAAGCTGGTGGGCGGTATGAAGATTATCCTTAAGCTCTTTGACAACGCGAAGGGTATATTTGGGGTAGAGGATAATAAGCCGGATTGTATTGAGAAGCTCAGGGAGCTTACGAAGGATGAACCGCGGATCGAAGTGCTTGCGCTTAAGACGAAGTATCCGCAGGGCGGTGAGCGTCAGCTTATCTACGCGACGACAGGAAGGGCGATCAATTCCGCGATGCTTCCGGCAGACGCGGGATGCGTGGTTGATAACGTAGCGACGATCATCAGTATCTATGAGGCCGTAGCGGAAGGCCGTCCGTCCATGGAGCGCGTGACCACAGTAAGCGGTGACGCCGTGAACGAACCGGGGAACTTCCGGGTTCCGTTCGGGCTTAATCAGGCAGAGCTGATCGAGGCTGCCGGCGGATATAAGAGCGAACCTGAGAAGGTGATCTCGGGCGGACCGATGATGGGATTCTCCATGTTTACTCTGGATGTCCCGATCACGAAGACCTCTTCGTCGATTCTCTGTCTTACGAAGGACGAGGTCGCAAAGTTTGAGCCGACGGCATGTATCAACTGCGGACGCTGCGTGGACGCCTGTCCGAGCCGTCTGATCCCGTCAAGGCTTGCGGACTATGCGGAACATCAGGATGAAGCGGCATTTACGAAGCACGAGGGCTTAGAGTGTATGGAATGCGGTTCCTGCAGTTTTGTGTGTCCGGCGAAACGGCCGCTTAAGCAGGCGATCGGTTCCATGAGAAAGATCGCGCTTGCGAACCGCAAGAAGAAATAAAGAATCTAATAGAAGAGGAAGAGGTGAACAAACGTGAGTGAAAACAAGTTGAAAATGTCATCTTCACCACACATACGTTCCAAAGTTACTTCAGCCAATATCATGCTCTATGTGACGATCGCATTGCTGCCGGCTTCTGCCTTTGGTGTATGGAACTTTGGAGTGTCAGCGCTTGTGATGCTGATCTGTACGACGGCGTCATCTGTCCTGACAGAATACATATATGAGAAATTAATGCACAAGAAGATCACCGTGAATGATTTCAGCGCGGTGGTTACCGGACTATTGCTGGGGCTTAATATGCCTGCATCCGCACCCTGGTGGATGGGCGTGCTGGGCGGCGTCTTTGCGATCCTGATCGTGAAGCAGCTCTTTGGAGGACTGGGACAGAACTTCATGAACCCGGCTCTCGGTGCAAGGTGTTTCCTGCTGATATCATTTACAAGCCAGATGACTACATTTGTCTATGACGGAGTAACAGGACCGACCCCGCTGGCACAGTTAAAGAGCGGTGAAACGGTTGACAGCATGAGCATGCTGCTTGGACGGATTCCGGGAACGATCGGCGAGACGTCGGTGATCGCGATCATCATCGGAGCGATCTTCCTGATCCTTTTGGGCGTCATCGATCTTCGGATCCCTGGAACCTATATTGTGTCATTTGTTATATTTGTCGGTATATTCGGACATTTTGCGAATCCGAATATCGGATTTTTCGATCCGCAGTATATTACCGCGCATCTTTGCGGAGGCGGTCTGATGCTCGGTGCATGGTTTATGGCGACTGATTATGTAACCTCGCCGATCACGAAGAGAGGACAGCTTGTCTACGGCGCGCTTCTCGGTATCCTGACCGGTCTGTTCCGTCTCTTCGGCGGTTCCGCGGAAGGCGTATCTTATGCGATCATCATCAGCAACCTCTTAGTGCCGTTGATCGAGAGAGTTACTCTTCCAAAACCATTCGGTAAAGGAGGAGAGAAATAATGAATAAGATTCTGAAAAACACATTGATCCTGACGGCGATCACTCTGGTTGCCGGCCTTGGCCTTGGTCTTGTGTATGAGATTACGAAGGCTCCGATCGCCCAGGCTCAGGAGACGGCCAAGAAAGAAGCTTGGCAGAAGGTATTCCCGGAAGCGGATATCAATGATTTTGAACAGGTTGAGATTGACCAGGCAGCCGCGGATGCGGCGATCGCCGATATGGGAGTCAACGGGACTGTCGATGAAGCCTGTACCGTGGGCGATATGGGATATGTCGTTACTGCGACGGATAAGGACGGCTTCGGCGGCAGTATTCAGGTGACGGTTGGTATCACCAGCGACGGTACGGTGAACGGCGTATCGATCCTGTCCATCAGTGAGACGGCAGGTCTTGGAATGAAGGCCACGGAGCCCGCTTTCTATGGGCAGTATGAAGGGAAACAGGCAGAGAAGTTTGCAGTATCCAAGGACGGCGGGGATGGAGAACCCATCGACGCGTTAAGCGGTGCGACCATCACGTCCAGATCTGTGACGGGTGCGGTCAATGCGGCGCTAGGATATTATCAGGCTGCATTTCAATAAAGAATAGGAGGTAGTTAAGATGAATAATTGTACCGAAAGAATCTATAACGGTCTGGTCAAAGAGAACCCTACCTTCGTTCTGATGCTGGGTATGTGTCCGACCCTGGCGGTAACGACGTCCGCCATTAACGGCGTAGGTATGGGTCTGTCTACGACGGTCGTACTTGTGCTGTCGAATATGCTGATCTCCATGCTGCGTAAGATCATTCCGGATTCTGTCAGAATGCCGGCGTTCATCGTAGTCGTGGCGTCATTCGTAACGATTGTACAGTTCCTTCTGGAAGGTTTCGTTCCAAGCCTGTATGCTTCGCTTGGACTGTACATTCCGCTAATCGTAGTGAACTGTATCATCCTTGGCCGTGCCGAGAGTTATGCGTCCAAGAACCCGGTTCTTCCGTCCATCTTCGACGGTGTCGGTATGGGGCTTGGATTTACCGTGGGTCTTACCGCGATCGGTATCGTGCGTGAGGTGATCGGTACGGGCGCGATCTTCGGCCAGCAGCTCCTTCCTCTGGCAGACGCTGCCGCAGGTAAGGGCGGTTATGTGCCGGTGACCATCTTCATCCTTCCGCCGGGTGCGTTCCTGGTTCTTGCATTCCTTGTAGCGCTGCAGAACAAGGTAAGGAACAATGCCGCGAAGAAGGGCAAGAAGGTGCCGGAAGCGGCGGGATGCGGCGAAGGATGTGCTTCCTGCGGTAACAGTGCGTGCGGCGGGAAGGTCTTCCCGACAGGAAATGAGGAATAGGAGGAGTACATAGATGAAAGAATTATTGATCATTGCGATAGGCTCGGCTCTTGTGAATAACGTTGTACTCAGCCAGTTCTTGGGAATCTGTCCGTTCCTTGGGGTATCCAAGAAGGTGGATACCGCTGCGGGTATGGGCGGAGCGGTAGTGTTCGTTATCACGATAGCTTCATTGGTAACAAGTTTGATCTACAAGTTTATCCTGATGCCGTTAGGATTTGAATATCTGCAGACCATCGTATTCATCCTGATCATCGCGGCGCTGGTTCAGTTCGTAGAGATGTTCCTTAAGAAGGCGATGCCGCCGTTATACAATGCGCTCGGCGTATATCTGCCGCTGATCACCACGAACTGTGCCGTGCTTGGCGTGGCGCTTACCAACGTTCAGAAGGAATACAGCATCCTTCAGGGTGTGATCAACGGTATCGGAACATCTGTGGGATTCCTGATCGCTATCGTGATCATGGCAGGAATCCGTGAGAAGATCGAATACAACGACATTTCAGAGTCCTTCCAGGGGACGCCGATCGTGCTGGTAACGGCAACACTTATGGCGATCGCGTTCTGCGGATTCTCAGGACTGATATAGGAGGGGGCATAACGATGAGTGTTACAGGTATTATCATTGCTGCTGTGATCGTGGGCGGCACCGGTTTGTTCATTGGTGTGTTCCTTGGTGTGGCAGGCAAGAAATTTGCAGTAGAGGTTGATGAGAGAGAAGAGGCGATCCTTGGCGTGCTTCCGGGCAATAACTGCGGCGGCTGCGGATATGCCGGATGTTCCGGACTTGCGGCGGCTATCGTCAAAGGCGAGGCGGAGATCGGCGGCTGTCCGGTAGGCGGCGCGCCGGTTGCGGAGAAGATCGGCGCGATCATGGGCGTCGAGGCAGGGGCGCAGGCGCGTCAGGTTGCATTCGTCAAATGTGCCGGAACCTGTGATAAGGCTGGCAAGGACTATGAGTATTATGGATTGAACGACTGCGTGATGGTCAACATGATGCAGGCGGGAGGTCCGAAGTCCTGTAATTACGGATGTCTCGGCGAGGGAAGCTGTGTGAAGGCGTGTCCGTTTGACGCGATCCATGTTGTGGATGGCGTTGCCGTTGTGGATAAGGAAGAGTGTAAGGCCTGCGGCAAGTGTATCGCCGCGTGTCCGAAGAAGCTTATAGAGCTTGTACCGTACGACCAGAAGCATCTGGTTGCCTGCAGCTCTCACGACAAGGGCAAGGATGTGATGAAGGCATGCTCCGTTGGATGTATCGGCTGTAAGATGTGTGAGAAGGTCTGTGAATCCGACGCCATCAAGGTTGAAGGCAATGTCGCGCACATTGACCCGGAGAAGTGTACCAATTGCGGCAAATGTGCTGAGAAGTGTCCGAAGAAGGCGATTTTGTAGGGGACGCGGATGAGACGTGCTTTAAAATTATTGTGGAAAGACATAAAAGACATAAAATGGGCGATTATAATAATAATCGCCTATTTTGCGTTGGGGAGATATTTCCTGTACAGCTTATGTCCGATGGTGATGGTGACAGGGCTTCCCTGTCCGGGCTGCGGGCTTACGAGGGCGGGGTTCGCGCTGCTCAGGCTTGACCTTGCCGGCGCGTACCGGATCCATCCCTTTATCTATCCGATCGCAGGGTATATTGCAGTGTTTGGATGGAACCGTTATATCATGGGGCGCCGGATGGGAAAGAAGCTTAAGGCAGGGCTTACTGTGCTCATGGTTCTGGTGATCCTGTTCTATGGGTGGAGGATGTGGATGTATTTCCCGGGAGAGCCGCCAATGAGCTATTATGAGAGGAATTTACTGCGATTTTTGTCCGGACGGATGTTACGGTGATTGAAATTACAAGCTTTCCGTGGTAGAATGAGGAGGAAGGCAAATGCGAAGCATTTTTAAGATGCCTTCCGACGACGTGCCGCCGAACGAAGGTGAGGGGGCGATACCATAAATAGGAGGATATTACGATGGACAATAATTATGATAATACACCGAAGGAGAATGAGACTTCCGGTCAGCCGTCAGGTGATTCGGCGGGGAATGATTCTATGAACCTGAATGCGGGCGCTTCTGATGATCAGAATCAGTATACGGATCCGAATGCGGGACAGCAGACGAATTACCAGCAGTACCAGTATGCGAGCCAGAATCAGAACAGCCAGCAGAGCGCGTATAATTATAACCAGCAGAGCAACGGTTATAATTATGGACAGCAGAACAGCGGTTATAATTACAGCCAGCAGAACCAGAACGGCAGTTATAATTACAATCAGAACAATGGATATAACTATCAGGATAACTATAGTTATAATACCGGGAACAATAATCAGATCTATGAGCCGGGACAGGACACTTCACCGATGACCATGGGAGACTGGCTGCTCACACTGTTGGCGGCGATGATCCCGTGTGTGGGTATCGTGCTGTATTTCGTGTGGGCGTTCAGCAAGACGACGAATGTTAACCGCAGGAACTTCTGCCGTGCCCAGTTGATCATGATGGGCGTGGTTCTTGTGATCTACCTGATCTTTATCGCGATGTTCGGAACCATGATCTTCAGAAGCGGGTTCTACTATTAGAGACAGTGCAATATAAGAGAGACTGCCGATACGGACAGTCTCTCTTATTATCGTTATATAATTATTTCTTGATCTTGTGCTGAAAATTCTTGGAATAGTGGATCTTATTGTCCTTAGTGATGAAGACGGCGTCCACGTTGTCTAACTGGTCGATGAGCTGCATACTCTTGTCAAGTCCGAGCAGAAAGCAGGTAGTGCTCAACGCGTCGGCGGTGAGCGACGAATCGGTGATGACCGTAACGCTGTTAAGGCTGTTCTCACAGGGAAGTCCCGTGTTAGGATCCAGGATGTGGTGATATAGCTTACCGTCTGCTTTGAAGTAGCGCTGGTAGGTTCCTGAGGTCACGACGGACTTGTTGGAGATCCGGACAGAGGTGATCGGTTCTCCCGCATCGTCGAAGGGCTTCTGGATACCGATGTTGTAGTCGGAACCGTCAAGCCGGCTGCCCATTGCAAGAACGTTGCCCCCCAGGTTGATGATGGCGTGCCTGACGTCCTGTTCTTTCAGGTATTCCTTGAGGCGGTCTGCGATATATCCTTTGGCGATGCCGCCCACGTCGATGGAGGCATGAGGATCCTTAAGCTGGATCGTATTGTCCTTCACAATAATATTCTTATAATCAACGTGGCTTGCTGCTTCATTCAAGACCTCCGGCGGAGGAGGAGCCGGCGTCTCTGAATGGAAATCCCATAGCTTGGATACGGGAGCGATGGTAATATCAAAAAGTCCGTTGGAGAAATCACTGTAGTAGAGAGCCTTCTTAATCAGCTTGACCGTCTCGCCGGATACTTCGACCGGGTTGCCGCCTGCGGCGTTGATCCGGGAGATCTCGCTGTCTTCGATCTTATTGGAAAACATGGCGTCATATTTCTTGCAAATCTCTTCGCAGCCTTTTAATACATCATCGTCAACGGAATCAAGGATCTCAATGCGGATCACCGTATCAAAAAGCGTGTCCGTGTAGATCTGGTCCCGCTCTCTTGGAAGCCCGGAACACCCGGACAGAAGAATGGCAATAGATGTAATTGCTGCAGCTAGTCTCTTATGTCTCATGGGATAGTATACCTCGATCATCATTTCTGTTAATTTTGCGCCTGAACTGTAACCATTATAACATAAAAAAGAAGATATGCAATCGAACATGTGGTTGAAGAGATGGATTTCTTGTGTTAAAATGTTTTTTGAGATGTTGCTGTTCGGTGCAGACGAGTTGAGGCAACAGTAAGGCGGAAAGGTGGATAGATATGAAGACTGGTTTGAAGAAGAAGGATTGGGTTTTGATCATGATCATCATCTGCGTAGCATGGCTTACGATCCTTGTCCATATATTTATCGGCGGGAAGGGTGCGAACCGGGTGATCGTTAAGATAGAGGGTGCGATACAGGATACATACAATCTGTCGGAAGAAGGGGAGTATGAGATCAACGGGGGGACGAACGTCCTTCTTATCAGGAACGGGAAGGCTTCTATGCTGGAAGCGGACTGCCCGGACCAACTCTGTGTCCATCAGAAGCCGATCGCCCTGAACCGTGAGAGTATTATCTGCCTCCCCAATAAGGTCGTTGTGGAGATAGAGTCGGGGACAAGCAGAGAATTCGACGCGGTAACGAGGTAGATATATGCGGGGCAGAGTAGCTTATTTTGGTGTTTTTACGGCGCTGGCGCTGATCTTCAGCTATGTTGAGACCCTGATCCCGTTTCATTTCGGTATCCCCGGGATGAAGCTTGGACTTGCAAATATCATCATTGTGCTGGTATTATATAGGCTTGGAGTGAAGGAAGCATACCTGCTGTCTGTGGTGCGGGTGCTGCTCTCCGGTTTTTTGTTCGGCAATTATTTCAGCATCATATACAGCCTAGCAGGCGGTATCTTAAGCCTAAGCGCCATGGCGCTGCTTAAGAGGAACGGCGGGTTCAGCGTGATGGGAGTCAGTATTGCAGGCGGCGTATTCCATAATATCGGTCAGTTAGCTGTGGCGATGCTGGTGGTCGAGACCTTCAGCGTGGTCTATTATGTTCCGGTGCTTCTGGTCGCAGGGATGTTTACAGGGCTGTTGATCGGGATCGCGGCGAATGAGATGCTGAAGAGGCTTGTTAATTTGAATGAGTAATTTGAATGAGTAATAGGAGGAGTATGGATGATTTCTTATCTGAGAGGTACAGTCGCGGCGTTTGAGGAGGATAAGGTGATCGTAGATGTGGGCGGCGTGGGCTATGGCGTCTATATGTCGGGGCAGGCGATGGGGAAGCTTCCGGCCGTCGGCAGGGAAGTGAAGCTGCATACATACTTGAATGTGAAGGAGGATGCGATGCAGTTGTATGGATTCCTTACCAGGGACGATCTGACGGTGTTTAAGCTGCTGATCGGGGTAAATGGGATCGGGCCTAAGGGAGGGCTTGGGGTTCTGGCAGTGTTAAGCCCCGACGATCTTCGGTTCGCAGTTCTGGCCGGCGATGTGAAGGCGATCTGTGCGGCGCCGGGGATCGGGAAGAAGACGGCTGAGAAGCTGATCTTAGAGCTTAGGGACAAGCTTAAGCTTGAGGATGCGCTGGAGCATATCGCGGCCGATCCGGGAGCGGCTGAAGGGGCGGCTTATCACAGTGAAGTGCAGGGTGAGGCGGTGCAGGCTCTGGTGGCGCTTGGATATGGAAGTACAGAGGCATTGAGGGCCGTGAAGCAGGTGGATATCGGCGAGGCCATGGAGGTAGAAGAGGTCTTGAAGCTTGCACTTAAGGGGCTGTCATGATAGGGGGAGAGAGTAAGGAGTATGGGCAGACGAATCATTACGACAGAGAATCTGGAAGAGGATGTTAAGATAGAGAGCCACCTGCGGCCGCAGATGCTTGCGGATTATGTGGGGCAGGAGAAGGCGAAGGAGACTTTGAAGATCTATATCGAGGCGGCGAAGGCAAGGAAAGAATCGCTGGACCATGTGTTGTTCTACGGTCCGCCCGGGCTTGGCAAGACGACGCTTGCCGGTATTATTGCCAATGAGATGGAGGTCAATCTTAAGATCACCTCCGGCCCGGCAATCGAGAAGCCGGGGGAGATGGCTGCGATCCTTAACAACCTGCAGGAGGGAGATGTGCTGTTCGTGGATGAGATCCACCGGCTGAACCGGCAGGTGGAGGAGGTGCTGTATCCGGCGATGGAGGACTATGCCATCGACATTATGATCGGAAAGGGAGCGAGCGCAAGGTCGATCCGTCTGGACCTTCCGAAGTTCACACTGGTGGGAGCGACCACGCGGGCAGGAATGCTCACGGCGCCGTTGAGGGACCGCTTCGGAGTGGTGAACCGTATGGAGTTCTATACGGTGGAGGAACTGGTGACTATCATCCTCCGGTCGGCGAAGGTATTGGAGGTAGGGATCGACAGGAACGGTGCTTACGCGCTCGCAAGGCGGTCACGGGGAACGCCGAGGCTTGCGAACCGGCTTCTTAAGCGTGTCAGGGACTTCGCGCAGGTCAAGTACGAGGGATATATTACAGAAGAGGTGGCGAATTACGCGCTGGATCTTCTGGATGTGGATAAAGAAGGGCTGGACCAGACGGACCGCGGATTACTGCAGGTTATGATCGAGAAGTTCTTAGGAGGCCCGGTAGGTCTAGACACCCTTGCGGCGGCCATCGGGGAGGACGCGGGAACCATTGAGGATGTCTATGAACCGTATCTGCTTATGAATGGATTCATACAGCGGACTCCAAGAGGCAGGATTGTGACAGATCATGCATACCACCATCTTGGAATTTCACGTGAAATTATCGAAAAATAGTTGGTTTTTGTGAAAGTTTAGTTTATAATAGGGACAGAGATTAAGAATTTCGAGGAGGCTTCTCATGGCATCATCAAAAAACTTTACGGAAGTATTAATAGGGGGCAAGGTATTTACCCTGAGTGGGTTTGAGAGCGAAGACTATCTCCAGAAGGTATCTACATATTTGAACCACAAGATTGAGGAGTGCAGCAACAGTGACGGATACCGTAAGCAGAGCGCCGAGACCAGAAGCATTCTGCTGGCGCTGAACATCGCGGATGATTATTTCAAGGCTAAGAAGCAGGGCGGCACGTTGGAGAGTGATATAGAGGCGAAGGACAAGGAGATGTATGATCTGAAGCATGAGCTGATATCGGTGCAGATCAAACTCGAGAATGCGGAGAAATCCATGGACAAGCTTAAGGAAGAGAATAAGGAATTTCAGATGAAGATTGTCCAGTTGGAGACGGAGATAAAGAATAATCGGAAGAAATAGGCTGTCTTTGGACAGCCTTTTTTAAAGAGGAGAGGTATGATGAGAAGAAGAGTTGAGATACTTGCACCGGCAGGCTCCATAGAGAGCCTTCGGGCGGCAGTCTGTGCGGGGGCGGATGCGGTCTATATCGGCGGGACGAGATTCGGGGCAAGGGCATATGCGAAGAACCTGTCTGAAGAGGAGCTTTTGGAGGCGATCGATTATGTTCATATCCATGGGAGGCGAATCTATCTTACGGTCAATACGCTGCTCAAGGATTCGGAGATCGACCAGTTATATGAATATCTTCTGCCCTATTATCTGAGGGGCGCCGACGGCGTGATCGTTCAGGATTTGGGAGTGATCGGGTATCTGAGAAGGTATTTTCCGGATCTGGCGGTTCATGCGAGCACGCAGATGACGGTCACCGGTGCGGACGGAGCGGCACTTCTTAAGGAGAAAGGGATCACCCGGGTGGTTCCGGCAAGGGAGCTGTCCCTTTCTGAGATCCGGAAGATGAAGGAGCAGACGGGGCTTGAGATCGAGTGCTTCGTGCATGGGGCGCTGTGTTATTGCTATTCCGGTCAATGCCTGTTGAGCAGTATGATCGGTGGACGGAGCGGCAACCGGGGACAGTGCGCCCAGCCGTGCCGCCTGCCTTACCGGGCGGACGGAGGGAAAGCGGCAGATCTCTTAAGCCTTAAGGATCTGTGTACGATCGAGATGCTTCCGGAACTTATCGGGGCGGGGATCGATTCATTCAAGATCGAAGGCAGGATGAAGCAGCCGGATTATGTGTATACGGTGGTGCAGATGTATCGGAAGTATGCGGATATCTGTCTGGAGTCGGGAGCCTGCAGCCGGGGAAAGTATACGGTAACGAAAGAGGATAAGGAAGCGCTCCTGAGTGCATACCAGCGCCGGGGATACACGGACGGATATTATATGCGGTACAACGGGAAGGATATGATATCCTGGCAGCGTCCCGCTGCCCTTAAGGAAGAGGAACGGGTTCAGGATTATAAATTACAAGAAAAAATTAATGGTAAATTAATACTTTCTCCCGGCAGCCGTGCTAAACTGTTATTATCCTGCGGGGAATGCCGGGCAGAGTGCGAGGGTGAGACGGTGCAGCAGGCTCTTAAGCAGCCTCTTGAGGCGGCGCGGGTGAAGAAGCAGATGTGTAAGACCGGGAATACACAGTTTACATTTGACAAGCTGGAGGTACAGATCGAAGGACAAGCATTTCTTACCATGCAGGCGTTGAATGAACTGAGAAGGAACGGGACCCGGAAGCTTGCAGAGTGTATACTAGAGAGATATCAGAGAAGTGAACGGAGGATTTTGGACCTTAGTGAATGTGACGGCATGGCAGATCGGCCGTTGGAGAGCGGATCAGGGGGTGTCAGGGTACAGCCGGACGGGGCTTATCGGGAAGGACAGCCAGAGACGGCATATTCCGTGCAGACCCTGGAACAGTTGGAAGAGGCGTACTCTTGCGGATATGCGGATGTGATCTATGTGGATGACCTGCCGGGGACGGGGGATCTGCTGCTGAGGATCCCCAGGCTTAAGGAGGAGCGCCCGGGGTGCAGGATCTATCTTGCGATGCCTTATATCTTCCGGGCGAAAGCTGCCGGGGACTGGGAAGGATTCTATGAGAAGCTTGTGTCCGTATATGACGGTGTGCTGATCCGCAACTTAGAGAGCTATCGGTGGCTTAAGCAGCATGGATATGCGAAGGAGATCCGTTCGGACCATAATCTGTATGTATTTAACAGATACGGCAAGAATTTTATGAGGGAGCTTGGAATCAGCAGGTTTACGGCGCCTTTGGAGCTGAACGCCAGAGAGTTGGGAAGGCTTGATATCAGGGGAGCCGTTTTGAGCGTCTATGGTTATCAGCCGGTGATGATAACGGCGAATTGTATCTGGAAGACAACGGATCAGTGTCTTAAGACGGAGCTTTCAGGCGGCAGACAAGATTCCCAATACCTCTGTATCAGTGACCGTTATAAGAAGCGCTTTGCGGTGCGAAGGTGCTGCAGGTATTGCTATAATGTCATTTATAACAGTGCGCCGCTGTTTCTGGCGGATCAGGCGGAGGAGATCAGGAGGCTTGCCCCGGGAGAGATCAGGCTTGACTTTACTGCGGAGACGAGAGAAGAAGTACGCGGTATTGCAGAGCTTTATGCAGACGCGTTTATCCGCCGCAAGGCGCTGACGCCGCCGGAGAGGGAATATACGAGGGGACATTTTAAACGGGGAGTAAAGTAGGTGAAGATTTGGTAAATATTATTGTAGAAATATCCAAATATCTGATGATCTTGCTGATCACAATGTACACATATCATTGTTTCAGCATCTTCGGATATTATGATCCATATGACCAGAAGCGGATCTTGAGAAGGCAGAATGCGTTGATGTTCATGCTGCATATCGTTGCGTTTATGGTGATGTACTTGCAGAAGGATGATATGAAGATCCTGGCGTTCTATGTGATTCAGACGATTCTTTTCGCGGCGACGATCCTGCTGTATCAGATGTTGTATCCAAAGTCGTCAAGACTGGTGGTCAATAATATGTGCATGCTTCTGTGTATCGGCATGATCATTCTTGCAAGGCTGAACTATGAGAAGGCCGTAAAGCAATATTTGATTGCGGCGGGAGCGGTTGCCATAAGCATGGCGGTTCCGGTGATCATCCGGAAGTTCAAGAAGCTCTCCGAGTGGAGGAATCTGTATGCGGTTGCGGGCATCGCGTCTCTTGCCATCGTCGTTGTGGCGGGGCGGGTGTCATACGGCGCGAAGCTTGGATTCACCATAGGCGGGATCAGTATCCAGCCGTCGGAGCTTGTGAAGATCATCTTCGTATTCTTCGTGGCGTCCAGCTTCAAGCTGTCGATGGAATTCAGGAATATTGTGATCACAACGGCTCTTGCCGCATTCCATGTGCTGATCCTTGTTGTATCCAAGGATCTGGGGGCTGCACTGATCATCTTTGTCGTATATCTGGCGATGCTCTATGTGGCGACCCATCAATTCCTGTATGTGGCTGCCGGGGTGGGCGCGGGGAGTGCAGCGTCTGTTGCGGCGTATTATCTGTTCAACCATGTGAAGACCCGGGTGATCGTATGGAAGGATCCGTTTGCAGCCTACGACAACGGCGGATATCAGGTGGCGCAGTCTTTATTTGCCATTGGGACGGGCGGTTGGTTTGGGATGGGATTGTTCCAGGGGATGCCGGACAGTATACCGGTTGCGGACGAGGATTTTATCTTTTCAGCCATAGCGGAGGAATTAGGGCTGATCTTCGCATTGTGTATGATCCTGATCTGTGTGAGCTGCTATGTGATGTTCCTGAATATTGCCATGCAGCTTCATGATATGTTCTATAAGATGGTGGCTCTGGGGCTTGGAACCTGTTATATATTCCAGGCGTTTCTGAATATCGGCGGTGTGACGAAGTTCATCCCTTCCACAGGGGTGACGCTTCCGCTGGTAAGCTATGGGGGAAGTTCGCTGTTGAGTACCCTGATCATGTTTGCGATCATCCAGGGATTATATATCGTAAGGGAAGATGAGGAAGAAGATATTGAGAGAAGGAAGAGAGAGAGACAGCGGGCAAGGAGAAACAGACAGGCGTATGAAGAGAGATATGGAAAGAGAAGGGATGAGCTGGAGAGAGCGCCGCGCGGCAGGAAAAAGAGATAGGAAGCGGGCCAGGGAAAAGAGGGTCAGGAACAAGGAGTTTGCCAGGGTCACGTATATCTTCGTGGCGCTGTTTCTGGGGATGATGGGGTATATCGTACATTTTCAGGTGGTCAAAAGCCAGGAGCTGATCCAGAGTCCGTATAATGCGAGGAAGGATGCTTATGCGGAGCGGGTGGTCCGGGGGGATATCCTGGACAAGAACGGGGTCGTCCTTGCCACGACCCGAGTAGGGGACGACGGGTCAGAGACGCGGGAATACCCTTACGGCAGTATGTTTGCCCACGTGATCGGGTACAGTGACCACGGCAAGGCGGGGCTGGAATCAAAGATGAATTTTGAGTTGCTTACCTCGAACGCATTTTTTCTAAGCAAGCTTAAGGACGAATTCCAGGATCAGAAGCACAGGGGCGACAGTATTGTGTCGACGCTGGATCTGAATCTGCAGCAGGCCGCTTATCATGCGCTGGGAGACCTTAAGGGGGCGGTCGTGGTGATAGAGCCTTCTACCGGGAAGATCCTGGCGATGGTGTCCAAGCCGGATTTTGATCCCAATGCATTGTCGGCAAACTGGGAATATCTGAATTCCAGCGAAGACAGTGAGCTTCTTAATCGGGCGACGCAGGGACAGTATGCGCCGGGTTCTACCTTCAAGGTGGTGACGGCGCTGGAATATATGCGGGAGAATCCGGCGTATATGGACTACAGCTATCAATGCAGCGGTGTGATCGAGCAGGGCGGAGTTTCCATTCACTGCTACGGGGGGAATGTCCACGGCCAGGTTTCATTTGCGGACAGTATGGCTTATTCGTGCAACACTTCTTTCTGTAATATCGGTTTGGCGCTGGATGCGGAGCGGTTCAAGAGTACGGCAAAGGCGGTACTGTTTGATTCCAAGCTTCCTTCGGACCTTCCATACAGCCAGAGCAGATTTCAGCTGAATGCTTCTTCTGTAGACGGGGAGAAGATGATGACTGCCATGGGGCAGGGACAGACCCAGGTCAGCCCTTACCATATGGCGCTGATCGCCAGCGCCATCGCCAATGGGGGGACGCTGATGCGGCCGTATCTGGTGGATTCGATTACGAATCATTCCGGGCAGGAGGTGGAGAAGAATCTGCCCAAGGAGTACAAGAACCTGATGACGCCGGAGGAGGCCTCCCAGTTGAAGCAGTATATGACGGGTGTTGTGGATTACGGCACGGCGTCGGTATTAAGCGGGCAGAGCTATACGGCAGCGGGGAAGACCGGTACGGCGGAGTACAGCTCTGATAAGGAGAAGGATCATTCCTGGTTCATCGGTATGACCAATGTGGATAATCCGGAGCTTGCTATCAGCGTGATCATTGAATCTGCGGACGGAGCGGCGAAGGCTGTGAATGTGGCGAAGCAGGTGTTTGACGCGTATTACTGATTTTTTTCATATTTTTGGTATACAAAGAGGGTGGAATATGAGATACTATAAACATCTATATCTGGCAAAAGGGATCAGGAAGAAGGATCAAGTGATCCGTAAGCTTGAAGAAAATAAGCTGCAGATGAATATCCATATCATAACGCTTCCCATGAATGGGGAGGACCAGTTGGAGATCTATCATTCGATGGTCTTGCTGCAGCCGGAGTTTCCCCATGATGATTTTTTCGTGGTCGGCATTGCAAAAGGTTATGAAGATGCGGTAGAAATGGTGGGAGAAATCGCTCAGGAAGTGTATAATAAGACAAAAGGGGCAGACATTCGCTCCTTTATATTAGAGAGAGAACAGGAAGAGTAAGATGCTACATATTCTAGTGCTTATCTTGAAGGTCATAGGGATTATATTTGCAGCGATACTGGGGATACTTGTATTGCTGGCTTGTGTTGTTCTCTATGTGCCGGTCAGGTATGACATCAGGGCTTCCTGTGACGGTACGTTTGCGGGGATCCGTGCAGGTGCCAGGGTAACGTGGCTTTTGCACCTGGTGGGGTTCTATGCGTGTTATGAGGAGAAGGAACTGACCTGGCGGATCCGGATCGCATGGAAGAACATAAGGAGCGGCCAGGAAGAGAAAAGTACGATAAGATCAGAGGTGGAAACGTATGACAAAGAAATGGAAGAATTATGGGAAGATGTTGAAGAAGGCGAAGAAGAAAATGCCGGTGAAGATCTGGAAGAAGACGGGAAAGAGAATGCCGAAGCTGTGGAAGAAGAGGGCAAAGAGCCCGGTAATGTTATGGTGGAAGAAACGAGGCGGTGCAGGGAAGAGTCTGGCGAAGCTTTGGAAAGCAAAGAAGACAGGAAAGAACTTGCCGAAGCTGTGGAAGGCGAAGAAGAAAGTGCTGATACCGGTGAGGTTAAAGAGGTCGGGCAGCTCTGTGAAGTTTCTGGGGAAGATGCTGCGAAGAGCGAAGAAGGCTCGTGTGGGGAGCCTTGCGAGGCTTCAGACTGTGGCGCGGGCTGTGAAGAAGAACACAGATCTATATGGCAGAAAATTACAGACCTCTGTCAGAGCATTTGGCAAAAAATAACCGGACTGTATCGGAAGATCGCAGATATTCCCGCGAAGGTGAAGGACAGTATTGAGAATATCAGTGAGAAGATAGAATCGCTTAAGGGTAAGAAGGACAAGATCGTTGACTTCCTGACAGACGAGATCCATAAGAAGGCGTTCGTGAAGGCGAAGGATGAGCTGTGGAGGCTGCTTCGGAAGCTTAGGCCGAAGAGAGTCGCCGCCAGAGTCCGCTATGGGTTTGAAGATCCGTCCCTCACAGGAAGGATTCTGGCAGGGATCAGCGTCATGTATCCGTTCCTGGGTGATGATGTCAGGGTGTATCCGGACTTTGAGCGGAAGGTTCTTGACGGGAATCTGGAGGTCGCAGGGAAGATCAAGGTAAGTTATTTCGTGTGGCTGTTGTGGAAGCTTGTGTGGTGTAAGGACGTGCGTATGACGTACAGGCATGTAAGGAATTTTAAATTATAAAAGGAGTAAAGATTATGGCGGAGAATCAATTTAAAGGAGCAGTAGAGGCCCTGTTTCAAGGTATGAATGGTGTGATCTCATCTAAGACGGTGGTGGGAGAGGCAATCCATATCGGTGATACGATCATCCTTCCTCTGGTGGATGTGTCTTTCGCGGTGGGCGCGGGAGCATTCAACGGGGACAGCAAGGAGAAGGGCGCGGGAGGACTTGGAGGTAAGATGACGCCAAGTGCGGTGCTTGTAATTCAGAACGGACACACGAAGCTCGTGAATGTCAAGAATCAGGATACCATGACGAAGATCCTGGATATGGTGCCGGATGTAATCGACCGGTTTGGGTCTAAGAAGGAAGACAAGATGACGGAGGAGGATGTGGTGGACATCCTGGACCGTGCGGATGATGAGGATTTCGCGGAATAGATCTGATACGGCGCAGGATTTACGCATTTTTACAGGAGTATGCACATATGATATAGAAAACAGAGGCAAGGGTGGCAGGGATGAAGCGGGTAGTAGGATTTGCCCTGTTCTGTGTGGCGGTGGGGATGATATTGGCTCTGATCCTGCCGAACACGTTCGTAGAGGTGCTGTGTATCATATTGTGCATACTGGCGGGATATAATTTGTTTTGTTGCTAATAGTGTTATGAAAGACCAATGGTGGAACCGGGTTAGGGCTTGGAGGGGAAGAATATGTTCACCGAGGTTCTCAGTTAATTTCCAAAAAAACCTGAAAAAGCACAAATAATGCTTGCAATTCTTCTTTCCATCTGTTAAGATACTAGTGTTGTGAGTCTGCTTGTCAGACTATATATGGAGCGTTAGGAGGTGCAGTCATGGCTAAATGTGCTATTTGTGAAAAGGGTGCTCACTTTGGGAACAATGTAAGCCACTCTCATAGAAAGACACCAAAGATGTGGAAATCAAACGTTAAGTCAGTTCGTGTTAAGACGGAGAATGGTGGAACAAAGAAGATGTATGTTTGTACTTCTTGCTTAAAGTCAGGAAAAGTTGAGCGTGCATAGGGAAGATTAAAACTCAGATTTCATTTCGAGATCTGAGTTTTTATTTGTTGTAATATATGGAAAAAAAGGGTATAATATCTCTAGTGTACCATAGTTCAGAAGGATGACAGGAGGTTTCAGATATGAAAGGATGTATGAGTACGGATCTTGGAATCGTTACGATCGATCCGGAAGTGGTAGCGAAGTACGCAGGAACCGTTGCAGTGGAATGTTTTGGTATAGTAGGAATGGCTGCGGTGAATATGAAGGACGGGCTGGTGCATTTGCTTAAGAGAGAGAGCCTGACGAAGGGGATCAAGGTAGCGATATCGGATGAGAACCATATCAGTATCAACTTTCATATTGTTGTCGCATATGGTGTGAGTATTTCAGCCGTGACTGAGAATTTGATCAGCAATGTAAAATATAAAGTAGAAGAATTTTCAGGGATGCCGGTAGATAAGATCAATATCTACATTGAAGGCGTTAAAGTCATCGATTAAGTTAAGGAGGAACATAAGAAGTGGCTACGAAGACGATTAATGTGGATATGCTTGCGAAGATGTTCTTGGCAGGTGCACAGAATATTGAGGCGAAGAAAGAATATATCAATGAACTGAACGTATTCCCGGTACCAGACGGGGATACGGGGACGAATATGTCGCTTACGATCATGGCTGCGGCAAAGGAAGTGACGGCGCTTGAGAAGCCTGATATGAAGGAGCTTGCGAAGGCGGTCTCTTCTGGTTCCCTGCGGGGTGCAAGGGGGAATTCCGGCGTGATCCTGTCACAGCTTCTAAGAGGCTTCACCAAGTCGATCCGCGAGGAGAAGCAGATCGACGTGAGAGGTCTTGCGGCGGCCTGCGCAAGGGCGAGGGATACGGCGTACAAGGCGGTCATGAAGCCGAAGGAAGGGACGATCCTTACGGTGGCAAGCGGTATCGCGGATAAGGCGGCCGAGATGGCGGAGGAGACGGACGATCTGGAGGTATTTCTTCCAGAAGTGATCCGTCATGCCGAGGAGGTGCTTGAGAAGACGCCGGATATGCTTCCGGTACTTAAGGAAGCCGGGGTTGTTGATTCCGGCGGCCAGGGTCTTGTGGAAGTGATCAGGGGAGCTTATGACGCATTCCTTGGGAAAGAGGTGGACTACAGCGCGATCGCTCCGGGAGCGGGAACCGGCGTGAAGATTACGGCTTCTGATGCGGGCGAGGCGGCGGACATCAAGTTCGGATACTGTACGGAGTTCATCATCCTGACGGAGAAGGAATTCACGGACGAGAATGAGCAGGATTTCAAGGAGTATCTGTCTTCGATCGGAGATTCTATCGTCTGTGTCGCGGATGAAGACGTGGTGAAGGTGCATGTGCACACCAACGATCCGGGGCTTGCGATCCAGAGGGCGCTTACGTACGGTCAGCTGTCGCGTATGAAGATCGACAATATGCGTGAGGAGCATCAGGAGAAGCTGATCCGTGACGCCGAGAAGATCGCGGCGCAGGAAGCGGCAAAGAAGGAGTCGGAGAGCCTGGCTAAGAAGAGTGATGAACCAAGGAAGCCGATGGGATTCATCGCGGTGTCCATCGGGGAAGGGATGAACGAGATCTTCAAGGAGCTTGGGGTCGACCATATCATTGAGGGCGGCCAGACCATGAATCCCAGTACGGAGGATATGCTCAATGCCATCGACCAGGTGAACGCGGATTGTGTATTTATCCTTCCGAATAACAAGAATATCGTGCTTGCCGCGAATCAGGCGAAGGCGTTGGTAGAGGATAAGGAGATCGTGGTGATCCCTGCGAAGACGGTTCCTCAGGGCATTACGGCGATCATTAATTTCGTGCCGGAAGCCGGTGTGAAGGAGAATGAGGAAGCGATGCTGGAAGGCATCAAGAATGTGAAGTCCGGTCAGGTTACCTATGCGGTCAGGGATACGCACATTGATGATAAGGAGATCCATGAGGGCGATATCATGGGGATCGGCGATGCGGGGATCCTTGCGGTAGGCAGAAGTGTGGAAGAGACGACGAAGGAACTGCTTGCGCAGCTTGTGGATGAGGATTCTGAACTGATCAGCTTGTATTACGGCGAGGAAGTGAAGGAAGAGGACGCCGAGCGGTTTATCGCACAGATTGAGGAGATCTATCCGGATCTGGATGTGGATGCGCATTTTGGCGGACAGCCGATCTATTATTATGTTCTCGCAGTCGAGTAACTATGATAGATAAGACGAGTATCAAGGAACTGAAAGGAATCGGTGAAAAGACTCAGAGATTGTTCGAGAAAGTCGGCGTCAGTACGGTGGGCGACCTGATCCGGTACTATCCCAGAGGGTATGACGTCTATGAAGAACCGATTCCTGTAAGCGAGTTGGAGGAAGGGCGGACGCAGACGGTTAGCGGCGCGATCTATGGAAGGGTACAGGTGTCGGGCACCGCGAAGATGCAGGTGACGACGCTGTATCTGAAGGATCTCACCGGGACGCTTAAGGTGATCTGGTTCCGTATGCCATTCCTTCGGAGTACATTTGCCAAGGGCGGTTCGCTTACCCTGCGGGGAAGAGTGCTGCGAAGAAGGGACGGCCTGGTGATGGAGCACCCGGAGATGTTCTATCCAAGCGAGAAGTACGCCGACAGGCTGAATACGCTGCAGCCGCTCTACGGCCTGACTTCAGGCCTTACCAATAATGCGGTGATGAAGGCGGTCCGGCAGGCTTTGGACGGGATGGATCTTGCGGCGGACAGCCTGCCCGGCAGACTCCGGCTTAAGTATGGACTGGCAGAATATAATTATGCGGTGCGCGGAATTCATTTCCCGGAGGATAAGGAAGTGTTCTATCACGCCAGAGAGCGTCTGGTATTCGAGGAATTTCTGGCATTCATTCTGTCCATACGCAAGCTTAAGGATAAAAATGAAAAACTTGCGAATGAATATAGAATGGAGATGAAGCCGGAGGTGGAAGCCTTCGTACAAGGCCTTCCTTATCAGTTGACGAATGCGCAGCAGAAGGTCTGGACGGAGATCTTAAGGGATATATCCGGCGATACAGCTATGTCCAGGCTGGTGCAGGGTGACGTGGGCTCCGGCAAGACGATCGTGGCGGTTCTTGCCCTGATGACTGCGGCGCTGAACGGATATCAGGGGGCGATGATGGCGCCTACAGAAGTGCTGGCAAGACAGCATTATGAATCTGTCACGAGTTTATTCGAGACTTACGGTATCAAGATTAAGGTAGTTCTTCTGACCGGGTCCATGACGGCAAAGGAGAAGCGCAGGGCCTATGACCGGATCGAGTGCGGGTATGCGAAGATCATCATCGGTACTCACGCGCTGATCCAGGGTGCGGTGAATTACGACTGTCTGGCTCTTGTGGTGACGGACGAGCAGCACAGATTCGGTGTGAAGCAAAGAGAAGCATTTGCCAGGAAGGGCGGTGTGCCCCACGTATTGGTCATGAGCGCGACGCCCATTCCAAGGACGCTTGCCATTATCTTGTATGGAGATCTTGATATATCCGTGATCGACGAGCTTCCGGCAAACCGTCTGCCCATCAAAAACTGTGTGGTGGACACAGGGTATCGTCAGACGGCATATACATTCATGAAGAAGCAGGTGGCAGAAGGGCGGCAGTGTTATGTGATCTGTCCCATGGTCGAGGAGAGCGAGAGCATAGAGGCGGAGAATGTCATCGACTATGCATCCATGCTACAGAGCGAGATGGGAGACGGAATCTGTGTGGCGTATCTGCACGGGAAGATGCGGCAGACCGAGAAGGACGATATCATGGATCGTTTTGGGAGAAATGAGATTCAGATCCTGGTGTCGACAACTGTCATCGAAGTAGGGATCGACGTGCCTAACGCGGCGGTGATGATGGTCGAAAATGCGGAACGGTTTGGGTTGGCTCAGCTCCATCAGCTTCGCGGAAGGGTCGGAAGAGGAAGTCATCAGTCCTATTGTATCTTCATGAGCGGTTCGAAGTCGAAGGAGACGAAAGAGCGTCTCTCTATTTTAAATAAATCTAACGACGGATTCAAGATTGCCAGTGAAGATCTGAGGCTTCGCGGGCCGGGCGATCTGTTCGGTATCCGACAGAGCGGACTGATGGATTTCCGGCTTGGCGACGTGTATCAGGACGCGAAGATCCTTCAGATGGCCAATGAGGCTGCGGATGAACTTTTAGAAACTGAAAATGACTGGGTGAAGAATCTTCCAGATTATGAAACAACTTCCAGTGTAATAATCTGAATCCTCCATATACTATCGGTGTACCAAAAAGAAAGGTACAATTCAAGTTACAAAAAGGAGGAGACAATTATGACAAGTTCATCAAACAGAGCAGCCGTACCAGAGGCTAAGGGAGCATTAGACAAGTTCAAATATGAGGTGGCAAACGAGTTGGGAGTACCGCTTACAGATGGTTACAACGGCGACCTGACTTCCAGACAGAACGGTTCTGTCGGCGGTTATATGGTTAAGAAGATGATCGAGCAGCAGGAAAAGCAGATGGCTGGCAAATAACAGCGGATCTTTCGGATCACTGCAGGAAGTCTTAACAGGCTTTTGAATGAAATTGGGGCAAATGGGTTTTCGAACCTGTCTGTCCCAAATTTCATGTATGGATCTTGTACTGGATTTGTGGGAGAATATGTAAAAAATTGTCAATATAAGTAGCACGGTTTTTCAATAAAATCAGACAAATTGTTGCGGTATCCGATAAAAAGTGTTATGATATTTACAGAGTTACATGAGAGAATTTTCGAAGAAGAAAAATGCGAATGCTTCTGATGGGGTGTTCTTTCCCATTCATCAAACGGAACTACATAATAAGCATTCCGTTTTCTACATAACCCGGGCAGGGGGACATTTCTATGAGAGCAGGCTGCGACGCCTGTTCTTTTTCAGTTGGGTACACCTCAATTGGTATATTTTACAATGATTCATATTACAATAGTAATAATAATAACAGACTAACAAGGAGCCAGTGTATGAAAAAAATTGTGGCAGTTTTATGCAGCGTCCTGTTATGTGTGCAGCCGGTGTACGCGATGCAGGTGCGGGAGCCGATTCTGTATACGGATACAGGGACGCAGGAACAGGAAGATGCGGATGCGCGGGAAGAAGAGGAAACACAGGGGGAGGCAAACGTACAGGAGGAAGCAGAGACAGGTACGCAGGAGGAAGCGGACGCGCAGGAGGAAACCGGGGAAGCGGAAGAACCAACAGGAGACGGGAGCGCAGGGAGCTTGGCGGTAAGCGCGCCGTCTGCGGTTTTGATGGAAGCCTCTACTGGGCAGGTGATCTATGATAAGGATGCGGATACCAAGCGGCCCCCGGCAAGCGTTACGAAGATTATGACGCTGCTGCTGATCTTCGATGCGCTAAAGGACGGGAAGATCAAGCTGGAGGATCAGGTTACTACGTCAGAGTATGCGGCGTCGATGGGAGGCTCACAGGTGTTTTTAGAGCCGGGGGAGGTGCAGACAGTTGATACGCTTATTAAGTGTATCTCTGTGGCGAGCGCCAATGACGCATGTGCGGCGTATAATAAAAGTAGAATAGAGGATATCAGATATGGGAAAAGTATCTAAGGGGGAATCTGTTGAGATAACAGGTTCCCCCGGTTTCTTATCGTTCTTTCAGCCAATAACCCATGCGCTCGATCAACTGTGGGATATTCAGCGGTTTGGCGATATGCCCGTTCATTCCCGATTCATGGCTTGCCGTCATGTCCTCCACGGAAGCATTGGCGGACAGGGCGATGATAGGGATGGTTGCGGCATCGGCGCGCGGAAGCTTACGGATCGCGCGTGTGGCGTCGAAACCGTTCATTACGGGCATCTGTATATCCATAAGGATCATATCATAATATCCTGCGGGCATCTCCGCGAAGCGCTGAAGGCCTTTTCTGCCGTCTGCGGCACATTCTACCATCGCATCAAGCTCGCCTATCAGTTCCATGGCAATCTCCTGATTAAGTTCGTTGTCTTCCACAAGAAGAATCCTGCGTCCGTAAAAAGAGACGCCGGCAGGTGTGTCGGATGTCTCAGACGGCAGACTGTCGGATATCTCAGACGAAGCCTGGAGCCTTAGGATTACGGTTACGGTAATCTGACTTCCTTCTCCGAATCTGCTCTTCACACTGATCGTTCCGCCCATCATGCGGGCAATGTTCTGGGCGATCGTCATACCCAGGCCGACTCCGTCGATCCGGCTGACATTAGGATCGTCTGCACGGCTGAAAGGTTCGAAAATATGCTGAATGAATTCTTCCTCTATGCCGATCCCGCTGTCACGGAAAACGAAATTGTAAGAGCTGCAGCCATGCTCGTTTGACTCATGCTCGGTTACGGATATCTCAAGTGTGCCGCCGACGAGGGTATAGTTGACTGAATTCCATAATATATTCATGATCATCTGCTGCAGGCGCATCCGGTCTCCGAGAATCTCTTCGTGCACCACCTGCATAGGGTTGACCTTAAGCGTAAGGTTCTTCGCGCGGACGTCGGGGAGAACGGCTTCGCTGATCTCCTGCATCAGATCCGACAGGCAGAATGCTTCGGCTTCCAGCTTAAAATTCCCGGACTCGATCTGGCTGATATCGAGAATCTCATTAAGCGTCGAGAGAAGCTGCTGGCTGGATAAAGACGCCTTGCTGAGACAATCCTGTACCCGGATGTGATCTTCCAGATGGTCAGACGCGATCTTAAGCATGCCGATAATGCCGTTCATCGGAGTCCGTACATTATGGCTCATACAAGAGAGGAAGTTCCGTTTGGATGCATTGGCCTGGTCGGCGGCTTCGCATGCTGCCTGTAGGGCCTGCTGTTCCCGCATCTCCTTGCGCTTACTCTCCGTTACGTCCTGTGCGGCATAGACGATGGAGCGTGCCTTGCCGTCTGCGTCTGTCTGAGACAGTACGGCCGTGCTGCGGATCCAACCGTATTCTTCCGGCCTTGTCACAGGCTGTTCCGGGAGCTTGCGGTATGCAAGGGTTACATAAGGGTTCTTCCGGCTAAGCTTCTTCTTAAGATTCTGAGTGCTGAGAACCTTAAGATATTCTTCGCGGTCGTCTGGATGGACGAAGGCCTCGGCATAGATTCGAAGACCGGTCTCATAGTCGACTTCATTGTCCAGAGCCTTCTTGACTTCAGGAAGCTGCTGTGTTACGCTGCGGAAAAAATCCTGCTCCAGATCCGCATAATAGGTCGCGAAGAACATGCCGCTTAAGGAACGGATAATGTCGGCCTGTTCCTGTTCGCCTTTCAGGCGAATCTCTTCTTCAAGCTTTTCCCGGGTAATGTCCCGACCCAGGATATTGACGGACATCCGATTCCCCTGACGGGCGTAGATCACATGCTGTTCCATCCATCGCAGAGAGGTTCCCAGGATGCGGTATTGACAGATCTCTTCGGAATAGTCTCTAGTATCGGCCGCCTTCTGATACAGATGCTCCGGACTCATGACCTTCTGGAAGATGTGCGCATCCTCGGGATTAACGGTTGTTTCCAGCAGATTATGAAAATACTGATGATAATTGCCGGAAAAACTGTTCTGCATCTTGCTGTCTTCATTGATCCAGACCCGCTCACACTGGCCGTTCTCCAGATAAACGGTAGTCATGACACTGTAACGGGACTTAAGGATCGCCGCAAGCTGCATATCTCTGAGCGTAAGGGTATGTTCCTGGCGCACACGCTTGTCTACATTCTGCAGCGCCAGGATCGTGTAATTCTTGGTGCCGTGGTTCTGGCCGAAGTAAGCGATCACTGCCATATAGCGGTATTCGTGATCTTCTTCTCCGCGCCACTGGCAGAGCATATCCGCTTTCTCAACGGAAGTGTCCTTGGTCTGGCGCAGGCCGTCCAAAGAGAAGCTGTGACAGAATTTGTCCCTGTCTGTGGGATGAATCTGCTTGAGCAGACGGGAACTCATGATCTCGTTCCACTGTACAGTCCAGGATTTCCAGCCGGTATGAGTATGTCCATTCTCACGGACAAGGTTCGCCTCCCCTGTATCCAGATCGATTCCGTATATTCCGAAGTTCTGTTCACCCAGGGTTCGGATGACTTCCTGAACGCGCAGGCTGGCATCATCAAGCTCCAGGCTCTCCTGCAGGATGTCGTGTACATCCTTGACGTATAGGAAAACGAACAGGTCTTCGCTTGCCGGATCGGGGTCTGGAACAACTTCCATCAGATTCCAGCGGTAATCATCGCCGGAGCGTCTGCGGTAACAGCAGCTTAAGGATTTCTTGCCGGACTTTAAGGCGCTTATCATATGCTCCGGGCGGGTAAAGGAGATAAAATTATTCATATCGTCCGGGTGGATGCCGCCATTGTAGATGAACTGACCAAGCCAGCTCGAGAAGATGTCTGTTCCATAACCGAATGCCCGGTCTTCCGGGTTGATCTTCACTACTTCATAGCGGTCTTCTGAGAGATTGACCCGGAGAATCTTGTGATAGGTATTGCTGATGGACTGCGTATGCGGCGCCACCATGATGATAAACGCGGGAATCTTATCCTCCCACAGTGTCCGAACGGCTATGATATCGACCATCTCTCCGAATATATTGTTGTAGTTGATAGTCTGGTTCTCTTGCTTGTCCCCAATAGTCAGGAGCGGGCAGTTCGCGCAGGAGTGGCTGCCGAGCTTCTGGCAGGGCATTCCCTTTTTAATATGGGGAGCCACCTCGCGTACCCGTTCATTATAATGTAATATAGTATGATCGTCCTCACGGATAATGAAGATTCCGGTAGACGGGATCGAGCGCAGTATTTTCTCATATTCTTTGATATTCACGGTTCCACCTTCGTTCTTAGCATTTCTTACATTATAACATATTCTGATGTAATTACCAGATATTCCTGTGGTTTGGTTTGCAGGTTTCTTGACGGAAAAGTAATTAAGGAAGGTGTACTGAGCATAGATTAATAAAAATGGGTTGCTGAGTCAGGAGAGAAGCTGGTGTGCGGCAAAAATGACGCAAAAAAGGATTGCCTGTGCCAAGAGAGAGGTTGGTGTGCGCAAAATGTGCAAAATGTACAAAAAGAGACGGAAAAAGGACCGCAGGAAAAAGGAACAAAGGCGGGAATTGTGAAGACCGCGCGGGTGATATATGGGACGAAGACGCTGGTTTCGTGCATGGAAGCTGTTATGAGGCTGCATGATTAGACCGGCGCGAACGGGAGGGAGAGAGGTTATGGAGGAGAAGACAAAAGCAGCACTGTATCTTCGGCTGTCAAAGGAGGACAAAGATAAGCTGACGAAGGGAGACGACAGCGCCAGCATCCAGAATCAGAGGCTTCTGCTGACAGACTATGCGCTTGCACATGACTGCCAGATCGTAGATGTCTATTCTGATGACGATGAGAGCGGGCTTTTTGACACGAGGCCGGAATTCGAGAGAATGCTGACGGATGCGAAGCTTGGCAGATTCAACGTTGTGATCGCCAAATCGCAGTCCAGATTCTCCCGCAACCTGGAGCATATTGAGAGATATCTGCATCATGATTTTCCCAATCTCGGCATCCGGTTTATCGGGGTGGTTGACGGGGCGGATACCGCCGATTCCAACAATAAGAAATCGCGGCAGATCAATGGGCTGGTGAATGAATGGTACTGTGAGGACTTATCTAAGAATATTAGGAGCGCATTTCGGGCAAAGATGAGAAACGGCCAGTATCTCGGCGCATCCTGTCCGTACGGATATGTGAAGGATCCCAAAGACCGCAACCATCTGGTGGAGGATGCGTACGCGGCAGACGTTGTACGAAGAATCTATAAGCTCTATCTTAAAGGATATGGGAAAGCAAGGATCGCGAAGCTTTTGACAGGGGAGGGCGTGCTGATCCCCACTCTGTATAAGAGGAAGATCCTTGGTATCAACTACCGGAATGCTCATGAGTGCGAGACTACCGGAAGATGGTCGTATCAGACCATACATACCATATTGAACAATGAAGTATATATCGGGAGCGTCGTGCAGAATAAGTATCGGAATATCTCCTACAAGGATAAGAAGCATATCAGACAGCCAAAGGAACAATGGATCAGGGTTGAGGATATGCATGAGGCGATCATCGATCAGGATACGTTCAGAAAGGTACAGGAGAGGCAGAAACTCCGTACGAAGCAGGTAAACGGCGGAGGGGAGATATCGATATTTGCCGGGGTACTGATCTGTGCGGATTGTAAACATGCTATGGTGAAGACATATGAGCGCAGAGGAAGCCGCAGGTTCAAGGGATATTGCTGTAAGACATATAAGACGCAGGGAAAGGACTGCTGCCGAAGCCATGCGGTCAACTATGAAGGGCTGTGCCGCGCCGTGCTGCGTTCCCTTAAGGAGGAAGCAGAAAGGATCCTGACTCCGAAGGATATCACGTATCTGGAGCAGGTAAGAGCTGAGTGTGAAAAAGGAAGTAAAAAGGATTATGAGGCCCGGCTTCAAGGTATGGAAAGAGAGCTAAGGCGCAGGGAAGTATATAAGCGTAAGACCTATCAGAATTATATGGATGAACTGATCTCAAAGGAAGAGTATTTGTCCTATGTCAGAGAATTCGAGAGGGATATTGCCGATCTGAAGGAAAATTACAGAAATATGAAGGAACAGGATTCGGAGCGTAAATGTGCGGATATGAAAGAAGATGACTGGCTTAAGAGGTTTGAAAATTATATTGGAGTGGAGGAGCTTACGAGGGAGATAGTCGTGGAACTGATTGAAAAAATAGAAGTCAATGAGGACGGGTCGGTGAATATATATTACAAATTCCGGCCGCCCAACCGAACCGCTGTCTATGAAAATAAAACAGGCGAGGGCACAAAGTCTTGATTAAAACCAACCAAACAGTGTGCCCTTTTGGGAAGGAGATTTAAATTAATTGTATTATACTATATAATCGGTGTGATGTAAAGCTTATTTGTGTATTTTCTTAAAATTTTTTGATTATTTTATCAATATATTGTATGCGTCTGGTTATTTGTGTGGCGTTAAAAATAGTCGGTCTACTTTATGGAAACGACGCATGTGTGGCAATGGCAGAACATATCTGCGGCAATGAGGAAGAGTTTGTGGCGCAGATGAACCAGAGGGCGCAGGGGCTTGGAATGGCCAATACACAATTTATAAACTGTAACGGGCTGGATGCGGACGGTCATCTGACTACGGCGAGGGATATTGCACTGATGTCAAGGGAGCTGATCACCAAGTATCCGCAGATCCATGATTACTGTACAATCTGGATGGAAAATATCACCCATACGACCAAGAAGGGTTCGTCGGAGTTCGGGCTGTCCAACACGAATAAGCTGATTCGGCAGTATGAATATGCGACAGGGCTTAAGACGGGGTCGACCAGCAAGGCGAAGTTCTGTGTATCGGCAACGGCGAAGAAGGATGATACAGAGCTGATTGCAGTCATTATGGCAGCGGAAGACAGCAAGGCTCGTGTCAGGGATGCGATTGCTCTCTGTAATTATGGTTTCGGGAAATGTAATAAGTACCAGGAGGATGCGGTAAAACCGATAAAACCTGTGAAGATCGCAAGAGGTGTGAAGGGAAATGTCGAAGCGGCGCAGAAGGAGCCATTTACATATATCGACACCACAGGGGCGGATCTGAAAGGAATGAAGCGGAAGGTAGTTATGAAGAAGAAGCTGGAGGCGCCTGTCAAAAAGGGAGATAAGATCGGGGAGGCGATATATTATCTGAACGATTCGGAGGTCGGACGACGGGATGTCGTGGCTGAGGAGTCGGTCGGGAAGATCAGTTACCAGAGCGCGCTGGTGGATGCGGCTGAAGGGTGGATGCTCTGAAAAGTGAGCAGATGAATGATAAGGGAAGACCAGGGGGCTGGGTGCAGACTTCTGGTCTTTAAACTGAAAGTTGATATAGAAAATTCTAATAGCTTAGCAATGTAATGAAGTACTATACTTCATTACAAAATGATAATCGGCCCCTATTTTATAAGGAGTCGATTTTTTTGACTAGAATTTTGACGGCGCATAATTCAATTTCTCAGCAGCAAAATAGCATATCATCTAATAATGAATCCCTCGGAATTTTGACCAGAATTTTGACGGCGATGAAATGAAAATCTCTTTAAATTTTTCTGTTTTGGTTGGACAGGCAATAACTTTATCCCCAATTTGCATATTTTTTTGTGAAAAAACTTCCAGAAATGCTATTAGAAACCTTCGCATAATCCCCCAAATTGTTGACAAATGCTTTTTTGCATGGTAATATAACGTAGAAAAATGAATTTCATACATATTTTTCTTTATAAAAAATGTAATGAAGTATAGTACTTCATTACATTTTTGAAAAGCAATTAAGAGTAAAATTGCAGGCAGTCAACAAGAAGCCGGAAGGATAAGGAGCACAGATATGTGGTGTGTTGTACAGGTCCGACAGGGCGAAGAAGAGAGTGTCCGGCGGCAATGCCAGGAGAAGCTGTCTTCTGACCTGGTCAAGAATTGTTATGTTTTCTACTATGAAGAGAAGAAGCATATTCGGGGAGAGTGGGTTATACAGGAGAAGCCTTTGTTCCCGGGATATGTTTTTATGGTCACGGATGAGGCTGACAGATTGAGCGATGAGCTGGTCCGTATCAAGGGGAGGACGAAGCTTCTGGAAACGGCGGATAAAGCAGTCCCGCTATCGGATTCGGAAGTGGAATTTCTGAAGACTTTTGGCGGAAAAGAACAGACTATAGAAATGTCAGAGGGTGTGATCGAACGGTCAAAAGTAAAGATTTATTCCGGTCCCCTGGTAGGAAAAGAAAGATATATATGTAAGATCGATCGCCATAAGCGTCGAGCATTTTTAGAGTTGCCAATGCTTGGAGAGAGGCGGCGGGTGCAGGTGGGATTGGAGATCGTATCGAAGACTTAGGATTACTATAGAGAAATTCTCGCAGCATGGGCACGAGGGTTTGAGGAAAGTATGACATATCCGGCGTCTGGGAAATGAATGAAAGTACCAGACGGCACTGTGGCAGTGGGGCATTTCCCATGGGCACGGATGGCGAAGCATGCTCTTTTAAGGGGGAATGCTTTTCTTTATGCGCGGATATGCAGATAAAGTTGGAGGATGGCTGTGTATTATGTGATACAGGTTGCATCGGGGATGGAAGAACGGGCGGAGGAACAGATCAATGTGGTGGTTGACCGGAAACTGTATGACCGCTGTTTTCACCCGATGCGTCATATGAAAAAGAAGCTGCGGGGAGAGTGGAGAGAGCTGCATGAGAAGCTGCTCCCCGGGTATGTATTTGTTGTGAGCGATTCCGTTAAGGAGTTGTATCAGGAGCTTAAGCATGTGCCGGCATTTACAAGAATGCTGGGGAAGGATGCTGAGCAGTTCATTCCACTTTCCAAGGAGGAAGTAGAATGGCTGACGCGGATCATGCGGACGGCGGGGGATGGAATGGAAGTGGGTCTGTCCCAGGTGTCAGTATCGGAGGATGATGTGATCACCATACTGTCTGGACCGCTTAAAAGCATGGAAGGATATATCAGGAAGATCGATCTTCACAGGCGGATCGCGAAGGTTGAGGTTGAATTTATGAACCGGAAGACGGTGATACATCTTGGGATTGAGATGGTGGGGAAGAAGAGAGAGACCATGGCGGGATAGCCGTAGGCGGCAACCGCACAGTTGGAAATAGATAGGAGGGAAGCGTGATATGGAGAAGAGAGAGATTCCGTTTTCGCCGCCGGATATTACAGATCTGGAGATAGCGGAAGTGATACGGACGCTCAAAAGCGGATGGATCACCACAGGACCCAGGACGAAGGAATTTGAAAGGAAGATCGCCGCGTATTGCGGGACGAAGCGGGCGGCGGCGCTGAATTCGGCTACGGCATGTATGGAGGCAGTCTTAAGGTTCTTAGGCGTGGGCGAAGGGGATGAAGTTATCACATCCGCCTATACATATACGGCATCGGCAAGCCCGGTATGTCATGTGGGGGCAAGGCTTGTGCTGGTAGATGTGGCGCGCGGCAGCTATGAGATGGACTATGACGCGCTGGAACAGGCGATCACGGAGAAGACGAAGGTGATCATTCCGGTGGATCTCGGAGGGGTGATCTGTGATTATCAGAGGATCTTCGAGATCGTGGAGAGAAAGAGGACGTTGTTCCGTCCAGAAAATGAGATTCAGGAAGCGATAGGACGAATTGTTGTAGCCGCGGATAGTGCGCACGCGTTCGGCTCGAAGAGGAAGATTAACAGAGAGTGGGAAATGTGCGGGAATATCGCAGATTTTACCAGCTTTTCTTTTCATGCGGTAAAGAATCTTACGACTGCCGAGGGCGGGGCGATCACATGGAGAACCATTGATGGAGTGGATGATGACTGGGTCTATCGGGAGTTTATGCTGATGTCGCTTCATGGACAGTCAAAGGACGCGTTGGCGAAGACGAAGCTTGGAGCCTGGGAATATGATATCGTGGAACCGGCTTATAAGTGGAATATGACGGATATCATGGCGGCGATCGGGATAAGGCAGATGCAGAGGTATCCGGAGATATTGGCGAAGAGGAGGAGGATCATCAGACGGTATGATTCGGCGTTCCGACCGTTGGGAGCGAAGGTACTGGAGCATTCTGAAAACGGACAGGCATCATGCGGACATCTGTATTTGATACGGATTCCAGGAATATCGGAAGAGATAAGAAATCGTATGATCCGTGAACTTGCCGGGCAGGGTGTGGCGTCGAATGTGCATTATAAACCGTTGCCGATGATGACGGCTTATAAGAAGATGGGATTCGATATCAAGGATTATCCGAATGCGTTTCGGCAGTATGAGAATGAGATCACGCTGCCGCTGCATACTTGTCTGGAAAATGAAGACGTGGAGTATGTTGTCAGAATGGTGACGAAAGTTTTGAGGGAATGCGAGAACATGAGTTATGCAGTTTAGAGATTGGGATGATATTCCAGAGTTCATGCAGAATGAAGCGGTAAGAAAATATTATGATATTTTGCAGAAAAGACGTTTTAGTTTGGTGCTAAAACGTTTTTTTGATATTGTTTTATCTATTTTTATGATCATTATTTTTATTCCGGTATTTCTGGTCATATCTGTCTGGATCAAGACGGACAGTGAAGGTCCTGTCTTCTACAAGCAGGAGAGGATAACGCAATATGGGAAAATATTCCGTATCTTCAAGTTCAGGACAATGGTAATAAATGCGGATAAGATCGGTACGTTGGTTACCGCACAGAATGATATAAGAATTACAAAAGTAGGCAGAAAGATAAGAAAAATCAGGTTGGATGAGATCCCTCAGTTATTCAATATATTGACCGGTGACATGAGCTTTGTCGGAACCAGGCCGGAGGTAAAAAAATATGTTGACGTGTATACAGATGAAATGAAAGCAACGCTGCTTTTGCCGGCAGGGGTGACATCCATGGCAAGCATAGCATATAAGGATGAAGACAATGTGCTGAAAGCTGCGGTTGATGTAGATGAAGTATACAGAAAAGAAATACTTCCCCAAAAAATGGATTGGAATCTGGATGAGATAAGGAAATTCAGCCTGTTTCATGAGATAAAAATCATGTTAAAGACAGTAATAAGTGTATTTTCGTAAAATTTTAAAGTGATAAAGGAGTACAGACAGCATGGGGTTATATGAACGGATCATCGGAAAAGAAGAAAAAGTTGCATTAGTAGGATTAGGATATGTAGGAATGCCGATCGCAGTTGCATTTGCAAAGAAAATAGACGTAATTGGTTTCGATCTGAATAAGGAAAAAGTTAATTTGTATAAAAATGGCATTGACCCGACAAAGGAAGTGGGAGACAAGGTAATTGGAGACACCACTGTTATGTTTACCAGTGACGAAAATGATCTTGACAAAGCGAAGTTCTTCATTGTTGCCGTACCTACGCCGGTAAATGATGACCATACTCCAGATCTTACGCCGGTAGAGGGAGCAAGTCAGATCGTAGGAAGACACTTGTCTTCTGGAAGCGTCGTAGTATTCGAGTCTACGGTTTATCCGGGCGTAACGGAGGAGATCTGTGTCCCGATCTTGGAGCGGGAGTCAGGGCTTGTCTGCGGAAAAGATTTTAAAGTGGGGTATTCGCCGGAGAGGATCAATCCGGGTGATAAGATTCACAGGTTGGAGACGATCACGAAGATTGTATCGGGAATGGATGATGAGACATTAGATGCGGTTGCGAAGGTCTATGAACTGGTGGTGGACGCAGGAGTACACCGTGCCGAGAGCATCCGGGTAGCGGAAGCGGCTAAGGTCATTGAGAACAGCCAGAGGGATATCAATATTGCATTTATGAATGAATTGTCGATCATCTTCAACAAGATGGGCATTGATACAAAAGCAGTATTAGAGGCAGCCGGTACGAAATGGAATTTCCTGAATTTCCGTCCCGGACTGGTCGGCGGACACTGCATTGGTGTGGATCCGTACTATCTGACTTATAAGGCGGAAGAATTGGGTTATCATAGCCAGATCATATTGAGCGGGCGGCGTATTAATGATGATATGGGGAAATATGTGGCGGAAAATCTGGTAAAGAACCTTATCAGGGCAGACAAGAGAGTCCGGGATGCAAGGGTTGCGCTGTTGGGATTTACATTCAAAGAGAATTGCCCGGATACACGGAATACACGTGTGATCGATATTGTGAATGAGCTGAGGGAATATGGGATCCATCCGCTCATTGCGGATCCGGTAGCTGACGCAGAAGAAGCAAAGCGGGAATATGATATTGCGTTTACTGATTTCGGATCGATCCACGATATGGACGCGGTGATCATTGCAGTGGCGCACGATGAGTTCCTTGGAATGTCTAAGAAAAGCCTTTCAGGATTATATAAAGACGGAGAAAGGAAGGTCTTGTTAGACATCAAGGGAGTGCTGGATAAAAAGGAATATGGAGAAGACGGATATCTGTATTGGAGATTCTAGTACATCAAGAAACATTGAAAAGGAGATAGGAAATATGAGTTATCAGCAGTTAAAATTCCCGGAGGATTCTTTATTCCTTGTCACAGGAGGCGCCGGGTTCATAGGGTCAAACCTCTGTGAGGCGATACTTTCTAAGGGATATCGGGTGCGTTGCCTGGATGATCTCTCTACCGGGAAAGAGAAGAATATCGAGATGTTTATGGATCATCCGAATTATGAATTCATCAAGGGCGATATCAAAGACCTTGAAACTTGCAAAAAAGCGTGCGAAGGGGCAGATTATGTCCTGCATCAGGCGGCTTGGGGAAGTGTCCCGAGAAGTATCGAGATGCCCTTATTTTATGCGGATAACAATATTATAGGTACGGTAAATATGCTGGAGGTTGCTAGATTATCCGATGTAAAGAAATTCGTATACGCTTCTTCAAGTTCTGTGTATGGTGACGAGCCGAATCTGCCTAAGAAAGAAGGAAGAGAAGGAAATCTTCTCTCGCCGTATGCGTTAACAAAGCGTGCGGATGAGGAATTTGCACGTATGTATACAAAATTCTATGGTCTGGAGACTTTTGGAATGAGGTATTTTAATGTATTCGGACGCCGTCAGGATCCAGACGGCGCTTATGCGGCGGTTATCCCTAAGTTTTTGAAATTACTGCTGAATGATAAGGCGCCGACGATTCATGGAGACGGCAGACAGTCAAGGGATTTCACATATATCGATAATGTGATCGAAGCAAATCTAAGGGCTTGCCTTGCACCGAAAAGGGCGGCAGGAGAAGCTTATAATATTGCGTTCGGTGCAAGAGAATATCTCATTGACATTTACTATGGCCTGACTGAAGCATTGGGAAAGGATATAGAACCTGAGTTTGGACCGGAGAGGGCAGGGGATATCCGGCACAGCAACGCTGATATCTCTAAGGCAAGGGAACTTCTGGGTTACGATCCGGAATATAGCTTTGAAGAAGGAATCAAGCTTGCGATCGACTGGTATCGGGAGAATCTATAGACATACAGAGGAGAAAGCCATGAGTCAGGGACAGATACAGCCGTTTGTGACGGCAATGATCGTAGTGCGGAATGAAGAACGCTATATAGGGGCGGCTGTCACATCATTCCTAGAGCAGAACTATCCAAAAGAAAGCTTTGAACTGCTGATCATTGACGGCAATTCCGAAGACGGAACAGTTCAGTCAGCAAAACATGCCGTAGAAATATATGAAAAAGAACATGGGACAGTACAGGTCCGTTATCTTAAGAATCCCAGAAGACTTCTTGCATCAGGGTGGAATATCGGTATAAAAGCTGCCAAAGGAGAGTACGTGGTCCGTATTGACGCCCATGCACAGGCTGCCCCCGATCTGATAAGAAGATGTGTACAGATTCTTAACGATAAGCCCGACGTAGTCTGTGCAGGAGGCCGGATTGCGACAGAAACACTGACGGAAAAGGGGAAGCTGATCGCAGATGTATTGTCCTCGCCTTTTGGAGTCGGGAACGCCAGATTCCGTTATGCGGAAGAATCCGGTTATGTCGATACGGTTGCGTACGGAGTGTATAGGAAATCTATTTTTGAGAAAGCAGGATATTTTAATGAAGAATTCATGCGGAATCAGGATAATGATATGCATGGACGTATTAAAAGATGCGGAGGAAAATTCTATCTGGAAACATCTGTTACGAGCACATACCATGCCCGTGAAAACGTAAAGGGAATGATGAAACAGGCATTCGGTAATGGGAAATGGGGGATCATAGGGTGGAAGAAAAGTGAGAGCAGAGAAGGGATATCTTTGCGTCATATGATTCCGCTCTTTTTTGTATTGGCAAATATTTTTCTGATTGCTGCAGGTGTTTTGTGTGAGGTCTTCCGGTGGATGCTGTTGGCGATGTACTTGCTGTATTTTGGAGCTGCAGTTTATTTTGCCTTGAAAAAAACGAAGAATATAGGGAGAATCTTGAAGACGTGCGGGTGTTATTGGATATTGCATGTTAGTTATGGGGCGGGGGCTTTGGCAGAGATATTCGGTATAAAAGGTAAGGAAATAAGATATGAGTGCGATTCGGTTGTTGGCAAAAAAGCTAACTAGATTTCCCAGGTTAAAACGTACTATGAAGAATGTATATGCATTTACGGGAAATATATTAAGCGATAAAAAAACAGAAATGCCTGGGTTGGTACAGATTAGTTCGAATGGAAGAGATCATAATTTTGGATATTATGACAAATCGCCTTGGAGTAAAGATCAGAAATATATGATTTATCTTGCTCCAGAGAATGCAGGGAAGGAATATGTGTCGCAGAAGAGCACCCCAATTATATTGTATGATCGTATGAGTGGCGAGGAGACGATTTTAGCAAGAACTCATGTCTGGAACTCTCAGCAGGGATGTATGCTCCAATGGCTTGGACCGGACTTTTCATCCAGGATCCTTTTTAATGATTTTCGCGAGGGAAGATATTGCAGTGTTGTTTATAATTTGGAAAACGGAACAGAGACCGTCTTGCAAAGACCAGTCTATACGGTTTCAGCAGATGGGAAGATAGCAATTACTCTTGATTTTTCCAGATTGAATACTTTTCGTCCAGGATATGGATATTCTAACTTAAAAGATTCAACTTCGCATGAGATGTATCCTGATATGCCGTGTATGTGGAAATTAGATATAGAGAATAACACGGTTGAAGAATTACCGTTTACCTATAAGACACTTTCCGAGTGGAAACCGCAGGAGTCAATGAAAAGCGGATATCATAAAGTAAATCATATCATGTTGAATCCTTCTGCAACACGGTTTATGTTTATCCACCGATGGATCGTGGACGGGGTGACGTATCATCGTCTGATAACCTGTGATATTAACGGAAATGAAATGTATCTATTATTAGACGACGGCATGGTATCTCATAATAATTGGAAAAATGATAAAACAATTATTTCTTATTGCTATTCTGTGAATGACGGCGATGCATATCATGTGCTTCATGATATGTCGCAAGAAAGAGAAGTAATAGGAAAGAATATATTAACGATTGATGGACATCCTTCCTATTCTCCAGACGGAAAGTATATCATTACAGATACATATCCCGATTGGAAACGGAAACAACATTTATTTTTAATCAGGGTTTCGGATGGAAGAATTAAGAAGATTGGAAGTATATACTCAAATATTCGATATTTGAATGAAACTCGCTGTGATCTGCATCCTAGATGGAATTATGATTCAAAAGAGATCTGTTTTGATGGAGCAGAGGGAGAATACAGACAGGTATATGTTCTAAAAGTAGATGAAAATTTCTTCAAAAGGTTGTAAAGGAGCAATTGATATATGCAAGAAAAAGTTTCTGTCATTGTACCTATATATAATGTCGAACCTTACTTAAAACGTTGTGTAGATTCATTAATAAAGCAAAAGTATAAGAATATTGAAATTTTATTGATAGATGATTGTTCTGCAGATGGAAGTTCTGTTATAGCAAAGAAGTATGCGAAAGATTATCCTCATATTTGCCGGTTTATTCAACGAGATACAAATGGAGGATTGTCGGCAGCGAGGAATACAGGGATAGAGGCGTCTACGGGGGAATGGCTTGCGTTTGTCGACAGCGATGATTGGGTAACAGACAATTATATATCTCTAATGTATACGGTTGCTATACAGGATTCGTCAGATATAGTGACCTGTGACAGCTTTTATATGGCTTATGAATCAGGAAAAGTGGAGGAAGTGCATTCGATACAAGATATTTCGACAACTTCTTCTCACAGAGAAAAGATTGCATATTTGCGGTTTTTCGCATGCTCACGTTTGATTAAAAAAGAATTATTCATTAAGAAGAAAATAGAGTTTCCAGAAAATATTTGGCGGTGTGAAGATATATCTACGATTATACCTTTGTATACTATGACAGAAAAAATTTCCGTTATTAAATCACCGACTTATTATTATTTTCAAAGGAAAACATCTTTATCAAATCAAAATGGTAAGAATATCGATGTCGGTTTTTATCCAATGACAATCGAACGAATGATAAAATTATCAGCTAGTGGTTTTGAAAAAGAATTAGAATTTCGGGCAATTTCGGAGCTTATGTATGGGATGACAATGATTATGATTCGTTCAGGAAGAAAAAAGAAGGATTTTAGACAACATATAAAATGGTTTAATAAGGAATATCCTGGTTGGTGTGAGAACAAATATTTATCCAAATTGCCAAAGGGGAAGCAAATTTTTATATATTGTGCAAATAAAGATTGGTATTATGCTATTAGGTTGTTGATATATGTGTGGGATAAAATAAGACGATAGAGGTATTTTAAATGAAAACAAAAAGTATTGCTATTGTTAGAAAATATAGTGGTTATGGGGGGATTGAACGTCAAATTGAAAATATAATGTTTGGATTAAATAAAAAGGGATGGAAAGTACTTCTTATATCGGACAAGGTCTCTCCTTTGACCCAAAAATGTGTTGAACAGGGAGTTGAAATAGTAATTATCCATTTGGAAAATACAATTAAAGCTGCAAGAGAGATAATAAAACAGTGTAAAATTAAAGATATTCAGATTATTCAATCGCATATGCTAAAAGAAAGTTTTTTATGCGGTTTTGTGAAATTATTCAATCCTCAAATAAAACACGTATTTAGAGTACATACATATATTGATTGTTCACATATCTCCAGATTAAAGAAGAATGTATACCATGCAGCAGCCAAGATAATAAGTCCATTCATAGATCAATATCTTCCGATAAATGAATATAATGAGAGGGAGATGGCATTTAGGACGCGTCTTTCAAAACAAAAAATTCAAGTAATTCATGATGCTGTCAGATTTCAGATGAAGAATGAATATCCACACTGCGATTTCAAAAATAATAAGATAGCAATGGTTGCCAATTTTGTTGATTTTAAAGGTCATGATGTTTTACTTGACGGTCTTAAAATTTTGCGTGACAAAGGATATAAGATCGAAGCTTATCTGGTGGGAGGTGTTCCTGGAAAGGGCACTGATTCTGAGGATTTTACGAGATTGAATATTGTTCAAGATACTATAAGAAAATATAGATTAGAAAATATGGTGGTAATTTGCGGGTATTCTTCAAATATACCAGAAGCTATAAAAGAATGCGGAATATTAGTTTTGCCGTCTGATGCCGAAGGGACTCCTAATGTTTTGCTAGAAGCAATGATACTAAGAAAAATTGTGGTTGCATCAAAAGTAGGAGGTGTACCAGAATTTGTAAAAGATGGGGAAACAGGGTTTTTACATGAATCTAAAAATGCAGAAGATTTTGCGAATACTATAATACGTGTTTACCATTTTACAGAAAGTCAGTTAGATGCCATTGCAGAAAAAGCAGTGAAACTAGTTGAATCTGAATATTGTTTAGAAGGACTTATTATGAGATTGATAAAAGTATATGAAAGTTTATTATTGTAAAATGAGGTGAAATGATATGGAAGGGAAAATATTTAAGTGTGCAGAAAGATGTACAGCGATATTTTTTTATATCAGCGCTATACAGATGATGATATCGACAGGAGTATCAAATTATTCTTTTTACAATATTCAAATTTTTATTGTTTTGGCAGGAATATTTTGTCTGGGTGTATTCTTATATTTATTATTTACTAAAAAAATATTATTTTATATTCAAAAAGGTTTTATACTATTTTTATTTGCATTATTTTTGTCTATAATTTCTACCGTTAAATATATCGTTTCACTCGCAAAATGTCAGGGAATTACTTTCTTTACGGTATATCAGATAGTCATTTTTTCAATATATGGATTTTGTGTCTATATTTTTATATCAGAAAAGAAGGAACGCCTTGCAACAGTATCATTTTTGATCTGCAGTATTGAATCTATTTTGATCTTGTGTTTTCATAATAAATTTATGCTTGATCTTGGAATATATAGATTTTTAGGAATTTATGATAATCCTAATATTCAAGGGCTTTTTGCTGTAATATGCAGTATGTTATCTATCTATTTGATCTCAATAAATTATGGTTTCAGGATAATATCTATATTAAATTTTTCTTTATACTTATCTGTGATTGTTCTTACATATTCAAGAACATGTATGGCTGCATGGGGCGTTGGCATATGTATATTTGGAATATTCGGATCTGCATATTTAAAAACAAAGAGTTGGAGGAAAAAAGGGTGGAATTTTGTGAGAATTATTTTCTTTTCAATATTACTCTATAATATACTTCTTCCAACTGAAACAGATAAACTTCAGTCTGCTATTATTGGAACTGGAAGGGCAGAAGATCAAGTAAAACAAGAAGCGAAAAATGAACCAAAGGTAAATGAGAAAGATGGTTCAAATGAAGAGAATATAATAACAGAACCGATTGTCCCGAGTGAGACGGATGTGCAGATGGAGGATAGTGAAAAGAAAAAAGAATCATCGACAAGCTTGTCAAATGAGGAAACAAGAAAGGAAATATCTAAGCGTTTTTCGCTTTCAAGTGAAAATGGCAGTTCTATTATTCATAATTTGCGTTTTCAAATCTGGATGGAGTATCTACTTCATGTGTCTGACTACTATTTGTTAGGGACAGATTATACATTAACTGACCGGCCTCAAATAAATGGAGAAATTCGGGATCCGCATAATACGATTTTGTATACATTTTTTCGTTATGGTATTTTGGGTGTGACTTTATTAGTTGTTTTACTTGCAGCAATTGGTGTTAAGTTATTGATTAAAAAGAGTAAAACGGGAAGTCAGGTGGCTTTGTTAAGCTGTTTTTGTTCCATATGTATGATTTCGATATTTAATGATCTGTTAAATACTCCAATTTATTTTTTTGTTTTAGGAATTACTTATCTCATAATGCATGATGAGGAAAAATTAGAACAGAATATGAAACCGCTGCGTGTACTGCAAGTATTTTCCTCTTTGAATAGAGGAGGAGCGGAATCGCGTACGATGGATATTTATAGAAGAATAGAAAAGGATAAAATACAATTTGACTTTGCAGTAACATCTCCTGAAGTAGAAAATCACTTTTTTCATGACGAGATCATAGCGTTAGGCGGGAAAATACATGAGATTAAATCCTGGAAAAAAATTGGAATTGTAGAGTATTTTAAACAATGGAAATATATATTAATAGAAAATAATTACAAAATAGTACATGCACATGTGGGATTAGAAGCGGGTATCATATTGTATTTTTCTTGGTTAAATGATATTGAGAAAAGGATTGCGCATGCCAGAGATTCAGGAGTTTATGATGTTTCACGTAGGAGAAGACATTATCTGTATTTTGCCCGTATATTGACAAATATTTTTTCCACAGTCAAAATCTATTGCAGTACGGAGGCGGCGGATCATGTATTTGGAGAAAGGGTATATAGTAAAAAGAATTCTTACTTTTTACCGAATGCAATAGATTTAGAGTTATATAAATATATGAGCGACAAACATATTTTAGAAAAAAAGAAAGAGTTAAATTTAGATAAATTTACTTATATAATAGGGACTGTTGGGAATGGGAGAACAGTAAAAAACCATATTTTTTTGGTGAAGGTATTTCATAAATTCTTAAAACTTGAATCAAATAGTGCATTGATCATAATAGGAAATGACGAACAAGATACAGAAGCAAAACAATATGTCAGAGAGCAGGGGATCGAAGAAGCCGTATATTTTCTAGGAGTACGGACAGATATCTCAGAGTTATTGCATACGCTGAATGTATTTGTGCTGCCTTCTCTTACGGAAGGAGCTCCAGGAAGTGTGATCGAGGCACAAGCGGCAAATATTCCTTGTATTTTATCAGATACGATCACACGTTCTGTTGATGTAGAGAGTGGACTGGTGAAATACCTTTCGTTGGATGCTCCTTTAGAAGAATGGGCAGAGCAACTATTATATAGTTGCCAAATGAGACGTCCGAATAATGATATGACTATACAAAAATTAACTGATTGTGGATATGATATAAATTATTCAGTAGAAAAGTTAATGAATATATATGGTATTTGAATCTATGTGAGGGAAAAGAAGATGTCAAGGACTTCTAAATCAATTCTAAATATTATTACGGCAATTCTAGGACAAATATTTATTATTCTCATAGGATTTATTTCTAGAAAAATCTTTATATTGTATTTGGATGCAGAATATCTAGGTCTTAATGGACTTTTTTCAAGTATTTTAACGGTTCTTTCACTCACAGAATTAGGGTTAGGACCAGCAATGATTTTTAGCTTGTATAAGCCTCTTGCAGAAAACGATATTTCAATTTGTAAAGCGTTAATGAGATTATATCGAAAAGCATATTTGATCATAGGTTCTATAGTATTAGTAGTTGGATGGTGTATTACACCTTTTATCAAATATCTGATCAAGGATATACCTGAGAATATATCTGGAATCCATTATATATATATCATGTTTGTATTAAATGCAGCAATATCATATTTTTATTCTTATAAGAGGTCGTTGATCACTGCGAGTCAAAATCAGTACCAGATCAATGCTGTTCATACAGCTGTATATTTTTGTATGAATATATTACAGATAATAGTATTGCTGTTAACGCATAATTATTATTGTTTTCTCGGGATTCAGATATTATCTACTTTTGCAGAGAATATAGTTTTATCAGTAAGAGTAGATAAAAGATTTCCATGGATGAAAGATAAGAAAGGGTATAATGAAATACCGGCTCAAACACGAAATGAAATAATACGTAATGTTAAAGCAATGATATTTCATAGATTTGGAGGGATTGTTACAGATGCTATTGATAATATTCTGATTTCAAAATTTTTCGGATTACTTTTTCTGGGTCTCTATTCTAACTATTTAGTGATATTTAGTGCGATCAAAAGTGTTTTACAAACTTTCTTTTCAAGTATTACGGCAAGTGTAGGAGATTTTGGGATACAAAAAAGTTCTGAGGAATCTTATAGCCTATATAGAAAAATTCAGTTTTTCAATTTTTGGTTAGTATCATTCTGTACAATTTGTCTATTTGTTTTGACTAATCCTTTTGTAGAAATCTTTTGGTTGGGAAAGGAATATTTAATATCTGGAGAAATATTAAATGTTGTTCTTCTCAATTTTTATTTTGAAAATATGAGGCGTACGATCTTGACATTTAAAGAGGCATTCGGATTGCCGTGGCATGATCGTTTTAAACCGTTAATAGGTGCAATCGTAAATTTGCTTTTTTCTACTATATTAGCAATAAAGTGGGGAGTAATAGGGGTTTTTATAGGAACAACGATCACATTATTAGGTGTTAATGTATGGATTGAAGCATACGTAGTATTCAAATATGTGTTTCATAAATCTTTTTTGAGCTTCTTAAAGGAGTATGTGTTTCAAGCAATGTTGTTTGGGATAACGCTTTTATGTACTTTGTGGATTTGTAACTTGTTATCTTTTCAACCATTTTTAAATTTTGTTTTTAGAGGAATAATTTGTTTATTTTTTCCTAATGTGATATATTGGATCATATATCGTCAATCGAAAGAGTTTAAGTATATAATTTCATTAGTTAATAAATATTTTATGCCTGCTAAAAGATTGTAATAGAAAGAGGAGTATATGCTATATAATTCTTATGTTTTTATACTTGCATTCTTGCCAATAGTACTAATTGGTTATTATACATTTAATTATTTTCATTATTATAAAAGAGCAACGATGTGGTTATGTTTGGCATCGTTGTTTTTTTATGGTTTTTTCAACTGGTCTTATTTACCGATCATTTTATTAAGTATTGCGATAAATTTTACACTTAGCCGATTGATTTGTCCTAAAAAACGAGTGGGGGGGGGTATTATTTTATCGGACTTTGTGCGTAAAGTTTTAATGATAATTGGTTTGGTGTGTAACTTTGGTGCATTGTTTTACTTCAAATATTACGATTTTTTGGTAAGTAATATTAATAGTTTATTTGGAACGGACTTTGTATTTTTGAATTTGCTTTTACCACTAGGTATTAGTTTTTTTACTTTTCAACAAGTGTCGTATATTTTGGATTGTTATCATGGAGGTGTTCCTTTTTATTCTTTGTCGGAATATGCATTGTTTGTAACGTTTTTTCCACAGCTTATTGCCGGACCTATTGTCTTGCATAATGAAATGATCCCTCAATTTATGGATTTACAAAATCGAAAATTTCAAGCTGATAATTTTGCAAAAGGACTAATGGCATTTGGTTTTGGATTAGCTAAAAAAGTTCTTCTGGCAGATACGTTTGCTAAAGCTGTTGATGTGGGATTTTCTGATGTAGAAGCTTTAGGAACCGTAAATGCTCTAATTGTTATGTTATGTTACACGTTTCAGATATATTTTGATTTTTCAGGCTATTGTGATATGGCGACAGGAATTGGAAAGTTTTTCAATATAGATATACCAATGAATTTTAATTCTCCTTATCGGGCTAAGACAATTACGGAATTTTGGGGTTGTTGGCACATGACGCTGACGCGGTTCTTTACTACATATGTCTATATTCCGCTAGGAGGAAATCGCAAAGGAAAGTTAAGGACATATTTTAACGTTATGATCGTTTTTTTTGTCAGTGGTATCTGGCATGGAGCGAACTGGACATTTATTTTGTGGGGAATCATGCATGGAGCTGCTTCGGTTGTGACACGAATTTTTAAGAAACAAATTGCAGAATGGCATCCGGCTTTTTCGTGGTTATGTACTTTTTCATTTGTGAATGTTGCGTGGATATTTTTCCGAGCAGATAGTATCTCGCAGGCAGTTACTTTTCTGCGGCAGATTTATAATCTGAATATTGTGCCTATAATGGACGGAATTACAGATGTTTTTGTGTTGCCGGAATTCAGATGGCTGTTAGAAATTATAGGAAAAGGCGGATATGACTACTTATTATGGGTAGGTTTCATCATATTTGGACTATTTGCATGTCTGCAAATGAAAAATACAAATGAGCGGCTTGATACCTTCAGAGCTGCAGGTATTACTGCATTTGTGTCAGGATTACTGACAGCTTGGGCAATTATATCGCTATCTGGCGTCAGCGTATTTTTATACTGGAATTTTTAGGAGGAAATGCTGATGAATTCTTCAAAAAAGTTTATTGTTGTTTATGGTTTTACGGTAGGATACGGTATTATTACTGTGGCTTTACTAATATTTTTGATCGATCCTTTTTTTCATTATCATATGCCTTGGTTTGGTCTGCAGCCTGTTGTCAATAATGAGATTTATCAGAACCCAGGATTGGCAGAACACGCTTCTTATGATTCGATTATCATTGGTTCATCTATGACAGAGAATTTTAATACAGAATGGTTTGATGAAGCATATGATATTCATACATTGAAATTAAGCTATGCAGGTGCAAGCGCTGAGAATCTACGAGTTGCTGTTGATTATGCACAGAATGCAAAAGAATCAGAATTGAAGTATGTTTTTGGGTGTCTGGATATGTCGATTCTTAAATCGGATGCTGATACTCCCCGACACCCTTTACCCGATTATTTGTATGATAATCGTTTCTATAAAGATGTTTATTATCTTTTGAATAAAGATGTTCTCTTTCAAAATGTAAGAAGGGTGTTGGAAGAAAATAAAAAAGGAACAATGAAGCCGATCGGTGAAGCTTATAGTTGGTATGGGGAATATAAAAATAGTTTTTCTAAGGAGAATGTATTGCAATTAATAGACATACCGGATAGCTTTTTAGAAGTAGAACAGCAGAAAGCTGTGATATTAGATGAGACAATTTGTTCTGTGAAAAAAGTTAAAGAGTTTATTGAAAAATATCCGGAAACTACTTTTCAGTTTTTCTATTCACCGTATAGTGTTGCATATTGGTACAATAGTTATGTAAGCGGTTCGTTTCTTCAAGATATGGAAAATCTGGAATATTCTATGAAGGAATTATTAAAGTGTGAGAATCTGCAATTATATTTCCCGTCAGATTATGAGATGATAACTGATCTGGAAAGTTATAAAGATTTGCAACATTATGACATGGATATTCAATATCAGATATTTGAAGAGATGAAAAACGAAGAGAATATGTTGACATCAGACAATTACCAAGAGTATATGAATGAATTTCGTGATATGATCATGGAATGTGATTTTGAAAAAATATTTTCTTAGAGGATACAGTGCGTGCTTGGATCATGTTCGGCTGCTTGCTCCTGCACAGATATATGATGATGAGTAAGGAATTCTACAAGAAGATTCCATTGTTTAAAGCGTGCTAACATTAGCACGCTTTATTTTTTGTGGTGCGCCCGGTAGTGGGAAGGATACAGCCAATGGCAAGGGTGTCGAGGGTGACTGCGAATCTGAAGGAAGCCGGAGGCAAAACTCTGGTCTGACGGACAGAAATCATATCAGGCTGTAAATGAGGGCAAGACTGCCACACAAGCCAAAGCCCAATAACTACACGGAATCATTTGCAGTAAATATGGCGGACATAAGAGGAAAAGAACGTGTGAGTACCCGGGGAGGTCTCACGGACGTGGGGAGTTCCTTTTACGAACCACGGTTGAAACAAGATTTATCGTGAGAAGTCAGCATCAGCCGTATTACGATACCCGGCCAGTCGACGGGCTGGGAAAGGGCTGAACCTTAGGAGGTGAGAGTCAATGAATGTTACCAAAACCGAGAGAAAAGAAAGCACAAAACATTGCTGTGGCAGTGGCTGCCGCCAGAGGGATAGTGCGGAACACAAAGAGGAAGGCGGAGCGCTTATCGGTCAGAGGATAACTGAAAATAACGTCACCAACGCTGACAGAAATGTAAATAGTCTCCTGGAAAGAATCGTAAGCCCGGAGAATCTCAACCAGGCGTATAAACGAGTGGTGAGAAACAAAGGGGCAGGCGGAGTCGATGGTATGAAAGTGGGTGAACTCCTGCAATACCTGAAAGACAACGGCGGGGAAAAAAGGGCTGTTCTGGCGGGGAAATATAAGCCAGCTCCGGTACGGAGGGTAGAAATACCCAAAGAGAACGGGAAGAAAAGAATGTTGGGGATACCAACGGCGGTAGACCGGGTAATCCAGCAGGCAATCGCGCAGGTGCTTACCCCAATCTATGAACCGGAGTTTGTAGAAACAAGCTACGGCTTCAGACCGGGGAAAAGTACCCATGACGCAATCCGGAAATGCCAGGAATATCTGAACGAGGGGTATGTATGGGCGGTAGATATGGACTTGGAGAAATTTTTTGATACGGTGAACCAGAGTAAACTAATCGAAATCCTGCCGAGGAAGATAAAAGATGGAAGGGTGATATCGCTCATTCATAAATACCTCCGAGCAGGAGCAGTATACTGCGGAAAATTCGAGGATACAACAATCGGCGTGCCGCAAGGGGGACCACTAAGTCCACTATGTGAGAATATCATGCTGAACGAGTTGGATCACGAATTAAAGAAGCGAGGACACTGTTACGTACGTTACGCGGATGATATGGTGATATTATACCGAAGTAAAGCAAGCGCAAAGCAGACTTTGGAACATATCATACCATACATTGAAAGAAAATTATTCCTCAAGGTAAATCAGGAGAAAACAGTGGTAGCCTATGCCGGGAAGATAAAATTTCTGGGTTATGGATTTTACAAGAACCAGAAAGGATTCCAACTACGGGTACACGAGAAGTCCAAGGGAAAGATGAAGGCGAAAGTCAAAAGACTTACCGGAAGGCGATATGTGTCCGATTATGAAGGATTCTATATTCAGATGGTTTGGCTAAACCATCCCTTACCCTTTGGGTGGACAGGCTCAAAGCCGACCGTGTCCTTGCCGCACTCATTGGCTGCTCTACGGATTCCCTTCCGCTACTCGGTTCTTATTTTGACTTCATGGACATGCTATAACAGTGAACTCAGGACAGACATCCCTCTGATCCTGCATTTTACCAGCGCAAGGCGCCATGATTCCGTCAATTTTCTTGTCGTTTTCCATGAACTGGAAAAACATATGCCGGCTGTTTCCGCCTCGAATATGTGCCTGGATTCTGCAATGGACAATTCCCCCACCTACCGGATCCTTAAAAACAGGGGAATACGGGCCTTCATCGACCTGAACCACAAATGCGGCCAGCCAAAAACATTTGCGTCCGGAGCGCTTTCCATAAAGGCTTACGAGAATGGAGAGTGCGTAGGGCAGGTCAGAATTCCGCCGTCAGCAGGCGTGAATCCTGAATTTTTGAGTGAAGAACAGTGGGGACAGGTACTTGAAAGAGAAGGTAAGCTAAGGGCGGGCAAGTAAGAGAATAGGGAATACGCAAAGGAACAAGTGCCTGTACATTTCCAAAGGCGATAAAGAATTTTGATCTGGTTGCCAGGAGGATGATACAGAGCTGATCGAGGTCATTATGGTATCTTTTGACAGAGATACCTAACAGCCAATATTTAGAACAGCCGGAAATTCTGGAGCAATATCTGCCCTGGTCAGTGACACTGCCCGAGAAATGCAGACTGAAACATGAACGTTAAAAATGCCTCAATAAATGATGATGTTAGTATAGCAAATCTATACCGGGTTTACTAGACGTCATCTTTTGAGGCACTTATATTTCATTTCACCTTTTTTTCACAGTTTTACCATATTTCTCCCACATTTCCTGACTATAATAACTTCACTGCATTTATCTTAGAGACGGTCATCTCCTTCCTGATTCAATTGGCATTGATGACAATACCGAATGCCGACTGTCTCCAAGATAATGCATTAATATATAGAAGATATATAAGGAGCAGGAAATGAGCAGTCAGAACGTATTTGAACGAGTGGAGAAGAAGTATCGGTTGAATCAGAAGCAGTATGAATTGTTTCTGGATGCGGTGTCGGGGAAGATCCATATGGACGAATATGGATTACATACCATCCGCAATATTTATTATGACACATCTGATTATGAGTTGATCCGTCGGTCGCTCGACAAACCCCGATATAAGGAGAAGTTCCGGCTTAGAGGTTATGGTGAGATCCGGGAAGACAGTACGGTATTTCTTGAGATCAAGAAGAAGTATCAGGGGATTGTCTATAAGCGAAGAGCGCCGATGCCCATGAAGCAGGCGAGGAGCTATCTGGAAGCGGGGAAGCGATTAGAGCAGAAGAGTCAGATCATGAATGAGATTGAATATTTTTTCGAGCTCTATCACCCCAGGCCCAAGGTATATCTTGCCTACGACAGAGAGGCTTATGTGGGGAACGAGGATGAGGAATTGCGGATCACAATAGACCAGAACATCCGAAGCCGAAGCCACCGGCTGGAATTATCCTATGACGGGGAATGCCGGTTTTTGAATCTGGAAGAGTATCTTATGGAGATAAAGGCGGCGGGCGCTTATCCTGTCTGGCTTGCAGAGTTGCTGTCCAGGCTGGAGATTTTCCCTGCTTCTTTTTCCAAATATGGAGCGGTATATTGTATGGCTCATAGCACGCAGAAGACAAATAACAGGATATTCTGTCTTCCGCAAAAGCCGCTGAATGTGCAGGCAAGCCCGTTTGGTCCGTTGCCTGCGGGAATATAAAGATACAGGAGTGGTAAATATGTTTACAAGTATATTGAATAATATGGAAGGCAGTCTGACGATCCAGGAGGCGTTGTCGTGCACGGCGGTTTCTCTTGTGCTGGGGCTTATGATCGCGGCTCTCTATGGATATCAGGGGGTGTGCAGTAAGAATTTTATGATGACGATCGTGCTCCTGCCGGTGTTAGTGCAGATGGTGATCATGCTGGTAAACGGCAATCTTGGAACCAGTGTCGCCGTGCTTGGGGCATTCAGCCTGGTTCGGTTCCGGTCGGTTCCGGGGTCATCTAAGGAGATCGCAGTAATCTTCTTTGCCATGGCGGTGGGACTTGCAACAGGAATGGGGTTCCTGGGATTCGCGGCAGCGATGACGGTTGTAGTCGGCGCGGTATTCTTCCTGTTGGAGAAGACGCATTTTGGTGAGTGGAAGCAGGAGCGGAAGGATCTTAGGATTACGATTGCGGAGCATCTGGATTATACGGGGATTTTTGAGGATATTTTTGAGAAATATACCAGCAAATGCAGCCTGCAGAGGGTGAAGACTACGAATCTTGGAAGTATGTATGAGCTGGATTATCATATAACCTTGAAGGATGTAAGTAAGGAGAAGGAGATGATCGATGAGATCCGCTGCAGGAACGGCAATCTTACGATCATCTGCGGGCGCAGGGCAACCGTCCAGGAAGAGCTATAGGAGGAAGGCAGATAGGGTGCGGACAGCAGGAGACGGACGGAAGAACTGCGATGGATGCAGAGGCAGTGTCAGACCGTTCGGAACATGCCAAAGTGTCCGCTGTTGATCTTACGGAAGGGAAGTATAGTGAGGAGAAATTGGATGGCGTCTGGGAAGAGGAGGCTTCGGTACAGATTCAGTTGAATGAAGAAAAGATTACGGTTAAGACTTCTGAGCCAGGAAATGAAGCGGACGGTGCAGATTATAATCCCGGCGTGGATATTTCGGAGGGGCGGGCAGTGATCACTCAGGCGGGGACGTATGTCTTATCAGGGACACTGGAAGACGGACAGATTGTGATTGATGCGGATAAGGAAGAGCTGGTCCGTCTGGTGTTAAATGGTGTGGAACTGAGTTGCAGCAGTTCGGCGCCGATCTACAGCAAAGGCGGGAACGTGGTGATTATCCTTGCGGAAGGTACGGAGAATGTGGTTACAGACGGTATGGAGTATATATATGAAGAAGGAGAGGAAGAACCGAGGGCTGCAATTTTTGCGAAGGATGATCTGACATTTAACGGAACCGGTGTATTAAGCGTTATAGGGAATTATAAGCATGGAATCCAGTGTAAGGATGATCTGAAATTCATTACCGGTACCTATGAGGTCAAGGCGGCGGAAGACGGGATCGTCGGGAAGGACAGTATTACCGTGAGAAACGGGAATTTTACTATTGACAGCGGAGATGACGGGATGAAAGCGACCAATATCGAGGAGACGGATAAGGGGTATGTTCTGATCGAGGACGGTTCTTTTCAGATTACGGCCGGCGGGGACGGGATTCAGGCGGAGACGCTGCTGCGGGTGAATGACGGGAACATGGAGATCACAACAGGCGGGGGAAGCCAGAATGCCGCTGTCAGTGCAGAGAAGCCGATGGACGGAGGAAGGGCTATGCCGAATGGATCAAATGAAGAGATGCAGGGAGGCAGAATGCTGCCGCCGGAAGGAATGACGCCGTCGGAAGGAATGGAAGACGGCTTTGCCGGCGGAGGTCAGCCGCCAAAAGGAGCGCCGCCGGATGAACCAGGAGCAGATGAAGAATCAGCCGCGGCTTCTGACAGCAGCAAAGCCCTGAAATCCTATGTGGAACTGATCATTGGGGGAGGGGAATTCGACTTGGATTCCTGTGATGACGGTATCCACAGCGATCAGAATGTGATTATAAGTAATGGGTCTTTCCGTATTAGTACAGGAGACGACGGAATCCATGCAGATCAGACCTTGACTATAGAAGATGGAGACATAGATATTCAACAGAGTTATGAAGGCATTGAAGGATTTGAAGTGGTAATTGACGGAGGAAATGTGAAGATTCTGGCGTCTGATGACGGAATCAATGCGGCAGGCGAAGCTGATGAGGCAGACTCGGTTGATGATTCGGCAGACGATGGCGGGGAAGCAGAAAAGCCGGATCACGGCAGAGGAAATCCCATGGCAGAGGAAGATCAGGGCGCAACGTTGACCATCAACGGCGGTACGGTATATGTGAACGCCGGCGGGGATGGATTGGACGCCAACGGGGATATTTTCATCAACGGCGGGGATATAACCGTTCACGGACCGGCGGACGGCGGGAACGGAACGCTGGATTATGCATCGTCTTGCAAGATTACCGGGGGTACGTTTGTTGGGGTCGGCAGCGCCGGGATGATCCAGAATCCAAGTGAAGACTCTGCGCAGCCGGTGATCGTCTGGAAGTTAGATGAACCTGTGGAGGCCGGGACGGTGATTGCCGTCAAGGATAAGGAAGGTAAGGTGATCGTGAAGAAAACAACAGAAAAAATGGTGCAGTGGTTAACAGTATCTTCTCCGGAGTTCATAGAAGGGGAAACTTATACGGTCTGTGTGGGTGATAGGGTTAAAGAGGTGAATTTGGAATAAGATTGAAAAGTACAGGCTTTAGCCTGTACTTTTTGCCGTTCGTCTGTCACATTCGGATATTGCTGTCAGGATATGAATGTGTTACAATAGGAACAGCAAAATTGGAGGACAAAAAGACAAGATGATAAACCGGGATTGGGAGAAATTCGGAGATGATATCCGCAGGACCGTTCAAAATGCGATTGATTCACAGGATTTTGGTAAGCTGAATCAGACCATTACGAACACGATCAACGACGCGGTTGACAACATTACAAGTAGTATCAGGAACGTACAGGGGAATCAGGAGAACCGGAAGTTTGGCATGTATCAGAAGGGGCATCCATACCAGGCGCAGACGCGCCAGTCACCTTCATATCAGAAGAAGCTCCCGAAGCTTTTCCGCAAAATGTCTTCCGTGAGTACCGGCGGAGCGTTGATGACGGTCGCGGGAGCAGTATTAGGCGGTGTTGGATTGATTCTGTTCATCCCACTGCTTTTTTCAAGCCTGCTTAGAGGATGCGGTATTCTGGAGATCATGATGATGGCAATCTTCCTGATTCTCTCGGCGGGAGGCTGTGTGCTGTACGGATGCGGGAGCGGCATCCGCGGCAGGGTAAGGAGATTCCGGACCTATATACAGATCCTGGGGCAGCGGGAATACTGCAACGTCCGGGAACTGGCGGACAAGTCTAAGAAGAAGGTAAAATATGTGATAAAGGACCTGGAGTATATGCTTTCGAAGAAGTGGTTCCTGCAGGGGCATCTGGATGAGCGGAAGACCTGCCTGATCGTAAGCGACAGGATGTATCAGCAGTATCTTGAGATAGAGGCGGACAGGAAGGAAAATGAGCTGGAAGAGTTAAGACGCGATACCCGGGAAGAAGCGGTCAGAACCGGGAAGAAAGCAGGCGGAAAGACAGCGGAGCAAAGCAGGGATGGAGGGACTCAGACGGCCGGCCGGTCCGATCTGCCGGCCGAGGTTCAGAGAGTGATCGGCGAGGGAGACGCCTATATCCGGAAGATCCATGCCTGCAATGATGCGATTCCGGGAGATGAGATCTCGGCGAAGATTTCGAGGATGGAGATGCTGGTTGACAAGATCTTCGACCGGGTAGAGCAGGATCCGGAGTCTGTGGATGATATCCGTAAGATGATGGATTACTACCTGCCGACTACGGTGAAGCTTCTGGAGGCGTACCGGGAGCTTAGCGCCCAGCCGGTGGACGGTGAGAATATACGGTCTTCGAAACGGGAGATCGAGGCGACGTTAGATACGCTTAATGTGGCGTTCGAGAGGCTTCTTGACAGCATGTTCCAGGAAACGGCGTGGGATGTATCCTCAGATATATCGGTGCTGCAGACTATGCTCGCCCAGGAGGGCCTTGTGGATGACGGATTGAAGATTGGAGGACAAGACAGAAAATGAATGAATTCGAAGAATTTAACACAGTTCCGGAACTGACATTGGAACCATTTAAGAAGGAAGAACCCAAGATATTGGAGCAGACAGAGAAGAAGGACCCGATGCTTGACGAGAGTATCTTATCGGAGGAAGAGAGACGGGCGGTGGATGCATTTGCCGCACAGATCGACCTGATGAATTCCAATGCGATCCTGCAGTACGGGGCAGGAACCCAGAAGAAGATGGCGGATTTTTCTGAGGCTGCCCTTGAAAATGTGAGGACGAAGGATCTGGGAGAGGTTGGAGAGCTGCTCTCAGGCGTGGTGAAGGAGTTAAAAAGCTTCGATGAAGAGGAGGAGAAGGGCTTCCTGGGAATCTTCAGGAAGACTTCCGGGAAGATCCAGAACATGAAGATCAGATATGCCAGGGCAGAGACGAATATCAATCAGATCTGCAAGGTGCTGGAGTCCCATCAGGTACAGCTTTTGAAGGATATTGCGGTGCTGGATAAGATGTACGGGCTGAATCTGACGTATTTCAAAGAATTATCCATGTATATCATGGCGGGGAAGAAGAAGCTTGCCAAGGTCAGGGGAAGCCAGCTCCCGGAGCTTCTTGAGAAGGCTCAGCGGACGGGGCTTGCAGAAGACGCTCAGGCGGCGAGGGACTTAGATGCCATGTGCAACCGGTTTGAGAAGAAGATCCATGACTTGGAGCTTACCAGGACGATCTCGATGCAGACGGCGCCGCAGATACGCCTGGTACAGGGCAACGATACCCTGATGGTGGAGAAGATCCAGTCTACGGTGGTCAATACGATACCGCTGTGGAAGAGCCAGATGGTATTGGCGCTTGGAGTGGAGCACTCTGCGCAGGCGGCGGCCGCGCACCGGGAAGTGACGGATATGACCAACGAGCTGCTGAGGAAGAATGCGGATACGCTTAAGATGGCGGTAACCGAGACGGCCAGGGAAGCGGAACGGGGCGTTGTGGAGATCGAGACGTTAAAGCACACCAATGAGACGCTGATCTCGACCCTTGATGAGGTGATGCAGATCCAGAGGGAAGGAAGGCAGAAGCGCGCCGAGGCTGAGCAGGAGATGCGGCGGATCGAGATGGAGCTTAAGACGAAGCTTCTGCAGGTACAGGGCTAATTATCCGAACAAATTTTTTGAAAACCCTTGATTTTACAGATATATGGTGCTATACTAGCATACAGTTACATAAGGGAATCGGCAGAAGAGTGGACGGAAGTTCACTCTTCTTTGTTGATAAGGAGGATCAGATATTGACAAAAAGAGAGATGTACGAGAAGAATACCGAAGAGATCCTGCTTCCCATGATGGAGGAGCTGGGATTCGAACTTGTGGACGTGGAATATGTGAAGGAAGGCAGTACCTGGTATCTCCGGGCATATATTGATAAGCCGGGAGGGATCAATATAGACGACTGCGAGACAGTAAGCCGCAGGCTTTCGGATATTCTGGACGAGAAGGATTATATCGACGAGGCGTATATTCTGGAAGTAAGTTCACCCGGACTTGGGCGGCCTCTGAAGAAGGAGAAGGATTATAAGAGGAGTCTTGGAGAGGAAGTGGAGATCCGGACGTACCGCATGATAGACAGACAGAAGGAATTTACCGGGATACTGAAGGAATATGATGAGAAGACGGTGACCATAGAGCCTGACGGCGGAACTTTATTGACGTTTGATAAGAGTGATATAGCACTGATCCGCCTGGCATTTGATTTTTGAGATAGGAGGAGAATAAGATGAATACCGAATTGTTAGAAGCATTGAATATATTAGAAGAGGAGAAGGAGATCAGCAAGGAGACGCTGTTGGATGCCATAGAGAATTCTTTGCTGAATGCCTGCAAGAATCATTTTGGGAAGGCTGATAATATCAGGCTGATCATGGACCGGACCACCTGTGAATATTCTCTTTTTGCGGAGAAGACGGTGGTGGAAGACGTGGAGGATAAGCTGGAGGAGATAAGCCTTGAGGATGCAAGGGAGATCGACGGGAAGTATGAGCTTGGAGATATTGTACAGATCCCGATCGAATCGAAGTCTTTTGGACGTATCGCGACGCAGAATGCGAAGAACCTGATCCTTCAGAAGATCCGCGAGGAAGAACGCAAGGTGGTCTATGAGCAGTATTTTGAGAAGGAGAAGGACATTGTGACGGGTATCGTCCAGCGTTATGTGGGCAGGAATGTGAGCATTAACCTGGGTAAGGCGGACGCCATGCTGACCGAGAATGAACAGGTCAAGGGAGAGGTATTCAAGCCGACCGAGAGGATCAAGCTGTACGTGGTGGAAGTCAAGGATACGACGAAGGGACCTAAGATCCTGGTATCAAGGACGCATCCGGAGCTGGTGAAGCGTCTCTTCGAGGCAGAAGTGACGGAGGTGAAGGACGGTGTCGTTGAGATCAAGAGTATCGCCAGGGAAGCGGGAAGCAGGACGAAGATCGCGGTGTGGTCTAACGACCCGGATGTGGATCCGGTCGGAGCCTGTGTCGGTATGAACGGCGCCCGTGTCAATGCGATCGTCAATGAACTGCGCGGAGAGAAGATCGACATCATCAACTGGAGCGACAACCCGGCAATCCTGATCGAGAATGCGTTAAGTCCGGCCAAGGTTATTTCCGTTATGGCGGATCCGGATGACAAGACGGCAGGCGTTATCGTGCCGGATTACCAATTGTCGCTTGCCATCGGTAAGGAGGGGCAGAACGCCAGACTTGCGGCAAGGCTTACCGGATATAAGATCGATATCAAGAGTGAGACGCAGGCGATCGAGTCAGGCGACCTTCCGGAGAATTATCTGGAGCTTGGCGAAGGAGTATTCGAGGAAGAATACGAGGAGCCGTATGCTGAGGACGGCGAATATGCTGAAGACGGCTATGAGGACGGTGAGTATGCCGGAGACGAGTATGTCGAGGACGGCTATGAAGAAGGCGAGTATGCCGGAGACGGTTATGCCGGGGACGGTTATGAAGAAGGCGAGTATGCCGGAGACGAGTATGCCGGGGATGGATACGAAGACGGCGAGTATGCCGAGGACGGATACTCTGACGGTGAAGATCCGGAAGACGGCTATGCCGAGGACGAGATCATATTTGAAGAAGTAGAGGATTAGGTGATTATTTGGCTGCGAATAGAAAGGTGCCTATGCGCAGATGCGTGGGCTGTCAGGAAATGAAGAGTAAGAAAGAGATGATCCGTGTGATCCGGACGCAGGAAGGCGAGTTCTCGCTGGACGCGACCGGTAAGAAGAACGGGCGGGGGGCATATATCTGTCCGTCTGCAGAGTGCCTGAGGAAGGCTGTCAGGAATAAGGGACTGGAGCGTTCGTTCAAGCAGCCCATTCCGGCACAGGTGTACGAGGCATTGGAAAAGGAGATGGGAATACTTGGGACAGAGTAGAGTGTTGTCGATGATCAGTATGGCTACCAAGGCCGGGAAGACGGCAAGCGGTGAGTTCTGTACAGAGCGTGAGGTCAAATCCGGCGGCGCCGCGCTGGTCATTGTGGCAGGAGATGCGTCTGACAATACGAAGAAGAAATTTAAGAATATGTGTGACTATTATCACGTGCCAATCTGTTTTTATAGAGATAAAGATACCTTAGGGCATGCAATGGGGAAAGAGTTCAGAGCATCCCTTGCAATACTGGATGAGGGATTTGCAAAGGGAATCAGGAAGCATATGGATACAGAAGATGACACAATTGCATAGAGGAGGTAGTTAATATGTCAAAGATCAAGATATACGAATTAGCCAAGGAGCTGAATGTTCCGAGCAGGGAAGTGCTTGAATTCCTGAACGGGAAGAATATAGAAGTTAAGAATCATATGAGCGCGCTTGAGGAGGCGGATGCCGATGTGGTGAGGAAGTCTTTCGTTAAGGCTGAGGCGGCCCCGGCGAAGCCGGAGCAGGAGGCGCCGAAGAAGAAGAATATCGTGCATGTGTTCCGCCCGCAGAATACACAGAACGGCGCGAAGCAGGGAAGAAGGCCCGGAGCCAAGGCAGGACAGCCGCAGGGGAAACCGATGCAGGTGAATAACGGACGTCCGGCAAAGGCGGCGCCTGCACGTCCGGCAGCCCCGGCAGAGAAGGTACAGCAGGCAAAGCGTCCGGCGGCAGAAGCGGCAAAGCGCCCGGCAGCGGCGGAGACAGAAGCGGCAAAGCGTCCGGCAGCTCCGGCGGCAGCGGAAGCAATGAAGCGTCCCGCGTCGGCAGTTGGGAAACCGCAGGGCGGTGCAGGATCGGACAGAGGAGCAGAGCGGTCTTCCGACAGAAGACCGTCACAGAGACGTCCAGAGCGTTCCGACCGTCCTGACAGGAATGGAGAGAGACGTTCGGATTCCAGATCCGGTCAGCAGGGGCAGCGTTCCGACCGTCCTCAGGGAGGACGTTCTGACCGTTTCCAGGGAGACAGAGACAACCGAGACCGCGGCGGCAGATTCGGAGATAGAGACAACCGGGACCGCGGCGGCAGATTCGGAGACAGAGATAACCGGGACAGAGATAATAGAGACCGAGATAATCGGGACCGCGGCGGCAGGTTCGGAGACCGGGATAACCGCGATCGTTTCCAGGGGGACCGTGACAATCGAGACCGGGACGGCAGAGACCGTTTCCAGGGAGACCGGGATAACCGGGACCGCGGCGGCAGATTCGGAGACAGAGACAACCGGGACAGAGATAACCGAGACCGCGGACAGGGGCGTAAACCCGGAGAGAGATCTGACCGCAGGGGCGGCGATAAGAGAGGCAGCGGTTCCGGTATTCCGGCGCCGGCTGTGGAGACACAGAAGCCGCAGCGCAGCAAAGGAAAGGGCAAGGACGACCACAAGAAGAAGGATTACCGCCGCGAGGAGGAAGAAGGAAGGCTTGCCAAGGGCAAGAAGAAGCCTGACCAGAAGCAGCAGCTCCAGAAGCCGCAGAAGGTACAGCAGAAGGTGGAGGAAGAGATCAAGTCAATCGTGATTCCGGAGGTTCTTACCATCAAGGAACTGGCTGATAAGATGAAGATCGTACCTTCCGTCATTGTGAAGAAGCTGTTCATGAAGGGCAAGATCGCGACGGTCAATCAGGAGATCGATTATGAGACCGCAGAAGGCATCGCGCTGGAATTCGATGTTCTCTGCGAGAAGGAAGAAGTCGTAGACGTAATAGAAGAGCTGCTTAAGGAGGAGGAAGAGGACGAGAGCAAGATGAAGAAGCGTCCGCCGGTAGTCTGTGTCATGGGTCACGTTGACCATGGTAAGACATCTCTTCTGGATGCGATCCGCCATACGAACGTGATCGATAAAGAGGCGGGCGGTATCACTCAGCATATCGGCGCATATGTGGTGGATATCAATGGAGAGAAGATCACATTCCTTGATACGCCGGGCCATGAAGCATTTACCGCAATGCGTATGCGAGGGGCAAGCTCCACGGATATCGCGATCCTGGTGGTTGCGGCGGACGACGGCGTGATGCCGCAGACGGTAGAGGCGATCAACCACGCGAAGGCGGCGGGAGTAGAGATTGTTGTTGCGGTCAATAAGATTGATAAGCCAAGCGCGAACATCGAGCGCGTGAAGCAGGAACTTACCGAGTATGAGCTGATCCCTGAGGACTGGGGCGGAAGCACGGTATTTGTACCGGTATCCGCCAAGACAGGGGAAGGTCTTGAAGACCTGATGGAGATGATCGTGCTGACGGCGGAGGTGTTAGAGCTTAAGGCTAACTCCAACCGGCGCGCAAGAGGCCTGGTGCTGGAGGCTCAGTTAGACAAGGGAAGAGGTTCCGTTGCTACCGTTCTTGTACAGAAGGGTACGCTCAGAGTAGGAGATTCCATTGCTGCGGGATCCGCCTATGGTAAGGTAAGAGCGATGATGGACGACAAGGGACGCCGTGTGAAGGAGGCAGGGCCTTCTATGCCGGTGGAGATACTTGGATTAAACGACGTGCCGAACGCAGGTGAGGTGTTTGTCGGATGTGCCAATGACAAAGAAGCAAGAAACTTTGCAGAGACATTTATCTCTCAGAGCAAGGTGAAGCTTCTTGAAGATACAAAATCAAAACTGTCTCTGGATGATCTGTTTAACCAGATTCAGGAAGGTAACTTAAAAGAACTTGGAATCGTCGTGAAGGCGGATGTACAGGGTTCTGTGGAGGCAATGAAGCAGAGTCTTCTGAAGCTTACGAACGAGGAGGTTGTCGTGAAGATCATCCACGGCGGCGTCGGCGCTATCAACGAGTCCGACGTAAGCCTTGCGTCAGCGTCCAATGCGATCATTATCGGATTCAATGTGCGCCCGGACGCAACAGCCAAGGAGACGGCAGACCGCGAAGGCGTGGATATCCGTCTGTACCGCGTCATCTACAATGCGATCGAGGATGTGGAAGCGGCCATGAAGGGAATGCTGGATCCGGTATTCGAGGAGAAGGTACTGGGTCATGCGGAAGTGCGCCAGACATTCAAGGCTTCCGGTGTCGGCACGATTGCCGGGTCCTATGTACTGGACGGTATCTTCGAGAGAGACTGCTCCGTGCGCCTGACAAGAGACGGAATCGTGATCTTCGAAGGACCGCTTGCGTCACTGAGACGATTCAAGGATGATGTGAAGGAAGTAAGAGCGGGATATGAGTGCGGATTTGTGTTCGCCAACTTTAACGATATCAAGGAAGGCGATCTGGTCGAGGCATTCAAGATGGTCGAGATACCAAGATAGGCAGATGATTTATCCCGCGGTATCAGTAAGAAGGAGTAAGAAATGAGAAAGAGAAGTATTAAGAATACCAGAGTCAATACGGAAGTACAGCGGGAGCTAAGTAATATCATAAGAAATATGAAGGATCCCCGTGTCGCGCCATGGACTTCGGTGGTTGCGGCAGAGGTGGCTCCGGACCTTAAGACCTGCAAGGCTTATATCAGCGTGCTGGGAGACGGGAAGGCGCAGGAAGATACCATCAGGGGTCTTGAGAGTGCGGAAGGTTATATCCGGCGGGAGTTGGCGCATACGCTGAATATGCGTAATACGCCGGAGATACGTTTTATATTGGATCAGTCGATCGAATATGGAGTCAATATGTCGAAGAAGATTGATGAAGTGAACAGGAATATGACAGAGGGAGATGCAGATGCTGAATAAAATTCTGAAAGATGCTGTGACTGTTGCCATTGGCGGACACATCCGTCCGGATGGAGACTGTGTGGGTTCGTGCATGGGACTATACCAGTATATCAAGGATAATTATAAGGATAAGAGAGCCGATGTGTATCTGGAAGAGATTCCAGATGCATACAGATGCCTTAAGGGTACGGAAGAGATACGCCATGAGATTCCCAAGGATACGGAATATGACCTTTTTATCTGCCTGGATTGCGGGGATAAGGACCGGCTTGGCTTTTCCGTTCCGTTGTTCGAGCGGGCGAAGCAGACGTATTGCATTGATCATCATATCAGCAACGAAGGATTTGCCGGGGACAGCTATATTGTGCCGGACGCCAGCTCTACTTCGGAGCTTATTTACGATCTGATGGATGAAGAGTGCATTTCCCTTGATACGGCGACTGCGCTTTACCTGGGGATTGTGCACGATACCGGCGTCTTTCAGTATTCCTGTGCGGCTCCTTCCACCTTCCGGGCGGCGGCTAAGCTGCTTGAGAAGGGTGTGGATGCGCCTAAGCTCATTCAGGATACATATTATGAGAAGACCTATGCCCAGAATCAGATCTTGGGAAGGACGCTGCTTGAGAGTATCCTGTTCATGGATAAGGCCTGTATCGCTTCTTATATAACGAAGAAGACGATGGATTTCTATGGTGTGGATGTGAAGGACTTAGACGGGATCGTGAGTCAGTTAAGGACTACGAAGGGCGTGGAGGTTGCGATCTTCATGTATGAGCTGGAGACCAATGTCTATAAGGTAAGTCTAAGGTCCAAGGAGCGGGTGGACGTGAGCCGGATCGCGAAGTATTTTGGCGGCGGCGGACATAAGAAGGCTGCGGGCCTGACCATGAGAGGCACCTATTACGATGTGCTCAACAATCTGTCAGAGCAGATAGAGCTCCAGCTATAGAAGACTACAGAAGGGCAGGACAAAAGTGGACGACATGATACATGGTATTTTAAACGTGTACAAGGAGAAGGGCTATACCTCTCATGATGTGGTGGCGAAGCTTAGAGGAATCACAGGGCAGAGGAAGATCGGCCATACGGGGACGTTAGACCCTGATGCCGAAGGCGTTCTGCCGGTGTGCCTTGGAAGAGGCACGAAGCTCTGTGATCTGTTGACCGACAGGGATAAGACCTATGAGACGGTGCTGCTTCTAGGACGGGTGACAGACACGCAGGACATCAGCGGTACGATGCTTAAGAGCCAGGATATTTCCGGTATCAGCGAGGAGTCCGTAAGGGCGGCGACAGCAGGCTTTGTCGGCGGGTATGAGCAGATACCGCCTATGTATTCGGCGCTTAAGGTCAACGGAAAGAAGCTGTATGAGCTTGCGAGAGAAGGTATAGAGATCGAACGAAAGGCGAGAGCTGTTAAGATCTACGGGATCGATTTTATTTTCATGGAGCTTCCCAGGGTGAAGCTGCGGGTACAGTGTTCCAAGGGTACCTATATACGGACTCTGTGCCACGATATCGGAATGAAGCTTGGCTGCGGAGGGTGTATGGAGGAGCTGACCCGCACCCGCGCAGGGCAGTTTACTCTGGAGACGAGCCTGACGCTCTCCGAGATCGCGCTGAGGAAGCAGGAGGGGCGCCTGATGGACGCGGTGATTCCTGTGGATGCGGTGTTTGAAGATTATCCCAGGCTTACTGTCCGGAAGGACTGGGAGAAGACGGCGAAGAATGGCAATCCGCTGCCAGGGAAGGCGTTTGCCGGTATGGACGGCACAGATCATTGCCGGGGCAATGTAAGAATCTACGATGAGAGCGGGCAGTTTCTCTCGGTCAGCCGCTGGCGGGAGGAAAGAGACGAATATCATATCATAAAGATGTTTTATGTGCCTCAATAAGCTGTTTGAGGATACATGTGAAGAGGGACAATTATGCAATACATCAACAGACTGTCCGACTACGTGGACAGCAGGGAATCAGCAGTGACCTTCGGTAAATTTGACGGCCTGCATAAGGGGCATCAGAAGCTTATTGAGAAGGTGCGGGAATTGAGCGCCGGAGAAGAACTTGCCGGTATTGTGTGTGCATTTGACATGAGACCGCTGTGGGAACGTACAGGGAAGATACCGCAAATGCTGATGACGCCGGAGGAAAAGCAGAGATATCTGGGCGGGAAGGCCGGGACGCTGGTGAACTGTCCCTTTAGCGAGGCTTTTAGGCAGATTGAGGCAGAAGCTTTTATCAGGGATATCATATGCGGAACGTTTCATGCGAGATATGTGGTAGTTGGGACGGATTTTCAGTTTGGTCATCACAAACGGGGGGATATTGGGATGCTTCGCCAATATGCCGGTGAGTACGGATATGAGCCGATTGTGATCGAGAAAGAGAGATACGGAGACCGTATCATCAGCAGCACCTATATCAAGGAGCTTCTAAGTCAGGGAGATATCCGTACGGTATCTGCTCTGCTTGGATATCACTATGGGATTACTGGGACGGTGGAGCATGGCAGGAAGCTTGGAAGAACGCTTGGATTCCCGACGTTCAATGTGGAATGGCCAAGGGAGAAGCTGGCGCCGCCTTGGGGAGTGTACTTGAGTGATATACTGGTCGACGGGCAGTGGTTCCACGGAATCTCTAATGTGGGCGTAAAGCCGACGGTGAGCAGGAAAGAGAGAGTGTTGATCGAAAGTTTTTTGTTTGGCTATCAGGGCGAGGCATACGGTAAAGAAGTTACTGTAAGATTACTTCAATTCCGGCGTGCGGAGCGGGCATTTGCAAGCGTGGAGGAGCTTCGGGCATGTATCGGCCGGGATGTTGAGTACGGGAAGCATTTTTTCGCGAATGAGGAGTAAAGGAGAATACGAATGAGTATCACAACGATTTTTTCGCTGTTGGGCGGGCTTGGCTTCTTCCTGTATGGAATGAAGCTGATGAGCGAGGGGCTTGAGAAGGCGGCCGGAGCCAAGATGCGGAGTATACTGGAGTTTTTTACCAAGAACCGGTTCATTGGAATGGTGGTGGGAATCATTTTCACGGCGATCATTCAGTCTTCCAATGCCACAACGGTAATGGTTGTCAGTTTTGTTAATTCAGGCCTTATGAATCTGATGCAGGCGTCAGGGGTGATCCTGGGCGCTAATATCGGTACGACGGTCACCGGGCAGCTAATCGCGTTCAATCTGTCGGATATCGCGCCTCTAGTGGTGATCATCGGCGTCGTGATGGTAATGTTTTTCAAGGAACAGGGGGTCAAGAAGATCGGTGAAGTAATCCTGGGCTTTGGTGTTCTGTTCATGGGACTGAGCATCATGGGCGACAGTATGGCAGCGGTGAAGGAGTCGCCAAGGATCATAGAGTTCCTGTCGTCTCTTACCAATCCATTTGCGGCGATCCTGACCGGTTTTGCGATTACGGCGATCCTGCAAAGCTCTTCGGCAACGGTAGGCATCATCCTTCTGATGGTATCCCAGAATCTTCTGGATTTTGCTATCTGCCCGTTTATGATCCTGGGGTGCAACATCGGCTCCTGTGTGTCTGCGCTGGTTGCGAGCTTGAGCGGCAAGAAGGATGCGAAGCGGGCGGCCATGATTCATTTCCTGTTTAATGTGATCGGGTCGGCGATCATGTTCGTTGTCCTTCTGCTTGCCCTCAGACCGTTTACGGATATGATGCTCTATATCTCAGGAGGGAATCTGGCGAGGGCTGTTGCCAATGTACATACGCTGATGAAGGTTGTCGAGGTGGCGATGCTGTTCCCGTTCATGGGATGGATCGTGAAGGCGACCTACCGGATCGTTCCCGGGGATGACACGGTTTCTGCGGAAGACGAATATGAGCTGCCGTTTATCGGCGGCGGCAAGATCCTGTCGTCAACTACGGCCGTGGTGAACGGGATCGCCGAAATCGAGCATATGGGAAGAGTCGCCATGCAGAATCTGAAAGTGTCCATGGATGTGCTGTGCAACCCGGATGAGGAGAAGATCAAGGAGGTCTACCGCAGGGAAGCCTACATTGATTATATGAACCGCAAGATTACGGATTATCTGGTGCGCGCCAATGAGCTTGTGCTGCCGATCGCGGATGAGCGGCTGATCGGAGGATTGTTCCATGTGGTGAATGATATCGAGCGTATCGGGGATCATGCGGAGAATTTTGCCGATTCTGCCAAATCCCGGCTGGAGCAGCAGGTGCCTTTCAGCGACAAGGCGAAGCGCCAGCTTCAGGAGCTGAATGCGAAATCCGTGAAGATATTGGAGTATTCTCTTGAGATGTTCAAGAACCGGAACTATAAGCATATGGAGGAGATTCTGCAGTTGGAGGACGAGATCGATGCTATGGAGAAGAAGCTGCAGAATTCTCATGTGAAACGTCTGACGAAGAATAAATGTACCCCGGAAGCGGGCATGATGTTCTCAGATACGATTTCAGGTCTGGAGCGTGTGGGCGACCATGCGACCAACATTGCGTTTGCCATATTAGAGCCGGCTTCTTCGATGGATGACGATGACGAGGATTAAGGGGAAATAAGTCTTTACAGCCGTCGGGTATTGTGCTATACTTGTTAACTGTGAGAGCCGATGTTCGGTAAATGGAAGCTCCAACCATTACTTAATATCAGGCGTATTTTATAAGGACCGGAAGAGGTCTTAAGATTTAAGGAGGATAAAAGCATGATTACAAAGCAGCAGAAAGAGCAGATCGTAGCAGATTACGGAAGGACAGCCGGGGATACAGGTTCACCGGAGGTACAGATTGCGATTCTGACAGCAAGGATCAATGATCTGACAGAGCATTTCAAGAATAACCCGAAGGATCATCATTCAAGAAGGGGTCTTCTTAAGATGGTCGGACAGAGAAGAGGTCTTCTGGCATATCTGAAGAAGACGGATATCGAGAGATACCGTTCTCTGATCGAGAGATTAGGACTTAGAAAATAGGAGTTTGGGGGGCGCGGCAAATGTATTTGCCGCGCCCGTTATGTGAATGTAAGGAGAAGACTATGTATAAAAGTTTTGAGATGGAGTTAGCCGGAAGAAAGCTCTGCGTAGACGTAGGCAGAGTGGCGAAGCAGGCCAACGGCGCGGTGTTGATGCATTATGGGGAGACGACTGTATTGTGTACGGCTACGGCGTCCGAGAAGCCGAGGGAGGGGATTGATTTCTTCCCTCTCAGTGTAGAGTATAATGAGAGATTGTATTCGGTAGGGAAGATTCCGGGAGGATTCAATAAGAGAGAGGGCAAGGCGTCTGAGAACGCGATCCTTACCTGCCGTGTGATCGACCGGCCGATGCGCCCGTTATTCCCCAAGGATTACCGCAATGATGTGACGCTTGAGAATCTGGTCATGTCCGTGGACCAGGATTGTTCTCCGGAGCTTACGGCGATGCTTGGAGCAGCGATTGCGACCAGTATCTCGGATATTCCGTTTGACGGTCCGATCTCTACCACGCAAGTAGGTCTGGTTGAGGATGAATTCGTATTTAACCCGACGGCGGCGCAGAAGGAAGTGTCGGATCTGGCGCTTACGGTTGCGTCCACGAAGGAGAAGGTGATCATGATCGAGGCGGGCGCCAATGAGGTGCCGGAGCAGAAGATGATCGAGGCGATCTTCGCGGCTCATGAGATGAACCAGAAGGTAATCGCATTTATCGATACGATCGTGGCAGAGTGCGGCAGGCAGAAGCATGAGTATGAGAGCTGTGCCGTTCCGGAGGAATTATTCGCGGCAATCCGTGAGATCGTTCCGCCGGAGGCGATGGAAGAGGCAGTGTTCACGGATGAGAAGCAGGTAAGGGAAGAGAATATCCGTGAGATCACGGCGAAGTTAGAGGAAGCATTTGCTGAGAAAGAAGAATGGCTTGCGGTTCTTGGCGAAGCGGTATACCAGTACCAGAAGAAGACGGTCCGCAAGATGATCCTGAAGGACCACAAGCGTCCGGACGGCAGGGCGATCGACGAGATTCGGCCGCTGGATGCGGAGATCGACCTGATCCCGAGAGTCCATGGTTCGGCCATGTTTACCAGAGGACAGACGCAGATCTGTACGATTACCACGCTGGCGCCGCTTGCGGAGGCTCAGAGACTGGACGGGCTTGACGAGGCGGAGACTTCCAAGAGATATATGCATCATTATAATTTCCCATCCTATTCCGTGGGTGAGACGAGGCCGTCCAGAGGTCCGGGACGCCGTGAGATCGGTCATGGTGCACTGGCAGAGCGCGCATTGATTCCGGTGCTTCCAAGCGAGGCGGAATTCCCGTATGCGATCCGCACCGTGTCCGAGACGTTCGAGTCCAACGGTTCCACTTCTCAGGCGAGTATCTGTGCATCTTCTATGTCACTGATGACGGCTGGCGTGCCGATCAAGGCAGCGGTTGCAGGGATTTCCGCGGGACTTGTGACAGGAGAGACGGATGAGGATTATCTGGTGCTCACGGATATCCAGGGGCTTGAGGATTTCTTTGGGGATATGGATTTCAAGGTTGCCGGAACGCATAAGGGTATTACGGCGATCCAGATGGATATCAAGATCCATGGCCTGACAAGACCGATCATCGAGGAGGCGATCGCGGCGACGAAGAAGGCGCGGACTTATATACTTGACGAGGTGATGGCGAAGACGATCGAAGAGCCAAGACCGGAGGTAGGCCCGTATGCGCCGAAGATCATCCAGATGCAGATCGATCCGCAGAAGATCGGCGATGTGGTGGGACAGCGCGGCAAGACGATCAACGCCATTATCGACCAGACCGGCGTGAAGATCGACATTACCGACGATGGTTCTGTGTCTATCTGCGGTACCGATGCGAAGAGCATGGAAGAAGCGCAGAAGATGATCTATATTATTGTTACGGATTTTGAAGCCGGACAGGTATTGGAAGGCAAGGTTGTCAGCATTAAGGAATTCGGCGCGTTCCTTGAATTTGCGCCGGGCAAGGAAGGTATGGTGCATATCTCCAAGATCTCTAAGGGACGGATCAAGCAGGTGGAAGACGTGCTGACCCTGGGGGATGTGGTGAAGGTGGTATGCCTTGGAAAAGACAAGATGGGGCGGATTTCATTCAGTATGAAGGACGTGGCAGAATAAATTACAAATTGGGACGTAGTAAAATTCAATTTTACTACGTCCCAATTTGCTATTTGCGGCGTACCGAAATGAAAAAAATGGTATATTTGTCAGGCTCGTACATATATTGGGATAGAGAGGTGACAGTAAGATGCAAAAAGACAGATTCATGAATGTCTTACCCCGCGGTATCCGCGCGGCAGTCGTAAGAGAGCGGATCCAGTATTCGCGGCTGCAGGAGCTTCGGCTGCGCGCAAAGAGGCCGCTGATACTCATATATGAGGGAAAAGAGCGGATCGTAAGGAATGAGCGGGATGAGCCTTATGTGGTCACGAAAGAGGAAGTAAGGGAGATGCTTGAGTATGTCAGCAATTATTCCTTATATGCGTACGAGCAGGAAATGAAGCAGGGATTTATTACGATTGAAGGAGGGCACAGGGTGGGAATGACGGGTCAGGCGATCATAGAAAACGGGAAGGTGAAAAATCTTAAGTTCATCTCATCCATCAACCTCAGAATGTCCCATGAGGTCTTAGGATGTGCGGATCTGATATTTCCGTATATTATCTATAAGGGAAAGCTCTGTCACACGCTGATCATATCGCCTCCGGGATGCGGAAAGACGACGCTTCTTCGGGATCTGGTGCGCCAGATCTCCGACGGAAATGAATGGATCCGCGGAATGGCAGTGGGAGTGGTGGATGAGCGGTCAGAGATCGGAGGCTGTTATATGGGGATCCCGCAGAACCAGCTTGGCATAAGGACGGATGTCCTGGACGGGTGTCCCAAGGCGGAGGGGATGAGTATGCTGATCCGTTCCATGAGCCCGGAGGTTCTGGCAGTGGATGAGATCGGAACGGCGGAAGATGTACATGCCATTGAGCATGCGATGCACTGCGGCTGCAAGATGATCGCCACAGCACATGCAGATTCCATGGAGGAGTTGAGGAAGAAACCGATTTTTGACCGGATGGTTGCCCAGAGGCAGTTTGACCGGTATGTGGTGCTTAAGAACAGGGAACAGGTGGGACAAGTAGGCAGTCTTTTTGACAGCCGGGGAAGCCTTCTCTATAGGGGGGAGGCGGTGGAAGCATGCTGCTGAGAGCGGCGGGCGGTATCCTTGTTATTACGGCCACCTCTGCCGGCGGTATCCTGGCGGCAGAGAGGATTCGAAACCAGTACGAGCAGCTTAAGTATCTGCAGAAGCTTATCTGTCTCTTAAGGAGTGAGATCCTGTATGCCAGGTCATATCTGGGCGAGGCGTTCGGCCGGATCGGCAGTAAGGCGAGAAGTCCGTACAGGGAGTGGATGTCCGAGCTGTGCAGCCGGATGGAAGAACGGACCGGTACGGCATTTAGCGGGATCTGGGAGAACAGTACCGGGAAATGCCTTAAGGACGCGGGGCTTCCGGGAAATGAGCTGGCGCGCCTTGCGGATCTGGGGAATCAGCTTGGAATCGCGGATGCCGATATGCAGGTGAAGCTTCTGGATCTCTATCTGGATGAGCTCTCAAAGTCTATGGATGAGCTAAGGGAGGGTATGAAGATGAAGATCAGGCTCTGCCGTTGTCTGGGGGTGATGAGCGGTATATTCGTTATGATATTATTGTATTAGAGGAGGAAGGCAAATGAGCGTGAATCTGATATTCAAGATTGCCGCGGTGGGGATCCTGGTGTCTGTGTTAAGCCAGGTACTGAAGCACAGCGGGAGAGAAGAACAGGCATTCCTGACGAGCCTTGCCGGCCTTTTGCTGGTGCTGTTCTGGATCGTGCCGTATATCTATGAGTTGTTTGAATCCATCCAACGGTTGTTTTCATTATAGAAAGAAGGGATTATCTTGGATATGCTGCGAATCGGGATCATGGGGGCGGCGGGAGCGCTGTTGGCGGTGCAGTTTAAGAGCGGGAAGACGGAATATGGGATCTATATCAGCGTCGTGCTGAGCCTGGTCATTTTCTTCAGTATCATGGGGCGTCTGACCATTATCATTGATGCGGTGAAGGGAATCGGAAGATACATCCGCATGGATCAGGCTTACATCGGAACCCTGATCAAGATGATCGGTATTACGTATGTTGCGGAATTCGCTTCGGGAATCTGTAAGGATGCCGGTTACCAGACAATCGCAGCCCAGATAGAGATATTCGGGAAGCTTGCGGTGATGGTGCTGAGTCTGCCGATCCTTCTGACACTGCTAAATACGATCAGGGATTTTCTGTCATGAGGAAGAGAATGGGAAGCGGGCGGTTTGGAATGGCCGGGAAGCTTGCGGCAGTGCTTGCGGCAGCGTTTGCGGCAGTGATAATGCTGACAGGTGTGCAGGCTGCGGCGTCAGAATCTCTGGATCGCGGACAGATGGATAGCGGATGGCCAAGTGAGAAAGAAGACCCGGGGAGCAGCCAGGGAGACTTGGAAGAAAGATTGATCGGGCAGTTTGATTTTGAAGAAGTGGATGACTCCCTTCAGGAGTTATTTCCAAATGAACGGATCGGGTTTGGGGAGACGGTTAGGGGAATCCTGTCCGGCGATCTGGATATGTCGGCCCGGCTTCTCTTCGGGCTTGTGACGGACCAGCTTGGGTATGCGTTCCAGAGCAGCAAGGATAATCTGATACATATGCTGCTGCTTGCGGTCATTGCAGCCGTGTTCAGTAATTTCTCCTGGGTATTTAAGAGCAGGCAGATCTCGGATATCAGTTTCTACGCGTTGTATCTGCTGTTGATCGCGCTGGCTTTAAACTCCTTCGAGACGGTGGTTAACTGGGTCACGGATGGGATATCTTCGCTGACTTCTTTTATGGGAGTGTTCTGCCCTCTGTATTTTCTGGCGGTGTCCGTTGCCAAGGGGAGTGTGACGTCGGTGGCATTCTATAATCTGGTTCTGTTCCTGATCTTCCTTACGGAGGTTCTGATCCTGAATTTGTTGCTGCCGATGATACACATCTATATGATGGTGAAGGTGCTAGACCGTCTGTCTGAGGAGGAATATCTGAGCAGATTTGCCGAGCTGATCGAGATAGCGGTCGCCTGGATCCTTAAGACTCTGATCGCCTGTATTATCGGGTTAAATGTAATACAGGGGCTAATCAGTCCTGCCATTGATTCGGTAAAAAGGAGCGCGCTCACCAGAGGCGCGGAAGCGATTCCGGGACTTGGCGACGTGATCGGAGGGATGGCGGAGGTCGCGATCGGTACGGCCGTCCTGGTGAAAAACGGGATCGGGATGGCGGGAGCCGTCATCTGTGTGGCCTTATGCATCGTCCCATTGGCACAGTCTGCCTGTATTGTACTGGTGTATAAGCTGGCGGCCGCGGTCATACAGCCTGTCTCTGACAAACGGATCGTAGGATGCATAGAGACTGTGGGCGAGGGGTGCCGGATGCTTCTGAGAGTTATATTTACTACCGGGCTTCTGTTCCTTCTGACCATCGCGGTGGTTTCTGCGGTTACGTAAGATCCTAAGCGGGAGGGAATATGTTCGAATATTTGTATGAGTGGATGCAGAATATTGCATTTTATATGATTATGGTAACTTTTATCATGCACGTGATCCCCAATTCGGATTATAAGAGATACATCCGGTTTTTTACCGGCCTTGTTCTGGCGGTGATGTTGGCGGCTCCTGTCCTTAAGCTTTTTGGTATGGGGGACGTCTGGCAGAACCTCTACGGGAATGAGACATATCAGGAACAGGTGAAGAAGCTGGAGGATGCGTCGAAGGATTTTCTGGGAGCGGATCATGAATCAGGAAATGCCCGTCAGGAGGAGGTGAGCGGGAAACGTATCTTCATAGAAGAGATCGAAGTGGATTAGGGAGGCTGTGTATGAGGATTCCAAAGGATTTTTCACTGAAAAAGATAAAGAAGGATCAATTGTTGATTATTTTTCTTGCGGGGATCCTGTTGCTTGTCATATCTCTTCCGGCCGGTAAAAAAGGCGGCAGAAACGGGGAAGAGAGCGGGATACGGGGGAGTACGCCGGACGAAGAGTACAGTCAGGACGAATATTTGTACAATCTGGAGCGGCGTCTGGAAAGCGCCCTGTCCCAGATGGCTGGGGTGGGGGATGTGACGGTCATGATCACCCTGAAATCTTCGGCGGAGAAGGTGGTGGAGAAGGATCTTGATATGGCAAAGGAGGCTGTTACCGAGTCGGACAGCCAGGGCGGCGCCAGGTCAACTCAGAATAACAGCCACAGAGAAACGACCGTATATGCGGATGGAAATACACAGGGAGAGCCTTACGTCAGCAAGGAGATCAGCCCGCAGATAGAGGGGGTAGTGGTGATCGCCGGCGGCGGAGGGGATTCGGTGGTGAAACAAAATATTACTGAGGCAGTTCAGGTATTATTTGGGATAGACACGCATAAAATTAGGATAATGAAGAAGAGTTCAAATTAATGTGGCGAAACAGGAGGAAGAACAGTGAAACAAATAGTGAAGAAGAACCAGATTATTATTGCGGCATTGGCTGTCATGATCGCGGCGGCGGGATACCTGAATTATTCGGGGAAGATCTTCGGCGGCGACAAAGAGACGGAGACGGCAAGCGCGGATCTTGCCAATCAGGAGCTTCTGGATATTTCGGAGGAGGACCTTGCCAGTGCGTCTGAGGATATTGAGAGCCAGGACGGCGGGGAGGGATCTGACGGCAGCGTGGACGGAACGCCCGGTGAGGCGGTGCTGACGAGCGGTGAGACCAGCGCGGTGGTTGCGGAAGCCAAGGTGACGAGAGAGCAGGTCAGGGCGAAGAACAAGGAATCTCTGCTGGAGATCATTGACAATGAGAGCCTGAGTGAGGAACAGAAGCAGGACGCGGTCAACCAGATGGTGGCGATGACGGATCTGGCGGAGAAAGAGGCGGCGGCAGAGACACTTCTTGCATCCAAGGGGTTTGATGAGGTGGTCATAAGCCTTACCGCGGATACAGCGGATGTTGTGGTCAATGCGGCAGACTTAAGCGACGCTAATCGGGCGCAGATCGAGGATATTGTGACGAGGAAAACGGGTGTGGCGGCACAGAATATTGTGATCACTCCGGTGAATGCGGAAGGGAAGTAAAGAAAAGAAAGGCTTTACACCACTTATACAATCCGTTATACTGATATTAGTAAATGGAATAATAAAAGTGAGGTGAAGAGGTATGCCGAATACGATCGAGATTGCGAAAGATGTCGTAGATCAATTCCAAAAAGTCCAGCGGCATATGGAACACGCGAAAGAAGAGAATGCAACGAAAACATATGAAGGATTGAAGCAAGATTATTTATCTTTAAAGGCAATCTTACAAGTAGCAGGGGTAAATCTTACAGATATTGACAGGATCAAGGAGTAGATCAGGTAAACAGCATTTATAAGAAGTGCAAAGTCTTTATTTCATTGCTAAGGGCTTTGTACTTTTTATTGTTTAACAGAGGAATTTTTTATTTACATTGAAATGGAAGTTGACTATAATAATAAATAGTGTAGATATTAATGGAGGTATTTTTGAAGGATCGGCTGTTTACCGGTCAGCATATAATTTGAGATATCTCATAAGATACCAGGAGGATGGGAATGGCGAAGGCACAGGTTAAGAAGGCGCAGGTTCAGGCGGAGAATGCAATATTTGCTCTGGATATCGGGACACGGAGCATTATAGGGATGGTTGGAGTCGTTGAGGACGGCAAGGTCAGGATTATTGCCATTGATAAGGAAGAGCATACGGAGCGGGCGATGATCGACGGCCAGATCGAGAATATAGAGAAGGTAACAACACTGGCTAAGAAAGTGAAAGAGCGGCTGGAGGATAAGGTTCATTTCAAACTGAACCGGGTCTGCGTAGCTGCTGCGGGGCGTGCGTTAAGGACGAAGCGCGCGGAGTATGAGATCGACCTTAAGAGTAAGCAGGTGATCGATGATGAGATCATCAGCCGTCTTGAGGCCGGCGCGATCAACAAGGTGGAGGAGGCGTTTGACGCTGAGAACAGCGTCGCGGACGATATGCGCCGTTTTTATCTGGTGGGTTATACCGTATGCCAGTATTATCTGGATGATTACCGGATCTCAAGCCTTAAGGATCACCGGGGACAGAATGTGAAGGTGGATCTGATCGCCACATTTCTCCCCAGCGAGGTTGTGGAGAGTCTCTATACCACGATGAATAAGATCGGTCTTGAGGTGGTCAGCATCACATTGGAGCCGATCGCAGCGATCAATGCGGCGATTCCTGAGAATCTGCGGCTTCTGAATCTTGTCATGGTGGATATCGGAGCCGGGACGTCGGATATCGCGGCGTGTACCGGCGGCAGCGTGACCGGTTATACCATGGCTACGGTTGCCGGTGATGAGGTGACAGAGACGATCATGCGGGAGTATCTGGTGGATTTCGGAACGGCGGAAGAGATGAAGGCGCAGATCGAGCAGGAGGAAGTGGTTACATTCACCGATATCCTGGGATTCGAGCGGAAGGCTTCCAAGGAAGAGGTGCTCCAGTGTATCCAGAGTACGACAGAGCTTCTGAGCAAGGAGATCGCTCAGAAGGTTCTGGAGGTGAACGGCGGCGCTCCGTCTGCATTGTTCCTTGCGGGAGGAGGAAGCAAGCTTGCGGGACTTAAGGAGGGGATCACGGCGGCTCTTTCGATGGATGCGAACCGCGTGGCGATCGCGGGCAATAATTTCAAGATCAGCGCTTTCTCGGATGAGTATGACTTGAATAATCCGGAATATACGACCCCTCTTGGGATCACGGTTTCTTCCGGGCTGAACCTGATTAACGACAGTTTCCGTGTGACCCTGAACGGGAGGGCGGCGAAGCTTTTCCGAAGCGGAAGCTTTACGGCGCTTAATCTCCTGATGATGAACGGTTATAATTTCCAGGATATCCTGGGACGTCCCGGGACGAGCCTTACGGTCACGGTGAACGGTAAGCGTAAGGTGTTCTATGGTACGGCGGCGATGCCCTCTTCGTTATTCATCAATAAGAAGGAGGGGAAGCTGTCTGCGGTGATCAATGCGGGCGACTGTATTGATTTTGAACCGGCGGTTCCGGGTATCCCTGCCAAAGCTTGCCTGGGGGATATCGAGGGCGCGGATGAGTGTGCGGAGATCACGCTGAACGGTAAGGTGATGCCTCTTGATACACCGCTTAAGTTTGGGGATGTGATCAGGGTCCGGATGCCGAAGAAGGAGACAATAGAGGAAGAGAGTATAAAGGAAGCTGCCAAGGAAGAGACGGTGCAGGAAGAATCCGCGGCGAAAGTGGATATGGTCGGAGAGACGATGCAGGAAGAGTTCGTGACGGAACAGGTTAGGATCGGGGAACCGGTGCGGGAAGAGTCCATGCCGGAAGAGGCTGCAGCGGCAGAGCGAATGGCGAAGGAAGATGACGTAATCGGAGGAACGGCGACAGAAGATGACATAGCCGAGGGAATGGTGAAGGAAGAGGATATAGGCGAAGAAACAGTGAAGGAAGAAGCTGTGGAGGAAGTGTCCATGTCTGACAAAGAACCGGTGCAGGAGATTCCCGGTGCAGGGAATGAAGTTAGAACCGGGCCGGGCGATGTGTCTGGAATGGATGTGGCGGACGGATTAGAGAATTCATTTGCCGCGGAGAATGTGTTTAAGCCGGAAGATTCGCCTGCCTTGGAGAATGTGCTTGAGCCAGACGATTCGATTGCCTTGGAGAATGTGCTTGAGCCGGAGGATGTGTTTGAGGCGGACATAGAGTCCGCAGCGGAGAGTGTGTACAGTGCGGAGGATATTGCCGAAGCGGAGCATGCAGAGTCCGAAGGTTCTAAGTTCGAGGATGTAGAGGCAGTGATCCGGGAGTCAGGGCTTCTGGGATCGCGTGGCAGAAGGTCCGGGAGGGCCGGGGAAGGGCAGATGGTGCTTAATTTCGGACAGGAAGAAAAGAAGGAGCCTGAGATGGTGAGTTTCAGGCTTAATGGTTCTGCGCTTCGTCTGCCGGTAAAGGAGGACGGGAATCCATATTATCTGATGGATATGATTCAGTATTCGGGGATTAATGTGCACAATCCCAAGGGGAAGATCAATCTGGCGGTGAATGGGGAGCCGGGGATGTTCCAGCAGTCTCTTAAGCCGGGGGATGATATTGTGATTGAGGAAGGGGAATTGTGATAAGATGAATGAGGCATAGATAACAATTACTGTATCTATGCCTGTTTATGGTTATTATAACCCTGTATTTTAGAGAATATTCAATTGTTGTTTTAATGCATCTTGGAGAACCTGTGAAAAATTCAATCCGGCAGCAACAGCAGAATCGTTAAGCCAAGAGGGAATGGATAAAGTTTTTTTCACGGCTGTTTTATTCATGAGTCTGCGATATACAGCGGTATCACAGGAAATATATGTTGCAAATTCGTTGCCATTTACGTCTAGTGCATTGATAGAAGAAGCATCGGGAATTTCGCGTTTCAAGTCTTCTAAGTGGGTGAGCATAAGGGACAGAGCATCTTGTGCCATATTCATTCCATCTTCAAGATTATCCCCACATGTATAACATCCATCAAGATCTGGAAAGTTAATTGAAAAATGGCCCCCGTCTTCAGGGGTAAATATTGCCGGGTAGATATATTTAGCCATAGTATTATTTCTCCTTTCTTTATATAGTTTTATAAATTCCTGCAGCCTTTAGAATATTATTTGCTGTTCCTGTCGGAAGTTCTTTGCTGTGATGCCGGGGAATTTGAAATTCTTTTCTGGTATCGGGATTGAACCAGATTTCGTGATTCCTGCCTTCTCGAAGTAAGTAGCAGTTAGTTTGCTTTTTTATTATTCTAATTATCTCCGATACCTTCGCCATGATCGCATTCCTTTCTTAATCTTATTATACTATTATATATGATAAAAATGCACGTATCAAGATTAAATACATAAATGATACGTATAATATAAAATAAAAAATGTAATGAATCATGATACTTCATTACATTTTTTTATATGCAAAATCCTTAAAATCTTCATTTATCTACGTTATATTACCACGCAAAAATCAATTTGTCAACATTTTGGCTGATTGTGCGCTGGATTCTGATGGCATTTCTGCCAATTTCACCTGCAAAAAGCATCTTTTTTTCATTGAACCAGCGAAAATTCAAGAGAAAATCGTTTTATCGCCGTCAAAATTCTAGTCAAATTTTGTTATGTCGGACATTTCAAAAAAAATAATTGAAAGAAACACCAAAATTCAGCTTTTCTGTGTATAGCTTTTTATTTTTCCGCCGTCAAAATTCTGGTCAAAGCAACTGGAAGATATGGAAAACAGGGAAGAATCGGCGCAATGTAATGAAGTATCATGCTTCATTACATTTTGACGGTAATCATTGGACAGGAAAGGAGCCGCGGGGTATGAAAATCGAATTATTTGAACATAATCAGACAGCCTACCGAGCGGCTCTTTCTATGCTGAAAACCGCAGGGAAAGCGGCGGTCATCCATCCGACCGGAACGGGGAAGTCCTTCATAGGGTTCAAGCTGTGTGAAGATTTCCCGGAAGAGAGGGTTGTCTGGCTGTCGCCGTCAGAGTATATCTTCAAGACACAGATGGAGAATCTGAGAAAGAGCGGTGCGAAGGAGCCTGAAAATATCAGCTTCTATACTTATGCGAAGCTTGCGGGGATGCCAAGGGAAGAGCTTCGGATGATCTGCCCGGATTATATCATATTGGATGAATTCCACCGCTGCGGGGCGAGAACCTGGGGACAGGGAGTAGGGAATCTTCTTGCCATGTATCCGGACGCACCGGCGTTGGGGCTGTCGGCAACTGCGATCCGTTATCTGGATAATCAGCGAGATATGTCCGATGAGCTGTTTGACGGGAACGTTGCTTCGGAGATGACATTGGGGGAGGCGATCGTGCGGGGCATCTTAAATCCGCCGAAGTATGTACTATCGGCATTCTCCTATCAGAAGGAGCTTAGACGGTATGAGGAGCGGGTGCAGAGGGCGGGGAGTAAGGCTGTCCGCTGTGAGAGTGAGAAATTATTGGAAGAGCTGCGCCGTGCGCTTCGGCAGGCGGATGGGTTGGAAGAGATCTTCTGTAAGCATATGAGGAATCCTGCGGGGAAATATATTGTCTTTTGTGCCGGTTATGAGCACATGACGGAAATGGTCGGGAAGGCTCAGGAATGGTTTGCGCAGGTAGATGCATCGCCGCATATTTACTCTGTCTATTCCGAGGATCCGGCGGCGGATCGGGCATTTGCGGAATTCAAGACGGATGAGAGCAGTCATTTGAGATTATTGTACTGTATCGACATGCTGAACGAGGGCGTGCATGTGGAGGATGTGGACGGAGTGGTCCTGCTTCGGCCTACCGTGTCGCCAATCATCTACAAGCAGCAGATCGGGCGGGCACTGTCGGCGAGCAAGAAAAGGGATGCGGTCATTTTCGATATTGTGATGAATATAGAGAATCTCTACAGTATCGGCACGATCGAAGAGGAGATGCAGATTGCCGTGTCTTATTATCATTTTCTGGGGCGGGATGAGGAGATTGTAAATGACCGGTTTCGCGTGGAAGATGAGGTAAGGAACTGTATCACGCTTTTTCAGAGGTTAGATGAGACGCTGACGGCAAGCTGGGATCTGATGTATGATTGTGCGAAGCGGTATTATGAGCGGCACGGCAATCTGGAGGTCCCGGTGAAATATCAGACGGAAGAGGGCTATGGTCTTGGCCGGTGGCTTCTGACGCAACGGAGGGTCTATGCCGGTGAGAAATACGGCGTGCTTGGCGCGGACCGTGTTCGCAGACTGAACCAGATCGGTATGGTCTGGGAAAACAGCCGGGATCTTGCATGGGAAAGGTATTTCCGTGAAGCGGAGAAATATTATGTCGAGCATGGGGACCTGAATACGAATGTCCATACGGTGACGGATTCCGGGATACGTCTTGGCGCGTGGATCACTAAGCTTCGAACCTATCGCAAAAGCGGGATTCAGAAAGCATATCTGTCAGAAGAGAGGATTCGTCTGCTTGACGGGATCGGGATGATCTGGGATGTGCCGGACTATCTGTGGGAGGAGAATTTCGCGGAATGTATGGAATATTATCGGGAGCATGGGAATCTTGACATCCCCAATGCCTATTGTTCGCCGAAGGGACTTAAGATCGGCGGGTGGATCAGGCGGCAGAGACTTCTGAGGAATGGAAAGACCAACGGGGCGAAGCTTAGTCAGGAACAGATCACAAAGCTTGATTCTATTGGAATGGTCTGGAAAACGAAGCCGGAGCAGAAGTGGGATAAGGGTTATGCGGAGGCGAAGCTCTACTATGAGGCAAACGGGAATCTGAATGTTTCGGCGTCTTATGTCACTCCAACTGGGTATAAGCTTGGAGGATGGATCGCAGATCAAAGAGAGAAGGGCAAAGAGAAGCATTTGCCAAAGCGGCGGGAGATGCTTGACGCAATCGGAATGGTCTGGGTGAAGCCGGATCCCTGGGAGGTTCGTTATCAGCTTGCGAAAGCCTATTATGAGGAGCATGGGAATCTGAAGATTCCGCTTAAGTACCGAGCGGATGGGGTGTGGCTGGCAAAATGGGTCAATGAGCAGAAACACATATACGCAGGAAACCGGGGCGGGAAGACGCTGCGGGAGGATCAGGTGCGGAGGTTGAATGAGATTGGGATGGACTGGGGGAGTCAAAGGGGAGCTCAGAAAAGTATTGCATAAGGACGAGGAGCGTTCAGCGTGGACTGGGATTGTGTTAAAGAGTGTGCAGCGGATTAGCAGTCTGGTATTTGTAAAAAATATGGATGAATTACCATAATTATTTTATATATTTTTTGTTGATATAAGCGGAGGGTATCCGGAAAACAGTAATTCACCGTGGGATAGAGAACATATAAAAGAATTTAGCACTGAAAAATGTAACAGATTAATTAAGAAAAAGGAGTGGTTCACAGATGGAGGAGAGGCAGATCGCGTTCTCGCCGCCGGATATCACGGATCTGGAGATTACGGAAGTAATCCAAACGCTGAAAAGCGGATGGATCACCACCGGTCCGAGAACGAAATTATTTGAACAGAAAATTGCCGAATACTGCGGGGTGAAGCGGGCGGCTGCTTTGAATTCTGCCACTGCATGCCTGGAAGCAGCTTTAAGATTCTTAGGTATAGGCGAAGGGGATGAAGTGATCACTTCTGTATATACATATACGGCATCCGCTAGCCCGGTATGCCATGTGGGGGCTAAGCTGGTGCTTGTAGATGTGGCAAAAGACAGTTTCGAGATGGATTTTGATGCGTTGGAACGGGCGGTCACGGAGAAGACCAAAGCAATTATCCCGATAGATCTGGGAGGGGTGATGTGCGATTATTCCCGGATATTTGATATTGTGGAGAGGAAACGCGCGCTGTTTCATCCGAAAAATGAGATCCAGGAAGCCATCGGAAGAGTGGCCGTGGTAGCGGACAGCGCTCACGCGTTCGGTGCAAAGCGGAAGGTAAGGGGGAGCTGGAAAAACTGCGGTGTTGCTGCAGATTTTACCAGTTTCTCTTTTCACGCAGTGAAAAACCTGACTACAGCGGAGGGCGGGGCGCTCACCTGGAATCCGATTGAAGGGATCGATGATGATTGGATCTATCAGCAGTTTATGCTGTATTCCCTGCACGGGCAGTCGAAGGATGCATTGGCGAAGACCAGGCTTGGAGCATGGGAGTATGATATTGTATCGCCGGCTTATAAATGTAATATGACAGATATCATGGCGGCAATCGGTTTGAAGCAGTTGGAGCGGTATCCGGGAATCTTGAATAGAAGACAGGAGATTATCAGCAGGTATGATCAGGTTTGCGATGAATTAGGTATTCTTCATATGGAACACTATGGAAATGATTTTGTAAGCTCGGGACATCTGTATCTGGCAAGGCTTCCGGGAATGGATGAGGCCAAGAGAAATGATATGATCCTTCGAATGGCCAAGAGGGGGATTGCATGTAATGTGCATTATAAACCCTTGGCCATGATGAGCGCTTATAAGGCGATGGGGTGGAGGATCGAGGAATTTCCGAATGCTTATGGCTATTATCGGAATGAGGTGACGCTGCCGCTGCATACAAGGCTGACGGAAGGAGACGTGGAGTATGTGGCTGCAGGGCTGCGGGAGGTTATTAGAGAGATATGTGGCGAAATTGGAGCGAACTGCCTGAATGGATGCAGATTCCAGAAGTCAGAGAGTACTATGAGATTCTTTCCAAACGAAAGAAAAGTCTGATAGTTAAACGTGTTTTTGATCTGGTCATTTCATTTATTCTGTTGATTATAGCGGCAGCGCCGATGATAGTGATCGCAGCCGCCATTGCAATCGATTCTCCTGGAGGTATCTTTTACCGGCAGGAGAGAGTAACTGCATATGGGAAAAGATTTATGATACATAAATTCCGAACAATGGTAGTAAATGCAGATACGATAGGAACGCAAGTTACAGCAAGAAATGATAGCAGAGTTACAAAAATAGGAAAGTTTTTACGAAAATATCGTTTGGATGAATTACCACAATTGATTGATATATTGATTGGTGATATGTCATTTGTGGGGACCAGACCGGAAGTGGTTAAATATGTGAAAGCATATACGAAGGAAATGAGGGCGACTTTATTGTTGCCGGCAGGCGTGACTTCAGAAGCCAGTATCCGTTATAAGGATGAGGCGGATCTACTCAGTGGGGCGGAGGATGTTGACAGAATATATATAGAAAAGGTACTGCCTGGAAAGATGGAATATAACCTTGAAAGTATCAGGAGGTTTGGACTCTTCAGGGAATTAAAGACAATGATCAGAACTGTGATTGCAGTAGCTTAGGGACTGAGACGAGATGAATATATTATTGATTAATCATTATGCCGGATCGCCGGAGATGGGAATGGAGTTCCGCCCTTATTATTTTGCCAGGGAGTGGGTGAGAGCGGGGCATCATGTAGATATTGTAGCAGCAGATTACTCACATTTGCGAATTAGGAATCCGAAGGTACAAAAAGATTTTCAGAAAGAAATTATAGATGGGATACATTATCATTGGATTCATACAAACACATATGAAGGAAATGGAATAAGAAGAGCAGTAACTATGTTTCAATTTGTATGGAAACTATGGAAAAATGCAAAAAGGATTGCCTGTATATGGCGACCGGACATTGTGATTACCTCCTCTACTTATCCGTTAGATACTTATGCGGGGCAAAGGATCCGTAGATATTGTAAATGTAAGTTAGTTCATGAAATACATGATATGTGGCCTATTACACCCATTGAAATAAATGGAATGTCAAAATATCATCCATTTATTCTGATGCTCCAATTGGCAGAAAATTCATTTTGTAAAAAAGCAGATTATATAGTCTCATTGCTTCCGTATGCAAAAAAATATTTGATAGAACATGGAATGAAGGCAAAAAAATTTATTGCCATTCCAAATGGTGTAGTTTTGGATGAATGGGAAAGTAAAGAAAAACTTCCTAAAGATATAGATCGGGCACTAGATAAGTTGCGTAAGCGATATGAATTTATTCTTTGCTTTTTTGGAAGTCATACCAAATCGTATGCCCTTAGTTATTTGATTGATGCGGTCAAATATTTTGAAAAACGAGAAATTGCTTTAGTATTTGTCGGAAATGGAAATGAAAAGAAAAATTTACAAGAACGCAGCAGAGAGTATGAAAATATTATGTTTTTTGATCCAATTCCCAAAAAGTGTATTCCTTCTTTGATGGATGCGATAGACGGAGTATATGTAGGAGCAGTTGATAATAAAATGTTTCGTTTTGGAATCTGTATGAATAAACTATTTGATTCTATGATGGGAGGAAAACCAATTTTATATGCGGTTAATGCGCCGAATAATTATATCGAAGAATATAAATGCGGAGTATCTGTACAGCCAGAAAGTACAGGCGCTTTAGTCGATGGAATAAAAGAATTATTATCCAAGTCACCAGATGAACGTAATAGAATGGGAATGAATGGAAAAAAAGCAGTAAAAGAAGTATTTAATTATAGAGCATTAGCAAAAAAATTTGAAGAGATTTTTATATATTGAAATAGTTGGAGGATAAAGTGAAAGGGAAATTATTAAATAAAATAAGGGATAAAGAATTGACGGTTGGCGTAGTTGGCCTTGGATATGTTGGCCTTCCATTGGCAGTTGAAAAAGCAAAGGCAGGATTTAAAACGATAGGGTTTGATGTTCAGGAAGAAAAAGTGAATCTGGTGAATGAGGGACATAACTATATTGGTGATGTGGTTGACAGCGATCTGAAAGGCTTGGTTGAGAACGGGATGTTTAGAGCCACTTCGGATTTTGGATTTATCAAGGATGTGGACTTTGTTGCAATCTGTGTGCCGACACCGCTGGACAAGCATCAGCAGCCGGATATCAGCTATGTACGGTCATCTACAGAAGCCATCTCCAAACATCTGACGAAGGAGACAATGGTGGTCTTAGAATCTACGACTTATCCGGGAACTACAGAAGAGTTGGTAAGGCCGATTTTGGAAAAGGGTTCCGGGCTAAAATGCGGGGAAGACTTTTATCTCGGCTTTTCACCGGAGAGGGTAGATCCGGGAAATTTGATTTATAAGACTAAGAATACGCCGAAAGTAGTCGGCGGGATTGGAAAGGATGCCACAGAAGTAATAGCAGCTATGTACCGAACTGTTTTGGACGGTGATGTTGCGGAAGTATCGTCCCCGGCTATTGCGGAGATGGAAAAGATTCTGGAGAATACATACCGGAATATTAATATTGGTCTGATCAATGAGTTGGCGATTTTGTGTGACCGTATGGGGATCAGTATATGGGAGGTTATTGATGCGGCGAAGACGAAGCCTTATGGTTTCCAGGCTTTTTATCCGGGGCCGGGTCTTGGAGGGCATTGTATTCCGTTAGACCCATATTATCTGTCATGGAAGGCGAGAGAGTATGGATTCCATACATCAATGATCGAAAGCTCCATGATGATAAATGATAAGATGCCGGAGTATTGTGTTGACCGTGCAGCCAGGATCTTAAATAGGTTTGAGAAGTCATTGAAGGGTTCCAAAGTTCTGGTAGTGGGAGTTGCTTATAAGCAGGATATTGATGACTATCGGGAAAGTCCTGCATTAGAGGTGATTGAAGTATTAAAAGGATCCGGAGCTGTCGTAGAGTATTATGATCCGTGGGTGACAGAGTACAAATATCACGGACAGAAGACAAAGGGATTAACAGAGATCACTCCGGAGCAGATAGAGAGCTATGATCTGCTGATGATAACGGCGGCGCATTCAAATGTAGATTATGAAATGCTTCAGAAACATGCGAAGGCTGTATTTGATACAAAGAATGTGATGAAATATGTTATGGAACGGGAGAATATTGAAGTTTTATAAGTAACATAGGAAGAGGAATCCAATATGAAAATAGTAACGGTGGTGGGCGCAAGGCCACAATTTATAAAAGCAGCAGCGGTATCCAGAATAATACGCAAACAACACGAAGAAATATTGATTCATACAGGGCAGCATTATGACAATAATATGTCGGATATATTTTTTGATGAGTTGCGTATTCCTAAGCCGGATAAGAACTTGAACGTAGGCTCAGGAAGCCATGCCAAACAGACGGCAGAGATGATGATAGGCATCGAACAAGCGTTAATAGATGAAAGGCCGGACTGTCTGCTGATTTATGGAGATACCAATTCTACATTGGCCGGAGCTATTGCCGCTTCTAAAGTACATGTTCCGGTAGTCCATGTAGAGGCGGGACTGCGATCTTATAACAAAAATATGCCGGAAGAACAGAATCGTGTGTTGGCAGACCATATCTCTGACTTGTTATTATGCCCTACAGATACAGCGGTAGAGAATCTAAAAAATGAAGGGATTACAGAAGGCGTGTATCAGGTGGGAGATGTAATGTGTGATGCTGTTTTGTACTATTCTAAAATGATGGAATCACATGGCCGGAAGGATTATTTTGCACAGTTTGCCGGATTATTTGGAAATATTCCTGTATTAGACAGTTGGTATATGGCAACGATCCATCGTGCAGAGAATACGGACCGGATCGAGAAGATCCGGGAAATATTAGGTGCATTTGAGGAATTAGATGCGCCGGTGATATTTCCGGTTCATCCCCGCACAAAGGGGATGGTGGAACAATTACACCAGCAATATGCCTATCGGAATGTCATATTTATTGAACCGGTTGGTTATTTGACCATGCTTTATCTTGTAAAACACGCAATGAAAACGATTACGGATTCTGGCGGTTTACAGAAGGAAACCTACATATTAGATACTCCTTGTATAACGGTAAGGGATCAGACAGAATGGGTAGAAACTCTGAGGGGAAACTACAATATTTTGGCGAAACCAGATAAAGAAGATATTTTAAATAAAATATATCAGACACAAACGGATACAAAAGCGAAGGAAGATTATTATGGAGACGGACATGCATCAGAGAAGATATGTGATCTTTTGAGCTATGTAAAGAGAGGTGAAAGAGAATGAAATATGGATTGATTGGCTGTGGCAGGATTGCAACTAACCATGTAAAGGCCGTACTCAATAATAACCTGGAGTTTGTTGCCGCATGTGATATTGAAGAATCACAAATTAATAATTTACTTACAAAGCATGGACTGGATAAAGATACGGCGATCAAGCATTATATAGATTATAAGAAGATGATAGAGCAAAATAAACTGGATCTGGTTGCAATTGCAACAGAGAGTGGGAATCACGCGGAAATTGCTCTATACTGTATCGATCATGGTATTAACTGTATTATTGAAAAGCCAATAGCCATGAGTATTCAGGAGGCAGACCAGATTATCCGACATGCAGAAGAAAAAGGTGTGAAGGTGTCGGCTTGTCATCAAAATCGTTTTAATATAGCAGTACAAGAAATGAGAAAGGCTGTAGAAGCGGGGAGATTTGGGAAACTGTCGCATGGGTCTGTTCATGTACGGTGGAATCGGAATGTTGATTATTATACGCAGGCACCTTGGAGAGGAAAATGGGCATCCGACGGCGGCGCATTGATGAATCAATGTATTCATGGAATTGATCTTCTACGATGGATGATGGGGGATGAGGTAGAAGAAGTTTACGGACAGACACGTCAGCAGTTTCATGATTATCTAGAAGCAGAGGACGTTGGGATGGCGGTAATTAAATTTAAAAATGGAGCTGTTGCAACGATTGAAGGTACAACAAATGTGTATCCGCGTAATCTTGAAGAAACATTGTATCTTTTTGGAGAGAATGGCACAGTTAAGCTGGGAGGAACATCTACCAATAATATTGATGTATGGCAATTTGCAGATGAGACGGAAGCGGACCATAAGAATAAAGGACTGGAAGAAGCAACCAGTAATGTATACGGGAATGGGCATACCAGCCTGTACGCAGATGTTATTGATGCGGTAAAAAATGACAGAAGACCTTATGTGGATGTCGTGGCAGGGCGAAATGCTTTGGAATTGGTATTGGCAATATATAAGAGCCAGAAAGATGGAAAACCGGTGAAGTTGCCGCTTGATGATTTTGCATCGGCTGAAATGGCAGGAGAATTCTAATGGATTATTTTGTACATGAGAGCAGTTATGTAGACGCAGATGTAAAGATAGGAGAAGGAACGAAGATATGGCATTTTTGCCATATTCAAAAAGGTGCTAGAATTGGAAAAAACTGTTCATTCGGGCAGAATGTGAATATTTCTAACAATGTAATTGTTGGAAATGATTGTAAAGTGCAGAACAATGTATCCATCTATGAAGGAGTAGAATTGGAAGACGGAGTATTCTGTGGTCCGTCTTGTGTATTTACGAATGATTTGACTCCGCGTGCCAGATATCCGAAAGGAAGAGATGGATATAAGAAAACATTGATAAGAGAAGGCGCGAGTATTGGAGCGAATGCGACGATTGTCTGCGGGCATATCATCGGTAAATATGCTATGGTAGCGGCGGGAGCAGTTGTGACGAAGGATGTGCCGGATTATGCGCTAGTGGCGGGGGTTCCGGCTAAAGTAATTGGAAGAGTAGATGAAAAAGGAAAATCTATTGCTAAGGGGAATAGGTAGAATGAGAATTTGTTTTCTTGCACCGGCTAATAGTTCACATATTAAGAAATGGTGTAAATGGTTTAATGATCACGATAACAAGACATATGTTGTGTCATTTGTGAAAGATGATATAAAAGGTACATATGTCTATCACATTGATTCTGGTGTTGATGCCAATGCAAGCGATTCCAGTAAGATAAAATATCTATTTAAAGCAAGAAAAGTTAAAAAAATAATTACTCAGATCAATCCAGATATAGTAAATGTGCATTATGCAACAAGTTATGGTACGGTGGCTGCCTTGGCAGGAATAAAAAAATATGTGCTTTCAGTTTGGGGGTCGGATATTTATGATTTTCCAAATAAAAGTATGCTTCATAAAATGATGCTGAAATATAGTTTGAAAAAGGCGACATATCTCTTTTCTACCAGTCAGGCTATGGCTGATGAAGCACATAAATATACAGATAAAAATATTGAAATAACTCCATTTGGGGTTGATTTACAAATGTTTACTCCTGCAAAACGGAATAGACCGTATCATGTGAGTGAGGATGGAAGATTTATTGTAGGAACAGTAAAATCATTATTGCCAAAGTATGGAATTGATTATTTGATTGAAGCTGTTTCCTTAGTAAAAAGAAAGCACCCAGAAATTCCTATTGAATTGAGAATTGCAGGTAAAGGAGAATATGAAAAAGAATATAAAAAGTTGGCTAAAATCAAAGGAATAGATGAAATAACGACATGGTTAGGATTTGTTTCACAGAATGACGCAGCAAAAGAATGGGCAAACATGGATATTGCAATTATTCCTTCCACTTTGGAATCAGAATCATTTGGAGTATCGACAGTGGAAGCACAGGCCTGTGGTACACCTGTTATTATTTCAGATATTCCAGGATTGATGGAAGCAACATCTCCAGGGAAAAGTAGCGTAGTTGTTCCGAGAAATAATGCAGAAGCAATTGCAGAAGCAATTGTTGATTTATTTCAAAATAATGAGAAAAGAATAAAAATGGGACAAGTTGGAAGAGAATATATTTCTGAGAGATATGGAGCAAATTCTTGTTTTGGAAATATAAAAAATAGCTTCGATAAAATAGGGGAGAGGGTGAAAAGCATAGATTTAATAGTCTTTTCTCCAATAAGAAGAACCCGTATTTATAAAAGTATATTTTCAGAAGATTTTATTGTAGGAACGATTAAATCGCTTGAACCTATCTATGGTATCGATTATCTTATTAAGGCTGTAGCTATATTACATAAGGAATATTCAGATATTCCTATTCAGCTTAGAATAGCAGGTAAAGGATCGATGGAGGTGGAATATAAAAAGTTAGCAAAAAAGCTAGGAATTGAAAAGAATACTAAATGGCTTGGTTTTATATCACAAGAAGAGGTAGCAAAAGAATGGGCGAATATGGATATTGCTATTATACCATCGTTGCAGGAGTCGTTTGGAGTTTCAGCAGTTGAAGCACAGGCTTGTGGTACATTAGTTATCATTTCAGATGTTCCAGGTCTAAAAGAAACTACGGTACTAGGTGAAAGTTCAATAGTTGCAAAACAAGATGAAAAAGAAATCTCTGAAGTTATAAAGGATTTCTATTTTTCGCGAGACAAGATAAAAAGAATGGGAATAATAGGACGGGAATATGTAACGGAACATTACGAAATAAACGATTGTTTTAAGCATATATATAGTTTGTTTTTATTTATTAGCAAGGATGTGGAAAAGGGATAAAAAAATGAAGATAAGTGTACTTATTCCAGTATATAATGGGGAAAAATTTATAGAAAATTGTGTTTATAGTGTAATCAATCAAAAATTTAAAGATATTGAAATTATAATTATTAATGATGGATCAAGTGATAATACAGGGTATATATGCAGGGAATTAGAAAAAAAGTATCATAATATTACATATTTAATCCAAAAGAACTTGGGAGTGTCGGCTGCTCGTAATAAAGGAATTCAAAACGCAAAAGGAGAATATTTGTTATTTTTGGATTCTGATGACTATTTGGCAGAAAATTCTTTAGAAAAAATATATATAAAAATGAAAGAAAATGATTTAGATGCTCTTACATTTGATGCAGGAATTTATAATTTAGATGGGAAAAAAGTTAAGAAGATAATTCCTTGCAATTTTAAAGAAAACGAATATATAAGCGGATATGATTATATTAAAACTTATGGGTATAAGGTTCCGGTTGTTGCATGGATGTGGATTCTTAGACATGGGTTTGTTGTAGAAAATAATTTTACTTATATCGAAGGTCGATTTCATGAGGATGTGGAATGGACAGCGAAGTGGTTTCCTTATGCAGAAAGAATTGGATATATAAATGCGGAATTATATTGTCAGGTTTTATCATGTGGATCAATCATGCGTTCGAAAAATCTTAAACGTTCAAAGGATTTGATGTACATTTCAAAGGCAATATATGATAATGTAGAAAAGTTAAAAGATAAGAGGTATGGAGAGATTAAAAGTACATTGATTAAATATGCTTCTGAAGAAGCATTTTCATCAATTCATTCTGCATGTACGATGGGGTATAGAATCAATGAATTAAAAAATGAGGATAAATTTAAGGAAACAATAAGGTTGATTTCGGTTAATAAAAAATATTTGTTTATAGTAATATTATTAAAAATGCAGTGCTATTTTTTGGTTGAAACAATAATTAATATTTATGATCGAGTAAGGAGAAATAGATGATACTAGAGCGGTTAACAGTAATTTTGCCATCGATTCTGACAGTTCCAGCAGTAAAAGGTGGTGCTGTTGAGCAATTATTAGAAAATTTTATAATGCAGAATGAGATTTCACCTCAATATTATTTAGATGTTGTGGCACATTATAAAAAAGAAGCGAAAGAAAAAGCAAAAAAATATAAATATGCAGTTTATCATTATATTAAGCTTCCTGATTTGATTATAAGAGGAAACAGTGTTCTTTATAACAAGCTAAATTTATATGACATTCCAGATATTTGGGAATCAAGTATAATAAGAAAAGTAAGAAAAATAGATAATAAAAAAATATTAATTGAAGGTGGAAATATTGCCATTAAGATGCAAGAGCGATTTCCAGATAAAAAAATTTTTTTTCATATTCATTCTAATTGGAAAATTCCAAGAAAAAAATTGAAGCTAATCAATAGTTCAATGAGCATAATTTGTGTTTCTGATTTTATCAGACAAAAACAAATTGAACAAGGAGTTTTACCAAGTAGAGTAAAAACAGTTTTAAATGGAATTGATGTAGAGCATTTTGAGGTTAATTCAAAAAATAATAAAAAAGCATTAAAAAAGTATGGAGTTCCAGAGGATGCATTTGTTTTATTATATAAAGGACGTCTAGTTAAAGAAAAAGGAATTGTAGAATTGATTCATGCGTTCGAAAAAATGGATAGAGAAAATGTTTATTTGATAATTGCAGGATCATTGAATTTTGGACAAAAGAGGATGAACAAATCAAAGTATGAAAAAGAAATAAATGAACTTGTGCAAAATAATGATAAGATAATTGTTACTGGGCATATTGATTATGATAAAATCATGGAATTACATAGCATATCTACAGTAGCCGTTGTTCCAAGTTTGTGGGAAGAACCTTGCGCATTAGTAGTAATAGAAGCATTAGTGTCGAAAATACCGTTAGTAACAACAAAGAAAGGCGGAATACCTGAATTGTGTAAGAATACTGGAGCTATAGTATTAGAGGTTGATAATAATTTTATTAATAATCTTAAAGATACACTTTGCACATTATATGATAATAGAAATCTTTTAAGCGAAATGATTAATATTAAGAACAGTCAATTGGAATTCTTTTCTAATAAGAGATATTTTACCGATATTTGTCAGGAGATTTCTGAAAATACATAAAAGAGGAATAAGTTGCTGGTAAAGAAAGGCAGATGTGTTTATGTTTGTAAAAGGAAGTAAAAATATTGTAGGAGAATGGATTTTTTATATAAATTGGTTTTTGCCAGTTTACTTAATTCTACTAAAATTTGTATTAGAGGAACGTGCTATATCCTGGATTTCCTATGTATTATATTTAGGATTAACAATCCTTTATATTTTTTTATACAGACCTATAATGAGTAAAAGTGTTTTTGTTTTTTTAGTAATATATTGGATAATGCTAGCTCTTAATATTTTGATTGTGAGTTATAAATCTTACGTAGTTATTGAAGGTGGTACAAATTTTTTGAAATTCATAATTCCAGTATTATTTTTTTCGCAAATATCAACAAGTCAATTAGAGGATTTTTATGTAAATTTTTATCATATCACTCTTAAGCATATGATATTAATATTGCCATATTATTATATGACGCGAAATGAGATAATCGATTATGGAGATTTTTCTGTATTAACGTCACTTTTACTTATAGTGTTAATGATTGGTATTGTAATATTTCAAGATAAAATTTTAATTGGAATAATTGGATTAATAATTACGTTTGTAATGACGACACTTTTTTCGTCTAGAATGCCAGTAATTGCTTTTCTTCTAGTAACTTTTATATTGGTGTTTTTAAAAATAAACAATAGTAGTTTTAGAATTTTTTTTATAAGTGCTACTTTTGTTGTATTAACAGTTTGTTTTATCAATATTGAAGATATTTTATCTTTTATCAACAAACAACTAATAGAATTGGGAATTGAATCAAGGACAATTATTCGTTTTACTAATGATATTGGAGAGAAATCAATCTTAGAAATGGCTGGAAGCTCAAATCGACAATATATTTGGAGTACAACCATAGAGTATTTGAAAGAAAGATATTTTTTTCTTCCTGGTGGGTTTGCTGCTATTAGAGGTATCACAGATGGAAATATTTATTTTTCACATAATCTTTTTCTTGATTTATTTGTAATGTTTGGAATATTTGCTGTTCCAGCAATATTTTTTGTTATTATCAAAATATACAATTTGAGTAAAATAGTTGAAAAAAAAGTATTTCTTTCATTTTGTTCTTTTTTTTTGTTTTGGTTCTTCTGTAGTTTAACCGGCGCTCATTTTTTATCAGATAGTTATGCTATTGTTAGTTGGTCTGTTTTGTTTTTTACTAAAAAGCAAGTAAAAGAAATTTAAACTAAAGGATGAATATGAAAAAAACTATTTATTGGCTTACTATTATTGCAATAATGTCAAAATTTTTAGGATTTATAAGAGAAATTGTAATGTCATATTTTTATGGAGCTGGGGTATACACGGATATATACCAAATGGCATCATCAGCTGCGAATATTTTTGGAGGATGGATTTTAACATTTGCAGTAATTCATACACCATTGTATCAGAAGATAAAGATTAGTAAAAGTGAATATCAGGCTAGGCAATTTACAAATCAAATCTTAATTATAGAAATTGTTTTGATTATATTGCTGATGATATTTGTTATTGGGGGTAATAAGAAAATTATCTCTTGTATTGCTAACGGATTTGATCGTAATCAAATTAATATTACAAGCAAATTTTTCGTATGGAGTGTTTTGGCAATTTCTTTTTCAGCCATAAGTCAGCTTTTTATTTCAGAGTTGAATTGTAATGGAAAGATGGTAATAGCAAATGGATCTAATTTGTTATTATCATTTTCTCAGATTGTGATTATATTTTGGGGGTCATTAGAAAATAATTTTGAGTTACTAAAATTTGCTATGCCGGTTTCTTGTGGGATTCAGTTAATCGTTTTGAGTAGTATTGAGAAAATAAAAATAAAGGAAACTCAGATTTTTCCCATTTCAGATGAAGTGAAAAATTTTTTTGTATTGATCATTCCTGTTTTTGTTGGGTCAATGATGGATGAAATAAATTCTTTCGTAGATAAATCATTTGGATCAAGACTGGAAGAAGGTAGTATTTCAGCATTAAATTATGCGCATTTATTAAAGCAGCTTTGTTTTTATGTGTTTACTACTGCAATTATAACAGTATTGTATCCTAAAATATCAGAACAAATAGCAAAAAGAAATTATAATAAGACTGCCCAAAATATTAATATTGCAATAGATTTCATGATTTTTATTTTTTCATATCTTATGACCTATGTCTGTTTTTTTAGTTTTACAATTGTTAGGTTGATATATAAGAGAGGAGTATTTGATGAAGGGGATGTCGTAATAACAGCTCAAAGTTTGATAATGTATGCGTTAGCATTATTACCTTTAGCAATTAGGGAAGTCCTTATAAGAGCATTTCAAGCATACCAAGATACAAAAACAAATATGCTTATAGCTGTTGTTTCAACAGTATTGAATATTATATTGAATTTTTTGTTAGTAGATCGATTTTACCATATGGGTCTTGCTTTATCAACGAGTATTGTTGCATATATGACAATACCTATTCTTTTATATATTTTTAAGAAAAGAAATAAGTATTTTGATGTAAAACATACTTATATAAGTGTAGGAAGAAGTATCGTCGCCTCTATAATTTCATGTTTTATTAGTTTGTTTATAGTAGAAAAAATTGGCATTAAAGATAATACTGTATTAGAATGTATTGGATTATTATTTGTTGCCTTTGGAGTGAGTATTTTAATATATAGTATAATTATGAAATTCTTGAAAATAAACCTGAAAATAGAAAGTATTTGAAAAATAAGGAATGGACTATATATTGGGTGCTTCTGTTGTGTTCTGATGCGCCATCACAGTTGGCATATAATTGATAACATTCGTTATAGTAAGGACAATTATTTGTGATTACCAATAAGGAAGACGAACTAAAGAATAATTTGATTGCATCTGAAACTGAATGTTTTTTTAGTATAAAAAATGGGACATGGAATGTTGTGTTTATTATTTATACAATTTATGGAAGGAACAGCATTGACTGCAATGTTGATGGTGTTTATTGAGAGATATTTGGGTGAAAAATTAAACGGATCAATTTTAAATGGGCAGTTCAGTATCTTGGAGAAAGTTGTATTAAATTAGAAGAAGCTAAGAATGGAAAGCAGAAAATTTATAAAAATTGAATAGATATTTTTATCGAGATGTATTGTAGCAGATACATTTGCTAGATTGTGTTACGACCAATGATAGATGCCTTTTCGTTGGATTATGGAACATGCCATTAGATTTCAATAAGAATAGTTTTAGTCGATGTGGGAGAATAGAAAATGCAATTCAGAGATTTACAAAAGCAATACAAAATATTAAAAAGTGATATAGATTATGCAATTAAGCAAGTCCTAGACGCAGGAAATTTCATATCCGGATCACAAGTCACAGAATTGGAATCGCAATTGGCTTCCTATGCAGGCGTCAAACACTGTATTACCTGTGCCAACGGAACGGACGCACTGTCATTGGCGCTGATGGCCTGGAACATAGGCGAAGAGGATGCGGTATTTGTACCGGATTTTACCTTTTTTGCATCAGGTGAGACACCTGCATACGAAGGAGCCGTGCCTGTCTTTGTAGATGTGGAAGAAGATACCTTTAATATTTCCGCAGAATCTTTGGAACAGGCGATTCTGCAAGTAAAAGAAGAAGGAAAACTGGTTCCCAAAGTAATTATTACGGTAGATCTGTTCGGACAGCCTGCGGATTACCCTGCGATCAGAAAAATCGCGGACAAATATCATCTTCTGATTTTAGAAGACGGTGCGCAAGGTTTTGGCGGAAAGATAGGGGAGCAGATGGCATGCAGCTTCGGTGATATCTCTACAACTTCCTTTTTCCCGGCAAAACCGTTAGGATGTTATGGAGACGGCGGAGCAGTATTCACCGACAATGATGATTGGGCGGCATTGCTTAGATCATATCGTATACATGGTAAGGGATCGGACAAGTATGATAATGTACGCATTGGGATAAATTCACGGCTGGACACATTGCAGGCTGCAATTCTGCAGGTGAAGTTAAAGGCATTCCGGGAATATGAACTGAGAGACGTGAATCATGCGGCCGAAAGATATAGCTGTCAGCTGGCAGATTATGTGAGAGTCCCTTTTATTAAGGAAGGCTTTTATTCCAGTTGGGCACAATACTCGATTTTACTGGATAGTGAGGAAGAGCGCAATGGTTTACAGGCATATCTTAAGGATAGGGGAATTCCTTCTATGATTTATTATCCTAAGCCGATGAGCAGGCAGACGGCATTTGAGGGGATGGATTGTGTGAAAACGGATTTGTCGGTGACGGAACAATTATGCTGCAGAATATTGGCATTGCCGATTCATCCGTATATGGAGGCTGAGGAGCAGGATATGGTGATAAACTGTATCAAAGATTTTAAATCATGCCGTTCCTAATGAAAATTATCAGTGAGATGAAATAAGTTACCTTATTAATTTCGGATATCTCTGGATACTACCCCAATTTCGTATGAAATTTGGGGTAGCTAATAGGTGTTAGTTCTGAATTTTAGAGAGAAGCGCCTCCTGCAATACTTTTGAAAAATTGATGCATTTTTCTTCACAAAGAGTATTCAGCCACATGGGGATGCTTAAAGTCTTTTTCACTGACTTATCGCTGTGCTGCCTTGCGTATTCGGTCATATCCACCAGTACCATATTGACAAAAGCGCTGTCAGCAGCGGATTCCATTTCAAAATCTTTCAGGATGGCGGTGGGATCGATCTCGCCCAATGCACTGGGAACGGGGAGTGATTCACTGTCACGCAGGGCGGTAAAGAGATACTGACCGCAGGCATCAACCGCCATGCGCATAGCATCCGCCACATTATCCCCAAAGGTTGCGAGATTTCCCAGATCAGGGAAAATGACGGATATCTTCCCTTCTTCTTCATAGAAAACAGCCGGGTACACATAATTCATCAATCAAATGCTCCTTCCTACAATTTACTTCAAGGGCAGGGTCTTATTTCAGCCCCGCCTAATTTCGTATGGATTTATTCTGAATCTCATGTATGTTTCCTCCTTACAAGCACATGATAACACGTATTTTACGTGTTGTAAAGAAAGCCTTTCTCATTTTCACAAATTACCCAAACAGATTATAAAATATTTCTTCCAGAGAGATGTTGAAAGCGTGGGTGTGAAAAGGAACGACGACTGGAAACTGCGTGAAGCAAGGGAAAGTTAGGTATAGGCTTTTGAGGATATCTTTGTTATAATATAGTTAATAGAGAAGGAGTGTGGGTAACATGGGTGAAGAAAAGAAACGCCTTCCGGTGGGAGTAGAAAATTTTGAGCAGATTATTAACGATAACTATTATTATGTGGATAAAACAAAGTTGATTTCAGAATTGTTCCACAATGGCGGAATAGTAAATCTCATTACCAGACCAAGACGCTTTGGAAAAACTTTAAATATGAGTATGCTGGAACACTTTTTTTCCATAGGGGGCGATAAGAATATATTTGATGGCTTGGAAATCTCAAAAGATAAAAAGCTGTGTGAAGATTATATGGGGAAATATCCTGTGATTTCAGTTTCCCTTAAAGGAATCAATGCTGCTGCTTATGAGGATGCATTTGATTTTGCAGTTCAGATTATGAAGAATGTAGCAGGTAGAACCCAGTTCCTTTTGGAAAGCAGGAATTTAAGTGATTTTGATAAGTCAGAATATAAGAAACTTTTAGATAGCAGAATGAGTAAAGCCGTATTTTGCAGTGGATTGAAAATATTATCGGAATTATTGGAGAAACATTATGGAACAAAAGTAATTCTTTTAATTGATGAATATGATGTCCCATTAGCAAAAGCGTTTGAAAATGGGTATTATGATCAAATGGTATTTCTAATCCGTAATCTGCTGGAACAGGCGCTAAAAACAAACAACAGTCTGAAATTTGCAGTAATGACCGGATGTATGCGCATCTCAAAGGAGAGTATCTTTACCGGTCTTAATAATTTTACCACCTTCACGATTACAGATGTTGATTTCGATGAATATTTTGGATTTACAGATCAAGAGGTATGTGACCTTTTAACGTATTATGAATGTACTGATAAGTATGGAAGTATCAAAGAATGGTATGATGGATATCGCTTTGGGAATGTAGAGGTATATTGTCCATGGGATGTGGTTTCTTATCTTCGTAGTCTTCGCACAAATAAAGAAGCTATTCCACAGAATTATTGGGTAAATACGAGCGGTAATGCAGAAGTTAAGGAATTTATCAGACAGTCGAAAAGTGCAACAACAAAGAGAGAGATAGAAGGTTTGATGGCGGGGAAAGAAATCATAAAAACCATTCGTCCGGAATTGACCTATAAAGATATGTATCATTCGATTGAAAATATCTGGAGTGTGCTATTCACAACCGGATATCTAACACAAACGTGTGCATTGGATCCCCAGATGTACAGACTCAAAATTCCAAATCTGGAAATACGGGATATTTTTCAAGCACAGATTATGGAATACTTCAAAGAGAGTGTGAAAAAAGACGGGGATACGCTAAGCCGGTTCTGTGAGGCTCTTAAAAATGGAAAGGAAAAAAATGTAGAGAAGATTTTTGAAAGCTACCTGAAAAAGACCATCAGCATCAGGGATACGTTTGTGAGAAAAGCAAGTAAGGAGAACTTTTATCATGGGATACTGCTTGGAATCTTGGGCGTGAAAGAAGGCTGGGGTGTATTTTCAAATCAGGAAACCGGTGAAGGATATATCGATATCCTCATAGAAACCGAAAACAGTGAAATAGCTATCCTTATTGAAGTCAAGTATGCCAATGACGGTGATCTAGATCAGGCTTGTGAAAGAGCGTTAAAGCAGGTAGAGGAACGGAAGTATGATGAGGAACTCCGGGCAAACGGGGCAGATAAAATTTTAAAATATGGGATTGCGTGCTATATGAAACGCTGCAAAGTGAAACTGGCAGGGGAATAATTTCCTGTTGGCAATGTTTGTGCTTGCAGCCGGCTGTTTTGATTGAGACAAAGGGAAGAAAGCCAAAACCAAAGGGAATACCTGAAGACGTTCATGGAAGACGGACGGCTGCCAATATCAAACTATTTGCTACAGCAAGACGTGCGAGGCTATTTGCGGACACCACCAAAGTCCAGCTAAGAAATGTCAATAGGTAAAATGAAAAATGTTAAAAAAGTTTTTTTCAAGCAGTTGATGTAAAAAAGGGTAACTTTAATAAGCCCACCCATGTGGAAATCTTTAAAATTCATGATAAACCTGTTAGGCTGCGTTCTGTATCTTGTCGGGATGCGCTGCCAGATACCGCTCACAGTGTTCCTGAGGAGTGATGATCTCAAATAGTTTATTATCCCGGAGCATGGCAAAAATGATATTGCAGATTTTATGCATGACAGCCCCGACAGCCACGTTTTTCTTCTTGCTTTTGCATTTGTCGGTATAATAGCCGTGGATAACTGGATTTACTGGTGTTTTTGTCCCTTTATCCACCTTAAGATTATTGATAGCCACCATATGCAGGATACGCCTGGCAAGGCTAGAACCCCTCTTGGACATGTGGACTTTATCCCCATTGAACTTGCCGGATTGCTTCACGGCAGGATCCAAGCCGAAGTAAGCATAAAGCTTCTTTGGGGAAGAAAACAGGTCAAAGGAGCCCATTTCAGCGATCAGGACGGCTGCACTGAGAAAACCGACACCACGTAGGGACTGGAGAAGGAAGATACGGTCATAAACCGGCGTCCCTTCCAGCTTATCAACAGCCTTATGCAGGTCCTCAAGTATATTGTCCAGATGCTCCTGGTATTCCCGGTAGGTTTTGATATACAGTCGGATCCGGAGTGCACTGCTTTGAAGCGCACGTCCGAAAACAGCGGCGTCCTTTGCGGCAGCACGTATGGCATCATATTTGGAAACGGCATATTTTTCACCGAAACGTGCGGTTTTGCGTATGGTTTCCACAAGTATGTCTTTTGGGGCGGCAAGCATGTCTGCGGCAAGGGGGTAAGCTTCCAGAAGCTTTAAGGAAGTTTGGGTAGTGACCTTGCTAAACACCTTCCGGTATGCGGGAAAGGACACTTTCAGTTCCGCCGTGAGCTTCAGGACGACAGCGGACTGCAGGTCTTTGAAGTAATAGTAGTCCCGTACCAGGTTGCGCAGGTCAATGACCTCATCATCTGGTATGATGGAAGTCTTAAGGGAAGCATCCAGGCCGACTTTGGCAGCTTTTTTTGAATCAAATTTATCATTATGCAGTTTCCTTACGTTCATATTTGTGCTATTCTTAGTGATGATAGGATTAATGACTGAGCAGTCAAACCCCTTATCACGAAGGAAGTACAGGAGCGGGATGTGGTAGATCCCGGTGGACTCAAGGAAGCAGCGGCTTTCGAGGGAATACATCTCTTGTGCTTCCTTTATTTTTGCGACAGCAAGCTCACGGGACTGCGGATCAGAATGAATGATCTTAAAAGGTTTCCCGGTGAGAATGCCATTGGGCAGCATGATGGACATCCAGGTGAAGTCTGCACCGACATCAAGCCCGACTGAGAGATAAGGGATGCTTTCAAGCATCATAAGTACTTTTGGGTATTTCATGGTTTTATCCTTTCTGGCAGGCATCCATTTCCAGAGGGCGGATACACAACCTAGCGGTTTATACAGGTATTAGCCTGGGGCTTCCCAACCAGCCAAAACATAAATCACCACCGAATGGACTGACAGACTTTCTAAGAGGTTTCACCAGCCGGAAGGCCGGTTCCCAAGGAGGTGTCGTCAATGATCCTGCCTCCAGTGATTATACCTCTATCTTTTGTCTGGTGCATTAAGGAAACCTCAGACATGGTAAATAATGTTACTTTATAACTTCTGATGGAGGGGGAACTCCTCCTTCCGTTATATCTATATAGATTTATTAGATTGGACTTTGTAACTATTAACCAGTAGTCATTCTTGACTACACCATTATTATACTAGGAGGTCTGAATATCTGAATGCAGATTGAAACATGAACGTGAAAAATGCATCTAGTTAGAAAGGTTAATCGGACACGGAGTTCCGATATACCCTCAGTAAAATTTTAGCTAATTCTAAAAGATAAGCATCCAACTTTCTCAGGGTACGGATGCTTATCTTCTTTTATGATTGTCTATGTAAGACAGAGCCGCAAACAACACAAGTAATAATGTCAAAACTTCAGTTCAAAATGACAGGTATTGTTTTGAATAACCGAATTTGACATATTGAGGAATCCGCCTGCTTATGTTATACTGTTTACCGGCTTAAGGGAAGTAAAAACCGGCCATAATATATCATATCTTAGGAGTGTTGCAATCTATGTCACAGATTACGGATGAAATAAAGAATCAGATCAAGAAGAGGAGAACATTTGCCATCATATCCCACCCGGATGCGGGTAAGACAACACTGACGGAGAAGTTCCTGCTATATGGGGGAGCCATCAACCTGGCCGGAAGCGTGAAGGGGAAGGCTACGGCGAGGCACGCGGTATCCGACTGGATGGAGATCGAGAAGGAGAGAGGTATCTCGGTCACATCTTCGGTGCTGCAGTTTAACTACGGCGGATACTGTATCAATATCCTGGATACTCCGGGGCATCAGGATTTCTCGGAGGATACCTACCGGACGCTGATGGCGGCGGATTCGGCGGTGATGGTGATCGACGCGTCCAAGGGTGTTGAGGCGCAGACGAGGAAGCTTTTTAAGGTGTGCACCATGCGGCATATCCCTATATTTACTTTTATTAATAAGATGGACCGGGAAGCGATGGATACTTTCGAGCTTCTGGATGATATTGAAAATGAACTGGGAATCGCCACCTGCCCGGTCAACTGGCCCATTGGTTCCGGCAAGGAATTCAAGGGGGTCTACGACAGGGAGACGAAGAAGGTGGAGCTGTTCTCAGATACCCACAAGGGAACTACACAGGGAGAAGTCCGCAAGATCGCGGCAGACGACCCGGCTATCAAAGAGTGGGTGACGGACGCACAGCTTGCTCAGTTAATGGAGGAGATCGAGCTGCAGGACGGTGCGGGAGCTGTGTTTGATCAGGAGCAAGTAAGTAAGGGAGAGCTGTCTCCGGTGTTCTTTGGCTCTGCTCTTACAAACTTCGGTGTAGAGACCTTTTTGAAGCATTTCCTTACGATGACGACGCCGCCTCTTCCGCGGATATCGGACAAGGGCGCGGTGAATCCTATGGAGGAAAAGGATTTCTCGGCCTTTGTATTCAAGATTCAGGCTAATATGAACAAGGCGCACAGAGACCGTATCGCGTTTATGCGGATCTGTTCCGGGGAGTTCGAGGCGGGGATGGATGTATTCCACGTACAGGGAGGCCGGAAGGTGCGCTTATCCCAGCCGCAGCAGATGATGGCGAGCGAGCGTAAGATGATCGAGAAGGCTTACGGCGGCGACATTATCGGTGTGTTTGATCCGGGAATCTTCTCAATCGGCGATACGCTCACGGCGTCTGCGGAGCATTTCGCCTATGAGGGAATTCCGACCTTCGCGCCGGAGCATTTTGCAAGGGTGCGGCAGGTAGATACTATGAAGCGGAAGCAGTTTATCAAGGGAATCAACCAGATCGCCCAGGAGGGTGCGATCCAGATCTTCCAGGAGTTCAATACCGGTATGGAGGAGATCATAGTGGGCGTGGTAGGCGTGCTGCAGTTTGACGTGCTGAAATACAGGCTGGAGAATGAATATAATGTAGAGATCCGTCTTGACAGCCTTCCGTATGAGTATATCCGCTGGATCGAGCACACGGAAACTGACCTTGACAAGCTTACCGGAACCTCTGATATGAAGAAGGTCAAGGACCTGAAGGACCGCCCGCTTCTTCTGTTTGTAAATGAGTGGAGCATCCGTATGACTGTAGAGCGAAACGAAGGACTGGTACTGGCTGAATTCGCCAGATAGGACAGGAGCGGCAGCCGTACGGTCGGAAAATCATGTAGCAGGGCGGGCTTGCCTGTACTGTTATAAAATTTTAGACAAAATCAGTATCGCTACTTTGCAAAATAGTATTCATTTGCTATAATAAAAAGAAGTGTATATGAGACAGGAGGTTTCTTAAATATGAGCAAAGAAGAGAGAAATACGTATACGATACAGACAGAAGAGAATCTTGGAGAGGTGAAGATCGCGGACGAGGTGGTAGCGATCATCGCAGGACTTGCGGCGACTGAGGTGGAGGGCGTCTCTTCTATGACAGGGAATGCGACGAGAGAGCTTGTAAGCAAGCTTGGCATGAAGTCTCTCTCTAAGGGTGTGAAGGTGGACGTCCTGGACGGGATCGTGACGGTATCCTTGGTATTGAACCTGAATTACGGATACAGCATCAAGGATACGACGCAGAAGGTTCAGGAGAAAGTGAAGGCGGCGATCGAGAATATGACAGGACTCGAGGTTGCCGACGTCAATATCCGTGTTGCCGGAGTGGATATGCCGGAGGAAGCATAAGTGAAGAGGACAGAATTAAGAGAACATATCTTTAGGGTGCTGTTTGGGATAGAGTTCTGTGAACCGGAGGAACTATCGGAGCAGTTGGAGCTTTATTTCGAGGAGCTTGAGGGTGCCAGAGAGCGGGATCTTAACTATATCCGGGAGAAGACACGGAGAATCGCAGAGGTGAAGGATGAGATCGATACTCTGCTGAATACGCATACTACAGGATGGAAGACAAGCCGTATGAACAAGGCGGATCTGACCATCCTGCGGCTTGCCGTTTATGAGATGAAGTGGGACGAGGATGTTCCTACAGGCGTTGCGATCGACGAGGCGGTAGAATTGGCGAAGAAGTACAGCAGTGACGACGGACCGGCGTTCATCAATGCTGTACTGGCGAAGCTTGCGAAGTGACGGTAACAGTTCAGACAGGGCAGCTTGCCTGAACGGTTACAAGTGATGGGCGGAGAAGGGTTATGGTTCGGAATGTATATACAGTGAAGCAGGTCAATGCTTATATCAAGAATATGTTTACTCAGGATTATATGCTGAACCGTATTTATGTGAAAGGCGAGGTATCCAACTGCAAGTACCATACCTCAGGTCATATCTATTTTTCACTGAAGGATGAGTCCGGAACGATTGCCTGTGTTATGTTTGCCGGGCAGCGGGGCGGGCTCTCTTTTCGTATGTGTGACGGACAGCAGATTGTAGTCTTTGGAGGGGTAAGTATCTATGAGAGGAGCGGTTCTTACCAGCTCTATGCGAAGGAGATCCGTCTGGACGGGGACGGCAGGCTCTATGAGCAGTTTCAGATGCTCAAGAAGGAATTAGAAGAGATGGGGATGTTCGCGCCGGAATACAAGCAGCCGATTCCGGCTTATGCAGGGCGGATCGGTGTCGTGACGGCGCCTACCGGCGCGGCGGTGCGTGATATTATGAATATTGCCGCCCGCAGGAATCCTTTTGTCCAGTTGATCCTGTATCCGGCGCAAGTGCAGGGCGACGGTGCGAAGGAGAGCATTGTCCGGGGGATCCGGATGTTAGAAGAGGCGAAGGTGGACGTGATGATCGTGGGCCGCGGCGGAGGCTCGATCGAGGACTTGTGGGCATTTAACGAGGAGGAGGTTGCCAGGGCGATCTTCCAGTGCCGGGTTCCTGTGATCTCTGCGGTGGGCCATGAGACGGATACGACGATTGCGGATTATGTAGCGGATCTGCGCGCGCCGACTCCGTCTGCGGCGGCGGAGCTTGCGGTATATGATTACCGGCAGCTTCAGGCACATCTGCAGGATAGCCGTGAGCGGCTGTCGCGCCTGCTTATACAGAAGGTGCAGATGAACCGGTTAAGGCTTCGGGAGGATCAGATGCATCTAAGATGCCTGCATCCGCGTTACCGCTTACAGGAGCAGCAGCAGAGACTATCCGAGTTAGAGGATGCTCTGCGTTTGCTGATGGACGGCAGATTGAAGGAGTCCAGGCACAGACTGGCGATCTATATGGAGGTCATGAAGGGTTTGTCTCCTATAAGGAAGCTGAACAAAGGATATTCCTATGTGGCCGGGGAAGACGGGAAAGCGGTCAGAAGTGTCGGGCAGGTCCGGCCGGGAAGCCAACTGGATATCTACGTGACGGACGGCAGGATCCGTGCCGTGGTGGAGGATGCAATCCTGCAATCCTAGTACATCACGGGGAACGAAACGCAGAGTGCACAAGAAAGGAGACGCGGCATGGACGTCAGAATAGAAGAGACAGAGACGCAGGAAGAGTTAAGCCTTGAGGAATTATTTGAACAACTGGAAGATGTGATCCATAAGATGGAGGAGGAAGAAGTATCTCTTGAGGATTCTTTTGGTCTCTATCATAAGGGCATGGAACTGCTTAAGAATTGCAGCGGACGGATCGATGCGGTTGAGAAGAAGATGCTGATCTTAGACGAAGAGGGAGGGACGCATGAATTCTAACAATAATATACAAGATTTTCAGAAGCAGATGAAGCAGAAGGTACAGAAGATCGAGGACATTTTACAGGAATACCTGCCGAAGCAGAGAGGATACCAGAGCGTGATCATGGAAGCTATGGGTTACAGTCTCTTAGCGGGAGGCAAGCGGCTCCGCCCCATGCTGATGCAGGAGACGTTTTGTCTGTATGACGGGACGAGCAAGGCGCTGCGTCCGTTTATGGCGGCGCTTGAGATGATACATACGTACTCTCTGGTGCATGACGACCTGCCGGCGATGGATAATGACGAATACAGGCGGGGGCGCAAGACCACGCACATCGTATATGGAGAGGATATGGGGATCCTTGCGGGGGATGCCCTGCTTAATTATGCGTTTGAGACGGCATTCCGGGCGTTTGTAATCGAGCCGGAGAAAAGCCTGTCGATCGGACGGGCCTTGGCGGTGCTGGGTGAGAAAGCCGGGATCTACGGGATGATCGGCGGTCAGGTCATTGATGTGAAGGAGACCGGGCATACGGTTGCGAAGGATGTGCTGGATACGATCTACCGGCTTAAGACGGCGGCGCTTATTGAGGCGGCTATGATGATCGGGGCGATCCTCGGAGGCGCTTCCGAGGAGGATGTGAAGAAGGTTGAGCGTATCGCTGAATACGTGGGCGTGGCATTCCAGATCCAGGATGATATCCTGGATGTGACCAGTACCAGCGAGGTGCTAGGCAAGCCTGTGCACAGTGATGAGAAGAACGAGAAGACGACCTATGTTACCCTGATGGGGATCGACGAGGCGAAGAAGGAAGTAGAACGTCTGTCCAATGAGGCGATCACGCTTCTGCATCAATTGCCGGGGAAGAACGCATTCCTTGAAGAGCTTCTGCTCCAGTTGAGCCACAGGGATAAGTAGTACAAAACGGATGGGAATATCGGGACAAACAGACAAAGGGGGCGGACTATGTTAGAGAGGATACAGAAGGAGAATGATATCAAAGATCTGCTGCCGGAGGAGTTAGACGGACTGGCAGAAGAGATCCGGGAATTTCTGATCGAGAAGATCAGCAAGAGCGGAGGACATCTGGCGTCCAATCTGGGGGTTGTGGAGCTTACGATCGCGATGCATCTGATCTTCGAACTTCCGAAAGACAAGATCATCTGGGATGTGGGGCATCAGTCTTATACGCATAAGCTTCTTACAGGGCGTAAGGACGGATTTGACGATCTGCGCAAATACGGAGGTATGAGCGGTTTCCCTAAGAGGAAGGAGAGCGCCTGCGATGCATTTGACACGGGGCACAGCTCTACATCCATATCGGCGGGGCTTGGCTATGTTCAGGCACGGGATCTTAAGGGGGAGGATTACAGTGTGATCTCCGTGATCGGGGACGGATCGCTGACCGGCGGCATGGCCTATGAAGCTCTCAACAACGCGTCTGCGTTGGAGACGAACTTTATTATCGTCCTGAATGATAACAATATGTCGATCTCGGAGAATGTGGGAGGAATGTCCAGATATCTTGCCGGGCTTCGGACAGCGGATATCTATACGGGACTTAAGAAGGGGATTACGGAAGCTCTGCACCAGATTCCGGTGGTGGGGGATTCTATGATCAGGAAGATCCGCAAGACCAAGAGCAGTATCAAGCAGTTGGTCGTACCGGGTATGTTCTTTGAAGATATGGGAATTACTTATCTGGGGCCGGTTCCCGGACATCATATTCCGCTTCTGTGCCAGGCGTTCAGAGAGGCCCGGAGGGTAGACGGGCCGGTGCTTCTGCATGTGATAACAGAGAAGGGCAAGGGATATGAACCGGCGGAGAAGCATCCGGACAAGTTTCATGGGATCGGGCCGTTCCAGATCGAGACGGGAGAGCCGGAAGCGCCCAAGAAGAAGGACAGCTGTACCGATGTGTTCGGCAAGGTGCTCTGTGACGAGGCGAAGAACCGCCCGGAGGTGGCGGCGATCACGGCAGCCATGGCTGACGGGACAGGCCTTTCCCGGTTTAGGAAGCTCTATCCCGACCGTTTCTTCGACGTGGGGATTGCCGAGGCACACGGGGTTACCTTTGCGGCGGGATTGGCGGCAGGCGGGATCCACCCGGTATTTGCCGTGTACTCTTCTTTTCTTCAGCGTGCCTATGATCAGCTTATCCATGATGTGGCGCTCCAGAATCTGCCGGTAGTCCTGGCGGTTGACCGGGCGGGGCTGGTGGGAAGCGATGGGGAGACGCACCAGGGGATCTTCGATCTGTCTTATCTGAGCAGTATTCCCAACATGACGGTCATGTCTCCGAAGCATAAGTGGGAATTGGCGGATATGCTCAGGTTCGCCCTTGATTACCAGGGACCGGTTGCCCTCCGTTATCCAAGGGGCGAGGCTTATGACGGATATCAGGAATTCAGGGCGCCGATCGAATACGGGAAGAGTGAGATGCTTTACCGGGAGTCGGGGATTGCGATCCTGTGCGTGGGTCATATGTTTGAACCGGCGGTTCAGGTCAGGGAGCTGCTCAAGAGCAGGGGATATCCCTGTACGTTGGTCAATGTAAGGTTTGTGAAGCCGATCGACGAGGCGATGGTCGCCGGCCTTTGTCAGGACCACACATTGATCGTGACCATAGAGGAGAATGTTCAGACCGGAGGTTTCGGGGAACATGTGATGGAATATATCTGCGGGAAGGACAGGAATGTGCGTATCTTACCGATTGCGCTTCCGGACGACTATGTGGAGCATGGGAGTATTGCGGCCCTCCGCAGGGAGACCGGGCTTGATGTGGAGACTATGGCAGGCAGGATCATGCGTGTATATGATGAACTGTGACCCTTGCGGCAGCCGCCGGATGTGCATGCAGGCATGTTCGACCGGCTCGCCGCCCGCGGGCATAAATTTGACAGACAGAGGTGAATATGAAGGAACGTTTGGATATATTACTGGTGAAAAGGAACCTTGCCCCCTCCCGTGAGAAGGCGAAGGCGATCATTATGTCCGGCAGCGTCTTCGTGGATGGTCAGAGAGAGGATAAGGCAGGAACTACATTTCCGGAGGAGGTCCTGATCGAGGTGCGGGGGCATGTCCTCCCCTATGTGAGCCGGGGAGGGTTGAAGCTTGAGAAAGCCCTTCAGAATTTTGACGTGGATGTGCAGGGCAAAGTGTGCACAGATGTGGGTGCGTCTACAGGGGGATTTACAGACTGTATGCTTAAGAACGGCGCGTTGAGGGTCTATGCCATTGATGTGGGGCGGGGGCAGCTTGACTGGAAGCTTCGTCAGGATGAGCGGGTCGTCTGTATGGAGAAGACCAACATCCGTTATGTGACGCCGGAGGATCTGGGGGAACCCATAGACTTCTCTTCCGTTGATGTCTCGTTCATATCACTGTCGAAGGTGCTTCCGCCGATCCACGCTTATCTTAAGGAGAGCGGAGAGGTAGCCGCCCTGATCAAGCCCCAGTTTGAAGCCGGGCGCGAGAAGGTGGGCAAGAAAGGTGTTGTCCGTGAGAAGAGCACCCATATCGAGGTGATCGAAGCCGTATTCAGGTATGCCGTGGATACGGGATTTGACGTGCTGGACCTTACATTTTCCCCGATCAGGGGACCGGAGGGGAATATTGAATACCTGATGCATCTTGGGAAATGTGAGGGGAAAGGAAGAATTGCCGGTTCGATTGATGTTCCCGGGGTTGCCGGCGAAGCGTTTGCGGCACTGTCGAAGACGTAGGATATTTTATGAGGAACAGGTAAATGATGGATAGGTTTTTGATTGTTACGAATGACGGAAAGGACACAGAGCATGCCGTGACCAGACAGGTGACGGAGCTTCTCTGTGCGGCGGGGAAGCAATGCGTCCTGTGCAAGAAGGATGAGCAGAAGAAGATTATCAGGGATTCCGTGCCTGAGGAGATTGATTGTGCGGTAGTGATCGGAGGAGACGGAAGTCTTATTGAGGTGGCAAGGTTGTTCTGGGATAAGGCTATCCCGATCCTTGGCATTAATATGGGGACCTTAGGGTATCTGACGGAGGTAGAGGTCGGCGGCATCGAAGAGGCGGTCGGACAGGTCATAAGAGGCGATTATGTACTTGAGAGGCGGATGATGCTGGAGGGAATATTCAGAGACGGGAGCGGGAAGGTGCGGTCGGATGTCTCTCTCAATGATATCGTAGTATCCCGGAAAGGGGAGCTGCATATCATTCATTTCCGGCTGTATGTGAACGGAGAACTTCTGAATGATTATGAGGCGGACGGGGTGGTACTGTCTACGCCTACGGGTTCAACGGCGTATAACCTGTCGGCGGGAGGGCCGATCGTGGAGCCTACGGCCTCCCTGATCGTTATCACGCCTATCTGTTCTCATGCCCTGAATACCAGGAGTATCGTCTTGTCCTCGGAGGATGAGATCGAGATAGCCATCGGTCCGGGGCGCAACGGGTCGAAGGAGGAGGTATATGTGGCGTTTGACGGGGCGGACACCATATCGCTTAAGACGGGCGATCGGGTGAAGGTAAGAAGGTCTGACGCGTCCGCTACGATCATGAAGCTAAGTAAGGTCAGCTTCCTGGAGACGCTGCGCAGAAAGATGAAAGGAAATTAGCACCATGAAGGGAAACAGACATGCGAAGATCATTGAACTGATCCAGAAGAATCATATAGAGACTCAGGAAGAACTGGCGGAGTATCTGAACCAGGAGGGATTCAAGGTGACTCAGGCAACGGTTTCCCGTGATATCAGGGACTTAAAGCTTACGAAGGTACCAGATAAGAACGGGAAACAGCGTTATGCCGTACATCAGAATGAAGAAAATAGTATGGGCGAGAAATACATCAGAGTTTTAAGGGACGGTTTCCTTTCCATGGATATGGCCCAGAATATACTGGTCATCAAGACCGTATCCGGTATGGCGATGGCGGTGTGTGCGGCGATCGACGCCATGAGGTGGAACGAGGTGGTGGGCAGTATTGCCGGTGATGATACGATCATGTGTGCGATTCGAAGCGTAGAGGATACGGCGAGGGTGATGGATAAGATTGGCAGAATTGTGTTGTAGGAGGCAGAATGTTACAGAATTTACATGTGAAGAATCTGGCATTGATTGATGAGATAGAGGTGGAATTCGGGGACGGGCTTAACATCCTGACCGGTGAGACCGGAGCGGGCAAGTCCATTATACTTGGTTCTGTGAATCTGGCGCTTGGGGGACGCTATACGAAGGATATCTTGAGGCAGGGTGCGGAATACGGATTCGTGGAGCTGACCTTCCAGGTGGAGAATGAGCATCAGATCCGGGAACTTAGGGAGCTTGACATTTACCCGGAGGACGGGACTGTGGTACTTAGCCGGCGGCTGATGGAGAAGAGGAGCATAAGCAGGATCAACGGTGAGACGGTTCCGATCGCTCTTCTTAAGGAAGCGGCTTCTATACTGATTGATATCCATGGCCAGCATGAGCATCAGTCATTGCTATATAAGAAGAATCATCTTGGAATCGTGGATGCATTTGCAAGAGAGACGGCTTCAGATGTGAAGCAGAAGGTTCTTGAGGCATATAAGGCATATAAGGCGTGTGAAAAGGAATTAGACGAGATGGAGACGGATGAGGCACAGCGGGCAAAGGAGCTGTCGTTTCTGAAGTTCGAGACCGGGGAGATCCGGGAGGCCGACTTAAAGATCGGGGAGGACGAGGATCTCGAGGAGTTGTACCGCCGTATCGTGAACAGCAAGAGGATCGCCGAGTGCGTCAGCGAGGCATATCTCTATACCAGCGAAGGGAATGACAGCGCGAGCGAGAACTTAAGCCGTGCGATCCGTGCGGTCTCGGAGATCGTGGAATATGATGAGAGGGCTTCACAGATGTATGACCAGTTGGTGGAGATAGACAGCCTGCTGAATGATTTCAACAGGGAGCTGGCGGACTATGCGGACGAGTGCGAGTTCTCGGATGAAGAATTCCATGATACGGAGGAACGGCTCAATGAGATCAATCATCTGAAGACCAAGTACGGCAATACCATCGAAGAGATTCTTGCGTATTGCGCTGCACAGGAGAAGCGGCTTGCGGCGCTGGAGGATTATGATAATTATATCGAAGATCTGCGGGCCAAAGCAAAGAAGTCGGAGGAAGAGTTGAGGAAGCAGGCGAAGAAGCTGTCCGCTATCCGCAGGAAGCAGGCGAAGGTGCTTTCAAAGTCCATCGAGGACGGGCTTAAGGATTTGAATTTCGAGAATGTGCAGTTTGAGATCGGCTTTGCGGAGACGAAGGGATATACGGCGGAAGGAATGGACGACGTAGAGTTCATGATCTCTCTGAACCCCGGACAGCCGCTTAAGCCCCTTGCCAGTGTGGCGTCCGGCGGGGAGCTGTCAAGGATCATGCTTGCGATCAAGACTGTGATGGCGAGCCGGGACGAGATCGAGACGCTGATTTTTGACGAAATCGACGTGGGGATCAGCGGGAGGACGGCGCAGAAGGTGTCTGAGAAGATGGCGGTCATAGGGAAGGGACATCAGGTCATCTGTATTACCCATTTGGCGCAGATCGCGGCTATGGCTGACCGGCATTATCTGATCGAGAAGGCGTCCAGCAAAGGGGATACCCGGACGGATATCCGCAGGCTTGATGAGAATGAGTCGGTCCGGGAGCTGGCGAGGATCCTGGGCGGGGCGAAGATCACGGATACGGTGCTTAAGAGCGCGGTTGAGATGAAGGAGCTTGCAAGGCAGACGGTAAAGCAGATATAATTCAATTATTTTTTGAGTAATTTACAGGAAATTATCACATAATAGGATAGATATCCATATCAGAGGGTATCTATCCTTTTTTGTCTGGAAATATGTATTTAAAAGCGGAGGTTTGTGAAGATGAGAAAATACTGGTACAGAAGAATCCTTATCATGATCGTGACATTTCTGATTGCCGTGGGAGGCGGCTATTATCTGACGGAGTATCAGCAGAGCAAACTTAAAGCGGAGGTGAACGCCAGTACAGCCCAGGGCAATATGGTCATTCCCGGAGGAATGCCGATCGGTATCTATATGGAGACCGAGGGCGTGATGGTACTTGGCACGGATTCCATCACGGCGGAGGACGGGATGAATTATGAGCCGGCTGCCAATCTTGTGAAAGAGGGAGATTATATCGTCGCTCTGAATGACCGGGCCATTCACGATAAGTCAGAACTGATCGAGACGGTAAACGGGCTTGGAGACGATGAGGTCATCCTCAGGGTCAGAAGAGCGGAGCAGTATATGAATATCAGGATGAAGCCGGTACGCCAGAATGCCAGGGAATGTAAGCTTGGAATCTGGGTGAGAGATAACGCGCAGGGACTTGGCACGATCACATTTCTGAATACGGACAGTCATTTCGGCGCTCTTGGCCATGGGATTCATGACGTGGATACCAATACGCTGCTGGAGATCAACGAAGGAACCGTATACGAGACCAGCATCAAGGATATCCAGAAAGGGCAGAACGGAACGCCGGGAGGCATGGAGGGGATTATTGTCTATAATAATTATAATGTGCTTGGCAATATAACCAGGAATACCGACTGCGGGATCTTCGGCACCATCGACCGGATCGATGCTTTATTCACGGACCAGACGCCGATTGAGACGGCCTCCAAGGAGGAGATCGTAGAGGGCCCGGCCACCATACGCTGCGCCGTGGAGGGTACGGTGAAGGATTATCATATTCGTGTTACAAAAATCGACAAAAATGCGGATGAGGTAAACAAGGGAATCGTGATCGAAGTGACGGATAAAAACCTGCTTGCGGTGACGGGCGGAATCGTGCAGGGCATGAGCGGAAGCCCGATTATACAGAACGGGAAACTCATCGGCGCGGTCACCCATGTATTTGTCCAAGATGCCGCCAGGGGATACGGCATATTTATAGAAGATATGCTGAAAAATGTCGAATTTTAAAAACATTGACGAAAATAGTCAAAATTTTACGACAGTAATTTCTTGATTTGAATAGTGACAGACTATATAATCAAACTCGACAACTTTTGATGTGGGGAAAGGAGGCATTGCGTAAAATGAAAGAGATAAATGTGGCCATAGCCGACGATAATGAAAGAATTCTGGACTTGCTTGGCGAAATCATAAGCAATGATCAGGAATTAAAGTTGGTCGGAAAGGCTAACAATGGAGAGGACATGTACCAACTGATCAAAGAGAAGCAGCCGGATGTCGTATTATTGGATCTGATCATGCCAAAGATGGACGGTTTGAGTGTAATGGAGATGGTGAGCAATGACAAAGGACTGAAGAAACATCCTGACTTTATTGTTGTGACAGCAGTAGGTCAGGAGCGGATTACAGAAGATGCCTTCAAGAAGGGGGCAAGCTATTACATCATGAAGCCCTTTAACAATGAGATGGTGCTTAACAGAATCAAGCATGCGAATCAGGTCATCCGCCATGAGCTGCGTCCCCAGATGCCGATTGGTTCGGTGATGGATATCCAGCCGGAGCTGAACTTAGAGGGCAGGGTGACAGATATGATCCATGAGATCGGGATACCGGCGCATATCAAGGGATACCATTATCTTAGGGATGCGATCATCATGGCGGTGGAGGATATGGACGTATTGAATGCGATCACGAAGGTCTTATATCCTACGGTAGCCAAGAAACACCAGACGACGGCAAGCCGGGTAGAGCGGGCGATCCGCCATGCCATCGAGGTGGCGTGGAGCAGGGGCAAACTAGACACGCTGGACGATCTGTTCGGATACACGGTAAGCAACGGCAAAGGGAAACCCACTAACTCAGAATTCATCGCCTTGATCGCGGATACGATAAGATTAGAATATAAAAACAGATAAATACTTTTCTTCTGGATAAAATTAGGTTATAATAGGAATATATATGTGAGGTTTGGAGGAAAAGATATGAAGAAAATACTATTTGCAGCTTCAGAATCAGTACCATTTATAAAAACAGGCGGACTTGCGGATGTTGTCGGCTCTTTACCCAAATATTTCGATAAGGGGAAGTATGACGTGCGTGTTATGCTGCCGAAGTACATGTGCATGAAAGAAGAATGGAAGGAAAAGCTTGCCTATCATACGCACTTCTATATGGATTTGAACTGGAGGAAGCAGTATGTGGGCGTACTGACATACGAATATGAAGGAATCACATTCTATTTTATAGATAATGAATACTATTTCAACGGATTTGCCCCGTATGGCGATATGTATGCGGATATTGAGAAGTTCGCATTCTTCTCTAAGGCGGTCTTAAGCGCGCTGCCGGTAATCGATTTCAGGCCGGATATCATTCACTGCCATGACTGGCAGACGGGTCTGATCCCGATCTATCTCGATAATTTCCGGTTCGGGACCGAGTATTACCGCGGGATCAAGACGATCATGACCATACATAACCTGAAGTTCCAGGGCACCTGGGATACGAAGAGGGTCCGTGATATTACAGGGCTGCCGCAGTATTATTTCGTGCCGGACAAGCTGGAGGCTTATAAGGACGCGAACTACCTGAAGGGCGGTATCGTTTACGCCGACAGAGTTACCACGGTGAGCAATTCCTATGCGGAGGAGATCAAGATGCCGTTCTACGGCGAGAAGCTGGACGGCTTGATGAATGCCAAGGCGAACTGCCTGTCCGGTATCGTCAACGGTATTGATTATGATGATTACAACCCGGATACAGACGTACATATTGAGAAGAATTACAACATAGATAATTTCCGCAAGGAGAAGATCAAGAATAAGATCGCTCTGCAGAAAGAGCTGAATCTGACTCAGGATTCCCATACGATGATGATCGGCATCGTATCTAGGCTGACAGACCAGAAAGGATTCGATCTGGTTGCCTATGTGATGGACGAGTTGTGTCAGGATGCGGTACAGATCGTTGTCCTTGGTACCGGCGAAGAACAGTATGAGAATATGTTCCGTCATTTCGAGTGGAAATATCAGGGCAAGGTATCTGCCAATATCTATTATTCAGATCCGCTGTCCCACAGGATCTATGCTTCCTGCGATGCGTTCCTGATGCCGTCCCTGTTTGAGCCTTGCGGGCTGAGCCAGTTGATGAGCCTCCGGTACGGAACACTTCCGATCGTAAGGGAGACAGGCGGACTTAAGGATACGGTAGAACCGTACAATGAATTCGAGAAGACCGGTACCGGATTCAGCTTTTCGAATTACAATGCGCACGAGATGCTGGCTACCGTACGTTATGCGGAGCGCATCTTCTATGATAGGAAGCGCGATTGGAATAAGATGATCGAGCGCGCCATGAGCCAGGATTTCTCATGGGCGAATTCAGCGAAACAATACGAAGCTCTGTATGACGGTATGTAAGACGGCGTAACAGAGCGGTAAGGAAGAAGGAACGGCATGAAGATTCGTGACATACTAAAGAATGAGAAACCTCATATATCCTTCGAGGTATTCCCGCCCAAGACAGACGCGGGATATGACAGCGTCCTGGCCGCGACGGAGAAGATCGCGGCGCTTAGGCCCTCTTTTATCAGCGTGACTTACGGAGCGGGCGGCGGAACAAGTAAGAATACGGTGAGCATCGCCTCGCACATCAAGGATGACTTTGGAGTGACGAGCCTTGCCCATCTGACCTGTGTCTCATCCACGAAGGATGAGGTACATAAGGTGATAGAACAGCTTAAGGAGAAGGGGATCCGGAATATTCTTGCTCTTCGGGGAGACATTCCTGCCGAGAGCGAATTCCCTCTCCCCAACCACTACAGATACGCCAGTGAACTGATCGAGGATATCAGGAGACAGGGGGATTTCTGTATCGGGGCGGCGTGTTATCCGGAAGGGCATGTGGAGACAGAGCATAAGAAGGACGACATACGCAATCTGAAGCATAAGGTAGACTGCGGAGTAGATTTTCTGACAACGCAGATGTTTTTTGACAATAATATTCTGTATAATTTCCTGTACAGGATCCGGGAGAAGGGGATTACGATCCCGGTGCTTCCGGGGATCATGCCGGTTACGAATAAGAAGCAGATCGCGAGGATCGGCGGGATGTCCGGCACGGCTCTTCCGGAGCGGTTCCGTGCTATCGTCGACCGTTTCGGTGATAATCAGGGAGCAATGCAGCAGGCCGGAATCGCCTATGCTACGGATCAGATCATTGATCTGATCGCCAACGGGGTGAATCATATTCATGTGTATTCCATGAACAAGCCGGAGGTTGCGGAGGCGATAATGAACAATCTGTCAGAGATCTTGGAACTGTAGAGGAATAACAGCGTAAGGATAAGGGATGGACACAAGGACGAAAGAGGCGGTTCGTTACCTGGGATATGGAAGCCATGCGATAGATGATGATACGCTTGCCCTGATCGGCAGCTCCTTTGAAGAATTGGAGCGGACAGCGGGCAGAAGAATCATCTATCGCATTTTTGATGTATCTTTCCAGGGGGAGACGGGCCTTAAGATCGGAACAATGGAAGTTGACAGCAGGAATCTTAGAAGGAACCTTGACGGGTGCAGGAATGTGATTGTATTGGGCGCTACGCTGGGTGCGGGAGTGGACATGCTGCTTCGCCGGTATTCGCTTACCGATATGGCAAGAGTCGTGGTGCTGCAGGCCTGCGCGGCGGCGCTTCTGGAGGAGTATCTGGACGAATGCCAGGAGGAACTTAGGCTTGAGCAGGAGGCGCAGGGTCTGTACTTAAGGCCGAGGTTCAGCCCGGGATACGGGGATTTCTCTGTCTTGCATCAGGGGGAGATACTTCGGATGCTGGACGCGCCTAAGAGGATCGGGCTGTCTGTGACAGATGGGAATATGCTTACACCCACGAAGTCGGTGACTGCGGTGATCGGGGTTGGAAGGACGCAATTGTCCTGTCACGTTAAGGGGTGTGAGAACTGCGGGAAGAGTGATTGTGCTTACCGGAGAGATAAAGGAGTGGGCGAATGATATTAGACAGACTTGGGAAAGAATTATTGTATTTTGACGGCGGGATGGGAACACTCCTGCAGGCGAAGGGACTTTTGCCGGGGGAGCTGCCGGAGACATGGAATCTGATCCATCCGGAGGAGATCGTAGATATCCACCGGCAGTACTATGAGGCAGGGAGTGATATAGTACTGACCAATACCTTTGGAGCGAATGCGTTGAAGTTTCATAATTCCAAGTATGGGCTTAAGGAGATCATTGACGCGGCTGTTGCGAATGTGAGGAAGGCTGCGGCGCTTGGGGTTCATGACGGGCGCAAGACTTACGCCGCTTTGGATGTGGGGCCTACGGGGAAGCTTTTGAAGCCTGTGGGAGACCTGGGATTTGCGGAAGCTTATAAAGCATTTCGCGAGGTCGTGCGGTATGGTGAGGAGGCGGGAGCTGATCTGATTCATATCGAGACGATGAGCGATACATACGAGGTGAAGGCTGCGGTGCTGGCGGCGAAGGAGAATACGAAGCTTCCGGTGACGGTCACGATGATATTTGACGAGAAGGGGAAGCTTCTGACGGGAGGAGACGTCCCTTCGGTGGTTGCCATGCTGGAGGGGCTTCGGGTGGATGCGCTTGGGATCAACTGCGGCCTGGGACCAGAGCAGATGCTTCCAATCCTTAAGGAACTTATGGAATATGCGTCTGTTCCGGTGATCGTTAAGCCGAATGCGGGTCTGCCGAAGCAGCGGGACGGAGAAGTGTATTATGACGTGGAGCCGGATCGGTTCGCAGATGCGATGGAGCAGATCCTTGGGATGGGCGCCTGCGTGATCGGCGGCTGCTGCGGGACGACGCCGGATCACATCCGTGCTATGACGAAGATGGCAGGAAGAAGGAAGCCAAAGGCATTGGCGCCCAATGAGGACACTATCGTATCCTCTTATGGAAGGGCTGTGATCTTGAATAAGAAGCCTGTGATCATCGGGGAAAGGATCAACCCCACCGGGAAGAAGAAGTTCAAGCAGGCCCTTAAGGATCATGATATAGATTATATCCTGAAGGAAGGAGTCACCCAACAGGATATGGGGGCGCATATCCTGGATGTGAACGTAGGGCTTCCGGACATTGACGAGGCGGCCATGATGCGGGAGACGGTGACGGAGCTTCAGAGTGTTACGAGTCTGCCGCTTCAGATCGATACGGTGGACATCCGGGCGATGGAGACGGCAATGCGCATCTATAACGGGAAACCGATGATCAATTCCGTGAACGGGAAGCAGGAGTCTATGGACGCCGTATTCCCTCTGGTGCAGAAATACGGCGGTGCGGTGGTTGCCCTGACGCTTGACGAGGAAGGAATTCCGGGGACTGCCAGGGGAAGATGCGAGATTGCCGGAAGGATCATAGAAGAGGCGGCCAGATACGGGATCAAGAAGAAGGACATCGTGGTGGATGTGCTTGCCATGACCATCAGCTCCGAACCGGAAGGGGCGAAGACTACGCTGGAAGCGCTTCGGTTAGTCCGTGAGACATACGGTGTCTGTACGGTTCTGGGGGTATCGAATATCTCCTTTGGACTTCCCTGCCGTCCGGTGATCAATGCCAACTTCTATACTATGGCGCTGCAGAACGGCTTAAGCGCCGGGATCATCAATCCTTCCTCGGAGGATATGATGCGTTCCTATACTTCTTTCTGTGCGCTGATGAACTATGACGAGAATTGTGAGGAATATATCAGAAGGTACGGCGGACAGAACGGGGAAGCCAGGACGGCGCCGTCTGCATCTCTTACATTGAAGGATGCCATCGAAAAGGGGCTTAAGGAAGAGGCGCATCACGCGGCGTCAGAGCTCCTTGGAACGAAAGCGCCGCTTGAGATCATCGACCGGCATCTGATCCCGGCTCTTGACGAGGTGGGCAAGGGCTTCGAGAAAGGAACCGTATTCCTGCCTCAATTGCTGATGAGCGCGGATGCGGCGAAGATTGCGTTTGCGGTGCTTAAGAGTTCGCTGTCAGAGAACGGGCAGGAGGCGCAGAAGAAGGATAAGGTGATACTTGCGACGGTCAGGGGTGATATCCATGATATCGGTAAGAATATCGTGAAGGTACTGCTTGAGAACTACAGCTTTGACGTGATCGACCTTGGGAAGGACGTGCCGCCGGAGACGATCGCGGAATGTGCCGTAAGAGAGGACGTGAAGCTTGTAGGCTTAAGCGCGCTGATGACTACGACGGTGGTGAGTATGGAGGATACCATAAAGCTTCTCAGGAGGGAGAAACCGGACTGTAAGGTCATGGTGGGCGGCGCGGTATTGAATCAGGAATATGCCGATATGATCGGGGCAGATTTCTACGGGAAGGACGCTATGCAGTCCGTATATTACGCGCAGGAACTATTTGGGTAAATAGAATAGAAACAGAAGAATGAGAAAGGAAGAAAACCATGTCATTAATATTACCAGAGAATTATGATCCGAAGCTCGGCATTCGGGAGACGCAGGAAGCGATCAAGTACATCCGCGATACCTTCCAGAAGGAATTCGGCAGGGAGATGAACCTTGAGAGGATCTCGGCGCCGCTGTTTGTGGAGAAGAGCAGCGGTCTCAATGATAACCTGAACGGAGTGGAGCGCCCGGTGCAGTTCGACGTAGCAGGCATTCCGGGTGAGACGGTGGAGGTCGTGCATTCCCTTGCCAAGTGGAAGAGAATGGCTCTCCATGAATATGGATTCAAGCCGGGGGAAGGACTGTATACGAATATGAATGCCATCCGGCGTGACGAGGAGCTTGACAACCTGCATTCCTGTTATGTGGACCAGTGGGACTGGGAGAAGGTCATTACCAGGGAAGAGCGCACCATTGAGACATTGGAGGAGACGGTGCGCAATATCTTCAAGATCATCAAACATATGCAGCATGAGGTGTGGTACAAATTCCCGGACGCCGCCAAGAAGCTTCCGTCGGATGTGACCTTTATCACATCCCAGGAACTGGAAGACCGCTATCCGGATAAGACGCCCAAGGAGCGGGAGAACCTGATCACGAAGGAGCATGGATGTGTATTCCTTATGAAGATCGGGGATAAGCTTAAGAGCGGCAAGCCTCACGACGGACGTGCTCCGGACTATGACGACTGGGAACTGAACGGAGATATCCTGTTCTGGTTCGAGAATCTTGACTGCGCGTTAGAGATCTCCAGCATGGGGATACGCGTGGATGAGAAGTCCTTGGAGGAACAGCTTAAGAAGGCGGGCTGCGAGGACAGAAGAACCCTCCCCTATCACAGGATGCTTCTGAATGGAGAACTGCCCTATACCATCGGCGGCGGAATCGGCCAGTCCAGGCTGTGTATGCTGCTTCTGGACCGCGCCCATATCGGTGAAGTCCAGGCCAGCCTCTGGCCGGAGGAGATGCGGGAAACCTGCCGCAGGAATCGTATCTTCTTACTGTAGGAAGAAGTTCTTGACGATTATTTAACAATCCAGTATATTTATAGTAGGGCAGTGAGATTTTACGTAAGATGCTGTGCCGGACCATAACAAAATCTATTTATTCAGGAGGAGATGTCTTTATGATTAGAGGATTGGACACCACAGTCAGAAGGATCAGAAGAATCGTGTTCGAGGAGGTGGCAAGGCTTGGATTCAAAGCGAATGCCGAGACCCTCCTCGATGATATGGAGACGATTCCGTACAAGATCGTCAACGAAGAGACTATGAAGTACAGAGAGAGCGTCTACCGGGCGCGCGCGATCGTGAGGGAGCGCTTAAGGCTTGCGATGGGACTTTCCTTAAGACCCGAGAATAAGCCTGTCCATCTGACGTCAGGTGTGGAGGCCAGCAATATTTCAGACAAATATTATGAACCGCCGCTTATGCAGGTGATCCCGTCTGCATGTGAGGGCTGTGAGGAGAAGGGCTATGAAGTGAGCAATATGTGCAAGGGATGTCTTGCGCATCCGTGTATGGAGGTATGTCCTAAGGGCGCCATCTCCATGGTGAACGGCCGTTCCTTCATTGATCAGGATAAATGTATCAAGTGCGGCAAATGTAAGGCTGCATGTCCGTATGATGCCATATCCAAGAAAGAGCGCCCGTGCGCGAAAGCCTGCGGGGTGAACGCCATTGAGACGGACAAGCATGGCCGTGCGGTGATCAATACGGACAAATGTGTTTCCTGCGGAATGTGTATGGTAAACTGCCCGTTTGGAGCGATCTCTGATAAATCTCAGGTCTTCCAGCTTGCAAGGGCATTGTCAGAGGGCGATCAGATCATTGCCGAGATCGCGCCTGCATTTGCCGGACAGTTCGGTGACAATATCACTCCAAGGAACTTAAAGGCGGCGCTTCAGGAGCTGGGCTTTTCTGAGTTCTATGAGGTTGCGCTGGGCGCTGATATCGGTGCGGTCGCGGAGGCACACCATTATGTGAATAAGGTGACGACCGGTGAACTGCCGTTCCTTCTGACTTCCTGCTGTCCGTCCTGGGCGATGCTTGCCAAGAAATATTTCCCGGATATGGTGGATCAGGTGTCTCAGGAGCTGACGCCTATGGTGGCGACCGCGCGTACCATTAAGAAAGAGCATCCGAACGCGAAGGTAGTATTTATCGGACCATGTGCGGCGAAGAAATTGGAAGCCATGCGAAGGACAGTCAGAAGTGATGTGGACTTTGTCATCACATTTGAGGAGCTGCAGGCAATGTTTGACGCGAAGGATATCGACCTTACCGAGTACGAGGCGGAATCCTCTTTCCACAACGCTACCGGTGCGGGACGCGGTTACGCATATGCCGGAGGTGTGGCTCAGGCGATCGAGAACTGTGTGAAGGAATATTATCCGGGAGTAGATGTGAAGATCGAACACGCAGAAGGACTTGCGGAGTGTAAGAAGATCCTGTCGCTTGCCAAGGTCGGCAAGATGAACGGCTGCCTGATTGAGGGAATGGGATGTCCGGGAGGCTGTGTTGCCGGAGCGGGCACCAACCTTCAGGTGGATAAGGCGAAGAAAGAGGTACAGAAGCTCGTTGCCGGTTCTACCAGGAAACTACCTCCGAAAGAGTTGGAAGAAATAGAATTAAAATAAACTTGTCAATTTCACCTAGTTCAGCGTATAATAAAAATAACAGCAAAGTATGTTGTCTATATTGAGAGGGAGGTGAAAAGGTATGGAACCTAAGAATCGTTTTTGGGGGTGGCTGTTTGGCACAAGATTAGATGAGGATCTCGAAGATGATGAGATTGATCAGCCAGAGGAGGAACAGCCAGAGCAGGAGGATTGGATGCCGGAGGAACCGCCGGAACCGGAACCGGTCATTAATCAGTTGATTCTGCCATGGGATCATCCGTTTATCCTTTTATATGAACTGTGGGCGGAGCGCGTCAAGGATGCGCCGCTTCCATATCTGCGTTTGGAGAGCAGCGGAATATTATCTGACAGCGAGATGGAACAGGAATTGCAGCGTCTGCGCAAGTTTATTACCGCGGAGGCTATTTCCCGTTGGGATATGATACCTAAGGAGAAGAAGAAGAAGCCGGATGAGGATACAGAAGAGCCGCAGGATACGGCGGAGCCGGACGAAGAACCGGAGCCGCTTAAACTGGATGCGTTTCCTATGGTCTATGTTACATCCAACAGGCTTGGGGCATGGCTTATGATATTCCCGCCTGTCGGGGAGGGGAAGGAGCTTGACCGCGGGATGCTTGACGAGGCTCTTATGAAGAGCGGTGTTGCATTCGGTGTGGATGCGGAGTTGTTAGAGCGCCTGTCCGGTGAGCAGAATCGTTATTTCCACTTATACAGGATTGCTTTGGGGCAGCCGGTGGTGCACGGTGAGGACGGCTATATCGAGGACTTCTTTGAGCGCGATACCAAGCAGAAATTCGTTGAAGATGAGCATGGCAGGGTGGATTATTTCAACCTGAATCTGGTTCAGAATGTGGAGAAGGGCGGCGTGATCTGCCAGGCGGTTCCGCCTAAGGAAGGGGTTCCTGGAAGGACGGTGCTGAATCAGGAGATTCCCTGCAAGACAGGGAAGACAGCGGCGCTTCCAAAAGGGCGTAATACAGAGGCCAGCGAGGACGGTACGAAGCTGCTTGCGATGAAGTCAGGACGGGTGGAATTCAGCGGCAGGGGCTTCATGGTCAAATCAGTACTGGAGATCAACGGCAATGTAGACTTTTCCAGCGGCAATATTAATTTCGTGGGCGATGTGCATATCCATGGGGATGTGAGCAGCGGATTTTCAATAAGGACGATTGGAGACGTTACGATTGACGGAGTGGTGGAAGCTGCTGAGATCGAGGCGGGCGGCGATCTGATCGTTGCCAAGGGTATCCTTGGAGACTCGCGCGCGGTGCTTCACGCACATCATGATATTTACGCTCAGTACATGGAGAATTGTTCGGTTCACTGCCGGGGAGATCTTAAGACAGACTGTATCGTCAACTGTGATATCTATTGTGACGGGGAGGTTCAGGTGCGTACCGGCAGAGGTACGATGATCGGCGGCCGGGTTCGGGCGGCACGCGGGATCAATGCCAAGATCGTCGGCTCGAAGTCGGAGAGTGTTACGACCATATATCTGGGAGGGCAGCCCTGTGCGAACTATGAGCGGGAATTCCTGCAGAAGAGTATCGAGGAACTGGAGGCTGAGCTTGAGAAGCTGGAACGGCAGCCGGAGAGTCCTTCGAAGACCCAGCGTATGGGCAAGGTCCGTCTGGATCTGTCGGTGGGAAGGATGAAGCTTGGCCAGTTCGATAAAGAACTGGAGAAGATAAAGGGGAAACTCGAAGAGCAGGGCGGCTGCCGGCTCAAATGTGATATCGCGTATCCGGGGTTGGTACTGAATATTGAGAACGAGACTCTGCACCTGACCAAGGAGACCAGTTCGGTTGTTGCCAGACTGGTGAATGGAGAGATTCATGTAATGTAGTATTGACTATATTTTTCATAGCTTTTATGCAAGGAAGAAGCAGGCGGGACATTGACAAACCGCCTGCTTCTATTTATAATTAAGTTTTAATATGGGAGAAACAGGAGGATATCATGCGAAAATACGGAGTGAATGAATTAAGGAAGATGTTCCTTGACTTTTTCGAGAGCAAGGGACATCTGAAGATGAAGAGCTTCTCGCTGGTGCCGCATAATGACAAGAGTCTGCTGCTGATCAATTCAGGCATGGCGCCGCTGAAGCCATATTTTACCGGACAGGAGATTCCGCCAAGGAGAAGGGTGGCGACCTGTCAGAAGTGTATCCGTACCGGGGATATTGAGAATGTCGGGAAGACGGCACGCCACGGTACTTTTTTTGAGATGCTTGGGAACTTCTCTTTCGGAGATTATTTCAAGAGAGAATCGATCCACTGGACCTGGGAATTCCTGACAGAGGTGGTCGGGCTTGACCCGGACAGGCTCTATCCGTCCGTCTATCTGGAAGATGACGAGGCATGGGAGATCTGGAATAAGGAGATCGGGATCGCGCCGGAGCGGATATTTAAGTTCGGCAAGGAGGATAATTTCTGGGAGCACGGCTCGGGTCCCTGCGGACCGTGTTCGGAGGTATATTATGACCGCGGTGAGAAATATGGCTGCGGCAGTCCGGACTGTACGGTAGGCTGTGAATGCGACCGTTATATGGAGATCTGGAACAATGTGTTCACCCAGTTCGATAACGACGGCAACAATCACTATACGGAGCTGGAGCAGAAGAATATTGATACCGGTATGGGGTTGGAACGTCTTGCGTGTATCGTCCAGGATGTGGATTCCATGTTCGATATCGACACGATCAAGGCTCTGCGCACCCACGTCTGCGCTCTTGCCGGGGTAGAGTACGGGGCGGGGGCGGATACAGATGTGTCTATCCGCGTGATCACTGACCATATCCGTTCTGTGACGTTCATGATCTCAGACGGGATCATGCCGTCCAACGAGGGGCGTGGTTATGTGCTGCGCCGTCTGCTGCGCCGGGCGTGCCGCCACGGAAGGATCCTGAATATCCCGGGCGAGTTCCTTGTGAAGCTTGCCGGAACGGTGATAGAGGGTTCTAAGGACGGGTATCCGGAATTAGATGAGAAGAAGGAATTCATCTTCAATGTGGTTGCGAAGGAAGAAGAACAGTTCAATAAGACCATTGATCAGGGGCTGTCGATCCTGGCTGAGATGGAGAAGGAGATGGAAGCGAAGCAGGAGAAGGTCCTTGCAGGCGCGAATGCATTCAAGCTCTATGATACTTATGGATTCCCGCTGGATCTGACCAGGGAGATCTTAGAGGAGAAGGGATTGTCTGTTGATGAGGACGGATTTAAGGAGGCCATGGAGATCCAGCGTCAGACGGCGAGAGCTGCACGTGAGGTCACGAATTACATGGGCGCTGACGTGACGGTCTATGAGTCCATTGACCCGTCTGTCACGACGGAATTCGTAGGATACGAGAACCTTGCCTTTGAATCGAAGGTGACGGTACTTACCACAGATACGGAGCTCGTGGATGCACTCTCGGACGGCGAGCGGGGAACCATCTTCGTGGAGAAGACGCCGTTCTATGCCACCAGCGGCGGCCAGGAGGCGGACAGAGGCGTGATCCGTACCGCGGACGGAGAATTCGTGGTTGAGGATGTCGTGAAGCTCTTAGGCGGCAAATTCGGCCATATCGGGCATGTGGCATGCGGCATGATCAAGGTGGGCGATACCGTAAGCCTTGAGGTGGATGCAGAGAAGAGGGCGATGTCTGCCAACAACCACAGTGCGACCCATCTGCTTCATAAGGCTCTGCGCATGGTGCTTGGCAATCATGTAGAGCAGGCAGGATCTCTGGTGAACGAGGACAGGCTTCGGTTTGACTTCACACATTTCTCTGCATTGACGGCCGGTGAGCTTAGGCAGGTAGAGGAGATCGTGAATGCGCAGATCCAGAACGGCCTGGCGGTGAAGGTAGAGAATCTTCCGATCGAAGAGGCAAGGAAGACGGGCGCGGCGGCGTTGTTTGGAGAGAAATACGGCGATATCGTCCGTGTAGTCAGCATGGGGGATTTCTCCATTGAGTTCTGCGGCGGTACGCATGTGGCGAATACGGGAGCTATCACGGCATTCAAGATTCTCTCGGAGACGGGGGTTGCGGCGGGAGTCCGCAGGATCGAGGCGCTGACAGCCAAGGGGCTTATGGGATACTATGACGAGATGGAGCAGAAGCTCCTGGAGACGGCAAAGCTTATGAAGGCAACACCGGACAGCCTGGCAGAGAAGACGGCCCATCTGCTGGCGGAGAACAAGGCTCTGCGCAGTGAGATTGAGAGCCTTAAGAGTAAGCTTGCCAAGGATGCGGCGAAGGATATCATGGATCAGGTGACGGAGATCAAGGGTGTGAAGCTTCTTGCCGCGAAGATCGAGAATGTGGATATGAACGGGCTGCGCGAGCTTGGCGACCAGTTGAAGGAGAAGTTAGGCGAGGGTGTGATCGTCCTTGCATCGGCGGCAGACGGCAAGGTGAGCCTGATGGCCATGGCGACCAAGGAAGCTATGGACCGCGGCGCCCACGCCGGGAATCTGATCAAGGCGGCGGCAGCCTTAGTTGGCGGCGGCGGTGGCGGACGTCCGAACATGGCGCAGGCCGGCGGCAAGAAACCGGAAGGTATCGAGGATGCATTGGCGAAGGCGGCTGAGGTATTAGAGGGGCAGTTATAAATTTATCAAAGATATACTGAAAAAAATATTGACGTAATGGAAATATGTGTTATAATCTTATGTAGTGCAAGAAAAATACCCGAACAGTCGTATAATGCACAATATAGGCTGGAGGGAGGTTAGGTGTGAGACTATGTCAAATGTAATCGTTAAAGAAAACGAGACGTTAGATAGCGCTTTACGCAGATTCAAAAGAAACTGTGCGAAGGCTGGTATCCAGCAGGAGATTCGTAAGAGAGAACACTACGAGAAGCCGAGCGTGAGACGTAAGAAAAAGTCTGAAGCAGCTAGAAAACGTAAGTATAACTAATAATGTGTGCAATGGATAGAGTGCCTGGAAGGGTGCTCTATTTTTTGGATGTTATTTTTCAAGCACTTGACATTATAGAGCAAATGTTTTAAAATAATTTCACAGATGACATTTCGGAGAGATTATCATGATCTCCAAGATTTATTCGGTTTCATCAGTATTAAAAAAAGCATCCCTAATTTCTGGGAAATTACCAAGAGGAAAAACAATAATTTGAATAATCTGTTGAGCACTGAGAAGAGATATGATGAATTGGCGAGGGCGGTCAGGAGTAGAGAATATCAGAAGCAATTATTTAAGGAGTATTGCATCTCGTGGAATTGAGAATAGTAGTCCTAGAAAGGAATAATACTACGCACTCAAAAGCATTTCCTGAATATAGTATGATAGACATAAAAGCAGAGAAGGTGTTTTGGTATGGGAATACAGGCAGAATCTACCGGGATCCTGGATATAATCAGAGGAATGGGCGGATTTATTGATGAGAATGGGATGCTACAGCTTGGGAAGGGATTCTGTGTCGGAGAGAGTATTCCGCCCCACGGAAAGATATTCCAGGACTTTGCGGAATGTGTACAAGAAGCATACGGTGAGACTGGCTTAAGAGAGGTAAGCGAGGCCGAAGCGCGGATGATCCATCAGTTCCGGATGTATATTGACCGGCATAACATCGCGTATATCCGCGGATTATTCAAGGAAGACGGGATGACCGACGAGGAGGCGCTTATGAGCTATGTTCAGGCGGATATTGGACGAGGGGGACTTGGCGGACGCAAGCTCCTTAGAGAACCGGCAAGACTTCACAACAAATATCCAGGCAGTTCGTCTTACCGTGAATACCAGAGAGGGCGTGAAAATAAAAAAAGGCTCACTCCAGATTTTCATTCTGAATTTATCATTGACAGGAATGGTTCGTTTGTAAGTCAGTGGAATGTGTTGGAAGAAGATGCGCATGGAAGAATCATCAGTGATATAGAATATTACCGGCAGAAATATCTTAAGCAGGGCCAAGATGCCTGGGAAGCGGCGCAAAGGCAGATTATGGATACGGAATCTTTCAACTATGCATCTAAGAATGATGAGGTCCATCAAAGATTGGACATTGAGCCGCCAAGGCTCTATGATTCGGATCTGAGGCGGCAGATTGCCGACGGATGGAAGAGCCCCTGCAAGAGAGCAAGGGCTTTAAAAGATTTGAAAAACCGCTATTCCTACCGCTCCGACAGAGGCGATGCGTATTCCGTAAGCAATTCCTGACAGAACCGGCAAAGAGGGAGATAGAAGGGACCGATATACAGGAGGGAAAGAATGTCAAAAAATAAAGTAATTGTGGTACAAAACATTAATATTACTATTTCTGAGGAAAATTTTGATGATTATATCTGTATAACCGATATTGCAAAAGCTAAAGTTGGTGAATCCAGAGGAGCAGACGTTGTAAAAAATTGGATGCGAAATAGATCTACATTGGAGTTTTTGGGTACATGGGAGCAGATATATAATCCTGCATTTAAAGTGGTCGAATTCGACCACTTTAAAAGTGAGGCGGGTTTACATACATTTGTGTTGAGTGTTACAGAATGGATTGAGGAGACAGCGGCTATAGGGTTATTTGTAAAACGCGGAAAATATGGCGGAACATATGCACATAAAGATATTGCATTTGAATTCGCTTCGGCAATTAGTCCGGTCTTCAAATTATATCTGATAAAAGAATTTCAGAGATTGAAAGAAGCTGAGAATGATGCGAGAAAAATAGAATGGAACGCAAAAAGATTTTTATCTAAAAATAATTATCTGATTCAAACAAATGCCATTAAAAATTATTTGATTCCGATAAGAAATTATAAGGAAAATTTAGAATGGCTTGCGTATGCAGAAGAAGCAGATATCTTGAATGTCGCATTATTTGGTTTTACTGCGAAGGCATGGAGGAGTGAAAATCCTGAATTGGCAAAAAAGAATAATGTAAGAGATTTTGCTACGATCAATGAATTGACAGTCCTATCTAACTTGGAAACACATAATGCGCAAATGATTCGTGAGGGTAGGAGTAAGATAGAAAGATTCCACATATTGAAAGAAATTGCAGAGTATCAGTTAAATATTCTTAATACAGCAGAACAGATAAAATTAATTGATTGAACAAATATTAAAATTAATGAGAAGGAATTGGAGAAAAGAGCCCCTGCAAGAGAGCAAGGGCTTTAAAGGATCTGAAAAACCGCTATTCTTACCGCTCCGACAGAGGCGATGTATATTCCGTAAGCAATTCCTGATAGAGCCGGCAGAGCGGAAGTCCTACCACATTGTGATAATCTCCGTGGATACATTTTACATGGACGGCGAAGGGGCCCTGGATCCCGTAAGCCCCTGCTTTATCGAGGGGATCGCCGCTCTCTACATAAGCATGAAGATCTTCCTTGCAGATGGGACAGAAGGTGACGTCGGTCGATTCGCAGAATGTCCGGGTGTGTACCTGTCCCTTTTTGGAAATGACCAGAGATACCCCTGTATAGACCTGGTGTGTCCGGTCGGCAAGCATCGACAGCATATCGTAGGCTTCGGCTTTGTCTGCAGGCTTTCCCAGAATCTCATCCCGGTATACGACGATCGTGTCCGCACCGATCACGACGCAGTCCTGCTGCCCGTGGCGGCGGAAGACATCTTCTGCTTTCTTAGACGCCAGTTCCATCACGATCTCTGACGGTTCTGTCTTTGTGATCGTTTCCTCGACAGCAGAGGGAATGATATCGAAGGTAAATCCCGCCTGTTCTAATAATTCCTTCCTCCTTGGAGAAGAAGATGCAAGTATATATCTCATCGCGCATCCTCCTCCTCAAGCATCCGCAGTCCTGCGGTACTGGTGACCGGGAGAGAGAAAATGATACCTCCTGCGGGGCTTCCGGTCCCGGCCTGTTCCATGATCGCCTTCATAATCGCATTCTTCTGCCGTGTGCGTACGACGATGAACACCATCTCCTTTTCCTCGGCAAGAGAGATCCCAAGGAATCGTTTGGCGTGCTCTGCCCCTGTTCCTTTGGCGTGGATCACGGTGCCGCCCGGCGCGTTGGCGTGCCTTGCTGCATCCATGATCGTCTCGATGTGCCCTGCGTTCGCAATGGTGACCAAGAGTTCATAATCTGTGTTCTGCAATGTGCTCTCCTCCTCTATAGACAATTCCTGACCGACGGTAATATATTGAAGCTGTTTCTTGCCGCCTATGCTGCCAAGCGGTATGAGAAAAGCGATTCCCCGTCCGGGGATATCGATCTTGACCTGGGTGTACAGGTCTTTTTTTAACTGCTTCCAGGTATCCCAGGTGACAAAAGCGAAATACAGGGTCTTGCTGGTCGCCTCCATTCCCAGGTAATCAAGGATCGCGCTGCCCGCGGTTCCTTCTCCTAAGACGGTAAGAGTCACATGGATATTATGCAGTTTGAAAAATTGGATGAATTTATCCCGCATCCCTCTGTTCGTGATGATGCCTAGCATATAGACTGCGTTCATTGAAAATCCCTTCCCTTTCTATAACTCTATGATATCATCATCTGCCAGGATATCAAGATAGGAGACAGAAATAGTTTCTGGTTCGTCCATTTCCTGTTTCCTGGATCTGAATTGGTAAACTGCGCCCTGGATCTGGACAGCGATCAGCGGAGTCATGGCTACCATGGCGACGACCCCAAACGCATCCCTGACGATATTGCCTCCGACCGCCTGACAGGCGCCCATGGCAAAGGGTAACAGAAAAGTGGCGGTCATAGGGCCGGACGCTACGCCGCCGGAGTCGAAAGCTATGGCGGTGAAGATCTTAGGTACCCAGAATGACAGGCAGATGGCGATTACGTATCCCGGAAGGATAAACCAGAAGATAGAGACGCCTGTCAATACGCGGGTGATAGCAAGTCCGACGGAAACCGAGACGCCAAGGGAGAGGCTGACACCCATGGAACGGCCGGAGATAGCGCCCGAGGTGATCTCTTCTACCTGCTCCATCAGTACATAGACGGCAGGTTCTGCCTTGACGATAAAATATCCGATGATCATACCGATCGGTATCAGGATCCAGCGGTAAGGGAGGGCGGCGATCGTCTGTCCCAGATGGTTTCCCGCAGGCATGAAACCCACATTGACCCCGGTCAAGAACAGCACCAGCCCTATGTAGGTGTATGCAATTCCGATGATGATCTTAAGGAGCGTCTTCTTCTTAAGTCTCAGCGATAATATCTGGAATGCCGCGAAGAACAAGGCGATCGGAAGCAGGGATACCATGATCTCCCCCATATATTCCGGGAATCCTCTGGCAAAATGCTGCCACAGTTCTACAGAGTCCTGAAGGACGGGAAGTTCGGAAGGAATATATACGGCGTCGTCAGGATGATACAGGAGTCCAAGGAGCAGCACCGCCAGGATCGGACCGATGGAGCAGAGCGCAACCAGGCCGAAGCTGTCGTCCTCGGCGTGCTTGTCGCTTCGGACTGCGGCAAAGCCCACGCCCATGGACATGATAAACGGAACCGTCATCGGCCCGGTGGTGACGCCGCCGGAGTCAAAGGCGACGGCAAGGAAGTCCTTGGGCACGAAGAATGCCAGGATGAATACGAGAATATAGCATACGATCAGCAAGGACGGCAGCGACCTTGAGAAGAGCATACGCATCATCGCAACCATCAGGAAGAATCCGACGCCGAATGCGACGGCAAGGATCAGGATATGATTGGGTATGGACGGAACCTGCTCGGCAAGCACCTGCAGATCAGGCTCCGAGACGGTGATCAGGCCTCCGAGAAGGAAGCACAGGAACAGAACTACCTGAAGTTTCATGGACCGGGCCATCTTCGTGCCGACCTTCTCGCCCATAGGGGTCATGGCAAGCTCGGCGCCTAATGTAAAGAACATCATACCGATCACAAGCAGCACCGCGCCGAACAAAAAAAGCAGCAGGATACTGGGCGGGATCGGTGCAATGGTAAAACTTAACAGCAGCACAAGCCCTATGATGGGAAGTACCGCTTTGAGCGCTTCTTCTAATTTTTCTGCAAATTTGGTCTGGTAAAAATTCATGAAATGAAGGATCCTTTCTGGAAAATAAACATGTTGAAAACTGACAGATGAAATGAAAATATTAAGTTATCATATACTGTAGCATAAAAGCAAAAGAATACACAAGCCTGTCAACAAGCCTTAACGGTTTCTTAACGCAAGTTTCTTAACACAGATTCTTATCTTGCAAAGACTTCGTGAATTCGGTATAATTATGATACAAGCGTGCGAAGCACAGAGCAATTCGTGTATCATAAGCATGAGAACGCTATAAAGTGGAGGATAAAAGCTATGTATATCAGTGAGATCAGAACCTCGGCGCCGACCGATGAGCGGATGCCGTTAGAGCGGAAGATGTATGAGACATTAGATAAATTAAAGATACCCTATGAACAGGTGGACAATGATCCTGCCGCGTCAATGGAAGAGTGTGCGGCCATCGACAAGGCTATTGGTACCGAGATCCGGAAGAATGTATTCTTGTGCAACCAGAAGAAGACAACCTTCTTTCTGCTCGTGATGCCGGCCGACAAGGCGTTCGATACTGCCGCATTCAGCAAGAAGCTCGGCGTATCCCATATGTCATTCGCGCCGCCGGAGAAGATGATGGAACACCTGGGGACCACGCCCGGGTCTGCCAGCGTGGCAGGGCTTCTGACGGATGAGGACGATTATGTGCAGGTGATCGTGGACAAGGAAGTGGCGGAGGCGGAGTGGTTCGGATGCAATCCGGGGATCAATACCAGCCATTTGAAGTTCAGGACGAAGGATCTGCTGAATAAGTTCCTCCCGGCGATCCACCACAGGGCAAGGATCGTAGCGTTATAACGGCGGGATGATATCGGCAGATATAAGGAAGATAATTTAAGAACAGACAGGGAGTATAAGACAGAATATGAAGACATCAGAAGATTTAAAACAGTTATTAGACCGGATCGACCACAGAGGATATCCGGCTTACAAGGATACGAGGGGCGTATATCAATTTGGCAGATACGTCTTGTCCATTGACCACGTACAGGGAGATCCCTTTGCCGCCCCGTCCAAATTAAGTGTCCGGGTTCCCGGGCGGACGGCAGGTTTTCCGAAAGAATTATTTGACAACAAGCATAAGCGGGTTGCGCTGCAGGACGAGCTGACCCGTAATTTCTGGAATCAGATCCAGCAGTATTCCTTCCAGGCGAAGGGTTCCGGCAAGAGCGGGATCATCAGCGTGACCAGATGTTCCCAGGAGATCCTGGAACGGACGGCGTGTGAGATCAATCCCTCATCCGGAGATGTAACGGTTAGATTCGAAGTGGGGTTTCCTGCCAACGGGCGGACGATCAACGCGCGGGAGCTTAAGAAGATCCTGTATGATTTCCTGCCTTCCTGTGTGGAACGTGCACTCTTTTACGGAAGGCTCGATAAGAAGAAGATCCAGAGGGTAATGGAATTATCGGAGGATCAGGCATATATCCGGGAGCAATTAGAGACTATGGGCCTTGTTGCGTTTGTCGCCAACGGAGCCATTCTCCCCAGAGAGTCCGGCGTGTCCCAGCGTCCTATGAAGGGGGCCGTGCCTTTCGTATCTCCCCAATCCATGGAGGTGACCATGGAGCTTCCCTATAAGGGAGCTTTGAGCGGGATGGGTATCCCAAGGGGCGTGACCCTGATCGTAGGCGGCGGCTATCATGGGAAATCCACGCTTCTGAAGGCGTTGGAGACAGGCGTGTACCCGCATATCGCCGGAGACGGGAGGGAATATGTGGTGACGGATGCCGCTGCCATGAAGATCCGCGCGGAGGACGGGCGCAGCATCAGGCATACGGATATATCTATGTTTATCAATGATCTCCCCAATGGGAAGGACACGGTTGCATTTGATACAGAGGACGCGAGCGGAAGCACATCTCAGGCCGCCAATGTGGTGGAGAGTATGGAGGCGGGAGCGAAGGTGTTCCTGATCGACGAAGATACCAGCGCGACGAACTTCATGGTGAGGGACGAGCTGATGCAGCGGGTCATCCACCGGGATATGGAGCCGATCACCCCGTTTATCGAGCGGGTGCGGGCTCTCTATGAGCAGTTTGGGATCTCGACGGTAATCGTTGCCGGAAGCTCCGGCGCATATTTTCAGGTGGCGGATACCATCGTGCAGATGGACCGGTACGTGCCCAGAGAGATCACGGAGCACGCGAAGACTGCGGCTAGGGATTATCCCAGGCTTGAGCTTCCCAAGGACGGACCAGGAGAGCCGTCCTTCGACCGGAAGATCCGCAGGAATCCGGGACTTAAGAATAAGGGAAGGGTGAAGATCAAGACGCAGGGAAGAGATGGCGTAGTGCTGAATCATGAGACTATCGATCTGAGATATGTGGAACAGTTGATGGACAGCGAACAGCTTACTTCTCTTGGTAATATTGTGAAATATCTTGAGGAGGATGTGTTCGACGGCAGGAAGACTCTTAAGCAGACCATCGAGGAATTATATAAGAAGATGGATGCCCAGGGGCTTGGCGCCGTGTGTGACGGCAGTTATCTTCCGGGGAATCTGGCGATGCCAAGGAAGCAGGAGATCTACGCCTGCCTGAACCGCTACCGCCGCCTTGGAACAACTTCATAACAACAGGCCAGTTTACCGTATGTCAGATAATAAGGGGGGATTGTGGTATGAGAGTGATTGCAGGAAGTGCAAGGAGGATACAACTGAGATCATTGGACGGCATGGATACAAGACCGACGACGGACCGCATCAAAGAGACGTTGTTTAATATGCTTGCACCGTACCTGTACGATTGTGTATTCCTGGATTTGTTTGCCGGGAGCGGCGGGATTGGGATCGAGGCGCTGAGCAGGGGAGCCATGGAGGCGGTATTCGTAGAGAAGAATCCCAAGGCGATGCAGTGCGTACGGGACAACCTCTCGCGTACGCATTTGGAACGCAGAGGGATGACCATGTCCATGGATGTTATGACGGCACTCTATAAGCTGGAGGGAGAGAAGCAGTTTGATTACATTTTCATGGATCCGCCCTACAGGCAGGAGCTGGAGCATAAGGTTCTGTCGTACCTGTCCGGGTCTGAGCTTCTTGCGGAGGACGGGGTGATCATCATTGAGGCGGCCAAGGACACAGAGTTTGACTATGTGGAGGAGATGGGCTTCTCTGTGATCAAGAATAAGATATACAAGACGAACAAACACGTATTTATCGAACCTTCGGGGAGGAAAGGAATATGCTGAGAGGAATTTATCCTGGAAGTTTTGACCCGGTCACCTTCGGTCATGTGGATGTGATCACCCGGTCGGCCGGAAAGGTAGACGAATTAATTGTCGGAGTCTTGAATAATAAAGCAAAAAGTCCGTTGTTTTCCGCAGAAGAACGTGTTAGAATGTTAGAGGAAATAACAAAAGAGATGCCGAATGTCAGAATCTTTCCGTTTGAAGGGCTGTTGGTAGATTTTGCCCGGAAGATGAAGGCGGATCTGGTGATACGCGGACTGCGTGCGATCACAGATTTTGAATATGAGTTACAGATGGCTCAGACGAATCATAAGTTGGAGCCGGAGTTAGAGACGGTATTCCTGACGACAAGTCTTGAGTATTCCTACTTGAGTTCCAGCACGGTGAAGGAAGTGGCAGCCTTTGGCGGAGATATCTCCAGATTTGTGCCGGAGATTGTCGCGGACCGAATTGCAGAGAAGATGAAGAAAAAGGAGAGTGTAGATTAATGAGCAGCCGTATAGAACAGATTATTGAAGAGATAGAAGAGTATATCGACAGTTGTAAATTTCAGCCGTTGTCTACTTCTAAGATTATTGTGAATAAAGACCAGATGGATGAGCTCCTTCGTGAGCTCCGTATGAAGACGCCGGATGAGATCAAGCGTTACCAGAAGATCATTGCCAACAAGGATGCGATCTTGGCGGACGCCCAGTCGAAGGCGGACAGTATGATCGAGGAGGCCCAGATCCACACAAGTGAATTGGTCAGCGAGCATGAGATCATGCAGCAGGCATATTCTCAGGCCAATGAGATCGTGACTGCGGCAACCGAACAGGCACAGGAGATCCTTGACAATGCGACCCGTGATGCCAATGATATCCGGATCGGTGCGATGCAGTATACGGATGATCTGCTGGCGAATGCGGAAAGTATCATCGGACATACTCTGGACAGCTATACGACGAAATACGACGGGTTAGTGAATTCTCTGCAGGAGTGCTTTGATATGGTCCGCAATAACCGTTCGGAGCTTGAGATTCCGGATCAGTCCGCAAGCGGCCTGGAAGCAGAATACGGTACGCCTGAGCCGGAACCGGAATATAGTGTGGAAGAAGAGGAATTAATACAGTAACAGGAATATAGAGACAAGGAGACTGGTTACCAATGCGGCGGCCAGTTTTTCTATTATGTAGGGGAGAAACGGAAGCGGGGCATCGGCTATCATGGCCCTGGTCTGGGCGGCGGCGCACCATCCTCCGAAGGAGGTAAGCGCCAGCGACCGGATGATTCTGGCACTGGCGGCGAGATCGGAGCCGCATATCATATTGATTCCCGTAGTGATCTCCAGGGAGGGGAGCACTACGGAGGACAGGAGGAAGGATTTCAACGGAAATGTCTGTGCAAGGGACAGGATGATGGAAAAAAGCATCATATATCCGCCGATCCTGGTAACCGTCTCGAAACCATTCATCATGCAGCCGTCCAGCATTCCTTCTGACCGGGCGGCTTCGGCGTCAGGCTTTCGGAAATGCTGCGGCGCGGAGACGATCTCTCTTGGAATCCGGTAATACCTGCGGAACAGAAAGCTTAACAGGACAGGGGAGAGCAGAAGGATTGCAAGCAGAGGATATGTAAGCTTACTGCATTGCAGATTCTGCCAGATCACAAAGCTGATCATGAACATCGGGCTTGTATTGTTGCAGAAGGACAATAGATAGCATCCCTCCTGCCGGGTAATGCATCCATTCCTGAGAAGATCCGCCGTCACTTTGCTTCCCATCGGACAGCCGCATAAGAATCCGGTGAGTACGGCGAAGGCTCCGTAGGGAGATACGCGGAAGAAACGGCACAGGACGGGGGAGATTGCCATTGCGATCCAGTCAATGGATCCGCTCTGGATCAGGAGGTTGGACAGGATAAAGAAGGGCAGCAAAGTTGGTAGTACTGTTTGGAACCACAAAATCAGGCCGGCGCTTGCTCCCTGGAAAGCAGCCTGGGGGAAGACCAGCATGAGGATAAATAAAAGGATGATACACAGGGTTGAGACGATTCGTTTCATAGTAGGATTTCTGCGGCAGCCTTTCACCGTATTTCTCTTAATTTTATTCTATGGAACAGGTTGATTTTTTATGAATGGTAGTAGATAATAGAAGATAGAATAAGAAAGAGAGGTATAGAACAATGGCAGTATTAGAAAATCAGGAGCCTCAGAAGGTGTTTCAGTTTTTTGAGGAAATGTGTCAGATTCCCCACGGAACTTTTGACACTAAGCGCATCAGTGATTACTGTGTCGCATTTGCCAAAGACCGCGGACTGGAAGTGATCCAGGATGAGGCGAATAACGTAATTATCAGGAAACCGGGAACAGCCGGGTATGAGGAGAGTGAGCCGGTGATCATCCAGGGACATCTCGACATGGTGTGTGAGAAGACGGCGGATTCCCCGCATGATTTCAAGACGGACGGGCTGGAATTATATGTAGAGGACGGTTATCTCAAGGCAAAGGATACGACTCTTGGCGGTGATGACGGGATCGCGGTCGCGATGGCGATGGCGGTTCTCGACAGCGACGATATCCCGCATCCTCCGATCGAGACGTTATTCACCGTTGATGAGGAGGACGGTATGGGCGGCGCCCACGCCATCGACCTGACCTTATTGAAGGGGAGGAAACTGATCAATCTGGACTCGGAAGAAGAAGGGATTCTGACCACCGGGTGTGCCGGCGGCATCCAGTATGTGACCGAGATCCCTGTTCAGAGAGAAGAGCGGGACGGCCAGCTTGTGAAGATCCGGATCCATGGGCTTCTTGGCGGACATTCCGGTGCGGAGATCCACAAGCAGCGCGGCAATTCCCACAAGATGATGGGACGCCTCCTGTACCATATCGCGCGTGAGATTCCGTTCCATCTGGCCTGTGTGGGCGGCGGTTCCAAGGACAACGTGATCGCACTGGATACGGAGGCCAGGATTCTGATCGATGCCGATAAAGAAGAAGCCGTTCTTACTATAATAAGGGAGATGGCCGCAACCTGGAAGGACGAGTTCATGGGAGAAGAGCCGGGTCTTACGGTGGATACGGAGGTCTCCAAAGTATCCGGATATAAGGTTTTCGATGCGGCATCCACAAAGAATGTGATCACCTACCTGGAGCTTTGCCCCAACGGTCTGCAGGAGTACAGCCGTAAGCTTAAGGGCATTACGGAGACTTCGCTGAACACCGGTGTCGTTGAGACTACGGAGGCATGTGTAAGGACGGTGTGTATGATCCGAAGCTCTGTTGAGAGCAGAAAGCATCAGCTGAAGGAACAGATGGAGCTGTGCGCGAAGGCTGCGGGAGGAACAGGACGTCTGGTGGGTGAATATCCGGCCTGGCAGTATGATCCGGATTCAGAGCTTCGCAGGATCATGGTCGATACATATAAGGATCTCTATGGCAGGGAGCCGGTTGTATCCGTGATTCACGCGGGACTGGAATGCGGTCTGTTCCTTGGCAAACGTTCGGATCTTGACTGCGTATCCTGCGGACCGAACGTGACGGATGTACATTCGGTAAATGAACAGTTGGAGATCGCGTCTACGCAGAGGACCTGGGAGTATTTGAAGGCGGTTCTTAAGAATTGTAAATAGAATAAATGGATTTACAGGTAAAAGACCTGCTTCCGGAATAGGAAGCAGGTCTTTTTCATATAGTGGGAGAGAAGAGTGGCTTGGGAAGGTGTATTCTATGCAGAGATGGAAGGTTAAAAATCTTTTTATAGCTATTTTTTTAATTGCTTTTTTTGTCGTGTTGGGGACCAACCATATGCGGGATGTGGGGCGGGGATATGAGCTTTCCCGGAAGACGATTGAGGATCCAGAATTTAGGAGGGATTTTTTCTCGGATTCTATGCGCGGGAATCGGGAGGGATTATCTGAAGAGTGTAAAACTTTCCTCACAAATGTGGAAAACGATGTGATTTATCACCCAATTCCAGAATCCATTGTGGATAAGTCGTTGAAAATCTCCTATGAAGACGGGTGGATGGTAGAGCGGAAGTACAAGGGAACCAGCGGCCATGAAGGTACGGATATCATGGCAAGCGTGAATAAACGGGGCGTTTATCCGGTTATAAGCATGACAGACGGGGTTATTACCAACCTTGGATGGTTGGAAAAGGGCGGATACCGGGTAGGGATCACCTCAAATAGTGGTATCTATTATTACTACGCTCATCTGGACTCCTATGCGAACCTTAAGAACGGTCAAAAAGTAAAGGCGGGAGAGCTTCTGGGGATGATGGGGGACTCCGGCTACGGCCCGGAGGGAACGAAGGGTCAGTTCGCCGTCCACCTCCACGTGGGGATCTATTCCTTCGAAGGAGGCAGGGAGATCAGTGTGAACCCTTATTATGTTCTTCTCTCACTGGAAAACAGCAGACTGGAATATGAATTTTCAGAGTAATACTTCTGGAGATATACCTGAGGATGTGTTATACTATTCTCAGTATGTTTGAATCAGGAGGTGGAACCATGAATCTGCCGTCTGCATTTGAGGAGAAGATGCAAGGGCTTCTTGGGGAAGAGATGGACGCATATCTGGCGTGTTATGAGGAACCCAGATATTACGGGCTGCGTGTGAATACGGCTAAGATCTCCGTGGAGGAATTCAGGAAGATCTGTCCGTTTGAGATCACGCCGATCCCGTGGATCGAGAATGGATTTTATTATGACGGGGAACGATTGTCCCCGGCAAAGCATCCTTATTATTTTGCAGGGCTTTATTATCTTCAGGAACCAAGCGCCATGACTCCGGCAAGCCGTCTTCCCATCGAACCCGGCGACCGGGTATTGGACTTATGCGCCGCGCCCGGAGGCAAGGCGACGGAGCTTGGAGCGAAGCTTCTTGATACGGGGCTTCTCGCGGCGAATGATATCAGCAGTTCAAGGGCCAAAGGACTGCTTAAGAATATAGAAGTGTTCGGAATCGGCAATGTGCTGGTGCTGAGCGAAGAGCCGGGGAAGCTTGTGCAGTATTTCCCGGAATATTTTGATAAGATCCTGATCGACGCACCCTGTTCGGGAGAGGGGATGTTCAGGAAGGATAAGAAGATGGTGAAGGCGTGGGATGAGCACGGGCCGGAGTATTTCTGCAATATCCAGAAGAGCATCATCCTTCAGGCGGCGCAGATGTTAAGGCCCGGGGGGATGCTCTTATATTCCACCTGTACCTTCGACGGCCGGGAGAATGAACGGGTGATCGGATACTTAAGAGAACATGAGCCGGAATTCCAGATTCTTGATATCGCACCCTATGAGGGGTTCTGCCAGGGGATCCCTGAGATGCTTGAGGAGCCGGACGGGGAGCTTCGCAGAACGGTCCGTATATTTCCGCATAAGATGCAGGGGGAAGGACACTATCTTGCGCTTCTTAGAAAGGGTGATCTGAGTACTGCCAGAGGACAGGCTGCATCAGACCGTGCTTTGGCAGCCGGAGAGAGAACCGCGGCAAAAGCCGGGAAGATCCCTGAGCCGCTGGCCGAGTTCTTCCGGGATATCACCTTCGGGCTTGACGCCGCGAGGCTTGATATCCGGGGGGAGCGCGTCTATTATATGCCAAAGGGACTGCCGGACCTTCGGGGCGTCAGGTTCCTTCGGACAGGGCTTCTGCTTGGCGAGCTTAAGAAGAACCGGTTCGAGCCAAGCCAGGCGCTTGCCATGTATCTCAAGAAGGAAGAATACAGACATTGCATTAATTTTCCGGCAGAGGATGAGAGAGTCCTTAAGTATCTCAAGGGTGAGACTCTGGATGTAGAAGAGCTGGCTTCGGCGAAGGAGAAGGGCTGGAGGCTTGTCTGCGTAGACGGCTATCCCCTTGGATTCGGGAAGCTTTCAGGCGGAGCCCTCAAGAACAAATACCTGCCGGGCTGGAGGCTGTGCTGATGATCCGATTAGATAAATATCTGGCTGATATGGGAGTTGGAACCCGACAGGAGGTAAAGCGGTATATTAGAAAGGGTTCCGTCTCGGTGGACGGTAAGACCGTAAAGGCCCCGGAGCAGAAGATCGACGGGGAGACGCAGCGGGTCGCCGTGGACGGACAGGAGATCGGGTATGCTGCTTATGAGTATTATATGCTGAATAAGCCGGCGGGCGTCATCTCTGCCACAGAGGATCAAAGAGACAGGACGGTTATCGACTTGATCGGGGATAGGAAGCGCAAGGACCTGTTTCCCGCAGGAAGGCTCGATAAGGATACGGAGGGCCTTCTGCTGATCACCAACGACGGACAATTGGCGCACCGTCTGCTGTCTCCGCGCCGTCATGTGGACAAGACCTATTACGCCAGAATCAGAGGGCGTGTGACGGAAGAAGACGTCGGAAGCTTTGCGCATGGCGTGAACATCGGTTCCGGAGAAGCGCAAGAATGGACGGCTCCCGGAGTTCTTGAGATTATAGCGGGCGGGGAGGAGTCCGAGATCCTGCTTACGATACAGGAAGGGAAATACCATCAGGTAAAGCGGATGTTTGAGGCCGTGGGCAAGGAAGTGGCCTATCTTCGGCGGGAGCGGATGGGGACATTGACGCTCGACAGAGACTTGAAGCCGGGAGAATACCGGCCGCTTACGGCGGAAGAATTAGCGCTGCTTAAGGCATTGTAGGAGAAGGAGTTTAAGGATGTTAGAGACGAAGATGCTTAAGGATATAGATGCGGTTATATTTGATATGGACGGGACACTGGTAGATTCTATGTGGATCTGGCCGTCTATCGACAGGGATTTCTATGCCAAATATGGTCTGACTGCGCCTGAGAGCTTTCCGGATGATATGGAAGGGATGAGTTTTACGGAGGTTGCGCAGTTCTTCCTGGATTCGTTCCCGACGCTTTCGCATACGCGGGAAGAGATCATGGAGGAGTGGACAGAGATGGCGCATGAGAGGTACATAAGCCAGGCTCCGCTCAAAGATGGTGTATATGATTTTATCGTGGAGATGAAGCGGCAGGGCAAGAAGATCGGTATTGCCACCAGCAACGGCAGGAAATTAGTCGACGATACCCTGGAGGCGCTTAAGGTGGTGGCGTATTTTGATGTGGTAAGGACGGCCTGTGAAGTTGCCAAGGGTAAGCCCGCCCCGGATGTGTACCTTCTGGTGGCAAAGGAGTTGGGCGTTGAGCCGGCGCGCTGTCTTGTATTCGAAGACGTACCCATGGGGATTCTTGCCGGGAAGAACGCTGGGATGAAGGTCTGTGCGGTGGATGATGAGTGCTCCAGGCCGCAGGAAGGCAGAAAAAGGGAGCTTGCAGATTATTATATTTACCAGTATGATGATATCAGAAATGAGACGTATGAGGTGTTGTAGATGAGCACAGGATTTTTGCCTGTCTGTAGGAAGGATATGGAAGAGCGGGGATGGGATGCTGTGGATTTTGTCTATGTATCGGGCGACGCCTATGTCGACCATCCTTCCTTTGGCCATGCCATTATCACCAGAGTCCTGGAGGCCCACGGATACCGTGTGGGGATCATCGCCCAGCCGGACTGGAAGGATCCGGCAAGCATCGCGGAATTCGGCGAACCAAGGCTTGGATTCCTGGTGTCGGCGGGGAATATGGATTCCATGGTGAACCATTATTCCGTGTCGAAGAAGCGCAGGAAGACAGATGCATATACCCCGGGAGGTGTGATGGGCAGGAGGCCGGATCATGCGGCCGTCGTCTACGGCAACCTGATCCGGCAGACTTACAAACGGACGCCGGTGATCCTTGGCGGGATCGAGGCAAGCCTTCGGAGGCTTGCGCACTATGATTACTGGTCGGACAGCCTGAAACGATCCATACTCCTGGATTCGGGGGCGGATCTGGTCTCTTACGGGATGGGAGAGCGTTCAATCGTGGAGATCGCGGAAGCGCTGGAGAGCGGGATCGCTGTCTGTGATCTGACATTTATCCAGGGAACGGTCTATAAGACAAAAGATCTGGCCAGTGTCTATGACGGGATCATGCTGCCCGGGTACGAGGATATGAGAAGCGATAAGCTTCTGTATGCCAGTAGCTTCTATACGCAGTATTGCAATACGGATCCATTTGCGGGGAAGAGGCTTATCGAGCCTTACGGAGAGCATCTGTACGTGGTGCAGAATCCGCCGTCGCAGCCTCTCAGTCAGATGGAGATGGATGATATCTACCGTTATCCTTATATGCGGACGTACCATCCGTCCTATGAGAAGGCGGGCGGCGTCCCTGCCATAGCGGAAGTGAAGTTCAGTCTTATCAGCAGCCGGGGATGCTTTGGGGGATGTAATTTCTGTGCGCTTACCTTTCATCAGGGGAGGATCCTGCAGGCCAGAAGCCATGAATCCCTGATCGAAGAAGCCAGAGGTTTCTTGGAGGATAAGGAGTTCAAGGGATATATCCATGATGTGGGCGGGCCTACGGCGAATTTCAGACAGCCTTCCTGTAAGAAGCAGTTATCCAAGGGTGTGTGCAGGGAGAAGCAGTGCTTGTTTCCCAAGCCCTGTAAGAACCTGACCGCGGACCACAGGGATTACGTCTCACTGCTTCGCCGTCTGCGGAGTCTTCCGGGAGTGAAGAAGGTGTTCATCCGTTCCGGTATCCGGTTCGATTATTGTATGGCAGACAAGGATGATACCTTTTTCCGGGAACTGTGCCGGTATCATGTGAGCGGGCAGTTGAAAGTCGCGCCGGAGCATGTGTCGGACACCGTGCTTGAGAAGATGGGAAAGCCCGGGAATCATGTCTATCAGGCTTTTGTGAAGAAATACGAAGCCATCAACCGGCAGATCGGCAGGAAGCAGTATCTTGTGCCTTACCTGATGTCCTCTCATCCGGGTTCGTCGCTTAAGGAAGCTATTGAGCTGGCAGAATATCTGCGGGATCTGGGGCATATGCCGGAACAGGTACAGGATTTCTACCCGACGCCTTCGACCATCTCTACCTGTATGTACTATACCGGTGTGGATCCAAGGGATATGAAACCGGTGTATGTACCAAGGAATCCCCATGAGAAGGCGTTGCAGCGGGCGCTGATCCAGTATCGGGATCCGAAGAACTATGACCTGGTCCTTGAGGCGTTAAGGAAGGGCGGCAGGATGGATCTGGTGGGATATGGAAGCCGCTGCCTGATCCGTCCGCGCAGGCCGGGATCACGAAATAAATCAGTCAAATAAGGGGGATAATACTATGAAAATCGCATTGGTAACAGGGGCGTCTTCCGGTATCGGAAGAGAATTCGCCGTCCAGATTCCAAGGCTCTATAAGAATCTCGACGAGTTGTGGGTGGTTGCAAGAAGAACGGACCGGCTGACCGAACTGCAGGAACAGATCCATATTCCGATCAGGGTCTTTGACGGAGATCTGATGAGGGATTACATTTTCGAGCGGATCGAGAGGGAGCTGTCCAGACAGGGCGCCGAGGTCCGTATGCTTGTCAATGCGGCAGGATATGGGAAGGCGGGGGCTTTTGATGAGATTGATTCCAGGGAACAGCTTGGGATGATCGATTTGAATTGCCGGGCGCTGACCAAGATGATCTGGACATGCATGCCTTATCTTACGAAAGGAAGCAGAATCGTTAATATTGCATCATCAGCGGCATTTGCCCCGCAGCCGGGGTTCGCGGTCTACGCAGCTTCCAAATCCTACGTCTACAGTCTTGCGCAGGCGCTTGCGGCTGAGCTTGAACCAAAGGGGATCTCTGTGACGGCTGTGTGTCCGGGCCCGGTTGATACAGAGTTCTTCCGGCATTCCGGTGTGCTTCCCAATGCGTTCAAGGAATCGGCGATGGCGGATCCAAGGCTCGTGGTACGGCAGGCGCTCAAGGATTCTGTGGACAGGAAGCGCGTGTCCGTATACGGGATGCCGATGAAAGGGGCAAGGATCGCGGCAAAGCTTCTTCCCTACACCCTGATCGCCGATATATTGAGATGGGCCAATAAGATGGAATAGGTTGAGGAGGAGAGCGGGCAGATGAAGATTGAGAAAGGACAGCCCGGATATCTGAGAGTACAGAAGACCAGGTATCTGCTGTGGGCTGTGGTGGAATTTGCGGTCGTGGCGGCAGTTTTCATCCTTGGGTATGTTCAGACAGGGAAGAAGGAGAATCTATTCACGGTCGTTGCAATTGTGGGCTGTCTTCCGGCGGCAAAGATGCTGGTGGAATTTATCACCATGTATCCCCATCAGGGGATCGAGCCTTCGAAATATCGTGAGATCGAAGAGAAGGCGCCGCTTGTCACACGGGTGTATGACCTGCTCATCACAAGCACGGGAAAAGGAATGCCGGTAGAGGCATTCGTCATATACGGGCATGTGCTGTGCGGCTATACCAGGAGCCCTAAGACGGATGACGCGGTTCTTGCCGGAGCGATCAAGAAGACGCTCTTAGACCAGCGGTATGATAAGATGACGGTTAAGATCTTCCATGATTATTCCATGTTTCTTGCCAGAGCCGAGGGGCTGAATAACATTGCCGCGGTGGAGCGGCAGGAGAGTGACCGGAACGAACAGAATATCAAGAGGATTCTGACTGGTATTTCTATGTAAAAAGGAGAGTGTTTCTTAAAGGAACTACCAAGTGCAGCGTTTATGAAAGAGATTATCGTTACGAAGAACGAAGCCGGACAGAGGCTTGACAAATTATTGAAAAAATATATGAATAATGCACCGGACAGCTTCTTCTACAAGATGCTCCGCAAGAAGAATATCGTCCTGAACGGAAAGAAGGCGGCCGGGCGGGAAAAGCTTACAGAGGGAGATTGTATCAAGCTGTTCTTGTCGGACGAGACTATTGGGAAATTTACCGCCAAGAAGAGCAGGGGTGTACCTGGGAGTCCGCCGTCCAGGAGAACGGCTCTTGACGTGATCTATGAGGATCCGGATATTCTTCTTATTAATAAGCCGGCCGGGATGCTGTCGCAGAAAGCCGGTAAGGACGATGTGTCGGCGGTGGAGCATGTGATCTCATATCTGCTTCGGACGGGAGCGGTAACAGAAGAAGAACTTCGGCTTTTCAGGCCCTCGGTGTGCAACCGCTTAGACCGCAATACCAGCGGTCTGATCATTGCGGGAAAGAGCCTCCCTGGTTCACAGACTATGGGGGAGCTTCTTAAGAATCGGACGCTTCAGAAGTATTATCTGTGCGCGGTGAAGGGAAGGATCACCGAATCGAAGCGTCTTCATGGATTCCTTCAGAAGGATGAGGCGAATAACACGGTAACCGTCAGCGGCAGCGGCGGGGTCCGGATCGAGACCGAGTATTTCCCGCTGGCGTGGACTAAAGAGCTTACGCTTCTTAAGGTTCATCTGATCACCGGGAAAACCCATCAGATCCGAGCGCATCTGGCGTCGGTGGGCCATCCGCTTCTGGGGGACGGCAAATATGGAGATCCGGTCTTTAACGAGGCTTACAGGAAACGATATCAGATCTGCCATCAGCTCCTTCACGCTTACCAGGTCGTATTTCCTGTTATGGAAGGGAATTGCCGGGAAGTTTCCGGAAAGACATTTACAGCGAAGGTGCCGGCCGTGTTCTGGCATTTGATAAAGGAGACAGCATGGGAACATGGAACTCAAGAGGCCTTAGAGGTTCAACATTAGAGGATATGGTCAACCGGACCAACGAGTGGTATCTGGAGAAGGGGCTTGCCCTGATCCAGAAGATACCTACGCCGATCACTCCGGTGAAGATGGATAAGGAGCACAGGCATATCACCTTGGCGTATTTCGACCAGAGGAGTACCATCGATTATATCGGCGCGGTCCAGGGGATTCCCATTTGCTTTGACGCCAAGGAATGTGTCGCCGAGACATTTCCGCTGCAGAATATCCACGATCATCAGGTCAGTTTCATGGAAGCGTTCGAACGCCAGGGCGGCATTGCATTTATTCTCATCTATTATTCTTCGAAGAATATACTTTATTATATGAGATTCGAAGAATTGTGCGGTTTCTGGAACCGGGCAAAGGAGGGCGGACGCAAAAGCTTCCGGTTCGAGGAATTGGATGAGCGGTTTTTCATGGAGTTCATGCGGGGATGTTACGTGCCCTACTTAGATGCCATGAATCTGGATCTGGAAATCAGGGATGAACTTGACAAAGAGTGAGAAAATGCTTATAATTCTATACGATTTCATTCAATTCAATATGGTAGTAGACTAAAGCAGAGATCATGAATGGAGGTACTATGAAGAGAGTTTTACATACTCCGGAAGGAGTCAGGGACATATATAATGTAGAATGTGGAAAAAAGCTTGCGCTTGAAGGACGCTTGAAGAAGATCTTTCATCTGTATGGTTATCATGATATTGAACCGCCTACATTTGAGTATTTTGATGTGTTCAGGAAAGAGATCGGTACGATTCCTTCAAAAGATCTGTACAAATTTTTTGACAAGGACGGGAATACCCTGGCGCTTCGTCCGGATATCACGCCGTCCATAGCAAGGGTTTCCGCGACTTTATTTAAAGACGAGACGCTGCCTGTCAGGCTGTGCTACACGGGCAGCACGTTTATCAATCATTCGAATTATCAGGGACGGCTTCGCGAGACGACACAGATGGGAGCCGAGCTGATGGGCGATGATTCTGTGGAGGCGGATGCGGAGATGATCGCGCTGGTGGTCGAGTGTCTGTCGACCATTGGGCTTAAGGAATTCCAGTTAAGTCTGGGAAATGTTGATTTTATACAGAGCTTGATCGAGGATGCAAGCCTTAATGAGGAAGCCCAGGAGCGTGTGCGGGAGCTTATCAACAACCGGAATTTCTTCGGTGTGGAGGAATTTCTCGAGAGCATCCAGGTGAAGAGAAGCTCCAAGGAAGCATTCGCGGCGCTTAATGATCTGGTAGGCGGGATCGCGACTCTGGCCCAGGCGAAGAATATCGCGCCTAATTCCAAAGGGGTCAAGGCAATCCGGCGTCTGGAGAAGATCTATGATACTCTGAAGCTCTACGGGGCAGAGAAGTTTGTTACTTTTGATTTCAGTATGAGTGGTACTTATGGATACTACTCCGGGATCATCTTCCGGGTCTATACTTTTGGTACCGGTGACGCCATCGTGAAGGGAGGCAGATATGACCATTTGACCGAGAAGTTTGGAAAGCAGTCCCCGGCCATAGGGTTTGCCATCGTGGTGGATGAGCTGATGAACGCGCTGGTTCGTCAGAAGGTCCGGATCAACTATACCAGGAAGAATACCATTGTGCTGTATGATGAAGACCGCAGACGGGAAGCTCTGTCTCTTGCACGGGATTTCCGGAGGAAGGGCAAGGATACGGAGCTTCTTGGCAGACGCGGGGATAAAACGCTGAAGGACTACATAGAATACGGCAATGAATATTACGCCGGTAATATGATCTATCTTCAGCAGACAGGGGAGATCACCATGATCAATCTGATCACCGGAGAACAGAAGACATTAAACAGCAGTTCGGATAGGAGTTCATAAGATGAGATATCTAACATTTGCGTTGGGGAAGGGGCGTCTGGCAGAGCAGACGCTGAAATTATTCGAGAAGATAGGGATTACATGTGAAGAAATGAAGGATAAGGGGTCACGTAAGCTGATCTTTGTGAATGAGCCGTTGAAGCTTAAGTTCTTCCTGGCAAAAGGACCAGATATACCGACTTATGTAGAATACGGCGCCGCGGATATCGGAGTGGCCGGAAAGGATACGATCCTGGAAGAAGGGCGCAAGGTCCACGAGGTGCTGGACCTTGGATATGGCAGTTGTAAGATGTGCGTGTGCGGGAAGGAAGAATCCAGGCCCCTGTTAAGGCACCACGAGCTGATCCGGGTTGCCACCAAGTATCCGAATATCACCAAGGATTATTTCTATAATACGAAGCATCAGACCGTGGAGATCATCAAGCTTAACGGTTCTATAGAACTGGCACCGATCGTTGGGCTTGCCGAGGTGATCGTGGATATCGTGGAGACCGGGACAACGCTTAAGGAGAATGGACTTGAGGTGCTCGAGGAGGTCTGTCCATTATCTGCGCGGATGATCGTGAATCCGGTGAGTATGCGGATGGAAAGTACGCGGATCAAGAATCTGCTGACACAGCTTCGGACGCAGATATAGGGAGTTCTTTGAGCGACAATAGAGAAAGAAGGATGTAGTATGAAGATCATGCATTTGGACAGGGATACGAGACAGAATATTCTGGAGAAGCTTCTGAAGCGCAGCCCGAATCAGTATGGTGAATATGAGAGTGCGGTTTCCGAGATATTGGAACGTGTGAAGTCAAAAGGAGACCAGGCGCTTTTCGAATATACAGAGAAGTTTGACAAAGCGAAGATATGCGCGGATACGGTCAGAGTGACGAAAGAAGAGATCGAGGAAGCTTATGAGCTTGTAGAGCCGGGGCTTGTGGAAGTCATCCGTAAGGCGCTTCATAATATCGAAGATTACCATACCAAGCAGAAGCAATACAGTTGGTTTGACAGTAAGCCGGACGGGACGATGCTGGGGCAGAAGGTAACGCCCCTTCAGAGAGTCGGCGTCTATGTGCCGGGAGGGAAGGCGGCCTACCCTTCCTCCGTATTGATGAATATCATACCTGCGAAGGTAGCAGGGGTGGAAGAGATTGTGATGGTGACTCCGCCCGGAAGAGACGGGAAGGTGGCAAGCCATACGCTGGTTGCCGCCAATGAGGCGGGCGCGGATGTGATCTACAAGGTCGGCGGCGCGCAGGCAGTCGCGGCGTTGGCTTACGGTACGAAGAGCATTCCCAAGGTGGATAAGATCGTAGGGCCGGGGAATATCTATGTGGCGTTGGCGAAGAGAGCAGTATATGGGCATGTCAGCATTGACGCCGTCGCCGGGCCCAGCGAGATCCTGGTGATCGCGGATGAGACGGCCAATCCGAGATATGTTGCGGCCGACTTGTTATCCCAGGCGGAGCATGACGAACTGGCGTCCGCAATCCTTGTCACGACCAGCGAGACGCTTGCCCGGCAGGTGTCTGAGCAGGCAGATGCTTTTGTAGAGGAGTTATCAAGAAGCGAGATCATCCGAAAATCCCTGGATAATTATGGATATATCCTGACAGCGGATACCATGGAGGATGCCATAGCAATCGCGAATGATATCGCTTCGGAGCATGTGGAGATCCAGACGAGGAATCCTTTTGACGTGATGACGAAGGTCCGCAATGCGGGCGCGATCTTTATCGGAGATTATTCCAGCGAACCTTTGGGAGATTATTTTGCAGGTCCGAACCATGTACTTCCTACCAACGGGACGGCCAGGTTCTTTTCCCCGCTGTCGGTGGATGATTTCATCAAGAAATCCAGTATCATCGCATATTCCCGCGAGGCATTGGAGGCAGTGCACGAAGACATCGAACGGTTCGCGAAGGCAGAGCAGTTGACGGCTCATGCCAATTCCGTCTATGTGAGATTCGAGAAGGAAGGTTAATTATGGAGAGAACGGCAAGTATTAGAAGAACAACGAAGGAAACCGACGTCAGGCTTACGCTGAACCTGGACGGGACAGGGAAGAATGCGATCCATACAGGGATCGGCTTCTTTGACCATATGCTTAACGGGTTTGCAAGGCACGGGCTGTTTGATCTTGAGGCAGAGGTGAACGGCGACCTTGAGGTGGACTGCCACCATACGGTTGAAGATACCGGGATCGTTCTTGGGCAGGCGATTCTTAAGGCGGTAGGTGACAAAGCCGGGATCAGGAGATACGGACATTTTATCCTTCCGATGGACGAGACGCTTGTCTTATGTGCGGTGGATCTCTCGGGAAGACCGTATCTTAAGTTTGACTCTGCATTTACCGCGGAACGCCTTGGAGGGCTGGATACAGAGATGGTAAAGGATTTCTTCTATGCCGTGTCCTACAGCGCGATGATGAATATCCATCTTCGAGTCCTTGACGGAGATAATAATCATCATATGGCGGAGGCATTGTTCAAGAGTTTTGGAAAAGCGCTGGATATGGCGGTGCAAAAAGAGCCGCGGATCGAAGAGGCCTGGACTACGAAGGGAAGTTTATAAAGGAGATGAAGCAATGAGTTATAAGAGATTGATCCCCTGTATTTTCATCGCAGAGGGAAAGGCGGTAAGCTGGTTTGACGACCGTACCGTCATTGCAGAGGATGCAATTGAGCTGGCGAAGCGCTATAGTGATAACGGGGCGGATGAACTGATCGTGTTCGATTTGTCGGATTATGCAAATGAGCATGACGAGGCGATCGATCTGATGAAACGAATGAACCGCATCATCCGGATTCCGATGGTTGCCGGCGGGAATGTAAAACGCCAGGAGGATATTAAGAAGATCCTCTATGCAGGCTCTAAGCGGGCGATCCTGAATTTTTCAAAACAGGACAGTGTGAAGCTGATTGAAGATGCTGCCAGGCGCTTTGGGAAAGAGAAGCTTGCAGTATCTCTGAATGATTTTGACGCATTGTTCAAGCATCAGCATGTAATCAGAGAATGCTGCAGTGAGATTATCTTTATGCACAGGCTGGATCTGAATTCTGTGGCAAATATTACGGATATTCCCTGCGTGATCGTGACGGATACCATGGAGAGCCCGGAGCTCTTCAAGATTCTTGAATCGCCGGGCGTCAAGGGACTCTCAGGACGGTTTGTCAGCCAGCCGGATATGGACTTTGCCGCGTTCAAGGATCAATGCGAGCAGAGGCATATACGAATGACCTCCTATGAAAGTATGATGGAATTCTCGCAGTTTCAGACCAATGAACAGGGATTGCTTCCGGTTATCGTACAGCATTACAAGACCCAGGAGGTATTGATGCTGGCATACATGAATGAAGAGGCGTTCTATCATACCATCAAGACCGGCCGGATGACGTATTACAGCAGAAGCAGACAGCAATTGTGGGTCAAGGGAGAGACCAGCGGCCATTACCAGTATGTCAAATCCCTGACCATAGATTGTGACAACGATACGCTGCTTGCCAAGGTGGATCAGGTGGGTGCGGCGTGCCATACGGGGAATCCGACCTGTTTCTTCCGGCATATTGCGGGGAACGACTATGACGAGACGAATCCGCTGCGGGTATTTGAATCGGTATATGAGACGATCCTTGACCGTATGGAGCATCCCAAGGAAGGGTCCTATACGAATTATCTGTTTGAGAAGGGAATCGATAAGATCTTAAAGAAGGTAGGGGAAGAGGCGACGGAAGTCGTGATTGCAGCGAAGAATCCTAATCCGGAGGAAGTGAAATATGAGCTGTCGGATTTCCTGTACCATGCCATGGTTTTGATGGCGCTCAAAGGGATTACGTGGGATGATATCATAAAGGAGCTGGCGGACCGGTAAACAAGAATCATACTTTGGACAGAAGACGCATATGCTGTTGTGAGGTGATGTGTGATGAATGATTCTGAGAAGAGAAGGCGGCAGTTGCTGGAGCAGACCAGGGATCTGTATAGTGAGAGGAGAACAGCGCCGGCGGTGCATCCAAGGTATAAGGCGGCTTACCAGCAGATCTATGAGGATGGGCAAAGTAATCCTGCCGGGACGTTTGGGATTCGGCTGTTTTTGTGTCTGGTGCTGTTTGCGGCGTTTGTTTCGATGGATAAGAACGGGCGCGAGGTGTGGCAGGTGGACAGCAGCCGCATTATGAATGAGATCACGTCGGATGTGGATATCGCGGAGGTTTGGAAGGAGCTTTGAATTCTATACCATAGTTCACGAATTGTTGTGGACTATGGTTTTTTTATTACAAACAGTATATAACAGTTGACAACAGATATAAACTGTTATATACTGTTTGTAACGAAGGAGGGATGAAATGAAATTAATCATTAATCATTCTTCCATGCAGCCAATCTACGAACAGATTGTGGAGCAGATTAAGAACAAGGTGATGCATGGAGAACTTAAGGAGGATACGATGCTCCCGTCGGTACGGACGCTGGCGAAGGAGCTGAAGGTCAGTGCACTGACCGTGAAGAAGTCTTATGATGTGCTGGAGGAAGAAGGTTTCGTGAACACGGTTCACGGGAAGGGAAGCTTCGTAGCCTTTGCCAATCAGGGACTCCTGCTTGAGGAGAAGAAGAAGGAAGTGGAAGCCGATCTGGAGAAGGCCATCCGGAAGGGCAGAAGCTGCGGATTGACGGATTCGGAGATCCGGACATTATTCGAGATCATTCTGGAGGATTGATGTTCCGGCAGAATGGAAGACGGGTGATATTGGAGGATGAATGAGATGCTGAGACTGAATAAAGTGAAGAAAAACTATAAAGGATTTCAATTAGATTGTACCTTGGAGGTACAGGAAGGATGCGTGACAGGGCTGATCGGCAAGAACGGGGCCGGGAAGAGTACCACGTTCAAGGCGATTCTGGGGCTGCTCCATACAGACGGCGGCAGTATCGAGATCTTTGGGAAACCGATTACCAAGATTGGAGTCCGGGAGAAGGAAGATATCGGAGTTGTGATGTCAGATTCCGGGTTCAGCGGGTATCTGACTGTTCAAGACCTGATTCCGATGTTAAGAAACATGTACCCGCGTTTTCAGGAAGCGGAATTCTTAAGGGAATGTAATGAGCAGAAGCTTCCCCTGAATAAGAAGATCAAGGAATTTTCCACCGGGATGAAGCGCAGATTACAGGTATTGGCGGCGATCACTCATGGGGCGAAGCTTCTGCTCCTGGATGAGCCAACGGCGGGGCTTGATGTGATCGCAAGAGACGAGCTTCTGGATATGCTGCGGACATACATGGAGCAGGACGGACGGGCAATCCTGGTAAGCTCCCACATTTCCAGCGACCTGGAAGGGCTGTGCGACGATATTTACATGATCGATAACGGGAAGATCGTGCTCTACGAGGAGACGGATGTCCTGCTTGATACCTACGGTGTTCTGAAGGTGACAAAAGAGCAGTATGAGAAGCTGGATCATACTCATATCCTGCGCCATAAGAAGGAGGAATTCGGGTATAGCTGCCTGACAGACCAGCGGCAGTTCTATCAGGAGAATTACCCTGAGATTGCCATTGAGAAGGGAACGATTGACGAATTAATCATGATGATGATACGAGGTGAGAGATGATGAAGGGATTATTTATTAAGGATTTAAGATTGATGAAGGCACAGAAGCATTTCTTTGGGGTTGTTCTGATGATGATGGTGATATTCCTGACGGTTTATACGGATTTTTCATTTGTGATCGCATATATCACGGTGATGTTTGGTTTTCTGACAGTGTCGACGATAAGCTTTGACGAACAGGATAACGGTCTGGGATATCTTCTCGCCCTGCCGGTCAGCCGTAGAGACTATGTGAAAGAGAAGTATCTGTTCAGCATTGCAACGGCGATTCCGGGTCTTCTGATCGTATCCGTTCTTGCGTTTGCGGTATCCAGAATCCGGGGAATAGATTTCGTTGTGGAAGAATGGGTGATGACAACAGCGGTAAGTCTTCTGATCGTTGGGGTAATGCTGAGTGTGGTAATACCTGTGCAGTTAAAATTCGGGGCAGATAAGAGCCGTGTTGTAATGCTGATATTATTCGGCGGCGGCTCCCTGACGATATATGCGGGGGTTAAGATCTGTGATACCTTCGGGATCGACTATATGCCGATGCTTAATTGGCTTGCCGGGATTCGTCCAACGATAACCCTGGCGGGTGTTGCTTTGGTCTGCACGGTTTTGATGGGAGTTTCTTATCTGATTTCCCGCAGCTTCATTGAGGCAAGAGAGTTTTGAGGAGGGAGGCAAATGCGAAGCATTTCTGGAATGCCGACCGACGACTTGCCCTTGAACGAAGGTGAGGGGGCATTACATAAAGGAGGGAGATAGTATATGTGGATAGGATGGTATATTCTTTTCAGGATAGGTGAAATTATAGGGATATGCAGGCTGATCTATTTCTTTGCGGTGGAGAGAAACCGGGATATGAAACGGGAAATGAATGATAAAAGTTCTGGAAATGCATCCACTTAATTGTTATAATAGAACCGTCAGTCATTGAAGTGAAAAGGCGGGGGTATGACGTGGATTACGAATTATTGTTAAATGAGATCATCAATATCGGCAAGGAGATGATAAAAAGCGGAGCAGAGACTGACCGGGCGGAGGACAGCATGTACCGGATGCTTGAGAGCTATGAGCTGGAACAGTGCAGCGTCTTTGCGATCCAGAGCGATATCCAGGCGACGATACGGCCTAAGGACGGGCATTTTATCACGCAGATCAGACGGGTCCATAGTACGGGCTTCAACTATGACCGGCTGGATTATCTCAACAATCTGTCCAGATATATCTGCAAGGAAAAACCTTCCGTAGAAGAGATCCATGAGAAATATCTGGAAGTGTTAAACCGTAAGCCCCAGCCCCGGTATCTGCAGTATGTGGCGGCTGTTTTAGGCGGCGTGGGGTTCGGTGTGTATTTTGGGTGCGACTGGCTGGATGCTCTTGTGGCGATTGTGATCTGTGCGGTTGTGGAGGTGTATCTGGGCAATATCCTGGATCAGAAGGAACACAGCCTTGTAGTGTATAATCTTGTGATCGCGTTCCTGTCTTCCGCAGCGGTATTTCTGGCCGGGAAAGCAGGGCTTGGGCACCATCCGGACCGGATCGTGCTGGGGCTTAATATGGTTCTGATCAGCGGACTTGGGGTTGCCAATGGGATCCGGGATGTACTGAACCGTGCATATTTGTCCGGAATCATCAATATCATGAATGCCTGCCTGGGCGCGATCGCCATCGCCTGCGGGACAGGACTTGCCATGCTGCTTTTCAAGGGAGACATGTATGAGATGTACATAGCCCCAAATATTGCGGTGCAGCTGATCTCCTGCGGGGTGGCGAGTATGGGCTTCGCCCTGGTATTCAAGGCTGCGGTTCTGCAGTCTTTCTATGCCGGGATTGGAGGAGCGGTCAACTGTGCCTGTTACGTGCTGGTACTGAACCTTCACGGGAATGATTTTATGGCGGTGATGGCGGGAGCGGCTTTCGTGGCGGCTTACGCGTATCGGATGTCCAGGATCCACCGTGCTCCGGCAACCATATTCTTGACGACATCCATTATGCCGGTGATTCCCGGGGCGACGCTGTTCTATCTGATGCATGGATTGGTCCAGTCTGATTACGCGCTGGCGTCCGGGCAGACGATTCTGCTGGCGCAGACCTGCCTGGCGGTTGCATTTGGATTCTTGATCGTGGAGATTGCAATGCGGTATGTGGGAGAGAAGAGATAGGGCAGGAAACATTTATTAAAAGCACGCAAAATATTGCGTGCTTTTATGTTTTGTGGTACGATATATCAGTAGTAAATGTACCAAAAAGCAAGGAGAATGATTATGGCAGTAACAATACAGCAGATAGCGGAAGCGGCCGGCGTATCAAGAGGAACTGTAGACAGGGCGCTGAATAACCGGGGGCGGATCAATCCTGAGGTGGCAAAGCAGATCAGACAGATCGCAGAGGAGATGGGGTATGTTCCTAAGAACAGGAAACGCTCTGCGGCCTCGAAAGGGAAGATCCGGATCGGCGTTGTCACACAGCTTGCCAGATCTTCCTTCATGTTGGAGGTGAACCGTGGGATCCGGCAAGCAGCAGAAGAGCTTAAGGAGAAAGGGATCGAGCTTCTTGTAAGGGAGGGCTTATCCGTAGATGAAGAGGAGCAGTTAAGCGCCATAGATGCGTTGGTCAAAACGGGAATCCAAGGCCTGGCGGTGATGCCTGTGGATTGTGAGAGCATCCGCATGAAGCTGAACTGGCTGATCGAAGAGAAGGGAATCCCTGTCGTGACCTTTAATTCGGACATTGTCGGAACCAAAAGGAGCTGCTATGTAGGAATGGATAACCGCAAGAGCGGACGCACTGCGGCGGGACTTCTGGGAATGCTGACCGGAGGAGCCGGCAAAGTTCTGGTGATCACGGGATTCTTCAGCAATCATGTGAATAATGAGCGTGTGGACGGCTTCGTGGAGGAATTGAAGAACGCCTATCCGGATCTTGAACTGGCAGGCGTGCAGGGGAGCTTTGACGACTCGGAAGAGGTAGATAAGATCATCAGGAATACGTTACTGAACATGCCGGGGATCAACGGGATCTTTGTCGCTTCCGGCGGGCAGGAAGGAATCGCGAGGGCTTACGAGGAGCTGAAGCTTGAGAGACGTCCGTTTACAGTCATCTATGACCTTACGCCCAATAACCGGAAAGCGCTTGCGGATGATGTGGCAGATTTCCTGATCGATCAGGAGGCGTATGTACAAGGCTATCAGCCGCCGCTTGTATTGGCGGATATCCTGCTGAAGGACAAGAAGGTAGAAGAAGAATTCCAGTATACGGATATCAATATCAAGACCAAATATAATATTTGACATTTACAGAAGGATACAAAAGGGAGGACAGTTCACTTGGAAACTACAGAATCAATAACAGAGAAGAAAGCGGCGGGGATTGATTTCCTGAATGACGGGATCTTCCTGCCGATGCTGCGTTTTACGGTTCCGATCTTATTTTCCGTGGTGTTTCAGCAGCTATATAATACCGTCGATACTTTGATCGTTGGGCACACGCTGGGAGAGAAGGCGCTTGCGGCGATCGGCGCCGCCGTACCGATCTATGATCTGCTGATCGGATTTGCCCTGGGGTTTGGCAATGGATTGTCGATTGTGACAGCCAGGTGCTACGGCGCCGATAACAGACAGATGCTGAAGAATTCGGTTGCGGCGTCCATAGTGATCGGCATGGCGGTCGTGGCAGTGCTTACCATTCTGTCGCAGGTCATTATGATTCCGCTGCTTCGTCTGTTACATACGCCCCCTGAGATCCTGGGGGAAGCATACCGTTATATCTCGATCATCACATTATTTACCCTGGTGATGTTCGCATATAACCTATGCGCCGGAATCCTTCGGGCAGTAGGGAACAGCATCATGCCTTTGGTATTTCTGATCATTTCCTCTCTGGCCAATATCCTGCTGGATTATGTGTTTATTGCCATGCTTGGGAGAGGTCTTGGAGGCGCTGCAGAAGCGACGGTGCTCGCCCAAGGGATCTCTGTTTTGCTGTGCCTGGTATATATTAAGAAAAGAGTTCCCATGCTGATTCCAGGCAGGGAGAACTTCAAGGCGGACGGGGCGCTGTATAAGGAGATGACGGCGCAAGGATTGTCCATGGGCTTCATGAGCTGCTTCGTCTCGGCGGGAAGCGTGATCCTCCAGTCTGGGATCAACGGCCTGGGGTATCTGTATATTGCGGCGCATACGGCCGCAAGGAGACTCTATCAGTTCTGCATGATCCCGTTTATCGCTATGACCCAGACGATCAATACATTTGTCTCCCAGAATTATGGGGCGCGAAAGCCGGGGAGGATCCGCAAGGCGGTGAAGTATTCCTATCTGTACGCGGCGGCAATGGCTGTCCTGGTCACGGTTCTGGTCTGGCAATTTGCACCGGCGCTGATCCGGTGGATCTCAGGCTCTAACGAAGAGCTGGTCCTAAGCAACGGTACCTTGTATCTGCGGGTGGTGATGCCCTGTTACGCGATCCTTGGCGTGCTTAACTACAGCCGGACGGCGCTGCAGGCGATCGGACAGAAGCTGCTGCCCATACTGTCAAGTGTGATCGAGCTGGTGGGGAAGATATTATTTACCATGATATTTATCCCCCGGTTACACTATATGGCGGTCATCGTGTGCGAGCCTGTGATATGGTGTTTTATGGTCGCGGAGCTTCTGATCGCATTCTGGAGGAATCCATTTATCAGAGATATTTGATATCTTTATTCGTATATTATTATGATATTGATTTCAGCAAGAAATATATGTTGCCAAAACAGCACGGTAGATTTATCATAAAAGAAGAAAGTACGGATGTTTATTCATTGTGGAGGAAGGCAGGGGAAGAAGACGGGAAAAGGGAAAATTGGTGAAGAAAAGATTCAATACGGCGGGAACTTGTATTCCTGAGAAGCATTATATGGCTGATACAACAGAGAAAGTTGACCAGATCATCCGGCTGATCGAACAGGATTCTTATTTTACAATCAATCGTGCCCGCCAGTATGGGAAGACGACGACGCTTCTGTTATTGTGGCGGCGATTGAAAGATTCATATATTGTAATCAATATCAGTTTTGAAGGAATGGGAACCGACGCATTCAGATCGGAAGATTCATTTGTCAGAAGTTTCTGCAGCAGGGTGGAGAAGGATCTTAAACTTTCCGGATATGACGAAGAGAAGCAGCAGATGTGGAGATGCCGGGATTCCGGGGTGAGTCTGGAAACCTTAAGAGACAGGAACATTGATTTTTGTGATAATGCCAAAGAAGTTCTGTTATTTATCGACGAGGTAGATAAAAGTTCTGATAATCAGATGTTTTTAAATTTCCTTGGGATACTGAGAGAATTATATCTGGAACGTGCCAGGGGACGGATCACATTCAAAAGTGTGATTCTATCCGGCGTATATGATGTAAAAAATCTGAAGCTTAAATTGCGGCCAGATGAGGAAAGAAAATATAATTCGCCATGGAATATAGCTGTAGATTTTCCGATAGATATGAGCCTGTCTGTTGCCGAAATCTCAGGAATGCTTAAGGATTATGATGCGGCACAGGATTTTACAATGGATACAGACTGTGTGGCACAGGAAATATATCGTTTTACATCCGGTTATCCGTTTCTTGTCAGTTTAATCTGTCAGTGGATCGATGAGAGATTGCCGAAAGATATTTCAACAGACGAGTATTGGACACCATGGGGAGTGCGCGCGGCAGTACGCGAGATACTGAAGCATACGAATACTTTGTTCGATGATATGATAAAGAATCTGGAGAATTATCCGGTCTTTCGGAAATTCATAGAAGGTATTCTTTTTGAAGGCATTCAAGTTCCTTACAAACGATCAAATCCAGAGATCAATATGGGTGTAACTTTTGGTATAGTAGGAGAGGAAGCGGGGCTTTGCAGGATTACTAATATTATATTTGAGACGTATCTATATGATCATTTTATTACGGACAAAACCATTCAGAAGCAAGTCCTATTATCATCCAGGGCACAATTTATTAGGAATGATGGTCTGTTAGATATGGATATTGTTCTGGAAAAATTTCAGGGCGACCCAAGGAAAATGCGGAGGAGTATGTAGGATTTCAGAAGAGTATTTGTTGGGAATTGATATCGGAACCAGTGCATGCAAGACTGCATTATTTGCGAAAGACGGAAAGGTGAAGGCATCTTCCTCCCGGGACTATCCGGTATATTATCCCAAACCCGGCTGGGCGGAACAGAACCCGGACGAATGGTGGGAGGCAGTGTGTGATTCGATCAAGAAAGTGCTCGCTTCAGGCGGGGTAAGACCGGCGCAGATCGCGGGTATCGGAATTGACGGACAGAGCTGGGCGGCGATCGCGGTAGATAAGGACGGAGAGGTTCTTGCCAATACACCCATCTGGATGGATACGAGGGCGCAGTCCGTCTGTGACAGGGTCAATAGAGAGATCGGCGCAGATGAGATATTCGGGCTGTGCGGCAATATGCTGCGGCCGTCCGTTTGTCCATATAGCGGGAGAGACCAGATGCTGCATCAATATCCTGGATCAGGAGTACGGCTCTACGGAATATCTGGAGCCGGGGTGCGAGGTATCGTCCGATGAGGAACAGCAATTTATGCAGAGGTATCCTGATATTATCCGGGACAGCGATGTGGTCACCATATCGGGAAGCCTTCCCCGGGGGATGAGTAAGGATATCTATGGCAGAATGACTGCCATTGCGAAAGATATGGGGAAAGCCGTGATCCTGGATACCAGCGGCGAGCCGTTGAAGCAGGGGATCAAGTCTCATCCTACCATGGTGAAGCCAAACCAGGATGAGATCGAACAGCTCTTTGGCATCAAAATACATAATATGCAGGAAGTGATCCGGTATGCCGGGAAACTCTGAGATATGGGAATCCCGTATGTGGTGATCTCATTAGGGAAGGACGGAGCGCTGCTTGTCAGCGGGGACGGGATCTTCCGCGGCAGGCCGCCGGAAGTAGAAGCGGTAAACACAGTTGGATGCGGAGATTCCATGGTCGGTGCATTCGCCGCAGCTCTGGAGAGAAGGTATGAGGCGAAGGAAGCTTTGCGGTATGCGGTGTCGGTCGCTTCGGCGAATGCCATGTCACCCAATACCGGCGACTTCGATCCAAAGAATATAGAGAGATTGACAGCGCAGGCAACAGTGGAGAAGTTATAGCATACAGATATCAGAAGGGAGAGAAAGAAGAACTATGGCATTAGTGACATCAAGACAATTATTATCAGATGCACAGAAGGAAGGATATGCAGTAGGGGCCTTCAATGTGGAGAACATGGAGATGGTACAGGCAGTCGCGGCGGCAGCGGAGGAATTACAGGCGCCTGTTATCATGCAGACGACACCGTCAACGGTCAAATATGCGGATTTTGCGTATTTCTACGCAAATGCGAAGGCGGCGGCAGAGAGTGTATCGGTTCCTGTGGTGATTCATTTAGACCACGGCAACAGCTTTGAGCTCGCCATGCGGGCGCTGCGCACCGGCTATACCTCCGTTATGATCGACGGTTCCCACGGAACTTTTGAAGAAAATATTGCGGTAAGCAAGGCTGTGGCGGATGCCTGTCATCCTTCCGGCGTGCCGGTGGAAGCAGAGCTTGGCAAGGTGGGCGGTAAGGAGGACGACTTAGAAGGCGGAGAAGGGAATCCATATACGGATCCTGAGGAGGCCGGGATATTTGTGGAAAAGACGGGGGTTGATTCGCTGGCAGTTGCGATCGGCACGGCGCACGGCGTCTACAAAGGAATCCCCAGGCTTGATGTCAAGCGCTTAAGTGAGATACGGGAAGTGGTAACGATTCCTCTGGTCCTCCACGGGACATCCGGCGTGCCGGATGACGCGGTGAGAGAATGTATCCGCAGAGGCATCTGCAAGGTGAACTATGCGACGGACTTAAGGATTGCATTTTCCAGGGGAGTAAAGGCATATCTGAAGGAGAATCCGGACGTTTTCGATCCGAAGAAGTACGGAGCGGCAGGCAGAGAAGAAGTGAAACAGTATGTGATGGACAAAATACGTGTCTGCCAAAGCGTAGGGAAAGCAAAATAGACGATGTATTTATAATTATAGCATCTTATCGGACGATGGAATCCCGCATTCGTCAGATCAAAGCGTAGGGTATGGATGCGGAGATTAAAGTTTTTGACGGCCTTTCCCATGGATTAGGGTTAGGAGAGGGAACCGTTGCTGAAGGATGGCTTGACCGCGTGGTCAGTTTCTGGGAAAGGAATCAGTAAAGAAAGAGAGAAGGAAAGATCATGAAAAATCAAGAGAAACCATATATCATCTTCCATATCCTGACATCTATAAACGGAAAGATCACAGGGTCTTTCTTTGGCAGGCAGGAGACGAAGGCGGGAGGTAAATTCTATCAGGTAATGCACATTACGGGATCAAGGCAGACCGTAAAGATCATGCGGCGGTGACAGACAGTTCTTACTATCTGGTATCTGTTGATCCGATGGGCGACCTTTTTTTAGGACGGCCCGGTTGTAAGCAGGAGAGGTCCTGGTTACGACGGAGCGCATATCATAGAAGTCCTGACAGAAGAGGTAAGGGATGAGTATCTTGCATATTTGAAAAAGAATAGGATTTCTTATATCTTTGCAGGGAAAGACCGGATAGACGCCAAGACTGCTGCCGAGAAGCTGTTCCGGATATTCGGAATACGTAAGATGCTTCGGCAGGGCGGCGGAATCACCAACGGGACATTTTCAGAACTGATCGATGAGCTGAGTATCGTTGTTGTGCCCGTTACGGAATGCAAAGGCCAGAATCCGCTGCAATGTAGCGCCGATTCTTAATTATCATAGAAAATCAACTCCTCACATTTTAGTTCTATACATAAAATACAAATTATATTTTACACCAGCGATATTAGAAAAACAAGAGGTACTCCGCCGCCGCACAAGATTTATGGAAAATATTGAGACAGATATTAAAGATTATGATACAATAGGTAAATCTGGAAGAAATGCCTGATATATATAATCGATCAGAGGAAAAGGAGTTGATAGTATGGTTAAGATCAATTGCGAAAAATGTGTCGGATGCGGTCTGTGCGCAGAAGACTGTATTGCCCAGAACATAAAGGTAGGCGAAAAAGCGGCCGTGAAGGGAGAGTGCCTGCAGTGCGGCCATTGCGTTGCGGTCTGTCCGAAGAACGCGGTCTCGATCCCGGATTATGATATGGATGACGTGGAAGAATATCAGGAGGACAGTTTTAAACTGGATCCGAATAACGTGCTGCATGCGATCAAATTCCGGCGCAGCATCCGAAGCTATCAGGAGGAGAAGGTGTCCCGCAGGAAGCTTGAACTCCTTGCCCAGGCAGGACGCTATACGGCTACGGCGGTGAATAACCAGGGCAGTTATTTCGTATTTGTCCAGGATGAACTGGATGAATTAAAAGACAGGGTGTGGAGATATATTGACGGAATAGAGGAAAGAGATGGAGTTAAGGACGCTGCACTGGCACCTTATATCCGGTTTAACCGGCGAAGGAAGGAGAATCTGGCGGACGACTTTCTCTTTCGCAATGCTCCGGCAGTTCTTTTTATCACTTCCGACTGGCCTTTAGATGCTGGGCTGGCCGCGCAGAATATAGAGAGTATGGCTGTTTCCCTGGGAATGGGAGTTCTGTATAACGGTTATCTTGCCCGGATCGCAGAAGCAGATGAAGATGTGAAGAAATGGCTTGGAATTGAAGGAAAACCTGTAAAAGCCTGTATGCTGCTGGGTTATCCGGCAAGGACTTATGTAAGAACGGCGCCCAGAAAAGAGCCGAATGTGATCTGGAAATAAGTCAAAGCCCCGGATATTATAGAAGCCAATCCTAAATCGGATTGGCTTACTCTTGATTTCCCGGTACAATGCTATTTTCCCTGAGCATCCGGATCGTCATCAAACTCATGGACGGACTCATAAGCAGGTTTTCCCATCGTGAGGAGCCCGATATAAGTGGATATAACCAGCTTCTGTGGGATGGTCCGCAATGAGACCGTCCCGTTCCTTCAGCACCTGAGATGCGATCATCAGATCCGCTCCGGCAGAAATAAAATTGACCATCATCGTCAATAATGACACCGTACCGGGATATATATAAATAAAAAGCACACTGCCGAACCCCAATACGATAAAAGGTGTCAGAACGCCGGCCAGATATGCTCTTTTTGCTAATACTGCTTTACAGGCACAGCTCGGCATCATTGCATTGATGTTAAACTGAACGACATTCCAGCCTTTCCCGCTGGCAACTGCCCATCCTATCCCATGTAATAATTCATGTATGACAACAGAAACCGCAATAATCGCTATAAACATAACGTAAAAAGCGATCCCGCTTACCTCCAGTAAAAATGCTCTATCAATCAGCAAAAAACGATACAATAATCCGAAGACGATTACAAACGGCAGCGCGCAAAGAGTTCCGAAAACCATGGCCTTCCCGGACGTGATCGTAACGTCTTTTTCTTGATAGCCTTTTTCATGTAAATCTGCTTTCATCCTTTCAAAATCTTCACTGTGATGATCCATCAGTGTATCCTCCTCTATAAGAAGAGCTGTGCAATAATGATCACAAACCAGACAACCAGCAAAAGACCATTGAGACGTGCCAGCAGACGAAGGACTTTGTTTTCCGGCAGCTCGCCTCCGAAGATAGGGTTTACGGAATACAGACAGCTTGCAGCTATGATCAGTCCGGAATAATTAGAAGCACTATTCATATTTCCTCTGTAAATAGAAAGGAAATATCCCATAAAGGCCAGGAAAAGAGCCATCAGCATTACCACGTGGTTGGATAAGATTGATTTTGTTTTCATAATGAATACCTCCTGTTGTTTTGTTATCTTGAAATCACTATAACAGACAGAAGGTCAAATTATTCATTTTTTACGCGAATTGTCCGTTTGGTTTCACGAACGGTGATTGATCAGGGTGCAGCTGCAGCTTGAACGGTCACACTCTTATTTTGCGTCCCGTTTTCTCTGTGCATTGTATTCTGTTTTGGCTCTTCTGGACAGGGGGCATTCCGTTCCATTGTCCAAAATGACCGCCTGGCATTTCAGGTCCACAGTCCGGATCCGGCTGCGGTTTACCAGAAATCCTCTGTGACACCGCCAGAAATCCTCACCCAATTCTTCCGCGAAATGCTCCAGACTGCTGTTAAATTCCAGCAGTTCGTTATCCAGATGAAGGCAGAGCGTGTGCTTAAATCCCAGAGCCTCGAAATAAAGGATCGTTTCTACCGGGATGTGCCGGATGGTATCAAACAACCGGATCGTACAATATCTGCCATGTTTGGGCTGTTCACTGGCAAGCCGCTGCTGTATGCTTGTCAGACATTCTCTCACCCGGACGGCCATTGCGTTATAGTCGCCTTTTACGATATAATCCAGAGCTTCCAGCCGCAGCCGGAAGGTTTCAAAAGCCAGATCATGATGCGCCGTGATAAATACAATGAACCCCCGCGGATCGTGGAGTCTCAGCTTCTGCGCCAGCTCCAGCCCGCTCATCCTGCCCGGAAAATCAATGTCAAGGAAATATACCGCCGGTATGGTATCCTTTGTCTGCAGGTCCAATAATCTTTCCGGCGTATCCGCCTCGCGGACAGGCCCCATATCTCCGTTCAATATGGTAATCTGATTCGAAATGATGTGTTCCAGCCGGTCGGCCACCGGCTTTTCATCATCACATATATAAATCGGAATCATTTGTCTCCTCCTACGCCGCCGGAAGTCTCAACTCTTGCACAAAATAGCCGTCCTTTAAGTAGGTTCTCGCAACACAACCCTTACACCTGGACACGATCCGCCGATAACTCGTAAGCCCTGTCCCCCGGCCTTTCCCCTTTGTGGTATAGCCCTTTCGGGAAAGTGCGGACAGCTCCGGCGCTCTGTCATAATTATTGGAAACTGCGATATATAGTTCTTTTTCTTCCTGAAGCAGAACGATCCGCACCGTTCCGGCCATTTGAGGCGCGGCCTCCATCGCGTTGTCGATCAGGATTCCAAGGCTTCGGAGCAGATCTTCCGTTTCCATCATAACCTTGCTGTCCACCGGATAGAGTACCTCAAGCGCTGAATGGATCTCTCTTTTCCGCATATCCGCCAGCTTTGCGGTCAACAGGCTGCGCAAAGGATAGAGCGTGATATGATTCAGACCGTCCATTTGCTGGATCTCCTGCCCCAGCTTTTCATCGAAATAGCTGCTGGTCTTTCTCATAAACTCCTGAATCCCCGCAAGATCACCTTCCTGCGCCTGCAGGGTCAGGCCGGAAAACAGATTGGTAAAATCATGGCGGAAAGCGCGTATCTCCTGCTGCAGCTCCTCCAAAAGCTCCATATGCGCCTGATTCTGTGCGATCGTTTCCTCCTGCGCCCGAATCTTATCCTGTCCTGCGGCATACATGGCCAGGAACTGCACCCAGAACAGGGCGGCTACAATGAGCGCGAAAAAGAATATGCTATAACCCACGCCCGGCTCAGTATCTGGATACAGCCAGTTCAATACCTGCCAGACACACATCAGCAGGAAGCTGAAAAGCAGCGTTCCCGCTGCCCATGATCTTCTGGAAAACAAATGTGAAAAATATCGGTAGAAGCTGCTTTTTCTCAGTATCCACACAACAATTGCAGCGATTGGCAGCACTGCCAGGTACGGAATAAAAATCGTAATAAATGTATACAGATACATTCCGCCGAATATTGGGCTGTAATAAGATGCCGCTTCCTGAAGGACAGAATTTGCCGTATAGGCAATAAAATTTCCCAGAAAAGAGGCAGCCAGCCCCTGCCAGAAATCCGTCCCCAAAAAACGGCGCAATACAAGCGCCAGCACGGCCGAATGCAGCAGATTCCCAATCGTGCCATTCAAAAGATTGAATACATTTTCATACTCGTATGCGTCAGCCTGCGCATAAGCTCCGACCATACCTGCGAGTATCAAAGCATTTCCCAGCAGATAATAGACGGTATAGATCAGACAGGGAAGTATTTTCATCTTTTTCCCTAAAATCCCGGATGCCAGAGCATACAGCCCCACGCCAAAACAAACAAGTGAAAAACCCACTGAAAACAACCGAAACGAAAGCGGCATAACCAAATCCTCCTGCTTGTATAATCTACACACATCATTATATATGATACTTTCGTCCGGTGCAACACTGAAAGTTAGTATGTGTTTGGGTATGTTTACTCATATGGGATATTATAGACAGACGGGTGGATAATATTAAGAAATATGTTGTCAAAACGGTGTGTCTAATTTATAGTTATGGTATAAACATTACTTAATATTGGGTATAAAGATGAGGCTGAATAAGAATGACTTTAGGAGGTGAGACATTGAAGAAATGTTTTAATGTAAACGGACCATGTTATTCGGATGAAAATTATATGGTCAATCTGGATGAACGTATGATAAGAATAAAGGAACTGGTTGATAAGCAGAAGTATTTTGTGATAAACCGTGCCAGACAATATGGGAAAACAACAACGCTATGGGCATTGAGACAGTATCTAAAAGAGGAATATAATGTTCTTTCTACGAATTTTCAGCGAATGAGTTCGGCTGTTTTTTATGATGAACATACTTTTTCCAGAGAGTTTGCAAATATGATCGTCCGGATCATTAAAAATAAAAATCAGGAAATTTCCGGTTTTGCTAAAGAGGATATCCAGGCGTTGGAGAAAGCGGCCGCCGATCATAGGATAAATATGGCGGATTTATTTTATTTACTCAGCAATCTTTGCGAAACATCCAGGAAGCCTGTAGTATTGATCATCGACGAAGTAGACAGTGCTTCGAATAACCAGGTTTTTCTTGATTTTCTGGGGCTGCTTCGAGGCTATTATCTGGAGAGAAAGCAAACTGCAATTTTTCATTCGGTTATTTTGGCCGGCGTATATGATATAAAGAATTTAAAACAAAAACTTCGTCCTGATGAAGTACAAAGATATAATAGTCCCTGGAATATTGCGGCTGATTTTGATATTGATATGAGCTTTTCTGTGAAAGATATTGAAGGGATGTTGTCGGAATATGAGAAGGATCATCAGACAGGAATGAATATCGAAAGAATGTCGGAAGCGATTTATGATTATACTTCTGGTTATCCGTACCTGGTATCGAGAATCTGTTTGCTGTTGGATGAACAGATTGCAGGGAAAGCGGGATTTGAATCAACAAAATATATCTGGTCTGATGCAGGAATTGCGGAGGCTGTAAAGATTTTGTTGAATGAATCTAATACTTTATTTGATGATATGCGAAAGCAGATTGCCGGTTATCCGCAATTGAAGAAAATGCTGTATGCAATCTTGTTCTACGGGCAGAGTTTTGCCTACAATCCTGACAATTATGCGATTGATATCGGAAGAATGTTTGGATTTCTCGGAGAATGCAATGGACAGGCTGTCGTTGCAAATCGTGTATTTGAGACAAGAATCTATAATCTTTTCCTGTCTGAGGAATTATTGGATAATAAATCTTATATAGCAGCGTCCGAGATTAAGAATCAGTTTATCCGGGAAGGTTATTTGAACATGGATGTGGTCATGGCAAAATTTATGCAGCATTTTACAGAAGTTTATGCAGATAGTTCAGATACGTTTAAAGAAGAAAACGGGCGACGTCTTTTCTTGCTTTATTTAAAACCAATTATTAATGGAAAAGGAAATTATTATATAGAGGCGCAGACCAGAAATCAGCGCCGGACAGATGTAGTTATTGACTATCTCGGACAGCAGCATGTTGTAGAAATGAAAATATGGAGAGGGGAAGAGTATAATCGAAGAGGGGAAGAACAGTTGTTTGATTATCTCGAATATTATCATTTAGATAAAGGATACTTGCTGAGCTTTAATTTCAATAAAAAGAAACAGGCTGGCATAAAAGAAATTAACCATAAAGGAAAACGGATTTTAGAAGTTGTGGTATAGTATTCCATCCGGTCAGAACCGATATTTTTTACCTGCAAAATGACGGGACAAATGCTGAGGTTTATATTACACTGACTATAGACGGCACAGTAAGGCTGCATTTAAGAATATTTGACAAAGGCGGTGGAGATATGGATTGGACAGAGCGTATGAACTAGGTAAAGCTGACATTTTACTGCCGTCTGCATTTTGAGATTGTGATGAAGGGAGTCGAGAAGATGGAATATACGATCATGGAACGGGAGGCTTTCAAGGTTCTGGGGATACGAAGGATTACACCTTACGGCGGCGGTACATGGGCTGTCGTGAAAGGCGACGGAAGCAACGGCAGAATCCAGGAATTAAGCGGTCGTTTTTTTGACTTAGGTCTTTGCTTTGGGTTTGGAGAGGACGGAAGCAATGATTATATGTGCGCGGTAGAGTGGGAGGGTGACGAGGCGGAAGGCTTCGAAATCTTTTCATTTCCGCCGGCTGTGTGGCTTATCTTTGAGGCGAAGGGCAGAATATCCGATCATGTGCTTGGAAATGTATGGAAACGCATTAATCAGGAATTTCTGCCCAACAGCAAGTACGTTAAATGTATGGCGACGATTGAGAAATATGTGATCTGGAACGAGGCGGAAGATTATTGCCACGTAGAGATCCAGATTCCGGTCAAGCTCAAAAAATCTTAGAATCTTACAATATTACTATTACTTATCGCCGTTGATCTTCCGGATCACACGGCATGGATTGCCTACAGCCAGTGAATTCTCGGGGATATCCTTTGTGACAACGCTTCCGGCTCCGATCACGGAGCCGTCGCCGATGGTTACGCCCGGCAGGACAATGACGCCGCCGCCCAGCCAGCATCCGTTTCCGATTTTGATCGGCAGTGCATAGGTCTGGAATTTTTCCGATTGGGAATCCTGGTCCGGGATGTATCTTTCGGCAAATTCTACCGGATGCGTTGCCGTATAGAGCTGAACGTTTGATGCGATCAGCACGTTGTTGCCGATGGTGATCTCGTTACAGTCGACAAAGGTACAGTTCATATTCACAGATACATGATCTCCGATGTAAATATTCCGCCCGTAATCACAGATAAAGGGCGATCCGACAGTCACATTTGCGCCGATTCCTCCGAATAATTGCTTCAGGATGTTGTATTTTTCTTCTTTCTGCTCATATGCAAGAGCATTGTACTCTTTCAAAAGCTTTCTTGCATGACCTTTGAAGCCCAAAAAGATGGGATCATGACAATCATAATATTCTCCTGCCATACATTTCTCTAATTCATTCATAGGCTCACCTCCATGATTGATTTGATTATATCCTAATTTACTCCTATTTGACAAGAGCACGCTTAATAGAAAATCCAAAGTGTTTGCTTTTAAATGCGTGCTATTTGCGTGCTATAGATTGTGTGTGTTTGTAGGAAATATACAAATAAAAACCACAATATTTGTATATAATATGGGAATTTCAAAATCTTGAAAATAATACTTGAAATTTTTGTACACGCGTGCTATTGTATAGACATCAAATAAACACGCAATAAAGCACGCAAATGAAAATAGCACGCAGAGAATGGAGGAAGCAAAGATGAAATATGTAGAGTTCGATTCATCCAGACCGATGGATCTGGTATTGTTGGGAAGGGTGGCAATTGATTTCAACCCGGCTTACAACGACCAGGTGAAGGAAGAGTTCAAGCCATTGAAGAAGGTACATATGTTTGAGAAGTTTGTGGGAGGTTCACCGGCGAATATTGCAGTAGGCGTTACCCGCCACGGCATGAAGGCAGGCTTCCTTGGCAAGGTATCCGACGATCAGTTCGGAGATTATGTAGTGGATTATTTTGACGAGCAGGGAATCGACACTTCACACATCACCAGATGCACCAACGGCGAGAAGTTAGGGCTTACATTTACCGAGATGTTATCTCCGAAGGAGAGCAGTATCCTGATGTACCGCAACTGCATCGCTGACTTACAGCTCCATGTGGACGACATCGACGAAGAGTACATCAAGAATGCGAAGGCTATCCTGATCTCCGGTACGGCTCTTTCGGAGAGTCCGTCAAGGGAGGCGGCGATCAAGGCGGTGATGCTGGCGAAGAAGAATGACACGAAGGTGATCTTCGATATCGACTACAGGGAATACAATTGGAAGAACAGTGATGAGATCTCTATCTACTATTCTATCGTAGCGAAGGAAGCGGACATCATCATGGGCTCCAGAGAAGAGTTTGACCTGACGGAGAAATTAATCAAACCAGGCATGACAGACGAGGAGAGCGCGGCGCTGTGGCAGGGTTACAATGCGAAGATCGTTGTGATCAAGCATGGTATGAAGGGATCGACGGCATACACCTGCGACGGACAGAAGTTCAGCATCAAACCGTTCCCGGTAACGGCGAGAAAAGGCTTTGGCGGCGGCGACGGATATGGTTCTGGTTTCTTATATGGATTGTATCAGGGATGGGAGATCATCGACTGTCTGGAATTCGGTTCTGCGGAAGCATCTATGATGGTAAGAAGCAACAATTGTTCCGATTCCCTTCCGGGACCGGATGCGGTGCACGCATTTATTAAGGAAGAGAAAGAACAGTTCGGCGAGATGATCGCAAGAGTATAGATAGAGCAGATTAATATATGTAGAACAAATCAGAGTTTAGGACAGATTAATATTTGGAATAGAAAGAGATAGAAGGAGAGGAAAAGAGATGGTTAAAACAGTAAGAATGACCGTAGCACAGGCAATTGTGAAGTTCCTGGATAACCAGTATGTTTCCATGGACGGCAAGGAGACAAAGTTTGTAGAAGGATTCTTCACCATATTCGGGCATGGTATCGCAGTAGGATTAGGAGAAGCGCTCGACTCAAATCCGGGGAACTTAAGAGTTCTCCAGGGAAGGAATGAGCAGGGCATGTGCCATGTGGCAACAGCATTTGCGAAGCAGAGCAACCGCAGAAGGATCATCCCTTGCGCATCTTCTGTAGGCCCCGGCGCGGCGAATATGGTAACGGCATGTGCCACCGCAACGGTAAATAACATTCCGCTTCTGGTGTTCCCGGCGGATACCTTTGCATCACGCCAGCCAGATCCGGTGCTTCAGCAGTTAGAGCAGAGCAACAGCCTTGCAACGACTACCAACGACGCGTTCAAGCCAGTGTGCAAATACTGGGATAGGATCACAAGACCGGAGATGATCATGACGGCGCTCATCAATGCCATGCGTGTCCTGACGGATCCGGCGGAGACGGGAGCCTGCTGTATCGGTCTTTGCCAGGATGTAGAGGGCGAGTCCTATGATTTCCCGGAATATTTCTTTGAGAAGAGAGTGCACAGGATCACAAGACCGGCAGCGGTAGAAGAGGAGTTAGAAGACATTGCAAAGATCATTGCGGGAGCGAAGAAGCCGCTGGTGATCGTAGGAGGCGGAGTACGCTTCTCAGAGGCGGGAGAGGTCGTAGAGCAGTTCTGTGAGGAATTCAAGATTCCGTTCGGCGAGAGCCAGGGAGGAAAGAGCGCATGTAAGTCAAGCCATCCATACTGCCTGGGCGGAATCGGTGTGACCGGTACATATGCATCCAACGTGATCGCAAAGGACGCGGACGTAGTGATCGCCATCGGTTCCAGACTGTCTGATTTTACGACCAGCTCCAAGTGGCTGTTTAAAGATGAGAATGTGAAATTCGTTACTATTAATAATTCCAGATACCACGCATATAAGATGGATGCTGTGAAGGCTGTGGGCGACGCGAAGGCGACGGTAACGGCGCTGTCAGAGAAGCTTCGCGCCAGAGGTTATGTATCTGCTTACTCAGGAGAGATCGAGGAAGCGAAGGGCGCATGGGATAAGGAGATGGCAAGGCTTGGCGCCATCGAGTACACCGGGGATGATTTCGAGCCGATGATCAAGGCAAGAGATCCAAGGACGATCCCGGAATTCGTGAAGCTTACAGACGGAAAGATCACACAGACGGCTGCGCTTGCGGCGATCCGCAGAGTCATCGACGAGGATGCGACGATCATCACGGCAGGCGGTTCTCTCCCAAGCTGTATGCAGAGGGTATGGACCACAGATAAGCGCGGCGGTTATCATGCAGAATACGGTTATTCCTGTATGGGATACGAGGTGGCGGCAACTCTCGGCGTGAAGTTTGCGGAGCCGGATAATGAAGTTTATTGTGTAGTGGGAGATTCCAGTTTCCAGATGCTCCACAGCGAGATCATGACCATCATGCAGGAGCGGAAGAAGGTAAATATCCTGGTATTTGATAACTGTGGATTCGGATGTATCAACAATCTGGAGATGAACCACGGAATCGGAAGCCTTGCGACAGAGTTCCGTTACACGGACGGCAAGAAGCCTTGCGGCGACTTGATTCCGGTTGACTATGCTAAGGTTGCAGAAGGTTACGGCCTTAAGTCCTATACCTGTAAGACCATCGCTGAACTGGAAGCGGCGCTTGAAGATGCGAAGAAGCAGGAAATCGCTTGTCTCTTCGATCTGAAGGTCATTCCAAAGACCATGACGGACGGATATGAGTCCTGGTGGAATGTAGGTCTTGCGGATGTATCGGAGAAGGAGTCTGTCAGAGCAGCGTGGGAGGGTGTTAAGACAGGCAGAGAAGCAGCCAGAGATTATTAAGATCAGCAGGCAGGAAAATATAGAAGGAGGCATGGCATCAGATGAGCAAAGTATTTGGCTATCCGGAGTTTGATGATAAGGGCGAGATGATCCTTACCACTTATGACAATGAATATAAAGCAATGATGATGGATATCCGTGTATATCGGATGAAAGCGGGCGAAGTAAGGAAGTTTCAAAGAGACGGAGAAGAGACTGCGGTCCTTCTCCTGTCAGGAGATCTTAACTTCGCATGGGAAGATAAGAAGGAGACCGTTACCAGAAAGGACGTATTTACAGAAGGACCATGGTGCGTTCATGTAAGTACGGGCGTGGAAGTGGAAGTGACAGCCAACGCCGAAACCGAGATCCTGGTACAGTGCACGCACAACGACAAGACATTTGCAAGCCGGCTGTATGCCCCAAAGGATGCTCCGTGGGGATACTCAAGCGTAGGCAAATTCGGCAACGTGGCAAAGCGCCGCGTGAATACCATCTTTGACCATGACATTTCACCGGAATCCAACATGGTACTTGGCGAGGTCTTGAATGACAGAGGAAACTGGTCGGGGTATCTTCCGCACAGACATCCGCAGCCGGAGACGTACCTGTTCAAATTCGACCGGCCGGAAGGTTTCGGAGCAAGCTTCGTGGGCGACCAGGTGTTTAAGAGCGTGAACAACAGCTTTTCTGCGATACCGGGCGGAGAGCTTCATCCGCAGGCTGTTGCGCCGGGATTCCAGATGTATACCTGCTGGATGATCCGCCATATCGACGGTAATCCGTGGCTTCAGACGGACCGCTGCGAGGATGAGAGATATACATGGATGCATGACGCGAATTTCTGATGTAAGTATCAAATAGCATCCAAAAAAGTATAAAAATAAAAATATCATATAAAGGAGAACAAGCATGGAAAAATTAAAAGTATTTATCAACGGCGAATTTGTTGAATCCAAGACAGACGTGTGGTATGACCTCCACAATCCGTCTACCGGAGAGATCACCGGACAGGCTCCCTGCTGTACGACAGAAGAGGTAGAGGCTGCGGTTCAGGCTGCAAAGGCTGCATTCCCGGGATGGAGCGGCACTCCTGCGATCAAGAGAGCGCAGATCATGTACAAGATCCGCGAACTGATCATCCGCGACTATGAGGAACTGACCTACACGGTAGCAGAAGAGAACGGCAAGACCTGGGGCGAGGCTGACGGCGACGTTGCAAAGGCGAAGGAAGGAACAGAGCTTGCAACACAGGTTACGTCTCTGATGATGGGCGAATCCATGATGGATGCTTCCCGCGGATACGACACTGTAAAATACCGCGAGCCGCTCGGCGTATTTGCAGGGATCGCACCTGTAAACTTCCCGGCTATGATCCCGTTTGGATGGATGGCTCCTACCTGTATCGCAACCGGTAATACTATGGTGCTTAAGGCGGCTTCCCTGACACCAAGGACGGCGCTTAAGCTTGCCGCGATCTACAAGGAAGCAGGCGTGCCGGACGGCGTTATCAACGTGATTACCTGCTCAAGGAACGAGGTTGACCTGCTCCTGAACCATAAGGACATCAGAGGAATTTCTTTCGTAGGTTCTACTCCGGTAGGCAAGTCCGTTTACCAGAGAGGCGCGGCGAACGGCAAACGTGTGCAGGCTCTCTGCCAGGCTAAGAATCACGCGCTGGTAATGGCAGACTGTGCGCTTGAAAGAACCGTTGCAGGCGTGATCAACTCTGCATTTGGATGTGCAGGACAGAGATGTATGGCGCTTAGCTGTATCGTCGTTGAGGAAGCGATCGCAGACAAATTTGTTGAAGAGCTTGTAAGACAGGCAAAACAGGTGATCCCGACCAAGGCTTATGACAGATCCCACGCAAAGGGCGTGAAGACCATCGGACCGATCACGTATGAGAAGCATTATCAGGAAGTGCTCCGCGATATCCAGAAGGGAATCGACGAAGGCGCGAAGCTGGTACTTGACGGACGCAACCCGGAATTGCCGGAAGATATGAAGAACGGTTACTTTGTGGCTCCGACGATCTTCGATCACGTGACACAGGAGATGAGCATCGGACGCGAGGAGATCTTTGCTCCGGTCCTTACTGTAAAACGCTGCAAAGACTTTGAAGAAGGTCTTGCTATGATGAATGAGAATCCATATGCAAATGGTTCCGTGATCTATACGCAGAGCGGATACTTTGCACGTCAGTTCACGAGATATACGGACGGCGGTATGGTCGGCGTAAACGTAGGCGTTCCGGTTCCGATCGGATTCTTCCCATTCTCCGGCCACAAGGATTCCTTCTTCGGAGATCTTCACTGTCTGGGCAAGGATGCTTACCGCTTCTTTACCGAGTCAAAGACCGTGACCACACACTGGTTCGACGAGGAAGAGAAGAAGACCATCGAAGTATCCACATGGGACGGAACGATCTAACAGTACGTTTGTTATAAGAATACAGCCGGTCCGGTCTATATAAGGCCGGGCCGGTATTCATTATCAGGCGGTTTATAACGGAAAAAGAAATGAAATAGGATTGGAATGAAAGACATGATACTTACAGGAACACAGAAGAAAAAGAGAATTTTAATGATGTCATGTTCGGAATCGTGATCGCAACCTTCGGCGCGCCTGTGATCACAGGCGTGGTTACCGGGAAAGGCTACGGGATGCAGGCAGTATTTGCGATCGGAGCGGCATTCGCAGCGCTTGCACTGATCTGCATGGTGCTTCTTGGAAGGGAATTAAATCAGTCAAAACATAAAAGAGTAATTGTCAACAGTTATAAGGAGGAGAAGAAAAATGGCTTTGGTAACAATGAAAAAACTGTTAGAGCAGGCAAGTAAGGAACGCAGAGGCGTCGGCGCATTCAGTGTGGGAAATATGGAGATGGTCAAAGGCGCCGTTCAGGCGGCAGAAGAGATGAATACTCCGATCATCCTTCAGATCGCAGAGGTACGGCTTCCTCATTCGCCCCTTGCGCTGATGGGTCCGATGATGGTTCAGGCTGCAAAGGAAGCGAAGGTGGATGTAGCGGTCCATCTGGATCACGGTCTCACCGTCGAAACGGTGAAAAAGGCACTGGAACTTGGATTTACCTCCGTCATGTTCGACAGCTCGAACTATTCTTTCGAGGAGAATATCGAGCGTACGAAGGAGGTAGCGGAGATTGCGAAGGGATACGGCGCTACCGTGGAGGCGGAGCTTGGCCTGGTAGGCGGGAGCGAAGACGGAAGTGAAGACCACGGAATCCGCTGTACGGATCCTGAAGACGCGAAGGTATTCTGTGAGCGCACCGGAATCGATGCGCTGGCGGTAGCGATCGGGAATGCCCATGGGAATTATCCGGTAGCGCCCACGCTTGCGTTCGACGTGTTGAAAGAAATCGAGAAAAGGACGGAAGTACCTCTCGTCCTGCACGGCGGAAGCGGGATCACAGACGATGATTTCAGACGCGCAATCTCTCTTGGAATCGTGAAGGTCAATATTGCGACGGCCAGTTTCAATCAGCTGACGAAGAGGGCCGAAGAGTATTTCCAGACGGAAGGAGCGCATAATTACTTCAAGCTGAACGAGGCTATGGTGCAGGGAACATACGAGAATGTGCGGCATCATATAGAAGTATTTAACTGCAGATAAGCGATCCGTTCACATCAAAAAACAGACCATTTAGTCAATACCCTTGTATCCGCGGCAGCTTTTCACTATAATAGAAGCTATTACAGCGGGCAGGAAAGGGAGTAAATTAACGTGATTCGGATTGCGGTCTGCGAAGATGAGCAGATTCTTTTGGAACAGCTAACAGGCCATATAAAAAATATATTGAACAAGCATTCTGTTATATTCAGCATCGAGGCATATACAAATGGAAACGTACTCCTTTCGCGCGGAACGTTCGATATCGTATTTCTTGATATTGCCATGAAGCCCCTTAACGGGCTTACACTGGCAAAGAAGCTGCGTGCAAGAGGAGATAAGAGCAAACTGATCTTTATTACGGCGCACCGGCAATATGCCATCGATGCATATGATGTTCAGGCATTTCATTATCTGGTAAAACCTGTGGATATAAAAAAGCTGGAAACCATACTCTGGCAGCTCTGTTCTTCTCTTACGGGGGAATACGAACATACGCTTGCCATCCGCCAGGGAACGGCGGTGATAAGGATTCCTTTCGGACAGATCTTGTATCTGGAGGCCATGAACAGGAAAATCCATCTGCATAAGAATGGAGAGTTCCTTCCGTATTATGGGAAATTAGATGAATTAGAACCGACGCTGCCGGATACATTTTTCCGCTGCCACCGGAGTTATATTGTTAATTTTGACCATGTGCAGCACTATAAAAAAGAGGAAATCTGGTTAGACAATGAAGTGGTTCTGCCCTTATCCAGACGCAGGTATCAGGCATTCGGCCTGGCATTTATGTATTATTTGAAAAACCGGGGGGATGTCTTTTGATCAGTTTGGCGGTATGGACAACGAGCCTTGGAAGTATTCTTGTTGTTTATCAATATCTCTTTTTAAAGGAAATGCTTGGAACGAAGTACCGTTATACTTTTCTGTGGTATTATCTGGGAACCTGGCTGTACGGACACATCAATGTATGGTACGGTATTGCCGGAACCGTGTGGGGCAATATGATCTATCTGTGCGCCTGCGCGCTTGCACTGAATACGCTGCTGTTCCATGGAAGCGCAATAAAAAGGAGCTTTTTTACTCTTTGGATATATGGGATTCATGAAGTGGCAAGCGCCGTATTATTTCCGCTTTTCCAGTCGATAGCAATTCTGAACGGGCAGGAGATCAATTTTGACTTCATAATGAGATCGGTCGATCTGGCATCATGCATTGCGTCTATATTTATGATGGAAATCTTAAAAAGAAAGCTCCATCTGCTTAAGCGCGATTTTGAGGACCGCGACGGTATCTACCTTGTATGTATCGTTACATTTATCTGTGTGACGGTCAGCATGACGGCTATGACATTTTTCCAGGTGAACGATTGGGACACAGAATATGTGTGTATAGTCGCCGTCCCTCATAGCCTGATCGCACTAGGCGGCGAGGTCCTTAACGTCTGCTGCATTATTATGCTGGAACGGCGGCTGGTAGAGAGACTGGCAAAACAGCAGCACCAGATGCTAAGACAGCAGCTCGAGACCTCAAAAGAACAATATGAGCAGCTTATAAAGATCCGGCATGATATGAGAAATCACAGCTTATGTCTTGCGCAGCTCTTAACAAATGAGAACATAGAAGAAGCCAGACATTATCTGGAACAGTGGAATGTCAGCATAGAAGAAGGGGAGTCTGTCATACAGACAGGCTCTATTTTTGCTGACGCTCTGTTAAATCCCAAATACAGACAGGCAAAAAAGCTGGGAATCGACATATCGATACAAATGAGGGTTCCGGGGGAGGAGAAGATTGCGCCTGTCGATCTTTGCTGTCTGTTGGCAAATGCACTGGACAATGCGATAGAAGCCTGCCAACGGGGTACTGCGGCCGGATATCCGCCCGGACGGATACGAATGAGATCACAGATACACCCTAATTACTGGGTATTTGAAATCATAAACAGCGCCTATCTGCCGGTTAAACGGCACGGGGGCAGATTCTTATCTTCCAAACAGATCCCTGTGAGCGGCATCGGCCTGCAGAATATCCGAACGATCGTTGAACGGTATGAAGGAGTGCTTGATCTTCAGAGCGGAACAGATTTTACACTAAATGCCATGTTTCCGTTGTCATAGATAAAACCATTTACGCCAGAAAATAAACCATAGATGCGTCAGATCGCGGCGCAGCGTGCCGGAATGGAGATATCAGAAGCTTATGATGACACGGAGAGAATGGCTGAGAGGATAAAGGGCAGTCTGCTGTCATCAGAGGAAAATACGGAAAAGTTCAACATCTTCGAATTGCTTATGGAAGCACGTAAAAACTGGCTGAATGCCAAATTACCTTAACTATGAGGGATAACCGGCCGATATACTATATATAGAATATTCAACGTTTTGATATATGACAGAAGGAGGCCGTATCTATGAGTAAATGCACTTGTTTTCATTCGGGGGGATTGCAGCCGATCACACCGTGGAAGGATATGATTACTTCTGCTCAGTTAGAGCAGATCAGGAAGAATTTTGCATCAGTAAAACCAATGAATGAAAAACCGCTTGCGCTCCCCAAGAGCGATTCGGCTGCGGCGCCGGCGAAACCGTCCGCCGTGGTGATCGAACGCGGGCCGGTAAGACCGTTTCATACAGGATATGCAAGAATAGACAATGCGATTACGGACGCCCTAAGGGGCAAGAGCCAGGAGTTGAAAGACAGCGTCTATGATATTATATGGAGTGATTTCCTGCCGAATAATGTCCATGGCGTGGAAGAGACGGACCGGCTGGCGCGGATCAGTCTTGGAGTCGAGAAGGCAGCGTATCTTGCGGACCAGTTCATGGATGAGGGGACCAAAGCATCCTTCATGGACGCTATGCGCTCCATTGCGCGGATCGGCATGGAAGGAGAGCGGGTCGGTTCCTGTCATATGAAGTACCATGTAAAGAATGTGATCGGTCTGGACGGCAACGGTTATGTGCATGAGGACAGCAGAGGGGAGATTCGGTATGCGATGGAGAAGTATTCTCCTGAGACTTATGCAGAGTATCAGAAGATGCTGAACGCTTCCGGGGAGGATACGACGGAGTCCGCACTGTTTTCGCTGAAATGGGCCATCGGGAATCTTGACCTGGTTGCCGCCGGCAGACCCGGGTATCAGAAGTATCAGGATGAGCAGTATGAGAAGCTTTACCAGGTAGAGCTGGACCATACATTTTCCGGTTCGGATACCAGCAGCAAGGAGAAGTTTCTTGAATCGATTAAGGCAAAGCTTCAGGCGAACCGTGACTTGCAGATCAACCTCTTTATGGAGCAGATCGCGCAGATGTCCAAAGCGCCGGGAGGATATCTGGTCGGCAGAAGGATGGTCCTGTCTGGACGGGCATAGGACGGCATAGGATCGAGACAAATAATCCAATTCGTGCTTGACATTTTCACCCAGGGAGTATAGACTTAAGCATGTAGAGAGAGATCTGTATGAAAGCCTTGAAAACTGAATGAAGAAGAGAGAGGGGCTGGCGGCAAGCCGGCTGAGATAAAGAATGGAGTGTTTCTTTGACTCTTATACCTGATCTGGATAATGCCAGCGTAGGAACTTAGAGATAACTTATGCCTTATGCATAGTGGAATAAAAGCCTTGTCGGAGTTCCGGCAGGGCTTTTTCTGTGATATAGACTGTTCTGATATGCACAGTTTCCAAAGATACAGGCTTTTGACGCTCTCATAATAATATGATAACAGGAGGAAGGAAAAATGAACGCAAGTGTAGCTATTCAGTCATTGCCAGAAGCAGCAAACGATGAGGAATTGATCAGGATCGTAGACGAGGTGATCGATTATATCAAGAGTACAGGTCTGAATTATTATGTAGGCCCTTTTGAGACGGCAATTGAAGGAGATTATGATGAATTGATGGATATTGTAAAGGAATGTCAGCACATCGCCGTCAGGGCGGGGGCGCCTTCGGTTGCGGCTTACATCAAGGTTACCTACAGACCGGAAGGAGACGTGCTGACCATTGAAAAGAAAGTTACCAAACATCACCAGTAAGCTACTGCCGGTTACGGCCGTTTTCCTGCTTCTGATGATTTGGCAGACTGCCAGTTCGGCTGGGATGATTCCCAGGTTTTTGCTGCCGTCTCCGCTTGAGGTGGCGATGGCTTTTGCAGAGGATTTCCCGTTACTTATGGACAATGCGCGCGTGACGCTTCTGGAGGCTTTTATCGGACTGGCGGCGGGGATCTTGATCGGGTTTGTAACGGCAGTGCTGATGGACTGCTTTGAGTGGTTATACAGAACCGTTTACCCGCTGATCGTGCTGACCCAGACAGTACCCACGGTAGCCATAGCCCCCCTTTTGGTATTATGGTTTGGATATGAGATGCTCCCAAAAGTAATTCTGATCGTAATCGTTACGTTCTTTCCGATTACGGTGAGTCTTCTGGACGGATTCCGTGCATCGGACAAGGATACCATCAGCCTTCTGCGTTCCATGGGGGCTTCGAAAGCGCAGATCTTCCGGTATGTAAAGTTTCCGGGAGCTCTTGGGGCATTTTTCGCAAGTCTGCGGATCTCGGTGTCCTATGCAGTTGTGGGAGCCGTGATTTCAGAGTGGCTGGGCGGATTTAGCGGATTAGGAGTTTATATGACAAGAGTGAAAAAGGCATTTTCCTTTGATAAGATGTTTGCAGTGATCTTTCTGATTTCTGCGATCAGTCTGATTTTGATGTGGGGCGTAAATGTGCTCCAGAAGGTATGTATGCCGTGGGAGGAGGAAGACAGATGAGACAGAAATTACTGGTAGTATTGTTGGTGGCAGTTCTTACAGGAGCTCTGGCAGGATGTGCGGCGAATAAGGAAGAGAAAACAGGGCAGGGCGGTGCCGGGAATCAGGAGTCCGGTGAGAACGGTTCAGGGGATTCACAGAAGATCACGGTGGTTCTTGACTGGACGCCGAATACGAATCATACAGGGCTGTATGTGGCCGAGGCAGAGGGGTATTTCCGGGATGCAGGTCTTGAGGTGGAGATCGTTCAGCCTCCGGAAGACGGCGCAGTGGCGCTGGTAGCTTCGGGGAAAGCCCAGTTCGGTATCTCTTTTCAGGATAGTATGATGCCGGCAGTGACAGGAGAGGACGCGCTTCCGATTGAAGCCGTCGCGGCAGTTCTCCAACATAATACCTCCGGGATCGTGTCGCGCAAAGGGGATGGGATAGATACACCAAAAGGACTGGAAGGGAAGAAATATGCCACCTGGGATCTGGACATTGAAAAGGCGACGCTTAAGCAGGTGGTAGAGAAAGACGGCGGGGATTTCAACAAGGTGGAATTAATCCCAAGCACAGTGACGGATGAGGTGTCGGCGCTGAAGAGTAAATCAGTGGACGCAATCTGGATCTTCTATGGATGGGCAGGAATTGCGACGGAGGTTGCCGGTCTTGAGACAGATTATTTCGCATTCCGGGATATTGATCCTGTATTTGACTACTATACTCCTGTGATCATCGGGAATCAGAACTGGCTTAAGGAAAATAAAGAGACGGCCAAAACATTTCTTGGAGCAGTGAAGAAAGGATATGAATTTGCCATAGATAATGTGGATGAAGCCGCAGATATCTTATGCCAGGCAGCGCCGGAGCTAGATAAGGAAATGGTCCTGGCAAGCCAGGAATACATGGCCGGTCAGTATCAGGCAGAGGCAGACCAATGGGGGTACATTGATCCGGAAAGATGGAATGCATTCTACGGCTGGATCAGTGAGAAAGGATTATCGGAAGAAGAGATTCCGGAGGATACCGGATTCACGAATGAATATTTGGAGTAGGAATGATGGCGGAACTAAAAGTATCAGGGATTACTTTTACATACGAGGAGGCGCCTGTCCTTGAGGATGTGAATATAGAACTGCATGAGCATGAACTGGTGAGTATTCTCGGAGCCAGCGGGTGCGGAAAGACGACGCTGTTCCATATCATCTCCGGACTTCATAAGCCGCAGCAGGGAAAGGTGACATTAAACGGGAAGGACATCACAGGCTGCCCTGGTCAGATCAGCTATATGATGCAGAAGGATCTGCTATTGCCTTACCGGACCATAGAGGACAATGTGAGCTTGCCGCTTATGCTTAAGGGAGAGCCGAAAAGGAAGGCCAGGGAGAAGGTGTCGCTTTATTTTGAAGAATTCGGACTAGAGGGAACACAGAAAAAATACCCGCGTCAGCTGTCCGGAGGTATGCGGCAAAGGGCGGCGCTGCTTCGAACCTATATGTTCTCCAGGGATGTAGCTTTGCTGGACGAGCCGTTCAGCGCTCTTGATACCCTTACAAAGAGCGAGATGCACAGATGGTATCTGGATGTCATGGATAAGATCCATTTGTCCACCCTCTTTATTACCCATGATATTGACGAGGCGATTCTTCTGTCAGACCGGATTTATCTTCTGACGGGGAAGCCTGGACGGGTGACAGAGGAAATTATAATAAAAGAGCCGAAACCCAGAAAAAGAGAGTTTAATCTGACGGAAGAGTTTTTAGAATATAAACGCCGGATTCTGGAACGGCTTTAGACAAAGTATTTGCTAGCCGACTGATTGTGCAAACTAGTAGGAAATCTTAACTTTCCTGTTGACTTCCCGTATATATTGTGCTACAATCAGAAACGATTTAAGAATTTAATACTTCAAACCGTTGAAGCGGAGATAACGGCAACGATGCCTTTACAGAGAGTCTGGGATGCTGAGAACCGGATGAGAAACAAGTTGTCAAATGGACCGCTGAGGGCGCAGTCAAATGGGTTTTCCCAGAGTATTCTGCGACGTTGCAGGCAGACGTCATATGCCGGGGATATGTTGGTATCCTGCTAAGCGCACGGGTCATGCCGTGAATCAAGGTGGCACCGCGGATAGTGTTGTATATTCGTCCTTGACAGATTCTATATTTCTGTCAAGGACTTTTTTGTGTGATACAGGAAATCCTGTTCTCCGAACTCCTTTGACAGAAATTAAGTCAGAAGAGTTTTTTATTTTTTAAGGAGGCAGACAGATGATCAAAGAAGCTATCGTAAAAATCGTAAACAAAGAAGACCTGACTTACAACGAGGCCTATACCGTCATGAATGAGATCATGAACGGTGAGACGACGCCTACACAGAACGCTGCTTTTCTTGCGGCTCTCTCCACCAAGAGCGCCAGAGCCGAGACGACGGATGAGATTGCGGGCTGTGCCGCTGCAATGCGGGCACATGCTACGAAAGTGGAGACGGATATGGAGCTGTTCGAGATCGTGGGCACCGGCGGTGACAATGCGCACAGCTTCAATATCTCCACGACCTCCGCGCTTGTTGCGGCGGCAGGCGGCATGAAGGTAGCCAAACACGGCAACCGCGCCGCATCGTCTAATTGCGGAACGGCGGACTGCTTAGAAGCCCTTGGGGTAAATATCCTGCAGAGTCCCGCTAAATGTATCAAGCTTCTTAGAGAAGCCGGCATGTGTTTCTTCTTTGCCCAGAAGTACCATACCTCCATGAAGTACGTGGGTGCCATCCGTAAGGAGCTTGGCTTCCGCACCGTGTTCAATATCCTGGGTCCCCTGACCAATCCCGGCACGCCGTCTATGCAGCTTCTCGGGGTATATGACGACTATCTTGTGGAGCCGCTTGCGCAGGTGCTAATCAATCTGGGGATCAAGCGGGGCATGGTGGTGTATGGGCAGGATAAGCTAGATGAGATCTCTATGAGCGCACCGACTACCGTTTGTGAGATCCGTGACGGATGGTATAAATCCTCCGTGATCACGCCGGAGGATTTCGGCTTTACCCGCTGTGCAAAAGAAGAGTTAAGAGGCGGTACGCCGGGAGAGAATGCGAAGATCACCCTTGCGGTCTTAAACGGAGAGAGGGGTCCTAAGAGAAATGCCGTGCTGATGAATGCCGGCGCCGCCCTCTATATCGGCGGGAAGGCGGCCAGTATGAAGGACGGCATCACCCTTGCGGCAGAGATCATCGATTCGGGAAAGGCGCTTGCTACACTCCGCCGGCTCATCGAAGTCAGTAACCGTCCGATCAATTATCCGGAAACATCTTCCCCTAATCAGCCGGAGGTGCGGTTATGACAATCTTAGACCAGCTTGCCGGGTATGCCAGAGAGCGAGTGGCCAGGGCCGGGAAGGAGCTGCCCCTTGAAGAACTTAAGAAACAGGCCGTGTCACTGACAGCCTCGGCAGAAGAAAACTTTGCATTTGAAAATGCACTGAAAAAACCCGGAATATCCTTTATCTGCGAGTGTAAAAAGGCGTCCCCCTCCAAAGGGCTGATCGCTACTGATTTTCCGTATATGCAGATTGCAAGGGAATACGAAGAGGCAGGGGCAGAGTGCATCTCCGTCCTTACTGAGCCGAAATGGTTTCTTGGAAGCGACAGGTATCTTCGTGAAATTACAGATACCGTGAAGATTCCCTGCCTTCGCAAAGACTTTATGGTGGATGCGTATATGATCTATGAGGCGAAGGTGCTCGGCGCGTCGGCGGTGCTCCTGATCTGTGCGATTCTGGATGAAGAGCAGATGAAGGAGTATATCGGCATCTGTGACGAACTGGGCTTATCCGCCCTTGTAGAGGCGCATGACGAGGTTGAGGTTAGGTCAGCTCTTCGGGCAGGCGCCCGGATGATCGGGGTCAATAACCGGAATCTTAGAGACTTTACCGTGGATACCGATAACAGCAGAAGACTTCGGGAGCTGATTCCAAGGGATGTATTGTTCGTCTCCGAAAGCGGAATCCGTGATGCGGATGATGTGGAGGCGTTAAGCAAGATCGGCGCCGATGCGGTACTGGTCGGAGAGACGCTGATGAGAGCGGCGGATAAGAAAGCGAGACTGCGGAAACTGCGGGGGATCATATGGTAAAGATAAAATTATGCGGGCTTTCCCTTGCCTGTGATATCAGGGCAGCAAATGAGCTGAAGCCAGAATATATCGGATTCGTATTCACGCCGAAAAGCAGCCGTTATGTCTCATACGAACAGGCAGCAGAACTAAAAGAGATGCTTGCGCCAGGTATCAGAGCAGTCGGCGTATTCACAGACGAGGCTCCTGAAAGAATCGCGGAACTCTTAGATAATGGCGTGATTGATATTGCCCAGCTTCACGGCAGGGAAGATGAAGATTATATAGAGACGCTTCGGGGTCTTACCAATCGACCGTTCATTAAGGCTTACCGTATCAGAACGGCGGAAGATCTTGAAGCTGCGAAGCAGAGCACGGCAGACTATATCTTACTGGATTCCGGGGCAGGCACGGGAAGGGTATTTGACTGGAGGCTGATACGGGATATCGGGAGGCCATATTTCCTTGCGGGAGGGCTTTCCCCTGACAATGTAGAGGATGCGATAACATACCTGCATCCCTATGCTGTGGATGTAAGCTCCAGTATCGAGACCAATGGAAGAAAAGATAAAATCAAAATGGCGGCGTTTGCGGCCGCTGTCAGAAAGGAAGAAAGATCATGACCAATCCAAACGGACGCTTCGGCGTTCACGGCGGGCAGTATATTCCTGAAACGCTGATGAATGCGGTGATCGAACTGGAAGAAGCGTATGATTATTATAAGAATGATGCTGAATTTAACAGGGAGCTTACGGACTTATTCAACGAATACGCCGGAAGGCCTTCTCGGCTCTACTATGCCGGGAAGATGACAGAAGACTTAGGCGGCGCAAAGATCTATCTCAAACGGGAGGACCTCAATCACACAGGCGCGCACAAGATCAACAATGTGCTTGGGCAGGCGCTGCTTGCCAGGAAGATGGGCAAGACCCGCCTGATTGCCGAGACGGGAGCCGGCCAGCACGGCGTGGCGACTGCGACCGCCGCTGCCCTGATGGGGATGGAATGTAAGGTCTTCATGGGAGAGGAGGATACCATCCGCCAGGCGCTCAATGTGTACCGCATGCGGCTTCTCGGCGCTAAGGTCGTCCCGGTTACGACCGGCACAGCGACCCTCAAGGACGCTGTCTCTGAGGCCATGCGTGAATGGACCTCCCGGATCAGCGACACCCATTACTGCCTGGGCTCGGTCATGGGCCCCCATCCGTTCCCGACCATCGTCCGTGATTTTCAGGCGGTGATCTCTAAGGAGATCAAAGAACAGCTTAAGGAAAAAGAAGGAAGGCTGCCCGATGCCGTGATCGCCTGCGTAGGAGGCGGCTCCAATGCCATCGGAAGCTTCTATCATTTTATTGAAGAGAAGGAGGTACGGCTGATCGGCTGTGAGGCGGCGGGCAGAGGCACCGATACGTTTGAGACGGCGGCAACCATCGCCACCGGAAGGCTTGGGATCTTCCATGGTATGAAGTCTTATTTCTGCCAGGACCGGTTCGGACAGATCGCCCCTGTCTACTCTATCTCTGCGGGGCTTGATTATCCGGGGATTGGCCCGGAGCATGCGCACCTTTACGATACCGGCAGAGCCGAGTATGTTCCTGTGACGGACGAGGAAGCGGTCTGCGCCTTTGAATATCTGGCGAGAACAGAAGGGATCATTCCTGCGATCGAATCGGCCCATGCCGTTGCCTATGCCATGAAGCTCGCACCGGCAATGGAAAAAGACAGAATCATCGTGATCACAATATCTGGCAGAGGAGACAAGGACTGTGCCGCGATCGCACGCTACAGAGGGGAGGATATCCATGAGTAATATCAGAAAAGCTTTTGAAAACGGGAAAGCATTCATTCCATTTATCACCTGCGGCGATCCGGATCTTGGGACTACCGCCGCCGCCGTCCGCGCGGCTGTAAGAAACGGCGCCGATCTCATCGAGCTTGGGATCCCCTTCTCGGATCCTACGGCGGAAGGTCCGGTTATTCAGGGTGCGAATCTCCGGGCGCTTACGGGGGGAGTGACGACGGATCAGATCTTCGAACTTGTCCGTGAGATCCGCCGGGATGTGGCGATCCCGATGGTATTTATGACCTATGCAAATGTGGTCTTCTCTTACGGAGCGGAAGACTTCCTGTCAACCTGTAAGGAGATCCGGATTGACGGGGTAATCTTGCCGGATTTGCCCTTTGAAGAGAAGGAAGAATTCTTACCGCTCTGTCATAAGTATGGCGTTGATCTGATCTCGCTGATTGCGCCCACATCTCAAAACCGTATCGCAATGATTGCAAGAGAAGCGGAAGGTTTTCTCTATATCGTATCCAGCCTTGGCGTGACCGGAACAAGGAGTGAGATCAAGACCGACCTTGCATCGATCATTCAGATAGTGCGGGAGAACACGAATATCCCCTGCGCCGTTGGTTTTGGTATCTCGACACCGGAGCAGGCGAGGAAGATGGCCGATATCTCCGACGGCGCGATCGTCGGATCTGCGATCATCCAATTGCTTGAGACATACGGCAGCGAAGCACCTGCGCTGATCGGCGAATATGTACGGAACATGAAAAATGCGATCATAAATATCTAAAAAATGTAGGACGCCCCGCCGATATACTATATATAGGAAATATATCGTTGCTGTGAGCGCCGTCCTTCCTAACAATGTTCACGGAGTGGAAGAGACGGAAGATGATACGGAGCTGAGAGAAGGTTTATCCTTCTCTTTTTCCGGTGACGGATATGATGTGACAGAGACGGGGACGAAGATCATTGAGTTGCCTTAATGGACGGACAGGGGAATTATTACTTCTATGGAAAGAAGCCTGGGGATACGATTCGCGTGCGTGTTCCTCAAAAGGACAACTATATAGATGAGCTGTTGAAGTTTCAAAGCGGCAGTGAAAATTATATTGAGAAAGAATTCGAGATCGCGGCGATCGTAAGCCGTCCTTTGGCGTGGGAACAGGGGGTTCTGCAAGAGGGGCTTGCCGGGATGCTCTTATGACCGGTCTGATCATGACGAATGAACAGATGGAAGAAAACTCTGGGATCATTGACTATAGTTTTATAAATATATGGAGTGCTGGCGGATGTGCTGCAGTTTTTGCATGCATAGCAGCATTTAAAAAGTCATATCGAATCGAGGGATATTTGCTTGAAGTTCTTCCTTAAAATGTATATAATATTGACAATTAAGTTCAAATCAATATTTACGAAAGGAAAACCATGAGAAAATTAGCCTTAAATGATGAAATATTACTCAAAATCGAGAAACCTGCCCGCTACATCGGCAATGAAGTGAACTCTGTCATGAAGGACAAATCTAAGATAGATATCCGTTTCGCCATGTGCTTTCCGGACGTCTACGAGATCGGCATGTCCCACCTTGGAATCCAGATCCTCTACGATATGTTCAACCGCCGAGAAGACGTCTGGTGCGAACGGGTCTATTCCCCATGGACAGACTTAGATCAGATCATGCGAAAAGAGCAGATTCCCTTATTCGCACTGGAATCCCAGGATCCCATCAGGGAATTCGATTTTCTTGGGATCACGATTCAGTACGAGATGTGCTATACGAACATCCTGCAGGTCATAGACTTAAGCGGCATCCCTCTGAACGCCTGCGACAGATCGGAATCCGATCCCATTGTGATCGGAGGCGGACCCTGCACCTATAACCCGGAACCTCTGGCAGAATTCTTCGACCTGTTCTATATCGGAGACGGAGAGACGGTCTATGACCAGCTCTTAGACGCTTATAAAGAGAATAAGAAGAACAGTGGTTCCAGAAAGGACTACCTGCAGAAGGCGGCCGGGATCGAAGGAATCTATGTCCCGCAGTTTTACGAGACTGAGTATAAGGAAGACGGAACCATCGCTTCATTTAAGCCCACGGATCCTCATGCCAAGCCTGTGATCCAGAAGCAGATGGTATCGAACCTTACAGACACCTATTACCCTATGGCTCCTGTGGTTCCGTTTATCAAGGTCACTCAGGACCGTGTTGTATTAGAGATCCAGAGAGGGTGTATCCGAGGCTGCCGTTTCTGCCAGGCGGGTATGCTCTACCGGCCCACCAGGGAACGGAAGGTAGAGACGCTTAAGCGATACGCCTACACGATGCTTAAGAATACAGGCCATGAGGAGATCTCCCTAAGTTCCTTAAGCTCCAGTGATTACAGCCAGCTAAAAGAGTTGGTCACATTTCTGATCGAAGAATTCAAGGACGAAGGGATCAATATCTCCCTTCCGTCCCTGCGGATCGACGCCTTCTCGCTGGATGTGATGGGGAAGGTTCAGGATATCCGAAAGAGCAGCTTAACCTTCGCGCCGGAAGCAGGCTCCCAGCGGATGCGGGATGTGATCAACAAGGGGCTGACCGAAGAGATCATCTTAGACGGCGCAGGCCAGGCCTTTGAGGGCGGATGGAATAAGGTGAAGCTGTACTTTATGCTGGGGCTTCCGACTGAGACCGTAGAGGATATGAAAGCGATCCCAAGACTTGCGGACAAGATCGCAAGACGGTATTACGAGATTCCCAAGGATAAGCGCAACGGTAAATGCCAGATCACGACAAGCACCTCTTTCTTTATTCCCAAGCCGTTCACTCCGTTTCAGTGGGCGAAGATGTATGATAAGGAAGAATATGTTGCAAGGGCGGCAGTTGTCAAGCATGAATTCCAGGAGCAGCTCAACCGCAAGAGTCTTAAGTACCACTGGCATGAAGCAGATGTGACGGTGTTGGAGGGCGTGTTCGCCAGAGGCGACCGCAGACTTTCCAAGGTTATCCTGGAAGCATACCGTCTGGGATGTCTCTATGACTCCTGGACTGAGACCTTCGACAATGAGAAATGGATGCAGGCATTTGAGAATACCGGTGTGGATATAGGATTCTATAATCTTAGAGAAAGGGACCCAGGCGAGATCTTCCCGTGGGATTTCATTGATATCGGTGTAACGAAGGAATTCCTGTATCAGGAGTGGGAGAGGGCGCTGAAGGGTGAAGTAACGCCCAACTGCCGGGTGAGATGTTCCGGCTGCGGCGTCATGAAGTATAAAGGAGGTGTCTGCGTTGAAAGCAAGAATTAAGTTCCGCAAATACGGCGTGATGCGGTTTATCGGGCATCTGGATGTGATGCGGTTTTTCCAGAAATCCATGCGGCGTGCCGGGATCCCCATTGCGTTTACCGGCGGCTACAGCCCGCATATGATCATGTCGTTCGCTCAGCCCTTAGGAGTGGGAGTGACCAGCGACGGGGAATACCTGGATATCGAATTGAAGGAAGAGATCGATCCGCAGGAAGCGGTCCGGCGTCTGAATAAAGTGATGGTAGAAGGGATCGAAGTCGTGAATTTCTGCCGGATACCGGATGATAAGAAGTGCAGCGGCATGACCATTGTTGCGGCGGCAAGCTACAAAGCAATACTTCTGGAATCCGCCAGATCTGCAGACGTTCCCAGGGCATTTCCGGAATCATGGAGCGGGAAAGCAGACGAATTCCTGCGGCAGGAAAGTATAGTGGTCCTGAAAAAGACTAAGCGAAGCGAAACACAGACAGACATCAAACCGATGATCTATCAGATGAAGCTTGAAGAAGACGGAATCTATCTGTTCCTGGCCGCCGGGAGCGAGCAGAACCTGAAACCAGACCTTGTAATCCGGGCTTTTCTGGAATTCATCGGAGAAGATCCTGATAATGTTCCCTTTCACTACCACCGCATTGACGTGTATGCCAGGAATGTGCCGGAGCCAAAGAATTCCCATAAGTTTATCCCATTAGATTCTGTTAGGAGTATCCAAATATGAGCAAAAAAGAAGTGAAGACCAATGCCATGCGCATTCTGGACCGTCAGAAGATTCCCTATGAGTATGAGGAATACGAGTGTAAAGAATTCATGGACGGTATACAGGTCGCAGACCAATTGGGTTACGACCATTCGCTGGTATACAAGACATTGGTCACGACAGGGAAGACGGGGCAGCACTATGTGTTTGTGATCCCCATCGAAGAAGAGATTGATTTCAAGAAAGCAGCGAAGGTAGTGGGGGAGAAGTCTCTGGAGATGCTGCACTTAAAAAACCTGACCTCCGTGACCGGCTACATCCGCGGCGGATGCACCGCCATTGGAATGAAGAAGCAGTATCCGACGGTCATCCACGAAGCTGCCGAAGAGTTGGAATACATGTATGTCAGCGGCGGCAAATTAGGGATGCAGCTAAAGCTTCGGCCGGCAGACCTCAAGAAAGCCTCCCACGCATATTTCGCAGATGTGATCCGATGAAATTTTCATTATAAAAAAGGAGCAAAATATGAATACAGTGATATTTGATGTAGGTAATGTACTGGCGGGTTATGACTGGGAGAGTTATCTTAAGACCTTCCGCTATCCGGCAGACGTCTATGAACGGGTGGCGGACGCAGTATTCCGTAATGCGGACTGGGAGGAGGGCGACCGGGGCAAGATCTCTGCTAAAGAATGGCTTCATCTCTTCATAGCCAATGCGCCGGACTTAGAGACAGAGATCCGGGAAGTGTTCGCGGGCTTTGAAGGTACGATCGTTCCGCTTGATTACTCAACAGATTGGCTTGCATATTTCCGCAGGCAGAACTATAAGCTCTATTATCTGTCTAACTATTCCTGTGAATTGTATCATCGAACCAGGGACAAGCTTCGGTTCCTTGAAGATTTCGACGGCGGAATCTTCTCCTTCGAGGTGAAATGCATCAAGCCGGAGGAAGAGATCTACCGTCTGCTTCTTGACCGGTATCAGATCCGTCCGGAAGATGCCGTATTCTATGACGACCGCCCGGAGAATGTGGAAGCTGCAAGAAGACTTGGGATGAACGGCGTCGTATTTCATGAAGATATTCCATTGCAGATGATGCGAAAATAGTGTATACTGAGCGTCAGTATGAATACAGTTTGGAGGATTACAGGAAAGATGAATAAGGTTGTAAAATTTGGTGGAAGCTCACTCGCGAATGCAGAACAGTTTAAGAAGGTCGCAAGGATCATCCAGAAGGATGAGTCTAGAAGGTATATCATTCCGTCCGCACCGGGGAAACGTACGCCAGATGATACAAAGGTAACAGATATGTTATACGGCTGTTATAATCTTGCCATCATGGAAGACGAGTATGAGGAAGAGTTTGAAGAGCAGTTGTCCGCGATCCGGGCGCGTTATGACGATATCATAGAGGGACTGGGGCTTGCTGTTGACCTGACCGAAGAATTCAAGACCATCCGCACGAATTTCACCAGGAAGGCGGGAAGAGACTATGCCGCTTCAAGAGGAGAGTACCTGAACGGAATCCTGATGGCGGCTTATCTTGGATATGAATTCATTGACGCAGCGGACGTGATCTTCTTTGATGCGGCGGGGAATTTTGACGGGGAGAAGACGAACGCCGTATTGTCCGCGAAGCTTGATGAGACCGAGCGGGCGGTGATTCCCGGATTCTACGGTTCGATGCCGGATCAGAAGGTCAAGACATTTTCAAGAGGCGGATCCGATATCACCGGATCCATCGTTGCCAGGGCCATCAAGGCGGATATGTATGAGAACTGGACCGATGTGTCGGGATTTCTGATCGCAGATCCGCGTGTAGTTAAGAATCCCAAGGCAATTGATGTGATCACTTACCGTGAGCTTCGGGAATTATCCTACATGGGCGCGACGGTCCTCCATGAGGATGCCATTTTCCCGGTAAGAAGGGAAGGAATCCCCATCAATATCCGCAATACTAACTCGCCGGAAGACAAGGGGACTCTGATTGTGGAAGGGACATGCAGGAAGCCGAGATTCGTGATCACCGGAATCGCCGGCAAGAAGGATTTTGCCTCCATCACAGTGGAGAAGGCTATGATGAATTCTGAAGTCGGATTCTGCAAGAAGGTGTTGGAGGTATTCGAGAAGAACGAGATCTCCATTGAACATATGCCGTCCGGAATTGATACCATGACTATCTTCGTACATCAGGATGAATTCGAAGAGAAGGAACAGAAGGTGATCGCGGGGATCCACCGGATGGTGGAACCGGATTTCCTGGAACTGGAATCAGATCTTGCCCTGATCGCCGTCGTAGGGCGCGGAATGCGGGCTACCCGCGGCACATCAGGACGAATCTTCTCTGCCCTGGCTCATGCGAATGTCAATGTGAAGATGATCGATCAGGGTTCCAGCGAATTAAACATCATCATCGGTGTCAGGAATCATGACTTTGATGACGCGATCAATGCAATCTACGATATATTTGTCAAGACTATGATCTAGGAAGGAGCCGCAATGAATATTTTATTTTTCCTGAAGCCCAAAAGCGAGCTGGCCTACATCAACGATTACCATACGCTCCGTCAGGCTTTGGAGATCATGGAATACCACAAGTATTCTTCGGTGCCCATTCTGAACAAGGAAGGGAAATATGTCGGTTCCATCACGGAAGGCGATCTCCTGTGGTCTTTGAAGCGCTGGAACCTTCTGAACCTTAAGGATGCGGAGGATATCAGCGTCATGAAGGTAGAACGCCGGCTTGATTACCAGTGCGTGACGGCCAAGTCCAAGATGGAGGACCTGATCGGACGTGCCATGGAGCAGAACTTTGTGCCGGTGGTGGACGATGAGGGACATTTTATCGGAATGATCACCCGGCGTGACATCATCGAATACTGTTATACTAGGATGAAAGGCGGTAAGTGAGATGATCATTGATTTTCACACACATATGTTCCCGGACAAGATTGCGAAGGGGACGTTGGATTATCTGGAAGGGATATGTAATACCCGGCCTTTTACAGACGGCACCTATGCCGGGCTTGCAAGTTCAACGGCCGAAGCAGGGATCGATCTATCGGTAGCGCTTCCGGCCGTCACGAAGGTCTCCCAGGTGGATTCCATCAACCGGTTTGCCGCACAGTATCAGGAGGGCCCGATCATTTCTTTCGGCGGGATCCATCCGGAATGCGGCAACTACAAAGAGATCCTGCGTCATGTGAAAGATCTGGGTATGAAGGGGATCAAGCTGCACCCGGATTATCAGGACATGTATTTCAACGACATCCGTTATAAGAGGCTGGTAGCATACGCATCAGAGCTTGACCTGATCATCACCGTCCATGCAGGCGTCGATCCCAAATCTCCCAACGACGTCCACTGTACGACGCAGATGATACTGGAACTGGTCAGAGAGGTGCAGCCCGGGAAATTAGTGCTGGCTCACTTAGGGGCCAATCAGCTCTGGGATGAGGTGGAAGCGTATCTTGTCGGTCTGGATGTCTATTTTGACACGGCGGTTGTGTTAGACCAGATGCCCAAGGAACAGTTTATCCGCATCGTACGCGCTCACGGCGCGGATAAGATTCTCTTTGCGACCGATTCTCCCTGGGCGGGGCAGAAGGAATTCGTTCAGATTCTTTCTGACATGCCGCTTACACAGGAAGAGAAGGAGCTGATCTTCGCTAAGAATGCATGCAGGCTGCTTGGTATGGAAGGTTAAGTTTGGAAAATTAATGCATTTCAGGCTTGAATTTTTCCTAATCATGTGTTATGATATACCAGTATGCCGCACAATGAGGTTTTCAAGTATCCTGTGAATCTTCAGGATCACCGTAATTGGCGAGTAATGATAATAGGAGGTGCCATATGTACGCGATTATAGCAACAGGTGGTAAACAGTACAAAGTAGCCGAAGGCGATATCATTAGAGTAGAGAAGCTTGGTGTAGAAGCTGGCGAGACTTATACTTTCGACCAGGTGCTTGCAGTAAGTGACAGCGAATTAAAGGTAGGGAATCCGACTGTTGCAGGAGCAACTGTAGAAGCTTCTGTAGTAGAGAACGGAAAAGCCAGGAAAGTCATTGTTTACAAGTATAAGAGAAAAACTGGATACCATAAGAAGAATGGTCACAGACAGCAGTATACTGCAGTAAAGATTGACAAGATCAACGCTTAATTCGGGAGTGATTCTATGATTCATGTAACCATTTACCGGAATGATAAGGAAGAGTGTGTGGGGTTTCTGACAGACGGACATGCCGGATACAATGAAGAAGGCCATGACATCGTATGTGCTGCGGCATCTGTGCTGATCATCAATACGATGAATGCGATTGAGTTATATGCACAGGATACCTGTTCTCTCGTTACGAACGAGGAGACTGGAATGATTTCCTATCACCTGACAAGCGGTCATCCGTCGAAGAATGCAGAATTGCTGCTTAAGACTATGATCCTTGGATTGGAAGAGATGGTTGCTGATGAGAACTATGCAGAATATATTGATTTAACATTCGAGGAGGTGTAACAACCATGATGAAATTAAACCTTCAGTTTTTCGCTCATAAGAAAGGTGTCGGCTCTACTAAGAACGGAAGAGATTCCGAGTCTAAGAGACTTGGCGCTAAGAGAGCGGACGGACAGTTTGTAAAAGCCGGCAATATCCTTTACAGACAGCGCGGAACAAAGATTCATCCAGGCGTTAATGTTGGGCGCGGCGGTGACGATACATTGTTCGCACTTGTGGATGGTGTTGTAAGATTCGAGAGAAAAGGAAGAGACAAGAAGCAGGTTTCTATCTATCCGGTAGCTTAAGATAGCGAAGATGCGTAAGTCTAAGGGAGTGTTGCAGGATAACTGATATCAGTTAGAGAGCGGCACTCTTTTTTAACATATGTACTGACCGGCCCGAACCGGGAGAATATTCATAGATTGGGAGGACATTCATGTTTGCAGACAGAGCAAAGATATTGATAAGATCAGGAAAAGGCGGCGACGGACATGTCAGTTTCCGCAGAGAACTGTATGTACCCAACGGCGGCCCCGACGGCGGCGACGGCGGGCGGGGCGGCGACGTGATCTTCGAAGTTGACGAGGGGCTGAACACATTGCAGGATTACCGCCACAAGAGAAAATATGCGGCCAGAGACGGGGAAGCCGGCGGCAAAAGGCGGTGTCACGGAGCGGATGCCGAAGATATCATTTTAAAAGTACCGGAAGGAACGGTCGTCAAAGAAGCGGAGTCCGGCAAGGTGATCGCGGATATGTCGGGGGACAACCGCCGGCAGATTATATTGAAGGGCGGCAGGGGCGGACTAGGGAACCAACACTACGCAACTGCCACCATGCAGGTTCCCAAGTATGCGCAGCCGGGACAGCCGTCCCGGGAGCTGTGGGTCACGCTGGAACTGAAAGTGATCGCGGATGTAGGTCTTGTAGGATTCCCTAATGTGGGCAAATCCACCTTCCTTTCCCGCGTGACGAATGCAAGACCTAAGATTGCCAACTATCATTTTACCACGCTGAACCCGAACTTAGGGGTGGTGGATCTGCCTGACGGAAAGGGTTTCGTGATCGCGGATATTCCCGGGCTGATCGAGGGCGCTTCGGAGGGGGTCGGTCTTGGCCATGAGTTCCTGCGCCATATTGAACGAACCAAGCTGATGATCCACATTGTAGATGCGGCAGGTACGGAAGGCCGCGATCCGGTAGAGGATATCTACAAGATCAACGCGGAATTGGAGGCATATAATCCGGATATTGCAGGCAGGCCGCAGATCATTGCGGCTAATAAGATCGATGTGATCTTCCAGGACGGCGAGGATCCAATCGCACGCCTGAAAGCAGAATTTGAACCGAAAGGAATCCCGATATATCCGATCTCCGGAGCGACGGGAGCGGGGATCAGAGAGCTTCTGTATGCCGTAGCCGAGAAGCTCAAGGAGACGGATCAGGCTCCGGTTGTCTTCGCACAGGAATATTTCCCGGAAGAAGAGCTGATCTATGAGAACCTGCCGTATACGGTTAAGCCGGAAGACGGCGTGTATGTGGTCGAGGGACCTAAGATCGAGAAGATGCTTGGTTACACTAACCTGGATTCCGAGAAGGGATTCGCCTTCTTCCAGAAGTTCCTTAAAGATACGGGTATCCTCGAAGAATTAGAAGCGGCGGGGATACAGGAAGGTGATACCGTACGGATGTATGGACTGCAATTTGACTATTACAAGTAGGGCTAGGAGAGAGAAGATGACGACAAAACAGAGAGCATATTTGAAAGGGCTTGCGATGACCATGGACCCGATCTTCCAGATTGGGAAGAACAGCATGACGCCCGAACTTACCAAGGCCATTGACGAGGCACTGGAGGCCAGAGAGCTTATTAAAGTCAGCGTGCTGAAGAACTGCATGGATGACCCGCGCACGTTAGCCCAGACTTTGGCAGAGCGGACCCATTCCCAGGTAGTGCAGGTGATCGGCAAGAAGATCGTCCTGTACAGAGAAGGAAAAAACAATAATAAAAAGATAGAGCTGCCATAGAGGATTCCTTAATAAAATGGCATACGTAATCACGAAATGGAGTTGGGAGTTATGAAGATTGGAATTATGGGGGGGACATTTGATCCGATACACAACGGACATCTGATGCTTGGGCAGGCGGCCTATGAGGCCTTTGGACTTGACAGGGTCTGGTACATGCCCAACGGGAACCCTCCGCATAAGGAGACTTCTATAAACGGAACTGCAATCAAAGACCGTGCGGAGATGGTGCGTCTTGCCATCGCGCCGCACAGGAATTTCCGGCTTGAGATGTATGAGGCGAACCGCCGGGACGTCTCTTACTCTTACAGTACAATGGAATATTTCAAAGGGATCTATCCGGAGGATGAATTCTATTTTATCATAGGAGCCGATTCCCTTTTTATGATCGATCAGTGGGGGCATCCGGAGCGGATCTTCCCCACCTGCACCATACTGGCCGCTTACCGGGATGAGATCAATACGAGAGAGGCGATGGAAGAGAAGATCCATGAGCTTAACGAGATTTACCGCGCGCGGATAAGACTTCTGGTCACGCCGCTTATCAAGATATCTTCCCATGAACTGCGCAGGGCCGTGAAGGAGGGGAAGAGCATTGCGGACTGGGTTCCTGCCCCGGTCAATGACTATATCCTGGAAAATCATCTGTACAGAGAAGAGGTCGGCAGCTATGAATCATAAGATTACTAAGATCAGACGTAAAATGATGACGGAGCTTGACAAGGACAGATATGAACACACGCTGGGCGTAATGTACACAGCAGCATCTCTTGCCATGCGCTATGACGAGGATATTGAGAAGGCATTGATCGCGGGTCTTCTCCATGACTGTGCCAAGTGCCTCTCCGGCGACACGAAGATTAAGCTCTGTAAGAAATATCATTTGAATGTATCGGAGGTAGAGAAGGAGAATCCAAGCCTCCTCCATGCCAAGTTAGGGGCTTTTCTTGCCGCGAAGAAATACCATATCAAGGATAAGGATATCATCAATGCGATCGCAAGCCATACTACAGGATGTCCCCATATGTCCCTGCTTGATAAGATCATCTATATTGCCGATTATATTGAGCCGGGAAGAAAAGAACTGCCTAATATGGCGGAAGTCCGCAAGCTGGCATTTACAGATATAGATGCCTGTCTGTACCGGATCCTTAAGGATTCCCTTGAATATCTGACTGGTATGAACGTACCCATTGACCCTATGACGGAAAAAACATATTTATATTATAAAAGTAAACGAGAAGAAAAGGAGGAACAGTATGGATAAGGATAACGTTAAGGAAATGGCGCGGATCGTGTATCGCGCCCTTGAAGACAAGAAGGGAGAGAATATCAGTATCATTGATATCTCCGGAATCTCGCCTCTTGCAGATTATTTCATTATTACAAACGGTTCCAATGACAGCCAGGTAAAAGCGTTGGTTGATAATGTAGAAGAGAAGATGCATGAGGCCGGACATTCACAGATACAGCGGGAAGGGCTGCGTTCCGGCAACTGGGTTCTTCTGGATTACGGCGATGTGGTCGTACATGTATTCGACCGGGAGAATCGGGAGTTCTATCATCTGGAACGTATCTGGAGCGACGGACGCAAGATCGAGAATATAGACGAATTATAAATTGAATGATAAGTTGATCAGACAGCAGTTATGAATGGGAGAGTATACTTCTATTCATAACTGCTTTTTCAACATCTAATCAAAGAAACGGAAGATACCGATCACCTTGCCGAGGATCTGCAGATCCGTCACAATGATCGGATCCATTGTGTCATTCTCAGGCTGCAGGCGGATATAGCCGTCCTCTTTATAGAATGTCTTCACCGTAGCGCCGTCCTCGATGAGCGCAACCACCATCTCCCCGTTGCGTGCGGTAGCGCGCTGTTCGACAAGAACAAAATCACCGTCTAAGATCCCCGCATTGATCATGCTTTCCCCCTTCACCTTCAATATAAAGGTCTGGCTATTCGGCATATACTCCATCGGGATAGGGAAATAATTCTCGATATTCTGTTCTGCGAGTATAGGTTCGCCGGCGGCAACCCGTCCGATGATCGGAACATTCACCATCTCGCGCCGCATAAAATTAAATGAATCATCCAGGATCTCAATTGCCCTTGGCTTGGTCGGATCACGGCGGATATAGCCGTTCTTCTCAAGCGTCTCTAAATGAGAGTGGACCGAAGAAGTAGACTTTAAGTGGACCGCCTCGCAGATATCCCGTACTGCGGGCGGGAAGCCCCGTTCCAATATCTGTGATTTGATATATTCTAATATTTCCTTCTGCTTTGGACTTATCTTACCTTGTCCCATAGAAACCTCCTTTTTCCAATCGGTGTTTTGCGCATCCCAAAGATTGACCTTTGACGCTTGTATCATAATATTATCTTACCACAATATCCGCCAAATAGCAAACAAATGTTTAGAAAATACGTTCGATAATTTCCCCGGAAAGTATTGACAAACAGTTGTTCGGCTTCTATAATGTAAAAAGAACGGTTGTTCGCGCGAAAATATGTACTGATTGTCCAGATTTCTGGACATCTGGAGTGAGATAATTAGTCTTGTAACAAGATAAGTAACAAGATAACTGAAAATGATAGGGGGAATTAGGAATGAGGAGACAAGATTCATGTATGTCAGGAATGAAAAGGGATAATAGAATGTTCATTAAGCGGTTGCTGCTCATTGTAATCGTCAGTATCTTTGCATTGGGGCTCAGTGTGATCCTGCCGGATGATCCGGTGGATGCACATATAAAGAATACGGCAACTGAGCGCGGATCCGGTGTATTGGACAGGTGTAAGTATTATACGAGTATTGAGGTTTCTACCGGGGATTCTCTATGGAGTATTGCCGAGGAATATATGGATGCGAGGAATCAGTCGGTTTATGACTATATCGATGAGATTAAAGAGATCAATGGGCTTAAGTCTGATCAGATTCGGGCTGGGGAATATTTGATGGTGTCTTATTATGGATATGAATAAGATCGTTCACCTGCGCCATAGGTGTGAACAATCTATACGACAAATACCGATTTTTCCAAAAGATATAGACAAGAAATGCCGGATATGTTATAATCAGCCTGGGATTAATCAATTAATAAGGAGGTATCATCTATGGCTGATACAAAAACTTATCATGAACAGACACAGATCGATCAGACGATTCGTCTTCGCGAGGTATTGAAGACGCTGCCGCCGTTTGCGAAGGATTATTTCCGTGCGATCGAACCGAAGTCTTCGTCAAGGACCAGGATCAATTATGCATATGACGTCCGTATTTTTTTCCATTTCCTGATGGAGAATAATCCTGTATACAAGGACTATACCATAGACCAGTTCAAGGTTGACGATCTTGAGAAGCTTGAGCCGGTGGATATTGAGGAATATATGGAATATCTGAAGGTCTATGAGCGTGAAGCCGAACTGATCACCAACGGCGAGAAGGGACTTGCAAGGAAGATGTCTGCACTGCGGAGCTTCTATAATTATTATTACAAGCATCAGATCATCTCTAAGAATCCAACCTTATTGGTGGATATGCCAAAGCTTCACGATAAGGCGATCATCCGGCTTGATACGGATGAGGTCGCGTTGCTTCTTGACTTCGTAGAGAACTGCGGAAGCCAGTTAACCGGTCAGGCCCTTACCTATTATAATAAGACACGGGAACGTGACCTGGCGATCCTGACATTGCTTCTGGGAACCGGGATCCGTGTATCAGAATGCGTCGGTCTTGATCTGAATGACGTAGACTTCAAGAATAACGGGATCACCGTTACCCGAAAGGGCGGCAATCAGATGGTTGTCTATTTCGGTGATGAGGTTGCGGATGCCCTTGAGCAATATATCGAAGGCAGCCGTAAGGCGGTTACTCCCCTCTCCGGCCACGAGAACGCCCTGTTCTTGTCTTCTCAGAGACGCCGGATGGGCGTTCAGGCAGTGGAGAACATGGTGAAGAAGTATGCCCGGCAAGTGACGCCCAATAAAAAGATCACTCCCCACAAGCTTCGCAGTACCTACGGTACTTCTCTGTATAAAGAGACCGGAGATATCTATCTCGTTGCCGACGTCCTTGGTCACAAGGATGTGAATACTACTAAGAAGCACTATGCGGCGATTGATGAAGACAGACGCCGCAAGGCCGCATCAGCCGTCAGGTTACGGGAATCTTAGGAAAGGATCGATATCATTTACTATGAGATTACAACAACTTTTAAGCTATACACGGAAGGCCGTTGATGAATATACTATGATCGAGGAAGGCGATCATATTGCCGTTGGGATCTCCGGCGGCAAGGACAGCCTGACCCTTCTGTATGCCATGCACGGTCTGAGACGCTTCTATCCTAAGAGCTTCAGGCTAAGCGCAGTCACAGTGGATCTGGGATATTCGGAATGTGATTTTACACCTGTTACAGAGCTTTGTAAGGACCTTGGCGTCCCGTATCAGATCGTCAGGACGGATATCGCCCATATCTTGTTCGAGGAACGCAAGGAGAGCAATCCCTGCTCCCTCTGCGCCAAGATGCGCAAAGGAGCGCTGAATCAGGCGGTAAAGGAGATGGGATGCAATAAAGTGGCGTATGCGCACCACAAGGATGATATAATAGAGACTATGCTGCTCTCGCTGCTCTTTGAAGGGCGTTTCTACTCTTTCTCACCCAAGAGTTACTTAGACCGCATGGAACTGACCGTCATCCGTCCCATGATGTTTGTAGACGAAGCGGATGTGATCGGATTCCGGAACAAGTACCGGCTTCCGGTGGTCACAAGCCGCTGCCCCATCGATGGCTATACCAAGAGACAGTATGCCAAGGAACTCACAGCACAATTGAACCGCGAGCATTCCGGAGCGAAGCAGCGGATGTTCACGGCCATATTGAACGGGAATATTCAGGGCTGGCCCGAACGGATCCCACATATAAGATGATGAATCAAAAAGTCATATTACAGCCTTTTATCCTTATCATTCTCTTTTAACGCTACCAATTCCTCAATGGCTTTGGCAGTACCCTCAATACCAAGCATGGAGCTGTTCAGGCAGAAATCATAGCTGTCAGCAGCTCCCCATTTCTTATTGCTGTAGTAATTGTAATAGCTTGCCCGTTTCTTATCTGTCTTAACGATCAATTCCTTGGCTTTCGAATCCGTGAGGTCGTAGATTCGGGCAATTCTCCTGATTCGCGCATCCATGTCTGCATGGATAAACAGACGGATCACGTTATCATACTCTTCCAGCGCATAATCGGCGCAGCGTCCTACCAGGATACACGGTCCCTCTTCCGCGATCTTCTTGATGGCGTCAAACTGCGCAAGAAATACCTTATGGTTGATCGGCATATCGGTATAGCTTCCGGAAGTATAGCCAAGAGAATAGGTATCCATTACCAGAGAATATAAGAAGCTGTTGGTTGGCTTCTCATCATGTGTCTCAAATAATTCCTGACAGATACCGCTCTCCTTCGCCGCCCGGTCAAGCATCTCTTTATCGTATAATTTAATATCCAGATCCGCTGCAACTTTATAGCCAATCTCTCTGCCGGCGCTTCCATACTGCCTGCCTATCGTGATAATAGTATTCGTTTTTGCCATGCAAATCACACTCCTATTCATTAATGATACCTATATTATATAATAATTCACCGGAATTGTATAGAATTATCGAATAATTTTAACACAAAATTATCCTATAATATTATAAGCCAGCTAACAAATCTGTAAAATACTCCGGCAAAGGCGCTTCTACCTCCAGATATTCCCCTGTTCTTGGGTGGATCAGTCCCAGTGTCTTCGCATGGAGCGTCTGCCCCTGAAGGCCGGGAAACGGACACCTATGCGGACCATAGACCAGATCCCCCAAAAGCGGATGACCGATACTTGCCATATGAACGCGGATCTGGTGCGTACGGCCTGTCTCCAGTTCACATTCCAGATAAGTATATCCTGCCGGGTATTTGCCGCAGGTCTTGCCGCCGCCCTGGAAGCGCTGTAAGACCCTGTAATGAGTAACCGCCCGTTTTCCGTTCTTTGCGTGGATGCTCATCTTCTTGCGGTCAACAGGATGTCTGCCGATCGGTGCATCAACAGTGCCCTCGTCGTCCCTGACACTGCCGTGTACGATCGCCGCATAGACCCGCCTGATAGAATGTACCTTCAGCTGCTCTGCAACGCTCTGATGGGCGATATCATTCTTACAGACCACCAGCGATCCGGTTGTGTCCATATCGATCCGGTGCACGATTCCAGGACGCATCATGCCGTTGATCCCGGACAGCTCCTCGCGGCAATGATACATTAACGCATTGACCAGGGTGCCGCTGTAATGCCCGGGCGCCGGATGCACGACCATCTGCTTGGGCTTGTTGACAATGATGATATCCGAATCCTCGTACAGGATGTCAAGCGGAATATTTTCCGGCTCAATATCCAGCTCTCTGATCTCGGGAATCGTAACCGTCACCAGGTCTCCTGGCAGAAGGCGGCTGCTCGCCTTAACGGGAAGCCTGTTGACGCAGACCTGCTTCTCCTTGATGAGCTTCTGGATATAAGACCTGGAGCAGTCTGGAAGCATCTCTGCCAGATACCGATCGATGCGTTCCTCATCCTGATTCTCAGTGATGTAAAATTCTTTCAAAACATCCTCCCTCTCAGCGGCGCATGATCCGTTCAAAATCCCCGTCCTTGTAATAGAAGCAGATGAGGATCGCCACTGCAAATGCAGCCACCGTAACATAGATATCCGCTACATTGAATATAGGAAAATCAATCAGTTTAAAATACAGAAAATCAACCACATAATTAAGCGTGATCCTGTCGATACAGTTCCCCCACGCCCCGGCCATCACGAAGACGGCACAAATCCTTAAGGGCAGGAATCTCCGTTCCATAGGCACTCTCAGATAAAACCACAGGATCACAGCCGTGATAACAATCACACTGGCGAAAAAGAACACCCTCTGGTTCTGGAACAGTCCAAACGCTGCTCCCCGGTTCTCCAGATATTCTAATTGGAAGACGCCTTTCCACAGAATCACAGGCGGATGGTCCTTAAGCCTGTCAAGAACAAGGTGCTTAGTATATTGATCCAGCAATAAAAGTATGGCAGATCCAACCACCGCCGCCAGATAATGGATGTAACGGCCGTTCTGGTTTATGATATTCTTAGTATCCATATTCTTGGTATTGTCCTTTCTATTAAAAATACATTCCGTTAAAGATATCTTCGAACGGCTGTCAGATACCGTCCTTTCTTTGTCTCGGATAATACGCCGTCATACACGATACGTCCAAGCTTCCTGACAGAGATGATATCTCCGTCCTTCAGGCGGTAACCGTTACTTGTAATAAGCTTCCCGTTGACGAATACCCTCCCGCTCTCTATGATTGCCGTAAGCTTGCTCCGGGACTGCGGATAAGCCAGAGACAGCACGGTATCTAACCGGACAGATGCGACCGTTCCTCTTATCTCCTCATATCTTGGCTCATAAGAAGCCGGGAGTTCCTGCACAACAGCAAGCTTAACGGAAGTCTTCCGGATCCGTGTCAGATGTTCCATGACATACTCCGCCAGATCTTCTTTTACAAACAACAGCGCGTTGTCCTCTTCTATCATAATATCTCCAAGCTTGCATCGTTCAATTCCAAGGTTCATAACAGCGCCCAGATAATCACGATGCCCTAGTTCTTCCGAAAACCGCCGGTTTTGCGGCTGTATCTTAATAATCTGAAACGGATAAGAAACGTAAGAAAGAGCATCAGGTAGAAAAGCAACCATCTGACGCTCTGCTAGGCCATACCCGCCGAAAGTCTCATACTGCGACAGAAAGAGATTCTTCGGAGTAGTATGTAAGATATTCAACTCATTCAAATTAAGGAAATCACTGAAAGTAACGATCCCTCTCATATACGCAGTCCGGGACAGCTCGATCAGTCTTTTCTGTAATAATGTCTCTTCTTTGTTCATGTTCATAATCTAAAACCTGGAGCGCATAGAAGACGCGTCAAACGAAGTATTCAGCAGATCCTGAAGGTCTCCGGATATATCCACATTCGTAGGTGTAACAAGGAATATGTAGTTCGATATCTTCTGAAGGTTACCGCTGATCGCATATGCCGCGCCAGATGTAAAGTCTATGATACGCTGCGCGATCTCAAGATCCATCCCCTCCAGGTTCAGGATAACTGTACGCCCGTTGAGCAGAGTCTCCGTGATCTCACGGGCATCCTCCACAGAATTCGGTCTGATTACACATACCTCCATGCTCACACCGTTGCTGCGCCTGGACGGCTGACGCATAGGAGTTACCTTATTGTTCGAACGGGAAGATCTTGACTTGGCCGGCGGCTCATAATCATAGTCTTCATCATCATAATCATCATCGTATGAATCCTTCTTCCCACGGCGGAATAAGCCCTTCTTGGGCTTCTCCTCATAATCGTCCTCATAATCATCGTCAAAGAAATCATCGTCCTCGTAATCGTCGTCATCACTCAGTCTCATGATATCTAAAAATTTATCCAACACACCCATATTAATAAATACTCCCATCTTCCGTTATATTTTGTGATAATGCAAATATACCGTTTCTACTAGTGTACTAATTATTCATATAATCCCGTGCACCAAAAATTCCGGTACCAACCCGGACCATGGCTGCGCCCTCTTCTACGGCGACAGTATAATCATTCGTCATACCCATAGATAGAATACACATAGTAATATTATCAACGTTTTTAGCCGCAATGTCAACAGATAATTTTCGTAAGCGCTGAAAAATACCACGATTTTCTTCCGGATCGTCCACAAAAGGAGCAATTGTCATCAGCCCTTGTACCTGAATATGCGGGAATTTTGCCACCTCGGAGACAAATTCGTCAAGTTCCTCCGGCATCAGCCCGAATTTGCTCTCTTCTTTTGCCACATTCACCTCGATCAGGATATTTGCGGTGATATTGTGCTTGGCGGCCTCTTTCTCGATAGTCTCGGCAAGCCTTAAGGAATCGACGGAGTGTATCAGTTCCACCTTATCGATAATATACTTCACCTTGTTACGCTGAAGATGCCCGATCATATGCCAGCGTATATCCTTAGGCAGCTCCTCATACTTATCAGCAAGCTCCTGGACCTTATTCTCCCCAAACACCCGCACTCCAAGATCATATGCCTCCTTAAGGACGCTTACAGGCTTTGTCTTGCTGACCGCGATCAGCGTCACCTCTTCTCTCAACCGACCGGAACGTTCACACGCCTCCCGGATCTGGCTTTCAACGTATTCAAGATTTTCTTTTAGCATTGTCTCTCACTCCTTTTAGAATACAACATCATTTTCTTTAACATTTTCCCCATTCAGGGCGATATGGTCATAGTTCGACAACCCATAGTCGCTTCCTGATTCAACGATATAATAATCATCACTCTCACACAGGATATTTACCTGCTTGAAAACGGCATAGCCCTTGTTGATATTATACACTCCTTTGATATTCTTTGTCTTATTCAACACGCAGGTCTCCGCCGAATCCGGCTTTACCAGAAGCGTATCCTCGTCAAATGCGTCCGTATTCAGATACACCATGCCGGAATCCTGGTCCCGGTCGTAGACATTGACCTTCTTGAATTCCGGATTCTCCTCCCCTGTCTCCACCAGAACGCCGGTCTCCTTCGTATTGCCGCCCTGGGTGAGATAATCCTCCTGTATGATGTAGAATTTCTTATTCGTAACCGAAGATTTGGGGATCTTAAGCCCTGATTCATCCTCCAGGATCAATTCAAGATCCAGATACCGTTCCTCCGCGTAACGGATCATGGAACTGTCCAGTGTCAGAACTCCAAGATACATATCCCCTGACGTATGTATGGAGAAACCAGCAGTGGCAGTCTCATGATCCTTGGCAAACCGAATCTTCACACTCTTTAACTCTGCCATTTCCTTTGAGATATCCTCATCAAGCGGTATGACGATGGACCACCTGTCGTCCCGGATCAGCTTGTAGACAGGGTCGCCCATCCGTACCTTGGCATTATTCTTAAGCTCTTTCTTCGTATAATCGTTCCTTGCAAATACGTCCTCCGTAAGCTTATCTACCGTAATATCCTCGTACCCATCCGTGGAATACACGATGATCCCATCGGAAGCGGCAGAATAGATCTGGAGACCGCTTCCCTCCTGCCCCGCCATCGCATCAAGCTGCGCCTGACGGTTCTGGCTTGACCGGCTGTCCATGACGCTTGCAACATAATCCTTCAGCGTGTAGACATCCTGAAACTGACCTTCCTTAAAATTCTCGCTGAATGCCTGGATCTTAACCAGCAGCGCTGCCTGTTCCTCCGCCGACAGCTTCGAAGCCTCCTCGGATGATGTATCTGCGAATTCCAGTTCCCTGTTGGACAATGTATATACCTTGGTCTTCGCTCCTGCTTTGCTCCCCCCAAGCGCATAATAATTGACGTATCCGTCGGCTTCGGCCGGCACTACCACCTCGTCCCGCAGAATGAATCCGGTGTAAGCGTTATCCCTCAGTATAGATCCTTCCCGCACCTCATAGGCAGAGATATGGTTCTCTGTCAGATACATCAATACAGTGACTGCCAGATAGACAAAGATGATGCCAAAAATCACCACACCGATATTCATATGCCATTTTTTCTGATAAGCCTGTATACTGGTTGGATTATTGTCTGTCAAATAAATACCCCCTCGTCAGTTTTTCACAAATCCGGCTCTCTTAAGAGCCGAACCATCCAGATAATGGAAGTGTTTTCCTTGATAGCTGTGTGTATCTGCCATAAGCTCCAACAGCTCGTCACGAAGCTTCCACCAACTGCATCCCCAGTTGCAGAAAACGGAGTCCTTTTTAGGAACACGGCTAAAAAGCCGTTCCACAGCAATACCAGGATCCAGATATTCCAGGAATGCTGTCAGCCTCTTAAGATATTCCTCCTTGGAGCACAGGCTGATACTGCCCTTCTCATATGCGTCACTCAGAGGCGAATTCTTCGCAATATAAAGTGAATGCGCCTTCACAGTCTGGAGCTTAAGCGCCGACAGCACCTTTGCCGTCTCAACGGCATCCAGGAGCTGATCACCCGGCAGATTCAATATCACATGCGCACACAATTCGAATCCAAACCTATGTACAGCAAGAACTGCATCGATGAATTCTGCCAGAGTATGTCCGCGGTTCACCCGCTCAAGCGTATGAAAGTTGACGGTCTGAAGTCCAAGCTCAATCGTGATATTCTTCCCATACTGCCGGCCGAGACGCGCAAGAATCTCCAGATATTCGCCGGAAATACAATCGGGGCGCGTGGACACCGCAAGTTCGGCAATATATGAGAGCTTCGCTGCTTCTTCCATATAAGAAGCAAATCTGTCCAATTCCAGATACGTGTTCGTATAATTCTGGAAATAAGCAATGAATCTGCGCGCATGGTATCTGTGTTCAATATAGATCCGGGTCTGTTCTAACTGCTCTGCGACAGGGATGATCTGCTCCATCGCCTCAAATCCGGTTCCAAGCTCCGAACAATAGGCACAGCCCGCTCCCATCCTTCGGTTTGGACAGCTCACAGGCAGATTCACTGGAAGCTTGTATACTTTTTCGCCGTATTTGCATTTCAAATATTCAGAATATGGATAATAAGGTAATTCTATACTCATCCTACAGGAATCTCTCTTTCCGTATGCATAATCCATTCATGTAACAGCCATACTAAATGCAGCACATTAAGAAAGGAGGAACTCACATGAAATGGTCTGACAATACAACTCTGACAATTGTGATCATAGGTGCGATCAACTGGCTTCTGGTAGGAATATTCCGATTTGATCTGGTCGCCTTTCTTTTTGGCAATCTATCATGGCTTTCCCGCATAATCTATACACTTGTTGGTCTGTGCGGCTTATATCTCATCAGCATGTATGGAAGAATCCGTTCTTCCTAACAACAAAAGGGGTATCTTGCCTATAAGATGCCCCTCTTTCTTATTATTCACTTACCGGTATCCCGTTGATCAGGGCAGTCATATTCTGATAAAGCAGGGATTTGGTATCTGCCCCCATAATAACGGAGATATACGGGCTTCCCTGCGCGCTTGTTTCAAGCAGGATCAGACAATTCCCGGCAGGCGTAGTCGTGCCTGTCTTCCCGCCTATGATTACGGCATCCCTTGGCTGCTCTGCAAGCCCCGCCGCATAGAAATTCGTCTGCTCCCAATGCTCCTGACGGACAAGGCCGTCTGCCCCGGTGATCGAAGCAGTAAATGTATTGGTGCCGATCACATCGATAAACGCATCGTATTTGATACATTCATTGAAGATCAGATACAGATCATACGCCGTCGTATAGTGGTTTATATCATGCAGCCCATGTGGATTGACGAAATGTGTATGTGTCGCCATGAGTCTTGCAGCCTCGTCATTCATCATCTGTGCAAAGGCATCTGTACTTCCGGCTATATACTCGGCGATCGCCACCGCCGCATCATTCCCCGATACCATCATAAGGCCGCGCAGAAGATCCTGGAGAGACAGCTGGTCTCCTGCCTGAATCCCGCACGTTGTCTCGTCGGCAGCAAAATTCCTGGAATCCGCATTGGCAGACACCGTTACTATGGAAGACAAGTCTGCGTTCTTGATGGCAAGCAGCGCCGTCATGGTCTTCGTTGTGCTGGCCGGATATAGCTGTTCAAACATATTGTAGGCGAAATCGACCTTCTGATGCTCCACGTCAAAAAGAGCCGAAGCGCGCATGACCGAAGTATCCGGCGCTCCTGCAAGTGCGACGTCTCCGGAGGAAACGCATAACTGTTCCGCGAATAATCCTCCTCTGTAAATATCCCTGTTATAATTCTCTGTCTCATAAGCGGCCGTCACCTCTTCTTCCTGTCCGCACCCCGATAAAGACAGGACGCCAAGGAAAGCTGCCAGGATAACGGCCAACAACCGATTAAATCTATCTATACATCTCACGCCAGTCAAGATCTCCTCTGTCAATTGCTAAAACAATCAATTCTGCGGTGGCAAGGTTCGTAGCCATCGGAATATTATACATATCACACAGCCGGATCACGTCATTCACATCCGGTTCATGCGGCTTGGGGTTCGTTGGTTCTCTTAAGAAAATAAGCGCATCAATGTCATTCTGTGCAATCTGCGCTCCAAGCTGCTGCTTCCCCCCCAACGGTCCGGCAAGATACTTGTGTACGCTTAGATTGGTAACCTCTTCGATCAGACGGCCGGTAGTCCCGGTCGCATATAAATTGTGTTTGCTCAGGATTCCTCTGTAAGCAATACAAAAATTCTGCATCAGAGTCTTCTTAGAATCATGAGCAATCAACCCTATATTCATGTCTGTCCCTCCTCTATTGATATTTTTTCGGTTGTAACCCGACGTTTAAGACCAGTCCGATCCCGATATACAGACTCACAAGCGAAGTCAGCCCATAACTGACAAAGGGTAACGGAACTCCTGTGTTTGGCAGGAGCTGAGTAGCTACTCCGATATTGATAAAGCTCTGGAAGCCGATCAGCCCTCCCACTCCGCAGCCTATGATCTTCCCCGTCAGGTTCTGCGATCGTGTCCCTATTACTATACATTGTATCACAGTTAATAACAATAACGCAATAACTATACAGCTTCCTGTAAAGCCAAGTTCCTCGCCAATGATCGCAAAGATAAAATCTGTCTGAGGTTCCAGGATAAAATTCCCGTTCTTTACGGAAGTCGTAGTATTATTGTTCAGTCCCTTTCCTGTCAATTGGCCGGAACCGATCGCCATAACAGAATTCTTCTGCTGATATCCCTCGTCACTCGCGTATTCTTCCGGATTCAGGAACGCGAGGATACGTTTCTGCTGATAATCCTTAAGAATGAATTGATTCGGCTGCACGACAATAGCAAGGAATATAACTACCACGGGAATCAAGATCACCAATACCGTTCCGATAAACCGATAGCTTAAGCCTCCTACATAGATCAGAAGGCATAAGACCAGCGTTGTACATATCGTGGTTGAAAGATTCGGCTCGATAACGATCAGTACCAGCGGAATTCCCGACAGTATGGCATATTTGACGAGGGTTGCGGCATCATTGATATCATCCTCATGCTCCGCGATAAATTTGGCAAAAAATAATATCAACAGAATCTTTGCAAGCTCCGACGGCTGGAACGTGGTAAATCCAAGATCGATCCACCTGGTCGCCCCGTTTACATTATCCCCGATCACCAGCACGGCGCCGAGGATGACCACCGAAAAAAGATAGATCAGCCAGTAAAAATCCGTGATCCATACATAATCGATCAGGGATGTAATCGCCATAATAATGAGTCCTATCGCAACGCCCATCATCTGCTTCGGCTGATTGACCGCCTTAGCGCTCCCGACAGCCAGCACACCGATCACAGACAACGCGAATACGGTTAAAACCAAGTTGAACCGGTAATCTCTCAGATGATATGGCTTTGAAAATATTGGTAATGGTAATTTCACGCTTCTTCTCCTGCAAATGTAATAATAACCTGTGTCCGATTAATATCTACTCGAAAATCATCTTCTGTAAGTTCCATATATTTGGAAAGAGAGCTGTATAATTCCCGGCATATATTCTCATAAGCATCCGGCGTACAGTGTACCCGGTCTGATATGATCAGCGCCTTGATCCGGTCCTTGGCAATTGAAACCGATGATTTCCTTAACATAACAGCCCTCCTAATCCTTCTTAAAAAGACCGGAAAGTTTTGATAAGAATCCTGAATTGCTCTGAAGCTCCATAAACGGAACCTCCAATCCTGTAATCCGTTTACAGATATTCATATATGCCGTACCGGCTTTGGAGTCAAGGCCGATCACCGGTTCCCCCTGATTCGTGCCGATCACAACCTGTTCATCATCAGGCAGCGCTCCGATCAGAGGAATAGACAGGATCTCTGTCACATCGTCCACCGTCATCATATCGCCGCGTTTCACCATGTCCATGCGGATCCGGTTGATGATCAGCTCCTTCTTCTTCAGTTGGTTGCTCTCCAGAAGACCGATGATCCGGTCGGCGTCACGGATGGCAGATACCTCCGGCGTCGTCACGATGATCGCACGGTCAGCGCCGGCGATGGCATTCATGAATCCCTGCTCGATCCCGGCAGGGCAATCCAGAAGTATGTAGTCGAATTCTTCCCTCAGCTCCGATGTAAGCTTCTTCATCTGTCCGGGAGAGATCGCCGTCTTATCCTTGGTCTGCGCCGAGGGCAGAAGATAGAGATTCTCATATCTCTTGTCCCGTATCAACGCCTGCTTAAGACGGCAGGTGCCTTCGATCACGTCTACCAGATTGTAGACGATCAGATTCTCAAGTCCCATGACCACGTCCAGATTACGAAGCCCCAGATCCGTATCAATAACAGCTACCTTCTTGTCAAGCTTCGATAAACCGGCTCCAAGATTCGCAGTTGTCGTCGTCTTGCCGACACCGCCTTTTCCTGATGTAATTACAATAACTTCGCCCATGAATAACTCCCTCCTATAACTGGTTTCACTTCAATATCTCCGATGCGAAGCCTCCTTGGCCTCATCCGGAGTGCTGCGATGATCGCATCGTAATTGCCGGCGGCGCCTGCGATCACGGTACCGTAAATAGTGCCGGTCACCACGACATTCTGCTTAGACGCTACGATGGCATCCTCCTCGATATCGCCGACGATCACAATGCTTGTCTCAGATTCCAGAATCTGTTTTCCTCTTAGTGTACCCCTATAGAACTGGCCGTCTCTCTCATGGAACGTTTCCAGGCTTTCATCCAGCATTCTCTTGTGGAGCTCTTCTGTAAGTGTGTCTTTTTCCATAATACATAAGATCTGTATCTTGGCTGCATCCTGTATGGCTTCCGCCATAAGGTGCGTCTCTTCATCTGTGAAAGTACGGCCTTCGAATTCTACAGCCATATCCGCATGATCGAAAAAATGTGCGGATAACCGGAATTTCTGCCGGACCTCTGCCAGCAGTTCCTCGTAAGGCATATCCGGATCGAAATAAATCGTAATACCGTATCTGTTACTCTTAATGAGTACCGGATCTTTCACATACACTCATCCTTTCCCTTAATCTCCTCCTGACTGTGATACCTTGATCTTAGCTGCTTTTCCGGTGATGATCTCCTCTGCCGGACGTATCTCATAATAGTATTCAAGTACAGCGTTCCCCACCTCGGCGGCAAATGTAGAACTGTATCCGTTCGCTATACGCGTTGCGAACGCCACCTCCGGGTTATCGCTGGGGGCAAATCCGACGAAAAGTCCGTGGTCCGGGTGCGTCTTACTCTGCTGTGCTGTTCCTGTCTTTCCAGACAGTTTTATATCACTCGCATTGAGATTCGGAAATAAATCTCCATGTTCGGAAACTACTACGCCTCTCATTCCTTCATGAACCGATGTCCAGGTAGAATCCGCAACATCTTTAACCGTATTGCGGACCTCCGGTTCATACTCCTTGATGGTTTTGCCGTTAACGGAAGCAACCCTGTCAAGCAGGCTTAATTTGAATACGGTCCCCTTGTTGGCGATCGCGGTAATATATCTTGCAAGCTGGCTTGTCGTATAATTGTTCGTCCCCTGTCCGATGGCAGACGGAACAGAAGAATCATCAGAGATCTGCGGATCCGATTCCGGTATCTCCAGTCCGGAAGTCTCTCCCAAGCCGAATTCCTCTGCATATTTCTTTAATTTCTCAAGACCCAGGGCGCTGGAATAATGTCTGGTTGTATTCTGCCCCTGCGAATTCTCGGAAGTATCCTGCGCCACCGCAGTTTCCTCAAGACTCAGACGGTATCCCACTTCATAGAAGAAACAGTTACAGGAATGCTGGATTGCGCCTGAGGCGTTCAGTCCTCCGTGTGCATTGGGATAGATCCAGCATCTCGGGGGCGGATCTACTTTCTCATAGAGTCCTCCGCAAGGCAGGTAAGTCCCCGTCTCGATCACGCCCTCCGTCAGACCGGCAACTGCCGACAGCGGCTTGTAAGTGGAACCCGGAGCCGTCTTCTCCTGGGTCGCATTATTATAAAACGGACGGGCCTGATCTGTCACCAGTTTGTTATAATAGTTTGAATCCATGGCATTGGCCAGGCGGTTATTATCGTAACCAGGATAGGATACACAGGCAAGGACTTCACCTGTACGGGTATCTGTCATCACAAGAGAGCCTGTACAAGGTTCTAATGCCAGCTGCCCCGGCGTGATATCAAGCGTCTCGATCTTGCCCCTGATGAAATCATAAGCGCCGAATTCACCGCTGTTCAGCCTGTTATACTGATCCTCGTCATATTCAAGGATACCCTGCTCATAGAGCATCATACAGATCTGCCGGCCGGTTATGGATCCTGTCTTGATCATATATTTGTATACCAGCTTATCAAAGCTGTTGTCAGAATCAAGATGATCCACAATATAAGCGATCATTCCCTGATAAAGTTCACTGGAATCAGAATAATCTCCGTCGGATGATACATATGAATTTAACAGGGAGGTATCTATCCAGTTCTGAGAGATCGCATAGTTCAGGTACGTATACACGTTGATGCTCTCGTCATCCCTCCATGCCTTGTAGGTGGCGTCGTTCCTGTCAACAGCGTCCGACATGATGATCTTCGTATTATTCGTCAGAAGATCTGAGACAATATACGTCAGATAAGCCTGATTCTCCCTCGCAAGTTCCCGGTATGCCCCGGCGTTCGGATCAGCCAGGAGCTCTGACAATTCGCCCAGAATTGCTGATTTCCTTGCTGTGAAAGCCCCGTTGACTTCCTTCTCCGCAGCCCCGGCATCCTCATCGCCAAAATGATTCATATCCAGCACGTCGTTGTTGATAAAGGTATGATAGACATCGCCGATTGGGATGATCACATCGCTTCCGTCCTCCACCTGCGTCCGGTCATAATCCAGCACACTCTGGATCTTGGACAGCAGGATACCTGCCAGTTCTTGTTCGATAATATGATAAGCCGCTTTCTGAAGGTTCGCATCTATGGTAAGATAGACGTCATTGCCGGCCTTGGGTTCCTTCTCGTTGACGGTCTCGATCACCTTCCCCACGCTGTTGACATACAGCTTGATCTCACCCTTCTTCCCCTGAAGATAAGAATCCATCGTCTTCTCAAGACCGGATTTGCCGATGATATCCGTCTTGGCCCGTTCTTTTTGTTCTTCCTTACTGAGAGCGTCATACTCTTCCTGGGAAATCTGCCCGATATAGCCGATGATGTTGGCAAAGCAATAACTGTCCGCATAGCGGCGCATGGATTCCTCTTCGATATTGACTCCCTGAAGATCATCCAGATTCTCCATAACATCGGCAACCGTCTCCTCGCTCACATCCTCGGCAATAGTAGTCGCAATATATTTCTGATAACCGTTCAGTGCGATAGCATAGCGGATATTCACAAGCTTCAGTACGTCTGCTTTCTCCATCTTCTTCTGGTCGATGCCGTAGCCGTTGATCTCATCGGTGCACAGATGCTTGATCAGCCCTTCCGCGGATATGTTCTGCTGCTTCTCGGTTAACTCTTCTATCGTCCGTTTCCCGTAAACATCCGCAATAAAACGAAGCCTCTGGGTATTATTCTCCGCCACATAGATATAATTGTTATTGTTATCAAGGATGATCCCAAAATTATTGATCACCGTGTCTCCGTTCGATTCTACCATCTGGATCACGCTTGAGACCACTCTGTTCAATTCCTTATTCTTATGGCTGATACTGTCATATTCACCGGTATCTTCTATGGTAACCGCGTAAGCCAGCTCATTGTAAGCCAGAAGATTCCCGTTGCGGTCATAGATATGGCCGCGGGTTCCCTGGACTTCCTTGGTCTTCTGTATCTGCAGCTTATAATCATCCAGATATTCCTGCCCTCTTACGATCTGCAGATAGAAGATCCTCTGAACGAGGACTGCGGATAAGGCACAGAATACAATGATCAGGACGAATATCCGCGATTGCAGGATATTGGACACAGTATTTTTGATCCGTTCCCATAAACTATACAAATTTGCTTGCACTCCTTTGTTCTTCTGCTTCCAGTTTCTTGTTAATGTGTAATATGATCTGATACAGTATCAGCGTCACCAGGATTGTATACACCAGCTCCGGCAGGATGATACCAAACAGATATGAGAAAAATGCAAAATCTCCCTGCAGCATATAGACACATGCATAGGTAGACAGGCCGTATACCAGCTCGCTGGCCCCGATCAGCACGATGGGAAGCTTGACGTCATCATCATAAAACATTCTCTTGAACGAACCGTTCATGTAACCGATCACAGCATATAAAAGCATATTGAAGCCTAATGCATTTCCCCAGAACAGATCTGCCAACAGTCCGGCAGAAAAGCCCACAAACATTCCTTCCTTCTTCCCGCGCATAAAACCAAAAGAAGAGGTCACGACGATCAGCAGGTTTGGTTTGACCGACGCAAAAGACAATCTGTGGAAAACCGAGCTTTCCAGCAAAAAACAGACCAGAATGATCAATAATGTGATAAGCTTTCTCTTCATGGGCTATTCTCCTTCACCCGCATCTTCGCCGCCTGTCATCTCCCGCTTCGTCGTCGTGATGACGAGAACCTCCTGAAGCTTGCTGAAATCAACCGCCGGCGTAATATAGCCGGAACGTGTGAGGTTATTGGCGTCTACGTCAATATCACTGACATATCCGATGAACAGCCCTTGAAGGAAACGGGAGCTGACATGAGAGGTCACAACCTGTTCCCCCGGCTCTACAACATTGTCATTATTCGGAAGCTTCTCGAAATGCAGCCTCCCGTCCGACATCAGTTCCAGATCTCCTCTGACCATACAGGTATCGGAGGTTGACAGCATCATAGCGCTTACATTGCTGGCATCGTCGATAATAGATCTTACCTGGGCATAATTGGGTCCTACTTCCGTGACGATCCCAACCAGGCCGCTGCCGGCAAGGACATTGGAATCTACCTTGACTCCGTCCAGGGTTCCCTTGTCGATTGTGAAAGTCGCAAACCAATTGCTGCCGTTATTGGCGATCACATGGGCGCCGATCTTCTCATAATCCGAGTAATTCTCGTCCAGCTTATATAATTCCCGTAACCTCTCAAGCTCATACTGCTCCTGCCGAAGCCGCGTATTGTCTGTGGTAAGCTCATCCACCTTGGACTGCAGCTTCTCATTCGCTTTCTTCATCTCATCCAGCGTCTCGAAATTATCCGATAAGTCGCTCATGAAACGACCCACGTAGCTGATCCCCTCCTGCATGGGGATCACCGTGTAACCGGCGATAAAACGCAACGGCCCGCCGCCGTCTGTGAACCGCTCTATCCCAAGCAGTATCACACAGACAACAGAGATGATGATCAGCCAGTATTTACTTGAAAAAGACGATTGACTCTTATTCTTCATACTTATCTCATCCACCTATAATTCTCATCGATCATGGAAAATGCGAATTTCCTCAGTTCCTTGGACTGAATGATCTTCTTAAGCCCGGATACTGCGCAGATATCCGGTTCCACGGAAGCGCGGGTCGTGATCCCGACCATCTCTTCCACATACATCTCAAGCCCGGCTGTGTGCGCAACACCCCCCGTAAGGAAGATCCCGTTCTCGTTGATGGCCTTGCGTACCTCAGGCGGCGTCCGGTCAAGCAGAGACTGGATCGCACCCACGCATTGGAGAAGCGGATCCTTCATGGCAAGCCTAACCAGATTGATGGAGATCCCCTTGCGCATAGGAACACCCGTGATCAGGTCGCGCCCTGCGGCAGTGAGCATGGACTCGATCTCACTGGTGAAGATCCCAAAGCTCTTGCGCAGAACCTCCGCCGTATGCCTTCCGATCAGGAAATCATGGCTGTGGCGCACCAGATTGATGATGGCCTGGTCGAAGGTGACGCCTCCGATCTTGAGCAGACGGTTCATGACCATACCGCCTCCGGCTATCACCGAGAGTTCCGTAGTCTCGCCGCCGAAATTCACGATAAACACGCCCTTGGTATTCTGCACATCCAGATTCAACCCTATGGCGTCAGCGATAGAACGCTCAACAATATTCACTTCCTTGGCCTTGGCCGTCGAATGGATGACCAGATCGAAGAACGCTTTCTTCTCCACTTCTGTCACATCCGTAGGGACGGCGACTACATACTCAGAACCTCTGGCAAACTGCCGGTCCTTCTTCAGCAGATTCTGCAGCAAAAACTGCATATCGTGGAATCTGGAGATAACGCCTTCCTTCATCGGGAACACAACCTCGATATTGGACGGCGACTTCTCGTACATCAGAAACGCATCGTCACCTACCGCAAAAATATCGCGTCCGTTCTTAAGCGCAATAACATCTTTCTCTTTCCATATGGTATCTCTCTTTTTATCATAAACCTTGATCTCATAGGAACCGAGATCAAGGCCGTATACATTCCTCGCCATCTGACTAGATCCTTTCTAATAGCATGCCCTCTTCCCGAAAACTCATATAACAATTATTGCCAATAATGATATGGTCTAACAATTCAATTCCGATCAGGCTGCCCGCGTCAAAAATCCTCTTGGTGATCAGCAGGTCGTCCCGGCTGGGAGTCGGGTCTCCGCTGGGATGGTTGTGTATAATAATAATGTACACCGCACTCTTCTGCAGCGCCTCTATAAAAAGTTCTCTCGGCGTGATCAAGGACGCGTTCACCGTTCCTTTGGAAATATCCGTCTCGCCGATCAGCCTTGACTTGGTATTCAGCATCAGAAGCTTCATCTGCTCCTGCTTCCCGTGACGCAGATCTTCCATATAATATCTGGCAATGGTTCCAGGCTCGGAAAAACATAAGGCTTCCTGGTAGGAGGCCTTGGAAAGACGCTTCGCCAGTTCCGAGATACAGGAAATCTGGATTGCCTTCACCTTGCCGATGCCCTTGATCGCCGTCAGCCGTTCCATGCTGAACTGATGGATACCTAAGATCCCGGTCTCCCCTGCATGATACAGGATTCTGCGTGCCAATGCAAGGGCATTCTCCCCGCGGGTGCCGGTACGGAGCAGAACAGCCAGAAGCTCCTCGTCACTTAAAGACGCCGCCCCTCTCCGTTCGCATTTCTCGTAAGGACGCTCCAATTCAGGTATCTCTTTGATAGTATTAGACTGATTCATCTTATCTTTGGATTCGTGCGACACTCGTATCAGATCTATAAGAAACGGTAAATAATGATAGCAAGGACCACGCCGATGATACTTGCAATCGTGATCTTGACTGACAGGCCGAACGTAAGCACCAGAATCCCCAAGTTCAATACGATGGGATTCTCCAGCCCAAAGGCCTGTCCATAACTAAGCCAGCTAAGCGCCGGAACTCCCTCTGCCAGCATACCGATGAAGCCTCCAAGTACGATTCCTGTTAACATAAACAGAAACAAAGCCCAGGCATTCTTGCTTCCTGTTCCTTTCATTATGTACTCCTCCTCGTTTTCTCTATCTAAAAAACTCAATACATTTTATCACATTTCAGAAACGGTGTATAGAGTTATCACATTAAAAATTTCTTAAGCTGTGTGACAATTGTCGAAAATGTAGAATTATTGTAACAGGGGAACGTACTCTCCTGCGATCGCCTGCGCGATCTTAAGTCCGTCCATCGCCGCAGACGTGATCCCTCCGGCGTACCCGGCGCCCTCCCCGCAAGGATAGAGCCCGCCAAGCCTGCTTTGAAGCGTATCATCCCGCAGGATCCGCACAGGGGACGAAGTCCGGCTCTCAACACCCGAGACGAGCGCATCCGGGCGCGCATAGCCGTGAAGACGGCGATCAAAAGAACGGATCCCCTCTTCTAAGGCGTCCGCCAGTTCCTCCGGGAAAATGTCTCTCACATTCCCCCATGTATAACCGCCTTTCATCTGCGGGAAGATCTCTCCGGGGCCTGTGGATGGATGATTGCTGCAGAAATCCCTGAATAACTGAACCGGAATCCTGCCGTTACCTGCCCGATAGGCGGCTTCCTCAAGCCTGCGCTGGAATTCAACCCCTGCAAGCGCAAGGGCTCTATCGCCTGCGCCGCCATGCGCCTCTGATGCAGGCGCATTCCCGCGGTCGGCCTGCTTTGCAGTAAAATGCACATAATCCTCGGGCGTGACCGTTACCACCACGGCGCTGTTGGCATTCACGCCGTCTCTTGCATGATAACTCATCCCGTTTACCGCGAGCCTCCCTTCCTCGGAAGATGCATTTACCACATAACCGCCCGGACACATACAGAAGGTGTACACTCCTCTGCCGCCTGGAAGGTTCGCTGTTAATTTGTAAGCGGCAGACGGAAGCGCCGGATCGTCCGCCGTCCCGTATTGCGCGAGATCGATCATCCTCTGCGGATGTTCCATGCGTACTCCCACGGCAAAGGACTTGGCTTCCATAGGGATGCCCCGGTCCGAAAGCATAGAAAATGTATCTCTGGCGCTGTGGCCGATAGCAAGGACGGCAACCTCTGTTTCAATTCGATCCTCGCCCGCCATAGATACTGCATCTTCCCGATCTAATGTCCTAGGACCGTATAATTTTCCATTGTTTCCAGAATGAAGCACGGAAAGTCCGCGTAGCTTTTCCTCATTTTTTTCTTTTATAGTAAGAATGTCCGTCACCTGGGTATGGAATCTCACTTCCCCGCCATGTTCCATAATGAATTCCCGCATATTTCTAACCACGTCTGCCAATATATCCGTTCCGATATGGGGCTTACTCTGATATAATATCTCCTTTGGCGCGCCGTTCTCCACGAATATCTCCAGAACCCTCGCGCCGCGGCCTTCGGGATCGTGGACCATGGTGTTGAGCTTCCCGTCCGAGAAGGTACCCGCGCCGCCCTCTCCGAACTGTACGTTGGAATCAGGATTTAACACCCCCGAAGCCCAGAACGCTTCTACATCTTTCATCCTCTCTTCAACGGACGCGCCCCGCTCCAGAAGGAGCGGACAGTACCCAAGACGTGCCAGCTCGTATCCGCAGAATAACCCCGCCGGGCCGGTCCCGATCACAACAGGCCGGTGATTCAGCACCCGTGTTCCCAAAGCCTCTGCGAAATATACCTTTTCCCTGGGATCAAACTGTATGTTGGAGGCCTTCTGTCTCTTCATGTGCTTCTTGATCTCCGATTCCTTCTTCACCGTCACATCTATGGTATAGACATAAGATAACTGCGGTTTCCTGCGCGCGTCCAGGGATTGCTTCCTGACCGTACAGGAAAGAAGCGCATCCTCCCGGATGCGCAGTGCCTTGCAGACCTTTGCCTTCAACTCTGCTTCTGTATGATGGATATCAAGTTTTAACTGGTTGATTCGTATCATAGATATTCCCTCTCAGATGGTATTCGATTGCAAGTTCATTATACCATTGTATCATCCCGCAACGCCTCTGCCAAGCCCGCACCGCCTTTTTGTGTCATAATAATATTGAAGTTAAATAGTATGTTGACATGATACTACGGCTTGTTTTATAATACAACGTGTTCTAGAAGGAGGTACAGATATATGCAGGTAACCTGCTATGAGGAACGGCTCATAAAAGACCAGAAATACCAGAGTATTACAGAAGAATATTGCAAATTCATTGACTGTAGCTTCGAGAATTGTTCGTTCGAAGATTGTACCATCAATCATTGTCACTTTGTTAACTGCAGCTTTTACAACTGTAATATCATCAGCTTGACTTCTCAATATTCCGAGATTAAAAATACGGTCTTCAAGAAATGCAATCTGATCGGGATACACAGTTGGAACGGTCTTCTTCCCGTTGGAAAATATACCTACGCAATCGAAAGAATCGAAGACTGCTGCTTAAAATATAACTCATTTATAGAGATGAATTTCAGAAAATTCGATTTTTCCGGCAATGTGATTCAGGAAAGTATATTTGAGGAGTGTGATTTGCAGGAAAGTAATTTTAGAAACTGCAGGTTAGAAGCTACGCAGTTTTTCAGATGCGATGTCCGCAAGGCAGATTTCAGGGAGGCGAAAGGTTATGTGATCGACATCCCTTCCAATAAGTTAAGACAGGCGAAGTTCTCCTTCCCCGAGGTGGTCAGTCTGTTGGATTCATTGGAGATAAAAATTGAATAATAAGCTTTTTTAAGCTCTTGATCGAGGATAAGGCTGGCTTTTGCAGCCTTATCCCCTTGTTGCATTTTTCTCTATTTTCTCAATCACACAGCTATGAGTCTTCGTCTTCCTGTCATAGCTGATCCCCGCAAGCAGCAGACTGCCCTCGTAATCCTTCAGCGCATCCACATAATTCTTATCCTTGATCTGTGCGATCGCCCCGGCAGCGGCTTTATCCCACTTAAGCTCGATGACTACAGCCGGCTTATCCATATGCACTTTGCGGGGAATCAGGCAGATATCCGCGAATCCCCTCCCGCTTGGCAGTTCCCGGATGATCGTATAATATTCCCGGGCAAAATAGAATGCAAGATTAATAGTACAGCTAAGAGAATTCTCATCATTATATTCAAGGATCGAGATCTCCTTGTGTGCCCGGTCGATGCCCTCCGCCACAGCTTCGCTGTCCATCTCCAACAGCGATTCTAAAAGCTTCCGGGAAGCTTCCACGGAACGGATCACTTCATGCCAGTCCATGGTACTGATCGCGTTCACATACTCCTGTGACACCTCTTTATTGGGAATCGCCACGGCTTCCTTCCTGCTGTCGTAAGTCAGATATCCCAGATGCACCAATAGCGTCAGAACATCATCCTTCGATGCGAAGGTTGTCATATCATTCTCGAAGGTTCCTGTGTTGATCTGGATCTCTTCTCTTGCCAGCATCCGGACTACCGCGTCTTTTAATCCGTCCATATCCATCTGGATATAGACCTTGAGCGCTTCATAGGTCTCCGTCCGGTTCCAGTAAGTCCCGAACCTGTGCCGGAGCATAGCCTCTACTACCGACTTGGGGTTATACATATAACGGCACAGATCCCCGTCTTTCGTATGTGTTACCAGTCTGTAGCCGTCATACCAGGCCTTCGTTTCCTCGAAACTCATCTCGTATCTTGCGCAGAGTTCCCGGACTTCATTCTCCGTGAATCCAAAATATTCGGCCAAGTCCCCTGAATCTGTCATCGAATACTCGGCGAACATATTTAACGCAGAGTGAGAACCATATTTCTTGATCGGCAGGATTCCCGTCATATAAGCCAGAGCCACATAGTCCTTATCCTTCAGCCATGCGCGAAGGAAATCAAGGTATTTCTTCTGAGAGTCCTTATCTTCCTGATATTCACGGAAAAGACAGTCCCACTCATCGATCAGAATGACGAATGGACGGCATGTATAAGCGAAAATATCCTGCATTGCAAACGACAGATTATCGCCATCCACATACTCCGGATATGCGTATTTTAAATCTGCAAGGACTCTCTTCTGTAACAATCGCAGCATCTCGTCCATTTCATTCGCCGCACTGAGAAAATCCTGCATATTAATCTTAACGACATCATATTGATTCAAGTGTTTTCTGTAAGTTTCTGTTCGGCTTATCATCAAATCATCAAACAAGTCTGCGGAATCTTCACTCCGTCCATAATAAGCAGACAGCATATCCGCCGTCATAGATTTGCCGAACCGTCTCGGACGGCTGACGCAGACAAACTTCTGCCTGGTATTCAGGACGGTGTTCATCTTCTCAATAAAGCCCGTTTTATCTACATAAATTGCAGAATTCAAACTCTCCTGAAATCCTTTGTTCCCGGGATTCAGATAACTGCCCATATGTCTCACCTCCATTACCATTACAGAGCAGTCTCGGAAACTCTTTAAGCCCGAATTTTCGCTCTTTTTTCATGTTCTTCTTTTTTGCTTTCCTCCATATCCCGGAAAACATTTTTGTTAAATTTTCAAAAAAGTATTGACATATAAGTCAAAATGTGCGGCGCGTTTGGTGACCATATACGCCAGTCACCAAACGCGCCCCTTGTAGTTAAGAAGCGTCTGTGCCACACGCACAGCATTAAACTAAACTACTAGGAGGTGCACTTTATGATCAAGTACTGGCAGTCCATGCAAGATTACAAGTACTTTCTCAACGAATCCAAAGTCCATTTCGATTCCTCTGAAAGAGTCCGGCTCCATACGGAGCTTTGGAAACCATGGCAGAAACTCCGCCTTTTCGATACCGATAAGGCCATGGAGTTCCTTCTGCCCTTTTACTCCAACACTGGCAGGCCCGCTAAGAACCAGCCACAAATCTTAAGGTCTTTTATCCTTTTCTTTCTTCTATTTTCAGAAGGTTTGGCCAAGCTATCCCTTACCCTTTGGGTCGACAGGCTCAAACATGACCGCCTCCTTGCCGCTCTCATCGGCTGCACTACGGATTCCCTGCCGCCCCTCGGTTCTTATTTTGACTTCATGGACAGGCTCTGGACTGCACCGCCAACGGACTTATATGCGCGGGACAAACTGCTTCCGGCTTCCTGGAACACCAAAAAGCCGGATAAGCCCAAAGGCAAAAAACAGAAAGCACAGGAGGCAAAGCCCAAAATCACAGAATCTATCGAAAAACGGCTCATGAGCGGGAAGGATATCCCTTTTAACTTTGAAGGGCGGCTGCAGCGCTTCTTCTATCACGTGGCTGTCCTGCCTTCCATGGAATCCGGTCTCATACCAAGGGAACACCTTACGGTTTCCGGAGACGGCACCGCCGTGCATACCCATGCCTGCCCACGCGGGCACCACAGGGTTGGCGCACCGGAAAACCTGCGGCATTTCCCCGACCCCGATGCTTCCTGGGGCTGGGACAGCGACCTGGAAAAATATTACTTCGGCTACACTTTGTTCCAATTATCCTGCTATAACAGTGAACTCAGGACAGATCTCCCCCTGCTTCTGCGTTTTACCAGCGCAAAGCGTCATGATTCGGTCAATTTCCTTGTCGCTTTCCATGAACTGGAAAAACATATGCCGGCTGTTTCCACCTCGAATATGTGCCTGGATTCTGCAATGGACAATTACCCCACCTACCGGATCCTTAAAAGCAGGGGAATACGGGCCTTCATCGACCTGAACGACAAATGCGGCCGGCCAAAAACAATTCCTGATACCATCACCATTGACAAAGATGGAACGCCCTTATGTCAGGAAAAACTGCGCATGAAGCCTAACGGTTATGACAGATCCAGCGGTTACCTCATGTGGCGCTGCCCCTATGGGAAAGATCACTGTTCCAAATGTAAAAACTCCTGCACCGATTCCAAATATGGGAGAGTCGTCAAAACCCGGCCCGAATGGGATATCCGGCTTTACACCGACGTCCCCCGCGGCACAGATGCTTATAAGAAGATTTATAATCAACGCACCGCCACGGAACGTATCAACAACCGCATCCTCAATGATTACGGACTGCACCGTATGTTCATACACACAAAGGAGCATTATTCTTTCATGACAACCATGATTGGAATCTGCATCCATCTGGATGCCCGCTATAAACAGCAGGTGCAGGCAGTGGCATAAACCAAGTTTCCTGCTTCTGGATTCTTTCAGGCCTGTTTTCCGACAGGTTTTAAAGTCATGCACATTTTTATTCTTTATGCTCTCTGGACTGCTCAAGCCCCATAATCATCCATCCCTTATCCCTCTCATTTCTGAAACTCAACCCTTTCCTGCTTATTCTCTATTGAGTTTCCGAGAGTGCTCTTACAGATATTTATTATATTTCCCTTTGGGAAATGGCTGTTCCAAACCTAAAACTTTGGGCCATAATCCTGAATCATCAATAATAAACCCCATTATCATCCCCATATGGCTGTGCAAATGCCTGAACTGTGCTAATATCAAGGTAAATTTACAATATTTACAATTCGGAGGATAATCTAATAACTCATCATCCGTCAATCCAGATAAATACAACGTTATCTTCTCTTCAATATCAGAAAAATAAGATGCTATTTCTTTTTTCGAAAGTTTTTTGTATGAAACTTTATCCAAATTATTCAAATTTGGTTCATGTATAAGAGGTTCTCGAAAATTATTATCATTTGGATTAATATACCATAAATCCAATGAATGCAACATATGATAGACATGTTTCCAACATGGCATATCACAATACTTTTTATCCCATATTTCGTCGGGAACACATTCTATCACATTTTTCACTTCCCATAGAGCCCTCTTTGTCTGTTCTGTAATAATTTCAGTAAGGGTATGCTGTTCCATTCTGTCATCTTCCTTTCTCTACCGCTTCAATCACACAGCTATGAGTCTTCGTCTTCCTGTCATAGCTGATCCCCGCAAGCAGCAGACTGCCCTCGTAATCCTTCAGCGCATCCACATAATTCTTATCCTTGATCTCTGCGATCGCCCCGGCAGCGGCTTTATCCCACTTAAGCTCGATGACTACAGCCGGCTTATCCATATGCACTTTGCGCGGGATCAGGCAGATATCTGCGAATCCCCTCCCGCTTGGCAGTTCCCGGATGATCGTATAATATTCCCGGGCAAAACAGAACGCAAGATTAATGGTACAGCTCAGAGAATTCTCATCATTATATTTAAGGATCGAGATCTCCTTGTGTGCCCGGTCGATGCCCTCCGCCACAGCTTCGCTGTCCATCTCCAACAGCGATTCTAAAAGCTTCCGGGAAGCTTCCACGGAACGGATCACCTCACGCCAGTCCATGGTACTGATCGCGTTCACATACTCCTGTGACACCTCTTTATTGGGAATCGCCACGGCTTCCTCCCTGCTGTCGTAAGTCAGATATCCCAGATGTACCAATAGCGTCAGAACATCATCCTTCGATGCGAAGGTTGTCATATCATTCTCGAAGGTTCCTGTGTTGATCTGGATCTCTTCTCTTGCCAGCATCCGGACTACCGCGTCTTTTAATCCGTCCATATCCATCTGGATATAGATCTTGAGCGCTTCATAGGTCTCCGTCCGGTTCCAGTAGGTGCCGAACTTGTGCCGGAGCATGGCTTCTACTACCGACTTGGGGTTATACATATAACGGCATAGATCCCCGTCCTTCGTATGTGTTACCAGTCTGTAGCCGTCATACCAGGCCTTCGTTTCCTCGAAACTCATCTCGTATCTTGCGCAAAGTTCCCGGACTTCAATCTCCGTGAATCCAAAATATTCGGCCAAGTCCCCTGAATCTGTCATCGAATACTCGGTGAACATATTCAGCGCAGAATGAGAACCATATTTCTTGATCGGCAGGATTCCCGTCATATAAGCCAGAGCCACATAGTCCTTATCCTTCAGCCATGCGCGAAGGAAATCAAGGTATTTCTTCTGAGAGTCCTTATCTTCCTGATATTCACGGAAAAGACAGTCCCACTCATCGATCAGAATGACAAATGGACGCTTTGTCTTGGCAAAAATATCCTTCATTACTTGAATCAAATTCTGCTCATCTCTGAAACGAATCTCTGCAAAATACTCTATAAGATCAAAAATAAGATACCGTGAAAGCATGGACAGCATTTCATCCATATGATGTGTTGCACTCAAGAACTCTTGCATATTAATCTTAACGACATCATATTGATTCAAGTGTTTTCTATAAGTTTCTGTTCGGCTTATCATCAAATCATCAAACAAGTCTGCAGAATCTTCACTCCGTCCATAATAAGCAGACAGCATATCCGCCGTCATAGATTTGCCAAACCGTCTCGGACGGCTGACGCAGATAAACTTCTGCCGGGTATTCAAGACGGCGTTCATCTTCTCAATAAAGCCCGTTTTATCTACATAAATTGCAGAATTCAAACTTTCCTGAAATCCTTTGTTCCCGGGATTCAGATAACTGCCCATACGTCTCACCTCCATTACTCCAGATACAAATTCTCACGAATCCTCATAAGTATCAGGTCAATTCCCCGAATACTGGTCACACGAAATTTTTCCTCTAAAAGATCCTTATTCCCATGAACAACGCACCAGACAGGCTTGCATACACATTCAGCAGTTGCCGCAGAGTCTTTGTCTGTCTTCATTATACTGCATTTATCTGGGAAATGGAATACAGCAACTAATAATTGCTATTTTGCACTTATCAAACTCTTTCTTCTTGTTCCGGTATGCTTTATAATAACAGTCAAAGCTCCCGTTGCGTCTGCGGGAGTACGGGAGGAGAATCTTCATGAATACAAAGATAATATCAAGATATTTACAATTATTGCGCAAAACCAATCACTATACTCAGGATGATCTGGCAGCAAGATTGGACATATCCAGACAGGCAATATCAAAATGGGAAACGGGAACGGCAATTCCTGATATAGAGATCTTATTAGAGCTTTCCAAAATATACGGCGTTACAATCAATGATCTATTGGAACCGAAGATACAGCCGCAAAAAATTACAGATTTTGAGCAGATATCATCCATCCCGAAAAATGAGTTAAGAGAAATTCTGGAACAGATCGATATCCGCTCGCTTACAATCGCGCTCATGGGTGCATCACCCAAGCTGAATCATCTGATAGAAAAATTATTTCCAGACATTGACTTCGGCGGAATGCGTCATGCGATTGGAAGAATCCGGATTGAAGTAGTTGAAAATATGCAGAATGAAATTATTTCCTTGATTAATCTGCAATACTACGTTTGTATATAAACCTTCCCCATATCTGTATATGGGGAAGGAAATCACTGCGGGAAGCCAGAAGTCTGGAAAGAAGGACTCCGCGGGATTTCGTTGCTATATGGACAATGGAATCAGGTCACTTTCATACAACTTGAAACCTTTAACCCGATACAAAGGGTGTACCGGTATTCCGTCAATAACCGAATACCACTTGCAATTATTAACCGATGCAATTTTTTTAATATCGTTCAAGCAATTACACAAGTATGGCCGCACACCAATTAAAGTTCCCCATGCAGCCCAGAGTTTTAAATCTCCTTTTTTAAGCACCTTGTCAATCACTTCCAAATTTTTTTGGTGCAACGATTGGTCTAACGTGATATGAAGGTGCTTAGGGTCTGTGGCTCTTTGAGGGTAGACGTTCAGCATAATCCAGCTATCATATCCATGTTTATAAGCGTATCTCTCTACCCGCTGTAAAGTAGCATCGGGCTTCAAAGGCTCTGCTGTGCTGGTGTTGATTCCGAAGCATACAAGTGGATTGTCGCCCGTAACTCCAAGAACGAAACGAGCAGTATTACCTTCATCGATTTCATAAATCCAATCATCATCATTGTATTTCTTTAGCCACTTTAGTTCTCGTTCCATAAATAAAGTGCCCCCTCGCTCATTTCGCTATCTCGCTAATATTAAGTCAAAGACCTCGCGGTAGTCGTCAAATGTGCATGCAAACATGCCCGCTTGGCTCGTTCTTCTTTTCTCTTTTGCGCTGATTCTTGATTCAAATATTCTGCCGAAAACAAATCTTCATATGCCTGCATCCATGCTTCTGCAGGTATCTTTCCGATAATATCTGCATGTGTTTTTTAATATATTTTCAATGAATTTCTTCTATCTTATCATAAAACATCCTTAATAGACAATATGAATTATCGAATCTCAGATCTTTCCCCTACCTGCTCCAAATCACTTCCGACCTCTCTATCATATATTCGGAATCCCATTCTTTTGGCGGCGTAGAATCATTGCAAGAATCCAGATAAGAACCTAGATCAAATTCCGCATAATAGATCCTGTCAAGCTCTGGCCAATCTCCCAAACCAACGATTCCGCTGTCATCCTGAAACTTCTTAAATATCGATTCGATATATTTGGACCAGAGCGTTTCATAATAGCCAAAGATCATCACATCCTGTTCTTCCCCGTCTATTACCGCCATTGTATGCACAATGACCGAACCGGCAAGATTATCTCCGTGATAGCTGGCGTAGATCTGTCCGTCTTCTTCCCTGATCCGGATCTTCGTGCTGTCATACGGAATAAAGGAACTCTTCATAGTCATAAGAGCATATATCCCTATCATAACTGCAATAGCCGCCGCGACTGACAGGATCGAGACGAGGACCTTCTTTCTTAAGAATCGGCCTTTCAGCTTTTTCACTACTTCTGCATCAGAAAGCTTGATAACCCTGTTCGTTGGCAAAGTAATATTACGCCCTAAAATATCGGCTTCCGTCCTGCAGGCATCACAAGTCTCCAGATGCTCTTCTACCAGCTCTTTTGTATCATCACTGACAACTTCATCCAGATATAACGGAAGAATATCCCTGATTATGTTACAACTGATCTTTTTCATTTTCCATCGCCTCCATATACTCATATATCCTCTTTTTCGCTCGATAATATGTAGCCCTGGCCCATCCGGAGCTCTTTCCAAAAAGCATGCCTATTCTGTCAAAGGACAGCTCACCGAACACCCGCAGACTGAATACTTCCTTGTATGGCTCATCCATAGAATGAAGGAATTGGTGGATACAGAAGGCACTTTCTTCATCTGCTAATTGTTCTGCAAAATCGACCTGCACATCCGCCGTACTCTCCGTTAATTCCCTGTCTGCATAGATCTTCTGACGTTTGCAGTAGGTATAATATGTATTCCTCGCAATTGTAAAGAGCCATGCCCGTATATCCCTGGAACCGTCGAAGGTGTCGATCGCCTTAAGCGCTTTCACGAATGTCTCCTGCGTTACGTCTTCCGCAACATTCTCACTGGCACACAGACTGCATAAATACAAAAAGACATCTCTGAAATAAGTCTGATAAATGTCTCCAAACTCCACCCTCTTCACCTCCTTCACTCTATTAACTACTGAAACTGAAAAATGTTACAAAAATAATAATATAAATCGAAAAACTCCATCAAACCAGAAAGTAGATGGAGTTCTCTTATATTCTTACTGCTTTTTACTTAATTTGCTGACACATATAAAGATCACAATAGCAGTCGCAATCAGCAATTCTGCGAAAATTACCGACGGAATTACCTGGCCGCTCTCCTATTTTGAAATAGACTGCCTCGAAACATTCAGTTTTTCGGCTAACTGCTCCTGTGTCAGATCGTTCGCCTTCCGTGCAGTTTCTAATCATTTTTACGATGATGAGCCAACTCAACAAGATACTCCGTTGTTCCTTCCTCATATTTTCTCTCACCGGTAAGAGAAAAACCATGCCTTTGATAGAACATAATCGCTCTGGTATTTTTCTCCAACGCCCACAGATGATCCCCATGGAGTTCCTTGATCGCATACTCCATAAGCCTGCCTCCCACTCCTTTGCTTTGGAAAAAGGTATCAACGTATAATTTGCAGATCTCAGTTTCATTCATCTGAATAAATCCTCTTATTATCCCGTCATCAAATACATAGATATTATTGATTATCTCCCCATTCCTAAAATAATTATCGATCAATGGAACAACCTGTAATTCACCGAACGAAAATCCCTCATCTTTAAATATCGGGAAGAAATTCATCCTGTTATTAAAAACAAATATCTCAGCTATCCTTGATAAATCTTCTGTTCTTGCTTTTCTTATACTCATGCTGTAACTCCTTATAACGGATTTCTTTCCCTCACTTCCTTTGTTTATATCACTGTTCTGCTCTTCATAATTTGACAAGAATCTATTATACAAACGGATCTCAAATATCCTGTTTGCAATCTGTACCATAGAATTATGAACTTCTAGAAAACCAAACATCCTTGCATTTCTGACAATAGGATCGTCTGCATCATATGCAATGGACTGACCTTGAAAAAGATGACGTGAGATGACGGCTTTCAATTCCGGAAATTGATACAGTTTGTTTATCAATGAATCAAACAAAGGGTTATTTTCTTCCAATAGCATCTTTACCGCAGACAAGCATCCCGCCTTTGTCCATATATTGCTTCTATCTTCCGATCCCGTCGCCCTTGCAATCCGTTCATCCATTAATTTACAGAGCCGTGACACCAGATAAGGATAACCAGATGTATAGTCATAGAGTAGGTTCGCAATCTCAGCCAGATCCATGCCGGTATGATGGTCCATCTCATATTGCTCAAGCATTCCAACGATATCTTTACTTGAAAAACTCATATCCACAAGGAAATCTGCCGCAACATTCCATGGACTATTTTCCTTATAGATTTCTTCTGGACGAATCTTTCCTCTGATACTGCGCACATCATAGACTCCTGCAAGAATTACGGACTGGAATGTGCGTATTCTTCTTCTCTTCAAATAGCATGCCCTAAGCTGTGCCAGAAAATCGACAAACACTTGATTATTTGCAGCAGTATCTACCTCATCAATAATCAGGACAATTCTCTTTTCAGACTCTTTGCACCAGCTCTTCATAACTTTGAAAAGTGCTTGAAGCGAATTAATCTGCGCTGATCGATCTGCAAAAGCTGAAAGTTTCTCTTCAATACCCTCCGAAAATTCATCGACCAGATCCAACAATTCTTCTGAAAAAGCTGCAACAAACGACTGCTCACTTTCAAACGCCAGAGAACTCATAGTCTGAAAATCCAAGTACACGACCTCATATTCATCCTTCAAATAATCTGTCAGGGCAAATAATATCGTAGTCTTGCCATATTGTCTGGCACGATTAACCGTAAAATACTTTTCGGTATCTATCATATCTTTTATTTCTTCTAAGCGGCTAGATATATCAACCATATAATGTAACTCCGGATCACAATATCCATCTGAATTAAACGTCTTATTCATTCTCATCACAACCTTAAAATCTGAATCTTTACAATTCCATCTTCATATAGATGGACGCATCCATCGGACTGTCATTATAGCTGTCTATCTCATAAAACCCATATTTCCTGTAAAGGCGGACCGCACTCTCAAGGAACGGCAGTGTATCCAACAGCATATAAGAATATCCGATCTTCCGCGCATCTTCTATGATCCGCCGGATCAACTGATTCCCGATACGTTTACCGCGAAACTCCGGTCTTACATACAACCGCTTCATCTCACAATTCTCTCCGTCAATCTTCCTTAACCCGATACATCCGGCCAATTTCTCATCATAATATGCCAGGTACAGCCGGCCGTCAGGCTGTCCGTATTTATCTTCCAGATGCTCTAACTCCCCGTCGTAATTCTGAATATCAAGATACTCCTGAAAGGCCGGATCACCGGCGATTAACATCTGCGTATATTCTGTAAAAAGCTGCTCCACTTCCGGCACATGCCCATAAGCAGGGATTAATCTTAACCCCATTTCCTTCACCTCTATGTTATCCAATTATACCATACTTTTTCAGGAAACAAAGCTTCTTCTTGTAAAATATATCCGGTTAGCCTATAATTGAGAAAGAAGGATGGACTCTGTCCATTAAGGTACGATAAATGGAGAGGTATCTATGAGCGCAGAAGAAGTAATTCATACAGTAACGGAAATTTGCCGGAGACATTCTGTAAAAAAGGTAATCTTATACGGTTCAAGAGCGAAAGGAACTGCCAGAGAACGCAGCGACATTGATATCGCCGTATCCGGAATCCAAGATTTTGACCGGCTATCAGAAGATATCGAGAACATACCAACCCTGTATACCGTAGATCTGGTAGATCTCGATACTTGTACGAACATATTATTAATGGAGGATATCAGAGAGTATGGACGTAAAATTTACGAAGAGATTTGAATCCTTAAAAAATTCACTTGACGCTTTGAATGAAGCAAAAGAGAGGGATCTGAGCGATTCCTTCGTATTGAGCGGAACAAGTGCGAAATTCAGTATCACTTTTGACCTGAGCTGGAAAGTCATGAAGGACATTCTGGTACAGCACTATGCAATCACAGACTTCGTGGCAGGTTCACCGCGCGAGGTACTGCGGAAAGCATTTCAGGCGGAACTGATCACAGACGATATATGGATGGAAATGCTAAGCGTAAGGAATCGCCTGACACATGACTATGACGGTGATATCATAAAGCAATATTGTGTTAAGATCATAGATGTCTATATTGATATCTTTTACCGTTTCTGTGATATAGCAGAACATGTAATACGGCATTAATCAGGCCCCGTTACAGACGGGGCTTATGATAGGATTTACACGAATCAGCGCTGCGAGCGCGCGTATCTGTCTGAACCGTCTCGGAAGTGCAGGAAGAATACCGTTACTCCAAGTGTCACAGCCTCCGTCACCGGAGCCGCCATCCACACCCCCGTCATGCCAAAGAGATACGGAAGTGTGAAGATACAGATCAACAACACAATCAGTCCCCTTAGCGCCGAGATCACAGCCGACTCGAATGCCCTCCCCGTCGCGGTAAAATAAAACGAAGTGATAGAATTCACGCCGGAAAAGAAGAACGAGAGCATGAAAATCAGCATTCCGGACCGCACCATCTCTTCGACATTCTCATTCTGCACAAATATACCGCTGTACCACTCCATTCCTGCCGCCATCAGAAGGAATACGGCAGCGCCCGAGCCAAAAACATACCGGTTCGTGCGTTTCCGGATATCAGCGGCAAGCAGTTTCTCCTTTGCACCATAGGCGAAACTGATCAGCGGGCTTGCGCCCTGTCCAAATCCAACGATGACCATGCTGAAAGCATACGCCACATACCCAACGATCGTAAATGCGGTCACGCCGTCTGCCCCAATCCTTCTCATAATCACAAAATTATAGGCAAACATGGCTATCCCCGTGGACATCTCCCCAATAAACTCCGAACTTCCGTTAAGAATCGCCTGTACACAGATTCTTACAGAAAAATGAAACCGCCCCAGACGGTAGACTTTCGCTTTTCTGACGAAAAAATACAGAATACAGCAAAGAGAAGCCAATGCCGCAAGAAGAGACGCAACGGCAATCCCGACAACTCCCATATGCATCCGATCCGCGAATACATAATCTAATAGGATATTCAGCGCCACATTCAGCACACTGACCTTCATGAAATACTCTGGATTCCCTTCTCCCCGGATGAACATTCCAAAAGAAGAATTGACCACCATCACCGGCAGCTCCAGAAGCATGATCTGATAGTAGTCCTTAAAATAACCACATACCCGTCCGTCCGCGTGCAGGATATTCATCATCGGCTGAAAACAGAAGATCATGGTGCAGCTGATAAGCGCTGAGAGTACAAGAGTCGTCAGGATCGTCTGTCTGAATACCTGGTTACTCGTATGCATATCACCGGACCCAAGCGCCATTCCGGCGATCGCTACGCCTCCGATGGAAACCATCAGGCCCACTCCCAGATACAAGTATATGATCGGAAGTCCCAGATTGACTGCCGCGATTCCCTCCTTCCCCACATAATTCCCGATGAAGAATCCATCCGCAATTGTGATCAGTGATGTGAGAATCATAGATATGATCGCCGGTATCGCGAATCTTAAGATCATCTTTGCCGTGTTCTGCTTCATCTGCACTAAGTCCATAAAAAAATTCCTCCTTATCATGAATCCATTTACTGATCTCATTCATTATAAGAAAGAATCTGATTATATACTTCTGAATTCTTGCCTACTATTTTATAGGAACACAGATATCAAGCTCCATATACATTGTCTCGCTGTCCACCTCATGATAGATGTCAAACAAGCTTTTCGCCGCGTCCAATTCATAGGATGTTCTCGGCAGCCACACCAGAAATATGGTCTGGTATGCCGCATAGATTTGTTTCGCATATCCCTTGAAATGATACACGATACATCTCCCGCCCCGGATCTTCGCCGTATGTCCAAGCGGACAATCTTCCCCTACGCTCATACAGATGTCATACAGGCAGTGTCCGGCAGACGTCACCGCGGGATCGTCATAGGTCCGCTCTAAAAGAAGCGTTTCCTCTGTGATATACTCCCGGTATTTATGGATAAATGTATCCCAGTTTCTTCTCAGATTCTCATAATTGCCGAAACGTCTCTCATAGATCACATAATAATCCGGTATCTCTTCAATCGTGATCTTACTGTCACACATTTCAAAAGATTCTGTTTGCCAGCTCTCGTGATGGAAAAAGGGATGCTCCATGGAACGCCGGTAACTCTTCTTTCGGAAATCAATAGGGGCCATCCGATAATGCTGCCTAAATGCCGAACTGTAATTCGACGAACTATAGCCGTAATCCGCTCCAATCTCTGTAATCCGGCGGTCCTGTTCCGTCTTGAGGCGGAACGCACTCTGTTCAAGCTTCACTCTCTTGATAAAACCATAGACGCTCTCTCCTGTCTGCTCCTTAAAAAGACGGCTGAAATAATACTTGGAGAAATGGCAGTATCCTGCCACATCCTCAAGCGTCAGTTCTTCTTCGATATGCTGTAATATATAATCAATCGCCTGGTTGACAGCTTCTTTTGTGATCATCTACATATACCCGATTCCCTTTCAATCTGTCCGTGTAACCACATAGCGGTCATGCGGCATATCTACACCGCGGTAATGCTTTGTCCAGCAATCCTTCTTAACCATACCATTCCTTACTGCTACATTCTGGGAAGCCGTATTCGTATCCCTTATGATCGAACAGACTTCATCGGCTCCAAGCTCTTCAAACGCATACTTCTTACACCCCCTGGCTGCCTCTGTGGCGTAACCCCTATGCCAGTATTGCCGGCAGAAGAGATATCCGATCTCAAGCACTTCCCTGTCCTGCCAGGGCTGCATGGTCAGACCGCACTGTCCGATCAGTTCGTCTGTCTCCTTCAAAATGACTGCCCATAATCCAAAACCCCATTTCTGATACCGGGCAATCTGTCTGTCGAGCCACTCCTGCACCTCTTCATCGGTAAACGCTCCTTCATAAGCATACATCACCTCCGGATCCTTGAGGATTCTGCATAAAGCTTCCATATCACCTTGATTCATCTCGCGTAAATACAATCGGTCTGTTTCTAATACGATATCCATCCGGGTGTTCCTCCTGACATATTTTTACTATAGTATACAAAGAATCCCGTGGATTGACAATCTTCTATTTATTCAATTCTTTGAAATTACAGTCCAAGGATTGTCCGTACGATAAACGGAAGCCCCACCAGAGTAACACCCATAACAAAGAAACGTGAAAGCGCAGCCAACAGCAGCAGCTTCATGACATCTGAGTTCTCTTTCACAAGAAACCGGATGCTGATGAGAAAATCATCCTTTATCATGGCCATGATATTTCCCTGATAATCAAAACATATCACATACACCTACTGCTAACAACCGCCTTCCCCGCAATACACCCGGTTGCCCACGCCCAATGCAGATTATATCCCCCGCAGATTCCATCTACATCCAACAGTTCTCCCGCAAGATAGATGCCCTTCCGCTTCTTCGACTCCATCGTCCGCGGGTCCACTTCATCCATCCGCACTCCTCCGGCGCACACCTGTGCATTCTCAAAACCATTCGTATCCTGGATCGTAAGACGAATCTTCTTACACCGATCTGCGATATCCTTAAGCTTATGCCTGCTCAGTTCCGGCACCCTCGTCTGCATCCGCACTCCTGCCTGTTCCAGGATCCGCGGAATCAACTTCTGGTTAAATATTCCCGCAAGGCACTCCCCGATCGTCAGCTCCGTCCGGTTTGCTGTTATCTTCGCAAGCAATCCTGACAGTTCTTCCTCTGTATACTCCGGCAGCAGGTCAAGCTCCACCTCTGCACGCTTCTTCTGATATAATCCCAATGCTATGTGACGGCTGATCTGGAACACCGGAATTCCGGATATCCCATATGCCGTGATCTGTAATTCTCCGGTATCCTCTTCAGCCGGTACGCCATCGATCAGCGCCGTAACCCTGGCATCAGTGCGGACGCCGGATGCCTTGGCAAATGGATGTGCTTTCACTCTGAGCTGTACCAGCGCAGGCACAACCGGTGCGATACTGTGCCCGAAGGTCTTCGCCAGCGGATAACCGCTCCCGTCAGAACCCAATGCGGATGCCGCTTTTCCTCCGCAGGCCAGAATGACCCTGTCCGCATGGAAGCTTCGTTCCGCGCGGATTCCGAAGGCTTTCCCCTCCCGGATAACTGATTGAACATGTATACCGCAGTGAATCTCAACGCCAAGATGTTTTAATTCCAGATTCAGAAGCTCCAACACCGACGCCGCCTGATCGGAGCGGGGATAGACATAGTCTCCCCTCGTCTTCATCACAAGTCCCAGGGATTCGAAGAATCGCCATGTTTCCTTATATCCAAACTGCCGAAGCACTTCGTCCACGGCGGCGAGATTCTCACCACGATAACACGACTCCACACAAGCGCTGCCGATCTGACAGTTGGTCAGATTACAGCGTCCGTTCCCCGTCGCGAGGATCTTCCTGCCGATTCTATCCTTCTGCTCCAGAATAAATACCTTCGCCTGCCGGTCATTTCTCGCCGCAGTGATCGCCGCCGCGATACCTGCCGCTCCCCCTCCGATAATTCCAATCCTTCTCATTCATCCTTCATCCTGATCTTCTTCCCAAACATGATATAGTAACAATTTAACTCAAAATCACTGCAATCTTTTTTATTCTCCGGCAGACAATTAAGCAGCTTTTCTTTTATTGCAGAATCCTGAAGTTCTTTTCGCAGTTCATTTTCAATTCCATTCACTTTACGCCTTTCAACGTTTTTTCAACTGTCTGCTGCAGATGATATGCCGCATTATTCAAGATCAACTCATCATTGTACGGATGCGTCCAGATCATTGCCGCGGTCTCATAATCCATCTTCGCACTCCGAAACAATCTGATATCGCACATTTTTCTCACCTCTCATATAATAACAACCCTGTCTGTTCAATTTCTTTATATAATCTGCTTGCAGGAGACAAATTGGAGATAAGATCTATTTCACAATCTATCTCGGGTAAATCTATCAATTTCTTATCCGAATCATATTTTTCAATGTACAAATCGATATCACTGGCACTATTGCATCGAAATTCCAACGAACTGCCGAATAATATCACCTTGCGGATATTGGGGTCCTTTGCAAATTCACGGATCAGTCTCTCTACTCTTTTCTGCATAAGCGGGTGCACACGGTTGGCATCCTGAAAATCAACCCCATCCATAACCGGAAAATCCCACATACTTGAGATTTGCCTCATAACACGACCACGCCTTCCCTTACCAGATACTCTAGCGACATCAATATCCCAAGCCTCGCATGGGGCCATGTAAGCCCGCCTTGGAAGTACACCGCGTAAGGAGGCTTGATCGGTCCGTCCGCACTCAGCTCGATGGACGATCCCTGCACGAACGCCCCCGCCGCCATGATCACGTCGCTGTCGTATCCCGGCATCGCCCATGGAATCGGCGTCACGAAGGAATCCACCGGCGCTGCCGCCTGGATCCCCTTACAGAAGGCAATCACTCCCTCCGGCTTCCCAAATGTCACCGCCTGGATAATATCATGCCTGCTCTCAGCGCTGTCCGGCACCACCGGATACCCAAGACTTTCATAGATATTTGCCGCGAAAATGGCTCCCTTCAGCGCGCTTGCCGTCACCGTAGGCGCAAGAAACAGCCCTTGATAGAAGGACTGCATCACTCCAAGGGACGCGCCCACCTCTTTCCCAAGCCCCGGGGAAGTCAGGCGGTACCCGCACGCTTCGATCAGGTCCTTCCTGCCCGCGATATATCCCCCGATCGGAGCTAATCCGCCGCCCGGATTCTTGATCAGCGATCCGACCACCAGATCCGCGCCCACATCACTTGGCTCTCTTGTCTCCACAAATTCCCCGTAACAATTATCAACCATGCAGATGATGTCCGGCCTGATCTCCTTGACAAAATGAATCAGCTCACCGATCTGCTTCACAGAGAAGCTTGGTCTGGTCTGATATCCCTTGGATCGTTGGATCGTCACCATCTTCGTCTTCTCATGGATTGCTCTGCGGATATTTTCATAATCAAAGGTTCCGTCCTCAAGAAGCTCTACCTGGGAATAAGATACCCCATATTCCGCAAGAGAACCCTTAGACGGACGGATCCCGATCACTTCCTCCAAGGTATCATAAGGCTTGCCGACCGGTGACAGCAGCTCGTCTCCAGGCCGTAAATTCGCACTCAGCGCCAGCGCCAGCGCATGGGTTCCACAGGTGATCTGCGGGCGCACCAATGCGCTTTCTGTATGAAATACAGAGGCATACACTTCCTCCAGCGTGTCGCGCCCTGCATCGTTATAGCCGTAACCGCTGGCATAGTGGAAGCATCCCTCGCTGACCTGATTCTTCTGCATGGCATGGATCACCTTGAGCTGGTTATACTCCGCCGTCTCGTCAATGGCAGCAAAACGATCCTTAAGCCCATCCTCCATCTTACGTCCGAATTCCAGGACTTCCCTTCGCACGCCCATCTCTTCATACAGAGAAGCCATATCTATATTATGATCATTCATCATGTCAATTCCTCTTCTTCCTTAATAAAATTACCTCCACGAATCCAGGATCTTCGTCCTGACGACCGCACATTTGGCGTCGAATTCCGGGTTCAGCGGCTGAATATGCATAATGATCTCCGCCGCCTCCTTATACTGCTTCATATCATAGAGAAGGGACGCACGGTTCAGCTCAAAGAGCGATTCCTCCCCCTGATTCCGGATCAGCGGCTTTAGATTCAGCAGCTCTTTGTAGGTCGCTTCCGTATTATGGGAATGCGAATAGACCTTCAGCAGCGTATTCATTTTCTTGATAAATTTGCTCTTAAATAATCTTCTCATCGTAGTACTCCCCTTATCTTCCCTACAAATGCTTCTCTCGGATATAACTCAGCATATCTTCAAGAATCCTGTCCTCATCGTATTCATAATCTCCCTTGCTGATCCAGATGACTTCTCTCTCCCTCTTAAACCAGGTAATCTGTCTCTTAGCAAAATGTCTGGTATCCCGTTTCAGCAGATAAACTGCCTCTTCAAGACTCAACTCCCCGCAAAGATAAGCCAGGATCTCCTTATATCCAAGCCCCTGCATGGATACCATATCTCTGGTGCATCCCATATCCTGCAAGGCCTTCACCTCGTCTACAAGTCCCTCGGCAAGCATCTGATCCACCCGCCTGTCAATCCGGTCATAGAGGCGCTTCCGGTCGTCATTCAGCACAAAATAGACGAATTCATAGGGGGATTCTTTCTGCCGCTCCTTCTCATTATGCCTGGAAATCTGCTCCCCCGTCTGATGATAGAATTCTAGGGCACGGATCACACGTTTCACATTATTGGCATGGATCTGATCAGCCGCCGCCGGATCGACCCTGCGTAAGCGGTCGTGAAGCGCCTGCGCCCCATGTTCCCTTGCCTCTTCTTCAAGCGCCTGCCGATAACCGTCATCCCCGTCGTTTTCCGTGAAATCAATATCATACAGAAGCGCCTGGATGTAAAATCCCGTACCGCCGACGATGATTGGAATATGCTGGTTGGCATAGATCTTCTCCATCGCTGATTTCGCCATCTGCTGAAAGCGTACCACGTGGAATTCCTCCCACGGTTCTAACACATCCACCAGGTAGTGGGGGATCCCGTTCATCTCCTCCGGACGGATCTTGGCAGAACCGATATCCATATGCTTATAAACCTGCATGGAATCCGCGGAAATGATCTCCCCGCCGATCGCCCTGGCAAGCCCGATGGACGCTTTCGTCTTCCCAACGGACGTAGGGCCTGTCAGAACTACCACTGGTTTCTTACTGTTATGCTCCATGCTCACACAATCCTTTTAAATTTCTTCTCTAATTCCCGGCGGCTCATGGCGATAATGGTCGGTCTCCCGTGCGGACAGTGGTAGGGATTCTCAAGAGTCAGAAGCTCGCCGATCAGTGTATCGACCTCTGCGGCGGAAAGCCTCATATTCCCCTTCACCGCCGCCTTGCAGGACATAGAAGCCACCTTCTCGTCGACCAACTCCGGCGACAGATTCCGGCTGATCTCATCCGACAGGCTGTCAAGCATCTGCAGCAGCAGATCCTTCTTGGCGATACTGAACAGATTATCAGGAACCGCCCTGACCGCGAAAGATTCCTGCCCGAATTCCTCGAATTCGAACCCGATCCGGGTAAATTGATCCATATACTGCCTCAGAAGCTCCGCCTCCTGCATGCTCAAGTCCAGGATGATAGGCGGACTGATCATTTGAGAGGTGAACTCCCTTGACTTCATGCTCTTTAAGGTCCGTTCGTATAAGACCCTCTCATGAGCCGCGTGCTGGTCAATGATGTAGAGATTATCACGGTATTCCACCAGCCAATAAGTCTCGAAGACCTGTCCGATCAGATGGTACTCATCCTTCGCCTCTCTCGTCAGCAGCTTCTCTTCAAACAGATTCAACTGCCTGGGTTCTTCTGTCTGCCCGATATTCTCTTTCTTCAAGCCTTCCTCTGCCTGGCTCAAAGAAGCTTCCGTCTTTTCTGAGATCTGCAGATTCTTGCCATATACCGCTGCTTCACGGATCCTGTCCGCCTGGATCTCCGGCTTAAATATCCCGCCCTTGTCCATCACCTCGGCACACGAGCGCTGGCTGTGATACGCTTTAACACGTTCCTTCATCTTCTCCATGAAGTAATCAAGGTTACGCTCTGACGGCGGGGGAAGGGGAGATTTCGCTGCTTTTTCCTGAACCGGATTGTCAGATAAAGTTTCCTGATTATCCACCTCAACTGCTCTAGAGCTTTGGTCAGGCGTTGCCTTCTGAGATTCAAAAATCCCATTATTTCTGGCAAGTCCTTCAAAGGGAAGCACCGACCCATCCTTTTTCACACCATTCCCGTCACTTTTACAGTTATCTATGGAAGACCTGCTATCTCTTTTACCTCTATTGTCTCGTCTATTCTCCTCATTCCCGCAGTTACCCACACGGGAAACATCTGGAACCTCAAGCTCCACATGCGGAATCAATTCTTCCGCATGAAGCCCCTGATTCACCGCCGCATACACCTGATTGTAGACCTCCTGCTGATTATGAAACCGAAGCTCCATCTTCGCCGGATGTACATTCACATCCACCTTCTCGCCGTCGATCTCCATATGCAGCACCACAAACGGATATTTATGCTGCATGGAGAAGTCTTTGTATGCATCCTCGATAGCCTTTGACACAATATTGTTCTTCACATATCTGCCGTTGATAAAATAATTCTCAAAATTCCGGTTCCCCCTGGATATCACTGGCTTCCCTAAGAATCCGGTGATCTTCATTCCCGGCGCTTCCCATTCTGCCCGAAGCAGATTCGACGCGATCTCCCGCCCATACACGTGATAGATCACATCCTTCAGATTCCCGTTCCCGGAAGTGTGAAGCCTTGATTGTCCGTTATTGATAAATTGGAAGGAGATCTCCGGATGAGACAGGGCAAGCCTGGTCATCAGATCTCCCACATGACTCGCCTCCGTCATGGGCGTCTTCAAGAACTTCCTTCTGGCGGGAACATTGTAGAACAACTGTTGGATCAAAAACGTAGTTCCTTCGCGTGCGCCCGTATCTTCCAGATCCACTTCCTTCCCGCCGTTGATCCGGTATCTGGTCCCGAATTCCTGCTCTCTCGTCTTCGTGATCAGTTCTACCTGAGAGACTGCCGCGATACTCGACAAAGCCTCCCCGCGGAAGCCCAGAGACCCGATATGCACCAGATCGTCCACCGTTCGGATCTTACTGGTAGAATGGCGCAGGAACGCGCTTGGCACCTCGTCCCGCTCGATTCCGCATCCGTTATCTGCAATCCGTATAAGCGAAGTCCCGCCGTCCGTTATCTCCACAACGACAGCCGTCGCCCCGGCGTCAATGGCATTCTCCGCCAGCTCCTTGACCACGGATGCGGGGCGCTCGATCACCTCGCCCGCCGCGATCTTATCTATTGTAACCGTATCTAAGACCTGTATCTTATTCATTCCTTATCCTGCCTCTTATCTTGCCATATGTATTACCATCGGTTCTTCAGCTTGTTCTGAAGCTGATATAATGTATTCAGCGCGTCGATGGGTGTCAGATTCCCCAGATCCAGGTTCTTGATCTCATCGATCACATCATCGTCCTTCACCGTATCGAATAAAGACATCTGGGCTAGGTCCACCTCATCGTAATGCCGGGGCTTTGCCGCCGGCTGTTCCTGCCCGTGTGATGCGATATCCTTGATCTTATCCGTGATATCCGCCTGCACCAGTTCCTCCACGATCTCCTTCGCACGCTCGATCACCGTCTCCGGGACCCCCGCAAGCCTTGCCACCTGGATACCGTAGCTCTTATCCGCACCGCCTTTGACGATCTTCCTAAGGAAGATGATATCGTCGCCCTTCTCCTTCACGGCAATGCAGTAATTATTCACGTTATTGATCTTCCCCTCAAGCTCCGTCAGTTCATGGTAATGGGTGGCAAATAATGTCTTGGCCCCAAGGAGCTTGCTGTTGCTGATATGCTCGATCACCGCCCAGGCGATACTTAAGCCGTCGAAGGTACTTGTCCCGCGGCCGATCTCATCTAAGATCAGCAGACTCCTGCCGGTAGCATTGCGCAGGATATTGGCAACCTCCGTCATCTCCACCATGAAGGTACTCTGGCCGCTCGCCAGGTCGTCAGACGCCCCCACCCGGGTGAAGATCCGGTCTACCAGCCCGATATCCGCGCTGGATGCCGGAACAAAGGATCCGATCTGCGCCATCAGGACAATGAGCGCCGTCTGCCGCATGTAGGTGGATTTGCCCGCCATATTCGGACCTGTGATGACTGAGATCCGGTTCTTCTTATCGTTCAGATAGGTATCGTTGGCGATAAACATATCACCCGGTATCATCCGCTCCACCACAGGATGACGCCCGTCCTTGATATCTATGATCCCTTTCTCGTTGATGCCCGGACGGACATAATGATTCCGCTCTGCGGCCAGCGCCAGGGAAGAGAGTGCATCCAACTGTGCTACAGCTCCCGCGCTTGACTGGATCCGAAGGATCTCCCTGCCGATCTGATCCCGAACCTCACAGTATAACTGGTATTCCAATGCATACAGCTTATCCTCCGCGCCAAGGATCGTATCTTCCAGTTCCTTAAGCTCCGGTATAATATAGCGCTCCGCATTGGCAAGGGTCTGCTTGCGGATATAGTATTCCGGCACCATATTCTTGAAAGAATTGGTCACCTCCAGATAATAGCCGAACACCTTGTTAAAACGCACTTTCAGGTTCTTGATCCCCGTCTTCTCCCTCTCGTTGGCTTCGAGCTTCGCAAGCCACTCCTTCCCGTCCGACTTGGCAGACCGAAGCCGATCCACCTCCTCGTTATAGCCTTCCTTGATGATGCCGCCCTCCTTCATGGCAATGGGCGGTTCCTCCTTGATGGCGCTCTTTACCAGCTCACAGAGATCCTCAAGCGTATCCAGGCTGTTGTATAATTCCTTAAGCAGCGGCGTTTTCATTTCCCGCAGAATGTATTTGATATGAGGCAGCATAGCAAGGGAATGCTCGAATGCGATCAGATCTCTTGGATTCGCAGACTGATAGGTGATCCTGCACACCAAACGCTCCAGATCGTAGACAGAGGACAGATATTCCCGGATCTCTTCTCTGGAAATGGCATTATCCTTAAGCTCCTCCACTGCATCCAATCGGCGCTCGATCTCCCTCTTGTCGATCAGCGGCTGTTCGATCTGCTTGCGCAGAGCTCTCGCTCCCATGGCCGTCTTCGTCTTATCCAGCACCCACAGAAGCGAACCTCGCTTCTGCTTCTCCCGAATCGTTTCACAGAGCTCAAGGTTACGCCTTGTAGAGCTGTCAAGCAGCATATATTTCCCCGCCGCATAGACGGACAATCTGGTGATATGAGACAGATCCCGCTTCTGCGTCTCCAGGAGATACTTTAGCAGCGCTCCCGCCGCGATCACCCCGCAGTCATAATCCTTAAGACCAAGCCCGTCCAGTGCATTCACATGAAAATGATCCGTAAGCGTCCGCTGACAGATCTTATCATCAAAATACCAGGAATCCAACGAATAAAGCGTGATCCCTAATTTATCCTTAAGGAGCTCCAGATCCATGCCGCTCATATAGAAGGACTCATTGCAGATCAGTTCCGACGGCATGTACTTGTAGATCTCATCAAACAGCTTCTCCGATCCGGTAAGCTCCGTGACCATATATTCCCCGGTGGTCACATCTGCAACCGACAGCCCGTACCGATCCGCAATATAGACCACGCACATGATATAGTTATTCTTCGTCTCGTCAAGGGCCTGCACATCCAGGTTCGTACCCGGCGTCACGATACGGACCACATCGCGCTTGACCAGCCCCCTGGCGCTCGCCGCATCCTCCATCTGCTCACAGATCGCTACCTTGTAGCCCTTGGATACCAGCCGGTTCAGATAACTGTCCACAGCGTGATAAGGAACGCCGCACATAGGTGCACGTTCCTCAAGTCCGCAGTTCTTGCCGGTAAGCGTAATCTCCAGTTCCCGTGATGCAGTCAGCGCATCCTCGAAGAACATCTCATAAAAGTCTCCCAATCTATAGAATAAAATGCAGTCCTTATACTCCTTCTTCGTCTCCACATACTGCTGCATCATCGGTGTTAATTCCGCCACTTTCGTACCTCTCTTCTACTTTTCTTCTGATTGTGCTTCTTAATTATAGCATTTCTTTCTAAAATAAGGAAGATAGAATTTCTCATTTGGCTACGATTCAGCTGCACCACTTTTTATTAACAATGTTCATGCGCCTGCCCTGCCTCTTCATTCTTACATAGATCGTAAATGACATCTTATATCCTCCGTAACTTACTTCATATCTACATTCAAGTATACTTACAGAACCGCGAAATGGCAACTACAGCAAAGCAAAAAGGTGTAAAATCTCTGATAATTCCGCAAAGATTTTACACCTATAGTACATGATAATGCGGCTTCTCTTCCCCGTACAGCCAGTAAGACAGGTACCCTCCAAGGAAAATCCCCAGGGCACATAAGCCGGAGAAAATAATCATAAACGGCAGACAGATCTGCCCGAATAACTGAAAGGGCTGATTGCTGTAATCCCACACCGCCATATGAAGCCATTTATTTACAATGATTCCCGTAATGAATTCCATTGCCGTTACAAATATGATGCATCTTAAAATCTGCCTCCACAATGCATCCTCCCAATGGACCGCCTGTCCCTGTACGGTAAAAAATACCATACAGATTCCTCCAAGTATGAACATGGACCAGTGGGAAAAACCGCGGAAGAATATCTCAAAGAAATAATAGAGACTTCCGCCAAGTGTCCACAGAAATAAATACTCGCTGAGTTTCTTCATGTATATACCCTCACTTATGTTTGTCATACTTAGTGTGAGCATTTTGGGCAGAGATTATAGGTGGTATTTATTTCTTCAAGATATCCTTTCCATCACATAAAGGCAAGAACTGAAAGATACTTGCCTGAAACGCAGCCATCTCATCCCCGTTTTTACAGGAAAACTGCATCCGCGTTCCCTTCACTGTACAAAGGCCTGCCCCTGTCAAAGCACAGAGGAAACCGGCATACGCGATGTCATCTTCGTAACGCTCTACGCTGATCAGATATCCCTGCGGTTTTACGAACGCTGAAAGCGTCTTCGCATATTCCTCATGCCGTTTCGTCTGCTCCTCTGTGGACAGCGGCGTCGCCTTCGATTCCTCGATCAGAGGCCTCCATACAACATTCTCATGTACCGTGCGGCAGGAAAACAGGGTGTCATACGTCCTTCCCCCCGACTCTTTTGCACAGGCAAAATGCACATTCTCTGCCGAAAGGCTTCCGGCAAGTTCTTCTGCCACGGATACGGCATTCCGGGACAAGTCCAGGCCTGTGACAGAAGACTCGGGATGCAGCATGGCCAGAAAACAAGACAGAATCCCATTGCCGCAGCCAATGTCAAGAATATCCCCTGTCCAATAACGCTCATACTTCAACAGATAATCCATGACCCTTCGAAAGAACACATAATCATAAAAAGAAGCAGCCAGAATGCTCATCTGTATGCTTTGATTCAGGTAATCCACAAGCTCCTCTTGACGGTGGAGATAAGGCATATCTTTGCTCCCATACATCAGCCGCTCTTCTGAAAGATCAAATAATTTGGTCAATTGATCAATATGATTCTCTCCTTCTTCTTGTCCATAGGTTTCAATCAGCGCCGTATCCAGTTCAGATATCTTGCGGATACCAACTCTGGAAAGATATTCCTTGATCCTAAGATCCAGCATACAACCCTCTCCTTTTCGCCTCGGCAAGAAGCTTCGGCTGTATCTCGGGATATGTCCAGCGCTCCGGACATTCCTCCATGATCACGATCTTCTCGATCTCACTATGTAATTCCTTCTCGAACGCTTCAACCTCGGCATAATACAACATCCCAAAGGTCTCTTCTCCGTCAGGATCCGATGTAGCCGAATATACACAGACCGGTTCTATGCGATAATCTAACGCCCCGGTCTCTTCATACAGTTCTCTTTTTGCCGCCGCAAGGATCGTCTCCCCTTCTTCTCTATGCCCTCCAGGCACCTCCAGAGTTTCCCTTGACTTATGCTTACAGAAAACATATTTTCCTTCCGTTCTCGCTATGATCACCGCAAATTTCAGCAGGCTGTCCTCAACCTCTTCATAGAATCTCACTGTCATATATCTTTCTCCCTTATCATTGTCATCCGTATCAAATGAATTTTTTATATGCCGATTGCCTGTCCGATATAGTAGAATCCCCGGCACTCCTTAAGCTCCACATCCACATACTGCCCGATCAGTTCCCTTCCTCCATGGAAATGTACCAGCAGATTGTTGCTCAGTCTCCCTGTTACCATCAAAGGGTCATGGTCGCAGATATCCTCCACAAGCACCTCCTGCACGGTTCCCTCATGCACTGCGCAGGTTTCTGCCGCGATCGCCTGCACTTCCTTAAGCAGACGGTCGAACCGGTCCTTGATCACGTCTTGCGGCACCTGATTCTCCATCACGGCGGCAGGCGTTCCCGTCCGCTTCGAGTAGATGAAGGTAAATGCACTGTCATAGCGCACCTTCCTTACTACGTCAAGAGTCTCTTCAAAATCCTCTTCCGTCTCCCCCGGGAATCCCACGATAATATCCGTTGTAAGGGAGATATCCGGCACCGCTTTGCGGATCTTTTCCGTCAATTCAAGATACTGCTCCTTTGTGTAGCGCCGGTTCATCTTCGCAAGGATATCCGTGCTTCCCGACTGCACCGGAAGATGCAGATGCCTGCAGATCTTCTTCGAATTCTTCATCACCTCTATCAGTTCGTCGGACAGATCCTTCGGATGGGAAGTCATAAACCGGATCCGCCTAAGCCCTTCTATCTGTTCGATCTCCTTAAGCAGCCCTGCGAACGTCATCGGCGTATCCAGGGTCTTCCCATAAGAATTCACATTCTGCCCAAGCAGCATCACCTCACTGACTCCGTCTGCCGTCAACCGCTCAATCTCCCGGATGATCGCCTTTGGATCCCGGCTTCTCTCCCGGCCCCTCACATAAGGTACGATACAATAGCTGCAGAAATTATTGCATCCAAACATAATATTGATCCCGGATTTGAAGGTGTATTTCCGCTGATTCGGAAGGTCCTCCACGATTCTGTCCGTGTCCTTCCAGATGTCGATCACCATCCGCCCTGACAGAAGGCGCGTTGCAACCAACTCTGCGAATTTATAGATATTATGGGTCCCAAAGATAATATCCACAAACCGGTAGCTCTTCTTTAGCTTCTCCACAACCTCAGGCTCCTGCATCATACAGCCGCAAAGGCCGATCATCATATGGGGATGCTTCTTCTTCCGGGGCTTTAGCTGCCCAAGCCGTCCATACACCCTCGTGTTCGCATTCTCCCGGACCGTACAGGTATTATAGATCACGAAGTCCGCCTTCTCCTCCGAAGCTTCCTCATATCCCATTTCCTTTAAGATGCCTCGAAGCTTCTCGGAATCCCTGGCGTTCATCTGACACCCGAACGTTTGAGTAAACGCGAACGGGCGACGGCCGTTTTTCTGTTCAAACTCCCGAACCCACTGCCGGCATTTTGCCATAAAGTAATATTGACGGGCCGGTTCTTCTGTCGGCGGTTCTTGCGTCGTGTCGATCGCGTCAAGATCTATTTCATTATACATAAGACTTTCCCTCTTTTAAATTTTTATTAGATTTCTTCGCCGGATTCTCTGTCAACGAATGAAATCTTTAATTCACAACCCAGGAAATCGGCGATCGCCGAAAGTTCGGACTCTCTGAAATCGTTCCGCTTTAATTTATTTGAAAAGTTCTGGCGCGTCTGCCCTGTCACTTCCGCGATTTCTCCCAGCGTTACATTTCTTCTGTTTTTCAGGAACCGGATCTTCTCTGCCGTGTTAGCTTTCATTTTTACACCTTCTTTCTTTCGGTTGTACTGCTATTTTACACAATACACTTTGAAATGTCAATAGTAAATTATGCTTGAATTTTTTCACTTTATTTTTACATTTATACTTGACAAATTACACTTTCACGTGTATAATATAGACATAAGGTAAGGAAGGGAAGGGAAGGATATAAAAAATGAGAAAATTTGAAATCGGAAAAGAATACAGTATGAGAAGCATTTGTAATCAGGAATGTGTCTGGACTTATACAGTAATTGCCAGAACGGCGCAAACAATCACAATCAGCAACGGGAAAGAAGTCAAGAAGTGCCGTGTGGTAAAGAAAATTTCTGAATATCGGAACGCCGAAACAATCTATCCGTTAGGCCAGTATTCAATGGCCCCTAGCCTTGTAGCATAAACCAAAAGCCGGCCGGAAGGCCGGCGGCTCCCAGCAAAATAAGAAAGGAATTATAAATCATGGAAAATACAAAGAAAATTTTAGAAGTCATTCGTCAGGAACTTAATACAAACCCGATCGCCCAGGAAGCGCTTTCCATAGCGGCGGCAAGGGCCGAAGAATTGAATTATACGGCCGAACAATGGGAACAAGCGAAAATTTCCTTTATGTCAGCTTTATTCTACCGCCTGGCGCTGGATCATGAAGATATTAAAAGGCAAATAGGCGCGGACGTCTGGAAAATGTTCAATGCGGAATCGGCGAACTAATCAAGAAGGGCTTCGGCCCTTCTTTTTTTACATTTCAAAATGAACTATGAAAACATTTATTTTAAATTTTTCACTTTATTTTTACATTTATTCTTGACAAATTACACTTTCAAGTGTATAATATAGACATAAGGTAAGGAAAGGAAGGAAAATAAAAATGAGAAAATACAGTAAAGAACAAAAGGCATATATCGAAGCAAAGAAGGCGCTTGACATTCTGGAATCCCAGGAAAAGAAAATGGAAGCGGATTTCGTTAAATCCCTGGGAATCGTAAACGAAGACGGTTCCGTTCCTGTCGCAACATGGGCCATCGACGACGACGAAGCCGCCGACAAAGCGATTGAAGATTTTGGAAAGCTGGTTGAGGAATCCGGGTTATGGGCGAAGCTGGTTGAAGCAAAAGAAACATTCCGCCAGGCGGAAGAAAATCTTGTACAGTATGCGCTTTCACTGATTCCATTTAAGAAAGAACGCGAAGCGCTGGCGCGTGTGTCGAACGTCTTAAAATACAGACAGACAATTCTTGACACGGTTCTTCGCCTTGACGCTTCCACGGTAAGCATGATAACAAAATAAATTTGCAAGGGCCGGCGGCCTGGCGCCGCTGGCCGGAAAGGAAGGAAAACATGATTTATAGGGCTTATTGGAAAATGAAGACTTCGCCGGAATATGTACCGGGGCATTTTGGATATGTGAAAGCGTGTTCAGAATCAGACGCGCGGCGGATAGTGCAAGAAAACCTTGATTCCGCCTATGAAGTGACAGAAATAACCGAAGCGGCCGAACACATGATAACGCCGCAAAGTATCACTATAAATTTCAGAAATACAAGTGAATACACCATATTTTAGGCGGCCGGCTGGCCGTCTTTTTGATTTCAGTGTTAATCAGAGTATATCAGACTTAATCAGAGTATTTCAGACTTAATCAGACTTAATATAAGCCCCGTAAAGGGCTTTATTTCTTTTAGCGGCCGTTTCTTGCCTGAACCATTCCGGGGGGCTTCCTGGGCCTTCCTAGCGCGTCAGGCGGCCGGAATTTACGCCCAGGGAAGCCGGCGCCGGAATCCAGAAAATAAAACAACCCACACACGGCCGTTTTAAGACGTTTTCTTCCGTATGTGGGTATTTCTACACTTGAACCCGTTCGGGGGCTTCCTGGGCTATTCTGGCGCGTCAGACGGCCGGAATTTTGCTTCGCATAGCGACGGCCTGGCGTCCTGGGATTGTACCCCCTTTAAAACCCCCTTCGCCGCCCATTTTATCACACATTATTTAAACGGTCAAGTGTAGTTTTTAAAACATTATTTTACATTTTGAAAACGGCGCTTTACTGTTTAGCAAGATATTTTGTGTTACTACTGCAAAAACCGGTATATGTAACGCCCTTGATCGTCGTCTGCACATAAAGCCACTTTGTACCGTCAACAAGGGTATAATATCCGTAATTTCTCACGGTTGTATTATTCGGCATGACGACAAGTTCCGGCTTTCCTTTCCCGGCTCCGGCCCTTAAATAAAGGCTTCCGATCGTCTTATATGCGCCGGCAAGCGTTTTGTCAAACCCTTTCGCGCTTTCAATCTTCGCCGTAGAAACGGACGGCGCCGGCGCACTGGAAGAACCGGAAGCGGCCTTTCTTGCGTTTCCGCTTACGACAATCACGGTATGACCTTTTGCTTTCGTGACTAACACGTCCCCGTCATATACCGGCGTCGCGCTCTGCGATACATAGGAACGCTTGCTTTCAAAAAGGCCGGTTGCTTCCAGGGACGCCGCTTCGTTTGCCGTGGTAAAGTTTCCGGGATCCTTTCCGGTTGCTTCCTTCACCACTTCACGGACAAGCGAAGAACAATCACATTCAGTTTTAACGGCTGTCATAATGCCGTGTTGCACAACCCCCAGGCGGTTGCCCTGATCGTAGCCGATATTTGCATTGTTACACGCGGCCTTCATCAGATCCGCCATTTTTACCGCGTGCGCCGCGGACTTCGGCCGCAAAATATACCACCCTTTAGAGTGGGAATACATTTTCTGCATACTTACTTCACCGGTCAGATCGTTTGTTGCGGACGTCTGCTTCTGATCTCCGGCGGCGCCGCCGCTGGCGTTTCCTCTTTCGTCAATTCTTGCACTTCCTACCATGATAGACATATTGATTTCCCCTTTCTTTTCTCCGGCTCCTGAAAACCGGTTAAAATATTCCTGGCCGTATTCGGCCCGTTTCCTTTTCACCGCGTCGGACTGATCCTTCGGTGCTTCGTATTTTTTTAGCACAAGATCCGAAGCCGTCTTCACATCGGACGCCGTTTTCAATGCCGAATATACAGACTTGAAATCTTTCTTCATTTCCTTAACCATGAAAAGAAGTTGTGTTTCCAGATCGCCGATCGACTTCCCGACGTCTTTTGCATATTTATAAAACGCTTCTTTCCTTGAAGGGAATGTGAATTGTGGAAGCCCATATCCGGCGCCGTCGTATGCAAAATTTTTATATGTTCCATTATCAACGGCGGTCGTATATTCGGTGTCGGTATAGTTCAGGCGCTTTTCACATGAATTTTGAAGATTCTTCGGATCAAGGCCGCTTTCCGCGAAAAGATTTCCCATAAGCGCGGCGATTCCGTAAATACTGAATCTTTCATCAAGAAAAAAGTTCCAGATTTTTTCCGCGTTGTCTTTTCCTCTTAATGCCATAAAATACCTTCTTTCAGAAAAAGGCGGCCGCCCGTGAAAAGGCGCCGCCCGGTTATTAGCTGTTAATTCTCTTATTCTCTTTACAAGCCGCTTCGATCTTCGATACGATCCACGCTTCAACGTCGTTGAACTCCCTTTCAAGGATCTTCAACGTGCGTTCGTTCATCATGGAAAGCGCGGTCTTGACGGATTTTTCCATCGCTTCACGCTGTTTTTCTTCCGTGAAGGTTCCGTCTTTCCGCAACTGATCCGCGAACGTCTGGTTCGTCTGATCCACGGCGTCCAGGACGATTCCGACGGCTTCTTCAATCTTGCTTCCTTCCGTCTTCGTGCGGACATACTGAACCGCGGCGCCGACGACGATCGGGATCGCCGGAATCAGTACGGTATTGACAATAGTTTCAAGCAAATTCTGTAAATCCATTTTTAAAATCTCCCTTCTAATACGTTTCCTGAATGTCTTCATTCATCGCGCTTTCAAACTGTTCTTCCGCCGGCGCCGCGTCAAGTCCGGCTTTCTGGTATGCCTTGCGAAGTTTGATCGCATTTTCTGCCTTCGCCTTGTTGTAGTAAAACGCCCTGGCGATTGCATAGCCGCCCCAGCATACCGGAATTACATAACAGAAGAACGTCACGTCAAGCCCCTTCCAGGTGAAAAACAGTCCGAAGGCGGTAATGATCCAACATTCGATTTTTGCTTCCGTCAGGATTTTCTTTGAAAACTCCGGCGGCCGCTTCCTTCTGCGTCTTCTTCTCACGTTTCCCGGCTCCTTTCTTAAACTCCGGCGCCCATGCGAATAGCGAAGACGACGGCGCCGACGACGATTGTTATAATAGTGGCGGCAATCGTCCGCGTCAGCCACTTATTCGCGTCTTCCAGATCTGAAATTCTCTTTTCCGCGTCCTGAACGTCGTCTTTTAACTGAATGATGTCTTTTTCGTTTTCATAGGTCTTCGCTTTCGCGTTGTTGTAGCCGTCAAGTTTTCCTTCAATCGCAATCAGACGATCAAGAACTTCCCTTTCAAAAGATAATTCCGACATAGACAAGCCCCCTTTCTTAAAATTTAGACAATAAAAAATAACCGGCCTATCCGGTTACAAATTGTTGAATATTCGGAAGGAAAATTCGTCTATAATTTTTCTTAACAGATTTCCGGCCGTGAAATGCTGTATCAGGCCGAAATAACTTTGCATTGTATTGTTGACCTTTTCAAAGGTTATCTTCCCAGCTTCAAAAAGTCCTTTTATAAACTTCATGCGGCGGAACATACGCTTTCGCGTACTCTTTCGCATAACGATCTTTTTCGCCGTGATCTGCGCCCCGACGAACGTAACCGGAAGCCAGGCCGGGCGAATACAGGTCTTTTTATTTAATTCAAGGTGAAGTTCTTCGTCAAGGAACCGTTCGATCTCTGCCAGTATTTGAAACAATTCGTTTTTATCCGGCCAAAGAATAATAATGTCGTCCATGTACCGGATATAATAACGGATATGTAAATCATGTTTGCAAAACTGATCTAATTCGTTTAAGTAAATATTAGCGAACATTTGAGAAGTCAAGTTCCCGATCGGCATACCCCTATTGTAAATCCAGTCTTCTTGTTTGCATAATTCCGGTTGCACGCCAGCCGGAAGGCCGAAGGCCGTGTCTTCACAATTTATCAGTTTATACAGATCCCGAAGAATAAGTTCGTCTTTTATGTGCCTTGAAAGAATCTTCATCAGGACTTCATGATCCACGCGGTAAAAATATTTTGCTATATCCAATTTAAGCACATACCACTTTTTAGAACTCCTGGAAGCCTTACGAAGCCACGTTTGAAGCTGTTCCCTCGCCTTTGTGGTTCCCTTCCCGACGCGGCAACCGTAACTATGCGTTATGAACTGCCGGTCAAACAACGGGTTTAATTTCTGGTAATACGCCCATTGTACGACGCGATCGGGATATGATAAAGCCATGACGATCCGCGGCTTCGGTTCAAAGATTTTCTTCTTTCGGTACTTCCCTACATGATAGGACGATTCCAGGGGATTTCCCGGAACCCCGTCTTTCGGGAAATAGGTTAATTTGTTATGAAGATCGATCAATTCGTCTTCCCTATGCGCTTCAAAGGCAAGATTTTCGTCGCGGTAATGTTTACTTTGCGAAGCGTTTTTATGCCCTTCCAGCAAGTTTCCGAAGTCGATCACTTCTTCGTGTGTCACATCGAAAGTTTTCAATAGCCTTTTCCCTTTCTATGTTTTACCGTCTGTATGCCAGTACAGACGGGACTTGCGCCCAGGCTTTCGGCCGAAGGCGCGGCGCTATCCGTTACACCCTTCTAGCCCTTCCCTTTCAGCCCTGGCCGGCTTCTAGTTCGGTACTAACTGCATTGATAGCGGCGTCAATTTTTCTGGCTTCGCCAGAACGGGGATAGATCCCTTTCCCTTTCATGCACTGTGAAAAGTCCGTAAACTTTCCCGTCTGGCTCAAAGGGTAAGCGGAAAAGAAGCCGATGTTCGTGTTCACGTTCGACCGGACGTTGTTCAAATTCAACGCGGAAGGCCCAGAGTTCGACGTGTTGTTGAAGCTGGCGCCCACGATCGGCAAGCGTTATTTGACCTATTCCCACCGGGAATATTATTTCCCGTTTGTTGTGTTGGTTTCCTTTTGTGACTTGATCCAGCCGCCCAGAAGCCGTCCTATTTCATTAAGCCTTTCGGAAATCAACTGATAACGCTTTTCATCAATAAATCTCATATCATACGAAAGATCGTTAAAAAGCCGAAGAAGTTCAAGCTGGACGTCGGCGTCTTGAAGCGTAGTCTTTTTGTAATACTTCTTCTGCGCCGTGATAATGTAAATCAGGAATTGAAATAAACATTTCTTATAGTCCGAAACGAACCCTAGCTTTTCACTCCTGGGATATTTCACCCACGAAGTATATAAATATTTCATAGCGTCTTTCGTTTTCTGCAATATAATCAAGCCGCTTCTTTGATCCCGTCCTTCGTCGGTTTCAGGATTGCCGCGCGGCCGATCATCATATCTTCTTTGTTGTCCCACTTGTCAGGTTCCTTTCTGTTTCCAAAAACAAAGGGGCTACTATCGTAGCCCCTAACAGATTTACAGTTTTCAGATTACAGATTCCAACTCCATAAAAGCGGAAAAGAAGCCGAGGTTCGCGTGCACGCGCGACCGGACGTTGTACAAACTCAACGCGGAAGGCCCAGAGTCCGACGTGTCGTGGAAGCCGGCGCCCACGATCGGCAAGCGTTCGCCTTCGGTATTGATCCAGAATCCGCCGCTATGCGTTACGCCAGTTTTTGGTGCAAGCATTAACTCATACAGAATTTCGGGGATCGTCACGCCGGAAGCGGCGGCCAGGCTTCCGAAATTCGACGTGCTGTTTGTTCCGGCGCCGCCCGTTGCGGTTGCGATCTTTAAGTCCTTTGTATATTTCAGCGTTCCGGACGTCCCAGGCTCCACAAGTGCGCCCGTGGGAAGAATAGCCTTCCAGTAAGTGCTTGCGTCCGTGTGTGCGACCTGTTTTGCGGCCAGGTTCCCGACGAAGATCTGAATTTCTCCGTCCTTAATACGCATACCGGAACCCCATTTCCAGACGTTTCCCACCCAGTCGGCGATTCCGTTCCTTGTCCCGTCATGGAACCACGTCGCCGGGCCGGATCCCGTCGCCGTCCTGGTTGTGCGCCGTCCGCCGCTTCCGTCGCTTTCGTCTGCGGTCTGCTCTCCGGCTTCGTATGTGTGGGAATGACTTTTCCCGTACTGCGTATTTCCGCGCGGAACAAAACCGCTTTTATAGATTAAGTGGTTAATGACAGCGCGTTCGGGAATACTCATCAGGTGGAAGCCGGCGCCCTTTGCATTACAAGCCGCGTGTGAAGCGTCATAGTCAATCACCGCCGCCGGATCCATGCCGGGCCAGGAATAAGCGCGGCCGTTGATGATACAGTTTAAAAACTTACTCATAAAGAACCGCTTGTATTCCACATCATCGACAACGAAGGCGGAATGTGTCTTCTGGCTTCCGCCTTCGTACAACTGCGCGTTTGTGCGCTTGTTGATCGGGATCATGAAGGAAGGAAGATTCGCGTTATCCTGGATCACGGTACACCCGAAGCCGGTCAACCCTTCCGTTGCAAATTTTAAGCTGTCAAAATTGTAACTTTTCATTTTAGAATACACCTTCTTTCAGGGCGAACAAAGTCACTGTCACATTCTCCATAGAAAACGGAAGCGGTTCGCGTTTTGTGATTGTTTTGTTGAAATATCCGGCGCCGGTGTCGTCGTCCTCTGCCGGCTCCACATAATCAGGATTCGGAACTTCCGTTTCGTCGTATTTCCTGGCCGGAATGTCTACCTGGGCCACGTAATAAGCGCCGGCGCCGGTATTCAGGCGCCCGAAGGCGTCCGAAGTAATGTCGATATGGACGTCGTGATCCGCTTCACTCTTTTTCAGATTCAGCATGATCTGATCGTCGAAATTGATCCAGGTTCCCGATTCTTCATAGTGAATCTTCGGGCCTTCGTTTGCTTCGATAATTTTCATCGCGTTATACCTACCTCTCTTTTTACTTCGTTCATTCTGGCGTTGATTTCCTCTGCATACTCCCGATTCAGCCGATCGGAATTTTCAGGGGAACCGCCGCCAAACTGCCGTAAAATATTAGCTTCCTGGGCGCGTCGTTCGTCTGATTTAACAATTATGCCAACCATTAGTACAAGCCCCCTATCACATGAAGTTTCAAGGTCACGTTTTTAGCGCTCCCTGAATAGCATACCTTGAAGGCGTTCAAGGCTTTTCCGTACACTTCGACGTTTTCGACCGGGCCGTCAGCTTCGATAATCTCCGTTTCGACCGTATAATCGGAATTATTCGCCGGGCGCGGAAGTGTAACCGTTTTTTCGGCGCTTGTCGCCGGATATTTCATTGTGTTTTTAAGATCGACCGTCAAAATCTGGCCGCGCACATCGTCAAGCGATTCCTGGACTAACCGAAGATTCATTGACACGAACCCAACAATCAGGGCATTTTCCAGAACTCCGAAATCCATGTTTCCGAAGTTCCTTTTGCTCTGTTGTGTGCCTTTTTTCTCGACTTCGCCAGGCGCCGGCGCCCAGTTATACAGACCGTTCCCCAGGCTTTCAACGGATACGCGCCGGGGATACTGGACGATACGATCTTCCCAAAATACCGGGATATACATTTTTCTTCACCTTCCCTTCTAACTCTTTGCCGAAGTCTGGACGATTTTCAGGGTATAGCGGTACTGAATCCCTTCGTCAAATTCCGCCTTGTTTAAATTCTCATTTCCGCCGGCCCACATAAAGCCGTCCCGATGATAAAAGCGGATCCCGTTGATTTCGTCCGGCGCTTCGTGATCGAACATTACATAGATAGCGACGCGGCCGTCCGGTAATGTTTCCACCTTTTCGATCGGGATTTTCGACCAGGTTTCGCCGGATCTGTACTCCGCATAAGCGATAACTTTTTTAATATATTCCTTTATGTCTTCCAGCGCTTCGGCCGTCAAAGGAATATAGCTTGCTTCTGTCATGCTTCCAAACTCCTTTCTATTCTTCCGCGGCGTATTTGTCCGCGTCAGTGTTATAATATAAGTCATAGCCGGTACTTTCCCCAGCCGCGGAAACGCCGCTTTCCGTGCCGGAAAATCCGACCGAAGGATCGGGAATTGTCCCGGTTTCGGTGTAGACGGTTGAACCCGTCCCGGATTCGCCTTCAAGCCCGACTTGAACTTCGTTAAATTGTGCGCCGACGGAAATATCCGGCGTGGTTCCGGTTTCCTGATAAACCGTTGAACCCGTCCCGGATTCGCCTTCAATATCGACTTCGGCTTCGGCAAACTGGCCGCCGACGGAAATATCCGGCGCCGTCCCCGATTCTGCTTCGCTGTCCGAAGAATAGACAGAAAAGCCTTCTTCGGAAGCGGCCTGAATGTCGATCTGGCCGTCGGTAAATGCCGCGCCGACGGAAATATCCGGCGCGGTTCCTGATTCTGTTTCGCTGTCCGAAGAATAGACAGAAAAGCCTTCTTCGGAAGCGGCCTGAAAATCAATCTGGTTTTCTACAAGCGCGGCGCCGACGGAAATATCCGGCGTGGTTCCAGCGTTTGTATATACTGTATTTGCGCTATCGCTGGCACCTTCCAGCGTGATATTCACTTCGGAAGGCAAGAATCCGACTTCTGTATTCGGATAAGTGCCACATTCAAATTCGCCGCAAAACGTATAAACAAAAGATTGAAATTCCGAAATCTGCTTGAATATCAGTTTTATTCCATTTTGAAAAACCATGTAATCGAAGCGCGAACGCGCATTTTTTACCTGGTTTAAATATTTCAAAAATTCCTTGATTGACGTCTGCGTGACTTCGGTTCCGACGGCGATCCGAAAATGAAAAGGTTCGCCGGCATAGGTGAACCATTCTTCGACGGAAGTATTTTCATTTCCGAATACCGTGTCAATCATTTCTTCCATCGCCTGGCGCGTCCCAAGTTTCATATACCAATAAATAGAATTTCGGATCATGTTTCGCTTTACGCTGGGCGCAAGGGAAGGACTGTAAAATAAAACACGGTTTTCGACCGCCAGAAAGTCAAGTTTATCGTCAGACACGGATTCCAGATCCGCCCATATATAAACACGCCGCACGCGGTCAAAATATTTCTTTTTCTGCACGTCGAAGGCATATGAAAGGGCGATTCTTTCAGGCGTCTTCATTTCGGACGGAAGCGCGTTTTCTGTCCGGTAATCTGCAAGTTTAATCATCTTCTATTCCGCCATATGTAAATTCAACCGTTTTTTCCATAGCGATCGACGTTTCGGGAATCGGCGTAAATACCGGCGAAGTTATCACAACGCGCTTTCCGCCGGCGGCGCGAACAAATTCCGTCAATGCGTCCGGGTTTATGTCCCGGCCGATCTTCGTCCTCTGCCAGTTTAAGTATGTTTCTTTTGCGGCTTCAATGGATTCCTGAATCACCTTGATATTGTTCAAGTCGCTTCGTGCGATATAGTAAACCGCTTTCAGGTTATAATTCACCACATCAGGCGCCGCCACAAGATCATTGTCTGTTAGCGGTATGATCGGATTTTCCCGTAAATATTCCAGGCAACCGGAACAAAACGTCTTGCTGGGAAGGGCGCCGCCAACCAGAAGGATCCGAATATCAACGACCGCTTCCGTCGGTTCATATATTTTCACATCTTCAATCGCGGCGCTGTTGTACTGCTTTACCCAGTATTCGTAAGCGTCCGCCGGGCCGGCCACGGAATAAGAAGAAGGCGCTAGGAAGATTCTTTCCCGGAAGCTGTCTTCGGATTCTTCGCCGGTTCCGCCGTCTGATTTTGTAATATTCGATACACTGGAAACATAAGGAACCGGATCGACGATCGTTTCAATCTGTCCAACAATATATTCATTCCCGACTTCCCCGACGGTTTCACACGTACAGTCAACATCGACGAAGGAATCGCCAGCTTTTACTTCCGCGTAATCATCAGTAGCAAAATACACGCCATCGCCGGCCGTGATTCTGGTTCCTTGCGGAATATAGATCACGTCCTTTCTTATCTCCGAAAGTGTGAACCGCGCCGTCACAACTGCCGGTTTCGGCTCCTGAATAAAGGTTTTCTTGAAGGCGCCTAAATGCCGCAAGAAATTCCCCTTTGAGTATTTCAAAAGATTCATTTTCGCCGCATTATCTAATATTTGATACATTTGAAAGTATTGACCGGCTTCTATCCTTAAATGGATATGTTCTTTGTCGCCAGGGCGAAGCGTAACCTTCCGGCCGGTTGCTTCCTGATACTTCTTTTCATAGTCGGCGATCATTTCATTCAAAATTTTTTCGTATGATATATCATCGACAAAGGAAATATCAGGCAAATTATAAAGTTTTGAAATTTCATTCTGCATTGTATGTAAGCACCACCTTCGGAATCATATTTCCGGCGCCGCCGGAAGCTATAAATGATACTTCTTCCACGCTTGCGCGTGGTTCAAATTCTTCTATTAGTTCAATCGCACTTATTGTATAAAGATTCTGCGCGATATAGGCCGGGCTTGAAATAATATCAGGATCCAGCCCGATTTCCCGGTTATTCGGGATTGTGCCTTTTATACAAGTCAAAAGAAAAAGGGCCTTTTCAAGAATTTCTTCCCGAAGTTCCCTTTCATAGACACTATTTATAATAATCTGAACGTCGTCTATTATTAACACAATATCACCGCCTTACAGATATTCTTTCGCCGTGACTGTAATCGCAACGGAAACAAGTTCGCCGTGATTCCAGACTTCTTTATAATCTTCGTCTATTCCGGTTATAACCCATTTTCCGCCGCCGACTTTGTGTCCGCCCAGGACGAAAGAATTTACAACCCCTTGTTCACACATCAAGGTTATTTTGTGAACCATGCTCCAGGGCCGGACGCCGTGACCGGCGATAAATTTCATTTCAAAAGTTACGCCCTGGTTCTGCGGCCCTTCAAACTCCAATTCGGATTTTTTTCTATATCGCTTGTGTTCAGAATATGACGCCGAAATTGTCCTTTTTAAATTGTTAAATGTGCAAATTCTTCTATCGTTTGTTTCAAATATCACTTCGCCGAAATAGCCTATCAAACAGAATCACCCCATTTCTACCCCGGATAACTGCCGTCAACGGTCAAATTTCCGCCCACATGGACGTTTCCGGTTGTTTTTATCGACTTTGCTTCAATAGCGCCGTCAACGGTCAAATCACCGGCTATATTCAGCGATTCCACGTGTACAGAATCGCTTACAATGTCAAGCCGCTTTTCTTCTCGATCGTATCTGATATAGCTTCCGTCGCCGAAGTCTTTCCGCCAGATCCCGGCCACGCCTTCGACGGGCCGGTTTCCGGTTGTGTAAGGCGGAACAAGTATCATTCCGCGCGTTCCGCCGTTCTGTAAGTGAATAACATAAACCATTGTGTCAATCTCTGGCGGATTCCATTCATTAGACCATAAAGGCATGAAGGGTGACAAAGAATTATCCCGATCCTTATAAACGACCTGGGCCGTTCCCTCTGCATGGTTCACGGCCGATATATAGCCGACGCGCACAACGTCAGACATTTTCTTGTCCCCCTCTCTATCCTGGTATGGTTAGTGTCGTCCCCGGATAAATCCAATGTCCGTTACTGGACGAAGATTTCCCGTGTGATTTTGCCGCGGATTCGATAACGCTTGAATTTGCGTTGTAAATCTGCATATACTTTGCGCCGGATCCTAAATGGTTTGTGCTGATTTTCCAAAGGGTATCACCCGATACAATCGTATAGGTTTTAGCCTTCGTCGAAGGATCCGCCGCCTTCTTTGTAGTGCTTCCAGAAGCGACCGTCGCAACCGTAACGCCTTTTACAATAATACACAAGTGCATATCCAGCGAACAAAAATAACCGCCGCCGGCGTTCTTTTCGTGCGTGACGGTATCAATATAATATTTCCCGTCCAGCTTCCCGAAGCCGGTCATTTTTACGCACTTGCTGGATATATATTTCGTGTCCCCCTTGACTTTTACATTCATCGTCTGGCATTGTCTGTTATGTTCAAGCAATTTCGCCTTTGCCTTGACTTCGGCGTCTTGAAGGCTTTCGGCTGTTTCGTTCAGCTTCAGGATCCGGCTTCCGTCTTGCAACATGAATTTATATGTCAAGGTCTGATTCTTCTTTGAATCGGTATAAGAAATCGAAACGCCGTCATAAGCGCGTGTCATTCCTTTTTTTGCCGACCATGATTCGGTTTCCGTCCGGTCAATCGAAAGGGACGTCCCCTTCTTCTCATACTCCACACTATCAAAGACAACTATTTTCCGGTTGTATAATTTCATTGCCAGATTGTAGGAAGAACAAAGATTAAAGGCGAATGAAATATCTTCCTGATTCGATTGTTCCAGTTCATCGACCGGATAATCTTGACCGGAAAAGAAAAGCCCGACGCCGGCTTTTTTTGCGATTTCTGAAAGGATTCCTTTCACCGACGTTTTCTTCCAGGTCTTCGATTTCTTTGTGACGTTGAAGTCTGTATTGATCGGCGTCGTTATGCCGCCGACGGAAGCCGTTGAAGGCGGCCCCGAAAAACTCAAATCATCAATCAGGAAATATCCACAATTAAATTTCCGGTTGTCGCCTTCCTTCTTCCAGTTTGTCAGTTTGATAATTGTTTCGACATAATCCCCCTGAACGGGGATCCAGCTTCCCGACCACTTTCCGCTTCTGTTATTCAGCTTCAAAGTCACCGTGTCGGCCGTTCCACTGGCATGATCCACATACTGAAAACTTTCGATATAGTCAGTAATTGTCTTTGTTATGTCGTTACCGTTATATAATACAGTTACGGAAGATTGACGCGCCTTCATGCTTTACAATCTCCATTCCGGGACGTCTTCTTCGTCTTCTTCCGGCAATTTCGGGATATAAACCTTCGTTCCGGCCGAAAAGACGTAAATTTCCAGCAAATCGGCGTTATTTTGAAGAAGAAGGCCGATATATTTCACGTCCCCGTAAAACTGATAGGCGATTGAATCCCACATATCGCCTTGTACCGTGGTATATATCCGGTTTTCGTCCATATATCAGGCCCCCTTTCATGCCGGCGCGAACGAAGTCCGCTGATTCTGCCGGTTGTATTCCGCCATCATTTGATTAAATTTCTCCTGGGACATATCAAGCGCCGACTGAACGTCTTCTTTGCTCGCGTTCCCCTGGATAATCACTTGCGGCGAATAGACGATCCGTTGTGAATCGTCCGTTGAACTCGTTTCGCTGGTTCTGTTCACGGTGTTATTATTGTTTATTGTGTTATAAAGTTCTTTTGTGACGGATCCGCCTTCCTGGCCTACCGCCTGGCCGCCTTCGACTAACTGTTTGATTCTTCCGAACATATCCGCGGCGCCGCTTGCTTCCGGCTGGCTCCCGACCACGCCGGCGACGACCGATTTCATGTTTGACCATAATTCAGAAAGAGGAAGGACAGCTTCTTTTCCAGCTTCGCCGCCGCCCAAAAGGGAACCGCCGTTCGCGCCAAAGATCGTCGGCCCCGTCAGGATTCCGCCGTCTTTGTACCACTCGACGCCGATTTTCGGAATCGAAGGCGGCGAAAGTGAGAAGGAACCGCTTATTGAAAAATGCGGCAACTTAATTTTCGGAAGCGATAAGTGGCAACCAGAAAAGAAATTCTTGATCGCGTTCAGCCCGTTTTGTACGGTCTGTTTTGCCGCTTCCAGTTTCGACGATATTCCGCTTTTGATTTCTTCAAATTTTGAAGTTGCGGCTTGCTTCGCCGCGTCCAGTTTTGAAGCAAAGGCGGATCTGATAGATTCCAGTTTTCCGCCAGTTAATGTGTTCACGGCCGACATAGCATTTGAAAAAGTTCCTTGTACGCCGGCCATCGTGCCGGCGACAATTCCTTTTATTCCGCCGCCGGCGTTCGTGTATGCTGTTTTCATGCTTTCCAGGTTTGAAGATACGTTTGAAACGACCTGGGACATAAAATTCCCTATTGTAGACTTCACGCTGTTAAAAGCGTTTGAAACGTTCGTTCCCACCGCGGACAATTTTTCACTGAATTTTGACCGCATTTCTTCCAATTTTCCGCCGGTCAAGTTGTTTATAAAGGAATATCCGGCTGTATAATAGCCCTTCACTCCCTCCATAGCGGCCGCGGCTATTCCCTTTATTCCGCCGCCGTGTTGCTCGTATGCCGACTTTATATTTGAAAGTTTTTCCGTGATTGTATCTTTCGCGGCCGAAAGAACGGTTCCGGCCTTCTCCTTGATCGAAGTCCAGGCGGCGGACGCCTTTTCTTTGATCGCCGTCAATTTTCCGCCCGTCGCGGTATCTATCGCATTGAACGCGCCGACAACAACGCCTTTCAGCGCATTAAGCGGCGCCAGCGCCAGCGAAGAAAGAGCCTTGAAGGCGCCAGAAAAGATATTTTTCAGCCCGTCAAGCGCTTTCGACCAATCGCCAGAAAAAACGCCGGTCACAAACTGAATGATCCCCTGGAATACCTGTTTCACGCCGTCGAATACGCCCGTCACGGTCTGCTTCCAACTCTCGAAAATTGAGGATATGAAAGCGAACGCGGCCGGAAATTTGTCGGCGAACGCCTGAATCGCGGCCGTGGCCTTCTCTTTCAGGTTGTTAAATACGCCGACGATCCATTGTCCCAACTGCGACGCTTTTTCTTTCACCGTGTCCCAGTTTTTATAAAGCAAAACGCCAATCGCCACAACCGCGGCAATCGCCAGGATAACAAGGCCGATCGGGCTTGTCAGGAAGGTAAAAGCGGCGCCAAGTGCCGAAGTGACGGCTGTTCCTACCGTACAAATCGCGTTCCATGCTGTCATAGCGGCCGTTTGCGCCCAGGTTGCGGCCGTGCTGGCTCCTTTCAAAATTGCGTCTTTCGCATATAAGGCGTGCAAATACAAAGTTTCCGCCTTATCCTTTACTTTCAGGGCGATATTTGCCAGCATAGCCTTCTTTTCTGCTATAAACACGGTTACAAGGGCCTTGACCGCCTTCGCCGCGTTCATGGTATCTTTTGCCAGCCCGACTATTTTCATGGACGCTATCGCGCCGGCAACGCCTATAATAATAGGTTTCAGCGCCCCCCATTCATTTAACTTCTGGTAGACCGTGGCCGCGGCTCCGATCACTTTCATAATAGCGCCAACAACCGACGGAAGGGCCGTTGTTGCAATAAAAGAAATGACGGGCTTCGCCTTTTCAAACGCTTCAAAAAATTTATCTTTCAGATCCAGGGCGACCGCGATCACCTTATCAATAGCCGGCTTGTTTTCCTCGATTTTTGCCTTGATATTTTCAAAGGCTGTTCTTCCGGTATTTGCCAGGAATTGAAACGCCGCGACGCCTTTATTTTTCACATCTTCCAGAATCGGACGAACCATTCCAAAGAAAGCGACGGCCTTATCCTTGAATGAAGCAATCGCCGGAACGGCCCTTTCTGATAGCGCCTGAATAAATCCGGTCACTTTTTCCGTGATTTTCGGTATATGATCGGCAACTGCGAAAATTGCGTCCTTCGCCATGGGCGCGAAGATTTTACACAATCGGATCTTCGCGTCGTCTACCGCGGAACCGAAAACCGCCATCGCGCCCGGTAAAGTGTCCGTCACTTTTCCGGCCATATCCATCATAGCGCCTTCCGCGTTGTATAGTTCATCGTTTAGGGCTTGCCACTCCGAACGGCCGTCCGCTGTTGTGGTATTCAATCCAGACAGAAGATCGTTCAGCGTGTCGATCTGCGTCTTTCCTCCGATAGCCGCAAGCGCGGCGTTCCGTTCTTCTTCTGTCAGGTCTTTTGTTGCTTCATTGACAAGTTGAAGGGTTTCTTGAAGCCCGATGAACTTCCCTTCGCTGTCAAAGGCGGAAATACCTAACTTCTTCATCATCGCGCCGGCCTGGCCGGTTCCCGATGTTAGGTTAATTAAAACAGTATTTAATTTGTTTCCGGCTTCTGATCCTTTGATTCCGCGGTTCGCCAGCACTCCAAGCGCCGTCGCGCTATCTTCCACGGATACGCCTAAATTGTTCAGGACGCCGCCACAACCGATATATGCTTCCATAAGCTGTTGCGCCGTCTGGTTTGATTTATTATTCGCCTTACACGCCACATCAAGATAGCCTGATAGTTCATCGACGGTAAGGCCCAACGCACTCATTGAATCAGTTACCAAATCGGAACACGTCGCCAGATCCATTCCAGTAGCTTCCGACAATCGAAGAACCGGTTCCAGGGCCGAAATAGAAGTGTTCACGTCCCAGCCGGCAAGGGCCATATATCCCAGGGCTTCGCTTGCTTCCGTTGCTGTTTTGGTTGTCTTTTTCCCCATTTCCAGGGCGGCGGCTTCCAGTTTTGCATATTCTTCGCCCGTTGCGCCGGCCGTGGCGGCCGTGTTCGCCATCGCTTGATCGAAATCTGCATAGACGGAAACGGCGTCTTTTACGAAATCGCCTATCTTTACCGCCGCAAACGCGGCCGTGGCAATTTTCGCGGCCGTTTTCGCGGCTTTTCCGATAGAATCCAGCTTCTTATTGACGCCGCCGACCGACTTTTCAAGGGAACTCTGTATTTTACCGCCGATTTCTAGCGCCAGTTCGTAAGTTGTTTTGTTTGCCAATTTCGCCCACTTCCTTTGCTATGTCGATAAAATCATCGACCGGAAGATCGGTAAAAAAGTCCATTCCGGTATTTGTCGCCATAGACAGATAAACCGAAGTTTTCTGAATGTCGCGGCCGGAATCATGCCTTATTCGTCTTTGTAGAAAAAACCCACGACAGCATTTTTGATCTTTTCCACCTCTCCGACCGGAAGATCCTCGAAGTATTCGGCCGGAAGGCCGGTGACTTTTGTTGCGACGATCTTTGCGTAAGTCGTCGTCGATTCAGGAACAAAGGAAGAAACGCCGGTCTTGTTGAAGGCTTTTTCGATCGCTGTCAAATCGCGGCCGCGAAGGTCTTCCAGGCCGTGAAGATCAAGTTCCGTGAAGGTTTCCCCGTCAAAGACATAGGGCTTTCTGAACTTGATAATAAGTTCGTCGTCGTCACCCTCTTTCGCCGGAAGAAGGGACGCGCCAGACGCGGCCGGGGACTGCGCGACCGGGATTTCCTGATTGTTCATTCCCTGGTTTTCGCCTTCGGCTCCGTTATAGTCTTCTCTGTTCATTTCCTGATAGTTTTCCATTTGCTCATTTCCTCGCTTTCTTTTTTGCATGATGAAGGCGGCGCCATGCCCGAAAGCATTTCGCCGCCTTTTGTTTAAATCTGGCTTCTAACCTTCTGTAAACGGTCAACGCCGTTTAACTTCCAGATCAGATTGAATTTATCCAGTTCAAGGACTGTCGCGCCGCCTATTGTGATTTTGCAATAGGTGATCTCCCGGACGACTTTCGGTTCGCCCTTGCCGCCTTTTTTCAGGGAACCAAGTTCAAACGATTTCACTTTTCCCTTCGTGGTGACGACAATCCCTTCATAGTCGTTTGTCTGCGTCGCCGTGTTCAAAACTTGCATAGATCCGCGATAGGTAATCATTCCGGTCTGGCATACAAAATCAAAGTATTCGCGGCCGATATTCTGGAAGGACGTTTCCGTTTCCAGGGAACCGAAGGAACCTTCGACCGCTTCTTCGATTTCTCCGCCAATGCCGGCGCCGTCGATCGTTTCGGTTAAATACTCGAAGCTGGGAAGCGCCACTTCGGAAGTCAGGCCGACGTATTTGTGACCGGAACCGTAGGCGTTAAAATTGTTTAATACCGTAGGAATTTTATATCCCATTATTCAGCACCCCCTTCAAGCGCGGCTTCGGTAATCGTGGGATCGAACTCGAAGACGTTTTCAATATCTTCCGCCGGCGCATATCCACCGATCCGCGTATGGAATTTGATATGTCCGTTCAGAATTTCATTGATCGGGTTTTCGTCGTGATCGAAGACGATTTCGCCGCCGGCTATATCGTCCGAACCCTGTAATCCGTTCAACTGCATATTGAAGCCAGACACAACTTCGTCGATCAGCCGATAATTTGTCAGGTCATCGACATTCTGGAAGAAGGACAACTTGAAATTATTTTCGATATAATCGAAAATCGTCACAATGTTGATCCACCGGTCAAGCGGATCCGTGGAAGACGGATAAGCCGCCGTATTATTCCCCCAGCACTTCCAGCCGTTGACATTGATCGCCGTCACGACGCCGCAAGCGTTCAGATAGTCGTTTGCTTCGTCCATTTCAAGGACGACTTCTTCCCCGTCTGCCGTATAAAGCCCGGTGATTTTAATATCCTTGTTTGACGGGGAACGGGACGGAACGCCGCCGTTATTTGCGGCCAAATACTCCATATGGGCCGCCATCTGCGCGGAATAGTAATATTTATAGTCCCCTACCCCTACAAGCGGCCACATGGGAATAGTGTCGCGGTCAGAACACGCGCTTTTATCCTTGTATTCCTTCACTTCTTCCATGCTGTCAGCCTTGCCTTCTGCGGTATCAAGATCAACAACGACCTTCGCCGTGAAAAGACTTGATATAAGCTGGGATTTTGCCGCAAGCGCCAGTTTTACGGCCGGAATATGCGACCAGCCAGGCGCAAGAAGAAGCGACGGAACGATCCCGAATTTCGGATATACGCGGCCGATCAGTTCCATTCCGGTTTTCTTCTTCGTTTCCACGTCATAGGAACCGATAATGTCTTCGTATGTTACCAGGGACGGATCAAGCTGGGCGAAGGTTGCTTTCAGGTTTTTTTCTGCCGCCGCGGCGCCCGTGGCTACAATCGCAACCGTGACGGTTCCGTCCGTGTTAAAGGACGCGATATAGTCTTCATCAGGTTTATACACTGTTTCGGACTCTCCGATCGAAGCGATCGAAAGTTTATCAAGCAAAATCCCCGTTTCGGGAATCTTCACTTTTCCGCCCTCGACGGCGTATTCCTTCGATAACTCCGCTTTCACGTGCTTTTCGGGATCCAGCACGTTAATCATAATCAGCGGCGCAACTCCGAACACATCAAAAGTCGCATACATGGACTGGCAAAGGGTATAATTTTTGAAGTCGGTACAATACCCCAGTCCGGCAATCGCGGCCGCTTTATTATGAAAAACAAACGGCTTGTTTACCGTGTCGTAAGGATCCGCGGCCAGGTTGACCGGCGCCGTTCCTATTACGCACTGTAAGCAACCGTCAGACGTAATCGGAACTGCTAATTGGGTGGGCCGGCGGCTCGTGCGGATTCCATGCTTATAATTAGACATACTCTTTTATTCTCCTTCCGTAATTTTTTTGACTTCCGCTTCTGAAAGTGCTTCGATCTTGTCGTAAGCGACCGCTTCGACCGTCCCTTCGGTGTCGATTGCGGTTTTAGCTTTCACAATATCAGAAAGCGGAACGATTAACTGTTTCACAATAGGCTTCTTCCCGGCCAGCTTTTCAAGCCTTTTGGGGATTCTGCCACTAAAAACGGCGCCGTATTTCACGACGCCGCGGATCGTAGGCCCTAAGTACATAACGGGCGATTCACTTTTAGTCATATTCTGTTTCCTCGATTTCTGGTTTTTCTAATGTCCATAATGTAGACATACCGCCGATAAACTTCGGATATGTGTCTTCTTCCTGGAATTTTTTTGTGAGTGGAAAGGCGATTCTGTACCGGCCATCAACAAGGCGTTTTTCCAGGAAGCGCTTTGAAAGACGGTTCAAAACGTTTGCAATATCAAAGTGGCCTTGTTTATTCGGGTTTTTATCATTTATGCCGACAAGGAAATAAATCGAACATATCAGATCATCGTCTTCCCCGTTGATCTGTTCTTCGTCCAGGCATACCAGGACATAGGGGAAATGTTCATCGTCATTTTTCCCTTTCTTCGCCGGTAAGTTCTGCGGATAGACATTGAATTTCATATATTCCCCGTCGTTATTGACCGAAGTATAATTTTTCAATTCTTCCTTCACTTCTTCGACAAGCGCCTTTTGAAGAAGAACGTCCGTCTGCAAGGTTCAATCACCCCTTCCGTAAAATATTATTGATTTCCGCGTCGATTCTCTTTTGAAGCGTTTCAGACGCTTCTTTGTTGATTTTAGACATAATGTCTTCATTCTTCACAATCTGCGGAACCGACGGGCCGTAAAGCTGTTTTATCGGAAGACTTTTTCCGTTTTTCCTGGTAAACACTCCGACGTGTCCCGATTTCATCACGGCGACAAAAGACTTCGGATCTCCGTCAAGCGGTTTTATTCCGCCGTCCTTTTTTACCCCGGCTTTATACACCCTGGGCGAACGTGATTTTCCGCGGTATCTTACCGGCGTTTTCGGTGATACTTTGTACTTTGACAGTTCTATTCCGCCGCCGGCGGAAATTGCCGCGGCTTTCAGGCTCCCTTTCGACGCTTTTGTGATTCTCACGGTTTTTTTTACATCAGAACTTGAAATATAGTATAGCTGGGAAGTTTCCTTCCCCATGTTCTTCTTCACGTTCTGAATCGCCCGATTGATCGCCCTGGATAATACAAGCGGCGTTTTGCTTTTAAAATTCCCCAGCCGCTTTTGTACTTCTTCAACGCTTGTAACTTTGATTTCGGAATAAATCAACTTTCATTCCCCCTCAAAATAATAGTGTAGCCGCCGAAGTCTTCCAGAATGTTTCCGATCGGATATGATTCACCGTCAAAGTCCATGATCTGCCCGATAACTGGTTCGGAATCCAGATACTTTTTCAGGATAAAAAATAGTTTTGCGTCTTCAAATATCCCGTCAGAATCAGCATTTTTCCCCAGGTTCAGCGCTAAAAGCGTGTCGTTATCAACAACAACCGGTACTTCTTTCCCGTCTATGTTGTGTAACTCGGCGAACTCATTCATGTTAAAGAATGTACTGTCAAAATCCTTTTCTAACTGATCTTTGAATGAACGCATTTCAAACGCCCTCGCCTTCTCCGTCTTCCTGGCTTTCCCCGGCTTCCTGGCTGTCTTCTCTCTCTCCGATCTGTTCTTCCTGGTAGTTGATGATTTCTTCCTGAAGGATCTTGACGCTTTTTTCCTTCCATTCTCTCAGGTCATAGCCGATAGACGCGGCATAGGCGACCAGTTCTTTTTTTGTTCGGATCTTCCTGATTTCGTCTTCGCTCTTTACCGCGCCGGGATCCATTTCGTCGAAGCCTTCAAATTCTTCTTCGTCTTCATCGGTAACGACTTCCGGCACGTCTGCCAGTTCGACAAACTTCTTTTCTTTCAGGAACGCCAGATCAACCGAAGAAATATCGGCCGGAAGGATAGAACCCGGCCGATACTCTTTTCCATTTGTCATAACAGTAACTTTTACTTTATATGCCGTCATAAATTAAGCCCCCTTTCTCGCATAAATGACAACCCAGGAAGCCACGTCAAACGGGCGCGGAAGCGGCCGGGAAGTAAGCCGAAGTTTTTCCACTTCGTCGTTTTCGTCCGCCCATTTCTTCGGGACAAGTTTTCCTTCGTAACTCTGCCACTTTTTATCTTCCATCTGCGTAACAAGGCCATATTCGATCTGGCCTTCTCCCGTGGAATGTCCCATAAGAACGGTTCCTTCTGGGATCATCGCTTCTTCTTCGCCTTCATCATTCAGGAACCATTCATCATAACTATAAATATCAAGATCCAGTTCTGCGATTCTCCCGTAAAACGTCAGGGCCGGATCAATGACGCGCGGTTCGATCACAATGTTTTTATACTTCAACATATTCATAGCTTTTTCGATGAACGGATTCGTGGTAAAATCTTCTATAACATCAGAAGAAAAAACCATAATGTCGGGCGCTCTTCCGGTGTCCTTAATGATCCGTTTCCGAAGTTTCCGAAGAAGAATCATAGGATCCACCGTGGCAATCGTCCACTGTTCATCAGCCGCCAGGACGACAATATTATCAAAACCAAAGTCGATCTGAACGTCAACGCCTTCTTCTTCGTCCACGACGTCGATTTTTCCTTCAAAAAGAATCTGCCGGCACATCCACTCTTTTCTTCTGGCGATAGATTCTTCCAAGTCTGTCATATCCTTCGCCAAAAGTTCGTTTTCGCGTTCTTCCGGCGTCCTCTGCGAATAGATATTTTCTCCGATCGCGCGTTTGGTAATATCGTCGATTGTCAGCACTCTTTCCGGCGCGATCTTCGGCGTAGTGAACTGATTCGTCCTGAATCCCTGGCGCGTGATAACCTTTCCGCCTTTTCTGGGACTTACAAAAGGCGCCATGATTCTTTTCCCTTTGCGGACGTCAAATTCCACCTTTTCGGTTATGTGCGTCTGTTCGCCAGGGAAAAAGGTTTTCTGTAAAAAAGTTCTTACGGGCGGCGTCTGATCGATCGCTTCCATCATTTCACGTGTTGTTAAGTCAGGCATTTTAAAACCCCCTTTTTTATTCATATTTCTGGACGTTACGAAGGAACAAAGAAACGGCCTTCATATCGTCTTCGTAAGTGTCAACAGTTGCACTTTCCGCAACGATCACCGCGGCGCGGTTAAAATTCCCCGTCTGATAGCACACGGCCGGGATATTGTCGCCGGCGGCGTCGGCTCCGGTGTCGGTATCGTCCGTAAGGATTCCGAAGATCTTCCCTTCAATATCTGCCGTCCCGGCAAGATAGCCGGCTTTTTCAGACTTGACAATCAGGGATCCGCGCTTCAAAACGCCCTGGCCGGCTTTCAACCCGATCCCCTCTTTCAGAATCGAGAAATCTTCGGAAGTAATTAAGGAATCCGGCGTAAACTCTCCGATCTGCTCAAACATTTTCATTCTCTTTTCCCCCTTCTTTTATCTTTTCCAAGAAACGAAGCGAAATTATTGACTTTTGCTTCGCTCTCCGCTTTTTTGTCTTCTTCTCCGCCGGATCCGGCGTTCGGCGTAGTCCCGACAGAAGAAGCGCCGGAATTTGTCAGATCATCGACTATATTATTTAACGTCTGCTGTCCGGCCTTGTTGTTTGCCTTCATCTGGGCCAGCGCAAGATCAGCGGCGGAAATCGGTTCATCATACTTCGCCCGTGTCAGCACGTCGTCAGGAATCCCGGCCGCGATTTCGTCGATCGCTTTCAGGCGTTCCCGTTCCGCTTTCACCGCGTCCGCCACGATCTGATCGACAAATTCGGGATAAACGCTTTTTAAATGCGCGGCGTCAGTAATAACCGGCGTCGTGTTTTTGGTTGATTCTTCACCCATGTTTTCATTTCCTTTCTGAATTGTTTTATTTGAAAAAGTTCCTTTGTCTTTCGGCGGCGTTATCGAAAGAGCCTGAACCTTTTTCCGAATGTTTTCAGGGACGGCAACTTCCAGATAGTTTTTAAAACTACACGGAACCCCGTTCACCGTGAACCGGTTAGAAAAAATATTGTCCTGGAATCCGGTTTCTATCACTTCATCGCAAAAACCGGCGTCAACTGCTTCCTGGCCCACATACCACGATTCGGCGTCCATTAACTGATTGATTTCTTCTTCCGTCTTATCAAGGCGATCCATATACGCGGTTGCTATGCTTTTCTTTACCTGATCCGTCACGTCTGCCAGTTTCAAAAGGTCTTCCGACGTATAGGAACCCCAAAGGGATATTGACGGATTGTGCGCCATAAGGATCGCATTTTTAGCGATTTTCCGCTTGTCGCAAGCCATTAAAATAATAGTTGCGGCGCTGGCACAAATCCCGATAATCGTTCCGGTGATCGTTGCTTTATTAAGAATCAGCGCGTTATATATCGCATTTGCCGCGAAAACATCACCGCCGCCGGACTGAATCAGTACGTTTATATTCTTCTTTTCCCCTAATGCGTTCAATTCGGCGATAAAGTCGCGGTATGTAACACAATCTTCATTCCACCAACTTTCCTCACTGGATATTTCGCCGAAAAGCTGTAATTCTGCCGTTTCATCGTCTTTATTGATGAAATTCCAGAATTTATTGATCCTCTGATTCTTCGGCGCCGTCGGTGTCGCTGTCTGATTCAGGATCCTTGTCTTCTTCTTCATCGGGTTTTTCACTCTCCTTTTCCCTGTTTTCTTCCGCGCTCCCAGGCGGCGCGGCGGCCGAAACAAGTCCGGCTTCTTTCATTAACTGATTTTCCCTGGCAAGCTGGGCGACGTTCGCGTCAAAATCCGTCCCCGTCATTTCGATAGATTCGCGCTGGCGCGTTGATACTCCGATCGCGATTCTCTTTTCTGCCGCGGTTGCTTCCTTCACCGGATCCAGCATACCTGGCGCCGGCCCGTTCCACTGGGCGCGGCAATACGCTTTCTTAATCGCCGGATCTAAAAAGAATCCCGGCGCCTTAATTCTTCCGTTTGCGATCGCTTCCGTCAGAAATATTTCATAAAGCGGTTGACAGAAATCAGCGGCCAGCCATTTTCTTTTCATTCTGAAAGCCTTCCACGCTTCCAGAAGGGCGGCGCGTGACGCCGAATAACTGGAATTGAACGATTTTATCAGTAATTCGACCGGTATTTCCAGCGCGGCGCCGACATACTTTGCAAGCGCTGTTGTGAAGGCGTCAAAATTGCTTGAAGGCCGCTTTGAATCTGCAATATCAATCTTTTCCCCAGGCTTTAAGACATTAACCATTCCAGGGCCTAATTCATAGTTAAGATCATCATCGGAAACGCGGTCTTCGTCGTCCAGAACCCCGGTAAACCCCATTTCGCCGGTGTTTCCTTCGGAAGTAATGAAGACAGTAAAAAAACCGTTGATAACGGCCGCCATCATTTCGGCTTCACCGTATCTTGTAAGCTGTTTTAATGATTCAATCACCGGCGCCAGATACGGAACCCCTCTGTATTGTTCCGCGCGTTCCGCTTCAAAAATCATTAAAACGTTCGGCGTTCCCGTCTTATCCCCGAAGGCTTTCACCCTCTGCCACTTTTTCGCCGCCCGAAGCTGGCTGTTCGGATATGTAGAACAAATATGATACGCGACCACGCGCCCAGCGTCCGTCACTTCAACGCCGTTAAATATCCGGTTCCCCGTCGTGCTTTCCGTCGCGTACAGATTGACCGCCGTTCCGCTTGTGTGCGGCGTTGATACACGGTCAGCTTCTATCAGGTGGACGCGCAAGCCATAAGGGAACGCCGGCGTCGGCCGTTCATACTCCACAAGGGCGCAAGCGTCGCCGTTCATCAGCCAGGACAGACACGCGACTTGCTGGATCTCATAAAAATTATTAACCCGTGTTGAATCACAAAATTTTGAATCCGCCCATAACTCAAATTCGCGTTCCGTGTTGCGTTGCCACTCTGCCGCCGCTTCCGGTGTCATTCTCAGGAAGGCCGCGTCGATTGTGCTTTTCAGCCGCAACCCTTCACCGACAATATTTGTTCGATTCGTCTTTATTGCCGATACTGCAAGCGGCGCCGACATATAAAGGCTTCTGGATCTCTGCCGAAGGATCGGAATGTTCCGGTCTATGTCTTCTTGTGGGGATTTACTCGACGCCAGCCAGCCGCGCATGGAATTTTTATTCCTGGACGCGCCGCTTTCATCATACCCAGAATTTTTAAATGACCGGATCAGTTCCAGCTTGATTCGGTCATTTTGACGCCGCAAGGCGGCCGAAGGATTGACGGCTTCGACAAACTTGTCTATGATATTCAATTTTCTTCACCGCCTTTCTAAATGTCACGCGGAAGAAATCGCGCCGCCTTGTTTTTTCCGCCGGTACTTTCCAGCGCTTCGATCTGCCCTTCCAGTTCCTTAATTGCCGCCCGTATGGTAGACAAATCGGCCCGTTTCAGGCTCTTTGTTCCGATCGTGTATTCCTGATTCAGAAGGACGGCTTCTTCGGCTTCATAATACATTTCAAGCCGCTTTTTATATCTTTCCAGGCGTTCTTTCTGCAATTTTCCCATATTATCACCGCCTTATAGTTGAACTCCGCGGCTTACTGCCCCGGTTTTTCTTTTCTTCCCGGTCTTCGCCGGCGCTTTTTTCATGTAATTTATCCCGGCTTTTACCTTCTTTTCCAGGATTTCAAAGTTCGGACGAAGGATTTCCGCCGCGGCCGTCGAATAATTCCGAAGATCCAGCGGTTCGTTTCTGGTTCCAGCCTTCTTTTTCCACTTAATCACGGGCCGCCCGTCCTTCAATTCAACGACGCGCTGTTCGCTGTTTAGCCCCTTGATATAAGTTTCGTTATATCCCAATTCGGAATTGCTCGGAAAGTGGCAATATCCAGGGCCTTCTTCTTCGATTTTTAACCGCGTCATAAGAATTTCTTTTCCTGAATCCACGCCCAGGATAAAGATTTTCACTTTGTATTCATTATTCTTTGAAACTTTATGTATTAAAGGAATCCCAGGGCCGCCCATTCCCTTTATACCGTAAATTTTTTTATTCTTCGCTTCCATTTTTTTCAGCCACTTATAACATTCCGTCGTATAGTGGCCGCCGGTATCTATGCAAGTACAAGCAATCAGAAGGCCGGAACCGGACGCAAAGTATAATTCCCGGTCAAGGTATTCTTCTAGTTTGTCCCAGGTTTCGTCTTTTTCCATATCGCCGAAAATCTTATCATACCGGACGCCCCACGATTCATAACCACGGCCCCAGCCGGTTATTTCTATCTCGAAGCGATCGTCCTGAACGTCAACGCCGGCCGTCAGAAGAAGAACGCCGTCGGGGATCTCCGCTTCGTATTTTTCGCGGCGGCCTATCAATGAATCATCGTCCGCGCTGGCTCCGCGTTCTTCCCATGTTTCGCCAAGCGTGGTATTGATCCACGTTTTCATTTTGTTAATATCGCCGTTTACCTTTAGTTCATGCTGGGCTTCCTTAAATTCCCGGATAATTTCTTCCCAGTGTTTCCAGGGCGACGCTAATTCGTTCAGGTGAAAAGAACGCTTCCGGCGGCGCTCCGGGAATTTTGCGATATATTTCCCGGTCTGCTGTTTCCAGTCAATTTCCGGGATATGTTCGCCGCAAAATTTACATTCCATTGTCACATCTGAAAAGTGGATCCGCGGCCATTCATACGGTTGATACTTTCCGCATACCGGACAAGGAACACACCATTCTTCTTGTGAACCTGATTCAAATTCTTTTTCAACCTGGCTTATTCCTTTGATCGTCGGCGTCGATACTTTTATCTTCTTCCGGTTCCAGAAGGCCGTTGTCCTCTTTTCAACAAGTTTTATCGGATTTCCTTCGCTTCCGGCGCTGGCCGGATAGCGGTCTATTTCGTCCATAAGCACGATTCGGACGGGCCTTGACGCAAGGCTTGACGGCGAATTTGCGCCGGCAAGCGTTATATGACCGCCAGGAAATGTCTTGTGAAGAATCGTATTCCCGGAAGTGCGCGACTTTACGTCCCGGACTTTCCCGTTCAATGACGGCGTGTCGCGGATCATCGGCGACAACCTATCTTTTGAAAAATCTTCCGCCATCGGTTTGACTGTCGGTTGAACAACTAACATCGGCGCCGGATCATAGGCTATAAAATAACCGATGATATTCAATATAAGTTCTGTTTTCCCCACCTGGGCCGAAGACATTATCACGATTTCTTCACATTCTGGATCGTTTATCGCGTCCATGATTTCGCGTTGATACGGCGCCCGGTCAGTGTTCCATTGTCCCGGTTCTGCCGAAGATTCAGCGGACAATTTGCGATAACGATCCGCCCATTGACTAACCGTCAGAATCGGCGGCGGCGCAACTACTTTTGCAATATCCCGGAATAGTTTAATTGTTTTGTAGTCTATTCCTAAATCTTTATGACGCTTTTTCACGACGACGGTATCAGGGGAAACAAGCGGCGATTCTTCCACCGTAATTTTTTTATTCCTCATAATCTTCTTCCCCTTCGACGTATTCGTCGGAATAGAACGCCTTCGGATCGTAGTCCTTCAACTCATTCAGCGCTTCGACGACTTCGTTTGTCAGCCGGTCTTTGATATAGCCAGCGTCGCGGTCTTCCAGAATCGGCGCCACCTTCGACGGGATATTCATAACCCTTGTCTTAAAGGCGGACAGCATATCGGACATAACCTTTTCGACGTCTTCCGCCTTGTGAAGTTCCCCTCTCATGGTTTGAAGTTTCAGTTCTGAAATGTGGCGCTTCACTCTTTCGTGAAGGGCCTTTTCTTCGTCAATGTCGATTTCTCCGTCTGGCCCGTCGATTGTCGCGCCTTCGGCGGCCAGCTTTAAAGACAGTATGTAATTCTTTAGTGATTCAACAAGATTATAGCGGCCCTTTGCGGCCCGAACGATGATTCCTTCTTCCGCCATCTGGCGGACGCGGCGATCTGTCACGCCGAAGATTCCCCCCAGGACGGCCGCCGAAACGGTAAGGCTGTCAATGTCAGTAACCTTCGTTGAATCCGTGTCAGCCTTCGCCATGCTCTCACTTCCTTTCTGGCCGGAAAAGCGGAAACGGCAACTTTTATATTTTTTTCTTTGTAGCTAGACAGATTTTGGGCTTCGCTTACCCGCAAGCCTTGTCAGGGCGCCGAAAGAACCTATCCGACCGGCGGCGCTTTTCTTGCGAATGTTCGTTCGCCCTGGCGGCTCTCTCTTTGCCTTCCTTCTCTTGACATATCTTGTAATTGTGTCAAGTCGTGCCGTGACTGTTTTCTTTCAATTAAGTGCGAATGAAAGTGACATATATCATTTGTCATAGGCTCATTGTGTCAAGTACAAGGCATAAGAAAGAAAGCGCTTCCCATTCTTCGGCCCATACATAGGCGCATATACACACATAAAGACAAGGCTATTTGTGGGCCTTCTTCCTGAATGATAGCCCCTTGATAGCCTTGTCTTTATTGTCCTGGTTTATCCCTATATAGCGAAGCGTGACGGATATATCCGAATGATTCAGTATTTCCTTGATAGTCACGGCGTCGTGTGTCTGCTGGTACATATGATAGCCGAACGTCTTCCGTAATGTGTGAGTGCCGATAGAATCCAGCCCAAACGCGGCGGCCGCCTGGCTTAATATGTTATAGGCTTGCTGTCTGGTGATAGGCTTATTCGGGAAATTCGGGGACTTGAACAAATATTCATAGTCCTTTTTCCCACGAATAAATTCCTGGATAATAGGTTTTAATTCGGAATTTATCGGGAAGCGTTTTTCCTTACCCGTTTTTTCTTCCCGTATATAAACGGCGTCTTTTTCCTTCACATCGCGGACACGGAATTTCAGAATGTCCGAAATGCGAAGCCCCGTATATATGCCGAACATGAACATTAAATAATCGCGGTCATTCCTCGCTTTCAGGAAATCCGCGACGTCCATCACAAGATCCATGTCCCGGATCGGCTCGACTGTATTCATCAGGCACACCCCCTTTTTCGTCCCCCTCTGAATCGTCGTCCGCTAAATGTCCCATAAGCGAAGGGAAGCGCTCCGCGATTTCCGTCAAAAATAGCACTCCGAAAAATGCAAGCGGAATCACCGGCCATAATACGGCGCATAAAACCGAAAGAAAAAGCGATACAATTATCACTCTTGCGGTATTCTTCCAGCCTTCCGGGGGATAGTCATAATCGAAATCAGGAAAATTTTCTTTGTCATAATCGGCCCATTTTGCCAATAGGCGCATGAACACAAGCGACAAAATGAAAACAACCGTTCCGCCGATTGCATAAACAAGGGCAAAAATCCGCCAGTTTCTAAAGATAAAATCTGCAATTTTAATCATTTCATCATTCCTTCTTTCTGGCATACAAAAAGCGCCGCCCTTCGGCGACGCCTTTCAAGTCCTTCTTCATACACTTTTCAGCATATCTAGTATAACACATATTGACACGACATTTCCACGACATATTTCACGACAAAAACACGACATAAAACACGACATTCAAATTCGTCTGAAAGCCGCATAAAATCAGGCTTTTTTGAAAAAATGTGTGTTCAAATTTTAGAAAAATTTTAGAATTAAAAAATTTTCATTTTTGAACCCGTCAGATCAGCCCCTTTTCCTTCATATCGCTTTCAATCCTCTGGAATTGCCTTACAGAAATTGACATTTCATCAGCCGCGGCCGCTTGTGTCATTTCCCGAATAATTCTGTAATAGTAAACCTGGGATTCATAGCCGGCCAGGCTTTCATAAATCCTTTTGATCCGCTTTTTGCTTTTCCGAAGGTCTTTTCGTTCTTCTTCCAGTTCCCGGATCCGCCTTTCGTCCAGTTCGATCATTCGCAAGCCGTCAATAAAGGCAATATGAACGCCTTTTGACTGCTCTTTTGAGTAATCGACGCCGCCGACCGCGGAAGGCCCATTCCAGCCACATTCCCGTTTCGCTTTTTCGATTGATCGGCGATGATTTTTGATCTGTTCATTGATTAACATGATTTTCAGGTCAATTTCATCAAAAAGATTCCTTTCCTTGACAGTTTTAACCGGTTTCGCCATATTTCCAGCTTCCCCTTGCAATCATACCGCGAATATGGTATGATTATTAAAGGTTGAAGATTCGGGCCGCTGGAAAAGCGGTTCGTTCTTTTATTTTACAGAATATTTTTTGTCAAGTCAACTGCTTTCTTCCTTTCTTTGCCCGGCGCCTGGCGCGTTCTTCGGCGCGGCGTTGTTTCCGGTTTCCTGAATGTCCCTGAACGGCCGGAAGCCTGTCTTTATTCGTCACCGCGCAACTCACAAACGAAGAACAATCTTTTTCCGCCGTGTCTATAACTTTTATAAATTCAGGCGCCCCGGAACCGCACGACGGGGACGGATTGAAAGAAATAATCAGATCATCAGGGACGCTTTCATTTTCAGCAATCATTTCGTCATACTCTGCCGAACCCCTGAACACTTTTTCTTTTGTCTTCCGGTTCATTGTAAAAAACCGCTGGGCCGCGATCGCTTCTTTAGCCTTCATAATATCGAAAATAATATCAGACGCCGACGTTCCGTTCCATTCTGAATTGAAATCAAAAGACATATTCTCCCCCCCTAATCATTATAATATTTCAGAAAGTCCGCGCCACTCTCCCGTAACTCCTGAAATATTTTTTCAAACATATGTCCCCAGCGTGTATCATTTCCATTTTCCGGCGCTTCGTCCATCAGCATTTGAACAAATTCTTCTGTAAACGCCTGATTCTCTCCCTTTTTCACGCGACAAAATTCATGTTCTCCGTCGTCTGCCACGTTATCAGGCGAATTTCTGAATAGCCAGACCAGATCCGACAATTTGATTTCCATTTTCAATTTATTATTTGTGATTGCAAATTTCAAAAGTTGATCGTCATATTTTTTCATTCTTTTTTATTCCTTTCAGCATGATTTCACATTCTTCTTTCACCTTTGCGGCTTTCTTAAATGCCTTAAACATTTTAGCTTTTATCTGATATTCTTCCGTCTTCCGTCGTTCTGCCAGATCTTCGATTCTGTATTCTGTTATGTATAGCGGCGCGTCTTCGACGGAACAACATTCACTTGTAAGGGATAACCCCGTCGGCGGATCAATAATAAAAATAGTCCCTACTCTGTTCTGATATACATATAGTTTTATTCCGTTTTTCTCAAACTGGAATCCTTCGTGTTTTACGGCTCCCGTCACTTCGCTTTTTTGATACAGCGAATAAAAGGTTTTCTTTTTCATTCTTCTTCTCCCTTCCCGAAGGTTTTCACATATCCGAAGGCGCCGCCGGACAGAAAGAAAGCCCGTGTCGCCACTTCGTCGATATTTCCTTCGTCAATGTGTTTTTGATAGCACTTCCGCGCCATTTCTGCCGCCCTGGCGGCGCCCCAGGCGTTAGAATACCAACCTTCGCCGCATATACTGCAATAACAAACTTCCTTCGACCTGATTGTGTGCGTCTTATAATGACTTTCTATCGCTTTTCTGTCGGAAGAACTTTTTCCGCATACCGGACATTCGTAAAATACGACTTTTTTAATCTTTTTCAAGTTCAATCCCCAGTTCGACAATTCGCTTGTTATTTTTAATTGACATTGTTTCGATCTGTTTCTTCCATACGGCGCCGTAAACCTGATAATCTTTTTTCAATGTCAGAAAATACCGCTTGTGCGGATCCCGTAAGTGCATTTTGATTAAATTATCTAATAAGTGATCCGTAACGCCGGAATCTATAACGGATATTTCGATTCTGCCGGCGTCCCGGTTGAACTCCCGGCATATAACGACGTATTCCGGGCGCTTATTCTTTTTCTTCCCCTTTACTTTTCCCATTGTCAGCACCTTCTTTCTTTTTGTAAATGACAACCATCGAAGGGAACGGCGCACTGTTTTTACTATCGCCGAATTTCAGGCGGCCGCGCACAAAACGGACTTCCGCTTTTTGATAAATAAATTCATGGAACCATTTCGTATCTGTCCGGGCCGGTAATAACATAACAACAAGATTCCCGTGTTCCTGATTCGTGCGATAGGCTTTTTCAACCCACTTTCCTATTTCGCGTCCATAAGGGGGATTGCAAAAAACAGAAGAACCCCCCCCCCCAGTCTTGCGAAAGGCCGTTTTCTTTAACGGTGAAATATCTATCGCATTTATGATTAAATTCATCAGCACACGGATCAAGGTTGAAATGAAATTCTTCGTCCAGTTCCCGGAAAAATGCCTTCGGCGTGGCCCAGGCGTCAGTTTTACTTGAAAACATAACATCGGTATTCATATTTCTTCCTTCTTTCTGAAGCATTTATGTATCTACATTTGACCGGTCAAAAGTTGTGATTGACGTCCGCCCGTCTTTCTTTACAACTTCCGTTCCGACCGTGATTTCCAGTTCAACCGGATCATTGTTCCAAACATCGAAAACGACCATATTCCGGCCAGCTTCCACGGCGTAGGTTATGCCGGTTTTCTCTGTCATTTCAGACATACCCTTCATAAATTCCTTGATTCTTTCTTCCTGGCTTTTCATTCTTTCCCCTTTCCCGAAAATTCTTTTTTGCGCGGCGGCTATAATATATTTCAGGCGTCACAAATTCGCCTTCCGCCTTGTCAAACAAATATTCACTATATGAATTTATCTTATAGAATCCAGCGTGAAGGCCATTCTTTTCAATCCACGCATTGAACACGGCGTCAAGCTGTTCTTCCAACTCCTGATACTGTTCTTTTGTTACGTCCGATAAGTAATCGTCGGCCCATTCTCCGAAGCCTTCGTCGTCTGCCTGGCAAATAACGGATTCCACCGCGTCGAAGGCACACGCCGAAAGGCAAGGCTTGAAAAATTCACAAGTTCCGACATATATTTTCTTTCCGTCTGTCTGATAATAAGGCGCCCAGCTTTTCAGATCCGCGGCGGCGTCTTTCAGCGCTTCGGCCGTGTTTGCATACGTGCAACCGTAAGTTTCATTGTCGAAGCTATATGATACCAGGTTCGCCCGGTAATTCGGAATATAGCACCAACTTTGCGGCGGCCGCGTCTGGCCGGACGTTTCAACGGGAAGCGGATTGTCAAATTCCACCGGCGATCCCTTTTCAATCAGCCAGCCGCAAACCTTACCGCCGCCAGCATATTTTGAAATCTGTTCAGCCGTCAAACAGCTTCTTTCCGCCAGGGAATCATAAAGATTCGTCCGCGTTATTCCTTCACAGTCAAACAGACCGACGATTCCAACCTTCGGAACATAGACGATCGCGCGGAAGGGGAAGTCAATTTCCGCCGGCGCCGTCTTCCTGATCTCCACCGTCTTTTTCCCCGAAATTATTAGTTTCCACCATTTCGCCCTTATGCTTATCAATACAGTTTTCATCATTTACACCTTCTTTCTTTTTCATAAATTCTTTAATTTCAGAAACACATTCCGGGCAATAGTCACGCGATACCGGAAGGGGAAACAAAGCCATTATCATATCAACTATTTTTGATCCGGCATTTTCTTTTTCCGGTAAAGAACTTTCAAAAATAATTCGTTTTGCCTTTTTAGCCGGAAATTCGTTCTTGCAACGATTGCATATACATATTGTTTTCATCATTTTTCAGACCTCACTTGTAAATCATATTTGTTTTCTTACACCTGAACGCAATCCGGCCTTCCACATCATAGCCATAGGCGCCAGAAATCTTTTTAATCACGTCAACAAGTTCCGTTATTTCCGGCGGCGTTCGGTCTGCCTTCCTGATTGCTGTTTCCGCCACTTTGTCACGATAGCCGGAAGCATTGTATTTTATATCATTCTGATTCATAGCCGCGCCCCCTATTGAAACGGTAAGCCGTCGTCATTGTCGGGAATCTCCATAAAGTCGGAACCGTATTTCGGCGGTCTCTCGTCTTTCTTCGCCAGAAGACGCGCTTCTTCTTCAAGTTTCGATTCCGCAAAGGACAAATCTTCAACAAATACCGTCTTCGTGTAAACCTTCCGTCCGTCTTTTGCTGTATAACTGCCGGATTGCAACGGGCCGCATACTTCAATTTTCTTTCCCTTGCGAAGAAAATCCTGGGCCAGCTTCGCGTTCTGTCCGACGCACACACAATCAATAAAATCTACCGGTTGATCGCCTTCTTTTATTCTCCGGTTCCTTTTACACATCATGGTAAACGCAACAAAAGACGCTTTATCGCCGTCATATCTGATAACCGGTTCTTCTGTTATTTTTCCGCTTCCGATCCATTTGTTCACTTTTTCTTTTCCCCTTTCCTTTTCTCCGCATAGGGAAGCCGTGTATTTTCAGCCAGTTATTCGGAACCGGTGCCGGCTCCTGGGCCTTCTCTCTGTATGCCGCGGCAAAATCAGCCAGGGATCCGGCCGCGTCCTGGGCGGCTATTCCGAAAGAACTTAATTGTCCCAGGGCGGCGGCCGCGTCATTTATTGACAAGCCACCTATTCTGAACGGCTTCAAGGTTGCTTCAAAATCCTTAAATTCAATTAAGAAAAACAAATAATCATTCAATGAATACGGTAATTCCTGAACGCGCCCTTTTATCCTCTCTTCCGCTTCTTCCGGTATGTAGAATATAATTGTCCCGAAGTTTTCCGTAAGTGCTATAACGTATATCTGTCCGCGCTCCATGCCTATTTCATAAGCGAACATCAATCCGGCTTCGCCCACTTTATAGGTTTTGCCGCCGAAATTAAAATCCAGGGATTCAAGCATTTTATAAATTTTCTTATCCTGGGATTCAGTTTCTTTCCGTCGCCTTGAAAATAAATATCTTCTTTCCCTGGCTATATTTCGCCAGCTTTTTTCTTTTCTTCTCCGCCGCCGCCAGGGATTCACGGATTGTCGCGCGTTCTTCGCCTTCCACAATGACGAAATACTTTTCCTTGCATTTATCAAAGTTCATTCAACCACCTTCCCGTTTTTTAGTTTGCGATTCTTTCTTTGTCGCCGGCGTTCTGAAAATTCTTTCCGTCAATATAGCCAGTCTTCCGAAGAAGCGCGTGTTCCTTGTTTGATTCATATTTCCGGCCGGCGGATTCTGTAAGCCCCGGAATATTATCAACGTATTCACACACGGCCGGCGGAACAATCAACGCCAGGGCGAAAGATTCACTTTGCGCCTTTTGATCTTCAAAATTTCTTTCCAGGCCATAACAAAATCCCTCGACATAATTCATTTTTTCATTTCTTCCAAATTCGCGGCCGGCGTCTGCATAGATAGCGCGTAACGTGGCGAAGCGGTTCCTGATAACCTTCACGGCATAGTTGAAAATATTGATACATATTTCCGCGTCTTCATCATATCCGAAAAATTTCAGACGGTAAGCGCCGCCGGAACCGCGCCGCGAACTTGAAATCACGCGGCTTCTAAAATTATCCGCAATTACAGAAGCAATCATTTTACACCAATCATCGCGGAACGGCGGCGAAGTATAGTGAACGATCGCCCGTTCTTCCTCCTGGCCTTCGCGAAGCTGTTCGCGCTTGATTTCATACTTTGCCATAAGTTCACGGGCCTTCATCATAGCGGATTTCGCTTCGTTCTCATTATCGGAACCGGCCAGCGCTAACAGTTTTTCGATTTTATCAATAACTTTGTTTTGCGATTCGTTCATTGATTGCTTCAACCCCCTTTTCATGCCTGATACATACGGCGCGATCGTCGATATATACATTCGCGTACACTTTCCGGCTATTTGAACCGAAGTATTCCGTGATTTCTGGAAGATTGTCGTTCACCGCGTCGAAATAAAGTCCGTGTTCTGCACAAAGCGAAACGGCCAGATCCAGCGCTTCGTCAACGCGATTCGTCCACAAAATCAATTTGTTTCCAGCTTCACGAAGTTCTTTCAGCCATTCGATCAACGCCGTGTTCACTTCTCCAACTCCGGGCCAGCACCCGGCCGGGATAATAACCCCGTCAAAATCTACTGCAATAATCATTTACCCAGCAAGCGATCCAGAAGATCGCTATTCTCCTTTCTGGCAAGCGATACCCGGATAGATTCGGCCGGGAACTCTATCGGTAATGCCATTTTTATAATTCGATTGACGATTCTTTCGTCAAGTTTCAAGTCTTCAATCCGGCAATTTGAAGTAAAAATTGTTATGCGTTTCTCTATCATGCGGCCATTCAGGATATTATAAAATCTCTCGTTTACCCAGTCTTTCACATTCTCGGCGCCTATATCATCAATAATCAGGACGGGAACGGAAATAATGTCATTGACAAGCTGTTGTTCCGATCCGCCTTCTTCCGGGCCGGCCTTTTTAATTTCTCCCCAGGTTGCTTTTATCTGATCCAGAATTTGAAGCGTAGTCGCAAACTTCGCGGAAATCATTTTCTGGCGTATTAGATCGTTTGCGATTGAAACGGCAAGCCGCGTCTTTCCTGAACCTTTGACGGAAGAATAAAAATACAACCCTTTTCCGGTTTCCTGGATTTCCTCGAATTGTTCGACATACCTTTTCGCGATAATCTTTGCCATTTGCGCCAGTTCTCTATTTTGCGGCGTAGAATAACAATCCGTCATAAAACTTTCGACTGTCTGATTCTGAAATTCCTTCGGAATAGCCGCAAACTTTAATTTCCGATCCATTTTTTGACGTTGCAACAAGCCACACGAACATTCGCGCATAAAAGTATAATCGTTTTCGCCCTTGACTTCTTCCCAGCCAGTATCACGGCATTTCGGGCATTTATAGACCGGCTCCGCCGTTGTTTCGCCGGAACCGTTCAAGCGCGTCCGACGTAGTGTTTCCAACCTCTGCCGCGTCAGGGCTGTTATATCCAGGTTGTGTAATTCTTGTGTCGTGTCCATCGAAGCCCCCCTTGTTTTTATAATTTCCTTCAAGCACCTTCAAGGCGTTAGATTTATTCATCAGCCAATCAAACGAACAACCGTCCCATTTTTTATTTCTGCCGGACAGAAAATCGCTTTCCTGGGCCATTGTGAAAATCTGGTGTAATTTCTCATACGGCGTGAAGCCAGGGAAAAATTTCAGATTTTCAAGTTCATTCAGAAGCGCCCGGACGCTTCTTTTCCTGGCGTCTGAAATAGCCCGTATTTTAGGCAAATCAGCGCACGTCTTGTTATAATCGTCCATAATCAGGTTATAAACCAGGCGTTCCGCCTTCTGTTCAGGAAGGGCGGCCGGCGGCGCTTCGCCGACAATATCTTCGCTAGAAGATATATTATTTATTTCTTTCTCTATCTCTTTATCTTCTCTCTGTTCCGTGACTTCGCGTGAAGTGTCACGTGACGTTTGTGTGACGTCGCGTGAACCGTCACCGCCAAAATCAGGAAGGGACGGAACCTTCGATTCTTCCAGGCGAAGCGCCTTTTTCCGTTCCCGTTCGCGCTGTTTTCGGATCCGGTTTTGTTCCCGGATCCGATCCATTCCTTCGACGTTCTGGTGTTTCTCAAAATTCGTTATGTAGATTCCCTTTTGCGTAGTTTCTACCATGCGGAATTTTTCAAAGGTTTTTAATGCAAGTCTAACCGTTGATAATGGTTTCCCGAAAATAACGGATAACATTTCGTCGCTATACGGAAATTCGTCTTCAACCAGGACAAGGCCGTTCGCGTTGCATTTGCCGGCCAGGGCGATCAGGCGGATCCAGATAACAAGAAGCGCGTCGCCTTCCGGCATGGACTGAATGATCTTGATTTTTTCATCGTCGAACATATCAATCCGAAGTTTTATCCAGCTAATTTCAGACAATAGAATCACCGCCAATCTACAAATATTTGCTCATAATATCGCGCCTTGTTTTGGGCTTCGGCGCTTCGCTCTTTTTCTTCGGCGGCTCTGATTCCGAAAGGAAATTCACATCGTTTTTCATTCTGGTTTCGTGTGTTGCCGCCAGATTTTTCTTGATCGTGTCCTTGTTTTCAGATACCTTGTTATAGATTTCATCAAGCCGCGTTTGAGGATATGAAAGCCCGGACACACAACAAATCGTTTCTTCATCGTTGAACGTCTGGAAGTTGTCAAGCGGCGTCCCGATTGCCTTTTCAATGTCTGCCATGCTTACATTCCCGGCCATTGACGCGGTAATGTATTTAACGGCCCGATCGGCTTCCAGGGGCGCGAAGGCGTTATCTTTTATAGCCTGAATCACTCCGGCGCTGTCCTGGGCCTTCTGGCGCACGACAACGGCCATTCCATGCGCTTTCAATGTTTCTTCGATTTCTGCCTTGTCGATATTCCCCTTTACGCTCTTATGTTTCGACGGGATTTCAAGAAACGCCGTGAAGGCTTCCACGAAGCCGGAATTTAAGTTCAGCTTTTCCCCGTTCGCATTGTCAAGGATAAAACAAGCGCCCGTCCCGGAAATCTCCGTCAGTTCCGAAAAACATTCGTAAGAATTTATATGTGACTTCGGGCTTTCATCAGGCGCCGGAAGAATCGTAATCATGCCGATCGTTTTTCCTTCGTCGATTAACAGATCCGACAACATCGGCCCAGCGCCCGAACCGGTTCCGCCGCCGCTGGCGAAGATAACAAAAATCATGCCGGCCTTGATCTTTGATTCGATTTCCGCGGCGATATTGTCGAAATCATCGACGACAAGCTGTTTCGCCTTCCTTCTGTCCTTATTGCAACCTTCGCCGCCCGTGATATGGTGTTTGAACTTCGCGTGATCCAGCGTGTCAAGATCTTCCTGGGACGTGTTCACGTAAAGGACGGAAAAGCCCTTCTGTTCAAAAAGTCTTCCAATGTTGCCGCCGGCCTGGCCGACTGCCACAAAAGCAATTTTATTTTTCATTGTTTTTCCCTTTCCAGACATTCGCAACCTTCCGGCGTTATGTAAAATGTGGCGGCGCGGCCCTCTTTCAGACCGCGGCATATATAGCCGGATTGTTCAAAGTCCTTTATTTTTTTAAATATTGTGTTTTCTTTTATTCCAAATTCTTCCGCCGAAGCGATTTCACGAACCGTCATAGACGAAAGTTTGTTCGTGGCTCCTTCCTGGCGAAGAATCGAAAGAATAATAAAACCTAACCGATTCAAGATTCACCGCCTTTCTAACCCTGTTAAACTCTGATTTATTCTGATAAACTCTGATTAACTCTGATATTCTCTGATTTAATCGGATTTAATCGGAAAACCACGTTCGGCCACAACTTGATCGAAGGGAATGTCGCCCAGGCGCCGATCCGCTTCGTTGCTTCCGCATACCGGACAACTGGAAGTCGCCAGGCAAGCAAGAAACACGTGTCCGCATTTCTTACAGACCGACCGCCAGAACGGATCCGTCACTTTTGTTATTCCATCGCTATAAAATGGGTGTCTTTTCTCGTATTCCCCTATTGACATTTTCCTTTCCAGCCCTTAATATTATTAAAGGCTTCGGCGCTTTTCGCGCGTGGCCGTTTAGGCGCAACGTGTCAGGGTTCCAATCTTTCCACGTTGCGCCGCTTTTATTATGCCGAATTTTTCTGAACCGGTCTTTCTGTCATAATGCCGATCGTCATAGCGCCCAGGGCGCCGGACAACGCTTCGTCAAGGTCTTTAGCTGTCTTTATTCCGAAGCCTTTCAGAATATCTTTCAGGCGCTCCGCCTTGCTGGCCGTGTTCTGGCTCTCTTTCATCGCTTCACCGCCTTTCTAGTAATAGCTTAATTCCTTTGAAACGTGGAACCATTCGCGGCCGGTTCCGTACTTCCAATCGACGCGAAGAAATTCCGTTTCGCGCCTGGAATCAACTTTGTTTTCAGTTCCTTCTTCGTAGAAGAATTTTTTCCACTTTTTCGTTTTGCCGTTCGCCTTCACAATCAGATATTCCCGGCCCAGTTCTTCGCGGTAATTTCTTTGATCTTCTTCACACCATGTTTCGGCGCTTAAAAGACTGATTTCCCGTACATAGTGGACGGAATACGGAAACATTGTAATTCTTGTGTTCATGCCGACACTGTTCAAGTGTTTCAGGACATAGGCGACGAAGGTTTCCTTCTGTTCTTCCGTCAAATCTTCATAGCCGGTTGTTTCCAGAATGTCGAAGCCGTGAATGACTTTAATATCATTGACCGTCTGCAAGCGGTAGTCAGTGCGCCCCGTGGCTTCGTATAAGGCGCATACTTCCTTGTAGGAAGTGCGGTTCGTTGCTTTTCTCATGGTTCCACCTTTCCGGCCCTTCCTGGGCCTATTAGCCGCCCTATCGGGCGGATATACAGATTTACAGTTATCGGATCACAGGTTCCCCCAATAAAGCGGAAAAGAAGCCGATGTCCGTGTCCACGTACGACCGGACGTTGAGCAAAGCCAACGCGGAAGGCCCAGAGTTCGACGTGTAGTAGAAGCTGGCGCCCACGTAACAGACACATTCTTCCAGTTCAGGATCCGCGGCCAGCCATTCGCGGCTTTCTTCCATGTTGTCAGTGACGATCCCTAAATCCTTCAAAATCTCCGGCACGTTTACAAGGTCAACTTCGACATTCCGTCTTTCGCCCCAGTCATATTCCGATACTTCGTCTGTGGTAATCTTCAAACCGTCGCCGTCGGATCCGATTCTTACCGGAAGGCCGTCAATCATAATCTGTAAAAATTCCTTGCTATCCGCCGACAAATCAGCGTCAGGCGCCGCGGCGTCATTGTCCTTCATGTATTCCAGGACGCCATTTTTCAAGCGAAGGCCGGAGACAGCCTTCCAGACAAGGCCGACAACATCGGCGATCCCGGTTTCCTTGTCGCCATTATGGAACCAGGACGCCGGGCCGGAACCGGTCAGCGTCAGGCCATAATTCCCCTTGATTCCGCGTTCGCTGGCGTCTTTGTGGGAACTTCCGAAAGAAGTATTCCCGTGAAGCCCTTCGATCGCCCGGTCAATTATGTACCGCCATTCACGGATAGTCAGCAAGTGCCACTTTTCGCCCTTCGCCTTGCAAGCGGCGATCATTTCGTCCATATCCAGGGAAACGGCCGGATTCATAAAGGGAAGGCTTACCGCGTGGCCGTCCATAATGGAATTGACGAAACGGGAAAGATAAACGGAATCGTATTCCTGGCCCTTTACAATGAAAATCGGATCCGCTTCTTCCTTCGACGGCGCCGTGTTTTCAAGTTTCAACATCATAGACGGGAACCCGTCTTTGTCGTAGATAACGACCGGCGTTTCTTTTACAAATTTGTGTTCTTTCATGTGCTTATTTCCTTTCTTTCTCTTTATTCGATCCCAGCGATATAATCTTCCATTTCTATTTGACCTGGGATTGTTGCGTCTTCCATCCACCACGCGAAGACTTCTTCTCCATTCTTCCAGCGCGGCTTTTTATTTCCGCTTGCCCTCATAGCTTCTAACATTTTATCGAAGGCGTGAATATACGCTATTTTGTAAGTCGGGAATACTTCAAATTCAAAATACCGCCCTTTGTCCGCCATAGGGCAACCAATACAACCCACACGGGAAAATCCCATTTTATAAAGGGGATTCGTTTGAATCTTTTCGGATTCCAGGAAATCCCATATTTCGCGTTCGTCCCATTCAATAATGGGATTGCAGACGGTTTTTGCCTTTAATACACAACGTTCAATAAATTTCCGTCTTTTACTGTTATCATTCATCAGCATTATTTCGCCGACTTCTTCTTCCAGGCCAGGGATAGCTATTTGTTGATATTCTTTTTCTTCTTCCTTTCCGGTCATTTCCGCGTCGGTGATTGTAATTCGATCAGCTTTTGTCTTTCCTAAAATCTCATATTCGCCGCGCGAAGCCCTGGCGTTACTTTCCTTCCATCTAACGCCCGTTGCAATCATTCTTTCGCGGCAAGAACCTTCTTTCAAAATTGAACAACAATATCTTTTTAACCGCGTCGGCGGAAATTTCTTCTTTACAATTAAACTCCACATAGTAAAGCGCCGTTTTTGGGGATCCGATTTATTGACCGGTGGAAGTTCGATTTCGCATTTTATCCCCTGATTTTCTAATTTTTTGAATCTATCGCGGATATGGTAAACCGTATGCGGCGCGTCAACTGTCGTGTGGCTGTTATGTACTTCAAAAGGAACGCCGCTTCGCCTGAATAGTTCAAGCATTACGTCAGAATCCTTTCCGCCTGAATAAGTACATACAATCGGTTTTCCGTAATGTGCAAGTGCTATCTCACTAGCCATTTTGATCCGTTCGATTGATCTATGTTCTAAATCCATTTGTCACCCCCCCATTAAATCATTCCCAGCTTAACGCCCAACTGGACGCAACCAAGAACGATCGTTTCCAGATCGCGGCCGGCACAATTCGCCATGATGAAGGACAAGACGCTTTCTCCGTTTTCTTCTTCCTTGATTTCGCAGAAGAAGCCCTTGTCAATGATCCGTTGTGTGCCATCGCTATAATTGACGATGAAGTTTTCAACTTCCGGTTCCTGGCCGTCAGAACCTTCTTTCTTTTCTGCCGGCGGCGCCTGGCCGGTTAATCGTGCATATTCGCGAAATAACCGGTTTACAACGCAATTTTCACAACCGCCTTCGGCTCCGGTAGGATCATTAAAGCAACAACCGCAACCGTCGAAATCATCAGCGCCGCCTTCCCGGTCAATCGTGCATAATTCAGCCGGAACCATTTCGCCCAAAAATTCAACCATTTTTATTTTTTCCATGTTTCACCCTACTTTCACGCCGCGCCGGCGAAGTTCGTTCATAAGTTCCTTTGTCTTCGTGTCTTCGATTGCCTGGCGCCGCTTCTGGTACGCTTCCGGGATCCGCGGCCGGGCCTGGCGCCGCCGGTTGTCTTCCGGCTTCAAGTCGAATAATTCAAACGACGCCACGTTTTTAACCGTGAACCGGTCAACGATAACCCACCACATATTATTGATATTGTGATAGACGCGGCCGCGGTAAATGCGGCCGTTCCAAGCCCTGAAATACTTTATATCGCCATTGTGAAGCGTCAGCCCTTCCCGATCGCGGCCGTTATATTCCGGTTGCGTCTGGCCGTCCAGGTCAGACAGAAGAAAATTTGTGTCCGTCTGTTCGTGATGCCATTCTTCCGCATATCTGGCCTTGATCCATTCTTCCGCAAGCCGCGGACTTTGTTTCGTGTCGTCTTCCAGTTCTTCAACGGATTTCAGAAGGGCGATGATCTTATCCCGGTACTTTATAAACCGAAGGCGGATCATATAGGGCATTTTCTGAAATTTATCGAAATCATACCTTCCGCCGTTCCGGTTCTCTATGACGATATTCTGAAAGAACATGATTTCAAACCCGGCCGGGTAACGGTGCGCGTAAAGTTCCAGATCGCCGCGGCGGCCTATGTAATAATCGTCCCTGATACACTTTGCGACTTCGGCGTCGTTTTCAATCGTGAATCCTTCAGCGCGAAGCATATTGAACAACCGGTGAAGCGTTCCGAAATGTGGATATTTGAACCGCCAGGAATCAGCGTTCTTCGGTGCCTTTACGGTATTGTTCCGATAATAAATAGTAGTGTCGTGGATTCGATAACTATTTTTATTCATTTTCCTTTCTTCCTTTTTTGCTTATTTCCAGTTACATTTTCACTATTCAGTTTTCAATGTGCGCTTATTTCCAAAATCAGCCGCCCGATTGCAGTCGGTTTCCTGGGCTGTATTTTCAACGTCCGGCCCGTGACTATCGGGCCGCGACGGTTGCCGGCTTCTCCTGTAAATCCATTCCGATCAAGATTCCCTTGACAAGAATCTTCTTTTCAGGGGAAAGTGACATCAAGGAACGAATGAATGTTCTGTCCGCTTCATTTACGGTTGTGACATTCGCTTCCTTTATAGCCATTTTGTCAGCCATTCAAAGGCCCCCTTTCTTTTGGTTTGTCAACAAGTCATTGCTAACTTGTAAGCATATAATAGCACTGAAAATATTACTTGTCAACACTTTTTCAAAAATAATCAAAATATTTTTGTTGACAAGTAAGCATTTAGGCGTTATGATAATGTCAGAAAGAAGGTGATCCAATGAACGGAAGAATCAAAGAACTTCGTGAAACATTGAAGTTAAGTCAATCAGACTTTGCGGAAATGTTAAATTTAAAACGAAATTCTATTTCTTTGATCGAAGTCGGAAAGCGAAATCCTTCCGATAGGACAATATTAGATATATGTCAAAAGTTTAGTGTATCGGAAGATTGGCTCCGAACCGGCGCCGGGGAAATGTTTTCAAAAACGCCTTCCGGCACTATGGAACAATTAAAGAAGGAATTTGACCTTGACGATTTTAGTTTCAATCTGGTATATGAATATTTGAAACTTGCCCCAGCACAACGGGAAAAGGTTCGTGATTTCTTCTATCGTGTGATTGATTCAGAAGAAAGCATTGACTACATAGCGGAAGCGCCCAGGACGCCCGGCGACCTGGAAAAGCAATTTCCGCCGGCAAAGAAGCCCGATGAAGGAACGAAAACCGGTTAGGCGTTAAAATACGCCCGACCGCGTGTTTCAATCTACCAGATTAAAAGATATAGTTTGGTTTTTCCTTCAAAATTCAAATTGTAGTATATTTTTCTGTAAGACGCATAACACAACGCGAAGACTTTCCTTCGGTGATAATAAATATAATGTTTTTCCATAGTATCGCCACCTTTCCAGGGCCGGGCGCAAGTTATATTATATAGTCACTGGAAAATCTTACCTGAACTATTCAGAAAGGGGGAAAGAATGAAAATCTTAATTGTGGCCCTGGCGCTTTTCTTCGGCGTGTGGGCCTGGAAAATCAGAATCTATTTGAAATGGGAACGGAAGAAGAAAGAAAACGTCCGGCCGTTTTACCGCTGGGACGAAAGCGTTCATCGGGAACCGGAACAAATAGAGCGCCGGCGCCAGGCGTCCGAAGAATCGTTTTCTATCCAGTATCAGGACGAAGAAAAGGGCCTTGCGCGGATCCGCGGCGCCAGCGATCCGGCCGTGTACTGGTGTAACCTGGGAATGTGCCAGTGTGAAGAATTTAAAAGGACACATAAACCATGTAAACATATTTATAAAATCGCCATCGAAAAAAGGTTGATAGAAAGGACGCTATGAAAAGTAAAAAGGGAAGAAGTATGATCGCCATTATTTTATTGTTAATTATTGCCGTGTGCATTTATTTCATTATGAAGCCGGAAGAAAAGAAGCCGGAAGAATCAGAACAAAAAGTCCAGGAAGAAACGGCGGCGGAATCATCGGAACCGGAAAAGGCGGCGGAAGTGGCGGACGGAACTGAATCAGAAGAAGCGGCGGCGCCAGAAGTTGAACATCGAACCGGTGAAGAAATAATCGGCGTCAGCGACAAGGATATTTCAGATCTTCATATTGTTTTTTATGACAATGTGAATAATGACGTGACGGGAAACTGGCGGCTGGCTGTCATTTCCGAAGACGTGGAAATTCAGGACTATATTTTTTCATACTATCAGGAATATATAAAGTCAGAAGACGAAATTCACGGAATCGTGAACCTGGGCCGGAATATCACGGCGCGGATCAACATGATCGGCGGCTGGCTCATGGTTTCGGAATATGATTATGTGGAAGGTGAAGAACACGACGCGAAGTTGTTATATTCAGGAACGCCGATTCAAAGTTATATCGTTTATACAGATAACGGCGATGTCGAAGCCGGGGAATGAATCATGTGTGAATACTCCGATAAATGCCCGTCAAAGACGGCTGTTTGTTTAACTGAAAAGCCTTCTGGCGAATGTGTCCCGTTTATCCTGGCCGCTTATGAGAAATTAAAGAACGGCGAAACGCACACATTCAGGAAAGAGAATCTTGAAGTAGTGATTCCGCGACGTTGAAAACAAAATAAAAATCCGGCCGACGTCTGCAAACGCCAACCGGATTTAATACCAGGCAACCGACAAGCGGCTTCTGATATTGGAAATAAGCAATCCTATTATATCATTGAAAGCCGTAAAAATCAACGGGCTTTCTTTTTTGCGCCCTTTTTTCTGGTCTGCCTGGAGAAAGGGGACATTTTGAGATCAAAAAGAAATAAGCCCGTCCGGCTATGGACGAAAAAGAAGGCGGCGTTATACGTCCGCGTGTCTACACGTTACCAGGTAGACAAAGACAGTCTTCCATTCCAGCGGAAGAAGCTAAAAGAATATTGTAAACTTATGGGAATAGACGCCTTCCAGATATTCGAGGACGACGGCTATTCGGCGAAGAATACCGATCGGCCGCATTTTCAAGATATGATGAACCGCGTCCGGGCCGGCGAATTTTCACATATCATCGTTTGGAAGGTTGACAGAATTTCAAGGAACCTTCTGGATTTCGCGGCCATGTATGAGGAATTAAAGGATCACCGCGTCACTTTTATTTCTATGAATGAACAATTCGACACTTCAACCGCCATCGGCGAAGCTATGTTGAAGATCATTTTAATTTTCGCAGAACTTGAAAGGAACATGACGTCGGAACGTGTCACCGGGATCATGCTTGACCGGGCGGAAAATGGATTGTGGAACGGCGCCCGTATGCCGATCGGCTTCCGCTGGAATGATGAAACGAAATATCCTGAACCAGATCCCGAAGAAGTGAAAATTGTTCAATTTATTTTCGATGAATACGAAAAGACACGTTCGGCCTTGCAAGTGACGCGGTACTTGAATAACAATCACGTGAAATCGAAGCGCGGCGGAATGTGGTCTTCAAAATTAGTCCATGACATAATCAGGAACCCTTTCTATATAGGGACATACCGCTATAATCTCCGGGAATCCGGCCGCGGCCCCTTGAAGCCTGAAAGCGAATGGATCATCAGGGAAAATAATCACCCGGCAATCATTGACAAGGAACAATTTGACCGGTGTAATAGAATCATGGACGAAAACGGAACTTCGCGCGACGTGTCAGAAATACGGGAAACGGTACACACTCACGTTTTCGCCGGAAAAATAATTTGCGCCGTGTGCGGCTCCGGCATGATAGCGACAAAGGATCGGGCTAGGGAAAACGGATTCCGGCCTTCAAATTATCGGTGCGGCCGCCGGGCGAAAATGCTTGATTGTGAGAATAAAAAGATTGTAAGCGATTTATATATCGGCCCTTTTATTTTTAACTATGTTGCTAACCTGGCGCGTGTTCAGAAGGAATTTAAAAACAAAAAGATTGATTCCCTTGAAAAGCTGGAAGCGGCCCTTCTAAAAGGCGATGAATACAACGGCGCCAGATTGACGGAATCAAGCCTTAAAGCGACTTTTTCGGCCCTGGCATATAGCGGACTGGGGAAGGGCGCCTATTTGCCCGATTTAGGGCTTGCAGAAGGCGAAGACGATATTTCTATCGCAGAACGCCGTTCTATCCTGGAAAAAGAACGTGAGAAGTGCCAGAACGCCATTTCAAGGCTTACTGAACTATATCTTTATGATTCCGAAGCCTTGACAAAAGAAGAATTTTCAAAAAAGAAAAAGGAACTTACAAAGAAGATCCGCGATATTGAAGGCCAGATTTCAGAAATCACGGAATCCGGCGACGGCTCCGACCTGGCGGATCTGTCATTCATCAAGAAAGCGTCCGCCTTCCTTGTTGCCCAGCGGATAGTTTCAAAAAAGCACATTGATTATATTCAAATGTGCCTTGACCTGGATAATGAAATATTAAAAGATTTTGTCGATCAGGTTGTCGATCAGATCGTCGCCCTGGACGGCCGCGTCCAGAAGATCCGGTTCGTGAATGGGCTTGAACATGAATTTGTATATTCGGCGCCGGCGGAACTTCCGAAATGCCGCGCGTGTGGTTATACCATCGGGAAAACGGTAAGCTGTCGGATCCGAACAATCAGCTATAAAGGAAAAAACTATCGCCGTGTGAAAGTCGGTGATCCTGGGGATCCATACGAAGGGAAGAAAGTCGCGGCGTGTGCGGCTTGCGGCGTCAGCTTCGGCCGCTTTCATCATGCCGATTGTGAAAAAGAAGTGTGTCCGATATGCGGCGGCCAGCTTGCCACGTGTGAACATCGGAAGAAATAACCAGGGCGGCCAGCCGGCCGCCCGTTTTAATTATTCAGCTTCAAACATATCTTTTAATTCCGTGTCGCGGCGTGTGCATATCGAACACGGAAACGCCGGCGAATTAAAGAATCTTGATCCTATATTTTTACACCCGGCGCAAGCTGTCCCAGCCGCCATTTCCTGAAAGACAATTTTACTAACTGCCTTTGTTGATATTTTGAGAGAATCGGCAAGATCGAATAAGTCGCTGTCGGTTCTTATTTCTCCGCGCCGGTATGCCGCTATTACACTATCTTTTATTGTCATACTGCACACCCCCCATTAAATCGGACTAATATAAAACATTTTCACTACATTGTCATATCGGAAGACATTTTTCATTCCTTTTCTATATTTTTCAGCGTATTCCATAGCGTCTTTTAAATATTTAAAGTACATTGTACATTCTCCATTCTGTTGTATTTTCGTCTGGCACCTTAATCTTCAAGATACTTTTCGATTCCCGGAAGCGTCGGTTCGTTAAATTTGATTATATGCGTAAATGCGGCGTCAATCTGTTTCTTTGTCGGCCGCCGATCTCCCCTAAAATCGAAGAAGACGGAACCGCGCGGATCTGGATTCCTGATAATAGCCCAGTTTTCAGAATATAATATGTCAAGCGCCTTGTCGAAATCGCCGGGGTATATGTCGGGATTCTTGCCTTCTCTTTTTGCGATAATGTGGAACGCCTTCGCATGATGACCGGCGAACTTGCAACTGTAATAATTCCCGGAAGGATCAATCAAGCCGTATTCGGAAAGAAAATCATCGGGATCCGTCCTTTTGTTCAATTCGTCTTCGGCCAACTCTTTTTCTTCCGGCTTCGGAATCCGGCACCGCTTTTCTTCCTGGGCCGCGGCAAATTTTTTGTTCCGGTGAATGATTTCCAGGGCGGCGGCCTGATTCACTCCTTTTTTATCGACAAGCGCTTGAAGGAAGTCCCCAAGCAATAACATCAATTTGTCAGTGTCCTTTACCGGGCCGCCGATCAGTTCAAAAACCAGACGCGGCCGTTCGATTAAATAAAGCCCCTGATCCAGATACGGGCGATCTTCCGCGCTCCAAAAGCCAGGAAGAAGGCGCCGGCCATAAAAATAACTATCCGAAGAATAGGCCCACAACCTTAAATCTTCATACGGCGTTAAATATTTCCCGTATATCTCCCGGATCTCTTTTCTGTCGTCATAGTTCAAATCATCGCTAATCGGTTCAAAATCTGCCGGATCCTGATCGCATGAATACGGATCCAGATATGCCAGCGGCCGGCGCTGAATGTCTTCTTCAATTTTGCGAATGATTTCATTCTTCCGGTATTCTTCGATTTTATCAGTCAGCGGCCGGATTCTGGCGCCATCGTCCACAAGTGACAAACTGTTCACGCCGACAAGTTTCTTCCGCCCTTCCAGGATTTCGACGACAATCTTCTTCTTTTCTTCCAGGGTAATTTGATCCGTCACAAGGCACGAAAGAAGAAGTTCTTCGCACTTTGAATATTCGCGGCCTTCGTCCCAAAACCAAACACGGGCCAGATCACAAACAAATTCGCCTTCTATCTGAAAATTTACGCTCCCCATTGTGCCACCCCATTTCCCGAACAAGAAAAATCGTTCAATATTCCAGCCAGCTTTTCAAGACAATTCTGGCAAAGAAAATTTGTTGATGATCCAATGTGGATATGATACAAGGTTCCTATCCGAAGATCCGCGCCTTCTACAACTGATTTTTTGTTTGCTACTTTGTGGCAAGCGCTACATTCTGAATACGGATAATTGCGCCCCACAACATCAATTTTTAACCCTTCCATAGAACTTTTCCTTTCCAGGAAAAGCCTTGTATTTATCAATAGATTTCTAATTCCTGTTTACTCACACTTTCGGACAGCCAAATGTGGTGACACAGGCTGTGGGAACGCGCCCTTTTTTTTGTTCAAAGTCTTTTATCCACTCCCGGCATTTTGCTATGAAATAGTATTGCCTGGCCGGTTCCTCTGTGGGCGGCTCCAAATTAATATCTATATTATCTAACCCAAATTCATTATACAAATTGCTTTCTCCCCTCGTCATACTCATATCCAATTTCCCGAAGCGTATCTATGATCTCATCCCTGTCCGCGCCCATATCTTCACACAACGCATCCAATGCCGGATAATAATCCCGAAGCTTCGTATTGACAACACTCAGCAAAAGCATCGGATCCTTTGGCAGTCCTGTCGGCATATCCGATTCCCCCTCTCTTTCACAACAATTCCTTATCATTCTCTTCTCAGTAATCACGATCTCCGGTCGTATATCGTATTCCTCGTACGGCACCGACCGTAAGATCTGGAATTCAAACGCCAGCGCCATCTTACGCAGCCCCGGATGCGACACCAGATACCGGTCATAATATCCGCCCCCGTAACCGACTCTATGACACTTTTCATCAAATGCTACCCCCGGCATCAGCATCAAGCCCGCGCCGCTGCCGTCCATCGGCCCGTCGCCCGCCGGTTCCGGTATTCCACACGTCCCCGGCCTAAGCTTGCTAAGACTCTCAATACGGTAAAAATGCATGGTCCTCCCCGTCACCTTGGGTACCCATACATTCTTGCCCTGTGCGAAAGCCGTCTCAATGATCTTACGCGTCCCTGCCTCCCGGTTGTAATCCACATATGTATAGATCTCCTCTGCCCCAGTAAACCAGGGGTGCGAGACAACCGCGGCCGCAATATCCCCGCTGGCATTGCGCCACACATCCTCTTCAAGCTCCCGCCGCTTTTGGCGAATCCATTGTCTAATTTCCCTTTTTGTTTCCAAATTTCTCACCCAGATTCGTAATGCTTCCGTCCGTCTCCTGAATGGAGATCTGATCCAACTGGCTCCGTAGATTCTGCCGGAAAGAGTCAATATACTCCCTCCTTAAGATCTGCTGCTCCTTTTGCTCTGCCTCTGTCAGCCCTTCTGCCTTTGATTTATGATACAATTCATTGATCCTTGCAATCTTCTGTTCGTTCATTGCCCTCTTCCTTCCTGAAATGCTTATGCCTGTCCGCATAAATCTTATCTTACACTATCTTTGCCGAGAAGTCCACCGCCAAAAAACAAATACCCCTCTGCAAGCTGTCCGGCACCCGGTACCACAAGCAGAGAGGTCTCATCTGGACTTTTGTTTCAACGCATTAACTGGAGTAATTCTCAAGGAATCCATACAGTGCCTTCGCATCCTCCATATACTTCCCATTCCTGATCTCATTTTGCATCTCGGAAGGCAGTCCGTCACACTTGATATCCGTGTACTCATAAGGGGTCTTCTTATCACTCAGATATACGACCACATATCCGTTGACCTCCATCAGATAATAGCAATCCTCCTTCAATGCCTGGCCGTCCGCCGCGATCGTCACAGGCTCCTGTTCCGTCACCGTCAGCTCCTTAGGCTCCGTGTCCCTGGCAATCTCTACTTTAGCCGCACGCTCCTGTGCTTTCTTGAAGCTTAATTGATAAGCTCCCGCCATCAGCGTCATCGCCACGATCATTACTGCAAAAAAACCGATACCATACTTCGTTCTCATAAGAACAACTCCTTTTTTAGTACAGTATCGGTAAATATTTTATATTTTATGCATTCAAAATTCAATTCCTGAACAAGTGCAGCCGATGGCACACAGACAAAATCATCCTTCCCTTTGGCATACTGCGTACCTCATCTTCCGTAACTCCGCCTAAGAGCACCAGCGCCGCTCCATATACGAATACCGCGGCAAATAACGCAACCACCGTCGCAATCTTCTCCCCTGCAAATAATTCAAAAATCAGGTGGACAACCACCGTCACGGCTCCCATGATTCCCGACGCAAGGAGGGGAATGATAAATGTCTGCCTGCGCTCCTGCACATATCCGATCCGCTCGCGGAGTGCATGGGCGTTCAGAATACAGATTGCACCGGAGAAAACGATCTTGCTGATTACCACCGCATAGATGTTCCATTTGAAGACCACCAGCATCAAGAACAATGACAGCGTATGGATCAGAAGCGAGATCCCCGCATTCTTGACCGGCGTCATCATATCATCCAACCCCTGGAGAACAGAATTCGTCACGGTAGAGAGACAGAAGAATATCACGGATACCGCTCCTAACTGCAGCATCAGCGCCGCCATCCGGTTGTCTCCTTCATAGAACAGAAGATCCATAATTGGTTTGGCAAGGATCAGAAAGCCCATGGCACAAGGAATCGCAATCATCATATTGAATCTTGTCACCATGCTGATCTTGTTATGTACCTGCTTCCTGCTTCCGGTCTGCACAGTCGTCACAAGGCTTGGGATCAAAGACGCCGCCAGCGCGCTTGATACGGATAACGGCACGTTAACCAGCGTATTATACTGGCTGTTAAAGATCCCCATGAAACTGGCATACTCGGTCTTCTGATAGCCCTGGGCCGCCATAATATTGTTAAATATCGCCGTATCCAGAAAATCACTGATATTATATACCGTCGCACTCAATATGACCGGCGCGATGGTCAGGAACAGGATCTGATAGATCCTGCTGTAGCTCTCCTTCTTGCGGCTCCTGTCCTTCCACATCTTCCGCTTAAACACCCGCTGATAGACGATAAAAACGAACACTACCGTTATCAGTGCGAATGCTGCCCCGGCAACCGTTCCCACCGTTCCTCCCGCCGCGGCATACGCCGGACCGTAGGACGCGTCTCCCCTTGTCTCGGCAAGGTCTCTTCCTGTATTCAAGAGCAGATAAGCCCCGATAATAGATGCCGCCGCATTGACCACCTGTTCTAAGACCTGGGACAATGCCGTCGGCATCATGGAACCATTTCCCTGAAAGAACCCTCTCAGAACACCAAGGATCGCAACGACCAGGATACAGGGCGCCAGTACCCGCAAGGCATATACGCTCATATCCATCTTCATTACAGACGTCGCTATGAAGTCTGCACCCAGGAAGATCGCCAAAGCAACCAGTCCTCCTGCCGCGAAAGCAAACATCATCGCACAGCGGAACACCTTATAAGCATTCTTGTACTGCCCTACCGCAACCCTTGCAGAGACTAATTTGGACACAGCGAGAGGAAGGCTGTAAGAAGTGAGCATCAACGCGATCGTATAGATCGAAAAAGCCACACTGTAATAGCCCATCCCTTCGTTACCTACAATATTCGTAAGCGGGATCCTGTAGACAACCCCGATAATCTTCGTAATCACTCCTGCGATCGCAAGAATAGAACCCTGTAACAGGAAATTCTTATCTCTCTTTTTTCGTCGTTTCGCCATATATTACTCCATCTTATCGTAAAATATATTATCCGGAAATATCAGCGCAAGATACAAAGGCTCTCCATGATCTTCCTCTGCATTGCCTCCATCTCCTGCCGTTCTTCCTCTTCCATATGGTCATATCCAGTCAGGTGCAGCACGGAATGCACGATCAGAAACGCATACTCTCTCAGCACAGAATGTCCGTATTCCTGCGCCTGCGCGATTACCTTCTCTTTGGATATCACAATATCTCCCAGTGAGAGCTCTCCCGATTCCGGGTCAAAGCAGTCCTCCCTCTCATCAAGGAATCCGAACTCTCCGGGTCCGGGATAGTCGATCATCGGAAATGACAGCACATCCGTAGAGCGTTCTATCCCCCTGAATTCCGTATTCATCTTCTGTATCTGTTCGTCCATGGTAAGCAGAAGGCTCACCTCTGCCTCATAGGGACAGCCTATCACATCAAGCGCCCTCTCAATGACCGCTTCCGCCGTCTTCTGACCTTCAAGCGGAAGCAAAAGAGCCCCTTCCTCCTCATAGTAAAGTGTCATATCCTTCTCCCTCTATATCTGCCGATTCCGCCGTTTCTTATATCTGTCATTCCTGTCATGGCTCTTCGTTTTCTCACGGTTCTCGTAATCTTCATATGCTTTCACGATCTTCTGAACCAGCGGATGACGCACCACGTCCTTGCTGGTCAGATGGCAGATACCGATATCATCAATATTCTTAAGGACGGAAATGGCAATATCCAGACCGGATACCTGCCCCGGCGCAAGATCCTTCTGGGTAATATCACCCGTAACAGCTACTTTAGAACCAAAACCGATTCTTGTCAAGAACATCTTCATCTGAGCCGGCGTCGTATTCTGCGCTTCATCCAGTATGATAAATGCATTGTCAAGCGTCCGTCCTCTCATATATGCCAGCGGCGCCACCTCGATCAGCCCCTTCTCCGAATTCTTAAGAAAGCTCTCCGCACCCATGATCTGGTACAGGGCATCATAAAGCGGCCTCAGATACGGGTCGATCTTGCTCTGCAGATCCCCCGGCAGAAATCCAAGTTTCTCGCCTGCCTCGATGGCAGGACGCGTCAGTATGATACGCCCCACCTCATTATTGCGGAATGCCGTAATCGCCATAGCCATCGCAAGATAGGTCTTCCCGGTCCCGGCAGGGCCAAGGCCGAATACAATCATCTTCTTACGCATCGCATCCACATACTTCTTCTGTCCCAGAGTCTTAGGCTTGATCGGCTTACCCTGCAGGGTATTACAGATAATATCCGAATCGATCTCCAGTACGCTTCCCTCGCTGTCCTCCATCACAAGGGCAAGCGTGTAATCCACATTCTGTTCCTGGATCGTATTGCCTCTCCTGGAAAGCTCCACGAGCTGTTCTAAGACCTTCTTCGCCTTCTCTACGTTCGCGGCCTCTCCCATGATCTTCATATTCTCGCCTCTAGCGATCAGTGTCACATGAAGCGTGCGTTCTATCTTCTTAGCATAAGCATCAAACTGGCCGAACACATTACTCTCATGCTCTGCCGGTATATTCATGACTGCTTCCATTAATCCCATCCGCTATTCTCCTGTCTCGTCTTGTTCTTCGGTTACCGGAATCTCCCGTAACCGGGACTCAGCCTGCCTGCCGATCGGCATCTGTACTGTGAGCCGCCCCTTTGCCTCGGCCTTTTGAGACCCTGTGTATATTTTAACATCATTCTCAATAATTTCTACCCCTTTTTTCTCCAAATCTTTACAATATTGCTGAAATTTTCTGCTCAGCCGCTGTTGAAGCTCCTTTTTCGAATATTTTATCTCCCCGGATTCATAAGGTCTGGCCGTCTTTTTCCCATAAGATATGGGCAGGTAGAAGTTCTCGGCGATGCATAACTGCTTCTCATATCCGTACATTTCCCATGCCCGGTATTGATTCCGGATATTGCCGAATTCCAGTGTATAACGCCCGAGCTTCAAAAAGTATTCATTCTTCTCCAAAGGCAGATGTGTCTTCTTATCATAGTAATATTCCTTTTCTTCATAACCAAGATCCATCTCATCCTGGTATTCTATCACGGTCCTCCCCTGGATATCGGCGTCCGACTCGTGGTACTGGTAGGCGATCACGGTACCTGCGTCATCCATCACCGGAACCTGGCCGGATACCAGCACGTCTCCCGTCTTGACCTCGGCGCCCTCGCTGACCATGGGAATCCCGTTGCGCGGAACGATCCTGGTGATCACGCAATCCCTGTCGGCTACAATGTCTGTCGGTTTCTCCTGATCCGGATTCTCTGACGCCTCGTCCATGGCCGGTATGGTGTCCTCATTCTCCTTCACCTGAATGATCAGGCGGGTTCCCTGAATCGACGCCGAAACCCAGATAATATCGTCATATTCCTTGCGGATATCCTTAACGATCCTTGCACAATCCACCTCCGAGACCCGCATCCCATTTTCCACCTCGCAGGTCTTAAGGAACTTAAGCAGAGTCTCATCCGTATAAGTCAGATTGCCCCTGATATCAATATTCCATATGTATCTGGACATCAGGAAGATCAATGCGGCAAATAACAGCGCTCCTGCGAAGAACATCTTCCGTTTGCGGTATTTGTGTAAAAAAAAAGGAAGACCGAACCGCTCTACAATGCTCACTTTTGTTCCTGTCTTCCTGATGATCGGTTTTAATTTACGGAAGCCCGGGATTGAGATATTCATCTCATAGGCCCGTCCTTTTGGCTCAAGTCCCCACAATATGATCCCCCTATGACTGCATGCATTTAAGAATCTCTCCGTAGAATATCCTGTGATCCGGATCCGGATATATCCTTTGACATATCGGATAATCTTTAACAGCAATATGGTACCCCCTTCAATTCTGGTATTCGATAGATTTTATATGTCCGTTCACCTTCATCTCGTCATTGGTATAATATACGACCTGCAGCCGTTGGCCGATGATGCGGATCTGCCCCGTCTTCGTCTGGATCCGCACCAGAGAATCTGTGTACTCTAAGATCCCTCTGTAGTTCTCCAGGCACAGCTCCATCTGGCCGGTGACGGTAAGTACAGGCATGCCAAGCGCCACGTCCTTGGGAAGCTCTGATAACTCTGCAATTTTATTTCGGAAAGAATGACTTTCTTCATCCTGTCTCTGATTCTGTCTTTTCGCTCTCATAGAAACGCCATTCATGGATTTTATAGTAATCTATGCGGCACGCCGGCTGGTTATGCTTGATTTTTCATTACTGCCCTAACAGGCGCACCGGCACCACCTTGAATACCGCCGAAGACAAGACCAGCCCCCACAGGAAGCCTCGTTTCTTTTCTCTGTTACCCTTCAATTTATCCAGGCTTCTGTAGCTTTCTTCCAGTCTTGATCTTCCGGTTTGCAGATCTGCCAATATCTTAAGCCCTGCCCATGACTGGAATGTTGTAAGCAAGAATATGACGCAACTTCTGAAAAGATTCTGCCTGCCCTTCGCCAGATAATAGATTCCTTCCCATATCCCCAAAAATGTTGCTATATGATGAATCCCTATACAGATAGATAATTCTTTTTCCCGCATCATCCATACCTCCCCTTTTCTTCCTACATACCTATTGTACAAGATTTCACAGTCGGAATATAGTAAAAGAGTTCGCAAGTTTTTACATTTTTCGCGCCCTGATTACTGCTCATACCTACAGTGCTCACAGCATACACATCAAAAAAGGAGCATAACTGAACAATATTCCCTGCTCAGATATACTCCTTTTGCCTAACGTACATATATGCTTATACTAATATATCAATATTCTCTCCAAGTCCCGGTATCGCAGCTCCCCCTGAGATCTGCGCCGCCGCGTCCATCATCTCAGCCATCGCCTCTGTCGACATCTCCATCGTATCCATAACCTTCGACATCATGGCATAGCTTACATTCAAATGCAATTGTTGCATCGACATAGCAGTTGATAATGCAGCAATATCCATACTTTCCACTCCTTCCTTTTATCAGAATAACAAACCGATCATTCGTTGATCATGTCAAGCTCTGTCAGATTGATCCCCGATGCCGCCAGAATGACTTTCAATTCTATATACCGCCTTTTCATCTTCTTGTAGACAATAGAATCCTTCTCGCACTCTACCATGTAATCCTGCAATCTGGAAAATTCTTCGACAGATACCTTTAACATCTCCTGATCTGACATATATTCACCCACTTTCACAAGAATTCTGTTTCTGTGATGCCTTTATTATAACAATAAGTGACCGGAGTGTAAAGTCTTAATTCTGCAAACCATTTTATTTCACCGGCATCTGTTACTTTTCACACCCACGCCATCTGTATAATAAAGAAAAGGTTGCTGCTTTGGCGTTAAGCTTTAGCAACAACCTTTTCCTGTTTTAGTTTGGGCGGGCGTTTCCGTTCATATATTTCTGTTATCTTCTGATATACATCTACATTTTGTGCGCGTAACAAATAGACTATGCTTAAGCCATTACAAATATCGTTTAAACTTTCTTGGCTCCGCAGAGTAATTGCCTGCTTCTGTTTTCGTTTATAGACTCTTGCCAATCTTTCACATAGGGAATTATTGGCTGGAACCCGTTTATCATGCAGGAACAATAATTCACTTTCTTTATATTCCCTTAACCGGAGAAATAGATTATACCCTTCCCTATAATACTCAGTCGGCGGCTCATCCTGATATTCTTTCTCCGCCTTGTTCAGGATTTCGTCATACCTTTTCTCGAATCCCTCAACAATTATCGGATCAAGTTCTTTCTCCCCCAACCCATTTCGGTAATGCAGCATCTCCTGGAACAATCCGTGCATCTCCTTGTTCCATTCCAGCTGCGGCTCATTCTGCTCGCTTCCGATCAGATAGCGGCAGTCATGCTGGGTACACTCCTGATGTTTTGTTCCATAACGGTAAAATGTCTTGTCATGGTCATGCAAGACAATCCCAACATAATTCTCAAGCGGCGTTCCTTCTATTCCTTTATGCCCTTTTTTCTCCCTGCCTATATAAAGTGCCACATCTGCGATCGGGGATGCAAGTATAAGGACCTGCGCACTGTGCCCATTTACAGATGCGTTTGTAAAATCTGCATTCATGACCGGAGACTGCATTAGTTTCTTTATAATCTCTTTTTTCTCTTCCGCTGTTTTCGCTGAAAATTCCCTGGTAAGACCATTGATCATGCCGTCGGACAGTTCGATCTCGCCTTTTGTCAATTCTGAGATTAGCTTTCTTATTTTTCCATGGGATACGTTGCATTCATTGCTCAGGAGAAAGGCAAGTGCCTTCACCGTCCCGTCATAGTTCACTTCATTAATATATCCTTCTGGAAATGGAGCATGTACACGGGCTCCGGTTCTTTTGTCACGGTATTCCTTTGTCGTATATTCCATGACCGCTACAGACATCTGGATGACCACTTTCTGTTTCCGAATGATTTTTCCTGTCTCATAATAATTCTCTTTATCCAGGTATTTTGCAGGCGCAGGGATTTCATGTGTCTCTGTTACGGCATGGAGCTTCCTGCGGTGTCCGGCATGGCCTGGCTGTCCGCCTGGTTTCCGGTCAGTTTTTACCCGGCTGTTCGGGATTTTTTTCCTGCCGGGTTTCTGCTGGGAAGAGGGGATGGATGAATTCTCAAAATCCATATTGACCTGCGCAGTCAGTTTTTGGTTCAGGCCTTTTTCTTCCTCCAGTTCAGCCCCTACCCTGTAGAATTCCTGTCTTATATCACGGCATTTATCTAATGCTTCATCTCTCTGGCGAACAACTTCCAGATTCTCTTTTTTGAGCTTTGCAATGAGACGGTCCTTCCTGTCAAGTTCTTTCTGGCATTCGTGGTAAAGATCATCATTTGCTTCCATCCATTGATTCCGGACAGACCGGATCTCCTTACGTGCCTGTGCTAATTCTTGTTTTAATTCCCGGATATTTTTTTCAAGTTTCCGAATAATGCTCTTATATTCTTCTTCTAATTTCCGGTATCTCTCGCCGGATTTAAATTCGGCGATCTGCTGTGCCAGTGATTTCACTTTGTACTGTAATGCACTTGTATATTCAAATGGATTCATCTGTACTCTCCTTTGATGAATTAGGGGCGGGAATCTAATACCTGTGCCATCGTTCTGCTTAATTCTATTGTCTCTTCCAGTTGTAATGTCAGCATGGAAATATATTCTTCTTTCTGTTCAAGAAGCTCTTCCGAAGTCCGAATGCATTTTTCCTGGATTCGGATTACATTTTCTGCTTCTTTAAGAGCATTCTCCAATTTAGAGATCTGTAATTTATATTTTTTTATAAGTGATGTTTCTTTACTCATTGCTGCCTCCGCACTTGTAATAAAAAAAGTATAGCAGAAATCTGGAAAAAAAGCGAATGAAGGAAATCTGGTATTCGTCATTTTGCCAGGGATAAATCGTTGATTTTTCAAGACAAATGGATATCAAACCACGCAGAAAAAGATGTGAGAAGGGGATTTTAAGACGAAAAACAGAAAGGAGAAAATGTTATCCACAAGAAATACCTGAGGACAAAATATTATTAACATTTTGTCCTCAAACGTATCATTTACTGTGGATAAAAATTTTTTCAATTTCAGCACATTTACCAACACTTTCTAAAAAGCCTATTACTGGCGTGGGTGTGAAAAGTAACCGGCATCTCGATATTGACAAAATACGCTCCCTCACTGGCTGATGCTGTACTCTTCAATCATACAAGTATGCTCCAGTCTACCAATAACACAAGGCGGGCAACGGCTACCCGGCCATCCTCCGCTTCAAAATGTATCCGGGCAGACTGCATAGACTCCTTTGTTTCTCCTGTATCATTCTACCATACTTGCTTCTCTATCACAATTGCTGACTACATTTTTTCCTCAATATGACAAATACCCCACCGGCCCCGGCAAGCGCAAGCAACAGGTACCATTCTATATTTACGTTATCACCGGTCTTTACACTGGTTTTTGCACCCGGATTTTTAGCATCCGTTGATGCAGACTCCGCCGGTTTCGGCTTACTGTCCTCCTGCTTATCATTTTCGCCTTGTCCCGGTTTCCCGTTGTTGTCCGGCTGGCCGTTATGATCCGGTTTCCCGTCATCGTCCGGCTGACTGCCATCATCTGGTTTCTCTCCATTGCCCGGTTTCTCGTCAGTTGCTATCAGACGCGCACGGCTGATTCCCTCAAGCACCACATTCTCAGGCTGCCCTAAGTATGCTGCCAACGCATCCTCACATGCCTGATATTCATGCAGATTGACCTTCCCTTCGAACTGGGGATAGTCACTGATGTCATTGGGAAGGTAATTGTTCATCGCAACCGTATACATTTTATCTTCCTGTATTGCTTTTCCCTGAACGAGCGCATGTAAGATTCTGCTTCCCTTTTTAAGAGACAAGTTATACCTGACCTCTATCCCGCCTGCCTGCAGCATATTTCCACTGTTATCCGGCCAGCCGTCATAGTCTCCTCTTTCATTCGCTTCTATATTCGCTTTCATGATATCCAGCGATGTTTCGAGTATCTCTAAGATCTCTTTGCCGCTCAATTCTTTTGTCACAATATAATTCCCATAAGGTGATACATCTAGCACATTCTGATATGTAACCGTCCCCTTTTCTATGGAAGCACGGATACCGCCCGCATTTTCAAATGCGATGTCTGCTCCGGTCGCCAGAAGATATGCATCTGTAACAGCCCGGCCCATGGTTGTCTCGCCAATCCGGATATGCTCCCATATTCCATCCAGATCTTCCGGGGTATAACCTACCGGCTGAGAAAGTATCGCTTTCTGCTCTTCCGTAATGCCGTCTAAGAGAGCCTGCACATTCGGATCCGCATTCACTGCCTTGCCTGTGTCATAGTCCACCAGATTTTCTGTCATTTGGATGTCTTCTACAAGATTTCCATCTTGATCTAATGTACAGGTCATATCTACATTTCCAAAATTCCACAGATTATATCCCGTCTCAACCACCAGAGCCGTCCCGCCGTCCGGTCTTGTAACCGTCTCATTCACCGTTGTATGTTCGTGTCCTGCGATCCACAGATTCACACTCTCCACAGAAGAAGCCAGGCCTTTCGGGTCAATACCGTGCGCCATACCAACTACGATCTGACATCCCTGTGCTTTCAGTTCCAAAGCTGCTTTCCGGGCATAGACTGTCATATCTGTAAACTTTAGTCCTTCTACATTTCCCGGGGCAGTTGCATGATAAATCGCCGGATCGATCACTCCGAATACCCCTATTTTTAATGTTTTTCCGTCTTTTACAACTTCCTTCGTAAGATAATGCTGATCAAAAAAATTACTTCCGTCTTCCTTGACTACATTTCCGGCGAGAATGAGAAATTGTGGACTTCCATTTTGTCTGACGATCTCTTCCAGCTCTTTCAGACGGTCTTTCCCATAATTCCAGTCATGGTTTCCCGCCGCCATCGCATCATATCCGCAGGCGCCCAGTACCTTCGCTACGGACTCACCCCGCACGAGAGTGGCAATGGACTGCCCGTGGAAGGTATCTCCCCCGTCCAGTACCAGTGATAAATCTTTTCCCTGCGATGCCTGATCAACATAGGTCTTCACTTTCGGAAGTCCGATCACCTGATTCCAGTCATCTTCCAGAATTCTTGCATGGATATCATTCGTATGAACCACATTTATCTGAAATTCTGTGGTATCATTCCCCATTACCGGTTCCGGTTCGGCGGCGTCATTCACCACTGACGCTTCCGGTCCTGTGATGCCATTTTCTGTTACTTCTGTCTGCGGCACTGTACCTGCCGCTAAGGCCGTTCCTGTCATCATGATAAGCGCCATGCACAATGAACTGAAAATGCTTAGTATTCTCTTTTCTAATCTCATATTTTTCCCTCTTTCTATATTACTGCTCGCAGCAGCGAATGATTGTCATTATTATAAGTCACAGCAAATAAAAGACAATGACTCTGACATAAAAAGCACATTTCTGGTGTAAAATGTAACAAAAACCCCCAGCTGAAGGAATGATAACATTCTTCAACCGGGGGTTCTGTCTTTTACTTCCGATTCGGTTTTCTTTTAATCGCCAGTAATTTCATATAGTCATCAAATTCCGTTGTGTCAGTCGGCTCAAACATGACCCATTTCCCATCATGATAGGTTTGGGCTTCATCATATTGCCTGCAGACGGCATCAGAAAGTGTATCCCTTATGGCTTCAAATTTTGCTCTCTCATTCTTCCCAAAAATAATCATGAAACCAACACAGCTGCTTTTCGCATATAGACTGCAAAGGGTTTTCCCGCCTCTGCGATACTTGTACTCGTAAGTCCAATTCTTACCGCCAGTATTCCATAACCGTTCCATATCGTATTTTTCATCAATGGCCGAACACAACGCTTGCCAGACTCCATACAAGGATTGTCCCAGCAATTCTGTCATAATTGACTGAGACGGTTTGTTTTCAAGCATAATATTACCCCCTATATTTTTTATGAAATTCTATCCCGTAAAACTTCTATTTTACAGGCATGTATCTTTGTTCCTTTATCATAACTAATTCCTACACCAAGCACACGCCCCGTATACTTGGGACGTTCTCCCAGCTTACCTTCAAATCTAAGCACATATTTCCTGTCCTTAATCTGCTGCAGCGCCTTCTTTGGCGTATCATTCACCTTCAATTCCAGAATGATCCCATCAGCCGTATGATCGACCTCCGGATAGAATATAAAATCTACGTATCCGATCCCGCCCTTATCTTCCCGCTCCACCCGATAAGTATCTCTTGCCGCAAGATAGATAAGATTCACTACAGCCGTAAGATCGGTCTCGTTACTGTAATTTAACAGCGGAACTTCTGTATTATGTGCAAATTCCAGTATTTCATCAGCATATCCCTGAAACGATCCATCAATTCCTTATTCGGAATCCGCACACATCCCTTCTCAAAGCTCAGGAATCCATAAACTACCATAGCTGAGAGAATCTCATCCCTTGTCGTCAGATCCATAGAGGATGCCGCATATTCACACACATTTGCCTCGACCGGAATATCTGATATCATTTTAACCAAGTCCTCACGTACCTGCGCGGTATTTTGCTCGATATAATAGAATATCTCATCATAAGGTCCTGAACTGGTCCAGTAATTTCCCAGATTATTATTGGTAAGTGCCGCAACTACGGAGCGTGGATTATATACCCGCTCTCCTTGCCTGATATGATACCCGTCATACCAGAGCCTTAACCCCTCTCTGGTGACTCGCGGATTCTTCTGATTCAGAAGAAATCTTTCATACAGTTCATCGACTTCGGCTTCCGTAAACCCAAAATATTCCCCGTACAGTTCTTCCGATACCATCGTATATTCAAGAAACATATTCAATTCAGAACCGCTGGAATACTTGGCGATCGGCAGGATACCCGTCATATACGCTAACGAGACATAAGCCTTCCCCTTTAAGAGATTACTCAAAAAATCGATATACTCTTCCCTGTCTTTCTGTGTTACAAAATCTCTGTGGAAAATAAAATCCCATTCATCTAAAATAAATACAAACCGTTTCGAATCATAGGAATTATACACAGCAGAAAATGCGTCCCATACGGCATCATCTTCCTGAATACCGGCCTTCGGATATGCGTCCTTCAAATCCTTGATCAGCCCGTTCTCGATCCGTTCGATATACTGCCCGTAACTTCTGCACTTCCTCGGCAATTCATTAAGGGATATGAATATCACATCATATCGTCCTATAATTTAAGTGTGATCATTGTTTCCGCTTCATTGCGACATCCCCTATCTGGCTCTCCACAACTGAATCAAGAAAAATAACATCGGCCCAAATGTTAGCAGCATCGCCGCTGTAAAAAACCAGGATGGCATATAGTTTTCATGCCAGACGGTCATAAAAGAAAAGATCAGCACTACAGACAATTTCATGCTGACGATCATGTGATACAGAACCCGATACACTCTTTCTCGATTCTGCGCAGTGATCTCTACGCCGGTATTCCACACCTGCGGGAAGTGCTCCAGTGCGGATATTCCCAGATACATCAGCCAATTCATGACAGGTATAAGGATCAAAGTCCCCTTTCCTGTCATAGAGTCCGCCTCTCCCGCAAAATTATAATGCCCCGGCACCTTTTCCGGTATCTGATTCCATCCGGCTGCTAAGAATAAAGTAGATGCTGTCAGACATAACACACTTAAAATCTGCATCGTCTTTCCGAACTTTGTTTTTATCATCCTTTCTTAAGCCTCCCCTTGGGTTTTTCTTGTATTATTCTATCATACTCATGCACATTTTTCTATTCCTTTCGTTCGATTCAGCAAAGTGTTCGTCAAAGCAGCACGCAAAAAAACACACATCCCCCTTAACACTCGGGATGTGCGTTTCTTATCATGATTAATTATTTACCAGCTTATCCTCATCGCTCCAGCTATACAGCTTACGAAGCTCCTCGCCGATCTTCTCGCACTCATGCTCTGCAGCATTTCTTCTCATAGCGCGGAAATGAGGCGCGCCGACCTTGTTCTCTGTCAGCCATTCCTTCGCGAAGCTTCCGTCCTGGATATCGGAAAGGATCTTCTTCATCGCCTTCTTGGTATCCTCTGTGATGATCTTCGGTCCTGTGATATAATCGCCGTACTCCGCTGTATTGGAGATGGAATATCTCATTCCTGCGAAACCGGACTGATAGATGAGGTCAACGATCAGCTTCATCTCATGGATACACTCGAAGTACGCGTTTCTCGGATCATATCCTGCCTCAACCAACGTCTCGAAGCCTGCCTGCATCAGTGCGCACACGCCGCCGCATAGAACTGCCTGCTCACCGAAGAGGTCTGTCTCCGTCTCTGTCCTGAAATCCGTCTCAAGAACGCCCGCTCTTGCTCCGCCGATCGCCAGAGCATATGCAAGAGCCTTGTCAAGAGCCTTGCCGGAAGCGTCCTGCTCTACCGCTACCAGACAAGGAACGCCCTTGCCGGCCTGATACTCGCTTCTTACGGTATGTCCAGGTCCCTTAGGCGCGATCATCGTAACGTCCACGCCTGCCGGCGGAACGATCTGTCCGAAGTGGATCGCGAAGCCGTGAGCGAACATCAGCATATTGCCTTCCTCAAGGTTCGGAGCGATATCCTTCTGATACATAGCTGCCTGCAGTTCGTCATTGATCAGGATCATGATGATGTCGGCCTTCTTAGCAGCCTCAGCAGCCGTATAAACCTCGAATCCCTGCGCCTCAGCCTTAGCCCAGGACTTGCTGCCCTCATACAGGCCAATGATCACATGGCATCCTGACTCCTTCGCATTCAGGGCATGAGCATGTCCCTGGCTTCCGTATCCGATCACCGCGATCGTCTTTCCTTCCAGTAATGACAGATTACAATCTTCCTGGTAATAAATTTTTGCCATTTTAGCATTCCTCCTACATTTAAATAAATTAAAAATATGTGTAATTAATATTTGTGAAACAGAAAACGGTTACTGCAAAAATCCGTTCTCCGTTTTACAGTCAGTCAATATATGTAACATCCTTGCTTCCGCGGGACAATCCTGTGATTCCCGTTCTTGCAAGCTCTAAGATCTCATAGCCGTCCAACAGGTTCAGAAAAGCCTCCAGCTTCGACTGGTTACCTGTAAGCTCGATCATCAGCGAACCCGTCTCCACGTCTACGATCTTGGCACGGAAAATATCCGCGACCGAGATGATCTCCGCCCTCTCCGCTGCGTTGGCGCGGACCTTGATCATGATCAGTTCACGGTAAACCGATTCCTCTGGCTTTAACACCTTGATCTGTATCACATCCTCCAGCTTCCTGACCTGCTTCTCGATCTGAGATAAGATCAGCTCGTCCCCGGACGCGACGATCGTGATCCTTGTGAATCTGGGATCGGCCGTCACACCGGCGGTAATGCTGTCAATACTGTATCCGCGCCGGCTGAACAAACCGGATATCCGGCTTAACACACCGGTGGTGTTATCAACGATCAATGAATAAACTCTTTGCATAATGCACCTCTTTCTTACCTAATAAAATAATATTATCCAAAAAACAGAGTGCGTTCTGTTTTTTAATCATAACAATATCTTTTGCCTTTGTCAAGTAAAATATCAGGAATACTTAAGAATTCCCTCCGCCGTCTCTTCTATGTAATCGGCCCCGGCTTCAAGAAGCTCCTCCCGGGATCCGAATCCATACAAGATCCCCAGACAGTCGATCCCCGCGGCTTTCGCCCCGATCACATCATGCTCCCGGTCTCCTATCATCAGCACCTTAGACTTATCCGTGATCCTGCAGGCGTCAAGCGCATAGCGGATCACTGCTTCCTTCGTCCCGCGTCCGCCGTCCATCTCCATGCCCGCCACATAGTCAAAATACGAATTCAGTCCGAAATGTTCGATGATCTTCCTGGCAAACGGTTCCGGCTTGGAGGTCGCAACAACCAGCGTCCTTCCTCTTCTCTTCAATTCTTCAAGCACGGGCACAAGTCCGTCGTAGACCCGGTTCTCGAAGAGTCCTTTCTCCCGGTAGTACTCCCTATAGTAACCAACAGCTTCTATAGACTGCTCCTTTGAAAACCCATAATATCTCTCAAAAGACACCGTAAGCGGCGGCCCGATAAAAGGATAGAGCTTCGTGCGGTCCGTCTCCTCGATACCGTATTTCTTCAGAGCGTAGATCACCGAATTCGTGATACCAAGAGATGAGTCCGTCAATGTCCCGTCCAGATCGAAGAAAAATGTATCATAGCTTCTCTTATCATTCATATTCTCTGTACCTGCCTTCACATACTATACTGCAATGCCTAACATGCATTCTATCACAGAGGACTCTCAATAACAAGAATCATGTGAAAAATATAATGAAAGAAAGAATGCACACCGGCGAGCTGTATCTGCCGGGAGACGACGAGATTATGGAGGCACAGGCGTACCGGTTCGTCCTGTCTGATTCGTTTTAATTCATTTTCAATTCATCCACGATATTATTCCTGCGGATCACACGCATCGTATACAGCATCGTCACAAACACAACTCCGAAGACTCCGGCTGCCGCCGCCGCAAGATATCCCCAGGGTATCAGATACTTCACATCCGCTCCCGCACCGAGCACATGGTACAGCGCCGCGCTGATAAGAAGCGTGATCACGAACCCGTAGATCAGGGATCGGATCCCATAGATCAGACACTCATAGTTCATCATCTTCCCAAATCCTTTGGGAGACATACCCATGGAGCGCAGCATGGCAAATTCCTTGCGGCGGAGCATCAGATTCGTGGAGATCGTATGGAATACATTCGCCACCGCAATCAGCGATATCAGTATCACGAATCCATAAGTCAACACCTTGACTGCAACGATCGTATTCCGGTCCGTCTCATATGCTTCCCTCTTATTCTCCAGATAACCGATCTCATCCAACTGACGCTCATTAAACTTCGTTTCCAGCTCTTGAAGCGTCTCCGACGCATCCTCGCACTGTATTCCATAGACCGCGCTTAACCCTTCTTCCCTGAATTCCCCTTCGAATTTATGATACATACTCTCCGGCAGGAACATTACCGGATTATTCCGGTAGCCTGTAAAATCCTCCGGCACATCCTCTGCGGCATCCAGGAATTCTATCTCAAGCGTCTTCTTGAAAAAGACGCTTTCGCCGTCTTCACTGAACTCCATGAACCCGCCTTCTATCATCCCGTTTGCATCACTGGGATAAAGCGGCTTCTTCTCATAACGCTCCGTATCCTCATTATAATGCTTTGCAGAATTCAGATACAGCACCCTGATATGATCGGCGTCCTGGTAATCGGACAGATCCGCCTTCTGCTCCTTCGCATACCGGGCGAAGTCCTCATCCGGCAGAACGATCATCGTACCGTCGATCCATACCTTCCCGTCCGTATCCAAGTCTGTAACCATGTCTATTCCGTCCGCAAAGCTCTCTGCATAGTACCCCAGGACCTCTTCCTGCGCCCACTCCTCGGGAACCAGAAAATCAAAAGATTCCTTATAATAACCGGATACCGACAAGACGCCCTGCGTATTTCCGATGATCTTCTTCACATCCTCATTACGCTCCTTCACCTCTGCATAGAGCGTATATTCCAAATCTGACTTCGGAGCATCCAGAACGAAGGCTCCTGTATCCATCAGATACCGATTGAAAAGCCCCGCCGCCGTAAACAGCCCGATACTCATGGTCAGGGAGACCACTGTTGCACGGTATTTCCTGCGGTCACGTTTATAATTCTTCTGTGCCATCATCCCTTCAAGTCCGAACAAAGAGACGATCCATCCTCCTGTCTTCACCTCGCCCGGTCTGATACGGATCTCATTGCTTGCGCGGATCACCTCCATAGGCGTGATCTTCTTGATCCGTCTTGAAGGAATCCACACCGATATCATGATCGTCACGAACGCCGTCACCGCAGCCGCGGCTGCCGCCCACACCGGCACATACAGCGGGATTCCCATCTTCGTCCCATGGATCCAGTTTGTAAGGTTCTCTCCGATAAAATGAAGCGTCACGCCTATGCCGCCGACACCTGCCAGGATACCCAGCGGGATACCCACTATACTGACGAAGAACGCTTCATACCGCATTACACGGCGAAGCTGCTTCTTCGTCGCCCCGATGGAGGATAACAGTCCGAACTGCACGGTTCTCTCCCGAAGCGAGATGGAGAACGCATTATAGATCAGCGTGATCGAACCTGCCATGATCACAACGACCAGTATCGCCATTAGCCCCGCCAATATAGTAATCAGATTCGAATTATCTGCGATTCCAAGCCACCTTAAGAGGGACTCGTTAAACATGACCTGCGTATCTCCATCCGTAATCTTCTCTTTTGCAAAATCAAACACCTGACGCGGTTTCTTCATCTCTATGAATACATCCTGATACTCGGTCTTCTCTGCCGTCGGTCCGGCCAGCACATCATATCCCGCTCCCGAATAAGAAGTATCCGGCCATCTGTCGTAGATGCCGACCACCGTATATGTCCTGCTTTCCTTTGGGGTAAATGTCTCCATATCGCCGGAGTCCCCGTTCATATAGCAATTGTTCTGTCCCAGTCTCTCGCCGTTCAAAGTCCGTTCCCCAAGTTCCAGAGTAAACGTATCCCCGATCTTCGTCTCCTGCCCCTGCGTTTCATTTGCCAGAAGATAAGACGGGACTGCAATCTCATTATCCTTCTTCGGAAGCCTTCCCTCCTTCATCAAGGCCGGAAGCATCTCCAAAGCCTCTTCCGACAAGGCCCGCACATAGAGATACGGCATACTGGGAGAATTATCAAGCACCGGTTCAAACCGGGCATATCCCATTACCTTAAGCCTGGCTGCTTTGGCAACATCCTGATCTTCTGCAAGCTTATCTGCACTGTCCTTGTCTGTTCCCGAGACAGCCACATGCCAGTTGCCGTACATGGCGATACTGTAATCCAAAAGGAATCTCTGGAAGCTGGTGCCGAAGGTCGCCACTGCCGTGATCATAGAAGTCGACAGAATAACGCCGATGATGGTCACGATCGTCCTGACACGGTTTGCCCGCATCGTCTTTGCCGTAATTCTGGAGAAAATATTCATCGCCTGATCACCTCGTCTTTCACGATCCGCCCGTCCTCCAGCGCAATGATCCGATCCGCCTGCAGAGCGATATTCTCATCATGCGTGATTACGATCACCGTCTGATGATAGACCTCGTTGGAGTAGCGCAGAAGCTTCATAATCTCCCGGCTGTTCTCACTGTCAAGATTCCCGGTAGGCTCGTCGGCAAGAAGGAGCGCCGGCGCATTGAGAAGCGCTCTTCCGATGGAGACCCTCTGCTGCTGACCGCCGGAGAGCTGATTTGGCAGATGTCCCTCTCTGCCCTTAAGCTTAAGAAGCATAATCAGTTCTTCCATTCTCTTCTCATTGACCTCTCTTCCATCCATCAACACCGGAAGCATCATGTTCTCCCGCACATTCAGAACCGGGATCAGATTATAGAACTGATAGATCAGACCCACCTGACGTCTCCGAAATATCGCCAGCTCCTCCTCGTCCTGCGAATAGACATTGATTCCTCCTACCGTCACCTTCCCGGATGTGGGCCTGTCTACTCCGCCGATCATGTGCAGAAGCGTTGATTTGCCCGAACCGGACGAACCGACGATCGATATGAATTCTCCGCGGTTCGCTGTAAAAGATACGTCATCCAGCGCATGTACCGCATTCTCTCCTTCCCCGTATACCTTGCAAAGGTTTTCGACTCTTAATATTTCCATATTGTTCACCCTTTATAACCAGACTCTCAGGAAGAAGTATTCTCCGTCCTGATGTATTTTTAGTATACACCGTGCGCATGACCCTTCCATGACTATTCCATAACAATTCTGTCACATTTCAGTATGCACCGATTTTCCGCGTACATATACCAAAACAGCGTGCAATTCCTACCCGGGAACTACACGCTAAAGAAATCATAACTATATTCAAACTTTCTTTTCGAAATAATCGTCTATCTTCTTCTTAATCTCCGCAGGCTTCAGATATTTCGCCAGATATCCGTCCGGCCTTAAGGCGATCACCCTTCTCACCGTATCAGGATCCGTCCTTCCAGTCAGGAAGATGACTGAAATATCCGACAGAGAATTCTCCGAGCGGATCATCTCCAATACCTGTTTCCCGTCGCAGACCGGCATCTCATAATCAAGCAGAAGAAGATCCGGTTTGTCAAGGATGACACACCGAAGCGCTTCCACCCCGGAGCTTGCCATAGCCACCTCATAATCTTCCTCCAGCAGATTCTTCATACTCTGCCGTATAGTCATAGAGTCGTCTACTATAAGTACCTTCTTCTTCGGAACCGCTTCCTCCTCCCGCCTCGTCAGATATTCTTCAATCTCTGCCATAGCGTTATTCTCCGCCCCGATCGGAGTTCCGATCCCATTCTGGAGCAGATGCGGCGCGATAGCGCAGTATGCAAAATATCCTGCCCCTGTATCTAACAAGAGACTGACCTGCAGTCTTTCCTTTTCATACATCTCACGGAACTGCTCGTATGTAAGAAGATTCTCTTCCTTCACCTCGTACAATTCCGAATCCGGCAGATGTTCCCTGACACGCCCGACAAATTGACGCGCCGTATATCTGGCAGCATTGAGCAGCATCGCATCCAGCTTGTTCGTCTCGATCCCCATGACCTTTCCGACCGTGTTGATGAGCAGCTTCTCCTCAAATACCAGGAAGATCTCACACTCCTCTTCCTGATCCTTCCTGCTGTAAACCAGACGGTAATATACCCCTTTGCCGAATTTCTCACCGCTGTAGGTATCGCTGATCACATGCGATTCCAACTGGAACATATCGAAGATCAACTGTACGATTACTTTTTTCATCGCTTCGAGCTCTTCTTCCGGCAGCAAGTCTACCCACTTGCTCAGGCCTTCTCCGGTGATCGCACGGTCCTCTGTCAGCGTATGTCCGATCAGCCACCCCGCGCAGACGCCGAGGAAATGCCTCACCGCTTCCGGAGAATAATTGTTCTTCTCCAGCTCTTCTTCAAGCGCAGGAAGCGTCTTCTTCCGAAATCCCTGATGAATTTGCCTGTGTGTCTTAAGACCCTCGTAATTAACAGACATCATGTATCTTTCTTCTTCCCCAAAATGCTGCATTGCATGGTCTTTAAAAAATTTGATTCCCTCCTGACATGCCCATTGACTCTTCTTTTCTTCTTCCCCAAATGCGAAAAGTTTGTTAATGATCTTAAAAAGCCTTTTATGCTCTTTATCGATAATGTCTACTCCGATATTGTACTCTTCCTTCCATACTAATTGACTTTCCATACAGATCCTCCTTCTCCACAGCTAATATCATACTCTCTGTGTATTTTTCATAAAAGTCCATCTCCGGATTGCAGACAACATCTGCCAATAAATACTATATCACATACATATAAAAAAAGGAACTACTTCATTAACACTGCAAAACTAACTCTTCTATTGAGGCATTGCGCGCCGCAACCGTCCGCATGCCCGCCGCCTTTGCCGCCTCTTCGGTCTTACCGCCCATGCACACCGCCTGCACCGTTTCATAAGGGTATTCCCCCAACAGCCTGCAGAATCCTTCCACGGCAGAACTGCTGGTAAATATCACCTTCGTAACGCTCCCATCCTTCATAAACAGACGCAGCCGCTCTCTTTGGTTTTCCATGAATACCGTATCGTAGACGGCCAGATCCGTGTAAGAAAGAGCCTGGTTTTTACTGATCTCTTCAAGAATCTCCGGCCCGCCCATAGAAGACCTGGCAAGCAGGATTCCCGTTCCGTCCTTAAGCTCCTTCGCAAGCAGTCTGCCAAGAGACCTCCCGTCATAATGCCCGGGCATATAGTCCGCCCGGATCCCCTTATCCTTCAATGCATTGGCCGTGCCCTCTCCGATCACGGCGAATCTCATATGCGACACATCCCTGACGTCCATCCCCGCATCCGGCAGCATCTCAAAAAAGCACTGTACTCCATAGGGAGAAGTGAACGCCAATACCTGGTATTCCCTGAGCCTTTTTAACTCCTTACGGATTCTTTTCAGACGCTTTTGGCCGTCTGCGGGGACCGTTCGGATAACGGGGACCGTAAGCACCTCCGCCCCCAGCGCTCTCAAATACTCCTGCAGCTTATCTCCCCGCTCTGCCGGACGCGTCACAAGAATCCTCTCTCCCGACAACGGAAGCTGCTCATGCCATGCAAACTCCTCTGCAAGCTTCACGACCTCTCCCACAATAATAACAGAAGGCGGCCCGATCTGCCGCTTTCTTGCCTCCTCTGCCAGGGTAGCGACTGTTGCTGTGACCCTTCTCTGATCCGCGGTCGTCCCCTGCTGCAGGATGGCGGCCGGCATACTGCCCGCTATCCCCGCGAGCATAAGATTCTCCATGATCTCTTCCAACGCCTGCACGCCCATGAGAAATACCAGCGTCCCTTTCGTCCGCACAAGGGCCTCATAGTCTGTCTGCCTGTCTCTTCCTTTTCTGCGGTGTCCTGTAATAATATGCACGCTCGACACATAATCCCTGTGGGTCACCGGAATCCCGTTATAAGCCGGAACCGCGGCGCAGGAAGATACTCCCGGCACCACTTCGAAGGGGATCCCTTCCCGGCGCAAGGCCTCTATCTCTTCGCCTCCCCTTCCAAACAAAAAAGGATCTCCGCCTTTTAACCGTATCACTTTTTTGCCAAGCTTTGCCTCCCGGATCAAGATCTGATTGATCTCCGTCTGCGGGATCGCGTGATGTCCTGAAGATTTACCCACATTGATCAGTTCTGTGTCCGCCGGAATCATGGACAGGATCTCATTACCGACAAGCCTGTCATATACGATACAATCTCCCGCCTTAATAAGCTTCCAGGCCTTCACGGTCAGAAGCTCTACAGAGCCCGGACCGGCCCCGGCCAGCCATACTTTTCCTGTCTGCATCATCTCTTCACCTCTGTATCATCCGAGCGATTCTCTGCCTTCCTTAAGCTGCCTTGCAAGTTCTCTGCCCAGGGCTTCGGGCCGTCTTCGATCTCCCGTTATACACATCCTTCGGGAACGCTTAGACGCCTCGTTATAATATAATCCCTGAACCTTCATCCGTTCTTTGTCGAGAATCCTGGCGTACACGCCGGCGGGTATGGAACAGCCGCCGCTTAAGTACTCCATAAAAGCCCTCTCACAGCGGGCGCATATCTCTGCCTCTCTGTCAAAAAAGCCGTTAAGATAGCTGTAGTCCTCCCCGGCGCGCCCCTGAATCCCCAGGATTCCCTGACCGGCTGCAGGTATCATCTCCTCCGCAGAGAAATACCTGCTGATGCGCTCTGACAGCCCCAGCCTTAAGAGCCCGGCCGCTGCCAGAACCAGGGCGCCGTACTCTCCGTCATCCAGTTTTTGAAGCCTTGTGAGGACATTGCCGCGCACGGTCCTGATCTCGGCATCCGGATACAGCTCCTTAAGCTGCAGGATCCGCCTGTTGCTGGAACAGCCGATCGGCCTTCGGTAATCATATTCCGTACTTCCTCTTGGCAGCACAAGGACATCCCTTGCGTCCTCCCGGCGTGAGAAGCCGATGATCGGAAGTTCTCCCGGAACCTCCATCGGCATATCCTTAAGGGAGTGTACCGACAGATCCGTCGCCCCCTCCTTCAATGCAAGATCCAGCTCTTTGACAAACAGCCCTTTCTGCCCGATCTCATCCAGTTTTTTTGACAGAATCTTATCTCCGGCCGTGACGATCTTTACAAGCTCCGTCTCATACCCCTCGCAATTACGGCGGATGTATCCAGCCACGATCTGTGCCTGGATACACGCAAGCCTGCTTTCTCTTGTACCTATCCTGATCTTCCTCATATCTTCATCCTTCTTCCGTCACTCTTGCCATCCGTACAGCTATCCGTACAGCGAAGCCCTGACCGTTCCCCGAAGCCTTGCTGCTGTGCATACGGCGGCTGCGCAGAGGGCAAAGTCCGCTCCCGCAGTCACCAGAAAACCATTTACCAGCAAGATCTTCCACGTCACCTCCTGGAAGATCAGAAAACGGCATACGGCATAATAATATACCATACCGACGGCATAATATACCAGCAGGCCTGCAGCGGAAACAAAAAGAAGCTTCGAAAACCGCAGTGTTCCAAGCCATTCACACAACCATGCCATAATATATGCAGCCGCGGCAAATCCCAGGAGATAGCCGAAGCCCGGCCGAAGCAGATACGCCGGACCGCCGCCGGAAGCAAATACCGGCACTCCGGCTAACCCGATCAGCAGATACGCCCCCACGCTGAATCCCGCAAGCCTTCTGTCAAGCATAAGCCCTGCAAGCAGCACAAAGAACCACTGCAGGGTAAAATGCATAGGTATCGGCTCTGTCGGCAGCGTGATCTTAATGAATGCCCCGACTGCGATCAACGCCGCAAACAGACCGCCAACCGTCAATTCCCGAATACTCATAAACTGTTTTTCACTCTTTATGATCCCACAGAGTATTTCCTCCTATTGTCCTCTATTCGACTTATATAAAATACGCCATATGACCTGCTGTTGTCAACCCTAAACTGTCAGCCATTCCAGACCGACAGACTGTTTTATGTTGTATGTTAGCAGCGTCTACACCTCCACATTCCTCCTGAAGCTTACATAAGTCGTAATAAAATACAGAGCATAGATTCCGAAGAACAGTAAGAACGATAACCCGAAATAATTGATCACCGCCGTGCGGATCCCCGTATAAAAGATAAATTTCCCGCTCATGAACACCGATACACTCCCGCCGATCACCGCCGCAAGGAATACCGGGCACAGATAATAGCACACAAGCTGTTTGAGGATCACCATCCCGATCTCCTGCCTGTTCATCCCAAGCTTCTTAAGCACCGAATACCGGAACTTATACTTTGCAGAATCACTGAGCTGCTGCACAGACAGCACCGTCAAAGCAACGCATAAAAACACCAGCCCTATATAGAAGCACGGGAAGATCAGGCTGGACAGCATATACTTCGTCTCCGGTATCAGATTGTCCCGCACCATATTCTCCACTGACATAACGACGATCGTATCCGAACCGCAGCAGATATTTCCCTGCAATGCCTTATGCCCTGCAAAGTCCTCATCGACCCCGGTATCGTCCCGGGATTTCGGCCCGCCGATATTATCCAGCTTATTCCCCAGTCCAAGCGGCGCTTCTCCCTCAATATCCACAGCCAGCTCCGAATAATAAGGAGTCAGCAGCGCCTCCTGCGAATCAGGAACAACGATCACATAGTCTCCGCCGTTATGTCCGTCCTGTGAAAATGGTTCCGCATAATATCCTGCGAATTGAAGTTCCCCCTCGTTCCCCCGGATCGTAATATCATCCTTCAGATTCCCGGCTTCTTTCCGTATCCTTTCTTTCAGATGAATGAGATATTCATGCTCTCCAAGAGAAACTGCAGGATATCCAAGCATACTGCGGAGACGGTTATAATCCGACAGCTTCATATAGGTATCATACTTACAATAGAACGCACCTTGCCCGCTGTCTTTCGCGATCTTCTTAAGGTTCGGGCTTCCATCCTCATTCAGATACGTCCTGCCGAAGGTCTTCAAATGGGTGCTGAGCCAGATATTGACCTGGCTTTCCTCCGGGATGCGCCCATCTGCCTGTGCACCGTTTGCACTGCCTTGCTCGCCTTTTGGGAGCCTTGCATAGATATGATATGGATAAGCCTCTGATATCTTCGCCGATTCCTCTATGACCTCCAGCTCATCCGCGAAATCATCCTCCGTGTCCGCACTGTTGATCTGCACGTCAAATGGGAACTTCGTTTCAAGGATCTTATTCTGATAGTCGCTGAACATCATCGCCACCGTACATCCTAAGAATGCTACGGTAAACAGAGCCGTCAGCGTCCCCATGGTAAAGCTCATGGTCTTAAGCTTCGAGGAAAACTGCCGCAGCAGGAAGAGATTCTGTCCGCGGTACACCGCATCCCCCCTTCTTCTCACATAACAGACTAGCCAGGAAGATAAACCTATATAGAAGAAATAAATGACCAGGACGATCCCCACCAGAAAGAACAACACATGCCCCCCGTTCTGAATCCCGCCTAAGAAGATAAACGCCGCAAATAATCCCAGAAACAGGACAGACGCAGGGAACAGCCATCTCTTCAACTGCTCATGCGATTCCCGCACCTCCTCATTCTTCTTCTGAGCCTCCATCAGGTCGCGGATATTCATCTTCTTGAACCGCCTCTTGCACCGAAACAGAGCCAGAAGATAACACCCCCCGTAGCAAGCGGCAGTCATCAAGATACAATCTCTGTTGAATTCCATGTGAAGGTCGTATTTCATCCGAATCATGCTGTACAGGATCGCCATGATCACCTGCTGCAAAAGGACTCCAAACACCATCCCTATAAGGAATGCACATATCCCAAGCAGGATATTCTCCCGCTGATACAGACGGGCGATCTCCTTCTTCTTCATACCGATCAGAAGATAGATCCCGAATTCACGGCTCCGCTTTTCAAGCATGAACCGTACCATGTAATTGATCAGCCACGCCACGATCAATACAATGAAGAAGGTTGCAAGTCCCACAAGCGCCATCATCAGACCGGCCACCTGAAACATCTCTTCAATGTCCCTGGTGAAGATCAGGCTGTTAAATGCGAACATCAGTGCCGTCACGAAGGTCATAGTCAGGAAATACACCAGATAATCCCTGGCAGAACGCCTGACATTCCGAAATGCAAGTTTACCTAGCATCGCTCGCTTCACCTCCCGTCAGGGCCAGAACATCCAGGATCTCATTTAAGAAATCCCGCCTGTTCTTCGAACCGCGTATCAGCTCATGGAATATCTTCCCGTCCTTCAAGAACAAGATCCGGCTGCTGTAGCTTGCCGAAAATGCATCGTGGGTGACCATAAGTATCGTTGCTCGCATCCTCCGGTTCATATCGGTAAACGTCTCAAGAAGCGTCTGGGCGGACCGGGAATCCAACGCCCCCGTAGGTTCGTCCGCAAGAATCAGACGCGGATCATTGACCAAGGCTCTCGCACAGGCACACCGCTGCTTCTGGCCGCCTGATACCTGATAGGGGAATTTGTCCCGGATATCCTTAATCCCAAGGACGCCCAGTATCTCCTCGCATCTGCCGCAGATCTCCTTCTTCCCGCGCCCATGCAGCGTCATGGCAAGGATGATATTCTCCTCGATCGTCAGCGTATCCAGAAGATTGTAATCCTGGAATACAAACCCCAGATTCTCCTTCCTGAATTCGGCAAGCGCATTCTCTTTCATCTCCGCAATGTCCGTATCCCCGTACCATATATGCCCCGCCGTTACTCTGTCGATGGTGGAAAGTATGTTCAGAAGCGTCGTCTTGCCGGAACCGGACGCCCCCATCACTCCCACGAATTCTCCCTGCGCTACGGTAAAACTGACACGGTCAATGGCCTTCGTCACATTCGAGGCACTGCCGTAGTATTTCTCAACATCACACACCCGGATATAATCCTTCATGTACCGTCTCTCCCTTCTAATGCTGAATATTTTCGTCAGTTTTACTTTAGCAGATTTTTATAAAATGTAGTATCGCCCCGTCTTGCAGTAATCTTACAATTTTGAAAGATTAAAAATCAAGCCTTATAACTCCTTTGCAAGATAGCTGCTCACCGGGAATTCTAAGATCATCTCCGTCCCTTCCTGTTCACGGGACTTCACATCTATCACAATCCCCAATTTCTGACACATCCTTTCGCATAGATAGAGTCCCATCCCCGTGGAACGCTCCCTCTTGCGCCCGTTGCTCCCTGTAAATCCCTTCTCGAAGATGCGGTCAAGTTCTTCTTCCCTGATGCCGATACCGTTATCCCTCACAGTCAGACGCACTCCATGCCCGTACTTAGCCGTGCTGATCCAGATCCGGGCGCCTTCCTCTCTCCGGTATTTCATACTGTTCAGTACAAGCTGATTCAGGATAAATGTGATCCACTTCCGGTCCGTATACGCAGAATCCCTGCAGTCTATCTCGGCCTGCACCCGGCTCTGAATCAGACAGAGCTTATTCTTTTTCAGCACCTCTGCAGCAATTTCCTGCAGATCCGTCTTACGGATCACATAATCCTTGTACACCTCATCCGACCTGGCATAGTAGAGCGCCATATCCACGTAATTCTCGATCTTCTGGTTCTCCAGACGGATCCGCCGCGTACTGTCATTCTTATCATTCTCACACATCAGGTCAATGCCCGTGATCGGCGCCTTGATCTCATGCACCCAGCTCTCGATATATTCCCGGTATTCCTTCTGTTCATCTTCGATCTGCCGGATCCGTTCAATGACCGACTTGTTGGAGATCCGAATCAGATCTCTGTACAGCTGATCCTCAAGCCTGTGGGACGCCGGCATCAGTTCTCCCAGAAGATACCGCTGATCCATCTTCGCAAGAACCGTCTCTAATTCCTCAAAATAACATTTTCTGTTATAATACCCATATCCAAGCCACGCAGTCAGAATCAGGAACCAGAAGATGACGATCAGCAGGTAATATTCCGTCTCATATCCCGTAGCAGATAAAAATCCTGCTAAAAGCAGCATACAGGTCATATGCAGCACTATAAGCAGGATTTTATCTCTTAAATATTCTGTAAGCTTCATATCCGATACCCCATTCCCCGCTTCGTCTCAATCAGGCCACAGACTCCGATCTCCCGAAGCTTTCCGCGGATACGCGTAATATTGACGCTCAGTGTATTATCATCAATGAACACCTGGTTATCCCACAGATACTCGATCATATCCGCCCGGGGGACGATCTCACCCTTCTTCCGAAACAAATAATGCAGGATCTTCAACTCGTTCTTAGTAAGCTCCGTCTGATGTGTGCCGCAGCTTACCATTCCTCTTGCAATATCAAGCTCCACACCCTTATACACAAGCTTTTGCTCTTCTTCCCTTGTATCCCGGTGTGTTCTCTTAAGAACTGCCGCGATCCTTGCCAGAAGGATCGGCGCCTGAAAGGGCTTGGTGATATAATCGTCTCCCCCTTTCAGCATTCCGTTCAGCTCATCCATCGAATCCGTCCGGCTGGTCACGAAGATCACCGGGACCTCGGATTCTGCCCGTATCTTCGTACAGATACCGAAGCCGGACTCTCCTGGAAGATTCAGATCCAGCAGCACAAGGTCCGGCTTCTCTGCCAGCACGGCAGAAGCAACGTCCGAGAAGTCTTCAAGGGCAGTCACCTGATACAACGCATTCTCCAGGAGCACTCTAAGCTCCTGACGGATGACAGCATCATCCTCCGCAATCATAATATTCATAAGAATCTATTTCACAAGCAGGCTATTTCACAAGCAGGCTCTTCCCGGTCATCTCTTTCGGCTGTTCCATTCCCATAAGCTCGATCAGAGTCGGCGCAATATCTGCCAGGCAGCCGCCCTCCCGAAGCTTATAAGCAGGATCGGCATTTACCAGGATGAACGGCACCGGATTCGTAGTGTGCGCGGTAAACGGCTCGCCCGTCTCCTCGTCGATCAACTGCTCCGCATTCCCATGATCCGCACAGATAAACATCTGGCCGTCCACATCCTTGATCGCTTCCACTGCCTTCCCAACGCATTCGTCCACAGCCTCGATCGCCTTGACCGCCGCAGCCTCTACGCCGGTATGGCCTACCATATCCGGGTTCGCGAAGTTAATGATGATCACGTCATATTCTTTGGAGCGGATCGCGCCCGTCAGCTTATCGCATACCTCGTACGCGCTCATCTCCGGCTTCAGATCATAGGTTGCTACCTTCGGTGAGTTCACAAGGATCCTGTCCTCGCCTGCATTCGGCTCTTCCACACCGCCGTTGAAGAAGAAGGTCACATGGGCATACTTCTCTGTCTCAGCGATACGCGCCTGCTTCTTCCCGTTGGAGGCAAGGAATTCCCCGAACGTATTGGTGATCTCTTCCTTGACGAATGCCACCTGCTTATTCTCGATGGTCACGTCATACTCCGTGAAGCACACATAACAGGTCTTCACCCTCTCGCCTCTGTCGAAGCCTGTGAATCCGTCGTCGCAGAAGGTCCTGGTGATCTCTCTTGCACGGTCCGGACGGAAGTTGAAGAAGATGATCGAATCGTTATCCTTAATGGTCGCAGCCGGAGCGCCGTCCTTCATCACAACGGTCGGAAGCACGAATTCATCCGTCGTATCCTTATCGTAGGAAGCCTGGATGCCTTCCGGCCCGCTTACCGCCTTCTCGCCCTCGCCGTATACCATGGCGCGGTATGCCTTTTCCACACGGTCCCAGCGGTTGTCGCGGTCCATCGCATAGTAGCGTCCCATTACCGTCGCGATCTCGCCTACACCGATCTCTTCCATCTTCGCCGCAAGCTGTTCTACATATTCCTTCCCGGAAGCCGGAGGCGTATCACGTCCGTCTAAGAAGCAGTGTACATATACCTTCTCGATGCCCTGACGCTTCGCCAGCTCCAGAAGACCATAGATATGTGTATTGTGGCTGTGCACGCCGCCGTCGGACACCAGACCGAACATATGGAGCGCGCTGTTGTTCTTCTTCACATTCTCACATGCAGCAAGAAGCGCCGGATTCTCGAAGAAATCCCCGTCCTGGATCGCCTTCGTGATCTTGGTAAGATCCTGATATACGATGCGTCCCGCGCCCATATTCAGATGCCCTACCTCGGAATTGCCCATCTGTCCGTCAGGAAGCCCTACCGCCATGCCGCTTGCATTGCCCCTGACAAACGGACACTCGGCCATAAGCCCGTCCATAACCGGAGTTCTGCCCTCTAAGACGGCGTTGCCCTCTTTCTTCTCATTCAGTCCGTAGCCATCCAATATCATCAGTACCGTTGGTTTCTTGTTCATAATAACGTAACACTCCTTTGCTCAACATTTTTCATATTCCATCTACCCAAATAACCTCTCAAGCCATGCGTCTGCCAGATCGATCCACCTTGCACACTCTGCCTGCACGCCTTCCCCGTTCTCCCGTTCCACAACAGGGCTTGCAAGGCTTAAGCCGTGCGCTCCCTCAGGGAATATATGCAGCTCTGCCGGAATATTCTCCCTGCGAAGCGCCATGGTAAACAGCAGTGAATTCTCTACCGGCACCGTCTCATCCTCCATCGTATGCCAGAGGAAACAAGGAGGCGTCGACTTTGTCACCTGCTTCTCCAGAGATACCTTCTCTGACGACGATTCGTACTCATCACCCAACAGCATCTCGAAGCTCTCTGTATGCGCATACTTCGGATCCGCAGTAATGACCGGGTAACTCAGCATGATCCCCCTTGGCCTTAACTCCTCTGTCTCTGCCCGAAGCCTTGAAGCAAGAAAGTCCTGATCCCAGAAAACGCCGTAGCTTGCCGCAAGATGTCCTCCCGCCGACGAGCCCTGCACGACGATCCGATCCGCATCTACATTCCACTCTGCGGCATGATCCCGAATGAGCTTCACTGACCGGCCGACTTCTAAGACCTGTGTCGGGAAATGGACCGGAGCCACCGAATAACGCAGCACGCAGGCATGGTAGCCCTTGCTTAAGAAATGCAGCGCCGTCGGCTCGCCCTCTCTGTAACTGGTCCGCATATACGCGCCGCCCGGACAGATCAGGATCAGCGGGCGTCTCTTCACCTTAAGGCTCCCGTCGTAGGGCGTATCCTGGATATAAACCTGAAGTCTCGCATACTCGGCAGAACCTTCCTCCCGTATCGGTATCTCTTCATAAATCATGTCAAAACCCCTTTCGGTCTTATATTATACAATACTTTGTCCTATTTTAAAATAAATTTCGTTAAAAAATTATTGAATTATAAATTATGGAATCTCTGTCCGGCATCCCCCGGTATGCCGCACTCGCAAGGCACTGCCGTCTGACACTTCCCGCATCCCAAACGTGGCGCATGATGCTTCTTTACATGCAGCAGCCAATTGTGGCAGGGCAGATGCTCCTTCCCTTCTGCCGAGATCGCATGAACCGGACAGCGCTCTATACATTGGCCGCACTGGATACAGTAATCATAGAGTCCCTGATACGGCCGCACATCCGCCTCTAATTCAAGGGATGTCACAAGACTGGCGAACCGGCCCGCCATCCCCTTGCGCGTAATGATTCCCTTAGACAGGCCGAACGTACCAAGCCCGCAGATATACGCCGCATGCCTTTCCGACCACATGCTCCCGTATACCTCCGTCTCAGAACCCGTATCCGGCTTCTGATTCATGAAGGCACAGAACCTTTCATCCAGCGCCGGAGCGCAGGCCGAATACCCCTCCTGGCGCAGACTGTCCCGCAGTCCTGCAATAAACGTCCGCAGATATTCATTCCCCTCTATCCTGCAGTAAAGCCATTCAAGCGACGGCTCTTCGGGGCATCCCCGATTGCTCTTCCTCGCTTCTTCACTGATCGGAAAGAACAGAGATATCACCGTCTGCGCTTCTGCAAGCCACTCCTTTGGCGAGCGGTGCCAGGGTCCGACCGCTTCCGGCTTCTTATACTCGTCAAACAGCGGATCAGCGGCAGAGCCGATTCCAACCAGCGGCTCGTCGAACATCCTCAATGGTCTTCCTGCCCCATCCGCTTCTTCTACAATGACCCGATTGCCCTCCATCCCGGCATATAATCTCTGAACCAGAGCTTCAAGCTGTGCGCGTTCCATTTTAATTCCCTTCTTTCTTTTTCATACAGCAGTGTTTGTATTTCTTCCCGCTTCCGCACGGACACGGGGCGTTACGCCCAATCTTCTTTTCTCTTCTCACATACGGCGTGTCATCCTCGTAGACTACTGTTCCCTCAATTCTCGTCCTTTCCTGCGGATACCGTTCAAAATATATACCGCCTCCTATATATGGCTCCAGACGGCAGTATTGCTTCAGCAGGCTGTCTTTCAGATATTCCAGGTTCTTCCCTTCTCTTAACCGCCTTGCGAAGTCTTCGAGCCTCTTAAAATATTCCGGATATTCTGCCTCGACTATATCAAGCTGGGGCAAAATATCCTGCCGTTCTTCGATCATACACAGCTTCATATCCAATTCTTCAAATGTCCGGATGTGCGAAGGCATATCATCCACCATAAAATATATATCCGAACAGATTCGCATGGTCTCGCTGAGTCTGGAATCTTCACGGAAAAGATTATCCCGTCTCCTTCCTTCAAGCTCTTCTACCAGGTTTTTCCCGAATCCCGAACGGCTGGCAGCCGAAAAAAGCTCTATAATCTCCTGGATCATAGGATGGTTCTGTCTATCATTCAATGCCGGATGAAGAATCATCACTGTCACGATCTGAGACAGAATATCCATATTCTCCTCTACATAGATACTGTATTGCTCAAGAAAAGCCTTAAAAGGCTTAAGCACAGCCGACAGATCCCCACCGGTGACCATATACATTGCCATCAGCCCTGAAAATCCTTCCAAGACCTGCGGGATCTCTTCTCTCTTCCATCGCTTGCCGCTGCCGATAAATTCTGTCAGCACATGGATTCCCCTGTCATATTGTTCGTAAGAGTTGCAGGACACGGAGAATTCCAGAACAAAATCATTGTCCCGGCATCCCAGCTCATACGCCTTGTCAAACGCTCCAAACGCCTTTCGCGTATATCCGCGTTCCTGATAGGAAACAGCCAGTTCCCGCCAGAACCACTTATTGTCCGGCTCTTTTGCCACCAACTCTTCACCGCTTTTTACTGCTTTTCCTGTATTACCGGCTCTCCGGCGCGCATATGTCATCAGATACAGAAACTGTATCTCCTCCGGGAAAATCCTGTAGGCCTCTTCACACGCATCCCGAAACCGTTCATCATCTCCGGCTTTTTGATAGATCTGAATCTGTTCTAAGAATTTTGCGGCCCCTGGATCTTTCGGCGGAGCAAATACAGGCCCCTGATCTTCCGGCGCATCCTTCAAGTGTTCATAAGCCTCTCTGATCTCCCGGAATTTCTCCGGGTCCTTCTCCGGCGAATGCTGCCTGACCAGCGAGAAATATGCTTTCTTAATCTCGGCCTGCGCCGCCCCCTGCTTGACTCCTAATATCTCATAATAAGTGCTCATTGCTCTTTTCCTCTTTTCTAATGTTATCCTTCCAGCATATCCAGGAGCTCTTCTTCCAGCTCTTCCGCCGATTCCAGATCCTCTTCGATCAGCGCGCACTTCAGCTCATACAAGGTGTCTTCCAGGTCTATGCGGTACAGGACATCCAGAGTATCTGCATTCTTAAGCCTGCGCTCAGCCCGCCGTATAACCGTTCTGAACTGCTTGGCATAAGAAGAGTCCTTCCATCTGCTTACATCCGTTATCTCATGATCTTTTGCCGTCTGTTCCATCATATTGATCTCAACTGCCGCCTCTTCTCCCGTACTTACGATCTTCGCTTTGACCTCCAGCATTCCGTTCAGATTGTAGGCAAACTCCACTTCCACCTTCTCCTCTCCGGCCTCCTTCCATGGAATGCCGGATACCACAAACTCTCCCAGGAAATGATTCTTGCGCACATCATCTGCTTCTCCCTGGTACACTTCTATCTTAGCCGCCGACTGACCGTCCCAGCTTGTAAAATAGGTATTCTTCCTGGATGTGGGTATCGTTACATTCCTTGGAATGACCACGCTCATATAATTCAGATCAAAACCGGACAGTGCGCGGACTCCCAATGTATATGGATTTACATCCGTCATGATCAGACTGTCTTCCCCGCTTATGGTTCCCTCGATGATACCCGCCTGAATGGCAGACCCTTCCGCAACCGCATAATCCGGATTCAGGGCCTGCGACGGCTTCTTCTTGAGATAACGCTCAAGATCCCTGCTGATCATCGGTATACGTGTAGAACCGCCCACCAGAAGGATCCTGTCAATATCTTCCGGCAGGATCTCGCTGTCAGCTAACACGATATCGATCGGGTTATGCGTCCTCTCCACCAGATCCTTAACCATCTCTTCGAACTCACTGACCGTTATAGTCTCATCCAGTGCAATAGGATTCCCGGCTTTCTGAGCAATGAACGGGATCACGATCCTGCAGGAATCCTGCGTGCTCAATTCCTTCTTACACCATTCTGCCTGCTCCTTTAACTTCACCATTGCCGCCGTGTTCTTCTCAAGGTCGATACCTTCCTTCTTCCGGAACTGTCTGAGCATCCATTGGATCAGACGTTCATCGAAATCCTTGCCGCCAAGCTTATTATCCCCGCTGCTGGCCTTTACCTCCAGCACGCCGCCAAACATCTCCAATAATGTCACATCAAATGTCCCGCCGCCAAGATCATAGACCAGGATATGGCTCTCTTCCTCCATATGCCCGATCCCATAACTAAGCGCCGCCGCCGTGGGCTCATTGATGATTCGCTCAACGGTAAATCCCGCGAGCTTCCCTGCCTCCACTGTCTCTTGCCTCTGCAGGTCATCAAAATACGCCGGAACAGAGATCACAGCACGCGAAACCTCTTCCTTCAGATATTCTGATACATAATCTTTGATATGAGAAAGAAGCATGGCAGAGATCTCCACCGGAGTGAACTCCTTACCGCCCATATGTATCTTCTCTTTCGTGCCGATCTTGCGCTTTACCTCTATTACCGTATCTTCCGGGGCCATAAGATACTGCGCTTTTGCCTTGTCCCCAAATACAAAATTCTTATCCTGATCTATTCCAACTGCAGAAGGTGTGATCACCTCTCCGTCATAATTCAATATCATCTCCGGCTTTCCGTCTCGGATAATGGCTGCCTCCGATGTAGATGTCCCCAGATCTATTCCTATAATCGTATCCGTACTCATATGCCCTGCTCCCGCTTTCTTTTGTATTCTTATTTAGTCGCTGCCTTTTGACAGGCTGCTTTCATACTTCACTCTATGTAATCCTGTCTTTATATACCTCTCTCCAGGCCCGTTCCTTGTTCCTGACCGTCTGTCTGTACATAACGATAGGCGGCCACCTTCGCTTTCTTCTTTACCACTCCCATATATACATATCCTGGATGATAGATCTCTGCGACAACCTGCGCCCTTTCCTCTTCCGCTGTATCTATGATCTCGATCACCTCATGAAGTGCATAGTCCACCCTGACTCCTGTCTCTTCGATCAGGCTGATCCCGCCGGAGATCTGCTTCCCTCTCACAGCATTTCTGATCAGATCTATCTGCACCACCCATGCCGGGTCATGCTCTGCGGCATACCGCATCATATTCCACACCTGCTCCTGGTACGCATCCAATACCTGCAGCAGTTTCTCCTGACCAGACTCTAACTCGGCAATCCTCTTCTGACTCTGTGCCTCTTCCTCGCGCTGCTCTTCTAATGCATCCAGACAATCCTCCAGCGCCATATCATGTTTACGGACATCTGTTCCTATCTGCCGGATCTCCTTAGACAATGTATCCAGAGATTCCTGTCCCTTCGAATTCTTATCCAGGACCTCCCTAAGCATTCCCTCCATTCCGAACCGATACTTCTTCTCTTCTGCCTCTTTTTCATTCTTATTACGAAATGAAAATATTCCCATGTTCCTTCTCCTTTTGCCTGACGGCTCCTGCAAACATCCCGCCAGCGCTTTCTTATCTTATCTCTTTACTAATTGTATCACACGAGCATCTGTATTAAAAGAAATATTTCCAATTGTTCAAGAAACCAAAAAAGGGGTATCAAAGGAAATACATTCCTTCAATATCCCCATTTTCATCGTATTATTAACAATCAGTGTTCACAGACGTGCGCTTATTTATAGTTAACGATCTTACCGAAGTCAGCCTTCAAAGAAGCGCCGCCTACAAGGCCGCCGTCAATATCAGCCTGTGCGAACAGATCTGCCGCTGTAGTTGCATTGACAGATCCGCCGTACTGGATACGGATCTCTGCTGCTGTGGCATCATCATACACTTCTGCGATACATGCACGGATTCCTGCACAAACCTCCTGAGCCTGCTCTGTTGTAGCTGTCTTGCCTGTTCCGATCGCCCAGATCGGCTCATAAGCGATCACTGCTGTCTTAGCCTGATCTGCCGTTACATTCTGGAAGCCAACCTTAACCTGCTGACGGATGAAGTCCATGGTCACGCCCTGCTCTCTCTGCTCCAATGTCTCGCCGCAGCACATGATCGGTGTGATACCATGCTCGAATGCCTTCAGGACCTTCTTATTCACATCCTCATTAGTCTCGCCGAAATACTCTCTTCTCTCGGAATGGCCAAGAACAACGTATTTAACACCTGCATCTACCAGCATGTTAGGAGAAATCTCGCCTGTATAAGCGCCGCTCTCCTCGAAATACATATTCTCTGCTCCAACCTGGATATTAGTGCCTTTTGCAGCCTCTACGACCGGAACGATATCGATTGCCGGCACGCAGAATACTACGTCGACTTCGTCGTTCGCTACTAATGGTTTTAATTCCTCTACTAATGCAACTGCCTCGCTTGGAGTCTTGTTCATCTTCCAGTTGCCTGCTATAATTTTCTTCCTTGCCATGTTTGTTGGTCTCCTGTTCTGTATTATTGTTGAAAGGTAATGTAACTTCACCTTACTAAGTTCATCCTTCACTGGGGGGGATGTTCACTTCTCTAGGCTCGTAAAAAACCTCGCCAAGTGCTTACTTTAAGTAACTTCACCTTACTAAGTTCATCCTTCGCCGGGGGATGTTCACTTCTCTAGGCTCGTAAAAAACCTCGCCAAGTTCAGTGAACTAGGTAAACGCTAGGCTCGATAAAACCTCGCCAAGCTTTTTACCTATCATTAGCAGCCGCTACGCCTGGTAACTCTTTGCCTTCCAGGAATTCGAGGGATGCGCCGCCGCCGGTTGAGATGTGGGTCATCTTATCTCCGTAACCTAACTGGTTTACTGCCGCTGCGGAGTCGCCGCCGCCGATGATGGTCGTAGCTTCTGTATCTGCCAGCGCTTTCGCAACCGCTTCCGTACCGTTTGCGAACTTCGGCATCTCGAAGCAGCCCATCGGTCCGTTCCATACAACCGTCTTGGCATCCTGTACGGCGTCACAGAAGATCTTCACGGTATCCGGCCCGATATCAAGCCCCTGCCATCCGTCCGGAATCTCGCCTGCCTTAACCACCTTGCTGTTTGCGTCATTGGAGAAATCATCCGCGATCACAGTATCAACAGGGAGCAGCAGCTTCACGCCCTTCTCCTCTGCCTTCTTAAGCATATTCAGCGCATATTCGCAATAATCTGCCTCCAGAAGGGATCCGCCTACGCTTCCGCCCTGCGCCTTTGAGAATGTATAAGACATTCCGCCGCCGATGATCAGAGTATCCACCTTGTCAAGAAGATTCTCGATCACAGAGATCTTGCTGGAAACCTTCGCTCCGCCGAGAATCGCTACGAACGGTCTCTCCGGGTTATTGACTGCATTGCCGAGGAAATCAATCTCTTTCTGCATTAAGTAACCTACTGCCGCCGTATCTACGAACTGTGTCACGCCTACGTTAGAGCAGTGTGCGCGGTGCGCGGTTCCGAATGCATCATTCACAAATACATCGCACAGAGAAGCAAGATCCTTGCTGAATGCTTCGCCGTTCTTCGTCTCTTCTATTCTGTAACGGGTATTCTCAAGAAGAACCACTTCGCCGTCCTGCATAGCCTCTACCGCTGCCTTTGCGTTGGCGCCGACAACCTCCGGATCTGCCGCGAATTTTACTTCCTGATCAAGAAGCTCTGACAGACGCTTTGCTACCGGTGCAAGAGATAATTCCGGCTTTGGCTCTCCCTTTGGCTTGCCAAGGTGTGAGCACAGAATAATCTTCCCTCCGTCAGCGATCAGCTTCTTAATAGTCGGAAGCGCTGCCACCAGACGATTCTCATCCGTGATCTTCCCATCGATAAGCGGTACGTTAAAGTCACATCTTACCAACACTTTTTTGCCTTTTACATTAATGTCATCTACTGATTTTTTATTGAGCATGTAAATTGCCTCCTAGATATTAATTGTCATCATGTTGAAAAAGGATCCGGTCCTATATCAGACCGGACCCTTTGGGTATTCCAGAATTATGCTAATTCAGAGAAGTATTTGATTGTTCTTACCATCTGGCTTGTGTAAGAATTCTCATTGTCATACCATGATACAACCTGAACCTCTGTTGTTCCGTTGTCTAACGGGCATACCATTGTCTGTGTAGCATCGAACAATGAACCATATCTCATACCAACGATATCGCTGGATACGATCTCGTCTGTGTTGTATCCGAAGGACTCGTTAGAAGCAGCCTTCATAGCCTCGTTGATCTGATCAACTGTTACATTACCTTCAACAACTGCTGTCAGGATTGTGGTTGATCCTGTAGGTGTAGGAATTCTCTGAGCAGCTCCGATCAGCTTGCCGTTCAGTTCAGGAATAACAAGACCGATAGCCTTAGCTGCACCTGTGCTGTTAGGAACGATATTCACTGCTGCTGCACGTGATCTTCTCAAGTCACCCTTTCTCTGCGGTCCGTCAAGAGTCATCTGATCACCTGTGTAAGCGTGGATCGTGCACATAATACCAGACTTGATCGTTGCAAGATCATTCAGAGCCTTAGCCATTGGCGCCAGACAGTTTGTTGTACAGGAAGCTGCGGAGATAACGGTATCCTCTGCTGTCAATTTGTCATGATTTACATTGTAAACGATAGTAGGAAGGTCATTTCCTGCCGGTGCGGAGATAACAACTTTTCTTGCACCTGCCTTAACATGTGCGGAAGCTTTCTCTTTAGATGTGTAGAAACCTGTACACTCCAGAACAACGTCTACGTTCAGGTCTCCCCATGGAAGCTCTTCAGCGTTAGCCTTTGCATAAATCTTAATCTCTTTGCCGTCAACAATGATAGAATCCTCTGTTGCCTCTACCTTGTCGCATAAAGCGTATCTGCCCTGTGAAGAGTCATACTTTAACAGATGTGCAAGCATCTTAGGTGATGTCAGATCGTTGATCGCTACAACCTCATACCCTTCTGCCCCAAACATCTGTCTGAATGCAAGACGTCCGATACGTCCGAATCCATTGATCGCTACTTTTACTGCCATGATTAATTCCTCCTAAAGTTTTATTAACTGTTTACGCAGTCCTTTGATCGTGAAGCTTTTAACCTGTTACTTTGTTAAATAATCCTCAACTGGTAATAATTGTACTAAATCTGGTAATAAAATTCAAGTGCTTTTCCCATTTTTATGTAACTTGTTCAAAAAGATATCATCTTCCTATATAAACTGCATAATACAGCCACACAGGGCTCTGTAAATTGTTCTTGATTACAAAAAATTACCAGATAAGCCTGAGTAAGAAACACATAGCTTACTCAAGCTTAAATACCGACCCTTTTCCCGCTCCCGGCACTGTAACCTTCCGGATCAGACATTTCTTCTGAAAAAATGCTGCTCCGTAACACTGTACTGCCTTATACCCGTTCAGATACCTGGAAGCGTATTTTTTCAGATCAATCTGCTGCAAAGCTTTCCGGCAATCCTTCTCCATCTCATCTTCCGAATCAGAATGCTTTACCTCAACAATAATTACCTTCCGGGTCTTCCGGTCTTTTACAACTACATCTGCTCTGCCAAGTCCATTTTCATCATTGAAAGTGACCAGATATCCTGCCCCTGAAAATAATCCCGCCACAAACGCATGATAGTAATCTTCTTTATAATCGTAATAACTGATGGCATCATTCAGAATAATGGAAACGGCATCCGCCACCGTTTTGTCGTCACCATCCCACCAGGCAGCAAACATCTCTCTCCGTTCTGCCGCCTTAATCCCAATTGTCTCCTGAAACCATTCCACAATCGTATCTCCAAAGATCGTTTTTATCTCCTTATTGGGAATCTTAAGAATGACTTCACCGCTATCACTTTTTCCTCTACTCCTGTCGATTGTCAGATATCCAGTAAAATAAAGAATACTCCAAAAATCTTCTTCTGCAGCATTTTCAAAACAGTAAGTAGAATCTTCCGTTAGCCTTGATCTGATACTTCCTCCTGACAACAGTTTCTCAAACTTATCATTGACATCCATGCCGTCCTTCCCGACAAATTGCCTGATGATATTGTTATGGCTCGTATCCTTCCAGTAATTCCCCAGTATCTTGTCTGGTTCACGCAATACATCCGACACATAATTCGACACATCCCACGGACAATAGATATCATACTTACCAAAATGATATCCGTCGTACCACTGTTTTATCCTTGAAAGCCGTGTCAACTGCCCCGTATCCTCAAGCATCTGCTCCACTTCCCTCTCCGTGAATCCAAAGCTGTCCAGATAGTGGCTCCCTGCGATAGAATTAGATTTAAAATTATTCGCACCGGTAAAGATGCTCTCCTTCGCAATACGCAGGCACCCGGTAACTACCGCAAACTGCAGAAATCTATTTGTCTTAAAGGAAGTACTCATCATGCTCCGGATCACATTCAGCATCTTCGGATAATAGCCATATTCACTGGCCTTCGCCAGAGGAACGTCATATTCATCGATCAAAAGAATGACCGGCTTGCCATAATGAGCATACATCATCCGCGCAATAATAAAAAGGCTGTTCCGAAGCTCCGCTTCTGTCGCTTTCCCTGCTTTCAATCTTGCAAAACGATCCTTATCGTCTGCATCTGTGTGCACACTCTCAAGCAGATAGGCATGCTCCACGCACAGACCGGCCAGATCAAGCGCCATCTGCTCATAGGAATCCTCAAAATTGTCATTCGCAACATCCTTAAAAGAGATAGAAATCACCGGCCACTGATTCATCCACTCTGCACACAATTCCTCATATCCCATGATCTCAAGGCCTTCAAAAATATCCTTACTATCCTTACGGATATCAAAGAAAGCTTCCAGCATACTCATATTCAGTGTCTTCCCGAAACGGCGCGGACGCGTGATCAGATTGACCTTAAAATCTTCTTCTAATAATTCCACAATAAATCTCGTCTTATCTACATAGTAGCTCTTCTTTTTCCTCAGGAGTTCAAAATTCTCCTCCCCGACAGGAATCCTGGCCTTCTCCATATCACACACTCCTTCCGGAAAAAGCAAATCTTCCATAAAAATGTACCGCTTGGTTTATAAGTAGTATACTTATCTTTCCCAAATCTTTCAACCATAATTTCTTTCTCCCATATTCAAATACTCTTTTCCATAGTCATCTCTGATTTTTCAACCCTGCACGGCACAGATTTCATGGTAACAAACCCGGTGATCGGGTCATTATAGTCAAGGCTCGTCAGCTCATTGACATTACCTATCCTCCACGCCTCCGGCATATACGCGCTTCCGCCGCCATGGGGGATATGGATACAATGCCGAGCCATACCGCATACACGGGTCTTGAAGGTCCCTGTACCAAAGGGAGTCGTCACCTTCGCCCAGTCACCGTCCTTAATCCCAAGTTCTTCGGCATCCTCCGGATCAAGATCCATGTACGGATACGGTTCTGCCTTCGCCACACCGGGAAGATTCGCGCCAAACACTCCCATCCTGTGCATGCTTCTTGCCCCTGTTGTCATGGTAAATGGGAATTCCGGCCTGTTAAGCTCCGGGATCGAGCGGATATCGCGATATTCCGGATAAGGCGTAAACCCATTCTCCTCCAGAAGAACAGAGCAGATCTCGAATTTGCCGGATGGTGTCGGGAAGCCCGGCTGTCCGTCAGCCCTCAGTCCGCCCGTTTTATATTTCTGATAGACTCTCGGTGCCTGTTTTCCTCCTGTTGCAAAGTCTCCCGCATACGGCGGTATCATCTGGCAGAGCCATTCTTTTAGTTCTTCTTCAGATCCGGGATAATCATCTCCAACTCCCAGCTTCTTCGCGATCCCGGAGAGGATCAGCACATCATCCCTGCTCTCTCCTACCGGTTCGATCACCGGCTCGATCAACGTAACCTTCCCGTCTGCCCCCATTACCGGCTTATAGGTCTCGAACACCGTACACGCCGGGAACACCACATCCGCATAACGGCTGTCCTCTGTCGGATAGCGGTCTGACACGATAAAACACTCCAACTTCTCATAGACTTCCCGCCACTTCTTGCTGTCCGGGAAGGTCAGCACCGGAGAACCGCCTGCCAGGATAAGCCCCCGCACCGGATAAGGGTCATCCTCAAGAACTGCTTTGGGGAAACGGCAAAACTGTCCGCCTCCGATGAATTTGTAGAACAACGGGAATTCATCCAGTCCAATCGGTTTATTTTCTGTCGGCAGCTCCTTAAGAGAAAATGTCGGTACATTCTGGCAGTTCAGATAGATCCCGCCCTCTACATCAAGCTTCCCGGTGATCGCCCAGAGTGTAAATATCGCGCGGTTATTCTGTATCGCGCTGAGCTGATATTCAAGTCCTGTATAGGCAACCAGGGAAATCTTCTCTGTGGAACAGAAGATATCCGTCACCTGTGCGATCATCTCTTCCGATACGCCGCACCACTTGGAAAGCTGTTCCATCGAAAGTGTCCCAAGATATGTCTTAAAATCTTCAAACCCTCGTGTATAATCCCGGACAAACTCTTTATCATATCGCTCGCTGTCAATGATCAGCTTCAGCATGGCAAGCGCCAGCGCGCCGTCTGCTCCCGGTATCACAGATACCCACAGGTCGGCCATTTCCCCGATTCCGTTTTTCCTCGGATCGATGACAATCAACTTGGCGCCTCTCTCCTTGGCCGCTTTGATGCTCTTGATCGCCATCTGCGGTCCGTCGTCTGTCACCGGGTTCTTCCCCCACGAGAATATATAATCGCTGTTCGGGATATCCTGCACCATCATACGGGTATTCAGACCCGACGTTGTAACCGGAGTGACTGTACTGGACGCCATATTACAGATGGACGCCGCATTAAAATCATTGGGCGAACCAAGCCTCTTCATCAGACAGGGCTTCTGATTATTAGAAAGAATCCTTCCCACCGGCATCCCTAAGACTCCTCTTCCCTGATAAGATGCCATAGCGCGCTCGCCGTATTGATCCATTGTCTTTCTGATCAGCTCCGCCGCATATTCATAGGCTTCCTCCCAGGTGGCGCGGCGGAACCTGCCTTCGCCTCTCTTCCCCTCCCGGATAAGCGGAGAGGTCAGACGATCCTCGCTGTACAGCAGCTGAGGCGTAAGCGCCCCTCTGATACATAACCTTCCTTTCGGCGAATTCTTATCCGGTTCAACCTTCACGATCTTTCCGTCTTCTACTGTAACATTCACCTGGCATCCGCCCTGACACATGCCGCATACCCTGTTTACAACCATACTGTAATTCCTCCTATCAATTCGATGTACTTTATACCTTTTTACACTTAGATATTTTCTGATATTAAGTGTACCTTCTATATATAAGCAAGTCCAATCGAATTTCCCGATAAACAAGAGCCTTTATGCTATTTTTCTATATCATTCTTCAATAAGGCTATATTCTCCCTGGGCCGGCTCTTTTGCCAACATATCGATTGCATGTGAAAGAAGATTTTTACGGTATGTAAGTTCCTGAGCCTGTGGAAGTGATGGATTCCCGAACACATGGAGCACGCTGTTACCGCGAAGAATACGGCGTGCTCCGATACCTTCGGATATTTTCGTAAGGTTTGTAACATGGACGATCGGAATACCTGCCCGTTCGATTTCTTTGGTCATTACTGCACCGCAGCGCGAAGAAGTACCTCAGGTAGATGTAAGGATAACTGCATCAACACCATTCGCCTTCATATCTTCTGCAATGCCTTTTCCAAATTCTTTTGGATGTGCAATTTACTTGTTCTGCACAACGGGATTTCTGGCAATTAACATGGCGGGATATTCCTTATTTCCGGAAACATATGGTACTGATGTTTCATTGGTAAGTACGGCATTAAGTACACAACTTATGCCACAATGTACTTTGGAATGGCTGGTATTGATCTATCAGTAAGCGCCACGATCGTAAGCATTATGAACTTGGGATCTGCCCTCTTCTCATTATTCAGCGGCAAGGTTCTGGGCGCCTTAAAGACGAAAGGATTTCATACTTTTTGGTATGTATCCTTCATTGTTGATGATCATATTAATTATTTTGGGTTATAGTGTAGGAAATGCGAGCGGAAGCATCAATAATCTGGTCGTTGATAAAATGTTTATGCCTGCGGATATCGGTAACGCAAATTCTAAATTCCTGGGTGTATTGTATGCCGGAAACATCGTATACCTCCCGCTGACAGGAATTATAATCGTTAATCTGGGATATACAGTTTTATGGAGCATAATGGCTGCAATAAATATAATTTCGCTTTTCATGTACCTGATTGCATTAAAATTCGCCAAAAACAGAACGTCATAAATCCTGTCTTAATCTATTTCCTGCTATTTTCAATAAACACATTGATTATTGTGTAATAAGTGTGTATAATATAACTATCAGGAGAAACTATAATGAAACAAAGAGATTTAATAAAAAAACTTGAAGACAGCGGCTTTGTCTTTGAAAGACATGGAGGAAATCATGATATATACAGAAGAGGCCATGATATAGAAAAAGTTCCCCGACATAAGGAAATCAATGAACAATTAGCTAAAATGATACTTAGAAAATGGCAACTATAAGGGAGAGAATTTTATGAAACAGGCATATCCAACTTTTATTGTAAATACAAATGACGAATCAGAACATCCTTTTCTTGTATGTGTTCCTGACATGGATGTTCTTACAGAAGGCAGCAGCTTTACAGATGCTATAGAGATGGCCAGAGATGCTATCGGATTGGCTGGCATTTCAATGGAAGATCACAAACAGGAGATTCCTATGCCTTCTGAACAAACCATAGCGATAGCTAAAGTGCAACAAGATGCAGAATATATCGACTTTTCAAAAGGCATTCTCACATATGTAGATGTGGATTTTTCTGAATACCGAAGAAAAATTGATACAAAAACAGTAAGAAGGAATGTTGCTCTTCCAAGCTGGCTTAATTATGAAGCTGAACACGCCGGTATCAATGTATCACGTGTATTGCAGGAAGCATTGATGAATGTATTGAATGTAAAAGGGCTGCCAAACTAAGCGCAGCCCTCCATCTTCTTATCCGCTCTCCAGATCAGTATCCGTATAGCCCCGACAATCACAAACCCTGTAGCCGTAAACCATACAGGAACCTTCATATCCAGATACAGTAGAAAAATCATTATCACAAGAAATACTGAACCAAAGATATCCAAAACTCTACATAACCTGCTCTTATATTCCTTTAAACTCTGTCTTTCCTTCCACTGCGGTCCCCGCCACAAATACAGGTTCTTCATATCTTCCATGCTCCTGATCTCTTCATCCGAGATCAGCTCATCCAGAGATATCTGAAGTTCCATTGCAAGCTTCTTCGCCGTGATCAGATCCGGACACCTCGTCCCGCTCTCCCAGCGCGAGACCGTCTGCCTGGAAACATACAACCGGTCCGCTAACTGTTGCTGGGTAAGCTGTGCCTCTTCCCGCAGCTTCCGTATATTCTCGCCTAATGCCATCTCATCGTCTCCCTTCTCTAATACAATGCCGTACCAGAAACCCTTACTCACATTTCGGACTTCTGCACACTTAGAGTATAGCATTTTCAATATAATATAGAAAGCACCTCTCCGGTTTCTTCCTGTTTCCAATCTGGTAACCAGTACATCATTGCATTAATTCTCGAGTAATAAGCACTTGCTATCCATGCCATCTGCACGCCTTCGAACCTAGATGTAGCCCGCTACACCGTCGGTTCGTAGACGCACAGCTGACACGAATATCAAGCACTATTACTTCAAGATTAATGCAATGATGTACTAGCTTGATTCTATCTTAACAGTCATCTGTTTCCATAATCTCTCCTGTACTTTCCCGGAGTCATCCCCGTATATTTCCTGAATATCCTGATAAAATAGCTCTGTGTTGAAAAGTATAGATACTGGCTGATTGCCGCCAATGTCTCATCAGAATTCACCAACATATGCTTTGCCGCTTCTATCCTCTCTTTCTGCACATAATCAACCATAGACATACCCACTTCTTTCTTGAAAATCCGGGATAGATGGCAGTCGCTTAAGCCCACCGCCTCTGCCACAGCTTCCAATGTGATCTTCTCATGTATATGAATCGTAATATAGTGCAGAGCCGCCTCGATCTTACCGCTGTAATGTCGTTTTTTTCTTGCCGCAACCGCATAAGTATATTCTCTGAACGCCCGGTCACTTAGCTCGTTCAGTTCCATAGCGGAAGTACACTCTTCTCCCAGCAGAATATAACTGTCACTCATCGCATATGCCAGTTCCTCGGGCAGACCGCCGTCCATAGCGGATCGGGTAAATACTGTAACAGTGGCGATCAGCATATTCTTCCGGTGGCGCAGTGCATCTTTTGATAAGACGCCTTCTGTTCCATCCGGCAGAAGCCGGCTCACAGAATCCAGCAAGTCTACTCGTCCATCCCGGATAACCCGGTATTTTTCTTTTTCAAATGCATATGACATATGAGGCTGCGCCAATTCTCTCCTCTCAAACAGGCTATGTCCTCTATATGCCTCCAGAAAATCCTGTTTCTTTTCCATTAAATCTCTCACACTCTTTCTTCATGGTATTCTCGGATCACAGTTCCTTACAATCAGAAAACTTTCACCATAGCAAGATTTTAACATTTTTCGCAAGAAATTACTATAAATTTTCAACTACAACTGATACATTAATATCATAAAATAATATCTTAGAAAAGGAGACAGCAACCATGAAACGAAATATCAAAGAGCTGATCAGCCAAATGACTCTGGAAGAAAAAGCCGGTATGTGCTCCGGTCTCGATTTCTGGCATCTCAAAGGCGTGGAACGTCTGGTAATCCCAAGCGTGATGGTAAGCGACGGACCTCACGGGCTGCGTAAACAGGAAGAAGGAGGCGATCATCTGGGTATCAATGACAGCATCAAAGCCGTATGTTTTCCTCCCGCCGTATTAAGCGCATGCTCTTTCGACCGTGATCTTATGCATGAATTTGGAGACGCCATCGGAAGGGAAGCTCAGGCCAACGACCTGTCTGTGGTCCTTGGACCGGCAGTTAACATCAAGCGCTCCCCTTTATGCGGACGTAATTTTGAGTATTATTCTGAAGACCCCTACCTTGCCGGAGAAACTGCCGCCGCATTCATAAACGGTGTGCAGGAGCACCACGTCGGAACCTCAATCAAGCATTTTGCTGCAAATAACCAGGAATTCAACCGTATGAGCTGCTCGTCCGACGCGGATGAACGCACCTTGCGTGAGATCTATTTCCCGGCATTCGAGACCGCCGTCAAGAAGGCTCAGCCTTACACCGTCATGTGCTCCTACAACCGCATCAACGGGACCTTCGCCTCCGAGAACCCATGGCTTCTGACAGAGGTTCTGCGCGATGAGTGGGGTTTCAAGGGATACGTGATGTCCGATTGGGGTGCCGTCAACGAACGCGTACCAGGACTGAAAGCCGGACTGGAGCTTGAGATGCCTTCCTCCGGCGGCGTTTACGACAAAGAAATTATCGCCGCAGTCAAAGACGGTTCACTGGATGAAGCGATTCTTGACCAGGCCGTGGAACGCATTCTGAACATTGTATTCGAATACACGGATCACCGGGAGACACAGGAGTTCACACTGGAAGCAGACCATGCGCTTGCCAAGAAAATTGCCACGGAATCCATGGTCCTTCTGAAAAACGATTCCGTACTTCCGCTAAAGGAGACAGAGAAGGTCGCATTTATCGGTGAATTTGCTAAAAAACCGCGTTTTCAGGGCGGCGGAAGTTCCCATATCAACAGCTTTCGCATAAGCAACGTCATCGACAGCATTTCCCCGGATGCAACGGTCCGCTATGCCAAAGGATTTTCGGCTGACGACGACGTTTACGACGAAACGCTTGCCAAAGAAGCGCTGGAAACGGCCAAATGCGCGGATAAGGTGGTTGTCTTTGCGGGGCTGCCCGACAGCTTCGAATCCGAGGGCTACGACCGTTCCCATATGTGCCTGCCAGGGTGTCAGAACCGTCTGATCGAAGAGATCCTCTCCGTGCAGTCCGAGGTAATTATCGTCCTGCATAACGGTTCTCCGGTTGAAATGCCCTGGCTTTCCAAAGTAAAAGGTGTTCTGGAAGCATACTTAGGCGGACAGGCCGTAGGAGAAGCCGTGGCAGACCTCCTCTACGGAAGGGCATGTCCCTGCGGGAAGCTGGCGGAATCCATGCCTTACAAGCTGTCCGACAATCCGTCCCATCTTTCTTTTGGCGACGGGGAAAATGTCAGGTATCAGGAGGGTATTTTCGTGGGATACCGGTACTACGATGCAAAGGAGATGCCGGTAGCATTTCCATTCGGATACGGGCTTTCTTATACAACCTTTGCCTATGATCATCTGCGGATGGATAAGTCTGACATCACGAATTCGGATATGGTCAAGGTTTCCGTGGATGTGACGAATACCGGCGATGTGGAAGGAAAAGAGATTGTACAGTTATATGTCGGCGACCTGACCGACGCGGCGCGACGCCCTGTCCGGGAATTGAAAGGATATGAGAAGGTTTCTCTGCTGCCCGGCGAGACAAAGACAGTGAACTTCACCTTAGATTACAGAAGCTTTGCGTGGTACAACGAGGCAATCCATGACTGGTATGCCGCTTCCGGTGATTATGAGATTCTGATCGGAGCTTCTTCCCGTGACCTGAGACTGTCCGGGAAAATACATCTGACCTCTCAGAGAACGCTTCCGTATAAAGTGCACATGAATACTACCCTCGGAGAGTTACTGACAGACCAACGGACTGCAGGATATGTGGAAGATTTTAAAAAGAAATTAAGTACAATCTTCGCTGCGCCTTCCGCTGACGGGCGTAGGGATGAAGATGTTGCGATCACCGAGGAAATGAATACTGCCATGGTTGCATGTATGCCTCTTCGGAATGTTGTATCCTATGGCTTCTGCAGTAAAGAAGAACTTCTGGAAATGATCGATAAGATGAACGGACGATAAGTTTCCATCCGTGCAATCGGAATATCGTTCAAGAGACAGTTCCTTAGAATGCCCCCTCCTCTAAGGAACTGTAAGAAAATATCCTGCGCAATCTGCACAAATTATCTCTCTACAGTTCCTTAGAGGAGGGGGCATTCCAAATTGCCTTATAATGGATATCAATCAGGCAAGAACTTTCCCTACAGCCTGTTTCCACCCTTCATACTTCTTCTGTCTCAGGCTTTTTTCCATCTGCGGCGTATACTTTCTGCGATCCAGCTTTCCAAAGATTCCCTCGTCCCAGAGCCCCAGGGCCATCCCTGCCGCATACGCGGGACCCATACCTGACAATTCATCCGTATCCGGTACTTGTACGGCGATACCGGCGATATCGCTCTGGAACTGCATCAGATAATCATTCTTCGTAGGACCTCCGTCCACACGCAGTTCACTGATCCCCACACCGGCGTCTTTACTCATGGCTTCCATCACATCCTGAATCTGATAGGCAATGCACTCAAGAGAGGCTCTTACCATCTCCGCCCGGCCGGTTGTTCTGGTCATTCCCGTAAACATTCCTGTCGCACGGCTATCCCAATAAGGCGCTCCCAGGCCTGAAAATGCCGGAACAAGATACAGACAGTCGTCTGATGCAGCCTGTCTGGCCAGTTCTTCTGTCTCCGCCGGACTTCCGATCATCTGCAGATCGTTCTTAAGCCAGGTGATCACGGCTCCCGTATAATTCAGATTACCTTCCAGCACATAATTCACCCTTCCGTCCATACTCCAGGCAAGAGAGGTAACGACTCCATGTGTACTTAAGACCGGATCATCACCGATATTCATCATGATAGAAGAACCCGTGCCGTAAGTCGATTTTATCATACCAGACTTTAAACAGCCCTGTCCGAAAAGGGCTCCATGAGAATCTCCCATCACTGCATGGATCGGAACTTTATGGGGAAGTACTCCTTCAAAATCTGTTTCCCCGAAATCTGCGTTCGAATCACATACTGTCGCAAGATTCGCCGGATCGATCCCAAACACCTTACAGATCTCATCATCCCAGGTAAGATCAAATATATTAAAAAGCTGTGTGCGGGAAGCATTAGAATAGTCGGTCTTATAAGATTTTCCTCCGGTCAGTTTATAGACCAGCCAGCTGTCGATCGTTCCATGGCATAGCTCTCCCGCGTCTGCCAGTTCCTTCGCACCTTCTACATTCTTAAGGATCCAGGCAATCTTCGAAGCAGGGAAATACGGAGACAGCTCCATTCCTGTCTTCTCGCGGATCTTTTCCGCCCAGCCCGCGCAGACCAGCTGATCACAGATATCGGCAGCCCGGGCACACTGCCACACCACAGCTTTGCCCACCGGCTCCCCTGTGACTCGGTTCCATGCAAGCGACGTCTCCCTCTGATTACTGATCCCGACTCCTGCCACTTTACTCTTATCAATCCCGGATTCCTCAAGTAATCTGGCTGTCACCTCGATCACCTTACGATAGATCTCGGCAGGATCATGGGAAACCCATCCCTTCTCATTAATAATCTGTTCATGGGCTTCATCCGTTCTCTTGATCAGACTCCCGGAAGAATCAAATAAGAGTGCTTTCGTTCCCTGGGTACTCTGATCTATACTAATAATATACTGCCTGGGCATTCGTCATTCCTCCTCTGTTCCTATTCTCATGCGCAATCTGTATAAGGAACTGTCTCAAAATAACTTGCAATATTCCTTGCCTTTTTCTCCGATAGCACCAGCCAAAAATCAGTTACATAGCCCGCTATGCGCCTAATTTTTGGCTGGTACTCTCGAAGAAAAATTCTGCGGACTATTTGCAAGTTATTTCGGGACAGTTCCTAAGGACTTGTCCTGCAGTTCCTTAACCCAGCGCTTCCAACGCCGCCTTCGCGATTCCTTCTGCATTCAGTCCATAATGATCGAACACTTCTTTTGACGTCCCTGTAATCACCGGTGCGTCCGGCAACGCCAGATTCACTACTTTCTTCGGGCACTCGCCGGCAACTACCTGACTGACCATGGAACCCAGACCGCCGAAAGGTGAATGCTCTTCTGCCGTGATGACTGCTCTGGCATTTCCCGCAGCCTTTACAATTGCCCCTTTATCCAACGGTTTCACACAGTACATATCCACAACTGACGCGTGTATACCCTTAATCTCCAGAAGCTGCGCCGCCTCCACGGCAGGCTTCACCATCTCGCCGCAGGCAATGATAGCTACGTCCGTTCCTTCCCTTATCACAGTTGCCCTGTCCATCTCAAACGGAACATTCCCTTCTTCATAGACGTCTTCCACGGCATTCCTGCCTACCCGGATATACGCCGCCTTCTCATCACTAAGCAGCGCCTTTATCAGACATTCTGTCTGCAGCCGGTCGCTTGGGATATAAACTCTCATATTAGGAATGGCGCACATTGCCGCAATATCCTGGGCGGAGTGGTGGCTCATGCCAAGAGCGCCGTAGCTGACGCCGCCGCTTATCCCGATCAGTTTTACATTCGTATTCGAATATGCCGCATCAACCTTGCATTGCTCATAACTTCTGGTACTTAAGAAGCTTGCCGGAGACGCTGCATAAGGCTTCTTGCCGCATTTGGCAAGCCCTGCAGAGATACTGACCAGATTCTGCTCTGCAATCCCTACTTCTATGAACTGTTCCGGGAAATTATCTGCGAATTTTGCCAGGGATGCACTTCCTCTGGAATCACTGCACAGCACCACGATATCCTTATCTTCCCTTGCATTCTCCATTAACACATCACAGATCACCTGTCTGTTCGCAATTTTACTCACCTTGAAGCGCCTCCTTTCTCTCCTTCAGATCCCTTCTGATCTGCGCCAGTTCATCCTCACTTGGAACCTTATGATGCCAGTTGGCTTTGTTCTCCATTACAGGGGAACCCTTCCCCTTTACCGTATTGGCGATCAATACGCTTGGCTTTCCTTTTGTCTCCTTCGCTTCCTCAAACGCAGCCTTTAACTGATCGATGTCATTTCCGTCTTTCACATCGATCACATGCCAGTTAAACGCACGGAATCTCTCATACAGGTCATCATGGGCCATGACATCCTCTGTATTCCCGGATATCTGCAGCCGGTTCCTGTCAACCACGGCACATAGATTGTCAAGCTTGTAGTGGGCTGCCGCCATAGCGCCTTCCCATACAGAACCTTCTGCCAGTTCTCCGTCGCCCATAACGGTATAAACCCTGCATTTCTGCCCGTTCATCCTTGATGCCAGAGCCATACCCACACAGACCGGAAGCCCGTGTCCCAGAGAACCGGAGTTCATCTCGATTCCCGGCAGCTTATTATTCGGATGTCCGATGTATTGTGAATCAAATTTACTGAACTTCTCCACAACCTCTTCCTGCGGGAAGAATCCTTTCTTGGCAAGTACCGCATAATAAGCTTCCATGGAATGTCCCTTGCTCATGACAAATTTGTCGCGGTCCGGATCCTCCATGTTCTCCGGACTGATATTCATCTGATCAAAATAAAGTTCTGTAAGGATCTCCATGACACTCATGTCGCCGCCGATGTGTCCGGCCTTTCCGCTCATGATGATATCCATGGTATTTTCACGCAGTTCATAGGCAAGCGCTTTCAGATTACTCATAATATAACATCCTCCCCTCTCAGATATGCTTTTACGTCTTCTTCTACCGGGTCGTACAGATCCGGCGTAATCCCCAGATATTTGCAAGCTTCATACAGCACAGGCACAACATTCCCATGGATTCCCACACAGTGATGGATATATGGACCCTCCACCAGTTTTGCCTCAAGCCGTTTGATATTCTCCACTTCTACCCAGAGATAGGTTCCCATCCCTTTAGGTCCTTCAATTCCTTTGGCGTTGCCAAGTAACATGGAATATTCCCCATGGTCTCCGTCAAATCTTACCAGAGTCACCTCTCCGTGCCGCGCCTCCGCCGTAATACTGCCCGGATGATCGAATGCCAGAGGATAAGTAAGCTTCGGAGTCTCCTTTGCCACGGAAATCGGCCACGGTCCGCAGTGCTGCAACAGCTCTCCGTTGGCAACATCCGGATGACGGATGGTCCAGTCCGCGAAGAAACTCCGTTTCTCTCCCATCCCGGCTGCTTCCGTAAGCAGAGCCGTAATTGCACCATGGATATCCGTCTCGCACACCACGGGAATCCCCTCCTCATTCAGCAGGGCATTCGCCGCACAGGGCATGATCCCAATCTCCGTCTGGAGCTGGTTCCAGCACTGGATTGCCGCAGCCTGGCAGCCATATTTCGTAATCAGCCGCTTCATCGCAACCTTTAAGGCGGCAACATTCTCAAGCTCATCATCCTTAACGCATATCTCCATGTTTTCACGGCAGTATTTTACTACTTCCGCCACTTCTACGCCTTCTTCTTTCGCTTTCTTCATCTCGTCCGTCAGTTCCGGCATAGGAACCGGTGCAAGCTGAATGTTGAATTTCTCCAGAAGCTCCCCTTCGTTGCACATCGTAGACCAGAACTCAAAAGGTCTTGTTGAGATCTGTAAGATCCGGATGTTACGGAATGTCTTTACCACGTTGCAGACGGCAAGGAAATCCCGAATCCCCCTTTCAAAGACAGGGTCGTCCAGACGGCAGTTGGTCATATAGGTAAACGGCACGTTAAACCTGCGCAGAACCTTTCCTGTAGCAAACAGCCCGCACTGGGTATCCCTAAGCCTGGTTCCGTCCGCCTCCGGTCTCTCATCCAGCGGTCCCCACAGCAGTACAGGTACGTTCAGATCCTTCGCAAGCCTTGCGCACTCGAATTCCGTCCCGAAATTACAGTGAGGAAGGAACAGCCCGTCTACCTGTTCTTTCTTGAATTTCTCCGTAATCCGGATTCGATCCCCATCATCATAGAGCAGCCCCTCCTCATTGATATCCGTGATATCCACAAAATCTATATTCAGTTCACCCAAACGCTTTGCCGTCAGTCCGCGGTATTTTACAGCGTCCGGCGCACTGAAGATACTTCTCCTCGTAGGCGCGTAACCAATCTTAATATTCGCCATAGCTTTCTTCCTCCTTTTCCTGTTTTATATCTGTAAAATAATCTCTCATCTGTGTTTTTTCAGCATTTTCTCCTTCCTGTACTGTTCCCGCAGCGTATACATCGCCTCATCCACCGTATCCTCAGACAGATCCTCTTTCCGTGTAAACCTGCGGAACGCACGGTAGAACATGGCGCTGCACAGATGGCCAGTCAACGCAAACCCAATCAGCAGCCAGACGGCCAGAGCCGCCATGATCGACGCATAGGTCTGGATACTGGCAATCACCGCCGCCGTCAGAACCAGAAAGATGACAACCGTATAAGGAAAACTCAGGATACCGATGACAAACGCCTTGATCACTGTATCCAGCCAACTGTTTTCAAATCTTGCCAGAACGGCAAAACTATACAGAACCGTCATCACCATTACCGCCAGTACGGCTCCGAATCCAACCATGATCTGATTCCTGTAAGTTAGGTCTGTTTGGGAAACAATGGCAAGATTCAACCCGCAGGCAAACAGGAACACCAGAAAAATAACCCAGATGATCGTACTGTTCTTGAAATTCGCTTTAAAATCACGGATATACTCTCTCTTTACATCGTCTGCTCTTTTTTCTTTTCTTTTAAAAAGAACAGAATTCAACGCCGTAACCGACGCCCCAATGGTCACGACCGGGAGGCAGGTCACGATGAACAACAGGTTCAGCGCGGCCATATCTCCCACATAGTCGAAAAAGCGCCATAACTTTGAATCCATACTGAAAGAAACTTTCATCAAATCAATCCCTTTTCATATATTCTCACGGCAATATACTGTTTTGCCGGAAGCTGTACCTTGAATTTTCCTCGGAATGTACCGCATTTTGTAACCGTCATTTCCCAGGTATCCAGAACCTCAACCTCATATTCCTTCTCGTCGTCAAAATAATACTCTTTGAAAGCCGGACAGCGGAACCCGTAATAGAACAGATAATACGGTACGGGGATCAGGCTGTCCACAGTCGCCATCAGATCTTCCGTGTATGGATTAAGCTGAGTTTCTTTTAGTCCCAAACCCGGCGTTTCTTTTAGAATCTTAAGAAGAAACTGAAACCGCCTGGGGCTTGTTCCCTTCAATACGCCGCCATGGGACCACCAGAGGATCTGATCCTCGGACAAGTATGTCTCCCCATGTCCCGGATAGCCGCCGCGAACGGCTCCTTCCCAGAATCTTCGGTTCATCTCTTCTCCGGGGATATTGCCCCAGTTCAGTTCAATGTTCCCCTCATATACGATCTCGTCCAACACGACCGGCTTCTGATAACGTTCCCGCCATTTGGTCACCAGTTCTCCAGACAGATAAGGATCTATCCGCTGCACGGAACAGTGTGTCACCCATGGCCTGGTGAAATCGTAGATCTTTTTACAGTTATGTATAGAGCGCAGATGTCCGTACACATCTTTTTCACACAGAATAGAAGCATAGCGTTCCCAGTCCGCGATGGATTTCTGCGGCATAAGATCATACTCATTTGCCAGAGACCACCACACATTCCGGAAAGCCGAACATCTTGCCACCAGATACTTCCAGTACAGGTCATCCTCCTCTTTGGACATCAGTGAGAAGCCCCACCGGTCGTAAGGGTGCATGACGATGATATCCGCCTCAATCCCAAGGTCCATCAAATCCCGGATGCGCTTTTCCAGATGTTCAAAATGCTTCGGATTGAATTTTGTATAATCCCAGTGGTTCCCGTCAGGACATCCGTTGTACTCCATAAAATTATTCCTGGTAAGACCTGAACTGTCCACAGGCGTCCCCTCATACGGATAACTATACGGCTCATTAAAATTGTAATCATAATGTTTGGGAAATACACAGAAACGGATCTTGTTGAAAGCGCTTTCCTTCAAAGTCTGCAAAGTCTGTTCCTGCAGTTCCTCTGACTGTAATGTCCATACGTAACAGGTGGTTCCTATGGAATAATACGGCGTTCCGTCTTCGTAAGCAAAATGACAGGTATTTGCTACTCTTACCGGCCCGTGATTCCCCTCTGAGACCGGTTCCACTTCAAAAGTCCCCTCACATCCGTCCTCCTTTGCATAAGTTCCATATATACGGAACTTATATATTCCCTCAAAAGACGGCATAAACCGGACCTTGTAGATCCCATTACCGTCATAGAATCCATCTACGGTCTTTTTCTCATTCTCGCCGGTAAATTCTGCCTTAATCTCATAATCCGTAAATGGATTGCCATCGCCCTTTCCTTCCAGCGCAATCTCAAAAATTCCCCATTTTTCTACTTTCTGCATACAGTGTATGACTTTACTCATTCTGCCTATCCCTCTCTTCCTGAATGTTACGACGGCATGAACTTCTGCTTCTCAAGCAGACTTGCCTATAGTCCCTGTCTTCTTTACGGACAAAACTTATACCCGCCTGTACTTGCCGCCATATGAATCATTCTTAATTTCCGTCTATTTTACCGCACCGGCCATACCTTCCACAAAGTATCTCTGGAAGATCAGATATACCGCCATAACCGGGATTACCGATATCAGTACCCCCGCGCACAAATAGCCATAATCCGTTCCATGCTCGCCTACGAAAGTCATCAATCCCACCGGCACCGTCTTAAGTTTGTTGTCATTGATAATGACGGAAGCCAGCAGATATTCGTTCCAGGTAGATAAAAAGTCTGTAATAAACAAAGTTGCTATCGCCGGCTTACAGATGGGCAGGATAATGTGGAAAAAGTTCTGCCACTTATTCGCACCGTCAATATAAGCCGCTTCATCAATTGCAAAATCGATTCCCTTCATAAATCCATGCATGATCAGAATCATAAAAGAGACTCCGAAACCTATATAGATATAGAACAGTCCAAAATAAGTATTGATTAGTCCCAGCTTGTTATAGATAATGCTGATAGGAACCAGCGCAATCTGCATAGGAAGCATCATACCAAGGAGCAGAAACACAAACCACGCCGTAGCGTGCTTAAGCTTTGTCCTTGTCAGGGCAAACGCCGCCATAGAAGAAATAAATATTCCAAGAGGCACCTTCAAAAGGCAGATAATCAAGTCATTCTTCATATACAAGAATAATCGTCCCTGAGTCATGGCATTTGTAAAGTTTTCCCATGCAAGCCTCTCTGGCATCTCAAACAGCCCCAGTCCACTGATAAAATCAGACTTGGCTTTAATTGCCGTCAGGAATAGTGTCACAATTGGAACGATCCAGAGAAGAGCCAGGATGATCAATACGAGATAACGCAACGCTGATTTTGCATTTTTCTTTGCTTTTCCTTCCATATTATCGTCCTCCTATTCTTTCTTTGCAGTAAATGACATATACGGGATGATGACGATCAGCATCATCAGCACCATGATAATAGCGATTGCAGTGCCATATCCAACATTGTTATACTGGAATACCTGATTATACATATAGGAAGCCAGTACCTGGGTCGCATTGTTCGGTCCTCCGTCCGTAAGACCTTTCACGATATCATAAACCTTCATTGCAGCAATCAGCAATGTGGAGATTACCATAATAAAGGTATCCTTCATCAACGGGATCGTAATATGGAAAAACGTCTGCACTCCATTGGCTCCGTCAATAGACGCGGCCTCCAGGACATCCGGGGAAATACCGCCAAGACCTGCAAGAAACAGAATCATAGGCTGCCCGATAGCCTGCCACAGCGCGGCGACAAACAGAGCAATCAACGCCGTATTCGGCGTGGAAATCCAGGTCTGCGTAAAATCAAGCCCCAACATCTTCGCAAACTGATTGATAAATCCGATCTGCGGATTATAGATCCACCTCCAGATGATCGCTACCGCAATTGCAGAGATGACGCTTGGGAAATAGAAAAACGCACGAAAAAACGTTCTTCCTCTGAACTTCTGATTCATTAAAACAGCCAGCATCAGGGATACCGTCGTAGTAACGAAAACCGTAAGTACGATCCAGATGATCGTATGCTTGAACGACATCCAGAACACTTCATCATGTATAAGCTTCGTGTAATTCTTCAGACCGACAAATTCCATGCTGCCAATACCCGTACCGCTCTGAAAACTGATCCACAACGAATAGAATACCGGAAAAATAATCACAGACAGGTATATAATTAGTGCTGGAAGCATAAAAAGATATGGCACCGTCTTATTTTCTTTCATTCTTTGTCAACCTCCTCGTTTCTTTATCTCAAAAAAATTTCCACCTGTGTGGTTTGCTGCCCCACAGGTGGAAACCAACTTTTTGTCTATTTCGACTGATATGATTCGATTGCTTTCTGGATTGCCGCCGCTGCTTTTTCCGGCGTTGTCTCGCCGTTCGCGATGGCATCCTGGTTATTAAAGAGAACATCCGCAACCTCTGTCGGGAACGCCTGGTCTGTAATGGTGAACGTACCGTTCTCAGATGACGTATCTAACATATCCTGTACATTCGGATTTACAGCCGGATCTACCGGATCTGCGTCTGTCCTTGGTAACGGAAGATTATAATATGTGGGATATATTTTAGCCGCTTCATTGCTGAACAAGAAATTAGTATAAGCAATAGCCGCTTCAAGTTCCTCATCGGACAGATCTTTATTAAACTGATTCATCTCGGCAAATGCGGACATTCTGCCCGTCTCATTTGGGAACGGGAACCAACTTACATTCTCAAGCGTCACCTCATTATTCTGAAGCGTACTGTCATACCACTGTCCCTGAATATCCATAGCGGCCGACCCCATACCAAACGCCATATAGGTATCATCCGGGCTTGCCGTGATGAATCCATCCGGGAAATAGCCTTCTTTACAATATCTCTCATATCTTTCCAGACCCTTTTTAACAGCGTCACAATCCCAGCTTGTACTTAAGGATTGTAACTCATCATGCATATCCGCGCCCGCTTCATACTCAATAAACTGCTCAATCCAACGCATTACATGCCATCCATTCAACCCTGCCGTATCCATCGGAGTAATACCGTTCTCCTTTAATGTAGCACAGACAGACTCAAACTCTTCTATCGTCTTTGGCACTTCCAGATTATACTGTTTGAAAAGATCCGTACGGTAATAGACGCCGATTACATTGTAAGAAGTAGGAATACCGGAGACCTGACCGCCCAGAGTCACAAGATTCATAGCGCCTGGCGTATAAAGGTCTGCCCATCCATTTGCTTCACCATATTCTGACAGATCATAGGTGACGTCATTGTCGACATAATATTGTCCCAAAGCGCCTCCCCAGTTAAACCACATACTTGGCATAGAACCAGACTGTGCCGCTGTCTTGCAGGCATCCTTAATTCCATCCGTATCATAATAAGATACCGTCACATTGATGTTAGGATTCGCTTTATTGAAGACCTCTGTCAACACATCCGTACCCTCCTGCCTGGTCTGCAGATACCAGAAAGACAGTTCGATCGGATCTCCCTCATAGCCGATATCCGCGATCGCCTCCACCCCGGACAGATCCACTCCGCTGTCACTGGCCGCCTTGTCAGATTCTGAGTCTTTGGAATCCTCCGAACCGCCGCCTCCAGAAGAACCGCCGCAGCCTGCAAGCAGGCTTGCCGTCATTGTTCCAACCAGAACTGCTGACAAAAACTTTTTCACTGATTTTCCTTTCATTTTTTGCTCCTCCTTATTTTTTTTGGTAGTGTCAAATCTACCACTATATTTTTTGTTGCAAACCTTATAATTCCAAGGATTACACCACTTTTTCAAGAAAAAAAGCAATGACCTCCCTTTTTTGTGTCAATACTATTACTAACCCACAAACACTGAAAGGAAAATCATTGCTTATGGATATTATTACCTATTTACTCTCTCTCATTCAATCTCTTTACCAGCAAAACTGCTGGTTGATCAACTTTATCTGCAGATACATCCCTCTGAAACAGTGGGCCTTTGATGATTCCCATTCTCCAAAATACCAGAAGTTCAAGATTGATGAACTCCCTCTTATCACCGACTTCCGCCAGGACTGGACTTATAAAGAATTAATCCCTTACTTTGAAAAACGTTATGGTAAAAAGATCCGCCCTGTCAGCCGCCGGTCAGAATGCGATATCCCGGATGAATGCACCTGCCCCCGCTGTAATGCGCCGAAACCTTTCCTTTACAAAAATAATGGTTCCAAAGGGCAGCTTCTCTGCAAGGTCTGCAGCGCAAGGTTCTCACCCCATGAAAGCCGCTTCTCCTCTGTAAAACTACGCTGCCCGCACTGCGGCAATGCCCTGGTTCCCAAGAAAGAACGCAAACACTTTATCATCCATAAGTGCGTCAATCCCAAATGCCCTTATTATCTCTACAACCTCAAAAAAGTGGATAAAGAAGACCTCCGAGAGGATTACGGCAAAAACAAATATAAACTCCACTATATCTACCGTGAGTTCACGATGGATTTTTTCAGCATGGATCTAAATACCCTTCCTAAAAATGCCTCATCCCTGAAATTTAGCAAACATAATGCCCACGTAATGTCCCTGTGTCTGACCCTCCATGTCAACCTCGGCCTCTCTCTGCGAAAAACCTCGCAGGCCCTGAAAGACCTGTACAACATCAACATTTCCCACCAGCAGATCGCCAACTACTGCAAGACTGCCGCTGTCTGCATTAAGCCCTTTGTTGACCAATACCCTTACGAAAAAGGGGATGTATTTACTGCCGATGAAACTTATATAAAAATCCGTGGTATCAAAACCTATGTCTGGCTTATTATGAACGCTGCGTCCCGATCCATCATCGGCTATCAGGTATCGGATAACCGTGGTGTCGGTCCCTGTATCCTCGCCATGCGTATGGCTTTCCGGGGACTGACAAAGCTGCCGGAAAACTTCAAGTTCATTGCCGACGGTTACAGCGCCTACCCACTCGCCGCAATGGAATTTGTAAAAAAGTTGGGGAAAGATTTTACCTTCAAAATCACCCAGGTGATTGGGCTTACCAACGACGATGCCGTTTCTACAGAACATCGTCCGTTCAAACAGATGATTGAACGCCTCAACCGCACCTATAAGGCCTCTTACCGTCACACAAACGGCTTTGACAACATCGACGGTGCTAATTACGATCTTGCCCTCTGGGTCGCATACTATAACTTTCTCCGTCCGCATAAACACAAGAAATACAAAGTACTCAACGAAGTAGAAATGCTACAGAGTGCCGACAACATGCCGGGTAAATGGCAGCTTCTCATCTTCCTCGGTCAGCAGACTATCCTGAACATGCAGAAAAATGGAAACCCTGCATCGGAGCGGAGCTGTTGTCAATAGAACCGTGGAATACCGGAGCAGACGGTAGCGCCGTCTGTGAGGATATGCCGCGAAAGTCTATTGACATAAGGCTCACGGATTATCCTGTTTAGCAGAAAAGGGGCAACTGCGCCCTTTTCCTGCCTTCCGGCGAGGACGGGTTCGGGCAGAGCCCGAAAATGGGTCAAGGGACTGGTCCCTTGTGGGTTCTTAGGGCAACGCCCTAAGCCTCGGAGAGCTTTTCGGAATCAATATCTGCAGTTTTCAAGGTTCATTTGAGCCTATTTTTTTCAGCTCGTTTTTTCATAGATTACTTGACACTACCTTTTTTTTTATATCAAGGCTCTCTTCGCCCGATATTCCCATTGTTCAGGAAATATTCCATTCCTGCCCGGATATGCTTCCGGTTCGGACAGTTTACCATTACCCCTGCCACATAACCGCCAAATACCTCATCCTGCAGATATACCCCATAACATTTACTGTCCTCTGAGATCTCATGAGGGCGGAAGGGAACGTCTCTGACCGCTCTGGCCTCACTGTAATTTACAGCCTCTGCATAAAACAGTTCTTCTGTTCTGCACTCCTCATAAAGCTCATCTAATCCACATTCCATCAGAGGCGACAGATACCCAGTAGACGCATATCTGTTAAATTCTTCCTCCGGTGCAATGAGTAAGTCAACTCGTCCGGAACGCATACAAGCTGAGACCGTTGCCTCATTCTGCATATTCCTCCCGCTGGAATGTCCGGCCTCAATCCTGCATCTATATATCCTGGTATCTAACCCCAAGCCTTCTGCCAGTCCCTGCTCCAGGTTCTTAAGGACCTCCTCCGTAAGTTCCATATCGAGCGCCATGACAGAAAAGGCATCCCTTGGTTCATCCTTACAGATATCTCTGACCAGAAAAACTACCATAACGATCACAATGATAACAACTGCAATAACTATCCCATAATAAGATACTATGTATTTTCCTTTCTCGGCCAATGACAGTTCCGGCCACCTCTGACAGATAATCTCTCTGTCTTTGTCCCTTTCGGAATACCCCTGTTTTTTCTCCATTTGCTTCATCCTTTAAGACGGATTTAAATTAATTTAAATAATATTTGAATTTTATTCTAATTATCACGCTTATATATGTCAATACTTTTGAATAATTTAAAAAATATTTAGTGATAATTTACAAACCAACGGCTTCCATATTTTTGTTAAATTAATATCAAACCTGTATTAACCCTTTAAATTCCTATAATTTGATTAGTTTCACTAATATCCTCATTTTATATTTCTTTCTTGATTTTTTGTTTAATTTGACAGTTTAATTTTTCTTGACATTTATATATATTCTTTTGTAGAATCTAAAATATATATTTAAACATAATTCAAATCCATACTGAAGGAGGGCCTTTATGATAATTGAAAAATGGGGAATTTTTGAACAGGCATTCCAGGGAAGAAGCGATGGGAATCCTTTTATTGATTATGAAATCCATGGTACATTTTCACATGAGAAGGAATTATTGACCATAGATGGTTTTTATGATGGGGATGGCATCTACAAGATACGTTTTATGCCTTCTTTTGAAGGAGAATATCATTATGAGATTACAGGCACCTTCTCCGACAAAATTCATACCGGTACCTTCACTGCTGCAGCGCCTTCCGGGAATAACCATGGACCTGTGTCAGTCTACGGGCAGCATCAGCTAGCTTATGCCGACGGCACGCCTCACTATTCCCTTGGCACTACCTGCTATACTTTTGATCTGCAGAAAGAGCCGATCATTAATGAAACTTTTGAGGAGCTTAAAAAAGGATATTTTAACAAGCTGCGTTTCTGTATCATGCCTAAGCACTATGACTTCTGTCTCCATGACCCGGAAGCATTCCCCTATGAGGGGACGCCGGTGGACATAAGTGCGCTGACAAGAGAGAATTTCAGCCAGTATAACGGCTGTCCCAAAGGAAATGACTGGGATTTTACCCGATTCAATCCCGCGTTCTTCCGTATCCATGACCGAACGATAGAACGGCTGATGGAACTGGGGTTAGAGGCGGATCTAATCCTCTTTCACGCCTATGACCGCTGGGGATTCTCCCAGATGCCCATGGAAGATAACCTGAGGTATATCCGGTATATTACCGCCAGATACAGCGCCTACCGCAATGTATGGTGGTCGTTGGCGAATGAATATGAGCTTTTGCGCCATTTATCTGTGGATGACTGGGAACAGATGGCCGCTGTCCTGACAGCAGCCGACCGTTATGGTCATCTGCGGTCCATCCATAATTGCGAAATCTTCTACGATTATTCCAAACCATGGATCACGCATTGCAGCTGCCAGCGCTGCGACCACTACAAGACTACCGAGACTACCGCTGAACTCCGGAAACTCTACGGCAAGCCTGTCATCTGGGACGAAGTAGGATATGAAGGAAATTTCCCTCACTGCTGGGGCAATTTTACTGCAGAAGAGCTGACGCGCCGTGCTTGGGAAGCCTTGATACGCGGCGGATACTGCGGACACGGTGAGACTTTCTTAAGTGATGACAACATTATCTGGTGGTGCCACGGCGGCAGATTGAAAGGACTTAGCGGACCGCGTTTTCGGTTTATGATGGATTTTCTAAAGGATGTGCCCGGACACGGATTGAAGGAAGGGGAAGTACGGGATGATATCCATTTTCAATGGGACGACAAGGTAGCCGTTCCCGAAGAAGAAGCATATGAGGGAGAATACTATTTCTTCTATTTCAGTATCTGGCGTCCGCCTTTCAGACAGATCTATATTGATGATGACACCTGGTATGATGCGGAGATTATCGATACCTGGAACATGACCGTCACACCTGCAGGACGGCATAAAGGCAGATATGAACTTAAGCTGCCCGGTACACAGTACATCGGCATCCGTCTCAGAAAATGTGCGGATCAGAGAATAAATGACGAGTATATCGGATAATAAAGACAGGGTTATTAGTAAATATATCATTTCCTAATAACCCTGTCTTTTTCTCAGATACTTTCTTCGCATGTTCTCATATCCAGCACGCTCTCTCTGCAGATCAGAGAAGTCTGCAGTGCAATTTTCAACTTTCCGTGCTTCGTGCCGTTCATTCGAGACAACAGACATTCTACCGCCCAACGGCCTAACTGCCTCTTATCCACACGCATCGTAGAAAGAGGAGGATTCATGATATCGCACAACGGCATATCATCAAATCCGACAATAGAGATATCTTCCGGAACTCTGTATCCATATTCCTGAAACGCTTTCATGGCTGCCGCCGCAATGATGTCATTATCCGCGAAATATGCATCTGCAAGCTCCGGCTTCCCCTCCAGGATCCGAACCATATCCTGATAACCCTGTGCGGACATTGAAGACAGGCAGTGCACATACTTTGGATTCACCGGAATACCATGCGCCTCTAATGCCTTCTGATATCCGGCCGCACGTTCTGCAAAATTACTGATCGAAACCGACGAATGTAAATAACCTATCCTTCTGTGCCCCATCCTGACAAGATAATCCGTGGCACAGTACGCCCCCTGGCTGTTATTGATCACGACGCAGTCATAATCCAGATCATCATAATAGCAATCCAAGACGATCACAGGAATCCCAACTTCCCGTAAAATTCCAAAATCCCCTCTGTTCATCTCTGTTGCCAGCAGAATCATACCTTCACCGGACATCGAACTGATATTCTTAATCTGTTGCTGTACATCCGACGAACCGGTCAGATAACTGATGTTCACCATGCCGTTCTTCTCACTGCATTCCTGGATAACCCCTTCGATCACCTGCAGAAAAAAAGGTGTATCTGACACCACCATTGCGTGCTTCTGGTAAACCACCAATTGAATCGTCCATTTTCCCAAGGCAGAAGACTTTGACGGAACATAGTCATATTTTTTCGCTGCTTCTAACACAAGCCTTTTTGTTGCTTCACTGACGCCGGATCTGTTATTGAACACCATGGAAACCGTCGCTGGCGACAAGTGGATCTTTGCCGCCAACTCCTTTGCTGAAATACTCATATTGCAATCCCTTTTCCGCTTTTCGTTAATTTCTGTCCGTTTACAGACAGAAAATCTGTCTGTATTCTAACAAAATATATACCATGTGTCAATAAACCTGTTAAATTCATTTGAATTCATTTGAAGAAATATCTTAGATTCAATTACCGGTTTCTTTGCCATGATCAAATCCAGGCCTCCTCCCGTTCTCCCAACGCATCTTCATTCCCCGGACACCATAAGGCTTTTCACCCTGACTGTCGGGCTCACGACACACGCCGCGCCTGTCATCCGGTACACCGGATCATCACCGATCATTTCAATATCCTTCCACAATTCACAGATATTTCCCGATATCGTAAATTGACAGACCGCTGTGCACACCTGTCCGTTCTCGATCCGGTTTCCGCTGGCCAGCAGAGAGAAATCTCCGCTCTCCGTATCTGCTCCCGCGAACATCCCCTCAACCTTTGTAATATAGACTCCGCCTTCCGAAGCCCTGATCATCTCTTTTATCGCAAATACATCTTTCTCCGATGAGAGGATGACGTTCGTAACTCCCGTTCCGATATCCGCCGTAGCATCCGGCTTAAATCCATTCCCGGTACTTTTACACCCCGCCTCGGCCGCGCTCTTCTTATTATATAATGAAGCTTCGAATACACCTTCTTTGATCAGGATTTTCTCGGAAACCGGCGTCCCCTCATCATCGATCCTCCGTCTGCGCGTCCCTTTCACGCTGAAAGGATCTTCTTCTATTCTGAGAAACCGGCATCCTGCCTGTTTCTTCTCTTTACCTGTCAGCGCACTGCTGTTCTGCCTGATATTCTCTGCATAGAATATAGGCAGATAGTGTCCGATAAACTCTGCCATCACACAGTTTTCTAACACGATAGGATAACTTCCCGATAGAAGTTTCTCCCCATGAAGACCGAATCTGGCATGCTTAGCCGCCCGTCTCGCCAGATCCTGTACGGTTCTTAAGAATTCTTCCCGTTCCTTTATATCCACTACCGCAAGCTTCGTCGCAGCCGACACAGAGTCGCCGTCTCTTGCCGACACCCGGATCGTAAATGTACAATCCCCGTCGTCGTCCGCCAGATAATTCAGATCCTCATCCAGCAAGGTTATAGTTTCTTCATACTGCTGATATTCACATCGCTCCACAAAATCTGCCTTCTCACAGGAAAGCGCCTCCCGTTCCGCGTACCTTAAGCACTCTGCGATCTCCTCTTTTTCAATCGTGCGCCACCGCTGCCCCCTGTAATCTCTGCTCTCTCTTATCTTATCCGGAAACTCCCGGCTGCCGAAGATTCCCGCCGTCTCCTTAAGTCTGCAGATCATCTCGTCTCCCTCATCCAGGGAATTCGCAGACGCACAGCAGTACTCTCCGTCCCATACCGCTTCCGCAGCATACATCCTGCTGTTTCCACATTCATATGTCTTCACCTTCTGGCACTGTACCGCAAGAAACAGTGTTTTTCTGGAATTAACCGACAGCCTTATATGCTCAAATCCTTCTTCCTTAAGCCGCCTGATGAAATTTCTGACATTCGTCTCTTCCCATACACCTGTCATAATTCTTTTCCTCCCACTGTCATCTCCGTGATCCGCACTGCAGGCTGGCCGGCTCCGATCGGGATCTGACCGCTTCCTGCATAGCAATATCCCTGACCCAGCGCGAAATCATCCGACACCATATCGACCTTCGGCAGGATCTCTCTTCCTGTGCCGATCAGAGTTGCACTCTTAAGCGGCACAGTGATCTCTCCTTTTTCGATCAGATATGTCTCTCCCGTATTAAAGTTAAATTCCCCTGTCAGAGGATCCACTGATCCGGCATTAATATCCTTCACGAACACCCCCTTATCTACCGAATCCAACATATCTGAGAGCTTGTCCGTCCCCGGGGCGATATATGTATTCGTCATACGGGAAACCGGGGCAAACCGGTAATTCTCTCTCCTTGCCGAACCGGTTGGTTTAAGTCCCATCCGCTTTGCTTCCATCCTGTCTAAAAGGTATCCCTTCAAGATACCACTCTCAATCAGCACATTTTTCCGGGTCAGTATCCCTTCGTCATCAATCCCAAGAGACCCCCATTCCCCGGCCATAGAACCGTCATCCACCAGTGTTACTTTCTCTGAAGCGATCCTGGTCCCGATCTTGCCTGCGAATTCAGAGCACCCGTTGGCAACCGAGGTCCCCTCCAACGAATGTCCGCACGCCTCATGGAAGAATAATCCCCCGAACCCATTGGCAATGATCACCGGCATCCGGCCCACCGGACAAGGCCTGGCCCCAAGCATGTTCTTCGCATTCCGGGCAATCTTCCTTGCATGTTCTTCCAGTCTGCCGTCTTCAAGAAACTCTGGTCCGCACATGGCTCCAGGTCCTGTAAAACATGTCTGACGATCTCCTTGTCTGTCGTCTTTTGCCGTCATAAGCAGACGCACTCTTGTCCGTAACCTGCGTTCTTGTGCATATATTCCCTCTGTATTGGCGATCTGTACCCGCTGATCTGTATCCAGATAACCTGCCCGTCCCTGTACGATACAGCTTTCTTCGCTTTTCCCGGTTTTGACGATTCCCTTTAATAACCCGATCTTCTTTTGCAGCGCCATACGGCCCGGAGCCATCCGGTACATCGTGACCTCATGAGGTGTCATTGCGGAAAGAGGCGTTCTCTTACCGAAAACGCCTCCTGTGCCAAGGTACTCCTTCAAAAGCCTGAGCACTTTCTCTTCTCTTGTATCTGCACTATACAGATATTCACATTCTAATCCCCGGAACATACGGATTCCGATCCCGCTCTCCCTTGTGCAGGAACATTTGGAAACTTCCGAATCCACGAGATCAACCCTTGTCCGCTCCGCATCCTCAAAGAACACCTCGGCATAATCCACTTTGCATGAAACCGCATAATCCAGTATCTTCTCTATATATGCCTGTGTCAGCATTCTTATTGCACTCCTTTTCTCTATTCTGAATTCTTCTCTTACAGCAACAATGCCCTTGTATGTCCTTGCCAGGATATCTTCACCAATCTTTCTTTCCGCACATGTGGCAGGCCACATAATGGTTTGGTTCTACCTCTTTTAACTCAGGCATCTCCTGTCCGCAGATTTCCTTCGCGTACTTACATCTTCCCTTGAACCGGCATCCGGCAGGAGGATTGATCGGACTTGGCACCTCGCCTTCCAGATGCACTCTTGACTTTCCTTCTTCTTCATCCGGATCTGCCTCCGGAATAGCCGAGATCAACGCCTGTGTATACGGATGGACCGGATGATCATACAACGCATGATTACCGGCAAGTTCTACCATAACCCCCAGATACATAACGCCCACCCTGTCGGAAATGTGCTTTACCATAGACAGGTCGTGGGAGATAAACAGGTACGTCAGTCCCATCTCTCGCTGCAGCTTGATCAGCAGGTTTACGATCTGTGCCTGGATCGATACGTCAAGAGCAGAGATCGGCTCGTCACAGACAATGAATTTCGGTTCCACGGCAAGCGCCCTCGCGATTCCCACGCGCTGCCGCTGTCCGCCGGAGAGCTCATGGGCAAACCGATTGGCATACTCCGCATTCAGTCCCACCTTGTGAAGCAGATCGTTCACCTTCGCCTCTTTCTCCTTCTCCGACATATGGAAATGCACATTCATTCCCTCGGTAATGATCTCTCCGATAGTCATACGGGGATCCAGAGATGCATACGGATCCTGGAAGATGATCTGGGCATCCTTGCGGAATCCGAGCAGTTCCTTTCCCTTAAGCTTCGATACGTCTTTTCCCTCAAACAGCACCGTACCGCCTGTGGCTTCATATAGCTTCACCAGTGTACGTCCGCAGGTCGTCTTACCGCACCCGGACTCACCAACCAGCCCGAGAGTCTCGCCCTTCTTAAGCTGGATATTTACGCCGTCTACCGCTTTTAACGTCTGGTTCTTGCCTGCCTTGAAATATTTACACAGATTCTTCGCCTCTACGATATATTCACCCATTATTTATCCCTCCTATCATAAAACGACTCTACCTTCGGAGCCTTCTCATGCATCAGCCAGCAGGATACCTTGTGTGTATCGCTAAGAACCGTCTCCTTAGGCTTACATTCTTTACAGATAGGCATACAGTACTCGCATCTGTCTGCAAATGGACAGTGATTCAGCGGAAGCAGCAGATCCGGCGGCGTCCCGCCAAGGGCGTAGAGTTCTTCTTTGGATTCGCTGCCAAGCCTCGGCACAGACCGAAGCAGCGCCCAGGTATATGGATGCTTGCTCTCGTTAAAGATCTCTTTCGTCGTTCCCCGCTCTACTACCTCTCCGGCATACATCACCTGGATACGGTCCGCAAAATTAGCCACAACGCCCAGGTCATGGGTAACCAGGATGATCGCTGTGTTCATCTTGGTCTTTAACTCCATCATCAGATCCATGATCTGCGCCTGGATCGTTACATCCAGCGCCGTCGTAGGTTCATCTGCAATCAACACATTCGGGTTACATGCCAGGGCAATGGCGATCATGACTCTCTGGCGCATACCGCCGGACATCTCATGGGGATAATTATCAATACGTTTCTCCGGGCTTGGGATATTGACCAGCTTGAGCATATTGACGGCTTCTTCCTTTGCCGCCTTCTTATCAAGCTTCTTATGGATCATCAGACTCTCCATGATCTGGTTGCCCACCGTCATCGTCGGATTCAGGGAAGTCATTGGATCCTGGAAGATCATGCCCACTTCATCCCCGCGGAACTCACACAACTCCTTCTCACTCATCTTCAGTACGTCTTTTCCGTTACAGATGATCTTCGACTCCGGCTTGATCACTGCAAAAGGCGGTTTCAAGAGACGGAGGATCGACTTGGCAGTTACTGTCTTCCCGCATCCGGACTCTCCTACGAACGCAAGCGTCTCTCCTTTACTAAGTTCAAAGCTTACGCCGCGCACAGCCTTTACCTCTCCGGCATATGTATTAAAGGAAACATTCAAATTGTCAACTTCTAATATTTTATCTTTTTCCATATCCGTCTCTCCTATTTTCGTAATTTCGGATCCAGTGCATCCCGAAGGCCGTCGCCCAGCAGCGTGAATGACAGCATAGTAAGGGCGATCATCAGCGCCGGGAACAAAAGCTGGTAAGGGTAGAACATGAAGTTCTGCTGTGCTGCCGAAGCGAGCGCGCCCCAGCTTGTTGACGGCGGCTGGATTCCAAGTCCTACATAACTTAAGAATGCTTCTGAGAAAATATATCCCGGAATATCAAAGGTAATGGCAACGATGATCATTCCGATCGTATTCGGTATCATATGCTTTAATATGATCTTAATAGGAGCAACACCCAGCGCATTGGCTGCCAGTACATATTCCTGCGACTTAAGCTGCAGCATCTGGCCGCGTACAAGCCTTGCTATTCCGCACCACCCGGTAAGCGTCAGGGCGACCAGCATGGTTCCAAGGCTCTTGCTGTCTGTTACGACCGAGATCAGGATAACGATGATCAGGTACGGAATACTTAAGAGTACCTCTACGATACGCATCATGATATCGTCCACCGCTCCTCCGAAATATGCGGCGATTCCGCCGTAAATACTCCCCACAACACTGGCGATCACGGCGCCTAAGATACCGATGATGATAGAGACACGTCCCGCCTGCCATACTCTGGCAAAAAGATCTCTGCCCAGATCATCTGTTCCAAACCAGTGCTCCGCGCTTGGCCCCTGATTGATCGCATCTGAATCTATCTGTTCAAATTCATAACCGCTGATCGCAGGGCCGAAGATAATGAAAAAGATCAGTATCAGAAGAATGATCAGCGCCACAAACGCTACTTTATTCTCCCGAAGCCTTCTCCACGCGTCTCTCCAGTAACCGATCCGAGGCCTTGACGGTGCTTCCGCATCTTTATCAATTCCGATGATCTTGAATTTCTCATCAGGTATATTTTCCATCATATTTGTCACATCATGGTTCACCAACATCTGCTCTTCCTCCTACTTCACACGAATTCTCGGGTCCATAAGACTATACGCGATATCCACTGCAAGCTGTACGAATACGAACAGCGCGGCCGCAAAGATCGTTGTACCGATGATCATCGTATAGTCTCTGTCATTGATTGAATTGATATAGTAGAAACCAAGTCCCGGGATACCGAAGATCTTCTCCACTACGAAAGAACCGGTGAAGATACCGGACACCTGTCCCACCAGAAGTGTCATACATGGAAGGAATGCATTCTTAAGGACATGCTTTTTGACCACGTTAAATCTGCTGACGCCCTTTGCCTCTGCCGTGAGGATGTAATCCTGTCCCATGACATCCAGCATGTTGGATTTCACATATCGTGCATATGTCGCTATAGTTCCAAAACTCAGTACAATGATCGGGAGCACGATATTCTTCCAGCTTCCCCATCCCGTTGTCGGAAGCACCATCAGCTTCACGCTGAAGATGTACTGAAGGACGGATGCCAGAACAAAGACAGGCACCGTGATCCCAAGGATCGCAATAAACATGACAATATAGTCCGGCCACTTATTCTTATTAAGGGCAGCGACGATCCCCAGAAGGATACCGATGATAAGACCTACAACCAGCGCCATTCCGCCGGGTTTTGCAGATACCGCCGAATTGGTCATCAGCGTGTCTGTAACCTCGCGCCCCGGATATCTTAAAGACTCCCCCATCTCTCCTTTGGTGAGCAGATTCTTCATGAAGATCACATACTGCTCAGGAGTCGATTTATCCAGTCCATATTTTTCATAATAATTCTCTCTCGTCTGTTCCGGGAGATTCCTGGCCATATGCGCAAGGGGATCTCCGGGGATACTGTGCATCAGAAAGAATGTTGCCGTAATGACGATAAACAGCGTGATCAGCATATATCCGATACGCTTTATGATAAATTTTGCCATCTCTTCTCTCCCTTTTTCGTTCTGATTTCTTCTGTGCCCTTTCGGACGGGCTTTGCCCGGCAAAGTACAAAAAAAGATACCATCGCCTGGAAGCAGGCGACGGTATCTTCATGCTACCTATCTTCCTTCAATATATACATACTTCAATCCAGAAGTAGATGTGAACTTCTCGTCCACATTCTTTACATAGCTGTAGCGGAATATATGCTGCATCTCATTGACAAGCGGACAGATATTGCATCCCTCGTTGAACAGGATCTGCTCTGCCTGGGAATAAAGGTCTACTCTCTTCGCCTCATCCATCTCTTTTCCTGCCTGATCGATCAATGCATCGAACTCCTCGTTCGACCAGCCTGTCGGGATATTACTGGAATTCTCTGTGGTAAACAGGGAGATCATGGACATTGGGTCGTCATAATCCGTACTCCAGGTCATGTTAGCCATCTGGTACTCACCGCTGTTAGTCTTCTGCTGGAAAGTGGACCACTCGTTGAAATCCAGTTCAATATTGACGCCCAGGACGTCTTTGTACTTCTGCTGAACATATTCTCCGTAATTACGCGCCCACTGGGTTGTCGCGCTCAGAGAATATTTTACCGTGATCTTGGAAGGATCGCTTCCCAGTCCCAACTCGTCCATTCCTTTAAGAAGCAGCTCTTTTGCGTCCTCTTCCTTCGCTATCTTCTCAAGCGGAGCCTCTACCTGATCCCGGTAATCGCCAAGCTCTCCTGTGGAAACTGCCTGCGGAACCCACCAGTACGCCGGGATATGCATATCCTGATAGATCGTCTTCGCCATATCCTCTCTGTCAACGGCAAGTACGAATGCCTTGCGCACATTCAGGTTGCTGAACAGTTCGTCATTCACATTGAAGAAATCATAACGCATGGAAGGAATCACTGCATCGATTCTGTCCACACCTTCCTTTTTGTCAAAACGGTTCACCCATTCCTCCGTACCCGTAGAACACCAATCCAACTGACCGCTGTCAAAGGAGTTGAACACAGCCGTCTCATCATTGATGATCGCATAATTAATCTTATCAAGCTTCACATTTTCAGCGTCCCAGTAATTCTCATTCTTCACCAGCTTAATCTCAGAATTATGTGTCCAGCTCTCAATCTTAAAAGGTCCGTTTCCAACGAAATTCTCAGCCTCTGATCCATAAGTCTCTCCGTACTGCTCCGCGAAATCCTGACGTACCGGATAACATGCCCTCGTATCGGTCAGCGACATAAAATACGGGGTTGGAGCTTCCAGTGTGATCTCCAGCGTCTTGTCATCGACTGCTTTCACACCAAGTTCCTCCACAGAAGCTTCTCCGTTCACTACCTTGCTTCCGTTCTTGATGAAGCTGGCTGTAAAGAATGAGTTCGGGGAACCTGCGTCCGGGTTCAATGTCTGTGTAATACCATAAGCATAGTCTGCCGCTGTTACTTCCTGACCGTCAGACCACTTATTGTCACGGATCTTGAATGTCCATACGGTGCCGTCTTCATTAGACTCCCAACTCTCGGCGCCCGCCGCCTCCCTTACCTGCTCTCCGTCCTTTTCAACCAGACGTGTCAGCGGCTCCATGGTGTTGATCAGGATGCCTCGGCTGTAATTGTCATTTCCTTTGATGGAATCGAGTGTGGAAGGCTCTGTCTGAAGATAAGTATTATAATACTGCTCCTCTCCGCCTCCGGATCCTCCGGACCCTCCGGATGATCCTCCGTCGCCTTTTCCACATGCCGCAAGCGATAATGTCATTGTCGCCATAAGCAGTGATGCAATCAATTTCTTTTTCATAAATTGACCTCCTTTATGCTTTTGGTTTATTTAGATATATACATTGTCTATATCTAATATATCTTTTGTCTATTATAGCAAATACTATAGTTTTTGAATATAGATATTCAAAAAAATATGCAATTTTGTACAAATTGCATATTTTAAACTATAGTATTTATTATATTTTACCAAAAAACTAATCCATCACTAATTAGGCAACCCTGTCCGCATATCCGGCGATCCGGGAACAGATATTAAAAAAGTTCGCCAAACTCCTTTCCCACTACACCCTCTTCCATACCGCCCTCGATCTTAACCGCTGACACCAGCATATTGATCATGGCCATAGGCGCAGAAGCCGTATTCAGAAACATCCTGGTCGTACTGCGGACTGTCAGAAGCTTATCCGCATATTTCGCTACTCCCGCTCCCGGACTGTCCGTAATGCCGACTATCTTCGCTCCCTTCATCTTCGCATACTTTGTCATCTGTTCTGTCATAAAGTAATAATCTGGAAATGAAATCGCCACAAACAATGTATCTGCATCCAAAGCGGGGAGGACAGAGTAGACACTTTCATTCAACTCAGTATTAACGATCATAGACGGAATCTGTGATCCTGCAAGATCTGAGGCAAGCCACTGACAGAGGATATGGGATAACCCTCTCCCGCATAATATGATCTTATGGTATTCAATGAAAAGCCTTGCCGTCTCCATAACCTGACGGCAGTCAAAATTCTTAATGTACTCTTCTATAAGGCACCGTTCTTCCATACATATCTCTGTTAGCAGACGCTCTTTATCACTCAGCTCATATTCGGGCAGCGCAGTATTAAAATAGTCGTTCTGTTTATATATATCCATCCGCCGGTTGACATTGATATACTTACGTACTTCATATTTCATTTCATTGAAGCTCTTATATCCCAGAACCTTACAGGTATTTAAGATGGTTATCTCTGTGATTCCCAGTTCCTTATTCAACTCCTTTAACGTGACAAATGCCATTGTGTCAATATTTTTTCTCATATAATCGGCAATCCGTCTTTGTTTCTTTGTCATAGAAGGATATGTTTCTTCTATCCGCATCATAATATCCTTGTTCATTACTTTGTCCCATCCTAATATGCTAAACACTTTAGTTCGTTATCGTGTTATTATACTATCAATTTAAAATTTGCGCAATAGATAAAAACCATATGAACAAACCATGAACAAACCACAGTGATAACTAAGCAAAAAGGCTGCGCATGCTAAGCGCAGCCCCTCATTTTCACCGCCCGTGTCGCGATAAAGCTTGGCGCTCTGTCAGGATGAATCCCACCTTACGGCAGCTTCTTAAACTCTGCCTTGCGCCCAACAAACTCTGTATAATACCGAAATCCGCAGCTCTTCAAGATCTCCGGCACCTTCTGGAAGTCATAGGCGACGTGCTCCGGCTTATGGGCATCTGCCCCGATCGTCAAGATCTCCCCGCCAAGCTCCCGATAACGCCTAAGCACATCCTTATGCGGATGTGCGTAAGGAAGGCCGTATTTTAGCCCCGCGGTATTCAGTTCGATCCCTTTCCCGTGCTCGATCAGATACCGCAGGATCTGATCGATGATATCTCCAAATCTTCTATAAGAATATTCCTCTTCCTTATGCCTTCCATAGCGGGTCACATAGTCCAGGTGTCCCAGCACATCGAAGTCCTCCACCTTCCGGATATTCTCATAGGTCTCCAAGAAAGTCTCTTCATATGCATCCGCATCACTGCGCCCTTCAAAGAACTCCTTATAGTACGGATCCCTGGAACCAATCAGATGGACGGATCCAATCACGAAATCAAACGGATTCTGCCCCACATACTCCAGGTAATAGGCACCAAGATGCGGCTGCAATCCGATCTCCACACCGATCCGCACCGGAATCCTAGTCCGGTATTGCTCCTGCAATACCCTCATCCGGTCAAAATATTCCTTCACGTCGAAGGTCCACTGGTTCCCTTCACTTATATAGTCCTTATCCTCATGGTCCGTAAAACAGACCGCATCTAATCCCTTCGCAAGGGCGCTTTCTATCATATCCTCCGGATTCGCATCAGAATCCAAGGAAAATCCTGTGTGCATGTGGCAATCTGACAGCATAATCTCACCTTCTCAACTCTTTAATATCGTGCCGGATTCAGTATAACATAACCGGATACCAAAGTCTATGCTATTTGACGAAGGAAAGAAGGCTATGGAATACCTCTACGCTTCCCCGGTTGCCACGATATCGACACCGGTGCCGCACACATTCTCAATCAGTACATCATACACCCTAACCGGCGCTTCTGCCGCACTTCCCCGAATCGCCTCCATACAATCCATGATCTTCTCCTTCGGCACCGGTTTGGCGGAGCGCACCGGAATCACCGGATTCTTCCCGCCCTCAAGCCTCATCGTAGTCGTAAGGATCCTGACCGGATGTGCGAATTCAGCGGATGCGTACTGCTCCCCTCTCTTACAGGTATGCCCGGTGATACTTTCGATCTTCTCACCCTCTCCTTCCACGGTGATCCTGCATCCCATCGGGCATACAGTACAGATGATCTCCTTCTTCATAACGGTTATCCCTCCTTTACCACCTCAACGGTCACTTCATTCTCTTCAATATCCTTCGTATGGATCTCTATATGCTCCATCTCACCCGGGTTCACCCGCGCCGCTTTTTTTGACGATAATATCTTATCCCCTGACTTTGCCCGGATGATCACCTTCTCATCGGGATGAAGCACACGGAAGTAGAGGCTCACCGTCTCGTCCTCATCTGCAGCGCTGACCGACTGGGGACACAGATAACGGACATTCCCACCCGGCATATTTTCCACTCTATTTGTTTCCCTGGCAAGACATCCCATCGCATATCTTGCGGCATAAGCTCCGGCCCTTCGGCTCTCCACGCTTACATTGTCCGCTAAATCGTTGACATGCACCACATTGCCGCAGGCAAATATATTCTCTGCGGAGGTCTGCATATACTGGTTCACCTTCGGTCCATTGGTGACCGGGGAGATCTCTATATCAGCCTTCCTGGTAAGTTCATTTTCCGGGATCAGCCCTACAGACAGCAAGAGCGTATCACATTCCAGATATTTCTCGGTTTCTTTTACCGGCTTTTTATCCGCGCCCACCTGCGCGAAATGGACTCCTTCCACCCTCTGATAACCGTCGATCTTCGTGATGGTATGGGACAGATACAACGGTATGCCGAAATCATCCAGACATTGTACCTTATTCCTCGTAAGCCCCGCCAGATAGTCCATCAGCTCGATCACCGCCAGAACCTCCGCGCCCTCAAGTGTCATCCTGCGCGCCATGATCATCCCGATATCCCCGGAACCAAGGATCACGACCCGTTTTCCCACCATCTGGTTCTGGCGGTTTACGAGCCTCTGGGCGGCCCCGGCCGTGTAGACTCCTGCCGGACGACTTCCCGGTATCATAATATTGGCCCTCGTCCGTTCTCTGCATCCCATGGCAAGGATGATGCTTGCCGCATGGACCGTCGTCAGACCATGCTCCCGGTTCACACAGAGAATCTCTCCTTCCTCCTTCCTGATCTCAAGAACCATAGAATTCAGCAGGAATTCTACGCCCCTTTCGGCCGCTTCCTTGGCGAATCTTGCCGCATACTCTGGTCCCGTAAGCTCTTCCTTGAAATATGTAAGTCCGAATCCGGGATGGATACACTGCTGCAGGATCCCTCCGATACTCTCATCCCGTTCGATCACCAGAACTTCCCCGGATCCCTCTTTCTTTGCTGCAACGGCTGCCGATAAACCTGCCGGGCCGCCGCCGATCACCGCTACGTCACATTCTACTCTATACATATCCATTCTCCCTCTGCTTTTTGTTCCTTCCGGTTACCATATAAGATCCTTTCAGATTCTTCTCCACCTGGTCTGCCGGAATCTCCAACTCCCTTGCCAGGATCTCGATCACCTTCGGACCGCAGAAGCCTCCCTGGCACCGTCCCATTCCGGCTCTTACTCGTCTTTTCACCGCATCCACGGTTCTCGCTCCAAGCGGCCGGCGGATCGCATCTACGATCTCGCCTTCCGTAATAGTCTCACAACGGCAGATGATCGTTCCGTACAGAGGATTCTCCCGAATGACGGCCTCCTGTTCTTCCTCCGTCATCTTGTGGAAACACGGAATTCCCTTCCTCGTCTTCTTGAAATCATCCTTTAAAATGAGATTTAGCCCGATCTCTTTTAATTTTTCCGTCACATATTTGCCCATGGCTACGGACAGGGTAAGCCCCGTTGAACGCACGCCCGACAGGTTCACATAGCCTTTCAGGTCGTCATAGACATCCACATGAAGCCCCTCCGGATTCCGGTTAGGGCGAAGTCCGCTGTACTGTGTGATGGTATCCCGGATATTGACACTAGGGATCATCTTCCTTACATCCTCATATATGCTGTCAAGCCCCTCGGCCGTCACGGACACATCCACCTTGTTATCCAAATCCTCAGCCGTAGGTCCCACCAGCATATTGCCGTGGATGGTCGGCGTCATTAATTTCCCCTTTGTGATCTTCGTCGGGATCGGCAGTACGATATTCTTTACCTTACAATTCGTATTCTTATCCAAGATATAGAACTGGCCTCTTCTTGCCACCACCTTATAATCCGCCTTCCCGACCATTGCCGCGATGTCGTCGCAGTGGAGGGCAGCGGCATTTACCACATAAGAAGTCTCGATCTCCCCCTGTGTTGTCACTACCGCAGTCACAGATCCCTCCGCAGTCCTGATATCGGTTACTTCCGTGTTCAGCATAAAGTCTACGCCGTTTTCATTTGCATTTTCCGCAAGGGCCTGCACGAGGATGAACGGGTCGATAATGCTCTCACGCGGGATATATAACCCCCCTTTGACTTCCGGGTTCAGCTCCGGCTCTTTCAGAAGAAGTTCCTCTCTGGACAAATACTCCACGTCATACACATGGTTCTGGAATGCCTTCTCCTTGATCGCCGGAAGCTTCTCGAACTGTTCCCCGGTAAATGCCGGCAGCACCGCGCCGATCCGTTCAAACGGGATGTCCAGATCCTTGGTCAGTTCATCATACATGGGATTGGCAGCCACCACAAGCTGAGACTCCAGCGTACCCGGCGCGGCGTCATACCCAGTATGGATGATGGCGCTGTTGGACTTAGACGCGTCTCCGCCGATATCATCCCTCTTATCTACCACCGTTACATGGACTTGATATTTGGACAATTCCCTTGCGACGGCGCAGCCCACTGCGCCTGCTCCTATCACTACTACATCTGTCTTCTGCATGTTTCTCCCTCCTGTTTTCTGCCTGCGTCCAATCTGCACAGCAAACCGGCCGCAGGCCATCAAGCTTAATTCTCTTCCCAGTCCTTGGCACGCTCCACCGCCTTGTGCCATTTATCCAGAAGCTTCTTCCTGGTCTTCTCATCCATGGACGGCTCATAGCGCTTCCTTAATCTCCATTTGCCCTTGATATCATTCAGGCTCTTGAACTCACCGACACCATAGGCAGCCAAGTACGCCGCCCCAAGCGCCGTCGTCTCCGTGATCTCCGGAACATCCACCGGAATTCCCAGGATATCCGCCTGGAACTGCATCAGGAATTCATTCACGGAGGCTCCGCCGTCCACCCGCATCACTTCGATCTCAATACCGGAATCCCCAATCATCACATCCAGGTTATCCTTCACCTGATACGCCATACTCTCAAGCGTCGCCCTCACAATATGCTCTCTCGTGGTTCCTCCAGTCACACCAACCATCGTTCCTCTCGCATACTGATCCCAATGGGGCGCCGCAAGACCGGAGAATGCCGGCACGAAGAACACTCCGCCCGTATCCTCCACACTTTCTGCCATCGCTTCCGTATCCTTCGCATGCTCGATAATCCGAAGCTTATCCCTAAGCCACTGGACTGCCGCCCCAGCGATATAGATCCCGCCATCCAGAGCGAAGGTCATATGCCCCTGATCCAATCCCCAGCCTACCGTAGTCAGCAGCCCGTTTGCCGAATAAATAGGCTTATCTCCTGTATTCATCAGCATGAAACAGCCGGTTCCATATGTGGTCTTAACCGTTCCCGGTTCAAAACACGCCTGCCCGAATAGCGCTGCCTGCTGATCCACCACAGAGCCGGAGATGGGGATACCCGCGCCGAAGAAATCCAGCGGATCCGTATATCCATATACCTCGGCGCTGTCCCTGATCTCTGGAAGAATGGATCTTGGAATCCCTAGGATATCAAGGATCTCCTGATCCCATTCACCCGTGTGTACGTTAAAGAGCATGGTTCTCGACGCCGTAGACTGATCCGTCACAAATACCTTCCCGTGAGTCATCTTCCAGATCATCCAAGTATCCAGAGTTCCCGCATTGATCCTGCGAGCCTCTATCTTCTTCTTCACACCGGGTACATGGTCGATGATCCATCTGATCTTCGTCGCGCTGAAATACGCATCCACCACAAGCCCTGTCTTCTCGCGTATCATATCTCCGTGCTTCTCGCCGATCACATCGGCTTCCCTTGCCGTCCGCTTATCCTGCCATACGATTGCATTATAGACCGGCACTCCCGTCACATTATCCCACAGCACCACGGTCTCCCCCTGATTGTCAAGGCCGATACAGGTAACCTCTTCCATATTGATATCGGCCTCCTTTGCCGCCATATCTATGGATTCCAGTATCTTCTCCCAGATCTCCATAGGATCATGCTCTACCCATCCCGGCTGCGGGAAATGCTGTGTGTGCTCCTTATATCCCCTTGAGAGGCAGTTCCACTCTTCGTCAAGGACCAATACTGTCGTCCCGGTCGTTCCCTGGTCGATCCCCATATAATATTTACTCATTCTTCTCCTCCTCATTCATATTATTCGTCATCCAATATGCAAACACGATCGCGGCTGCACCCGCCGCAAGCTTTCCAACCACTACCGGTGTGATCATGGACGGCTGTACTCCCGCCGTGAATCCTAGATGGTCCCCAAGCGCCGCTGTTGCCGGAACCAGCCATGCCGTGTTGATAATAATCCCCCGTTTCTTCATATCTTTCATCATAGTATATACCGGTACGGAATTCGCAAGGGTGAATACGATTCCCGCCGCGCTGACCGCGTCCATTCCCATCTTCCTTCCTACAGCGTTCAACGGCTTGTCCAGAAGCTTCACCAGGATGGAAAGCACCGGGAAAGTTCCAAGGAGTATGATGGCGATCCCTGCGATCGCATCCATCCCTTCCATGATCGGCGCCATCCCCGGGATCAGGACAATCCCTGTAATGTGCTCGAATGCCGCTGCCGCCAAGCCGATATAGATGACAATCGTGATAAACTGCCCGAATATCGTACACCCCTTGATCATTTTCTCCGGGATCACCTTAAGCCCCAACGCAAGCAGTACGGAGATGATCAAGATTGGCAGCGTATTCATCAGAATCATCCCTAGAGCAAACCCTGCGATGAATCCGCCGATGATACAGCCGATCGGGATCGTGATCAGTCCAATCAGCAGTCCCTTGGAAAAATACTGCCGGTCGTCCTTCTCAATCAGTCCTAAGCCCACCGGAATCGAGAATACCAGCGTACATCCAAGCATGGACGCCACAATATTTCCTGCAAATAAACCTGCCTCTTGATTCTGCGCCAGCTCCATGGCCAGTGAATAGCCGCCCATATCGTTGGCAAGGATCGAACCAAACAGCGCCGGATCCGCTCCGATCGCCTGACACGCCGGTATGATCACCGGACCAAGCGCCTTAGAGATTACCGGAGCCAGACACACGATCCCTACCATCCCAAGCGCCAGGGAACCCATCGCCTGAAATCCTTCGTCGAACTTCTCGCCCAACCCAAACCGGTTCCCGATGATCTTGTCCGCTGCGCCGATCAGTGCGCCGAACGCCATCACCCATAAAATAATCTGATCAAATGACATCTTGTATCCTCCTTCATTTTTTTCACGGCCGTTTTTCTATTTCACAATCTATCACAATTATTATTTTTGTGCAAATCCACAATAATCAGATTTTTTGTGCATTTTATATTATTTTCAGCAAATAAAAATGTGGGAAAGTTACTTAATCGCAACTTATCCCACATATGTGTTACCTATATATCTATGTGACGATGATCTCAATCCCCCGCTCTCTTAACTCCTTTAAGATCTTCTTATCCGCCTTCTCATCCGTGATCAGACAGTCGATCCGATCCGGTGTGCAGACCTCGTTGAGCGCCTTGATGCCGAACTTGCTGTAATCCGCCATAGCGATCACCTTCTTGCTGTGCGTAATGTAATGCCGCCTCAGATTCGTCTCTTCGATATGATAATCCATGATCCCGCTCCTAGCGTCCAACGCCCCGACGCCCAGAAATAACTTCTCCGCATAGAACCGGTCCACCATATCCTCCGCCCAGAAGCCAGAACTTGTACCTTCCCCGTATCTCACCACGCCGCCAAGGATGATCACCGTAATGTCTGCGTCATCCATCAGCTCCAGAGCTATCTTAAGAGAATTGGTCAATACCGTGATCTTCTTCTTACCCTTAAGGAATCTTGCGAATTCCAGCGCCGTCGTCCCGATATCAATGATGATTGTCTCCCCGTCCTCCACAAGCGATGCAGCCCTTCTGCCGATCAGCAGCTTTTCCTCATAATTCTTAATCTCCCGGTAAGAATAATCCGGCTCGATGCTGTTCGCAACATTTAGGACGGCGCCTCCATGTATCCGCCTGATCACACCGCTTTTTTCCAGATCCGTCAAATCCCTGCGTATGGTTTCCATCGAAACCTGAAAAAGCTCCGACAATTCATTCGCCTTTATCACCCGGTTCTCTGCGGCCAGACGGATGATCTCATCTTTTCTCTGTAATTTCATGGACGGAATTTCCTCCTGATTTATCGTGCCAAACGCCAAAATACCACATCTTATCCACATATATTTTGTAACTTTCTCACAAAAATATATGGCTATAGAAATTTCTCCAACCTGCCGCTAGTACATCATTGCATTAATCTTGAAGTAATAGTGCTTATTACTCGAGAATTAATGCAATGATGTACTAGAAGCTTACGCTGCTCCGGTGATCGTTCCCCCGCCCAGCACGTGTTCTCCATCATACAGCACCACCGCCTGTCCCGGAGTGACCGCACGCTGAGGCTCCTCGAACACACACCGAATCTCGTCCGCACCTGTCTTACACACCCTGCACCAGGCGCCTTTGTGATTATAACGGATCTTAGCCCAGACTCTTCTCTCCTCTGTCAGATCCTCCACCGACATGAAATTCACCCGGTTTGCCCGTACCTCGTAAGCCAGAGATTCCTCATGCGTCCCGATTACGACCTCGTTGGTCTCAGGACGGATCTCAAGGACGAATACCGGATGTCCAAGAGCAAGTCCTAATCCCTTCCTCTGTCCCACCGTGTAGTGAATGATCCCCTTGTGCCGTCCGACGACCGTTCCGTCAGACAAGACAAAATTCCCCGGTTCTATTCTCCTGCTCGTTCCAACACATCTCACAATATAAGACGCATAATCCCCGTCCGGTACGAAGCAGATATCCTGGCTGTCCGGCTTATCCGCTACCCTAAGGCCGATGTCGTTCGCCATCTTGCGGATCTCCTCCTTGGTATACTCTCCCACCGGCATCAGGGTATGCGCAAGCTGCTCCTGCGTCAGATTATAGAGCGCGTAGGTCTGATCCTTGGCGACGTTACTGGAGGTTCTAAGCGCATATCTGCCGCCTGGCAGACGATCGATCCTGCCGTAATGCCCGGTCGCGATATAATCCGCGCCGATCTCCATACTTCTCCTTAGAAGTGACTCCCACTTCACATAACGGTTACAGGCAATACAGGGATTCGGCGTTCTTCCATGAAGATATTCGTCTATAAAGTAATCGGTCACGTTCGCCTTGAATTCCTCCCTGAAGTTCATCACATAATACGGGATCCCAAGGGAAGCCGCCACTCTTCTGGCATCCTCCACCGCGCTGAAACCGCAGCATCCGCCCTGTTCCTCCTGAGCCTCTTCCCCTTCCTTCTCCCAGATCTGCATCGTGACCCCTGTCACGTCATAGCCCTGTTCCTTTAACAGCCAGGCTGCCACAGAGGAATCCACCCCTCCGGACAGCCCGACTACCACTTTCTTCTTATCCATAAAAATTAATATTCCTCTTCTTCCTCCTCATCCTCATGAATATCCGACTTCGGCTTCTCAAGCCCTTCGATCTTGATCCCATGCTTCTCTGCATAATCCCACAGCGCCGCATGGATCGCTTCTTCCGCAAGCAGCGAACAGTGCACCTTCACCGGCGGCAGCCCATCAAGCGCCTCCATCACCGCCTTATTCGTCACCTGAAGCGCATCATAGATAGATTTGCCCTTCACAAGCTCCGTCGCCATGCTGCTCGTCGCCACGGCGGCGCCGCACCCAAAGGTCTTAAATTTCACATCCTGTATGATCTGATCATCATCAATATCCAGATAGATACGCATGATATCACCGCATTTTGCATTGCCTACCGTACCTACCCCGCTGGCATCCTCGATCTCTCCTACATTCCTTGGATGCTGAAAATGATCCATTACCTTCTCTGTATACATTCCTGATTCCTCCTAAAAAATCTTTTTTATCGTAACAATTCGGATACCTTCACTGTTACAGGCATCTTACTTCTTCTCTTTCTTAAGAAAATCCTCATAGAGCGGCGACATATTCCTAAGCGTACCCACGATCTCTTTTAAGCAGTCCACTACATAATCAATCTCTTCCTCCGTCGTCTCGTCGCTAAGCGTCATCCTAAGAGACCCATGGGCGATCTCATGGGGAAGCCCGATGGCAAGAAGCACATGGGACGGATCTAACGACCCGGAAGTACACGCTGAACCGCTGGACGCACAGATCCCCTTGCCGTCAAGCAGGATCAGAAGCGACTCGCCCTCCACGAACCGGAAGCTTACATTCACATTATTCGGAAGCCTGTCCGTCTTATGTCCGTTCAGCCGGCAATACGGGATCTCCTCCAGGATCCGGCTGATCATATGGTCGCGCAGCCCGCTCTCCTTCTCTGCCCTCGCTTCCATCGTCGCCGCAGCCCGCCGTACTGCCGTACCAAGTCCGATGATCCCCGGCACATTCTCCGTACCGGCACGGCGCTTCCGCTCCTGGGCTCCGCCGTGTACGAAAGAACGGATCTTCACACCCTTGCGGATATATAAGAAGCCGATCCCCTTCGGTCCGTTCAGCTTGTGTCCGCTGGCGCTCAGCATATCGATATGGCACTCATCCACATGGATCGGAACTTGGCCAAATGCCTGGACCGCATCGGTGTGGAACAGAATCCCCTTCTCATGGGCGATCTTGCCGATCTCACGAATCGGCTGAATGGTTCCGATCTCGTTATTGGCATACATCACCGAGATCAGGATCGTGGTCGGCCGGATCGCTTTCTTCAGATCATCAAGCCGCACCTTCCCGTCCTCGTCCACATCCAGATAAGTGACCTCATAGCCCCTCTTCTCCAGATATTCTGCCGTATGGAGGATCGCATGGTGCTCGATCTTCGTCGTGATAATGTGATTCCCCTTATCTCCGTAAGCTTCCGCAGCCGCCTTAAGCGCCCAGTTGTCGGATTCTGATCCCCCCGCTGTGAAATAGATCTCGTTGCTCTTCGCGCCAAGCACTTCCGCGATCACGTCCCTCTGCTCGCTGATCGCCTCCTTATTGCCGGAAGCAAATGTGTATACGCTGGACGGATTGCCGTAATTCTCTGTAAAATACGGAAGCATCGCTTCCACTACCTCCGGCGCTGTCTTCGTCGTCGCCGCATTATCCAGGTAAATGAATTTTCCCATCTCTATTCTCCTCTTCTCTATTGAATTTATACATTACACTTCGGATTCTCCAGTTCACCCTCCGGATTCAGCCGTCTGCTCTCCCGGACCAGTTCATCTAACATCATCCGATCCACCGTCTCGTTAATGCTGTCATTGATCTTCTGCCATACATACTTGGTCACACAGCCGTCCGAAGCCATACATCCCTCTTCGGAATAGAACGCCGCGCATTTGACCGGCTCAAGGCTCCCTTCCAGCGCACGCAGCACATCTCCCACGGAGATCTCGCATGCGCCTCTTGCCAGGATATATCCCCCCGCCGCACCGCGGATACTGCACACCAGCCCCGCCTTCTTAAGAAGCCCGACCAACTGCTCCAGATACCGCTCCGAGATATCCTGCCTTGCCGCAATACTGCTGATGGAGACCGGCTCCTTCTCACTGTATCTGGCAAGATCTATCATGGCCCGAAGGCCGTATCTTCCCTTTGTAGAAAGCTTCACTCACTCACCTTCATTCCAGTTAAACATTTTTAATTCCTAGCAAATTGCTAGGATATTTCCATATGTAGAATAGCACTGCTTTTTTGTTCTGTCAAGTCCCCTTTTGGAATATGCTGTAATAATACGATAAATCAAAGGAGCCCGCCATGTCACGAAAACGTGCAATCATCAAAGGGACTTTTATCTTAACACTGACCGGATTCGCTACCCGGTTTATGGGATTCTTCTACCGCATTTTCCTGAGCCACACCTTCGGAGAGGAAGGAGTCGGCCTGTACCAGCTTGTATTTCCTATCTACGCACTCTGCTTTTCCCTAACCTCCGCCGGCATTGAGCTTGCTCTGTCCCGCTGTGTTGCCGCCCGGATCACACAGGGAAAACGCCGGGAAGCAAGGGAGATCCTATATACAAGCCTTCTCCTGTCCGTCTCCCTCTCTGTTATCGTCACTCTTCTTTTACAGAAATACGCCGTTCCCATATCCGAAGTTTTTCTTAAGGAACCGCGGTGCGAAAACCTGCTCATCATCCTCTCCTATGCATTTCCGTTTGCATCTGTTCATAGCTGTATCTGCGGCTACTACTTCGGGCTGAAGCAGACCGGAATCCCCGCCATATCCCAGTTCATAGAGCAGACCGTACGGATCTTCAGCGTCTGCCTGCTCTATCTGTACGGAATCAACCACGGGATCCGTTTTGGCGTCGCTATCGCCGTTACAGGCCTGATCGCGGGAGAGATCGCTTCTTCCGTCTTCTGTCTCAGGGCTTTGACCGGCAAAAAAGTCTTAAAGACCCTAGCGCGGTTCCGCCTGCGCGGTTCCTTAAGGCACAGCCGCGAACTGCTTACGCTCTCCGTCCCCTTAACCGCAAGCCGGGTGCTCTTAAATGTCCTGCAGAGCATCGAGGCCGTATCCATCCCTGTAAGGCTTCAAGCCCACGGAATGCCGCTCTCGGAAGCGCTTGGTACCTACGGGGTACTGACCGGCATGGCCCTGCCCTGCATCCTTTTTCCATCCGCGATCACCAATTCCGTATCCACCATGCTTCTCCCCACGGTGGCAGAGATACAGACACTCAACAACCGCCGGGAACTGTCCAATCTGGTAGGCAAGGTCACCTACTCCTGCATCTTTCTTGGAAGCATCTGCTGTGTAAGTCTTCTTACCTTTGGAGAATGGATCGGAGCCTTTCTGTTCCACAGCTCCATGGCAGGGGATTATATCATTACCCTAGCCTGGATCTGCCCGTTCCTGTACACCAACAACACCCTGATCAGCATGATCAACGGAATCGGAAAGACAACGCTTTCCTTCAGCATTAATTCTGCAAGTCTCGGCATACGGATCGCGAGCGTCTTCCTCCTGATCCCAATCTTCGGGATCGAAGGATATCTGTGGGGGCTTCTGGCAAGCCAGATCCTGATCTTCCTGTTCTGCCTGCTGTACCTGCAATATTATCTGCGGAAATCCAGCTGAAAGATCAGCAGCCTGCTCATTCATCCGCATAATTTTGAAATGTTTGTGAACATTCGGTATTCTCTGGACAGAAACCGCCAAATCCTTTAAAATAATTTCGTATAAGAATTTGGGAGGTTCCATAAAGACATCTATGAAGACACAGGAAAAGAATAAAAACGGACTCATATATTTCCTCCTGCTGCTGATCATCATCCTCACAGCTTTCGTTGCTCTGGGGATCCGGCAGCAGAAGGAAGCGGCCGAAGCTTCCGTCCGCGCCGCGAAGCTTAACCCTAAGCAGGTACAGGACATCGCATTTGGACCGGATCATGTGGACGACCCCCTATCCTCCATCCAATGCCAGAAGGACGGCAATGCAGACGACGGGATCGTAGCGATTGTCAACCAGCAGCTCGCGTTACTGCCGCCGTATCTCCAGGATGCATTTGTAAGAGAGGGCTGGGGTATCTATGTGACGGATAAGAATATCGGACAGACCTACTACAAAGGGAAATACAACCAGGTCATGGCGACCACAAACTACGAAGAGCAGCGTATCCTGATCGAATCACGGTCAGACGCTGCTTCTCAGTCACCCATCCACGAGATTGGGCATTGGTTTGATTTCTATGTAGGCCTTCCTTCCTATACTGACACATTCAAGTCCATCTACCAGTCAGAGAGCGCTTCCTTTATCCGGACATACGGATCGGACTGCGTAAGAGACGAGATGGAATTCTTCGCCGAGGGATTCTGGCAGTATATCATCGATCCCGGCAGGCTTAAGGCCGCAAGCCCCGGGCTGTATCAGATCATCCATGCCGAATACTGCCTGTCCCGGGTATTGCGGACATGGTATGAATACGGACTTCCGTCTGCATTATAGGCCATATATAATGCAGACAATACACTAAAGCGTCTTTAAGAACAATTCCATGATGATCGGGTTCACATAACACTCCAGCAGAATACCGACGATGATAAATAACACCATACTGATCATCTTAGACGGATTCCATTTGGCTTCCGGATAGGTAAACAGATACCACAGCAGAACCATGAACCCCGCCGCATAGAATACAAAATGCGGCGTCAACGCAATCAGGCACAGGATCAGCCCCTTAAGTCCCATCTTAAGGACAGCCGAAGTCATGATCATTCCGCCGCCAAAGCCTGTCCATGCCAGGAATCCGGCCGCAATCCCTTTCCTGAGCCTGGTACATCCAAGCGCCGCCACCAATATAAGAGGTACAGCACGGACTCTCACCACATACCACAGGTATTCTGTCATATCAATCTCCGCCTGACTGTACTGATTCAGGAAAAATTCACTGAAGATACCCATACCCGCGATCGTATCCTCTGACATCAGATTCGCATAGATGATTCCGGCAAAAAACCCCAGCATACAAAAAATGATCAAGAACTTCTTGTTCTCATGTATCCTCACAAGCATTCCTCCCACTGTTACAGATACTTCATTATATGCCGGGGAAATAAATATATTCGTTATACTATCTCAGATATTTCGATTCGTAAGCCAGAATCGCCGCAATGGTCTTGGAATCCTCGATCTTCCCTGTGAAGATCATCTCTTTCAGCTCCTGGACAGAATACGCCTTCACATCCACGAATTCATCCTCATCCAGATTTTGATGGGACGGGATCAGATCCTTCGCCACGAAGATCTCCACCCGTTCATTACAGAATGCAACCGTCGTCCGAAGCGTGATAAGCCATTCCAGATTCTCGGACCGGTATCCGGTCTCCTCCTCCAGCTCCCGGCTTGCACACTCAAGTCCCGGTTCTCCCGGCGCGTCCAGCTTCCCTGCCGGAATCTCCAGAGTATCCCTCTCCAGCGCGTTCCGATACTGCTTCACCATCAGGAGACGTCCATCATCCATTACTGGTACGACAGCCGCCGCACCGTCATGATGAATGTAATCCCACACCGCATGATTGCCGTTCGCAAATTCCATATAATCCCGATACACATTGAGAATCGTCCCCTCATAGGCCAATTCCCGCTTTATACGTCTCACTTCATCACTCATACTATTCTTCCCTTTCTTTATCGCCTGACTACCGGAATCTGCGTGTCATCCTTCGCATCCAGATCCCTGATATATTTCCTTGTATCCCTGACGATCACATTCGACAGCAGCAATACAGCCACCAGATTGGGGATTGCCATCAGCGCGTTCAGCGTATCCGCAATCAGCCACACAAGATCAAGCGCTACCACCGGAGCGATCACTGCCACCGCGATATACAGGATACGGTACGGAAGCAGACCTGCCTTGCCCGAGAAATATTCCACGCACCGCTCGCCGTAATATGCCCATCCAAGAATCGTCGAATATGCAAATGTAATAATACCAAGTGTCAGTATGATCGGCCCGAGATACGGGATCTGTCCGAATGCCAATGTGGTAAGCTGCCCGCCGTTATCGATAGAATCCGCATTGATCCCCGGGTTCTTCATGATCGTCGTCACCAGCACCAGTCCTGTCATCAGACATACCACGACCGTATCCCAGAACGTTCCCGTGGAGGACACCAGCGCCTGGCGCACCGGATTCCTGGTCTGTGCCGCCGCTGCCGCGATCGGTGCAGAACCAAGACCCGACTCATTGGAGAACAGGCCCCTTGCTACTCCATACTGGATCGCCATCCGGATACCGCTTCCCACAAGACCGCCTGCCGCCGCGCCCGGTGCGAATGCAAGCTTGCAGATCACACGGAGTGCCGGGATTATGTAATCATAATTCATACACAGGATAATGATACAGCCAAGGACATAGAATACCGCCATAAACGGAACCAGTCTCTCGCAGACCCGTGCGATGGATTTGATGCCGCCAAAGATCACGATCGCCGTCAGCACGCCGATCGCGACACCGACAATGGTTCTTGGAATATGGAAGTTCGTATCACAAATCTCCGCAATGGCATTGACCTGAGTCGCACATCCGATCCCAAAGGATGCAAACGCTGCAAAGAAGGCAAATAACATTCCAAGCCACTTCATATTAAGCCCGCGCTCTAACGCGTACATGGCTCCTCCCTGCATACGGCCGTCTTCCGTCTTCACCCTGTATTTTACCGCGATGAAGGACTCCGCATACTTCGTCGCGATGCCGAACACACCGGTAAGCCAGCACCATAAGACTGCTCCCGGCCCGCCAAGTGCGATTGCCGTACCGACGCCGACGATATTACCGGTACCTATAGTCGCCGCCAGCGCCGTCGTAAGCGCTCCGAACTGTGATACTTCGCCCTCCGCATCCGGATCCTTCGCAACCGACAGCCTAATACCCTTGCTGACCGTGAATCTCTGGATGAATCCTGTACGGACCGTCATGAATACATGTGTTCCAAGCAGCAGGATGATCATCCCCCAGCCCCACACAACGCTGTTCACACTTTTTACTATTGCATTGATAGTATCATACATACTATTCCCCCTTTATGAATTCTTTATTAATTTAGAAAAACTCCAAGTATTTCCTTCCTTGGAGTTTTCTATCCGAAATTATTGCCAAATATATGCTTTATACTACCACACCTCTGCAGTGCTTGCAAGCATTCTTTGCAAAATAATCTGCGCTCCTTATCACATGCTTCGCCAGCACCGAAGAAGTGACGCTTCCCACCCCGCCCGGAACCGGACTTAAGTAAGCGGCCTTCGTCTCTGCCGCCTCGTAATCCACATCGCCGCAGAGCTTCCCGTTCTCATCCACATTGATACCCACGTCCGCCACGACCGCTCCTTCTCTAATCATCTCTCCCGAGATCATCCTTGCCTTCCCGGCTGCCGCCACCAGAATCTCGGCGTTTTGGCACTCTGCCTCAAGTTCGGCTGTCCGCGTATGGCAGATCGTAACCGTCGCATGCTCCCGAAGCAGCAGCATAGCCAACGGCCTTCCCACCACCATGCTCCTTCCTACCACGGTTACCCGCTTCCCCTCAAGTCCGATACCGTAATACCGAAGTATCTCCACAACAGCCTCCGCCGTACATGGGGCGAATCCGGTCTCATCTCCTGCGAATACCTTCGCGATATTCACAGGGCTCATGCCGTCTACATCCTTTAATGGATCAATCATCACCTTTACAGGATTCGCGTCCAGATGCCCGGGAAGCGGCTGGAATAACAGGATGCCGTGAATATTAGGGTCTGCGTTTACCCGGGAAAATGCCCGTTCAAATTCCTCCTGGCCGATATCCTCCGGCAGTTCCATTACCTTGCAGGTGATCCCCACAAGCTCCATCCGTTTCCTTGCTCCCCGTTCATAAGCCAGGTCTTCCGGACGCGCGCCCACTCTCACGATTGCAAGCGCGGGAATCACTCCTTTCTGCTTCAGCTCCTCCGCTTTCAAGATCAATTCTTCCTTCATAGCCTTCGCTACGTCTGTCCCCTGCATGATCTTACTCATTTTAACCTCTTTTCTGCCGACTGCTCCGTCCGCTTTCCGTCCAAACGGAACATTATCGGATCTGCGACATTACCGTTGAATAAATTCTGTCTTTGTATTCCTGCCCCTGCCGTATCATATCCTCTGCCTTCTTATCGATTCTCTGCGCTGTGATTTGATCCTTCATAAGCTTCGTATTGATAAATACATTCAGGGACGCTCCGTCAAGCGCGGCCTGCGCAAAGAGCACACCCACGCCGGCATCACTGATCACGATCCGGCTGCCCTTCTTACTCAAGATCTCCAGATCCCCCATTGCTTCCAGGATCCTCTCCATGATCTCAATAGGAACCATGCTCGCCTCGTACAGCGCTGCTTCCAGAACACGCTCCTTCTCTTCCCGCTGCTCTGGCGTCTCCCTGGGAAGCCCGTACGCCCTTGAGAGTGGTTCAAAGGCCTCGGCATCCTTATCGATCAGTTCTAACAACTGATCTCTCAATACTCCGAGACGAATCAGGATCTCCTTCATCTCCTCTTCCACTTCCGCATACCGCTTCTTTCCCACCGTCAGATTCGCCACCATCATTCCGAGCGCTGCCGCAAATGCTCCCGCCGCCGCACAGGCTCCGCCGCCGCCCGGAACAGGCTTTGCCGAAGACAGGCCGCCGGCAAATTCCTCTATACTGTTCTTACTCATCATGATATCCGCCGCTCCTTCCGCTTCTGAACCTTTACACCGTATCATATATACAGCGGATATCTCTCGCAGATTCGGTTGACTTCGCCGCGAATCTCCTCCGCCTTCGTATCATAATCCGTCACCGTCATCCTGATCAGCCTTGCGATCGTCTTCATATCCTCTTCCTTAAGTCCTCTTGTGGTAACCGCCGGTGTGCCGACACGGATACCGCTGGTCACGAACGGGCTTGCCGGATCGTTCGGCACCGCATTCTTGTTGACCGTGATATAGACCTCATCCAGGCGGTTCTGCAGTTCCTTGCCGGTAATCCCCATATTCCTAAGGTCAACCAGCATCAGATGATTGTCCGTGCCGCCGCTGACAAGATCGAAGCCTTCTGCTATCATCGCGTCTGCAAGCGCCCCGGCATTTTTCACAACCTGCTCCTGGTACAGCTTAAACTCCGGCTTTAACGCCTCCCCGAAACAGACGGCCTTTGCCGCTATGATATGCATCAGCGGCCCGCCCTGGGTTCCCGGGAAGATCGCCTTATCGATAGCCTTCGCATGCTCGTCCTTACACAGGATGATGCCGCCTCTTGGTCCCCTTAAGGTCTTATGGGTCGTGCTTGACACCACGTCCGCATAGGGAACCGGGCTCTGGTGAAGCCCTGCCGCGACCAGTCCGGCAATATGCGCCATATCTACGAACAAATATGCCCCAACCTCTTTTGCGATATCCGCAAATATATCAAAACGTATCTCCCTTGGGTAGGCAGACGCGCCTGCGACGATCATCTTCGGCTTACATTCCCTGGCAATCCTTCTGATCTCGTCATAATCCAGGAATCCCTCATCATTTACATTATACGGTACAAAATGATACAGAAGCCCCGACATATTAACCGGAGAGCCATGGGTGAGGTGCCCGCCGTGCGCCAGGTTCATCCCCATCACCGTATCTTTCGGCTGCAGCAATGCCTGATAGACCGCATTGTTGGCATTCGCCCCGGAATGAGGCTGTACGCACGCATGGTCGCAGCCAAACAGTTCCTTCACTCTCTTGATCGCCAGCTCTTCCAGGATATCCACATGTTCGCAGCCTCCGTAATAACGCTTCGACGGATATCCTTCCGCATATTTATTCGTCGGAACCGTACCCATCGCCAGCATTACCGCCGGGCTTACGATATTCTCCGAAGCAATCAGCTCCAGGTTCCTTCTCTGCCGGTTCAGTTCCAGATCAAGCGCGTTTCCTATTTCTTCATCATAACCTCTGATGTAATCCATCACATCCTGAATCATGTTCATTCTGTTATCCTCCTCTTTTTCGTATTCCAATCCTAAAACAACACCTCAAATCCATATTTTTCATGCAAGCATGAAACGCATGACCTTGGGACGCTTGTATCATATTATATATCCATCACTGTCATTTATGCAACGTTTTTTGCAGCTAATATGTGTACTGGTACTCCACCCGGCTAGAGCACCAGCCTATCCTCTTGACCTTCCAGATTTCATTTTGACAAAAAAAGTTGTCAAAATTTCATTCAGCTTGTTGACAACTATATTTGTCAATGCTATACTGTATTTGACAAACAAAGTTGTCAAATACAAAAATCACAAAACGGCGTCGAAATACCAAACAGACAGGAGATGATGGATTGGCACTATTGAACTATCTGAAGGAATACCGCTCCCGGATGGGAATCAACCAGACGGAGCTTGGCAAGCTTGCCGGAGTGTCCCGACAGACGATCAGCCTGATCGAAAGAGGCGATTATTCGCCGTCAGTAACCCTGGCATTGAAGCTTGCGAAGATCTGCCAGGTAACAGTAGAAGATATCTTTGAATATAAGGAGGACGAAGAATCATGACAAGAGATAACCAAGAACCAAAGAAGACGAATTCATACAAGAAAACGGGGCTCATCATGCTGGCAGCCGCATTGTTCGGCGCAGTCCTGGGATTGCTGTCGATGCTCCTGTTAGGAGGCAGGACTGATGATATCCAGACAGGAATGACAGATATCCTGTCCTTCATCCAGCGTATTATGCTGCCCGCCCTGCTGATCATCACTATAGCAACCATTATCTTAGGAGAACGCAGCATCCGAAGGCTCCGTGCTATCGGTGAGAAGATCCGTGAGACGGAGGACGAAGAATGCGACCGCTGGGAGTACGAGGAGGAGAAGACCGGGGCCTTTGGAGTTATGTCCAATATCTTGTCCCAGGTATTCTGTGTCCTGATATTATCCGCCGGATATTCCGTCAAATACATTACCGACGGCAACCATAAGAATATGCTGGCAGCCTGTCTGGTATTCCTTGGATGCTATGCCTACAACGGCTTCTACCAGACACGCTACATCAAGACAGTTCAGGCCATCCATCCCGACCAAAAGGGCGACCCGTCATCCAGGAAATTCCGCCAGCAATGGCTCGACAGCTGTGATGAAGCACAAAAGGAGCTGATCTACCAGAGTGCATATAAAACCTATTCCGCTATAAACACCTGGATCCCTATCCTGCTTGTGTTCACCATGCTCGGGCACCTGTTCTTCGATACCGGGATCATGGCGATCGTGGTGGTAGCCGTCATCTGGATCGTGGTGACCGGTTCTTACCTGCATTCCTGCGTGAATATGAAAGGGGCGAAGCTTCGGGAATAAGTTTATAATGCGCATTGACATCATGCGCATTATAAGATAATATATAAATGCAAGGAGGATCACACTATGCCAATGAAACCAAGAGAGATGGAGAAGCTAATCCTTGCGGACGGATGGATTTTTAAGAACCAGGTAGGCTCCCATAAGAATTACATACATCCGATAAAACCTGGCAAGGTCACCATACCCTTTCATAAAGGCAAAGACCTTAACAGGAAGACAGAATATTCAATAAAAAAACAGGCTGGGATATCGTAGGCTCCCATTCCTTGTTCCCGAAGTAATCTAGGAGGTGAATATTATGCTATCCATGTACCCTGCTTGCTTCTTTCATGAAGAAGGCAGCTACTCTGTTGTGTTTCCTGATTTGAATTGGCTGGCCACACAAGGAGATACTTTTGAAGAAGCAATGGAGATGGCGGTGGACTGTCTGGCTGGATATCTCCATACATGCCAGATGGACGGAGATCCCATTCCTACCCCTTCCAGCTTATCTGATATTGATCCCATAGCAGTTGCTAAAGAGATCGATCCGGATACCCCCATGTGTGAAGCATTTGTCAATATAGTTTCCGTTGATGTTGACACATACGCGAAACAACATTTTGAAAAGGCCGTCAGAAAAACTCTTACCATTCCAGCCTGGCTTAATACTGCCGCTTTAGAAATGAACATCAATTTTTCACAGGTTTTGCAAGAAGCTCTGCTTGCAAAAGTAAAAGCCAGACAATCAAATTAGAGGCCTCGAAAGAGGCCTCTGTTATGTTATCTTATTCATGTCCCCCATTCCGGTGATGGTGTCTCCTCTGATGAGACGGCATTCCCCCGCCGTTCCCGTCACAGGAATCCAGATTACATCCGCCCGTATTCTCATCATACCCAGATTCATTGTCCGTATTCCCGGCATCTTCTTCATCATCCGTCTGCTCATACTCGCTGATCCTTGCATTGATCTCGGCCATGCTCATTTCCCTGCAGTCATCTACAGTCACAGAACTGTCATACTGGGATAACTGGAGATACGCATAATATTTGCCGACCGACAGGTCACTGTGATGCGCCTGAGACGCCATGTCAAGATCCACGCTGACATTCTGACAATGATGCCTCATATGCCCCGAACAGCGCCTTACTCCCTGCTCCAATTCCTGCCCACGCGTCTGATCCGCAGCCACCGCAAGGACCGGTTCCTCACCGTCCGCCAGATACGCGCGCATACCCTCACACTCTATCACCGCATGCAGCGCATCCGTATACCTTTTCCATTTCAGAGACAATTCATCTAAGATCGCCTCTCCTTCCGCATTATACGCTTTGGCCGACACAACTCGGTCAAAACGGTTCAGCCCCAGCTCAATGGACGGATTGACATCGATACTTACATAAGAAACCGGCATCCGCACCCAGGAATACCCTGCCGCGCCTGCTGCGAGAATCAATACCGCACAGATCATTGAGACCGCATACCGCATCGCCGGACGGCGCCGCGGATATCTGTTGCCAGTCCGTTTGTCATACAAGAACTGCTTTGTCGATTCCTTAAGACTTGCATCTGCCCTGATATGATCAAATGCATCCTGTATTCTATTGGTCAAATCCATCACCTCCCAGCTTATCTCTTAACATCATCCGCCCCCTGGAAAGCAGAGAATATACCGTATTCTCCTTTTTCCCGATTATGTTCCCAATCTCAGCCGCCGAGTATCCCTCATAATAATGCAGGTATATTGCGTCCTTATATTTCACCGGAAGAGACAGCACCGCCTCTAAAACCTCGTGGTCATCCCCGCTCTCCTTTGCCTCCGTCTCACTAAGCAGCTCCAGCGGAACCACATTGCGTCTGAAGAAATTCTTCAGATAATCTTTGCAGGCGTTGATGGATACGCGGAGCAGCCATGCCTTTTCATGTTCGCTGTCGTAAAAGGATTCATTAGACAGCATGTATTTTAAGAAAACATTCTGGAACACGTCTTCCGTATCCGATTGATTCTTCAGATGATAGAAGCAGACCCGCCGGATCATATCGGCATACGTCTCCACGGCATGGTTGATCTCTGCCTCACTCCGCATGACGCATCACCTCCTCATTTCTATAGAACGGCAAACAAGGCAGCGGCCATCACTGCCGCTGCCCCTTCCTTCACTCTGTACCATTGACTAACGGCGGCATCCGTGTCCGCCCCCATGATGGCCTCCGCCATAGCCTCCGCCATAGCCCTGACCGTTATAGCCTCCGCCGCAGTAACCCTGGTTCCCATAATTGCCCGTATCATTGTAGACCGGCTCATTGTATACTGGTTCCGTATATACCGGTTCTGTGTATACCGGCTCCGTATAATTATTCGCCGCACCAGAGCCTCCGCCGTAACCAGCACCAGAACCCGCGCCGTTGCCCTGACCTGTGTAATTATCACATACGCCGTTCTGGTCTTCATCTACATAATTGCCGCAAGATCCAACCCAGTTGCCGTCTATGAAATTACAGTTCCCGAAATCACACCTGTCCGCCAAGCAGATCCCCGATGCCGGGCGCATATAATTCCTCGATACATCCACATATGGGCATGCCCTGAAATTGTGCAGCGGCATCCTACCCATGTACCCAGTCGAGAAATCTGACGCGAACACTGTCGTTCCCATTACCAACGATAATACTCCTGCTACTCCTAATATGGCCTTTTTCTTCATTTGCTTTATAACCCTCCTGGCAATTGCTTATTACTTTGTTCTACTTATAATACGATTGTCTTACGCAAATCCTTGCATGATCTGTAAATTATTTTCTAAATTTTCCATAACTATTCTACAATGCCTCCGACTAAAAAAGCAAGGCAAATTATATACTTTACCAGACAGCGCCTGTGTGATATAATCAGAATGCAACCAAACCGACTTGGCAAGATATGCGAATATAACTACCAGGAGGAAGCAAGAATGATTACGATGGAACATGTATGCAAATCGTACAAGATTGCAAAAAGAAACGCCGGCTTCGGCGAAGCTTTGAAAGCTCTTTTCCACCGGGAATATGAAGTGATCCGTGCACTGGATAATGTGACCTTTACCATCGGCGACGGCGAGATGGTCGGCTACATCGGACCCAACGGAGCCGGTAAGAGCTCTACTATCAAGATTCTAAGCGGAATATTAACCCCCGATCACGGAACAGTCCTTGTAGACGGCAGAGTTCCGTATAAGGACCGGATCAGGCACGTACAGGAGATCGGCGTCGTGTTTGGTCAGCGTTCCCAACTGTGGTGGGATGTTCCGGTCATAGATTCCTTTGAATTATTAAAGGACATCTATTCTATTACTGAACCCCTGTACAGACAGAGCCTTGAAGAATTAACCGAATTACTGAATCTGACGGAGTTACTGCGCTCTCCTGCAAGACAGCTTTCCCTTGGTCAACGGATGCGCTGTGAGATCGCTGCTTCTCTTCTGCACCGCCCGCGGATCCTGTTCCTTGACGAACCCACGATCGGACTGGACGCCGTGTCGAAGCTTGCCGTCCGCGACTTCATATTAAAGCAGAATCAGACCCACGGCACCACCGTGATACTCACTACCCACGACATGCAGGACATCGAAGCACTGGCAAGCCGTATCATCCTGATCGGAAAGGGACGGATCCTTATGGACGGTACACTTAATGATATCAAAAGAGGCGGTGAGAATATTGACGAGACGGTAGCCGAGCTGTACCGTACATACGATATCTGATATATTGGTATCATAGAGGACTACGAACATGAAAAAATATTTATCTTTCTTTCGATTGAGATTCACCATGGGCCTGCAATACAGAGCGGCCGCCCTTGGCGGAATCACAACCCAGTTTGCGTGGGGATTCATGGAGATCATGATATTCGCCGCCTTCTACCGGGCGGACGCAGGCGCCTTCCCCATGAGCTTTTCCGCTACTGCATCATACTTGTGGCTGCAGCAGGCATTTCTCGCCCTGTTCGCGGTATGGATGATGGAGAATGAGATCTTTGATGCCATCGTAAACGGAGATATCGCCTACGAGATGTGCCGGCCGGTCAGCGTCTACCGCATGTGGTTTGCAAGAAGTATCGCAACACGTCTGTCAAGAGCCGTATTAAGGAGCTTTCCCATCCTGATCGTGGCCGCCTTCCTGCCGCACCCTTACGGTCTTGCGGCGCCGGCAAGCCTTAAGCACTTTATCCTGTTTCTGATCACACTGGTTCTCGGACTGCTGATGACCGTATCGCTCTGTATGCTGGTCTATATCCTGGCATTTTTTACCATATCACCTGCAGGACTCCGGCTGATATTCGATTCCGCTTCAGATTTCTTTGCAGGGGCATTGATCCCGCTGCCGTTCTTTCCGGAGAAAATGCAGCGGATCATGGAACTTCTGCCGTTCGCATCCATGCAGAATGTTCCTCTTAGAATCTACGGAGGAAGCATGAGCAGCTATGAGATGAAAAGGGCTGTATTCCTGCAGGTATTCTGGCTTACAGCTATCACATTTGCCGGGAACGCACTCTGCCGTCTGGCACAGAAGCGGGTTACCGTTCAAGGAGGTTAATATATGAGATCCATCCGCCTTTATCTTCATTATGTGTCCATCAATATCCGGTGTGTAATGCAGTACAAGACTTCCTTTTTCCTGACTGCCGCAGGGCAGTTCCTGGTCTCTTTCACCGCATTTCTGGGCGTGTTCTTCATGTTCCAGAGATTCTCCAAGGTGGAAGGCTTCACCTACAGCGAAGTGCTTCTGTGCTTCTCCGTCATGTTGATGGAATTCTCCCTTGCGGAAATGTTCGCCAGAGGGTTCGATCAATTCTCCGGTATGGTAAGAAGCGGAGAATTCGACAGAGTTCTGGTGCGCCCTCAGAATGAGATCATCCAGGTATTGGGGAGCAAATTCGAACTCACCCGGTTCGGCAGAATGCTGCAGGCTGTTGTGATGTTCATATACGGAATTATTCAGAGTGACATTGCCTGGAGCTTTTCCAAAGCGCTTACCGTAATCTTTATGCTGATCGGAGGCACGGCTGTCTTTACCGCACTGTTCCTGATCTATGCCGCATTCTGCTTCTTCACATTAGAGAGCCTGGAATTCATGAATATATTCACGGACGGCGCCAGAGAATTCGGCAAGTATCCCGTTGGCGTATATGGGGAGAAGATGCTTCTGTTCGCCACATTCATCGTACCTTATGCGTTGATACAGTATTATCCCCTGCTCTATATACTGGGGCGGAGGAAGGAACTGATCTTCATGTTCCTTCCCCTTCTGGCATGCTGGTTCCTGATTCCGGCTATACTATTCTGGAAGTTCGGCGTGCGGCACTACAAATCAAGCGGATCCTAATCATTCAGAAAGGAGACAGCCATGATCGGCAACAGAGACATTTTCCTGGATAGAACAGACGTGAGCAGATTCTCACTTCAATTGAACCACTGCGGAATACAGGAGTGCGCACCCGGCTATTCTTATCATATCGACTCGCGTCCCTATCATCTGATCCATTTCATATTGGGCGGAAATGGTTTCTTCGAGACAGGACATAAGCTCTCCAACCTGCATGCAGGACAGGCATTCTATATCCCGGCAGGCGTATCCGCCAGATACTACGCCTCCCTGACGGATCCATGGACATACGGATGGGTCGGATTCTATACCAATACCGCCAATCCCTTTCTCTCCCTTTTATTCGGCGATGAGAACGTAATTGAATTCAAGATGCCTCTCAATGAGGTCGAGCAGAATCTCTTATCCATTATCTCCGTAACAGACAGGAGGGTCGCCGGCTACTCCCAATATGACAAAGACGTCTTCCCGGGCGAACAATTCACCGCGATTCTCGGACTCTCTGATTCCCTGAAAGCAAACAGCCGGATGCTGAACTTCTTCTCTGATCTGTTGAGATCCCAGATTCCGGAGGATACGATCAACCCTAAGAAGAATTCCCCGGCACTCCTGGCAAAAGCATTCATGGATACCCATTACACCGAACCGATCAAGATGCAGGATGTTGCCGCATCCTTGAATATTCATCCCAATTACCTGTGCGCCGTATTCAAGAAAACATACGGACAGACGCCCAGTGATTATCTGCGCTCTATCCGTATGTCTCAGGCTTCTATGCTGTTGGATCTGACGGATTATTCTGTATCCATGATCGCCGGATCACTGGGATATGCCAATCCATTTCAGTTCTCGGCCGCTTTTAAGTCCTATTATGGGATGCCGCCTTCTGCTTACAGGAAGAAGATGTAAGCATCTATATCTGCTGCAGCTTTACGAATTCTGCAAATCGCGGCAGCAACAGACGGATCTTCCCATATTCCCGGGTATCTATTACCCCCTTTCTCTTCAGCCGCTCACGGTATACCGCGAACAATTCTGACTTCATCTGCAATCGTTCTCTGATACAGAGTACCCTGCTCTCCTGATTTACCGAAATCTCAAGAAGCACCTTCTTATCCAGTTCAGAGAGTTCCGACCATATTTTCCCATAAACATATTCTTCCAGGTATTGGTCATATTCCGGCAGTATATCATCAATGTCTTTTTCACGGTTTTCCCAATAAAGATACCCTAATACCTGAAATGCAAAAGGATACCCCTTTGTCAAAACTGTCATCTTCTCTGCCGTCTCCATATCCAGACCGAATATATCCATGTAATGCTTTCGTACAGCCGTGTAATTCAAAGGCTCCAGCATAAGCTTGGGAGCCCGGTATAAGAATGTGAGAGACTTATCATTCTGCAGATCATATAGATTCTCATACAACCCTGTCATCAGCAGATATATGGGATAATCACGCCTAATGAAAATCTGGAAAGAACTTGCAAAAATCCTTATATTCTCTGAGTTAGCTGCTTCATCAATGGTGATCAGCAATCGTTTCCCATCCTGTTGGATCTGCTCCAGCATCCGTTCGATGACACTCTCTATATCTGTAACCGGAACAGCATCTTCAATGGACACTCCAAGCCCAAACGCCGAAAAATCCAATCTGGCCTTTAAAAATCTCGCATGCATCTCGGGAATGCCGTATATCTTTGCTGCCAGACTTTGCAGCAAATCCCGCATAGGATTAAGTTCAACCACTATCCAGCTTTCATCTGCCCGTATTTCATCTGCTATATTCGTCATCATAACGGTCTTTCCAGATCCCCTGACGCCTGTGATCATAAAGATCTGATTAGAAGGAATCTCCGCATTAAAACTCTCTATAATCTGATTCGTCTGCATGATACGGGAAATGTACTGTAATGGCTTTTTCCCAAATGACAATGTAAAAGGATTATTCACCGGCATCACCTCTTATATAACTCTATATAACCCTATATAACTTTTCATTTATTATATAACTTTATATAACTTTTTTCAACCGCATTCAATCGAATTACCTTTGTTTCAAATACCGCTTCAACAAAAAAGCGCAGAAATACGGGAAAGAATAGATCTTATCGCTATACCCTATATTTCCCGATGTAAATTTTATCCCACAAGAGATATCTGGATATTTCTCGCTCTCGATCAGCGTGCGGAGTGATTTTGACCTTCCGTTCGTTGATTTCACTTCAACCGGAATCAACCCGGACATTGTCCGTACAAAAAAATCTTCTTCCAAAGTGGAATCTTCGCGTTTATAATAATAAAGTTCATACCCGCTTTTGACAAGCGCTTCACCGACCACATTTTCATAAAGAGCGCCTTTATAAACCCCCATATTCTTATTCGCCCGCAGATCATCCTGTGATTCGTCGTCCAACATAGAGACTAGCAGACCACTGTCTGCAAAATACAGCTTATATTTCATTTCGTCATAATTCCCTCTCAGCGGTAATTCCGGGAAATGAAGGCAATAACAGAGATTGATAATTCCTGAATCATGCAGCCACTCGATACATCCTCTGTAATCCTTGAATCTCGCTTCCTTTGCAACCTTCGATATCTGGAACTTCTTGTTCTCTCTCGCAAGCTGAACCGGAATCTGGTTAAACACATTCAATATCCGTGTCTGATCCATTCCCTCCGCGTATTTGCGGATATCCTCCTTGTAATCTTCAATAAGCTGCCGCTGCGTAACCAGTGATCCCTCGAACGTATTCTTCAAAATGTAATCTCTCACGACTGCCGGCATTCCCCCCAATATACAGTAATCAAGAAACGCCCCGCTGCAAACCGACATCATTAGCTCACTTAAGGCTTTTTGCTCAGTCATATATTCTAAAAGTTCATCTATAAAAGAATCCTTATACCCCTTTGCCCATAAGAACTCTTCAAAATCCATCGAATACATCTGATAGTCCGTCTTGTAACCAACACTGTTACTTTCAATTCTTTTGTATTGTATCCCAAGCATAGAACCGCTGCATATCACATCAAATCTTCCGTCAATACTAAAAAACTTAAGCGACGTGACGATCTCAGGAAATTCTTGCAGCTCATCAAAAAAAATCAATGTATTTCCCTCTGCGAATTCCTTTGACGGATCTATCCTGGATATATTCTTGATAATATCTTCTGCTTTGAATCCATCTTCAATGATCATCTTGTACTTCGGCTCTTCAACAAAATTAATCTCAATAAGATGTTCATAACTCCTTTCCCCAAAATGCCTGATGGATTCCGTCTTCCCTACCTGGCGCGCCCCTTTCAGTATCAACGGCTTCCTGGACTCATCTGCTTTCCATTCTTCCAGAAAATAATCTACCTTTCTTCGTAAATATGCCATTCCCCCACCTCATTTCTATCTTCTCTCTATTATAGTATATGCATTTGATAATAAAGACAAGTAGAAATGCAAAAATCCCACAGCTTAATAGCTGCTGCTCTCATAATTCGCAAGCCCGCGTTTCAGCACCATGCAGGACACTGCAAGCATAAGCACGCAGAAGAACGAGATCCCAAGCGCCCCCGCCCTGGTTCCTTCTTTGCCCAACAGATAACCGACCGGATAGAAGCTGACGAACGCATAGGGAATCAGATATCCGAAGATTCCCTGGAAAATGGGCGGATAGATCACCATCGGATACTTCGCCATCTCTCCCAATGAGATCACGAAATAATTCAGGCTGTTCTTCTTCCCTTCCATCCAGAAGGATATACAGCTCGCAATCCAGATCATGCACACTCTTATCACACACGCCTCCGCCAGGAAGATACAGAATACTGTAGCCTTAAGCACATTCCACTCCATCCCGCATCGCCCAAATCCAACCGCCATTACCGCTATGGCAATGATCATCTTATTCAGTCCGTCAAAATCAATCTTCGCCGTCAGAAGTTGCAGCCCTACCGGCACCGGCCTTACCAGGAACCGGTCTAGTTCTGCCATATGTATCATATTCGTGATCTTCCACGCCCCCTGGAAGAAGAAATTAATAAACCCTTCCGAGAACAGCAGGAATCCGTAGAGAAGAAAGATCTCCCACATCGTCCATCCACCTACCTGCGGGATATTACTGTATATGATACAGATCAGCCCCAGATTACACCCCTGGGAAAACAGCGTAAAGAAGACCATCATCAGAAAGTCTGTCCGATACTGCGCCAGAGACTTGATATTCTGTACCTGAAACATAATATATAATTGTATATAAGCTCCGAACTTTTTCATCACCTAACCTCCATACATAGAGATCACACCAAATGCTTTCTTCCCGAATAAGGTTCCCAGAAGACCTAATACAGCAATCCACACAATCTGCAGAAGTATACTCATCATACTCTCTCCGGCCGAGAACGTCCCGATAAAAATGCAGCAAGGCGTATAGATGATCCCCTGGAAAGGCAAAACATTCACAACGTCTCTTAAGACGCCCGGAAACATCGCCAACGGAATCAACGCTCCCGAGAAGAAATTGGTAAGGATCTCCCTTGCCTTCGTCACTCCATAAGAATTATCCGTATAAAAGCACAGCAGCGAGAAGAGATACTGGATACAGAATTTCACCCCCATGCCAAGAAAAAGCGAGATCAGAAAAAGCGCCGTCCGCATCCCGCTCAGATATTGCAGGCCATTCACCGCCAGATAGACACTCCCGATCAGCACAAAAGTCGCCGCAAATTCCAGTCCCGCCGTTCCAAGCATCCGAAAGAAAAGCATTCCCCGATAAGACAAGGGCTTCAAGAGGTCTAATATAATATCACCCTTCACGATACGCTCCGCTATGCTCATCTCAAACCCCATAGAGAAGACGCTGTTGCACAGAAACGCGACGAATACATACTGCTTCATAATCTCCCATGTATAGCCATTTACTACATCCTGATATGTGAAAATACTTTTCCAGACATAGTACAATACCACCGCCTGGATGAAATTCGCCAGCATACCGGTGATAAATGTGCTCCGGTATGCACATCCCTCCAAAAATCCGCACCTTATGTAAGCCAAATATTTCTTCATATATTCATCTCCATCCCATTCCCTTATCAATTACAGACAGTTTCCTCTGAATAATCAGATACATGGCCAACGTTCTCTGTATCATGCCCAAACAGCCGAATGATGATCTCTTCCAAAGTCACACCGCCGCCGTATCGAAGAAGCAATTGGTCAATCGGATCATCAAACAGGATCTTCCCCTTCTCCAGTATGATCAACCTCTGGCAAATAGATTCCAGATCCTTCATATCATGGCTGGTGAGCAGAATCGTAGTCTTCTTCTCTCTATTCGTCTCTCTCAAGAATTCATAGATCTTCTGCTTCGCCGCCACATCCACTCCGATCGTAGGCTCATCCAGGAACAATATGGGAGGCTCATGCAGAAGCGAAGCCGCCAGATCCGCCCTCACCCGCTGTCCCAGAGATAATTTCCTTGCCGGCTGTGACAGGAACTCATGAAGCCCCAGGATCTCGCCGAACTTCTCCATGTTCCGGGTATAATGCTCCTCTGGTATACCGTAGATATTCTTGAGAAGGCGGAAGGACTCGATGACCGGAATATCCCACCAGAGCTGTGACTTCTGACCAAACACAACGCCGATTCTCCTGGCATTCTCGATCCGGTTTAAGAAGGGATCCTTCCCCATGATCCTGACCGTTCCGTCACTTGGCTTCATGATCCCGGTCAGCATCTTAATGGTCGTCGATTTCCCCGCGCCGTTTAGCCCCAGGAATGCCACGCTCTCCCCCTCGTTGATCCGAAAGGAAATCCCTTTCACAGCTTCCAAGGTCTCATATTGGGGCATGATCAGATGCTTTAGACTGCCCATCATCCCTGTACTCTTCTTTGCGATCCTGTATCCCTTCTTCAGATTCCGAACCTCTATCATCTCCATATGCGCCCACCTTTCCTATCGCAGAGTCTCTCATTAAAATGAGAATATCACATAGAAACTCAATAAAACATATCAATTTCAAATATTTTTCTCAGCAAAATTAATATCGGCAAAATTAATATCAACAAATTCAATAGACAGTCTTCCTAAAGCGTGATATAATACAAACTGTCAAAACAATCCGTATAATCGTGAAAGAGGTGATAATATGGCATTAACAAATGATGATCTGCAAGCAATTGCTAATTTATTCAAACCTATTCAAGACGATATACAGATGATAAAAGAAGAGATTCATACTCTGAAAAAAGATACTACAGAACTCAAGGGTGACATCCAGAATCTTAAACAAGATGTTCAGATTCTCAAGCAAGAGACTCAGGAACTCAAACAGGATGTTCAGATTCTCAAGCAAGAGACTCAGGAGCTCAAACAGGATGTTCAGATTCTCAAGCAAGAGACTCAGGAACTCAAACAGGATGTTCAGATTCTCAAGCAAGAGACTCAAGAACTCAAACAGGATGTTCAGATTCTCAAGCAAGAGACTCAAGAACTCAAACAGGATGTTCAATTTCTCAAGCAAGAGACTCAGGAACTCAAACAGGATGTTCAATTTCTCAAGCAGAATGTTCAAGATCTTAAGAATCGGGTAACAAGCATTGAAATCACTTTAGAAAATGAGACGAACCGTGGTATTAAGGTCATTGCCGAAGGACACCTTAACTTGGACCGCAAGTTAAGCGAGGCTTTAAAAGTTGAGAATGAAAAGGAACTTCTACTCCTCAGGGTCAGCCATCTCGAGAATGAGATGCGCAAAGTCAAGGACCGGCTCAATCAGATTGCATAATTACATAAGAAAATCGCTGTATACTCCACGAATTCGAGAATTCTACAGCGATTTTTGTTTTATAGTAATTTCCAAAACTATCGTAGCCAATTCCCCGCTGATCTGATACAATAACAATATCTTAACCAGAGAGGTGATTCCATATGAAGCTTGACCGAATGATCGGCATACTGTCCATTCTGTTGCAGAAAGAGAAGGTAACAGCCCCCTACCTTGCGGAGAAGTTCGAAGTCTCCCGCCGCACCATCAACCGGGATATCGAAGCCCTGTGCATGGCAGGAATCCCGCTGGTGACAGAACCTGGACAGAACGGCGGAGTCTCTATCATGGAAGGATATAAGATCGACCGTACCCTGCTTACCACTTCGGATATGCAGGCGATCCTGTCCGGGCTTCGAAGCCTGGACAGTGTAAGCGGATCCAGCCAATACTCGCAATTGATGGAGAAGCTGTCCGCAGGTTCCTCCAATCTCCTTGCGGGGGATACCCATATCCTGATCGACCTCTCCTCCTGGTACAAGGAATCCCTCTCCCCCAAGATCGAATTACTGCACAGTGCTATCCTCTCCGGACGGAAGGTGTCTTTTCTCTATTTTGCGCCGAAGGGCGAATCTGCACGGACGATCGAACCCTATGACCTGATCTTCCAGTGGGCAGGCTGGTATGTCTGGGGCTGGTGCGAATCCAGAGAAGACTTCCGGCTGTTCAAGCTCAGGCGAATGACCGATCTTATCATGGGCGATCCCTTTGAAAAGCGTCCTGTCCCGCCACTTGATTTCTCCCCGGAACATATATTCCCCTATGCCTATCAGGTAACGGCTATTATACAGCCCGAATATAAATGGCGGCTGATCGAAGAATTCGGACCCGAGAGCTTCACCGTCCGGCCGGACGGCACGCTGCTCTTTCGCTTTGGCTTCACGGATAAGACCAGTATCATCGGCTGGATCGTTTCTTTCGGCGGCAGTGCGAATCTCTTAGAGCCCGCCGAACTTCGCCAGGAGATTCTTGCATTCGCAGAAGGAATCTGCAAAAATTATCTGCAAACATGACATACAGTTGTCCTGTTTCATCTGATAGAATAAGCCCATCATTTAACCAGAAAGGATGGTCTAAACTATGAAGTATGAAATCGTAACACTAGAAGAGAAAATCGCAGTGGGGATATCTGCACGCACGAACAACCTGTCTCCCGATATGGGCGCCGTGATCGGCGGGCTTTGGAACCGTTTTTATAATGAAGGCATCTACGCCTCCATTCCGAAGAAGACGAACGAGAAGGCTCTCGGAATCTATACGGATTTTACTGCGGATGAGAAAGCCGACTATACCACGGTCGTTGCATGTGAGACATCAGAGGAACCGCCGCAGGAGATGCGCGGACAATATACCGTCTGCCGGATCCCGGCCGGACGGTACGCCAGATTCATAGTGCACGGAGATATGGTCCAGGCGGTTGCAGCGGCATGGCAGGAGATCTGGCAGATGGATCTTCCAAGGACTTTCCGGTGTGATTTTGAAGAATATCAAAATGACTGTATGGATCAGGCGGAGATCCATATCTATGTGGGACTAAAATAATACGGGAAGGAGCTCAAAGATGGCTTTTGATTACAAGAAAGAATATAAGGAATTCTATCTTCCGAAGAATAAACCGGGGATCGTCACGATCCCCCCTATGAACTTCATCGCAGTACGAGGAACCGGCGATCCAAACATAGAAGGCGGAGCATACAAGCAGTCCATTGGCCTGCTCTACGGTATCGCATTCACGATTAAGATGAGCAAACGGGGCAGCCGTCAGATTGAAGGATATTTCGATTATGTCGTCCCTCCGCTGGAAGGGCTCTGGCGGCAGTCCGGCACGGAATCCATTGACTACTCCAGGAAAGAAGATTTCCAATGGATCTCCATGATCCGTCTTCCGGAATTCGTGACAAAGAAGGATTTTGAATGGGCAGTGTCCGAAGCCGGTGCGAAGAAGAACACCGATTATTCCAAAGTAGAATTTTTTACCTATGATGAAGGCTTATGCGTACAATGCATGCATATCGGTCCTTATGACGATGAACCGGCAACGATTGCTTCCATGGATGCATTTGCCGGGGAACAGGGATATGCGTTGGACATAAACGAAACCCGCCGCCACCACGAGATCTATCTGAGCGACGCGCGCAGGTGTAAGCCGGAAAACTTAAAAACCGTGATCCGGCATCCCATTAGAATTGGATAAATTCTGTATGTTCCACTCTCTCACAAAGGCTAAGAACCTTATTACTGCCGGCGACAACTGCTTACCCGGCAGATGTGCAGCGCCTAACACACGGGAATAATGTTCGCCAAAAGACCGCACACAGACGTCAAACGGCGCGTCACTTAGGAGCAGCCGGGGCAGGATCGTAATCCCAAATCCCTGCTCTACCATTTTAAGAGCGGCAAAATCTTCCATCACCTGATACCGGATCTTCGGACGTATGCCATTCATTCTGAATATCTCCCCGGTCTCATAATCCAGGCGGTCACAGGTCAGTATAAAGTCTCTTTTGTCTACATCCGCCAACGAAACCTCTGGCTTTCTGGCCAGGGGATGTTCTTTGGGCGTTACCAGCATAAGCTCATCCTCCCCCAGCGGAATGAAGGGATGATCCGGAACTGAATAACGTGACACAAAGATACAGTCAAGCTTGTCATTCTCCAGATTATCGATCAAAGGACGAAACCCTTCGATACACAGCTCGAACGTAATCTTGGGATATACTTCCGAAAATCTCCGCAATATACCCGGAAGCCAGTGATATGAAATACTCTGGATCGATCCGATACGGATAACTCCGCTGTCAAGACTATTCAGATCATCAACAATCTGCCGGATCTTCTTCTCTTCGCTGCTGATGTTCTCCAGACAATGGACGATCTCCCGGGCATCCGGCAGAAGCTGTACGCCCTGCTTAGTGCGCCTGAACAGCGCAACTCCCAGCTCCTTTTCATAATTTTTGATCAACTGGCTGACGGCAGACTGTGTATAGTTGAACTTCACCGCAGTCTTAGATATGCTGCCTGTCCTGCACACGTCTAATATGATCTCATACTTACTCACTTCGTTTACCCCTGTATTTATCGAAGGTATAAGCAAAACTTATACGTCCGATAAAGAATTTTAAGTTTATTTATCTGTCCGTTTTATTTATTATTAACATAGACGATGAAGTGTTGTCAAGAATTACCAGTGAAAAACAAGTAGGAGGAAAACTATGTTACTTTTATCAAGACAAGATATCAAGAAGGTATTTTCCATTCTGGATGCTGTGGAAGCAGATAAGGAGGCGTTCACGCTCGTTGCAGACGGGAAATGTGACATGCCTCTTCGGACGAATATCCCGGCGCCCAAATATGACGGCTGTTTCCTGTTCATGCCTGCTTATGCAGAAGAACTTAACACAGCAGCGCTAAAGACCGTCAATATCTTCCCGCACAATATTGATAACGGACTGCCGTCATCACCGGCTCAAGTCCTGTTGATCGACGGAAAGACCGGGATCGTCACCGCAATCTTAGACGGAACCTACGTGACGCAGCTTCGTACCGGTGCATCCTCCGGCGCAGCGTTCGATGTACTTGCCAAAAAGAACTGCCGGATCGGCGCGCTGATCGGAACCGGAGGACAGGCTGCCACGCAGTTAGAGGCAATGATCGCTGTCCGCAAATTAGAAGAAGTACGTGTATATGACCTGAATTACGAACGGACTGCCATCTTTGCCAAACAAATGCAGGAAGAATTACAATCCTACGGTACCAGGATCATCCCCGTATCCTCTTCCGATGAAGCGATCGGCGACGCCGATCTTCTGATCACGGTCACGCCGTCCTCCAAACCGGTATTTGACGGAACGAAGATCAAAAAGGGCTGCACGATCAGTTGTGTGGGTGCCTATCAGCACCATATGCAGGAGATGGATCCGGCGATCCTTCCACGGGCGTCGAAGATCTATTTTGACTCCCGGGAGGCTGTTCTCTCTGAATCCGGCGATATCTTGATCCCATTAGAGAAAGGTATCATCACCGAAGATGATTTTACCGGCGATATCGGCAATGTGATCAAGGGAGAACTGACCGGCAGGGAAAATGACGACGAGATTATCGTCTATGAGACGGTGGGCGTCGGCGCACAGGATCTCGTGACCGCCAAAATCATCTATGAGAAGGCAGTCAAAGCAGGCGTCGGTACACAGTGGAATTAGGAAGTTTCATAAAGGGGCTAAAGTTGGTGTGAACCAACCGCCCCTTTTACTTTACTGCAAATACTGTCTATACTGCCCTGGTATATTTCTTAAGCCATTCTTTCTCTTCATCATTCAGATAAGGAGAGATCTTCTCATATACGGTTCTGTGATAATCATTCAGCTGAATTCTGGTTTCCTCTGGCAGCATCTCTGTCTTTACCGCATCCAGATCCATAGGGATATATGTGATCGTCTCAAAATACATGAATTGTCCGTATTCATTCTGTTCGCCTTTGCGCACAAGGATCTCATTTTCCAGGCGTATTCCGTGGGACCCTTCTATATAGATCCCCGGTTCGTCGGTAAGGACCATCCCCTCTTCCAGAACGGCCGTCTCGCCAGCGCGGTAACGCCAGCGGAAACCTGCCGGCGACTCATGGATACTCAGCAGATATCCCATACCGTGCCCGGTTCCGCATTTGAAATCAAGCCCTCTGTCCCAGAGCGGCTTTCTCGCCATCAGATCAAGATTCATTCCGGTACATCCATATAAGAACCTTGCGTTCGCCAACCCCATATGCCCCATGAGAGTCAGTGTGAAATGCTCCTTCATAATGTCCGGAATCTCCCCTAACGCATACGTTCTGGTGATATCTGTAGAGCCTTCATAGAATCCGGCGCCCGTATCGGTCAGGAACACATTGCCCTCTTTCAATTCTACATCCGTCTCCTGCGAAGAGGTATAATGCATCAGCGCACAATGCTCGCCGTAGGATGAGATCGGCTCAAAACTCGGACGGATGAAATTCCCCATCTCCATACGGAACTCATCCAGCTTCTCAGAAGCGCTCATCTCCGTGATCCTGATCTTGCCTACGTTCTCTTTCAGCCATTTCATGAATCTTACATGCGCCACACTGTCCTTGAGCTGTGCTTTGCGGATATTTTCGATCTCCACCGGATTCTTGACTGCCTTGAACAGAACCTCCGGATTGCGCTGTTCTATTTTCTTCACCCCATCCGGGATATTACTGTAAAGTGCATAATTAAGCCTTGCCGGATCTATTAACACCGACTCTTCTTCTGCGATCATCTTCACATCCTCATAGATGTCATTATACGGGTGCAGTAATATATTATCCTTTGCAAACTGCGCCTTCATCTCTTCGCTTAACTTGGCCTCATTGATATAGAGATGCATCTGGCTCATCGTGATGATCCCATAAGAGAGCACCAGCGGGAAGAATTCAATATCATTTCCCCGCATATTAAGCGTCCAGCAGATATCATCAAGCGTAGTCAGAACGTGTACCGACGCTCCGTTTTCCTTCATGTATTCCCGGATTCTGGACAGCTTGCCTGCCGCCGTCTCTCCGGCATACTTCTCTTCCAGTATCCACGCCGGTTCTGCAGAAAGAGCTGGTCTCTCTTCCCATATCTCATCGATCAGATCGCAGGCATAGATGACCCTTCCGTTCTTCTCCTTTGCGATCTCTTCATAGGCAAGACCTTCGCTCATAGCCACCGCGCGTCCGTCAAATCCGATATTGCCGCCCGCTTTCAGCGTATCGGCCAGATACTCCTTAATCGTCGGAACTCCCGGCTCACCCATCTTCATCAACTCTACCGTCGTTCCCGCGATCTGCTCGGCCGCCTGTATGAAATATCTTCCGTCTGTCCACAGTCTCGCCTCATCTGCCGTAATGACCGCCGTTCCCGCCGAACCGGAGAAATTGGTGATATATTTCCTTGCCTTAAAATACTCGCCCACATACTCCGTCTGATGGAAATCCGCAGTCGGAACAATGTAGATATCGATCTTCTTTTCCTTCATCTGCTCACGCAGAGCCTTAAGTCTTTCCTGTATACTCATATCAATGATCTCCTCTTATCCTTTCCAGTTCTTTCTATCTGCCTATGCATCCAGACTCCAGGGCTGCATCGCACCGCCTTCCTCCGCCGGGCGGCACATCCTTGCGTATATGTTAAGACACCCTTTCGTCTCTTTTAGCGGCGGGCATACCCACGCCTCTCTTCTCCTTGCGATCTCTTCTTCCGGCACCAGAAGAGAGATCTCGCCGCCGTTAATATCCATCACGATCTCATCTCCGTTCTCTACCAGGGCGATCACTCCTCCGTCATAAGCCTCCGGAGATACATGCCCCACGATCGCGCCGTAATTGAACCCTGAGAATCTGGCGTCTGAGATCAGTCCCACGCTCTTGTGCAGCCCCTTGCCGATCAGCGCGTCTATGCTGAGCATCAGCTCCTTCATGCCGGGCGCCCCCTTACATCCCTCATAGCGGATCACGATGATATCCCCGGGCACGATCTCTCCTGCCTGAATCGCCTCAAATGCAGGCCTGTCTCCATCGAACACCTTCGCCTTCCCTCTCAGATATTTCACCTCTTCATACACCGCCGTTGGCCGGACGATGGCGCCGTTCGGCGACAGGTTCCCTCTTAAGATCTTAAGTCCCGGCTCGTTAAATAACGGCTTCTCAAGGGAATGAATCACCTTGTTCTCCCTGGCCGTCACCTTCGAGAGCATCTCCTTCCAAGTAGTTCCATACATCCCCGGTACATCGGTATAAAGCCTGCTCTCCAACTGCTTCATCACATTCATTACACCGCCCGCATAGTGGAAATCAACCACCGTATAAGGGCCGCTTGGAACTACTGCATTGATACACGGGATCTGCTCTGCATATTTCTCGAAATCCGCAAGCGTCATCTTGATCCCAAGCTCATAGGCATAAGACAATAAGTGCAGCACTGCGTTGGTCGACCCGGCCACCGCCATATCGAACATAACCGCGTTCATCAGCACTTCCCTGGTGATCAGCTCAGACGGCTTCCGTCCCGCCTTCACAAGCTCCACCGCATATGCTCCTGCCTCCCTCGCCTTCCTAAGCTTCGCATTATCAGACGCAGGGATCGTTGATGTCCCCGGTAGTACCAGATTCAGTACCTCTCCCAGCATCTGCATGGTGTTGGCCGTTCCCATGGACGGGCAGGCCCCGAAAGAAGGGCATACACTGTCCTCAAGTCCGAACAATTCCTCCTCTGCCGCACCTGAGAACCGCGCCGTATCCAGATCCGCCTCCACGACCGTCTTCCCGCAGTACTGCCCGGGCTGCATGGAACCGCCCGTCACCACCATGGACGGAATATCAAGCCGCATGGCCGCCAGATAACAGCCGGCGATAATATTATCACAGGACGCCACCATAACAAGTCCGTCGAAATTATGTACCCTCGTGACGAATTCAACGGACATGGCAACAATATCCCTTCCCACCTGTTCGTACTTGAGTTCTTCCGCCCCGTTGGCGATATTCCCGCAGGTCGCCGGAATCCCGAATTCCACCGGGACGCCGCCTGCCGCCCAGATTCCTTCCTTTACGGCTTCTGTGATCTGGCGCAGATGCGCCGACCCCGGCGAACCGGCCATATATGAATCAGGCACGCCGATATGCGGCTTCCTCCTGATATCCTTATCCGAATATCCTGCCGCTTTCATCATCACACGTCTGTGGGCTGCTTCCGCCCCATTCCAATATTCTGTACTCATAGTTCTCCTCCTGGTAAAATTTCTCTATCTCTATAATAAATAAAAACGGCAGATAAATAAACTTAAAATTATTTATCTGCCATATAAGTTTTGCTTATAAGACTGTTATTTTGTCGGCTGTCTGGATGCCGTCACCCGGTTAAATGCTATCACGAATAGAACACCCTTGACCATCGACGACAGCGTCAATGCCCACCAGATCCCGTTTAAGGCCAGAGGCGTCGCACATAGAGCGACCGCAAGCGGTATCCTGGCTCCGGTGAACACAATACTGATCATACTGCAAAGCTTCGTCCTTCCAAGCCCGGACAGCGCGCCCACTGTCATCAGCTCCACACTCATGAAAGCTTCGCTGAGCCCAACGATCCTCATGTAGTCCACCGATATCCCGATCACATCCGCCTCGTGGAAGAAGATCCGTGAGATCGGCCCCGGAAGCAGGACGAAAGCCAACGTGATCAGTGTTCCCCATATAGCGATCGAAAAGAACGAGATCCGGTATCCCTTCCGTACCCGATCCATCTGCCCGGCTCCGTAATTCTGCGCGGCAAACGCGTTGATCGCCGCGGCGAATCCATCCGCCGTATTCCAGGAAACCGCCTCTACCTGACCGCCCACACGCTGCACTGCTACGGCCCCCGGCCCAAAGACCGCCACCATCCTTGTCAGCACCATGGAGATCATACAGTACACCGTCCCCTGTACCGCCGTTGGAAAGCCGATCCGGAAGACTCCCCTGTAGAACCTGCCTTCTGTCCGACTATGCAGTCTGATACCATGCAGCACATTATCCGTATTATGCTTCTTAACGGCGCCCAAGATCATCACGAGCATCACGATAAACTGAGCCGACACCGTTGCGAGCGCAGCCCCGGTCACCTCCAGCTTCGGAAACGGACCGATCCCAAGGATCAATACCGGATCCATGATCATATTGATGACAAGCCCGATCAGATTGGCATAAAGAGGCGTCTTAGAATCCCCCTGCGCCGTATAGATCCCCGTCAGCACGACCGTCATATAGGAAAATATCACGCAGCCGCAGGTAATCCTCATATAGTTCTCGGCATAGCGGACCGTCTCTGCATCTCCCAGATGGAACGCCGCCACCAGCTCTTCCGTAAATACCACGCTGACCAGCGCAAATAATGCTCCGAACAGCAATGTAAGATGGAGAGCTGCACGGGCATATTCTCCGGCCTCATCCTTCCTGCCGCGCCCGAAAGACTGCGCCACATTCACCTGTGCCCCCATCCGCGCAAGCGACGATAGTCCCTGGGAAAGCCACACATACATACCGCCCACACCTACTCCGGCCACTGCTTTAGAACCAAGCAGCCCAATCCACGCCATATCCGTAATACTGTAAACGGTGTTTAAAAAAGACGACGCCATGATCGGCACCGCCAGTGTAACCAGAGACTTAAGGATCGGTCCCTCCGTTAAACACACCTGTCTGTTTCTGCTCATCTCATCACTCTCTCTAAAAATATTGTCTGACCGTAAATCACACTTCCTCTATTCTAACATATGTTTTCGTTGAATTCTACTTGTATTTTCCCCATTTTAAATCCATAATGATATCCATTGAACGAAAAAAAGATTCTGGAAGTTGTTGTGTGACAGACAAACTCCTCCTGTGAGCGTTCAGGAGGAGTTTGTCTAATCTGGGGGGTAATGAACTGAAAAGAATAATTTCTTTTCAGTTCTCAAATCGAAACAGAGATCTTAACCAATCTCTCTGGTATACGTCTTAAGCCATTCCTTCTCTTCTTCATTCAGATAAGGAGAAACCTTCTCATAAACGGTCTTATGATAGGTATTCAATAACTTTTTGTCTTCCTCGGACATAATATCCGGATTCACAGCATCTAAGTCCATCGGAATGTATGTGATCGGCTCAAAATACATGAACTGTCCGTATTCATTCTGTTCGCCCTTGCACACAAGAAGCTCATTTTCAAGCCTCACTCCGTGAGAGCCTTCGATATAGATTCCCGGCTCGTCGGTCACGATCATGCCTTCCTCGAAAGCATGTGAATCATCGGCACGGTACCGCCACCGGATTCCTGCAGGACCTTCGTGTATGTTCAGAAGGTAGCCTACTCCATGCCCCGTACCATGGTTGAAATTCAGCCCTCTGTCCCAGAACGGTTTTCTTGCCAGGATATCCAGGTTCATTCCGATACAGCCTTCAAGGAATCTCGCGCTTGCAAGCTGAAGGTTGCTGATCGCAACCAGGGTAAAATGATCCTTCATCACCTGCGGGATCTCTCCTAACGCATAGGTTCTGGTAATATCCGTAGAACCTTCATAGAATCCTGCCCCCGTATCCGTAAGGAATAAGCTTCCCTCACAGAGTTCCACGTCCGTCTCAGGGGATGAGGAATAATGACACATGGCGCTATGCTCCCCGAATGATGATATCGGCTCGAAACTGGGACGGATGAAGTTCCCCATTTCTTTACGGAATTCATCGAGCTTATCTGACGCGCTCATCTCCGTGATCTTGATCTTTCCTATGTTTTCCTTCAGCCATTTCATGAACCTGACATGTGCAACACTGTCTTTGATCTCTGCTTTGCGGATATTCTCGATCTCTGCCGGATTCTTCATCGCCTTGAACAAAATCTCCGGATTCGCACGCTCCGCCTTCTTCACATTCTCTGGAATGTTGCTGTAGAGCGCATAATTCAGTTTCGCAGGATCGATCAGTACCGTCTCTTCTTTGCCAAACGTCCCAGATAATAGGACAGACGTTCAAAAATCTCTGTACATGCACATGCCCAAAATGCCTTGGGATATCCTTTTCTCTTTGCTGTTGCATCCATGTTTCTCTTTCCTCCTTTCCCCTTCTTATTCCATTTCCTTTAAGAATGCCTTATAGCCTTTGTATACTTCATAGATGTCTGACTTGCTCGTCACTTCATGCGGTGCGTGCATAGATAATACGGCTACACCGCTGTCGATCACGTTCATTCCGTAGTTGGCCATGATATATGCGATTGTTCCGCCGCCGCCAAGGTCAACCTTCCCCATCTCGGCCGTCTGGAATCCGATCTCATTGTCGTCAAATACCTTCCGAAGCTTTGCAACATACTCCGCGTTCGCGTCGCTGGTGCCGTTCTTTCCTCTGCTTCCCGTGTATTTGTTCAGCACAAGCCCTTTCCCAAAGTACGCCGTATTCTTCTTCTCGAATGCATCTGCATAGAGCGGATCGTACGCGGCGCTCACATCGGAAGACAGCATATAAGAATTATGTAAGGTACGTCTTACCTTCACCAGTTCGCCTTCGCCGGTAAGCGCACACAGCTCCGCCACCGCGTCCTCGAAGAATCTGGACTGCATACCAGTCGCTCCCATGCTGCCGATCTCCTCCTTGTCCACAAGGATACAGCAGCTTGTCCTCTTAAGGTTCTCGGCTTCTAGCATAGCAAAAAGAGAAGTAAATGCACATACTCTGTCATCCTGTCCATAGCCGATGACCATGCTTCTGTCCAGACCGCAGTCCCTTGCTTTTCCGGCCGGAACCACCTCAAGCTCTGCAGACAAGAAGTCTTCTTCTTCCATATCACAGTTTTCTTTCAGATACTCAAGGATCGCTGCCTTCACCTTCTCTTTCTCATCTTCCTGTCCTTCTTCTGACTTACCGGCCGGCCTTGTACCAACGAGAAGATCTAAGCCCTCTCCCTCGATCACCACATTGGCCTTCTTCTCGATCTGCTTCTGTGACAGATGAACCAGCAGATCTGAGATCACAAGCACCGGATCCTCTTCCTTCTCACCGATCACGATCTCCTTCACTGTCCCGTCCTTCTTCACTACGCTTCCGTGGATCGCCATAGGAAGCGTTACCCACTGATACTTCTTGATTCCGCCGTAATAGTGAGTATCCAGATATGCCATACCCGTATCCTCATACAATGGATTCTGCTTGATATCCAGTCTTGGGGAATCCACATGCGCGCCCAGGATATTCATTCCTTCCTCTAACGGCTTCTCACCGATCTGGAAGAGAACAAGCGCCTTCCCCATACAGTTGGCATAGATCTTGTCGCCGGTCTTAAGCGCAGTATTCTCGGCGATACATTCGCTGAGATCTCTGTAACCATGCTCCTTCGCCATCCGAATTCCTAAGGTCACGCACTCCCTCTCTGTCTTCGCAGCATCAAGGCACTCTTTGTACCTGTTACAGAGGGATTCTAATTCCGCGTGCTGTTCCTCCGTGTACTGCTCCCACATGTTTTTCCTTTCCATCGTTCATCCTCCTAGTTTTCTGATGTATTCGCTATATGCAATTGTACATCTGTATTCTCAGAATTTCCAACAAGAAAAACGAATGGCCTATAAGAAAAACTTATACCCTATTCAGACGCAAAAAAGGTGCAAAGTCTTGCTTATAAACCTAAGACTTTACACCTTCCAAGCGCTGTTTTACTCAACTCTATCCTTCGCTCTCCAACCGCTTCGTAAACAGTATATCATGATTCACTTCCGTATAGAATTCCTGCTTCATCTCCTCATATTCTGCCGTTCCTCTTCCCATCAGCCACATCATCTTCGTGATCACGGCCTCCAGCGTCATGTCATACGCCTCGAACAGCTTGAAATCCTGCTTCACACGCTTGCCGACCTCATAGACAGTCATATTGCTTCCCTCATTCGCAACTTGAGTCGTCATCACGACATACTTACCCTTGCCTTCCCATTTCTTCATCTCTGTGTAGAATTCCTGCACCAGCGTATTGGGAATTCCTCCTACCCCGAAGCTCTCGATCACAAGGCAGTCGTAATGCTCGAACAGATACGGCAGGATGCTGGCATGCATCCCCGGGATCAGCTTCAGCACATATACGCTGTCCTTCATATCATAGCTGAAATGCACCGGCGTATTGCACTGCGGCTCTCTGATATAGCGCACGATCATTCCCTCCTGGATCACCGCCAGATAGGGGAAGTTAATACTGGAAAATGCATCGTAGCTCTTCGCACGTTCCTTTTTCGCACGTGTACCGGCAATCACCTTCCCGTCGAACACAATATTGACGTTCTGCGATTCGTCATCCGCAGCATAGATGAAGCTGTCCAGAAGGTTCGTCCTTGCATCGGTAACATCCATCTGGATGGGCTTCTGCGCCCCTGTGATCACAATCGGTTTGGAAGAATTCCGAATCATATAAGAAAGCGCTGCCGCTGTGTATGCCAAGGTGTCTGTCCCGTGACAGATCACAAATCCGTCATACTCTTCGTAATGTTCCTCAACAGTTCCCGCAAGCAGCTTCCAGTGCTTGGGCGTCACATTGGTACTGTCCAGATTGCAGACCTGTATACTGTCCACCTCACAGACCCGACGCACCGCCGGGATATAAGACAGGATATCAGCCGGTGTAAGCCCCGGCGCCAGTCCGTATTCTGTCGGTGTGGAAGCGATCGTGCCTCCGGTTCCTATCATCAATATTTTTTTCATATGTTGTCTCCTTTTTAATAACTCTACCGTCTCCGATTCCACTCGCCGATCACCTCGTTGACCGTGCTGACCGTCACGAACGCGGCCGGATCCGCCTGATGGATATAAGCAAGCAATTTCCCATATTCGCTCTTTTCAAGAATGGTCACTACCTCCATACGCTCCGTAAGTCCCATTCCTCCGTATGCGTGATAGAGCGTCGCCCCGCGGTGAAGCTCCCTTACGATATACTCCTGGATCTCCTGATATTTCACGGACAGGATACACACCTTCTTGCGGATTCTGAACCCGTCACAATAGCGGTCTAACACAAGTCCGTAGATATACGTCCCGATCAAGCTGACCACCATAGTCTCGCGGTCATAGACGAAGATCGACGTACAAGCTATGATGAATCCCGCGATCGTAAGGCTCTCCCCGATCTTGAAGCCCAGATATTTGTTGAGCAGCTTCGCAACCACATCCAGCCCTCCTGAAGATGCATTCATGTTAAACAGTAAAGCCTGTCCCATACTGATCACAACCATAAAACACGCAAGGTCTATCACGGTATTGCCGGATAAGGAACTTACGTCAGGCGTAACGATCTCAAAAATCCAGAGATAGACCGGAAGCAGCAGAGAAGTCACTACCGTCTTCGCTCCGAATTCCTTTCCGATAAATATGTACCCGCACACCAGCAGAACAGCGTTCAGAATGAACGTCAGAGTCGATACCTTCAAAGGTATAAAATTCACAAGCACAAGCACAAGACCGGACAGACTCCCAAGCACAAGATTCGCAGGCATCATAATATAATATACTGCCGCAGATATCAGGAACATACCCGCCAGCATTGTCAAAAAAGATTTTAAATTAAACTCCTTTTTCATAGCGTACTCCTATATCAGAATAAATCTATTGCTGCGGCCGGACCGATATAGCCTCTATAGGGCTGTCAAAGAATTTCCCGACTGCTCGGACCATATAATAGCTGTCCTTCACTCCGGCAGTCTCGAAGGAGGAATGCATCGCAAGCTGCGGCAGGCCTATGTCAATGCTGTTCATAGACACCTGCGACATCGCGATATTGCCAAGCGTACTCCCGCCTGCCATATCCGAACGGTTCGCAAAAAACTGCAGAGGCACGTCCGCCTCTTCACAGATTCCTCTGAACACAGCAATGCTTACGGCGTCACTGGTATATTTCTGTCCGGCGTGTGATTTCACTACGATCCCCTCGTTGATATACACACAGTTGCCCTCGTCTGTCTTCTCCGGATGATTCGGATGCACCGCATGGGCATTATCACAGCTGAGCATGAAGCTCTTCGAAGCCGCGCGGTAGAACTCCTCTTCTCCTTTTCCGAGACAGAGATTCGTGCGGTAAAGAGTATCATGAAGAAATGTAGACGCCGCGCCCTGTTTGGTCCCTGACCCTACTTCTTCATTATCAAAGCATGCAAATACATTGACGGCGTGATCATCCGCTCCCGCGAGGAAACCAGTCAGAGAAGTATACGCACATTGAAGATCGTCTAACTGCGGACAAGAGATAAACTCCTTGTCTGCCCCCCACACCGACGGCTTCATACGGTTATAGAGGTACAGATCCATCCCGCAGACGGCGTCTTCCTCTACACCGAGTTCTTCTGCAATCAGCCGCTTAAAGTCGCCCTTCCTGCATCCGCTCCCGCCGAACAAAGGAAGCATATCAACCTGATTGTTATAAGAATAGCCCTTGTTGACTTCCCGGTTCATATGGATCGCCATATTCGGGATCAACAGAAGGTCTCTGTCCGCATTCACAAGCTTCGCGGCATACTCCTTCCCTTCTCTTACTACGACACGGCCGGCAACCGACAACGGACGGTCAAACCATGTCGCGCACAGCATCCCTCCGTAGCCTTCCGTATTCAGCTTCATATACTTATCCCTCACCTGGATCTCGGCATTCTCCTTGATCTTAAAGGTAGGGGAATCACTGTGGGAAGCCGCGATCTTAAAACAATAATCTTCAAGCTGTTCTCCCACGTTCATTGCAATGATACTGGAATCATTGCGGGTCACATAGTATCTTCCCCCCGGCTTGATCTCCCACTTCTCTCCTTCGTCCAATTTCTGATAACCATTCTCATAAAGAATAGCTCCAAGATTCGCCGCCGCGTGAAATGCCGTTGGACTCTTCCCTATAAATGATGTGAGCCCGGATACAATCTCCTCATACATCCCAATTTACCTCATACTTTTCAAATATTTTCCAACCGTACAGTTGCAATGTTCTCACGTTATACTGAGCGGTTTTATCTGACGCTCAGTATAACACTAAACTTTCGATCCTTCAAGCCCTCTCAGGTAACTTCTCTCACAGCTCTTCTGCAATCTGCCTAAGCCTCGCCAGTACGCCGCACAGCTTCTTTTTCTCTCTGTTTCTTCTATAATATACCTTCATCTGCTGCGAACATCTCCAGTTTGAAATCGGATACACATTTCCCGAATATTTAGAGAAATAATAACTGTCCACGAACGCATAACCATCATTAAACTCTACCTTGATCTTCATAGTCTCTGCATTGTCCACATGACAGATCTTCCCGCACGAATTGCGGAACTTGTCGCTGATATCTTCCACAATGCTGCATGGATACATGACCGTTCCATACCTGGTATATCCCTTCAAATCCTCAAAGCTGACCATTCCGGCTGTTTGAAGCGTTGTCTTCTCGCCCACATAGACTCCGATCGGATGCTCGCTCAGTGCAAATTCCCCAAGATCTTCTGTTCTATGCTCCTCGTCCACTCCATATCCAATATAGATATCAAGGGCATGCTCCGCCAACATCTGATTCCCGACAGCGCCGTCAATCCTGCTGAACTGAAAATCCTCCTCAGAATAATATGTATCGATCAATTCCTGCATCTTACCCCATACCAACTTATTGATGGTAATATCAATCCCTATCCGGATAACATCTTTCCTCTGGATCTGCTCAATCTCTTTCTCCATCTGCTTATAGATCTTAAGCATCTCCCTCGCCTTGTCATACACAACCTTTCCAAGCTCCGTGACCTCCAGAGACCCGGACTCTCTGCTGATCAGCTTCCCGCCTACTTCTTTCTCAAGCTTCGCGATCTGCTGACTGATTGCCGTCTGCGTTACATAATTCTTCTTCCCGGCTTTCGTGAAGCTCTTCATATCTACCACATCAACAAAATATTTGTATTTCCAAAGACTCATCTCTCCATCTTCTTTCATAGATTGTAGACAATCAACCAGTATATTGCCAAATATATTAAACCACATTTTACCTTAAAAAACAATGGATATACCCCTCTGCCATCTACAGAAATACTTATAACAGTTATAACAAATTATTATATCTTTCATTTATCAGCAAAAAAGAAGATACCACAGGACTTTAGCATCCCATGATATCTTCTCTCATATTATTTATACATACTGTTTCAAATCTTCCATAGCTTTCTCGTCGAACTTGGACTTATCAATCTTCGCATGCTTCAGATATGCCCTCCACACCAGGATCAGCACAAGCCCTGCCGCGATCACTGCCGTCAGGAAATAGAAGAAATATCTGAATCCCGGTACTCCCGGATTATTATCGATAATATTTCCTGCAAGGATCGACACGAATGTCTCCGGGATTGCTCCCGCCGTACAGATCAGCCCTGCGGCAGTACCGGAATATTCAACCGGTACTGCTCCCTCGCTCATCATCGTCCACGCCATCGCATAATTCATATGGAAGAAGACCAGAATCGTAACGAATAATACCGCCACGATAATAACGCTGGACTCCTTTGCCGGTGTCAAAAGCATCAGAATCTGTCCTCCAAGCATCACTACGAATGCCAGCATCATCAGGCGCGCCGTACCGAACTTATCTGCCATATAACCGCCTGCAATATTACCGCCGATGGAACCGAATTTCCTGGCCACACCGAGCATCGCGCCGAATGCAACCGTCGCTCCCAGTATATCCGTCACATACGGAATATAATAATAGATCGACAGACAGAATACATGATTACAGAAAGATACCAGGCAAATGATCCACACAGCCGGGTTCTTGATCACCTTCGCAAGTCCCTTGAAGGATACCCGGTCTGCGCTCAGCCGCATCTTCTCATCCTTTACCGCAAACAGGGCAAACAGGCCCATCGCAATATTTACAAAGGAATAGAATAAGATCACGTACTTCATCGCCAGGACCTCGTTTGTCATACTGGAGGCTCCCCAGTTGAAGAGCGCGACGGCAACCAGCGCCACCAGCGCACCGCCGATACTCTGCGTTCCCTCAAAGAATCCATAGGCTTTCCCCTGGCTCTCTTCATCCGACATCACACGCACAGCCTTGACGCAGGCGGGCCAGAATGCAAATGTGGTTGACACGCCCCACAGAGCATAGACGCACAACAGCCCCTTGAAACTCAGCGGCAGAAGATGCAGCAAGCCTCCTATCCCTGTTCCGAACAGGGAGATCACGATAATCTTCCTGACAGACATGCCGTCCGCGACTACTCCGCCAAACAGGTAGGACACGATCCCAAATACTCCGATCACCGTTCCGAATACCCCCATCTGTGTATTCGTGAGATTATATGTGGTGATATAGGCGTCATAATAATCGAATCGGAAGAACGGAAGCGCGAAGATGACCGAACCGCTGAACGCCAGTATCACGATCGCCCCGAAATTCTCTCTAAGCCTGCCCTTGATTCCAAGCATCTTTAATAAACTATTCATCCTTACCGTCTCCCTCAATCACTCATTTACAGACATAATATGGAATGTCTCGCCTTTGTCATAAGTTCTGGAATAGATTGTAAAGTCCCCATAGTAGAACTTGCCGGCATAGACGCCGCGCTCGCATCCATTGCCGTCCATCTCGAATCTGTCCCACTCTCCGACGTTCTCTTTAACCTCGTCCCTTGAGACGGTCTTATCGATCAGCGTTTCCGCCGCTTCTTTCCCGCCGCCCTCTGATGTCTGACCGCTCTTTTCCGTATCCTCGGATGCATCCGCCTTGGCCTGGGTATTCGTCTCGGAATTCGTGATCGTTACGGCGATCACGCCAAAGATTCCGACAAGCAGAAGCATAGATACCACAAGGATTACTAATTTCTTTTTTTCCATATGTCTACTCTTCCTCTGTGGCATCGTCAAGGATGTTCACGCCATCTCTCATATCGTTGCCGTCCTTATCCACAACGGTATCCAGATACTTGTCGTAGTGAACCTTATCGCCGTTATGGTCGATAAACTCGTTGCCTTCATTGGACCATGGAATCCAGCCATTGCCCCATTCCTTCACGTTGTTAAGATCAACAGACTGGCACCAGTAAGAGATCTTTGCAGCGCCCCAGCTGTCTCCGCAGAAGAACGCGATCGTCTTCGTGGTATCAAGGTCACTGCTCTCAAGATAGGCCTTAAGCTCTGCCTGAGTCCTTGGCGTCTCATCCACATTATTGAAGAATTCTCCTTCTTCCTCATTCCCCTGCTCACACCATACAGAGCCTTCAATCATTCCTGCCAGATCATGATAACCATATCCGGAATACTCGCCCTTCCATTCGTCTTCGCCGCGATTATCCGCAACCTGTCCTTCCTTCTCACCCTTCAGGATCGCCTTAATATCGTCCATCCAGAGGATCTCATCCGGATTGGCGATAGTATCGGAACCAAAGCTCTTGACTGACTCCGGAATCACCAGGGTATCCGCATCCGTATCCAGTTCATACCCGTTGTAGGTCCATGCCGTCAGCGCTCCGCTCATGGCATATACTTTCACTCCCAGTGATCTGAGCATGAACGCAAGACGTCCCTGCGGGGATGTAGATGTTCCTGTCAGGATAACTGTAGAATCCTTCGTGATCCCGTACTGTGTACACACGCTGTCGCGGAACTCTTCCAGCGAGATCAGACGCCACTCCTTCGCGTAATCAGATCTCTTCTCCGGTACATACACACGCGGTCTCTCATAGGAATCCGTATTGATATGAACTGCACCCGGAACATGGCCCGGTGAGAAATAAGAAGAGCTTCTCGCATTGCCCCAGCTTACGTCTACCAGCACAACCTTGCTTAAATCACCGCCGATCACCGCTTTTGCTTCCTCGCTCAGTTCCTTCTCCTTACCGGATTTTACATCGGAAATACTTTTTACGATCTCTGTTGGAAGGAATCTGTCATAATTCTTATAAGACTCCAGGTCTTTGCCTGCATCGATCAATTCATCTGCCTGAAATACCAGCACATCCTCAATCCCCTGCTCGATAAAATATCCTGCCACATCGGAAGCCTGTTCTCCCGTATAATCATAGACGATAACTTCCTTGCCTTCCGTAATGCCCTGATCCTCCATCGCTCTCTCGAGATAGGCTTCACGGGGAGCTGCCGCTGCATACTCACAGTCTAACCACCGCGCGGAGAAGAGCGCCGCATTCTTCAAGTGTCCTCCGTTTGCCGCACCTTCCAGCGCCCATCCAGAATAGCTCTCCTGCGGACGGGCGTCAACCAGTACCGTATTCTCGTCGGAATCCTTCATGAATTCCTGTACCTGTTCGGCAGTCGCAGATTCTACCTCTGCTTTCTCTGCCGGCTTCACCGTATCCTTGGACTCTTCCGTACCGTCGGACTCTTCTTCTGATTCCTTCTCTTCTTCTGCTCCTTCACCAGACTCTTCTTCGTCCCCGGACTCTTGCGCGCTCCCGGATTCGGATGCACTGTCCGCCTGCTGCGACGTGTTGCCGCAGGCGGATGCCAGTGAAGCCGCCATTGCAGCACATAATAAGGAAACTACTAATCTTTTCTTCATATGTATACCTCATTTCTTTAGATTCGAAATTAGGATATCACGCCCTTCTTTTAAGCGTCAAATTCATTATTACAATAAAAAAGTTCTCTTATTGATATTTCCAATAAACCGCAGCCAAAAACACCGCAGACCCTCCTCAGATCTGCGGTGTTCCCTTATATGCCCTATTCTTCAATTACAATCCGTGTGATTACCGGCATCTCTACAGGCTTGTTCCAGGTCTCGGCCCCGTAGGTCGGAAGCTTCGCAATAGCATCCAGTACCTCGAACCCGGCGCTCATCTCCCCGAAAGCCGCATACCGGCCGTCCAGCTTATGAGCATCCTTATGAACGACAAAAAACTGCGTTCCCGCCGTATCAGGATCGTCGTCCCTCGCCATGGACAGCGCGCCTCTCTTGTGCTGGATCGGATTGGGAATTCCGTTCTCCTCAAATTCCCCTTTGATATGCCATTCACTGTCCGTCATGATATCATTATCCGGGGAGCCTGACTGGATCACATAATCCTCCACGATCCGGCACCACGCAAGTCCGTCATAGAACCCGCTTTTAGCCGTATCCACAAAATTCTTGACCGTGATCGGCGCAAGGTCCGGGAACAGGTCAAAGACCATATCCCCGAAGCCTTCCGTCGTAATAACGCACCTCAATGTCCTCTCCTACTTTTCAAGAACCTTCGCGTTCTTGAAGTAGATGTTAGAGGATGACGTCATATATACGCCCTCTACATAATCCTTAAGCAGGATGTTGTTGGACTTATAGTACAGGGCAAGTACCGGATAGTCTGCTGATACCAGCTCGTCAGCCTGTTTTACCAGTTCGCCGAACTTCGCCGGATCCTTCTCTACCTTCGCCTGGTCTACGATCGCATCGTAATCCGGGTTGCTGTAGAAGCTGTTGTTCGTCACATCATCTGTGTAAAGCAGAGGAAGGAAGCTCATCGGATTCACATAGTCCGCGCTCCATCCCATAGCTGCTACTTCATAGTTGCCGTTCTGTACATCATCATAGAATACAGCCCAGTCAGCGGAGCTAACTTCTACCTTGATTCCAAGGTTCTGCTCCCACATCTCCTTGATCGCCTCTGCGATCTTCTTCACATTGTCATCAGAATAGAAAGATAACTGTACGGTCGGGAATCCCTCTCCGTCTGGGTATCCGGCGTCCGCAAGCGCTTTCTTAGCGCCCTCCACGTCTGCTGTAGAGGACAGGCCGAAGTCAGGACGTCCCTCTGTCAGATCCTTGCCGTCTACCACATAACCAGGTGCATAGAAGCTGTATGCCGGCTTTCCGTCAACCTGATCCACATTATTGATCAGGGCCTCACGGTCGATCGCCAGATTCAGCGCCTTTCTTACCAACGGATCATCATACGGCTCTACAGAGCAGTTGATATCATAATATACAGTACCGTAGCTTGGAGCTGTGTATACGCCCGCGTTATCTGCCTTCAGCCGTGCGATATCGCTGGACGGGATCGTTCTTACACCGTCAACCTCGCCGTTCTCATAAGCTGTCAGTGCGGTTGCAACATCCAGGATGTAACGGTAGGTAAGCTTCTCCAGCGTTACATTCTCTGCATCCCAGTAGTTTTCATTCTTCTCAAGGGTGAAGCTCTCTTTCTCCTTCATCTCCGTTACCTTGAACGGACCGTTGCCGATATATGATTCAGCAGATGTTGTCCACTTATCTCCGTTCGCCTCAATCGTTGCCTCCTGTACAGGGAAATATACCCACATACTTACCAGGTCAACAAAGAACGGGCAGGACTCCTTCAGCGTGAATTCCAACGTCTGATCATCCACTGCCTTGATTGGTAAGTAGGTAAGTCCCTTACGGGGCTTACCCCTCTCAGAACCGGACGTGCAGCTTTCCCGCATCCGGCTCCCTGCAAAGCTAATACATCTACAACTATCCGTATATACTTACATAGATACGTGGTCGGACGAGTGGGAATTGTCTCATCAATTCCTTATATCCTTCCTTTGTATAGCTTCTTCTCTGGCTTCTTCTATTCAGCCAGTAGAATAACCTGAACCATACTACATTATAGAATGAGTTCAGGCTTCTTGAATTGTCAGTAATTCCGTAGTAATGATAGTAACCAGTTAAGATTTCATTCAGCTTCTTTACTATCTGGTTTATACGTAGAAATCTCATATCTCTTATCGTAGCATTTATTTCCTTGCTTTTCTTTGCTAGTTTTTTCTTACTGGTCTTCCTCTTCACTCTGAACTTTCCCGTTCTTCCATGCGAACAGTAATGCGTGAATCCGAGGAATGTAAAGGTCTCCGGTTTCCCGTCTCCACGTTCTTTCCGGTTCCTTTCTGCAAATCGGCCGAATTCTATCAGCCTCGTCTTTTTCTCCTCCATTTCCAGTCCAAAGTGCATCATTCTGCGCTTTAAATATTCATAGAACATCTCTGCGTCTGTTTTGTATTGAAAGCAGACTACAAAATCATCCGCATATACCACCAGCCCTGCGTACCCTTTCATGATCGGCTGCATTTTCTCCTTGAACCACCACACCAGTACATAATGCATATATATGTTTGCGATTACTGGTGAGCAGACCGAACCCTGTCCGGCTCCTTCCTCTGTCTCTTCATATCTGTAATCTTCCATGATTCCGGCTTTTAACATCCGGCGTACCAGCCTGATGATATTTGGGTCTTTTATTCTTGATTCTATGAACTTTATTATCCATTCATGGTCCAAGTGGTCGAAAAATCCTTTTACATCCGCATCCAGTACCCAGTTTGTCTTTTCTTTTTCCAGCATTCCGTTCAGCTTTCTTAATGCCTTATGACAACTTCTCCCTGGTCGGAATCCCATCATTTCATCATAGAAATGCGGTTCGAACACTGCTTCCAGTACTCGTCTCAATGCTTCCTGCACCAGTTTGTCTTCATAGCAATAGATACTGAGCGGCCGTGTCTTTCCGTTTTCTTTCGGTATCTCCACTCTTTTTGCTGGCTTGGGCTTGTACGCTTTCTTCTTAAGCTTTTCCTCTAATTCTTCCAGATTTTCCTCCAGCCTTGCCCCGTATTCCTCTTTGGTTATCCCATCGGTTCCTACTGCTTTCTTTCCATCCATTTCCTTGTGGCACTCTTTTAATAATTCCTTATTTATCAAATGCCCTATGGACGTAAATACCATGTCTGGATGTTCGCCTGATAGTTGTGATATTCTCGCCAATTTCGTTTCCATAGCTCCTCCTGTCTCTGCGTACAGTCTATGTTTCCTCTTTGATATGACTTTGCATGGCTAGCCTGCGAGGACAGGCATTTCTCGACTTCCACTGTATGTTTTACCGTGTACTATTCGGCCATCCGACTTCTGCTGGCCATTTGCGGTTCTCCCTTCGACAGTTGTTCCGCATACCTGATGTACGCAACTCATCTGGAACCAGACAGACCTCCTCCAGTTGACTTGAAATCCTTGATTGCATGACCAACCTCAAAACTCCGGGGAAGCAACTGTATTCTCGCTCTTAGTGACTACAGTTGTGTTGCTTTCAGTGTATAGGAGCACCTCTGCCTTCCCACTTTCATTTTCATATCGAAGCTATGTGCAGTTATGCCCTGCAATCTCGCTGTCTACGCTTAGCAGACAGCATCTCTGCTGTCCACCCAAGACTCGCTTGGTGCGGTATAGCTTGTACCTTACACCGTAGGACTTTCACCCACCGAATTCCAAGCCCTTAGCTGGGCGCACCCTATAAATAGAAAAGTGTAAAGCCCCTACAACCGGATAAAGACTTTACACCTTTTTGACTAATCGTTTTTTTCACTTGGCTCCGTAACTTCTAAAAGAATACAATCAAATTCATTTTCAAGCTCGTCTCTTTTGTCCTGGGGAACCATCTTTAACAGTTTCCTCCTAAAATCCCGTTCAAATTATACACATGTTTAAGGTGTCAGCCCATATAACTCATATATGTCTTTTTGAAATGGCGTAAGTTCCGTTGTGTATTTTTTTCGTGTTCCATTTATACTGACACTACGGACAGTTTTCATTTCACTTATTACTTTTTGAAGATCATGATTTTTATACCATCCGGCTTCATTCATCACCTGCTTTAGACGAGTTGTGATCAGAAGTGCAATAAACTGTATGAAGATTCTGCCTTCCATAGCTGCCGCTGAATGGATACGCAAACGTTTCATATCAAGATCATTTTTGAGATCATCGAAACATTTCTCAACAGCATCCTTGCTCCGGTACACCTCAAGAGCTTTTGTCGTATCCTTAATGTGATTACTTACAAGCACGAACCAGCCGATATGGTTCCTTTTATGCTTGCTAATGGCTTCCTCATTGTAATCCACCCTGATGCCTCTTATAGGAGTTTTATGGATCAAGAAGAACTTATCATAATAAGAGGCATGCTCCTTTACATGCCTGCCGGCCATAAGTTCTTCATAACAGCAGTGCAGGGTATGGTCAAAATTCCGTTCGTCTGACGCCGCCTTGAAAATATCGTGGTAGATGTGGATATAGAACCGATGCCCTTTCCAATTGGAAGATTCCGTGACCGCATACAGTCCATCCCCAAAGACTGTACAGTAATTATGATGGGAACGGATGCTGTCTCTGTGGTGTTCCACTGCCTTGCAGGCAAAACCGACAGTAAAAGGTACTCCAATCAGGAACTTTTTATGGCTGGCATACATTGCGTCAAGGTTCGGTTCACTATAAAAGCCTTTGTCCATGACAAAATGGCATGTTGGGCTCTCCAGAACGGATATATTAGCTATGCTGTCTTCCAGAGCGTTCACATCTTTAATGCTGCCGGGAATGATCCTGTAATACAGCGGCATATGGGAAGTGACACCAGTGAGCATAAGGAGGTTGATCTGTGGCAGTTTTTCCCCGTCACGGTTGTATCCCCAGCGGACAAAGTCGATCAGTTCGCTATAGGAAGATACACTGGTGATATCCATTGCATAGACATCCTTCTGGCTGTTTACATCAATCCACCTGCTGAAAAAGTCCTGTTGCAGTGTGGGCGTAATCCTTACAAGGAGTTCGCTCACCCGCTGGCTTGCAAGCAGGGAACGGCACGGTGATGGATACATCCGCTGCCACTGGTCAACGTGGCGCAATGCCCCGCCTTCGCTGACAAGGTAATACGCACATGTCAGTATGCATCTCCAGTCATCCGGAAAGACTGTACTGAGCGGTTCCATCAGCCCTATGTCTGAAACAGCTTTATCCAAAAGGGACTGTATGCCGGTATTTTTCACAACACAGCGGCCAGCAGGTTCTTCCGTTTGAGCCCTTTTACGGGCAGCATCGCCTTTCCTGCGGTTGGGAACCACTTCACCTGTTACTGGATCCAGATGCCCAATGCTCTTGCGGATGTGTTTGACTTTTTTAGTTTCCTTATCATAAATTGAAGTGTTGCTGTAAACATAGGTTTTACCATTTGGATTTTTGACGTAAACAAGTGATGACATGCCGTTGCTCCTTTAAATATGTGTATAATATTTCTACTTATATTATAAAACTTATACACATATTTGTAAAGAGGGAGCGCCTAAAAACCCCGTATTTTCAATGGATTCATACTATCATACAGTCAATCTGTGTATAATTTTTTCGGGAGATTAGGTTTCCTTACAAAAACAGTTAAGCTGTTAATATACCGCAATTGCTTATCTGTCATATAATTAATCACCTGCTTTCTAAAAAGAAAGATTGTTTCGAGTATCTGCTTTAATTATAACAATCAATCTAAAATGTGTCAAAGCCTTTGTTTCATAAAAACTCTTTCAAACTCAGATTGACGCTGGTTTATCCAGATAGTATAATAATTATATCTGTGTTATAAAGAAAGGTTGGATACAATGAGTAGAGAAGAACCCACGTTGGAGAATCCAGACGAGATAAAGGAGCCGGATAAGGAACATTATTTTAATCAGCCTAAGCTTGGGAAAGGCGGTCCCTCGAAGCTTCGGCAGCAATTCAGCAGAGGTATGACCTATTTCCTGGTGATTGCGGCCAGCCTTCTGTTTTATTTCGCATTGCTGCGCCTTACGAACCTGTCAGAAGTATTTCAGAAGGTTTTCGGAGTGTTAAAACCGGTTGTCTACGGCTGTGTTGTCGCATATCTGCTGAATCCGATCGTGAAGCAGGTGGACAGATATCTGGTTCCTGTTTTAAAGCAGAAGCTTAAGAAGCCGGGACAAGCGGAGAGTGTCTCGCGCGGTATTGGGATCTTAGCAGCAATCGTCTTATTGATCGTATTGATCGTCACTTTGTGCAATCTCCTGATTCCAGAACTGTATTCTAGTATCCGCAATCTGGTAATGACTCTGCCTAAACAGTTGAACGACCTGGTTTCCGAATTGAGCGAGGTACAATTAGACGACTCGACCACCAGTACATTGATCAAGACCGGCATGAAGGAAGGAACAGACATGCTGCTTGACTGGCTTCGGACAGACCTTATGGCACAGGCCAATGAACTGATGTCCAATCTGACGGTCGGCGTGCTGAATATCTTAAGCGAATTATTCAATGCAATCATCGGGCTGATCGTCTCCGTCTATATCCTGTTCAGCAAAGAGACCTTTGTACGCCAGTCAAAGAAATGTGTCTATGCACTGTTATCTGCAAGGCACGCGAACATGGTGCTCCACCTGACAACGAAGAGCAACGAGATCTTCGGCGGATTTATTATCGGCAAGATCATTGATTCCATCATTATCGGGGTTCTGTGCTTCGTTGGACTAACGCTGTTGAAGATGCCTTATGTTATGCTGGTCAGTGTGATCGTAGGCGTTACCAACGTCATTCCGTTCTTCGGACCATATATCGGAGCGGTTCCAAGCACAATACTCATCATGCTGGCGAATCCGATCCAGGGCGTGTATTTTGTTATATTTGTGCTGCTTCTGCAGCAGTTTGACGGTAATATACTTGGGCCAAAGATCCTGGGGAACTCCACGGGGCTGTCGGCTTTCTGGGTCATCGTCGCGATCCTCCTTGGAGGAGGGCTGTTTGGATTCGCAGGAATGGTCATGGGAGTTCCGACATTTGCGGTACTGTATTATATTGTCCAGATGGTGATCAACAACCGTCTGGAGCGCAAGAAGCTGCCGGCGCCTTCCGAATACTATGATACGATGAGTTATGTGAATGATGAAGGCGTGTACTATCATTCGCATGAATCAGATGAATAAGAGAAAGGAAACTATCTATTATGCCAATCAGAGTTCAGAATAATCTTCCGGTAAAAGAGATACTGGAACAAGAGAATATATTTGTTATGGATGAGCACCGGGCGACTCATCAGGATATCCGTCCCATCAAGATCGGCCTTCTTAACCTGATGCCGCTCAAAGAGGACACGGAGCTTCAGATCTTAAGGTCGCTGTCGAATACGCCTCTGCAGGTAGACGTGTCTTTCGTGACGGTGTCTACTCACGAATCGAAGAACACACCTACCAGCCATCTGAATCAGTTTTACCAGAAGTTCAGCGAGATCAGGAAGGAGAAGTTCGACGGATTCATCATCACCGGAGCTCCGGTAGAGCAGATGCCTTTTGATGAAGTTGATTATTGGGAAGAATTGAAGGAGATCATGGAGTGGAGCAAGACCCATGTAACTTCCACCCTGCATTTGTGCTGGGGCGCCCAGGCAGGAATCTACTATCATTACGGGATCGATAAGGTTCCGGTAGATCAGAAGGTATTCGGCGTATTCTGGCATAAGGTGATGAACCGCAAGATCCCTCTTGTCCGCGGGTTTGACGATGTATTCCTTGCTCCCCATTCCCGGCATACAGAAGTTCCGATGGAACGTATCCGTGCGGAGAAAAAGCTGATGGTACTTGCCGAATCCGATGAAGCGGGGCTCTTCCTTGCTATGGCAGAAGACGGCCGGCAGATCTTCGTTATGGGACACCCTGAGTATGACCGGGTGACATTGGACGGTGAGTATAAGCGGGATCTGTCAAAGGGACTGCCTATAGAACTGCCGAAGAATTACTATACTGGTGATAACCCGGCGAACAAACCACTGCTCACCTGGAGGGCTACGGCAAATAATCTGTATACGAATTGGCTCAATTATTATGTGTACCAGGCAACGCCGTATGATATGGTGGGGACGCCGTTTTAATCCAGTATTTTCAAGGGGTTCGGCGTTTTCGTTACTTTTCACACCCACGCCAGTAATAGGCTTTTTAGAAAGTGTTGGTAAATGTGCTGAAATTGAAAAAATTTTTATCCACAGTAAATGATACGTTTGAGGACAAAATGTTAATAATATTTTGTCCTCAGGTATTTCTTGTGGATAACATTTTCTCTTTTCTGTTTTTCGTCTTAAAATCCCCTTCTCACATCTTTTTCTGCGTGGTTTGATATCCATTTGTCTTGAAAAATCAACGATTTATCCCTGGCAAAATGACGAATACCAGATTTCCTTCATTCGCTTTTTTTCCAGATTTCTGCTATACTTTTTTTATTACAAGTGCGGAGGCAGCAATGAGTAAAGAAACATCACTTATAAAAAAATATGAATTACAGATCTCTAAATTGGAGAATGCTCTTAAAGAAGCAGAAAATGTAATCCGAATCCAGGAAAAATGCATTCGGACTTCGGAAGAGCTTCTTGAACAGAAAGAAGAATATATTTCCATGCTGACATTACAACTGGAAGAGACAATAGAATTAAGCAGAACGATGGCACAGGTATTAGATTCCCGCCCCTAATTCATCAAAGGAGAGTACAGATGAATCCATTTGAATATACAAGTGCATTACAGTACAAAGTGAAATCACTGGCACAGCAGATCGCCGAATTTAAATCCGGCGAGAGATACCGGAAATTAGAAGAAGAATATAAGAGTATTATTCGGAAACTTGAAAAAAATATCCGGGAATTAAAACAAGAATTAGCACAGGCACGTAAGGAGATCCGGTCTGTCCGGAAGCAATGGATGGAAGCAAATGATGATCTTTACCACGAATGTCAGAAAGAACTTGACAGGAAAGACCGTCTCATTGCAAAGCTCAAAAAAGAGAATCTGGAAGTTGTTCGCCAGAGAGATGAAGCATTAGATAAATACCGTGATATGAGACGGGAATTCTACCGGGTAGGGGCGGAACTAGAAGAAGAAAAAGGCCTGAACCAAAAACTGACTGCGCAGGTCAATATGGATTTTGAGAATTCATCCATCCCCTCTTCCCAGCAGAAACCCGGCAGGAAAAAAATCCCGAACAGCCGGGTAAAAACTGACCGGAAACCAGGCGGACAGCCAGGCCATGCCGGACACCGCAGGAAGCTCCATGCCGTAACAGAGACACATGAAATCCCTGCGCCTGCAAAATACCTGGATAAAGAGAATTATTATGAGACAGGAAAAATCATTCGGAAACAGAAAGTGGTCATCCAGATGTCTGTAGCGGTCATGGAATATACGACAAAGGAATACCGTGACAAAAGAACCGGAGCCCGTGTACATGCTCCATTTCCAGAAGGATATATTAATGAAGTGAACTATGACGGGACGGTGAAGGCACTTGCCTTTCTCCTGAGCAATGAATGCAACGTATCCCATGGAAAAATAAGAAAGCTAATCTCAGAATTGACAAAAGGCGAGATCGAACTGTCCGACGGCATGATCAATGGTCTTACCAGGGAATTTTCAGCGAAAACAGCGGAAGAGAAAAAAGAGATTATAAAGAAACTAATGCAGTCTCCGGTCATGAATGCAGATTTTACAAACGCATCTGTAAATGGGCACAGTGCGCAGGTCCTTATACTTGCATCCCCGATCGCAGATGTGGCACTTTATATAGGCAGGGAGAAAAAAGGGCATAAAGGAATAGAAGGAACGCCGCTTGAGAATTATGTTGGGATTGTCTTGCATGACCATGACAAGACATTTTACCGTTATGGAACAAAACATCAGGAGTGTACCCAGCATGACTGCCGCTATCTGATCGGAAGCGAGCAGAATGAGCCGCAGCTGGAATGGAACAAGGAGATGCACGGATTGTTCCAGGAGATGCTGCATTACCGAAATGGGTTGGGGGAGAAAGAACTTGATCCGATAATTGTTGAGGGATTCGAGAAAAGGTATGACGAAATCCTGAACAAGGCGGAGAAAGAATATCAGGATGAGCCGCCGACTGAGTATTATAGGGAAGGGTATAATCTATTTCTCCGGTTAAGGGAATATAAAGAAAGTGAATTATTGTTCCTGCATGATAAACGGGTTCCAGCCAATAATTCCCTATGTGAAAGATTGGCAAGAGTCTATAAACGAAAACAGAAGCAGGCAATTACTCTGCGGAGCCAAGAAAGTTTAAACGATATTTGTAATGGCTTAAGCATAGTCTATTTGTTACGCGCACAAAATGTAGATGTATATCAGAAGATAACAGAAATATATGAACGGAAACGCCCGCCCAAACTAAAACAGGAAAAGGTTGTTGCTAAAGCTTAACGCCAAAGCAGCAACCTTTTCTTTATTATACAGATGGCGTGGGTGTGAAAAGTAACGACTAAACGGAGGAAGGAAGAAACTTAACGGGAATCTTATTGTAAAGATAGGCATTTTTTTGTATAATTAAAGTGTAGCAGAATAATTTTATGTATTGGTTTCTACTGCAAAAGAGATTGTGAGGTGATATTTTGGATATAAAGGAGCAGGAACATCAACAAGATTTAGAAAAAATAAGATCATTTAGATATATGGACGATGATTTTATGACAGTCTGTCTTGAAGATAACTATGAGGGTGTGGAATTGATACTTCAAATTGTTTTACAGCGTTCGGATATAAAAGTTACATCAATCAGAACACAGGAAGTAATGAAAAATTTGAAGGGACGTTCTGCAATATTGGACGTTCGCGCGGTTGATAGTACCACTAAAGAATATGATATAGAAATTCAGAGAAAAGACGCAGGAGCAGGTGCAAAGAGGGCAAGACATAACAGCAGTCTTTTGGATGCACATATATTAAGAGCAGGAGAAGATACCAATATAATGCCTGACAGCTATGTTATTTTTATTACAGAAAATGACGTTATGGGAAAAAATAAAGCTATATATCACATACAAAGGTATGTGGAAATCGACGTGGAAAAGGAATTATTTGGTGACGGATCACATATCGTATATGTAAATGGTAAATATAGGGGCAATGATGAAATCGGAAAGTTAATGCACGATTTTTCATGTACCAATCCGAACGATATGAATTATGAGGCACTTGCAAAAAGAGCAAGATATTTCAAAGAAAATGAGAAAGGAATTGCGGCTATGTGTAAAATCATGGAAGATATGAGAAATGAAGCTGAGTTAAAAGGTGTAAAAAAGACGGCTATGCGTATGATTCGAGCAGGAAAGATGCCGCTGGAAGATATAGCTGATTACACAGAACTACCCCTTGATATAATTGAAGAATTAAAAAAACAAATAATGCAAATGGCATAATCAAAAATTTAAAGCATTAAAAAAGTAGCGTGAAAAGACGCATGGAACAATAAGTTGTAAACCATGCGTCTTTTTTTCGCCTAAAAGGAGGAAGATGAGTGAAAACATTCAGGCCACACCACATTTTAGCTATTGACATTTCTTAGCTGGACTTTCATACATGCCGTAATCGCATTATCCATTTGCCAGGATCACACACAAATCCATATCCTCCACAGGACAATCAACTGAGAACTGGATGTCATATCTGACCCCAATGCCATTTGACTTCGCATAATTCATCTTTTCATTCAAAAAAATATCTATGACCGGATTTCCAGTTTCAACCCCAATCAGCAGATGATCCGAAGCTTTGTGCAGATTCTCAAAATATATCTCTGCCTCTTCATATTTCTTTTCATGGATCAAACCAGACAAAACCAAAAGATGGTTATCAATATCATGCTGAAATCTACGGTATTTTTCATTTCTCATTTTGGCTTCCTCTAAATAGACTGATTGCTCTTTCATCTGGTCTTCAAGTCTTTTTTGATCTGCCTCCTACATAGATAATATCACAATCCTGCCCGCCAGTCTTAATATGATGAAAAAAATAGCACATGCGCCCAAAATCCAGATCAGCGCCCATAGATTCGACCGTTTTGCCAAGAACAAATCATTTACATCAGAAATCATCCACATATCCAGACTCAGACCGCTACGAATGGCCCATACGATAAATACTCATGGAAAAAGCAATACATACAGATAATGAGAAATCCTTTGCCGTCCTGTATACGAATAGGTTGTAGATACGTAATTCAATGTCATAACCAGCAGCACAGTCAATATGCCTGACACCAGCACCTGAATGGCAATCGCCATGCAGGAATCTGCCTTCCATCCTGAAAGAAAGCGCATGAAAACGGTCTGAAAACCTTCCATAAAAGTGAAAAGTGTCAAAATGATCATCGCCGGAGCAATCGTATCTGACCATTTCCTTTTTAAGCAAAAAACGGAAAAACCAACTATAATCCCTGCATGCAGCAACAATCTCAAAACACCGGGACTTTGATGAAACATTACAAAAAATGTAAGAAAATCACTGAACAGCACATAACGAATCAAAAACCTTTTTACACGGATTCCCGTAAAATTTTGTATAAAATGGAATTCTGCAAAATAAAGGCAGCCATTGATTCCTAACCACCACAGATAGAACCCAATAGAAAGAATTTTTGCAGACTCCATTATATCACCTCATTTTTAAAGAAATTCAGCAATCTCTGCATGAATTCTGTCTGTTTCCGCCTTGATATGAATATCCTCCCTCCATTTGTCAAAATTGCCACTCCTTTTTCCTGCCCGGCAACGAGGCTCATATTCACTACATAGCTTCTGTGACACCGGAAAAAGCGTTCATCCAACATGTTTTCCAACGTATCAAGAGTGCCCAGATAATCATATGTGCCATGCACCGTATGGATTCGGACCTGATGGTTAAATACTTCGCAATAATAAATATCACGGATAAAAATTACCTGTGTTTTTCATTTTTTATGATTGTCAATGCCTGAATATCCACCTTCTCTGTCTGGTTAACCGCTCTGTCCAGTGCCTGGAAAAGACGCTCCTCCGTAACAGGCTTCACTAAATAATGTACCGCATTGACATCAAACGCCTCCACCGCATGTTCCCTGTAAGATGTGATAAAAATAACCCGGCTTCTGTCTGAAATCTGTCTTGCCACTTCAAGCCCGTGAATTCCCGGAAGCATCAGATCTAATAGAACAATATCAAACTTTTTTTCTTTTAATAATTTCTCACCCGATGTAAAAGTCTTTATACTTACAGGCAATGATTTACTGTTTATATATTTTCTACTTTTTTTCGCAGGTCCTCCAAAATATAGCCTGAGCGGTCTCGGAAACTCTTTGAGCCCGAATTTCCGCTCTTTTTTCATGTTCTTCTTTTTTGCTTTCCTCCATATCCCGGAAAACATTTTTGTTAAATTTTCAAAAAAGTATTGACATATAAGTCAAAATGTGCGGCGCGTTTGGTGACCATATACGCCAGTCACCAAACGCGCCCCTTGTAGTTAAGAAGCGTCTGTGCCACACGCACAGCATTAAACTAAACTACTAGGAGGTGCACTTTATGATCAAGTACTGGCAGTCCATGCAAGATTACAAGTACTTTCTCAACGAATCCAAAGTCCATTTCGATTCCTCTGAAAGAGTCCGGCTCCATACGGAGCTTTGGAAACCATGGCAGAAACTCCGCCTTTTCGATACCGATAAGGCCATGGAGTTCCTTCTGCCCTTTTACTCCAACACTGGCAGGCCCGCTAAGAACCAGCCACAAATCTTAAGGTCTTTTATCCTTTTCTTTCTTCTATTTTCAGAAGGTTTGGCCAAGCTATCCCTTACCCTTTGGGTCGACAGGCTCAAACATGACCGCCTCCTTGCCGCTCTCATCGGCTGCACTACGGATTCCCTGCCGCCCCTCGGTTCTTATTTTGACTTCATGGACAGGCTCTGGACTGCACCGCCAACGGACTTATATACGCGGGACAAACTGCTTCCGGCTTCCTGGAACAGCAAAAGGCCAGATAAGCCCAAAGGCAAAAAACAGAAAGCACAGGAGGCAAAGCCCAAAATCACAGAATCTATCGAAAAACGGCTCATGAGCGGGAAGGATATCCCTTTTAACTTTGAAGGGCGGCTGCAGCGCTTCTTCTATCACGTGGCTGTCCTGCCTTCCATGGAATCCGGTCTCATACCAAGGGAACACCTTACGGTTTCCGGAGACGGCACCGCCGTGCATACCCATGCCTGCCCACGCGGGCACCACAGGGTTGGCGCACCGGAAAACCTGCGGCATTTCCCCGACCCCGATGCTTCCTGGGGCTGGGACAGCGACCTGGAAAAATATTACTTCGGCTACACTTTGTTCCAATTATCCTGCTATAACAGTGAACTCAGGACAGATCTCCCCCTGCTTCTGCGTTTTACCAGCGCAAAGCGTCATGATTCGGTCAATTTCCTTGTCGCTTTCCATGAACTGGAAAAACATATGCCGGCTGTTTCCACCTCGAATATGTGCCTGGATTCTGCAATGGACAATTACCCCACCTACCGGATCCTTAAAAGCAGGGGAATACGGGCCTTCATCGACCTGAACGACAAATGCGGCCGGCCAAAAACAATTCCTGATACCATCACCATTGACAAAGATGGAACGCCCTTATGTCAGGAAAAACTGCGCATGAAGCCTAACGGTTATGACAGATCCAGCGGTTACCTCATGTGGCGCTGCCCCTATGGGAAAGATCACTGTTCCAAATGTAAAAACTCCTGCACCGATTCCAAATATGGGAGAGTCGTCAAAACCCGGCCCGAATGGGATATCCGGCTTTACACCGACGTCCCCCGCGGCACAGATGCTTATAAGAAGATTTATAATCAACGCACCGCCACGGAACGTATCAACAACCGCATCCTCAATGATTACGGACTGCACCGTATGTTCATACACACAAAGGAGCATTATTCTTTCATGACAACCATGATTGGAATCTGCATCCATCTGGATGCCCGCTATAAACAGCAGGTGCAGGCAGTGGCATAAACCAAGTTTCCTGCTTCTGGATTCTTTCAGGCCTGTTTTCCGACAGGTTTTAAAGTCATGCACATTTTTATTCTTTATGCTCTCTGGACTGCTCAAGCCCCATAATCATCCATCCCTTATCCCTCTCATTTCTGAAACTCAACCCTTTCCTGCTTATTCTCTATTGAGTTTCCGAGAGTGCTCAGCCTTCATCCTCGCATATAGCGACTGCCATCATTTCACATCTCTCCCTTGTAATTCTATTAATATATCGGTAAACACCCTAAAATATTTACAAATGCTACGCAAAAGGTTCCTCTTACTGCGTAAAAGGTAAACTGCCACAATTTTAAGGAATATTTCTTGTTTACAATTGATAATTTTGACAGCAAAAAATGCATTTTTACGGACAATGGGTAAAAATCCTAATAAAAAATAATATGATTTATGTGTCAAAAGGTACGTCCTTTTTGAACGATAACTATTCTTTGAAAAATGGGAAATATATGGCTTATCTCCACATATCTTCCGTTTCATCAGTTCCCCTAATTTAATTGTCCTTCAAAAATCCGCATTCTTTGATTCAGTTGTAATAATCTTTATTCCCCCTTTTTTCCCATAAAAAAACATCTGGTAGAAACCAGACGCATTTTACCTATGTCATCTATATAACCCCACTTCTAGGAATTTTCTCCTGCATACCAAACATATGTTGTATATCATAAAATAATCTTAATAAATGTAGATTATAATAAATATCATTCCATATGTCTATACCCCTTTTTAATCATTATGCTATCTTTTCTCATCCTAAATACTAAATCAGATTATAAAAACACCAACAAATACTATCTACAAGTTTTCTCCCCACATAAGATTAAGAGATTTAGAGAAAACTCTCAAATCTCTTAATCTTGATTTATCGGGAAATACACAGATTATCACTCCACGTTCTTAGCTTGGATTTTTGTTAGCAAAAAAACTCTTTCTCTGTACACAAATGCTTGCGTAGCATTACGCCTGCCTTGCTATATAGCTTACGAATGTCGTTTCCCATGAGCATTAACTCCTGAAATCCGTTATACGCGATTGTTCTGCTACCATAATCAACTGATTTCGTATCTGTTACCTAGAATAATTCTGTGTTATTCCCCAATATATTTCTGTTTACCCGCTGCTATAAAAGGTCTAAAAGATCTTCCGAACATTTCTTTGCCATACTTGTAACCAGTCGCTCTCTTGCAGCATTGCAGTATAATTCCATATTTTTCTTGGATTCCTCAGAAATACTCTCAAAAAAAGAAACATTTAACGGATATTTGTTTTCAATACTACCTGTGCTAACAGTATTCTCCGTATAACTGAGCAAGAAATTAAGCTCATCACTCCATTGGGCAGCCTGCCCTGCATGACCGATCCTCTTCCATGCATTGATCAATGTCTGAGTTCCAGAAACAAAATTAAATCTCTCCCGAAGTCCTTTTTCCTGCCCTTGCATACAATCGTAAGGATTTCCTATGGTTCTGTCTCCTGGTTTGAAATGCGCCAATGCTTGCAATTCAAGGGTACTTGTATTATATGGATTAATTTGTTTCACATTGATCTTTTCTTCAAAATACTTACCATGTTCATCCACACCTTTTGCAACCAAAACAGGAGCATCATCCGTAGACTCGGCAGCATGAAAAAACTTATACCCACAATTGCCTATACTATGATAAACAGAAATTGAGTTACCATCTTTTAAAGCGTATTTACCTGGTATTTTATTCACATCGTCCCAACTGATTCCTATTTCAACGGGGGTTTGCTCAATATAAACCGCATTACCAGATATGCTAGTTTTGAATACATCACTCGAACTATTTTTCCTGTTTCTATTCGATGCTTGGTATTTTGATTGATCCATTACCGAGGAATAATTTCTAAAAGAAGTATTTATCATTTAAAATGTTCCTCCGTAAGATTAAACGTATAATCCAAGTTCCATATTTTGGGCGTTCCATTCGTCGAATTAAAAATAGCTTTCAATTTGTAAACTCCAGGATTGTATATTGTCTGAGATTTATAATACATCTTCCAGCCTATAGCATAAGTGTTAGAAGAATTCATTATTCCATCTGTCTTATACGCAATCAATTTTGTTCCATTCAAAGTTACACTTCCTGGTCCGGTTCCCATTTCTTCAATAACAAATTTTATGCATCTTTCTGTTTTATCATAATACCAACCTGGCAATACCCTAAGACTTGTAATTGGCGGTGCCGCAACCCTAAGCTCAGATCGAGGTTCTGCACTATTAGGAGTCTCTGCAGCAACCGACGTTACAGACATTCCCATTAACATAGTTAACATTAATAACAAGCTTATTATTCTTTTCATTTTGATTACCATAGATATAGCCTTCCTTTCTGCGAAATCTAATAAAACTTTTCATTCTTTGTAATTTCATAATATTAATTTCTTGAGACTAATGAATTAATGTCTGTATTGGTGTTACCAATAAAATAACAGAGCAAAATGCAAACATATTGTTTTTCTATCTGCTACCTTTCTGTTTCAAACTTAACTTCTAATCTGTCCTAAGATTCTCAAGTAATTTGAATAATCCTTAAGATACAATGACTCTTTTTGATCTACTGTAGTAACATTCTTAACCTGCTCAAATAATGCTTCATAATAATCATATCCACGTGATGATGAAGACCATCCTGTAGCGGGTTTCATCTTCGTATCACCTGAATCTTTCTGTAGTAATCCCTGCGGGTTTCCTATATTCTCAGATCTGATATCTATCGGTGCGAACCCATAATATATGTCTCGTGCTGTAGCTTTAGAGAGTACGCCTAGCTTCACTAACTCACCTAAGAAGTCAATATTCTTCTCATTTGACATATCTGATGAATTGTATTTCTCTTTCAATCGATCAATCTCTGTCTCTGAGATTGTTCCTCCCTTCTCTCCTTCCACCCAGGACTGACTCTTCTCTACAAAATATGATGGTTTGCACTTCACATCATTTGCAGTGACCATGTAAATATTGATTCCATTAATGCTCTCAATTGTCAATTTAATTCCCCCTAATGTTAATTCGGTGTATTAAAGGCTAACATCGCACTAAAGTTTTCATCTGCATATTTATGCGTGGATTTACCATAATATCTCACGCTTCCTTTAAAAGAAGTATTATAATATTTTAGCGGATCTGTTCTAAAAAATGAGTTATATGTGTATGTATATCTTTGATACGGATTATGTGGTTCTGGTACATTAGCAGTTGTCTCTTCACCACCATCTATTGATAACTTCCATGTAAGCGGTCTATAAAAATCAAATCGGAAATTAACTTTTATTTGCCATCCCAGAATATCAAATCCACTTGCAACTATCTCTCTGTACATTTTTTGTGTTTGTTCTACATTATAAGCAGCAAATAAATTGCTAGCTGTTTGTGAAGTTACTCCTCTTATATAATCCGTCAAAATTCCCTCTTCTTTTGTTGCGACCTTTCGGACTATGGGGTATGCATACATATAATAAAATTCTATCCTTTCAAAAGGATCTCCTGCCTGTTTTGTATTTATTGCTTCCTCTGCAATCATTTGTTCAACAGAGGTATTGATATCTTCCACAGGGATAAAGCCGAGATTCTCTTTGTTCACATTTACCGGCTCAATTTCTTCAAAATCTGCTGCTGAGATTTCATAAACTGCACTTTCTTCCATCTCTTTTGCCTCAACATTTAGCCCAAAGCTTAATAACGCCACTGCTGATAATAACATAGATGTAAATCTTCTTATTTTCATATTAACCTATTCCTCCTCCTACTACTTTTGGTACTGTAAACTTTATATGCTCAAAATCGACTCCCCCAGTAAATTCAATGGTTACAGAGGTTATTAGCCTATCCCCCCCTTCTTTGGCTTAGGCGATCAAAAAAAATTGGAAAGCCGGTGAAGGCTGAAAGTCCATCTAATTCAGCCTTCACCGGGTTCCTGTAAGTAAAATATAATTGGTCAACACCAAGGAAAGAGGTTCGATTTTTTCATAAATCGTTTTACACTATCCTAATTTTTATCTTAGTTTAAATAACGCAAAAATGATTCGTAAAAAAACTTCTCCTTTTTTTCTTTACTATCCTGAGGTATTCCTAACCTGTCAAGTGCCTTTTGAACCGCTGTTTTTGCTGAATGTACAGTAGTCCCCAGAATATCACGTCCGCCGCCATTATAAGCGCTCTCCAATGACATGGCAAACAGACTCGTAAGGCATGTAAGCTTGCCTCCTGAATTCACCCCATACCCATACCCATTTATACCACATTCTTTCTCCGCTTTATTCCAGGCTTCTTTCACTTCATTTGGTGCTTCCGGTCCCAGAATGTCCAGTCCATCAAATGACTTTTTGTTTTTGACACTCTTATTATTATAGGTATTCACATAATTATTTGTATAAAAACCTATTTCCATGAAAATCCATCTCCCAACTTATAAAACATTAATCCATGTACTGAACTCTTTAGACGTTTGAACAGACCACGCACTATATTCAAATTTACCACTTGTATAACTCGTATTAATCGTCCATAATCTTAATATTCCGTCCATGATATTATCACCATTTAGATCAACATATTCCGTATCGGTGGACTCCATTTCCATATGTTTAAACTTTGCCCAACGCACAGAACTAAATCCAACCTCAAGTGTTATGACCTGAAACCAATCTCCACCATGATCCAACTTTGTTGCATACTGGCCTGCAGATATATGTTCTTCTCCTGCATCTTGTGAATTCACCCACATAACCTGCATGCTCGTCAATGGTGCCATTGCCGGACGTGACAAATTCTCATCTGAAAGAATAAGATCCTGCATAGACTCATTTTCTTCTAATACTTCCTGAATGCTATTATACTGTTTAACATTACTTTCATCCTTTGCATATGCAGTAGTACACATTCCTAACATCATAGCTCCTACCAACATCAATGATACTAATTTGTTGAATTTTTCATTTCCTAGTCTCCTTTGTGTCAAATTAATTTATAAGATATCTTATACATCCAGTATATTATTTTTTCTTAGGATTTCTACCCATTGTCCGTAAAAATGCATTTTTGGCTGTCAAAATTTTCTTTTCACACTAACAAAACTAGAAAATTGTATAGTCACCTACTATTTATCTTCGTATTAAATACAATAAAATTCCTCCATATCCATTTAAGAGTCCTGGGTTTTCCCTCTCCTGCGGTAACAGTTTAACCTCATCGCACGCCAGATAACTATCAAATATATCCTCTTTATCCCCCAAAAACTTTGATGCCTTTTCTAATATCCAAAGATTCCCACATATCCCATGGCACAAACACCAGCTATCCCGTCTCCAATATTCCTCCATTTTTTTATATGCTCTGCACATATCTTTTCTAAGGCGTTTCTTCCATTTCTGATCTTTTACATATTTATAGCACTTCATCCTTGAATACAATATCCCCGGAGCGCCATGACACCATGCCATAGCCCCCATATCATCTATATTTTGTCTTCCCGTCCGCACATCCATCCAGTTGTTTATCTCCGGATTATATAAGGATTCTTCATATGCCCAGACCTTCTCCGCCAATTGTTCATATTTGTCTTTCGATGTCAGATACCACAAGTGTAGAAAAGCCATCAATACCCCGCTATTCCCGTGTGCCGCTCCCGCCATTGGCAGCATTCCTTCCTCTGTTATCCAGCCAATTCCATATTCTTGTTTTTCTGCTGACTTCTCCAACATATCCGCTGCACTTTCTGCCATCTCAAGATAAGTTTTATCTTGATTTATTTCATATAACAGCAACAATGCCTGAACTGCCCCGGCATTTCCATTAAGCAGATCATATTTCGCATCTCCCTCAATTAATTGCTCAATGATTCCGACGTGTCTTTGCGCATAATCCAGGTATTCCTCTCCCGCCCCCTCTTGATACAGCAACAAATATGTATATATAACAGAACTTTCTCCTTCATAGATTCCTGTATTCCGGGTTTGAAGATGCTCTAATGACTGTATCCCTGAATCCGTATATTGGAACAGCCTTTTTTTCAGATTTTTATAAATATCAGCAATCTCATCTCTCTTGTCCTTCCTCTTCAAGCTATACATTAACAACAACATTCCCGCTAAGCCGTCATACAGATACATATTCATCGGACAAATTGACCATCTCCTACTACCCCCGTCAAAAAAATGTACCGTATACCAACTCACCTCATTATGCTCACGGTTCCATACTGCATTTTGCAGTACACGTTCCGTCAATAACTCTATGTTCATCTTCAATCGTACTGACTTTACACCTTTATCCATTTTTAAATTATTGTATTCCTTTGAACGGTATACCCCGTTCATAAACTGTTCGGTTCTATCGGTTGTCATCTCCAATGCAAGTTCTATATATTCACACTGTTTTCCCATGTCTTTTTCACACAGTTCTTCTACTTTTTGATACAGCAGATCTATCGGCCTATACGCAAAATAATCTTTGATTCTCCCACCCTGGCTATCTTTCAGATCCTTTTCATCCATATTATAGTAAAAATAAGGAATATCACCGCCTGACAATGCCTTTACTTCCCTATTCACGATTTCTTTCTCATCCTTTTTTCTTCCTTTTTCCATAGAATAGAGAAAACGTTCCCGTTCTGCCTGATTTCTCAGCAACTCCGGATGATAGGAGCCCGACAAAACCATACTATAACGCTGTGTATCTGCTAACAGATACCGGCACTTCAAGCCGTTCAATCTTCTTAATAATATACGGAATCCCTCTTTTTTCTTCATAACCGCAAAATAAGCCGCCTGAAATCCTTTTTGCAGATTCTCCATATACAGCAGCGGCTCCCTGAACTCTCCCCTTATCGTTGCAAGGTTCTGGTTCTTCACAGATTTCGCATATCGGTATGCAATCCTCATATCAGAAGTTCCGCCATGAATAATTACCGGAACTTTAAAAGGATATTGCTGTCCTGCCGTACCACTTATCACACTGCTGTTGACACCTTTTCCTTCCTGATTCCAGTGATAAAACGGTAGAATTCCGGTATATAATACGGATTCTGACAATTGATAAAAGATCTCATCATTTGCAGTTGGCCTATCGCGGTTATACTGGATATTCGTCAATGTCTCCAGATCGATCAATACTGGATAACTACCAAATGCAATGATATTCTCGCAATGCAAATCTTTCGTTCCCAACAGATAGGCCAGAAACAGATTTACGCCCAGCCGTTGATAATAGTCTTCTAATTCCTTCTGCGAATCACAAGACGCACAACCGACAATAGAACACCAGCTATGATCTGAATATGACAAGATTGTATAGTCATATTGGCTAATCCCCGTTTCTCTGGCCAACCATTTCAGCATATCTGCATATCTCATTTCATTATCCATTGATCGGGGTTTGTATAAAATCTCTACTCCGTTATCCAGCAAAACCCTTACCACACAACGCCCTTTATTATGTACATCCGAAAAACCGCCCTTTATCCCGTGGATACTTCGCACTTCTTTCCCCTGGCAAAACATCTGTTGTATCGCTTGACTATCTTTTTGAAAGCATTCTATGATGTCTGCATAAAATGCTGCCATATTCTTCACTGCTTCTTCTGTACACTGGCATAGAACCGGATAACGTGCAAATGTTCTTTGCAGAAATTCCTCTTTTTTAATTATCTCTTTGCAGAAATATTCGTATTTCTCTTTTGAATCTTTTTCCTTTAAATCTCCACGGTTTTCATAGTCATGCATTTCTACAATTAATGTTCGGATACAAAGCTTCTGCAAACGATGTGCCAACTGCTCTTTAAAATCCGGAAATATACTTTTCAAAGTATTCGTATCTCTAACTCTCTGTTGCAGCAAATCAAGTCCAGATTCGATCAATGCTTCATAAAATCCTTCAAAAAACATTCCATTTACCCTCTTCCCTTTATTACTTCTAGCATATTTTAAATAATGCCTGAAATTATTTTTATATGGATCAAACTAAAAAAGGCTGTTGCTAAAATAGTAATCATACAATATACAGCTACGAAATTTACATCGCCGTACATTGTATGAATCTATCGTTTTACAACAGCCTTTTTATGTTCTTATCATTAACAACATATTAATGTATAAAATGCCCCACACATTAAAGTATTTGTAGATGCACCTTCTACTTGTTCTTCCTTCGGGATTAACTTCTCTATTTCCTCAAGCTCCATAGTTAAATCCCCCGCGTAATCTAAATTTGAATTTCGCTGCATACTACGTTCCTTAATATTTTATTTGTTTTATAAGAACAAAAGCTTAATTTGAAAAGCTTTGTCTCTACTTAAATATGCAATCGTACCGTCATATTTATTCAAAATTCGTTCCACATTTTTTAATCCGTATCCATGTCTCATTTTATCCTTTTTCACAGATACTGGCCTTCCCTTCTCCATAACAGGAGCTTCGTTGACAGAGTTTTCTATTTTTATAAATAATAACTGTTTTTGATTCTCTATCTTTACAGATATCCATTTATCCGCATTGTCGTCCATTCTCATACATGCCTCAATCGCATTGTCAAGAAGATTTCCTAACAGGGAACATGTTTCACTGTCATCAAACATCCATTCTGCTATTGGTACTGCCTGTATTGTAAATGTTATACCTTCTTGTTCTGCCATGGTTCGCTTCTGCTCCAGAAGCATATCTGCTATCTGGTTTCCTGTCCAGACACTTCTCTTTATATCAAAAAAACTCTGTTCTATTTCTTCTATATATCTATCTATCCCTTCATAATTCTCTTCCATCTTAAAATGCTTTAAAACTAATATATGGTTTTTCAGATCATGGGATAACTGCCGGTTCTTTTCCATGGCTTTTTCTAATTCTGTATACTTTTGTGTCACCATAGTGTCACGCATAATCAGCAATTCCTTCTCCTTTTCAAGCGTCTTGTTCTTCAAGAACACGATTCCGGTAAAAAGTGTAATCAACAAAACGCCTATGAGAGACAGCCCCGTTGTTCCTGCTTCCTGTTCTCTGCCCTCAAGCATCATATTTACAATTGCTATCTGATAGTACCTTAGCATGAAACACATAATAATCGTAATCGTCAGCAACAGACTCTGGAATTCACGTATGTATGCTTTATCATATTTCTGTTTGGCAATCTGATATACACAACACGCAACGATAAGCCTGACACAAAAAAAGAGGATACATTCCATCATTGAATTCGCATATAAATAGACCACATTTTTAAATTCATGCCTTAATACTATCATACTCACAAAAGCAGCGAAAAAATCCAGCAATGCCACTAAGACATAATATAAGATAACTATGATAATTCTTAAAAATTTATACTGCCCACTTATCAATAACACACATATACATGTGACAGCGATACATATAATAAATGCATACTGCGAAAAAAATATCAGACTGCGATTTCCTCCTACATCTATACCTGCCCCGACAATATTCGCACATAAAATTACCCAATCTTTTTTTTGAAATATTCTTTCTCTAATACCGTTCCACATAACAGCCAGTACAACATCCCCACTTCAAAAAGAGAAATTCCCATAAGAAGAGCCTTAATACCCATTACAGATTCCCCCTATACAGACTAATCTGCTCTTTTATTTTTTTGAAGCTGATTCTATTAACAAAAATCCTTGCCCCATTATCCATATGAACCATACCGTCCTTCATACTTGCGATATGAGAAACATTTATAATATATCCACGTTCAACTAAGATAAATTCATCACTTGCAAGTTCCTGACTCAATTGATTTAACGAAATCCTTTCTTTATAAATACCATGTTCCGTTATGTAACAGATGTACTTTGATCCCTTTTCCTTCTCCATATATAGCATGTCTCTATAATACACTATTACCTTGCTTGTAGGTGTTCCAACCATCCTGAACTGCTTTTTTTCCTTCTTCACGCGGTCTATCAATTGCCTCAAGATAGGCGGCAGCCTCTTTTCCATATCTTCCTTAAGAATGTATTGATACGCTTCTATGATATAACTCTCTGCCGCATACTCAAGATATGCCGTCAGGAATACCAAATATGGACCGCCGCCCTTTTCATGCAATCGTTTCCCTAGTTCCAGTCCACCCATGTCTAGCATATCAATATCCGAAACCAGGATGTCAAACTCCTGTCCCAGTTCAGTTTCCTGAAGAAAGTCCTTCGCCCGCGTATAAGTAAAGAGGTTCACTTCATCCTGCGGCACAATCTCATTCTCAACACACTTTCTGACATCTTCTAGAATTGCTGTCTCATCATCTATAAGTGCAATATTCATCATTTGCCCTCTTTTCTAGTCGATTCCCTCCAGCCTTACACTGATAAGAATACCATAAATTAATTTTTTTCATCCCTTTGTCCTTAAAAATTCATTTTTGACCGCGAAAAATCTTAAATCCGCACTTTCATTCCGCAAGAATATAATATTTGCCCCTATTTACATTATGGAACACAACTTCCTCATCCCGGACATAGAGCTTACAGGTATTCTCCCATAAAGTATTTTCCCCATCCTGCTTTATCACCTTTCCGCAATGATATGTATATTCCCCTATCTGCCTGTTCCGGGCTTTTTCTATGATGTCCTCCACCGCATCAGATATTTTCATCGAATGCAAGCCAGGATTCCATTTTCCCAACAATTGATTAATCCGCATCTTCTTCAAGGGGACCTTCTTGCTTCCCCAGCTTCGTTTTGGGAACACGTCTTCCTCTTTCTCTCCAAGAGCATCCAATACAGCCTGAAATTTCTCCTTCCCGCTTTCATACGGATACCCCATTTCCAGATAAGCATAGATATGCCATACTGCTTTGTCCAGATACCTTGCATCGCCTGTCGTCTCATACTTCTCCCTGAGCCAGACAACGCTTTGCTCCAGCACCTCTTTGCTTGACAATCCAAGAGCTTCTATGTTATAAAGCCCCAGTTTAATCACCTCTACCTCCATACTATTGTATCTCGTCATATTCTACTCCTTTCTATAACCCACCTATTGTATACGATGCATTATAACAGTCACTATAGTTTACCGCATCATATTGTCCGTGAAAACCATATTTTGACTCTGAAAAATACCATATCTCACTTTCTACGAGCCACATCTGTTCAAGCAAAATATAAAAACGAGTTTTCTCAATACTCATTCGGAGATATTATTCCCCATTCCCTATCCGTTCAAGCAGCTCCATATACTTCTGCTGGTAACCATCCACCCGGCTCTGGGCATCAATGCGTAACTGCTCCATTTTATCCGCATACTGCTGCTGCATTTCAAGCAGTTTTGCAAGAAGTTATATGCCCGGGAACGAATCACTCCCGGGCATCTTCCTCTCTCTTCACTATTGACAGCCGCACTTGAAAGTCGCACATTCTGTCTGCTCACAGTGGCAGGCATCGCCGCCCTCTACACTGATCTTTCCTGCATGACATTTACATTCGTCATTGTACATACAATCCGTAGCTTTGCAGTCGATCTTGCTTGTAGGAGAGGCCTCTCCCGTTACATTGCTGTAAGAATCTCCTTTTCTTTCCTCGAAGCTGTCACAGCAAGTCTCCTCCGCACGCTTTGCAGAATTACCGCCTACTACGATCCCGTCAAGGTCACAGTAGAAATTCTTGTTGTGGGTGCATGTCTGTACCGTACATCTTAAATCTGGCATAATCTTACCTCCTAATATTGAAAATATCAAGAATTATTATGCCCCGTTTCTTACCGTTTTAATCTGTATTACGGCAAATTAGTCTTCCTTCACCACTTCACGCTGGATCTTCCCGGCGATCTCTTCCTTCACTGCAGCGATAAAGTCTCCGATACCCTTCTGCCCTTCGTCACCTGCAAAACGGCTTCGAACCGCGACTAAGTTCTGTTCCTCTTCCTTCGCCCCGACAACCAGCATATATGGAATCTTATTCATCTGGGCCTCTCGGATCTTATAGCCGATCTTCTCCGCCCTCTCATCGATCTCGGCACGGATTCCGGCCTCTTCTAATTCCTTCAGTACCTTCTTGCCATAATCCAGATGCTTCTCTGAGATTGGAAGCACCTTGACCTGTACCGGCGCAAGCCAGGTCGGGAACGCACCTGCGAAGTGCTCGATCAGGATTCCTATAAACCGTTCGATCGAGCCAAATGCAACCCTGTGGATCATGATCGGACGATGCTTCTCCCCGTCTGCTCCCGTGTATTCCAGATCAAATCTCTGCGGCATCTGCATATCAAGCTGAATTGTTCCGCACTGCCATGTTCTGCCGATAGAATCCTCCAGATGGAAATCGATCTTCGGTCCATAGAATGCGCCGTCGCCTTCATTGATCACATAGTCAAGCCCCAGATCATCAAGCGCACCCCTAAGACCGCTGGTCGCCATCTCCCAGTCCTCATCGCTTCCCATGCTGTCCTCCGGACGAGTGGAAAGTTCCACATGATACTTGAACCCAAACAGGCTGTAGACCTCATCGATCAGTCTTGCTACTCCCTTAATCTCATCCCTGATCTGCTCCGGCATCATGAAGATATGGGCATCATCCTGGTTGAAGCAGCGGACACGGAACAGGCCGTGGAGTGCTCCTGATTTTTCATGCCTGTGCACCAGTCCGATCTCTCCTGCACGGAGCGGCAGATCCTTATAAGAACGAGGCTCTGACTTATAGACAAGCATTCCTCCCGGACAGTTCATTGGCTTAACCGCAAAGTCTTCATCATCAATAACAGTCGTATACATGTTATCCTTATAGTGATCCCAATGCCCTGAATTCTCCCACAGATGCCGGCTTAAGATGATCGGTGTTGCGATCTCCACATATCCGTTTCTCTTATGCAGCTCTCTCCAGTATTCCATCAGCGTATTCTTAAGCACCATTCCCTTCGGAAGGAAGAACGGGAAACCAGGACCTTCATCACACATCATAAATAATCCCAACTCACGTCCAAGCTTTCTGTGGTCACGCTTCTTCGCTTCCTCTAACCTGTGGAGATACTCTTCCAGTTCCGCTTTCTTCGGATAAGAGATTCCGTAGATTCTGGTCAGCATCTTGTTCTTCTCGCTGCCGCGCCAATATGCGCCTGCCAGGCTCAGAAGCTTCACCGCCTTGACATTCTTCGTAGACATCAGATGCGGACCGGCACAGAGATCTACGAATTCTCCCTGCTGATAGAAGCTGATCTCCTCACCCTCCGGCAGATCTTCAACCAACTCTACCTTATATGGTTCGTCGCTTTCCTTAAAATATGCGACCGCCTCTTCCCTTGACTTCGTAAATCTCTTGATCGACAGATTCTCTTTCACGATCTTCTTCATCTCTGCCTCGATCTTCTCCAGATCTTCCGTTACAAACGGAGTCTCCCTGTCCAGATCATAATAGAAACCGTTGTCGATAGACGGTCCGATAGCAAGCTTGGTATCCGGGTACAGACGCTTAACCGCCTGCGCCATGATATGAGACGTAGTATGCCAGAACGCTCCCTTTCCATCCTCGGAATCAAACGTCAGCAATTCCAGCTCACAATCCTTATTGATCTGCGTCCTCAAGTCTACGATATCACCGTCCACCTTCGCGCTCGTTGCGACCCTTGCAAGACCCTCGCTGATATCCTTCGCAATGTCAAGAACCGACCTGCTCCCCTCGTATTCCTTCACAGAACCATCTTTTAATGTGATCTTCATATCTTTCCTCTCCTTCTCTATTCGCTCTTATGATCTTCCAGACCCCGCGTTAACATCTGATGGCCTTCTATGCAGGCCTGCTTTAATGACAGGAACTTCCCTTCCCTGTCAAGGAAACAATGCTTCGTCGTTCCCCTGCAGCAGATCCGCTGCGTCTTGTCATCGATCACCTCGTACCCCACGGTCAGCTTGATACCATTATATTCTCTGATAAATACCTCTATGGTCACCGTCCCGCCGAAATGCACCATCTGAAGATATTCCGCATCTACAGACAGCACCGGGCTTAAGATGCCCTTCTCCTCCATCTGGTCATAGCCCATGCCCATCTTCTCCATATAGTCCGTCCGCGCTTCTTCAAACCAGCGGATATAATTGGAATGATGAACGATTCCCATCTGATCAGTCTCGTAATACTGTACCTTATGCTGATAAGGCTTCCATTCGCTCATTTACCTTCCCTTCTTTCCCAAATTAATCTTATCATTGCCAGCTATGCATGCAGACATGCATGTCCGGCGCGCTGCTCAAGACCTAAAAAAATACCCCTTACAGATCTACTGTAAGGGGCGAGTTACTCTCGCGGTTCCACCCTGATTGCCCTGTATATCATCCATCCATACCAAAGCCGCTTCATTCATGATGATAACGGAATCACCGGGCTGTTTTGCAGCCACTCAGAGGTAGTTTTCAGAAGGTTCCGGAATAAGAAGCTTGCAGCCTGCGGCTTCTCTCTCTGCGATTCCTTTCCCAGCCTACTCGTCTCGTCAGCGTGTTCATACATTTTATATCAAACATTATAACACTGTAAATCCTTTTGTCAACCGGAAATTTTACTTCGGACATTCACTCCCGCGCCATTCGTCAGTCAATCTCAAGATAAGCCCTTGTGCAAGCACAAACTTATCTTGAGATTGACTGACGAGTGAACTGTAATATCATCTTCCACACCGCAAAAAACTCCCTGACAACATAATTCAAAAATAACAGCGGATGACAGTCCGCCGCCACCGGACAGGGCCGAAGATACCCCTCCCTCTTCGCATAACAGACCGCACGGTAGAGATGAAAATTATTCGATACGATCCCGACCGGGATGCTCAAGTCTTCTATGTAAGCCTTGGAATATTCCAGATTCTCCTTCGTAGTCCGCGAACGGTCCTCCCTTAAGATCCTCTCTTCTTCGATCCCATGCCTCAGAAGATACTCTCCCATAACCTCTGCCTCTGCAGCCTCCTCGCCTCTTCCCATACCGCCGGATACAATGGCGCAAGTCCCCGGATGTTCCTTCAGATACCCGACAGCCCGGTCAAGCCTTCTTCGCAGCGAATCCGTGATCCGCTTCCCGTCCACCTGTGCGCCCAACACGATCAGATACCTGTAATCCTCCTGCCGTCCTGCCAATCTCCTGTCCGGAAACATCCCCCGGATAATCTTCACCTCTGTTAATAAGAAGATTCCCGTCAGAATGAGGAGCAGCGCCGGAAGCATATCGGAGCCGTCTATGTACAGATACCGGAACATCAGCCCCGCACACCCGCATATCAGCCAGAATCTTGAGAATGTAGAATCCCATTTCCGAAGGCGGATGCACAGCAGCGCATAATACACAAGGCACAGTATACTAAAAACAGAAATAATTATTTGCCACAGCATTTCTTATACTTCTTACCTGAACCGCAAGGACACGGATCGTTACGTCCGATCTTCTTCTCCTTGCGGATCGTGCCGGATTCCTTCTGCTCCTTATAGAGCCGCTTCAATTCCTCCTCCGGATAGATCTCCTTCCACTGCGGAAGATCGTACAGCCAGTCAGCCTTGGCCGCTACCATGTTCTTATACAGCTTCTCCTTGTCAAAAGCAAGGCTCACAACCGTATCCTCATCCATCGTCTCAATCGGATTCGCTTCCTTAAGGCTCTCATCGATGCCGTCCAGGAAACCAACCATAGTGAGGACTTCCTGGCCGTACTTCTCTGCCAGCTCCTTCACGGTCCCCTTCACTTCCTCGTCCGGATTCGTCAGAAGCTGCTCATAGATCTCCTTCTCGATCTGGAAATAATTCTTCCAGAATCTCTGAAGCTGCCCCCTGTCCGCCTTCTCGTCATACGCAATCTCTTTCCACTGATCCAATAATGTCTCGCTCATAATATATTTTGCTCCTTTGTATTTGTTTTTATATTTGTGTTTGCAATTTTTTCCTGCCACTTATATAATATACTAAAGTCTCGTTAAGATGTAAAGGAGGATTCGCATGAAAAATACAAAAACAAGCAAAACAAAACGAATCCTGGCGGCAATCGGCGCCTTTCTGCTCTTTGCCATGTACACCGGCACCCTTGCCTTCGCACTGATCGACCACCCCGCCGCACAGGATCTTCTCATGGCTTCCATTGCCTGTACGATTATTCTTCCGGTCCTTCTCTATGCCTATACGCTGGTATACCGGCTTACCAGAACCAATGAAGAAGACAGCGATCCCATCAAAAAAACAGACCCGTAAAGGGTCTGTTCATTCTTCTATATACATAATCCTGCCAGGACCAATGCCTGATTTTCCTCTGGGATTCCTCCCCGCACCTGGCTTGGATCCATGTCTCTGACTCTTTTTCTTTTCGTAAGGTATTCCTCAATAGAGAGAACTTCTGTATGATTCGTTTTCTTTTTCCGCTGCATGTAATACCTCCTTCTTTGATATCCTGAAATTCCCTGCCCGCAGGCCGAGGTTTCAGGAATACGCCATATTTATACTCACGGGAGCTGACACTATGTATCGTCTTCTTTCCCCTCATTACGATCCGCCAATGAATATAGCGAAGTCCCCGTATTATTATTATATGGGCATACCCCAATAGATATGCCTCTATAATAACTATAAACAGAATACCAGCTAAATGTGTCTATGCTATGGCAATTTTCTAAAAGAAAGATTAGGGATTTCTTAAAATTATCTAATGAAATCCTTCAATATTCCAGCACCGTCACCTGCGCTAAGCTGTTCCCATTCTCCAGATATCCGATCGTCTGAACGATCAGTTCTCCGTCATCCGCCCCCACTTCCACTCCGGAGCAATATCCGTTGATTCCCTTATATAACACCTGACGCCCCACAATCTCCCCATCCTGGACCTTGATTCCCATGATCTGCATCGTATCCGTCCCACTCTCGCGGTCAAGCAAGAAGATATGATCGCCCTTCCCGCATACACAGACCTTTTCACAATCTGTCATCAGGATCCTCTCTTTTGGGAATTCACTCAGAGGCTCTGCCATCATCCACACTTCTTCCCCGTTTCTTCCAATTACTCCCTGATCTGTATATCTGATCAAATTCGGAATATCTCCATTCTCCCCGTCAATCTCCCGAATTGCAGCCGTATCCATTTCTAACACCCAGCTTCTTCCCGGAAGAGACGGTTCATACCCGTCTGCATACGCTGCACCTGTCTTCAACTCCGTATTCTCAACTCCATACAGTTCCAGCCATTCTTCGGAAGATATCGGCACGTTCCCCTCCTGATCGGGATACTCCTCCCGCACATACACCTTCGACCCATCTTCATTGGGAATCGCCTGCCTCCATGCATTCTCGGTTCCTTCCATCATAATCTCCGTCTTCTCCCCGCTCAAGGCATCATACCGGCAGATGGGATACATCTGCACTGCATTCTGCCCGCTGTAATTTCCGTCCGGCCACACAAAGAACCTCGTACCGTCACCGCTCCACCTAAAACAACATGTATCCATCGAACCGTCCCTTTCATGGATCACCAACTTTTCCCCTGTCTGCACCCGATACAGGATAAGCTGGATCATGTTGTTATCAAAAGTCTCGTACAAGACATACTGTCCTCCGGGAGCAAGCTGCGATACGCTGACCGGACGCTCCTCAAAGACCGCAATGTCCGATTCCGTCCCCTGATAAATATTCATAGTCTGATAACCTAAGCCTTCCCCCTGATCCCGGAGTACACAGATCTCTTCCCTGGATTCTTTCTTCCAGGTCATGGAATATACACTGCCTTCAAAGCTATACTCCTTGATATCCCTGACATCGATTCCCGCATTATTCTCCGCATCTTCCGTCTCCTTTGGCAGGACAATGGTCTTCGACGTCTCCTGCCCGGCACATCCGCACAACAGGAGCCCTGCCACAATCAACGCCATCACTTGTTTTGTCCCTTTTCTGTCACTTCTCATACCGATATCTCTTTTCCATGACTATGCATCATCCAAAATATAAAGCACACCCATGCGGGTATACTCCGATTACATGCCCCTAAGGGGCATGTATTGCAAACTATTATGCCGGAAAACTGACCATAAATATAGTATACCCGTCCGGCTCGCTCTTCACCTGGATCGTTCCTCCGTGCTCCTCCATAATCTTCCTGGAGATGGCCAGTCCAAGCCCGGAGCTTCCCATCTCCCTTGACCGCTCCTTATCCACCCGGTAGAACGGCTCGAAGATATGTGCTGCCTCGTCCGCCTCTATGCCCTTCCCCTGATTCGCAACTGCGATCTGGATCTGATTCTTCCGCCTCGTGAGCCGGATCCAGATCTCCTTTCCCGGCTTCCCATACTTGATGGCATTATCGATCAAGTTGATCAATACTTGCCGGATCCGGTCTTCTCTTCCGCGAACAAGACAAGGTATAGCATCCCCCTCCAGAACCAGCGTATTCTCATACCGCCGCGCTTTCATCCGCATGGCATCCACCACATTTCTCAAGGTATCGGCGATATCCAGAGGCTCCATCCGAAGATACCTGTCCTTATCCTGCATTTCCAGGAGCTGGACCACCATACGGTGCAGCCTGGTACTCTCCTGCAGGATATGCTCCATCCCGTTATAGAACAATTCCTCGTCTCCAAGCCCGTTCTCCTCCATGAGCTGGGCATAACCCGAGATCGTCGTAAGCGGCGTCTTAAGCTCATGGGTCACATTATTATAGAACTCCTGCCGGCTGTTCCAAAGCGCTAAGATATGGTCCCTGTCCTCCTGGATCTTCTCGAACTGCTCCTTTGTAACCTTAAGCATCTGTGTATAATTCCGCGACAGCTCCCCAATCTCATCCTTTCTCTCGTTGACCTTGAGTTTCCCTAATACCTCGCTGTCAAACTGCCCGTCCTTAAGATGGCTTGAGATATCACTGGAGGTGCGGCCGAGAAGACGGATCGGAGAGACCATGCGCCGGATCATCACCCACACCACCAGGTAAATGACTGCAAAGGCCAGCACCGTGATCCTGACGATCTCCTTTAGGATTGTCCATTCTCTCTCGCACATCTCGTGATAGTCCAGGAAATAGCTGACGATCCCGATCTTTTGCCCCATCCCTTCTATCATCGGCATGGTAAAATACACCTCACACCGATTTTGCCCGCCATAATATATGGTAAACGCGCTCTGCCCGCCCTTCGCAAGCCGGAAATCCTCCCGTTCTTCGGCCCCTTCAAACCTTTGCCTTACACCCCGGCTTAAAAGACGCCCGCCGCTGTCATAGAGCGCCGCCTCCTGATATCCCGCATTCTTAAGCTGCTGCTCGATCTCACGGGTACATTCCTGGAACCCGGCCTCGTCTATCTGGCGGTTATTGATCAGCAGGACCTGGCGGATGTAGAGCTCCGTATTGCTCTCTATACTCTGAAGCTCCTTCATGATCTGTCTCTCCAGATTATACTGCATACGCATCCTTACAAAATACGTGACAGCCAGGACACTTAATAGCCCTAACAGCAGCACCCACACACTCATCCGAAACAAGATCCCATGAAAGAATCTGTTCTTTCGATCATCCATCTTCCACACCAGCCTATTCCTCCGGTACGTACTTATACCCCACGCCGAACACCGTCACGATAGCTTCTCCCATACACAGCTTCTTCCTGAGCCTCTGTATATGAATATCTACCGTCCTTGTATCTCCCATGAAATCATAGCCCCATATCTCGTCAAGCAGATGTGAGCGGGTGAACACCCGCCTTGGGTTCTTCACCAGAAAGACCAGCAGATCGAATTCCTTTGGCGTCAGCTCCACATATTCTCCGTCCTGGCACACTGTCCGTTCCCGCTCGGAGATCACCGCATTCTTCACGCGGATCTCCCGTTCTTCCTCCTGCCCCTTCAAAGACTTTCCAAACCGCCTCAGGATGGTCTTCACACGGACGATCACCTCCCGCAGGTCGAAAGGCTTCGTGATATAATCGTCCGCCCCGGATTCAAGCCCGTATACCTTATCATCGATACTCCCCCGCGCTGTCAGCATGATGATCGGGATATTATATTGTTCCGTCAGCATCTTACAGACATCCACTCCGCTGAGATCCGGAAGCATCCAATCCAGAAGCGCCAGATGCGCTCCAAACTCCTTTGCCTCCCTAAGCCCGTCGGCGCCGGTATAAGCGCTTTTCACCTTGAAGCCTTCCTTCTTAAATCCATATTCCAGAATATCCGCAATCGGCTTCTCATCCTCTATCACCAGTATTCTGATCTCCTCCGTCACCGTCATCCTTACCACCCTCTTTGCTAACCGTCACGCTTCAAAATACGTAACAATTCAGATACCTTCATTGTTACCAAAATACACCTTGTGCCATACGAGGAACGCATAGACCGTCCAGATCTTCCTGCTGTTGTCCTCCTTCCCGTCCCTGTGCTCCTTAAGAAGCTTCACAAGCTTCTCCGTATGAAAATATTCCGCTGCCGCCTTCCCTGTAAATACTTCCGCTATCTCCTGATACCAGTCCTGTTCCTTCATCCAGTTCCTGATCGGAATCGGGAAGCCCAGTTTCTTCCTGCGCGCGACCTTCTCCGGAAGATAAGCGTCTGCCGCTCTCCTCAGCAGATACTTGGTTGTGCAGCGCCTTGTCTTCATCTCATGGGGAATCGCTCTTGCGATCTGAAACACATCCCTGTCAAGGAACGGAACCCTGAGTTCCAGCGAATGCGCCATGCTCATCTTATCCGCTTTCTGTAAGATATCCCCCGGAAGCCAGTATTTCAGATCTATGTACTGCATCTGGTCAGAATCCTCAAGCGGCGCCGCCCTCTCATAGGCGCCCTCCAGGAAATCTGCCGGCTTCCCGGCGCTCCCGGGCCGTTTCAGGATCTCTCTTCGCTCTCCGGTACGGAAGATATATGCATTCCCGATATAACGCTCCCTAAGAGACTGGGACGCCCGGATCAGATAATTCCTGCCCTTCATATGCCTTGGCAGGTATTCCGCCAGAGAAGCAAGACATCTCCTTGCTCCCGCCGGCAGCCACCCAAGAAGCTTAAGCGCCTTAGGTTCCAGATAGATATTATAACCTCCGAATATCTCGTCCGCTCCCTCTCCGGACAGCACTACCTTCACCTCCTTAGACGCCTCCTGCGCGAGGAAATAAAGCGCCACCGCTGATGCGTCGCCAAGGGGCTCGTCCAGATGATACATCACCTTCGGAACCGCTTCCCTGAATTCCTCCTTCGTAATATACCTGCAATGATGATCTGTCCCAAGCATACCCGCAAGCTCCCCCGCATATACCGTCTCATCATACAAGGCTCCTTCATTCTCGAAGCCTACCGTAAATGTCCTGCCGCAGCCGGACGCTGCCGCAACCATGCTTGAATCTACCCCGCCGGACAAGAAGCTGCCCACCTCTACATCACTGATCAGATGACGCTTCACCGACTGGCCGATCACATTCTTCACATCCTCCAGAAGGCTCTCCTCCCCCAGACCCTTACCGGGCTTAAGAAACGGTTCGAAATAGCGTGTCGTCCGAAGCTCCCCTGACAGTGTATATGTCAGATAATGCCCCGGCAGCAATTGGTAGATCCCTTTAAAAAATGTCTCCGGCAGCACCGAATACTGGAAAGACAGATACTGTTCCAGCGCCTCCTCGTTCATTTCTCTGTGATATCCCGGGTATTCCAGAATACTCTTGATCTCCGATGCAAATACGAGAGTATCTCCTGCCACCGTGTAATAAAAAGGTTTGATCCCAAAATAATCTCTTGCCACGAACAAAGTCTTCTCCTTATCATCCCAGACAGCGAAGCTGAACATCCCTCTTAATTTATCCAGGAATACCTTGCCATATTCCTCATATCCGTGAAGGATCACCTCTGAATCCGAATCTGTCTCGAACCGGTGTCCCTTTTGCCTTAACATGTCCCTTAAGATCCGGTAATTATAGATCTCCCCGTTGAAAACCAGCGTCTTACTCTTATCTTCATTCTGGATCGGCTGCATTCCTGTCTCCAGATCTATGATACCAAGCCTTTGAAATCCCAGCATTGCATCTCTTGTGATATAACTGTCCCTTCCGTCCGGCCCGCGGTGCTTAAGCGCCTTCATCATCCGTGAAAGCACCTGCTCCTTACCTTCTGTCTCTCCGATTATCCCACAGATCCCGCACATATCTACCGCTCCTCTTCTGTCTTTTTCTATATGCGGTATTATATCCAGGAGAAATCTCGAAAATCCTATGGAAATGTATCTAAAATGTAAAAAGAGCCGCCAGGGGAAGCCCAAACTCTCATCCCCTGACAGGCCCTCTATATACTTATCCGCGATAGATGATATCGTCTCTTCCCGGTCCGTTGGAAACCATCGTGATCGGATACCCAATCTGCTCTTCTACGAACTCGATATACTTCCGGCAGTTCTCGGGCAGTTCCTCATAAGTCTTGATCCCCCTGATGTCACATTTCCATCCTGCAAGCTTCTTATAGACAGGCTTCGCCTTCTCAAGCAGATGTGTCACAGGGAAATCTGTCGTCACCTCCCCGTTGATCTCATAGCCCACGCATACCGGTATCTCATCCAGATACCCAAGTACGTCAAGCACTGTAAACGCCACATCCGTCGCGCCCTGCATCCTGCATCCATACTTAGAAGCAACACAGTCGAACCATCCCATCCTCCTTGGACGTCCGGTAGTCGCTCCGAACTCGCCGCCGTCGCCTCCGCGGCGTCTCAGTTCATCCGCTTCCTCTCCGAAGATCTCACTTACGAACGCGCCGGCTCCTACCGCGCTGGAATAAGCCTTGCATACTGTGATCACCTTCTTGATCTCATACGGCGGGATTCCTGCCCCGATTGCCCCGTAGGCTGCCAATGTAGAGGAAGAGGTCACCATAGGATAGATCCCGTGATCCGGATCCTTAAGCGTTCCAAGCTGTCCCTCAAGAAGAATCTCCTTCCCCTCTTTCAACGCATTGTAGAGATAGAGCGACGTATCGCATACATACGGTTCTATCATCCTCTTATATTCCTGAAGCTCATTATAAAGCTCATCCGGATCAATCGCCGGCTTATGATACAGATGCTCAAGCAACACGTTCTTCTGTGCCGTGATCCTTACTACCTTCTCCCTTAGCAGCTCATCATCAAACAGCTCGCTTACCTGGAATCCGACCTTCGCATACTTGTCTGAATAGAACGGAGCGATCCCTGACTTCGTAGAGCCAAAGGACTTTCCGCCCAGCCGTTCCTCCTCATACGCATCAAAATTCTTGTGATATGACATTACCATCTGCGCACGGTCTGATACCAGGATCTTCGGCGCCGGAACTCCCCTGTCGACAACAGACTGTATCTCCTTGCAGAGAACCGGAATATCCAGTGCGACACCATTTCCGATGATGCTCGTGGTATGGCTATAGAATACACCGGATGGCAGGGTGTGCAGCGCAAACTTACCGTAATCATTGATGATCGTATGCCCCGCGTTCGCTCCTCCCTGGAATCTTACGATAATATCCGCCCTCTCGGCTAACATATCCGTAATCTTCCCTTTTCCTTCGTCTCCCCAATTGGCGCCAACTACTGCTCTTACCATATCAATTCCTCCTGCGTTATCATTTAACTATAATCCACTCAAAACCAGATAACATTATACTATATTTTCCGGCTTCTGTAAAATGCATTTTAAAACTTTTGCTTTACATAAGCGGCGCCACCATCCGCAGCACGTGTCCGCACAGCTTGGTGAGCAGGCTTCTCTCCTTGGCCTCCACCAGCGTTACCTTGTGACACTTCTTGAGCGTCTTCTTGAAATCCTTCTCGATCCTGTCGATCTCTGGATTATTATAGATGAATACGCCGCATTCAAAATGCAGGTAGAGACTCCTGTAATCCAGATTGATGGTTCCCACCGTAGCCGTGTCGTCATCCGATACAAAAACCTTGGCATGGACGAATCCGGGCGTATACTCATAGATCTGGACGCCGCTCTCTATCAGCTCCTTATAGTATGTCTTCGCCACCGCAAACGCATACCACTTATCCGGGATATGGGGCATGATGATGATGACCTCGATCCCGCTTTTTGCCACCCTTGTAAGCGTGGTGATCATCTCATTGTCCAGTATCAGATAAGGCGTCATGATATGTACATACTTCTTCGCATGGTTCAGTATGTGGAAATACACCTCTTCACCTACATTCTCATTGTCAAAGGGACTGTCCGCATAGGGGATCACATAGCCTAAGCCTCTGTGAAGCTCCGTCTTCTTGGGCGTCAGGTATTTCTTATATCTCTCGGGCCGCCTCTCTTCTACGTTCCACATCTGCAGAAATATCATGGTCAGGCTCTGCACTGCGTCCCCCTTAAGCATGACCGCCGTGTCCTTCCAGTGTCCGAACCGCTCTTTCCTGTTAATGTACTCATCTCCTAAGTTGATCCCTCCGGTAAATGCAACCTTGCCGTCGATCACACAGATCTTGCGGTGGTCCCGGTTGTTCTGTGTCGTTGACAGAAACGGTTTGATGGGATTCGACATCTTGCACTGGATCCCGAATCTCTCAAGCTGTTTTGGATAATTATAAGGCAGCATGGATATGGCGCACATGCCGTCATACATGAATCGGACCTCCACGCCGTCCTTCGCCTTCTCCTTGAGGACCTCAAGGATCGTTCCCCACATATATCCCTTTTCCACGATAAAATATTCCATGAATATGTATCTTTTGGCCTTCTTAAGCTCCGACAGCATCGCTCCAAGCTTATACTCCCCCAGCGGGAAATACTGGACCGACGTATTGCGGTAGGTGGGGAACCCTAATTGTCTGGACAGATAATAGGACAGATGGGCATTGGCAGACTTGCTCGCCCACAGGTTCTCCACGATCTCCGGATCCTGCTGCATATACGGAGCCGTCTCGATCCTTAAAGTCGACAGCCTGTTCTGCAGGAATCTGGTGCCCACCTGCATCTGCACAAAGATATAGAATATCACTCCAAACACCGGAAATACCAGGACGCACAGCATCCATGTCATCTTGAACGCCGGATTGCCCTTCGTATTGATGATGTATATCAGTATCACTGCTTCTAACACGATCAGCGTTCCATAAATATATGGAAGATATGCCTGCAGATAATGGATCGATCCCGCTATAGACCCTAATTGAATCAGCAGCATCAGCAGAATAATTCCGGTTCTGCTGAAAATGATACGGAATAATCCCTTCTTTGCCGTTCCGGACGCCTGGTTTTTGTTCATAATACACACTCCTTTTTGTAACCACAGACAACAGTTTAACACAGTTTCCTCCAATAATCTAACAGATTACTTATTTTTTACACACATTTTATTATTATTTTAGAGGAAAAATAATGCAATGTGTGATATGATAGATATTAGAATATAATTTTTGAAAGGAGATATAATTATCATGAAGAAATTGGGCAAAGGCTTAATGGGGCTGGCAGCAGCAGGCGGCGCGATCGCAGGCCTTATCTATTATTTAAAGAAAAAAGATTCCTGTGAGGATGATGATTTTGATGATGATTTTGAAGACGACGACTTCGATCTTGACAGTGACTTAAAGCCTGTATCAGACCGTGAATATGTTTCTCTGAATCCATCCGCCAAGAGCGAGGAAGCTGACGAAGAAGCTTCCGGGGAGGCCGCTGCTGAGGATGCTGAACCAGAAGAGACAGACAGCGCGGATGCTGACGAAGATTAGTATATGCATGCGGAACGGACACAACACCAGAGAAGGTTGCTGTGTCCGTTTTCGTCTCAAGAACTATTGATTTTCATTCCAATAAAGCGTAAAATATATCTTAAATATGGCAGACAGGAATGAAGAGGGCTTAAGCTATGATGAGTAAAAAGAAGAAAAAACAGTTACTTAGGAAGATGCGGAACAACATGATCGTGCTTGTGATGTTTATCCTGGTGATCATGCTGTGTACGAACATCCTGCGCAATTCATTGATGGACAACACCAACAAGATGGGACTTTCACTCGTGGAGAATTATTCCACATCCGAAGAGAGCAATATGCGCGCCTGTGAGTCCATTCTGACTCTCAGCGTGAACTATATCGAAGAACGTGAACAGGACGGCGTTTCACTCAAGGAGCTCAAGGAAGGCCTCTACCCTTTCATGAACGGCCTGACCGAGCTTTACGGCCCAGAGAATATTCAGGTCTATGGCAAGGCTCTTGACGACGATCATTTCATATCTAACATTCCGGAGATCGAAGATATGGAAGACTATGATGTCACCGATACGGACTACTATCAGGGCGCCGCAGCGGCAGACGGCGGGATCTATATCTCCCCGGCATATGTTGATGTGGTAACCGGGCAGAACGTGATCACCATGTGCAAGACCGTCCCGTCTACCGGAAGCTTTCTCGCCATTGATATGATGTTCTCTTATTTCGAGCTGAATAATGAGAACCTCACTCTTCCGGCGAATGCCTCTTACTACCTGATCGACAAAGAAGGAACCCTGCTTTATTTCAAGGCCGCTACCGACCACACCTACGATGAATTCCAGGTGCTGGTAGACGGATTTATGGAGCAGTCTAACCTGGCTAAGGGAAGTCAGGTATTGGAGAATGTCATAGCCATGGACGGGCATGCCCGTAACGTTTATTTTCACCAAATGACGAACGGATGGACGGCTATACTGACCATACCGGAATCCGAGATTTTTACAGGTCTTGACACCTTTAACTACATAAGTATCATGGTAGCCCTCCTTGGCCTGGCGCTGATCATCTTCCAGGCTGTCAGGGAATACAGGCAGGAGAAACAAAACCAGCTCCTTGTAGAAGAGCGCAATCGGATGGCAGACCGCAACCGGATCTATCAGAATGCCATGAACAGCACGGCACGGGCCTATCGGGCTATCTATTACGTTGATATGCTCACCGGCAGATATGATATGCTCTATCCCCACCGCGGCAGGAATACAGAATCCGGAGATTATAACACAGAATTCGTATCCAAGCGTTTTGAAGCCGGTATCATTGCAGAAGAGCACCGGGAACAGGTACAGCAATTCCTTGATCTGTCTAACATCGTAAAGCTTCTGGAGACCGAGGACCACATTGAACTTCAGTATAAACGTATCGATGAAAACGGCAAATACGAATGGTGCTCCACCGTCGCCACCATAGCTGAGATGGACGGGGAACAAGCAACCGCCATTACGCTGACCATCCGAAGTATAGACGAGATCATCCACCGTGAAGAGAAACAGAAAGAGATGCTCGCTCTGGCAGCAGAACGAGCAGAAGCCGCCAACCTGGCAAAGAGCGATTTCCTGTCCCGGATGAGCCACGATATCCGCACACCGATGAACGCCATCCTTGGTATGACCGCTGTCGCCGGCATGCATATAGACGATAAGGAACGCGTCCTCGATGCTCTTGGCAAGATCACCGTCTCCAGCAAGCACCTTCTGGGACTGATCAATGAAGTCCTGGATATGAGCCGGATCGAGAGCGGGAAAGTCAGCCTTACAGAGGGTATCTTTAACCTGTCCGATACCTTCGAGAATCTGCTGACCATCTTCCATTCCCAGATGGAAGCCAGGAATCTGGAACTCTGCGTGAACGTGGTCAATGTGGAACACGAGAGCGTGATCGGCGACGAACAGCGGCTGCAGCAGATATTCATGAATATCATGGGCAACGCGGTCAAGTTCACACCAGAGGGCGGAAAGATCAGCCTTTATATTGAAGAGAAGCCTTCACATATTGCAGGCAGCGGATTCTTTGAATTTACTTTTGAGGATACCGGTATCGGAATGGAGAAGGATTATATCCAGAAGATCTTCGAACCATTCTCCCGCGCTGCAGATTCGCGCATCGGCAAGATCGAAGGAACCGGTCTTGGCATGAGTATCGCCGTCAACATCGCCCGTATGATGAACGGCGACATCAAGGTAGCGAGTACTCTTGGAGAAGGCTCCAGATTCACCGTTCAGGTATACTTGAAACTCAACGACATTACACAGGCGGATATTGAAGCCTTCTCTTCTCTTCCGGTGCTTGTAGCAGATGATGAGGAAGCTGCCTGCGAGAGCGCCTGCGAGATTCTGAACAGCCTAAACATGGATGCAGAATATGTGCTTGACGGTGATTCTGCCATCAAGCGCATCATCGAAGCCCGTAAGGCCGCAAGAGACTTCGCCGTTGTAATCCTTGACTGGAAGATGCCGCGAAAGGATGGCCTGACTACGGCCAAGGAGATCCGCAGCCTGACCGGCAATGATATTCCTCTCATTATCCTGTCGGCCTATGACTGGTCAGATATTGAGGCGCAGGCAATGGATGCGGGTATCGACGCATTTATCGAGAAGCCTTTGTTCAAGTCCAGACTGATGAAAGTGTTGAAGGATGTTCTGGGTCTTGGTAACAACGAGAGACCTGCCACTGCGCTTGATTCCTTCAAGGAGCAGGATTTCTCAGGCAAGAGAGTCCTTCTGGTGGAGGACAATGAGCTGAATATCGAGGTGGCATCAGAACTTCTTGATATCGTAGGCATCCAGGCAGACCAGGCTCTGAACGGCCAGCTCGCAGTTGACTGTGTGCTTGAGCACGAACCTGGCTACTATGACCTGATCTTCATGGATATCCAGATGCCGGTGATGAACGGATATGAATCCACCAGGGCGATCCGGTCGTCCGGCAGAGAGGATCTTAAGACGATCCCTATCGTCGCCATGACGGCGGACGCTTTCGCAGACGATATCAGGAAATCCGAGGAAGCCGGTATGAACGGACATATTTCCAAACCGGTGGATATCGAGAAGTTAGAAGAAGCCCTGCGGACATTTTTATTTCATTAGATTTACAGAGGTTGATTGCAATGACCATAACAGCCCGGCTTGATAATCTTAGGCTCGTACAGACGCTTATCATGGAACATCCCGATATCCCGGATGCCTCGAAGAAGAAATTATGCCTCGCCGCCGAGGAAGTATTCGTCAACATCTGTTCCTATGCCTATGAAGGGGAGGCCGGGCTTGTCGAAATTACCCTTGAGGCTACAGGACCGATCGTCATGACTTTCCGTGATGAGGGAAGACCCTTCAACCCTCTCGATAACCCTGCAGATCCCGACGATTATGACCTGGATACACAGATCGGGGGACTTGGGAGACTGATCGCATTTGGATTCGTGGACGATGTCAGCTATGCGTATGAGGACTCCAGGAATGTCTTGGCACTCAAGTTCAAGATATCTCATCCTTGAATTGCCGTAACCATTCAGAGGATGCAGGGAAATCAACTTTCCCTGCATCCTCTTTTCATCTCTATTACTGTATGATTCAGATCCAGCACCCGCATGTACTGCATCCGGTCCGTGATATTCTTCACCACCTCGATCCCATGGATCTCATACTCTCCGGTATCCGCCGAATAATCCGTAGGATCGAACGGGACTCCGTTGTCTCTTAACCGGAACAGCAGAATATCTTCCGTAATACACAGATTGATATCTATCGTATCCGCCTTCTTCCCGCCGTACCGGATAATATTCACCAGCATCTCCTCCGCCGCCACCGCAAGGAGGTTCGCCCTCCCCGCATCTACCTGATGCGCCTGGCAGAACTCCATTATCTCTCTTGGAACACGCTCCGCCTCTTCTAAGTCCGCGACCACCGAGATATCATAGACTGCCTCCTCTTCTCTCTTAGGAAGAAGCAGGAATCCCTGTCCCTTATACTTCATCTTCCGGTAGATGCATACGGTCACAGCCGTAAGGATCTCGCTGAACACGAATGCCGCCATCAGCGCGTTCAGAAGATCAAGCCCAGCCGCCCTTGCCGCAAAGAGAAATACAACGGCAAGCGGGAGGATCGCCACACAAGTCTGCAGCGATGTCACGATCCCCGATAACTTCGTTTTCTCCGTACTCTGATAGTAGGTTGTCATAAATTTATTCAGCAGATAGAAGGGCAGAGAACACACGAAGATCCGAAGGGCCGCCGCTGCCATCTCCAAAAGAGCGCCGCCTGTGATACCGAATAATGCAACCACAGCTTCCGGAAATACCAGCAGGATAACCAGTAACACGGCAAGTACGGCATAGCTGTACAGCAGCACATGCTTCACAAGGCTTCGGATTCCGAAGTAATCCTTCTCCCCGTAGATCACCCCGCCGATCGAGGCGATGGTACCGATGATCCCGCCCACCAGAAGTTCTACCAGAAGTACCACATTGGTACACACGGTATAGACCGCCATCGCGTCATTCCCGATCAGACGCACGATCATGGTATTCAGTCCCAGATCCTTAAGGGTCAGGAAGATCATATACAGAAGCGTAGGCACTCCCGTTGAGAAAGCCAGTACAAAAGCGCCCGCTGCCTGGCCTTCCCTTCGCCCCTGCTTCGCGTCTTCCCCCGGATGCTTCCTGTCCTTCCCGCCCCCAAAGGGCATCACATACCGAAGCATCCGCTTGGGAGATCGAAGATAGCGGATCAGCACCAGCATCGCGATCCCGTACCCCAGCACCGTCGACAATGCGGCTCCCGCCGTCCCAAGCGCCGTGAACTTAAGAATCAGATAATCCAGCGCCAGGTTGATCACATTGGATACGATCACGTAGGCAGACGCTACCGACGGGTTATTGTCCACTGCCACATAGCTCATAAACTGCAGCGCAAGGCTGATAACCGGCGCTCCAAGCAGAGTCACGAATACGAATCTCTCCACATCCCTCAAGAGGGAGCCGCCCCCGGTGAGTGCCTTTGCCAGCATCGGCGATGTGACCGAAAGCAGCGCGAATAATATCCCGCACAGCATACTCACCGTCAGCGTCACGGAGAATACACGGTTCGCCTCATCCCTCTTCCGTTTCCCAAGCAGGATTCCCGCCGCGACGCTTCCGCCCACCCCAAGGACATATCCCGGGATTTCCATGATATGGTCTATGGTCATTCCCACCTTGACAGCCGACATGGCATCCGCCCCCAGGATATTGCCCACAAGCATGGTATCCACGATATTCCCCAGCTGAAGCGCGGCAGTCATCATAATACTCGGCAAGAGATACTGCCAAAGCTTGGTCTTGATCAATTTTTCATTTCTCTCCATAGAATCCTCTTTCTTTATCCAAAAAACTCCAGCCCATCCAACGCACCGATCGCATTCTCAAGATACCGGTCGTCCGTGATCGGCCATTTGTATCCAAGACGATAGAGGGCTTCTGCTGTAAACAAGTTATCCGACTTCAGTTCATAGCGCCGCTCCTCGTCATCCGATGCATAGGCGATCAGGCCGAGAACCGCATCGCTCTTCTCTCCTTCCTTCGCCGTCTCATGAAGAACCCTCTCGAACTCGTCATCCGGTACGATACGGATGGCAAACCCATAGGAGCGCATGGCATAGATCACATCCGACATATAGATCCGGTGGCTGTTATAAGCATGGAAAACAGTAAAACCACCATCGCTTGCCGCAAGCTTCAGCACTGCCAGAGCCGTGGAATCAATGGGCGAGAACTCCGCCGGCGCATGCATCATTCCCATTGGGAAGCATCCCAGAGTCTTGTATGCCGCCAGGGCACGCATGAACCCATTGGTTACGAAATTAATCTGGAACTCTCCGTCTGATCTCCTGCTCATGAGATTCCCCACACGGATGATCTTCGCCTCTACTTCGCCCTTTGCACATGCCTCCAGTATCACACGTTCTGCCAGGAACTTCGTCCGTATATAATCATTTTCCAAGATCTGGCCGAAGTACAGTTCGTCTTCCCGCATGAGCTTCGTAGACGGCACCGTATGCGCATTGCCCTCTCCAGCCACGGACGTGGTTGAAATCTGTACCAGACGCCTGCCCGCCCGCCTGCAGAGCTCTGTGATATTCCTGACGCCCTCCACATTGATCCGATCCAACAGATCGTCCTTCACAAAATGCTTCACACAGGCCGCGCAGTTGATCACCGTGGCAAATGGAAGCGCCTCAAGGCTTAGCACCATATCCCGGTCCGTAATATCGCCGTCGATACACACGATCCGTTCCTCAAACGCATCCAGAAACGGCGTATCAAAGTAATACATCAGCATATTCATCAGCCTTTTTTCGCTGGATGGATAATTCCCTTTCCGCACCAGACAGTATGCCCTGCCCTTATAGCCTAACAGGAATTCCCGCAGCACATGGATGCCTAAGAATCCGGTCGCGCCCGTAAGCAGGATATTGCTAAGGCTTCCTTCTTTGATCTGCTCCACATTCTCGCTGCAGTTCCTTGAGAGCAGCCTGCAGATTGCAGAATAATCATACTCCTTGATATCCGACGCCGCATCCTTACACTCTGTCTTCTGAACCCCTTTCCCTTCAATGAATTCAGCAAGTTTCTTCGGCGTTGGGTTGGCGAAGACATCCTTATAAACCACCGGATACCCCTCTGTGATCGCATACATGACAATCTTCGTCGCACTTAAGGATGTGCCCCCGATCTCGAAAAAGTTATCCGTAATCCCTACCCTGTCAAGAGTCAGGATCTCGGCAAATTTGCCGCACAGTTCCCTTTGAAGTTCGGTAACAGGCTCCACATATTCTCTTTCTGCCGCCTGGTAAGTGATCTTGGGAAGCTGCTTCTTGTCAATCTTTCCGTTGACGGTAAGGGGCATCTTCTCAAGCTGCATCAGGGCATTCGGCACCATATAATGGGTGAGTTTCGATCTTAAATGCTCTGTGAGCATGGCAAGGTCAATCTCCTTCTCCGCCGTAAAATATCCTGCAAGATACTCTTCGCTTCCGTTACTCCTTACGATCACCTTGCTTGTCTTCACTCCGTCAAATGTGTTGATCGCACCCTCAACCTCGTCTAACTCCACCCTAAGTCCTCGAAGCTTCACCTGATTATCAAGCCTCCCCTGGAACACGATCTCGCCCTTTCGGTTCCATTTGACAAGATCCCCGCTGTGATAGGCAGGAAGCCCGCGAAGCCTAAAGAAGGACTTCCTGTTCTTATCCGGAAGCTTCACATAACCTCTCCCCACACCGGCTCCGCATATGATCAGCTCGCCGCTTACTCCCACCGGGAGAAGCTTATTCTTCCGATTAACCACATAGAGCTTCATATTCGTGAGCGGACCGCCGATCGTGATCTCGCCGTCATTCTCCAATATCTTCGTGGTACAGCTCACGGTACACTCCGTCGGCCCGTAGCTGTTGCCGATGACAGCCGTCGGATTGACCCTTCGCATCTTACCGTAGAGTGTCTGCGGATAGGGCTCCGCCCCTATGACAAATGCCTTCACTCCGGCAAGAGCCTCCCGCATCTGGGGAACCTCTATGATATTCGTCATATATGACGGCGTACACTTCATGATGTCCACTTTATTCTTGATCAGAAGTTCGGCAAGGGCAAGCGGATTGTGGATCTCCTCCTCGTTGGCCATACAGATGGTCATACCGTTGCACAGGGGTATGAACTCTTCCATGACCGACACATCAAAAGAGATAGAAGCCAGCGCAAGGGATACGGTTCCATTGGCCGTATAACTGGTGCTCTCCGGATTCTTTGGATTGGAGTTGACGAAGTTACAGAGATTGCCGTGTTCGATCAGCACACCCTTGGGCCGTCCCGTGGATCCCGAGGTGTAGAGGCAGTATGCCAGAGAAGAGGTCTGAATCGCAAGTCCGGGATCAGACTCCCATTCCTCCTCCCTTCCCTCTTCTGCCTTCAATAATTCCTCCACCGTCAATACCCGGTAAGGCTTGCCTGCCCACAAGGCGCTTCTCTCATCCCTGATCTGCTCCGTGGTGATCACATAAGGACACTCGGCATCCGTCAGGCAGAAATCAATCCTGTCATCCGGGTACTCCGGCACCAGCGGAAGGAATGCGCCGCCTGCCTTCAGGATTCCCTGCCTGGTGATATAGACGTTGACGCTTCTCTCTAAGATCAGGCCCACGATGGTATCTTCTTTCACTCCAAGCCCGATCAGGGAATGGGCAAGCCGGTTGGCCAGATGATTCAGTTCTTCATAGGTCAGTTTCTCTCCGTTTGCGATCACCGCCGTCCTTTGAGGTGCCTTTTTCACCCACGCTTCAAATAACCGATTCACACTGACCGGCTCCACCGGATAGTCCGTCTCGTTGAAGCTCTCGATCAGCCTCTCCTGCCTTGCCGACAGGATGTTCACGTCTCCAAGGGTCAGCGCCCCAAGGAAGCTTACTGCCGCCTCCGTCAAGACCTCGTACAGATCTTCTATGAACGCTTCGCTGAACATATTCTTCCGGTATTCGAACTCATACCGGTACTTCCCGTTCTCCAGGAAGATATTCACAGAGATCGCCGCCTTCGCCCGATCGGACACCGCCTCGCGAAAGACGGTCTTCTGCCCGCCGATCTCAAACTCCACGAAATCATCCCCCTGGTAGACGAACATGATCTCCGGACGGATCCCATATGCCCTGCTGATCTCTGCAAAGGAGTAGATATCATTAGCCATGGAAGACAAGAGCTGTTCCTGCACACGGCTTACATAATCCGGGATCTCCGTCTGTTCCTCAAGCATACACAGCACCGGCAGCGTCTTCACCAGCATCCCGGCCGTACCCGCAGTCCGGCCGTCGCCTCTTCCGTTATAGATCGTCGTAAAGCAGGCCTCCTCGCTCCCGGCGTATTTCCCCAGCACATATCCCATCACAGAGAGGAAGAACACATTCGGCGTGATCTTATGCTTCCGGCAGTAACTCTCCACCCGCTTGGGGGACAGTCTGCTGCTGTAGCGGCGGCAGAAGCCGCAGCTCTCCTCCTCGTCATAGACGTCACGGTCCACAACCGTACATTCGGACACCCCGGCAAATACGGAATCATAGTATGCCCTGGCCTTCTGATACGCCTCGCTCTCTCTTGCCTTCTCCTCGCTTACGGCTATGTCAAACTGCGAATAGTCCTCTCCTGCCGGCTCCTCCCCGGTGAGGACACGGTCAAGCTCTTCGGCAAAGATTGCGATCGATGTCCCGTCGCTGACGATATGGTGGAAATCCGTCACCAGATACAGATGTTCCCTGGTCAGAAATGTGGCAATCCGATACAACGGCCCCTCTGCCAAGTCAAAGGGCTTCGCAAAGTTCTGAAAGAACGTCTCATACTCTTCTTCCGTCCCGGCAAACTGCTCGATCACAACCTCCCTGTCCTCATTCGGATACATGAAGGTATCTCCGTTCTCATCCGTCCGGATACTGCACTTCATGGCAGGATGGGCGTCTATCACCTTCCTTATGCTTCTGCCAAGACTCTCTATACTGAACGGAACCTCCCTTGAGAATGTGAAGCTCCCCGGCAGATTATAGAAGACTGACCCCGGATTCATCATACATTCCACATAGATTCCAAGCTGCGTCTGTGTCAGCGGATATTTCTCCCGGATCTCCCTTGCGCCTTCCCTCTCTGCATTCTCTATATATGCCCCCAATTTCTCTATGGTAGAATACTCTGTCAGATCCCTGATATTGACCGTAACCCCGAATTCCCTGGACAGCATCACGATAAAACGAAGCGCGCCGATGGATGTAAGCCCCGCCTCATGAATATCCTCCGTGATCCCGAACTCCTCATACCCCAGAATCTCCGCCAGACAGTCATAGATCCTCTGCTGAACCTCATCCTTCGGCCTTACGATCTCTTCCGCCTCTTTCTTAGGTACCGGAAGGGCGCGCTTATTGACCTTATGGTTCTGGGTGAGCGGGATCTGATCAATCTGCATGGTGACCGCCGGAACCAGATAAGGCGGCTTCCTCTCCCGGATAAATGCATGCAGCGCGCCGATATCCACCGGATCGTCAGAGACAACGTAAGCCGCAATGAACTTGCCGCCGCCCGCCTCGTCAAAGGCTGCAACCGTAACATCCCTGATCCCGCCGAATTCGCGGATAACTCCTTCCACCTCCGTAAGCTCGATGCGGAATCCCCGGATCTTCACCTGGGCGTCATTCCTTCCGATGAACTCTATATTTCCATCCGGAAGGAAACGAACGATGTCACCGGAACGGTAGACTCTCCGGTAACCCTCATCCTGAGAGAACGGATTCCTGATAAAGACCTCTTCCGTCTTCTCCGGACGGTTCAGATATCCTCTTCCCACCTGAGGCCCGGCAATCCACAGCTCGCCCGGAACACCGACCGGAAGCCGCTTCCCGTGACGGTCGGTCACATACAGCCGGATATTCTGATTGGCGCTGCCGATCGGAACGTTCTGATACATCCGGTCCATCGGAAATGCCGTCGTAAGGATGGTGCACTCCGTCGGCCCATAGACATTATAGAATCTGTATTCCGGCAGAGCGACAGGGACAAGCGTCTCCCCGCCCACAGACAGGTATTTCGGATACCTGGCATCCGGGAACAGGCTGGCGTACTGTCTTCCCACCTGGGTCGTCATGAAGCTGTGGGTGATCTGATTCTTCTCGAAGTAATTCCGAAGCGCGAGAAGCTCAAGCCGGATCTCTTCCTCAATAATATGTACCTGCCCGCCGCTTGCCAGGGCCGGATACGTATCCATCATGTTGGCGTCAAAACCAAAGGAAGCATACGCCGCCGCCCTGCTGTCTTCCGTCATATGATAATAATTCCGATACCAGTGGATGAAGGCCGCAAGGTTGCCGTGCTCCAGCATCACACCCTTGGGAAGCCCCGTCGTTCCCGAGGTGTAGAGCAGAATAAACAGATCCTCCTTAGACGGATACCATGGCTTAAGCTCCTCTGCCGCCGCAGCGTCCGGCAGTCCGGCAAGCTCCTCTATCGTCAGCACCTCCCCCTCATAATCCGGCACCAAAGGAAGCAGCGCTTCCTCCGCGATCAGAAGCCTTACCTTCGCATCCTCCATCATGAATTTCAGCCGCTCCGGCGGATAGCTTGGATCCAACGGCTGATAAGCCGCTCCTGCTTTCACCACGCCGTAAGCCGCAGCCGGCATATACTCACATCTGGGTATCAGGATCGCCACCACATCCTCCCTTCCGATTCCTCTGGAATGGATGTAAGATGCGATCCGGTCCGTCATCTCCCCGAACTGCCGATAGGTCATCTTATGGTCCCGATAGACTACCGCCGTCCGGTCACCATAGCGCCCGATTGCCTCCTGGATCAGATCTACCACCGTGCGATTCTCATCATAAGGGCATTCCGTCCGGTTCAATGCATCCAATTCTGCCGACAAGTTATCCGTAAGCAGAGACAACTCCGCGATCCGGGCTTCTCCCTTTGCAACCTGCATAAGGACCGCATCAAAGGATTCAAGGAATCGCTCTATCGTCTTCTGATCGTATATTTCTCTGTTATATTTTACCTTCACTACAAGCTTGCGCCCTGCAATTACAGTGCAGATCCCAAGCTTCGCCTTGCTGTCCTGATAATCCCCCAGCGAGAAGGAATCATAGAATCCGGCTTCACTCGTAAGATAAGGAAAAGAACTCCATCCGAATTCCGCCCGAAGCTCTTCAAAGGGAATCTCATCATGCATCCTGCTATCTTCCGCCTGCCTGATATAGCCGCCATAATACTCCCGGAAATCCGGCGTCTTCTCGCTGTCAAGGAATACCGGGAACAACCGCCCCTTTGCCGCAACTGCCGCCAGCGCCGCCGTATGGCCGGTATACTTCGATAATACAAGCATCAGGACTGATTTTGCCAACTCTATCATATCCCATTCCCGTTCCATACAAAAAGAAGCCGCCGCCAGCGCCGCTTCCTTCTTCACACTGTGTATATATTCCGCTTCCGTCATTCCCGTCCCGTCATGATCGGCAAGCAGGCAGGAATCCAGCTCCGGCTCCCTGACTATATCGCCGTAATATGCAAAATCATCTCTCATCTTATCACCTCTCCTGCGCTTCTGATATCCAGTTTCTTGTCAAACCCGGTAAGACGGAACACATCCATGACCTCGTTCCCTACATGGATCACAGAGAATGTGCCGTTTTTATCCTTCATCTTCTTATATGCCGCTACTACTTCCCGAAGGCCGGAGGATGAGATATACTCCAGCTTCTTAAAATCCAGTATCAGGGCGGCCGTCTCCTCCGGGAGCGCTTTGACCGCCTTCCCAAGATCAGGGGAAGACTGGGTATCAAGCCAGCCCTCTACGTGGAGCGTGGCAGCGGTGCCTTCTGTTTTCATTGTGATTGTCATGGTGAATCCTCCTTGTGTTCTTTTCAATTATATTTCAGGCAGAGCATGGTGATATCGTCGGCCTGCTCTGCATCGCCTGCGAACTCGGCTACAGCATGGTCAATCATATGGAGCAGTTCGGCGCATGTTTTATCTTGATGCAGATTCAATGCCTCCTTAAGCCGTACTTCTCCCCATAGTTCTTTCCCCCGGTTCATGGCTTCGGTTATGCCGTCTGTGTATAGGAACAGGCTGTCGCCGGAATTCAGTTCCAGGTCGGCGCTTACATATTCTTCGTCTTCAAACAGTCCTAACGGGACTCCTGATTCAAGGCGAATGGCTTCAAAATTACCGCGGCACAGGTAAGGCGGATTGTGACCGGCGCTGGCGAAGCTATATCTTCCGGTGTTCAGGTTCAGAATCCCGATGAATACTGTGACGAACATTCCCGATGGATTTCTGACGCATAGCTCCTGATTGGCCTGCTCCAGTATCCGGGAGGGAGCGCTTCCTTCCAGTGTCCGCTCTCTTATCAATGTCATGGCACGCATCATGAACAGCGCCGCCGTGATCCCCTTGCCGGAGACATCCCCGATCACGGTGGCAAGCCGGTCATCGGATATCTTGAAATGATCATAGAAGTCACCCCCGACCTGTCTCGCCGCCTTCATACCGGCATAGAGGCTGAAGCGGGGATCGTCCTTATATGGGTCATCTCCATCCGGCAGGCTTGCCTCCTGGATGCGCTTTGCGGCTTCCATCTCGGCCCTCTTGCGCTCCGCCGCAGCCGCCATATCTGCCGTCTGCTTTATATAGTATGCAAGCTCTTCCGCCATCTGGTTAAATGTCTCGGTCATCTGCCCGATCTCATCCCGGCTCTTGACCGCGAGCCGTGCAAATTCTCTCCCTTCCTCCCTGTCTCTTACGAAGTGTCCCATATGCTCCGACAATTCTACGACAGGACGGATCACACAGCGCCGGCTTAAGTACCGAAGCAGGAAGAACAGTACCCCGCAGCCTGCAAGAATCCATGCGGATACCCATCTGACCTCCCTGAAATACGCAGACACAACCTCCAGGCGTTCCAGATCCGCGCCCGTTACTGCCTGGATCCTTCCGTCCGGCCCATAGACCGGACAGTACGCGGTCGCCACATAGCCATATTGATTCCTGACGATCCGAAAGCCGCTCTCTTCCCTTCCCTCATATACATGAAGCGCCTCCGAAGGTACCTCTTCTTCCACGATCTGTCCCGGCTTCCACCCGGTATCCTCTGTCATTCCCGAGATCATTGCGACCGTCAGCGACCTCCCATCCTCAGAGGGGACATAGGTATAGACATACTTTAATCCCATTTCCTTCTGAATCTGGTCCATCTCTCTCTTACAGTCCTGATAATAAATGCTGTCACCGTCTGACGCAAGCTCTGCCACGTCTGACTGCCGAAATATCTTCGCCGCAAGATGCGCACACCGAAGCAGATAAGCCTGGTTGCGCTCCTGCTCCCGGCGGTAATTCGCTTTGAAACCCGCCGCACATGCCAGTATTCCGAAGCTTAAGATACACACGGCAAATATCACCGTAAGCTTCTTGTATAATTTCATTCGATTAGCTCCTCTGAATATTCTCGTACACCCTGCGCATCGTCATGCCCTGAACGATCGTCGTGAAGAATACCACCGCATATGTCCCGCCCAGGATCACATGATAGATCTCATCGGGGACGATTCCTTGGGTACTCATAGCGAGCGCTACCGACAGGCCTCCCCTAAGGCCTCCCCAGGTCAGCAGCCTGATAAACTGCCCTTTCCGATACCCGTCCGGCAGCGGGCCGATGAACAGCGACGCCGCGCCAAGGCTGCCCGTCCGCCCGATCAGGTTGGCGGCAACCGCCAGTACCGACAAGAACAATACATGCGGCATCTGCAGGATATGTATAAATGACAGGCCAAGCATGACATACAGGATCGAATTCAGCAGCGTATCCAGAATCCCCCAGAAGATATCGAACTGCTTAAGCATAAGGGGCGCTCCCTTCTGCTCCGACCGGTTGCGAAGCGCAGAGAACAAAACGCCGCAGACAACAGAGGCGATCGCCCCGGAGAATCCGAAGGCCTCACACAGTACATACGCCAGCGACACCGCCAGCAGACTGGTGAAGATCTGCCTTGACTCATCCTTCGTATGGCTGAATATGGGGAAACAGACCGCCGTCACAAGTATCCCCACAACTACAGCTCCGAGAAGCTCCTTCGCCATGACGGCAAAGAAACCGCCGCTTCCTTCGGCCGTGACCATCCCTGAGAAGAAGATAAAAAGAGCCACTCCCATCCCGTCGTTCAGAAGAGACTCTCCCTCGATGATGAAGCTGATCCCAGGCGGCAGATGGAACTTCTTCAGGATACTGGTCGCGGCGATCGGATCCGTAGGCGCAACGATACTCCCGAACATCAGACAGACCGGAAGCGTAAGAGTAAGCCCCAGAAGCTTCCCGGCGCCATAGAAGATCACTCCGTAGAACACGGCGCCAAGAAATGTAGCCCCCACCGCTAGAAGCGAGATCGCCCTCGCATGCTTCTTAAAATCCAGAAGCTTCATATGACAGGAGCCCGCGAACAGCATAAAGCATAAGACACCTTCGATCAGGAATCCCTCCAGATTAAAGAACTGAACCTCTTCAAGTATCTGCGATACGGCCCCCGTCCCCTTAGAGACGGCGCCAAATACCGCCAACGCCCCGCCAAGTATCACTGCAAACAACATTAATGCGATCTCATGGGTGAACCGCGTCACCTTCTCGTTCAAATAACCGAACACCACCACCAGTGCCAGGAAAATAACCGTATTCACTAGAAATGTATCCATCTCTTCTCTCCTCTCCAAAAACCAGAACCTTAGGAACTGCCTGCACTCCTGCCCGGTATCTGCAGCAGCACCTTAACGGTGAATAGCTTCCCATCCGCCAGGATCTCCATCACGCCTTGATATTTCTCTGCAATCAGGTTCACAGATTCCAATCCCTGTCCGTATCCATCCCTCTTGGTGGAACGATAATGCCCGTTCTCCCTGACCAGCTCTCCCTGACACGGATTCATTACCTTGACCGCCAGCATATTCGACGATGTCTGCCCGATTTTCAGGCAGATATACGGATCTTCCAGCTCCCCGCTCCCGTCTATTGCATTCTCAAGCAGATTCCCCAGCATCACGCAGAAGTCCTGATCCGACACAGGCAGCCGGTTCGGCAGAGACACCGCGAATTCCGTCCGGATCCCCCTCCTCATGCAGACAGACTCATAATACGAGATCAGCGCATTCACCGCAGCCGAATAAGAATACAGCTTCACCTCGGCCTGCCCGTCGTTGATATATTTGCGGACATATTCTTCCAGCTTCTCATACTCTTTCTGCCCTACCAGCTCTGCGATCACAATGAGCTGATGCCGGAAATCATGCCGGATCCGGCTGTTCTCCTCCACCGTCCGCAGTAGTTGCTGATATTGCTTCCCCTGCATGGCAAGCATCCGGTTGGCAATCTCCGTCCTCTGCTTCTCCACATAGGTATATGCGACCACATAGAACAGGAAATAGACCAGAATACCCAAAAATACAAAGAGACACAAGGCTACCGGATAGAGCTCTCTGACTTTCCACACATACATGGTACTGTACTCCCGCGGAAACATACAGAAGGTCGCCGCGAAAAACAGCGCCGGGAAGATCCACACCCTCTTCCATATCGCCTCTTCATGCAGATTCGAGATTACCCATCCAAGGTATTTGGATAACGGCCAGCACAGGACTACATCTGCCGCGGCAAGGATGAGAATCTGCACGGTCAGCGCTTCTGTTGAAAAATTCAGATAATTACTGGTCGGATGTATCGTATAGTCAGCCACCGTGGCAAATAAAAACGAATATCCGCCTACCACACAGGCTGTCAGAAACACGAATAATTTCTTGGTAAATAAGATCTTCACTTCCCTGTTATATAGATAGAAACAATAGATACCAACAGGAACCAACACATAATCCGTCTGACTGGGCAGGGGAATTATGAAGCTTCCGATCAGCGCAAGCAACACTGCCGCCGCTGAAAGCGCCAGAATGATCTTCACGATCAGGACAGGCATACGGCTCTTAATATATCCCTGCACAGGATAGAAACACAGCGGAATCAAAGGAATTATTATTGAACAATATAATAAATAGCTTAATATATCTTCCATACCGTTCTTCCTCACATTTCCTCTAATTTGGCAAACTGATACTGATGATACCGGTCCTTGATCAGCGCACGGTCCAATCTTCGGATCGGGAAACGCTGCCCGCTCTTCATCACATACACATCCGCCTCTTCCTTCACGATATCATTCATATTCAGCAGCACACCGCGGTTGCAATTCAGGAAATTCTCTGCCGGTTCCATCAGCTCTAAGATATTGCCAAAGGGAATCCTGTATCGGTACTCCTTCCCGTCCTCCATCACGAATACCGTGTAATTATTGTCTGAAAGCACGTGCTGGATCTTATTCATCGGAAGGCGTACAGACCGGTTCCCGCTGACAAATTCCAGATACCGGTTCAGGGAAGGAAGCTTCCTTCTAAGGTCTTCCATCACCTCGAAGATCCGCTCACATGTGAAATCCTTCTTATCTATATAATCAAAACAATGTACCTGGAATGCCTGCCGGATATGCTCTCTGCTCGATGTCAGAAATATGATCTGGCACTGCGGATTATATTCCCACAGCCGCCCGGCAGCCTCCATTCCGCTCATCTTCCCCAGGAAAATATCTAAGAATACCGCTGTATAATCATTTTTCCCAAGGGACGCAAGAAAATCCTCCCCATTCATATAATATGAAATTCTCAGATCACAGCCATGCTTCTTGCCAAATTGTTCCAGAAACCGGATCAACTCTTCTGCCTCCCGCCTGCTGTCTTCTACTACTGCTATGTTCATGGAATGATCCCCACATCCTTTCCTCTATAAATTCTAACAAATCATACTGTATTTATATCATTCTTTTACCCCAAAAATCTACTTTTTACCCCAGATTTGCGGATTATTTCCTCACTGCATTTATAATTAGAGTGCGCATCTCATAATCAAAACACCCAAGTTGAGGAATCACTATGAACAAAATAAAGCTTAAAAATCAATGGAATCTAACTCTGTTCTGCATGATCGTAGGCGCCTTTATAAGCGCTGTTATCTGGCTGTTCTTAAAGGCAGTCTCAGTCGGTACGTCCTTTCTCTGGGAATGGATTCCAGGAAAGATTACTTGGCCTTTCTATCCGATACTCGTCTGCACCGCGGGCGGCGCCCTGATCGGGATCTTCCGGAAGAAATGCGGAGATTACCCGGAAGAACTGACTGCCGTTCTGGGCAAAATCAAGCAGGAGAAGCGTTATGAATACCGAAACATGCCGGTAATGCTCATCGCCGCTTTCCTTCCGCTGGTAATCGGAAGCAGCGTCGGCCCGGAGGCCGGACTGACCGGAATCATCGTCGGATTATGTTACTGGGCGGGAGATAATCTGAAATTCGCCAAGGGCAATGCAAGGGAATACTCCAAAGTCGGCATGGCCGTCACCTTAAGCCTTCTCTTCCACTCTCCCCTGTTCGGAATCTTCGCTGTAGAAGAAGAGAACAAAGAAAAAGAGATCCCTGATCTTACCAGGACCTCTAAGACCTTCGTCTATGGAATTACGATCGCATCCGGGTTCGGAGCCTATCTGCTCCTGTCCCATCTGTTCGGGGCCGGGATGAGCGGATTCCCGTCATTTCCGCCGCAGGAATTGGTACGGACAGACTATCTGATGATGATCGTCTACATCCTATGCGGCTGCATCCTTGCCAGGTTCTATCAACTGACCCATCACGGATGCGCACACCTCGCCGGGAAGCTTCCTTCTATATTAAGAGAAACCATGGGAGGTCTCTGCCTTGGAATCGCCGGTTCTGCCGTACCGGCAGCCCTGTTCTCCGGCGAAGAGCAGATGGGCGTGCTGATGGGAACCTATCTGGATTACCTGCCGCTATGGCTGATCGCTATGGCTTTCTTCAAGATACTATTGACCAATCTCTGTATTCAGAGCGGACTTGCGGGAGGGCACTTCTTCCCTGTCATCTTCGCAGGAGTCTGCTTAGGATACGGGATTGCAGGCCTTGTATTCCCGGAGAGCGCAGGGCATGTGGTGTTCGCCGCCGCAGTCGTGACATCCGCCCTCTTAGGCGGGATCATGAAGAAGCCTCTCGCCGTGACCATGGTACTATCTCTATGCTTCCCCGTCAAGATGTTCGTGTGGATCTTCCTCTCCGCTGCGATCGGAAGCAAAGTTGTACAGGCGTAACCGTTCAGACAAACTCCCTTGCACAACAGATTCAAACTATAACCGTACGATCACTGCCTCATCTCCCGGCTCAAGCCGCTGTGTCCCTGCCGGGATCTCGATCAGGCAGTTGCACCCGCACATGGAACTTAAGATTCCCGACGCATTCGACCCGTCGGGGATCCGTACATTACCATCTTCACAGTATCCCCGGACGTATCTGGTCACCCGGCTCATCTTGGGGAATGTACTCTCCATCACGGCACGCTCCCTTTTGATCTTAAGATCCGGCCTCCCCGACATCTTCTCCAGCACCGGGCGCACCAGAAGCTCCAGGTTCACGGTTGCCCCGTAGGGATTCCCTGACAGACAGACCAGAAGCTTCCCCTGATACTGTGCGCACAGAGTCGGCATCCCCGGCTTCACCGCAATCTTCCAGAAGATGGTCTCACATCCGAGAAGCTTCACCACCTCATGCATGATATCCTTCTTCCCCACGGACACTCCGCCGGTCGTAACCACAAGATCCGCCTCCTTCGCAGCATCCCTGATCATCTCTGCCGCAGCCTTAGGGTCGTCTCCCACCCGTTTTCCGGCAGTCACTTCCATTCCCCACATGCGAAGCCTTGTCACCAGCGTATAGAGATTCGAATCATAGATCTTCCCGCCTGTAAGCTCCTCCCCCGGCAGTATGATCTCATCCCCGGTGGTGATCACTGCAGCCTTAGGACTTCTGTACACGGAAACACTCTCTAAGCCAAGGCTCGCCAGAATCCCGATCTCCACGGCGCCAAGCGTCATCCCCTCTCCTAAGATCTTCGTGCCCGCCTTGTAATCCTCACCCGTAAAACAGTAGTTCTCATAAGAACCAACCGGCTCATAGACCTCCACCGTCTCTTCTCCGTAGTTCGTATCCTCCTGCCCGACGATACAGTCCGCACCGTCCGGTATGGGCGCTCCCGTCATGATCCGCACGGCAGTCCCCGGCTCCACGCACTTGCTGCCCACATGCCCGGCATCCACTTCCTCCAACACCTTAAGACGCACAGGCTGATCCTTCGCGGCCGTGCGGATGTCCCCGCTTCTTACCGCATACCCGTCAAGAGGCGACCTTGGGAACGGGGGCTGGTCATGCCTGGCGTACACGTCCTCTGCAAGCACCCGCCGCGCCGCATCCCACAGCGTGACTTCCTCCACATCCTTAATCCTGTTCACTCTCTCAAGCAGTAGCTTCTGTGCCTGCTCTAATATTAATCCGCTCACTGTTCCTCCTCCAACCATTCAACCCGTTTATTAACTACAAATCTATCATATCATATTGGAAATAAAGTTGGAAATATTTTTGTCTCTTCAAAGAGCGCACACCCTCATCATATCCCGCCTGGCCGAACACACCAGCGTAAGCCCATACTCCTTTGCCAGCCGCACCGCCTCATAAGTCGGCACCGCCTTGGCAGCCAGAATCGGAACCCCCGCCCGGATCGCCTTCACCGCCATATCCACCGGGATCCGTCCGCTGGAATACACGATACACTGTCCAAGATCAACCTGATTACGGAGGGCATACCCGATCACCTTGTCAAATGCGTTATGCCGCCCGATATCCTCACACGTAAACAAGATCTCTCCCCGCATAGACAGAAAACAGCTATGCACCGCGAAAGTCTCCTGATGGAGCGGCATCCCTTCTGCCAACCGGTCCGCAAGGGCGAAGACCCATTCCTTCTCCCACTTCATCGGTTCTACCGGAGACAGCCTTAATCCTTCTCCCATAACTCCCCGCGGTCCGGACCTCTCTTCTGGCACTCTGCAACTCTTTACCCCGTTTTCCAGCTCTGCCAAAGATACAGCAGAATGCCGCAGCCCGCCCGGCTCTCTTAAGTTCACTTCTCCGGCTTCCCCGGATTCACTGATGCAAATAGACTCCACCTCATCCGCACTCTCAATGATTCCCGCCGTGAGAAGCCTCCCAAGCACCAGCTCCGCAAGATACTGACCGGTACAGGAAATCTCCATAACCTCTCTTCCGTTTACATGGACCATTATAGAATGTTCAACCGGAATCGCAAATTCATTCTCACGAACACTTCCGTCCCTCAGAACCTCCCGAGCTTTTTCGTATCTGACCGGTTCCAGTTTCTTACACATTGCAGAAGAAAGACCTGTCCCTTCGTCAAACCAATTCGGGCATGCACTAAGGCATGCCCTTTTCATATATTTCTCTTCTATATACATGATCATAACTTCTCCACTTTTACCGCGCACACCTTGTACTCCGGCGTACTGGAGATACCATCCAGCGCGTCGTTGGTCAGCCAGTTTGCGCCGCCCTCGATATAGTGGAACGGCATCCAGCATTCCCCTGCCCTGGTCTTCTCAGATACATGCGCCGTCGTCTGGATCGCTCCGCGGCGTGAGGATACCGAGATCTTCTCCCCGTCCTCAATACCAAGCGCCTTCGCATCCAGCGTATTCAGCTCGATAAATGACTCTCCGGCGATCTCGTTGATGCCCGCCGTCTTATCCGTCATAGCGCAGGCATTGTAGTGATACAGGATACGTCCGGTCATCATGGTAAGCGGATACTCCTCATCCGGCAGCTCCGTAGCCGGAATATACTGAGCAGGACGGAAATACCCGACTCCTCTTGCGAACTTGCCCACATGCATGATCGGAGTTCCCGGATGGTCTGCCGCAGGACACGGCCACTGCAGCCCCCGTCCGCCGACCTCTTCGCTGTCAAGACGCGCATGGCTGATTCCGCCGTAGGAAGGCGTCACCGAAGCGATCTCGTCCATGATCTCGGCAGGCGTAAGATGCGGCTGAGGATATCCCATACGGTTCATGATCTCCGTGAATATCCAGGTATCCGGCTTCGCCTCTCCCGCGATCGCAGCAGCCTTGCGGATCCTCTGAACACGGCGCTCCGTATTGGTAAACGTCCCCTCCTTCTCCGCATAGGAGATTCCCGGAAGAACTACATCTGCAAGCTTCGCGGTCTCCGTCATGAATAATTCATCCACGACAAAGAAGTCAAGCGACTGAAGCGCCTTGATCACATGATTTGTATTCGGGTCCGTTCTCACCGGATCCTCCCCGAAGATGAATAATCCCCGGATCTCCTTGCTGATCATCTTCGGGAAGCAGTCCGTCGCCTTCGTGCCTTCCTTATGGTTAAGCGCAACGCCCCATGCCTTCTCGAACTTTTCGACAATTCCCTCTTTGGAAATGTTCTGGTAGCCCGGGAACTGGTTCGGGGAAGCGCCCATATCACAGGCTCCCTGTACGTTGTTCTGTCCGCGGATCGGATTCACACCGCATCCCGGGCGACCAATCTTGCCGACCATCAGCGCCATATTGGACAGGGACATTACCCCTTCCGTACCCGTATGGTGCTCCGTAACTCCAAGACAGTACATCACCGGCGCCCTATCCGCCGCAGCGTAGATCCTTGCCGCCTCACGCAGCTTATCCGGGTCGATACCGCAGATCTCTCCTACCTTTTCAGGAGTATACTCCCGCACGGCTTCCTTCATAGCCTCATAATTTTCCGTTCTCTCGCTGATGAATTTCTCATCTGCCAGTCCTTCTTCGATAAAAATATGCATCATACCGTTGGCAAATGCAACGTTAGTACCCGGACGCAGCTTCAGATGGATGTCCGCCTGTTTTGCAAGGTCGATATCCCGGGGATCCACAACGATCAGCTTCGCCCCTCTTGCCACGGCCTGCCGGATCTGCATACCGATGACCGGATGTGCACATTCCGGATTCGTCCCCACCATCAGAATGGCGTCGGACTCATGTGTAATATCATAAATGGTGTTCGTCATTGCTCCCGAACCTAATGTGGTTGCCAACCCGGCAACAGTAGGAGCATGTCAAACGCGCGCGCAGTTATCGGTATTGTTGCTCCCAAATACCGTCCGAACCATTTTCTGAAGCATGTAAATGTCTTCATTGGCTGAACGTGAGCAGGCAAAACCGGCTAGCGCCTCACCTCCGTATTGATTTTTGATCTCGGTAAACTTAGAAGCCGTAAGGCTTAAAGCTTCCTCCCAGGTAGCCCTCTCGAACTCACCCGTCGCCTTATTCTTAATGAGCGGATAACGGATCCTCTCCGGAGAATCCACGAAATCAAAGGACCCGCTCCGTCCCTTGACACAGAGAAGTCCATGGTTCGACGGACCGTCTGCGCCGACCGCATCCACGATCTTCCCGTTCTTGACCACCAGATCCATCTGGCAGCCCGTAGCACAATGCGGACAGGTGGTCCGTACCTTCTCAACCTCCCACGCACGGTAAGCCTTTCTGCGCTTCACCGTCAGAGCGCCCGTCGGGCACGCCTGGGCACAGTTTCCGCAGGACTCGCAGAGCGTATTCTTCCAGTCTTCTCCAAACGGAGCGTCGATGATAGAGAACATTCCCGTCTTACCAAGCCAGATCGCTCCCCGGCCGGTCACATGAGAACAAGTCTTCACACATCTCTGGCATTCGATACAGCGGTCAGGATCATAACTTAAGAACGGATGAGCGTCTTTCTTCTTGAAGTTCTTCTCCTTTCTTGCGCCGGTAAATTCCGTCGTCTCCACGCCATATTCAATACAGTATTTCTGCAGCTCGCAGTCCCCGTTCTTCTCACAGCTGAAACAGTCCCCGTAGTGCTCGGACAACAGAAGGTTCAGTACCATCCGTCTCGCTGCCTTTACACGTTCACTGTGGGTCAGGATCACCATGCCTTCCTTCACCTTCGTATTGCAGGCGGGAACCAGTTCTTCCGATCCGCTAAGCTCTACCACACACAGACGGCAGGAGCCGATATCATTGACACCCTCGAGATAACAGAGTGTCGGGATCTCAATTCCCTCCCTGCGGGCCGTCTGAAGGATCGTGCTGCCCTCGGCGGCCTCTATATTTCTTCCATTTATTGTTATCTGCATCTTCTTCCTCCTATTTGTCTACCGCACCGTCAAGCTTTCCGCATCCAAATACATCGCACCGCAGGCATCTGCCGCACTCCTGCTGAATCTCCTCATAGGTCATCGGACATTCCACATGCTCGAAATCATGCTTCCTTAAGTAAGCCGGACGCTCCTGGATATTGACGCGCCCCGTCGGGATCCGGTTGTTAGACCTTGCATCCGGCGCTTTTACGCCGCAGTCAAGCTTGTGATGATATCCCAGATACTCGTCAATATTATGCGCCGCGACCTTGCCCGCCGCGATCGCACGGATCGCCGTAGCCGGTCCTGTCGCACAGTCGCCGCCCACGAAGATTCCCGGCATATTGGCGATCGCCGTATCAAGCCCCGCCTGGAACACATTTCTCTGGGCAGGCATTCCGAATTCTTCAAACGGCGCGCTGACAATATCCTGTCCCACAGCGATCAATATCACATCACAGGGGATACGCAAAGGCTCCTTGGATGCTGCGTCCACAGGCGCCGGCCTGCCGCTTCTGTACGGCCCGATCATCTGAGGCTGGGTCCACAGGGCACAGCAATTCCCTTCCTCGTCCTTCTCGATACTCTTCGGCGCCTGCAGAAGCATCAGCTCAATACCTTCCATCACGGCAGACTCGATCTCCGTATCCAGCGCAGTCATATCCTCCTGCCGTCTCCGGTACACGATCCGCACATCCGCAGCTCCGCAGCGAAGCGCGCTTCTTGCCGCATCCATGGCAACATTGCCGCCGCCGATGACCGCCACCGTCTTGCCGGTGTAATCAGGCTTCCTGTCATGCCCGATCTCGTCTAACATCTCTACCGCCGAGAACACATTCTTCGCGTCAATTCCTTCAAGCCTCAGCTTCTTGCCTGCCTGAGCGCCGATCGCCACATACATGGCGTCATAACTCTTATGTATCTCTTCGACCGGAACATCCACACCCACATTGACGCCGTATTTTACCTCAATATTTCCAGTTGACAGGATGGCGTTCATATCCTCGTCAAGCCTGTCCTTGGGGAAACGGTAGTTCGGGATCCCGTACATCAGCATACCGCCGAGCCTCTCCTTCGCCTCATACACGGTCACCTTATGACCCATCAGAGACAGATAATATGCCGCCGTCATTCCGCTTGGGCCTCCGCCTATGACGGCAACCTTCTTCCCTGTTGCCGGATTCGCCCGGGGAACCTCCACCTTATCCGCAGCGATCTGATCTACCGCGTATTTCTTAACGCCCCGGATATTAAGAGAAGTATCGATCAGGTTCCTTCTGCAGCGCTCCTCGCATGGGTGCTCACAGATCATGGCGCACGCCGTCGGAAGCGGGTTATCCCTTCGTATCAGGTTGATGGCTTTGTCATAATTGCCCTCCTGTACATGGGCTATATATCCCGGTATATCCACATGCGCCGGACATAAGGTCACGCACGGAATCTTCTGCCCGGTAATGCCTGTACATTCCTGCCTGCGGATGTGGCTGATATAATCCTCCTTGAACGTCTCTAAGCCCTCCAGAACCTCGATGGCCGACTGATAGCCGATCGCGCAGTCCGCACTGTCGCGGATCATTGCCGCCAGTTCCTTCATCTCGATCAGAGTGTCCATATCCGCCCGCCCGCGGAGGATCCTGATCAGCATCTTCTCCAATTGCCTAAGGCCGTCCCGGCAGGGTACACATTTGCCGCAGGTCTGGTTCCTTGACGCCTGTAAGAGCGACAGCTGAACCGTAAGCGGACAGGTTCCCGGCGGGTACACATTGACCTTGTTCGAGAACTTCTTAAGCAGCGGCCCGATCTTCGCGTCACTGAGCCTGCTGTTTGCAAGATAAATCTTACTCATTCTTGTTTCTCCCTAGTATAATAATGGTGTAGTCAAGAATGACTACTGGTTAATAGTTACAAAGTCCAATCTAATAAATCTATATAGATATAACGGAAGGAGGAATTCCCCCTCCATCAGAAGTTATAAGGCAACATTATTTACCTTGTCTGAGGTTTCCTTAATGCGCCAGACAAAATATAGAGGTATAATCACTGAAGGCAGGATCATTGACGTATTCTCCTTGGGAACCAGCCTTGTAGCTGGTGAAACCTCTTAGAAAGTCTGTCAGTCCATTCGGTGGTGATTTATGTTTTGGCTGGTTGGGAAGCCCCAGGCTATACCTGTATAAGCCGCTAGGTTGTGTAGCCATCTTCTGGAAATGGATGCCTGCCGGAAAGGATAAAACGATGCACTCTCAAAAAGTACTCAAGATGCTCGAAAGCATCCCCTACCTCTCAGTCGGGCTTGATGTCGGCGCTGATTTCACATGGATGTCCATCATGCTCCCCAATGGCATTCTCACAGGAAAACCTTTTAAGATCCTTCACTCGGATCCTGAGTCCCGTGAGCTTGCCGTCACAAAAATTAAGGAAGCACAAGAGACGTATTCTCTCGAAAGCCGATGCTTCCTTGAGTCCACCGGGATCTATCACATCCCGCTCCTGTGCTTCCTTCGTGATAAAGGGTTTGACTGCTCCGTCATTAATCCTATCATTACTAAGAATAGCACAAATATGAACATTAGGAAACTGCATAATGATAAATTTGATTCAAAAAAAGCTGCTAAAGTCGGCCTGGATGCCTCTCTTAAGACTTCCATTGTCCCGGATGACACAATCATTGACCTGCGCAATCTCGTGCGTGACTACTATTATTTCAAGGATCTGCAATCCGCCATCGTGTTGAAGCTTCATGCGGAACTCAAAGTGTCCTTCCCCGCATACCTAAAGGTGTTCAGCAAGATCACGACGCAGACTTCCTTAAAGCTTCTGGAAGCTTACCCCCTTGCGGCGGACATGCTTGCCGCTCCAAAAGACGAGCTTGTGAAAACCATCCGCAGCACGGCACGCTTTGGGGAAAAGTATGCCCTTGCCAAATATGATGCTATATGCGCCGCCGCAAAGGATGCCGCTGTTTTCGGACGTTCACTTCCAAGCAGCGCGCTCCGGATCCGGCTGTATATCAAAACCTATCGGGAATACCAGGAGTATCTGGACAGCATACTGAAAGAACTGCATAAGGCTGTTGATAAGCTGGAAGGGACACCGGCCTATGATCGCATCGTCCTTCTCCAGTCCCTACGGGGTGTCGGTTTCCTCAGCGCGGTTGTCCTGATTGCGGAAATGGGATCTTTTGACCTGTTTTCTTCCCCGAAGAAGCTTTATGCCTACTTCGGCCTGGATCCCGCCGTAAAGCAGTCCGGTAAGTTCAATGGTGACAAGGTCCACATGTCCAAGAGGGGGTCCAGTCTTGCCAGACGTATCCTGCATATGGTGGCTCTTAATAACCTAAAGGTGGACAAAGGGACGAAAACACCAGTAAATCCGGTGATCCACAGCTACTATGCCGACAAATGCAAAAGCAAGAAGAAAAACGTGGCTGTCGGGGCTGTCATGCATAAAATCTGCAACATCATTTTTGCCATGCTCCGAGATAATAAACCGTTTAAGATCATCACTCCTCAGGAACACTGCGAGCAATATTTTGCAGCGCATCCTGGCAAGGCACAGAACGCAGCTTAAGAGGTTCTCATCAATTTTTTAAATTTCCACATAAGTAGGTTTATTAAAGTTACCCTTTTTTACATCAACTGTTTGAAAAAAACTTTTTTAACATTTTTCATTTTAACTATTGACATTTCTTAGCTGGACTTCTAGAAATATGTAAAATAATTACTTCTCTTTCCTCATAATATCCACTCTACTTCGCCTGTCCCTTGCGCAGATAGACGAACCAGTACGCGCATCCGACACAGATCGCACCGCCGATGATGTTGCCGATGGTCACCGGAAGCAGATTGCCCCCGAAGAATCCGCCCCAGGTGACCGCGTCAAGATTCACCCCGGCTTCTGCCGCCGCTTCGGCATACTCTGGAATCCCTTTTGCAAAAAGCCCCGCGCTGATGTAGTACATATTGGCCACGCTATGCTCGAATCCGCACAGCACGAACATCATGATCGGGAAAAATAACCCCGCGATCTTTCCCGCAACATCCTTCGCCGCAAAAGAGATCCACACCGCTATACATACCAGGAAATTACATAAGATTCCCTTGATCAGTGCGTCGCCAAACGGCATCGTACATTTCCCCGCCGCCGTAGACAGAACCGAGACCGCCATCTGATTGCCGAATAAGCTGACCTGGTGTGAATACACGATGCCAGCCGCGATCAGGAATCCGCCGACGATATTACCCAGGTATACGACGACCCAGTTCTTCAGCATTCCCGCCGGGCTGATCTCCTTTTCCAGAAGCGGGATCACAAGCAGCGTATTGCCGGTAAATAACTCGCTTCCGGCAAGAAGCACCATGCTAAGCCCTCCCGGGAACACACACGCCCCGACAAATTTCCCGACTGACGCAAGCGGGACTGACACTGCCGCCGTCGTAGCTCCCACACCTCCTACTGCAATGAACGCACCTGCAAGAATCGCCAGAACAAACATCTTACTGACCGGTGTATTCACTTTCGCTTTTCCTGTTGCAATATAATTTTTTGCCACCTCGGCCGGTGTAAATAAATTCATAATTGCATCCCTCCCTTTTCATTTCTTTTTCAACCTATACAATCATAAAATTATTTACCAGATTTTTGTATGTGAAAAAAAACATTTTTTTGTCGATTATCTATGCATAATGCACATTTATTATGCTATTCTATAATAAAATGGTGATTTTTTACGATCACACAGTAGTTTGACAAAAGAACGTCAATCCTGCTAATATTTTAACACAATTTTAATTTTAGGGGAATAAGTTATGCAATTACCATTGAATGTAATACTGTACCAACTCTCGGCAAACAGTTTGTACGAATCACAGAACATCAACCTGACCACCGACTATGACGGCGTCAAATTCTTCGATATTAACTTCACTTTGGAAGACAGCAAGCGGTATCTCTATCTCCTGTCAGAAGAGATGCTTCGTACATATTCAGATCAGATCACGAATTCAGACACCTTCCTGTGCGTCTGCCAGAACAGAGAAACACACTTAAACGAATTCAACCATGAACTGTCCCTTGTACTGCTGTACTCCAACGACAGCTTCCCCACCGTATTCAACAAGGTGCTGACCATCTTCCATGATTTTGAAGTGTGGGATACGAATTTTCATCTGGCGCTGCTTAAAGACCGGCCGCTTAAGGAGCTTCTCGAACTGACGAATGTCTATATCGTACACCCCATGGTGATACTGGACCGGAATTTCTCCCTGCTTGGATACGTGAAGACCCCGGGAACCGACGACCCTATCATGGACGATATCTTAGACGCCGGATACGTCACGCCAGATACCATGACAAGGCTTCGCCAGGACGGGCTGATCTCCGCCTCAGAACAGGCGGCTAATCCTCTGATCAACTACTACTGTCTCACCACCCACGAATGCTACTACAGCATGATGTACCGTTTTACCGCGAACGGACACACCGTGGGTTACGCCCTTGTATTCCGGTGCAGCATTCATCCCAAGACCAATTATCTGGATCTGATGAATATCATCTCTGAGAACCTTATGCTTTATTTCCAGCAGGAACGCTTCAAGAGCCGCTCCTCCTCAGAGATCTATGAATCCCTCTTCACAGAGATCCTGGATCATCCTGACGCCCCGAGCAAACAGTATGAAGACCAGATCAGTTTCATACCGGGGCTTTCCATGGAAGGATATTTCCGTCTTGCACGTGTCAGCTATGAGAATATTTCCGAGATGCCCTACTCCTTCGTGAGCTGGAATCTCAGGAACGCTGCGTCTGGCTGGAAGCCCTTCGTCCATCAGAATGCATTGTATGTACTTCGTTTTACCAGCGATTCCGACAAGCTTGGCAGCTTCCTCTCCCCCGACCAGGAGACGCTGTTCCGCAACTGTATGGGCGGCATCACTTACACCTGCGGCATCTCCAATACATTCTTCTCGCTGATGGAATTGCCGACCGCAGTGCTGCAGTGCAACGAAGCCATCCGCTTAGGACGGCTCAAGGATGAAAAACCACGGGAATTCTACCAGTTTAAAGATGTATTTGTACCATATATATTACAGGAATTAAAAAGATCTGTCCCGTCTCCGATGCTGACATCGCCGTGCTATGAAGTGCTTAAGAGATACGACCGGAAGAACCATACCGACCTGTGCGAGATCTTTATGCACTATCTGGAGAACGGACGCAGCATCGGACAGACCTCCAACGCCATCTTCCTTCACCGGAACACGGTTCAGAACAAGGTGAAAAAGGCGGTCTCCGTAATGGGAAATGAATGCGACGGGTCGCAGGCTATGGTGGCTTTTGTGCTGGCCTATGCGGGGGATCACGAAGTGTAGCCCGCCGTCCCCATTCATACTGATAGTGTAACAGTGAAGGTATCTGAACTGTTACTACCTGATAGTACATTGCCGAAATTTTAAAACATATATCTTGTATATACTCTCGAAATGATATATACTGATAATACATTTTATATTATAGAAAGGTAAAATCATGAGAGGTAAAAGAAAATTGTTTTTTATGTTTCTGGCACTCTGCCTTATGTTGGCCATACGGCCGGAAACAGCATCCGCAGCCGGCGGATCGATATCCGTAAACGGAACCGATATCCTGTCGGCACCGGATCACCAGGTCTCCTGCGGGAGCGGTGCTGCAGCCTACGATCCCGACACGAAGGTCTTAAGACTTGACAATGCCGTGATCGGAAGCACTGCTGGAAGCGCTGTGCAATATGGGGTAGAGATTACGGAACCCGGCGTAACTGTTGAATTAATTGGGGAGAATACAATCAACGCGCACTTTGGAATCTACAGCGAACAGCCGTTAACCATTAAGGGAACCGGCGGCGGACTCTTGATCAATATCGTTCAGGATCCTTCTATTCCAGGTAATCCATGCAGGGGCATTTATGCTAAAAAAGGCGGGCTTACTATCAGAGACACAGATATCCGCTTAACAACGGGTACAATAACAGCTAACAGCGCATACGCCGTCGATTCCTGGGGCGGCGACAATCAGATCATTAATTCTACGATAAGGATTGCCATGCAGCCGCTCAAAGATCCTGATGAAAGTTGTACAGGAATCAATATACCGGCAGACGGGGCAAATGTACTTACGGTAACCGGCAATTCAAGCATCATTATGGAATCATTAGACAGAGGAATCTCTTCTTCTGGAGATATCACCATCTCCGGCAGCAGCCTTTCCATAAAGGACTCTGCCAGTTTTGCTGTCGTTGCAGGAAATACAATGATTTCTAACGGTTCCAGGCTGGATATCTCTGCACAAGACGGACAAGCCCTGCAAGCGGCCGGGAAAAAGATAACCATTTCCCATTCTTCCGCCGCACTGGTATCAACCGGAACGAACGGTATCTTCTGCAATGATCTTGAGATCATAGATTCTTCGAAGGTGGATGTCAAAGGCTACTGGCCAGCCTTGTTTGTGGATAACAATACTGTTATCAGAGATTCTTCCGTAAATGCGGTTACATCAAATGACGTAGGAATCTTCTGCAAAGGCCCTACGGAAATTACGGATTCTGAGGTCAAAGCTGTCTCCGACCAGAATAAGAGCGGTCTTCGCATCTTAGGGGATCTGGCCATAAAGGATTCGGATATCACTTCCTCCGGCGATGCCAATAACAACAGCATTTCCGCGGCAGGCAGTATCTCCATTACCGGAGGTACGACAGAGATCGGGGAGGGAGGAATCGCTTCCGAAAAGAATATACATATAGGCGGTGTCATCCTTTCAAACGGGAAGCCTTCTTATGATAATATACAGAACGGTTCCGATGACGTCACATTCTCAGAGGCAGATTACAGCGCCGTAGACGCCGCGGTCAAGAAGGCCGAAGCGCTTAAGAAGGAAGATTACACTAATTTTGAGATCGTAGAAGAAGCTGTACAGGCTGTAGTCAGAGGAAAGCTTTTCTGGGACCAGGACGTTGTGGACGGATACGCCGCCGCAATCGAAGCGGCTCTGGCAGCCCTGAATCCTGTTCTTCCTACTGAACAGATCAGCTATGAGATCACCGAGGGAGCAGATCAGACAGTAATCAAGAACGGCGATAGTAGCGTTACTATAAGAGTCAACGGGGATTTTGATAAATTTGTCAGTGTATCGATAGACGACAGCGAAGTAGCTGAGGAACACTATACCGCGGTATCCGGTTCCACGATCATTACGTTTAAACCGGAGTATATCCAGACACTTACGGCAGGAACCCACAGGGTCAAGATCCATTATACCGACGGTCTGGCTCAGACCAGTCTGACATTGCAGGCAGACGAAGACACCGAAGAACCGCCGGTTGATCCCGACGGCGACCCGTCGGATAAGCCTGATGAAGATCCGTCGGATCAACCGGACAACGATCCATCGGATCAACCGGACAACGATCCGTCGGATAAGCCTGATAATAAGCCATCGGGCACCCCCGATGATAAACCGTCAGATAAACCGGATGATAATCCATCGGTCGATCCCGGTGATCAGCCGTCAAGTAACCCGTCAGACAAGCCGACGAACGCACCTGACAAGAAGCCTTCGTCACAGACGCCGAATACGAACGCTGCGAACCAAAAAGCTCCTAAAACAGGTGATGATCTGCCGACCATATGGTTGCTTGCCTTAGCTTTCTCCTATGTCATGATACGGAGATCCAGAAGATCCGGGGAAGTGGAAAACTAAATCAATGACAATTGAGGAATGTGACGAATCACTTTTGTTTCTCTTCTCGTTATTTAAATGGCGGCCTTGATTTCATCAAAGCCGCCGTTTTACAATAATCTGGAGGGATGCTTCTTTTATACAAACGCCCTAAACACCTGCTCCACGCATAATACCATATTTTCTTTTGCATTTTCCGGATCCATGGCCTCCTCCAGCGTAGTGACGCCCCGTACGATCGGGAAAAAAGCGTCAATCCCCGCCGAATTGCACTCCGCAGCGTCTTTTGTCACACTTCCGGCGAATGCGAGCACCTTTATTCCATATCTTTTTGCCAGACGAGCGACACCCACTGGAACCTTTCCCATGGCTGTCTGGAAATCCAGACGACCTTCTCCGGTGATTACAAGATCTGCATCCTTTAGCTCCTGTTCAAGCCCGGTCGCTTCTATGACGATATCAATTCCAGGTCGCAGTTCCACGTTCGGAAGATAGCTTAAGAAAGCGAATCCCAATCCGCCCGCCGCTCCTGCTCCTTCAGTCAGCCTATGGTCCGTTCCGGTATATTCTGCCGTCTTTTCCGCGAAATGCTGCAGCTTCCTGTCGAATATGCGCTTATCCTCTTCCCTGACTCCCTTCTGAGGACCGTACACCCAGACTGCTCCTGTCTCCCCGCACAGCGGATTTTTCACATCACAGGCAATCTGAAACTGGCATTCCTTTAATACTTCCGGTACATTTTCCATAGAAATATGTGCGATCTGGTCAAGATCTCGGATTCCATGCCTGATGGGCTTACCGTCTCCATCTGTAATTCCATAGCCCAGAGCCTGGAGCATTCCGGCTCCCCCCTCCGTCGTCGCGCTTCCGCCGATACCGATGATGAACCTGCGACAGCCTCGCTTTACAGCATCCAGTATCATCTCCCCCACGCCGTACGTCGTCGCTCTATACGGGTCTAATTCTTCCCGGTCAACCAGTGTGATTCCGGCGGCCTCCGCCATCTCAAGCACCGCCGTCTGCCCGTCCCTTAAGATTCCGTATCTTGCATTCGTCTTCTCTCCCAACGGACCTGTGACCTCTGCGGACACATACCGGCCTCCAAGACCTTCCACCAACGCTTCCGTAGTTCCCTCTCCGCCGTCTGCCAGCGGCTTCACGATAATCTCCGCGCTGCAGGCTCTTCTGATCCCGGCTTTCGCAGCGTTTCCCGCCTCCATAGAACTTAAACTCCCCTTAAACGAATCAATTGCAATCACAACCTTCAAACCTGTTACCTCCTGTGATAATGGGATTTCATAGCTTCTATCTTGCTTAAGAAATCCTGGTATTTTGTTTTCTCATATATGGCCTGGCTTTTATATTTCCACATCATGATCTCCTCTTCCGTAGGAACGACGATCTCAAGCCCTTCCTTCAGCAGGCTGCTTCTGGCAAGCTGATTGACCTCTTTCTGCTGTTTCAAGACCCATCTGCTGTTTTCACGGATCGCTTCCTTGAGCATGCTCTGTTTTGACTGGTCTAATTCACTCCATGACTGCCGTGCGACACAGCACGCCTCCATACTGTAGAACATCTTCATCTCCGTAATATATCTCTGGTACTCATATATCCTCATGTTCCAGATATTGTTGTAAGGATTCTCCTGACACTCGATCATATCCGACGCCAGCGCTTCACGGATATTGTTATAATAGATCTGAACCGGTACAGCGCCCATCTCTTCAAAATACTCCTTGATATCGTCAGAAGCCAGAATACGGATCTTTCGTCCCTTCATATCCTCCGGCACTATGATCGGCGCATTCTTCGAGGTCAGGTAACGCCAGCCCATGGACCAGATGTCGAAACACAGCACATCTCCCTCGCTTAAACTGCTCTGAACCTCCGGAAGAACAAGATTCTGCAGCACAAATCTTGCCTCTTCCTCCGACTCAAATAAAAACGGATACTGCAGTACGGATATCTTCATATCTGCCAGTTGGCGCAGCCCGATCGTAGAGCCCACCGCCATATCCAGATCTCTCTCCCGCAACAGGCCGAACAATCGGAAATTATCGCCTGATGTGGCTACCGTATGGATATTCAGTTGAAATATCCCCTTACTCTTCTTATCTAATATCTCTGACAGATGACTAAGCCCTTGAAACAGAATGCTGTCCGGCTGAACGATCACACCTGCATTCCAGATGATCTTCTTCTGATCCTGCAGCGCATATATATGGATCAGCGCACGGTTCCTGATATCATGGAGCGGATCAATACCAAGCCTGTCCTTCATCTTCTTGAGCCGCTGCTGCATCGTATTAATATGGATTCCTAATACGTCCGCGCATATCTTCGGACTCATATTGTGGATCGCCATAGGCATCATAAGTGAACGGATGATCTCAGACTGCTCGGTCCGGATCTTAAAATCCCGAATCATATTCTCCTGTTCACCGATATCCAACCTTGAATACAAATACTCAAAAATATAATCATTAATATAATAACACATTCTCTTATACTGTCCATAATAATCAAAATTAAGGAACAGATACCTTGCCTCTTCAAAGCTTTTGTACAGTTGGTCCGCACGCGAATATGCGCTGCCTGCAAATGCATTCGCAACCGCCTGATCATCCAGAACATTTGCAATATGCGTGATCATCTCATCACACATACGGTCAACCTCTTCTCTGTACTCCCGATAATCAAGACTGCCGACAGACTTAAATATCACAATACTGTTATTGACGAAACCGCATATATCTTCTTTGGTTAATATCCCCCTATCTTCTCCCCATTTTTCCAGTATGTCTACAATCTCACCGGTCGTTGTCCCATCTTCCGCGAAACTGGTGCTTAACAGAACCGCACATCTTGGAATGTCTTTCAGATCAATCTCGAAATCCAGCCGCCCGCCTCCCAATAATTGACTGGCAAGAAGCCTTCTTTTGGATATCTCCGCCAGATCTTCCTTCTTCTTATAGAAGGAATCAGAAGCCGCATGAAGCATCGCACAGATATATGACCGGTATCTCTGGTGTTCCCGGTCTGTCAATACAATGCACACGGTCCGGTCCATCATGGTACATTCAAACATACAGACTTTGCTCTTTCCAGATTCACACTCGGCCGGATGCTGCTTTTGAAGCTGCAATATCTCTTCTTTCCAAGCTTCCAGAAGATCTCTGCTGCTGCATTCCAAGATATCTTGGCCGACAACCATAACACATACAGGTATATCCGTACCTTTTGCAATCGCTCTTACAGCCTGCCTGATCATAACCCCGATCTCTTTCATCACACCCCTCCCTCGCACCCATATAACAAAAAGTATACCACAAAACACATGATGTTCTGCGATATACTTTCCGTATCAAAGTCCGTCATTAAACTTATTCTCGATCACTATCGAAACACCATCCGGTATCACCGTAACAGAAGCGTCTTCTCCCTTTATCTCTCTCGCACGCGCGAATGCATGCTCCAACGAATCCGCATATTCAAGCTTCATTGCCGTAATCCTTGCTTCAAGTTCCCGCCTGGTCACAAAGATGATCGGATGTCTTTCCATGATCTTGGCAAGGATCTGGTACTGCCATTGATCCGGCACAGTTTCTTCCATAGGTGTTCTTCGTATTTCTTCAAGCAGCAACGATACACTCCCGCACTCAGACAAAGCACGATAGAATACATCTCCGCCGATACCGTCCGCACACTCTGCACACATGATGATCACCGCATGATCTCCTGCCGCCAGGTCTGCAGCCGTGATGCCTTTAACCGCCTGGTACACATTCTGATCCAGCGGTGCGCCGCCATTAGATGTGATCACGATATCTCCCGGCCGGTCCGGCTCAACCGTACAGTATTTTGCAAGAAATCTGCAGCCTGCATGATGAGCCTCGATCGGTTCTCCTGCGAATGCCGAAACGATCTGCTTCTCTTCATTGATGACAACATTCACGATATATGCAAGATCTGCCATGACTGCTGCCGCCTCCATATCGCGGTTGATCGGATTCTCTTCCAGTATACCCATACACGCATGCTCATCATCAATAAATTCCGCACAATGATTGCCTAAAACCGTAGTTCTGCTGCACACTCCCGGCAGAATACTTTTGCGTCCTCCCGAAAACCCGGCGAAAAAATGCGGCTCGATAAATCCCTCTGACACAACCAGGTCGGCATCCTTTACCAACGCATTCACCACAAGCCTCGCACCTGACGGCAGCTCCCCCATATCAGCTAACGGAGACGCCTCGCAATCATGGACCACGATCCTTTCATGTTCTACGATATCCTTCCCTAACTTCGTTTCCAGTTCCTCAACGGTCGTTCCTCTGTGACATCCGGTCGCAACCAACAGAGTAATATCCAGATCCGGATTCCCCTCCCTCATCTCCGAGAGCATATGCGGAACGATATATTTGCTTGGCACTGGCCTTGTATGGTCACTGACGATCAGCACCGCCCGGCTCTTGCCTTCTGCCATCTCCCTTAATGTCTTTCCTCCATATGGATGCAGCATTGCCTCTTTTACCGTCTTATGCCCGCCTGCGCCGGCCTTAAGCGTCCGTAGCTTAGATTCTATCACCTGGCACTCTTCTATCTGAAGACATTGAGTTGTCTTACCATAAGGAATTCTTATCTCCATATACTATACTGCCCTCCATTAACCCAAATGATTCCTGATAAATGCAAGAGTTTTCTCATACACCTCCTGTTTCCACTTAAGGGACAGGAAACGATGGTTCGCCCCCTCTATAACCGCAAGCTCACAGCAATCTCCATAGATATTTCTCAGCATATAAGAGCTTTCCACCGGAATATCCGTGTCATTCGTTCCATGGATCAAAAGCACCGGCCTGTCATAGCCTTTTGCCATCTCTTGAAAATCCATGCCGCAGATCTCCTCCATAAATTCCCTGGAAAGTTCCAGCCCGTCAATATCCCATCCACGCTTCGTCGGACCGTTCATATTCCTTGTCCTCTGCCCGGCCTGAAAAGCCATCGTAAGCGCCGTAGCCCATCCAAATATACCTGCCGGCTGGAGCCTTGGCGCCTCCAGAACCGCAATCAACGCTCCCATACTGTGTCCGCCCAGGAACAGCTTCCCGCTGTCAACATAATCTTGCCCGGCCGCCCACCGATAGATCGCTTCCGTCTCATTCATCTCGCTTCCAAGAGTCATCTCATGGAAATCCCCGTCACTCTCCCCGGTTCCATAAAAATCATACCGGATCACACAGAATCCTGCCTTTACCGCCTCTCTTGCAAATTCTTCATATAACCTCTGCGGCCCTGTCTTCCATACCGTGAACCCATGTAAAAATATGATCGTAGGAAATCTTCCTTCCTTGTCCGGCATCCTGACATTTCCTCTCAAAAGCCGTCCGTTTACATCTAATTCAGTTGCAATATACATAATAGAATCCTCCTATATCATCCCCAACAACCTTGGAAGGCACAGTACAAGCTCCGGAAATATGATCATAACCGCCAGCACAATGTACAGGATCACAATTGTTGCCAGGGCGCTCGGCAGCGTCTTCTCAAGCGATACCCCGCCGATCCTCATAGTGATGAAGAGATTCGGGCCAAGGGGCGGCGTCAGCATGCCTATGCAGAGATTGACAACCATCATGACACCGATAAAAATCTCATGATAGCCAAGCTGTGTCAGCAGCGGAACAACAATCGGTGCAAATAAGATCACGCTGGAATTGGTATCAATAAACATACCTACCACTAAGAGAATCAGATTGATCAATATCATAATAACGATCTTGCTGCTCGTAACAGATAGAATCCCGCCTGCGATCGTAGCCGGAATATCCCCCAGCGTGAGAATCCTTCCGAAGGTATTCGCACCGCCGAATAATATCATGATGGTAGCAGATGTGATCGCGGCGTCAACCAGAGATTCCTTAAGTCCCTGCCAGGTAAGCGTCTTATAGATGAACTTGCTCACTGCCAGAGAATAGACGACACCTACTACCGCCGATTCTGTCGGTGTAAAGATACCGGAATAGATACCTCCCAGCACGATCACCGGCATGAGCAGCGCCCAGATACCCTCTTTGATGGTCTTCGCCTTAGAGCCTTTCTCTTCGGACAGGCTTTCGCCCCTGTAGTCCTTCCTCTTCGAAATCCATTTGTTATAGACGATCAGTCCCACTCCCATCAGAAGCCCCGGAATGACCCCCGCCATAAACAGCGTAGTCGTCGAACACCCGATCGTCACCGCAAACATGATCATTGGAATGCTGGGCGGAATAACCGGGCCGATCGTAGAACCGGCCGCAAGCAGCGACGCCGAATATTCTTTCCCGTATCCCTGCTTGGCCATGGCCGGAATCATGATCCCGCCGATCGCCGCCGCAGTTGCCGGTCCGGAACCTGAGATCGCGGCAAACAGCATACTTGCAACGATCGCCGCCGTTCCAAGTCCTCCCGCCGAATTCCCTGTGAACGCCTCTGCAATGTCAACCAACTTCTTTGCCAGTCCCCCTTTGGACATCAAAGTACCGACCAGCATGAAGAACGGGATCGCCATCAGCGGAAATGAATCACAGCTTTTCACCATCGACTGGGCAAGCATCAGATCCATCCCCTGTCCCGGAAAATAGATCGCGAACACAACCAACGCCGAGAGCGCCAGCGCCGCGAAGATCGGAACCGTCAGAAACAATAGAATCAATAATGTAAGAATCAGTACACCGATCAAGCTTCCTCCACCTCCTTCTTAGCTCCGCGGATACTGCGGACTTCTCTTTCGATAATACGGACTGAGAATCCCAGCGTTCCAAGCACTCCCGCCAGATACAATACCCATGTAGGAAGCCAGGGAATCGCCGGAAACGTCTGATTCGTAAGCATCGTATTACGCATCACGGCAAATATCTTATAGCTTAAGAACAGGCCGAATATCACGCAGATGATATCCCCGGCGATAAACGCCAGTTTCCCCCTTTTCTCTCCAAGTATCATGGTTATGACCGTAACCTGGAGATGTGCTCCCTCGAGTCCTGCCAGACTTACTCCGCAAAATGTCATCCAGGTGAACAGGATGCGGGCCGCCTGCTCCGTCCAGGAAGCAGTATAACCAAACCCGAACCTGGTTACCACATTCACAAACAATATAACCGTCATTATTATAAACAGTACGATAATGACCGCTTTCTCGATATTATCATACCAGGGAGCTTTCTTCCCCATATCTATCCTCCTTCCATATAGAACAGGGGAGTACATACCTCCCCTATTCTTTTCATCTATTATTTCTCGTCGTTAACCGCCTCGATCTGCTCGATCAGCTCCTTATTGCCGGAAGCCGCCGCTTCAAAAGAATCATACACCTCCTGCGCCGCCTCGCGGAACGCCGCTCTCTGATCATCCGTAAGCTCGATGATCTTCGTGCCGGAATCAAGGATCGTCTGCTTGTCCTTATCAACATCCTTCAGCACTTCTTCACGTTCCCACGCGGTTGCTTCTTTTGCCGCCTCTTCTAAGATAGATTTCTGGTCGTCCGAAAGCTTACCCCAGGTAATGGTTGAAACCATCAGCGGATCGGCGTCATAGATGTGCTGTGTCTCCACCACATAATCCTGAACCTCATAAAAGCGGGAATTTACTATGTTCGTATACGGGTTCTCCTGTGCGTCGATCGTCCCCTGCTGAAGCGCCGTATACACCTCTGACATCGCCATCGGCGTCGCAGATGCGCCAAACGCATTAAAATGCTGCATATGATACTGGCTGTCCATGGTACGGATCTTGATTCCCTTCATATCCTCCGGAGCAGTCACCTCTTTCTTACATGTAAGATTCCTCCACCCCTGGGTCATATACGACAGCACATGGAACCCCGACTCTTCCAGCGCGGACGCCACATCCTGGCCGATCTCCCCGTCCAGTATCTCTTCTGCCGCCGCCTCGTTCTTGAACAGATACGGAACATCGAATACCGACATTGCAGATGTGAAACCGCTGAGCGCAGCCGTGGACGGAGCCATCATATCGAGTGTCCCCATTTGGAGCTGTTCTGCCATCGCCGTATTATCTCCCAGCTCAGAATTGGGATAAACTTCGATCGTAAGCGAACCTTCCGACTTCTCCTCCACAAGCTCGGCAAACTTATCAAGCCCCTTGTCCAGAGAATTCCCGTCCGCAACTACATGTCCCAGGCGAAGGACCATCCCGTTATCCGATCCTTCGGAGGCGCTTTTGCCGCCCTCGTCCTTTGAAGCTGTACTGCTGCCGGTAGATGCGTCCGATCCTTTGCATCCAACAAGCACCGTACCTGCCGCCAACATAATCGCTGTAATCATTGCCAGTCTTTTCTTCATCATCATTTTCCCTCCTATGATATTTGTTTTTGTTCGTCTGCTCGATTAATTGTTTGAATTATTTGTATCTTTTCAACAATTATTCAAGAAAACTCCCGCTGTTTCTGTATATATTTTACACAAAAACAACGGGAGTTATAAATATCATAGCCCAACAATATCATATCATAAAATTGTGCACACAACACATATCCTGCTTGCACGAGAATATCAGCACGGAGCAATCTGCGTATCATAAGCCGCGAAATACTCACAGATCAACATCAGTAAGAATTTATCCCCGTCATAATTCATAGGATCAATTTTTAAAAGACCGCACAATTTTCTCACATGCAGCATCATCGTATTTCGATGGACATAACCGTACTTTGACGCATGACTGATATTCATTCCGTTCTCCAGCAGTATCTTTGCCGTCTTCACCAATTCCGGCTCTTTCCGAAGCTTCTCTGCATATGCGCCAAGAAAATGTTCCAGTGTCTCCTGATCGGTATTATAAAAGGTATATTCAACAAGATAATCTTCGGCATAGAAGATATTGTGCGCCCTTCTGCCTCCGCTGCGGATCTCCCCCACTGCCCGTTTCGTTGTCAGCGCAGCATTTAGGCTGAATCTGTATTCTTCCGCCTGCCTCACCATGGCGCCGATATAGATCTGCGGAACATACCCGAACTTTTCAGATATCAGCATTTGGACCCCCTGAAAATATTCATTACACTGATCCTTTATCGTCTCCCTGGCATCCGGAATATATTTACACAGGATGATCCTCCCCTCTTCCACAGATTCGCAGATATCCTGCGGCGACGTCTTCCTATACCGTTTGATCAGATTCTTCATATCATCCGTCTCGCCATACCTGCATTCGATCACACAGACCACCCGTTCAAGCGCCATCTCTTTTTTTAATTTTTCTGCCAGAAGAACCGCGTAGATGTGCATCTCCATTGAATCCGCATAGAGAAGTGTCCTCAATAACCTTTTCTCTTCATTATCTTCAAGCTCTCTTTTTCTGGCGCCTTTGTAATTTGAACCTGCCATACTGATTATGCCGTCCAGCATCCTGCCTACCTCGTCCTCATCCTTATACCTGTCCGCCCGGACTGACAGGGTAAGCTGCCGGTTCAAAGTAAGAGGCCTTGCGATGCTGTAGAAATCATTTATATGATTCTTTATGTCTGAGAAATACTCCTGCTTTATGATCGTGCTGCCGTTCACACCTGTGATCTGGATATTACTTTGGGGAAATGCTTCACAAAGAATTGAAAAAAACGTATCCTGGTGTCCGATCGCTGCTGTTCCTGCCATAGCTTTTTGCATCCTTTCTGGTAAGAGTTCGTTCCATATAACAACTATTATAAACGATTTCTATATTTTTGAACATTGAATTCCTTGCAAAACAATGATAAGATACAAGAAAAGCATGGGAGACATGGGAGGCATGGCTATGGCAAGAACAGTCGGTATCGGACATCAAGATTTCGCTCAAGTAATTACCAAAAACAATTTTTACATTGACAAAACAGACTTTATCAAAGAATGGTGGGAGAACGATGATGTTGTTACCCTGATCACCCGCCCCAGACGCTTTGGCAAGACGCTGAATATGAGTATGTTAGAATATTTCTTTTCCGTTGACCATGCCGGCAGAAATGATCTTTTTGAGCATCTTTCTATCTGGAAAGAAGAAAAATACCAGAAATTGCAGGGTGCTTATCCCGTAATCTTCTTAAGCTTCGCCAATGTAAAAGAATCTTCTTTTCCCAACACAAGACAAAAGCTCTGCCAGATCATTACAAATCTATATAACCGGTATGATTTTCTGTTAGACGGCGACCTGTTGAATGACAAGGAAAAAAGACTTTATCAGATGGTTTCTGCCGACATGGAAGACTATCTGGCATCTGACTCCCTGGACATGCTGTCTGGCTATCTGATGCGATATTACGGGAAAAAGGTCATCATTCTCTTAGACGAGTATGATACTCCCATGCAGGAGGCTTATGTGCATGGATACTGGGATGAGACTGTCTCTTTCATCAGGAATCTCTTCAATGCGACCTTCAAGACGAATCCTTTTCTTGAGCGTGCTGTCATGACCGGGATCACAAGGATCAGCAAGGAGTCTGTCTTCTCTGACCTGAATAACCTGTCTGTGATCACAACTGCATCTGATCTGTACGCAGACTGTTTTGGATTCACACAGCAAGAAGTATGGAATGCCTTGGAAGAATTCGGCTTATCTGAAAGCAAAGATAAGGTAAGAGACTGGTATGACGGATTTACATTCGGTCAAAAATCAGATATTTATAACCCCTGGTCAATCATAAACTATCTGAAATTCAGAAAATTCTCGCCTTATTGGGTGAATACCAGCAGTAACAGCCTAATCGACAAGCTGATCCGTGAAGGAAGCGCAGATTTAAAGATCATCATGGAAGAGCTCTTATCCGGCAAATCTCTCTGTACGCAGATTGACGAACAGATTATCTTCAATCAGTTGGAGTACAGCGAAAATGCCGTATGGAGCCTATTGCTTACGACTGGCTATCTGCGCATGGCGCAACTATATATAGACAAAAGAGGCCGTGAAACCTATAAGCTTGTGCTCACGAATTATGAAGTAACGTTGATGTTTGAACGGATGATCAAGGGTTGGTTCATGGATTTCACACCGGCATATAATAACTTTATCAAAGCACTTTTGATGGATGATAAAAAAGCTATGAATGCCTATATGAATCAGGTTGCACTTGCAACCTTCAGTTATTTTGATACCGGGAAGCACCCCTCCAAAAAGGCAGAACCGGAACGTTTTTACCATGGTTTTGTCCTTGGGCTGACGGTAGATCTTGCCGGTCGGTATTCTATAAATTCTAACAGGGAAAGCGGCTTCGGCAGATATGACGTGATACTGGAACCATTGCACGATACAGCTCATGCAATCATTCTGGAATTCAAAGTTCATGATCCTGATGACGAGGAGACCCTTATAGACACAGCGCAGGAAGCGCTGAAGCAGATTGACCGGATGCGATATTCTGCTTCTCTGGAGGCAAAAGGTATCGCACCCGAACGGATTCGGAAGTATGGATTTGCATTTGAAGGGAAGACGGTGCTGATTCGATAAAAAGCTTCCATAATCAGAAACTAAATAAGTAACCTAACCCAAAGGTGTAAAGTCTTTATTAAATTATCAAGGTCTTTACACCTTTTTTGATTTACAAGTTATAAATGACACCGTGCTTATCCTATTCGAAAAAGCTTTCCTCTGCCAGATACCGTCCGATATTAGCAATAAATCCCAGCACATCCTGTTTCATCGGCTTGGGAAACGCAGTCAGCACCGGAGCCGTCTCAAAGCTCAGCACTCCGTCAAATCTGATCTTCTTTAACCCCCTGACAAACCCGTCCCAATCGGTAGAAGCCAGATTCTCCCGGGTCTTTGTAAAGGTAAAGGGAATCTGGTGCAGGTCGGATACGCCGTCGTTGTCATGTATATGCAAGACCTTTAGACGGCTGCCAAGCGCCGTGATAAATCTCTCAAAATCTATCCCCGCGATGTTGGCATGGCCTGTGTCAAAACAGAATCCCAAAACCTCCGCCCCGTATCTGTCATTGAACTGATCTATGCGCTCTGCTGCCTTCCCGGCATTGCAGCACGGTCCCTCCACAAGATGCCCGCCTATGCTGTCATACAGATTTTCAATACATATGGTGATCCCCATTTCCTTTGCAAGCGGGGCAATGGAATCTATGAACCTTGCCGTTTCCCGCCATTCCTGTTCCTCTGAGCCAAGGAAACGGGCAAGCTTAAACCCATGGATCACGATATAGGGGCATCCAAAGAAAGCACATACAGCCATACTCTTTTGCGCCACCTGGTTCCATAGATAGTCGTTCAATTCCCTGTCAGCCTTCGGCACATACACAGGATACGGCATATGCATCTGATTGATCGTGATCCCGGACGCTTCCGCCCCCTGTTTATGCGGTGCGAAGTAATGCTCCAGCTCCCGGACCGACCGGTCAAAAAATTCATTCCGCTCTGACTGATAGAGAGAAGTGTTGGAAAGATAACTGTTCAAACTGAAATCCGCACAGGAAAAACCTGCTCGCTTCAGCATGGCGAAGCCTTCTTCCGGATGCGTGTTATTGACGACGTTTTTGGTCTGGACTCCTATGTTCAACATTTTATTATCATACTCCTTCCTGCCATTCCCGCTCGATCCTGTCAAAATAGAACGCGGGCATATACTCGTCATTGAAAAATTCTATCGGATTCAGGATCCCCATGCCGCGAAGCTGCCGTTCGATCTCCCGGTAATAGATATTACAGATCAATATCACGCAGTCCTTCGGCAGATCCTTAAGACTCTCGGGCGGTCTTACTTCTAAACCGCAAAACAAAGTTCCCCAAAGGGTCTGGTTATTGTCGCAGGTAAACAACGGCGGATACTTATCTCCATAGCATTTCATATAGTTCCGGCACATATTGCCCGCGCCGAAAAGAACGATGGACGGATACTTTTTCAACAGATTCTCAAGCCCGATCTGCCAGCCGAAATATTCCACCGTCGATCTGGCAAGCTTCACAAGCCCCGGGCGCAGGATCGGTGAAAAGGCTCCGGCGGTATCCGAAAAATCCAGGATCAGCCGTCCGTCAAATCCGGTCTCCCGCAATCCCCGGATCAGCCCAAGCCAGTCCGTCAAGGACTGTCCCCCGGCGGCGCAGGTAAACGGCAGCCTGCTGCATTCTGTGTGTCCGTCACATTCACGCAGGATCACAGCCTTGGCGCGCTTCCCCAGCGAAAGAGCAAACTCCTGCATATCCTGCCCGCACAGGCTGCACGCCCCTGTGTCTATGCAGAATCCAAACCGCTCCTCTCCTGCCTCTTCGTTCAGCCGGTCAACCCAATTAGCCGCTTCCCTGCCGTCTGCACAGACGCCCTGTACCAGATGGCCGTTCATGTCCCTGCACTGATTTTCCAACAAAATTGTCACCTGGTTCTCTCTGGCAAGTTCCAGAAAATGAAGGTAATACTTTCTGTTTACCTCCCACTCATCCCCCGGCTTTACACCGGAAAACAGCGGCCTGACGATCAGCGCAGTACAGCCGATCCTCCCGCAGATCCGGATACATTCCTCCGTCAGCCCTGCCATCAGCTCTCTTAGATCTTCCCGCTTTGTGTCCCTGCACAGATAAGGCGCGCGAGCCGCGGGCAGAGACAGCCCTTCCCGGACACACCGCTCAAGTACCGGCCTTGCCTTGTCATATAAATTTTCCGGATGTTCGGAAACCCACAGCCGCTTTGGGGAAGTTCCTTTCTTCTTTTGCTTCCCCACACACTCTAACTCTTGATCCGAACAAAACATTGCAAAGTCAAGCAGCGCCTGACCAAATCCCGCCTGGGACAGATCCAGGACTCCCTGCCCCGGACGTTCGATGTCTACAATCCCACGAGGGGAAACTATCATATCCAATCACTTATCCTCCGCCATTTTAATTCTTATAATAACTTTTTCTCAATCATCGTCTTCAGCTTCGTAGAACTTGTCCCCTCCGTATAGGGAAAGAACACCATCTCCGCTCCGTGCTTCTCCAGAAACTCTTTTTCTGCCAGCCAATCGGGATGAGCCGCGTAGTCACTGCCGGAAAACTGGCAGTCGAAATGGTGCAGCCGCCACGCATCGCTTGTACCGCCGAAATTCAACGGAATTTCTGCCACCTCATCTACATACCTGCAAGATCGTACCATCTCCACACGCTCCTCATACGGAACAAAGGGCTCTGTCTCTTTGAACTTCCGTACTCCTTCATCCGTCACGACACCGACGATCAGGTAGTCGCATTGTTCTTTTGCACGCTTGAACATATTCAGATGCCCAACATGGAACAGATCGAATACGCCTGCGATATAGCCGATGTGATATTTCTTTTTTTCAACAGATGCACCATCAGACCCAACTTCTACAGATCGCGGTACAAGGGGCTTGCGCTTTCTCGGATAATCCTTGCCTGACTCAAAAATACTGTATTCCGTCACTCCCATACTATCTAGCTGTTTCATGACTGACAGATAATTTTTGATGCAAATCAGGACTTTATATTCCCCCGAGGCAAGATCACGCAGGATATCAGGGGACTGGATCGTAATTCCTTCTAGCTCCTGTCCCCATTTCTCCCGATTGTTGTCTATGATCGCATATACCGAATAATCCTGGCTGTACAGGGCAAGGAACCTTTGGGTAAAAACTCCGGAACCGAATAAGATCAGCTTGCGGGTATCTGCATTTCGGAAAATATCGATAAATAACCGCTGATAATCCTCCTGCGAATAATTCATCCGCTGGCGGTTGGAATTGATTACGTCCCCGTTGCGGCGGCAGGCATTATGATACTTACGAAGCTCTCTTTCATTTCGCAGATCCGCCAGGAAATCCCATTCCATTCTCTGGAAATGATTCAGTTTCTTCGTCAGATTGTACCGCTCAAAGAGCGTTTCTATCGGAAGCTTTTTCAAAAGCTCAACACTTCCGGCATATAATGTCGCAATCATACGCGTAATGATAGCATTTGCCGGATAATTCTCCTCACAGAACTCTTGATCGTAAAACACGAAGGTGCCGTCCAGATAAAAGCTGTTCAGCGGAACCATATCAACATATCCCCTGCGCAGAACCGCGCCCTCTCCGTCCCCGCTGTCCGCTTTCACAATTTCGGATGACTGCAAAATCAGATCACGAAACTGATCAAATTTCTGCAAAAACATATCCACATCTTCCAGCAATAATCTCTTCAAATAAGCGTGTCCTGTCTCGCCCTCAATATATGGCATGACATAAGCGCCCTTTTCCATTTTGGCGTCCACTGTCGGAACACCATGGGCCTTCAAATCTTCCCCATATTCAACCATCTTTTCCAGACGTGCCCGCCCCTCTGGATATGCCGCACGCTTTTCTACGATTCCAGATTTATGTATTACTGTGAAAATCGCGCGCTTCCTGCCTCGTTCCATAGAACCTGTCACATGGCTGACATCTGAGAAACAGCCGTCTAATGCACACTCTATGAGATACGCATTTGCCATCTGATGAAACATTCCGTTTGCAATCAGATCTGTATACAGACACTCCTCCTCCAAGAAAACGGAATTTGGATAATGATATGTCGGAAACAGCCTGCCTGATAGATCCTCATTCGGCAGAAAATCCTGAGCATAAATCAGAGTCGGATTCTCTAAATCTGAAAGAACAGCATAAAAACGGCACTCCTCCCAGCCTGCAGCCTGAAGCATTGCCTTTAATTCAGCCTGACTGTACATCCGTCCCTGAAAGGTATCCTCTTTCTTCGCGTACGCCCTGCGATAGCCCTCTACACCGTCAAAGTTCCGCCCCGTATACGGATCTCTGTCCCCGCAGAAATACTTTGTGCCAAGGCGGTTATTCATGCCAAGAAGCAGCTTACCGTCTGCCTTTAATAATTTCCGAAGACCTGCAAGTATCCGCTCTGGGTGAAGCTGTCTCTCCAACGCGACCACTGATATAATGTAGTCGAATCTTTCTCTATACGTCTGCCGCCATCTCTCCTCGCCGGCCGTCTCGCAGGATACACATATCAGCACTTCTGCACGCTCCCTTAGCATCTCCGCTATAGCATCCTCTTCTCCTCCTATATAGAGTATCATACTGTCCGGCTTAAAATCGTACCACTGTAATAATCCGCTCTGTATTCCCTTAACAATCTCCTGTGCCTGTTCCATATGCTCCACCTTTGCAAATCCTTTTACTGATATAGGTCTGCTCCTGCCTGCCATTGCTTACCAGCAGATAACCATGATCATTCAAAAGCTTCTTTACCCCTCTCATTTTCTCCACACTGTCAGGGAAAATACGGGTATGCGTCTCTATACAGAGCTGATCGAATTCAAGCCCGCTCTCCAAGATATCCGGCAACGCCATAAACTCCGAACCCTCCACATCCATTTTCAGCAGATCAAGCCTGCTGTGCCCGAATCGCTCCATCAATGTCGAAAGCCTGTGAACCTGCATCTGTATCTTTTCGCTGCTTGTCCATGGAGCAAAATGCTCGGAATAATCCAGGCCGGAACTGGGAAGATAAAACGTCTTTAATGCATCCTCATCGGAAAGACCGTAAGGATAATATCTCAGATTCTCCGGAAGCTTTTTGCTTTCCATCTCTTTTACTACCTCAGGGCTTGGGTCAAATGCATAGACCTCCATGCCGTATTTTTCCGCCAGCTCCAGTTCAAAAGAATAATCAAAGCCGATCCCGAACGAGTATGCCGTCAGATGCTCCCTGCCCTCTAAAAGCGACGGCACAACCTGAAAGCCCACTGCCTTGCCGCAATACACATGTTCTATCTCATAATCATTTGACCCCTGGAAAAATTCCTCAAAGCTTTCATAGACTTCTATGCCCAGGGTCCGCAGATCCTCTGCAATCTGCCTTCGCGCCTCTTCGTCATCCACAGACAGAAGAAAGGGAAGCGACGGATACTTTTCTACCGCCTCATCACGCGTCAGGACATTACATCCATAATATAAAGGGATATGCTCTGCATCCCTGTCGCAAAATGCCTCAACATGTACATTTTCCTCTGCAAGCGCTATAAAATTCCTCCCGCCGCGAAATCCCGCTCCGTATATGATCACCGGTCTATTCATCTTCTATTCCCTCCTCGTATGCATGAGATACCCACAAATTGTACCATCCGTTTCCCAGCCTTCCCTGTCTTCAAATTTATATGTTAACTTTTGAACGGAAGTGTTCTTTATATACTCCTTAATCTGCCCTTCATCATACGGTTCCCAGAGGTGCTTTACCAGTTCCTGGGCTCCTTCATTGTTATAAGGAACTGCCTTCAGCTGCTTCTCCACCTCCGGAAACGTATTACATGCTATGGCGATGATATAATCTACCATAAAATAATACCTGATCCTGTCATGTACGGAAAAATAATAGAAAAAGCTTTCCATCAAAAAAGCAAACAGCTTGTTTCCCGGTTTGGCATAAAGAAACCACCCGCTCCACATTGCATCTGCACAATACTGTGTCTCCGGCAGATTCCGCGTATAGATCGGATGATCCAGGATCTCCTCTCCCAACTTTTTGCAGACATACAGCGTGGAATCCATCCAGAAGCCCCCATACTTGTACAGCAATGCCGCCCTTATGATATCCGACAGGGTTGTCAGGGAGATCCGTCCGTCTTTCACCTTCTCTGTGATGTGCTCCGGTAGGCTTAGGTACTCCTTGCAGTTATCTTCCGTGATAATGATCTGCCGTACACCCTCCGGCAGATTTCTCCTCTGGCTTGCAAGACAGGCGCGGACCATCGCCGGAGCCTGTTCCTCGCCTTGCCACCAGCTTGTCCATGCCAGAATCTCTTTCTGCGGAAGCGGCGTATTTAAGCCTGAAAGCTTTTTCGGGAATGTATCAATAAAAGGTTTTATACTTTTTTCCACATCACAATAGGCTTCCTTTTGAAACATATTAAAATCAATTTCAGCAATACCTGCGCCTGTCCCTTGCAGAAGATGATAAATTTTCTCCGTATAACGCCGACCCAAAGTCAGAAGTACACCAGCATCTGGTTTTAGCAGATCTGGATGATATGTCAGGATGGGAATGTTTGGTATTTTTTTATTATTTCCAAATGCTTTTGATACGAAAATACTCTTTATTTTTTGAAAATACACTTTATTCAGATTCCTCATTTCCTGCAAAAAAACATCTAAATAATATCCGGCTCCATATAAATAAATACTTTCATATGTATCCATGAAACTTGTCAACGCTGTGATGGAGTCCAAAGTAAAAAGAGGTTTAACTTCCATGGCAGAACCTCTTGAGACGCATGATCATATTGGTGCAATCCATCGGGAATGTACTCAGGTTATATTCTGTAACCCGCTGTTCATCCACTCCATAGTCCTGTAACTGCTTTTGTATTGCATCCGAGTGTGCTGCATTTGTGATAATAAAATATGCATCAGCAAATTGCTTAAGCGCAGACTCTAACGACATCACCGGGCATCCCATATGCGAACTGTCCCATTTACTTTTATCGTTATCACAAAATGCCGCTAGATTTTGTATTCCATTGCATCGCATCAGACAGTATGCACAGGAACCGACATATCCACTGCCAAAAAGAATTACATGCTTTTCCATTGCGGTTTTTTTCAAAAACGACTTAACCGTTTCAAAAGCTATTTCTGCCTTTAAATGAGAATAATAATCATAGAACTCCGGCTTATCCATAAATATCCTTATCTCCATCCATAAATCCCTGGTTACAGAAGTTTGTTTTAAAATCCCATGATCTTTAAAGTCTTTGAGAATATTCCTAAATTCATCCAATGCTTCTTCCGTACCTTCCGCAGGCTGTCCCCAAGTCAGTAATTCTATATAAGGCCTATGTGCAATTACTGCAATTTCTCTTGCAAGAAATTCCATCTGTTTTTGGTCAACTCTGCTTTCCTCTGCAATACGAATTAAATTTTTACATTCAGAAAGATTGAATAATACACATTTACTGTTATAGGTAGATGAATTTATATTGTCCCTGCGGTAACGGTAAAAAGAACGATTTAAGAAAAAACCTCTCTTCACATTCAGCGCCACCTGATATCGGAAACTACAATCCTGGAACGCCGCTCCTGGCGTCTCCTGAAATGAAATATGATTCCTCTTCAAAAACGATCTCTTATATATTCCATTCCATATAAAGACATCTATGGTATTTTTATTATTAATATAATCCTCCGCTGTAAATATTGTATTGTATTTTACAGAACTATATTTTCCTAAAGAATATTTTAGGAATAGCCTCTTCCCATCCGAAAGTGTTGTAAAAACATCAAAATCTGATTTTACAAATTCAGCGTCATTCTCCTTTGCATAAGCATACATTTCCTCATACATTTCCGGCAAAATGAAATCATCGGTTTCTACAATTCCTATATACTCTCCGGAGGCATTTTCTATTCCAAGATTCATTTGATGACCATAGCTTTTTTGAGCAGATGCGATTACCTGAATCCGTGCATCTTTCTCTGCATATTCATATAAAATATCCTGTGTACCATCCGTGGATCCGGCATCAACACATAAGATCTCGATATCCTGCAGTGTCTGGCTAATGACACTTTCCAGGCATTCCCTGATATATGGAACAACATTCAAAGACGGCATAATAATTGATATTTTTGGCATATTTCCTCCGCTTATGAATAAAACAGCATATCTGTATATGCAATTTTTAACTGTTCTCTATTCTTCATCAAAAAGATTCCCAACAAGCATTCTATAATAAATCCTATGTACCGATCTTTTCTATAAAATCTGATCTTCTTATAATAGTTTTCTATTTCGAAAGTTACAGAAAACACAAAACTACAGTAATCCCAAAAAAGATTGTATCTCATAATGAAAAGATTACAAGGCGGATAAAATCTGGAAGCAAGAAAGGCTTTTGCAAAAGATAAGTAAACCGGACAAACTTTTTTTATAGCCTCCAACATAATCTTTATATCTGACTCTGGGATTAATGTTGAAAAAAACGTACCTACCGTCTCCTGCACAAACGTCGGCGTCGTAACTAAGATATCTATATTGGCATCTGTCATTCTTCTTATTTCATTTTCATCTATTGAAAAATGCCTCCGGTAATGACATAATCCAATATAATCTGCTCTGGGTGCATTTTTCCACATCCAATAAAGCGCCGTACATTCTGAATAGTTCTCATTTCGTTCAGATATATTAAGACCATCCTGATCTTTTATTTTGCAAATGTCTTGATCTGTAAGCGCCGCGCCGACCTGTATGGGGATCACCCATGAAGGCAGCTTATTTTGTAACACTTTCTGATCCTTATGGCTGCGTGCCATATAGACTGCAAATGACTTTTCTTCCCCTATTTGTTCCGGATTCTCATTACAAAATATATGGTATGTTCCATACTGCTCTTCAAACTCTTGAAGCGCAGATTTATCAGGAAAAATATCGTAAACCGTATCTAAATTACACTCCCCTACCACTTTTTGCGGAAAACGCCAATGGTATTCCTGTCCATGTACATCCTTCATGATCAGAATATCATAATCCTTCTCCACAGGTATATGTTCTCCCAAGCGATATTCATTGATATGAAAGATCTCTCGCTTCTTTTGCATAAAAATATGCTCTTTTATCATCTGCAGCAAACTTGACGGCAGAAAATATACATTACAAATTTGTTTACACACCAAGCAATCGCATATCTCTCTATAAGCTCTGGTATTTCGGAACATGGGTACCAGAATTATATATCGGGAATCGTCAGAGAACTCATCTATATCCATTACAGGATGACCAAATAAAACCTGAGGATTACCATATATACTTGAAACAAGAAACCCTGCTATTGGGATCTTATATTCCTGGAAAAAGCAATAGGTATCACCTGCGTTTTTCCCTGCACCGTAAATATAAACATTCTCGCTATGTTTACATGCCGCAATCAATTCCTCAATCTCTGCCATCATATTCTAGCCCTCTTTTCTTATCTTGTTGATCGTCTCAACAACAGAATCATGATATAATCCATAAAAAAATTCATAACTTTTCTCGTAGTTCCGGAAATAAATATAGTCCTGCTCATCTGCGATCATATTTCCATAAATATCTATATAAATGTCTGGCAGTATATTCTCTGTGATATCTTTTACATGCCTGCAAAAATGGACAGCTTTGTCAAATGAGTTTCCGCTGCTTTCTTCTGCCAGTGTAATGCTAAAACTACACTCCTTAAACTCGCCCCTTAATTGCTCTAAACATAACTCCGACTTTTTCTTCATTCCAAAAGAAGTGCTTAGCATTATTTCAATACCCGGATTTATTGCCCATAGCCTGCTGCATAACTTGACAACACTATGTTCCGGCACTTCATCTGCCGGATAAATGAGCATGCGTTTACAGCCAGATAATTCGTTTTCGATCAGATGGTATCCATCTTTCTGAAGCTCATTTATCCTTCTCTCTCCTGCTTTCCCTCGGCGGTCACGTATAAAATCCTCCAGAATATATTTTTCCGTATCAAAGATGTCCATACGCCCCTTATAATAAGAGCCATACATATAAGAAAAGGCACGTGATAATATGTACTCCGTAAATCTTTCCATATCCTCCCGGGGCAGATATTTTGCAAAAAAGCGGTAACGGTTGCGTGTCAGGTAGTACCTTGCGAAAGTGTTCGTCGTTTTCTTTGTCATCCCGCTCTTATGCCATGCTTTTGAACTCCCAAGCGACACTACTTTATAACCGGATCGTTTGATCCGGTATCCCAGCTCTATGTCATCATAATAGATAAAATGCGCCTCATCCATCCCGCCGCATTTTAACAGAACTTCCCGCCGTACCATCGCGGCAGTTGCAGCTGCAAAATCACATTCTCTCGGCTCCTTTGCCTCCTCACTGTCCAGTTTCCCGCACCATTTTGATCCGTCCATAAATGTTTCAAAGTCGATCGTCTTCGCATAATCCATGATCCGCTTTGGATCATCTGACATCATGATCTTTGCTCCGACAATCCCCACATCTGGATTCTCCTCAAGATACCTATGCAGCTTTTTTATGGTGTCTGTATCCACATATGCATCATTGTCAAGCATCATAATATAAGGATATCCCTCTTCCACCGCCATGCGCAGTCCTCTCCCGAATCCTCCGGATCCGCCGAGATTTTCTGCATTCTGCACGATGGCAACACGTTCTCCAAACTGCCTGCCGATCCGCTCCACCGAGCCATCCGTCGAAGCATTATCGACTACATAGATGTCACACTTGATATCCTTTGACTTTATCACAGCATCAATACATTTCACCGTATCTTCGCCGCCATTATAATTACATATGATCACTGCTATTTCGTTTCTGTTCATCTCTTCATATCTCCTGTTACACCTACGGAAAAACTAAACCTAGCATTTCTTCAAAAGATAGCATGTTACTTACCGCAAAGATTTTATCACTGCTTATACCCATATTTTCCAACTGTTTCTGGATCTTATCTGAATGCTTTCTATTCGCAATGATAAATGTATCACTTTTGTATTTCTGCACAGCTTCTGGAACACTGATTATGGAATATCCATTCCATATTTTCCCCTGAAGCATAGGATTGTTATCCGCTACCGCTTTCATGCATTTGATTCCTGACATCTCCTGTAATAACAGCATCCGTTCGCCATAGCGTCCTGCACTGACAAGGACAAACTTTTCGCCCTGCTCTATTTTGGCGAATAATTTACCCAAACGTCTGCTCTGCTCCTGCTTTTCGTTCAGATAACCCCTTAACACAGTCCTGTTTCTTAATAGTTTCACCGATTCCTTTTGGCTATCTGTCAAATCGGCATATAAAGATCCCTCCTCAGAAAAGTCCTTCAATTCCGGCTGCACCGCCAAGAGAAACTCCTCTCGCTCCTTTTCTGACAGCCGCACGGCATTCCACTGATAGGATACGAGTTTTTGCAGACACACCAGCTTTCGTATATCAGAAGTATACATTTCCCGTTGTGTCAATTCTTTTGTTATGTATTCATACTCATCCATGACACACCGCCACTTGGAACTTGATTTTACAGAAGAATTCTCATTATCTATACGATAAAAATAATAATGTTCATTTACATATATTCCGGTATCCGCTAATAAGCCAACCAAGATCGAAAAACTGATATCCTGATAAGACGCCCCCGTAGTTTCATTAAGCCGTATGTTTTTCTTGATTAAAAAATCTCTCCTGTAAATCCCAGCCCATATATGATTGATCTCCAGGATGCCCATTTCCCTTGCATCGCCAAAAAAGATCAGCTGATCAAATACGTCTGCCAGATGACTGCGGCTAACCTCTGCACATACTCTCCTGCCTTTTATGCTTGCGAATTCTATGTATCCGCCCTTAATAAAATCAGGAAAATAATTATTTGTATGGGAATAAAGGCTCTGATACATTGTTTTATCAATATAATCGTCCGGCTCTACAATCCCGATATACTTCCCTCTCGCTTCCCGGATCCCAAGATTCACCTGATAACCGTAGCTTTTTTTATCTGATCCTATAAGCCGGATCCGAGGATCTCCTGACGCATACTTTTCTATAACCCGCAGTGTGCCGTCTGTTGAACCGGCATCAATACATAATATCTCTATTTCCTTTAATGTCTGACGTGTTACGCTCTCCAGACATTCCTCCATGTACTCTGCAACATTTAAGGAAGGAATAACGACAGACACATATATAGTTAAATCATTCTTAAGCTCATTGCACATCATTTTCCTCATCAATATATATCGAGTTCCCATTCCCGCCAATCTGTCTCCGCATCTATACACATAACTCGATCTTCTCCAAAATCTTTTTCTAAATTCTTCTTAATCACTGCAGCAATCTCCTGATTTTTCACAGCAATGATTATTCTGTCAAAATCAATATCCTTTAACGCTTCTGGAAAATCAATCTCATAATCATATATTTTTTGTCCCCCTAGTTTCCGATCTACCCACGCTGCAAGCCTCATATCCTGTATACTTGTCAACTGTCTGTAATAAGACTTCCCAACCACACCGGCGCCGTACAATACGATTCTTCTGTTTATACAATCTGCCAATATACAAAATGGTATGCGATATAAACTGTGTATTTCCAACGAAAACAGGTCTGATATGCCTTTTCTTATAAAAGGTACTATATACCTCTTTAACTGCCTATCTAATTCATATGATTTGCTATACTCCGAAAAAACACCTTGCATATACTGCTGAAAATGATATACTTTTATCACCATATCATTTTCCTTTTTCCGGCACATAGACTTCTCATGTATTCTATAAAAGTAAAATACCTTATGGGTAACTGCAATTTTCTTTGCCATCAGCATCGCTTTATATACCACGGCAGCATCTTCACCCATTGTGATCCTGGGATCCTCGCTTTCAATACTTGACCATAAAAGTTCTCTTCTCATGAACTTAGTACATAATGACTGAATAATGCCGGGACATTCATTTTCAAAATCAAACATCATCTTTTTGTAGATGTCCTCTAATTCTACATGTTCATATATGCCTTCCGGAACCGTATATGTCCAATCCGAGCACCCGTTTCCCACACTTCTCATATTATAATTTACAATATCAACACTTCCACGATCCGTTAATGTAAGAACTGTTTCCAACAAATCCTCCGCAATCCAATCGTCGCTGTCCACAAATATACAGTATTCCCCTTTTGATGTTTTTACTCCAGATTTTCTTGCCTCAACCAATCCTCCATGCTCTTGCTGCACAACAATAATTCTTGAATCTGTTTTGGCATAATCCATACAAATCTCCAGACTTCCGTCTGTCGAACCGTCATCCACAAGAACTACTTCGATATTTTTATATGTCTGATTCAATATGCTGTCCAGACATGCAGATAGATATTGTCTCGTATTGTATACCGGAACGATTACTGATATTAACATCTTTGATCTAATTCTCCCGTTTCATCTATTCACTTGGCTATCCCATAAAATCTAACTTCATCATTTCCAAAAAAACTTCCTCAATGGACATGACTGGTTTATCACATATTTTTTTTAAATCATTTAAAATATTTTGATAAGAGGATATTACCGTAACAACAACCGCATCTACATGTGTTAGTTTCTCCGCCATCTCTATACTGTCCATTCTGTATATTGGTATATCATATTCAATACCATCTGCACCAATGTCTATACCAAATACGACCTCAACTGAACTTCTATACAAATCGTCATATAGACGATTCCCCAGATAGCTCATACCATATATTGCGATTTTTTTATAGTTACAATCTCTTAAATAATGATGGACTCTTTTATCTCTGATATTTAAATACATCCAATAATCATACACTTTTACCATCCTTATATAACGGCATGCTTCATCACCAATCTCACCACTTTTTCGCAGATTTTCTATTTCTTCACTTTCCAGAATATGGTTTTTATCTAAAATAGAAATCATTTCCCAAAAAGAGTTCTTCATCCCCTCATTCTGACTTGATGTATTACTTCCATACTCTCTATGTATATAAAGCCTCTGACGATTAACTTCAAAAACACGTCCTTCTTTTCTCATTAATATCCATAATAAATAATCATCGGCTCCATTCTTGTTCATAATCTGTGTTAGCCACAAATCAGGAATAGAATTCTTCTTTATCAATACCTGTCCTGGTGAACATATTTCATTTCCTTCTATAAAAAAATTATCCCCATTTTTTACACTTTGCAATTGCTTATCTTGGGTATATATTGCCCTTCTGCCCTGCATCCATAATCGTTCCTTATAGCCATTACACACGACTGCATCTGACAACCCGACGCTGTTTCTTTGACTTACAAGGTATTCTTCTGAAATTTTATCATCTTGATCCAAAAAAACCACATAGGCACCCTTCGCTCTATGATATCCATAAACACGTGCTCCATGTATTCCTCTATTTTCTTTTAGATTATAAATTGTTACATCGAATTTGCAATCCGGCAGCTCCAATTTTTCTTCCGGGTAGTCATTTACAAAAATTGCTTCGCAATGTGATTTGTACTCTCTTTGATATTTTTTCAAATTCTCGGATAAAATTTCCACCCAATAGGTAAGATACTTTCTCCCTTTATAAAGAGGAATTATTATAGAAACATCAACCATAATCACATTTACTCCTTTTCGTAATTAATCACCCGCTTTGTTCAGACTCTTTTCTATTTAAGTGACTGCCAGCATTTTCTTACATCCCTTTTCCTGCAGTTTTTTTCTTATCTCTTTTCTCAACTTTACTGCAATAACAACTCCTACTTCTGAAGTTATTTCAATCTCCGACAAATAATAAACTGGATAAATATACAAACAATCCTTTTTGGGCTTCCCATCTGAAACAATTATTCCCTTAATGGCAATTCCTCTAAAAAATAATTCTTCAACAATATGTCTTGCATAAGTACCGGCTCCATATACATAAACCAAATCATTTAACTCACAAAATTTTATCACTTCATTTAATTTATATTCTCTCGCCATCAATCCTTCTGCACTGTTGAATCCAAATCTCCTGCATATACAATTCACTTCATAAGCCTGCTTATTCATCTCAATTGCAGCACTTTCTGCACACATTACGGTTCCCCATAAACCTCCAATTTTCTCCGTATATGTAGCCGCACATTCACCTATATCGTTCATCCAATTTTGACAGGTTTTGACTGTTACTAAAACATCGCATAGCAATTTAGATCCGATCCAAAACATGCTTTTTCCCTGTCTCCAAAAAAGTGCCTTCAGATACTTTTTCCGTTCCAAAATCTCAATAATTTTATTCATATAGGTATTATTATTTATTAGGTTCGCAAATATATAATCTATCTCCATCTGTGGTATAAACATAGACATATCCGAACGATATATCTTGTCCTGCACACAACAAATATATTTATACTTTTTGCTGATATTATCCATTAGTTCTATACAAGAATTCGTGCTTTTAAATGTATAAACATTCATAGCATCTAGATGCAACTGAACATCATTATGTATCAGAAAATAACAGTTAAAATCAATTGAACCCTCGGATAACTTTTTCTCTATATAAAAGATATTCTCCTCGTGCACAATGAAAATAACCGCTGCATCTTTTTCATGTCCGCTCATATTTCCCCTGGCATCTAATACATAATCGAAATTCAAGCTTGATTTCCTGCCATATCTCTTCCGGATATCATGTAAAACGTAATCAATATTATAGTTTGTTTCATAATATATATAATCTAAAGCTCTCGCTGCCTCATTAAAAATATACTTTCTTGTTTCACTCCATTCAAAAGCCTTCCTCTTCAAAACGGGTAACTGAATCTTCTGTAATACACTGTAAGGATTTTTATAAATATCTAATGCTTCGCCTTTTCGTCTTTCATCTGTTTTGTCCGTATAAATATTCCAACAATACCCCATATCTTCAAAATACCAGGTAAATCTCCATTCAAAATTATGGATTGTTTCGGCTATTACCTCAACATCTGATTCTAACTCAACCCAGAAATTCCAAAAATTTAAACTATGCAGCATTTCTCTTTCAATAACTAGAAAATAACTCTCAATAAATGGACGAATCCCTTCACAAAAATATGAATTTATACCCCAAAAATCTAATTTTTGCATTTCCATCTTACCAAAAATTTTTACCATTGGTACAAACGGACCATAAAAACTATTATTAACTAATACAACTTGTGAATATTCACATAATTTTTCCTGTCCAAGAACTTCACAAATTACATACTGGTATGCTCCACCGTCAAATCCCCTATTTTCTCTTCTATATATATTAGATGTATATTTTCCCAGTAGCTGTAGATCAACTTCTGCAATTTTTCCATTTACAACAATAATCAATTCATTAACTACTGTTTTAATTTCTTTTAATATATATATAACATAATTTTCTATTCCCGGCAGTTCATCATAATATATGAAAATGCCCAGACGATTTGTCAAATCAGACGTTCCCATGCTCATCCTTTCGAAATTTAATCAAATAGCTCTTTACTTCCCACCTTATTCTCCTGAACAAAAAATTCAGCAATACTACTCGGATACTCCCATACTATTTTTTCTCTGTCAATCTGATATTGTTTCAAATCCTCTATAATCTCCTGGGCAACGCTCTTATTTTTAACAGCAATTACAATATAATCAAAATCCACAAATGGAATACTTTCTACGGATTCTACACCACGAATACCTTTGTCCTCGTCGGAAACAGATTTATCTACCCATTTAACCACTTTGTAAAATCCTGTCCAATCAGCCCATGTTTTATATCCTTTCCCTACAACTCCTGCTCCATAAATTATTACTTTAGAGCCTGTCGGAATTAAATTCATAGGAAATACATATTTGGATACAATATATTTATCTCCTAAAAATGTCTGTAAGCATTCAAAATTACTGCAAATAATATATTCATCTAATTGTTTTTGCCATATTTTTTTATAATTGCTTTCGTTGATAATCTTTTGAAAATAGAAATAAGCTTTTGTCATATATTCAAAACTATGCATGTCTGAGCGATATGTTATAGAATCAGTTCTCTCACGATGATGATAATATACATTATGCTGTATATAAATACGTTTCGCCTTTGCAACGGCGCCGATATTCAGCACATTATCTTCAAAAAAAGTAAAATTATCTTCCATAACATTAATAACTTCATTAATAATATTTTTTTCATACAATTTATTCCAAATCGCACCATTCAAATAATATTTCTTTGCAAAACCCGTCGGGAATATATTCTTGATCAACAAATTATCTGCATCTGTCATATCATACAATCCTTGAGGCAAGCCGTCTCTTAAAATATTTTTTCCCCTTCCGCCCGGATATTCACGATATCCAGCAGACGTAACCATCTGTGCATCATTCTCTACTGCAAAATTATAAAGACTTTCATACATATTCGGTTCAATCCAGTCGTCCCCATCCACGAATCCGATATATTTTCCTTTTGCAGTATTTACCCCATCTCTTCTGGCAGTCGCATTTCCTCCATGTTTCTTATGAATAACCTTGATCCTTTGATCTCGTTCCGCTAGGTTATCGCAAATATTGCCACTTCCATCTGTTGATCCATCATCTATAAGTATAATTTCTATATTCTTGTATGTCTGACCGCAAATACTTAATACACATTGTTCTATATAGCGTTCAATATTATAAACTGGAACTACAATACTAATTAATTCTTTCATTTCTCACCCTCCCAAAAATTAATGATCTATTTTCTTTTGCTCCTTTATCTAGCGTTCCATCCAGTCAGAAATCAAACTACCGAATTGTCTAATTCGTACCATTACATCATTAAAAGTTCTAATTGATGTGCCCACATCGCTGTCGAACTTTTGTCTATCACTAGAACGACCTGACAATTTATTAGTTTAATTTCTAACCGGATGGAACATTAGCTGTAATGTATAATAATGATAAGAGAATACAAAGCCACGAGTCAATCAATGCAAGCATAGCATGACCTTAACGCTAAGTGTCGATGTATACTAAAACCATTTTTATTTATTCCATCTATGTCATGATATTTGCCAACATATATACGATCACCATTATGATCCGTGTCAATGCACCATACAAAATCATGAAACCACAGTTTCATGCCAAGAGTTAACCAAACCGTATAAAAAGAATACACACAACGAATTGCCAAAGGAAATTCGAACCTTTTGCTTAGTTCTGATGGTTGTATTCCTCTGCTCTCTTCGTATACATTCTTTCGAATGAGATACCATCCATCATCCATAGGCACATCAATAAATGTTTCTTTCTCATACCAATCCTGATTATAGAAACAGGGTTCTTTTTCATCAGGATTCCTACCAAAAATCTCCTTTAAAGCACGAATTGTTACGGATGAACCATCCGTAAACTTACTTACGCCAAGAATAAGAATATAATCATCCTTTTTTGAATTCAGTTCCTCAACTGAATATGGAATCTTCGGAACATTATTACCAATGGCAAGCTTCATAATGCCAATCATACGTAATTCCCTTGATCCAACAACACTTGATCCCATAATATCTCTTGCTGTTTTTTCATCTATATCTGCTTTCATTTAATAAGGATTCCTTCCATTTTTGATACTCAATTACCTCCTGCACATTCGCCAGATGTCCCATGGCAGAATACTTTTCCATTCTATCAAATTCAGCTGAGAGACGTTCAAATCGTGTTCCCCATCCATCGTCTATAAACCAGTTCAGATTGCGGGCAGGAGCATTATAGAGGATAAGTCCACTTTTAGTATCCAAAACTTCACGCAGAAATGTCAGATATGCTCTATATTGGTGCTCATGAGATGCAACGAGTGCGAGCTTTCTCCATTCATTTTTTATAGCCATTTTAATAATCTCGACAGCCTGCTGCCTAGTATTCAATGATTTGTCCTCATGAATCAAGTCTTTCTCTGGGACACCACCTTTTACCAAAAAAGGTTTTACTTCCTCAAAAGGGAAGCTGCCATAGTCCTTGTCGATAATATTGCCGCTAAAAACAATCTTATCCACAGCGCCTTTATTATAGAGATCCACAGCTTTCTGAAAACGAAAAAAACCATCTCCTTCTAACAAAATAGCTGCAGCAGATTTTGTCAGGCAATCATTATCGACAATAGCCATGATAATCTCTCTGTCAGTAATCAAATCACAAATCCTCCCAGTAAATAGGATCTCTTGCCGGAATATCCTTATTGACCATCTTGCCGATAAGCGTATCCTTAAACTTTGGTGGAATTCCAAGCGCGGGGCGTAATACGTCCAAGTCATCTAATGTAATTACCTGTCCCTTTTTTAGGCTTCTTTTTGCATAGAGACAGCGTCGCTGCACAAATACAGTTTCACTCTCTTCTGCAACTACTTCCTTACAGGTACTTCCCATTGCACGCTCTGCTTCCCGAATAGAATCAACCATAAATTTAAATTCTTTTGGTTCCATTGAGTGTGGATGATCCGGTCCCTTATCCGTTTTATCAAGAGTAAAATGCTTTTCAATCACCCGACCACCAAGAACCACTGATGCAAGAGCCACGACATGTCCTGGCGAATGATCCGAATATCCGGTAAGGCATCCAAACGCATTCTGATATGTTTTCAACACATTCACATTTGCACTTTCAATTTGGGAAGGATAGTTTGTAATACACTGCATCAAAACTAAGTCCTTATTTCCTGCCCTTTCAATGGTACGAACAGCTTCATCTATTTCAGACATGGTTGCATCGCCAGTCGCCAACATAACAGGAATGCCTTTACTGGCAATATAATCAATCATTTCCAACCATGTAATTTCACCTGATCCTATCTTGATGAATGGGAGATTCATCTCCGCACACAGGTCAACAGCCTCCTTAAAGTATGGCGCTGTTGAAAAATCAATACCTGTATTTTTACAATAATCAGCAATTTCCTGATGCCACTCCATAGGGAACTCAACATCTCTGAAAACTTCTGAAACTGTTCTCCCCCACGAACCATGTATACCATGAAGTTTCATCTTGGAAAAACCGCCTTCTGAAACAATGGTTTCTGCCGTAAATGTCTGAAACTTCGCACAATCAGCCCCAGCTTTTTTTGCAGCATCGATGAGACGTTTTGCTTTGTCTATATCCCCATCGAAATTACCACCTATTTCAGCAATAAAATAAGTAGGGTAATCCGAACCTACCATATGATTTCCTAATTTAATTTCCCTGTTGAACTTTAACATGATTTCAACCTCCCTTTTCTTTACTCAATAACCTTATCTTCTGCAAGGGATATCAGAAGCCCCTCGTTTCTGATATGTATTTGATTCAATTCCCGAATCTCAGGATGTTTCTGCAGGAAACTATAAATCTCTTCCATTGAAAAATCTGTTCGCGGCGCAAAATGGCTATAGACTGCCCGAATCACCTCTAAATCTTCTGGTTCATCAAGCGTCCACCGTTCATCTTTTAAATTTCCAAGTTTGCATTCATAATTCTGAAGTTTATAATTCTCAGGATGATTTTTCACATAAAGCGTAACATGCTCTCGTTCTGACGCGAGATGTGCATTCTTCCACATCTCCTCCAAAACACTAAAGCGGAAAATCTCTAGATCCTCCCCATCCGGGAAAGTCTCTGTGTAGGAACATAGATCATCGGATTCTTCATTCAGTTCATCAATCGCTTCATCAAGAAGCCGCCAGTCAAACAGCGGGCAATCTGCGGTAAGTCTAATGACATACTCGGGTCGGATCAGTTTCGCTGCCTGATAATATCTATCAAGCACATCTCCACTGTCTCCAGCGAACACTCGATAGCCAAGTCTAGAAACCAGATTTACAATTGGAAGATCTTCTGGATTTATAGTTGTTGCTACCATAATCTCATCTACTTTTGTAGACCGTGATACGCGATTCAGCATCTGCTCAAGGACAGTCTTCCCTTCCACATTTTTCAAAACCTTCGACGGCAAACGGGTCGAACCACACCTTGCCTGAATAATCACTAAATACTTCATCCCTACTCCTTTTCTTATAGTTGTTAGAATCGCTATTCCCCATATCAATTAAAGTAATCTGCTGTCTTGCAAAGAATTTCTGCTTGTTTTACAGCCTCTGCTTCATCCCAGTAATTCGTCTTAAATTGTAAAAGCCTGGGCTGTATTTCTTCCGCTACAGGACAAAGACCATGCTCATACTTATAATTACCGTATCGGGCAATCATCTTTTCTCTCCCCATGAAATTCTGTGTTCTGTACATAGGCTCAAGATAACCTAGCATCCATGCGCCATATATTCCGTCGCCGCCAAATTCCCTGAATTTATTGCGAAATTCCTGCCATGTTATTTTATCGTTGTCTAATTTAAGTACCATAGCCCAATATGAATTCGTATAACCCTCGGGAATTGCCTGTGGAATAAGCCACTCATACCTAGCTACAGCGTTCATGAAATGCTTTGCCGCCTTTTTCCTTGCATCAACCAATTCGTCCAGTCTTTGCAATTGTGCAAGTGCCACAGCTCCGCACAAATCCGACGGACGATAATTCCATCCCATCATAATGTGCCGTTCGTATGTCGGACTTTGAATATCATCTTTATTGATCCTCCCTTTATCAAGTCCTATACTCCCGTACCCAAGCCCGGAAAATCTCCGAAGCATCACAGCCAATTCAGGGTCGTTGGTGGTAACCATGCCGCCTTCCCCGGATGTCATGTGCTTACCAGCCTGAAAACTGAATGACGACATGTGTGCCGTGGAACCTACAATTCTCCCTTTGTAATATCCAAGGAAACACTGTGCATCATCTTCAATTACCGTTATATCATGCTCATTCGCAATTTCCATAATAGCGTCAATATCCGGAGAGAGACCATAAAGAGATACTGGAATAATTGCTTTTGTTCTCGGCGTAATCTTCCTTTGAATATCTTCGACAGAAATGGTCCAGGTATCTGGATTTATATCCGCAAATACCGGGATTGCATTAGAAAATAGTACACACATATTTGTACTGCTCATCGTCAATGCCGGAACAATCACCTCATCTCCCTCGCCGACTCCGGCAACCTCTAGTGCAGCGTGCAATGTTACTGTGCCATTGACCATTGCAACAGCATATTTTGTATGAAACTTCTCTGCAAATTCCTTTTCCAAACGTGTTACAAAGCTGTAATTTTTTTTACTTGAGAAACCATGATCCAACACTTCATTTACATATGCTCTTTCAAGATTACTAATTCTATCCATTCTTATCTCCTTCCCAGAAAAAAGAACTCAATGCATCGGATCACTTTATGCCAACCTAATTCAATTTTTGAAAACAAACTAAGCAAATCGATCCTGTCAGGTAACTTTTTATATCATCATCTTTGACCCGTATTGATTGAATCTTCAAAAGCACATTTCGAAGCACTTTTAAATACGCGTCAATAACTTCCTCAGAATGGACAAAAGAAGCATAAAAATCAATTTCACCAATTCCGACAGACAGCTCATATTAATCAACTATTCTCTTCCATCCAATTTTATGCTCTGTCCATATAGTTTCTATATATTCTCCATCTCAAATTCTATTGGTGATCTCCTAAGTCCTTGAAAATTAATCCTTAATATCCTCGAATTTCATTCTTTGTTCGTGCGCGAACTATGTATGAATCTTTTCTTCTTTCAACGTTCTTAACACTTCTATAAATCTTTAGTTGATAAATATATTCCAATAAATGCAATAAATAACCCTACATTGTCTCATCACATCTTATTAAGTAATGACGAAATCTCCTTAGCACTCAGCCACACCAAATTATTTCCTGAATTATACTCAAACCCTTCTTCCACTTTCTTTCCGCCCAGGATTAGTTTTTCTTCGCCCCACCAATTATAATGAGGATAGATAATATAATGCTTCTCATATTCATATGTCGTTGCAGAATCTTCCCGCGTCACCATAACCTCATGCAGCTTTTCCCCCTCACGAATCCCAACTTCCGGCATTTCACAACCCGGTAGCATTGCCTGTGCCAAATCTGTAATCTTGAAGGATGGTATCTTTGAAATAAACGTTTCACCGCCTCTTGCTTCTTCCAGTGCTTTAATAACCAGCTCTACTCCCTGTTCCAAGCTGATCCAGAATCTGGTCATGCGATAATCCGTAATCGGTAATTTTTTTCCACCGCATTCGATAATCTGCTTAAAAAACGGAATCACAGACCCCCTGCTTCCTGCGACATTTCCGTAACGGACAACTGCGAATCGGACATCCTTTGTACCCGAATACGCATTTGCCGCAATAAAAAGCTTGTCCGATACCAGTTTTGTGCCACCGTACAGATTGATCGGATTAACTGACTTATCGGTAGATAACGCAACTACTCTCTTTACACTTGGTGTATCTAGAACAGCATTCACTACATTAATAGCACCGTCTATATTTGTCCTTACTGCCTCAATCGGGTTATATTCACAGGCAGTAACCTGTTTTAACGCCGCCGCATGAATGACATAATCTACACCGTTCAGAGCCCGAAGCAGACGCTCCTTATCGCGAACATCTCCGATAAAAAAACGCATAATGTCTTCATACTGTTTAAATTTATTTTCCATATTGAACTGCTTAAATTCATCCCTGGAATAAATAATGATCTTCTTTGGTTTATAATGTTTCAGCACATATTCCGTAAAATAATTTCCAAAAGAACCTGTACCTCCCGTGATCAACACTGCTTTACCATTCAGCATAATATCCTCCCTGCTATAAAAACCGGCATTCTACACTTCTAATAATATTTTTTCATAGAATTTCAAATAATTTTCCGCCATTTCATCCATCGTAAAACGTTTTGAATATCTTTTTATATATTCACTATCCCACGTTTTTTCATACCACTCATGGATTGCTTTCCCCATAGATGCATCACTGTGAGAATCCGCAAAACAAGTTACTCTTGGGTCATTTAGATCATCAGCACATTCAGAGTCTGCATACATAATGACCGGCAAACCATAGGCAATCGCCTCTAACGCAGCTATGCTAAAACCTTCCGCATAGCTTGGCATAATCAACGCATCGGCTATTGAATAAAAATCTTTCATCTCCTCATTCTGCAACGCACCTGCATATAACATACAAGACATTAAATCTGCTTTTTCAATTTCATTTATAATATTGTATGTAGAACGCACCGCCTGTTTTCCGCAAAATATGACACATACCTTTTCTCTAAGGATGGTATCCTGTTTAAAAACCCGTAATAACTGGATCTGATTTTTCTGTTTCCTATGCTTCCGACACATAATAAGACCTTTTTATTACCAATACCAATACCAAGTTCCTTCTTTAAAGTATCACTGCGGCGGTCCGCCTTAAAATCTGTGCCATTTAATATCGGAACCAACCGCTTTTCATCATAATCCCTATAATCTTCCAATATTTTTCTTTTCATTCCATTACTTACTGTAATGATTTTTATATCTGACAATTCTAACAACTTTTTTGAAACTTCCTGTGCATCTTTATACCCGCCATATTCCACACTCTTTGCTTCATATAAATGACACGTGATAACATAAGGAATTTGCATCTTGGAACATACATGCCTGACAATTGATTCCGCTAAATCTCCATAATCGTGAAAATTAATGATATCTGGCTGAATTTTTTTTACAGACATCTCAAATATATCTGTCATATAAGCAATATATTCTTTATTATCACCTTTCACATTTTTTTGCGTGATATCGTAATCTGTTTTCACAATGTTTATATTGTCAACCATAAGCTCCGGTTCAATCACTTGCCCCAAAAACAAATAGGATTTGTGATGCTTCCCTATATAATTACATAAATTTCTTACAACCAATCCTCCTCCTGTATAATTCTTATTGAATGGTTCTAAGCTTGGAGCATAAATATACCATGCATACGATAAAACTCTCATCCTCTTCCTCCAAATAATAAAGATCTTTACTCCAAAACTCTTCTTGTACTTTTGTCAAAAACGTATTTTTGCCAAATTACTCTGGATATATTAAGCTGGGATTAAAAATGTATTTTTCCGTCATTACGTAATATTCTGGTCTCCATCCTGTATCTTCATAAATCTTTGCTATGTCATTTACACTAAATGAAATTATATAATTCTGATGTAACAAAGGTAAGTCATCTGCCTTTAAACTTGGTTCCAAACCGATAGTAAATCATGTATTCCCTTCATGGATATTTTTAATTATAAATCTGGAGTAAAGATTTATTTTTATCCTTTGCCAAATTAAATGCATTTATTATCCCATCAAAGTCTGTCCATCCCCAATGGAATAATTATATTAGCACATCTCCCTTTTACCACTTTATCTATTGACTTAATATTACAGAATATAAACTTTTTCCATATATAACAACAGACTTTTCGTTTCAAAAAAAGAATCTATTTATAATTTGTTAAATAAGTTTACAAAATTTACTCTTTCAAAAACTTCTAATTTTCCCCCACGGGTAGCATTATATATTTTAATACCATGTTTTTTTGTGTATACTTCTGCCGCTTTATATGCTGATCCATCGTATTGAGCAAAACCTGTTGCCTCTAACTCTTTTTCCTCATGAAAATGGGCATATTTTTTTCCTGATTTGTTTCCACCATACGAAAAATCAACTCCTAATAGATAAATCTCTGTAAATCCCATATAAACTGCTAATTGCATACATGTATAGGTTACTGTTCCTCCCATGTAGCTTCTTAGAGAAAAATTATCCGAAAATTTAGGCAACCTATTAAAAGAAAATTCATAATGCTGATGAAAACGAAGTAAATTTTCTCTATGCGGAACTTTCCAGAATGTTTCTGAACCATCACCCAAAAATTGATATCTCACTGGCAGGTTATCCAATAATCTACTATATTCATCAATTCCTCTATAATCAGACACTACATAATAATCTGGTCTCCAGTCTGTCTTATCAAATGCATAAAAAATAGTATTCATACTAAAACATACTTCATTATTATTTTTTAATAAATCTAAATCTTCTATTTTTAGACTTGGTCCTGTCGCAACAATAAAACATCGTTGTCCTTTATGTAGATTATGAAATTTCTCAATTGCAGGATTATAATAACTATCTATCTTATCAGAACAATCATAAATATCAGATACATAATATCCCGAAAAAATATTTGATGATTTCAACTCACTATACTCATTAGTAGAAATACAAACTTCATCAATATCATCTAATTCCTTAATATTAGTTACTAGCTTTAACCCCTTATATTGTTGCTTTATTCTATCAACATATTCTTTCGTAATATAATCTTGTATCAAAATATATGGATGATGCCCATACTTTTTATAAATCCAGTCTTGCACTATAATACTATATATATTTAGTCCGTATAAAATATAATTAGTTCTACTATTTAAATAATTAATAATATACTTTTTGAAATCATCACGAATATACGGTTCTTTAAACTCTCCTGGCAAATCACAATGAGTAAAAAAATTTATTATGTTATTATCTTTCAAAGTTTTTATGCTCTCGTGTTCACATAAATGTGCTATCAGTACAAACTCATCAGAATGCTTTGCTAAATATTCAGCAATATCAATAATTTTTTTTCCACATCTATACGACTCCGATAATTGCGTATTTGAATCAACAAACATAATTTCCCACGTATCATCCAAATGATTGTAAACACGCGTCCCAATCTCCCCAGCACCCCAAATATACAATTTTTTCATATTCCTTCCTCCCGTAATAATAGCGTAGTCAAGATTATCTACTAATTAATAGTTATAAAATCTAATCTCATTATATTTGTATAAATACCGAAGGATATTCCATCTTTCATCAGAGGATCTATAAATAATAAACTTTCATCTTTCCTACAGCTTCCACGATACATCAGGCTTAGTTTTGTGGCTCTGGATTTCTAATGTCCAAATCACTATTTTTTTAGAGTTCTCCTCATATATTCAACTTCATACCCTTTCATGTATTTTACCAACTTCTCTACATTTTCGTACGGTATTGCATTATACAAAGATGCCCTCAAACCACCTACAAATCGATGACCTTTCAACCCAACAAATCCTACTTTTTTTGAAGCCTCTACAAACTCCATATCTAATTCATTTTTACCTGTAGTAAAAGTAATATTTGTTCTTGAACGAAACTCTCTATCAACAGTTCCATGGAACAATTTACTTTCATCAAGATAATTATAAATAAGCTCCGCCTTTTTTTTATTAATTTCTTTCATAGCAGAAAGTCCGCCTATTCTTTTTAACCACTTAAATACTTTCCCACACATATAGATACCATAACAAGGAGGCGTATTAAATCTACTATTATTATCAAACTGATTTTTATATTTCATTACAGACGGCGTACATGGCATAATATCATCTCTTATCAGATCTTCTCGTATGATTACTATTGTTACTCCTGCTGGTCCCATATTCTTCTGTGCGCCAGCAAATATTAAGCCATATCTTGCTACATCAATGGGCTCTGACAAAATACAGGATGACATATCAGAAACAATATCTTTTCCTAAAGTATTCGGCAGCTGCATGAATCTAGTTCCATAGATTGTATTATTTTCACAGATATGAATATAGTCCAAATCGTCAGAAATTAGGAGATTACTGCAATTCGGAATATATGTATAATTTTTGTCTGCACTCGAAGCAAGCTCATTAACTTCACCATACTTCTGTGCTTCTTCATAAGCTCTCTTCGCCCAATGCCCAGTCATAATAAAACCTGCTTTACGATTTTTCATAAGGTTCATTGGAATTGCTGCAAATTGTAATGAAGCCCCTCCTTGAAGAAACAAAACCTTATAATTATCTGGTATTTCCAATAACTCTTTTAAATCGGCCTTTGCCTCATCAACGATTTTATTAAACAATATAGACCTATGGTTCAATTCCATAACCGACATTCCACTTCCTGAAAAATCAAGAAATTCTTGGTTCGCTTCTTTCATTACCTCACTTGGCATCATTGCCGGTCCTGAAGAAAAATTATAAGTCATGGATATATACCTCTCTTTCTACTTGTTCTCCAGCTAAAACTATCATATTATTATCGTTTCCTACTCCTGCACATTTTTCACATAAACTCATATAACCTCTTACATTCACATCTCCTAAAAGATACTTCATAATATTTAATGTTGCCTCATACTTTGAATAATTTCTTTTATTAGCTACCATATCAAAAGAATCATCTTCTTTCGATACAAATCCCATAAAACATTCTGCTGCAAAAGCAGGATCACACCAATAAAGTCGTCCGTCCGCAACAGAATGTGTGCTATGTCCACATAAGAGCATATGACGTCTTGGATTATCGCTCTGATATCCTTTTCTCGGATATACCACATCTTTCCATGTATTATTGGGTATTACATAATATTCAATACCGTTCACCAAAAACTTCTTTTGTAGTTTTACCAAAATTTTTTTATAATCAACAGAACAAGTATAATCACTGATATGTATCGTAACATGATATTTCTTCAATATATCAATTACTTCATTACCTGGTATTACAGTACCATTTGAAATCAAATTAATCCGACCAATTTTCTCTCCATAGCAATTACCTAAATATGAAATGATTTCAGCAATGTTTTTATGTAAAAAAGGCTCTCCGCCTAAAAGAGTATACTCATAAACATAATCTACACTTTCAAAAAAAATATCAAAATTATTTTTTAATCTGTTTAAATCAATATCACACTGCTCAGGCGCATAACTAATAAACAAATTACAATTCTTACATCTCAAAGTACATCTGGATGTTATTACAGTATCTATTTTTGACAAAACGCATTTATTTCTCCAACGCAAATTCCATTCTTCTGCAAAACGTTCTAATATACAGAAATCTATGTTTTCTATAAATCCAAATGATTCCATTTCCTGCTTAATTTCTTTATAAGAATAGAAAACTGTTGTAACTACAACCTTCATATCTTTTTCTCTTAAATGTGTAACAGCCTGTTTTAAGTTCAAAACATTCAAACCATATACATTCTCTTTATAATATCCATTATCAATTAAGAATGGAATATCAAACTCTTCCATCAAAGATGGAATTACTCTTCGTCCTATCCTTCCAACTCCAAAAGGGACAATTGTGCCATGTTCAGTCAAATCACCCCAATCGTCTGATAATTTAAAAATTTCTTCCACTTCTTCCCCCTCTTTAACCGTTACTCTTTTGTTATATAAATATTTACAACCTTCTGTCGTGTAGCAGCACAAAATTGATTTATCATAACAAAAATCTCACATTTCTCAATTACATCATGGTAACGTGGATTAATAGAAATAAGATTTAATTTTCGTGGTTTTCTCAAATAACTATCATATATGTTTGATATAACCGGTTCAAATATTTGCCTTTCAAATGGGTCAAAAAAATAAAACCAATTATAAATATCTAATTCGTGTGTAACCTTAGATGCATCATTATGATAAAGTTCCACTTGCTTTTCTTTACAAGAATCCAGACCAAGTTTTTTCAAATTATCTTTTGCCTCATTATACAACTGCTCGCTAAATTCAACTCCTCCAACTTTTGAAAAGCCATAGTCCATAAAAGTAATCATGGCTCCACCTTTTCCACAACCAAAGTCAAAAATAGCATCATCCTTTGATAAAATTATATGACATTTATCTAATATTGGAAAAATCTCTCTTTGTGTAGAAATAGCATAATTATGCGCACCTTTCGTCAAATATTCTTTACTGACAGAGGTAAGAAAATTACATCCATAAAAACATTCTAAATATTCCATAAATTGTACATCATGTATACCCGTCTTTTTCTTCGTAAAAATATTTTCCGAATCGTTTTCTTCGGCAATTAATCTTTCCCCATAAATAACATCTGCAAAATCATAATATTCAAATTTATACTTTTCACATTTTTCCTTTGCTTCTTCATCCCCCGGAAGGGCCAACCACACAATAGCGTCCTTAACGTCTGCATAATTAAACTCAAATAAGCTATCTCTAAAATACGGCAATGAGTATGGCATTGCATTAGACCAATCGCTCGTAATAATGAAATCCGGTTTTACACTGTGATAATAATCTGCATACCACTCAAGAAAACGTCCTGTTCTTCCGTAACCATATAATATGATTCGATGCCCGAATGCATTTATCATAATTTCATCCAATGCTTTTCTAAACTTATAAAAACATTCCAACATAAATTAATATCTCCTTCATATTATCTATTTTTAATCAACACGGCTGTTCCACGCCCTTCTGGAAGAAAACATACTCCAACACCGTTTGCAGCGCAAAATTCATCAACAGCTTTTTTTACTCCTGGGCAATGATCGTTATGGTAATCATCCAACATGATAACTCCCTGTTCTACCATTTTGGACCAGAAAAAATGTAATCCATCCATAGTAGATTGGTAGATATCCATATCTAAATGAACAAAACAAAAAGTATCTTCTATATCTACCGCTGTATCCGGAAAAAAACCTTTTTTAATGATGATATTCTCTGGATTAGGCATAGGCAATATGCCACCCACCCCTAATTCATGATAGTATTCCCCATAATCCATATTAACTTCAAACACTTTTTCCTCTAATATCATATTGCTCTTTACCTGTTCATTATAAAACCCTTCAAATGTATCAAACAAATAAAGTTTTTTAGACGAAAAATATTTATTTATATACCGAGCAAAGGCTCCTTCACGTACACCCGCTTCAGCTACGGAACCTGGAAGCTTTATAGAAGTAAAATGATTTGCTAACAAACGTACTGCCTCTACTTTCCTATCATTATCTTCATTGACCATCGGGAATAAATCTACCACAATTCCTTTCGTTATATATCTATTGATTTCCTCGCGAATCACATCATATATATCATTTCTATCACTGGAAACAAAAATTATCAAATTTTCATTATCTATCTTTTTTAATTCTTCTAATGAAATAATATCCGGATTAAACTTGACCCATTTATTATCAATTATATATTGGGGTTTGATTCCAAATTTATGTTGCAATAATCTGTCAGCAATTTCTCCTTGATATCCATACGGGAAAATTCCATACTCTATATTTCTTCTTATTTCCTTATTCACTCCTATAGTTTCTGCCATCACCTGACAGAATCGTTGGCTTAATACTCTTTCATCTTCATATTTCGCTTCCATATACATCGTAATTCTCCTTTTATCTTGTTCATTATTTTCTAAAGAACAGTATTTTCCACCATAATGAGCCCTACCTCAATTGCCTCTATCATACTGTCTTCATTCGCCCTGCCCTCCCCGGCTTTTCCAAACGCTGTCCCATGATCCACAGAAACCCGTATAACCGGCAATCCTATCGTACAATTGATACCGCGGACTGATCCATACTGTTTGTTTTCTTCATCCCATCTAAATGCGTTCAATTTCAAAGGGATATGCCCCTGATCATGGTACATGGCAACTACAATATCATAGAAACCCGCTTTGCACTTTACAAAGACAGTATCTGGCGGTACTGGTCCCTCCACATTTATTCCGAGCTGTTTCGCCTCTTGAACCGCCGGAATAATTTCGCTTATTTCTTCTGTACCGAACAACCCGTCTTCGGAGCAATGCGGATTTAATCCTGCCACACCGATCCGCGGATTATCAATCCCTAACATCCTGCATCCTAACTCTGCAAGCTTTATGACCGTAAGCACTCTTTCTTTTCGGATCAGCCTGCACGCTTCTATTAACGCGCAATGTGTTGTGACATGTATCACCCGGAGATTCTCGCTTGCCAAAAGCATCGCATAATCCTTTGTCCCCGTATACTCTGCAAATATTTCCGTGTGCCCGCTATAATGGTGTCCCGCCATATTGATAGAATCTTTGCTGATCGGTGCGGTAATCACAGCCTCAACCTTCCCCTCCATCGCCAGACGAATTGCATAAATCACATACTGAAAAGCCGCTTCTCCGCAAAGGGCTGAATTTTCTTTATATACCCAGCTGCCTGCTTTCAAATATTTTAAATTGATAAATTCTACTACGCCGTATGTACCTTCTGCATCCGCAGGTGAATGAATCTCCGATAGTGTCAACTCCAATCCTGAAAAACGGATAGCATCCTGCAACGCCTCATAATCACCGATCACAACAGGAATACATTTTTCATATATTTCTTTGTTTGCCAATGCTTTTACTACTACTTCCGGACCTATTCCTGCCGGATCTCCCATCGTTATTGCAATTCTTTTTTGTTTCAAAATTTCCCTCTCCTAAATACATTTAATTTCTTAATATCCGCTTCTTTATATCCGTTGTTGATATGCCTTGCGTATACGGCACATATACGACATCTACATTAATCTCAGCTAATACTTTTTCAAAATTATTCCAGCGCTCTGTACCCTTCCAGTCATCCCCAATGAAAATCACATCAAAGTGATATAGCTCCCACAATTTTAATTTGTCACGGAACCTGTTAATTTCCGCCCTGTCAACACCCTTGACGGACTCGATAATTCGTTTTCTGTCGTTCTCGTTGATAATGGGTTTATGGTTTTTATATCCTTCCACCACGTCATCCCCATGTACCCCTACGATCAGATACTCGCAATGTCCCTTTGCCGTTTGAATCATATTCAGATGTCCGATATGGAACAGATCATATACCCCATCCGTATATCCAATCTTATATTTCTTCTCTGTGTCCAAGCCCATATCACTCCTCAGGTAATTTTAATTTAGAGACCGGATGCGTCTTACGTTTCTCGGCAGGCGGTAATTCCATATAGTTTCCGTATTTCACCCGGAGATAACCGTCATAATCCCTTGCGCCGGGAAGCAGCATATTTCCAAACTGATACTTTGACAAATGTGTATACCATTTCCTCTCATAACCATATACACCTTTTGGTGTAGGAAATGTAAGGATCCGAACCAATCGTGTCTTTTTTCTTTGTCCGGCATCAATGAAACGCTGGTAACTCTTTATTACAAACTTCATTGGTATCCGTCTCATTAATTTATAAGCAGTCCGTTTCCACGGATTTTTTTCTGTCTTACTTCCTACTTCTGACCAGAAAAACTTACGGTACAAAAAGCATTGAATAAAATGTACTCTTCTTGACAGCCATCCGTCAGGCACGTTATCAAATGGCATCAAATCAATAAAAATCCCCTGTTCATATGGCATGAATTCCTGATTAAGCCTAATAAACTCAGTGCCTTTTTTCCTAAGTTTCCCGTATCCCCAACGATACCCCTTGGTATCTCTTAAATCCTGCATATAATATTTCTCGTGATTTAAGTCTGTCTTACATGCCTTTCTGAATTTCTCATACTCCGTTCTAAGAAATCCAATATCCGCATCATCATCCCATGGAATATATCCGCCATGCCGGATCGCCCCTAACATAGTTCCACCAACCATATTGAAATGGATATTATTTTTGAGGCAGATCCTTTTTACCTCGCTTATTAATTCTTTTTGAACATCTTGAAGTCTCTTTAACTCTTCACAGGACAAATTATATCCTTCATTTGTTTCCCTATTATTCAAAATGAACCCCTCTCCTATTTACAAATACACTTCTGGCTCGTTCAAAATAATATCTGTAATCCCTTGCCGCTCTAACTCATCCATATCCAATCTCGTTCCAGTAGGTTTCTCTGGATAGAGATGCCCGCTCATCCACACTCGCACAGCATAATTCTTCATTTCTTCCAACGGCAAATCTAATGCCTGCCAATATGGATGTAACGCATCTGCCCCGCAGCCGCCTTTTAATTTATATAAGCAATCTGACACCTTTCTGTCTAAAATCCCCAGTTCTGCATCCGGATCAAGTTTCCGCATCTTCTGCAGAGACATTGCATAAAAGGTGGAGTACACGATCTGCTTTTCAAGATCTCTTCGATGTATCAAATCTACGATCTTCTCTTCCATCCCTTCATACCGAAATACACTATTTTTCAACTCTATATTAAGTCTCAGCCCGCTTTTCAATTTATCTCCAAGCAGATCCAACACTTCTTCCATCGTAGGTATCTGCTCATATTTCCCATTCCCAGTATTAATTCTTAACTTCTTAAGTTCAGCTAAAGTATACTGTCTTACTTCCCCAATACCGTCTGTCGTTCTGTCCACTCTCTCGTCATGGATGACAACCATATGTCCATCCTTAGTAAGCTGAATATCCAGTTCAATCCCTTCAAGACCTTTAATCTCTGCCGCTCTTTCAAACGCCAGTAGTGTATTTTCCGGATACCTCTGGCTGCATCCCCGATGCGCCCATATTTTCATCGCCCTCATTTCCTTTCTGTGGCATCCACGATCAGTCGCAGATCCGCCGTCCCTCCGCCTTCAAAAATTCCTCCATTATACCCGCCAACGCCGCCGACTCTCCCCGGGTCAGCTTAAATCCATTATCGCCGCCCCCGCTTAGCATGGAGAGAAAATCGCTGATCTCATAACGCAGCCCGTCCCCAAGGAACCCCTCGGAGTATTTATCCACCCGCCCGGGATCTTCGTAATGCACCTCAAAGTAGGTGGTCTTCCACCATGGCGCCTCCGCCACGATATACCCTTTCGTTCCGGCAACCAGGAGCCTGCCTTCCGATTTTACTCCAAGCCCGCAGGTGGCTGTGGCTACGCCTGTAGGATAACGCAGGGAAGCCTTCGTAAACAGGTCAATCCCGTTCTCTCCCCGGATGGTGTCAAACTGCAGACTTTCATAATCCTTTCCCAAAAGCTTCAATATCGGCAGTATGCAATAGCTTCCTAACTCTGTGAAGCTGCCGCCGTATACCTGGTCTGTCAGTTCCCTTGCTTTCGGATCCTCCAGCTTCGTAAAGCACGCCTCCACATTGCGTATGCTTCCGATGATCCCGCTGCAGGCAATTCCCAGAAACTTTGTGAATCCCGGACAGTATGCAGTCTTGATCCCTTCAAGCAGTACCAGCCCCCGCTCTTTTGCATACCCAAACAGCTCCTCTGCCTGTGCCTTTTTCAGAACCATAGGCTTTTCACAGATGACATGCTTTCCATGCTCCAGGGCCGCCTTGATATAGCCATAATGTGTCTCATGGGGCGAGGCGATATAGACCACATCCACCGCCAGAAAGAAATTTTCCATATCCAGATATGCGTCTATTTTCCATTTGTCCGCAAATTTTGCCGCACTCTCCGTATGCGGGTTATACACCCCCTGCACACTGACGCCGCTGACAAGCTTTGCCTCCATGATAAACCTGCCGGCAATCCTGCCTGATCCTATGATCCCAATTCTCTGGATCTGCTGTTTCTGTTCTCTAAGCATGGTACTGGAGATATTCTTCGTCCGTTCCAGGTAGACAACTTCACAATAATCTTTCAGATAATCAAAACATCCTGTCCAGTCGGATCCGACTGTAAAAATATCTATATCGTATTTTTTGATATCATTAAACTTCTGTCCCTGCGTCTCTTCCACGATGATCTCATCGGCAAAACCCGTTTTCTTCACATTTTCAATACGCGTCATCAGGGAATCCACTACACTCAGCTTCCCTCTCGCTTTGTCATATGACTCTGTTGTCACGCCCACAATCAGATGATCCCCAAGCGCCTTCGCTCTCTGGAGCAACCGGTAATGCCCTTCATGAAAAAGGTCGAATGTTCCGTATGTAATTACTCTGGTAATCTTCTTTTCCATATAACCCTCTTTTTTTTGATGCTTTTCATGCCAGATTTCCGGTTTTTTCTCTCACAAACTGATATACATTTTCCCCGCACACACCTTCCGTGTTTGCATTGATCTTTGAAAATGCTTTTATCTGCCTGTCCCGGTCAAACTGGTTACCGGTCACGCTGCCATCCAGAAAGTCCCCCAGAGAATTAAACGCACCTTCGTTCAAACAGTACTGCATCCATTCTGATTCCTCCATGAACCCAGGCTCATGTGACTTAAGCTCATCAAGGTCAAACTCTATAGGAATCTCTCTGTATTCCTTTGTGTTAATGTTTACATCATATAGCTTTCGCTCCGGCGCATACCAGATCCGGTAATTTGCCTTCCCGCATTCGGAATATCCTACAACGAATCCGCCCATGCCTCCTGCTGTAAAGTATCCGTTCCTGCCGCGGCTTTGGAAAGGCAGCGGTGTCTCCCATTCCTCCATCTTCCCTGTTTCTCTGTCAAGCGTGAGATACATATTGCCCCAGGACGGCGAGATTACAATGTTTTCCGTTCCATTTTCTTCGGAAAATACCATCGCCCCAAAGGGTCTCTCTTCACACTCTAGGTTGTGAGGCCACTGAACAGATCTGAACCCTTCCGGTAGATCGCCGTATTCTCTTGCCTCTCCCGTCTTGGGATTCCAACAGGTAAGGACCGTCCCGTTCAGGGGCAGCAGCCACAAGTTATCCCCCTCCGGCACGATCCCCTGGGTTCCCAGACCACACTTGGAGCCGTTGGTAAGCCCCCTTCCCTCCAGAGTATCCATATCGAGGAAAAGAAAATGATCATCTTCCGGTGAGGCAAATACCAGTTCATTTCCATAAGGGCATACGCCGCCCACGCGCCGTTCCCCTTCCACATTCCTCACATTGAACTGGTTTATGCCATCCACATAGCTGATCTTTTCCGTTATGGTATCGATCCGGACCAGCCATGGATACTGGTTGGGGAGCAGAAAGATATATTTCTCATTGTACCAGTAACTCCAGAAAGCTCCCGCCTGTGTCGTCTTATACGGCAGATTGATCTTCCTGATCTTCTTATCCTGGATGATCAGGAAATCCTGGGCATTGCCCGGGAGAACATAGATCTTATCTCTGATCTCCACTGCCTTTATGTAATAACCGCCGGAAGAATAACCGGTCCCCAGATCCATATAAAACTTATAATGATAATCATTATTTTCAGAAAACCATAACTGGTTGTTCTTCGTGATCTGATACCTGTCGTCTCCCCATATATCAAACACAGGGTTCACTGCTTCGCCCCGCCAGTCTTCCTCCCCCGGCGGTGTATTGATATAATTATTCAGGATAAAAAGAGGCTTCCCGGCGACACCGAAAAGCGAAGTAACGCTTGTTCCCGCATCTCCGATATAAGCATCCGAATGCGCGATCGCCGTCTCTATATCCGGCGTATCATCGTAGATCCCTGCACCTTCATTGACAAATTCATCTCTCAGGGCATCATAGATCGGCTTATACATGGGTCTCATTGAACGGAAAGTGGATTCCAGAAGCGGATGCGGCCGCCAAAGCAGACATGCCTCATCCCTTCCTCTGAAACACCGGAACACATATTCCATCTTTTTAAGGAAAGCCTCTGTATCCCCCAGCATCCCCTGGAGACTCGTATTATAGAAATACACTTTCTTCCCCGCCGACTTTTCTTCCCATTCCTCAGGCGGCTTCGGCGGATCCTCGCACATACGGATCACCCGGTCAAACTTGGGAGACCCAAGCGGTATCAGCTTCTCCCTGGGCACTGACTGGTCAAAAAAATTACAGTATTTCGGCGCCTGGATGATGATATAATCTGCATTATAATAAGCCGGACACTGTGCCTGTGCTTCCGACATCCCTCCTGCCGTAGCATAGTAAGGAATATAGACCAGACATTCCGTGTGCTTCTTCAACTGCCCCGAATAGAACCTGGGGTCTATGCTTGTGACATAATTGGCATTGTCATAAGGCGTGTGTATGAACACGGCATCCGGCTTTCTATCTTCAAATGAATACTTGTCATAATGCACTGTTGGTACATAAGAAGGCAGATCGTTCCCTTCATAGTGGTATGTACCAAGCGACCCGTCCGGATTCCTGTCATAATAAGGGATCGGGACCACATAGGCGTCACATGACGGGTCTGCATCCGCAGCCTGCCATACACTTTCCAGGGAATCCCACATGGAAGCCTTATAGGGAAGGAACACCATCTCAAAACGTACTTTTATGTCATTCCTGATACTGTTCTCGACCTGGATCAACATCCTGTGCAGCCTTTTATGCACATTGTTTGCCTTCCCATCCTCTCCCCGATTAAGCTCCTCGTAGATCTGGTAGACCAGTTCGCAATAATTTTCTACCAAACGGATCGCGGGACAGTCCTCCCCTTCCGTCTTCTCTATCAGTTCCCCTGTACGGACGGCACCTTCCTGGCATTGCGCCAATAGATCCATGGCTGCCGCAGTATTGTGGGTTTCTATACATCTTTTTATTTCCTTATGCGCCTGTTTAAGCAGCGTTGTAAATTCTTCGATTTGTCTTTTCTGCGCTTTTCTCATTTTCCCTGTTCCTTTATACGGCTCTGCCACTTTTTTTGCCATAAGGCAGATATTTTTAGATTTCTATATTTCACCTGCTTCCCCTAGATCCACTTATCGCTCCCCTTCACAGGAAGACTTACGTCCTCTTTCCCATACGTTTTTCAGACATATCTCTGTCTCAGGCGCTTTGGATCTACGGTTCAGGATCATTCCTGTCTTTGTTATCTGATTTAAAATAAGGCACATTGGTCATCCGCTTACCTGCTATGCCGTTTCCGGCACAACATACTTTTCATGCGGATGATGCGGATCGATATCATCTCTCCGCTTCGCTCCCTGCTACGTCATGCAGCTACCGCCTTAAGGCTGATGCCCCGCATGCGCCAGAGCATATCCTCTGGCCCGCCGCTTCTTCATGTTCACAAGGTCCTGGCATACCCAATACCCGGATCTTACGCTCCCTGCATATTCCCTCTGAATACACCTAAAGCGATCCGGCTTCTAATGCCGTTCGTCTTTTTTATATCATGAACGCCTTCCTAGTCCTTGCGGTAAAATCCCGGCTCATCGCCGGCATTTATCTAAAACGGCTGTTCTTATGATCTTTAAGAATATGTTCCCCCTCGGTTCAGCGCCCCGTCTCCCTGCCCGCGTTTCTTCACGTTACGGGCAGTATTGGTCTTCTCCTCACTCTGATATCCGCATTGGGGGCATATGAATTCTCCCTTTTCTTTCTTCCCGATTGCTCCGCAGCTGCTGCATTCATTACTGATATCCTTCCCAAGCACTTCCACAACCTCCACGGCCTGCTCCATACACTTTTGCAGCATCCGTTTTCGGATATAGCCTCTCTGCCACTGCGCCATAGAATGATTAATCTTCTTATTCACCCCGCCTGCCTGCGGTTTTGGCAGCTTTACAATATAGATAGTCTTCGGCTTCTCTTCTCTTAAGAAACGATTCAATTCCTTATTGATATAACTATGCAGCTGCTCTTCCATACGTTTCTTCTTCGCTCTATACTTCTTCCTGCCGGGATTCTCACTCCTGTTGCAGTTATAGATCCTTGTCTGTTCACGGATCCAGTCTGCGTATTCGATCTGATATCTGCCCAGTTCACTGCCGTACCGATGCCCTTTATCTGTCGTCAGCATCGTATAAACCCCTGTAGAAACCCCTACCTGATTCCGATAATCAGCATGATCACGGACCGTTACATTTACCGGCGCTTTGATCCTGATACTGTGTTCCTTCGGATACAGCTTGATATAGAGCTGGCTCTTATACCGGTTATTATCCGTCAGCAGCACAAAGACCCGCTTCCGCTTCTCTTTTATCGAAATGTAGATTCCATGATCCGCATAACGATATGCCCGCTCCGCTATGGCAAAACCATCCGCTCTGTCCGTGTGAAGCTTCACATGATGCTTCCTCACCTGCCTGCACAGATATTTATTCAGCTTTTCTGTATCAACTTTTGCCGCTACTTTGCCATACTGCTTCTGCACTGTATCGGGCAATTCAACCGGCTTCTGATTCAGCACCTCTTCAAACGCATTGCTGACCTTAAGCAAAAAACGCAGATAATGCTTATCCGCTTCTGTAAAACCCTCGTTCTGATTGATCAGCTTCGAGATCTTCGTCTTCGTTCTGGTCCACTGGCTCTTAATATCGCCCAACGCATCAAAAATCGCCAGATAGAAATATACTGACGGCATTCCCAATATTTCCCGGTAACCGCTGTCCGTCATCTCATTCTGCACGGTGTAACCCGGATAAATCTTTGATAAACTGGCGATTCCGCCGTAACGGGAATATACATAATTCTTCACTTTCCTGTAGTCCCCTGCAATCTCCAGAAGCTTCTGCATATCAGCCTCTTTGATCGGTTCCTTATTATACTGATGAATGGTCTTGCATACTCTCTCCATTGGCACTCTTTCAAGGTACTATCCTATTCTTCTTTTATTACTCTTTTCATCTCAAAATCTTCCATACACAATTTCCACAATTCCCGTAAATACAAGATTTTTCTGGATTCAAAAACCCTTACGAAATACTGTACTTTTTTGTAATGGTTTTTCTGGAAAAATTTTTTGACAAATATCACAAAAAAGGGGATTAAGTTTATTGACTTTTTGTCGATAATATATTAGAATGGACAAATTTTTCATCAAAAAAACCATTACAAAAAAGTACATTTTTTCGTAATGGTTTTTCATTGTTATATTCTGATTTATTGCAAATTGCTTATTTATTTTCAGACAAAATATTATTTATTCCTGCTTTTCAGCATCACAGATGCCTCCTTATATATCCAAACCCAGTATTTCTGCCCTTTATCTTATCATAAAACATCTGCCTCCGCCACGAGGACTTCATTCTTCTCATAATCCATGACCGCCCGCACCTTCCGGATACACAATCCTGATAATGCAACTACCAAAGCAAACGGTACTTTTTAGGGGCAAAGCAAGATTTCCCTGTCCCCGAAGAGCATTCTCACCGAAAACATCTATTCAATATCTCCACCGCTTCCCTGATCTGCTCCTCCGTAAGATTCGCATAACCAAGTAAAATGGTCGCTTCCGCTTCCTCCCGCTTCCCGATCCAGTAATCTGACATCCCATACACCCGGATATCCTTAGCCCCGGCTCTGCGGATCAGTTCTTCCTCCGTCATCCCGTTGTGAAATGTCAGCAGGAGATGAACGCCCGCATGCTCCCCGGATATAGTCAGGATATCCGACATACTCTTAAGCCCTTCGATCAGCACATCGTGCCGGCTCTTATACAGCGCCCTGGTCTTGTTGAGATGCCGTTCGTAATACCCCTCTTCGATAAATCTCTGCTCGATCATCTGGTCCACCTTCGAGACGGTAGAATGCACGAAATCAGCCTTCCTCTCGTATTCTGCCAGAAGCGGCCCCGGCAGCACCATATAGCTTAAGCGGATCGCCGGTGCAATAGACCTGGAAAATGTACCCAGATAGATCACCTTCTCATGGACGTCATACCCCTTAAGGGCAGGGATCGGCTTCCCCTTATAGCGGTACTCGCTGTCATAATCATCCTCCACGATATACCGCCTCTCATCCTTCGCCGCCCACCGAAGCAATTCCATTCTCCGGTTGATGGGCATCACGATTCCGGTAGGATACTGATGGGACGGAGTCACATATGCAACGTCCGCCCCTGATTCTTCCAATTCCGATACCTTCATCCCATTTCTGTCCAAAGACACCGGCACCGTCTCATAGGACAATACATCCGCCATGCGGTACGCCTGCTTATACGCCGGATTTTCAAATGCGATCCGATGCTCCCTCCCTAATACCATGCTTAGGAGCATCAGGACATAATCGCTTCCCGCGCCGACGATAATCTGCTCCGGGATGCAATTCACCCCTCTGGCCTGATGCAGATAGCTGCAGATGGCGCTGCGAAATCCATACTCGCCCTTGGAATCTCCAGAGCGGAACAGTTCTATCCTGTCGTCGATCAGGATATCCTTCGACAGCTTCCTCCAGGCATTATAGGGAAAGCTTCTAAGATCCACGCCATTGGGCGAAAAATCATACCGATACTTCTTCTCTTCCTTCCTGACGGCAGGAATCTGCTTATTCTCTCTTTCCAGATGATACAATTCCTCCGTCTGCGCCACGAAGAATCCCTTATACGGCTTTGACTCAATATACCCTTCCGATAAAAGCTGCTCATAGGCAAGCTCCACCGTACTCCTGCTGACCTCCAGATGCTTTGACAATGCCCGCGTGGACGGCAGCTTCTCACCGTACGCGAACCGCCCCTGCTGGATGTCTGTCTTAATGTAGCCGTAGATCTGCTCATAGAGAGGAATCTTAGAACAGCTCTTAAGATTCATCGTCAACTCATTCATATCATCACACTGCCATTTACTTCGGCAACTTAAAAGAACTCTTAAGCGACACGATCCGGTTAAATACCAACGCCTCCGGCGCGGAATCCTTAGAATCGATACAGAAGTATCCGTTCCGCACAAACTGGAAGCTGTCGCAGCCCTTCGCATCCGCAAAGCTGTCCTCCACATAGCAGTCCTTGCGGACGATCAGAGAATTCGGGTTCAGATTCAGAGAACCGTCCTCCTTATTATAGACGCCCTTCTCCTCGTCCACCAGATTCTCATAGAGGCGCACCTCAGCCTGCTTCGCATAAGGCGCCGCTACCCAGTGGATCGTTCCCTTGACCTTCCGCCCGGTGAATCCTGTCCCGCACTTCGTCTCCGGGTCGTAGGTTGCGTGTACAACCGTCACATTGCCGTTCTCATCCGTCTCATAGCTTATACATTTGACAAAATATGCGTGCATCAGGCGCACTTCATTGCCCGGGAACAGACGGAAATACTTCTTCGGAGGCTCGATCATGAAGTCCTCCCGCTCAATATACAACTCCCGGCCAAACGGAAGCTTGCGCATCCCAAGTTCAGGATTCTCCAGATTATTCTCCACTTCCAGATACTCCGTCTCACCTTCAGGATAATTGTCGATCACCAGCCTGATCGGATCTAAGACTGCCATCATACGCGGACGCTTTAACTTCAGATCTTCTCTGATACAATATTCAAGCATGGCATAGTCTACGGAACTCTGGCTCTTAGACACCCCGCACATCTCGATAAACATCTGCAGGGATTCCGGGGTGAATCCTCTTCTTCTAAGCGCCGCAATGGACACAAGCCTCGGATCATCCCAGCCGTCCACGATACCGTCCATTACCAGCTTCTTGATGTATCTCTTGCCGGTTACCACATTGGTCAGATACAGCTTGGCAAACTCGATCTGACGCGGCGCCGGGTCGAATTCACATTCCTTCACCACCCAGTCATAGAGCGGTCTGTGATCCTCGAATTCCAACGTACAGATAGAATGGGTGATCTTCTCCACCGCATCCTCGATCGGGTGCGCGAAATCATACATCGGGTAGATACACCACCGATCCCCCGTATTGTGATGCGCCATGTGCGCCACACGGTAGATCACCGGATCACGCATGTTGATATTCGGGGACGCCATATCGATCTTGGCACGCAAGACCTTCTCGCCGTCCTTGTATTTCCCGTCCTTCATCTCTTCAAAGAGCCGCAGATTCTCCTCCACAGGACGGTCGCGGTATGGGCTGTTCTTCCCGGGTTCCTTAAGAGTACCACGGTATTCCCGGATCTCGTCGGCCGTCAGGTCGCAGACGAATGCCTTCCCCTTCCTGATCAGCTTGACCGCACATTCATACATCACTTCAAAATAATCCGACGCAAAATACAGGTGCTCCTTCCAGTCTGCGCCGAGCCACTTCACATCCTCCTTGATAGATTCCACAAACTCCATATCCTCCTTGGTCGGATTGGTGTCGTCGAACCTCAGATGAAAGGTTCCGTTATATTTCTTCGCCAGACCAGAATTCAGAAGGATTGATTTGGCGTGTCCGATATGAAGATATCCGTTCGGCTCCGGCTTCACCCAGACCATTCTAAGCGCATCTAACTGCTCCTGCCGTTCTGCCGAATGCTTCGCTTTCCCTTTCTCCCGCCTGTCCACGATCCAGTGTCCTAATTTATACCCGGACGGACTTACATAAGATACCGGCACATTGAGATTCCCATACGCCTCATAATAAGCCTTCGCCTCCGTATAGCCCTTGTCCCACTGCTGCTCCGGCTTCGTCTTCCAGGCCATCCCGATCTCATCCAACCGGGCGATCTGCTCCTGCGTAAGCTTCGCTCCGCTGGTCTTCCCTTTCCGCAGTAACCGCTGCCTCCGGATCCAACCGCCGATCTTCAATCCTTTGGGTGAAATGTATGCATTAAGAATATCCAGATTCCCATGCTCCCGGTAATACTGCAGACATTCTATGAAGTTCTCTTCCCACAGATAATCCGGCACATCCCAGACCATCCCGATCTCGTTAAGCACCCGGATCCGTTCCTCTGTCAAATAACCTTTCTGGATCCCGCTCTTCCGGTAAGTCCGAAGCTGACAGATCCATGCACCAAGCCGGATCCCCGAATCCGCCACATCATTTACACTGGTATTCAGGTTCCCATGCTCTTCATAATACTTTCTCGCCTCTGCGAAATACCGCTCCCAGGAAAGATCCCGGTAGCTTCCCCAGACCATCCCGATCCGGTCAAGCTTCTGGATCCGGTCTGCCGAAAGCACACCATACTTCTCCCCGGCACGGACCTTCCTCTGCGTCAGCAGCCACCGGCCAAGTCCATATCCTTCCTCCGTCTGATACCGCACCGGCACCTCCAGATTCCCATGCTCCTGGTAATACTGCTTCGCATACGCATACATCAAGTCCCAGGAAGCTGTCAGCGTCTCCTCTAACTTCTCAAAAAGTGCAATACAGTCCTGCACCTCATCTATCACCCTGAAATGCTCATTGACAATCTCATCCTCGCGGTTAAGGAAATGATAATAGGACACAGCAACCTGCATCTCTTCCTCAATCGTCCCGATACTGTACAGATTCTCTATATTCAGCACAATATCGAAGATAACTGCATCTTTCTTCTTTCCCGCTGACAACGCCCGTCCGATCTGCTGTTTGTAAATGATCGGCGACACCGTGGGCCGAAGCAGAACCACTCCGTCCACATCCTCCACATGGACTCCTTCATTTAACATGTCAATGCAGTACAGTAGTTTCAGATGCCTGCTCCCATCCGCCTTAAAATCCGCAAATGCCTGACTTGTCTCCGGATCATCGGAATAGGCCCTTCCCAAACCATTCCGGCGCCTTCCCGATCATTTCCGTCATGTGCTCATAATTGGCACAGAAGACAATATATTTCCCTGAACGGTTCTTCATATGTTTACGGAAGATCTCATCCAGCCCGTCTGCCTGCTCCAACGCATGACGAAGAGCTTCTAACTGCTTCTCTCCCTCATCCCGGATGACCCTGCTTTTCGCCATCCGCACCCGTCTTTCATATTTTGCCAGATCCTTCTGATAAGAGAATACGGACAGCACATACTTGGGCGGACTTAAGATGCCCCGCACGATCGCCTCGCCAAGGGTCATCTCCGAAGCCACATTCCCATCGAATAGCTCGTCTGACATATCCCGCTGGTTATCCAGGTAGCGGATCGCCGTTGCCGAAAGCCCCAGCACCCTGGCCTTTGGGTACATGGATAACAATTTCTGCACTCCCTGCCCCCACATGGCCGCGCCGCAGCGGTGGAATTCATCTAATATAATGTAGTCGGGATGAATCTTCCCTAATTCCGTCTCCGACATTGACATCAACTTTGCATAGGTGTAAAATCTGACATTTTCAAGCACATCCTTGAAACCGTTCCCGCTATTCGTTTCTGCCGACATCCGCGCATTACGGTTTTCATTTCTCCCTGTGTCGCCAGATAACGTCCCATTCTTCTCTAAGCTCGCCGCCAGATTCTCTACCTGAGTCCGGAAGATGTATTCTGACGGCGACAGCCAGCATATGGTCTGATCCGGGTAATCTTCACACAGCTTGAACCCAATAAAGGATTTTCCCGTACCCGTAGGATGCACAATTGCCGCTTTGCCCGTTGTCTTAAGCATATCCAGAGCCGCCTGATACACTGTCTGATTATGTTCAAATAATTCAATTTTCATATTTGCGGCTCCTTTCCTAATTATAAACAGTGTCTGACGGCTATGATGTCCATACGACAAGCTGCAGCCCCGTCAGAATCCATAAATTCCCCGTCAAAATGTAATGAAGTATGTTAATTCATTACATTTTTTCTATAATTCCTCTATTTACGGCTTTTTGATCTTCACTCAAAGACATTTTCCGTCTTATCAACAAAAAACCGATATCTTTTTAGGAATATCGGTTTTGGCCTTGAATATAGACTTTACATTGCTATTATAGCCTTTTTACTCTTCTTCCTCCCTCACCTGCGGAATCAGCGAAGCCGCCAGCTTCCCTCTCCCTCTCTGCTTCAGATACAGCACCCCCACGACAGAGAACACCACCGCTCCGATAAAGTTCACCATCAGGTCCTTCATCGTATCCACGATCCCCACATCCAGATAACCGCCGAGATTCCACTCCTGCCCGTTGACCACCAGGGAATCAACGGCCACCTTCACCGGCACATTCGCGCCGTCCGGATTCAGCTTGACTGAACTGATCGCAGGCAGGATCCAATCCTTCTGCATATCTGTCTGGAAGAACCAGTCCATCCCGAATTCGAAGAACTCCCACAGCACCCCTACCGTCATGGAGAAGCAGAATGCCACAAACGCCACAAAATACGGCGACATCTTAATAGAAAACCGTTCGCTCCGGTTAAATATATCGATCATGGCAAACCCGATCGCCGCCATCAAGAATCCGTTGGTCGTATGTAACATGGTATCCCAGATGGATATCTTCACATAGAACGCATGGATCTCCCCTAAGATCTCCGCGGAAAATATGAAAATCAGGATCACCGCCTGCAATCCTGCAGGAATACTCACCCCAAGCTTCTTCTCGATAAGCTTCGGCACCATAAAAAGGATCAGCGTCAGTACCCCCAGGAACATATTGTGATAATTCCCCAGGAAGAATTGACGCACGATCGATGCCGTCACCAATATCATCAACACTAATTCTACCTTCGTTCTCTTCTTTGCTGCTCCCATATCCTTTCCTCCGTATCGCCTCTTAAATATACAGATTGAACGCAGCGTTCTGCAGTCCAAACTTTCTCAATTATTATAAAGTTTTTACTGCATAGAATCTGTTTTTTGTGGCAAACGGTACTTTTTAGGGGCAAACTCAACGAAAACATCGATTCAATATCTCCGCCGCTTCCCTGATCTGCTCCTCTGTAAGATTCGCATAACCAAGCAGAATGGTCGCTTCCGTTTCCTCTCTCTTCCCGATCCAGTAATCCGACATCCCATACACCCGGATATCCTCCGCCTTAGCTCTTTGGATCAGCTCTTCCTCCGTCATCCCATTGCGAAATGTCAGCAGCAGATGGACTCCCGCGTGCTCCCCGGATATGGTCAGGATGTCCGACATACTCTTAAGCCCTTCGATCAGCACATCGTGCCGGCTCTTATACAGCGCTCTCGTCTTGTTGAGATGCCGTTCATAATACCCCTCTTCGATAAACCTCTGCACGATCATCTGGTCCACCTTGGAGACGGTAGAGTGTACGAAATCATTCCTTCTCTCGTATTCCTCCAGAAGCGGTCCCGGCAGCACTATATAGCTTAAGCGGATCGCCGGGGCGATCGATTTGGAAAATGTACCCAGATAGATCACCTTCTCATGGGCATCATACCCCTTAAGCGCGGGAATCGGCTTCCCTTTATAGCGGTACTCGCTGTCATAATCATCCTCCACGATATACCGCCCTTCCTCCTTCGCCGCCCACCGAAGCAGCTCCATTCTCCGGTTGATGGGCATCACGATCCCGGTGGGATACTGGTGAGACGGGGTCACGTATGCAATATCCGCCCCCGTCTCCTCCAACTCCGACACCTTCATTCCATTCCTGTCAAGGGACACCGGCACCGTCTCGTAATCCAGCGCATTTGCCATGCGATACGCCTGCTTATACGCCGGATTCTCGAATGCGATCCGGTGCTCCCGCCCTAATACCATACTCAGGAGCATCAGGATATAATCGCTCCCTGCACCGACAATTATCTGCTCCGGGGAACAGTTCACCCCCCTGGCCTGATGGAGATAGCTGCAGATCGCATTACGGAATCCATACTCGCCCTTGGAATCACCGGAACGGAACAGCTCTGTCCTGTCATCGACCAGGATGTCTTTGGACAGCTTCCTCCAGGCATTGTAGGGGAAGCTTCGAAGATCGACTCCATTGGGTGAGAAATCATACCGGTACTTCTTCTCTTCCCGCTTAACGGCAGAAGCCTGCTTGCGCTCCCTCACCAGATGGTACAATTCCTCCGTCTGCGCTACGAAGAACCCCTTATACGGCTCCGACTCAATGTAACCTTCCGACAGAAGCTGCTCATAGGCAAGCTCCACCGTACTCCTGCTGACTTCCAGATGCTTCGACAATGCCCGTGTGGACGGCAACTTCTCACCATAAGCGATCCGTCCTTGTTGGATATCCGTCTTAATATAGCTGTAAATCTGTTCATAGAGAGGCAGCCTGGAACGGCTCTTAAGACTCATCGTCAACTCATTCACCGCAATTCTCCTCCACGAAAAAGGCTGCCGCAGAATGAAATGGAACATATCTGATCTGCGGCAGCCACATCAAACTTCTACTTCGGCAGCTTGAAAGAACTCTTAAGCGACACGATTCGGTTGAATACCAGCGCCTCCGGCACAGAATCCTTAGAATCAATGCAGAAATACCCATTCCGCACAAACTGGAAGCTGTCATGACCCTTCGCATCCGCAAAGCTGTCCTCCACGTAGCAATCCTTACGGACGGTCAGAGAATTCGGATTCAGGTTCAGGGACCCGTCTTCCTTATTATAGACGCCCTTCTCCTCGTCCACCAGATTCTCATACAGCCGCACCTCTGCCTGCTTCGCGTAAGGCGCCGCCACCCAATGGATCGTTCCCTTGACCTTCCGTCCGGTGAAGCCTGTCCCGCACTTCGTCTCCGGGTCATAGGTTGCATGTACCACCGTCACATTGCCGTTCTCATCCGTCTCATAGCTTACACATTTGACGAAGTAAGCGTGCATCAGGCGCACTTCGTTGCCCGGGAACAGACGGAAATACTTCTTCGGCGGCTCGATCATGAAATCCTCCCGCTCAATGTACAATTCCCGGCCAAACGGAATCTTACGCATTCCAAGCTCCGGATTCTCCAGATTATTCTCCACCTCCAGATACTCTGTCGCGCCTTCCGGATAATTGTCGATCACCAGCCTGATCGGGTCTAAGACCGCCATCATGCGGGGACGCTTTAACTTCAGATCCTCTCTGATGCAATACTCAAGCATGGCATAATCCACGGAACTCTGGCTCTTCGATACCCCGCACATCTCGATAAACATCTGCAGAGACTCCGGCGTGAAGCCTCTTCTTCTGAGCGCTGCGATAGAGACAAGCCTTGGGTCGTCCCATCCGTCCACGATACCGTCCGTTACCAGCTTCTTGATATATCTCTTTCCAGTCACCACATTGGTCAGATACAGCTTGGCGAACTCGATCTGACGCGGCGCCGGGTCGAATTCACATTCCTTCACCACCCAGTCGTAGAGCGGTCTGTGATCCTCGAATTCCAAGGTACAGATGGAATGAGTGATCTTCTCCACCGCATCCTCAATCGGATGTGCGAAATCATACATCGGGTAAACGCACCATCTGTCTCCCGTATTGTGGTGCGCCATATGCGCCACACGGTAAATCACCGGATCACGCATGTTGATGTTCGGAGATGCCATATCGATCTTGGCGCGCAATACCTTCTCTCCGTCCTTGTATTTCCCGTCCTTCATCTCTTCAAAGAGCCGAAGATTCTCCTCCACAGGACGGTCGCGGTACGGACTGTTCTTCCCTGGTTCCTTAAGCGTGCCCCGGTATTCACGGATCTCGTCGGCAGTCAGGTCACAGACGAACGCCTTCCCCTTCTTGATCAATTTGACCGCACACTCATACATCACTTCAAAATAATCCGATGCAAAATACAGGTGTTCCTTCCAGTCGGCGCCAAGCCACTTCACATCCTCCTTGATCGACTCTACAAATTCCATATCCTCCTTGGTCGGATTGGTGTCGTCGAACCTCAGATGGAAGGTTCCGTTATATTTCTTCGCCAGCCCGGAATTCAGAAGGATCGACTTGGCGTGTCCGATATGAAGATACCCGTTGGGCTCTGGCGGGAACCTGGTACACACCTCAGAATATACTCCTTCTGCAAGATCCTTATCTATCTCCTGTTCTATAAAATTCTTAGAAACAATCTCTTCTCCCATTATACTCCTGCTGCCCGCATCACTCCTGTCGGCAAACGAATCTGTCAGGCAGCCTCTCCTTTCCTAAATATATTAACCAGTGCCATTTTATCACAAATAATACCGTGAAACAAGGCAGTTTTAAGCTTCCGGGCGCTTTATCCTCAAAATGCCCGTCCGGTAAATACAGCCACAGACCGGGGACGCATGACAAATTCACCGTCAATGCGCACCTCGCTGCCTTCTTCATAGCAGTACCGGCCTTCCCAATCTCCATACGTGTTGACGCTTAGATGCCATGCAGCCATATTCTCAAGATGCGGCAGTGTAATCTTCACATCCTCCCAGTGGGTATTCACGGATACATACACTAAATCGTCCTTCCCTTTTTCCTTGTCATATCCCGCAAAACCGATAGAAAAAGTCCGTGCATCTCTGGGCACGTTCAACACATCTGCCAAAGCACTATGAGCATGGATCGGTCCCATTCCGCAGACTGCATCCGGTAGTTTCCGGCGGATGATCGGATGTTTCTTTCGATAATCAATCATGAATCTGAAGAATTCGAACAATTCCCGGTTCTTCTCAAGATATCCCCAATCAAGCCAGGACACCTCATTGTCCTGACAATAACAGTTATTGTTGCCATACTGCGTATTCCCGAATTCATCCCCGGCAAAAAACATGGGCGTCCCCCTGCTGCACATAAGCACGGCACATGCATTGCGGATCATACGGTAACGAAGCTTAAGCACCTCCGGTTTGTCTGTCTCTCCCTCCGCACCGCAGTTCCAACTCCTGTTGTCATCCGACCCGTCTTTGTTGTTCCATCCATTCTTCTCATTATGCTTTACATTGTAGGAATATAGGTCATACAAGGTAAATCCGTCATGACAGGTCAGGAAATTCACACAGGAATTATATCCTGCATAACTCTTCGAATCATCGGAAAATTCTTTGCCGTAGATATCTCCTGAACCGGCTATGCTCCACGCCGCATTCCAGGCTTCCCAATTCTCCCCTTTCAGAAACCCTCTGACCGAATCTCTGTATCTTCCGTTCCATTCCGCCCAACGCCTGCTTGCCGGGAAGCTGCCCACCTGGTACATACCGCCCGCATCCCACGCCTCGGCAATCAGTTTGACATTGCTTAATACCGGATCATAAGAGAGGCTTCGAAGAAGGGGCGGATTGTTCATCGGCGAACCGTCCTCATTTCTCCCCAGGATGCTCGCAAGATCGAACCGGAATCCATCCACCCGGTAGCTGACCGTCCAGTATCTTAAGCATTCCAGGATCAACAGTTTCACAATGGGATGATTGCAGTTCAGCGTATTCCCGCATCCGCTGAAATTATAATAATTGCCGTCCGGCGTCAGCATATAGTATACCTTGTTATCCAAGCCCTTAAAACAGAATGACGGTCCGTTCTCATTGCCTTCCGCCGTATGGTTGAAGACCACATCCAGGATCACCTCGATCCCATTGTCATGAAGCGCTTTGATCAGCTCTTTCAACTCTCTTCCTTCGTGATTGTATTCCTCCGTCGCCGCATAACTGGTGTTGGGCGCGAAGAACCCGACCGGATTATAACCCCAGTAATCCAGAAGCCTCTGTCCGTCCACCTCACGCACATCCCGCATCTCGTCGAATTCAAAGATCGGCATCAGTTCCACCGCATTGACCCCCAGCTCTTTCAAATACGGTATCTTCTCCATCAACCCTGCAAATGTCCCCCGGTGCTCCACGCCTGAGGACGGATGCCTGGTAAATCCCCTGACATGCAGTTCGTAGATGACCAGGTCGCACATCTCCCTGTTGGACTGCGGCATATCTCCCCAGTCGAACTTATCCTCTACCACTCTCGCATGGTAAGCGCCCACCTTCCGGTCGCCCCATCCGCGCCATCCCGCGATCGCCCTCGCGTAAGGATCCAGGATCACATTCTCCCGCTTGAACAGCAACCCCTTCTCCGGCTGATAAGGCCCGTCGATCCGGTATGCATACTCGAATTCATGGATATCCAGACCGAATACGATCATCGAGTACACATCCCCAATCTTGTACTCATCCGGAAACGGAAGCACTGCATACGGCTCCGCCTCTCCTCTGTGAAACAGGAGAAGCTCACAATAATTCCCATAATGTGTGTGAATTGTGAAATTCACCCCTCTTGGAAGCACTGTCACCCCATTGATATCGAACATTCCCGGCCGAACCGGGTATCCTGCGATCTCTCCCATTGGTTTAATGGCTATCGGATAATCCTTCGGCAGCTTGCTGCTGTATGCCTTCATACAGTTCCTCCTCTCTGACATAAAACGCCTTCACGTTCCTGTTTCTCGTCCACAAAGGACTAGTACAGCATTGCTGTACTAACATTTCAAGGTTCAAAAAAAGGGGCTATCTCCTATCTGATAGTCCCTTATAAGCTGCCTAGCGGAATCGAACCGCCGACCTCCGCCTTACCAAGGCGACGCTCTACCGACTGAGCCAAGGCAGCGCACATACGATATGCAACATTGATACTATACAATAACTTGGCCAGTCTTGTCAATAACTTTTTCCATTTTTTATGACAAAAGTTAACGTTTCTCTCCCGGAAGCAATACTCCTTCTATATATTCCACCGCCCGTCTCACACTTCCATCCTCGAAAGGAACCGACAGGCCCGCATACTTCAATGTTTCCAGATAGCTCATACTGCCGCCGCATTTACACAATTTCAGATAATCCTCCCATGCCTTCTCATGGTCTTTGGCATTCTTCGCTGCGAACTCCATCGCCCCCACCGTCGTGAGGATATAGTTAATATAATAGAACGGATACAAGAATATATGCAGCTTATGATACCAGAATCCGCCCCGGTCAAAGAAATCATCGGCATCATACTTGCGCCACGGCATGTATATTTCCTCAAGCTTCTTCCACTCCAATGTCCTCTCTCTTGGCGTGAGCTCCGGATTCCCATAACAGATATGCTGGAATTCGTCTACCGCCGTCCCAAAAGGTACCAGCATCAGCGCATCCTGCAGATGTGCGAACCGATACTTATCCGCCTGCTCCCCAAAGAACATCTCCGCATATTTATATGCAAACTGTTCCATACTCATGGAGTGGATCTCAGAGATATCAGTGGCAGAAAAATAATAAGCAGAAAACGGCTGTTCCCGCATCGCCATATATCCTGCAAACGCATGGCCCATCTCATGTGTCAGAACCTGTGCGTCAAAGGTCGTATGATTCAGACACGCGAACACAAAAGGAGCCAGATAATCCGGCAGAATCGTCATATATCCGGTAGATGCCTTTCCCGGCTTGTTCTTAAGATCCAGCAACTCATGCCCGATCATGAAATCCACGAACTCCCCTGTCTCCGGACTGATATCATGATACATCTTCTGCGCCTGGGATATCATGAAGTCCTCATCCCCCGCCGGAACCGCATTGCCGTCAGGGAAGACACGCTTCTCATCATATGCCATCAGGGTATCCACTCCCAGACGATTCCGCTGCATCTCATACAGCTTCGCACACAAAGGCACCGCATATTCCCGCACCTGCCTGCGGAAATATGCCACTTCCTCCTGTCCGTAATCTGTTCGCCCCTGCTGCATGTAGCCTACCGGGATAAAGTTCTCGTATCCCAGATTCTTCGCCATCTGCGTGCGGATCTTGATCAGCTCATCCCAGATCTCTTCCAGACGTTCCTCATGGCTGTGATAGAATGCAGCATATTCCCTGTAAGCAGCCGAACGCACTTCTCTGTCCTCATGCTCAAAGAACTTCTGAATCCCATACAGATTCCTTGTTTCTCCCTCAAAGGGAATCTCCGCCGCCGCCATGATCTTCTCATACTCACTGGTAAGAAGAGCTTCTTTCTGCATCAACGGAATATTCTCTTCGCAAAATGTCTTCTTCTCAAGCTCCATGGACACAAACATCTGACTGCCGTATTCCTCTTCAAGCTCTGCCCGAAACGCCGAATTCATGAATGACTCCTTAAGCGCAAGAAGCCCCGGCGTCACTTCCGGCATCTTCGCCCTCAGGAACGCATCTTCCTTCTCATAGAACTCATCCCTCGTATCTATGGTATGCCTGATCGATACGATAGTAATCGCCGTCTCCATGTGCTTCGTGATCTCTTCCATCTCCATAAGACAAGCTTTCACCGCTTCATAGGACCTGGCTGTCTTCACCCGGTCTGTAAGCTCCTCTGCCTGTCCGCTGATCTTCTCAAAATCCGGTCTTCTATATTCCATCCCGGGAAATGTAAATTGCTTCTGTTCCATAATTCTTTCTACTCCTTCCCCTTTCTTCCATAAGTATAACAGATATCTGACCGCACGGCAGTAATTATTCCTGATTCCCAGAACTTCTTTTCTTGATCTCTTCCCTTACCTCATCCATTGTCTTCCCGGATCCACATGGAAGGACTTAACCAAATCAGATATAAATGCGCGCCGCCTGCAGCTTCACATTTATCCCGGCAGCCTGAAAGGCTGCTTTCCCGTCCGCACGGACGCTGTCATGGCAGAAAGCGGTTTTATCTCTTACTCAAATACTGCCCCTGATATGGCGGACCAGATCATCTTGGAGATATCAGAACAGAAACTTAATGCCTGTCACCTATGCACACATAAGCTATTTCATACATTGGGTGACAGCCTTACATTGATCGGTACGGACCCAGCAGGGAAAAAGACCATTCTTATCGAAAACGGGGAGGTATTATGACACTTGTCATAATACCTCCCCGCATCAAGTCAAATTATACAACAGCATAAACTCATTTTTTGCAGCAACCCTTGATTGCCATTTCGAATGCGGTCTCCATGTATCTACAGGCGTTTCGTGATAATCTATTTTTTTCTGCAATCCGTTCCCAATTTTTACTCACTATCTCCATTATCTTCCTACTTTCTTTTTCTGCCTCTTCTGTATTTATGCCAAAATATTGTGCCACACTTCTTACAAGATCTATAGAAATTCTATTATCATCCAAATCTACATTCAGTGATAATGACTCTCCGTATGGAACCGGATTCACATCATAAATGGGTGATAATTTCCACCCTTTTTCTGTTAAAATGAATCCGTGGTTTCTTAAATGATCATCCGTATTCGATACTGACATACCAAATACAATTCTTCTCCATAACTCCTTTAAATCTTTCTCTGGCTCCGCTCCACTAGACTTGATTTTTCCCAAGCAAAGTCATCGCTGATGAAAAATGAATTCTCCTTTCACCATCTCTATCGAATCTTTTCACCAAAAAAGTAGAACCGTTTTTTGAAAAGGTTTCTAGCCTTGATTCCGGTACATCCAATTCACACAATTTTGCCAGATCATGTACTACCTTTTCCCATGCTCCCGAATTATATTCATCGTACTTTGACGGAAATTTTGCAATCCAAAGATTCCCTTTCTCATCCTGTACAGTCGCTTTTGGTCTGGCACCGCCCAGAGAGGATCCTGGTGCCAGAATCTGCCTCAGCCACTTTGTTTCCGTACCGCTCTCATCATGTTCAAATCCCCAGCAGGCAGATTCCAATGTTCGCAAAGTTGTCCACGGAGGTGTTGCTAATTCCTGATCATCTGACAAATACAAGCCATTTCTTTCGGTTTTAAACCTTAATGCTCCCATACGAGCTTTGTCGTACACGCCTAACAAATAGTCGCTTTCTCCTAGCTTTCTCGGTTTTCGCTCTTCCCTTTTCGCCAGTACAGCTTCCCTTCTTCTCATCAAAAGTCTCCCCCATCTATCTGGGCAAGAATCAGCAAAGATACCAAACATTCTTTTATCCATAGGCACAAAATGTCTCCCGCTATATAAATCCAGATCTGGATCAAGAAAAAATTTAGATGTCTCAGCGGTTAACCATTGAGTATCATACTCGAATGAGAACTGTTCTTTTCCTCTAATATGTGAGACATATAATCTACCAAGTAGCGCTGGTACGTCAGTACTCCAATTCTCATATACATAGATTACTTTTTCTTCCATTACGACCTTCTTCTTTCCTTTGGCGCACGTTTCCTGGTTATTAATTCTAAATCCTGCAATTTTCTCCCCAATTCATCATCCTTTGCAATCAACAGCAGATCTTGATCCATATTATTTAACGCATGCAATACTGCCGCATACATTCCGATTGCCACAGTAGGGGAACCTTTCTCGATTGACCATAATGTTGCCCGGCTGATTCCTGCACGTTCTGCAACCAATTCTGTGGATAATTTTCTACGGAGTCTGGCCAATTTAATCTGTTCACCCATCTGTTCAAGGATATCCTGCGTTTTTGGCAATATAACTGCCGTTCTTTTTCCCATCCATCTTACCTCCCAATAATATATAATAGTAAACATTATTTATTATTCTGTCAATTATTTTATACATTATCATCAAATTGTTTCAAATCCAGTAAGGCAAAAAACTGTTCTTAACGAAAACGGGGATGTTTTTTGACATCTGTCATAAAACATCCCCGCATCAAGCCAAATTGATCCAACTTCTTACTTCTCCGCCTTCAATATCTTCTCCGTCTTCCCTTTAATGCGCTGCAGTGCATTATCGACCGTCTTCGGGCTCTTATCCAGCAGACGGGCGATCGTCTTATAATCCGTCCCCAGAAGATGCAGATAGAGAACCCTGTTCTCCAGATCGCTCAGGCTCTCCCCAAGCTTGATCTCCAGCAATTCTGCATATTCCCGGCTGACCAGCAGTTCCTCCGGATTGCTCTCATGCCCTGCCGCCATCGTCTCCATAAGCGGCTCCTGCTCTTCACTCGTCTCATAGAGCGATATATAGAAATTCAACGGACTGTGCTTCTTCCTTTTGGACGCCTCGATGGCTGAATACATCTGCCTTGTAATGCAGAGTCTCGCAAAACTGTAAAAGGACGTCTCCTGCCGCACATCATAATCCTGGACTGCCTTAAAAAGGCCGATCATACCCTCCTGGATCAGGTCGTCATTCTCCCCTCCAAGCAGATACATGGCATTGGCCTCTTTGCGCACCAGATTCTTATATTTTTCCATGATGTAATCAATGATATTCTTATCACCCTGACGCAGCTTCCCGATCAACTGCTCGTCCGTCATCTGCTCATAATCCGCCATATATTGCTCCTGCCTGCTCATTTCGACAATCTCTGTCTCACGATCTCATATGCCAGCACTCCCGCCGCCACCGACGCATTCAGGGAGTCTATGTCTCCCCTCATCGGTATACCGGCTATAAAGTCACAGTTCTCCTTCACCAGACGGCTCACGCCTTCGCCTTCACTGCCAATGACCAATCCCATCGGCCCGGTCAGATTCAGGCGGTACATCTGCTCTCCGTCCATATCGGCGCACACGAACCACATTCCCTTCTTCTTAAGTTCTTCCATGGTCTTGGTAAGGTTCGTCACCTTCGCCACCGGCGTATAGTTAATCGCTCCGGCGGATGCCTTCGCCACCGTCGCCGTAAGCCCTGCCGCCCGTCTCTTGGGGATGATCACACCGTGGGCGCCCGCCAGATTGGCAGTACGGATGATCGCTCCCAGATTATGCGGATCTTCGATATTATCCAGAAGGATCAGGAACGGATCCTCCCCCTTAGCGCCGGCGGCCTGGAGCATATCCTCCACCTCGGCATAGGCATACGCCGCCGCATAGGCGATCACCCCCTGATGCTTTCCTGTCTCGGAAATCTGTGACAAACGCTCCTTCGCCACAAATTGTATCAGGGTATCCTGCTTCTTTGCTTCCCGCACAATACTCCTGACAGGTCCATCCTGACATCCGTCCAGCACCAGCAATTTATCAATCGTTTTTCCGGCGCGGAATGCCTCTAACACCGCATTCCGCCCTTCTATGAGATTTTCATTTCTTTCCCGCTCTTTATCCTGCATTCTGTTTCTCTCCATTTTCTCTGACAAACATCGACCGAAACTGCAGCTTATAACGCTTCCAGCCCCGTCTTGATCAGTTCCATCATCCTCTTCCAATCATTTTTCAGATACAGATATCCCAATAATGCTTCGAATCCGGTCGCCTTATGATAATCGGAAATCGACTGGTTCTTGGCCGGAGACGCGCTCTTTGCGTTCCTTCCCCGCTTGTACACCGCATGCTCTTCTTCTGACAATTGGTCGTTCAGAGCAGTGATCATACGTGCCTGGGCAGAAGCCTGTACCATGGTGATCGTCTCCTTATGGAGCTTCTGCACCTGCTGATTCCCTTTATTCACCACCAGTGTACGGATGATCAGGTCATAGACGGCATCTCCGATATACGCCAGAGTAAGAGGCGAATACTCCTTGATATTCACCTTCCGCATCTCGAATATCTCCTCCATGCTTACGCTCTCTTCCATTGCACCCCTTCTCTCGTGTCCTTGAGAACGATCCCCTTCTCAAGCAATTCATCACGGATCGCGTCCGCCCTGGCGAAATCCTTCGCCTTACGCGCCGCCTGACGCTCTTCGATCAGTTTCTCGATCTCGGCATCCAGCATCTCCTCCTTGCGCTCTACCGTCAGTCCAAGGACATCCGTAAGCTTCGTAAGAAGAGCCAGTAACTTCTCAAGGTATTCCTTAGAACTGCCTTCATTTGACGTGGTATTGCTGTATTTTACCAAGTCAAATACAGCCGCAACGGCATCCGCCGTATTAAAATCATCCTCCATGGCAGTCTCGAACGCCTTCACATACTCTTCCGTCTTCGCATATGCAGCCGCTTCTTCATCACTCATCTTCTCCGCCTTTGCATTTCCCATCAAAAATCTAAGGTGGTCCGCTGCATTGACGATACGCTCTAACCCGCTCTTAGATGCCTCCATCAGATCCGCGCTGAAATTCAGCGGGCTTCTGTAATGTGCGCTCAGCATGAAGAAACGGAGCACCTGCAGATCAAACTGCTCGCTGATCTCACGAACAGTACGGAAGTTGCCGAGAGACTTGCTCATCTTGCGGTTATCAATATTCAGAAATGCATTGTGCATCCAGTATTTTGCAAATTCCTTGCCGTTTGACGCCTCGCTCTGGGCGATCTCATTCTCATGATGCGGGAACACCAGATCCTCGCCGCCGGCATGGATATCGATCTGCTCACCCAGATACTTTTTCGACATCTCGGAACACTCGATATGCCAGCCCGGACGTCCGTCGCTCCACGGAGACTCCCAGGACGGCTCTCCCTCCTTCTTCGGCTTCCACAATACGAAGTCCAGCGGATCCTCCTTCTCATCCTCCCCTGTCACCAGAAGAGAACGCTCGCCGGAACGCAGGTCATCTAAGTTCTTGTGAGACAATTTCCCATAATCCGAGAACTTGCGGGTACGGAAATACACTGTGCCGTTCTTCTCATAGGCATAGCCCTTCTCGATCAGGGCGCTAATCATCTCGATCATCCCGCTGATCTCCTCCGTGGCAAGGGGATGCGTGGTGGCAGGCTTCACATTCATCCCTTCCATATCTTTCTTGCACTCCGCGATATACCGCTTGGAGATCTCGTCTGAGGTAACTCCTTCCTCAATGGCCTTCTTGATGATCTTGTCATCCACATCCGTAAAATTCGACACATAATTCACGTCATAGCCCTTGTACTCGAAATACCTTCTCACCGTATCGAATACGATCATCGGCCTTGCATTCCCGATATGGATGAAATTATACACGGTAGGTCCGCATACATACATCCTGACCTTACCTTCCTCCAACGGGGTAAATTCTTCTTTTCTCTTAGATAATGTGTTATACAGTTTCATGACTTGTTTCTTCTCCTTTTTCTCTTTTCTATTATAAACCGCGCGAATCAGGATTATCTGTGCCCTTAGTCTCTGTATCAAGTATCTTGATCTCCTGCGATCTCATACAGCGCATACGCTTCTCCATCTCCCGGATCCGTCTGTGCAGACGGATATTGTCTGCCTGAAGCTCCCGGATATCGTTACTGATAGGGTCGGGCAAATGTACCTGATCCAGATCCATCCGCGGGATCTTCTGATCTCCCATCTTCACGACCCGCCCCGGCACTCCGACCACCGTACAGTTCGGCGGCACCTCCTTGAGCACCACGCTTCCGGCGCCGATCTTAGAATTCTCCCCTATCTTAAAGGAACCTAAGACCTTCGCCCCCGCACTCACCATAACGTTATCGCCAAGGGTCGGATGCCGCTTGCCCTTCTCCTTGCCGGTACCTCCCAGAGTCACCCCCTGATACAGAGTCACATTATCGCCAATCTCTGCAGTCTCACCGATGATCACGCCGCTTCCGTGGTCGATGAACAGCCCCTTCCCTATCTTTGCTCCGGGATGGATCTCTATCCCCGTCTTCCTGGCCGCCCGCTGCGACACCCATCTGGCAAGGAAATAATGCTTCTTACGATACAGCTTATGCGCCACACGATAATGCAGGATCACCTTGAAGCTTGGGTATAAGAGGACCTCCATATTCGACTTGATCGCCGGGTCACGCTCCCGGACTACCCGGATCTCCTGCTTGATATAAGATAATATTCCCATATAGGACCACTCCTTATTCGACATTATAATACTGCTCTTTCTCAGATACATAAAACAATTTATGGTATAAAAAAACCCCGTCTCTTTCTAAAACATCAAGAGACGAAGCATCACTCCGCGGTTCCACTCTTATAGAAGACTGATCCATAATACGGCCGTCCTCCACCTTAATACACGTAACGTGTGTAAACCCGTATCCGGCTACGAATCCCAATTTTCACCGAATCAACTCCCGGATGCACTTCACAGACATTCTCCCCGAAGCTGCTTTCAGCCGATGACAGCTTCTCTCTGTTGGTCTCCCCGCCTGTTACTCTTTCCGTTCCTTGTCTTTCCCATGTATGGTATATCATATGCGAAAATGCAGGATTTGTCAATCAGAAAATCCGCGCAAGTCCATTACAGAATTGTCATACCGCTGTGCAGTACCCTAAGCTTCTCACCCATGATCTCCTCCATGATACCGCAGGCTTCTTCTCCCGTACAATGCCCGGTATAGAACACTGTGTCCATCTCTGCCAGCTCACGGGCAATATTCCGGATATTCAAGATCTCATCCTGAGTATACTCTCCCTCTTTCATCAGATGAAACCCGCTGATCACCATATCCGGTTCCGAATGAAATATCTCCTTATACCGATCCAGTATATTCAATATTCCAGTATGTGCACACCCCGACAGTAAGATCCTCTTCCCATCCTGTGAGATCACAAGGCACTGTTCATGGTCAAAAGTATCCTGAACGAATTCTCCCGCTTCCCTCCGCTTGAGCAGCCGGTTCCCCCTCGCAGGATATCTCGTTCCCGGCACGTCCGTATACAGGAACAATTCATCATCAATCTCCAGATCTCCCTGTACAAACACACACTGCCCAAGCTTCAGAATCTCCTTTTCAATGCCGATATATTTCTCCCCATCCGCCTTCAGATGATAATACTCCCCGCCTGCAGAAGCCCTCAGATATATCTTTGCATCCGGATTCATCCCTGAAAACGCCCGGATCCCGCCTGCATGGTCGTAATGTCCATGGCTTAAGATCATGGTATCAACTGTGCTTAGATCAATACCAAGTACCCCTGCATTGTGCAGAAATTGATCCGTTGCACCGCTGTCTGCCAGAAGTCTGTGCTTCTTTGTCTCTATGTAGAAACTCAGACCATGCTCATAGCTGCATCCCGGAACTCCCGGTGTATTCTCTATCAGATTCACAATTCTCATAACTCCGTCACCTTAATCAAATAATATAACCCAGTGCTCCGCGACTTCCTTGACTGTATTCTCCCCAACCGATACATTGACGTCTACCCATCCGCCCTGCAACGACCACGTGCCGTTCCTCTCCCTGACCAGAAGAATCTTATATTGATTCCGTTGCCAAAAAAGAATATCTCTGCAGTTGATACTTCAAGACCTTTTTTTCATTTGTATCTTCTTCCTCTTCAATCCATTGCTGTACCGCAGCAAAATCCACACAAAAACCCTGTCCAAAATAGTGAAACATCTTCTCATGTGATCCGCAAAATGGTCTTGCAACTACCCTTTTTACATTCTCTTCTGCAGGGAAATGCCAATTAACACTCTGATTCGCCGTCAACAAGGACATTCCATTATCGAATATTGGTGCCGATACAAACCGATTCCCCCGAAGTACAACTGCCAGATTATTCAAATGCCGGTCTTCGTTAAGAATAAGCATATCCAACGTAAATACTTTTTTTAAATATTCTGTTATATCTAATCCACAACTCTGCCAGACAAATTTTATAACATATTCTATCCGTTCCTCCATTGTCTCCATAAGTGCCAATATCTGAGATAAATCTTTTCCGAATTCATTATAATACAGACGGTAAAAAGTTATCAGTTCTTCTCCTGCCTCTAAAAAATTCTTACTGCGGCACCCTCTTGCTTCATTAATGTATCCATACTCATATACTACATATTCTGCTAAATCCAAAGTCGAATATTTAAGCATCTCAGAAACCAAATATTCCACAAGTCCTTCCTTACCACGGCAGTCTTTCTTATACCAATAATCTCCTTTTCGGTATTTCATCTGAGTTCCTTCACTCGTCCCCTCTTGTATCACAATATACTCATTTTCAATTGTCTCCCGAAACATTCCTAATCCCTCACCAACACGTCCCTACTAGTCAGCTTCTCGCCTGGAAATCGGAACCAAATATAATCATTCCACGACACTCCATGTGTCTTCCTAACAATCTCATAGGGATTATACTCCTTAAGTCCCAGATGCACCAAGATCTCATCAATATCTTCTCTTCTTCTATCCCAGCAGCGCATCTCCAGAATACGGTTCAACTGATATCTCGTCATTACATCTTCTGCAAAAAGCTGTTTGAGAGGATGTCTTACATACCGCGTAACCCTAACCTTATCCCCGTGTACATTTACACTCGCAGTAATATCATCCTTCCAAAATACTTCGAAAGAATAATCCTCAATGATTCTATCTTTCTCAAAATCCTGGCATATATATTCATTCGCATCCACCGCACATCACCTCATTCCCGCAGTCACATGATGAACCATACCAAGTACCGACTCATTCGCATTCACCGGAATCAACTCAATATCCGGATGCTTATTCTGAAATACCCGGAACACCTCATCTGCGAATCCCTGTCCCATAAAATCAACCCCGCCAAAGTCCAGTTCTACCTTCCGAAACTCTTCCAAGCGATATAATATCCTTCGGGCCTGAGACCTGGCGATCGGTTCCCCATACGGACATACCTCCTTGACAGGTATTACCGTGTGTATGAATCCTTCCTCTATCGGAGCATACATATCAAACACCTCCTTTAATTTGCGGTTTGTCTGATTCTCAAGCTTCATGACCACGAACTCTGCTCATCGGCTATATAAACTATAATCCCTGCCCCCTGAGCACACACCTCATCTCATGCCACTGACTGCCGCCCCACGTAGAATCCGCAATCCCCATATCCTCAAATCCCATCTTCTGATACATCTCCACCTTGGAATCAAGACACGTCAGCAAAACCATACGCCTGCCTTTCTTGCGTTCCCTCTTAAGGTAGCAATCCATAATCTCCCGCGCCAATCCCTGCATCCGATACTCTGGAAGCACGTCCAGTCCCAACAGCATAATATTCTCCCCTGACGGATCATGTAACTCGGCATCTGTAAAAAATTCATCCCTGAACGAATCCTCCTTCGTAGCAAGTCCATTTAAGAATCCGGCTATTCTACCCGTGTTCCTATCGACTGCTACCAGGAACAAATCCGGTGCCTTAGCAACACGCTTAAGCATCATATCCCTGGAGCATGCCTCGTTAGGCGGAAAACAGAGCCTTTCAATCTTTGCAGCCTGCTCACCCTCATCGGAATGAATATTCCGGAACTCGAACCTCTCTTGTAATTCACTCACCGCTTTTTCCTGTCTCTTCTCCATATCGTCATATCCTTTATCTAAAAATTAATATTCGTCTTTTTCCGGACTACACAGATCACAAAGCATTCCTTTCATGAGATTTCAGTTCATAAATCTCTTTCAAATCATCAATGGCCATTTCAACATCAAGAGTATGGAAACCAAGCCAGCATTCGCTCATCATTTTAGCATCTGCTGTTTTATATATTTCATGACTATACTCACCCGTGTAGTAATGCCAGTAGCGGTAGGTATACCCTATCCAATACATTGCTTCCGAGGAAAAAACCGTGCCGGCTTTTTTGAGTCCGTTCATTTCATCATTCAGTTCCTCAAGAATGTATTCCTCGCCCGCCCATTGTAAACGATCATAGACATCATCAAGTGCGGCTGCGGTTTTACTGTTCATGAAAGATTCGATAAATAATGGACAATCTAATCTATCTTTTAGAGCAAGTTCAAATAGTCTTCCTTGTATATCGCAAAGTTGACGTTTTTCAAGGGTAAGTTTTTCCATTTTATTCACCTGCCTTTAATATTTCATCAAAAAACCGACCTTCACGTCGATATTTCCGGCAAATTTCATCTGCCAGTGCAATACCCTTAGAACGGTTATCTATACTTTCTTGTTTTTGTTTATCCCGATCATCTCCGGTAAGATCGTGCTCATTAAGGATTTTTATTTTTTTGCAGGCTTTTTCTGTCAAAGCTACATATTGCTTACCGAGCTTCAACGCCGAAAGACTTTTAATAAGTGCCATATCAGTAATTTCCCCATTGAAAAAACGATCCAGAACTACGAACATTCTATCATTAGCAATATAACCAATAATCATGTCGCAGCCAATGCTTAAATTAGCAAAACGATTATAAATAGACGAATGTTTCACGGATTCCATTTTTCCGCGATTATATGCAACTAATAATGCCCAATCTAAACCCACTTCTATATCAAGAATTTTGAGATCTGATAGATCAACACTTAACGTATATATTTTTGCATTAGGATAATTACAAATTAAAGTAAGCGGCTGAGTCTGGTCAGTTCCCATATAAAACCCTTTTCCAAAATCGCAACGTTCCCTGCTTTTAGGGACAATAGTTCCGCGTATTCCCGATTTCGAACCATGATAAAGCGTTACGATTTCATTAGTTCTAATAATATATTTCTCCTCAATCTCTTTTATAATTTCGGAGTTTTTCATAATGACCTCCTTAAATCGCAAAAATAGTAGTACTCCAATCTATTGTGTACAATGTTTCTGAGCATACACACACATAGCAAAACATTTCCCACACAGATCCTTCTCAATACCGGTATGTTCATACATGATTTCATTCTGCTTTTTATAGCATTCCTCTACATTTACAATATCTTCTCTCTGAACACCTGTATTCCACAGAGTTCCTTTCAGCGCCCGCGCAGGACAATGCTCCACGCAAACTCTGCACTCCCCGCAGCGGGAAACATCAATCGCTTTATTGCATTCTAATGGAGCATTGGTCAGCAGAGATGAAATCCGTACTGCAGGGCCATACTGCGAAGTTACCAACAAACAATTCTTGCCGATCCACCCAAGTCCTGCCCTGGTAGCAACGGTCTTATGAGGGCAAGTAATTTTCTCCGGCTGTGACAATATCGTTTAATTTGCTGTTCAAAGAATAATACAGATCATAATACTCACTTCACCTTTCTTAATCAGACACTCTATCATCCCGGTTCTCCCCAAAAATTTTTCTATGTAACATTTATCCTCTTCTAACATTATATCGCTAAAGCGATATGCTATCAACCTCCCTTTTCAATTGCCTGACTTGATTTTCCCCATCAATATATATACCGCCAGCCACACTCCCCCGTGTCCCGCCAGCACTGCCGCCTCCCTGACCACATCCGTCTGGCCTTCCATCAGCCCCATCAGTCCATAGAAGGTTGCACTGGACGGGAACAGATAGCTTAACCCGTACCATATACTGTCCGGCGAGACCAGCATGTAGAACAGAATCGGCGGCGCCAGGAACAGAATCATTATAATCTTAATATACACGATCCCCACCATCAAACCGCCGGCAAACCGCGCAATGAACAAGCCCGCCAAAGCCGCGGTAAACGCAGACAGAACAACCAGAAGAAGGAGCGGCAAGACCTGTGCGGCCGTAACCCTCATACAGATCAGCGCCGTGATCACAGTGGAAAATACCCCTCCGACGAACCCGATCGCGATCTTCTGCTTCACGTACTGACCTCTGGTCATAGGAAGGATCTCATTGATATACTTGATCCCGTCCTCCTTCTCACTTAAGATATTCATAGCATTGAAGGTGCATCCCATGAACATGGCCGCAGCCATGATGATCACGATCAGCAGCGATTTCATGACATCATTCCCGCCTCCCGCCGGAAGTACCTTCAAGTCATACTGTGAGGTCCAGTCCCTCTGTTCATACAGCGCCGGCAGCCTGTCTGCAATGACTGCATACATGTGAAACTCATCTCCTGATCGTACCGTCCTCATTCCTTCACCGTCAGACAGCACACCTATCGTCTGCGTGGAAGGCTCCTTCACCGCCTCTTCCAGTTCTTCCCTGCTGCCATATATCTGCACGGTCCCATTGGTCTGAAGCCAGTCCTCCATCTCTTCTGTCAGGCCGCCCCGGACGATTCCGAAGGAAGGCTCCGCCGCCGAAGAGAAGTCCATATCTCCCATCAGATTAACGGCGATCCCGGCAAAGATCGGCAGCAAAAAAGTAAGAATACACAATTTATCACGCCGCAGCGCCTTAAGCTGATATTTTAATCCGGTCCAATTCATCCTGCATCACCCCTCCTTTTTCATCTCTCGGCCAAGCCCCCATCCAGCAGCCAAAAACAGCAGAATTATCGCCGCGGCACAAGCCCCATAGTAAAGGCCTCCTGCTGAAAGCACCTGAAAATACGCATTTTTCATCGCCGTAAAGAGATGGTACATCGGATGAAACCGCATCCATCCCATCTCTACGCCCGCCTGCACCGAAAGAAAGACCGGTGTGGTGATAAATACCGCAATCACCAGATAGATGAGAGAAAACTGCTTAAAGTCAGGCAGCAGCTCTGCACACAGGAAACCAACCAACGCCATCACAAGAGATAATATCCCTGCCTGCAAAAGAACGCCCGGCAGCGCTTTTAACCCCTCCGGCATACCCAGATTGATCACCGTTAAAACCGCGGCAAACAGAAGATCCGACGATAGGATCAGTGTTAATTTTGATAAGATAAACTGGATCCGGGATACCGGAAGGATTGCATGGACACGGATCACCCCCATCTGCTTCTCTTTAAAAAGCATCGAAGCCACCCCCAGGAACCCTACCGCAACCAATTCAAAGAATAAGACTTCTGCAGTCATATCCCTTCGGTTCTTCATCTCTCTGGTATTCACTCCGATAATCTCCGCCTGTCCCAGCGCATCCGTCTTATCCTCCTGAAAGAGCAGGGATCTTGCGTATGCCTCCCGGATATGGTCGAGCCTTTCTATGCCGCAGGACACCATCATGATCTCCGTCTTCCCGCCGGGAACCGAATCACCGTTGATATGAAGCCCTACAGAATAACCATCCGAACAGGCCTCCTCCAGTTCGTTAAGACTGCCGACATCCGTAACGCCTGCGATCCGCTCTCCACCTGCCTTCCCGGGGTCATACCGGTAGACGGGGAACATCTCCTGGTCAAGCTTCGCATAGACCAGATTAATATAACAGGAATACAAGATCAGCGACCCCATCGCCAGCAGGAAAAACCCGCCGGATACGCAGAGCCGGAAGTCCTTTTTAAGAAGTGCAACAAAACTGCCTCTCACTCTTCAAGCCCCCTTCCTGTATACCGGATAAATACCTCCTCCAGGGTCGGCTCTTTTTGCGCCGTTCGGTTCTGCTCTTTTAAATTCTGCGGCGTATCAAGGGCAGCGATATTGCCGTTTAAGATAAATGCAACCCTGTCGCATAGCAGATCCGCATCCACCATGTTATGCGTCGTCAGGAACACCGTCGTACCGTTTCCCCGTTCTTCCTCGATGATCTTGCGGAACAGGACCGCGCCTGACGGGTCAAGACCGCTGGTCGGCTCGTCCAGGAACAGAAGCTTCGGGCTGTTCAATAAGGCGCGCGCCATACTGACCCTCTGGCGCATTCCCTTGGAGTAAGAAGAGACCGGCTTCTTCAGATAATCCTTCTTGAACTCCAGCTTATCCAATAATTCCATCACGTCCCGCACCCGCTCCTGCGGATAGAAGGAAGCAAAATATCTCAGGTTGTCTACGGCGCTTAAGTTCGTGTACAGATACGGGAACTCGAACAAGACCCCGATCTGCTTCAATAACTCCTGTGTATCCGCCGCGGCAATATCCTGCCCAAGCAGAGATACCCTTCCGCCATAGCCTTTTAAGATTCCCGTGAGTATCTTCTGAGTCGTTGATTTCCCGGAGCCGTTCGGCCCCAGGAATCCGAATATCTCCCCTTCCCCCACTGTAAAATCCAGGCCATGCAGCGCTTCTTTGTCTTTGCCGTATGAGAAGGTCAGATTATTTACTCCGATCATTCCTCCTCACCCCATTTCCCGCGCTGATGATTCCTCTTCTCCTGTCCGCGTCTGCCCCACCATTTCATGAATTTGATCTTCAGCGGAAGCATAACCGCGAATACGATCACGATAACCAGCCACCAATACCATTCCATACCTAAAAACATAACAACTCTCCTTTCATTCAACTGTTTTTTTGATGGTATCAGCTTATATCAGCGAAATGAAATCAAAGTGCGGTTCATGTGAAATTGATGTGAAATCTGGTGAACTCCAGTGAAACCTGCCATTCTTATAACAGGATCGGAAACCGGAAGAAAAACTCAACCCCCTTATCCACATTGCGCACGCCATAATCGACCTGGTACTTGGACAAGATCCAGTCAACGATCGCAAGCCCAAGCCCGGACCCTTCACATTTATTGTCAGGACAGCGGTAGAACTTCCTCCATATTTTCGAAATATCCTGGTCACTAATAGACGCACAGTCATTATAAACCGAAAATCTCAGTTCATCCCTGTCAAGGTTCACCGCCAGCCTGATCTCTCCTCCTCTCAGGACGTATTTCTTCGCATTTCCGATCAGATTGGTCAATACCTGCTCCATCCTCTGTCTGTCCGCCGTCACAAATACCTTCTCGTCCGGAAGCTCATAGTAAAATCTGTAATCCGATTCGGGCGCGTCAAGAATCAGACGCCCTGCTGCCGTCTCCACAAGTTCTATGAATTCAAACCGTTCCTCAGAAAGCTTTGAAGCCCCGGATTCCAATGCCGACAGATCCAGAAGCGAGACAATGATGTGATCCATGCGTTCCGTCGCATTTAAGATTGAGTCTATATACCGTTGTCTCTTCTCCTGGTCCGTTTCCTCATTCAGCCCTTCCGCGTAAGCCCGGATGAGCCCCAGCGGAGTCTTCATCTCATGGGAAAGGCTGTCTGTCAGTTCCTTTCGCTGTTCAAGCAGAATTCTCTCCTGCTCCACATCATTTTCAAGCCTGGCATTGGCCTCTTCAAGCTTTTGCAGCGCATTCTGAAGGTTCGAAAACATAGTATTCAGGCTCCTCGACAGTTCGCCGAACTCGTCTCTCGTATTGACATCGCAATGCGCCGTATGATCCAGCCTCGCCATCTGTCCCGCCGTGTCGTTGATCCTGCCAAGCGGCTTTGATATCAGCTTTCCCAACAGGTAATCCACAGTCATGACCACGGCGATCAACAGTACGAACCATATCCAAAAGCTAAGTTCCCGGCCGACAGGCAGCTCCTCCGTTACAAGATAAAACAGCACGATGGCGCCGCCCGCCAATTTGGACAGCACCATCGTCTTACTGCGTATCGTTCCAAAATCATATAATTTTCTTCTCTTCATACCTTATTCCTCGAATTTATAACCAGAGCGGATCAGCGTTACGATATGATGCCCCTCGCTCCCCAGCTTCTGCCGCAGCGTCTTAATATGGGTATCAACCGTGCGCGTATTCCCCTCATAGTCGTAGCCCCAGACACGGTTCAATAGCTGTTCGCGGGAAAATACCTGATTTTTATTCTGCATAAACAGCCGCAGCATCTCAAATTCCTTGTGGGTAAGCTCCGCTTCCATACCATTTACCGTAACCTGACGCGAAGAAGGGTATAAGATAAGAGTCCCTGCCTGCAAAGCATCCTGCGGGATGTTCCCCGCTCGCCGAAGCAGCGCGTTCACCTTTGCAAGCAATATCTTAGGGCTGAAAGGCTTCGTCATATAATCATCTGCACCATATTCATACCCTTTCAGCTTATCGTTCTCATCACTTTTCGCAGTCAGAAACAGAATCGGTACGGAATTCATCTCCCTTGCGATCCTGCATACGGAGAAACCGTCCAAATGCGGCATCATAATATCCAGGATCGCCAGATCCACCGCATGATTCTTAAGCGCCATGACCGCCTCTATCCCGTCTTCTGCGGTGACACAGGCATGACCGCCTCGTCTCATGCAATCCGCTAGAATCTCCCTCATCTCTTTCTCATCTTCCGCTATCAGTATTGTCGCCATACTATCACCTCATCGGGCTTCTGTCCCTTTCAAAATAATCGTCTATCTTCTGTTTGATCTGCGAAGGCTTCAAACATTTGACCAGATACCCGTCCGGTTTCAAAGCCACCAATCTCCTGACAGTCTCAGGATCCGTCTTGCCGGTCAGAAATATGATCGGGATATCCGCCAGCGCCTCTTCCGAGCGGAGCATTTCCAATACCTGCTGCCCGTCGCAGACCGGCATCTCATAATCCAGCAGAACCAGGTCCGGCCTATCCAGGATCACACACCGGATCGCGGCCGTGCCGGACGGGGCAAGAGCCACGTCATAATCGTCCGCCAGAAGCTTCCTGATCCCCTGCCTTATCGTAATAGAATCATCCACCACAAGCACCTTCTTCTTCAGACGGCTTTCCTTCTTCAGATGATCCTCTCTCTTCATCAGGTATTTCTCAACCTCGGCGAGCGCGTTATCCGAACCGATCGGTGCGGCGCCTGCTTTTTTCATCGAACGCCTTGCGAGCACGCAGTACGCGAAATACCCCTCTCCCGTATCGAACAAAAGGCTCACCTGCAGCTTTTCATGCTCGAATACATCCTGAAATTCCTCATAAGTAAGAAGATTCTCTTCTTTTAACTCATATCCCTCCATATCCGGCAGATGCTCCTTAACGCACCCCGCAAACTGGCGCGCCGTATACCTGGCCGCATTCATTAAGATCGTGTTAAGCTTATTCGTCTTGATTCCCATAGCTTTTCCAACCGTATTAAGCAAAAGCTTTTCTTCAAATACCAAAAATATCTCCCACTTCTCTTCCTCCTGATCCGTACCGTAAACCAGACGGTGGTATATCCCCTTACCGAATCTCTCTCCGCCGTACGTCTCGCTGATCACGGATGCCTCCAGACGGAACAGATCATACATCAACTGAAGAATAACTTCCTTCATCTCCTCCTGTTCCTTCTCAGATAGAAGCTCCATCCACCTGCTCCTGCTCTTTCCCGCGATCGCCCGGTCCTCCATCAGCGTATGCCCGATCAGCCATCCGGCGCAGACTCCAAGGAAATGACCTACCGCATCCGCGCTGTAGTCCGTCTGTTCCAATTCCGCTTCAAGAGCCGGAAGCGTCCTCTCACGGAATTCTTGATGAATGTGCCTGTGTGCCGCAAGCCTCTCATAACCGACGGCTTCCATATATCCTTCTTCCTCGGTAAAATGCTTCGCCGCGTGATCCTTGAAGAATTTGATCCCCTCCTGGCACGCCCATTGGCTCTTACTTTTTTCGTCGGTGAATCTGAATAATTTGTTGATGATCTTAAATAACCTCTCGTGCTCCTTATCTATGATGTCAATACCAATGTTGTATTCGTCTTTCCATACTAACTGGCCTTCCATCCATAATCCTCCTTAACAAAAATACCTTACATTAAATAATATGATAACAGAGCTAAAAAGGTTATGTACGATCAAACTCCTCTCTCCTTCAGACCGTTCACCAGGCCCACATAATATTCTCTCACATCAAAATCCTTAATATTCTCCCTGTTCAGATCGATCATATCACCGTGAGAGATCCCCCGCCTTCCGCTGGTTGTAAGGAATGTATAATCCTCTCCCCATGGAAATGAACTCTCCGCCACCAGGCCGTCATTCGGCCCGTCAAAATATTTCACAAGCTGATGAGAAAAATTAAGCGGAAAACGTCCGCCCGACGCCGTATTGAGCTTCGATCCCACACTCTGATAATAGATTCCGGGGCAGTCCGGCACCTTCCGGTTAAATTCCTGACAGGCAGAAGCCGTAAGATCTGTCACCGCCGCCGTAAAATCCGGCGTCTCGTCTCCCAATACCTTAAGCGCCGAGTTATATCCCTCCGCCACCTTATCCTTCGCCGCCGCGGGAATCTTATTCAGAAGATAATCCGCGAAGATACATCCTCTGTGCGGCGTATTGACGGTAGTAAGAGACGCGACATACTGATCCATTCCAAGGCAGCTTACCGCGTATCGTGAATCAAGCCCGCCCTTCGAGTGCGCGATAATATTGACCTTCTCACAGCCGGTCTCATCGACGATCTGCCTGATACGGCCGGCAAGTTCCTTCCCGCTGTCCGCAACAGAGGCCGCCGACTGATGGTTTCCATAATAGATCACGGCGCCGTGCTTCTCCAATTCCTGCGGAATCCGCCCCCAGTAGTTAAAATATTTAAAATCCCGGAAGAACACTCCATGCACCATCAGAATCGGATATCTGGTCCGGCATAGCTGTTCGTCCTTCCGCTCCTGAGCCTGCATGATCTTCCCGCTCTCGAATTCCCACTCGTCCGACGCCATGCGGATGATCTTCACAAGGACGGCCAGATGCACGGCCGGAATCCAGCCGCATATAATTCCGATCGCCCGCCATTTAACCCCGATCTGAGCAGACGTAAGATAGACACGGATGATCCCGCTCCAGAAGACAAGCGCTTCCACAAGAACCATACAAGCCAGATTCCCAAACCATGTCATCTTATTTCCCTGAAACAATAGCGGCAGCGCGGCTAACAGACACAGCACGGATGCGCTTATCGATATCAGGAAATAAATCAGAAGCTCGCACCCGTCCGCGCAGATCTTAAGTCTCTTCCCCGGAATCCTCCGGTTAGAAAGCGCCGGAACAATATTGATCACAATTACTCCCACAACCAAAAGGAGCATTAAAATAATGCCCCCAAACTTCGGAATTATAATATCCTTCGATATCAGCAAATACTTGAGCAATGGTATATTAGCTGCAAGAAATATAAGAAAACCGCAGCATATTCTCCGAATATATTTCACTTCCTTCTTCCTCTCTGCATATTGTTCAATTGTACTAATCTACCAGCCCGATCTTCGGAAAATACTGGAACCAGGCCTTCGCCAGAATCTCATCCCTTGCCACAAAATGATTCTTCCAAAACCTGGAGTCATGGGAATTATTCCGATTATCGCCCATCACAAAATAAGAATCCTCCGGAACCACATAGGGACCAAAACTCCCCTGAGGGATCTCCTTGAGATACTCCTCCTTAAGGGGCACCTGCGCTCCGTCTATATAGACCGCTCCGGCCACGATCTGGATCTCCTCGCCCGGAAGTCCGATAATCCGCTTGATGAATACCTGCGATTCATCATCGGGAAACTTGAATATAATGATATCCGACCGCTGCGGATCCTGACTCAGATAAGCCAGACGTGACCCGATCACCCGGTCCCCGGGATGGATCGTATTCTCCATAGAACCGGACGGGATATTCGCATTGACGATCAGCACCTTGCCGCAGAATAACGCGAGCGCAACCGGGATCACGACCATATGAAAGCATTCTTTTAATACCCGCTTTAACCTGCCCGTCTCCTGCACATTCTCATTCTTACATTGTGGTTCCTCTTCTGACCCTTTCGTAAATATACTCATATTAAGCTTGGTCTCCACCTTTCTTCACAGCCGGCTGCATGACAGCTTCGGCCTTATTCTCATCCTTTTCAGATAGCTTTACTCCCAAAAAGCCTGACAAAACTGCCTGGACATCAACCCCTGTTGAAACATATCCGTTCTCCTTACTTACAGGAATTAATACCCGAATACTCCTTCGATCGATTCATCATTCTCTACCCAGTCGCTTACAAGGATCACATGGTAGTCCTCTTTGGTATCACGGATATACACCTTCTTAATACCGGCGTTGATGATCAGCCTCTTACACATAGAGCAGCTATTGGCATTCTCAATATAATTCCCGGTATCCACCTCTATCCCTGTCAGATACATGGAACTCCCGATCATCTTGTCTCTGGAAGCGCTGATGATCGCATTCGCCTCGGCATGTACGCTCCGGCACAGCTCATAGCGCTCTCCTCTCGGCACCCCCATCTTCTTGCGGACACATTCTCCGATATCCGTACAATTCTTCCGTCCGCGGGGCGCTCCTACATACCCTGTGGATATGACCTCGTCATTCTTCACGATCACCGCCCCGTAATGACGCCTTAAGCAGGTACATCTCTGAGAAACCATCTCCGCAAGATCCAGATAATAATTGGTTTTGTCTCTGCGTTCCATTTGAACCTCCTGTCACAACACTCTGCGAAATATCAATATCTTTCTATCTCTATTATCCTCTAACTTCGGGAAAATATCAAGCAAAAATACCAGTCCTGCATAAAAGGCAAGACCGGTATCCGATCATCGTTATTTAATCATTGCCCTCACACTGTCTGCGCTGATCCGGCCTTCCATCGGCCCGAAAGCCGCCGCATTCAGCGCGCCTGCCGCCGCGCCCATCCGCGCCGCCTCCTTAAGACCCTTCCCCTGTACCAGCCCGGCAATAAACGCTCCGTCAAAACAATCCCCGGCGCCTGTCGCATCTACCTGCTCAACCGGATAGGCACCTATCTCTGCCGCTTCATCCCTCGTATAGATCCTGCTGCCCTTCGAGCCGTTCTTCAAGGCAATAACCTCCATGGCTTCATACGCAAAACACTTCTCAACCGCTTCATCAACCGATACGGCGCCGGTAATCTTAAGAAGTTCACTTACGCCAGGCATGAATACGCTGGTGTTCTCCATCACCTCTCGGATCACGTCATTCACGCTCTGATCGGTAAGCAGCTCTTCCCTTATATTCGGATCAAAGGAGATCTTCGTCCCCTTTCTCCTCATCATACGCATAGTTTTTAAGATCTCCTGCGCAAACATGCTGTCGGCCATCAGCGAACATCCCATAATATGCATATATTTTACATTGTCAAAATCATCTTCAAGAGGCGCTTTCGCCTCCACCGCCGGCGTATTCCCCATATGGAATATGAATTTTCTGGAGCCGTCCGAATAATATGTGACGAACGCAACTCCCGTCGACCTCTCCGTGCTCTCTAACACATGGCTGCAGTCAACTCCATCCTTCCTAAGCCGGTCCAGGATATTCTTCCCGAAGTCATCCTTCCCAACGCCTCCGATAATCGCTGTACTGCACCCTAATCTCGCCGCCGTGTCAATAAATATTGCCGGGGCGCCGCTTGGAAACGGTCCCCTAAATACTCCCGGTTCATATAGCTCCTCGTTCTCCTGTTCGCGCATGATCTCAACAAGCATCTCTCCCATTACGATAATCTCCGCCATCTTCCGTCTCCTTTCAAAATAAAAACTCAAACCGTAGGTGATTCTAAAAAACGGATACGCTTGTTATCACAATCCAACTCTGTCTCGATTCCATAAGGAAGGATTCCGATCGGCTTCGCGTGTCCGATATTGACATTATAGATAACAGGCAGACCGTCCAGATGTTCTTCCAAAAGAACCACCCTAAGGATTGCCTCCTTGTACTCTTCATAATAGGCTTCATCCTTAGGCTTCCCTACTATGATCCCGTTGATCACATTAAGGATTCCCTGTGCGGCCAGATTTCTCAGCATATACACGATGTACTCTGGAGAAGGCTTCTCTTCGCTCGTCTCAAAGAACAGGATCGCATCCTTCCATTCGTCCAAAGCAGGCCACACAGAGGTCCCCACCGCCATCATAAATACATCGATACAGCCGCCCAGCAGACGGCCTCTCGCCGTACCGCTCCCATTCAGTACTTCGTATCCATGCGTGTCCTTTTTCATCTTATGGGAAACATGGATATTGCTTTCCTGCCATGTGATATAGTCGTCCGTCCATTCCGGGCTGGGAAGCAGATCATATTCTTCCCACGTCCCGAATAAAATGTCCTCCACCGCTCTCCTGGTGTAATCGAACATCTTGACATACTCCCCGAATTCACACATGACCGACGGTCCATAGAAGGAGCACAAACCGGCTTTGTGCATGATAAGATGGCTGATGGTCGTGTCGGAATACCCCATAAAAATCTTAGGATTATCTCTGATCACATCCAGATCCACATACGGCAGGATCCGGATAGAATCATCCCCTCCAATCGCACTGAACACAGCGGATATAGACGGATCCCTGAATGCATCCATCAAATCCTGCGCCCGAAGCCCTGGGTTCTCCGCTACAAACTCACTCCCGCTTAACGCATGGGGCATACAGGTCACTTCCAATCCAAAGTCATGTTCCAGCCGTCCTTTCGCAATGCGGTACTTATGGATTGTAGCCGGATCGCCCAGACCTCCCCAGGATAAGCTGACAATGGCGATTCTGTCTCCCTTATTTAATTTTCTCGGTTTGATCATAGCAATCCTCCTCGTATTCGATTGACCTTTATAATGCAATGTTAACAACCTAACTCAAGCAACTACAACATATAGTGTTTCTTTTAATTGGCACGGGATTCCCTGTGCCTTTCTTTATTTATAACCACTAATACGATTAAAATATTGCACAAAATTCGCCCATAAAAATCAGCATATTTACTATTGACATAAGCTCCAAAAAATGCGGCGCAGCCCTTGTTTATATTACTTTTTTAAGGGGGCTGCATCGTATGAATTTAATTCAAATCTTAGTCGATATTATCTGTAACACATTACTTGATCCACATGTCCTTGAACGGGCCAGAAACAGAAAAGGGGCTTTTACACGCAATTGCGGGAAACTTCCCTATTGGACATTGATCAAACTGTTATTAAGAAATTCCAAGAAAACTATTTCTTCATCACTGGATGAATTCTTTACCGAATTGCGGCATATATCAGGAATTCCAATCTCTGATACTGTGAAATGTTCCCAACAGGCTTTCAGCAAGGCCCGTTCCGGCATTGATCACTCTATTTTCAAAGAATGCTTCGAACGTGTACTTGACTTCCTTTGCAGCAGGGATTCCCTGGATTTCCATTCACGTTTCATGGGTGTATGGGGACGGCAGATCATTGCTGTTGACGGCTCTAAAATACCTCTTCCTAACCGTAAGACTCTTCTTGATAAATACGGCAGCATAGGGAGAGGCCAAAACTCTCCCACTGCCATTGCCAGTGTTGCTTTTGATGTACTGAATCACCGCATCCTTGATGCACAGCTCGAACCCATGAGCGTCGGTGAACGTACCCTTGCCATAAGGCATATGCAAAATATAAAAAGCAAAGCACGGACGAATCTATTATACACCATATTTGTCTTCGATAGGGGATATGCTTCAAAAAATTTATTTTCTTTTATCGAAGACACCTTACATGCCGGATATCTCTTCCGGTTAAGGACTAAATTTAACACGGATATTGATGCACTCCCTGTACCGGCGGATCGAAATGGAATCAGTGACTATATCTTTTTCCTTGATGGCAGGAAAGTACGCATCCTTAAATTTTACCTCCCAAGTGGGACGGTGGAAACGCTGATCACAAATGATTTTGACCTTGCCAAAGAACTGTTCCGCCAGTGTTACTTCCTTAGATGGCCGGTGGAGGAGAATTATAAGCTTGTCAAAGAAAAGATCGGGCTCACTAATTTCCGGGGCTATTCCGAGAACTCCGTTCTCCAGGAATTCTGGATATCGGTATTGCTTGCAAACCTGGCTCTTGCCATAAAGCGGGAGACGGACGGCATTGTTGACAGCACCATAAACCAGAAAGGGAATCAGAACAAATATATGACAAACATGAATGAGCTTGTCGGATACCTGAGCCGTCATATAGGAGAATATATGGATGCTGATACAGACACAGAAAAGTATGGCATCATCCGCTGTATATTTGATTTTGCCGTATCTCACCGGGTGTGTGACAAAAAGGGCAGCGGGGAATCAAATCTACGTACAACTCCAAGAAAAGTCAAACATCATTACAATAACAAGACTACACACTAATACCATTTAAGAAAGGTGGTGGTGCCAGTTTCTTTATATTCTACAATACAAACGCCATATCTAAAAAAACAGCTGATAGCAACCAAGGGGAAAGTCTGCCCTTTTTTCAGTGTATTTTAATCATTTCTATCATCTGCTATTATTGGTTTAATAGCTTAATCCTATTGTGATATCATGCCACTACTAAGTTGTTAACATTGCTTTATAATGTACTTATTTTATCATGTTTCCCGCATCTGCTCAATGCAAATTCTCTCGATCATCCTATTTGCATACGCCGGTATGTTTGATACTGGACAGGCAGGATCACGATCGTCAGAATCGTATATAAAATGAGTATGACCGGCAGTTCTCCGGTGATCCTTCCTCCCACCGAATACAGATTAAAATAATTAAGCGCTTCCCCTGCCTGCAGCAATTGATCAGGCAGCTATGATAAAAAGATACTTCTGCAGATTCGTGATATTATAAAAACATTTCCACGAAATCCAGCTTGACTGAATCGGAAGGTTCCATCCGTCCGCACCCAGATACAGAAGCACAATTCCTGTATATATTATGAAAACCGCCGAATACACCGCAGTCACAACACAAAATCCAGCCTTGATCTTGGATGTTACCACCTTATTCCTGCCATAGAAACTTGAAAATAAGACGGCGTCCGATCTCCATGCAAATTCATTGGAAAAAATTCCAGCCACAAGATAGCCCAGGATCAACATGGTAAGCATTACTATTCTTTTTCTTCATCGGTAAATTGATCCTTCGCTTCTCCTTCCAGCCATTCCCGCAGAAGCCTTGTTCTGTTTCTGTAAAAATCCGCGGCGTCTTCTTCGGTCAAAGAATCTGCCCCGACGGCTTCAATAAGGTGCACAGCATACGCATAAGCGTGGTCTTCCCCGCCCCGTTGACTCCTAACAGTCCATAGACACCCGTGCTCATCGTATAAGATATATTCCTCACGGCAGTTATATCTTTAAATTCTTTTGTCAAATTAGTTAACTTCAACCTGAATCCGTGAACCTAACCTAAAAATAAAATGAAATCGGTAAATTAAGAAATATGAGGCACTCTTTGTACCAATTTCATGCCAATAAAATATTGTTTTCGATAATCATACACTTTGAATCAAACTACTATCCAGCCACTTAGGTAAAATTTCTCTAAAATTGCCATACCTTAACTAAGGCTCATTGAACCATTCCAATGGCAAGGAAAATGTAGGATATCTTTCGTTTATTTTGCAGCTTGGAATATCCTGCTTATTTGTGAAGCTGCGTTCCTCCAGGGATTACTCCGCCCCAGATCAAGTCTCACCTGCCTTGCATGCTTTGTCACAACCCCGGGGGTCATGATGATCCGTTCAACTACCGTGCGTAGCCTCCGGCGGTTTACGGGTCTTTTCATGGGGATATCGCTGATCCTAAGTGATGCCTGTCCAATCATCCGCAGGAGATTGTAGGCCAGCTGGATCAGTTCCAGGACAAGTTCGTTTGTTTCGAACTTTCCAGATGGAAACTGCTCTGCACATAAGTCCGTCTTGATTTCGCTGTGGTACTGTTCCATTTCTCCATGTTTATGGTAAAGCTCTATGATGTCTTCGTCCGAAAAGTCTACATTGACGGAGTATATATCACAGTCAATTTTAGGGCTGATATAGTACTGCCCATCATGGTCACAGGCACGCTCTGTTATATCGTAAATGGTTCGGATTCCAACGGTCTTCCTGCTATGGCCGGATTTTGAACTGGCATCAGGTACATTATAAGATACGTCCCGGAATGTCTGCCCAATGTATTCCTTTTTCCCTTCCCGTGAAGACTTTACATTTGTGCATACACCGCCTACTTTGTCCAGCCACTCCTGCGGATTCTCCTTGCGGATGTTGCGCTTAATGATGAAATGCACCCTGTCCCCCCGGAAACACTCTTCCATGAAAATGCCGATATTATCCGCAGAATCGTTTCCGGAGTCGAGACGAATCAAGAGTGGTTTGTCCGTAATCTGACGGGCAAGTTTTAATACTTCGACCAGAAAGTTTGGTGTCCCTTTCTGGCAGTGCTGTTTTCCCTCCCGTAGTTCGCATGCAATAAGGTATCCTTCTGTCCCAATGTAGGCGAAGATAGGCGCATAGCCATCCTTCTTTTTATAAGTTCTCGAAATGCCTTCCTTATTGCATTTCTCATCAAGGAAAGGGCTCACGTCGATGTCGATTGGTATATAGCCATTTTCCAATGCAGACGGTTCCACGCCAAACTTTTTGAACAGATCCACATTGATCTGACGCAGCGCACCCTGCATACTGGCGCCGATTTCGTCCATACGCTGCCGCATGGTTGGCTCCGATGGGATATGGCGCATATGGAAAGCATTGCAGAAAAACTCAGGGTCATCATCGGTTTCATGGATGGATTCGAAGTCAGCGTTCCCACAGAGTATACCGATAAGCATGGCCTTTAGTACATCACTGTTCTTATATTCCTTGGATGGCGAAGAATATTTGTCAATTTTCGTGTCAAAATCAACAGCTTTTAACATCTGTCCTGGAATCAGCAGACCGCCATAGGGTGTAATCCTGGAATTGCTGAATGTATACTTTATGGTGTTATATGCAAACATAACATGTTCTTTCATGCTCATTTTAGTTGGCCTCCGTGTGTATAAGATGATGATATCATTATACACCGACAGCGGAAAAAAGGCAATAATTATCCACCTATTCGGTGAGCACCATATCTTAGCCGATATATATCAAGATATTGAATTTTAGAAGCATGCCAAAGTATTACTTTAAACGAAGTTCACGGATTCAGGTTCAATTCAGAGAGATATTGTCAAGTGTGTTTGTAAATTTTTAGCAAAATCCTGTTACCTTCACTCCAAATACCAAACACAATCATAAATCCGTATTGCCGTCCTTCCCTGAAATCTGGACAACCAAGTATACACTCCCTCAGAATTGAATCTAAAAAGGTGCATCGTTTAAAAGCTCTCACTTCATCACGATACACCTTCGATTGTCTGACAATCTACTATTACTTTTCTTTACGCGCTTTCGTACATTCCCATACTCTGTTATCATAATGCGCTCTTACCTTTTCAATATCTGAATTACCGCATCATAATTTTCAGGATGATGGGGAAAGGTACAGTTTGTGCAGACTTTTATCTTTCTCCCATCCTTTTCTATATATGCAGGATTCCCCGGACAATTATCCCTTAAATATAGCGGGCAATAGCAAAACAGGCAATTTAAGTTTTCCAATCCCTTATGACAGGGAAAATACTTACAGTTCCTGTTCTCAAAAAATCGATATGAATTTTCCATACTCACTTTTCCAAACTTCCTTTCCTATATCATTACTTGATATACCCTTGCCTTATCAATAAATGCCCTTGCAAATGCAGGATTTGACGGATAATATAAATGCGGAAATCCTATCCACTGCGTTTTATTTTCTATAATGCAGGCATATTCTTTTCCGGTCACCGGCTTAACTGCTATTACGTCCGCCCCATTACAGGTGCTGTCGTAATAATGAAATTCATGTCCTTTTATTCCCCCGCCGTTTAACAGGAAGTGCTTTTGCTTTTCCCGAAGTTCTATGTAACCGAAACGAACCAGTTTCCCGGTATGATAGCAGGCTGCTGGAATAACTCCCGCCATATCATAAGAAAACCCTTCTTTATCTTTCAAAGAAGAATGTAAATACATAAAACCGCCGCATTCTGCCACGACTGGCATTTCATTTTCAACCGCACTCCTGACTGCCTCACGCATTCTCGTATTTGCGCTAAGCTGTTCCGCATACAATTCCGGATATCCGCCGCCAATTAACAGGGCATGGCATCCTTCCGGCAGTTTTTCATCCCGCAGCGGAGAAAAATATGTTATATTTGCCCCATATTCCTCCAGCAAGTGGATATTATCAGCATAATAGAAGCAGAAGGCTTCATCTTTTGCCACTGCTATCGTTGGACGGCTGTCACTAACTGCTTTCACATGACCAATATCCCCATAGCTTTCGATTCTGGTTTCTTTTATCGCTATTTCTTCAGATTCCAGTTCTTCCGCGCTTTCTGCTATTTCTTTGATACGCTCTACGGAAACTGTCTGTAAAAATAATTCAGAAACCGCCTGTAATTTCTCTTTTATATGATTCACTTCATCTGGCAGAAAAAGTCCCAAGTGCCTACTCTCAATATGCAGTTCCTCCTTTTCCGGCAAAAATCCAAGTAACCTTATTTGCAGTTCTTCCTCAATCAATGCCTTTAATGTTTCATAATATCCTTTTGACATCCTGTTCAGTATGATACCTTGTATTAGATGTTTTTTATCATAATTAAGAAACCCTGCTATTAATGGTATAATGGAGCGTCCCATCCCCTTCACATCAACAACAAGCACAATCGGTGTTTTTGTCACTTCTGCAAGATGATAAGAAGAACCTTCTTTCTTAACTCCGCCTCCCCCGTCATATAGTCCCATAGCACCCTCAAAAACTGCAAAGTCCATTTTCATTGCACTTTTTTGAAAAAGTTTCCTTGTCTTTTCTTCATCTGTAAAAAATGTATCCAGATTTTTTGCCGGAACATCTATTATCTTCTCATGAAACATCGGATCAATATAATCCGGTCCGCATTTATACGCAGCCACATTCAAGCCGTAATCCTTTAATACCTGAAGCAAGGCGCAGGTGACTACTGTTTTTCCGCTTCCACTTTTAGGAGCTGCAATCATAACTCTTTTTATTTTCATGCAAATATCACGCCTTTCTTTCAAGCTCTTTGCCACAGAAATCAAATGCACAAATCCAAACCGGATTCTCAGACTGCATCAAATGATAATTTCCTGCTTTTTTTGCCCTGCTTACTTGTAATTGCACAATATCTTCTTTTATAATATCATCCATAGATAAAATCTCTCTTATTTCACAAATTGTTTCCATACTGACAGCATTTACCACAACCCTCATATTTGGATTAATTTGTCGGAGCGACACCAGTATTTCCTTTAATCTGCCACCGCTTCCTCCTATGAATGCGTGTGTCGCCATTGGCAGCCGGGAAAGTCCTTCCGTCGCCTCCCCCTCTACCACGGTTACATTCTGCAGCTCAAACTTTTCCTTATTCTTTTCTATCAAGGATACAGCTTCATGCTTCTGCTCCACCGCGTACACCTGTATATCGTCAGAAATGCCCGCTATTTCTATTGCGACAGAACCCGTGCCGCTGCCAATATCATAGACAACCGCCCCGTCCCTTAATCGCAGCTTACAAATACTGATCTCCCGGATTTCTTCTTTTGTCATGGGAACCTTGTCTCTGATAAACTGTCCATCTGCGATACCATGTGTCAGCCTTCTTTGCATCGCATATGGATTTCTGACAAAACATGTATATAAGCCCTCATCCTTCAATTCCATACATTCTACTGGCGTATGCTTCTCCACCCGCTGTTCTTCATAGGATAACTGATATCCTGTAATGATTTCGCATTTCTGCATCCCGGCATTTGTCAGTCGTTCTCCCAACTCGTTTATATCTTTTACTCCGGACATAATCAGAAATGTTTTCGGACTGCTTTTAATCCGCCGTACAAGGTTGCATAATTTTTTCCCATGTGTGCTGTAGACAGCCGCGTCCTGATAGCTCTCTCCAATGCATGAAGCCAGATAAGCTACGGACGAAATACCCGGAAGAATACGCAGGGATGCATTCAGGCGTCCTTCTGTGATTTCCTTTTTCAGCGCCTCATTTAGAAGCTGGCATCCGCTGTAAAATCCGCTGTCCCCCGAAAAAAGAACCACAACTTTTTTATTTCCCGTAAATGTATTTCCGCTCTGCATGTCATGCAGATAAGGGATAATCTGTTCTGCCTGATAAAAGGGATATTTTTCTGCTTTAGAGCAGACCGTCATAATCATTCTCTCCGCCCCTAATAAAATGTCTGCTTCCTCGATTGCCCTCGCTGCTTCCCCCGTCAGACCGTTTCTATGTCCCATGCCAATGCCTGCCAGGATAATCTCAAAAGATATGTCCTGTTTTTGGGACATAGAGGGATACCCACAGGGTATTTCCATATTTCCTTTTTTTGGGTTTTTCGTCTGGAAGTTCTTTCCTCCCATATCTTTAAGTTTCTGGCATATTTCAGGGAAAGAATATCCTTCGCCCTGTTCAGGACAGCCTATTACAAATACCTTTGTCCCTGTTTTTTTTGCAGCGCTCACTTTTTCCTGATAACCTCCGGGCACACCGCTTTCCTTCGTTACAAGATAAGATATTTCATATTGGCGAATGATAGCCTCATTCATCTCTGTAGTAAAAGGTCCCTGCATTGCAATAACCTGTTTTCCGCAAATACCCTGCTCCGTACAAAGAGAAAGACTTTCCACACTTGGAAGTACCCTTACATACAATCTATGCTTTATTCCTTCTGAAATACAATATTTGTACAATTCCTTACTTCCGGTAGTCAAAAGAATATTACCCTCCGTATCTTCCAGCGCTTTTACACATTCTTCGTTTGTTTCAAAATAAGTAACGTCGTTTTCCTTTTCCTCAATGCCGTTTCTTTTCAATCTTAAATAAGGAATTATTGTTCCTCCCTGTCCCATTTCTTTCAATGCTGCCTTTATATTACAGGTAATTTCTTTGGCGAAAGGATGTGTTGCATCTACCACAACACCATATTTTCCATCGTCCAAAAATCTTTCTATCTGTTCTTGATTCATTCTTCCCTGATGTACTTTTACAAGGGGATGCTGTCTTAAAACAATTGCGCCATACTCCGTTGCCACACAGATTGTATGATTTATTTCAGCCTCTGCAAGATATTCCGATAATTTTCTTCCTTCAGTTGTCCCCGCAAATATCAATATTTTTTTCAATCTTATAGCCTCTCCTTGTGACAAATTTCCCATTTATGTTCTCCGAGCCGGAACTTCCAATAAATACCGTCGTAAACATATTGACCTCCCTGTCCCTTAACTCCTTTAAGGTACAGATTTCCACTTTCGTTCCGTCTCTTCCTATATTTTCAACATATCCGCAAACTCGTTCTCCCTCCATGCTGCACAGTAAAATTTCACATGCCCTCATCAGATAATTCTTTCTTTTATGGCTGGACGGATTATACAGTACAATGACAAAATCACCTTCTGCGGCTGCATGTAACCTTTTTTCAATCGCATCCCACGGTGTCAGCAGATCACTCAGACTTATAACGCAGAAATCATGGTTCAGTGGTGCTCCCAGAACTGCCGCACCGCTGCTCGCCGCAGTAATCCCTGCGATAACGTAAAGTTCTATTTCCGGATAGCCTTTCCCAATCTCATACATCAAAGACGCCATCCCATAAATTCCTGCATCACCGCTGCATACAAGGGCTACTTTTTTCCCTTTTTCAGCTTCCTCAAAACACTGCCTGCACCGTTCCTCCTCCTGACGCATCGGTGTGGATAACATTTCTTTCCCCTGAAAACGCCCGCCAAGCAGCTTTAGATATAATGTGTAACCAACGATCACATCTGACTGATCTAACACATTCAATGCTTCTCCTGTCATCATTTCTTCCCTTCCCGGTCCCATTCCTACAATATAAATTCTATTTGCCATCAAAACATACCTTCCATTCTCTCCTTGCAATCGCGATTGTCATCCCATTTTCCGCAACTTTTGGACATATTAGTTTTCCACCTTCTCCACAGGCTTTCACTGCTGCCCTTTCACAAACATTATCAACGCCAACCTGATTCTTGACAAACACAGACTTTGTAAAAGTTCCAGTTACTTCCTGCAATTCTTCTGCTGTATATGTAAAAAATGGAATCCCTTCTGTTCGACACCATTCAATAATTCCCTGTTCATTTTGCTTTTGCGAAATCGAAGACAGCGCGAAAATCTGCATTATAGAAATTCCCTTTTTCTTTATTGCTTTTAAGATAAAATCATCAATTTCATCTGCTTTTTTCCCCTTTTTACAGCCAATTCCTATGACATACTCCCGCTGTTTCAACAAAAGAGAAGTATCAAACATATCATCTTTTGAAGTTACGACAACATCAACAACTCCCGCAGGCGGATATGGAACGAACCGTATACCCGACTCTCCCCCGATGATTTCGTGCCCCGCTTCTATGGACATCGTAATTTCTTTTCCGGCTAATATCTTTGATGATACTTTGACAATCCCATCTTTATTTGTAATATACAGGCTATTTCTTTTTGCAAACAAATCCACAGCAAATTTTTTATTCAGATCTGTTGCCGTAGTGATCACCGGTACTGCCCCTGTTTTCTTTGCTATATGGTTTGCAAGATCATTTGCACCGCCCATATGTCCTGATAAAATCGGAATGACATATTTCCCTTTTTCATCCATTACAAGCACTGGTGCATCATGCAGTTTATCCGTAAGATGCGGTGCTACTGCCCTGACTGCAATTCCGCAGGCGCCTATAAACAACAAGGCGTTTTGCTCCTGAATCTGTTCCTTTGCCCAATCTCCAACAGATGTTTTTACAAATAAGATATCTGAATAAAGATCATCCTTTATACCTGCCTCACATTTTGTATATAACCTGATTTCTAACTCCCTCTCCAACAATTTTACAATACTTTCCGAAAGTTGTTTTCCATTTTCTGTAAAGCTAATTATACTTAATCTCATTCTTTTCGTTTTGCCTCCCGGTATTCGGTCGAAAAATCCGGCGCATATAACCTTGATTTTCTGTAATACTGACGCGCGATTGCATCTCCGACCAATATCAAGGCTGTTTTCGTAATCCTATGCTCTACGGATACATCATATAATGTCTCAATCGTACACAGGTAAGCCTCCTCCTCAGCCCAGGTTGCCTTATAAATAAGCGCTGCCGGTGTTGTCCCCTTATACCCGCCATTCATTAGCCGTCTGCTTAATTCCCGAATCATTCCGGCACTTAAATAAATTGCCATAGATGCCTTATGTGCTGCAAAGCTCTCAATACTTTCCCTGTCCGGCACCTTCGTTCTGCCTTCCATTCTTGTAATAATCAGGGATTGTGAGATTCCCGGCAGCGTATATTCAAGATTCAAGGACGCCGCTGCGCCAAAACAGGCGCTTACCCCCGGACAGCTCTCATAAGAAATGCCCAGTGTATCCAACTCATCCATCTGCTCCCTGACCGCTCCATAGATACTCGGCTCTCCCGTATGCAAACGGACAGTTGTTTTCCCCTCTTTTTCTGCACCAACGATAATTTGTATTACTTCTTCTAATGTTAGTTTCGCACTGTTATGTATCTCGCAGTCTTTTCTTGCATAAATAAGCAGTTCTGGATTCACCAAAGAACCTGCATATATAATCACATCTGCCTGTTCTAATAAGCGCATTCCCCTGACTGTTATCAAATCTACCGCGCCTGTTCCCGCCCCAACAAAATAAACCATTCCTCTGCTCCCTTACTTTTTGCCAGTTCTCCATATTCACTGGAAAACAGAATACAATCTGTTTTCATTTTTCCTCCGGCGCGGTTTTCCATATAATAGCAGATACGCTTTGCAATCTGCTCCATGACCTGCTGTAATTTCCCGCTTTCCTCTATAATAGAAACTGCTTCTTCCGTTGTCACGCATTCCAATATTCTTCTTACCTGTAAAGGTTCTATCTGCTCCTTTACGGAAAATGCCGCAAGAAGCTCCATCCTGCAATCTGCTTCTTTGGAATGGGTATTCATAATTCCACCTGCAACCTTAATCAGTTTGCCTATATGACCTGTCAGAAGCATTTTCTGAAATCCCATTTCCACTGCCATATCAATGGTTGCACCGATAAAATTGCTGCATTTCACACTTTTGTCCAAATCATATCCATATGTTTTCCTAATAAACTCCAAACCATAATTTCCCGGCGAAACGGCAACATAATCATATCCTAAAACCCTTCTTTGACGCAATTCTATCCGAATGGTATCAATAAGTGCCTGACTGCTCATAGGCTCCACAATGCCACTCGTCCCTAATATGGAAATACCGTCAACAATGCCAAGTCTTGGATTAAAAGTACGTTCGCACAGCTTTTCACCTTCCGGCACTGAAATCTCAATCCGAAGGCTGCCTTTATAATCTGCCAGTCTGCAAACTTCTAATACTTCTTTTTTTATCATCTCCCTCGGAACACGATTGATTGCCGCGTTGCCTACAGGCTGGTCAAGTCCCGGTTTTGTCACTCTCCCCACACCTATTCCGCCTTCAATGATAATTTGTTCCTTCACACTTTCTTCTGCATACGAAACTTTCGCACAAATCCATGTACCTGTTGTAATATCCGGATCATCCCCGCCGTCCTTTTCTACAGCGCATCGCACCTCGTTTTCGCTACGCATGATGTCCAAAATATTTGCCCTATACGGAATCCCTTTTGGCGTTTCTATTGTAATTTCCGTCTTTTTTAATCCTGTCAGCAGCATATAAGCTGCGGCTTTTGAAGCCGCAGCCGCACAGCTTCCGGTCGTAAAACCATATCGCACTTCTATCTTCCCTTCTTAAAGTTGATACAATGCGGCATTACAAATTGCCGCAGCGATATTACTTCCACCTTTTCGTCCTCTGTTAATGATGTATGGAATATTTGTTTTTAATATAAGTTCTTTTGCCGCTTCCACATTGACAAATCCCACCGGAACGCCAATAATAAAGGCTGGCTTCCAATCCATTTTTTCCATCATTTCATACAGCTTTATCAGAGCAGTTGGTGCATTGCCGATTGTAAAAATAACTGGTTTTTCAATCGTTGCCGCTTTTTCCATGCTGACCGCTGCCCGTGTCATATTTCTTTGCTTTGCCAAAAGCGCTATATGTTCATTTGCCATAAAGCAATGCGCCTCCCCACCAAACTTTGCAAGCACCTTTTTATTGATTCCTGCCAATGCCATATTGGTATCTGTTACGATATCAGCTCCGTTTTTTATCAACTCTTTCAAGATTTCCACTGCTCCTTGGGAATAACAAAGCGTTTCGGCATAATCAAAGTCCGCGCTGGTATGTATTACCCGCTTTGTAATTAACTCCTCTTCTTTGGGGAGACTGATATTTCTCTTTAAAAGTTCTTCTGTAATGATCTCAAAGCTCCGCTTTTCAATTTCCTCCGGCGGCAGATATTCTATTTTAGAATGTTCCATGTTCCATCTCCCATTTGCTATAAGTTTTCCAGTAAAATCTTATTTTGGTTTCTGTTCTTTACTGCAATACGGTAAAATCCTTTTCCTAATCCCCTAAAATTACTGCAATCCCTGATTAAAATTCCCCTTTTCAGCAACTTCTCATATAAGGGTTTATCACTGTATATCGTGATAAAATTCGACACAGACGGAAATGTCCTCAATCCTATTTGCATAAGTTCTTTTTCCATAAACTGTCGTTCTTCTTCAATATAAATTTTTGTTTTCTCAATAAACTCTGCCTGCTTAGCACAGATACATCCCGCTTCCTGCGCAAAACAGGAAAGATTCCATTCAGGAAGTTGTCCGGCTATTTTTGTATGTACCACATTATTTTTACACACCAGATACCCTAAACGCACTCCCGGAATTGTAAAGATTTTTGTGAAAGTCCTTACAATAATCAGATGATCATATTCCTCTATCTCAGACAATAAAGAAAGCTGATTTCCACAAAATTCAATAAAGCATTCGTCTACTACCACATAAATCCCTTTATTCTCACAATACAAGAGCAACTCTTTCACCAGCTCTCTGTCTAAAAGATTTCCAATCGGATTATTTGGATTGGCAAGGAAAAGAAGATCCACATCTTCTGTCAAGATACGCTTCATCTTCTCTTCCAAACAAAAGTTATTTTCCTGATTCATCTCATAATAAATAATTTCGCCATCCACTGACTTTGCCGCATATTCATATCCATAAAAGGAAGGCACTGGTATCACGACCTTCCCCGGTTTTATCCCATGAACAATCGCCATAAAAAGTTCTGATGCCCCATTTCCGAATATCAAATATTCCTTTGGCACTCCAAGAAATGTACTGATCGCCTCTCTTAATCTTTCCGCTTCCATATCAGGATATTCCCCACACATCTCAACCGCCTTATGAAGTGCTGTTTTTACACATTCCGGTGTACCAAGCGGATTTACATTAATTGAAAAATCAATATCCACATGATTCCTGTAAATATCTCCTCCATGAATGCTCATCCTTGCTCCTTTCATCATCTATTCCACATATTCCGCAGTACACAGTTCGCAGGCATTCGCCCTATGCATCCGCATTCTGAAAAAATTGTCAGCAAGCTGCCATTTTTTCAGATTACGGATGCGCACTGCTCATTACTATTGCGTACATTACCAGTAGACATAACACCTCACACAGCCATGCAGTAATGTACATTAAATGATTCGCCCGTTTTATATCCTCATATTCTACCCCTCGTACCGCATCGCCTATATGCGGTTTCTTTACTGTCTTTCCAAAATAACTGGCATCTCCTGCAAGCTGTATAGAAAGCGCACCGGCGCATATCGCCTCAGTCTGACCTGAATTTGGACTTGTATGTTTTTTGCGATCCCTTTTATAAATCGTCCATGCACCTTTTCCCGAAAATTGTCTGCCTGCCAAAAAAGATGCAGTAATCATAAGACAGGCACTGATTCTTGCCGGAAAAAAATTCACAAAATCATCCAGCTTTGCTGCTGATCTTCCGAAATACAGGTACTTTTCATTTTTATATCCAATCATGGAATCCATTGTATTTACCGCTTTATATAAAAATCCAAGTACCGGACCGCCAACTGCCAGATACAGCATTGGTGCAATCACTCCGTCAGAGGTGTTCTCTGCCACCGTTTCTATCGCTGCTTTTGCAACACCCTCTTCGTCCAGATGTTTCGTATCTCTGCCTACAATCATGGAAACAGCTTTCCTTGCCTGCTCCAGATTGCCATTTTTCAGACATTGATAGACTTTCATACTCTCTACCTTCAGACATTTTACTGCAAGTATCTGATAAGTCATAATACACTCCACCACCACTCCCAGAACCGGATGAAGCCAATTTGCCATAAACAGCAGAAAAAAAGTAACTGCTACCACGCTGATAATCACAATAAGCACAAGTCCTATTCCCTGTCGAAACGCTCTCCCATTACTATCTTCCTTACTATCTTTCCCTCTTATCCCCATTCCACGAAGTACTTTTTCGGCTCCTTCTATCAGTTTTCCAATCAAACGGATTGGATGCGGCAAATAATAAGGATCACCTAAAACCAAATCCAAAAGAAATCCCATGAAAAAGGCTATCATGTGATAATTTATCCAATGCCTCATATTTCCGCTACCACCTTTATCTGTAGATCATCTTCCTGTGTTGTCCTGCCATTCACTCCCGTCAGTCTGCATACATAACCCCTGCCATTTGACACCTGACAGTCAAAATAATCTTTTCCGCCATACAAACTCAGCAATGACATAATCGTTCCCCCATGAACAATCATTCCTGCCAAAGCGGGCTTCTTAACCCTATTCCTGCCGAATAGCATAGAGGTATCCCCGCAGGGGGCTGCCTTTTGTGCTAAAACATGACTCAATTCATGACACATTCTTATAAAGCCGCCTTTACAACGCAGGATAAAATCTTTTCTGCTTTCTCCCTCTGGAAAATCCAGTGTGCCTCCGCTGCGAAGCCACTCCTGATATTCTGCATTATCCTTTAATTCTTCATAATTTCTATATTCAAACCGTCCGAAATTTATTTCTTCCCATTCTGGAATAATAATCGGGCATAATGTGGGATAAATAATTTTAGCAGTTTCCGTACATCTTTTCATGGGACTGGTAAACAGGTACTCCACATCAGGATAAAGTTTCCGCATTTTAAAAGATTCCAATATTTCTATCCCTTCTTCTGAAAGGGATTCGTCTGTTTTTCCCAGATATCTTCGTTCTTTGTTTGCCTGCGTTACACCATGCCGGATGAATGCCAGCATTATTTGATTTTCTGTCCAATCCCGCATATGATGCGCTCTACCTCCTCTGCTCTCATTGCAAGCTGCACAAGAATCCTTCCTGTACGTTCCCTGTATTCTCTCTCAAACGGATCTATTGGAACAATCCCGTTTCCAATCTCATCACATATAATAATACAATCCTCATTGCAGTCCAAAAATGACATAATTTCATCTTCCGGACATCCCCCGCTCACCATACGGCTCTTAACCCACTGATGAAAGTGGTTGATAATCACAATGTTCTTATTTAATTTCCTATCATTTGGCAAAACACCATCCCACACCATATTTTTTTGCACATCATATTTCAGAAGTACATATTCCAATTTTCCCTGCGCAGTTCCGCCTATTACTAATTTCATATTTACTCCTGTCTACATATAAACTACTTTAAGACAAAAACATCAATAAATGCTGCAACTACTACAATACATCCTTCACAAAAAAGTACAAAAAACCCAGCCGTATCGCCGGTCACTCCCCCAAATTCCTTCCTGCTGCGATAATAATAATAAACCAGCGTTAAGACAGCCGCCGCTGCTACAATCAAGCCTGCGGGAAAAGACTGGAAACACATCAAGCCAACACATAGCGCGCTCTGCAAAGATAATGAGCCTTTCACAACCTTTTTATGGGAACTGTCTGCGAAAGTATAAAGCATACCATCTTTTTTTGCGAGTGGAAAGGAAACGGCACTAATACCGCACAAACAGCGCGACAGGAAAAAGCCACAGCATACAATCTTTAACAGTGCATCACTTTCTACTTCCGAAAATGTACCAAAAAGAACCAATCCATAAGCAGCGAGCATAATGACTGCAAAAGCGCCAATATGGGAATCCTTTAATATTTCCAGCTTTCTCTCCTTTGGGCTATAAGAATGTATCGCATCCATCGTGTCCATAAATCCATCTACATGAAATCCACCCGTAATAAAAATCGGAATAGCCATCCCTATCACTGTCCTGCACCCAACCCCTATATGGTAAACGCCGCATGAATAATTCCAGAAATAAATGCTACCGCCAATCAGTGCCCCTATCCATGGGAAAAAACAAAAAACATATTTCATGTCATCTTCTTTCCATTCAAATTGGGGAACAGGAATTTTAGAATAAATGGATACTGCTATAAAAAAGGATTTTATCACTTGCATACCTGTTTCCTTTCGCCGCTATTATTTTATATGCACAGCTCACGGAGCGGAAATCACTGCTTTCGCAGTCCGTTCGCGCGCGGAAAATCCTACAAAGCGGGATTTTATTTTAAAGTTACCGGAATCCCTGCTACCACTTCCACTACCCGGTCAGCCAATGCCGCAAGTTTTTGATTAATCTTTCCCATTGCCCGAATATACTTCGTTGTTATTTCGTCATAAGTAGTTCCATCTTCAAATATGTTATTGCTTACCACAACTAAATGATTTGTTTGCTCTTTCAGCATCTTTATATCTCGTATGACATTTTCCGTAACCTGTATTTCCGTCATAGTTTTTTTCTCTGAAAACATCTCATTTGCCGTCAAATTAGAGATACATTCCAGCAAAACAGTCCTATCTCCATCTTCCATTTTTTCCAGTGCGCCGGAAATCCGTGTGGGCTGCTCAATCGTGAAGAAGCCTTTACCACTTCTTAGATTCCTATGTCTTTCAACCTTTTTCCTTCCCTCGTCATCAAAAACCTGCATCGTTGCAAGATAATATTTTTTTGGAATGTTAAGCTTGAAATCACTTAGCGAAGTATTTTCGGACTTAGTGATTTCCTTCACACTTTCCTGTGCAAGCGAAACAGTCACTTTCTCCGCATAAGAAGATTTGCCGCTTCCACTTCCTCCAACAACCAAAACCATCATTATGATAAATACCTTTCATATTGTTCCACTTTAATGTCCGAAAACAAAGTTCTTTTACGATAAACACACAATGTCATTTCCAATAGCGACAGCATCATCACAGCTCCCGTTCCTTCGCCCAATGCCATTCTGCCGTCTATCACAGGCTCTAACCCTAATTCCTTCATAAGTTTCTCCACTGCTGGTTCCTTGCCTTTATGCGACGGAATCAGATACCCTATTGTTCCCTGTACAATTCTTTCTGAAAGCAGTGCCGCTACTATGCTAATCACGCCATCAAGCACAATTGGTATATGAAAAACGCCGCCGCCAATGCAAATTCCAACAAGCCCGGCAATATCCAATCCTCCGACTGTTTGGAGCACAATAAGAGGTTCCGCTTCATAAAGTTTATACTTTTTGACTGCCTCAGTGATCATCTGCTTTTTACGCTGTAATTTTTCATCGCAAAGTCCGGCACCCCTTCCAGTCACTTCATCTGCCCCACATCTTAACAATGCCGCTGCAACCGCACTGCTCGTTGTCGTATTTCCAATCCCCATTTCCCCGGTTGCGAGAATTTGATATCCTTTCCTTTTACATTCGTCCACAATTTCTATACCAGTAAAAATTGCCCTGACAGTTTCTTCTCTCGTCATAGCCGGCTCCTTACGAAAGTTTCTGGTTCCGCAGCGGACTTTTTTGTTACGCACTCCTGCAATCTGTTCTTTTCCATTGATTCCAATATCTACAGGAATCGTGCCCGCCCCTATCTTCGCTGCCATTTTTCCTACGGATGATGCACCCCTTCCCATCTGCGCTGCTACTGCCGCTGTGACTTCCTGACCGGACTGGCTAATGTCTTCCTCTACAATTCCATTATCTGCGCACATGATGATGACAGCTTTTTTTGAAATATCAATTTCATCCGTACCTAAAATCGCGCCAATCTGTGCGGTGATCGTTTCAAATCTTCCCATCCCATCAAGAGGCTTGGCTATGGAATCCCAATTTTTCAATACCTTTTTGTATATTTTACAGTCCGGTTCCTGCAAATTAAGTTTCTTCAATGTTTCCTCTGTACGGTTATCTAATATGTGCCTCCCTGAGTATTCCATATATTTCCTCCATATTTAGATATCCCGATAAGATATCTGCCAGCTTATCATACTGTTTCTCTTTAAAATCCTTATAATCAATGCAGGATTCAATGGATAATCCCTTATTTTCAGCCAATGCAGTCACAAGAGCGGTTGCAATCGCAGCCCTGTCAAATATCCCGTGAATATACGTTCCACATACATTTTTATTTCTTCCGGTCACAAACGCTTCTTCCGCGCCAGATATCTCAAATTCATTTGGAGAATACCCGCTATCCCCCATATGTATCTCATATCCATTAAACTCCAATCCTGAAAGCATGGAAAAAAAACCTTCCATTTTATTCACTGTACCATATACCTGACGGCGCACTTTTTCATGTTTCAGCCTTGTTGTAACAGGTAATAATCCCATTCCTTTCATGGTTCCGCCATTTTCCATTCCTTCCGGATCAGAAATATGCTCCCCCATCATCTGATACCCACCACATATACCACAAACCGGTATATTTTCCGCCATTTTTATAACTGCTGCCTCCAATCCGCTCCCACGCATCCAGTCAAGGTCACTCATTGTATTCTTGCTGCCCGGTAAAAAGACCATATCCGGACATCCTAATTCTGCTGCTGATGCAACATAGCGAACAGACACCTCCGGTATCTGTTCAAACACATTAAAATCCGTAAAATTAGAAATTCTGGGATACCTGATGACTGCTATATCTATCTTTCTTTTTTCTTTTTTTCTAAAGCGCTCTGTCAGACTGTCCTCATCCTCTAATTGTATATCCATATAGGGTACTACCCCTGTTACCGGAATACCTCCCTTTTCTTCCAGTATCTCAATGCCGGAATCAAGCAGTGAGCGGTCTCCCCTGAATTTATTAATAATCAGTCCTCTCACACGTTTCTTTTCCTCTTCCGTAAGCAGCAGCAGCGTTCCTAAAAGCTGTGCGAATACACCGCCCCTGTCAATATCGCCTGCCAGCAATACCGGAGCATCCACAATCTCTGCCAGTCCCATGTTGACAATATCATTCTCGCGTAAGTTTACCTCTGCCGGACTTCCAGCACCTTCTATCACAATGATATCTGCCATTTCCTCTAACTTTCGGAAAGCTCTCTTAATATCCGGAATCAGCCCTCGTTTATAAGAAAAATATTCCCTCGCGCTCATGTTGCCAAGAACCTGTCCATTTACAATTACCTGTGAACCTGTATGGTCTGTTGGCTTTAATAAAATCGGGTTCATGCAGACCAACGGAGTAATCCCTGCTGCTTCTGCCTGCATGACCTGAGCCCTTCCCATTTCAAGTCCTTCCTCTGTAACAAAAGAATTAAGCGCCATATTCTGGGACTTAAAAGGAACTACTCTGTATCCATCCCGTTTCATTATCCTGCATAGTCCCGCTACCAAAAGACTCTTTCCCGCACCGGACATGGTTCCCTGAATCATAATAACCTTTGCCATAATTACCTCTCTGAATTACTAATCTGTTTCATATACGCAAGAAGCTTTTCATTTCCAATAAAGTCTTTTTCATTCATATCATATAATCGTTCGATAAAATCCGATTCAAAAATCTCTTCCGGCGTCCCATATCGTTCCACATACTCTCCTTTCAGGCAGAGTATTTTATCGGAAACAATCTTTGCCAGTTCCAATTCATGTAAGGACATAATAACCGTCAGTCCTTTTTTCTCCCTCATTTCCTGTAATAATAGCAAAAATTCAAGCTTATATTTGATATCCAGATAAGACGTTGGTTCATCTAATATCACAATTTCAGGCTCCTGACAGATTGCCCTCGCCAACATCACCCGTTGTTTTTGCCCATCGCTTATCTTGCCAAAGTCTTTTTCACTGATGTCTGTTATATGGGTAAGCCGCATCACTTCATCTACAATCCGCTCATCTTCTTCTGATAATATGCCAAACCATCCGGTATATGGATAACGCCCTGTTGCAACCATGTCTCTGCAGCTTTTCAGTTCTACCCTTACCCTCTCAGTAAACACTACGGACATTCTCTTTGCCAGTTCCTCTGCCTTCATTTCAGACAAATCATCTTCCCCAAGATATACCGCTCCGCCAAGCAGCCCAAGCTGCCCTGCAATACTTTTTAAAACGGTAGATTTACCCGCACCATTTGGTCCGATCAGGCATAGGATTTCCCCTTCCCGCAGTTTAATTTCCATATCCTTTATCAGTGGTTTGTTATCATACCCCACACACATCTTTTTCGTAGAAAAATAGTAGTTCTTCATGCTTTTCTCCCAAACGAAACATAGAAAATTTTAGGCGGTGTTCTTTAGCGCCTTAGATTTTCTTTTCGTTTTATTATCCAAAGCACCACCGGCGCACCGAAAATCGCCGTCACGGTGCTAATACTCAGTTCTGTTGGCGCAAGTATTGTTTTCGCAAGCAAATCACAAAACAAGCAAAAAGCACTTCCCCCAACAAAGCAGGCAGGTATCATCCAAATTGGCTCTGTTGTATTCAGCAATTTCTTGACCAAATGCGGCACTGCAATTCCAACAAAAGAAATCGGTCCCGCAAATGCCACAATACACGCAGATAAAATACTGGAGAAAATTACAATACACACACGCAAAAGGCGTAAATTAACACCCACATTCCGCGCATAAACATCTCCCAACTGGTAAGCGCCAAGTGGCTTTGACATCAGAAAAACTGTCAAAGACGCGGCGGCAACCACAACGGTCATAACTTTTACGTTTTCCCATGTCATTCCCGAAAAACTTCCCTGTGACCAGTTGTGAAGATTTACAATATCCGCATCATTGGCAAAGGTAACTACTAATTCCGTGACCGCCGAGCAAATGTAACCTATCATAACTCCGCTGACTACCAGCATTGACATATTATGGATTCTATGGGACATCAAAAGTACAAAGCCCATAGATAGCATAGCTCCAATAAACGCAGCCAAAATCATAGTTGCCGATGTCACCCTGACTCCCCTTCCCATGAGAAAAACCATTACAAGCGCCACCACCATTTTAGCCCCGGAAGAAATTCCTAAAACAAACGGTCCTGCAATCGGATTATTGAAGAATGTTTGCAAAAGATATCCGGCAAGAGAAAGCGCACCCCCGAGAAGCAACACGGCTATCGCCCTCGGAAGCCTGATATCCCACAGAATTCTTGTTACCGTTCCATTACTTTCCTGCCCGCTAAATATTCTTGCCACATCCGGCAATGCAATTCTGACACTTCCAATACAAATATTTAATATGAAAAAAATCAAAACGCAGGCTCCAAGCAAAAAGAAAGCCGCAATTTTTCTATGTTTTCTGTTTTTATGCATCATAATCGCAGCCTTTCACTCTAAATGATAAAGATAGTTCATATCATCATTTTCTCCCTGTATCATCGAATGGATATCCTCAATGAAATATCCGATTGCAAGGGATTGCTGGTACATATCGTTTGTTGTACACCACACATTTCCATTCTCCACAGCCTTAAAATCCGCAAGCAGCTCACATTTATCAAGCAACTCCTCTACACTGGAAACACCTCCATCAATAGAGCTGTTATAAATCAGGAAATCTGCATCTTTTGCACTGGCATAAAATTCTTCGACCTGTATATTCATGGTAGAACGCTTTGTTTCAGAATCGCCTAAATTTTGAAAGATATAGTTTCCACCTGCAAGTTCTATCATCTTCGGAACATAATCAGAAGATTGGCGTACCTGTACCATACCATTGGAAGTAATGAAAAAGAAGGCTACTGTTTTATCTGTTCTCTCAGATGCACTTACTCTCTCAAGAATTGCTGCCTGATCCGTAAATATCCTTTCTGCCTCCTCTTCCTTTCCAAGCAGCGCCCCATAAAATTTCACCCATTCTACCCTGCCAAGCGGATGTGACTCATAACTGGAATAGTCTATCATAACAGGGATTCCAAAGTTTTCCAGATTTTCCACTACTTCAGGCGAATGCGAAATCATCATATTTTCTATGGCAAGCGCACAATGATTTGAAACAAGCAGTTCATAATCCGGCTTGCTGTATTTACCCGCATAAAGGATATTACCCTTTTGCATTTCCTCTCTGGCTGCTTCAATAAACCAGCCATCTTCCTTTTGCCCTGAAAAAGTAATAGAATTTAATCCATCCAATTCACTGAAAATATCCATCGCCGAAGATGCCACAAGATAGATGTCTTTTATCGGACGCCTAAGCACCACAATTTCTTTATCTAAAGTTTGCGGTACATCCCCATTTTCCGGTACAATTAAAAACTGCGTGCCATCCATTGTTATCGTAAGCAGGGTATAACCGCCCTCATAATAATCAACTTTAAAATTTTCCGCATACTGTAACTCTAAGCTTCTCTCATAAACCAGTTCTTCTCCTGAATCCAAATCTGATTCTTCCTCTATATCTGCCATTACTTCAGAATCGGGAGAAGGACTGCCACAGCCATACAGCCATAGCAGCCCCACAAGAAACAAAAGAAACAAAACAGATGCCTTTTTTCTTCCTCTCATCTTATTCCCCACTTTTGGAGGCAAAAAGATTTTCTTAGAAAATTTTTTGCCTTTTATTCTTTGACTGCTGTATCTAAATGGAAAGTGAGTGTATATTCTATTTCATGAGGTTTACTCATCGCTACAGTGTCGCCGATAATATCCATTGGTTCATCAAATATAAGAACAGGAATCTCAAATATAGAATCGCCTTCCGTATTTACTGGCAGATATTTTTCTCCATTCACTATCATATAATCATAATTAGGGCTGTTCCATTGTACGGTTGCCATCGCTTTTCCACCTGCCACAGTTACTGATACGGGAGACAAAATTTCCGCCTTTCCGCTTCCGCCTGCAAAGGTAATTCCCATACTATATGTACCATCTTCCAAAGATACTTCATCATTTACCTGTTCATCATTCTCAAGCGGCACCGGATTGGAGACGCTGACCTTATGGTCGTACCATTTTCCCTTTGTCCCAATAAGCGCCAGATCAAATTCGCTCTCCAGCAAGGGAACAGGCACATCAAAACCATAAACTTCTTCCGTCATACCGTCACTGTATGTGACTGTATCTTCTGTCGGTAAAAGCAGCTCTGCTCCTTCTTCCGACGCATCTTCAGCCAGTCCGGGATAAAGATTTAAAATCTTTTTTGAACCAAGGGTAATATGTATTGTCATTTCCCCGTTCTCTACTGTCAGCGTTCCCTTGCCCTCGCAGGTTTCATTGACACGAAACATACTGCTGTCTGTCGTAAACTCTGCTGTATAAATCCCATCTGCCAGCTCTGCTGTATCCTGATTCTGCTTATCTGTTTCATCACTTTCAGGTTCTTTTTCCATTGGTTCTTCAGGCAATGTTTCCGTTACAGTTTCTGATGATTGCTCTGTATCCTCTTCTACAGTAACATCTACCGCAGAATCTGATTCCTGCGCATTATTGTTATTTCCACAACCCCCAGACAACGTGACAGAGAGAAGCGCAATAGCAATTATTATATTCTTCTTCATGATTCTTACCCGCCTGTTAATCTTTCATTACATCTGCCGTATGCTCTACATAAAGCTGCTGAATTGCTTGAATAGAACCAAGACCTTCAATCTGCGCATCCACGCTTTCAAAATTTCCAGAAGCCTTGAACATGCTAATCCATGAATCCTCATCTTCTCCTGCCATGTCATTATTGGCATGGTCTCCTGCAACAACCATCAACGGACGAAGGATTACCTTTGTATAACCCGCCTGTTTCACAGCATCTATCACCGCTTCGCAAGATGTTTCTTCCGGTTCCCCTTCCACTGTTCCGATAAATGCATTGACACAGCCAATGTCTGTCATTTGTGTCTGCATCTGACTGTAACTTACCTTTGCTGCATGGGAAGTGCCATGTCCCAGAAATACGAACGCTGTCCCATCCTCCTGCGCTTCTGCCAAACTCCCAAAACCTGCGTCCGCCACAGCTTCCGCAAGGATTGCTTCCGCTACCGCTGCTTTGTCCTCATTGACAACAGATGCATCCGCACCGACCTCGCCAAGAAGCGGCTCTGCAATCTTTACTGTTTCAAACTGATCTCTATATACTTCAACTGTCTCCATCAGTTCATCATACTCTGCCCCATGCATCAGATGAGTAGGCTGTACCACTAAATTCTTTACTCCGTTTCCTACTGCACGTTCCAATGCCTGATCCATATTGTCAATGAACTCTCCGTCTCTCGCCTGCACATGGTTGATAATAATCTGCGCCGTAAAAGCCCTTCTTACAGACCAGTCAGGATTTGCTGTCTGTATTGCATCCTCTATTCCTTTGATATCTGCAACACGGCTGTCATTAAAAGAAGTCCCGAAACTGACTACCAGAATTTCATTTTCTCCGATATCGTCCTGATTTCTCGGATTGTCTTTGGAAGCGTCGCCTGTATCCCTGCCAAAATAATCAGGATCGGCTTCTTCCCCTTCCACCAGTTCTTTCTGGGCATCCGTCAGCGCATCCCATGCCGCTTTTGCCTGAGCGCACTGCGCATCAGTGTCTTCTGTTCTCTTTTGTACATAGATTGCATCAATCAATGCTGCAACTTCATCTGCTGCTGCCTGATCAGAAACAACGTCATCCCCTGTCTCCGATTCATCCGCCTGATTTTGGCTGTCATTCTCTTCTGCCGATTCTGCACTCTTTGTATCTCCCTCCTCTGACTGTACGGTATTTTCCGCCGATGCCGGGGCATCTTTTGAACAACCTGCCAGCACCAGTGAGCAGGTCATAACACCAGTTAATAAAACAGCTACTAATTTCTTTTTCATTTTCTCCTCGCTTCCTTCCCTGTCCTGTCGCTCTACAGGGATATTATGTTAAATTTTAATCGAGTAGGGAAGATTCATCTTCCCCTACTCGCCGCGTGGGGCGCACGTTGCGCAAGCAACAATTTCATCTGTGCGCCCCTGCGCATAAAAAAATCCTCCACCATAATAACTACGGTAAAGGATTCATACACAAAATAAGCCTGCCAAATGCACTAAAATAAACAATCTTCCATCGTGCTTTCTGCAAGTTCAAAACGTACAACCAGTTACTCGTGGTTTGAAACAAATGTTTCTGTACAGCATTCAGGCAGGTCTCCCGGCTTATAGATCATCACATCAGCCGTCTTCCCAGGAAAGGATTTATTTAATTCCCAGTGACATATCGGCTTCTACTCCCTAATTACGGTGACGAGTTCGTACAGGATTTGCACCTGTTTCCCTTTTCACCAAAACCAATGCTCATTTCCCGCATTGTTCTGACACCTGTATACTATTTATTCAATTGTACAAGGTATAACACATTTTTTCCCTAATGTCAATAACTGCAAATCAAATTTTTGTTACCTAAAACTTGTTAGAACAATCCGAAAATTTGTCCATATCCATAAGTCAACTGCATATCGGTCATGACTGGCACTCGTTTCCATGCCAAGCTGCCTTCTGCCATTCTGCCTGAACAATTAAGATTGCTACAGTCAACGCAAATGCCTCTACACCTGACCTTATCATCCCGCGTAAGTTCTGCAATAAATGCAACACTCTTTTTCGGCAGCATACAAAAAGCTGAATTACAGGTAATCAGCGGCGTAAGCGTTTTTAACAGCTCTGGCAGCATCTCCAAAGGAAAATCTTCCTCACTTCCAAGAAAATGATATTTCGCAACATGCCAGTCCGTATTTTTCTGAATATAGCAGTTATAAGCGGCATATCCCTGCAATAGAAATTCGCCTGCCAGTACCTCAATCATATAGCTATGTGACAACATTTTTCTTTCACTATATCTTTCCTGTAAACAATCTATACCGTTACCTAAAGACATAACAACTTGCTCATATATCACGCTGTACGATTCACTTTGATGCTTATTTTTCCCAGAATATACGCTTTTCTCCCAAAAGGCTTCTTCACGCATCAATGGCAGCATTTCTTCAGCCACTGCTTGAAATTCATGTATTTGTGTTTCATCGTAATGGAATTTTTTGCGTACTTCCTCTAAAAAAGTAGGTGACAAAAATTTATCCAATACATTCGGAAAAAACGCTGCCATTTGATTTCCTCCTAATTTTTTCGTATTTATTTTAAATCTAAATGAAACCCTACGGACACAATAAACATAATATTTGAATTATATCATAACCGAACAAATTTTGTATGCCTTTTAAGAAATATCCCCTTCTAATTATTTTTCTGTATTTTATGGTCTTTACCTGTCGCCCAGCAAACTAAAGTTCCTATCTCCCGCACAAAAACATCGAATTAAAATCTCATCTTCTTAATACTGTCTATCAGAGCGCGCTGTAGGAAACGGCGCATTTTCCTCTTGACCATTCCTGCCTGTTCCGATATAGTTTTTTTGGAACAAAAAAAAGAGAAAGAACACCAACCTCCTACAGTTTGTTCTTTCTCTCACACCAGCGTGCCTGCCATATACGGGATCATGTCCCACTCGTGAGGCTTTGGCACTACCGACATATACTATGATAAGAGAAAACTCCCTATTTTGCAAGCTGATCCATATAAAAACTTCATCAAAAGCACTATTTGAGTCTTTCATGGTTGGATTCCGTCCCCATCTGCAGACCTGTCCCTTCTGTGGGGCAGCAGGCAGCTGCAAGATCCATGCCTATTATGACCGTTCCCTGGTGGATTTCATAGATGGCGCCCCTGTCCGACACAGCCTCTGCATCCTTCGCCTCATCTGCACCTGCGGCCATACCCATGCCATCCTCCCGGATTTCATCATCCCCTATTCCGGCTACGGCCTGTTCTTCATCCTCCGTGTCCTGGCAGAGTATTTCCTGCACCTCTCTACTATAGAGGGCCTCTGCAGGCGTTTCTCCATCACCCTTTCCCAACTGCACCGTTTTCTGGAACTCTTCCTGGTGCAGAAGGAAGAATGGCTCGGGGCACTTTCCTCTATGGAAGTCTCTTCCCTCTCCTTCCTGAAGACACTGTTCTCCCAGCCCTCCTATTCTGATTTTGCTTCCGCCTTTGTCCGCCGTTTTGCAAAATCCTTCCTCCAGTCCCATAAAAATCCGGCGTCTTACTGCCAACAAGTGTTCGGTCCCTGAACTGCTTTTCCACGACCACACGACCAGGCATGGTCTCCCTGAGGAAACTCCTTTATAATGGCAGAAAACCATTTAAGGAGGATATTTTTATGGACAACAAACAAAAGAACCTTTCGGACGCTGCCGCCATGGCACAGTTCCGGCTTGCCCTCATCGCACCGGTCATCCATGGCCTTTATCCTGATGCGTCCAGAAATGCCTATTACCAACGCATCACCGAGAACCCGCTCACCCTGCCTGATGGTTCCGCCTTCCGCTACAGCCCCAAGACTATCAGCAAGTGGGTGTCTCTCTACCAGAACGGCGGCATCGATGCACTTATGCCCCGGGAACGCTCCGACAAGGGCGGCACACGGGTCCTGACGGATACAGCCATCGAGGAGATCTACCGGCTTAAGGAAGCTTTCCCAAGGCTTAACTCCACGCAGATCCACCGCCACCTTGTGGAAGAGGCGTTCATCCCTGCCTCTGTCAGCGTGTGTGCTGTCCAGCGTTTTGTAAAGAAACATGACCTGAAATCGGCACGTAACCCGAACATGCGGGACAGGAAGGCTTTTGAAGAGGACGCCTTTGGGAAAATGTGGCAGGCTGATACCTGTTACCTTCCATATATCACAGAAGACGGCCTGCGCAGGCGGGTCTACTGCATCATGATCATCGATGACCATTCCCGGTTCCTGGTGGGCGGCGGGCTCTTCTATAACGACTCAGCTTATAACTTCCAGAAAGTGCTTAAGGATGCTGTGGCTGCACATGGAATCCCTTCTAAGCTCTATGTCGATAACGGTTCCAGCTACTCGAACGGGCAGCTTTCCCTCATCTGCGGCTCCATCGGAACGGTCCTTTTACATACAAAAATCCGGGATGGCGCATCCAAGGCTAAGATAGAACGCCAGTTCCGGACACTCAAGGAAACCTGGCTCTATACCCTGGATCTGGATTCCTTAAGCTCCCTGGCACAGTTCAATGGACTCCTTAAGGATTACATGCGCTCCTATAATACTTCCCTCCATTCCGGCATCGGCACTACACCCCTTTCCCGTTACCAGCAGACCCGCGCTTCCATACGGACACCTGCGTCCAGGGAATGGCTGGAGGAATGTTTCCTGAACCGCATTACAAGGAAAGTGAATAAGGATTCTACCGTCTCCATCGACAAGGTATCCTATGACGTCCCTATGCAGTTTATCTCATCAAAAGTGGAGATCCGCTTCCTCCCGGATGACATGTCCTCCGCCTTCATCCTTTACGAAGGGGTGCATTATCCCATCCGCCCTACGGATAAGAATGAGAACTGCAGGACGAAGCGCAACAATACACCTGGCATCGACTACTCAAAGTTAGGGGGTGGCTGTTGATGTTCCGTTCTTACTATGGATTGTCTTTCAATCCTTTTGACAAACAGATGGCCCGGGAAAAAGACCGTTTCCTTTCCAGGGACATCTCTGAGATGCTCTCCCGGCTGGATTACCTCAAGGATACCAGGGGCATTGGTCTGTTCACGGCACGCCCGGGCATGGGGAAGTCTTTTGGACTCCGCTGTTTTGCAAAGGGGCTCAACCCGAACCTTTACCATATGGAGTACATCTGTCTTTCCACCGTAAGCGTCATGGAGTTCTACCGCCAGCTCTGCTCTGTACTGGGAGTAGAGCCTAGAGGCGGCAAACCCGGGATGTTCCGGGCCATACAGGAGCAGATCCTCTACCTTTACCGGGAAAAGAAGCAGCCCCTTCTTCTGGCCGTTGACGAGGCCCAGTACCTCTCCACAGGCATCCTGGAGGACATTAAGATGCTCATGAACTACGGCTATGACTCCCTGAACTGCTTTACGCTCATCCTGTGCGGGGAACCGCACCTGAACAATACCCTGCGCAAGCCTGTCCACGAAGCCCTGCGCCAGAGGATCACCGTGCATTACAACTTTACCGGGCTCACAGATTCAGAAGTGGCGCAGTATGTACTCCACAAGATCTCCTGTGCGGGAGGCTCTGCCTCCATCATAGAGCAGGCCGCCCTTTCCGCTGTCCACAGCCATTCCCAGGGGAATCCGCGTCTGGTGGATAACCTGATGACAAATGCCCTTACCCTTGGCGCACAGATGGAGAAGAAAGCAATTGACACGGAAGTCATACTTGCCTCCGTCAGCAGCCAGAATCTTGGATAGGGGGTGTTGTTTTTGGAATACAGATGTTTTTTCAGGGATGGTTCCCGCATAGAAACCTGGACAGGGGAGATTATCCTGCTGCGATGGCGGCCTGGATGGTATGAAGCTGAGATGAATGGACGGGGGACATACTTCCACATCCTGGCCGGAGTGCATAAATACGGAAACTACCTGTGCATCCCGAACCATGATGTGGGATGTGAACTATCCGATTTTTCTGATATTTTCTGGAATGAGGGGCGGATCAGCAATCTAATGCGGAAGGTAGATGCCGTAACTGTTGCTGCCGGTTTGGCTTATCTGCCGACTCTGGCTGACAAACAATAAAAAATCCAACTACATCATGTGGCTATGGATCTCATAATGGGATTCATGGCCTTTCGATTTCGAAAGAAAAGCTATACCAACAGCGTGCTGCATTTTCGGCGGTATTATGCATTTGTAGACAGCACTGCGCAGTCAATGCGAAAAAGGTTGGAAAAATAATTTGCCGTTTATGTCTCCCTCAATTCGCCGTCCAACATTTACCCTGACTAAAAACAAGTTTTTCTTTGCTACCTCGCCCCTTTATCCTTTTGCCTTGCCTGATGCTCTCGTCTGCTTTCCCTTTCTTTTACCTCATGCTGTTTCTGTCTAAGCCGTTCTTTTATGCTCATGATATCGTTTGCTTTTTCTCCGTGAATTTTCTCATACTCCGCACGAGCTGCCTGATACTCAAGATTCTCTCTCTTTGATGCATCAAATTCCCTATAGAATGCCTGAACAGAGTCAAAGTTATATTCTTTCACGATGGATGAAAGCCGCTTTTTCATATTGGCAATCTGGTTGTCGATACTGTCAATCTCCTGCTGTAATTCCTTCCGTCTTCCACCCTTAAAGATACCCATACATTCGGATAATTCCTTTTTCAGCTTATCGCGCTTTTTCTCACGCTCAAAAATTGCTTTATTCTGCTCTTTGAGCTTACTGTCAATCTCTTTCAGAAGGGGATATTTACTTGCGAGTACGGAAGGTTTTGGTTGCGGCGGTCTTTCTGTTTCCAACCTATTTGTTTCGGCAGGAACAGATTTTTGTTCTGCTTTTATCTGTTCGATTATAGATTTTTTGACTGTGACAGTATTTTTCTGCTGTGACTGTTCTGCTTTATTCTGCATATCCGTTTCTTGGCGCAGATTAACAGAAAATGGTATCTTTTTCTTTTCCTGCTGAGTCGCCGAACCAGCTTTTACATGGGCATGACTTTCCATTTCTTTTGGTATTTCCTTTATGGCATCAGCAGCTTTATCAATAACTTTTTCCGCTATATCCATTACCTTTTGCATAGCTTTTATAATCAGACACTTTAATAATAAAATCGCCGCCCTGACAATCTCCCCGAACAGCTCCGGCTTGTTACCGTTCTGCTCCACAGATTCCTTTACCTTTTCCGTGATTTCTGTCTTTTTCAGTTCCACAACCTCCGTCTCGGATACGCCGCTTATAATAGCACGGTCAACAGCCCTGTTCCATTCCATGCGGATTTCATTGTCTGCTTTTATCGCCTCCGCTTTGGGATTATTTTTACCGACTTTCTTTGTGGCAAGGTACGGACCGTTTTTATCAAATATGCCGAGCCTGTCCTTATCGTCAATCACCATCTGGTTAATCAGATCCGTATATAATACTTTTATCTCATCCAGAAAAGATTCCTGCTTGAAGCGTCCGTCTTTTACAGTAAAAATCCTGCGTTCATACGCTTCGCCTTTTTTGATGATTTTACAGCCCTTGCGGATATTTCCGTCCCCGCCAAGTATCTCTTTCTTTGTCCGCACATGACGCCCCTGCTCGTCATAGAACATATTCCGGGTGGCAGTCTTTTCTTCCGGCTGGTCTAACCGTTTCCTCTCCGCAAATATCATATGGATATGCAGGTTTGTTTTCCGTTTGTTATGATGAAGTGCAGCAAAACACTCCACGCCGTACCTATCCTTAAATCCGTCAACCATCCTTTTCAGCAGCTCATCATGGTCATGGTTGATGAAACTTTCCGGCAGGGCGATCATCAGCTCCCTTGCTTCGATGCACTTTCCATTCGTCCCGCTTTTTTCAAATTCTTCCTGATTACACTTGGCAAGTTCCCGCCAGAACGCCCTGTCCGGCTCCGTTGCATAGACTTCATACAGATGCTCCTGTTTGGCATGGCTTGAAATATAAGTGATGCGCCCCGATAAATCATGCAGTTTTGCCATTTCTATAAATGAATTTCTCCTCATATGCGATTTTCCTTTCTTTTTATAGATAATCTGCCGCCGCAGATTTTTGTGAGCAGTCATTATCAGACGTCTGTCTGCGAACCGATGTCCGAATACGGGCAATTTACGGCTGTCGCTTTCTGACAGCCGCATAAGGGCTTCGTTTTATGAAGTCCCTATGACGATGCTGCACATCTGCCCTGAAATGTAGCCGTAAGCAGCATCGCCATTCATGCGCCCGTCCTCTGGGCGGTATGGATAAATACAGTCCGGCTCTTTCGGACTGTAAATTTGCGCAGGCGCAAATTTGCCCCCTGCAAGGGCGAAATCCCCGGAGTACAAAACGAAGTTTTGTGCGTAGGGTGTATTTCGCTCTCAAACGCCGAGAGCTTAGGGAAGGGCTTGCGCCCTCCCTAGAAATTACTGCCAGTCACTCCTTGAGCTACTCCGAAACAGTTCGTGGAGCAGATTCTTTACGGGCATAAAAAAGCCGCCTGTCTGAAAACTGGTATTCCAGCTTCAAAACAGACGGCTACATTTGCGCCCTTATTTGCAGCCTTCCGGCTGCTCTTTGCCCTTATTTTGCGGGCTTAAATGCCCGCCCTTTATTATGCAGCCTTATATGGCTGCTCTTTGTCCTTATTTTGTAGCCTTTCGGCTACCCTTTGTCGGTCTTTTATGAAAATATGGATGCATTTATGCTCTGATGTGAAAAAATCCACAAAAATAAGGCTACAGTAAACCTGATTACCATAGCCCTACTCTGCAAATATATTAAAATGCATCAAAATCAATCAAGTCATTGTCCGGCGGCTCTGTGGGATTCTCCGATACAGCTTCTTCCTGCACATCCCCTGCATTTTGCATCGCTGCTTCCATATCTGCCGGATTGGAAACACTTGGAGAAACTGCCCCGCCCATTACTGCATTTCCGTTATTCATACCGTTTGCTGATGCCTGACCGTACACCATGCCGCCTTGCGCCGCTGGGTATGCACCCATAGGAACGGATAAGGGAAAAAACTGCATCTGTGCCATATACATCCCAAAAAGCGCCGGGAGATTGGACATCACTTTCTTTTCCACCATTTCCACGATGCGCTCCGCAAAAGCGTCCTCTTTCTCCCTTGTTTCCAGATAAGGATCACGCTTTACCGCCACACAGCGGTCATAATAATTATTGACTGCTTCTATCACAAATCTGTTCTGTGACTTGAACATCTGCCGTATCTGCGGGGAGTGCAGGAGTTCCCATGCCCTGCACTCATCCCCTCTCTCCATGTTGAAACGGATATTGTGGTTTTTATTCTTCATTCAGACACATCTCCTTATCCGGCGGAAGCCATCAATTTCTGCCTGCGGAGTTTCATATAGCAGAAATATTCATAGCCTTTGGCGTTTGCTCGTATATCATGGTTAAAGGCAACATTGTCACTGTCATAATCCCCGACAAGCTCCACAATCTTTGCGCCGCCGCCCATGATATACAGTTTCATAAGGTTCGGATTATAACCGTGTGCTTTCAGTTCCGCAAATATCTTATCCACATAGCTCTTTGCCGCTTTTTCCATAAGCTGCTGGTATTCCCCGCCCACTTTTATATCACCATAACGCAGATAATTCTCGATAATCTCTGCCGGAAGTTCCTCCGCTTTCCTGTCCAGTATAAGATTGCGGATCGCCATATAACATTCATTCGCCCCCAGCTTTACCGTCCACGACTTGCTTTCGCTCGCCTTGCCGTTGTTGAGTATCATCACATTCATCGTCCCGTTGCCGATATCCGCTATCATGTGCATCCCCTTAAAATCCGGCAGGCTCTCCGCTACCGCCGCATAACACTGCGGCATGACCGTACAGTCCGCGATGTCAACCGTATATCGTTTACCTGCATATTTGTAATCTACATGGCGGTTCTGCATCATATATTCACGGAAGGAATCCCTCTGTGCCTGCACCCATTTTAACGGAAGCCCTACCGCAAGATGTATCTTTGCAGCCGATAATCCTCTCGCTTTCAGCTCCTTTGCAATGGCGGCAAGAGTAAGAATATAATTATCGTCATCCAGGCTTTTCTCCGCAACAAAATCCTTGTGTCCCTCGCCTATGGTGTAATAGCTGCCTTCATATTCCAGATAGTCTCTTGTAAAGACAGGCGGCTGACTGCTCCTGCTCACGGAAGTCGGGAAACAGCACCTTGCCGTCTTATAATTCCCATAGCCTGCATCCACTCCTAAAATAATTGTCCCGTTCATGTTGTAATCTCTAAGTTTTGCCATATCAAAATCCTCACTTTCATGCTTGTTGTTATTATCAAACTATCTGCCATATTTTGCTTTCACTTCCTCTTTGGTCGGAAGGCTGCTCTCTACAATAATCTTGTTTTCCCCTGCTACCATAGCTGCAACCTGTTCCGTACCGTCCGTATGCAGGAGTCCGTCCGCTGATGCTTCCGCCTCCGCCATCTGTTTCTGTTTGTCCGCCTCCCTTGCTCCTTCAATCACACGCCGGATTTCCGGTCTGTGCTTTTTACGGTATTCTTTCAGGTAGGCACGGCTGTATGCACGGCGTTTCCGCTTCTTTTCCTCCGCCGCCATTTCTTCCTCAGAAAGCTCCTGCACCGGAAGCTCCACCTTCCCGATATAATTTAAGAAAATCTCGATCTCCTGCACACGTTCTCCGTCGATTTCCTCTATTTTATGCACCATGACCTTATCAACAAATTCATTCACAATGGCGGGCGTGAGTTCCTGAATGTCGGTGTACTTGCGGACAAGGGAAAGAAATTCCTCCGTCCTGTCCGTGTCATCCTCAAACTGTGCAAGTTTTTCACGGATTTCCTGCATGGAGATTTCAAGCTCCTGCTGTTCCTTCTCATAATCGGAAGAAAGCATTTCATACCGTCTGTCCGGCAGCTTCCCCATTGCGTTGTCCTCATACACCTTTTTGATCAGCAGGTCAAGGTCTGCAAAACGTTTCTCTTTTTTAGAAAAGTCTGCTTTCAATTTTTTGACCTCGCTTTTATCCCTGACCTCGGATGCACTCCGCATATTTTTTATAAACGCCGCCTCGTCCATGCGGACGCTTTTTAAGGCATACCGTATCGTTTCGAGGATAAGCTGTTTTACCGTATCCTCTTTTATGGAATGTGAAAAGCACACCTGCTTATACTGCTTCCTGCTGCTGTTGTAAGTGCTGCAGTTAAAGCCTGCGGATGTGCGCTCTGTCCCGCCGTTCGGGATACCCCTCCAGTCTCTTGCCGTCCTTGTCGTGCTTCTGCGGTAGTGCATTTTTCCGCCGCAGTCCGCACAGTAGAGCTTTCCGGTCAGCAGGCTTCCTTTTCCGCCGGTATCCACTCTCCGCACTGTCTTTCTTAATTCCTGCACCATATACCACGTCCTGCGGTCTACGATTGGTTCATGGGTATCCTGAAAAACAAGTATCTCATCACTGTTATTCTTAACAGCTTTCTTATCCTTATAGGATTCCTTGTGGCTACGGAAATTTACGGTATCGCCCATATATTCCGGTCTTTCCAGTATCCGCACCACCGATCCGCCCGTCCAGTTGTAGGGAGTTTCAAAATCGCACATGGTTTTGAAATTCCCCCTCTGTCTTGTCGCCTGATAATAGGACGGTTTCCCAATCTTTTCCTCTGTAAGCCGTTTTGCAATCTGGTACGGTCCCATGCCCTCCACGGTCAGACGGAAAATCTTTTTCACAACCTCCGCCGCTTCTTCATCCACAAGCCAGAGGTTTTTATCATCAGGGCTTTTCACATATCCGTATGGCGGATTGCTTGTGATTGGTTTTCCCTCTTTCCCTTTTGCCCGCAAAACAGCGGTAATCTTCCTGCTGCAATCGCGCAGATACCATTCGTTCATGATATTCAAAAAAGGGGCGAATTCACTGCTGGTGTTGTTGCTGCTGTCAACACCATTGGAAACAGCAATAAAACGGACACCCTTTTCCCGGAAGAATACCTCCGTGTAGAATCCTACCTGAAGGTAATCCCTCCCGACACGGCTCATGTCCTTTACTATGACTGTGCCGATGTCGCCGTTTTCAATCCGGCTTAACATCTGCTTCCATCCCGGTCTTTCAAAACTGCCGCCGGAAAATCCGTCATCCGTAAAATGCACCGTGTTCGTGTACCCGTTGTTTTTTGCATAATCCTCCAGCATCTTTTTCTGGTTGACTATGCTGTTGCTGTCCCCCGCAAGATCATCGTCCCTTGAGAGCCGCTCATAAAGAGCTGTTATTCTGTTGTCACCAGCCGTCCTGTTGTTCATTCCGAACTCCTTTCCGGCGGCTGGCTCATCTGTGGTGAATCCATCTTAACATAACTTTCTGCGCCTGTCACCATTTCATTCAAAATTAACCGGGGAATTTTTTCATCCAGCGTGTCGGCATATCCCGAACCCGTATATACCCTGACCCTGAAAAGTGTCCCGCCGATTCTTCTGTAAAAAAATCCAGCCGGAACAGGGCTGGATTCTGCTACATCATTATTCACTTTTAATGTTTCTGCCATACAATCCTTTCTTGCGCACCGAGCGCATATCCCTTATAATTGTTCGGGGAACTGTTAAGCTCCCTGACTTCCGTACTTAGTAACCGAATTTTTATTTTATCCGTACTCCACAAGCCGCCCTCCCTTCTATTTGTAACTGATTTTATTTTGAAAAAGATTACTCTTTCACTAATAGGAGAAAAACAGCTATAAAAACGGAAGTGTTTTTGAAAAAACTGCTACACTTTTTTATATTTTTGAAAAGGACTGATTATAAATGCCAAAATACACCGAACTCCCAACATTCAGGGAGCAAAGTTTTATAACAGAAGCGGACGGGGATATGCTCCACCGTGAAGCCCGTGCCCTTGCAATCCGGCGCATTGAGGAAAGCGCAAGGACAGTGGAGGACTTTGAAAACGTACTGTACTGGTGGGATAAACTGGACGAAAACAGGGAACGGAGAGAAAGAGACCATGAGATAGGACGCTCCACTGTTCCTCTGGAATGGGGCGCAGATGAACTGCATTTATTCGATAGACCGTCTTATGATATGGTTTTAAGAAGGCTCCTGCTTGCAGGTGATTTTCTTGATTTCATATTTGACAGCCCGGAAACGATACATGAACTTGTCACAGATGCAGATTTATCGGAAATATTAAAGGAACTAAAGCCGCACCTCAAAAATATGCTCTATTACCTGTTCCTGCGTGATGATTCCGCTACAGAGTATGCAGAGAGCATCGGGCAGACAGACCGGAACATCCAGGGCATCCGTGAAACAGCATTGAAAAAGATACGAAAACTCTATGGTGCTGTGCTTGCATACCGGAAGGAAAACAGTCTGCCGCTGACGCTTGATGAGAAACATTTTTTAGAAAACGGAGTGCGGAAGAAAAAGGAAAGTAAACGGCTTGACCGATAACAAGTAACTGTTTATAATATAGGAAATATTACATCAGATAATTCGATATGATTGATGGATTGGAGCAGATTTTCTATGAAGAATTTATTTGCGCATACCAGCGCACCGTGGATTCGGTACAGCGGCTATGAATATAAGACCGCTGATGATGGCACTCTCTACATAACGGTTTCAGAAGGCGCAGAACCGGAAATGTACCGCCCCATGCAGGAAGCGGAGCAGCTTATCACTGATGCGGTAAATGTCGGGCTTGCCGCCATGCACAAAGCCTCGGAAGAAGAACTAAAAGAGTCCGTGCTTGACTTTGTAAAAAAATATGGTTTCCTCGGCTTTATGACCGCCCTGCCGACAACAGCAGATTTTATAACCTATGAATCCGTGTATCTTCCAAAAAACCACTTTATAAAGGAAGAATCCCTTCCTACAGAGAAGTATCTTTCCTATTTCTACCCTTTTGATAAACTGGATTTCAGAAAGAAAAGTGTGGAATCGGGATGGTCTGTGACTGACCGTGAAGGCATTGCGATCACAATGGCTATGGGGAATGCGCCGCAGGCTGTGGCGATGGAATTACAGAAGGAATATGCGGAAAAGTACGACTGGATTTTGAAAGAATTTACTGACTTAGCATTTACCTTTATGACAAGTTTCCTTTATTACCTCGATTATGATACGATTGACGAGCAGACACGCAGCCTGTACCGTCAGGGCATTTCCGCTTTCGGCGGCATATCCCCCACTTACCGGATTGCACTGGAAAAGGATTCGCCCGTTATCGTATGGGATTTCCATTCGCTGCTTGTCATGGTGCAGATGTGCTTTTCCTTCATGCTCACGGACAAGGACAGTGATATGCGTATGTGCAAGCACTGTAAAAAAGCCTTTGTCGCAAGCCGGAAGGGGAATGAATTTTGCAGTCAGAGGTGCAAGAACCAGTTTAATGTCTACAAATCAAGAGAAAAGAAGAAAGGGAACAAAAGAGATGATTGAAAACAGGAACGTAAATATCATAACCGATGCGGACGGTAAAAAGCTGGTCTTGATTAACGATATCCGTTTCAAAGGGAAACGCCAAATTGACTGGGATAATGTAAAGCGGTATCTCGAAGGATATGTCGGAGACTATTACGAGATTGAAGAAAATGCCGAGCGTATTTATATTGGAAATGAACTTCCCGAAGAATACACGGAATCAGAGAGCCGGAAAAGCCTTATGGGTGCAAATGCAAAAGCGAAGGCAAACGCCGCTACTGCGATACCTGAACTGATACAGATAGCATCAAACCCGGCTTATGAAGAAAACCGCAAGGAAAAACACAACAAAAACGCCAGATACGGCTGGTACAGGTATGATGTCCGTTTTGCCCTCCCGGTTTATGATGAGAATGTGCTTGTCAGATACAATATATTCCATGCCCGTCTTTTAATTAACCATGCTGAAAATGGCAAAAAATATCTGTATGATATTTTGGCAGTAAAAAAAGAAACGAGCAAGCCGTAACAAGATGTACGGTGAAAACCCATTTCTTATTGTCAATAATAAGCCATTTTTTCCGTCCTGTCAATCCCCTATTTTAATTTTTCACAAAATCCCGCCATTGGCATTTTTAATGCAATGGGGGAACTTTGTTTCCCCTTGACCACTCCATAGCATGAGGCGCAGAAGATGTCAAGACCGCCGCAGGCGAGGCGGAGCCGGTGTCTTGACATCTTCTGCGCCTCATGCTACAAAACTTAAAGCCAGAATAAAACTAAAGGGAATATATCAGATCATGCAGCACTACTTCCTCCGCTCTGCTCCTAATGCTGTTCATCTTCTGAAGCCAGCAGAGCCAGTCATCAGATTTAAGCTGTTCGGTTACTCCCTCTTTTTTTGCCATCTGCCTTACAAGCCTGTCCATCATCTCATTACATTCTTCATCAATCTCCGCAAGATGCTTCCATAAGGTTTCCGACAAGATCATATACGAATAAATGCCCCTATGGTTTTCTTCCAAAAAACGCTTCCTCATGCGTCCATACTTCCCGATCTGATACTCCGTTGTATCCGAAAGTTTGAGGTCTGGAATCAGATAATCTCCTTCCCAATGGTAAGTAATCTCCATATACAACCGCCTTTCTTTGTGCTAAACTGTTTACAGATACGAATAAAAGGATTATCACCTTCTTCCTTGTATTACAACATCTGCAAGTTTCCATTCACCACAAATGAGCCAGCCGCATATGTTGTATTTTTGCAGATGCGCATTTCCGCTAAAATAAAGCGTTTATTGGAAATGTTTACATCTACAGTTCACAACATATCACATCCATAACGTGTTCACCTCCCACATTGCTGTGCAGTTATTCTGCCCTCTATATACGCAATACGCCAGATAAAACACGGCGGCGGCCGTCATTGCGAACCATACAGGCATAGAAACCGCTCCATATATTTCTTCATTTGATACTATCTGCGTCCATATCAGGCACCAGACAACACATAAGAAGAGAGCAAATACCTCCGAACCGATCCTTCTGCTGGATAATACCCGAAAACAGATACAGCACGTCACAATATAAGGAAGAAAAAACTGAATCAGCATTTCCTCGGCAAATACTTCCCCGGTCAGCATTACCATCAGAGTAAAGACGCTCAGCAGCAGCAAATCTACCAAGGCAAATGCGAAGATCCTGGCCGAATAAATCTGCCTCAAAGAATAGTACGATACGCTCTCGATCTCTAAAGCATTCGCATTTCGGTTTTTCCAGAGTTCCGGTAATAATAAGACCGCGAATAGAGAAGCCGCGATCCCCATATACCTCTGTATACAGACATTGCTCCCCGTAAGCCAGAGTGTGAGCCAGAGCAGGAACAGGAGCGCTCCCTGCAGGATCCACCATCGTTTATGGATATATCTGCTCTGCTGATAGAGAAATTCGGCATGTGAAATAAGTTCTTCCGCTTCGCTTTCCTCGAATGCTGCTCTTGACTTCCGTATGGTTTCCTGTAACTCTTTCTCTATATAAATAACTTTATCTTTTGCACCAAGATGCTTCTTAAGCTGATGATCTGACAGACTCATATATTCTCCTTTCCCAAATACTCAGACAATAATTCTCTCGCTCTTTGTATCCTGTATTTGACAAGCGAAACACCGATTCCCAGAATAGCGGCGATATCTTTTTGTCTGCGTTCCTGTATAAAAAACAAAACTGCCGTTTCCCTCAATTCCTCAGAAAGAGTATCCAAAGCTTCCGTTATCATTATGGTATTTTCTATACCATCTATCTTCTCATCCGGGATCTTAGGCAGATCTTCAAGCAGGAGCTCTTTTCTCTTCCTGTGATAATCTTTGCAGGCATTGGCTGCAATGACATACAGATAGTTCACTGCCTTTCCATAATGCTTATATTGCCTGAAAGTTCGGAAAAAACGCGTGAAGGTTTCCTGCGTCATATCCTCTGCGTATCCGTAATCCCTAATATGTATGCGGCAGTATTTCAATATTTCCGCATAGTATTTTCTGACAAAACGCTCAAAGGCTTCTTCATCTCCCATACGCATTTTCTGCACAAGCAGAAAATCCTCATCCAAGTCTATAATCACGATCCCCTCCTTTCCCGGCGTACCGGCTCATTTATATCTCGAAAGCACTTTCTATATACTATAACGTCGTTTAACTGCAAAAAGATAGTTTAATATAAAAAACAGCACTTTTTATTAAGACATATACATCTGAACTTGCTATAATGATCACGGATGCAAGGAGGATATCTAATGAAAGACCAGAAAGAAGCTGTTAAAAAAGTCATAGATTACATTGAAAGAAATTTAGAAGAAGAAATCAACTTAGATAATATATCGAAGAACATCGGCTATTCCAAGTTCTATCTTAACCGCATGTTTACAGAACATACGGGGATCACCATCTATAAATATTTACAAAACCGCAGGCTTACGGCTGCTGCCGAAAAACTGGTTAAGACAGATAAACCGATAATTGAAATCGCATATGAAGCCGGATATGATTCGCCGCAATCATTTTCATATGCCTTTAAACAAGTTTATATGTATCCGCCCAAGATCTACAGGGATATCGGGATCTTTACGCCAAAACAGAGCAGGATTTCTATGTGCTATTCATTTGCAGAGATTAAGGAGATTGCAGCATGAGTACGATTCCTTACGTCATTGAACAAACCGGTCACGGAGAGAGAAGCTATGATATATTTTCACGTCTATTGTCAGACAGAATTATTTTTCTGGGCGAGGAGGTCTGTGATACTTCCGCAAGCTTAATCATAGCGCAGTTACTCTTCTTAGAAGCACAAGACCCTGATAAAGATATCCAGCTATATATTAACAGCCCCGGAGGTTCTATAACTTCTGGATTTGCGATTTATGACACTATGCAATATATCAAATGTGACGTTTCTACGATATGCATAGGGCGAGCGGCAAGCTTCGGCGCTTTTTTATTAGCGGGCGGCGCTCATGGAAAACGTATGGCATTACCCAATTCTGAGATCATGATCCACCAGCCTTCTATCCATGGCAGCGGTATTCAGGGACAAGCCAGTGATGTGCGGATAATGTCAGACCTTATACAAAAAAACAAGCAGAGGTTAAATCGCATTTTGGCGGAAAATACAGGGCGGACTGTGGAAGAAATCGAAAGAGATACGGACAGAGATAATTATATGAGTGCAGATGAAGCTCTGGCATATGGTCTGATAGATTCCGTTATCCCTTCGGCTGTCCCCCCTTTTAAATGATCGGCAAGCATTTTAATATTTTCTTCCGTTTTCCATGAATTTGTGCGCACTAGTACATCATTGCGTTAAGATTGACGGTGCTATGTGCCAGCGGCACATGTTCAGCACGGACCGTAACGGAGTGTAGACCAACGACGCAGATGGAAAATCAGGCAAGTTATATGGCTGGTTACTTATTATTCGGTGTACTAGTACAGCATTGCATAATTAGCAGTGGATAATGTGCTTGATATCTGCGTCAGATGTGCGTCTACAAGCCGACGGCGTAGCGGGCACGTCTAGGATTGGAGGCGTGCAGCTGGCACAGATAGCGAGTGCAGAATTCACTGCTAATTAGTGCCTGCTGATTAAGCCACTATTATTAACTTCCCCGAAATCTCTTCGGAGAAGCCTCTTAAGCGACTCAACAGGGCGCAGAGAATCCTTCTCTGCATTTTGAAGAGATTCGCTGTAAGTACCGATAACGCTATTGATGTGAGTTGTGTTTCCTCCAGTTTGGTTACGATTAATCCTAATCCATAACTATGTTTTTCAACACTGAATTCCCGTTCCACTTCAATTCGGTCCGTATTATCTTGATATTCCTGTTTCTTCTCTATCTTTGTCTGTTTTTTCTTCCCTGGCCGTCCCAGTTTAGGACCAGACATCCGAATCCCTTTGCTTTTACAAAACTTTCGGTTTTCTCTGGTCCGGTAGATCTGATCTACCAGTATCCGTTCTGGATAATGCCCTGTCCGGTTATAGTATCTCATGACCGCTTCCTGAAGGTAAACACTTTCATTGTATGCTTCAAATGAGATCTGTTCAATCCGACTATAACCTTTTTCATCTATGCTTAAGTCCAGTTTCGCCCCAAACTCTACCGGTGCTTTCGCTTTCCCCCTTACGATCGGACGCAGCCACGGCTGACTAATACTTACAATGCGGTGTTCGACCGTATGCGTTTTGTTCTCATACATGTACAACTGTTGCTCATACAGTTTCATAATCGTCACCAAAAACGGAATCTCCTTTTTTACTGGCGCATAGCCCTCTTCCATGTATTTCTCCAGATATCCAAGATCCCTCCGGACATAGGACAGCTGTTTCTTTACCGCCTTTCGCACCTGCTTTTTGGAATGTTTCTTCCCTTTCGCAAAAGACAGATATTCTTTCCGGGCTTTTTTACGGTAACGTCTCGGTAACGGCAGTCCATAGGATTTACAAAACCGATAAATGATCGTCTCCAGTTTTTCTCTTGCTTCATTTAAAAGGGATACGTCCTGGGGATATCGGATGTTAGCCGGTGCACAGGTGGCATCTATAATCAATGTCCCTTGATTCACTGCATCTTCCTGACCCTTTTCACAATCCCTCTTTTCAGAAGAGTCTTTTGACGGAGGATCCTTCTTATCATCATGATTCAAAATATAGTCATTTGCTTCCATGATGATCTCAGAAGACAAACGTTTCCGGAAAAGGACAAGGGTACTTGCATCAAACGGTGGTTCTTCCTGATAACCTGGAAGCCCTATGAAGTATTGCAGATATGGATTCTCTGTAATCTGTTCCACAAGTTCGCGGTCTGAGAAACAGAGTTTCTTTTGGATAATTAATGAACCAAGAGCCGTACGCAAAGGCTTTGCAACGTTTCCTGTATCATTTGGAAACAGATCAGCATATTTTGATTCAAAAACATCCCATGGAATTTGTTCTGCCAAACGCACCCATCTGTTTTCAGGATTCATATGCATTCCTAATGGCTGGTTAAAATCGAGGAATGAATGTTGTAACTTATCAAGATATTTATACATATATTGGACTCCCTGCTTGTATATTTTTAAGGTTATCTGCACGAAAAATGAACGATTAATTTCTATTATCTTGCAAGTATTATATACCAAACAGCCAGAAAAGTCAGTAAAATCAAGCATTTTAAGTTTAATCAGCAGGCACTAATTACGCAATGCTGTACTAGGATATCAATGAGATGATTTTTCCTTCGCCAACTTGGTTAGGCCCTTCCATAATTGTAAACGATTGTCCCTGCATAACATCCTGATAATGAGAATAATCCTTCGTTTCGTTAAATGAAGAATCCTATCGCTCTGAAATACGGATTTTCAGATATATACTACTTTTCCAACTGCTTCAAGCAACAATTCGGCATATCTCCTACAGGGTTTCGCGAAAGAGAAACCCAATTGCTATCTCCGTGCTGCGTTCACTCTTTACAAACAGCTTTCGGTAAAGATATTATTATCTTTCGCACATTTGAGCAAGCCGTCTATAACAGTGCTGAATTTTACACCATACTTTTTAGCTTTACCACAGTTCATCCATAAGTTATGCCTTGGAGAACTATCTTCTAATCTCACTTTTTTACCCAATAATTCAATAAATTCCTGAGTAATATCATACATCGATTTTGTTGTTTCACTTCCAAAATTATATATGCCGCCCGGTAAAGCAATTACTTTTTCCATGTTTTCCGCTACTTCCTTCAAATATGTAATGCCCCTGAACTGACTGGAACTAAATGAAACCGTTACTTCTGCATTGATAATATTCATAAAATAGTTTGATTTTTTCAAATAGTAATCATACATCCATATTTCTATCTTATGTTCTGCATATATATTTCCTGGTTTTACCGTATCCTCACAATATGGGCCTTTTTCATTACATCCGCTGTAAACCTGATCGGAACTAAAGCAGATTAACAAGTATCATTAAATCCTCCAAATTCACTATTGTTCGTTGCGCTAATCATATGACGCGCCAGTATGCTTATAAATCTTAGCTTTTCTGCACTTTCCGGCCTTCCTTAAAACTTCGCCTTTACATATGATACGGTGCTCCATATCATGCCTAAGTGCAAAAATCTCATAGTATTACTCATACTTCGCAACCTGAATTTGTGCTGTGTTAGTTGAAAATACAGAGAAAATCAAAAATAAAAAGGTATAAGCACTCTGTTTTTGTTATAATGGAATTAGCCGAAAACCATTTAAAAACGGAGGCTTATACCATGAATAGCATAGCAGAAATCTTTGATAATAGCAAACAACTCTTAGATAGTATTGAAAATTTTTTTGATAAGTAGTTACTTTTCACACCCACGCCATCTGTATAATAAAGAAAAGGTTGCTGCTTTGGCGTTAAGCTTTAGCAACAACCTTTTCCTGTTTTAGTTTGGGCGGGCGTTTCCGTTCATATATTTCTGATATCTTCTGATATACATCTACATTTTGTGAGCGTAACAAATAGACTATGCTTAAGCCATTACAAATATCGTTTAAACTTTCTTGGCTCCGCAGAGTAATTGCCTGCTTCTGTTTTCGTTTGTAGACTCTTGCCAATCTTTCACATAGGGAATTATTGGCTGGAACCCGTTTGTCATGCAGGAACAATAATTCACTTTCTTTATATTCCCTTAACCGGAGAAATAGATTATACCCTTCCCTATAATACTCAGTCGGCGGCTCATCCTGATATTCTTTCTCCGCCTTGTTCAGGATTTCGTCATACCTTTTCTCGAATCCCTCAACAATTATCGGATCAAGTTCTTTCTCCCCCAACCCATTTCGGTAATGCAGCATCTCCTGGAACAATCCGTGCATCTCCTTGTTCCATTCCAGCTGCGGCTCATTCTGCTCGCTTCCGATCAGATAGCGGCAGTCATGCTGGGTACACTCCTGATGTTTTGTTCCATAACGGTAAAATGTCTTGTCATGGTCATGCAAGACAATCCCAACATAATTCTCAAGCGGCGTTCCTTCTATTCCTTTATGCCCTTTTTTCTCCCTGCCTATATAAAGTGCCACATCTGCGATCGGGGATGCAAGTATAAGGACCTGCGCACTGTGCCCATTTACAGATGCGTTTGTAAAATCTGCATTCATGACCGGAGACTGCATTAGTTTCTTTATAATCTCTTTTTTCTCTTCCGCTGTTTTCTCTGAAAATTCCCTGGTAAGACCATTGATCATGCCGTCGGACAGTTCGATCTCGCCTTTTGTCAATTCTGAGATTAGCTTTCTTATTTTTCCATGGGATACGTTGCATTCATTGCTCAGGAGAAAGGCAAGTGCCTTCACCGTCCCGTCATAGTTCACTTCATTGATATATCCTTCTGGAAATGGAGCATGTACACGGGCTCCGGTTCTTTTGTCACGGTATTCCTTTGTCGTATATTCCATGACCGCTACAGACATCTGGATGACCACTTTCTGTTTCCGAATGATTTTTCCTGTCTCATAATAATTCTCTTTATCCAGGTATTTTGCAGGCGCAGGGATTTCATGTGTCTCTGTTACGGCATGGAGCTTCCTGCGGTGTCCGGCATGGCCTGGCTGTCCGCCTGGTTTCCGGTCAGTTTTTACCCGGCTGTTCGGGATTTTTTTCCTGCCGGGTTTCTGCTGGGAAGAGGGGATGGATGAATTCTCAAAATCCATATTGACCTGCGCAGTCAGTTTTTGGTTCAGGCCTTTTTCTTCCTCCAGTTCAGCCCCTACCCTGTAGAATTCCTGTCTTATATCACGGCATTTATCTAATGCTTCATCTCTCTGGCGAACAACTTCCAGATTCTCTTTTTTGAGCTTTGCAATGAGACGGTCCTTCCTGTCAAGTTCTTTCTGACATTCGTGGTAAAGATCATCATTTGCTTCCATCCATTGCTTCCGGACAGACCGGATCTCCTTACGTGCCTGTGCTAATTCTTGTTTTAATTCCCGGATATTTTTTTCAAGTTTCCGAATAATACTCTTATATTCTTCTTCTAATTTCCGGTATCTCTCGCCGGATTTAAATTCGGCGATCTGCTGTGCCAGTGATTTCACTTTGTACTGTAATGCACTTGTATATTCAAATGGATTCATCTGTACTCTCCTTTGATGAATTAGGGGCGGGAATCTAATACCTGTGCCATCGTTCTGCTTAATTCTATTGTCTCTTCCAGTTGTAATGTCAGCATGGAAATATATTCTTCTTTCTGTTCAAGAAGCTCTTCCGAAGTCCGAATGCATTTTTCCTGGATTCGGATTACATTTTCTGCTTCTTTAAGAGCATTCTCCAATTTAGAGATCTGTAATTCATATTTTTTTATAAGTGATGTTTCTTTACTCATTGCTGCCTCCGCACTTGTAATAAAAAAAGTATAGCAGAAATCTGGAAAAAAAGCGAATGAAGGAAATCTGGTATTCGTCATTTTGCCAGGGATAAATCGTTGATTTTTCAAGACAAATGGATATCAAACCACGCAGAAAAAGATGTGAGAAGGGGATTTTAAGACGAAAAACAGAAAGGAGAAAATGTTATCCACAAGAAATACCTGAGGACAAAATATTATTAACATTTTGTCCTCAAACGTATCATTTACTGTGGATAAAAATTTTTTCAATTTCAGCACATTTACCAACACTTTCTAAAAAGCCTATTACTGGCGTGGGTGTGAAAAGTAACGATAAGTACATTGGTCGTCCCCTTCTTAGGAAATGTGGTGTCATAAAAATGGTCGATGACATTTTTGTCAACAGCGGGATGACATACTTTGATAACCCGATTTCCCGTCTGCTGGGTGATCTGAAACAATCACCCGTCCTTGAGAAAGTTGTGAGTGCCAAGGATCTGCTTATCGACAAACTTCTCGTGTGTTTTGCCCCTGCAAGTGCGTATCTGATGTTTAAGACGGACACATTCTTCCGGGATTATAAGCAAGACACATTTTACCGTTTTGATAAGCTTCCCGGAGCTAACTGGGAAAGGCTGCAATTGGAAACAGCAAAAAATGTCATTTTAGATATAGAGTCACAGACCACAGACAAACATATCAATGCTCTGATTTTTGATGATTCTTTATATGCGCGGACCGGCGGAAAGGGAACCGAATTATGTGCCAGGGTTTTTGACCATAATGATCATAAGACCCGTCTTGGATACCGCATGATGACTGGTGGATGGACAAATGGAGAGACATTCATTCCTTTTGCACAGTCCCTTTTGTCAACGCGCGATGAGAAACAAATGGTTGGACCCAATGTCCGAATCGATTGCCGTACACTACGCGGAAAGCGCCGGGCAATGGCAAAAACAAAGGGAACCCTTGTTGTCCAACATATGGTAAAGCAGGCACACAAAGCAGGGATACCATTCGATTATGTCCTGTTTGACACATGGTTTTCCAGTCCATCCCAGCTGGCTGCGCTCAAGGGGATAGGAACAGATGTCATAGCGATGATCAAAAAGAACAGCACGAAATATATCTGGAGAGATCCCGCAACAGGCGAGGAGAAAAAACTGAATGTAAAAGAAATCTACAGCAGGAACAAAAAGCGCAGGGGGCGTTCCAGATACCTCCTGTCTGTAGATATTATCATTCCTGACAGTACCGGGAATGCCATGAAGGCAAAACTGGTCTACGTACGGAATCACAGCAACCGCAAGGACTGGGTATGCTTTGTATGCACTGACATGACCTTAGATGAAGAGAAAATCCTCCGTGCGTACACGATGCGCTGGAAAATTGAAACCTATTTTAAAATGTCAAAGAGCTATTTAAAACTTCGTACGGAATGCCACAGTACAAGCTATGATGCCATTACTTCACATATGGTAATCGTTGCAATACGGTACATGATACTGGCAATTGAGCGTTTCCAAAATACAGATAACAGAAGTCTGGAAGAACTGTTTTATGAGGTACAGCGGGATATCATAAATGAAATGATGGACTGTGCAATCATTCTCATTTTGGACATCATGCTGCAGAGTGTGAAACAGCATTTCAAAGCTTCGGATGAACAGATCAACGGACTGCTCTGTACATTTATCGGCAATCTCCCCACACCGTGGAGAGAACGCTTTACTATGCCCAATGCGGCATAAAGCTATTTTATTTTTACTATTGCAAGGCTTATAAAATCGTAATGATAAGCAGTTTTAGGTTGCGAAGTATGAGGTATTATTTCAGACAGAACACAAAAAATGCTCTGCCTGAAATATTTAACTTATTTCTTTCAAGTACATTTCTGCAGTTTCTTCTGTCAGGCCAAACTTTTCACAGATTTGTTTCAGAATAACGTCACTTGATATCTGCAGCTCTTTCAGTGTTAAAATCATTGCTGTGATTCCTTTATCAATTCCCTTCTGAATTCCCTTCTGAATTCCTTTCTCCTCCACACCCTTACTTAAATTACACATAAGCGACACCTCACTTTCCAATGTCTGAGTCATTCTGATATGAAAATCTTCCTCCAATATCTGGCACTTGTTCTGTGAACCTGTCTCCGTGGACAGAAGCACATTCAACAATTTCAATAAATCCGTACCCGAATCCGTCTCTTTCCCAAGACAAATCATAACAGCCGCCATCAAATCATAATCCGCTTTTTGTTCCTTTACACTACCCACCAGATTTTCTTCCGCAATGTAATAACGAGTAATGCTGTTTTCACGGCTCTTTGGCGGATTCATACAAATCCATATGCTGTATACTTTTTTGATATTCTCATAGTGGGAATTTATAAACTCTGTTCCATATTGGGCGGAAATCATCCGGCTGCAGTAATAGTATTGATAATTAAACGAATCAATTCCCCGGATATAGGAGCTGTCGCAAGAAAGCGGATATCATAGGTCACAGTCCCCTCCGTCAGAGAAGTATCTTCATTTCCAACTCCCTGTATCATAGAAACACGGTTGGATTCATCCAAAGCGACTGCCGCTTCACCCACCTGCGGCGTGCCCTCAATATATTTTTCCGCAATCTCTTCCACATCACAGCCACGATATTCTTCCAGGCAGTTCTTCATAATCCATGCTAAAATAATCTTTTCCGAAAGCAGCCGCTTGCAGGCCGCGTCATAGCTGGCTTTTTCATCAGCCACACGGATATTTTTTGCTATGGTAGTATCTGTATTCACGGCCTCACCTCCTGCTTTTATTTGTATTTTATCATATTTTTTAAGAATAGGCCAATATATTTATCCGTCTTTCAAATACTGTTAGGGTTGCCTAAAATCCATTTTAGCGCAATCGAAAAATCTTCTGTTATCTCAACCATCACGTCGATTACAAATTCTCTGCCTTTTCGAGTATCTACCGCCATATAATCAAGGAACGCTCTTAATTCATCACTCACATCATAACCTCTGCAAAACTTCACCCTTATTTGTGATATGGTTCTTTCTGAATGATCCGATAGCTTCTGTATATCTGCTCCAACAGAATCACTCTCATCAACTGGTGAGGGAATGTCATCCTCGAAAAACTCAGCGCAAGATCCGACTTCGCCAATACGTCCCTCCCAAGTCCGATCGAACCGCCGATAATGAAGATGATATGGCTCTTCCCCTGCACGCCAAGCGTCTCGATCTTCTCCGCCAGTTCTTCTGACGATAACTGCTTTCCCTGGATCTCAAGGGTAATCACAAAAGCATCCTCCCGAATATACTTCAATATCCGCTCCGCCTCCTTAGCCCGTATCGCTTCCTCCATGGTTTCACTGACATGATCCGGCGTCTTCTCATCCGCGGTCTCTATGATCTCCAGCTTACAGTATTTGCCCAGCCTCTTCACATACTCCGCAGCAGCGTCCCTCAGATACCTTTCCTTAATCTTTCCCACTGTTATCAGCGTAATCTTCATAACTTCCGAATTCCCTTTCCATATATCCCATACACTATCCAAGCGCCACATCCAGTATCATCATCAACACGAACCCGGCTGCAAATCCGATGGTTCCAATATTACTGTGCTCTCCCTGCGCCGACTCCGGCACCAGTTCTTCTACCACTACATAGATCATCGCTCCGGCCGCAAACGCAAGAAGATATGGGAGGACCGGAGTGATATATGCCGCAAGCAGCACCGTGATCCCTCCAGCTATCGGCTCCACGATGCCTGATAATGTTCCGTACAAAAATGCCTTCCCTCTGCTTCCTCCATCGCTTCTGACCGGAAGCGATACGATAAATCCTTCTGGAAGGTTCTGAATGGCAATTCCGATCGACAGAGCAAATGCCCCTGCAAGCGTCACATCGGCATTATGAGTCAAAAGCCCCGCAAACACGGCGCCGCTTGAAATTCCCTCCGGTATATTATGGATGGTGACTGCCAGAATAAGCTTCGTAGATTTGTTCAGCGAACTTCTGGGACCCTCAGACTTCTCACTTCCAACATGAAGATGGGGAACGATATGGTCAAGCAGCAGCAGAAAACCAATTCCCAGAAGGAATCCGACTGCTGCCGGAACAAATGCAAATCTTCCCATATACTCTGACATATCCATTGCCGGGATCAGCAATGACCACACAGAAGCCGCAACCATCACCCCGGCTGCAAATCCAAGCAGTGACTTCTGAAGCAGCGGTTTTAATTCATGCCTCATAAACAGGACGCACGCCGCGCCCGCAGCCGTCCCTATAAACGGAATAAGTATCCCAAGCAAAATCATCATATACGCTGTCCTCCCTCTGTATCTGCAACCTCATCTATAGGATCTTCCTTCCCCTCTACAATATCGGTAATCTCATCGATCGGTATCTCCGTTCCGTCCGTCAGCACCACCGTCCGCTCATGTTCCCTGATCTTCCTGACGCATCCGCTGACCGTCACATAAGCCCCTCCCGGCTTCTTTGGATCCGGCACAAAATAGGTAATGGATACGGAAGGCTCCAGGTCCAGATGCTCATAGATATTCTGTAATTTACCGTCCAGAACCGCCTTGCAGTTCTCATCGATCTCTATCCGCTCCTCCGTCAGCCGTGCAGTCTCCCTGACTGCCTCGTGATGTCCCGTCAAAGCCGCAAACGGGGCAAACTGCGCCGCCCGGTCCTCAACGGGCATATGCGGATGCGTCCCGGATACATGGTGCGCCAGATCGATCATATCATCATACTTATGAATTTCCTTATATCTTCTTAGCTTCATGCCCTATGTCCGCCGATCTGCTGATTCCGCTCCATTGCTGTCGCACCCTCCAGCAGATTCGTTCCTTTCAGTATCGCATTCTTCCCATATTTCTTCTTAATATCCAGCATAGCCTGCTGCAGGCTTCTCTCCCGTCTTCTCTCTTCCTCCTCCGCCTCCTGCTCTCTTCGCAGAGCAGCATAGTCCGTAAACAGATCCATCTGTTCGAAAACGGGTTCCTTCACAACCGACTCCTCGTCCACCACATGATTGGCTCCCAATGTGATCCTTCGAACTAAAAACTTGGGATTGACGATCCTGTCATATAATTCCAGCACAGCCTTCACGATCATCTTCGTAGAGGAAGTCTGTCCTGCAAGATTCGCCGTCCCATGAGCATGCTTGGGAACCGAACGGCCATAGCGGTCCATTGTGATCTCACCTCCGTAAGAGCGCTTCACATCCGGGTCTGACAGTGTCTCTCTGTCATAGCCTACTGTCAGAACGATCTGATCTGTAACCAGACGCTTGTCCACCAGATTCAGTACAAGCATCTCCGTCATCTCCCTGACAATAATCCGCGCTTTTTTTGCAGTATACGGTTCATGTAGTACCTGCCCGGAGCTTAAGCAATTCACACTGGGCTTATACGCCTTGATATCCTTCATCGTGCAGGGTTCCCATCCCCATGCATGGTCGATCAGAAGCTCCGCATTGATCCCGAATAATTTGTAGAGCAGATCCTCATTGTAAAACTCATCCGCTCTCCCGATGGAACATCTCGCCACATCCCCCATGGTAAACATGCCGTGCTCTGCCAGCTTCTTCGCATACCCTCTCCCGATACGCCAGAAATCCGTGATCGGCTGATGCGCCCACAGGATCCGCCGGTAGCTTTTTTCATTCAGGCTGGCGACCCGCACGCCGTTCTTATCCGGCGGAATGTGCTTTGCCACAATATCCATGGCCACCTTGCACAGATACAGATTCGTTCCGATTCCTGCCGTAGCCGTAATCCCCGTCTCAGCATGGATATCCTGAATGATCCTGCCTGCCAGTTCGCGCGCCGTCATCTGATACGTGTTCAGATAATGGGTGACGTCCATCATGATCTCATCGATAGAATATACATGACAATCCTCCGGCGCGACATATCTCAGATAAACTTCATATATCCTCGTACTATAGTCCACATAATGCGCCATCCTCGGCGGCGCAACGATATAATCCAGCGCTTTTTCCGGCGACGCCTTTAACTCTGTGTCATCGTACGAAGCGCCGTCAAATCTGCGCTGCGGCGCCTGGCTCTGCCTCTTCGCGTTGACCTCCCTCACCCTTTGCACTACCTCAAACAGTCTCGCACGGCCTGAGATCCCGTAAGCTTTCAGAGAGGGCGATACCGCCAGACAGATCGTCTTCTCTGTACGGCTTAAGTCCGCGACAACCAGATTGGTAGTCATAGGATCCAAACCTCTCTCTACACATTCCACAGAAGCATAAAATGATTTCAAATCTATTGCAATATACGTGTGGTTATGCTCTGACATATCATCACCCCGCCCTTTGTCAGCACATATAGTTCTCTGTTCACAATAACAGTATGTCCACATCTGTTTTTTATTATCATACCAGAACTTATGTTTGTTTTCAACAGCTTATAAAACCTTCTGCCCCTCAAATTTCACAGTGACCGAACAGATCTCAGCGATCGTACCGACCCTCATATCAGGTCCGAAGATCCCCACCCCTGAGGTCACAATATTGTGCATATCGTCCTTCTTCAGATACCCGCAGGCATTCTCCCACATCAGGCGGACCGTCAGAGTCCCCGGAAACATCTGCCCGTCATGGGTATGTCCGCACAGATCCAGGTCCACTCCTGCGTCAGCCAACTCCTGAAGCTCCTTTGGCTGATGATCGATCACAAAAACAGGCTTCGACAGATCCATACCTTCCGTGATCTCTTCCGGCGTCTTTCTTTTATCTATCCCCCGTCCCGGGCGCTGCCTGTCCGGCCGGCCGTACAGATAGATACTGTCCGCGATCAGCACCGACTCGTCGCGAAGCAGTGTAACTCCTGCCTTATCAAGGAATTCATCCATCCTGATATCACTCTGCTTCTCTTGGCCGTTTCCCCCAAAAGTAAATCCTGCTAGTATCTTCTCGCTGATATCATGATTCCCATAACAGGCATAGACGCCGTATCTGCTCTTAATCCCCTTAAAGATATCGATCAGCTCCTCTGGATCCTCTAAAGCCTCATACTCATTGTCGAAGATGTCCCCGGCTATCACCACCAGATCCGGCTCCTCCGCATTGATTCGCTCCGCCATCCTGCGAATGTGACTGCATCCGATATTATAACCCATATGCAGGTCGGCCACCAAGACCACCTTCATCTGATCTATAGATCCGGCATCCTTGTGTATTACCGTCTCATATCTCGTCGTATGGATGATCCTTGCATTGACCACTCCCCACACGCCCAATGCCGTGACGGCAGCGGCGCAGAAGATTCCCGCCGCTGCAAATACCCTGCGGCTTGCCAGCTTCTCCTGATCGATCCGTCTGCACCTCTTAAGAATCAGACGGATGGCATCCGCCGCCGCAACGACCAGGATCACATGCAGCAATATTCCAAGCCAGTAATTCCCCGACCTCACGAAGAAGCGTTTAACCGCACCTGTCGGGAGAAGGAAGCCTACACCCATAGCCGTGGCAAAAAGAAGGTACACGATAACCACCGCGAACCAAAACCATTTAAAATATTGATGAGAATCTATTCTCAGACATTTCTTCACCCACCGGTACATCCATCTCGCAATATAAATATGAACCAATACATATAATGGGGATAAAATTACTGCCAGCATATATAACCCTCCTGTGTTCCGTAATGTCCCTGCTGATCCACCCATACCGCAGGCTCATGCAGGTCAGGAAAGCGGCTCTGGACTTCATAGTCCGTAATCCCGTCCCCTTCATTGGGATGCCCGGCAGAATAAACCGTATCCGCAGCATACATCCCCAAAAGGAGCAGACAGCTCCATACTAAGACCTGCTTCCTGATTACCCGGATCCGGTTATCCAGAAGCGGCGCCGCGATGTAGACGAACACCATTCCCCCGATCCCGAAGACCAACAGCCCTTCCGCACATATCCTGCCGTTCAGGTTCAGGAAATATCCGCTGTAGTCCCACCATTTCATCCCGTCATAAACCACTTCCAGATAATAAGATGTCCAGTATTCGACCATTCCGCATACGAATATGATGCAGAAGAATTCCTTAACCGGACTGCTTCTCACCCGGTTAAGCAGCGTAAGGAGCAGAACTCCGCCCGAACCATAGATCGGAAGCCACGGCCCGTGAAGAGCGCCGCGGTTCACAAACACTCCGTCCAGCACCAGATGAAGGCTCACCTCCCAGCACCATCCGATAAAGGAAAATATAAAAAACAACAGCACCAGCGACCAGACCGAATAACGCCGCATATAATGAAAAGTCTCCACCCTCTTCTGCTTCGCCGCCTCCGGGAACCGGGACAGTCTGCCGGGATACATTCTTCCCTCCGCCGCATCCTTAAGCATGCCGAGCCGAACCTCTCGTTCCCTTCTCTCTTCGTAGGCACGCTCTTCCTGTGAACTGCCAAGCAATATACCGAACCAGTCAGCAAGGACTCTTCGACTCCCTCCCGGCCTCTCTTCCTGAAGTTCAGTGTCTTCTTCCCACTCCAGCACATCCATGTATGCTTCCCACAGTACGTCATCCGCTGCCCTCTCATACAGATATCTGTCATTCAGCAGCTCTGTCCCCAGGATCCCCGACTCTTTCGCCTTCCCGCGCAGTCTCACATAATATTCACAGAAGGACGCCGACTGATAGGGAAGCGAATAGAACACCTCCGACAGCCCAAAGGTGCACGCGCCCAGGATACTCCATCCGATAAAAGAACAATCCAGCAAAAAGCGCTCCCACTTATGCCCCCGCATCATCCTCCTTGACAGCGTAATAGCCTCCCGTCCGGTAAGGTCCGGATTCTCTGCCAGGATATAGGGAACCTGGGAATAAGAATAGTATTTGATCACACCGCCTATGACCGTCAGCATCCACAAGGCCTGATAGATAGTGTACTTAAGCATCGCCAGTGATACTTTCATCCACCTCTTCACACGCAGCAGAAATACAAAACGCTGAGCCGGCAGCTTATCGTAGATCCTTCCTTCCAAAAACATCCTCGCCGAGATCACCGTATATGTGTTGACGATCAGGAAATTGAATCCCAGCACACCTGCGAAAGCCAGCATAATAAGAATCAGGCTTCCCAGATTCTTTGAGCCGGATAAGGAATTGATTCCTGATACAAACATAACGAACAAAGAGCCGGACGTTATCCCATTAACGATCTTAGATAACGCGCCCCGGCTTCTTCCCAATATTCTGTTCTCCTCCCCCGACCGCTCTATTTCCTCCTTCTTAAGAGCCTCCGAGAGCTGTCTTCCCTCCTCCGTGTTCCCGGACATGGTCTGGTTAAGCACGTCAATAAGCCCTGTATTTCCCACTGCTACTCTTGTGTCCGTCTTACCTTCCGCAGCTGTCCCAACACTTTCGGAAGAATACATCCTCACAAAATTATCAAAACTCGAACTCTGCAATCCCAAAAATACTGCTATCAGGCTCACCATCACCAACATCATGTAATGCTTCTTAACTGTCTGCCTCGCCCTGGTCTTTATCTCTTTTCTAGTCATGGCTCTCCTCTTCCGTATAAATCACTAAAAAGGTATAAAACCCTCTGCGGCCTTATACCTTAAATATAGATTTGTTATTATCTTTTATCCCGACATTATTATATCAGCAGGCAGATACAGTGTAAAGCTTTTATTTATTTTCCTCCATCAATACGTCACATGCGCTGAGCGCTAAGAGCTGCACGGAAGTGTGAAGGTTCTTCTTTCCTTCCTCCCCGCCTGACGCAAGAGCAAATTCTCTGGTATGCGTACCCACATTCTCCTTAAGCTTCACATAGAACTGGATCGACGGAATCTCATGAGTCACATTTCCCACATCCGTAGAACCGATTCCCTGTGTCAGATCACGCTCGATGTAATCCTCTCCGATCAGTTCCATATTGCTGCGCACATACTGAACCAGTTTTTTATCATTCCGTATGTCCTTAAGAATCTCTCCAAGCTGTTTCTCCTCCACCTCGGTTCCCGTGGCGATCGCCGCACCCTTTGCACAATTACGGACGATCTCCACAAGCTCCATCATATATTCATAATCCAGAGCACGGATATTGAACACCGCTTTCGCCTCGTCCGAAACCGTATTATGCGCTGTACCGCCCTCGGTAATGATTCCGTGTACTCTACTGTAATCCTTGAAATGCAGGCGCATCATATCTACCGCATGGAACATCAGCTGTACGCCGCTTAACGCATTGGCCCCGTTCCACGGACAGGCAGCCGCATGAGCAGGTTTCCCTCTGAAGGCAAATTCCATCGTCACACAGGCAAATGATATGTCATCCGGCACGGACGTCTCCATAGGATGCATCAAAAGAGCCGCATCTACTCCCTTAAACACTCCCTCCCGAACCATGATCGCCTTGCCGCTTCCGTTCTCCTCCGCAGGAGTTCCAAGCACCTTCAGAATTCCGCCAATTCCATACTTCTCCATAGCTTCCTTAAGTACGATTCCCGCACCTGCCGCAGAAGTGCCGATCAGATTATGTCCGCATCCGTGTCCGATCTCCGGGAGACAGTCGTATTCTCCCATAAGAACCACCGTCTTCCCCGGTTTCCCGGAATCATAGACCGCTTCAAAGGCTGTCGGCAGGCTTCCGACCCCTTTCGTCACGTCAAACCCATGCTTTAAAAGGAGCTCACAGAGCGCCGCCTGTGACTTGTATTCCTCAAACGCAAGCTCCGGGTGATTGAAGATGTAGCTGCTCGTTTCCTCAAATTCTGTCCTTTTCTCATCTGCTGATGCAATGATATCCTGCTTGATCCTCTCGATAGATTCCATCTCTTTTACCGCCTTTCTGCTAAATTATATTAAATCATTCCGTTCAACGCCAGTACAATATTGGAAATAAGTGCCGAACCGAAATATGTCGACGCCATAACGACAAATGAGATAATGACGATCTTCCAGCTCAATTTCTTGAAGACTTCCAACTGCTCTCCCACCGCGATTCCGGCGAAGGCCAGAAGCGGAAGGCCTACCAGCCCGAATGTATACGCCCCCAGAGTTGTTACGATAAAATCACCGACCGGAGACACAGGGATCGTCAGCACGAACGATACCAGCGTCGCCCATGCGAATCCCGGAAGATTCGGCCTCTTCACTACATTTTTCAGTACAATGGAGACCACCACCATCGCAAAGCTGACAAGCGTTGCCTTGCCAAGATCCGTAAGGCTGTTCCCCACCGAGACTATATGGATTACCGCAATGATACCGTAGATCACGATAACGATCTTAATCTGCTCCAGTATATTCTCAAATGTCGTCATTTCTTTTTCTGTCTGTACCGTATTCGCCATCTTTCTAAACCTCCTCCGGTGCTGCTTTGAATAATTTCATGCGGAGTCTGCTGACTGCCGGATTGACATGCCGGTAATACCAGTTCGCAAGCGGAAGCGACAGGAACATTTCCACATATACCCCGGTTACTGCCGTCAGAAGCCCGCTCGTTGCGGAATATGCAAGGATCTGTTCTGTATACATCGCCGGCGCTGCGTCCGCCAGCGCTGCCGTTGCGGCGTTCATCATAGACGCGCTTCCCATTCCTGACGCCATCGCCAGCGCATAAGGATGGAAGCCTATGATCAGCCCGACCGGAGCCAGGAAGGAATAGAATAATGTTCCAAACACGCTTCCGCTGATATAAGTTCCGAGCGTCCCCATACCTTCTCTGGATTCCAGACCATACTTATCACCGATGATACCAAGCGCCGTATCACGGCACAGAGAGAAGGTTCCTCCTACCGCGCTTCGTCCAAGCCCGATCAAAAGTCCGAGAGGCAGGGCGATCAGCATCGTCATCATATTGCCGGCTTCCTGAAGGATCAGCGCCGGTCCCGCCTTCAGTACGATTCCGATCTGCGGCCCCGCGTTGATTCCGAACATAATTCCCAGCGGATAGAGTGCAAGCGACAGCAAAAACGGCGCCCTCTTGATCTCCGCGCTGCTGATGATCTTTTTCAACGGCGGTATCACCTTCCCCAACAGCATTGGTGATAACAGTATTCCCATAATAATGACCCAGATCATCGTCAGGATCGTAACACCGATTCCCGCCACCTCGAATTTCAACGGTCCGATCAATTCCGCAAGTACGCATAGCACAACCGCTGCTATCATACAATTTACTGTACCCGTTTTTTGTTTCATTTTTGATTTCCCTCCATTCTTTCACTTCTTGCACAAGTATAGCATTGCCATTTTTTAAGCTCAACGCTTTCCATGCACCAGAAAAAAACCATTTTTTGTGCACCGTGCATAATATCCTTTGCCTATATATTCTTTTATGTGCATAACGCCCAATATCTCATTCTCTTTTTTAGGCATGAACCGCATCGACTTTCAAAATGCCCGGTGTTAGACTAGCGTATAGAAAACATCACAGAAAACAGAAAAGAGGGAACGCAACATGTTATTCAAACAATTGATCGATGCATACGAAATTATAGACAGCAGCCGCGCAGACGGCGAACGAGTCGCAGATTATCTGAAAATGATCCGTCCCAGCGCTCAAATCAAAGTATATCCCCTGGTCGGACCAAAGGGTTCCACCGATATGCTTAAGGTCATGATCCCGGGAGTGATCGGCAAATCAAAGGGCGGCAGCGCTCCGACGATCGGCCTTCTCGGAAGGCTTGGAGGCCTTGGCGCCAGACCGGAACGGATCGGGTATGTATCCGACGGCGACGGCGCGCTGGTCGCCATCGCGCTTGCAGCCAAGCTCCTCAGTATGCAGAACAAAGGCGACTTTCTGGACGGAGACGTGATGATCTCCACCCACATTTGCCCGGACGCTCCTACCGCTCCGCACAAACCCGTACCGTTTATGGGTTCGCCTGTGGAAATGTCCCAGGTCAACACAGAAGAGCTCTCACCGGAGCTGGACGCGGTACTGTCCGTTGATACTACCAAAGGAAACCGTATTATGAATGCAAGAGGATTCGCTATATCCCCTACGGTAAAGGAAGGCTATATTCTGCGCACTTCCGAAGACCTGCTGGATATCATGCAGATCACCACAGGCAAGCTGCCCCGCGTATTCGCACTGACACAGCAGGACATCACTCCTTACGGCAATGACCTCTTTCATATCAACAGTATCCTTCAGCCGGCAACCGCCACAAAAGCTCCTGTCGTAGGCGTTGCCGTCACCACTGAGACGGTCGTACCCGGCTGCGCGACCGGAGCAAGCCATATGGAGGATCTCGACGAGGCAGCAAGGTTCATGTTAGAGACAGCCAAAGCCTTCGGAAAGGGCACGTTAAAATTCTACGACGAAGATGAATTCTCACGGATCCAAAGCCTCTACGGCTCTATGAATCATTTTCAGACTCTCGGCGCCTCACAGAAGTAAGCATACCCGCCGGACGGACAGACTCCGTTCGGCAAGGTATAGATGAATGGATGGAAGTCCATCCGCCCCGAAAGGGGCATGAATTACAGGATGCCCGATAGGGTACAAAAAAAGAGTCCGGCAGTTATACTCCTTCTGCCGGGCTCTTTTGATTGCCCATTATTCACATAAATCTTCTTAAATGAAGCGCAAGGGATAATTCCAGTATACTGTTCGGATCCGACAGATTATATCCGGTCAGATGCTCGATCTTCTTGATCCGGTACATCAGCGTGTTCCTGTGCAGATACAGGCTCGTCGCGGTCATATTTCTTGCTCCCAGATGATTCACAAATATCTCCAGCGTCTCCAGAAGATTGCTCTCGTTCTCCTCGTCATATCTGATCAGCGCATCCAGCTTGCTTGCCGCATAATCCCGGCAGACCTGCTGCTTGCTGATATCCTTAAGCATCCTCCAATAGCCGGCCTTCTCGATACACACGACCTGCTGCCCGCTTTGACTTCTGGCGATCTCCACCGCATCCCGTGCCTCCCGGTAGACATCCTGGAACGCCTGATAGGAGACGCCCTGTCCTGATACGCCGACGGTCATATCACAGCCGCTTCTCTGTGAAATATACTCCTGGATCCGCTCAAAGCATCCCTGATCGAACTCCTCTTCCGCCTTCAAGATACACGGAAAGCTTCCGTTGTTAGATAAGACTACTCCTGTGCATTTCTCGGCGGACAGCCCTTCTCTGATGTTGCCTTCTATTTTTTCCAGCTGCTCTTCCACTTCCTCTTCTGGAAGCCCCTTAAGCCTGTCTCCTAACTCTTCCGCCTCTATGAGCATGACCCGGTACGGCGGCTTAGGCCATCTCTGTTCACTGATCCGAAGATTGCTCTCCTCTTCGTATGTGACGTTACCGGTCAGGAGGTCTATAAAAAGCCTCTTGTCTGCCTCACGCCTGTTATACCTTGCAAGCCGGGACTTCATCTTGTCTATCAGGTTATTTTGTGATTTTACCAGTGCTTCCATCACTGCATAATTCAGCTCAATAAACGGAAGCTCTTCCGGCATCAGGATGATCGGGAAACGGAACTCCTCAGCCAGCTCTAATGCGTCCTTTAGATACTGTCCGATAAACCGCGACTTAATCGCAAGCGCGGCAGCCTTAGCCTTGTTCAGGTTACGGATCAGCGCGAGTATCTCTTCCCTTGTCCCGCTGCACGCGTAGCCGGTCGTAATATAGATCACGTTCGGGCGCATCCATGCCGTCATATCGGGAATCTCTATACAATCCACATAGCGCACGACTCTGTTGAGCCTCTCTTTGCCCACTGCAAGGGTACATCCCTTTGCCTGTGCGATCTCCAATACATCCTTCACTGTAATTGCCAATCTTACCACCCTCCTGCCGAATCGGCTCAATGGTTTCCTCCTTGACTGCACTGTTTCCATCATAACAGACCCTTACAGCAAAATCAAGAGACGATGTATTATGCCGCTTCAGACTCTATCTTTCTGCAGAGGATAATTCCGATCAATAATATCAAGGGAAACAAAACCGCTGCCAGAATCCCCTTCTTCAAGTCGTCACCCAATACACCGGACACCATTCCGACCACCGTCGGCCCGCCGGAGCAGCCCACGTCTCCGCCCAGGGCCAAAAACGCAAACATAGCCGTCCCTCCTCTCGGCAATGCCGCTGACGCCTTGCTGAAGGTTCCCGGCCACATAATCCCAACCGACATCCCGCAGACCGCACAGGCTGCCAGGCTAAGCAGCGGAACCGGTATAAGGGAAATCCCCAGATAAGACAGAATACACAGGCAGCTGCTGTAGATCATGAACTTCTCCAGATGGATACGGTCACCGTATTTCCCGTAGAATAACCTGGACGTCCCCATCAGAACCGCAAATGCCATCGGCCCGGCCAGATCACCCGCCGTCTTAGAGATCCCAAGCCCCTTCTCCGCAAATGTGGATGCCCATTGGCTGACCGCCTGTTCGCTTGCCCCTGCGCATATCATCATGATAAGCAAGACCCAAAATACTTTGATCTTAAACAATTTCTTCAGCCGTAACCCCGTCTCTCCCTCTTCCATCAGCGGTGCGATCGGGACCTTGGTAAATGCAAAGGCATTCGCGATCGGGATGAGCGCCCATATCACCGCCAGTATTTTCCAATTCTCAATGCCTGCCGTATAAAAAAATAATGTTGAGATCAATACAACTCCCGCATGGCCCCAACAATAAAAAGAATGCAGCATACTCATCGCCTTCTCTTTATTATCCGAGGGACACGCCTCCACGACCGGACTGACAAGAACTTCTAAGAGCCCTCCGCCGACAGCATAGATCATGACCGCGATTAAAATCCCGGCAAAAGGAGACGGCAGCATCTCCGGCAGGACCGTAAGCAGTATCAATCCGGCCGCCGCTAACACATGGGCTGCCACCATCGAAATACGATACCCTATCTTATCCACAAATCCGACCGAAAGAAGGTCGACCAATAACTGTATTCCGAAGTTAAAAGTCACCAGAAGCGTAATCTGGGACAATAAGATATCATAGTTTCTCTGGAAAAATAAGAACAGCAGCGGGGTAAAATTGTTAACTGCTGCCTGCACGATATAACCTGTGAAACAGGCTGTGATCGTTTTATTATATTGATTGTCCATCTTCATTGCCTCTTAAATCTATCTCTTTATTCTGGTATAAATCTCCCGTTCATCTTCATGATGAATATACGCACCATTTTTCATCTGTACTCTAAGCGATGCAGGATTATCCTTGTGAACAGACATATAAATCTCATCCTCACGAATCATCTGCCACGCCTTTTCTACCGTCAGTTTCAAGCCTATGGAGGCGTACCCCTTTCCTCTGAATTCCTTCTTGATCCCATATCCTATATGTCCTGCACCTTTTGCCAGTTCCTCCGTAAGCCAATGCCGTATTCTGAACCATCCGACAATAATATTATCTTCCCACAGGAAAAATTCTGTCTCCGGCACCCATCCTTCCTGAAGTCCGACACCCTTCGCCGCATCGATATAACCCGGCAAAATCTTGTATGTAAATTCATCTTTGGTGCATCCGGCTTCAGGATTTGTAAACCCAGTCTCGTTCTCGGGAGTGCTTGTTACAAACTCATATTCTTGCTCTAAATCTTCCATATTTGCTTCTTTTAGATATAGCATATTGTTTCCTCCATAGTTTAAGTCTGCATTTCCCTTTACAGGGAAAATTACGCATGTGACAGTTGCCTCGTCCGTCGTAACGGTTCCAAGCTGTATGTAATACTTAGGGACTCCGTTTTGAATAAAATGCATTCTGTTTGCTGATACATTTGCCAGGATTTTTCCATCCTGCATAAATGAATACGGAATATAGTCGCCCTCAAAATATCCTCCGGCCATCCAATCTTCAAAATCAAATCCATAGGTCTTCTGTGTTAGTGCATTTAGTTTATGCCGCAGCATATCATTTTCCATATAATCAAAAATGAGTTCCATAATTCAGCCTTTCTTTTTATATCAATTTCTCAATCTGATCAAGGTCCGCTTCCGAAGTCCGACAAGTCCAACCGTCTTGCGTCCCATATTATAAAACAGGTTTGCCACCGTCGTTTGCCCACCGGAAATCAAAATACTGTTTGGAGAAATTTCTTTGTAGAGGTGGGACTTACCAGTGCTTTATTGTCGCCTTCCACTTCATAGTCCAGCTGAACAATACACCAGATACCACCGCAGAGCAACCGGTCAAACTTTTCTGGATATTCATCTGCAATCGGCACATTGCCAACTCCCAGATTAGAAAACTCTGCAAAGAAGCAGTCCTTTTTCATATCCAGGCGGACTGTCACCATATTAATGATTGTGTGGCTGCCTTTTTTTCGCAGCTGAGAAAGAATTTTCTGCGATTCGTCTGGGCGTACAAAGTTATCCGCAAGAATATGCTTTACATTCTGTACGCCTTTCTCGATGACCGATTCATCATCCGAACTACAATACTGACCTAACAGAAACTCAAGCACATAGACCGTTTCCATCCTCCTACGGTACTTAACTAAAGAAATCAAACTCATCCACCGCAAAAGCGATGTCAATCTGGAATGGCTCACGCTGCGGCATCTGCAATCCCTGTTCGTCTGCAATGACCAGATAATAAGCAGCAGTATTGCTGTATTTCAGAGATTTCAGATTAAACTGACAACAGAAAGTACGCTCTGCACCATTATCGCTTGTCTTATCTGCAATAATCTTCTGAACATCACTAATCTGCCTGCCATTTTCATCCGTAAAGTAAACCTGATAGGTAACTGCTTCACGGTTGGCGCCAACAGCATCCTTCTGATAGAAATTCAGAGAAAAAATCATATTACTGATTTTACGGTTTGCTGACAGCAGATTAACCGTTACCGGTTTCGTATCATATTTCTGCTTATTACGTTTATACTCCATAGAATCGTTGCGGAGATAGTGATACTCGATGACCGGAACAACCATTTCCTGCAAGCTGATACCGCCATGCACAAAGTTCATGCCGCCGCCATTCATCTTAATACGAATGAAGATACTCTACATACTGCCAAGAGAAACCTTACTCTGTGTTTCTCTGCGAAGCTGATCTGCCATCGCTGCCGCCACTTCATAACGCATAGCGTCCGAAATAATCACAAATACCCTGGTATCTGAGGTTTTGATGCGAGAACAATAAAATTCTTCCTGTTGCGGTACTTCCAGAACCTTGCCATAGGCTGCCAGTTCGTCTGCACACACATCCGACCAGTTGTTACCCAGTTCACCTAAGAACCAGTGCGTATAAAGTCCTTCCACTTTATCAACAACGTGCTTGAACAGATCGTCCAGCAGAATATTGGAAGTCTCCAGGCTCTTTTGGAAACTCAAGTGGAACAAACGGTAGTAAGTGTCCATCTGATAATAGCTTTCGGTGTATTCCTTCCAGATGCCCTTTGCTTCTGCGGTATGGAATCCGGCAGAGTGTTCCTTGAAGAAGTTCTGCATATTTGCAACCTGCAAAATACCGTCATAAAAATTCTCAAACGGCTCATACCATGCACAGGTTCTACGTTTCTCCACCGCTCCCGTAATGGTATCCACATCAATGATATGGTCGCTGATTTCGGTCATCAGCTTTGTCAAAATCACTTCATTGATGCACGGGAAGCACTCTGTACCAACCAGATCTTCAACCGTCAGTTTTTCAAACCGCTGACGCAAACGTGCCTCATCTTCCACATATCTTGCCACATCATAAAGCTGCCCAATATCGTTACTATGAAGCCATTCCGAAATGAAATCGTAGCAATACGCCTGGTGCGGCATGGAAATAAATCCGTCCAGTCCGGCAAGATATTCCTGCCGCATGGTACGGGTAGCAGCAGTCAGCAGTAAATGAATTGCCAGCCGTCCAAGATCAGGTTCTTCCTCACAAAATCCGCATCCCTGGCGAACCATTGCCCAGAATGTACCGTCTGCATGATACTTTACGAAATCCTGATAAACTGCATTGTGATTCAAATCAAGTCCTGCACGGAACACACTGCGTAAAATCTGGTTGGGCTGTGCGTCCTTCAATCCGCAGATTGCCGCCATAACAGCCATATGCAGCTGTGCCGGAGTTGCCGGAACTTTATTCTGAGCGCTGATTTTCAAACGACGGTCTTTCGCATTGAAATAGGCACGATAATGTTTCACCTGCTTTCTCATGGCCGGATTCGATGCAAGTCCCATCTCATCCATCCAAATAGAAATCAAATCCGCCCGGAACTCCTCGCTGTAAAGCTCTATATCTAAAAGCCAGTTATCATCCGGGCGGTTGTACGCCAGCGGACTGTAAACCAGATAGTTTGTGGTCAAATCGTCTACTGAAAGCAGCTTCTTCACAGAAAATGCGTTGTTTCCAGTCAGTGCAACCACCTTTGCATTTTCAAGCACCACCTCGTCCAACTTGTCCTCAAATTCTTTATCTTCGTCATACCAGAAGATGATACGACGCTGATAAAATTCCGGTAATGGAGCAGCAAACCGTCGGTTCAAGTCTTGTATTACTTTGTCGGTATCCATGCCGCGCCTCCTATCTTTTCTTTATAATAAGCCATTTTGCTTTTCTTCTGTTTCCTTGCTGTTCGAGTATGCCTTGTTCTTTTAACTCTGCAAAAACGTCATTTTTAATGTCATTAGCGCCAATTTCAACGCCATCAATGCCGTTAGTATCTGCATTAACGCCATTTTTGATATTATTGTCGTAAGCAAATGCATGAGCAAGAGCTGTAGCCCCCAAGTGAATGTTTCGCAAGACAAACTGAAATGCTTCATCTATTTGCTCCCAAAGCGGGCCGGGATATTCTCTACGGTCAACAAATACCGCTTTTGTTGTACCTTTGAACACACCACATTGTGTTGTGGCATGAAGTCCTCCGTTGCCAGTGAAAATGGCATAGGCAACCACATACTTCATATATTTGATACTTTTCTCCGGCAGTGTTTCTTTGAACTCCACATTCTTTGATTCACCTGCAAGATTTTTTTCTATGGTCATGATAACACCTCGCTCTCTTAGGTAGTATTGCTACCTAATCACTTTAAGTAACTTTCTGTTTCTGAAGAATCCGATTGCCGATAAATTTTGGACTCACTGAATCCAAAATCTACTAACAGGCAATTATTCCATATTCCGAATATATTCCTGTTCCAGTTCATCTGCCAAATATACGTCACTCATACAGTGCATATCCGATATGCCATCTCGAATCAACTGATAAACCTCAGAATGATAGAAAAAACTCAATGCCGCATCCAGTGAAAGTCCCTGCTGTTTTGCAAAGCACTCAATGACACGACAATATTTTTTTTGAAGCAAAATTGGATTTGCCGTCATAATCTTTCACTCCCTTCAAAATGCAACAAAGACAGTGCTTTTTCTGTGCAGAAACAAATTTGCAGATTCGGCCTTTCATAACTCAGACGATTGATGGCTTCTGCTTTATCAATCAGTCCGTCAAAAAACAGTTCCACTGTATTGAATACCTTATCATTGGCAACACCACCAAATACAAGGTCATAGTTGGTCATATCTTTTCCGCTACGGCAGTTCAGAATAAAATCAAGCCATTCCTCGGAATAAGAATCGAATTTCAAAACATTCAGTTCAGTTTCCCGGCTCTCATCATACTCATATTTTGAAATAATACCATCTTTTCCTCGACGTTTAAACTTTCCACACCACTTTGCAGCCTGCTCATACAGCGGTGTGACATAAAAGCCACGTCCGAAGTCTAAATTGGGGCGGGAATGAACCAAATCCGGCTGTGAAATTTCTAAAAAAGAACCATGATAGAGAATCATACTTCCACCCCCTTTTCCTTCATTACATCAAGGAGATCATTCACGATATATTCCCGGCTCTGGGTATGCAATACTTCGTATTCCGGCACGATATAACCGTTCAGAATATCGCTCTTTTCGGCAAACGCCTGATAAACGCGCTCTGCATCCACAGCCAGCTTTGCCGCAACATTTTCAATACAGAAAACGGCAAACTCAAGCTCGTTGGAATTTTTAATGTTCTCATCCGTCATCATACGCAAGCCCTCCTTTACTTTATTTTAGCCAAAACATCCTGGAAAATTGCATAATTTTTCTTCACGCCATCATCCAGGTCAATAGAAATCATCTGGTCGGCAAGATGGTGAATCTTTTCCTCATAGGTACGAATCTCGGTATCCTGCGCCTGCAAAGCAGTCAGCTTTTTATTTAGTTTCACACGCTCGCCGGTGGAAGCATTGCCTATACGCTGTTCCAGATCGGCAATAGCGGTACGATAACGAGCCTGCTGTTCATGCACATAATCGGTACGGATACGGGCAATGGTGTCCGGCTGATAGCGGTGCATATAAATCAGCGCCTTAAAGCCATTCTTCTTGCCGCTGTCAAACAACCAGTAAATCGGGCGTTTCTGATAAATTTTGCAATGGTCGGCATAGAAATTGTTGAGGAAGTAATTTCTGATTATCTCCTTCGGCTGACCTTTGCAGCCCAGTGCGTCGGCAATGAATTTCAGGTTTTCATCCAGTGTTTCTTCACCATAGACCGTTTTCACGAATTTTACGAACAGACCCACAATATCATCCTCAAAATATTCATCGTCACAAATCGGGATAATGTTATCCTTATCGGCAGGGAAAGACGCATACTTGCTGGCACACCCCAGGGTGCCTTCTCTTCCTCCTTCGGAGGAATTCACCTTGTCCCATTCACCGCCTGCATAGGCAAGCCCGTCCACATCAAGAGAGTAACGACCGAACATACAGCCAACAGCGTAGGATATAAAGGAGCGAATATCCCGTCCTAAATCTGCCTTACGAACGGTTACATCTTTATCCTCAATCTCCTGTGTCAGCTCGTCCTGCAAACCATAAATGTTGATGAAGATACGGTTTAGTTCTTCCTCGTTGGCTTTTAATTGGTTAAAACGGCTATCGCACTCATTTTGCCACTGGTCAAAGGCTTTGGAAATGGTAGAAACCTTACAGAGTAACGGGTGGTGCTGGAAATCCCATGAGGTTTCAAAAGAATCCCAATCACTTCGCGATAACTCTAAATTTGTTAACACTACAGTATTTACACCATTTTCGTTATTTAATATAAACGGAATATTGGGTATATGTCCCGTACTGTAATGCAGGCCTTGACATATAACATTCAAAAAAGCCTGAGCCACACTGGAATTTAAAAAACCAAGCAAGTACATTTCATCGCCAGTGTAAAAGCAGGTCGGACCAGCAGCATCAAACACAAAGCCTTTATCTACGTATCTCGCACAATACAAAGCAGTTGATAAATCATTCCATGTGATTCCGCTATGGAAGTAATATTGTCTTGAAGGTAGATGATTTCCCATTGTCAAAAGTAGACTATAATTATTATAGTCCATTTTTATAACATATTCCTTATTTCCAAACCACCTTCTAAATGAACCGCCTTTATTATACGGTGCATATAATTTTTTACTATCGAAGAACTCCTTTTGGCTTAACAAGCCAAACCCGATTTTTCTAAAATCAACCTCATGCCAAAAGCGCAAAAACAAATCATTGTTTCCAGTTGCAATTCCCTGACAACAATCAGCAGCACTTCCAAGCAAATGAGTATTGGAGAAATGATACCCAATCCTTTCACTTATCCAATATGCAATGATATTATCTACCATATGCAAGTAATTATTTTGATGGCAATAATAAGTCAGAGTTTCATTGTTAAAATTACTGTTCTTCTCTTGCGAATCATCTAATTCAGTTAATTTTTCAAACTTTCCAACAAAGTCCGAAAAGTGTGTTTTTCTAATCACAAATGAAGCCGTTTGTACAACTTCTCCACCGATATCCTCAAACGCTCTTGCTCCCAAATGTAAAATATTTTCTATAGTATAATTTAACAGCTGAAGTCGTAAGGATTGATAACGTGAAAGAAACATCCAGGAATGCATTGTTATCATTCCAATAAATCCATTCCTTTTCGCCATAATCATGCTTCTCTGCATAAATACAGAAAACAAATCATTTTTGCTTTCTGCGTATTCCTTTTTGACATACTTCAATAAAATATTTCCCATATTAGAACTGCTCATATACGGCGGATTCGTCACAACTACATCATACTTCTGTGCCAGTGCTTCTGTTACCTGCACCAACGGCAACAGCTCTGCCAGTGCCACATCACGAGACATATGTATATCTTCTATAATCTCTGCAAAGCGGTCATACAAAGCAGTCCAATCTTGCGGTGTAACCGTCAGAATCGAACCGTATTCCTTTGCATCATGCAGTTCGCTGATAATGGTGTCCATTGCCGTTTTCAGTTTGGCATCACCATTGCAGAAATACTCCACAGAAAACTTGTCTATATGATTGCTCTCCACAATAGCATACACATGGGGCTGAATACCACGGCTGAAGAAACGGCGATCATACTGGCGTGCTTTCATCATCACCGCAAAGTAAGCAAGCTGTGCCGCACGGTCGTCAATGTCCAAACCATAGATATTATGCTCCACAATACTTGCCACCGCTTCACGAGTGGTATAGCCGTAGGATTCATAAATCTTCATCAGTACATCGAACATATACGCAAGGATATGACCGGAACCGGAGCAAGGGTCCGTTGCCCGAACAAAAATGATACAATGTAAACTTTTGAAATTTTATACTCTTAAAACGATGAACACGCATGGTGCATTTTGCACCCGGTATTTACAGAAAAGGGTTCATCGTTTTGATGGTATATTCATATTATCGCTTTCCACCTTTCCAATAATGTTTCCTATTTAGAAACCAATGTTAACAACCTAACTCAAGCAACTACAACATATAGTGTTTCTTTTAATTGGCACGGGATTCCCTGTGCCTTTCTTTATTTATAACCACTAATACGATTAAAATATTGCACAAAATTCGCCCATAAAAACCAGCATATTTACTATTGACATAAGCTCCAAAAAATGCGGCGCAGCCCTTGTTTATATTACTTTTTTAAGGGGGCTGCATCGTATGAATTTAATTCAAATCTTAGTCGATATTATCTGTAACACATTACTTGATCCACATGTCCTTGAACGGGCCAGAAACAGAAAAGGGGCTTTTACACGCAATTGCGGGAAACTTCCCTATTGGACATTGATCAAACTGTTATTAAGAAATTCCAAGAAAACTATTTCTTCATCACTGGATGAATTCTTTACCGAATTGCGGCATATATCAGGAATTCCAATCTCTGATACTGTGAAATGTTCCCAACAGGCTTTCAGCAAGGCCCGTTCCGGCATTGATCACTCTATTTTCAAAGAATGCTTCGAACGTGTACTTGACTTCCTTTGCAGCAGGGATTCCCTGGATTTCCATTCACGTTTCATGGGTGTATGGGGACGGCAGATCATTGCTGTTGACGGCTCTAAAATACCTCTTCCTAACCGTAAGACTCTTCTTGATAAATACGGCAGCATAGGGAGAGGCCAAAACTCTCCCACTGCCATTGCCAGTGTTGCTTTTGATGTACTGAATCACCGCATCCTTGATGCACAGCTCGAACCCATGAGCGTCGGTGAACGTACCCTTGCCATAAGGCATATGCAAAATATAAAAAGCAAAGCACGGACGAATCTATTATACACCATATTTGTCTTCGATAGGGGATATGCTTCAAAAAATTTATTTTCTTTTATCGAAGACACCTTACATGCCGGATATCTCTTCCGGTTAAGGACTAAATTTAACACGGATATTGATGCACTCCCTGTACCGGCGGATCGAAATGGAATCAGTGACTATATCTTTTTCCTTGATGGCAGGAAAGTACGCATCCTTAAATTTTACCTCCCAAGTGGGACGGTGGAAACGCTGATCACAAATGATTTTGACCTTGCCAAAGAACTGTTCCGCCAGTGTTACTTCCTTAGATGGCCGGTGGAGGAGAATTATAAGCTTGTCAAAGAAAAGATCGGGCTCACTAATTTCCGGGGCTATTCCGAGAACTCCGTTCTCCAGGAATTCTGGATATCGGTATTGCTTGCAAACCTGGCTCTTGCCATAAAGCGGGAGACGGACGGCATTGTTGACAGCACCATAAACCAGAAAGGGAATCAGAACAAATATATGACAAACATGAATGAGCTTGTCGGATACCTGAGCCGTCATATAGGAGAATATATGGATGCTGATACAGACACAGAAAAGTATGGCATCATCCGCTGTATATTTGATTTTGCCGTATCTCACCGGGTGTGTGACAAAAAGGGCAGCGGGGAATCAAATCTACGTACAACTCCAAGAAAAGTCAAACATCATTACAATAACAAGACTACACACTAATACCATTTAAGAAAGGTGGTGGTGCCAGTTTCTTTATATTCTACAATACAAACGCCATATCTAAAAAAACAGCTGATAGCAACCAAGGGGAAAGTCTGCCCTTTTTTCAGTGTATTTTAATCATTTCTATCATCTGCTATTATTGGTTTAATAGCTTAATCCTATTGTGATATCATGCCACTACTAAGTTGTTAACATTGATTTAGAAACTGCCGCAACCCATCGGGCAAAACACCAAAAGGAATATTGGAATTATTCTTTTTCCCAGACCACATGAAACGCCGCATCCAATATTTTATTTTCAGGCCAATGGTTTAGCATCCAATTATTAATCCGACTGCTTTTCATCACATTACCTCCCAGTCCGAAATAGCGCAAGAGTATTATCTGCCCCGGTGCTTATCCTTTTTCTTCTGCTGTTTCAGTTCAAACTGCCGCTGGACATCAGCTTTTTTCTGCTTACGGCTTCTGCTCTTTCGTTCCGTTTTTATCTGCTCCTGCTGCAGTTTTAATGCCTACTGGGATTTTATTCCAATCCCGACATTTTTCATCTGTTTTTTACATCCCGCTGTACACGCTTTGGATTTTTCTTTGTCGTTTTCATAACGGCATCCACAGCCGAACTAAACTGCAGATCATAATAATGGTTTAAAACAAAATCATAAATCTCATAATCTTTTGGTTCTGCACCAAAAGTCACCTTTGCAGCCGATAGCCTGCTGCCCTCAGTCCTCTCAAATACATCAATCCAAAACGGGTCTTCAAAAAATACTGTCAGCCTTCCTGTTGCTTTGTCCATGACAATCCCTCCTAAAATGAATGTTATGAACAAAGAACGGACAACCCAGGAGGGCAGGTTACTTACCCTGCAGACGGCAGGACGGCCAGGCTACCGGCTCTGGCACATCCAACGGATGCACGTTGCGTTTTTATCTTTGTTATTTTTACTGGTCAGTTCAAAAATCACAAATGCTTGCGATACCAGGCAATCACGTCGTTTCTGTTGCCTGCAAACCACTGTGTGGTAAAATAGATATTCTTCCCTTTGTAAAGGATTGGCTCTTTCCTGTATCTGATAACATTACTTTTTCCACGGTTATCTTCCCTGTTATCTGCCAGAATAGGATAATCTGTTTTGCTGAACAATTGTTTGGAATATTCTTTTTCCTTTAACTTTTCTATCTCCTCATCCGTGATACTGCCTGTCTCAAATATCTTTTTGAACAATTCAAATGCCAATGTTCCCACTTTCAGCACGCCATATGTACTTTCATCATTAATATTGAATTCCCCAGTATTTCCATCTGCCTCTGCTGTTTCATCATATGGGATTCCAGCACTGTCAACCCATTCCTTTTGCCCTCTGGCATTCCTTCCGAGGATAAGTGAAGCCGCCAGGGAAATACTGTCAAACTCATAATCGGATTGAAAAATGCCGCCAACAATGATGCCGTCCCTGCAAAGGTTCCCACGGAGCTTATATGCATTGGGATAATTTATCTCAAATTTTTCGACAACCGCATCAGACATCTTGCTGCCTGCCTTTACGACGAAACCACCCTCTGTCGGATAGCCGGTTGAATCCGCTCCCCTTTTATTTGAAATATAAAACAGTGCCGTATCATCTTCCAAAGCATCTTTCTTTTCTGTATCTGCTGCATATTGAAGTCTCCAGCATTCTATAAACTTATTCATAAGTTCTTCCTGCCTTGACTCTACGATTTCGGGAGTCCATGTTTTTTCACTCAGCACCTGCGTTGCCAAAGGATAGGTGGTAGTTCCGTTCTTCCCTTTAAAATAAATCTCCTTCTTTTTATCAAAATCATAATTCTGTGCCTCTGAGTTTTTCTTCCTGGTCAAAGGTATAAGGTTGGCAATCCGGTTGAGCCACTGCTCACGCACTGCCGTGTCTGGCCACAGTTTCTCCCATTCAGACCCTAGCCTGACAGTTTGCGGAAGGACATGCTCAATCGTAAGGATGTTCGGCTCAAGATCAAATTTAGCAGCCCCGTCGCTCACAAACGCATTCAGCCTTAATATAACATAATTCCGCCGTATTCCTGTAAGCCTGTATATTTCCCCATTCAGTGCATCTGCAAACTCTTTCCTTTCCCCATTTGACAGTTCTATTGACGATAACGGGTCATCCATGCTATGGTCAGGATTGATTTCCATCTCCTCCAGCAGCAGTTTGTATCTTTCAATACGGCGGTTTATATCTTTTGCCGTAATGTGGAGGAACGATGCCAGCCTTTCAAGCCTTTCCATAAACCAAAGCACATAATCCGGGTCATTTTTATGTTCAGCCATAAACCTGATGGCCGAAGGCATCCAGTCTGAATTGCCGACTTTATTCAGCCAAAACAAATATTGGTTTACCTGTTCCGCATTTTTTACAGCGACATATTTCTTATTGGTCAGTATTGTATATGCCTCTGCGTATGGTTCCAAGATATCGTTAATCAATTCTTTTGGGGTGACTTTTGTCAGTACAGTTTCCCGAAATTCTTCCAAAAGATTCTGTTTTGCTTTCGCCTTTGCAAAAATCATGCTTGTATGAGTGAATACTTCATTGAATCCGGAACGGGAGGTCTGCACCTCCAGGTCTTCCCACTTATCCGTATAATACTGCTGTTCCTTTTCCGGTATCTGCCCAATGATATCTGATTTTATGATATCTACCGGCATCAAATTTAATCCCCTGCTGTTCATAACAGAAAACACCCGGAATGCCGACTGCTGGCTTGGCGAATAGACTGCCACAAGATAACATCTTGTCACCAGAAATCTGCAGAATTCAGTAACCTTTTTCTCATCCCTCCCGAAAACCGCATCCATCTTTTTTATGAACAGCGCACAATTCGTCTTTATATGTTGCTGCGATTCATTTGGCAAGCTTTCCGCATCCAATGCCGCAAGCTCAGCCAGCTTTACATTCTGTATATATTTATGAAAGAAATCCTGATCCTTTTGCCGGAGATGGAGCCTTGGCAAAGGCGCAAGGCCTTCCAGTTCATTTCCCGGCTCCCGGAGATATTTATAACAGTTGCTCCTGTTATCCCCCGTCAGATAAGAGGCGACAACCGCAAATAAAATCGTCAGCGTTGTAAGCCTCTGCTGCCCGTCTATTACATCTGCATGAGGCTTATCATCATCTTTAATCAAAACGATGCTCCCCAGAAAATAATTATCTGCCTGTTCTGTCTGAAAAAAGTCCAATAGATCGTCAAATAATGTTTCCGTCTCTTCTTCCGTCCATGCATAGGGTCTTTGGTATGCCGGAATATAATAATCAAATTCTTCGCTGAATATCTTACTTAAAGGATACTCTTTTCCTGTAATCTTGCTACCCATAATAATGTCCCCTTAACATTTTTCTCTTTTTACATAGGTGAGCTCTATGTCATATCCCAATGCCTCCATCATCTGCACAAAGGTCTTGTTGACTACACCTTCCTGCTTTTTAATGATACGGTTGACATAGGATTTTGTAGTCCCAATATCCCCGGCAAGCTGTGCCTGGGTAGTTTCATTCTTAATGCATTTTACTTTTACATCCACTTCTATATTGTTTTTCACCATAGTATCTGCCTCTGCCTGTTTACTTGTTTCACAAATCAGATAACTTATTATAACCTTTTCTGAACTATTTGTCACTACTTCTGCACAGCAAAAAGGCTCCCCAACCGGAAAGCCTTCAAGCACTCTTTTTATATGGTTACCTCCACACCATTCTTGAATGTGAAAACCATCTTCTTTTTGCAGTCTACCGTGACATGTTCCACCATATCACCCCAGAGGACTTCATCGAATTCCTCCACCACACCATTCTTTTTCAGCGTTTCCAAGAACCTTGCCAGTACCTGCGACCGTGCCGTCCGTGCAGCAATCTCCTCGGAAACCTTATCATGCTTTTCCTTCAGCGTTTCATAACGCCCTGCCAGCCCGCTGTAACGTTCCTGGTATTTTCCCTGGTCCATGGCAGTCCGGGCATTTTCAGCCACACAGTTCTGCACCATCTCCGCCAGCACCGCCATCTCCTGTTCCAGCTTTTCCCGTTCCGTTTCCAAACCGCTACTGTCGGAAAGCTGGCCGATCACTGTCTCCGTATTCCGGATGATTTCATCCTGCCCTGCAAGAAACCTGTTATAGGCTGCAGCAAACGCCGCTTTGATCTCATCCTCTGTCAGGTGCGGCGTTGAGCATTTCTTCTCTCCGTCAAACTTATGGTTGCACTGGTAGATGACCCGGCGGTACTTATCGTTGGAATGCCACACCTTGGAGCCGTACCATGAGCCGCATTCCGCACATTTTATCCTGCTGGAGAAAATGCCCACGCCGCTGTACCTACTTTTCCCCCTGGCCCGCCTTGCGATCTCTGCCTGCACCAGATCAAACGTTTCCGGCTTTATGATTGCCGGGTGGCTGTTCTCCACATAATACTGCGGGACTTCCCCCTCATTCGGCTTTGTCTTTTTCGTCAGGAAATCCACCGTAAAGCTCTTCTGCAGGAGCGCGTCCCCTTTATATTTCTCATTCGTGAGGATGCTGCGCACCGTGGACTGGTTCCACCTATATTTGCCTCCCGGTGTCCGCAGGTGTTGCCGGGTCAGCTCCGCCGCAATGGAATGAAAGGAAAGCCCGTTCAGGAACAGCCTGTATATCTTCCGGACGGTTTCCGCTTCCGCCTCATTTACCACAATGCTCCCATCCGTGCCTTTGTCATAGCCCAGGAATCGGCTGTAGGCAAAGCTGACCTTTCCATCCGCAAACCATAGCTGACATCACTGCAATACAGTTGAATTGTCCGTTCTCTAAGGTTGCGTTTTTCCGCAGCATGGCGGATGGATTCAAAAATATCTTCATACATAAAAAACCTCCATGATAAGTAGTATTGAGTGTTTAAAGTGACGTCTACTTACCAGGGAGGTGCATTGGCATCATAATTCCGTTTGCGGAAGACACCAAAAAATGTTATTATATTCATAGGCAGTGGAGGTCTCCATATTTGATTGTTTTGTGTGGTAACTTAACAATACCGTATTGCGGAAGATTTTTCCACTGCTTTTATTTAGAGGAACGTAAAAACTGCGCCACAGCCCTGGCAGGAAGAATAAATAACATACGTGCTTGTGCAAGGGGGATTGTAGAAGGGGAAGTTATTTTTGCATAAATCCAATGCAGCGTTTAACATTTCAACGGAGCGTTTCTTGAATATGGTGTTTCTTGTGATATTATGAAATCGGAAAGAAGGTGAAAATATTGAACGCTCAAAAAACAGGCAGTCTGATTGCTGCTATCAGGAAAGGACAAAATCGCACGCAGCAGGATTTAGCGAATGAATTGGGAGTATCAAGTGCAGCTATTTCAAAATGGGAACGAGGTATCGGATTTCCAGATGTATCTCTTATTGAACCATTAGCTGCATCCCTGGGGATTACCATAGCAGAATTATTCAAGGGCGAAAGAACAAAAAACAACGTTGATAACGAATATGAAAGTCTGTTGTCAGATGTTGTAAAAGTATCAGCGAATGAAATAACCAGGAAGAAAAAAATAACGAATTGGATGATTGCTATTACTGTTGCTGTTCTTTATTTGATGATTTCTGTAATATCACACAAGTGGGAAATAACCTGGGTGGTCTGGATTGTATATTGTTTTTATCGGATTTTTACTGAATATATCTATAAAAAATATTAGCAATCTACAGAAATAAAAGCCGTCGTCAAAAAGCGGAGAAGCTCCGCGATAACCTGTGTGTGCCTCCTGTGCATGGCAGGAATTTCTTCCGCCGTTATCTGTCTTCTTGCATTGTTTTTCCTATGGCAGGCTGTCGGAAAATTTTCTGACGAATATTTACGGGAAATGTACGAGGAGGGGCTTTTGGTTCCCGGCATGATCGTGAAAACAGAACCCCTTACTAGCATGGCAATCGCAAACATGACCGCGCGGGATGGTGCGGCAACCGTAAATGGGTTCTACTGTCTGGAGGTGAAAGAGCTTGACGGGGCGCAAAAGATTCTATTTGAAAAAATCCCCTGCTCCCAAGTAATATGTTCCATTTAGGGAAACGCTGATGAAAGTGCTTCGCTCGTCGCAAATGCGGGATTTATAAGTGAGAAAAGCTGTTGATTTGTGCTGTATACCAAGGTGTTATTATCCTTGTCTTTGGTTTAGGGGAATTTTATTTTAATATAACGAATATTCTCCAAATATTAATAAAACTTCCAGTATTTTTTTGCCTGATGATACTTACAGCAGCGTTTACGGAAGAAGTTTTCTTCAGGGGCATTCTGCAAAGAACTATGATGGATTCACTGAAAAAGCCGTACCTTGCCATACTGCTCACCGGTATTCTGTTTGGACTATACCATTTCCCGTTTGCATATTATCTGTGGGACAATACTGCCGGAAACATAATGTATTCACTCAGAATGGTTATGACGGAACATGTCCTTACTGGCTGCGCGTTTGGATTTATCTACTATAAATCCAATAAAAACCTCTGGAGCTGTATCATTTTACATGCTTTCACCAATGCGGCTATTATGGCTCTCGGCACTGTATTTTCGACATAAACAGTGTATCCAGAACTTATGACAGGGCTTTTAACAACGCAGACAAATCAAAATTCTTTAGGTTAGAATCGATGATGGGGTAAACGAAAAAGCAGTTTTGGCATTCCAGTGAACTGCCCCTTCGTTTACACCATTTTCGATTTGACCTAATTGAACAAAGTAAGCGTCCGGGTAGCCACTACCTATGGACTTTCAATCTTTTGTTCTTACCCATAATTATACAGGATTTTCTGTGCAGAAGCTATAGAAATCAAATGATTCCAGATAAATGGGCATGACAACAAAACCTCAAATTTTGAGGTTTCAGAAAACTATTGGGAAATGAAATATTTAGCATCTTTGTGGTATCCGAAGCTGAGGCTTTCCAAGTTTACCGCCGCAGGCTTTACACATGCAGACGTTTACGCCATAGAGATGTTTCAATATTTCAGGCATTCCCTTACCGTGCAGTTCTGAAATATATTTTCTGCATCCGAGAAGATTCCGGCATAAAGTAAGCTTTTTTCTTTTGCTGCGGGAACAAAGAAGTCCGTAATGCCGAATTCGTACAAAACGCTTTGGTGGGACATGCATCAAAAAACGCCGTATGAACTCAATGCCAGAAAGAGTCAGCTCTTTCCACTGCCCTTTATTCCGGTAATCTTTCACAGAAAAAGTGACGGTTTCCTCATCCATACAGATGATACGATGATTACTAATTGCAATCCGATGAGTGTATTTTCCAAGATAATCAATCACAGACTGTGCGCCATTAAAGGCTTTCTTACAATAAGGAATCCACTCTGTAGAATAACAGGCATTAAGCAGTTCTTTGAATGCGTAATGGTTACGGTATTTTTCGGCTGTCCCGTGAAACTTGAGCTGGCCGGTCTCCCAAAGGTTTTTCAATTCTTCCATGTATTTTCCACGGAATACTTTGGAAATGATCTGGATTGGAAGGAAAAATTCAGTGCCGTTATCCTTCCATTCATTTTTTTGTGTCAATCCTCCTCCGAGCAGTATTGTGTGGATATGGGGATGAAAGTTCATTTCAGGCCCCCATGTATGCAGTTTACTCAAATTTTCTGTCATATAAAAGTGCTGCAATCAATACCACAAGGCAAGAGCCACAGTTATGTACCAATGCTCCTGTTGTCGGCGTAAGCAGTCCTAAAAGCGACAGTGTAATCGCAACAAAGTTGATAAAAAGAGATAGTGAAATACTAAACTTAATTGTTTTTACACAGGCATTTGACAATCGTTTCAAATAAGGTATCTTTGCTATGTCATCGCTCATCAGAGCAATGACTGCTGCTTCTACAGCTATATCGCTCCCCATTGCTCCCATAGCAACACTGACATCTGCGGTTTTAAGTGCCGGTGCGTCATTTACTCCATCACCAATCATACAAACCGTTTTTCTCTCTTCTTGTAATGCTACAATTTCAGATACTTTCTGTTCAGGTAAAAGTCCTGCATGAACATCTGTAATGCCAACCTGTTTTGCAAAATATTCAGCGGTCTGCTTGTGATCACCTGTAAGCAATACAGCGTGTGTTCCAATTTTACGCAATCTTTCAATCATATTTGCTGATGTATCACGCAGCGTATCAGAGAGAGTCACTGCACCGAGAAGTTTTTCTGTATCAGCTACAAGAATAACCGCTTTTCCCTCGTTTCTGAATTTCTCAAGTATCTGTTCTACAATACTTTCAATCTCTATTCCCTGTTCTTTTAGATAAACTGTATTACCACAAAATAATTTTTTGTCACGAATTACCGCTGAAATTCCCTTGCCAGGTAGCATATGGAAATCTTCAACCTTGAGCAATTCGATGTTTTGTTCTTTTGCATAAACAGTAATGGCTTTTGCAAGAGGATGTTCCGAGTAACTTTCGGCAGAAGCGGTAAGATGCAGAAGTAGGGTTTTATCTATATCATTATCAAATGGATAAATGTCTTTTACTACAAGATTTCCATTTGTAAGTGTACCCGTCTTATCAAAGGCAATGGTATCAACCTTACCCATTCGCTCTAAGGCTTCACCTGACTTAATAATAACTCCGTGTTTTGTCGCTTGCCCGATTGCTGCCATAATCGCTGTAGGCGTAGCAAGCACCAACGCACAGGGGCAAAATACAACGAGAACAGTAACCGCTCGGACGATGTCTTTGGTTACGATAAATGCAATAATTGCAATTAATAATGCAACAGGCACAAGCCAGCTTGCTGCTTTATCTGCAATACGAGCCATCGGTGCTTTTTTGTTTTCTGCTTCCTCTACCATACGAATTAGTTTTTGCAAAGAACTATCCTCACCCAGTTTTGAAGCACGAATATCTATTGTTCCAAAGCGATTGATTGTACCGCAGAAAACGCTATCTCCAACGGTCTTATCAACTGGTAAAGATTCTCCCGTCATAATAGACTGGTCAACTGAGGTCACCCCATCCATAATATCTCCGTCAACAGGGATACTTTCACCAGGAAGAACACGCAGAATATCATTCATTTTAATATCTTCAGCGGCAATCATTTCTTCTTTTCCATTTGAAATCTTGCGTCCTTGTTGTGGTGTAAGGCTGATAAGTTTTTTCAATCCTTTTTTCGCTCTTTCAGTGGTTTTCTCTTCTAAAATTGCTCCGATTGCCATAATAAAAGCGACTTCGCCTGCGGCAAATAAATCTCCAATGGCTATTGCCGCAATCATAGCGATAGAAATTAACAATGCGGATGAGATCTTGCTGATACCGTGATTGTAGATAATCCTCCAAATAGAAAGGTATAGCAAGGGAATACCGCAGATAAATACTGATACCCAAGCAGGATCAATGGGAAGTTTGTTTCCTGTTAGTGATAGCACAAGACTGATAACAAGAAATATACCGCCTACAATCGTCATAGGGATACCTGCAAGAAAATCATTGATTTTTTTAATCATAGTTTCAATCCTCCTAAATTTATATCATTGACTCTCACGGTGAGCTATGATACACTATGTTCGATACAAAACACTTTGTTCTGTATTTAGTTTATTGAATTTTGCTTTTCATATCAATAATCAAATCAATTACTTTGTATGTTATCGAACAAAACATAAAAATTGTTTGGAAAGGAAGTTATTATGGACAGACGACAAATAAAGACAAGACAAGCTATCTTTTCGGCTTTTGTCAAGTTGCTTGAAACCAAACGCTACGAGAAAATAACCGTACAGGAAATACTTGACGAAGCGAATATCGGAAGAAGTACTTTTTATGCTCATTTTGAAACGAAAGACGAATTGTTAAAAGCTGTCTGCAAGGAATTATTCGGACATATTATTGATAGTGCTGTGGATAAAACCCATACACACGGTCTTTATTCAAATAAAGAAGTGCCGCAGTCTGTTTTTTGTCACCTTTTACAACATTTGCAGGAAAATGACAATAATATTTTAGGATTACTCTCTTGTGAAAGCAGCGAGATTTTCCTTCGTTATTTCAAGGACAGCTTAAATGAATTGATACAAACACAATTCACAAACCACAACCGCAAGCAAAATCAAGATTTACCCCAAGAATTTCTTGTCAACCATATTTCAGGTAGCTTTGTAGAAATGGTTTTATGGTGGTTGAAAGATAAGAAAACCCATACTCCAGAAGAATTAGATTACTATTTTCGTGCTGTTATTGAGCCGATTTTATAAAGAAATAAGCGGGCAACAAATATCACCAGGATATCGTTGCCCGCTATTCTTAATTATAAATTATTTCTTTGTTTATTATCTCCATTGCTCGATTGCGGATATTATTCATCTTTTGTAAAATCCCAACTTTTGAGAAATCCAAACTTTCTTCTGTAAATCCTTTATTTAAGGCGTTTTCTGACAAAAAAGTTTGGATTTTGTTTTGGCTTTCTTTTGTCAAAAATGGAAATAAATTAGTTGGAACAGAGCTAAATAACAGTGTTTTTCTCATTTTGTCATAATTGGAGCATTGCATTTGGCGAAATGAAATCCAAACTTTTTTCTACAAGAATCCCCTATTATCAAGCCATTTTCAGAAAAGTTTGGATTTCTCCTAAGTTTGGATTTTAGGAAAAATCCAAAAGTTTAGATTTTCTGAACCCACAACATTTGATTTTCCAATTTGAGTTTTTCCGTTATATTTTCTTTCTCGGCAAATTGTTTTATCAGCCGAAAAAACATATTCTCTGCCTGTTCGTCAATATCGGTAAGGTAGCGGTTCAATTTTCCGCTTGTGAGTAGCGTAGTGTAAATCGACCTTTTATGTTTCTGTAAGTAGCGTTTGTGTCGCTGCCCCCATAAGCCGATAGGTTTGTTTTCTTTTTCGGCTGGTAAGATAAGGCAAGGAATATAATAATCTCCTTGAAGTTCATACCAAAAACTGTTGCTTTCATCATAAATGTACTTGTCCATGAAAAAATCCTCCGTTATAATATATTCGCACATACATCACATTTCCCCGATTGCCACACTTTGTTATATCTTGTTATGAGATTTTCTTGCCCTTGATTTTGCCCTTATAAGCAGTCAGGGAAAGAGTAAACTTGTGTGAAATCATATAAAGGGATAAGGTGCAAATTTCGGACGAACGGCGTAGCCATTTCGCTAAGGGCGGTGTGACGAATTTCGGACTGACGGCGTATTTATTTTGCACAAACGGCGCATTTTCTCTATACTGTTGAATGTTACTACTCAACATGTTACAGAGAAAGGAGCTGCATATGCAGAAATACTCTACCATTATTGGCGTTATTACCCTCCGGCTAGATTCTGGGAGTTATAACACTGTCCAGAAGCGTTATTCTATTGGTTCCAGTACAGTAACGCTTATCATGAACCGCTTTAAGGAATCAGGACTTTCGCTTGATGACCTGAAACGGATGGAACCAAAGAATGTTTTAAGCTCATTTTGTTTTCTTGCGCCATACTGCAAATTTATCTGTTGTTTTTTAAGAAACTTTGGATTTAAGATGATATTTCCAGCGGTAACCGGTCTACATCCTAACTTCCTAAGCATAAGTCAGACGGATTTTTCAACAAATGGATAGATCAGACTTTATTGCATCAAAAGCCGTGCTAAAATCCAAAGATTCCACACGGCTTTTCGTAACATTTTCTTCAATGAACCTTCCCATACTATTTGTTTTTCTTAGCTATAATAGTAATAATACTCAACGTATTACAAACGACAGTCAGAATCTCATTAATACTGATCTGATATAGATCGCTCAAAAGCTTCAAATGCTCAATCGGCGGCATATACTTTCCCGTTTCCCATCTTGAAACAGTCTTATTTGTTACACCGATCCTTTCGCCTAATTGCTCTTGTGTCATGTTATTTTGCTTTCGGAGTTCCTTTAAGAACCCGCCTATTTTTTGAACATCCATCCTCAGTACCTCCTACTCGTTTATTACATAACATTATATAAAAATTCTATTTCAAAAAGCCACCCCATAAACAGCGAATTCCCAGAAACTCAGCACACTATGCCCCCTGTCATTTCGTCTGAGGACTCCAAACCGCAGATCAATCCTGCCCTTTGCGCAGTCTTTCCACCACACTTTCTCTTAAAATATAATGATAGACCAACACCGGTACGCTTCCCGAGATGAGGAGCATCAGGACAAACACGATGCACAGGCTTGCAACCGGTATCCCAAATTTGGCAAAATATACGAACGCCGTCCTAAAAAGCCATGACGCACCATACGACACGGCAACACCTATGGTACATAAGAAAAGCATCGTAATCCCGCTGTAATAGATCCCCTCCAGCATCAATACTTTTTTCATCTGATTCCTTGTCATGCCGATACTCTCCAATGCGGCCAATTCTTTTTGTCTGGCATAAATATTTGTAAAAATGACATTTACAAAATTGAGCGTGCCCATGAAGATCAAGAATACGGCGAACAGATTTCCGATCGTTCTGATCGTGTCAAATGCGGCGTCTGCCCGATCCTTCGCTTCTACCTGTGAGCTGATCTGGACGACGGTCGTTGTGGCAAACATTGCCTCCAATTCCTCCAATATTTCTTCGTCTCTGCTTTTGTCCGTCTGAATACGAAGCGTCTGGACCAGCATTTCCCCCGATACTCTCTCCAAGGCTTCTGCCGTCATATAAAGAGGGACGTCATCGTCTCTTACTTCTCCGTAATATTGAGGCGTATTGACATATTTATTCCCTTTATCCCCTATCACACCAAGCACGGTAAACTCCGCAGTCTTCCCGCCTTCGCGCCTGCCGGAAAGTGTGATCTTCTTTCCGCAGATCTGCCGGATATCCGCCTCTGCATATTCGTCAAAAAATACACCCGTTCCATCTTCCAGATACGTCTGGATTTCCGCTTCCGAAAATGTGCTCTCATAAGAAAAATCCTCAAATTTCTCCAACGGAAGTCCGATACTTCTTGCCCGCAGATGTCCCCTGATCTGTTCTTCTGACAAGCCTGTGTACTGTGCCTGAAGTTTTATAAATGGCTCTAAAAAAAGCTCTTCATTTTGAAAATAAACAGGCTCTACATAGTCAGCGGTTATCTTCTCTACGCCCTCAAAACCGCATATCGTATCTGTCACCGATTCGTTCAGGATATTTTCAATGCCGCCTGCGTCTGCCATCTGAAATGTAAGATTTTGCAGGGTAAAGCTGTCCGGCTGTTCCCTATCGTATTTTTCTTCATAATCTGCGCCATAGGTACAGACTTCTACGATCAGAAAAATCAAAAATCCAAAGAAAAGAGAAGCAAACGTTACCCTTGCTTTCTTTTTACTGCGAAATACATTCCGATATGCCATGCGGTATAATTTCCCGCCGCTGCCTCCTCTATGGGCTTTTATCGTCTCTGTCTGTTCCACATATTTGAGCGCCTCTATCGGAGACACCTGCGCCGCCATTTTCGACGGTTTCTGATTGCTAAGTGCCGCGGTAAGATATGCGAAGGCTGCTGCAAACACATAGATCCACGGTGAGATTATGATCCCGGTTTCAAAGGTCGTTCCAAATCCATTTCCTTCCGTCATCCTTCTTAACAGTCCCGGTACTACGGATTCTGCCAATACCGTGCCAGCCAGAAGCCCTGCGGGGATCCCGATCACAGATACCAGATTGCTCTGTCTTTTTACAATGGATCTCAACTGCTTTGAAGTGGCACCCAGCGTCTTTAACTGCCCAAACATATGCATTTCCCGAAGAACAGAAATATTGATCACATTGAAGATCAAAAGATATCCCGCAATCATGATCAGAATAACGGATAATACAGGCATCACCGCCAAGGCGAAAGACTGCGCCAGGGTTTTCGATAATCCCGTCACAATAATATCCTGCCGGTCCGTCACTTCCGAGATCAATGCAAAGGCTTCCTCTGTACTCAGGCTGTCGTCGATCTTAGCCGTGCCATAAAGCCCCTCCGCTGTTCCATACCGTTTTGCAAACTCCTGAGAGACTGCCATATTACCGATGGCTTTTTTCGTACTTCCCTGCTCTGTATAATACAGATTTGCGGAAATTGTATTCGCGCTGTTTGGCGTTATGTTCGGAGCATAATTGATATAATCCACATAATATCCGCTTAGAATAAACGTCTGCTCTTTTTCCTCCCCGGCTAAATCCACAAAGGAAACAGGGATCTTCATACCAATCTTTGGTTCATCAATTTCTAACTGCCCCAGCATCCACCGGGACATCATAATCTCATTCTCAGCCTGCGGATAGGTTCCTTGTATGTCAGAAAGCGTAGGCACAATATGCGTCTCCCATTCTATTTTGTCATAAGCGGTCATGGCAAATACCTGACTGCCAGACATCCCCTCCTGCATAGCTGCCGCCGCCACAAACTGCTGCCGCCCTATGCTTGATATTTCTTCAATCCTGCCAAACCGCTCCATCTCCGCTTCTTCCATATGCGGAATGATCACATTCGCTTCCGTCCCTTTCATTCTCAGATTCGCCAGTTCCAGATTATGAAAAAGACTGATGCCCGCTCCGAACATAACCGTCATTAAGACCGTCACTAACAAGATCGAAAGAATCAGCACCATGTTCTCCATCCGTTTTTTCTTAAAATTCCGCTGTACGATGCGCCTGATCGCTTGCTTTTCTATCTGTTTTTCTATCTGCTTTTTGCCTCCCATGATTTATGCCTCCTTTACCACCCGTCCGTCTCCGATCCGTATCATACGGTCCGCCTGCCGTGCAATTTCCGGATTGTGGGTGATCATCACGATCGTCTGATGGAATCTTTCCGAAGTCACCTTCAACAGCTCCAACACCTCCCGGCTCGTCTCAGAATCCAGATTTCCGGTCGGTTCGTCGGCAAGTATCATAGACGGTTTGCTTGCAAGCGCTCTGGCGATCGCCACCCTCTGCTGCTGTCCGCCCGATAACTGCGAGGGCATCTTATACACCTTTTCTGTCAGTCCCAGAAGCTCTATGATCTGCTCTATGAAACTTTCATCCGGCTTTTTGCCGTCCATCTCAATCGGAAGTGTGATATTCTCCAGTACGTTCAATACCGGTATTAAATTATAGTTCTGGAAAATGAAACCAATATTCTTTCTGCGGAATACGGTCAACTCATCCGGCTTCATCTTCCCGATCTCTTTCCCGCCAATACATACCTGTCCAGAGGTCGGCACGTCCAGACCGCCAATCATATTGAGCAGTGTAGATTTCCCGCTGGCGGATGCGCCGATAATCGCCACAAATTCTCCCTGCTCAACATCCAGGTCGACACCATCCAGCGCCTTCGTTAAATTGTCTTCTGCTCCATAATATTTTTTTAAATTTCTTGCACTCAATATACGCATGTCCTCTCGCCCTCCTGCGGTTCTTTCTGATAATCTTTAGTATATTGTTGCAAAAGATTATTTCAATATCTCCCGCTTACTTTGACTTCCACAACGCTTACTTTGACCTCCTGCAACGCCTATCCGAGATCAGTTCCCCGTCTGTCCTCTTGGTAAAAACAAAGACTATTTTCAAATAAACAAGAGCCCGACGCATAAACGCAGAGCCGGCAGACTTGTGAAAAATCACAGTCCGCCGGCTCTCTTTATATCCAAAAATATTAAACCGTTTCTATAATATATTTATTTTTCCTCCGTCATGGGTATGAGAATGGACAGCGAATAAATCCCTTCCGTATAATCCCACTGACAACTGCCCTGATACTTTTCTACAGCTTTCTGGATATTTTTCTTTCCAAATCCGTGCATAAATGTGTCTGCTTTTGTTGTCGGAATTTCCAGATCTCCTTCTTTGGCAGAATTTTCAAACTTCACGATCAAAAACTGATTCCTGACGCCCGCCCTGACCGTAATAAACCTCTGTTCTTCCGGCAATTTCATACAGGCTTCCATGGCATTATCCCACGCATTTCCAAAGATCGTACTAATATCCAGCCCGTCTATAAACTTCCCTTTTGAAAACTCCACCTCTGCCTGGACATCGATCCTGGATTCCTTTGCCAGCCTCATCTTGTCCCGCAAAATAATGTCAAGATACGCATTGCCCGTCTGGATATAGTTCTCATAATCTTCTACCTTTTCCTGTAATCTCTGTATCATCTCCTGCGTCTCCTCCTGATGCCCTGTGCGGGCTTCAAGCAGCAATAGATGATTCTTCATATCGTGGTAAACTGCCCGGACACGTTCCTCTTCTTTCAGACGTTCATCATAAAACTTCTGGAGCATTTCCATCTCTTTTGCATGATGCACCACTTCCATCGTTCTGCAAATGTAAGATACAAGATAGATATATCCGAAACTGGAGGCGATCACAGTTATGCAGATCGGATAGATCACCGCAACATCCGTCGCAGTAAAGCAAAGAATCCCAAAAGTCGCCGCGAACGGAACTAAGAGCAAAATATCTAGTACGATCCACATACGGGCCGTCAGAACTTCTTTGATCCGGCAAATATATTTCTTTAAAAACGGATATACCGCGAATGTAAGCAGCAGGCGGAGCACATCGATCAGCAGAGCGATCAGGCTGGCCGCCGTCAATTCCTGTACAGACCATTCAAGACCGCCCGGATCACCTGTAACCCGGTAATAAATGCTGTCCGACAGGTTGAAGGTGATGAAATTTACCGCAACCATCAACGGACAGAACACGAGTACCGCAAATATCTTTTTCGTCCAATTTCCGCGAAAGAACACGGCAACGAACAGAACCATTCCCGCCAGCGCATACACAAACTGAATACTGCTGTAATTGTAGATCGGCAGCGTCCATAAAAACACAAATGCGATATATGCGGTCACTTTTATCAAGATATTTTTACGAATCTCTAGCAACTCCAAAAATATCCGAAAAAACAAATAACTGTACAGTACATTTACCCCGATAGAAAGAATATGTACCACAAAGTGAATCTGCATCATAGCATCTTCCCCCAGTATCCGGCTAACGCTTTCATGAAGTCTTTCTTCTTCGGCTTACTGACATAGACTGTCTCACCGGAAGATAAGGTAATCTCCAGTTTTTCCACCTTCCGGACCAGTCCCATATTCACCAGATATCCGGCATGACAGCGGTAAAACCCAAAAGGGCTCAGCCTTTGTTCCAGCGCTTTCATGCTCTCATAACTGATCACTTCCCCTTCGTCCGTATGCAGCAGAAGATTCCGCTTATAGGTTTCGATATAGTGAATCTTATTTACAGCCGCCTTAAATGTTCCCTGATCGTTGGCAATCACGATACAAGGGTTCTTCTTCCTGCATTTCTCAATCCAGCGGTCAAGCTCCGTTTTCAATCTGATATACTTCATCGGCTTAATAAGATAATTGACCGCCTGATACTGATATCCCTCTAATGCGTACTGTTTCAACGAAGTCAGGAAGATGATGCCCGCCTCTTCGTCTTTCTCCCGGATACGCTTTGCCGTCTCTAAGCCGTCCATCTGATCCATCTGGATATCCAGGAAGATTAAGTCCGTGGATGGATCATAATTTTCAATCAGCTCCAGACCATTTCTGAATACCATCACACGGATCTTCTCACCGCTTTCTTCCTGATACCGCTGTATGTATTGCTTCATTTCATCAGCAAAATCCTGTTCATCATCACAGAGTGCAATGTTGTACATGATGCTCACCTCATCAAGATTTCTTCTGTTTTTCAAAAACAATTATAGCGCAATCATTCCTATTTGTCATTGGGTAGTTTTATCTTGCGGCTATTTGATATCTTTGATATTTTCTCTTTCCGATCCAGAATAATATTATGACAGCAATTCCATATATAAGCGGAGAAATCTGAAAATTTGTCAAATATCGTCCGAAAATGGACACTAACCTGTCATCCCACAACTGAAATTTTATCAATAAATTTGTTGGCAGCAAATCATATATTTGAGACGGTATTCTCCATTGATATGGTATGTCGATCATCATAGTCAGGATCATAATTCCAACCGGAACAGCCATAACCGCTGCGCTGTTCTTTATCATTTCCGACAGTACCATTACAGCAACACTATACAATACAGAAATGATCAACAATACACCAAACAAGATAATTATGGACTCTCCAATACTAACCTTCCATGAAGACAACGGATATATAAGCTGTAAAGCCGCATCATATCCATCCGCACCGTAGACAAAAATACTTGAGATCACTGTTACCCCTAAAATAAGGCTTGCTGTAATTACACCAAAGGTTGCTCCTGCTAATATCTTTGCCAGATATAAATGTTTTTTTCCATATTGACTGCATAAAATAATCGCATCTGTTTTACGCAAATGTTCTATAGAAAACATATTGGAAAGGCATATTGCGATCATCAAAAATATCATATAATTAACCGTATATATATACGTCCATATATTCCCCCAGCCTTCTGCGTATTCATAAGTAAATGGTGTTTTAATCTGTGCAGATTTTTCTTCCCAAAAATTCAGTTCCTCTTCCGTAAGCATCTGATCCGTGCGGTTCTGCGAGATCACCATTGCTCTTTCGTCGTACAGCTCTTCCTCACTTGTACCTAAAATCTCGTTTTCTACAACATTACACATAAACGAATAAATCGGTTCATATTCATTAATAAAACTTTGAGGATCTAACTGTTCTGCATATACTTTCCTTTCTCCGTTTTCTTCTGTACTCTCTGTTATAGCTCCCACCGTACCGTTCGTCCTGTCATTAATAATAGCTCTCCCTTCATTCTCGATTCCCTCAGGATAGGAATCTGCCATTTCCTGAAGCAACGTATCGTCGATCACTCTTCCTTTGAGATTTCTTGCATATTCTCTGTTTATTTTCATAGCTTCGTAACCACTGATCGAGACGTCGCCGACATAGACCGACGAAGACAGCAGATCAGCAAAACTCAAAAATATGCATAGCAAAATTATAACTCCCCCGATCATCCACGTGATCTTTCGATCCACAATTTTCTTTAATTCAAAGAAATATAATGTTCTTATCTGTTTCATCTTACTCCTCCTCAAATTGTTTCAAATAAAATTCTTCCAGATCGCCCAACTGTTCCTGCCATCTCCCCTGATAGATCATTTTTCCGTCTTTCATCATTAATATGTTATCTGCAATATGTTCGACGTCTGAAACGATGTGTGTTGACAAAATAACAATACTGTCTTTCGCAATTTCTGCAATAATATTTCTAAAACGAACACGCTCTTTGGGATCGAGTCCCGCGGTCGGCTCATCCAAAATAAGAAGCTTCGGATCATTTAATAACATCTGAGCGATCCCTAATCTCTGTTTCATTCCTCCTGAATATGTCTTGATTTTTTTATGTGCGTCTCCTTGTAAAGATACCAATTCCAAAAGTTCATTTGCCCTACGCTTAGCCTGCGTTTTTATCAAGCCCTTCAAAGCTGCCATGTACATTAAAAAATCCATTCCTGAAAAATCCGGATAATATCCAAAATCCTGCGGTAAATATCCCAGTTTAGACCGGTATAGTTCTGTAGAAACATCTATGCCGTCAAACGTTACCGTCCCACTATCTGGTTTTAATACTCCACAGATCATCCTCATCAACGTCGTTTTCCCCGCGCCGTTTGCCCCTAGCAAACCATGCACTCCTTCTCCTAATTTGAGAGATACCCGATCTACCGCTATCTTGTTACGGTACTGCTTTGTCAAACGATCTAAGCTCAATTCCATGCCAATTCCTCCACTTGTTTTAGATTTCTTTTCGCTTCTTTTATGATGATTGCAACAGATATGATTAACACGACCAACCAAATCACAGAATATTTCATTTCATATACGATCGGAAAAATGTTCTGGATAAAGAGATTCATTCCGCTAATCCCGATTGCTGTTCCCATACACCAATACATAGATTCTTTGCCCTGTATCTTCCTGGTCCCCCACATGCCGATTGCCGATGTAAGCACATAAGGTACTAATAAATATAATCCAGTCTGAAACACTGACACCGCATTATAAATAGTGCAGATGGGAATTAATAACATCATTAAGATCAAATGAACCATACCCAATATCATCATCCGTGCCAGTAAAACACTCTTCAGTGAAAAACGAGCGCTCATCTCCAGCTCAGCCATCAAATAAACTTCTGAACGCACATACTCTGTGATCGCCGTCAATGCTATGAACGGAATCAACGCTGATATTACCCATAATATATCTTGTTCTAAAAAACATCCGCCAAGAATTGCAATCCCCAGTATGATCCCAAAAGTTCCCCAGACATATTTGGGGATATAGGTAATCTGTACTCTTAAAAATGCCAGATTACTGATCTTTGATTGCGGGATTCTATTTAAAAATTCTCTTTTTCGTGTTGGCGAAGGTGCTGCAAAAGCCTCGCACAACTCTTTTTTTAAATCCTGTTTCACCTGAAATCCTCCCTTCTAAGCATATCTTGAAGTTGTTTTAACGCTTTTGTCGTTTTACGGTACAATGAAAATCTTGATACCTTCAATATCCCGCAAATAACCGATACAGGTACTTCATCCACATACCGCAAAAGCAGTATTTCCTGCTCTTCTCTCGTCAGTCTATGCAATGCGTCTCTTATAACAATACTTGTAAGTATTTCATTCTCTTTATCTTCTGACCGTAATTCTTCTGTTAAAGGATCCTCCGTTTTACTGCGATATATGTCAACACACAAATTATGCGCTATCGTATAAAGATACCGTAATTTCTTTCCCTTTTCATAATAAGTATTGCTCTCTAAAAAGCGAAGAAAAGTTTCTTGCGTAATATCCTCCGCCAACTGCTGATTACTTAGCTTAAAATAACAATAACGGTATATTTTGTCATACTGTTCTTCTATGTCCATGGATCAAGAGACCTCCTTCACTCTGATTAACGCATTATATCACCAAAATGTGCGGTATGATCTAAATATTTTGAAATAAATATCACAAAAGGCAGGAACCTTTTTCTTGATTCCTGCCTTGGTACGCCGTTCTTTGTATACAACGGTTATTCAAAATTCTATTTCTCAAAAACAACAAAGCCACATTCATAAGGATGATCGCAATACACACTTTCTTTCTTATCCGTGCGGTATAACAAGATTTTCAGTATGATCAGAAAATCTCCGCCGCCTGACAGAAGCATGATTTCCGCCAGGAAAAGCAGCAATAATTGATCTGTTATCACTGCAGCTACCGCAGCTGCGAATCCTAAAATTAGTGTAGGCATAGCCGCTCCGAACAGATATTGCCACTTTTTCAACGGTTCTGAGCACGTGCAGTATGGAGTAAAACTGCTCCGAATGAATCCAAAATCAATCGAATGAAAATGATCTTTTGCAAAAATCCCCCAAGTGATTCCATGTATTAACTCATGCAGTACAATCAGAACAAGAATAAGCAGATATGCTGCTGCGACAATTCCGATAGAGATTCCGTCTATATCCAAACCATTCACATAATAGTATACCCCAAATGCTAAAACCATAAATGGCAGCATACTCAAAGGCCCCTGAAAATTCGCCTGTTGTATATCAATAATCATATTCTTTATTTGATATCCTTTTTGATGCATTTCAGCGTTTAATTTTTCAAAGTGATCTTTACGCTTCAATTCTTTATCTGTTAGTTTTCTTTTATCTTTTTCCATCCCCAATTTCCTCCAAAATCCGATTCTGTATCATACTCCGTACATTCTATACCCACAATGCCGTTCTTATTATATCGCAATTAAGCCTATTTGACATTGTACAGTTTCATTATTTCATCAGTCCTTTTTTCTTAGCGTAATCACAAATAAAGGATACAAATGCCAATATCAGCAGCATAAAGACAGACAGCACATCCCATACATCAAGAACAGGCTCTTCTATCATCTTTGATAGTATTACATTGACAATAATCATTAATGGAATAGCAGATAAAAAAGTTGTTCCTAAAGCGGCTAACTTCCTTTCAATACACTTAAACACTGCAACTATTATCCACAAGAATATGATTGAAACCATCGCCATCACTGCACCAACTGAAAATACTTCTTTCGCTTTTAATAAACCGCCTAATAAGAACAGATAGGGGACGATAAAAACACTTAATGATATTAAACTTACGGTAAACCCTCTTTTCCCCAAAAAAATACTTGGAAAAGAAATTATCCATGCGAATACAATAGAACTGACCGGAATTAATGACCATGTTAAATTACCGGATATTGCAATATCGCAAATAAGGCATACCATAATCCCTATCAATAGTGTTGCTGAAAAAAGAATTGAAATAATGACATGCTTTGTCATGTTATTTTTGTCTTTCTTTTTTAATGCAATCAAATTTTCATCTGCCTTTTTTTCATAACTTTCCATGTTTATTTCCTCCCCGCTTAACAACTCGTTTACTGTAATTCCCAGTATTTCGCAAAGTTCTAACATTATAGATGAATCGGGCATACTTTCTATTTTTCTCGATTAACCTTTTTGATATATTCAGTACATCTTCACTTGATGCAACAATATCATTATATACTTTGCTAAAGTCTATGACAAGATGACAAAAAGGAACGGACGATGATATTAGCCTCCCATTTATATGAAAAAGTTAGAGAATAAGTATTTGATATATTTATCTTGGGTGTACCGGTAGTAAAAGTCGTGCAGGTCGATGATAGTCATTGTATATACCTCCATATCGTTTTTGCGGTCAGGTTGCGGGAAACGATATGGAGGGCGACGGGGAGCGACACCCGTGTGAATAATCACCTTGCTAAAACAGCAGTCTCTTACATTGCCAGTTTCAGCGAAGAAATAAATTAGCTATATCAATTTTTAGAAATCTCTTTTTTTATGTTTCATATATTCACTTAAATCTTACTCTTGTTTTTCAATATGAAGCTGTGCTTCTGCCAGTTCCCCATGAAACTGTAATGCCATAAAAATTGTGATAATGCCTGAAATCACATCTGCAATCGGCTGTGCATAAAGTATTCCATTGATTCCCCAAACATTCGGGAGAAGCAAAATCACTGGGACAAAACAAATTCCCTGCCTGCAAGCCCCAAGTATAAAGCCTTTTACCCCTCTACCAAGTGCAAGGAACAAAGAAGAATATACCGTATAAAAGCCAAACAGAAAGAATGAAAATCCATTTGCCAAAAGGGATTTCTGCCCTACTGCAATCATTTCCATATTTCCATTTGCAAACTTAGAAATTATCTGTACAGAAAACAGAGCCATTAGCAAACCCACTATTACACAGAAAACCGTTGACCACAAAATAGAGGTTCTAATTGCCTCCCTCAAACGCTGGAACTTCTTTGCCCCATAGCTGAATCCTGCAATCGGCTGAAATCCTTTCAGGAAGCCAAATACCACTAAAGTTCCCATAGATGTAACCCTTGTGACTGCCCCCATCCCGGCAATGGCAGCATCTCCATATCCATTTGCCGCCCGGTTAATGAGCGCTATGGAAAAACTGGTAAGAAGCTGGAAGGTAAGTGTTGGAACTCCAATTTTCAAAACTTCCATATATATCTGCCTGGAAGGTTTAAAATCTTTTATACTGAATGAAAATGCACTCTTTTTACGAAGTGCATAAGTTAAGTACACAAGCGTAGAAACAAATTGAGAAATGGCAGTGGCAATCGCAGCTCCCGCTACCCCCATATCAAACACATAAATAAAAACCGGATCTAAGCCAATATTTAATACAGCTCCTAACAATAAGGCGCACATGGTTGTTTTCGCTGCCCCTTCACTTGCCACAATATTATTCATTGTCACATTAAATACATTAAAGATACAGGAAACTACATATATCCTTGCATAAGACAAAGCATACGGCATAATGGTATTCGTTGCCCCAAGCATGGTTAAAATCGGTTTCATAAAAACAGCAGCCAAAATAATAATAACTGCACCAATCATAACGCTGCTGTATACTGCCGTACTCGCCACCTTATTCGCAGTACCTCTGTCTCCACGGCCTAACAGCCTTGAAAGATAAGATGCCGCACCATTGCCAAACATCAACCCCAGTCCTACTACTACCTGTCCTAGCGGAAACACAATCGAAATCGCACCCATAGGGCTTTCTCCCAGACCTCCCACGAAATACGCATCTACCAGATTATAAAGGGCATTGATCAGCATACCAATCATAATCGGTACACCAAGAGCCACAAGAGCTGTGGGGACTGGCGCACTCCCTAATAGTTCCATTTTGTTGTTACGTTCATTCATTTCTAAATGCTCCTTTCTCTTGACAATCAATATTATTTACAGTAGTATAATTTATACTATTTCCTTCGAAAGAAAATATACTCTAATTTATAGTAGTTGTCAAGAGATTAATGATATTTTCTTTTCTATTTCTTGACAGCAGCTATAAAATCCATTACTATAAATTACAGTGTAATACATATAAATTCAGAGAGAAAGGCTGGTCACAATGGCTACGATTGATTTAATTGTATTGGGAATGTTAAAAAAAGAGCCTATGGGCGCTTATGATATTCAAAAGCTGGTGGAATACCGCAATATATCCAAATGGGTAAAAATAAGCACCCCGTCTATCTACAAAAAGGCACTCCAGTTAGAAGAAAAGGGATTTATCAAAGGAACGATTGTAAAGGAAGGGAAAATGCCAGAAAAGGCAGTTTATTCCCTTACCGATGCCGGAAGTAAGGAATTTGAAAGACTCATGCAGGAAATCGCTGCTAAACCTATCCATATTTTTTTAGACTTTAATGCTGTGATTGTCAACTTAGACAGTTTACCTCCAGCAATCCAGCAATCTTGTGTAAATAACATTGAAAAGAACATCAAAACACTGAAAACTTATTTAGAGGAAAACATCCTTGAAAAAGAAAATATTCCGGAAATTCCCGAAACAGGCATTGCAGTTTTACAGCAACAATATGTTTTAGTGGAAGCAATCGAAAAATGGATTGCTTCTCTGAAAAAACACTTTCCATCAAATAATGAATAGATAATTTCCAATAATAATCCACTGCTTTATTTAAAAGAAAGGCAGCAATCTGTTTTCACATCACAGACTGCTGCTTAAATTTTTGTTGAACCGATAGCCAATACCCCATACGGTCTGTATGTAAAGCGGCTTGCCCGGATTGTCCTCTATTTTCTCTCTAATGTGGCGGATATGGCTCATGACAATATTGTAATCGCCGGAATACGGCTCCTGCCAGACAATATCATAAATCTGCTCTTTGCTGAATATTCTGCCCGGATTCTTTGCCAATAGACACAATATATCAAACTCTCTATTAGTAAGTCTCTGAACATACAGCCTTCCTTATTCCCGCCGACAAAAAGCAAGTTACTAGGTAGACAAAAATCTACCTTGGAGTTACTATTTTCCCAAATAGGCTATAGCATCAACTTGAAATAGCAATCTATTATTTTGATCTGCAAATTCGGTTTGAATCGACTTGCGTACAGGGTATTTTCCGTTAAATCTTTCTTTAATAACCTTTTCCATTATCGGAATATCATAGATATTTTTAAATAAACAATTCATCTGTACTACATTTTCAAGAGTCATACCCACCAATGCCAACCTTTCTTCCATTTCATCAAAAGCTCCATTAATCTGCTGCTCAATAGCACCATCCACATTACGGACACAATAATTCAAAAAGCAAAAGTCTCCAGCTTTAATAATACCTGAATGTGCCCAAGCTTCATTAATATCGTATCTTTCTATTTCTTTCATTTTACTACACTCCTAACTTTACAATATTATTTTTTGAATTGTTGACCTGAAGAAATTCTGCAAAACGTATCATCTCTTTTATAATTATTTCTATCATATCATTATCCGGTTCAACTTCTGATTCCCACCACCAGTTTTTGATAGCAAACTCCCCTGCCTGACGAACGGATTCCGCCTCAAACCTTGCAATAAATCGACCATTATATAGTACCGGTAACACATAATATCCAAATTTTCTTTTAGCAATAGGAGTATACACTTCCCACCGATATATAAAACCAAATAGTTTTTCTATCATCTGTCTATCCCACATAATATTATCTAATGGCGCAATAAATCTTGCATAGTTATTTGCAGTTTGATTTTTCATATATTTTTGAATATCCTTTGAAACATAAAAAGTTTCTTTAATTCCTTCAACCTGTATTTCATCAATTTTATTTTTCTCAATCAGTGTTTGAAGTGTGGAACCGCGTATTTCATTTTCACTTAAAACCTAAAGCAGTTAAAATCTTTAGTGTTATAAATACACATTTCTTTATCAAATCCATCAATCAATTTATGTTCTTTGTATAATAGATTGTAAAGATCCTGCTCTTTGTAATCCGTCACTCTTGCCTGTAATACTAAATCAGCATTCCTTGCTACAACATTCAAGGGATCATATTGAATACTGTGTATTCGCTGCATTATCTTTTCTACGCCTATTTTTCCACACAACATTTCCGCACCGTCTAAATTGTGATAACGGCATAACATATGTCTTACTTCTTCCTTTGAATATAATTTCATCTTCATTCCTCATATACCGTTTGAATTTCTTTACAAATTTTTATAATGCGTTCTTTTATCTCCTGTGGTTCGATTACCTTAACCTTATTTCCAAAGGAAAGAATCATCCCATACCAAAACATCTCATGCTCCGGTGCAGAAAAACAAAACTCAAAATCACCATTTTCAAATTCCTTTGTAATTCGTCCATTTAAGTATTCTCTACATTTTGACTTTATGGCTGCTTTTCCATGTAGTTTGATGTTAACAATATTATTGACAGAACCCTTCTGCTTAATATCCGAAAGATCATGGATTTTTGTATTTCTTATATCTGTTACTTTTAAACGTTCCATACGAACTAATTTGAACATACAATAATCCTGATATTTTTCATAATATCCAATCAAATACCAGCTATACCATTTGTATTGCAGCCGAACTGGTTCAACTTGAAATTCTTTTATTTCGTCATGACTGTTTGTATAGGCAAATCGAACAATATTTTTTTTCTTAATTGCATCTTCTAATAGCATTAACTGTTCATTTATTTCATCATCCTCACTTGCTACACTAAAATCCACAGAAACAGCATTATCTTCTGTACAATTTATGCTTTTTATTTTAGATAAAGCCTGCTCTAAACTTTTACTCGCATATGCACTCGCCATCCCTTTCAGTGCAGTAACAATCCAATTATATTCATGATTTAATATCTCTCATAATTGTTCTGGATGAAACTTCAAATTTTTCAGCGAGCTTCTGTGCAGATGTACGACCATTATTCAACAAATAAACAACAATGCCCATAAGCCGATCAATCTTCATTTTTCTCCTTTCTGCATCAGTTTAGCAAACGAACTATGACACCATTATGTCTCAGTTCGTTTAAATAATCAATTTTTTATCAAAAAGTCAGAACTGTCCACAAGTCCCTGATAATACGCCCTCTGCTCCTCCTTGTAATAGGCCTCACCGCATCCATATAGTCCTCCAAAAACTCCCTGTCCTCTTTCGGCAGTTTGGAAAGATATGCTTCAAATGCCTTCCGTTTCTTTTTCAGTTCCCGGCTGGCTGCTTTTGCCTCTTCCGTCTGGACGAAATATTCCCTGTCCTCTGATTCGCTGCGCAGTTCCTTAAAGTCATCTGACAATGTTACAAAACTTCATTCATGCTTATTTCCACCTTTCTCCCTGAAAGTCGAGCAATAGACACTAAAAATTTTCCACTTGTATGGTTGAACTGTTGTTCGAGAAACGGAAGTCGGGGATACCCTTCCTACGCACTGGAATAATTTTTAACCATACAGGCGGAAAATTTCCTATAACTCCACTCCAAGCCTATTTAAAAATAACTGGTCTCTTGCTATCGCTTCTGTCGTCCATATCTGTTTTGCATATGGCGTGGTTACATCTATCTTCTCCACAGCATCAAACCAATCAAATATTTCCTGGATAGAATTATTCTCTAACCATGTTTTTAACTGCTTTTCTTTATCCAGATTCACTTTCAAATCATGGTCATGTTCGCCGTTCGGTACCCCCAGAGTATTTTTCATCCGGGTAATCTCACCCGAAAAATGTTCATAGTAACATAGCGCGACAAATTGGACTAATTTCTTACCATCTACTGTCAGGTCATCCCATACACGGTGTTTCCTGCCTCCAACCCGCTGCTTATATTCTTCAAAAAAATCTTCAATCCATTCCCTCTTGCGAAACTTCCTTAACGACTCGAACGGATCTTTTTCCTTGTTTGCTACAAGTACAAATACTCCGTTGTACTTTTTTGCCTCTCTTACCGCTTTCGTTTTGAATGTAATTACGGGCTTTCCATTCCGCTTTTCTTTGATATCCAAAAACTGGTCGATCATTCTCCGAGCTGCAGGTTTAAAGTCTCTTTCTCCCTCCAGATAAGCATTCCTAAGTTTATTGAGCGTTTCATCAAATGCCCTGTTCTTCTTTATGCGGTTGACATCATTGAAATAAATATGCAGATATACCCTACGGTTGAATAATTCTGTATCTCCGGCCTCCAGCCCTTTCTTTTTGCTGGCATACTTCCTTGTCCTGGTAAATTCATGCATGATACAGGTGCTGACACCATACGTCCCGGCTTCATCCGGGCACATGTTCCCCGTATCCTCCAGCTTCCTGAGAACTTTGTCAATTTCAGGCCGTATCCATTTCACATCGTACTGTGCACGAGTGATAAAATCAAAGGATGATTGTAACAATAGTGACAGGTTATCTTCGGAATAAAACCCACAATCGGAAATCACCTCGGATTGTTCAAGCCCCAATGCTTTTAACTGCTTTGTGGCATTCTCCACTGCAATCACATCCGGTATATTTCCCGGGACTGACATGTAACACACTGGCTGCCTGGTAGATATGGAGTAAAACGTAAAGAGTTTATCCGTTTCCAACCCGTCCCTATCCTTATTATATCCTTGCCTGGCCCTGCCATGGTTCAATCCATAGGTCGAAACCGTAGAAGAATCATACGCCAGAACCCGTGCGTTTTCCAAACGGGCGGCCCTGTTAAAGAAAATGCTCTGCGAGATCGTCTCATCTGCCCCGACACGTTCAAACAAGTCATGAGCCGTGTCTTCAGAAATGGGATAACCATAGGGTTCCATAATATGTGTCAACTGCCACTTTTCAATGTGCGAAGTAGCCTCGCCGTCACTCTGCAGATAATATCTCGCCAAGGCAATAATCTTTTTGGCTACCGCCGTGTCACAGCTTTTATACACATCGTCATCTATTCCGCTGGCTGCACCGATATGGCCGATGATTGCTGATGCGCCAATCCGAATACGTGCGGCTGTGACGCCGACTTCGCTCATTGTACTTTCTGCCGCACATTTTTTCCGGGATCCATTGGATGCCTTGGCCCGCGTGGGTACGATCTCATCGGATCCATTCACTTTCTTCCCCAACAGTTTTTGTTCTTTTGAGACATAATATCCTTTTTCTTTATTGTAGATGCTAACCCGCCTATAGACATATACGGTTCCATTCCCCTGATCCTTTTCGATCAGATCCACACGTTCTTTTCCAGAAGCTATACGGCCCATATTTCCCTCCAAATACTTAGTATCTATCTTTCTCTTATATTATAACAGATACTAAGTATTTTTTCAAAGGAAAAGGGCCGTATTTTCAAGGTTTTTATCGCTTTTTTAATTCGGTAGAATCAGTATTTAGTGACTATTATTCGACTTTCAGGTTTCTCTGCTAAACATAATATTGTATTTTACAGTCCATATTGTCAATCTCCAATTTTCCAATAGCAAGATAATTCCCTGTCACTTCATCTTTAGAAGTATATTATCAACAATATTTCGTAAAATCAATAATATAAGACTTCATCTTTAGAAAGTTGGTGGTAGGATATTAAAATCTATTGGAATAAGGAAAGCAACTCTAAAAACCTAATCGGTCAAAGGGTTATGGAATTGCGGACGGAGCGAAAGTTATCGCAGAAAGCCCTTGCAGAGCAGCTCCAGCTTGCCGGATATGAATTTAGCGACCTGACTGTTTTACGGATTGAAAAGGGAACAAGGTTCGTCCCGGATTATGAAGTAGTAGCTCTGGCAGAGTTCTTCCATGTATCCTGTGAATACCTTTTAGGCATACAGGACAAAAAATGAGCAGCGATCTGTTTCCATATCACAGACTGCTGCTTATATTTTTGTTGAGCCGATAGCCAATGCCCCATACGGTCTGTATGTATAGCGGCTTGCCCGGATTATCTTCTATTTTTTTCCTTATATGGCGGATATGACTCATAACAATATTATAATCGCCGGAATACGGTTCCTGCCATACAATATCATATATCTGCTCTTTACTGAATATCCTGCCTGGACTCTTTGCTAATAAATATAATATATCAAATTCCCTGTTCGTAAGCATAATTTCTTGTTGTCCTATAATTACACATCTATCACATAAATTTATTCTTAATCCGCCTAGCTGAATATTTCCTGCTTCCTGTACCTTGTTACACCACTCAAGATTTTTATTATTACTTACTACCTGCAACATCCTCCGATATATACCCTCTTCTTCGTCAGAAAATGATAAAACCATTATTCTCCCCTTTACACTACCTCTCTTAACATTATTTATAGAAATTATTATCTAAGTAAAAGAATATACGCCGAAGCAACGACACTAAGAATAATGATACACCAACCAAGTTTTTTCTTATCCATTTTCAATCACCTCCTCTAGCAAATTTCATCTATATTTACCTCACAATTACTATTTCCCAATCAAAAAATTAATTATATTCTTGTTGCAGAATCCAATAAATCTTCTTTCCCTTTATACTTCCAAATATAATAAAAACGGCAGTAATGATCAGAACCCCAAATAACTGTTTATCAAATTTTTCATAGATAATCCCATACAACCACACACCAATGGGAAGGGCACAATTATTAATAGTCGCAAAAATAGCCATTACCCGCCCCAGCATATTCTGTGGACTGACTTTTTGAATTCCTGAAACAATATATGTTCCTGCTATACTCGCCAGAAAAATAATCGCTCCTGCTGATAGACTTAATATAAAATAAGTTTTCTTAGCAGAATTATGTTTTAAAATCATTAGTGAAACTGGAATCATTGCTAAGCCCATACCAATAAATAATTTATATATATTCTTAATTTGAAATTTTCCTGTAATAGCTGTCGCTACAAATCCCCCAGCTATACCCAATATTCCAAGAAACACCTGCACACCTCCGTTCCAAACAGAATCAAGTTCCAATTTCACACTTATAATATATGGGACTCCTATGGACAAAAAAGGCTGAATCAAGAACATGAAAAATGCATTTAACAGCATAACTGCCCCTATATGTTGCTTTTCTTTCAAAATCAACCTTAAAATATCCTTAAAATCATATTTAAAAACATCTACCATGCTATCATAACAATGTTGAATCTGTAATGGTATAGTTAAGTGCAATTCAACACTAGCAGCTAATAAAAAACATACCGTACACAGGAACATGATATAATGAAAATATTCTTTTCCAAATATGCTATAAAAAAGCCCTGCCAAAAATGGTGCTAAAAGCCCTGATAATGAAGTTATTTGATTCACTATTGCATTTGCCTTTGTAAGATTCTCATTGGTTTGAATCAATGGTACACTAGATTGAACAACTGGTGCCTCGAAAGCCGATACTATAGATAACAGTATTAGAAGTCCTGCTACAATTCCAAATTCCTCCCGCCTTTGAAATGCAATTCCCATCAACAAAGTAATCATTCCATAAATACCATCAAGAGCAACCATAAGATTCTTTTTGTTTTTTCTGTCCGCTAAAATACCACCGAAGGGAGATAATATAATTGGTGAAATATAACTTGCAGCCGTTATCCATCCAAATATAGCTGCGGAAGCAGTTACCTCCAATATGTATAATGATATAGCAAATTTGATAATATTAGTTCCAAACATGGATAATGTCTGCCCTGCCAAAAAAAAGATAAAATTTTTTGAAAATATTTTTTTAATCATATTGACCACCTCACACAGGGCATTATATAATAACAAGCCTGACATCTTGTGTCAGGCTTGGAAATTATTTCATTATCAAATTGTACATTGAAGCAATATCCTCAGCAGCCATTTCAAATTTAGATTTTTCAATCAACAAATTCTGCCCTGTCATGATATAGGACGGTATGATACGGATACCCTTATAAAAAATCTCACTGCTCCGTAATTTGTAGGTAGAAATGCTCGGAACTGCATTTTTTCTTGTTTCTTTCTTGCTAATCATATTAAAAGCTTTTTTTGCCACATCTCCCATCAACATGATAACTTTTACATTAGGAAACAGTGCCAGTTCCCGCTCCAGATATGGCAAACTTTTTTCTATGCTTTCCTTCGCCACTGTATATTCTGTTTTTGGCATTTTTACAGCATTTGTAATATAAATTCCTCTATCCAAAATATTCTGAATGGTTTTTACCTGTATCCCAGCTTTTTGAAACAATGGAATCGTTGTTGATAAATAAGCAGCTTCTGTTCCCCCATAAAAATCATCTTCTGGATCTGCAGGCACAATCTCATTTATCATAACTGCCTGTATCATTTTCGGATTTACTTCTACATGATTAAATTGAAATTTTTCTCCCTCTACATTTAACTTTTGTAATTCTTCTCTTACATTCATCTTGTATCCTCCTCGAAATGTTTTAATGCAATTTTATATCTTTCTATTATCTTTTCCTTTAATGATATTGGATACAATATTGATATTTGATTACCAAAGGACATAATAAAACTATATAGCCATTCTGTTTCCGGCAAAGTGACATTTACCCTAATCTCCTGCCCATTCCACTTTATTACATCATCCTCAAATGTATCGTATACCCGATAGCTAACCTCCTTCGGAAAACTCAATTCTATTGTTATAGGCTTTCCCATTTCTTCCATCAAAGAAAATACTGACTCCTTCATTTCTGAATGGCTTTTAAAGTATTGATCTGTCACCAGAAGTTCTTTAATCCGTGAAATACGAAACAGGCGATAATCATTTCTTTTTAAACAATACGCATACAGATACCACGCTTTATCCTTGTATACCAGCTTTAAAGGCTGACACCTTCTCTGGCTACCTTCTCCCAATGAATTATAATACAGAAACTGAATTTCCTGTCTGCCTAAAATTGAACGTTTCAACATTTCAAAATATTGTTTTTCTTTTTCAACAATACTACCCCATCGAGAAAAATCAATTTCTATCCAGTCAGATTCCGCTATCTGGAATGTTGCCTTCAATTTTGACATTACTCCATCTGTATCTGGATATTGAACAGCAGACAAGCTCTGTACACCGATTAAAATATCCTGCATTTCCTGTTCTGATAATAGAGATTTCTTCAAAACAAAATTATCAAACAAATGGATTCCGCCCCCATGACCTGTCGTTGTATAAACGGGTATACCTGCACCGCTTAACATATCAATATCACGATAAATTGTCCTTACTGATACTTCAAATTTCTTTGCCAGTTCAGGAGCTGTTACTGTTCCCTTATCTAATAAGTAATACAAAATTTTAAACAACCTGCTTTCTGACACTCACATCCCTCCTTATATTATAGTTATAAACTAAGTAACCTGACAAAGTATGGCAAGTTCCCAAAATACTCTCCTAAATTCCCTCACCATATTTTCTGCTCAATCTTTTTCCACAGCTATATTGATATGTTAGCATCTGAATCATATAAAATCAATTGCAAATCACTTCATCTTTAGAAGTTTTCTTTAAAACCATATAGACACTGACACCCCTCCGGGAGTGTCGAAAGACAAGAATAACAAGCACTGCCTATGTACGGACACATAGCGAAATTTCCCATACTTCCCTACCGTCCGTATGATGAAATTTCCATAGGGAAGTATCCTGTTAGACGGCATTTTAAAAGGAGCGGCGACTGCATAGTCGCCGCAAATTAAAATCTCCACATTGAAGCAATAACTCTTACAGCTTCCAGAAAGGACTTGAAATCTGTACAAGATAAACTCCGGAAAGTTAATGAACAGCTCCATTACACAGGCCATTACCTGGCTAATAAATCTGTCTACCAGCAATTTTGTAAAGCAAAGAATAAAGGCTTCTTTCCATGAAACTCCTGAAAGCGGAAAAAGATAATCTTCTGCTACAGAAAAAAAAAGCACAGAAAACTTACCGCTACTACCGGGATTACCAGAAAGAAGTGGCAACCGCAAGGTTCATTCACTCAGAAATGTCCTTGCGGCTGTCATTTATGGTCTGCTGTTATCAGAAACATCTGCCCCCTAGCTTAATCCCCTGCTTTGTCAGATATTTCCGTTTTACCAGAAGATATGGTTTGTTCCTGTTTTTCTTTTTTAGCTGCTCCGTCCGACCCGAATCCACATAATGCGTTGCATAGGCTTTTTCAATTTCCGTGTTTCCGCTTTTGCTGAAACGGAGGGGAATCACAGGCTTATGCCCATGCTTTTTCTTCACGCCCCAACGCTTATAACAGCAGAATGACGGCTTTAAACCCATTTTCTTTGCATAGATGCCGATCTGCTTCATAATAAAAGAAAGTTTTTTCAGATTGCATGTGCATGCTGCTTCCAGATACTGCACTTTCCCAAATCTCCAGTCCTCATATTTCTGTTTTGGCAGAACCCCTATGTCAACCAGCACGTCAGCCGAGGCAGCATAGCCTCTCTGCCTGCATTGATGATAAACGGCTGAATGCACTTTGCCTGTAAGCTCTGATTCTTTCATGATCTCCTCCATAGAAATACCCCCGGCTCCTTCCATACTGCCTTACCTGTTCATTATATACTTTTGTAAAGGCAACATACTGGCTGATAATGTCATTTCCTTTGCCGTCATAGATTACTTTCACTTTTACTTCAATGGCACATTCCTTCCCACCGAAAAATTCTTCGGAAAATGAAACAGCCTCTGGCCTGCCCACACGCTTCCCTGTATAGATCATGTATAATTCCGGCTCCGGCACATGGACTTTCCGGCTCCCGTATAGATCGGCATCCTATTCTTCAAAATAATCATGGTAAGTTTGCACCAAGTACATAAGCGCATGTACAGTGCATCCTGTATTCCCCTGAGGCCGTTATGCTTGATATAACGTTGGACAGTGGAAACGGATACCGTTGCCGGAAGTGTGCCGTCCTGCACCAGTTTCTCACAGACCTTGGTTGCGTTCAGCCTGGGATATTCTTTCCTGAGCCTGTGTATCTCCCTTTCCGCCTCATCCGAGATCACCCGGGTGCCGCCCTTATCGCATCGTGTCCGGGGGATCAGGGCCTCCATACCACCTTTTTCATAGAGCTGATACCATTTTTCTACGGTTTTGGGTTTGTACTGGAAGACCCTCCCATCCGGCAGACGCTGCGGGGTAAGCGCCACCCGGAGGCTGTATTCGGCCATGGAGGCGTCTGTATAAAAACCCTGCAAACTTCGCCCCTTAAAAGTTGGTTACGCAAAAAACGCTGGAACCATGCGGATTTCCAGCGTTTTCCATTTGGGGGATATTGGGGGATAAAATTCTTCCCCCAAATTTAAACCCTCAACACATACTTATTCACTATTTTTGTTTTATGCTCTTATCTGAAGATATTACAAATCATCTGACTTACATCTGATGCGCTAACAACCAATGTAAAATATCTTCATATTGTTTCCTGTCCGCTGCTACATCTAAAATTAAATCTGATAATTCTTTCTGCGTGTATTCCATCTCATAACCATTTAATTCCAAAAAGACTAACATGGCATGGCACCCTATTCTTTTATTGCCATCGATCATTGCATGATTTTTAACTAGTCCATAGCAAAGTCTTGCTGCCTTTGCCTGTATGCTTGGATATAATTCTTCTCCACTATAGGATTGAAATGGACTTTCTAATGCAGATTCAAGCAGACCTAAATCTCTAATTCCATCACTTCCTCCAGTAGTCTCAATTAACTGCGTATGAAGTAATAGAATCTGTTCTTTTGTCAGCTTTATCATTTTGCGAGCACCTCATAAGATTCCTTATTCTTCTCAATCAATCGTTTAGATATACTCAGCACATCTTCATTTGATGCAACAGCATCCTCATCTGCTTTGCTAAAATCTATCACAAGATATCTTGGTACATTATTTTTTAGAATAATGGCTGTTCCATGTTCATCCACTAGTCTTGCTACTTTTGAAAAATTCTGATTTGCTTCTGTAATAGAAACCATTGTATTTGTATTTATTGTCATCATCCATACCTCCTTGTATAATGCTTATATTATATCCAATTTATAGGATGAATTCAACCTATTCCCCCCCCCCCTCAAATACTTTTTTACATAGCTTGCTATCAATATAATAATTAACCTGGATTATTCATTTTCAAAAATATATAGCAAAATGAAATTTATCTTTTTCTTCTCCAATAAACATACATCTGTATATCCCTTTATATTTAGAAGATATTAAGTCAAGTGGTAACTCCATATAAGCTTTTTTATAACAATACTTTAAATCTTTCGTATACACTGGTACTTTATTTGCTTCTAAAAATGGAAAATATCTTCTCTTTCGTTCATCTGCTAATGGGTATGCTCCATTCCCAGTCCCTAATTGAATTAATTGTGAAAATGAATCCACACAATTAAACCATCCAATCACAAATGCAACCTTTCCCGGCTTATCACTATCTATCTCATCCATTAACCAATCAAAATCTTGTTGAAATACTGACCAGTTTTTGCTTGCTGCTCTTGTATTAGCTGAACTAATCCAATTTTTCAAATATTTAACTTCAATTTTAAAATCTCTTTGTGCTATATACAAATCATGGTTTATTTTCTGTGCTTTTTTTATCCGGGCACTTTCTCCTGCTGTATAATGAGCATTTTGTTTAAAAGGATAGCCTATTCTTACTGTTATATCCATTTCATTAAACTTTTCATCGGCTTCAATTTTTAATTCAGGCTTATCCCATCCCCTATACAAGATATTGAATTCATCTATTGTATATAAACAGTTTGCAACTATGTATTGGTCAATTGTTGGTCCCATTATATAATATCCCTTTCTGTTTCTTGAATTACATATTTCATGATCTATAAAATTATATTTACTAACTCCAAATAATATTCTTAGAATATTGAGATATCACATAAGTAATCCGTTCTAACTTTGAATGATGACATATAAATGCAAAAACCCCTGCAAATGGCATTCCCACACCATTCACAAGGGTTTCTTCATTCAAAATAATCAGGCAAACTTCACCTTATGCATTCATCTGCGCTGCAACCTCAGCCGCGAAATCTTCATTCTTCTTTTCAAGACCTTCGCCTGTCTCAAAACGAATGAATCTCTTAAGTGCAACAGTCGATCCAACTTCCTTAGATACCATCTCCAGATACTTCGCAACCGTCTCCTTATTCTCAGCCTTTACATACTCCTGCTCTAACAGGCATACTTCCTTCAGCTCCTTATTAAGACGTCCGCTGATCATCTTCTCAATGATATTCTCCGGCTTGTTCGCATTCTTAGGATCATTCTTAGCCTGAGCCATCAGAATCTCTTTCTCATGCTCCTTGTAATCCTCTGGAACTTCATCTGTAGACACATACTTCGGATTCAGAGCCGCAATCTGCATAGCCACATTCTTCAGAGCCTCTTTTACAGTATCGGAATTGTTATCAGTCTGAGCCTCAACCAATACTCCGATCTTACCTCCTGCATGGATATAAGATACTACAATGCCATCCTCAGACACAATCTTCTCGAATCTTCTGATGTTCATGTTCTCGCCGATCTTAGCAATCATTGCCGCCAGCTTGTCCTGAACAGTCATAGATGTATCAAGCGCCCATGGCTCCGCCTTAAACGCCTCGATATCTGCAGCAGCTGTATCAGCAGCCTGTTCAACTACTTCCTTAACATAAGTCTGGAATACTTCATTCTTTGCAACAAAGTCTGTCTCAGCATTCACTTCCACGATCGCAGCCACCTTATTGTCTCCCTTGATGGTTGTAGCCACAATACCCTCTGCTGCAATTCTTCCCGCCTTCTTCTGGGCAGTTGCAAGTCCCTTCTCACGAAGGAACTCAACAGCCTTGTCAAAATCACCGTCTGTCTCAGTTAATGCCTTCTTGCAGTCCATCATGCCTGCTCCGGTCATCTCTCTTAACTCTTTTACCATACCAGCCGTAATTGCCATGTCTATCTCCTCCTAATCAATCCGCTCAGTCATGCCCCCTCTTTATACTATATAAAGGGGTATTATGAGCGGTATTGTCTTTACTCGTCTGCTTCGTTCTCGTAAACTTCCTCGGCAGCATCCTCTTCGTAAACGCCGTCTTCACCGGTCATTCCCTGATTCGCCTCTACAACGGCATCAGCCATCTTAGATACGATCAGCTTCACAGCGCGGATTGCGTCGTCGTTACCCGGGATCACATAATCCAGTTCCTCTGGATCACAGTTTGTATCAGCAATTCCGATCAACGGAATTCCAAGTGTATGTGCTTCCTGTACACAGATTCTTTCCTTCTTAGGATCTACAACGAAGATTGCATCCGGAAGCTGCTTCATCTCTTTGATTCCGCCTAAGTTTCTCTCAAGCTTCTCCCATTCCTTCTTAAGCTGGATAACTTCCTTCTTAGGCAATACATCGAAAGTGCCGTCCTCTGACATTCTCTCGATCTCTTTCAAACGTGCAACTCTGCTCTTGATCGTCTTGAAGTTCGTCAGCATTCCTCCAAGCCATCTCTCATTCACATAGAACATTCCGCAGCGCTCAGCCTCTGTTCTGATCGCATCCTGCGCCTGCTTCTTTGTCCCTACGAACAGGATCGTACCGCCGTCTGCCGCGATATCAGATACCGCCTGATATGCCTCGTCCACTTTGCCTACAGACTTCTGCAGGTCGATAATATAGATACCGTTCCTCTCCGTGTAAATGTAAGGAGCCATCTTAGGGTTCCATCTTCTTGTCTGATGTCCGAAATGAACACCTGCTTCTAAAAGCTGCTTCATTGAAATAACGCTCATCTTTTCTTCCTCCGTCTTGGTTTTTTGCTTCCGCATATGTGTAAGCCCTTGAAACCGGCTTATATTCAAGCTTTGGCACCATCTTAGGCAAACAAATGCGTGATTTTTGCGACCCGTTTATAATAGCACAAAAGCCTTGCAAATGCAAGGCTTTTTCTATGCTAAGTATGTAATAACTGCCAATAACTGTAACAGTTCAGATACCTTCACTGTTACAAGCCTCCGGCCATTAACAATCGCTTCGCGATGAGCCGGATGCTTTCATGCTCTACTCTATGGCTCGGTCGGCGCAGTGAATGCGCAGACCTGTCTGAACTGTTGCCAATAGCTACCAATACCTGACAAATCCCTGGGCACGCACCGGGCTGATCATAATGTTCGTTCCGGTCTGCTGAGCCTCGATCATCTGGCCGTTACCGATGTAAATTCCCACATGGCCCGGCTTCCAACAGATATCTCCCGGTTCCGGACTAGATACCTTCGTGCCGCCGGCATACTGTGACTCAGAATAGTGCGGCAGGGAAATCCCCGCTACAGAATGACAATACTGCACCAGTCCTGAACAGTCAAGCCCTACTCCCGGTGTGGAGCCGCCCCACACATACGGAACTCCTAACTGGCTGTATGCGGCATTCACGATCGCCTGAGCCGTAGCTGTGTTCCCTTTGCTTACAGAACCGCCGGATGTACCGGATGTTGTACCGCCGGAACTTGGTGTGCTGGACGGTGCCGGAGACGCTCCCGGATTGTTGGCGCTCTCCGGATTGGATGCAGGACGGTTCGTACTTGGTGCCGACTCATTCTGTCTTGCTGCCGCCTGACGTTCCTCTTCCTCTCTGCGCCTGCGCTCTGCCTCTTCCCTGCGTCTCTGTTCTTCCGCGGCTTTTTGTACCGCGATCTGAAGCTGTTCATCCAGGTTAGAGATCTCGGACTTCTTCGTCTCGATGGTATAGTCTAATTTATCCTTCTGTGCCTCGAACTCTGTCTGCAGCGCCTCAAGATTACTCAGCTCCGTCTCTAACGTTGTCTTCAAGTCCTGAACCTGCTGCTTGATCTTCACATACTCTTCCAACATCTTCCTGTCGTAAGAGTGCACATTCTGAACATATTCCGCCTTATTGACCAAGTCCGAGAAATTCTCTGCCGAAAACAGCGTCTCGATCACACTCGCGTCGCCCTCTTCATACATGAACTTGATCCTAAGCTTCATCGCATGATACTGTTCTTCTTCCTGCTCCTGGGCCTCGCCAAGATCGATCTCGGCCTGTGTGATCTCCTGCCCTTTATTGATCAGGTCTCCTTCTAACTCACTGATCTTCGATATCAGCTCTGTCAATTCCTGTTGGAGAGAATTTACCTCACTTTGAGCTTCCGCTTTATCCTTCTGTAACTCGTCCACGGTTGGGTCCGCGTAAACCGGTGTCGCAACCAGTCCGCACGTCAGCGCTGTCACTAACATAGCACTTTTCCATCTTCTCATATACATTCCTGCCAATCTCTTAATATTCTACCCCTTGAATACCGCCCGAAACTCATTCCGCAATCTGCCGTCCCTGTAACAGACCTTCTACCAATAACGTCTGTACCATGGAGAACCATATACGTTCGCAACCTTTACCACATCTCCTGTGTGCGGTGCATGGATCATCTGGCCTCCGCCGATATAGATCCCGATATGGCTTCCGTAGCATACCAGATCTCCGGGCTGCGGATTGCTGACCGCCTTGCCGCCTCCGCCCTGAACCTGTGACGTACGTCCGATACTGATACCTGCTACTCTGTGGCAATACTGGGTGAGTCCTGAACAGTCAAGACCGCTTCCCGGTGTGGTGCCTCCCCATACATATGGAACTCCCAATTGTCCATATGCAGCATTTACAATTGTCTGCGCAACGGAACTGTCTCCGGCTCCCGCATAATCCAGGCTGCTCCCTGAACTGCTGCCGGTACTGGTTCCCGTGCTGCCGGCGGTATTTCCCGTACTGCCGCTGTTACCGGTGCTGCCGGTATTCCCTGCCGTACTGCTGCTTCCTGTGCTGCCGGTGCTTCCTGCGGATGCACTGTCATTAGAAGCATTCCCGCCGTTATTATCTTCGTTGTTCTGGTTCTGATTACCGGAAGTGTTGTTATTGCTCTGTGCCGCTTCCTCCTGACGTCTGCGTTCTTCCTCTTCACGGCGTCTCTGCTCTTCCGCAGCCGCTCTTGCCGCAGCTTCCGCAGCCGCCTGGATCTGCGCATCCAGATCGGCAACCTCTTCGCGCTTCGATTCTATCGTTGAACTTAACTGAGTCTCCTTCGCTTCATATTCGTCCTGCAGTCCTTCCATCGTCTTCTGGTCTTCCTCAAGAGTCGTCTTCAGATCAGCAATCTCCTGCTTGGTCTCTGCATACTCCTGTAACTGCTGACGGTCATACTTATGTACATTCTGGACATATTCGGCCTTATTCACCAGATCTGTGAAGTCCTCCGCCGACACCAATGACTCGATCGCCATCGAACTGCCCTCTTCATACATATATTTAATACGAAGCTTCATCGCTTCATACTGTTCCTTCTCCTTCTCCTCTGCAACCGTCAGATCCGCCTCTGCCTGTGTGATCTCTTCACCCTTCTTGATCAGGTCCTCTTCCAGATCTCCAAGCTTCGTCATAATATCTGTCAGTTCCTTCTGCAGAGAATTCACCTCGCTCTGCTTCTCAGCCTTATCCTCCTTCAGATCGTTAATCGATGGTGCTGCCATAACTGGTGTCACAATAAGTGAGCCGGCAACTGCTGCTGCCAGTAATCTTGCTCCAAATTTCTTCATAATCAAACCATCCTTTATAATTTTTTATACCCTTTATCCCTCATTCGACATAGCTACCCCTACATCTGGAAACAATTATAACTCAACCCACAAAATTTTGCAATATTTTTTAACAACTTTGTAACAAATAAGTTGGCAAGAGTTGGCAAGATAGCAACTTTTTCTCCTATTGTATATTCATATTGGTATATCCCATCAGGCTGATATCGACTTCCCGCGCCGCTTCCCGGCCTTCCCTGATTGCCCACACGACCAGTGACTGCCCCCTGTGCATATCCCCGGCAGTAAATATATCCTGCACATTTGTGGCATATCCGCCGGACGCCGTCGCCACATTCGTCCGTCCGTCCACGCCGACTCCAAACGCTTTCGTCACATAACTCTCGCTCCCCAGGAATCCCGCGGCGATCAGCACCAGGTCTACATCTACCGTATACTCGCTTCCGGCGATCTCCGCCATCACCATGCGGCCCGTCTTCTCATCCTTCTTCGGCTCTAATTTCACAAGCACTGCCTTACAGACATTGCCGGCCTTATCCTTCTTGAATTCCCTGACCGTCGTCTGATAGACTCTTGGATCCTTCCCAAATACCGCCGCCGCTTCCTCCTGCCCGTAGTCTGTCTTGCACACCTTGGGCCACTCCGGCCAGGGATTCGAATCCAGCCTCTCATCCGGCGCCTTAGGCATCATCTCAAGCTGCAGGATCGATCTCGCGCCATGGCGCATGGCAGTACCGACACAATCATTCCCCGTATCGCCGCCTCCGATCACCATCACACGTTTTCCCTTCGCAGAGATATAAGTCCCTTCCTTAAGCTCCATCTGATTGGCCCACAGCGCCTTCGTCGTTGACTTCAGGAAATCTACCGCGAAATGAATCCCCTTCGCATCCCTTCCCGGCGCCTTGATATCCCTTGGATTCGACGCTCCGCAGCAGAGCACGATACGGTCGAACTCCTTCTTAAGCTCCGCTGCCTTCTTATCCTTACCTATGTTGCAGCCCGTGACAAAGGTAACTCCCTCTTCCTCCATCACCGCAAGCTTACGGTCAATGATCTGTTTCTCAAGCTTCATATTGGGGATTCCGTACCGCAGAAGCCCGCCGGCTTTGTCTTCCCGCTCGAATACGGTCACGCTGTGCCCTCTTCGGTTCAGCATATCCGCAGCCGCAAGTCCGGACGGTCCGGAACCGATCACCGCTACCTTCTTCCCGGTACGTACCTTCACCGGACGCGCCGCCGCATAACCCTTTTCGTATGCATACTCAATGATTCCATATTCATTTGCCTTAGAAGCGACTGCATCCCCGTTCAGATTACAGGTACATGCCGCCTCACAAAGCGCCGGGCACACCCTTGAGGTGAACTCCGGGAAATTATTGGTCTTCTTAAGCCTGTAGTAGGCTTCCTCCCAATTTCCCTGATAGATCAGGTCGTTCCACTCCGGAACCAGATTGTGGAGCGGGCATCCGCTCGCCATTCCCATGATCATCTGTCCCGCCTGGCAGAAGGGAACCCCGCACGCCATGCATCTGGCGCCCTGGCGTTCCTGCTCCTCTCTTGGCAAGGCTGTGTGGAATTCATTAAAATGCCTGATCCGATCCTTCGGCGCTTCCGCCGCCTTATCCTGCCTTACATATTCCATAAATCCTGTTGCCTTTCCCATCTTCCACACCTCCTATCGTCCGCCCTTAATGGCATAGAATGCTTCTGTCTTCGCCTGCTCGCTGCTCATCCCCTGTTCCTCCATCTGAAGGATCGTCTTAAGCATCCGCTCATAATCTACCGGAATGATCTTCTTGAACTTCGGCAGATACTCCGTATAAGCATTAAGGATCTCCTTGCCGATCTCGGAATTCGTGCAGGCCACATGCTCCTCGATCATATGCTTCAGCTCATTGACGTCGAATTTGGATGTGACGCGTTCGATATTGACCATCTGCTTATTCACATTCATATACAGGTCACTGTTTATGTCTAAGACATACGCCACCCCGCCGCTCATACCGGCGGCAAAGTTCTTGCCAATCTTCCCAAGGACAGCCACGCGGCCTCCGGTCATATATTCGCATCCGTGATCTCCCACGCCCTCTACCACCGCGGTAACACCGGAATTACGCACCGCGAACCGCTCGCCTGCAACGCCGTTAATGAAAGCCTTGCCGCCGGTGGCTCCATAGAGCGCCACATTTCCTATTATAATATTCTCATCATGCCGGTACTTCACTCCCCGGGGCGGATAGACGATCAACTTGCCGCCTGACAAACCCTTTCCGAAATAATCGTTGCTGTCTCCTGTAAGCTCCAGGGTCAGTCCCTTCGGGATAAATGCTCCGAAGGACTGTCCTCCCGCGCCGCTGCATTTCACCACATAACTGTCTTCCGCAAGTCCTTCCGGATAACGTTTCGTGATCTCCGACCCAAAGATCGTACCAAAGGTACGGTCGGTATTGGTTACATCCACCTCGATGCTCCTCTTCTGTCCGTTCTTAAGCGACGGAAGCAGTTCCTTTAACAGCACCCTCTCGTCCAGCGTCTTTTCAAGCTCGAAATCATACACCTTCTTAGGGTCAAATGTAACCCCCGCCCTGGTTCCCTCATAGGGATTATACAGGATCCGGCTAAGATCCAGCATGGCCGCCCGCTTAGACGCCGCATGTTCCTTCACTCTCAGAAGGTCCGTGCGCCCAACCAACTCATCTATAGAACGCACTCCAAGCCTCGCCATATATTCCCGAAGATTCTCGGCCATAAACCGCATGAAGTTCATCACATATTCCGGCTTGCCTGTGAACCGCTTCCGAAGCTCTGGATTCTGAGTGGCAACCCCCACGGGACAGGTATCCAGGTTGCACACCCGCATCATAACACAGCCCATAGTTACCAGCGGCGCTGTCGCAAAGCCGAATTCCTCCGCACCCAGGATCGCCGCGATCGCCACGTCGCGGCCGCTCATCAGCTTACCGTCTGTCTCGATCCTGACCCGCTCTCTCAGGCCATTCTGGATCAAGGTCTGATGAGTCTCCGCAAGCCCCAGCTCCCACGGAAGTCCTGCATTATGGATGGAGCTTCTGGGCGCCGCGCCGGTCCCACCGTCATAACCAGAGATCAATATCAATCCGGCTCCGGCTTTTGCCACACCGGCGGCAACCGTTCCGACTCCGGCCTCCGACACAAGCTTCACCGAGATCCTTGCATCCTTGTTGGCATTCTTACAGTCATAGATCAGCTGCGCCAGATCCTCGATCGAATAGATATCATGGTGCGGCGGCGGTGAGATCAGGCTGACTCCCGGCGTAGAATGACGGGTATTGGCAATCCACGGATATACTTTCCCTCCCGGAAGATGCCCGCCTTCTCCCGGCTTCGCTCCCTGCGCCATCTTGATCTGTATCTCCCTGGCGCTCACCAGATATCTGCTGGTCACGCCGAACCGCCCAGAGGCAACCTGCTTGATAGCCGAACACCGTTCGCCGTCAAGCCGGTCGATCTCTTCTCCGCCTTCCCCGCTGTTCGATTTGCCGTGCAGACGGTTCATAGCGATCGCCAATGTCTCGTGGGCTTCCTTGGAAATCGACCCATAAGACATAGCCCCTGTCTTGAAGCGTGTAACAATAGAATCCACACTCTCTACTTCTTCGATCGGGACGCCCTTCTTAGGATAGTTGAACTCAAGCTGTCCGCGCAGATTGATGGATTCCCCCTCTGCATTTACCATCTCCGTATATTTCCTGAACATCTCATAATCTCCCCGTCTGGTGGACTGCTGGAGCATATGGATCGTCTGCGGGTTATAGAGATGTCTCTCCCCTCCGCTCTTTGATTTGTGCTGACCGATACTGTCAAGAGTCATATCTACCTCAAGCCCCAGCGGATCAAAGGCCTGAGAATGCCGTGCGACATAGTCCTCAGACAATTCTTCGATGCCGATCCCGCCTACACGGCTGACCGTGTCGGTGAAATATTTCCGGATAAATTCTTCTTTCAGTCCAATGGCTTCAAAAATCTTCGCGCCCTGATATGACTGGATCGTTGATATCCCCATCTTCGACGCGATCTTCACGATCCCGCTGATCACCGCATGGTTGTAATCGTCCACCGCCGCATAGTAATCCTTCTTAAGCATATCGGTATCGATCAGCAGGCGGATGGACTCATGGGCAAGGTAAGGGTTGACCGCGCAGGCTCCGTATCCAAGCAGCGTAGCAAAATGATGTACCTCCCGCGGTTCTCCCGTCTCCAGGATGATCGCCACGGAAGTCCTCTTCTTCGTCCGCACCAGATGCTGCTGCAGTCCGGACAGCGCCAGAAGCGACGGCATGGCGACATGGTATTCGTCCACGCCGCGGTCGGAGAGGATCAAGATATTGGCGCCCTCCCTGATGACCCGGTCCACCTCTATGAACAGATAATCAATCGCCTTCTCAAGCCCGGAATTCTTGTAGTACACGATCGGGATCTCTGCCGCCTTGAATCCTTCCCGCTTCATATTCTTAATCTTCAGAAGATCTGTATTCGTGAGGATCGGATTATCCACCTTGAGCATCCTGCAGTTCTCTTCCCTCTCCTCCAGAAGATTCCCGTCTGATCCGATATAGACCGTAGAGGATGTGACGACCTCTTCGCGGATCGCGTCGATAGGCGGATTGGTCACCTGAGCAAAGAGCTGTTTGAAATATCCGAAGAGATCATGGTGCTTATCCGACAGCACTGCCAGCGGAGCATCTATTCCCATAGCCGCCGTCCCTTCCGAACCGTTCAGCGCCATGGCAAGGATGGACGTCTTCACTTCCTCGTAGGAATACCCGAAGGCTTTCTGAAGCCTTCTGCACTCCTTGGCCGTATAGGACTGGACCTTCTGGTTGGGTATCTTCAAGTCTCGAAGCTCGATCAGATTACTGTCAAGCCACTCCCCATAGGGCTGCCTTCCGGCATAGATCTCCTTCAGCTCTTCATCGTCGATCACCTTACCCTTTACAGTGTCCACCAGAAGCATTTTCCCCGGATGCAGGCGCTCCTTCACCAGGATCTTAGCCGGATCGATATCAAGAACCCCAACCTCGGAGGAGAGGATCAGCGTATCATCGTCCGTGATGTAATACCTGGAAGGACGAAGCCCGTTCCTGTCGAGAACCGCTCCCATACAGTCGCCGTCGCTGAACAGAATAGATGCCGGTCCGTCCCACGGCTCCATCATGGTCGCATAATACTGGTAGAAATCCTTCTTCTTCTGGGACATCTTCTTCGTATTGGCCCATGGCTCCGGGATTGCGATCATCACCGCAAGAGGCAGCTCCATTCCGCTCATAACCATGAACTCGATGGCATTGTCAAGCATCGCCGAATCAGAACCGGAGCTGTTGATGGCAGGCAGCACCTTGTGAAGCTCACCCTTGAGATGCTCAGACTCCATATTCTCCTCCCTTGCACGCATCTTATCCGCGTTGCCCCGGATGGTATTGATCTCTCCGTTATGTACGATAAAACGATTCGGATGGGCGCGTTCCCAGCTTGGATTGGTGTTGGTACTGAACCGGGAATGCACCAGCGCGATTGCCGACTCATAATCCTCATTCTGCAGATCTGTGAAAAATGACCGAAGCTGACCTACCAGGAACATTCCCTTGTAGGCGATCGTCCGGCTTGAGAGCGACGCCACATAGGTATCGTCGCTGCTCTGCTCGAAGATACGGCGCACCACATAGAGCCGCCTGTCAAAATCAATTCCCTGATCCACCTTATCCGGACGCTCGATAAATCCCTGCATAATGCACGGCATACACTCCCGCGCACGGCTCCCTAAGACCTCCGGCTTCACCGGAACCTCGCGCCATCCCAGGAAATTCATACCCTCCTTCCGAACGATCACCTCGAAGATCTTCTTCGCCTGATTCTTCTTAAGCTCATCCTGCGGGAAGAAGAACATCCCGACTCCATAATCTCTCTCAGAACGTAAAAAGATGCCGAGCGGTCTGCAGACTTTGGAGAAAAACCTGTGTGAAATCTGCAATAAGATTCCAACTCCATCGCCTGTCTTACCCTCGGCATCCTTGCCAGCTCTATGTTCTAAATTCTCTACAATCTTCAACGCGTCCGCCACTGTGCTATGGCTTCTTCGCCCCTTAATATTCACAATCGCACCAATCCCGCAATTATCATGTTCAAACTGCGGATGATACAGCCCGGTGCGGCTGCTCCCAACCTGTCTGTTCATATATTCAGTCCTTTCTTCAGTTTTTCTAACTATACTACTTTTTCTGCTATTTGTAAATAACGAATTTTATTTATATTGTCAGATAATTCAATATTAATAAAATTTCAAGAAAAAAGTCTGGCAATTATTTCCGATGCCAGACTCCTTGTGTCTATCTATTCCTCGTACTCTATATTTGGAAATATCCGTGTACTAGCTCCCTACATATCCCGTGCAGACGCCAGGTTCTCATTCTCCTTGGATGTTCCGGGCACATCCGGCCTCTCATCAATCCTCTGGACCAAGACGAACATGGTCGAAGCCACAAACGCACATGCCACCGTTACAATCCCGATCCGCATATGATCCTCGATCAGCCAATCAAGAAGTTCGAACTTCGTCGCGAAAACGGACAGAAGGTTCATGGCTATATGTGCCGCGATCGGAGCCTTGACAGAACCGTACTTCTCATAGAAATACGCAAGCATCATTCCCAACACAAAACCATACGTCATCTGTACCAGATTCATGTGCATGAATCCAAATACCAGCGCAGAATACAGCGCAGACTGCAGATAGGTTCCCCGCTCCCTCAGCCGCTTAAAGAGCAGCCCTCGGAAGACCAGCTCTTCGCTCATCGGCATCAGGATCCCCAATACGATGATCTGCACCGGCAGAGACGAAGCATAGAACGCTTCCATCGTCGCCTGATAGGAGTCGCTTATATCCGACAGATTCCCTATGATGATCAGATTGTTAAGTCCCAGACTCATGGCAAGAGCCATAAGAAGCCCCGCCGCATATTTCCACAGAGGCGCCTTCTTATTCGGTATAAATCCCGTCATCCTCTCCCTTACACGGTCCTTGTGGAAGAGAACCAACATCACCGGAATCGTGACGAATGCCGCCACACCCTCGATGGCGGTAGAAAATCCTACGAACTGCTCCATGATGCTGTCATAAAGGTTCATCATCTGCTCCTCGCTCTGCATCGCCGCCATAGACATATCCTGATGAGCCACCATGTACATCATGGTGAATATTCCTGATGAGATCATACTGACACTGATCGCGATCGCCCACTTTATCACGATCGGTCCCCACAGATGCCAGATCCGCTTCCCGTAATTCTCCGGTGTCATAGGAGGCACCTGCCCAAATTGCTGTTCCATATTCGTCCTCTCTTTCATCCAAACAGTATACTTAACTTATTCTACTTCTCTGATATGGAACATGCAATAAAAAAAGTATTAAATTTGATAAAACAGCAGAAGCCGCAATATTCTGACACTCAGAATACTGCGGCTCCCTGAAACAACAATATATTATCTCTTATCTTCTGGTACACTTCTAATCCTTCTCATCCGTTAAGCTCCATCCGTATACTGATATATCATTTCGCTTCTGTCTCTTAGTTTTCTTCTTCCTTTGTTGAAACTATCATAGCACAAAATATCATTTTCTGCATCCAGGTACAAACTTCTTGACAAGATTATTTTACTGCCTGTCTATTCCAATTCTGTGCTGCATGCATATATGTCAGAAGAGCCCCGGCCGCCATCCGGCATCTCAAATCCATCAGCTCACACTTAAGCATCTGCAACCTCCCATAACACTCCGTACCGCCGTCTCCCTCATCTTGTGCGACAATCAAAGAATCAATCGAAACCTCCAAGAGCCTTGACAATGCATACATATTATCCAGCGACGGCAGATTCTTCCCCCGAAACCAGTCATACACCGACTGCATAGCCGCAAAATTCATATAATCCCTGATCTCCCTCGCCTGGATTCCTCTTAAGTCACAGATCTCTTTAATCCTCTTTCCCGTCTCCTCAACGTCAATTACCGGATACTGCACGCTCTCCACTCCTTCCCGGACCTAATAACCTCTGCGCTTCTTATACTCCCCAATGATCGCCCCGATCTCATTATAATCCCTCTCGAACAGCTCTTGGCTGATCTGCACGTTTAAGATATCCTCTGGGACCCTCTCTATTATCTTATCCGTCACAAACTTCTTGCTCTTTTGCTTATAACCCGGAAGCCCGTTCTGTTCCTGTATATGTGCAAGCTCCGGCCTCCATAAGATACCAAGCTTCAGTTTCAGATCCGTCTTCGGACTATCCCCGGCCTCCCGCATCACATAGAAGTCCATTGCGCCGTCTACCTTCTCGGCGGTGATGATCCCCCACCAATCCGGTACGTGTTCCCTGATATGCAGTCCATGGCTGCCCCCGGCGACTACATAATTACGGTCAAAATATCTGTCATAGTCCCTGACCTGCCGCTTAAGCCTGACATATGTATCCGCATCGCTCTTGATCTCAATACCTGCGACCGCGCAGGGCATCACCATTACAATATCCGCCCGGGATCTCCCCATCTGCTTTTCTTCGATGATCCGAATCTTCCCGTAACGCTCCTCCAGGAAATCAAACAGCGGTTCCCTGATATCCTTATCATATAATTTCACCATTCCTCATATCACCGCACAAAGGCTGAACCTCCCCGCCCTGGGAATGCTCAGCCTTTCTCTTTTGTAAATATATCTACAGCTTGACCTTCACCACATCCACATCAAGATCCCACAGGAACTTATCCAGATCCTTGAAAGATAAGAATACCGTCGCCGTATTCTCAAGCGGATGGATTCCGAGACTCTTACATCTACTCAAATCCTTATCAATAAAAAATTCCACCGCATGATCCGTATCGTTCATCAAACCAAAGGGCGTCACGCTTCCCTGCTTAAGTCCCAGATACTTCTCTAAGCGGTCCTCCGAAGCAAAGCTTAAGTTCCCTCCGCCAAGCTGCCTGCCAAGGGCCTTAAGATCTACCTTCTTATCCTCCTCACAGGTTACAAGAAAATGCCTCTTCCCCTTCGAGTCCCTCAAAAACAGGTTCTTACACAGCGTTCCCTTCTCCGGGAGCCCCAGCCTGTCCATATCCTCCATAGTATATACCGGCTCATGCTCCACCACCTCGTACTTAATCTTCAGCTTATCCAGCGCATCATATACCCGCTGCTTTTGATCCTCCATGCTGCGATCACTCCTTCCTATCCGGGATAATGGACTACGATACTCGCAGTCACCATCCCCATTCCTGTATTCTTATATACATACTCGTCGAAGGCATTGTAAGACGCTGAATCTCCTGCCTTCAATACATACTCTCTGCCGTTAAAAATCAACGTCAGTTCTCCGGAATAAACGGTAATAAATTCCCTGGTTCCACTCATCTGCCGATTCCCCTGCATCCTGCCTCCTTCATCGAATTCCAGGTCAAAGATCTCAAAATCCTGTCTCTCCCTGAATTCAAAGACCGGATATAGCCGGTACTTTCCTTCGTCACCGATCAGCGGCGTTACCACCGACTTGCCCGTCTTCGAGAAAGGCTTGGGCTTGTCCGCTGTAAATGCAGTCACCGGAACCTTCAAGCCAAGAGACAGCTTATACACTGTCGAAATCGTGGGATTGACTTCCCCACGCTCCAATTGGCTTAACATACTCTTGCTGATAGAAGTAAGGGATGATACCTGTTCCAGACTCAATTCCTTTCGCTTCCTGATATCTCTCAGATTACCCGCAATAATATGATTCAAGTTCTCCAAAGGGATTCCTCCTTAAAATTCCTGTATATTAAATTTTTATCTATTATATTGCATAGCATAAGAAAAGTAAAGATAAAAATAACAAGGGCAGAATAAAAAGCTACCCTCCAAAACATTCTGCCACCGCTTCTTCATATCTGTCCGTCTTTTCTGCTTTTTTAATCCGCTTCAGCTGCTTCTCGCATCCCGGAAATGATCTGCCCATATAACACCAGATCTCCTTCATCTTAAACAGCACGTTTTTATCCCCCATGCCGGTGCCGCGGTATTCTTCATATATCCGGTCATGGAACCTTCGGATCAGCGCCCTGTCCGGCGATCCGGCGCCCTCGATCTCGCTTAGAAGTCCCGGATTCTCTATAATTCCCCTTCCGATCATACAGGTATCCACCGAAGGAAATCTGTTTTGAATCATCCCTGCATCTTCCTTTGAACAGATATCTCCGTTATAACACAAATCGATCTTGCTCGTCCTGACCGCCTCTTCAAACATCTCAAGATTCGGCTTATTCTTATAGAAATCAGTCTGAATCCTGGGATGAATGATCAGCTCCTCTGCCGGATACCGGTTATAGATCTTAAGAAGTTCCAAAAACTCCTCAGGATCGTCCTTCCCGATCCTGGTCTTGATCGAGATCTTAACCTTTGCCTTCGAATAGATCTCATCCAAAAAACGGTCAAGTCCTTCCGGGTCTGCAAGGAATCCAGATCCCCTTCCCTTCGAAACCACCGTTTTGGACGGACAGCCCAGATTCAGATTGATCTCTCCGTATCCGTAATATGTAAGCTTCTCGGCCGTTCCCAGGAAATCCTCAGCCCGGTTCGTCAATATCTGGGGGACCAGCCGCATCCCCTTGTTATTCTCCGGCAGGATCTCCGCCAACTCCTTCGCGTTAAATCCTCTCTTCGTGTGCGGAGACAAAAAAGGTGTAAAATATTTGTCCATGGGCCGGAAACAGTCATGGTACGCCCTTCGGTATATCCGCGTGGTAATCCCCTCTAACGGAGCCAGATAATATCTCATCGCCTTCGCTGTCCTTTCTCCCTGTCCTGCGGGACAGAATATTCATGTGCTTTTTATCATACCACAATTCTCCCATCCCGCGCCACTCTTATTTTTCCGTTCCGCTTAATCCGGCTTCTCTATTTTGACCGATACCTCTGTAAGCTTCACAATATTTGTCTGTTCCGTACTCTTTTTTCCCTTATCTTTCTGCTGCTCCGCCCTCTTCTTGGCAGCGTACAGATTACCCGGCAGAAGATCCAGCTTCAATTCCTTCATATTCTACGTGCTCCTTTCAGCAAGACAAGTCTTCCTGATAGATAGTATGCACGCCCCTGCCCCGATTATACACCCCGATAAAAAGAACAGACCCCAGCCAATGAAGTTCTTCTCATTGACCGAGATCTGTCCTGATCTTATATCCTATCCGTCCGGCTTGCCGCCTTACGAATCCCTTTACAGGTCTTGTAACTCGCTTGCTGCCCGGCGGACGATCATATATTACTGCCGCCTGCGTCTGCGCAAGACATTCACACCGAATACAGCCATACACAGCGCCGCTGCCGCAGCATAAGTCACAGCCGGATTCATATCTCCCGTCTTGACTCCCTGGACCCTGGTGCCGTTCTGCTTCCGGTCCTCGGTGATCACGTCTTTTCCGGTATTAGTGCTATTGCTTCCGGTATTCTGATTACTATCGAAGAGCGCCAGCGCATTCTCCAGATTCATAAGCGCCGCCTGCAGCTCCTCCAGAGTCGCATTAGGATCTTCAAGAACCCTCTTTGCCTCGTCGATCGCTCTTTGCAGATCCTCCGTCCGTTGGTCTGCCGGAATCGTCTCCGCCTTCTCTATAAGAGCCTTAAGCTCAGCTCTTATGGCGTCGATCTCCGGCGTTCCGCCCGGCGGATTCCCCTCTGACGGCTTACTTGGGCTGTCCGATTCACTGCCATATCCAAGCAGGTCTGCTTCCGTGACCAGCGCCGTCGTATTACCCCGGACCACCTTAAGCTGGCTTTCATCAATATTAACTGTAAAAGGTATCAGACTTCCGTCCGCCCTCTTCACATATACCGTTCCGACATCCAGGAAATCTCCATCCTCATCTGCCGTAAATAACGGCGTTGTTCCCGCAATATAGATATTCAAGATCCGTCCCTGGTCTGACCGGAACGTATGAACCTTGGTATTCCCTAAGATCCACTCCGTAAACTCTACTCCCGGCACGATCCCATCTGCGCTTCCCGCCGTATCCTTCAAGTCTAATGAAAGACTGATCGAAACCGTAGTAATTCCTTCCTGCGCCGCATTGGGGAGGGTCAGCTTCACAGAAGCCTTCCCCTCTTCACTCTCAGTCGCATTGATCGCCGACACCGCAGCCGATGCCTTGAGCGGCAGCATTGCGATAAATGCGAACACTGCCATGATCATGCCCATACTTAATATATATTTCTTCATGTTCTACTCCTTTTATCGCTGTTGTTTCTTGCCGCTGAGCGTTATACTCGGAAGCGTTGACGGCATAGTCTCGAACACGGTATCGCTGACCATCCTCTGTCCCTCAAGGGTCAAAGCATTATCCACACGGTACAGCTCCGCGCGTACCTGCTTAAGACTTGTAAGATCCGCCTGCTCCGGTTTGATCCAATAGATCCAGGTTCCGTCATAGGTATCTTCGATCGGGCCTGATTCCGATACCGTTGAAAATACCACCTGTTCTGCATTCAGAGAACCGTCAGTCCCCGTACCTCCGACGATATTGCCGTTCTGGTCATAGAGCAGCACTACATTGTAAGCCGAATTTCCCTTGTAGGTTCCGGTAAATACGATCGAACCTGCCGGGATCACATCCGTATCCTTCTGTCCGTACTGATATGCGTTATCCAGCTTGCCGATCGCCGCAGTACCGCTGCCGGAAGCCTTCCTGAATTCTACATTATCTCCGGTCACTCCAAACACATCCAGCTCTGTGATCGCAATCTCTCTTCCCTTCTGGTTCTTAATAGCAAGCTTCATCGCCGTCGTCTGATACAGCGCAATATTCTTAGTGCCTTCCTTAGCGAAATGAACACTCCTGCTGCCGGAAGCTTCGAATGATCCTGCTGCTGCTTCTATCCAGGTACCGTCCGCATCGTTCTTCACATAGACGCTGTAATCCTTGATCGGATTGCCGCTGTTCACCGTATACTTAAGGCCGGCAACCCTGGTAGGCTGATTGAATTCTATCAGGACTTCAGCATTGACGCCCGCCTTTCCGGTATATACCGTATCGCTCTTATTGTCGATCGCATTTTTAATCGGCGCCTCCTTAACCGGACTGCATGAATCCTCAATATCTTCGTCGTCTGATGCCAATGCACTTGTAGCGGTCATATCATTGGTGCTGGCCGTCCAGTGCGTCTTGTCGATCTCGCCCTCGTGCATGATCTTAAGCGGCGGCAGAGTCTTTACCGCAGAACGGTTCAGATACTTGTCGATCAGCGTGATCTCATAGGTCACCACGCGATTATTCATTGTTGTCACAACATCCGTAAACTGGCTTCCAGTCGTAAATCCTACGACCTCTCTCTCAACCTGTCCGTTCGAAGTCGTACAGCGCACGATCTCATATCCCTGGATATCCTCCGCGCTGATATTCTTGGAACTCAGCGTAATATCTACCTGATTCGCAGCACTGGCATTGATAACGGCTGCTGTGCTGTCGCCGACCGCTTCTACTGCCCCGGCCGTACCAAGCGAACTGCCGCTGCCATTTACCCGATATACACGGGAATTATCATCTACATAGTAGATCGCCCTTGTCTCTGCCGCAAACTGATCTGCATAGTTTACAGTATCCTGATTCGGTGTCATACCCCAGCGTACGAAGAAGTCCAGGATGTTCTTCTGTGCCGCCGCGCAGGCTAAGCGCATCAAATCCTGATCCCTGTCTCCTGACAGTGCAAGCGCCACGCCTCCCGGCGCCGGTGCTTTTGCCGGAGTCCTCGAATAACTGTCCACCCTTGCAAAGAAGAGGTTATTGAGCTGGTCCGTATAATCCGAATAAGTCTTATAATTGAATCCGCTGTCATACGCCAGATGAAGCTGCCAGTACATACCAAGCTGCGTAAACACATTGGACGCACGGCCCTTCGTACCGGATGTAACCTTATCATACACATTATCGTATTTGAACCGTACAGTGTCATTATCATCATGTGCCTGTGCAAGCACCGCAAAATAATTGTTCGTGATCTCTGCGACCGCGTAGGTTCCCTGGTTGATACAATGTCCGATCTCATGGGCGATTCCCCAGCCAAAATACTGACCGCTTTGATACCTGCCGCTATCATCAGACTGTACCGGAACTCCGTTTATCATTCCCGGCGCCGACCCCCACTCGATACCTATATGGTTGCCTGACGCGTACATGAACGCACCTGCGAACATCCTCTGATAACGGATGTTCAGATGATTCGCCGGAATCTTGTCTTTCGCTTCTGTCGCATTATTGTTCAATCCCTTATGCTGATAGAACAAGCCCATCATGCCTTCCATGGCGTCCATAGACGTCACAAGCTTCTGTGCTCTGGCCTGTACGCTTCCCGATCCTGTACCGGCAAGGATCTGCTGTGCCGGAAGGGATAACATCATCGTATCCAGCATAATATCAGATGCTCCAAGGATACAGTCCGCCGCCTTATACTCATACTGTACTGACGTATTCTTGGAATTCTTATGAACCTCGTTATGTTTTGCCTGTATGCCGCCTACATAGGCATCCAGCTTCGTGATATACGCTTCGGCCCTCGCAAGGCGTTCACCGGCATCGCTGACCTTATACAGATCAAGCCTTGGAACCTCTACGCCGCCGTTCACGCGAACCGCATAACGGTCATTGGCATTGTTTCCTGTATACTGTACATACAGCGCGCCTCCTGACTCTGCATCGACGGACCAGAGCTTCGGAATTGTAATGTCATTTCTTCCGATCTTAAGCGTCGCTACCGCCCGGAACATTGAGCCTGACTCCGAATGATACTGCGTGCTTACAAGCTGTAAGTTGGTCGTATCACCAGTCTTCTTCGTATTATGTCCGACATAGACCGTGATCTCCTCTCCTGCCGCCGCTGTCACTCCCAGAGGCTGCCATGCATTCAATCCGCCGAAACCGCGTCCCACATCCCTGGTCGTGATGGTATTGTAGATACCTACCGTCTCCGTTAGCTGCTTGGAGTTCAGGATGTCTTCTGCAGTCTTCAATTCACGCTCCAGATAATCCTTATCCGGATGATATTCTTTGCTTTCCGGATCCTGGGTATTGATCCGTTTCCTCAGAGCGTCAATAACCGACTGATCCACATCGCTTCTCAGCACTGTATGAAGATCGTCCTCATAGAGCGCCATAATATCTCTCTCTATCGAATCATAATGATAGAAATACACCTCCGATACCGTGATCGTACCGGATGCTACGGCACGCGCAAGCCCAAACTGGAGCTTCTTAGCCTTGATCGGCTCTGAAAGCTTGATCAGATAGTAAGGCCTGTTATCTGAATCTGCCTTCTTCTGGATTCCCATCCTTGGAAGTACATTGACATTGCCGTTCTCATCCCAATATCTGACCTGTACATAGCCGTAGTTCGGACTCTGGGGCACTACTTCCTGAAGCGCGATCCGGTCAAGCTCATATGCCTGGTCAAACTCATAGGTGAAACCATGTTTCAGCGACAGAGCATTAAATCCGCCTCCGTCCCAGGTATTAAATACATGATGGGAAAGCGCATTATTATCCACCGTTCCCCATACGGTTCCGGCTTCCGTATCAAGCGGGCTGTCCTTCATCGCGCCTGTTCCGGTCACCGCGCTGATGATATGTCCGCTCACCTTACCCGGGTCTGCCCTGTTGATCAGCTTATACTTCGGCATCGCAGCCGGATCCTGGTCTGTAGTAACAGCCTTAGACGTAAGAGACGCCTTACCCTCTCCTAAGTCATTCACACCTGTCACATATAACTCATAACTCGTCTTATCCTTCAGATCCGTTATCGTATGCTTGCTTGCGGTAATTCCTTCTATCTTAGTATATTCCTTCGTCCCGCTCTCTCTGTAATAGAGATTATAGGAGTCTGTATCCTCCATCATCTTCCAGGATGCGTCTATCGCGCGGTATTTGCCCTCCGCCTTCAGGCCGTCAGGAGCATCCGGCACCTTATCTACCTTAGGAACCACTCCGATCGGACTGCAATATCCGCTTCTCCATGCACCGTTCACAGACTGTACACGAACCTTATACTCCTTGCCGTTGACGAGCTTATCCTGCTTAAATGAGCTGACATTCAGCATATTGCCCTTCGTAGCAATTACTTCCTGCTCTCCGTTTTCATCCTCGATCAGTACCTCATATCCCGTAACGTTCACACATGCATTCCAGGTCACAGTGAACTTCTTATTCCCCGCTTCTGAGGCAAGTCCCTCCGGGATATCCCTTTGCGGTTCAGGGATCCGGTTCTCCATATCATTCACGAATTCCACCTTGGCGATCTCCGCAAGGTTATTATTATTCTTCATGCCCGTGATCTTGATGGTAACCTTCTTCACCGCGATCTGGCTGCCAAGATCGATCATGATCTTGCCAAATCCGTCCTGCGTTACCGTCACCTCTTCAGCCGTAAGCAGCGGTTCGATCCCTTCCGGCACAACGGGAACTTCGATCGTGTGATCGTTCTTCGTCTCGCTCCCGTCTTCACCCGTGACAGTCTCCGTATATGTAATCTCAACCGCAGCAGTATCGATCGGATTATCCTCCTTCGAATCGATCACGATCCCGCCGGTAGGGAAGCTGTCTCCGTCAATGTCAAACACCATCGTCACCGGCGTCTTATCAGAGATCTTCGCCTGATCCTCCCGCGTCAGAGTCACAGCTCCTTCACCTCTGGACAGATTCTCAAGAGACCCCTTCACAAGGGTCTTATCGCCTGCGCTCTGTGTGATGGCAGACGACGGCACATGCTGTTCCACGAATGACGCGGTATCCTCGCTCACCTTATACCCCTGAACAAAATAATCCAGATCCGTAAGGTCGAGCCTGCCGTCCCGATTAAGGTCTGCCAGAGGATTGTCCTTCGGCTCCTTCTCCTGATCGATCAGATCTATAAGCTCGGTCTCATCCTTTTCTGTAATAACTCCGTTCCCATTCACATCGCCGATCAGGACCGCTCCCGGATGCTTTCCCCCTGCAGTATAATCATATCCGCCGATAATTCCGGTCGCAAGGCTCACCTTATACGCCCAGCCCTCAACCTGAAGCTGCTGCTTATATGTGGCGAACCCTGGAGCTGATACCTCCAGCGCATAGAGTCCTTCTGTCAGATTGTCGAATGTGACTCCCTCCTGTACTTCCCTGACGCCTTCTGACGGCAGCGTGATCGTCTTGGAATCCTGTCCTTCCAGTTTGACGGTGAATGTCACCGGTTCTCCCCATTCTAATGTCTGGGCGATATAGACGTCCACCTGTCCCTTGTTCAAATCGGCTTCTTTCGCCTCTTCCTCGCTTGCAAGGTTGATTCCTGCTTCTTCCTCCCCGCTTCCCGGCACTGTTATGTCCGCCTCAGAAGTGGCTGACGGAGGATCTCCTGTGTTCTCCTGGCCGCTCTCATCCGGCCCATTTCCCGTATTCTGCTGGTCGCCTGTATCTGCCTGATCCGCTGCCGAACCGCCGCTCTCAACTGCATCATCCAATCCTGTAGCATAAACACTCATACACGGCGCAAGAACCAATACTGCTGCCAGCAGATATGAAACAATCCGCTTCATATTCCTCTCCTTTCACAACTATTTCTCATCCTTTTTATCTTTTTTGGACTTCATAATCCTAATGACAGCGCTGATAATAACTACTGCTGCCACCGCATAGAATATGACATCAGATCCCGCCTTAAACATCTCGTACATGTTAGATCTTCCTCCTGCTTATTCCTTTCTAAGGTCTGTCCAACTATCGGTTTTAGCGGCCATAAACCCATATTCATTATATCTTCCTGATGAGATTTTTGCAATATACATATGCGTCTTAAGTGTAATTTTTTCCATAAGTGAATGCTGTACTACCCTTACTTCATCCTGTACTTTCCAAACGCCTTCTCTTCGTCCACATGCACCTCCCGAAAGAACAGCACAAGCCATATGATGATCGCAAGAATCGCCGCATTCTGCGACATTGTCAGATCAGACAGGATTCCTCCCGCCTCCAGTATCACCGCCCACAGGGCGAACGCATTTCTCTGATCCCGGCTCATCCTCTTCTTATCATACAGTTCTCTTTTTTCCTTCGGCATGGTATTGAACCCGGCGATCAGCATCGCGCCCTTTTCCCTAAGAACCGCGAAGAGAAGCGCCGTAACCCCAAAGATAATACCTGCCCATTTACAAGTTCCCGTCCACATATCCATCCCTTTCACCTCCCCGGCAGACAATCTGCCGCAGCTTGCCCGCTATTTAATATAGAAGCCGCCCACCTTCATATCCTCGTCAAATGATATGGTGAACTGCGCTTTTCGTTTCTCATACTTTACCTTTATCACGGCAACCGCGTATTCCTGTTCTGTATCCGGATCCTTGCTTCCGGTCACCGCCTCCTTATCATAGCCTTCAAATGCGCCAAGTTCTTCGATGACCGGCATCACCTGGGACCGTACCTGATCCTTGTCAAAAGCGCTTTTTAACATGGCGTTCCACCTGTCATCGACCAGCGTATCCACATCTCCTTCATTCAGGATCCCGATCACTTCCTTGGCCTCTTCCCTGACCTCTGCCTCGTCAAATTTGTCCGAAAGCTTCTGCCCTCCTGCACATCCTGTAAACATACCCGCAAGCATACCCGCTGCCATAAGCATGCCCATGAGCCTTCTCATTCTTCTCGTTCTCATAATTTTCCTTCTCCTTTACTCTATGTCCTTCTCCGGTATCGTTATATTTACAACAAACTCATTTCCAAGCGTCTCCGTCAGGATTCCGCCGCCGTATTTTTCCAATGTAAGGCGCACATTTTCAAGTCCGATCCCCATATGCTTCCTCTCACCTTCCCTCTCCTGCTTAAGATCTGCCTTCCCTGCTTTCTGAACAGACATGGAGTTCTCAAGCTTCATCACCACAAAATCATGAAACGTTTCCATCCGCATCTTGATCCATCTCTCTCCTTCCGCCTGCTGCGCCGCATCCAGTGCATTGTCCAGCAGATTGGCAAATATTGCCGTGATATCCATATCCCTGATATGCTCAAGGCTGATCCGGCCGATCCTGACGTCCATCTCTATCCCTTTGCTCTTTGCCGCCTTCGCCTTGTCATTTAGAATGATGTTCAGCATCCGGCTGTCTGTATAATTCACGATTGAAAGAGAGTCCAGCATACCCTGCATATCCTTCACGTATTCCTTCCCCTGCTCTGCATCCTGCTTCCTAAGCTCCTCGATCGCCTGGAGATGGTTCCTCATATCGTGGATCATCTTGCGCGATGACTGATACTGCTGTTCCACCATCTCATAATATTGATACTGCAGTTCATTTTGCTTCATCCTGATCTTAAGTTCTGCCTCAAGCTTCTTATTCTTAGACTGGTAAGAGAATAAAAACCATATATAGAGATTCATCACGACCAGGAAGAAGATATCCAATATAATAAGAAACGCCCCGTACATCTGCATGAACACATCTCCGATGCTGATCAGGGAAAATATGATGAACACGCTGACAGCCGGAGGCAGAAACAGGCCGGCAAACCGGATTCCCTTCACGTCCTCGAATTTCCTTCTATTTAAAAATACCACCCATATCCCTGTCAGAAGAATATCTGTCAGCATCCTGACGATAAGCGTCACATCCGTCAGATAGTAATCAAAGACAGCCAGACCCCACCGCGTGGAGATGAATCCTAACATCAGATAGCCGATAAAAATCTGGCCTACAAGTACAGACACCGGATACAGGAAATAATAGAACCTATAGATTCTCATACGGTTATACAGGCCGTATCCTGCCGCCTCCGTCATCAAGACCATGAAAAGCGGCAGAACCAGATCCGTATAGCCACTGTCCTCCATTCCGAAGGTAATTCCCGCAAATCCTGCCCAATAGAGAAAAAATATCCCCAAACGATACCTCTTCTTCGTAGTTAGGCTCTGTTCTGTGCGGCTCATGAAAAACCAGGTGCACAAAGTAATAACCACCGTCTCTGCCATCACAAGAATGTTGTACCACATCGCCGATTCTACCCAGCTCATGCCATCTCTCCTCCATGCTTAATGCTCAATGCATCCCCGCCAGACTGTCCGCCTGATATTTCCCAAGCGCCGCCCGGAATTCCACAGACCGCTTCTGCGACAGCGGGATCTGATCTCCGTTCATCATAATGATCTCGTATCCCCGGATCGCCTTTACATGATGCAGGTTGACGACGAAGCTCTTGTGCGGGGCGGCAAAACCATAGGGGCCGAATATCCCCAAGTATTCCGCTATCTTTCCCCGCACCATAACCTCCCTGTGCTTTAAGACAAACCGAAGCTTCCGGCTCTGATATTCCAGATAATAGAGCTCCGATATCACAAACTCTTCGATCCCTTCTGTCGTCTGCACCCGGAAGGGAATCCCCTTCTCTTCCTCCCCTCCGTAGATGAGCGCTTCCTTCATCTGCCGGATGATCTCCTCCTTTTGCACAGGTTTTACAAGGAAGGCAAAAGGATGCACCGCAAAGGACTGACTCATATAATCCTGATATCCTGTGACATAGATGATCTTCACCTTCCGGTCCGATCTTCGAATCCTTTCCGCCACTTCAATTCCATTTCCCCCAGGCATATCAATATCCAGGAACAGAATGTCATACTCTCCGTAACCCCGAAGAAGATCTGCTCCGCCTGCGAACTCTTCCACCCGGCAGGATATCCCGGATTCGGAAACCGTCCTGCATAAGAACCGACGCATTCTGACATCGTCATCACATATGGCTATCCGGTACATCTTTGCACCTCCCCTACCGTCCAATCTTAATCGCCGGGTTGATCCGCTTCAATTCCCGGAACAGCAATTCCTTATCACACACGGAGATCAACGCCTCCTGCCGTCTCCCCCTTATCATTACCCGGTCTAATGACAGCGCCCCGGATGCGATCGGATTATGTGTCTTATACACTTCCCTGATCTCCCCGATCTCAATAGTAGTCCTGCAAAGGCCTAATACCAGTATCAGCCTTTCGCCGTCAATCTCTACATAATTTTTCACCAGCATCGGCAGGAACACGATATTCCAGACAAAGAAAACAAATATCATAATTACCAGCATTCCAACATCTTTCCCCTCCTCTGACGGTTCAAAAAAGAGGTAGAGCATCAAGATCTCCATACCCACGAACATTATCCAGAACCAAATTGCTATCTTCCCTTTTATCCTCATGTTACGCCTCCTGAATCTTCATATTCAAAGCCAATAAAGTATCAATATTCGAATATCTTTATCACTATTATATACTTTTTTACAGGAAGGACAATAGATGATTCCTGTGATATTGTTTCAGAAACATAAGGTAGTGTACGGTGATATATGTTCTAAATGGCTTCTACGTCCACCACACTAACAACGGCAAGAGGCCGGGATTCAGAAAGGCACTGGCTCCCAGCTTGTAAAATCAGGTGGTTTATGGTAGTATGGAAATACGAAAACGGAAGGAAAATTGCCTTTTTAAGGATAACATTCCATTGGCTGAATTTGTGTTGCGCACTATCACAGATAAACTTGATTTAATTATTACTGATTGTGAAACACAGAAAGATATGAAAAGACTGGCCGGGGCACGTTCTATCTGCTTGGACGCATATGGAACGGATTCGGTTGGAAAAAAATATGATTTAGAAGTCCAGAGGCAGGACAAAGGAGCAGACCCGCACAGGGCAAGATACCATTCAAGCGTAATGGATATAGAGAATCTCCATTCAGGTCAGGAATTTAAGGAGTTGCCGGACACATATACAATCTTTATCATTGAAAAAGATTTTTACGGTCAAGGCGAAGCGGTTTATCCGATTGAGAGAATCAACCTTGCAACGGGTAAATCTTTTGAAGATGGGGAGCATATTCTTTATGTGAATGGTGAATATCGTGGAGATTCTGCTATGGGAAAACTCATGTACGATTTTAATTGTACCAAAGCAGATGATATGAATTTTGAATTGATGGCAAACCGAACACGGTATCTAAAAGAGAATCCGAAAGGAGTGAGCGAGATGTGTAAAATTATGGAAGATATGAGAAGTGAATCTTTAAAAGAGGTTGCTCTTCGTATGTTGTCAGCTGGAAAATATGCTCTGGAAGAAATTGCAAATATTTCTGGACTTTCTCTTGAAGAAGTAAAAAAATTGAAAGCTGAAAGAACAGTGTAAACAAAACTGTAGGCCGGAAATCTAAAAACAGGTTCGTTTTCTATATTGAACCTCTGTTCACAATATGGTACATTAGTTAACAAAAATAGAGAAAAACGTTTATATAAATTCGTCAGCACAAAGGAGGTTTACAAAATGGCTTCAGCACAGCGGCCTACTTATACCATTGATGATATCTACGCCCTCCCAGACGGGCAGCGGGCGGAGCTGATCGACGGAAAGATGTATATGATGGCGCCGCCAAATGCAAGACATCAAGACATTATTTTTTCATTATCAAGAAAAATTGCAGACTATATTGATGCGAATCAAGGATCTTGCAAAATATATCTTGCTCCTTATGCAGTATTTTTAAATGCTGACGATAAGAACTATGTTGAGCCTGATATATCTGTTATCTGTGATAAAAGCAAACTAGAAGATAAGGGGTGTAACGGGGCTCCTGATTGGATTGTAGAAGTAATCTCTCCATCAACACAGCGGATGGATTATAGTATCAAGCTATTTAAGTACCGCACTGCCGGGGTTCGGGAATACTGGATCGTGAACCCGATAACAAAAACGGTTCAAATATATTCTTTTGACGACGACGAAGATTCCAGCCAGTTTTCTTTTGATGATGAAATCCCCGTCCATATATTTGATGGTTTGACTATCAAACTCTCTGATTTATTATAGAGAAAGAACCGCAAAAGGCTATCTGTTATGTGGATGACTGGTATAAGTAAAAACCAGGAATCGCCTTTTAGATTCCTGGTCCCTAATCATTTTCTTCACTCAGACCACAGCCTCGATCAACGTCTTATCTCCCACCTTGATCTCCTTTACTCCGATCTCCTTTTTCTTATTGAAATTAAAACTCAGCATATATCCTCTCGTGAGATGAAAATATTCCAGATAGTTGGATAATTGTTCTTCACCGCGCTCATTATAGGCATTCCCCCGCCAAATTTTTAGTTCGATCACATTCTGCTCTCCCATGTAATAGATGACCAGATCCATACGTTCATTATTCCTGGTTCTTGACTCTACACTGTAATTTCCGATCCCATTTATAATGGGCTTCAAAAAGAGAATAAAATAACGTCTGCCAACATCTTCAAGAAATGTATCATCTTTATCTCCATACAGATCAGAGAATGTCTCCACGAATTTTTCAAGCACCTTCCGAATATCAAGATGGCCTCCGACAATAAATTGATTTCTCTCCTGTACACCCATAAGATACATTCTGCTTACAGAAAATTCCTCGGTTATAAAATAATTGTACAACACAGATTCAAAGATCCGATTAGAAATAGCCGCTGTATCATTCTCATTCCGAATAATTCCAAACATGGCCGCAGTCTTCATGTAACTGCTCGTCGCATTATACGGAATCGGCTTCCCGGTAAACAAAAGCTCATACAAGATCGACCGAAGTTCCGGGTAAAGTTCAATTTTTCTTATAAGAGACTGATACAGTGTGTTATCTTCTTTTACAATCATCCTTTCTGCTTCATAAAACCCGGCTTTTGTCCAAGCACTGCTCTTATCCGGGAATCCCTTCATCCCTGCGACCCTCTCATCAAGATAATTACAGAATCGAGACACCAGATACGGATACCCGGAAGTGTATTCATGGATCATACCAGCAATCAGGTTCAATTCCATACCAGTATGATGATCATTCTCATACTCTTTTAACATTCCCTCAATATCATCTAATGAAAAACTCATATCCACAAGGAAATCTGCCGCAATGTTCCATGGACTGTTCTCCAGATGATCTTCATCCGGCCGAATCTTACCGCGTACACTGCGCACATCATAGACTCCGGCAAGAATCACCGATTGAAAAGCCGGTGTTCTCCCTCTTCTCAGATAGTAAAAACGAAGCTGAGCAAGAAAATCTACAAACACCTGGTTATTGGATGCAGAATCCACTTCATCGATGATCATTACGATCTTCCTCTCAGATTTCCTGCATAATTCCGACAGCAAGACAAACAGTCTTGACAAAGTTGCCCCTTCTACTCTTCCCGCTGAATATTGCTTAAGCTCTTCCTCTGCTTCAGCCGGTATATGTTCTGTATATAAAAGTATCTGTCTGGAAAATGCGGCGGCAAAGCTGTATTCCGATTCGAAGTCAGCATAACTTAACCCCTGAAAGTCCAGGCTTATGACTTCATATTCTGTTTGCAAATAATCCGCCAAAGCTGTCAGAACCGTCGTCTTCCCATACTGTCTTGCCCTGTTGATGGTGAAATACTTTCCGGCATCTACCATTGACTTGATCTCCCTTAACCGGGTATCCAGATTGACCATATAATGCAGCTTTGGATCGCAATATCCATCGGTATTAAATGTTTTACCCATGAAACCTCGACTCCTTCAAAATCTCTCAACTATTTAAAAATGCCGGATCACCTCGAACCTTTCAAGCCTAACTTCTTCCTCTGCCCCGATCCCCGCCTTCTGCTTTGCGATCGCGATCTGTTCCTCAACCGTATCCACCCCGGGAAGGTTCGGAAGCAGCAGCCCCCGGCGATATCCCTTCGTCACTATCACTCCGTACCGCTTCACATCCAGTTGTTTTGGCGAATCGACAGCTTCCGTATCTCCCAGCACATCCACACTGATCGACAGCTTATCCAGTTCCTTCGGCTCTATCGGGGAGAATCTGGGATCCTTCGCGGACGCGCTGACCGCGTTCTCAATGATCTCTTCTGCCACGGATGCCTGCACCGCCTGAATCGTGCCGATACAGCCCCGAAGCCGCCCTTCCTTCTTGACAGAGACAAATACTCCCGCCCTGCTTGTATACATCTCCCCGGGGAGGTTCTCAGGTATCTCCATCTTCCTTCCGGTACGGACATACTCCTCGATCGTCTCTCTGGCAAGCTGCACATATGCGTCTTCCTTCGCCCTCTGATCCATGATCCGCCGCTTCTCCTTCTCCTCATACCGGTCTTTCAGATTCCTTGTAAGATCCTTATCGCCCGTCTCATAGGCACAGATCCCATAACCGACCCCAAAAGGCCCCTCATAAGACAGAAGTTCTGCCCTGACAGCGGTTCTGTCCAAAGCTCCCGCCATCATAACGAATGAACGGTGTCCGCACTCCCCCGCCTTCTCGCAGAAATCCTCCGGGAATTCCAGAAGCTTCTCAAAATCACCGCTGCCCATCACATCCATGATCTGTCTGTCATACTCCGGTCCCTCTTCCTTGTAACCGTAAGGCCCCGTTTCCAAAAGCCTGTGTGACAGATCGCCGCTGGCGATCACCGCCGTGTTCCTGTTAAGCACCTCTGCCGTCTCCTTGATACGCCGCCCAAGTTCATAATGTTCCGTAAGGGAAAGCCCTGACAATCCGATCCTTACCAGCCTGTATTCCCGCCAATACTGATTCACAAAATAGAGCGGCACCATGGTCCCGTGATCCAGCCGCCTGTCCCGCTCTCCAAGCGGCCCCGCAGGTATCTCTCCCGCCTCAGAAAGCTTCGCAAGATTCTCTGCGAATTCCGTATCATAACTAACCTCCGTCTTCACCCATCCTGCGCCAAACTGTCCGAAATCACCCTTCGCTCCCTTTCCCGGTGAAATGTGGAAATAATCCGCATACATGGTCTGATGCGGCGAGATCAGCACGATCGTATCCGACCTGAGAGCGCCGATCCGACCTCCGATCTCATGATATGCGTCAATCGTATTCTGTATCTTCTTCTCCTCACCTCTGCCGATCTCCGGAATGATAAGCGGCGGATGAGGTACCATAAATGCTCCTGTAATCATGACCTGACCTCTTAAATAACTTCTTAATCTTCCTTTTCTTACTCTTATCATACCATCTTTTGATTTTTCTGTACAGGCAATATCACGCTCACGAAACAAAAATACTTCAAAAGCTTCATCAGCAATTCCCCACAAACACATGCTCTAAGTATCTTCCGGCCGTCTCTGCAAGACGGTATACCTGCCGCACATCCGTCGCCTGCCTGTCCGTCATGTGATATCTTGGATAGAAACGTGTAACATGAAGAGGGATCTTCTTTCCCGCTTTATCTTCCACAGAAGCGATCCACCCTGCTTCCTCCTCCATCTCCCCTACATCATCATTCATACCCGGAACGATCAGAGTCGTCAGCTCCACATGACATTCTTCTGCCGCCCGTACTATGAACCTCTTGACCGTATCAAGATCCCCTCCAAGCTCCCGATATGTCTCCCTGCAAAATGCCTTCAGATCAATATTCATTGCATCTATATAAGGAAGCAATTCATCCAATACCTCACATGACGCCGTCCCGTTCGTAACCATCACATTGACCATACCGGCATCTCTCACAAGCCTTGCCGTATCACGCACATACTCCCAGCCCACCAACGGCTCATTATAGGTAAATGCAACTCCGATATTGCCTGATGTCCTGTATTCCAGCGCTTTATCTGCCAGTTCCCGGCAAGAGACACAGACCGTATCTGCCCTCCCCTTTAAAATCACATTTCCCTCCGACTGCTGCACCGACGCCATAGATATCTCGTAATTCTGACAGAACGGACATCTCAGATTACATCCGAAGCTTCCGACAGACAGGATCAGACTTCCGGGTCTGAACAGCCGAAGCGGCTTCTTCTCGATCGGATCTAACGCCATGGACGTGATCTGTCCGTAGCTGACACAGACGATCTTCCCCTCCTCATTCTTCCGGGCTTTGCATATGCCTGTCTGCCCGTGATTTAGATTACACTGATGCATACATACTCTGCAAACCTGCTTCATACGATCCTCCTAATATATTTCCGCCTGTACGGCTGCTGTTATTTCAGATACTCGATCAACGGCTCCAGATACTTCTTATCTGTCCAGTCTGCCGTCTGTCCCACTGCGCTCATAAGGCCTGCCATCCATGGTTCATATGTACTCGGATCCTTTTTTGCCACAGACTTCTGCAGCAATGTACACAAAATTCTGTCCGCGAATCTCATCTTGCTCATATCCCACACACCCCGTCCATAGAACAGCGGGATTCCTCTAAGTTCACCCGTCAGATTGTGCTCCCTGATCCCTTCAAATGCTTTCTCGTCATAAGGCGAAGCGCCTACGCATAATACGGCCGTCTTCTTATTCTTCAATCTGCCGATATTCTTTTTCAAAAATGATAATCCCACGATCCCGGAAGCATAGATGCCTCCGCACAGTATGATTGTATCATATTGCGCCACCTCACTTGGTGCCGCCTTCGGCGTCTCCACACAGTCAAAACCTGTCATCTGCCGCAGCCATCCGGCATATTTCTTCGTCGCTCCGTATTTGGACTGGTAAATAATGATTCCCTTTTTCATCGTCTTTACGTCTCCTTTCTGCATTCTGTCTCTGATTTTAAAAAAGCTTCATAAGCGATCTCCTGCTGCGCATAGATCTCATCCGCCGAGATCCCCGGCGATGTTACCGAAAATACAGTGCCAAGGCCGATCGTATAGATCAGCATATTCAGGTGCAGCCGTCTCGCCGCCGGTACGCTGATGTGCAGATCTTCCGCTATAACTTCTGCAAGCTCCCGGCTTGCTTCTGTCCGGTACAGATCATCCAGGGAAGCGATCCCCTCTCTCTTATGCAGGATAAATATCCTGAACAGATTCGGTTCCTCCTTCGCCAACTGAATATAGTTCCTGCCGATACTGCGGAACAGATCGTCTTTGTTGATATGCGCCGCGATATATTCCTGTATGAATATCTTTACCTTTCCTGCCACTTCCATGCGCAGACCGTCCATATTCTTACAATAACTGTATATAGGCTGTACGGAACATCCGATCTTATCTGCAATATTTTTCACCATAACCTGTTCCATACCGCCGTCCCTTGCGATCTCAAAGGCTGCATTGACAACCATTTCCTTTGTGATCCTCTGCTTTGGCATAATCTCACTCCCTCTTCATTTACATAATCATTTTATATAATTAATTTATATAAAATGATTATACTTCTGCCCTTACATACTGTCAATCAAAAACTTTTCAACCGTACAATGGAAACTTTTCGGCATTTCTTCCGTCAGCTTGACTTTTTGCGCAAGGATGTCTATTATTATGAATCATGATAGAATTGTATAGGGACAACACAAATGAGGTGAGATTATGCACAGAGAATTTTTAATGGGCAACGAAGCCATAGCCATGGGCGCGATTGCCGCCGGAGTGAATCTGGTATCCGGCTACCCCGGAACTCCTTCCTCCGAAGTGCTGGAGACAGTGGCAAAGCACAGGACCGACAATACCTATGTTGAATGGTCCGTCAACGAAAAATCTGCTCTGGAGGTCGCCGCCGGAGCCGCATATACAGGCGCACGCAGTCTTGTAACTATGAAACAGGTCGGACTTAACGTCGCATCCGATCCGCTGATGAGCCTTGCCTACATCGGGGTCAAAGGCGGAATGGTCGTCCTTGCAGCCGATGACCCCGGCCCGATCTCTTCACAGACCGAGCAGGATACCAGGCATTACGCCGCATTCTCCAAGCTTCCCTGTTTCGACCCTTCTTCCGCGCAGGAAGCATACGAGATGATCCAGGAAGCCTTTACATATTCAGAAGAATACGGCACTCCCGTCCTCATTCGGCCAACCACAAGAGTCTGCCATGGATACGCGTCCGTTACCGTTAAGGATCCGGCAGAATATACGGTGCACCGCCCGGAAGGCTTCATCAAGGACAGCTCTAAGTGGGTGATCTTCCCAAGGCTTTCCTATCAGAACCATAAGCTGATCGAGGAGCGCAATGTCAGACTGGCTGACGAGTTCTCTGCTTATAAGCGAAACCAGATCTTCTACGCGGCAGACAGAATATCCGATCCTGTCCCTTCCAAGGGAAGCATTTCAAACTGTCAGGAAGATACAACCAGTCCTAACCGGTATAAGAAACGGCTGGGAATCGCATCCGGCGGCGTCAGCTTCCCCTACGCTATGGAGACATTGGCACAGACCGGCCCGGTCCGCCTTCTTAAGATCGCCACGCCCCACCCCTTCCCGGAGAAGCTGGCCCTTGAATTCCTGACCGGATTAGACGAGGTTCTCTGTATTGAAGAACTGGATCCTGTCATTGAGCGGGAACTGACTTATCTGTGCGGGAAATATAATCTTCCGGCGAAGATCTGCGGGAAACTGACGCACCACACACCCAATGCCGGGGAAAATACACAGGACAGCGTCCGGCAGAATATTCTGGATTTCCTTAAGGACAGCCCGGATACAGAGCATGGAAATACATTTTCAGATGTTCCTCCTGCTCTCCCTGTACGTCCTCCGGTACTCTGCGCAGGATGTCCTCACCGGGCCTCCTTCTACGCAGTCAAGACAGCCATGAAGGGCAGGAAGACCATTTTCTGCGGAGATATCGGGTGCTACACCCTTGGCAACGCCATGCCTCTTGACATGGTAGATACCTGTCTGTGCATGGGCGCCGGCCTTGGGATCGCCCAGGGCGTCGGACATATGGAACCGGACACCGTCTGCTTTGCATTCGTCGGAGATTCCACCTTCTTCGCGTCCGCGATCACAGGCGTGATTAATGCCGTATACAATCAGGCGGATATGACCCTGATCATACTGGATAATTCCACCACCGCCATGACCGGACATCAGCCCCATCCCGGCACCGGACGTACGATGATGGGCAGCGTAACAGACCAGATCGATATCGAAGCCGTCCTTCGGGGAATCGGCCTTAAGACTGTAGAGACCATAGATCCGCTTAACCATGAAGCCGCCGTCGCCTGTGTGAAACGGACAGCAGGAGAGCCAGGCGTTAAGGCGATCATTTTCAGATCACCCTGCATTGCCGTCACCAGACCGTCCGGCAGCATGCACGTCACTTCCGGGAAATGCATCAATTGCAGGAAATGTATCCGGGAACTTGGCTGCCCTGCGCTGATCATCAAGGATGGTTCTGTAAGCATCGACGCCTCTCTCTGTACCGGATGCGGCCTGTGCAGCCAGCTCTGCCCGGCAGATGCGATCTGTTCAGCCGGGGCCGCAGATAACATTTCCCATGATACGGAAGCTTTGAAGGAGGGAAACGATCATGAATAAAAACATCGTATTATGCGGAGTCGGCGGACAGGGAACGGTTCTCGCTTCCAAGCTGATCGCTGCCGCCGCCATGAAAAAAGACATTCCCGTCATGAGCGCCGAGACCATCGGCATGGCACAGCGGGGAGGCAGCGTGTTCAGCCATATCCGCATGGGCGAAGGATTGTACGCTCCTATGATCGCCAAAGGAACCGCCGATATCATCATCGGCTTTGAGCCGGGAGAAGCCGTCCGGCAGCTTCCTTATCTGAGAGAAGGCGGTCAGGTCATCGTAAGCCAAAGAGCCATCATGCCTGTCACGGCGACCCTGTCAGGCACACCTTACAGCGGCGGCGAGATGACCGCATACCTTAAGGAACGCATACCGAACCTGATCATCGTCGATACAGAGCGGGCCTGCCGCAAGATAGGTTCTCCCAAGGTACTAAACCTGCTGCTCCTTGGCGCCGCGATCCACAGCGGTGCGCTCGGGCTTAACGAAGACGAGATCAAAGACGCCGTCCGCGAGAGGCTGCCTGAGAGATTCCACGAACTTAACTTCCGGGCGCTTGCGTATGTCCGGGAACACCCGGCACAGGACTGAGTCTCTTTTCACAGATTGTCCATCTCCCGACCCCATCAGACAGGATATACTTAGAATCAGACAGAATATACTTAGAAAGGATACACACATGCAGATATCAGAATTACAGATCAGTCAGACAAACCATCAGATACAGGCGCTCATCAAAGCCGGAAGCTTCTACGGCAAAAAGCTGGAAGAAGCCGGCATCTCAAGCATATCCTCGCCGGAAGATTTCGAGAATCTTCCTTTCTCCGAGAAAAATGACTTAAGAGAAGCCTATCCCTTAGGACTTATGACCGCCCCCGAAAAGGACATCGTAAGGATCCACTCTTCGTCCGGCACCACCGGCCTTCCGGTTATCATCCCGTATACCGCCAAGGATGTGGAGGACTGGGCCGTCATGTTTGCCCGCTGCTACGAGACGGCAGGGATCACCAACATGGACCGCATTCAGATCACACCGGGATACGGGCTTTGGACCGCCGGGATCGGGTTCCAGGCCGGCGCCGAGAAGCTGGGCGCCATGGTCGTTCCCATGGGGCCCGGCAACACGGATAAGCAACTGCAGATGATGATGGATATGAAGAGCACCGTTATCTGTGCAACCTCCTCTTACGCCCTTCTTCTTGCCGAAGAGATTGAAAAGCGAGAGATCAAGGATAGAATCCATCTGAAAAAAGGCGTGATAGGATCCGAACGCTGGGGCGAGAAGATGCGCCAGCGGATCCGGGAAGAGCTTGGAATTGAGCTCTATGATATCTATGGACTTACCGAGGTCTACGGCCCCGGAATCGGCATCAACTGCAGCTATGACACCGGAATGCACTACTGGGACGACTATCTCTATATCGAGATCATAGATCCGGTTACACTGAAGCCCGTACCGGACGGCGAACTCGGAGAGATCGTGATCACGACCCTGGTAAAGGAAGGGGCTCCTCTGATCCGTTACCGGACCCACGACCTGTCCCGCATCATCCCGGGCGCCTGCCCATGCGGCAGCAAATATCCCCGTCTGGATATCATTATGGGAAGAACCGACGATATGATGAAGATCAAGGGCGTTAACGTATTCCCAAGCCAGATCGAAGAGATACTTAAGGAATTCCCGGAAGTTTCAAGCGAATACCAGATCCGTATCTCGCATCTGGACGGCAGAGACACCATGCGTCTCTATGTGGAAACCAACGGAAGCGTTGATTTCCTTGACCTGGCGAAACGCATTGCCGGCACGGTCAAGAGCCGAATAGGTTTCACACCGCTTGTCAAGGTTGTGGAATTAGGACTGCTTCCAAGGAGCGAGAAGAAATCCAAACGCGTAATCGATGAAAGATATGAATAGATGAAAGATCAAAAGGTATAAAGCCTGTATTTGGGCCTTATACCTTTGATCTTCTCCTTGCAAAGTCTTTCTCTTTATTCCTTCATATATTTCCTCTTAAGCCACCTGATCTTCCGCCCGCAATGAATAAACAAATACAAATATAAGCCAAAAAGTATCGTAAAGAAAATGACAAACCCTTTTGCAAACGGATCTCCTCTTTCATTCCAGTTTAAAAACTGAATGACTAGCTGCAGCATCACACAGCTAAAGAACACCATCAGAAGCGGTATCATCCGGCGTTTGAATACCCGCTCTACCATCTCGATCCGGGACTCATTGTCACTGAATATCTCAAGCTCCCTTTCTTCTGAACCCGCCCGCTTCCTGAAATAACTAAAACCGTTCACATCAAAGAGATATTCCCACCCATAATCATTATATAACTGCAGATACTCCGTCTTTTCACTTTTTTCCGCCTGTTCAAAGTCAAGCCTGTACACGACATCCTCCGGCACACATTTATCAAAAAGATAAATCCCCGGAAGCCAATATTTGCATAATTTCCACCCTTCCTTATGCTGTTCACTAAGGAACTTCTCTTCTTCTTCATAATCCGTCACAGTCATAAACCGAAATAATACTCTATCTGCCATAAATATATTCTCCTTTACTATTCTTGTATAACCGTTCAATCCGACGAAGCTCTATCTCCAGAACCTCCCAGCCAAGCTCCGTGATCACATACAGCTTCCTCTTCTCTTCCTCTCTTACGAATCTGATCAGCCCGTCCTTCTCCATCTTAGACAATGTTCCGTACATGGTTCCCGGACTTATGGTTACTTCTCCGCCTGTCATCTGCCTGACCTGCTGGCCGATGTTGTAACCGTGCATCTCTTCTCTCAGACAATATAAGATATAAAAGCCCGTCTCCGTCATAGGAACATATACTCTTTTGATCCGCTCCAGCATTCCACCACTTCTCCTTTCCTTAAGAATCTGCTTCGATATAATGCAGTTCAATACATTGCATCTCGTTGTATCGCGATTCGATATATATGTTTATATCACACCTCGATATATATGTCAATACATTTTTAAGAGGCAATTGCAGTGTAAAGTCGACTATGATACAATATAACATATTGTACAATGTGAAGATATTCAAGGAGACCTGCATATGGAGACTTTAAAAAACATGAATCAATCTGACAACACAATCTTAAAAGAGCCAAAAAGGCGGAAGATAACAGATAATATACTTGTCCTCTATCTTCTTGCCACCTTACTCATCTTATTGGGACAAACCGCAGGTATGCTGCTGGGCTTCCTCCCCTTTATGACAGGATCAGACGCTGCGATAACCGTCTACATGTATATAAGTTTTATCGGGCTGTGGGCCGTTGCCCTTCTGTACATGCGGTTCACGAAGAAGAACCGCCCAATCCTTCTGGCGATCGGCAGCAGAGCCTCCGGCAATAACGTGAGAAATCTTCTGATCGGCTTTATTATCGGTTTTGGCTTGAATAGCATCTGCATTCTGGCGGCATGGCTGCACGGAGACATCACACTATACTATGATTCCTTTCAGCCGTTATCCTTCGTCCTCATCTTCGTATCTGTCTTCGTCCAATCTTCGGCAGAGGAACTCATCTGCAGGGGATTTTTATACCAAAGATTACGGCAGAGCTATCGCAGCCCCGCCGTTGCGATCATTGGAAGTTCCTTGCTGTTCGCCATCCTGCACCTTGGAAATGAAGGCGTTACAGCATTATCCGTGTTAAATATATTTGTTGTAGGGATCCTGTTCGCCTTCATGGTCTATTATATGGACAGCCTCTGGTGCGCCATGGCAATGCACGCAGCATGGAATTTTACACAGAATATTCTCTTCGGGCTCCCCAACAGCGGCCTTGTATCACCTTACTCCGTCTTCCGCCTGGACGCTGCTGCAGCAAAAAGCAGCTTCGCCTACAATGTAGGATTTGGAATTGAAGGAACCTTATTCGCAGATGCGGTTCTGATACTGGCATGCGTCTGCATGTATCTGTGGGGCAGGCGGAAGTCTTTTTGACTGCTTCTGCCCGTTCTTTAACTGTTGGATTTACACCACCGTCTCAATCGAATCCACAATACTCATCTTCCCGACCGCTCTAAGCGGAATCGCCGTCGCCGCAAGGCATGCTGCCACGGACACCGCCGCCGCTTCAAGAACCGGTATCACCGGAAACGCCATAAGTTCAAGGCTGTCTGTCGCCGCCGCTCCCACAAGAAACGTACAGATATATCCCAATACCGCTCCCAGTACCGACGCGGTCAGGCCATAATAAACCCCTTCCCACAGAAATGTCTGGTAAAGGCTTCTCTCGCTCATCCCGATCGCCCTCTGCATCCCGATCTCACCGATACGGGTATGAATGTTCACATAAACAGTATTGACGATATTCAAGATACCGATCAGTCCGATAAACAGGATCTGTCCCCAGCACAGAAAACGGATCTGCTCAAAGCTCTCTGCCATCTGCTCATACGCCTGACGGTAGGACAGCCAATAAGTCCCCGGATTCTCCCCGCACCATTCGTCCAACCATTTCTCAAACGTCTCCGCGTCTGCATCTTCTTCAAGAGTCGGGCAAACCTCTGAGAACCTGTCGTCTCCGGTCAGCATATCATAGAGTGAATCCGTGACGATCACCTGCACACCATTGTGAAAATTACCGCTCCCAATACAGACCGGATTCTCTGTAATCCCCACTATCCGAAGGCGTACACCATTCACCGTGACCGTCTCATCCTTATGCAGTTCTGTTTGCGGTATTTCCTGCCCCTCATAGGAAAATGGGATCGGATTCATGACAAGGCATGCTGTTCCGGCCTTCCATTCCTCTAAATCCTCCTTCGGCAAGCCCGGCGCATATCTGCTTATGCTGCTTCATCAACCGCAGCAATCTGAAAATTCTCACTTGGCTTAAGATCAATATCCTGTTCAATCGGCACATTTCCTTCTTCATCCTGCTCATAGTATTTTAACTTCGTTGCGGCAAGACCTGCCACTGACTCGTGATCTTCAAGCTGTGCTACGGCTTCCGGAGGGATTCCTGCCGTCTCATTTGTCACTGCATAATCGCCCTTATACATTTGCTGTACATCACGGCTGGTATCCAGCAGGGAGCTGAAACTCTGCAGCGCTACGAAGACTGTAATACTCATCACCATCAAGAGAATCGTGATTACCGTGCGCCCGCGGTTCCACTTCAGGTTCAAGCGTGCATAAAATGCCTCAAAACTACGAATCCTTTTCTGCTGCGGCGTCTGATCTTCGTACTCCTCCCTCTCATGGCTTCCGTTGGCGAGATCTGGGCGGCATACCGCGCAGAAGGAAACGACGCCAATATGGTAAATAATAATGTCGCCAGCACACTGACAAGCAGCAGCAGGATATCGGCATCACTGCCCGCGATGGAAGCATCCAACGCCTGGGCGCTGTCAGCCAGAAAAAGCTTGGGATTCAACCATCTGGTAGCGGCAATCAAAATGCCTTTGGCTGATAACATGCCAAAGACCAGTCCAATCGGCAGCCCCAGCCCGCACAGTATCAGGAGCTGAACCGTCACCAACGCATAGAGCTGCCCCTTCTCACTTCCAATGGCACGAAGCGTTCCATACTCTCGCACACGCTTCGTCACGGCAACCTTGAGGATATTGTAGATGACCAGACCGGCCACCAGCAAGAGCAAGACTCACACCAGGATACATGCCGCCGTCATAAACGGGAATCCCTTATCTTCCCCTTCTCCCTCTTTCTCAGCATAATCAATGCCAAGTGCATTTAACAGGACCCAATTATACTGAATATTCTCTTCTGGCACGCTGACATTAAGCGCCAATTCATCTACTACAGACTGGAACTGCTCTCTATCGATCGTTTTGAAGTCTGCCGAAAAGAGATAATACCACTGCGGTAGCAGTTGCTTTGCGGTTTCTTCTCCCACGACACCATCCAGCATGCCGTTGGCATAGCCCTTATAATGATTCTTAAGGATACCGGGCAGAACAAAATCAGCCGTATATTCATAAGCAGAACGGGCATCCCTCATCCGCATAACACGGATGGGCTGAGTGCTCACCGAACCCACATGTTCCCTGACTCCAAGATATTTCAGCGTATCTCTGGAGAGTGCGATCTCTCCCTTCCCCTGCAGAAGTCTCCCCTCTTCCACCGTCCCAACGTCCGGATATGCCCTAAGCGCCTCCCCCTGGTATTCCCGAAGATGCAGGGTAAGCCCGCTGTCCTTCAGTTCTACGAAGCCCAGATTGATTAGGCTCCCCACATCCTTAAGCCGTGGATCCGAATGCAGCTTCTCATTCTGCTCTTCCGATAACTGATGGAAGGTTGCATAACGGTCTCCGTTCAGACTTGCGGCCTGCTCCGCACGCATAGACTGCAGGATACCGATCGACTGTCCCAGGGCAGCTCACAGTCGTTGACAGGATCATCGCGATCAGGATCAGAACAGAAGTTACCTTCTGCGCTTTTATTTCTTTCCATGCCAGAGATAAATAAGAATTCATCATGCCGTCACCTCCGTAAGAATCCCGTCGATGATCATGAACTGCCGGTCTGCCCGATCCGCGATCCGGTTGTCGTGGGTAATGACCACCAGTATCTTTCCCAGCTCCTTTTGGATGCTCTCAAGCATATCCATCACTTCACTGCCGCTCTTACTGTCCAGATTCCCCGTTGGTTCATCCGCAAATATAATCTCCGGCTGTGCGGCCAGCGCCCGTGCGATCGCCACACGCTGCTGCTGTCCGCCGGACAGCTCATGGGGCAGATGCATCAGACGATCCCCGATTCCCAGAAGCTTCGTCAGCTGATCCAGATAGGCAGTATCCGGCTGCTTCTTGTCAAGCAGCAGCGGCATGATGATATTCTCTCTGGCAGTCAGAACTGGAAGAAGGTTGAACTGTTGGAAGATGAATCCGATACATCAGCGCCGAAACGCAGATAACTCTTTATCATGGAAGCTATAGATATCCCTTCCATCATAGGTTAAACTGCCAGAGGTCGGGTGGTCAAGCCCGGACAGCAGATGCAAAAGGATACACTCCATACCCTCCTTGAGCACGGCAATCGGTGTCTTCAACTTGATCCGGTAAAACAGAAGCCCGGCAATTCCAAGACCTGTGACAGGAAACAGAATACATGCCAGCATCCAGATAACATCAAGCACCCACGGAATCCGCTGCTGTTTCAGTGTAAACTCGTACCTTATCGGCCCTTCTCTTTCTACAAGTCCATACCCGACAGGTCCCTCTTCCATCTCCATCACAGTCCCAACATAATGGTTCTGGATATCTTTACAGATGTAAATTACCAGCGCAACAAATACCAGAGAAACCGCCACACAACAGATTGACAATACGAAGATCGATCTCTTAAGACTCATATCTTTAAAGCTAATATTCCTAATTCTCGTCCCTCTCAGCCGTTCCACCGGTATCCGCACCCCCAGACTGTCTCTATGAAGCTATGCAGTGTATATACCGCAAGCTTTGCCCGAATCTTCCGTATATGTTCCATGATCGTATCGCTGCTGCCGTCCCCGTCTATTCCCCACACGATCTCGTAGATCCTCTCCCTGTCGAATACCTGTCCGGCATTCACCGAGAGCAGTTCCAGTATATCGAATTCCCTCTTCGACAAGGAAACCTGCTCGCCGTTCACAGAAACCGTCCGCCCTGTATAATCAACTGTCAATTCCCCGAAGAACCGTACCGCCGAATTCTCCTGCCGCCTTTGTTCCCTTCTGAGATGCGCGGCAACTCTCGCCCCCAGCTCACAGAGGTCAAAAGGCTTCACGATATAATCATCTCCTCCGGCCTGAAACCCGCGGATCCGTTCACAGACCGTCAGGCCGTCCATCCCCGGCATATTGATGTCAAGAAGTATCAGATCCGGACCGCACGACGATTTGCGAACCGCTTCTTCTCCGCTCATAGCGGTCATCACATTATAAGTATCGGCAAAATAACTCTTCATCATCCACAATCAGCAATGTCTGCTTCATCCCGCTCATCTCCCCTAGTGTACTGACAGTACATCGAATAATAAGTTTCTGGTGCTCCATCCGGACAGAAATCAAACTCCTGAATTGGATGGAACACCAGTATAACAGGAAAATCTCAAGAAATTCTCAAAGAAATAATATTATTTGATCATGCCCGGATCGCCCACCTCATCTTCGTTGACCGCGCTCTCCCGTTTCTTGCGCACTCTTCTGCCGACGGCCGGATCACTTCCGTGGATATCTCCTGATAGATTCCTGCTTTCTTCATCTCCTTGAAGGACTTCTTCACCAACCGATCCTCTCCCGAGTGAAAGGTAAGGATCGCCGCACGCCCTCCCGGCGCCAGCACATCCGGCAGTTTCTCCAGGAATTCATATAACACTTCAAACTCCCGGTTCACATCGATCCTAAGCGCCTGAAAGGTTCTCTGGCAGGCCTTCTTCACCGCCTCCTTCTGCTCTGCTGCCGGAAGAAATCCAAGCGCGGATTCAATCGCATCCTTCAACTGCAATGTTGTGTCGATCTTATCCCCTTTCTTCAATCGCGTCATCACCGTTCTGGATATCTCGCCGGCATACGGCTCGTCCGAATTCTCCTTAAGCATCCCCGCGAACTCCTCCTGAGTCATCTCCCGTATACGTTCGGCCGCACTGACTCCCTTATGCGGATTCATGCGCAGATCCAGAGGGCCTTCTGCCTTATATGTGAATCCTCTGTCGGGATTATCGATCTGCATGGAAGAAACGCCTAAGTCCGCCAACACAAAGTCAAATCGCCCCGCTTCAGCGGCAACCAGATCGATATCAGCAAAATTCTGAAGCCTCACTGTCAGTATATCCTCCCCATATCCCAAGCGTTCTAACCGCTCCTTCGTCTTCGCGGACTCGATCGGATCGACATCCAACGCATAGAGATGCCCCTGTCCCTTGAGACATTTCAGCATCTCCTGTGTATGTCCTCCATAGCCCAGCGTCGCATCAAGCCCCCTTTGTCCCGGCTTGATCTGCAGGAAATCAAGAATCTCATTTACACAGATAGACAGATGCATCCCCGCGGGAGTGCTTCCCTTTTGAATCACCTTTGAAATCGTGTCCGCATATTTCTCCGGCTGAAGTTCCTTGTATTTCTCTTTATAATTTCTCGGATGCGTTCCCGCATACCGTACACGCCTCTTATGCTTTTCCTGTTCACCCATAATGTCTTCTCCCTCTGCTTTCTATTGTGTTCATTAAACCTTATTAAAAATCACCAGCCATTAGACTGGTGGTAATTTATTTAAAGAATATTCCGTTTACTCCCACAAGATTCACGAATCACAAGCTCCGGCTGGAAGTAAATGCGCTGTGGACTTCCGCTCCTGTCATGGATTCGTTCTAACAGCAACTCAGCCGCCTTTCGTCCGATATCTTTGCATGGCTGTGCAACCGCCGTAAGCCTTGGTCTGAACAATCCCGCCCATTCACAGTCATCAAACGCTACAACTGCCATATCTTCCGGCACCCTGATATTCAGCTCACTTAATGCCTTCATAACTCCCAGCACCATCAGATTATTCGCCGCAATGATCGCAGTAGGACAGTCATCTATTCCCATCATCCTCTCAATGATTTCCTTTGTACCTCTTTCTGCCGGACCGCTTCTTGACTCACCTTCAATGATCAATGCTTCATCAAACACGATTCCATTCTTTTCAAGAGCTTCTTTATATCCTTCAATCCTCTCTTCGGTTGTACTGATATGGCGCAGCCCGGCCGCAAATGCGATCCTCTTATGCCCCAATAAAATCAAATGCTCTGTCAAGTTTCTCATTGATCTGTGATTTTCACTTCCAACCCAGTCACCATTCAGGTCAAGCATACGGTCTATATATACAATAGGAATATCTCTTTCCCGAAAATATTGACCTACATACTTTTCTGAATTCGCAGTTGGAGATAATATCACACCATCTACACATCTTTCGCAAAAAGATTTGGCAATTTCCAGTTCTCTTACCGGATCATCGTTAGAATCTGCCAAAAAAACCATATAACCATTTCTTATACATTCATCGCTGATCGCTTTAATCACATCAATAAAATATTGATTCTGAATATCTGAAATAACCAGACCTATTGTCTTCGTCTCCGATTTTTTTAATGCCTTTGCCACAAGGTTCGGAGTGTAGCCGGTTTCTTCAATAACCTTCAGAATCTTTTCCCGTGTTTTATCACTTACGTTCTTCGTATTGTTAAGCACATGTGAAACTGTCGACTTTGAAACCTTTGCTATCCTGGCTACATCTCCTATTGTAGTCTTATTTTCACTACTCTTTTGCATCACGTTATCTCTTTCGTTTCTCAAATTAAATTCAGAATATCATTAACTATTTTATTTGTCAATTAGAGAGATCTATTTCATTTCCACAAATTCGATTTTGACATGATCCGGTCCATATACCATAATACACCGGCAGGATTTGGGAGTCCATGCTTCTGTAACAGAGATCCCTTCTATCGCAAAGTGCACTCCCGCGTCCTCTAATTCCTTTTTCGTATCTTCCAAGTCATCCACCAGAAGTGCAAAATGATCTATATTTCCAGCGCCTTTTGTTCCGGCACTTTTTCTGACATCCTCATTCAAAGACTGGGGAAGACCGATGGTCACGCCATTACACTCCATAAAAATGAAATTATTTCCTTCCATTTCTTTTTTATCAACGATAATCTTAAAACCAAGACTTTTGTAAAATGCAATGCTTTGCTCTAAATCAGAGGTTGGAATTCCAATATGTGCAAGTCCTTTCGTCTTTATATTCATAGCTATTACTCCTGACAATCTAATTTATATAATTCTTTTGCATTTTTGTATAGGATATCTGCTTTTTCATCATCCGACAGATTACACTGTAAAATATCAGATGGCAACGTACCTTCTCCGGCAAACAATACTTTTTTCGATCCCACAATACTGACTGCATGCTCGATCCAACGATGAATATCTGTCGGCGGAAATTCTCTCTGGGCATAATGTCTAAGCCATGCCGTATCCAGATATGCATTTTCAAACCGTTCTGTCAGGCACAACAGTTCCCTGTAAAAATTGCCGCCAAAATGGGCAAATATAATCTTAAGCTCTGGATATCTCTCCAACACTTTTGCAAATTGATGCGGAAAACCGATACATTCATATTTTGTCAGCTTTGTTTTTCCCGGCTCATCTGACGGCCATGAACTGAACGTCACGATTCCATTATGAAAAAGCAGTGGGATATCCAACTCCAGGCACGTCTCATACAGTGGATTAAGAGCCGGATCATCAACAATATAATCCTCTACATAAGGATGCATCTTAATTCCCCGAAAAATGCCTTTATCTACATTCTCCCGCAGCATTTTTAATGAATGTTCCATATCCTTAATATTCACATACCCGATACCAAATAGTTTGTCCTTATACTTCTGCACATTTTCTATCACACCGATATTTTCTTTGTTAGCTGCCGCAATACAGGAACAGATATCCACCCCCTGCTCCTCCATATATTGAAATAACGGCTTATCATCATAATCTATAAATTTTTCCAAAAAGAATACGTGTGCATGTGTGTCAATTACCACTTACCTGACCTCCTCTAATTCTTCCCCTGCTTCTCTATCCGCAATTACAACCAGATTCGGATGAAGCCGCAGAATACTCGCCGGTACCTTCGGCGTAATTCCCCCATATAATGCTTTCTTTAAAATCCCCCTCTTACTGCTTCCGCTCACTATCAAAATAATCCTCTCTGCTGACATAATATCTTTAATACCCATTGTCACGGCTCTCTTGGGAACATTTCCATCACTGAAAAATCTGGAATTTGCTGCAATCGTCTCTTCTGTAAGCTCCACCACATTCACATATTCAGCAAATGAATCTGCAGGCTCATTAAATCCTATGTGCCCATTTCCACCAATTCCAAGAATCTGTATATCTCTCTTACCTATCTCTTCAAGTTTCTTTTCATAATCATCTGCTATTTTATCAATACACAGTTCCATCCCATCCGGCATATATGTACTTTTCTTCGAAATATTCACCCAATCAAAAAATTTTGTGTCCATATAATAACGAAAACTCTGCGGATGTGTCCCTTTAAGGCCGATATACTCATCAAGATTTACTGTTTGCACTTTTGAAAAATCAGCCGTCCCCTCTTCATACGCCTTTATCAGACAGCGATACATCCCCTCAGGAGTAGAGCCTGTCGCAAGACCAAGTATACTGTCCGGCTTATCCTTCAACTGTCTAAGAATAATCTCTGCTGCCGATCTGCTCATACTTTCATAATCTTCGGTAACTATAATCTCCATTTCTATTATCTCCTGTTCTGTTCAATCTCTTCTAAAACCGGAAGGCTTTCTATCGCTCCAAATCGTTGAACGGATATAGAACTGGCATAAACCGCAAAATCAATCGCGCTCCTGTAAAAATTATCTGCTGACATTCTACCTTTATATGTCACATAATAGTACAGGAACGCAGACATAAATGAATCTCCGCCCCCTGTCACATCCACAACTTCTATCTCATCCGGCTTTTTACTGACCTTACAGTCATCTGCCCAAATGGACGCTGTATTTCCTCCGTCTGTCACAATTACAACCTTTTTCTTTGAACGTGCAAGCCGCTCCGGTTCGATCTTAAGTGTCTTCGCTTCATCTTTTGTCATCTTTACAATGTCGCTTACTTCAACCAGTCTCCTGCATTCCTGAATCATTATCTCTTCGGACATCCATGAATTCGGACGCAGATTTACATCCAGGGATGTAATCACACCGCTTCCTTTTGCCCTTTCAATTGACTTTTCCATCGTCTTCTTCGACTGGCCGGCCGCGGCTGCAAGACTTCCATAATGAAGAATTCTCGTATGATTAAATATCTCATCCGGGATTTCATCAAAATCCAGTGCACTATCTGCACTTTCACTTCTATATATCGCATATCTGAGCATATCTGCTGATTCTGGCATTACGATCGTAACTGTAGTAGGTCTTTTTCTATCTATCTGTATATACTGCGTATCTACCCCGCAGCTTTCCACAGTCCGCATAATACCTGTCCCCATTGCATCTCTTCCTACTCTTGCCAGAAGAGCCGTCTTTATTCCTAATTTCCCAAGACCGCACGCTACATTGTTCGGCGCCCCGCCGATCATCGCGCGAAATCGCCCCGGAATACATCCTTCCTCCGGCACAAAATCAACAAGAGCCTCCCCTATTAACAGCACATCATATTGTTTCATCATTCTTTACCTACATTCCATTCCAATAATTTGCTCAATACAAATGCCACAAACCTCTCTGTAAAAACAGCCAGAATCAAGATCCAAATGATTCCGACAACTACCAAATCTGTAGAAAGAATCGCAATAAATGCATTTAAAATTCTCCCCACTCCACTTTTCGCCCCTAAAAGCTCACCTACAATTACAAGCCCCCAAGACCAGCTATATGCCACTTTGATCGGTCCGGACATAGCTGGAAGCAGGCCCGGAAGCAATACATGATAAACAACCGTTGTCTTTCCTGCACCCAATGTTCTTGCAAAATTTTCCTGAACCGGGTCCAGTCTTTCAAGAGCCTCTGCACCAGCAACAAAAATCATTGTAAACGCATAAAAAACAATAATGCCAATGATTCCTTCCTGACTGGTTCCAAACCACAACAGGAAAAAAGGCGCTAACGCAAGCGGCGGAATCGCCCGCAGTATATCAATCAACGGGTTAAAGATCTCCTTGAAGCTCCTAAATCTTGCAATAAGAAAAAGGCTGACAAATGCTATGGCTGTTCCAGACAGCGTCCCGACCAGATAACGTCCAAGTGTTGCCAGAACGTGCGGCCAGAATCCATTACTTCCTGCTCCCTGAAACTGTATTTCCGGACAGGACCCAAACGTCTCGATATAACGACTCAAAATTCTATACGGAGATGGTACACGTGTCTCTCCTAACGCAATACTCGCCAGAATCCACCCAAGAAATAAAAATATGATTCCTAAAACGGCAAGAATAAGATTTTTTGATTTTGACAGTTTTCTATCCATATCATATCTCTCCTGACGGGACACAGTACTTCGCTGTATCCCGTCTTTTACTATAGTTCATCTTTGTCTCTTTTTTACTTTGCTGCTTCTAATGCCTGCTCTGAAAAATTCTTTGCATCCAGATAATTGAATATAGAATACTGATACTCTGCCTTTTCCTTTAGCTCTGCCGCTTCGCCTTCCACATCTGAAAGTTTTTCAAGATTTTCTTCTGCCTGCGTCTTTAATTCCTTAAGTTCTTTATATACACCGTCCGCACTTACAATATCTGACGGCTTATACTCCTCTTCTTTAAACAATCCCTCACTTTCATACATTTTCAAAGTTGAACCAATCTCATATTCCCAGTATAACGGATCCCCCTCATCTTCAAACCATGGTACCTGCATCTCCCATGTGTACAATGGAATAGATGTGCTGTAAAGTCCTTGCACCTCTTCTTCTGAGAATTCTGTTCCTGCAAGTGAATTTACATAATTTACATGAATTTTGGCTGCATCTTCCGGATTATCATTCACATACTGATTAATTCTAAAGCACACCGATGCCAGTCTCAGAACAGTATCATGGTTTTCGTCCGCCCATTTTTTTGTAGTTGTCCATCCGTTATGAAGAATACTTCTTACTTCCTCGGAATCTATAGACGCCTCTGCTGATTCTACAATATCCTTTGCTGAAAGAATCGGTACAAACCCATTAGAAGCCAGCGTTGCCGCCGACGGCACACCGCCTACTTTAAAGTCTGCTCTTCCTGACAGCATAAGTGCTACTCCGTTTGAATCATCAATGACTTCATTCTCTACATCATCCAGTGTCATTCCTGCTTTCTGGAAGCAAAGATCAATAAACGGTTTGATCGCGGACTCAGAAGGATAAGTAAATATTTTCCCTTTCATCTGTCCTAACGCCGCCTTAATTGCATCTTCCCCGCTCATTCCTTCATCCACAAAATCGCTGTACGTCTTAGTCCCCTCTGGAGCCATCACACTGTATCCGAGAAATAGATTGCTGAATGCAAATGTTGTAAATTCTCCCTGTCCCATAGACGGTATAAACAATGAAGGCGCACCTGACGCAAAATCATATGTTCCCGCAACCAGTACGGAAGGCACTTTATCAGCATCAATAGAATCCACTGTCTCTAATTCAATCCCTACATCTTCAAAAAATTTCTGTTCAATTCCTATATACGGAACTGTGTGATCTGGATACGGCTCTGTCGCAAATTTTAATTTCACCTTTGGAATCTCGCCTTTGCTGCTGTCCTGACTCTCCGTCTTACCGGTTGATTGGGAACATCCTGCCAATAACATCGCTGACACCATTACCAAACAAATCAAAACTCTTCCTAATCTCTTCATCTCTTCGCCTCCCTAAAATTAATCAAATGAGAACTATAGTATATTTCTATTACCTTACGGCATCCATCTGGTAATCCTGTTGCCAATAACCTTTACGATCCAACTGAAGATTGCCGTAAGTATAATAAACACAATTAATATGATTAGCATTCGCCCTGTCTCCATGTACTGCTGCGAAACAATCAGAAGTCTGCCCAGACCGTTCTGTGCCGCTAAAAATTCCCCGCCCAACGCAACCGCCCACGAAACTCCAAGGGCAACCTTTGTCGTATTGATAATATTGGGAACGATCATAGGCAGAATAACATTGGTATAAACATCCATATCCTTGGCACCAAGCGTCCTTGCAAAATCGATCCGTATCCGGTCCGCCTGGTCGATCGCTTCTATTACATTGGTGGTATATATAATCCAAAGTCCAAATGCGATATAGATTATGATCCCCTTTTCTTCTCCCCCAAACCATACAAGAAACAGCGCAATAAGTGCCAGCAATGGAATATTTCGAAGCAGCTTTACTACCGGATAAAACATTCCTCTAAGCACAGGCTGCAGACCAATGATAATCCCTGTAGCCACACCAAGTATTCCCCCCAGAAAAAGACCGGCAATTACTCTTCTAATTGTAATCAGACTGTTGACAAATAAAATATAAAAGGCATCTCCATAATTTGGCAGTGAGCCATTTCTAAAAGCTGCAAATCCCGGCAGCGCTTCCTTGAGAACCTCTCCCCAGGAGGGTACCAGAACAGCTGTATATGGTCCCCCGCTTTTTGCGATAAATGACGCTATCTCCCAAAAAAGAATGAGCCCGACCGCTGCTATCACTTTCTTTAAATATTTTGACCGCATTTATCACACCTCTCTTTTTATCTCACTTAATTCCAACAATTTGCCCAGCAAATAATCTGAAATAGCATGAAATTCCGGAGTATTACGAACTTCTATCGGTCTTGGCCTTTTGATATCTACTTTCAGCTCCTCGACGATCTTCCCTTTCTCGATCATAATAATACGGTCAGCAACAAATGTAGCTTCTTCCACATCATGCGTTACAAAAAATGTGGTCAATGGATTTTGCAGACGAATCCTTTCCACTTCTACCTGAAGCTCGACCTTTGTCGCATAATCAAGCGGCCCAAAAGGTTCGTCCATGAGTAACAGCTTCGGCTGATTCGCAAGAACCATCGCGATCTGCAGCCGCTTTCTCATACCACCTGACAGTTCTTTCGGATAAAAATGTTCGAATTTTTCCAGGTTTACCAGTCTTAGATATTGATCGATCAGTTCTTTTCGTTCACTCTTAGGAACACCGCCAAGCTTCAACGCAAAGTCTACATTCTCTCCGACTCTCTTCCATCCAAATACGGCATCCGCCTGAAACACAACTCCTCTTTCCCTGCTTGGTCCTTCAATTTCCTTCCCGTTTAATCTACAGGAACCATCTGTTGGTTTGATCAGCCCTGCTACAATATTCAGGAGTGTCGTCTTTCCACATCCGCTTCGTCCTACTACAGCTACAAGCTCTCCATGCGCTACATTCAGCGAAACATGGTCGAGTGCCTTCATCCTGTCACCGCTTACCGTATTAAATTCCATCGTAATATTATCAATATTCAATTCTCCGCTCTGTACATTCACTTGTTCTGTACCCATATAAATCATTCATCCTCTATCTTCTCGATTCCAAGGATCCTTGCTATGTTACCTCCCAAGATCAATTCCCTGTCCTCTTCATTATCAACAAAAACATCCAAAATCTTCTCTTTGATCTGCGGTATGCCAAGGGGACCGTCAGTGCCTATAGTGAATTTCCCCGCGCCGCACTGTCTATACGCTTCTACTACGGAATACGGTCCGAGATTACCGGTGAGATCCAACAGCAGATTATCATAAGCCGGAGCAATCTCTCCTGTTGTACCATAGCACCATATAAATCCTGAATGTACCATGATAAAAATAAGCTCCGGATAATCTTTGGCAACTTCCGCAACCTGGAGCGCCGTCGTATTTCCACTGTCCCCCGCACCATGCAAAACAATTGGCAGCACTTTTCCGGTCTCTTTCTGCAATTCCACTAACATATCCAACATTGGATATACAACAGTCTTATTATTGATCTCATAATTATGTACTGCTGGATTCATGCGTAAGCCTTGAAGCCCCAGCTCCAGAATACAGCGTCTAAGCTCCCTGGAAGATTCATTTTCTACCGGAAGGGTAAATGTCTTTCCTGCATCCTCTGGCGGGTAATTCCATGTCTTAGGCGCGTCATTCCACGGATTGACTGTCGCCAGACCAATTACTCTGTCCGGAAACAAATTCTGGATCTTCGCCACATAATCATTCCCGATATACGGATTCCACTCTGGAGTATGATGTGCAAACCCTTCATCCACCTGAAATACCATCTGGATATCAATCCCATTCTTGTCCATCCACGGGATCAGATCCGTCTCTGCCACACAGGTGCTCTTCATGTTTACTCCGATTTTAAAATTCGTATCAATTACTGGCCAACGATATGTTCCCATCATTTTCTCCTTTCTGTTCATCACACTTTATCTTTGGAATACCCAGATACTTAGCCATATTCCCGCCCATTATAAGCTGGATATCCTCTTCATTGTCCTCACCCACCAGATCACGGACGATCATTCTCTTAGTAGTTGCCAGATCAAAGGGGCCGTCTGTTCCAATCACAAACTTTTTGGCACCTTCCCGTTCAAATGTTGCCCTTAATGTTGTAGGCGTCACATTCAGTGTCAGATCCAGCTTCAGATTATCAATTCCTTCCGCCACTTCTCCTGCTGTACCAAATGACCGCATATAACCCGCGTGTGCCATTAAGAACAATATCTCCGGAAAATCCTTCGCTACCTGAGCTAACTGTGTTGGAGTATTGTTCACAGAATCACCCGCACAGTGCACCACAACAAATAATTTTCTTTTACACCTATTCTGTAATTCTGTAAGCTTTTCCATGATCGGATATATGATTGATTTGTTATTAATTTCAAAATCATGCTCCAATGGATGCAGCTTGATCCCCCACAGACCTAATTCCAGAATCGAGCGTTCCAGCTCTTCTAACGCTTCATTTTTAATCGGCAGCTCCATCGGTTTCCCATATTTTTCTTTCGGCCAGTTGTATATCTTCGGCGCCTGAAGCCACGGATTTATCGTGCATAGTCCTAATACCCTTTCTGGAAACATCTTCTGGATCTTACTGATATAATCGTTCCCAATATACGGATTCCACTGTGGTGTCTTATGTACAAATCCTTCATTCACCTGAAAAATCACCTGGATATCGACGCCATTCTTATCCATCCATGGAATAAGTTCTTTTTCTGCATCAAATGTGTTGATCAGACATACACCTGTGTGATAATGTGTATCAATTACCGGCCAACGTTCTTTCATCTTTCTTCTCTCCTTTTGCTTTTATTTCCCAGCATCACACCGCAGGATTCCCTGACCTCAAGCCTTGGATAATATTCTACCCTTTGCGCTGCTGCTGTTGGATTCTTGATTCTTTCCAGAAGAAGCTTTACTGCTTTTATCCCAATATCTCTGCAAGGCTGGACAATTGTCGTGATCCTCGGCTGAAACAAATCAGCCCACTCAAAATCATCAAAAGCCACCAACGCCATATCTTCCGGTACCCGTATCGACAATTCCTGAAGCGTGCGCATAATACCAAGTACCATGAGATTGTTAGACGCTACTATTGCCGTTGGAAAATCATCTGTGTCCCATATTGTTTTAAATCTTTCTTTCGAGCGGATCTTAGACGGAACGATCCTTGATTCCCCTAAGATCAACAGCCTTGGATCGAAAGTAATACCTGACTCCTGAAGCGCACATTTATATCCCTCTATACGCTCTTCTGTCGTATTGATTCCTCTGAGTCCTGATATAAACGCTATGCGCTTATGTCCCAATTCGATCAGATGTCTCGTAAGCATCTTTGCCGCATTTCTATTCTCTGTACCTACCCAATCTCTCCAATCATCCAAGGTTCTGTCAATGCATACAACCGGAAGACTCACGCTATCCAGATATGGCGCCGCATATTTTTCGGAATGTGTCGTAGGAGAAAATATCAAGCCGTCCACACAACGTTCTTTAAATGACCGAATCAGTTCTAATTCTTGCTTAGGATCGTCATCCGAATCGCCAAGAATCAACATATATCCATCCTTTAAAGCTTCTTCGTTAATTGCCTGTATCACATCAATAAAAAACTGATTCGTGATATCCGATACAATGAGCCCTATCGTCTTCGTCTCACTTTTTTTCAAGGCCTTTGCCACCAGATTCGGTGTATACCCTGTCCTGTCTATAATTTTCTTCACTTTCTTCTTCGTATCAGCGCTTACATTTTTAGTCCCATTGATTACATGGGATACCGTTGATTTCGAAACATGTGCCATTTCAGCAATATCACTGATTGTAATTTTTGTTTCTTCCTTCTTCATATAAAGATTCCTTTAATTAGCGAAACGTTTCTCCTTTTGTTGTAAAAAAAAGCAAAACATACCCCTCTCTAATATATCCATAATTCTCCAAATATTTGCTAATTTTTGGATTCTATACATTTGAGGAATTATAGATTATATAGCGAAACGTTTCTCTTTTTTCTTATAATACCATCTTAATGATCAGTTGTCAATTCTTTTTTGGCTTAATTAGATACATCAAACTAACGAAGGTTTTTGATGGCAAAGCTATCAGAGCCTCGCCGTAGGGATTCTGTTCGCCTTCATGGTCTGCAATATTTTCAAAATAGCATCCGCAATCCGATCGTATTGATTAATTGCGTTTTCCGACACTTGAAGGACATAAGCAATGTAATTATATAACTGCTCCCTATCAGTTAACGCTTCATTCGTGATCCCATCGCCTCAAGGCATGCCGCCGCGGACACCGCCGCCTCAAGAAGAAGCGGAATCTCTAGTACACCGAATAATAAGTAACCAGCCATATAACTTGCCTGATTTTCCATCTGCGTCGTTGGTCTACACTCCGTTACGGTCCGTGCTGAACATGTGCCGCTGGCACATAGCACCGTCAATCGGCGTAGCGCCCACTACGCCTCATTCCTCCGCCTTGCATATAAAAAATCATTCTGCGTTATATGGCTAGGAACTTATTTTTCGGTGTACTAGTACATTATTGCATTAATCTTGAAGTAATAGTACTTGATATTCGTGTCAGCTGTAAGTCGACGAACCGACGGTGTAGCGGGCTACATCTAGGTTCGTAGGCGTGCAGATGGCATGGATAGCAAGTGCTTATTACTCAAGAATTAATGCAATGATGTACTAGGCCTTTTTCTGCAAACCGTCCCCCACCGACCCCACATCATCATACATCTGACCGCCTCATCCATGCAAAACCCTGCATAGATACCCACAATTCCCCACTCCAACACAATACCCAAAATATAAGAAGCACCCACGCCAAATACCCACATTGAAACCACGCTCAGCGCCACACAATAATATACATCCCCTACCCCTTTTAACGAATTGCTGAACATAAAATTACCAACCTTGAATAGCAGCGTAAACGCTTCTAAACAAATAATATCTTTCGCAATTTCTATAACAGCCTGATCAGATGTGAAAAAGCTTAGAATCAGACAGAAAAAAGGCAGCATTTACATGATATTAAGAAATACATTGACTGCTACTACAACGAACCTATACAGGTACAAACTATTGCCAGAGAATTTGCTATTCACCCGAATTATCTAACTTCGGCATTTAAAGAAGAATTCGGTTTATCACCGAAGCAATATATTATTGATAAACGGATCTCTGCTGCCTGTAATTTTTTAGAAACTTCCGCTTATTCTATCAAAGATATATCTTATATGGTCGGTTACGAGAACCAACTGGAATTCAGTCAGCTATTCAAAAAAGCAGTAGGAAAATCTCCTACCGCTTACCGAAGTAAATATATTACCTAAAAAAGAAAAGATTTATCGCAAAGGGACTTCATACACCGTACCGCGCCGCATGCCGCTTCTTCCTCATATGGAGGAATCTCTATCCTTAATCCGAACATTTCTTCTGCCAACTTCTGCATCAGAGGATTTTTCCGCAATCCGTTCCCCGCCCCGGCCAGACGATGCGCTTTCCTTCCCGTCAGTTCGCACATCTCAATATAATACTGATGCAGTTCATCCAATATTCCTATGATCACCCCTGCCGTCAGCGCGCCCGGATGAAAATTCTCTGTACTGATTCCTGCAACCTCTCCTCTCTTACCTGGATCGCTGCGGGTTCCTGAAAAGGTTGTCTTAACCTTCCATGCCGCATCAACCCCGTACTGCTCTATAAAATCACTTGCCTGTTCATACATAATCTTATAATGATCCCCTCCTCCCCTGCCGGACACTTCTCTGTAGAATTGCTCCAGCATCGCATAAGCCCGTCCTCCGCAAAGAGACGATCCCGCCAATATATAACTGTCCTTCATACATGGGCGAAGTTCCAGGTTTCCATTACACGCGGTATAATTCTCCGAAGCAAACGTCACCTGGCTTCCGGTGCCGATATTGATCAAAACCGTATCATAGAGATCGTCAACAGATCCAAAAAAGCTTGCCTGATTATCCCCGATCGCTCCCATGACCGGAATCCCTTCGGCCGTCTCTCCGGTAATAAAATGTTCTGTCCGAATCTTCGGCAGAAAGGAAATGTCGGTCCCTGCTTCCTTCAGCGCATCGTACATAAATTCCTTCTTCTCTAAGTCGAAGCATCCCCAGCTTGATGCCATATCCATGCCGATCACCGGCTCTGTACGTCCGCAGAGCTTCATTCCGACATAATCGCTGATCGTAGTCATCTTCTTTGCGTCTCTTGGAATTCTTCCCTTCTTCTGAAGATAATAATGCGTGGCCAGACCATATCCTGCTGACACCGCTCCCGCCGCTTCCTTCAATATCTGTACGCTGCTCCTTCCGCTATCAAGAAGCTTGTCTCCGCTGCCGTCCTGCCAGGTATACAGCGGGCTGACCGCATTGCCCTCCTCATCTACATACAACATTCCGTGCATCTGCCCGGTAAGGCCGATACCGGAAGGAATTCCATAGATACGGATCAATGCTTCTGTCTTCTCTTTGGTGATCTTATAGATCCTCTCTGGATCCTGTATCTTTTCTTCAGGCGTGCCTCCGGTAAGAAAAGACCTGTGCTCTGCCGTCTCGCGGGCAATCAGATTCCCGCTTTCTTTCTCTATAAGTACAATACTGACCGATGTTGTACCGATATCTATTCCCATGATATTCATAGACATTACCACCTTTTGTTGGTATTATATCACAAAGAATTTCTAAACTCTACTTTCTTTCCCAGACTATTTTGTACCTATTTTGCATTGCAAACAATCTTACCATTCCGCCCGAAATGAATCCCATTTTCTCCATCCTATAAGACTCACGATACATCCCGCGGCAGCACAGACACACCAGCCAATTCGAAGAGTTCCCCAGCCCCACCGGTCAGCGATCCACCCAAATCCGTAACTGGCGATCGTTGTCCCCGCATAGGCAGCCATATTAAGAATTCCTATCACCGTCGATATCTTGCCGCACTTTTTAAAATGAAGCGGAATCAAACTGATAATCAGCGTATTGATTCCCGTCATGACCGTTGTGATAACCCCCAAAAAAGCAAGCGAAAATACCGCTTTGTTATCCCCCCATGCCATCATACACAGAAGCGTCACAAAGGCAAGTCCGAAGAAAACCGCTATTGTTTTAACTTCCGTATGGAACCATCTTCGGTTCCAATTATCTGCCCAAAATACTCCAATCAGATTCACGACTGGCAGCACCATGGTCATCATTACAGAAACTACAGAACTTATGTGGAAACTGTCCGCCAGATAAGTCGGTATCCATGTAGAGATCCCGTCTTTCAGAATTCCATGGATACAAGAAATAATAATAATTCCTGCTAATCCCGACTGAATCAGTAACCGCCAAAATTCTTTAATTCCCTCATTCCTTTTTCTGCCATCTTCTTTACATATGATCAATGGGATCTTGCAGTCCCTGGTCATTATCTGGCAGCCGATCAACCAAAACATCGCGCTCACCAAGGTCCACACTCCAACTCCCCCAAAACAATATCTCCAACTTAAATACTTCAGACAAACGGCACTGTATCCATAAGCGCACAGCATCCCCGCCGGTCCCGTCGTCGACAGCAGAAGGCAGATCCTCGCACTCATTCCCGGAGAGGATAATTCTGTTATGAATCTTGCCATCGGTCCCCAGATAAACGCTTGAAACAATCCGTTCACAGACCATATCACCGTCATCCATGAAATACTGCTAAGACACCCCAATATGCTGTTCGCAGCCCCGCTTCCTAAAACCCCAAGAAAAACCAACAAAATCGGAGAAATATAGTCGCCAAGAATCCCGCTTAGCACTTGCCCCATACCATAAGCAAGGAAAAAGGCAGAAATTACAATTCCAATACTTTCCTTCGTCACATCAAGGTCAGCGACCATATCACTGATGCAGGCTGAGATATTCAGCCTGCCCAGATATACGGTAAAATAAGTTATCCATGTAATACAGATCAAGAAGCTTTCTTTTCTAATAGATTTCTTTTCTTCCATAATCCTACTGCGTACTCAAATATTCATCCAATGCAGCCTGCCCGATCTCCTGGGCTTTATCCAAGGCTTCCTGTGCCGGTACATTCTCGATTTCCACCAGGTCGGCCGCATCCGCAAGTGCCTGCAGAATCTTACCGCCGGTAGGATCGATAAAATTCATCTGAGAAAATTCCATCTGCTCGATCGGCACCTTTGCCTCTGGATGTTCTTCAAGATACTTCTTAAACTCCTCATCCTCAAGCGCCTTCTTCCTTACCGGTATATATCCCGTCTTCATTGAAAACTTTGCTGTACTTTCGGCACTGGTCAGATATGTCAGCCATTCAAACCCAGCCTGCTTCTCTTCCTTAGAAGCTTTGGATAATACTGCGCAAGTCAATGCGTCTGCATACGGACTTGGAGGATTATCATTGAATCCTGGCTGGATATGCGCTGCGATCTTATTAAAATCCAGATCTCCCTGATCCCCGCTTGAACCAGTATATCCTGCCGCCCGGTCCTGCATAACGTCATCAATCGTTTTATACCAGTATTCCCAACCGTCACCGCCAAAATGAATCCTCATGATCTTATCTTCATGAATCCATTTCCGCACACTTTCCCAAGCTTCCACCCATTCCGGAGTATTGACTGTAACTTTCGTACCGTCCTCACTCAGAACATCTCCGCCGTTACTGTACGCTATGTCTTTCAGATTCATCTCATCATACATAGGCTCCCAGCCATAAAAAACCGTCTCTCCGTTCTCCACGACCGTGAGCTTTTCTGCTGCCTCTGCCAACGACTGCCAATTCTTGAATGCATCCTCAGGGTTGATTCCTGCTTCTTTAAATACATCCTTCCTGTAATACATCACCTGTGTCGTGCCATAGACCGGCAGACCGATAGTCTGTCCTTCCATATCAATGCAATATTCCAGGAATGTTTCAAAGTAGTCCTCTTTCTGAAAGTCTTCATCCTCTTCAATATAACTGTCCAGAGGCTCTAACACTCCTCTCCCCTTAAACATATTGAGCGCGTCGTAGCCCAGAAGGGTAGTAGCCGGGACTGTACCGGATGCCATCGCCGCCTGCACCATCTTCTTTGTCTCATCATAGCTTGACTGCTGTACACCGATTACTTCTATGCGGTCTTGGGAATCATTGAATTCTTTGATCACATTCTCCATCGTCTTCCCAAGCTCCCCTCCAAGCCCGTACCAGAATTCAATCTGGACGACTCCGTCCTGCCCATGTTCCTCCGGTTTTGAACTCTTACCGCATCCAACCGCCGACACCGCTATAGCCAGCGTTAATATAACCGCATATATCTTCTTCATTCTCCCATCTCCTCTATCTTCTCTTATTCTTTTACCGCTGCATCATTCGTAATCCCTTTAATGATCCATTTCTGACCAAAAAAGAAGAGAATCAGCAACGGAAATATAATTACACAGCAAGCCGCCATAATAGCCCCCCATTGCATTCCGTAAGCTCCGTCAGATGAAAAAAACGTTCTAAGCCCCATACTTACGAAATATTTCTCCTTATCCTTTATAATCAAAGAAGGCCATAAATAATTGTTATAATTACCTATAAAGGACAGAATTCCTAACGTCACATAGGAAGACACCGACATCGGGCTAACGATCCTAGTGAATATCGTCCAATGACCGGCCCCGTCAACTCTTGCCGCATCCAATATGGAATCATTGATCTGCGAAAACGTCGTCCAGAAAAAAAATATATTAAATATACTTACCGAACTGGACAAAATATATCCCAAATGAGTATTCATAAGCCCCAACTTAGAGACAATGATATAGGAAGGGATATAGGTCGCCGCCACCGGCATGATATAAGTGAGGGTGATGATGATCACCAATATCTTCTTTCCGTAAAATTTTATGTTGACCAGCGCGTAGGCAAACAGAGCAGAGTTCACCAACACAATGGCGGTCGTAATAACCGCGGTATAGCTGCTGTTCCACATATACTTATAAAACATCCCATCCGCCAACGCATCTTGATAATTCACCCACTGTGCCGCCTTGGGCATAAGCTTAGGCGGCATCTGCCAGATCTCATCCTTCGTCTTGATAGAATTGGTCAGCATCCACAGAAATGGGAATGCGACGATGATACCCGCTGCCGCAAGACATACATGGATCCAGATATGCTTCCATTTTACTTGTTTTCTTCTCATACGACTACCCCTATCCATAGTATACTGAATTCTTTGATGCCCTTTTCTCGATCAATGACAGCAGCGCCGTAAGGATCACCAGTATTACAGCCACCGAAGAGGCTTTACCTGTATTAAAGGATTCAAAAGCCTCCTGGTAAAAATAATACAAAAGCGTTCTGGTCGAACCTGCCGGTCCCCCCTGAGTTAACACCTGGATCTGATCATACGCCTGCAGGGAATTGATCGTCGTAATGATCAAAAGAAAGAACGTCGTCGGCGATATCATCGGCAGTGTAATGGAAAAGAATCTCCTCACAGAATCCGCACCGTCAATGGCTGCCGCTTCTAACAGATTGGCAGAGACTTTCTGCAGCGCTCCCAAATAGAACAGCATTGTCCAGCCGATCTGTTTCCATACCGTCACTATGATGACCGACAGCATAGCCGTATCCATACTCTGCGTCCACTCAATTCCATGTATTCCCAAGAACCCCAACAGATAATTCAGAATGCCAACTCTCGGTTCAAATATCCAGGACCACACAATACTAACTGCTACCATAGGCGTAATATAAGGCGCGAATATGACCGCCCGATAGAATACTGAACTTCTTTTAGCAAGATTTAAAGCAAGCGCCGCCAATAGTCCAAGGACGATACTCGGAACAACGGTCCCAAGCGCAAAAGCCAGAGTATTCCAAAGCACCTCTGTAAAATCATGCTGTCCTATCAGACTAATATAATTATAAAATCCTACAAAATTAAAATGATCAGATATCATATCCCAATCTGTAAAGCTCATCCCAACAGAGTACAAGACCGGCCCAATCCAAAATACTGCCATCGGGATCAGCGCCGGCATGATAAAAAGCAGGCCGGCAAGATTCTCTTTCTTATTGCGAACTTTCATTCTCTTCATCTTTTCCTGCCCTTCCTTTCACACATTGATCTCACAGCGGACAAAATCAGCCTTCCTTTTTCGCTAATACCATCTGGTGGAACCGGACCGCCTTCTCATGGGTATCGCGCAGCATGTCCATCTCTTCCTGAACAGAATCAAATTCCGAACCGTACTTTAACCCTATTTCAAAATCAGCCGGAAGCTCTAACGGCGACCTTGCGACCCAATATGCAACCCTATCCCAATCAAGTACTCCTGTAAACGGCGGACGGTGGGCGTCAGCCTTCTCCACTGCGATATCGTCATCCAGTTTTTCCGGTTCTATAGAGTCAGTATCCTGCAGATGTGTCGCATAAAGCCTGTCATGATACTTTTCCAGGAAGAGATAGTAATTATCCTGGCACATAATGCTGGCATGTCCAGAATCATAACATAATCCCACAAATTCTTCGTCATATCTAGAGAAAATACGCTCAAACTTATCAATCTGGTACTCTAACGGCGTAAACAAAAGATTTTCCAATGCTATTTTAACTCCCGCCATCTTCGCATAACCTTGTATCTCATCGAATGATTTATACACCTGCCTATAATAATCTTCCATATCATCCGTACTCCTTGCAAACATACCGAATGGCAATTGCATATGCAATACCATAACACGGGCTCCGATATGGGTACACAAGTCTATCCTATTCTTCAACAGGTCCACCCCTGCTTCTCTAAGATATTCATTCGGATTCGTATAATCCTTGCGGATCCTGCTACACCGCTCTCTTACAGAAGGAATCCTCTTTCCATTCACGATTTTTCCTCTGAATCCGCCTTCTGTAGCATGAATGGAGTGCGCATGAAGTCCATAATGCTTCAGCACGTCTCTTGCCTGAAGCATCTCGCTCTTACTGTACATATATTCTCCCTCCCAGTCATGGATCCACTGGGTATGGGAAAATCCTGCCTCAGCGATATATTTGATTTGGTGTTCGATCGCTCCCCAATCATGAAGATCATTGTTATAATCTGTATTTACTGATGTTGTCAACATTTCCTGTTTCCTCCTACTTTTTATATTCTTCCAAATATCTAAGGTTCTGAATCTTCAGAATGATTACCAGAACCAGACCGACAACAGAGACGATCCCTGTAGCTATAAAAATCATTCTGTAACCCGCAATACCAGGATTTTTATCCAGGATACTCCCTGCCACCGTATACAGGTAGATCTCCGGCGCATACCCTACAACTGAGATGATTCCCGACGCGGTACCTGCAAGGCTCTTCGAGATACGCAGTTCATCGATCGGAGCAAAATACAATGCCTTCACCGCCAGCAAGCTTAATCCTTGAAGGACAAAATTCACTACTACTACCCATAACAGAGATCGGTTTGTCGGGATCAGCAGATAGAGGAAGGAAAAAACGGTCATTCCCACAAATCCATATTGCATAAACTTAATAACGCTCTTCATCTTGTCAGCCATAAATCCGCCGAGCAGCGATCCGATCAGCATCAGTGCGTATGCACGGAATACGCCAAGCAAAGCCACTGCCGAATTATTCATCTCGTATATCTCTGTAAAATACGGTGTCAAGTATCCAAAGAAGATCACCGCCGAATAGTTACACGCCACGATAGCTCCTACCATCCATACACGCGGTATCTTCACTACCTTCTTAAAATCTTCCCATGTGATCTTACTGCTGTCTTTTAGCTCTGTACCATCTGCTTCTACCGCACCCTTAGGATCCTGAACAAACAGAATGACCAGAACGCCGGCAACTATCATCATAGCACTGTAGAACTGAATCGCACCCGTGAGTCCCAGCACCTCATCTGTAAATCTGGAAAATACCCACACAGAACCCAGGGCTACCACAGTTCCTACCAGTCCTCTTCCGCCTTCCAGAAATCCAAAAAGCTTGCCCTGCTCATCGCCCCGTCCAAGATTATTGGTAATCTTAACCATAGACGCCCAGAATGTAAATACTGTCGTAATTCCAAATAACCCGTGAATGACCATCAACGCTCCAAATCCCGGAAGCATTGAATACCATAATCCTACTGCGCCTGTTCCAAAGCATGAGAATATAATCAGCTTCTTCGGTGAAATCTTATCCGCCAGCATTCCTCCCGGAAAATAGCAGATAAAATTAATAATGCCGTACATCGTCAGCAAAAGACCAAGCTGCGCTTTTGTAGAACCGGTCGCTGATTCCAGTGTCGAAAAATATGTATCCTTAAGATACGGCAGTTTTGTGATAATTCCCCCCACCAAAGATACACAAAAAAGTACTACCCACTTTTGAATTTTCTCTGACCTAAACTTAATCATCTTTTCCTCCTTCTTTACCTGTCGTTCCTTTCATCAGTTTTTCGCTTGAATATTCAGACTATCCTCCCTTCAGCTTTTTATTATTAATTATGGTTCCAGTATATCATCCACACTTTTCCGACAACATATCACAACTTGTGAATTCATATCATTTTCACTTATCTTTATCAGCATTGATGATGAAACGTACTGTTTTATGGTAAACTAATACCACTATTTCTTATGGGACAGGAGAGGTCAAATGACATTATTTAAAAATATGAATCTATCTAAAAAATTAATATTAATGAATATATTTCTGGTCACGCTGCCCACCCTTGTATTTGCATTTGTTCTTTATTCCGTGCAGTCACGCCAATTCAACAAACAGATGCTTCAGGAACGTCAGTCTGCCGTATCCCAACTGGCAAACAGTCTGGATACATCCTTAACGTCCGTAGAAGATCTGTCCCAATCCCTTGTATACCGAAGCACCATCTCTTCGCTTGTTACACGCTCCGACCTTGCCATGTATCCCACCTGGGCAAAATATAACAGCGAGGAGATATTGATCGACCTAAAATATTCCATTAAATACCAAAACCTGGGATTAAAGGATGCCAGCATATACACTAATAACCCGGATATCCCGGAATTAAGCAGTTTCCATGATATTTCCAAGTTGTATCAGCTTCCCTTTTATCAGGATTTCCGTAATTCACAGAAAAGCTTTGATTTTTACTGTCTCTCAACCGAAGAGACACAAGATTTTTATCAGGCGAAAGGTGAAGATCCGCATACATTCGGAAGGCTGATGATCTTCGTTCAGAGAATACAGCCGGATTTTTCAAGCGGTTACAGCGGTGTATTAATCTTTGAAGCAAATCCTCAAAAGTTTTTTTCTTCGCTGTCTGTTTACGAAAATCACTCATCTGGATATTTTATATATTTTCATAATCTGTCTAATTTTTACGGGTGCTCTCCCGACCCGGATGCAGTAAAGCAGCTGAAAGACAAGAATAATCGGCAGCGGAAACTTAACTTCTCCGACGCCTCCATATTGAGCCAACCGCTGACCCGATACCCAGTCACCATTGTTTCACAGAACCCGCATAACAAAAACCTGCAGAGCTACCCTGCCTTTAAGCTCTCATTTCTGCTCATTGTCATGACCGTTTTCCAGTGTGTCATCATGCAGCTTGTTACCAGCAGTATTTTCAGAAGAATCAATTCAAATATTACAGAGATGGATCAGATCATTGCCAACGAATTCAGCGGAAAGGTTACGATCAATTCTTCTGACGAAATCGGATTTATCGCACAGCGTTACAATACGCTGCTGGAGAAAATCGACACTTTGATCGAAGACATGATCTTAAAAGAAACCGATGCCAAAAACGCACAAATCAAGGCTCTGCAATTTCAGATGAATCCGCATTTCATCTATAATACATTGAGCATTTTTTCTGGAAATGCTCGGCAGAACGGGAATTTCGAACTGGCAGACGCCATCTCTTACTTCGGGCATCTGCTGCGCTATAATATTAAGGATACCGGATTGTACTCCACCGTAGAACAGGAATTAGAAAATACACGTTCACTGATCAAGGTATACTCCATGAAATTCATCGGGAAACTAGAATTGAATATCTCGATCGCCGATGATCTTCTGGAAAGAAAATTGATTAAATTTCTCTTACAGCCAATCGTAGAGAATGCTATCTTCCACGGAACCTCCGGTATCACTTCTAACATGTTTATAACGATGGAAATCTGGGAAACAGAACACGCCCTGGAAATAGCAGTCTCTGACAATGGGATCGGAATCAAGGAAGCATATTTGAAACAGATACAGAAAAACATCTTATACGGCACGCCCCTGTCGCAAACGCCAAAATCAAATTCATCTTTTATCGGACTGCACAATGTCTACGAACGAATCCAACTGATCTACGGCGCCAATGCAAAACTGACTATTGAAAGCATTTACGGCCAGGGTACCAAAGTCTGTGTACACCTGCCGATATTTCAGGAAACCGGAGGTATGAAAAATGACGATCAACTTTTTAATCATTGATGACGAATATTATATCTGCGAAGGAATCCGTACGATGATCATGACTTTCGGGATTCCAGAACTCGGTGAGATCCGCACCTGTTACAGCGGAGAAGAAGCCTTATCGATCTGCCGGACGTTCAAGCCGCAGATTGTTCTTACCGATATCAAAATGTCAGGGATCAACGGTATAGAACTTATCAAGCTGCTGAGTAAAACTCTGTATCCTGTCCGTTTTCTGGTCCTAAGCGGATACGACGATTATGAATATGTGCGGAACGCCTTTCAAAACGGCGCCGTAGACTATCTGCTTAAGCCCGTCATTTCCGAACAGTTGAAGAAACTTATAGAAAAACAGTGCCAATTGCTGAGAACCGATTTCCAGGAAAGAATGATCTCTTTGTCACGGCATCTTTTTGCAGCGGCAATACAGCCGGAATACCGATTCTGTTCTTCCCATGCAAAAGAAATCCAAACCTATCTGCCGTATAGCAATTATATGTTTTCTGTCATCGCATGTTCTAAAGATCACACGGAAACTGCCGCTTACATCATTGAACTGATCTATGATTATTGCGCATGCCATACTGCAGGCCCGTTTCTATGCTCCGACATAACAGAAAAAAAGACCGCCTTGCTTCTGAATTACCCGCAGCACGCGCCTGACCTCGCTCCTCTCTGGGATATGCTTCTGAACCGTACCGAAACGTCAGATAACGCAGAACTCGCAATCGGAATCAGCCGGACAGGAAACCTAGCTTCCGTCTACTCACTCTACTACGAAGCTGAAAACCGGCTCACCTTCCGGCTCTTAGAGGGATACGGGAAACTATATGCCTCAGATCCCCCGACTCCTGGCAGAAAACAGTCTGGGAAAATTAAGCAGATCATCTCTAATCTGTTAAAATCACCGGAATTGCTATACAGCAGTAATCTCTGGGATCAGCTCTGTACTCAGCTCCACAGGCTGAACATCACAGATCTGAAACATTTTTATAATTATTTTACCGGCCTTCTTCGTTCCAACCCGGCTGGCTGCGGTAATGTCGAATACATCGAACATCTTCCGTCTTTTTATGATTTTTCCAGCTATGCGGAGCTAGAAGAGTTCCTGCACCGGCAATTACAGACATACGCCTCTTATTGCCCGAAAGAACTGAAAAACCAATCAAATATAGAAAACATCAAAGAATACGTTGACAAAAACTTTACAAGCCATATCACCCTAAAAGAAGTGGCGGACCTGCATTTTATCAGCGCATCCCATTTAAGCAAATTATTTCACGAAAAATATAATATGTCTTTCCAGGCATATCTGACGTTTTGCCGGATGACCTATGCTGAAAATTTGCTTCACGACCCGCTCTTGTCGATCCAGGAAATCGCCGCAATGACCGGATATGAAAATGCATTCAATTTTTCGCGCGCCTTTAAAAATTACTTTGGGATCTCACCAAGCCATCACAGAAGACAAGACTCTTAAAAGTCCGGCGCCCACAGGACAACAGATGATTCCAGCTTAATTTTTCTACACACTTTCTATGATTTTATGTAAAATCCTCCTCTTTGCTTGTTTCTTGTTTTTTTTACTGATATACTAAAACGGTACATGAAAGAATACTAACGAGAGGAGGGATTGTCCTGAAGTTTGATTTTATGAATTATGACAGCAGATTTTCCCGGGTTCTTAGTAGACTTACCGAGCTGGTCTTATTAAATTTTGTATTTATCCTGACCTGTCTTCCGATTCTTACCATTGGGGCTTCTGTCACCGCCCTCTATTCCATCACTCTGAAAATGGCCCGCAACGAAGAAGGTTATATCATTCAGGGGTATTTTAAGGACTTTGCAAAGAATTTCAAACAGGCGACCGCTTTCTGGCTGATTGAACTGCTGCTGTACTTTCAGCTCCGTGTATTATACATTGCCGCCGCTGTAAACGGAGGAGCTATGTTTCAGATATATACGGTGATCACCTGGGGGCTCGGTATTTTATACAGTCTGTATTTCTTATTCGTGTTCCCGTTGACTGCTACGTTCCAGAATACATTCCTTAACATTGCCAAGAATGCATTTGCAATGATCATCGCGCACCTTCCCTGGGTGCTCGCGGCATATCTGATCGCCGCAGTTCCCCTGGCAGTCAGCTTCGGAATCAACACTAGGATCCTTAAGTTTGCCATGCTGTTCTGGATTCTCATCGGATTTGCACTGGTTACGTTCTTTAGCTCTTTCTGCCTGAACCGAGTTTTTAAACGTTATATGGACACTGATCCATAAGCCATGAATCACAATACATTTCACATTGAAGGAGGATATTTCCTATGATCAAACAAACATTTCAAAACCCGCTGCTCTCCGGCTTCTATCCAGATCCGTCGATCTGCAGAGTCGGAGAGGATTATTACATGGTAACCTCGTCTTTCGTATATTATCCGGGTCTCCCTATATTCCACAGCCGTGATCTGATCCACTGGGAGCAGATCGGCCACGGGATCGAACGTCCCGATCAGTTCGATTACAAGAACTGCGAGACGTCGCTTGGATTATGGGCGCCCACCATACGGTATCACGAGGAAACCTTCTATATCATCAATACCTTCGTATCTGAGGGAAGAGAGGCAAGAAGGGACAACTACATCATCACAGCCAAGGATCCGGTCGGTCCCTGGAGCGATCCGGTCTTCGTAGAACATGCAGACGGCATTGATTCCAGTCTCTTCTTTGATGACGACGGTTCCATGTGGTATGCCGGCAATTATATCTGCCCGGAAGCGCTCTATGAAGGGCACCACGGCATCTATCTGTGTGAACTGGATCCCGGGACATTCCAGTTCAAGGGGGAACGCCGTATTATATGGGACGGCAGCAAGTCCCGAAGCAAATGGATCGAGGCGCCGCATATTTACAAAAAGGACGGATACTATTATCTGATGGTCGCAGAAGGAGGCACCTTCATAAACCACAGCGTAATGATGGCAAGGTGTACTGCCATTGACGGGACTTATGAGATCTGTCCAAGGAATCCTATCGTCAGTCACCGCCATCTCCCGCCGCTTTCCGATATCTCCGTAACAGGCCATGCGGATATCGTGGAGACACAGAACGGCGAATGGTGGATGGTACTGCTCGCCGTGCGTCCGTACCAGAACGATTCTTCCATATCCACCACGGAAAACTGCGGACATTTCCACTATAATCTCGGACGCGAAACCTTCATGGCTCCTGTGATCTGGGATGAAGACGGCTGGCTCAGGCTTGCCAATGAGACTGGACTGATCAATCGTGAAGAACGCCTTCCAAATCTTCCGGCAGCCTACGTGCCGCTTGCCGACCCGAATGACGATTTCGAATCGGATACCCTGGCAATGATCTGGAATACCATCCATCCGCCGGTAACGCCTTTTTACTCACTCACAGAGCGCAAAGGATTCCTACGGCTTACGCTGTGTCCAGACAGAATCTCAGAGATCACGACCCCTGCCTTCATCGGCCGCAGGCAGCAGCATAAGCTCTGTCAGGCCAAAACTGCCATGGAATTTACACCTGCCAGCCATATGGAAGAAGCCGGATTAGTCCTCATCCAGGACGACCGTTTTAACTACATATTTACCAAGGCTATAAAGAACGGGCAGACCATACTCCGTGTCGCAAAGACAGAATCCGGGACATATTCCATCCTCAGAGAACTGCCTGTGGAACCCGCAGAACGCATCTATCTCTCTGCCCAGTGCAACGAGACTACCTACAGTTTCTATTACGGATATTCGGAACGAGAAATGATCTGCGCCATGGACGGGCTTGATGCTGCACTCCTAAGCTCCACTGTAAACGGCGGATTTACCGGAGCTTATATGGGAATGTATGCATCCTCCAACGGCAGTGAAAGCGAGAATCACGCGGACTTTGACTGGTTCCATTATTTCTATTAGATAATTTCTATCTAAAGCATTACAGAGATACTGCCCAGTAGTTCCCAGGCAGCATCCCGCTCTTTCTTCTGCTCCGCGGTAAGCCCGGCATAAGTAGAGAGCATGGGATGCTGCCTTGCTGCATCGTCCCTCACCGGCCCATAACTCCAATTATAGAACGTATAGAACCGGAGCCAACGCAGATGGTCTATTCTCCGGTACATATCCTCCACGGCTTTATCTGCTTTCGTCTCACAATATCTCCGATACGCTTTCTCGGCCATATCAGCTGTTAATTCCGTAATCGTTTCATCCTCCAGAAGGATGCGGATCTTCATCAGCAGATGGTCCGCAGCCGTTATCTTGGATTCCCTGTGAAAATCATCCAGATCCTCCCAGCTAAGCGTGGGATAAGAAACCGATCTTCGGAAGATGTCATTGATCATAACGGCCGCTTTGTTCAGCGTAGTCCGCATGATCTGGTCCGGGGTATATATCTCCTCATTCGTTCCGAAATAAGACACTCCCGGCGCCTTCCGGTTACTGTGAAGATTAATAGATCCGTTCAGCATATAGTATCTATTGAGCCGCCAGAAGATACTCCACCCCTCCGGCTCGTCATCCGTACAGATGATAATACGGTCCGCCCGCTTAAGAAGCCTATGATGTGTCTCCCAGGGTTCTTCGTGAAAGATCAGTGAATCCGTTGTCTGCGACTCTTCACCCAGGGAAAATGTCTCATGCAGATGGTTATGCATCGCAAGGAATTCTCTCGCATCTCCAAATATATGGTAAGCTACGTGCTGATCCACAGAAATGATATTGGTCAGGATCGCCCGTTCCAGAATACATCGTCCATAATTGCCGAATCCGATGATCACGATCATATTCTCATGACTGCACAGCGGCCTGGAACGCCAGTACTGCCTGGCGCAGCAGTCATAGCTGTGGAAGAAATTAATATTTCCCGACAGATGATCCTGCCCGTTCGTTGTTCTCGCATAGACCTCCACCGGCAGCTTATGCAGATCGACGGCACGGCTGTTCACGCCGATATCATTTTCCTTCATAAGAAATATCTTACACCTTGTACCAACGTTCTTCTTACATGCAACAATTCGGGCAGGAGAGGCGCTGATAAACAGGCAGGGATAATCCGGGAATTCCATCTGCTCGTCCCTCTTCTCTCCGAAAATGATCACGGAATCCGGATCCTCCTTGCAGATATTTCCGGCCAAAGTATTCGCTTCCGCACCGTAATCCGCAAAATAATACCAGTTCTTCCTGCGCTGAAAACCGAGCATCAAAAGCGGCAGACCTTCGCTTGTGACAAAGGATACGACTGCACCAAACAACGTTACCAACAGACCGGCAGACATTAAGAGAAACACGACTCCCACCGCATGTCCCAAGGGCGTTACCGGAGTCAGATCACCATAACCCACCGTAGTCAGCGTGACCAGCGAATACCAGAAGGCATCCGTAAGTGTTCGGATCGTTGCACTGCTGCTGTGATATTCAAAGGAATACAATAGCAGCACCAGCCCGATATAGAGAAACAGTAAGACAAGAGTCATGTACAGATAGATTCTTTTTCTTCTTTTCATGGGAATCGGTCTCCTTTTTGGCATTTTCAATCACTTAATATATTCTATTGTACTGCATTTTACCAAAAAATGGAACTTTGAGAAAATATTCAGAAAACATTTACTTTAGAACACTATTTTGCTAAAATATATTCGTTGGTTATCAGTTTTGACATGAGAGAAAAGGAGGACGAAGATGTTAGAAAAACTCTTCAAATTGAAAGACAACAACACAGATGTCCGGACAGAGGTGCTTGCCGGGATCACAACCTTCATGACCATGGCCTATATCCTGGCCGTGAATCCAAGCATCCTTGCAGTGGCAGGTATGGACCAGGGCGCAGTGTTCACGGCGACGGCGCTGGCATCATTAATCGGTACGCTTCTGATGGCATTTCTGGCGAATTACCCCTTCGCACTTGCACCGGGCATGGGCCTGAATGCATACTTCGCATACACGGTGGTTCTCGGCATGGGATACGAGTGGCAGGTTGCGCTCACGGCTGTATTCGTGGAAGGTATCATATTCATCATCCTGTCCCTGACGAATGTACGTGAGGCGATCTTCAACGCGATCCCGCTGAACTTAAAAGCTGCAGTCAGCGTTGGTATCGGTCTGTTTATCGCATTTATCGGACTGCAGAATGCCAATATCGTGATCAGCGGCGCTACCCTGGTCGAGCTCTTTTCCGTAGACGGATACAATCTTGCCAACGGCGTAGAGGCCGGTTTCAACGATGTGGGGATTACCGTTCTGCTTGCGGTCATCGGCGTAGCCATCACGGGAATCCTGGTCATCAAGAACATCAAGGGCAATATCTTATGGGGAATTCTGATCACATGGATCCTTGGAATCATCTGTCAGCTTGCAGGACTATACGTTCCCAATCCGGAACTTGGATTCTACGGCCTTCTGCCGGATTTCAGCAATGGTTTGTCGGTGCCCAGTATCATGCCGGTCCTTGGCAAGCTTCAGTTCGGCGGAATCTTTTCCCTGAACTTTATCGTGGTGATCTTCGCGTTCTTATTTGTTGATATGTTCGATACCATCGGCACGTTGATCGGTGTGGCGTCAAAGGCTGATATGCTGGATAAGGAAGGGAAGCTCCCAAGGATCAAGGGCGCTCTTCTGGCAGACGCGGTTGCCACAACTGCAGGCGCGGTGCTTGGGACAACGACGACTACTACCTTCGTAGAGAGCGCTTCCGGTGTAACGGAAGGCGGCAAGACAGGCCTTACGTCTGTAACAACGGCTATCCTCTTCGGACTTGCCCTGTTCCTCTCTCCGATCTTCCTTGCGATCCCGTCATTTGCGACGGCGCCGGCGTTGATCGTAGTAGGCTTCTATATGCTGACCAATGTGGTCAATATTGACTTCAGCGATATATCAGAGGCTCTTCCATGCTATATCTGTATCGCGGCAATGCCGTTCTTCTACAGCATATCCGAAGGTATATCCATGGGCGTGATCTCTTATGTCGCTCTGAATCTCCTCACCGGAAAAGTTAAGGAGAAAAAGATCAGCATATTAATGTATGTACTGGCGGTACTATTTATTTTAAAATATATATTCCTGTAGCAGAAAGGTGAGGTATAGGATGAGGCCGACTAAAATAATTAAAAAAATAGAAAAAATTTTACAATGCAATTATACTGTTTTCAAAAAAGGTTCTGACCCTGAACTATTGTATGAAGCATACCGGACTTCCTTCGAAACCGGCCGGAAAATGGATTCTTCCCGGCAATCCTTATGCTTGACCTGTATACGGCCGGAAAGTTCGAATACATGGAGGAAAAAGGTTTTGACAAGGATTCCGTTATAGCCGGCTGCAGCGACAATGGCAAAGAGATTCTGGAAGAACGCTTCGATACTTTCTTTGAAGATTACGAATATGAAAGTATGGAAGACTTCATTGGAGATGAGACGGAAGGAGAGGTCGTTGATCGTTTTGTCGCCTATGTAGATATGCGCAGCAGCAAACTGGAAACGGACACAGTGCTTCTGGAGATCCCTGTCAGGAATCCGTGGGAACTCGTTGGCTTCCTGTCTGCAGGCGGATGGAATGATTGTCCCCGCACAGAAGATATGATCGCCATCTGCAAATATTGGTACGAGAAGTATAAGGCGGTTCCGGCCGTATTTACCCAGGATATAATAGAATTTTATGCGCCTTTCAAGCTGAACGGGCAGGACAGCCTCGAAGCGGCGAAGGAACACTACGCTTTCTGTCCTGACAGGGTCAACCAGGGGACAGAGACCTACACTCTGTCGGAACTGGCGGCAGGGCTTGAAGAGTCGGATGTGTGGTATTTCTGGTGGGATTAAAATATAATAAGGCAGGTACTTTCCTGCCAGGCTGCCTGAACCTTGTTCCTACAGCCTGCCGGAAAGTACCTGCCTTCTCCCTCTACATCCGCAATAAACTTCTGTTAAAACGCCTCTTCTATCTGCCCGATCAACGCCTCTACCTCTTCCTTCTTAACCAGGAACCGTTCTTCTCCGTCAATCTCCACAGAATCAAATTCATCATCATAAGAATAATAAGACACCTGCACCTTAGGCGCATCTTCCATGTTCCTGTCAAAGACCACCGTAAGCTTGGGCTCCTCCTTCTCACCGTCTCTCTCCCCGTCAATCTCAGAATCCAGTATGATCCCGGATATTGCCTGGTACAGAGCGGCAAATTCATTCTTGTCAACCTTTTTCCTGCCAAATTTATAGGAGTCCGCCGCCGTATCCACCTGAATCTCATACTGACGATCCTCTGCCGTTATCACAATGCCCTTTAACGTATCGGCAGAGATCAGAACCGGGATCTTCAGGATGTAATCGAAGGGTTCACGGCCAAAGACCATCCTAAGAGTTTCCTCCGGCAGGACATAGACCTGATCTTCACTGCCCGCAACAGCCGCATACCGTCCGCCGCTGCCGTCTTCGTTACCTAAGATCACCTCTGCTGCCGTATCGGCATCCTCCGTACTCTGCGCCTTTGAATCATCTGCCGTGTCCACATATTCCACCGTATAACCCATATCCGAATCCGCAATCCCCGTATCGGTTCCTTCCTCAACCTTGACAGGCGTATCAAAAGCAAGACCGCACAGCTCGCCAAACATCTCGAACATGACCTCTGTATTCATAGTAACATTCTCATCGTACGGATTCAGGACTTCCCAATAGTCAAAATTCATCTTATACTCGGCCGGCTCTCTCGATATATGAAGGAACTCCTCCCCGTCCTTCGTAAGAGAAACACTTCGGATCCCATGGGGGATAAACTGCGGCTTCTCTGCCTGCTTCAACTGCTTCGGTTCTGAATCTTTGCCCTGCTGTTCTTCCTGCCCTGCGTCATCTTCCCTGACTTCTTCCAAGGACTGCTCCTGATTCCCTCCGGCTTCATTCTTCCCGGAGCATCCGGCTGTAAAAAGAAGTATCATGCACATCACCGATACAACAATTCTTCTTCCTGTCTGTCTTACCATCCTTCTTTTTCCTTTCCTAACGTCCGTCTATTCTCTGTCAACTTCTCATTAACGAAGCGTCACCGGGATCTCCACAGTCTCTTTCCCTGTAAGCCTGCGGCTTCTCTCATCCGGCTGCGAGAAGCCTGCGAACAGTTTGAAGTTCTTACTGTCAATGTGACGCTCTCCTTCTTCATCCACCACGCTCATGGCCCGGTTCGGCACCGTCATCTCCACCTTCTTCTCTTCCCCTGCCTTCAAGGAAATACGTTTGAATGCGCACAGATTATAATTCGGCACGGCAAGCTTAGAATCCAGATCTTTGATATAGATCTGTACCACCTCATCCGTATCCGTATCTCCCTCATTCTTAAGAAATACTTCTACCCGGATATCCGACTCCTTCGTCACCTCGCCTGATACCTTCGCTTCCTTCACCTCAGCATCCCCGTAAGTAAGACCATAACCAAAGGGATACAGCGCCTCCTGCTCCATATAACGGTAAGTACGGTTCTTCATGGAATAATCCGTGAATTCCGGCAGGTCTTCAAGACCTTTATAGAATGTGACCGGCAGCTTGCCTGACGGCGATACATTTCCAAAGAGGATATCTGCTACCGCTCTTCCGCCTCTTGCCCCCGGATACCATGCCATCAGAACCGCGTTGCAATGTTCTTCGGCGTAGTTCAGATCGATCGCGCTTCCCGCCATGAGGACAACGATGGTCGGCTTCCCTACCGCCGTTACCTCCTCGATCAGCTCTTCCTGTACCTTGGGCAGATGCAGATCCTTCTTATCGCCGGATGCATCGCTGTTTCCGGCATCTCCTTCTTCGCCCTCCAGCGTCTCATCCAGTCCCACGCATATGATCACCACATCACTGTGCTCTGCCGTGATCACCGCTTCCGAGATCCTGTCCTGGCTCCACGCAAGATTCTCCACACGGTCCTTCTCCAGATGACAGCCCTCTGAGAACAACACACGTACATCGTCGCCCACTTCATCCTGGATTCCCTCCAGAACTGTGATATAGCGGGAAGCCGTCCCATGATAATTACCAATCAAAGCCGCCCTGCTGTCCGCATTCGGTCCCACGACGCCGATCGTCTTAAGCTTAGACTTGTCAAGCGGAAGCGCCCCGTCATTCTTAAGAAGCACGCTCCCCTTTCTCGCCATATTAAGGGCTTCCTCAAGATGCTCCCTGCATTCTACCGCTTCATACGGAATATCGTCATACTCACTTCCGTCGAATAATCCCATAAGGAATCTGGATGTCAGAAGTCTCTCCGCCGCAACGGTGATATCCTCTTCCGTGATCAATCCGTCCTCCACAGCGCCTAACAGATGAAGGTAGGTATTGCCGCAGTTCACGTCGCAGCCGCATTTTAACGCAAGCGCCGCCGACTCTCTGGCATTCTTCGTCACCTGATGATTCTCATGGAAATCCTTGATCGCCCAGCAGTCAGAAGTATAATGCCCGTCAAACTCCCATTTTCCTCTTAAGACTTCCTCCATCAGGTACTTATGGCCGCAGCACGGCTCTCCGTTGGTCCGGTTATAGGCGCCCATTACAGCCTCCACATCCGCTTCCTTCACCAACGCCTCAAAAGCCGGAAGATAAGTCTCCCACATATCCTTCATGCTGACCTCGGCATCAAATTCATGGCGGATCGCCTCCGGCCCGCTGTGGACAGCATAATGCTTGGCGCATGCCGCCGCCTTCATCACGGGGCCGCCGCCCTGGATCCCCTCTACGAATCTGACGCCGAGCCTTGAAGTCAGATACGGATCCTCACCGTAAGTCTCGTGTCCCCTTCCCCAGCGCGGATCACGGAAGATGTTCACATTCGGCGACCAGAAGGTCAGGCCTTTGTAGATATCCCTGTCATCATGCTTCGAATATTCATTATACTTGGCTCTCCCTTCAGTGGCGATGATATCTCCCACCCTCTCCATAGCATCCTCATCGAAGGCTGCCGCCATTCCGATGGCCTGGGGGAACATGGTTGCGACACCCGCCCTTGCGACACCGTGCAGCGCCTCGTTCCAGTAGTTGTATGTCGGAACACCAAGCCTTGACACCGGCGCCGCGTCGTACCTAAGCTGCGCAGCCTTCTCCATCAGTGTCATCTTTGATACCAGTTCCTTTGCTTTCTTTCTTGCTTCTGCTCTTTCTTTTCTGTAATTTCCCATATCCGCAACTCCTTTTCTTAATCCTTAATCTATCACACTCTGCCTGCCGCCTGCTTTAGCCTGGGAATAGAACCCCTTCCCCGCCTGCGGCTGCACTCCTTGCTGTCACAATGACAACGTCTCGCTGACTCCCTGTATCTCCTCCCGATACTTCGTAGGCGATTTCCCCGTATGCTTTTTGAACGCCAGGGAGAAGTAATTGGTATCCCGATACCCCACCATCATAGCAATCTCCCCGATCTTAAGGCTGGTCGTGTCAAGCAGCGACTTCGCCTTCTCAATCCGTTTCCTCACAATATACTCATTGCACCCTTCCTTCGTCACCCGTTTAAACAATCGCGAGAAATAGTTAGGCGTGATATAGAGGGATACGGCAATATTCGACACCGTAAGCTCCTCTGTCAGATGCTCGGCTATGTAGTACTTCGCCTTCGCGACAATATCATGCACGTTCTCCTCCTGGCTTCCAAGCATCTGGCTTAAGAACATCTCCGTCACCGCGCAGGCCTCTTCCCTGGATGCGGATCTTAGGCTCTTCGACAATGCATCCAGCTTCCCGGCCTCCGTCTCGCCGGCTTCACCAAGATAAGAGAAATATATGGACGAAGCCAGCTCAAAACACAGTCTCCGCACCGTCTGCCGGGACAGGTTATATGATTCCGCCGCCTTGGTAAATGTCCGGAAGGCCTTTAGGACATACTCCGTATTCCCGATATTGCTGCACATCATTCCCTTAAGTTCCGTGTAAATGTCCTGAAAAATATTGTTCTTATTCTGCTCTCCTAAGAGCTGTACAATATCCTGAAGCCCTTCCTTCTCTGTATCCAGAAGATGTCTCGCGTCATGGTAGGATATATACAGATTATCCAGGCATTCCACAACACTTCCGATTACCATCTTAGGCTTGCAGTCGAACTCATCCTGCAGGATATCTGCAAGCTCCCTGCTCTTCTCCGGTACGGATTCCTCTTCCTCTCCCAGGAAATACACGGCCACAAGCGCGCCGTCGTCATCAATGAATGTAACTCCTTCCGCCTGCGCGTCCACAATGCTGATACAGATATTCTTCATGGACATCTCCTGAAAATTATTCTCCGAAGACTGGTTCGCCATACAGAGCGGCGGAATGATCAGCACGACCTGAAAACCATAGAACCGGTCCAGGCCGTAATAATCATGCATTCGCTCAAGAAGCTGCCGGCTGTCGCCCCTGCGGTGTACAAGATCACGCATCTGAGCCTCCAGCCGTATCTGTTCCGTCAGGCCTCTTGTCCGCTGCACAAGAAGGGAACTCTTGGCCTCTGCCTTCTTGTGCTCCAGGAAACGGATCTGCCCCTCTATCGCATCAGACAGATCCGTCTCATCCACCGGTTTCAGGAAGAAATCCTGCACCTTGAGACGAAGGCTCTGTCTGGCGTATTCAAAGCTGTCATACCCTGTCAGTACAAGCACTCTAAGCTCCGGCTGCCGTTTTCTTGCTTCTTCGATCAGTTCAAGCCCCGACATCTCCGACATCTGGATATCCGTTATCATGATCTGCGGTCCCTGTTCCTCTAAGATCTGAAGCGCTTCCCTTGCCGATGCCGCCGTGAATACCTGCTCCACTCCAAGCTTCTCCCACTGTATCACCTTCCTGATACCCATCCGTATCATTTTCTCGTCGTCTACAATCAGTACCCTATACATTGATCATCGCTCCCTGCATCATTTCCTCCTGCACCTCCATCACATAAGGAATCCGTATCTCCACCGTAACGCCTCCGGAAGGATTCTTCAGATAATGCAGACCATAACCTGTTCCGTAGAGGAGTTCGATCCTCTTATTCACATTCCTTACCCCGTATCCGAAGGTCTCGTCATACTCCGATAACTGCTGATTCATCTCATCAATCTGCTCCTGGTCCATACCCGATCCCGTATCGGCAAGGATCAGCTTCACGATCTCACCCTGGCGCACTGCGCGAAGCGAGATGCTTCCTTCTTTCCCCTGCTTCACCTTGATGCCGTGATAGATCGAATTCTCCACCAACGGCTGCAGTGTCAATTTGGGAATCATCGCCCCTTTGCAGCCCTCATTCATACTGATATCACTTCCTATGATATGATCGTACCTCATATTCTGGATGATCAGGTAATTCCTCACATGCTCGATCTCCATCTCCAGAGGTATGATATCATGCCCCTTGCTCAGGCAGATCCTATAATACCTGGCCAACGCCTTCACCAGCGTAGAGATCTCTTCATTTCCGTCGGCAACTGCCTGCCAATGGATACAATCCAATGTATTATACAGGAAATGAGGCTGTATCTGGGACTGCAGCGAATTAAACCGAATCTGCTCCATCTGATGCTGCTCCTGCTTGACTTGCTCCATCAGCACCACGATCTCCTCCATCAGCGAATTAAAACCTGTGGCAAGCTTCGCAAAGTCTTCTCCCATATGCTCTGCATCAAGCCTTACCATCAGCGACCCTGCCGCAACGTCATCCATCTTCTTCACCACCCGGTCTAACGGGCGGTAGACCTTCTGTATCACCTTCTTGACGATCATATAGCTGATCAGGATCAGGATCAGCAGGATCCACACCATAATACTGATGGTATGGAGACTTGGACGGTACAATTCCATGGACGCGATACTGCTGATAATGTAATAGTTCCATCCCGGTACCTTCTGATAGATATAGAGCCTGCCCTTCTGATAGAAATTCCCCTTCACTCCGGTCAGGCAGTCCGCATAATCCACTTTTGTACCGATCTTCTCTCTATCCCTCATCGCCACGGACATCCCGTCCGTGTCCACGATCTCCGTCCTCTGTCCCGCTTCATCCCCATTGACGATCTGGTCGAGAATGGGATTCGAGAAATTCAGGCACAGAAGCCCTTTCTCCTCCAGGAGTCTCTCCACACTGTAGATCGGAAAATACACATTCACTGTAAACTGACTGCCTTTAAAATACGCATTGGAGAATCCCACCTTCAGCGTACTGCTCTGCCCGTTCTTGCAGCCTTCCAGATCCTTCTCATATACCTGATAGAACTCCGAAGCCGCAAGCGGCAATTTCCCCCTGTACAGATAATCCTCCATCTGATAGCTGATAACCGCGACAAAATTCATCTCCGATGTCATATTCAGGCTGCTTGAGAGGACATTATTCACCTCTGAGGCAGTCATGGCATACTGAAGCGTCTGCTTATTATCACACTCCAGATAACTCTGTACAGACTGGTCTATGACCAGCGCAATGCTTAAGGTCTTATATTCCTCAAGCATACTCTGGTAATTCTCTGCCAGCGAAGCATTCTTATCCTGCAGAAGTTCAATTGATTTTGCCTTAAGCGAAGTGACGGAAGATACCGTAGATACGATCATGACAAGCAGCGTTGTGAGAGTAATAGATACGATGATAAGTACCTGCATCTTCCTGTCAAACTTCCATCTGCTGATTCGCTCTTTCCATCTCTCCATATATTTTCCTCATAAATAGTATTGATACTCACGACCGATGAAATCTGCCGCTCAGTATAAAAAGAGCGCCATGTGCCACATGATGCTCTTTTTTACTCTTAACCCTTTACCGCACCTGCCGTCATACCTTTGACCAGCTTATCCTGGAATATGATAAACATGACGATCATCGGCAAAAGCGTCAGTGTCAGCACCGCCATGATCATCGGCGTATTCATAGAATACTGCCCCTGGAATTCCCAGATTGCCAATGGTAGTGTACGATTTTCTGATGATTGTGTCAAGGTGTATGCGAAAGAGAACTCATTCCACATATTTACACCGTTATAGATTGCAAGCGTCGCAAGACCAGGCTTCGCAAGCGGGAGGATGACCGAGAAGAACATCTGGATCTTCCCGCATCCGTCGATCTCCGCAGACTCCTCGATCTCCCTTGGGATCTCCTTCATGAAGCTGGTGAGGATGAAGACGGAGATCGGCACTGCAAATGCGATATATGGTCCGATCAAAGCCCAGATACTATCATAAAGCCCCGTTGCCCTGCTCATCTTGAATACCGGGATCAGCGTAATATGTACCGGGATGGACATACAGGCTACGATCCCTGCATAGATGGGATTCGCCAGCTTGAATTTGAATCTTGCCAGCGGATAGGACGCGCACGCCGCGATAAATAAAAGCAGCAGCAGCGAAATCGTCAGTACGATCACACTGTTCATAAAATATTTGGAAAAACCGCCTGTCAGAACCTCCGTATAATTGGCAAAATTCAGAGAATCCGGAAGGTTGAACACGCCCTTCGTGAGCATCTCGAATTTCTCCTTAAAGGAGTTCAGTACCATGAATATGAATGGCATAAATGATACGATGAGGTAAAAAATCGCCAATGCAAAAGCGAACACCCAGCATATGATACTTTTCTGTTTATTCTTCTTATACTGATCCATACTATGCCTCCTCTTTTCCGTTCAAAAGCTTCATGGTGATCAGCGATACCATAGAAATCAAGATGAACATTCCTCCGGCTACCGCAGAACCATAACCCATGTTAAAGGTGCTGAAAGACTGCTTATACATGTAGGTAGCCATCAACTCCGTGGATGTACCCGGGCCTCCGCCTGTCATTACATAGATCAGGTCGAAGTATTTCAGGGAACCTACCATTGACAGGATCGCCGCGCTCTTCATGGACGGAACCAGAAGCGGGAATGCAATCTTCCAGAAATACTGCCCCCTGGTAGCTCCGTCAATCCTTGCAGCCTCGAACACATCATACGGAATATTCGTAAACGCCGCCATAAAATATACCATATAGAACGGTGTGAACTGCCAGCAGATAACCATAATAACCGTCAGAAGCGCCGTCTTGGGATTACCAAGAAGGTCAACGTTGCCTCCGCCGAACCATCCTGAAATCGTACTTACCAGACCTCCGTTCGTTGCCAAAGCATAGGTAAACAAGAAACCGATCGCCACAGATGACATCAGAAGCGGAATAAACCAGATCACCTTGAAGACCGTAAGCTTCTTCCCGCCGAAATCAAGGAACGTCGCAAGCGCCAGACCGATCGGGATCTGAATACAGATCGACAGCACCATGATCACAAGGTTATTGCGGAACGCGATCCAGAAGCTGGAATCTGCCAACAGCGTCTTCCAGTTACCGATCCCGATGAATTTCTTACCAGCCGAGATTCCGTTCCACTGATATGTACTGGTTATAAATGTGTCAATAATGGGATAAATGACATAGATCGCCATCAATATCGCTACAGGCGCCAAAAATAATGCCGCAACTCTTCTTGTATCCCTCTGTCTTAACTTCTCCAGAGAAATCTCTTTTCCACCCATTCCTGAATCCCTCCTTTACGTTTTAAAAAAAAGAGCTCTAGTGTCAGAGCTCTTTTTATATGAGTTATGCCCTACTTACTCTGCCTTATTTGCAAGATAATCGTCCATAGCCTTCTGCATAGCCTCTTGAGCTTCCTGCGGAGTCTTGGTCAGACCGAATACTTCCTGTAATCCATCCAAGTGAGCGGTTGCTACTGCCGGCGGCAGATACTGATCATACCATAACTGGATCTCAGACGCATTGTTAGCTGCCTCTACGACTTCCTTCGTGATAGAATCTGTAAGCTTAGACTCAATACCCTGAACCGGCGGGATCTTCCCGTTCTCTACCTCGAAGTCGATCACTTCTTCATCCAAGTGCTTCTCTGCACACTCGAAAGCTGCCTCAAGCTTCTCGCCTTCACAGTTGAATACGATGAACTGGTCACCAACCGTACCGATCATGATAGACGGATCTGCATCGGATTCCTCGATCGCCGGGAATGGGAACCAGCCGATCTTCTCATAGAATTCTGCACTGTCAGTTGCGAATGTACCTGTATACCAGGAACCACAGAGCAGCATACCCGCTGTCTCTTGATACATCAACTGTTTAGCCTGGCCGTCATCCTCACTCAGAGAGTTCACGCCATCCGGGAAATACCCTGCTTCTACCCACTCCTGAACCTTCTCGCCGGCCTTGATGAAGCAGTCGTCCGTGAACTTGCCTTCGCCTGCTACTGCCTTCTGGAACGGCTCAAGTCCGCCGTAACGTGCAGCAAGGTTAATATAATACATAGAACCGGTCCACTTGGAACTGTTCGCCAGTGCGAACGGCGTGATATCATTCTTCTTCAGGGTATCGCAGATGTTCTCCAGGTCTGCCAGAGTCTCAGGTTCTTTCAGCTTATACTTATCGAACATTTCTTTATTATAGAAGATACCTGACATAGATATATTCTGATAAGGAACCGCATATACATGATCGTTGTAGGTTGCCTGGCTTACCGCTGATTCCATCAGCTTATCCTTGATTTCGGATGCATTAAACAGATCGTCGATCGGCTGTCCGAATCCGGAATCAATATACTCATACATCGGTCCGCCTGACCAGCAGGAATACATATCCGGACATTCGCCTGAACTCATGGCTACCACAAGCTTCTCCTTGTATGTATCATTCTGGGTCGGAACACTCGTTACCGTGTAGCCGGATTCTGTCTCTGAGTTGAACTTCTCTACCGCCTTCGTGATAACATCCTTATCCGGACTCTCTGTTCCGATATTCCAGTAGACGATCTCCTTGTCTCCGCCGGAAGCGCTGCCGCTGTCTCCCCCGCTGCTGCTTCCGCCGTCACCGCTGCCGCTGTCTCCCCCGCCGCATGCTGCCAGTGATGCAGTCATCGCTGCTGCCATTGAAAGCGCCATAAGCTTTGCAACTCTTTTCTTCATCTTTTTTCCTCCTTCTTTTTATTCCGGTATGAATTACCGGATGTGTCTATAGGTGTATTTTAGCATTGTCAATATATAATTCCCATAAAAATTTATGTCTATTTTCTATAAAAATCTTACCACCGAACATATTTTTATATGCATAATAACAGATACCCCAATTCCTCTTGCTTAAGCTCCGTTTTAGTGATATGATTAACACCGACAACAAGACATATCATTATTGTAAAAAGAAAGGAAATAAAGAACGTGACCTATAAAGAAGCAAGGGTATATTTGGACCGCGTGTCGAAATACGGAAGTGTACTTGGTCTGGGTGCGATTCGGAAACTGTTGTGCGAACTTGGGAATCCGGAAACTGACCTTAAGTTCATACATATAGCCGGAACAAACGGAAAGGGCTCTGTACTAGCATACACTTCTACCATACTAAGTGAGGCGGGATACAGAGTCGGACGGTATATCTCGCCGACAGTGGTTTCCTATCTGGAACGGATTCAGGTAGACGGCAGGTGGATTTCTGAGGATACATTTGCCGGACTGACCAACATGGTTCAGAATGCTATTGCCCGTATAGAAGCAGCCGGTGATGCAAGCCCGACTGTATTCGAAGTTGAGACGGCAATAGCTTTTTTATATTTCAGGGAAATGAACTGCGACCTAGTCGTATTGGAGTGCGGCCTTGGAGGCGCGGAAGATGCCACGAATGTCATAGAGCAGACATTGCTCGCCGTGTTCACCCCGATAAGCCGGGATCATCTGGGAATCCTTGGCAGCACATTAGAAGAGATCGCGTCTGTCAAAGCCGGGATCATCAAGCCGGGCTGCACGGTCGTTACCGCTCCCCAGGAACCGGAAGTGTTACAGATCCTTAAGAAGCAGGCCGGACAGTTTCAATGCCCGCTGGCTGCTGCAAACCGGCAAGACACAGAACTGATAGAGGAAGCTTATGACGGACAGACCGTCTCATACAAGGACTGGAAGAATCTATACTGTCCGCTGGCAGGACGGTACCAGTTGGATAATGTGATCACCGCCCTTGAGGCCCTCCGGATGCTTGGGACTCTTGGATACCCGGTAAGCCCGGACGCTCTCCGGAAGGGACTTTCGAAGACCGTATGGCCCGGGCGGCTCACCTGCCTTACACGCAATCCCCTCTTCCTCATAGACGGGGCGCATAACGAGGCCGCTGCGAAGAAGCTTCGGGAATCTCTGGAGGCTTATTTCCCCGGCAGACGGTTTATCTATATCATGGGAGTATTCAAGGACAAAGAATATGAGAAGATCGCCGGTATCATGGCGCCCCTGGCAAGATCCGTACATACAGTTTCCCTGCCGGATACCGCGCGCACGCTGCCGGCGGAAGAACTGGCCGGAGTTATGAAACGATACTGCGCAGCGGAAGATCCGATACCGGCACAGAACTGCATGGGTTCAGCAATACAAGATACCAATGTTCCCGTCAGAGCAGAAGCAAGCATCGAAATCGCAGTGAAGCATGCCTTTGCAGAAGCGAACAAGACGGATATTATTCTTGCTTTTGGCTCCCTGTCCTACTTAGGACAGGTAATGAGAATACATGAAGATATCAGAACGCAGTATATAAATGAAATATAAAATTAAGGGTAGATAGCTATGATTGATCAAGAAAAAGTAAAACAAGGCATCCGCTTAATATTAGAAGGAATCGGGGAAGACATTTCCCGGGAAGGACTTCTGGATACCCCGGACCGCATCGCCCGGATGTATGAGGAGATCTTTGGCGGAATGGAGGAAGACGCCGGCGTACATCTGAGCCGCACCTTCCATGCAGATCACAGTGAGATGGTGATCGAGAGAGAGATCACCTTCTATTCCACCTGTGAACATCATATGCTTCCTTTCTATGGAAAAGCCCATATTGCCTATATCCCGGACGGTAAGGTCGTAGGCTTAAGCAAGCTTGCCCGGACAGTGGAAGTATTCGCCAGAAGGCTGCAGCTTCAGGAACAATTGACCGGACAGATCGCCGACGCGCTGATGGAACACATGCAGCCGAAAGGCGCGCTGGTCATGATCGAAGCCGAGCACATGTGCATGACCATGCGCGGGATCAAGAAGCCGGGAAGCCAGACTGTAACCGTCGCGCGGCGGGGCATCTTCGAGACGGAACCGGAGTGGGAAGAACGGTTCTTCCGGATTCTGTCTATATAAGGATAACCCTATGATTAAAAATTCAGAAAATATCACGGCAAAACGTCTTACGTTTATTCAGAACCACCCTCTCTACTTATCTGCTGATCGGCGGCTGCAGGAATTGGAAGAGACTCGCGTCTTCTGCCGCCATCAGATGAACCATCTTCTAGATGTAGCTAGGATCGCCTATATTCTGAACCTGGAAATGAAACTTGGCATCAGCCGGGATCTGATCTATGCGGCGGCGCTCCTTCACGATATAGGCAAGGGCCGTCAATATGAAGAGGGAATCCCCCACGAGACCGCAAGCGCAGATCTTGCAGAACAGATTCTTGCAGATATGCCCGCCAAGCTTGCATTTACATCCGAAGAACAACAGCAGATCCTCACGGCGATCCGGGGACACCGCAGGCTTCGCCGCGACGCGGAACCGCTGGAGGCTCTTCTCTATAAGAGTGATAAGATGTCCCGGGCATGCTTCGCCTGTCCTGCCGAATCACAATGCAACTGGAGTAACGACAAGAAGAATATGGAGATTCAATTATGATCATTGGGAACAAAGCATTTGACACAAAGAGACATACTTATATTATGGGAATCCTGAACGTAACGCCGGATTCTTTCTCCGACGGGGGCAGATACCAGCAGCTTGACGCCGCCCTGCTGCACGCCGAAGAGATGATAAGAGACGGCGCGGACATCCTGGATATCGGCGGAGAATCCACACGTCCCGGCCACACACAGATCACCTGTCAGGAAGAAATCGAACGGACCGCGCCTGTCATCGAACGGCTCAAGAAGGAATTCGGCATTCCGATCTCCATCGACACTTACAAAAGCTCCGTTGCCGAAGCTGCCCTCAAAGCCGGGGCCGACCTTGTCAACGATATCTGGGGCCTGAAATACGATGCCCGCATGGCTCCTCTCATCGCCGAATACGGCGCCGCCTGCTGCCTGATGCATAACCGGGAGGAAGCGGTATATAATGACTTTCTCACAGATTTCATAGAAGATATGCGGGAATGCGTCCGGATCGCCGGGAATGCGTCTATCGCGGACGACAAGATCATCTTAGATCCCGGAGTCGGATTCGGGAAGACCTACGAGATGAACCTTGCGATCATACGCGAGGTCGGCCGGATGCACGAGCTTCACTATCCCATCCTCCTTGGGACCTCCCGCAAATCCGTGATCGGACTGACTCTTGACCTTCCTGCCGGCCAGCGGGAAGAAGGGACCCTCGCGACCACCGTATACGGGATGATGAATGGCTGCTCCTTCGTCCGGGTTCATGATGTGAAGGCGAACCGCAGGGCGATACAGATGACGGAAGCGATCATTCACGCAGATGAATAGAATATGTAAGGAGAATACCATGGATAAGATTAAGATACAGAATCTTGAAGTGTTCGCCCGCCACGGCGTATTCCCGGAAGAGAATGTTCTGGGGCAGAAGTTCATCGTCACGGCAACACTCTACACCGACACCCGCAAGGCCGGTAAGACGGATGACCTGACCGCCTCCATCCATTACGGAGAGATCAGCCAGCGGATCGAACAATACCTGACCGAACACACCTACAAGCTCTTAGAACGGGCGGCAGAAAGCCTCGCGGAGACACTTCTCCTTGAGACACCCGGTCTTGAGAAGATCAGGCTTAAGATCAAGAAGCCCTGGGCGCCCATTGGCCTCCCCTTAGAGACCGTCTCCGTGGAGATCGAACGCGGATGGCACACCGCCTATATCGCATTCGGCTCTAACATGGGTAATAAAGAGCAATACCTGAACCAGGCCATCCGCTCCCTTGGCCGCACCCCAGGCTGCATGGTGACCAAGGTCTCCTCCTTCCTGGTCACGGAACCCTACGGAGTAACCGACCAGGATGAGTTCCTCAACGGATGCCTGATGCTGCGCACTCTCTTAACTCCCAGGGAGCTTCTTAACGTGCTCCATGCGATTGAGCAGGAAGCCGGACGGGAACGCATCATCCGCTGGGGACCACGAACCCTGGATCTGGATATTATCTTCTATGATGACCTGATCATAGAGGATGAGGACTTATGCATTCCCCATGTGGATATGCAGAACCGGAACTTCGTGCTGCAGCCCCTTCTGGAGATCGCTCCCTACAAGCATCATCCCTGCTGCGGCAAGACGGTTCAGGAACTCTATTCGCTCCTTTTAGGATCTGTAGATCATTCATAGTCGATCTCGCACCGTTCAAAAGCATTGATCACCTGAGTCTCTTGGTAGGTATCATACCTCTTATGCTTCCTCCCATAGGACATGTGCACATGTCCGTGGAGGAAGTATTTAGGCTTATATTTGTCAAGAAGATCTCTGAATGCCTGAAATCCCTGATGCGGCAGATCAAGTCCGTCGTTGAGCTGATATGCCGGGGCATGAGTCACCAGGATATCGAATCCCCTATGCCGAAATAACTGAAACCACAGTTTCCGGATCCTGCCCTTCATCTGCCGTTCCGTATACTGGAACTCACCGGGCCTGTAGCGCATGGAACCGCCAAGCCCCAGGATCCTCACCCCCTGATGCACATAGATCTTATCGTCAATGCAGATACACCCGTCCGGGGGGATCTGCCTGTATTTCTCATCATGGTTGCCGTGCACATACAGAATGGGCACGGAGGTAAATGTTGCCAGGAACGAAAGATATCTTGGATCCAGATCGCCGCAGGAAATGATCAGATCAATTCCCGCAAGCTTACTCTTCTCAAAATAATCCCACAGATAAGCAGATTCTTCGTCCGCAATCGCAAGTATCTTCATAGATTCATACTAACCCTTCTTGTTCTCGATTCCCTGCTGCGATACAACAGGCTTGGACTGTTCTTTTAACTCTTCTTCCTTAGGAATGCTTCCGATGACATTCTCTGCCAGCCAATCCATCGTTACGATCTCCTCCGGCGTCAGGCTCTTAGCCGGGTCATCCTGCACGATTCCCCCCTGGGAATAAAGAATCCCGGAGAATGGATTGAACTTACCGGTGCTGATCGTCTCTTTCAGGAGATCCACCAGTCTCTTGGTTCCGATCGGAAGATTGTTCTTGGAACATACGACATCGACTACCCCGGCCGACATTCCCCACCAGTAATTGATCGCCTTCTTAGAAGTCGGGTCATCGTCATACTTCCATGTACCGTCCATGATGGTACGGATCATCTGCTCGTAGAACTTACCCCAGTGCCACAGCGGCATGGCAAGATTCCTCGCAGTGTCCCCTTCCAGATGATAGATGCCGAAGAATCTCGACGCCTCCTCCGGGATCACCATATCTTTACCGGAGATACAGTCTACCTGTTTCTCAAGGACACTCTCCATCACATCGATATCCTTCTTGGCCGTCCACTCCAGATATACCTCCGCCCGCGGATTGATCATCTTAGCTCCCAGCGCAAATGCATTGATATTGGCAATCGAACCGTAGATCGGATAATCTGCAATGTATGCCAGACGGTTATGTTCCGACATCGCTCCCGCGATCGCTCCCATCAAAAACTTCGCCTCATGCATGCGCGCATAATACGTCCGAATATACCTGTGAGAAGTATTGACCGAACAATTCAGTATCCTGACATTCGGGTTGGCAATGGCCGCCTTCACACTGGCCTGCACAAATGACGGCGTCGTCGTGAATATGATATCGCATCCATCCGTGATTGCTTCCTCTATCCGTTCATCTATGGTGTCAAGCGTGACATTATCATAGAACACTGTGCTGACTTCCTCCGGGAAGGTCTGATCCAGATGAAGCCTCCCCAGCTCATGGGCATAGGTCCACGCCGACGAACCCGGCGTCTTCTCATAGATAAACGCAACCTTCAGGCTCGAGATGCCAAACGGGAGCAGCATATTGATCAGCGGCTTCTTCTCCGTATTGGGATCCATCTTAAGCTCTACATCCTCATCCTCCTCAAGAAGCGAGAATTCCTCCCAGGACTTCTCGACCAGCTCCTTTAACTCCTTCGTAGTCATCTGGTCAATCTCTTTATATCCATACAGTTTGATAAACGCAAGGAACGCGTCTCCCACCGTAACCGATAATTTCCCCTTATCCTCGGCATTATATTCCGCCATGAATCTCCGGTAAATAGAGCTGAATTCCAGCCGCTCGTCATCGTTCCAGACCTCATCCGGCCCCTTGCCGACCGCCTCCAGAAGCTTCTTAAAATTCCCTTCCTCGGAGAACCAGATATAATTGATCTTCGTCAGCTCATAGAAATCCAGGAACTCATAGTAGATCTTGTTCTCCTTATCGTTGGTCCTGTTGGGAATGATCCTGGTCACTTCCCCGGGGACAGATACTACTCCATAGTATTTCATCACGCTGACGCGTTTATTCCCCTCCTGCACGTAGAATCTGTTCATATATTCGAATGCTTTGATCGGCTCACGAATCCCCTCTTCCTCGTGGCTTGTGCTAAGCTGCGCCCATTTTCTCGCAAACTCCGAAGTCTCTCTCAATATCGGCATGAAGTTCGCCGCAAACGCATTGCTCCTTCCGCCGGTCTTGGTTCCCACGATCTGGTCGATCGGAATCTGGACCAGTCCTAACGGCACTTCGGAAAATGTTCCCTTCGTCGGAATAATATCATCTAATACCTCCAGCGTAGGCAGTTCTCCGTGCAGCATCCGGTACTGGTAATTCTTTTTTCCAAGCTTATATGCTTTCGTGTAATCACTAAGTGCCATAATATCCTCCCTTCTTTTGACGCTTTCATTATATACCAAAGCTTGGAAGATCATCAAGTTCAATCTGGATAAAAACTGCACAAAAAAAACCGGGCCGATATACCGCCCGGCAATAATATTCTATAACACCTTCTCATATCCAATACGGGGGTCTCCGTCCTCGCAGCCTCCTAAAAGCCTTATCCCGCCGCAGACCTGAAAGCCCGCCTTCTCAAGCGCTCTTTGCATAGGGCGGTTTCCCGGGTGCGTATCGATCCTGACAGAAGAAAATCCCGCTTCCTTCGCAAGCCTGAAGCCATATGCAAACATCCTTCCGGCTACGCCCTTCCCCTTGCATCCGTCGGCTACGCAGACCCGGTGCATGGAGGCATAAGCTCCGTCCGTCAGCCACTTGCCGTCGATCACTCCGTAGGACGGATCCGGCATGACCTGGAATGCAAACGCACCCAGAATCTCGCCATTCTCCGCCGCAAGATAAGCGCATCCTTCCCGGATATCCTGAAGCCATACCTCCCGGCCCGGATATCCCTTCTGCCACTGGTCAAGTCCAAGCGCCCGAAGCTGGACCTTGGCCTGGTCCGTGATCTCACACATTCTGTCTATATGCTCCGCCGCTGCCGTGATAAATTCCATCGCTTCATCCTTCCGTCTCTTATTCGATCCCCAGCACCTTATAATCCTGGTCCTCCACCGTCTTCTTGAGAACATCATCCGCAAGCTCCGTATTCAGCGTCACCACCGCCGTACCTGCCTCGTGGCTTACTGCCGCCTCATCCACCTGGGCAAGCGCCTCTAAGCATTTCTTCACCCTCGCCTCACAGTGTCCGCACATCATTCCTTCGATCTTCATTGTCTTCGTCATCTTTGTTTCCTCCTTCTGGATTGGTATTTGATTTGTAATCTGATCCGGGCTTTGCTCCGTGGATTCCGGAATCGCAGCCCGCTTCTTCTGCATCCTGTCACGCGATGCGTCATGCATCCGGAACCAGTTAAGCCTCAACGCATTCGTCACCACGCAGAAGCTTGACAGGCTCATGGCCGCCGCCCCGAACATGGGGTTTAACTTCCAGCCGAATAAAGGATACCACAGCCCCGCCGCAAGCGGGATTCCGATCACATTATAGAAGAATGCCCAGAACAGATTCTCATGGATATTGCGAAGCGTTGCACGGCTTAACCGGATCGCCGCCGGAACGTCGCTTAGCCGGCTCTTCATCAGCACCACGTCCGCCGCGTCGATGGCAATATCCGTACCGGCGCCGATGGCGATACCGATATCCGCTCTCGTAAGCGCCGGCGCATCGTTGATGCCGTCTCCCACCATCGCTGTTCTGCCCTTCTTCTTAAGATCACGGATCACCTGCTCCTTCCCGTCCGGCAAGACTCCGGCAATCACCTCATCAACGCCTGCCTGCCGTCCGATCGCCCTGGCCGTGCGCTCGTTATCTCCGGTCAGCATCACTACATGGATCCCCATGTTCTGCAGCTCTTTCACCGCATTGGGGCTGTCGTCCTTGATGGTATCCGCCACGGCGATCACACCGATCAGCCGGCCGTCTCTCCCAAAGAACAACGGGGTCTTGCCTTCCTCGGACAGCCTTGCAGCCATCTGCTTCGTCTGATCGGATACTGACGCGTTCTCACTGATAAATGCAAGGTTCCCCCCGGTCAAACGCACAGCGCCCAGGTTCCCGAAAAGCCCATTACCGGGCACGGCCTGAAAATCCGTTACCTCCAGATCCCCTTCACCGTCCCTGGCGCCGGACCGGTCCATTCCCTTCTCTTCTGCCAGCGTAAGGATTGCCCGTGCCAGCGGATGCTCGCTCCTTCGCTCCAGGGCATAGGCCATCCGGAGCAGTTCTTCTTCTGTCACATCGTCTTCCGGCAGGATATCCGTAACCTTTGGCTCTCCGCTTGTGATCGTCCCCGTCTTATCCAGGGCAACAATCTGCATCTTTCCCGTCTCCTCCAGGGAGACCGCAGTCTTGAACATGATCCCGTTCCTGGCCCCCATCCCGTTACCTACCATGATGGCAACCGGCGTTGCAAGCCCCAGCGCGCAGGGGCAGCTTATTACCAGTACAGAGATTCCTCTTGCCAGCGCGAATCCCACGCTCTCGCCTGCAAGCAGCCATATTATGACAGTGACCGCCGCAATGGCAATGACTGCCGGCACGAACACGCCGGACACACGGTCTGCGATCTTCGCGATCGGCGCCTTTGTGGCGGCCGCGTCGCTGACCATCTGGATGATCTGCGACAATGTCGTATCCTCCCCGACTCTGGTAGCTTCACACCTGAGATACCCGGACTGGTTCAGCGTTGCCGCCGATACCATGCTTCCCTCTTCCTTATCAACCGGGATGCTCTCACCGGTAAGGGCAGATTCATTGACCGCGCTGCTGCCCGCGAGCACTACGCCGTCCACCGGGATATTCTCCCCCGGTCTTACCACGAACACATCGCCCTTCTTCACCTGCTGGATCGGAATCTCCTGCTCTGCCCCGTCTCTGACAACCACCGCTGTCTTGGGCGCCAGCTTCATCAGGCTCTTGAGCGCATCTGTCGTCCGCCCCTTAGAGCGGGCCTCCAGCATCTTGCCCACCGTGATCAGCGCAAGGATCATAGCCGCGGACTCGAAATAAAACTCATGCATGTAGGACATCACTTGCGCCATATCCATATGCATCTGCGCATCCGTCATCGCAAACAGGGCATATGTGCTGTACACATAAGAAGCTCCCGCCCCAAGCGCCACCAGCGTATCCATATTCGGCGCACGGTGCAGAAGGCTCTTAACCCCGCTTACGAAGAACTTCTGGTTAACGATCATGACCGCCGTCGTTAATAACAGTTGGATCAGCCCCATCGCCACATGATTCCCCTCAAGGAATCCCGGCGCCGGCCAGTTCCACATCATATGTCCCATAGAAAAATACATAAGCGGTATCAGAAAACATAAGGAAGCAATAAGCCGCCGCTTCAAAACCGGCGTCTCTTTGTCTTTTAACAGGTCTTCCTCCGGCGCTGCTCCTGCCGATGCTTTCTCGTTACCGGACGCCGTCTTCTGTGAAGCGCCGTACCCTGCCGCCTCCACCGCTTCAATGATCTTCGCGGCGGGAGCGCTTCCTTCCACACCCATGGAATTCGTCAGAAGACTGACCGAACAGGACGTAACTCCGTCTACCTTCGCAACCGCCTTCTCTACACGCGCGCTGCACGCCGCGCAGCTCATACCCGTAACCGTATATTGCTCCATTCATTACACCTCCTAAGAACCAAATCATATTATACCATACCCAGGTATCATCTCATCAACTTCTGCAGCGTCGTCACCAACTCATCCACCGTCTCATCCTTCCCTGCACGGATATCTTCCGATACGCAGGTCCGGATGTGATTGGCAAGCAGAACCTTATTGAAACTGTTAAGCGCCGCGTTCACTGCCGATACCTGTATCAGAATATCCGGGCAATATGCGTTATTCTCCACCATCTTCTTGATCCCGCGGACCTGTCCCTCGATCCGGCTCAGCCGATTGATCAGATCCTTATATTCCTTCTCGGAACGTTCCTTCGTCTTGTGACAGCATTCCCGATTCTCTTCCATACACCTTCACCTCATTTCCAAATACATTATATACCCTATAAGGGTATATTGCAAGCAAAATTTTAAGATGGCAATATCAAATACTGCCATCTTAGTGTATCTCACATACCTTCAATCTATTCTCTATGACCCGGAACCGTACTTCCATCCCGGCATATGCCATCCCGTAGATCCGGTCAGGATCCTCCTGGTACGAAGGTCTTGGATCCTGCGACAACACCTGTATCAGAACCTCCCTGTGTTCTGCGGGAACCTTGTCCATCCACTCCTTGGGGATCTCCACCTTGAGCCTGTACTCCTTCTTCTGTTCGGCGAATCCGCCCCTCGCATCTGGATGGCAGTCTACATAGGGAAGATAGGGCTTGATATCATAGATGGGCGTCCCGTCCATCAGATCCGCTCCCCGCACATGCAGGATCATTCCTTTGCCCTCTCTCTTCTCGATCCTCTCCAACGCCACACAGGACAATCCCACAGGATTCGGGCGGAAAGGCGAACGGCTCGCGAATACTCCTACCCGCTTATTCCCTCCAAGCCTTGGCGGTCTTACAGTCGGACTCCACTTCCTTCCCTCCGCCTCCGAGAATCCCCAGATCAGCCAGAGGTGCGAATACTCTTCTATGCCCTTCAGCGCATCCGGGCTGCCATACTTACGCTCGAATACGATCTCCGCCTTCGTATCCGCAAGCCCGCTCTGCCTTGGAATCCCGAACTTCGCCGGGAAATCCGTACGAATGCGGGCAATCACTTCTAACTGCATGATAATCTCTCCCGCAGCATACGAATCTCCTCCTTGTGTCCCTGATCATCAAGGGGTGTCTCCAGATAGAACGGCAGATCACGAAGTACCGGATGCCGCATCACGCCAAGCAGCGCTTCCATACCGATCTGCCCCTCTCCGACTGCCGCATGCCTGTCCTTATGAGAACCAAACGGCATCATACTGTCATTGAGATGTACCGCTTTCAGAAGACTGAGGCCTAACACACGGTCGAATTCCTCCAGCACACCGTCCAGATCATTCACGATGTCATACCCTGCCGCAAACACATGGCAGGTATCCAGGCAGATCCCGATCCTCTCGGGATGCGCGGCACCGTCACGGATCGATCTCAGGTGCTCGAACCTGGCGCCGATCTCTGTCCCCTTTCCCGACATCGTCTCAAGAAGAACCGTGATCTCCTCATCTCCTGTAATGGCCTGGTCAAGCCCGCGGATGATATTGCTGATCCCCTGCTCTATCCCGATCCCGGTATGGCTTCCCGGATGGAACACCAGATATTCGATTCCAAGCGCATCCATCCTCGCCACATCCTCCCGGATCACCGTGCGCGCGAATTCATATACCCGGTCTTCGGCGCTGGCAAGATTCATAGTATACGGCGCATGGGCAAGCAGCGCCCCAAACCCGTGCTCTCTTCGGATCTGCTGGAACCTTGCCTCTTCCTTCTCCGTATACACCTTATAATTCGATCCTCTGGGATTCCGGCTGAAGATCTGCATGGTATTCGCTTCCATCCATACCACGTTCTTGGCCGTCTTCGCAATCCCCTTAGCGATCGACATATGCGTTCCTATGGTTAACATGGCCTTGTCCTCCCTCTTCCTATGATCCATTCTTATCCCGCTGATATCCCGCCTCCAGCTTAAGAGCAAGCCACCGCCCGCAGGCGCTTAGGTCTTCCTCTGTAAATCCGCTGGTCTTACTGCAGGTGCTTTGAAGGATCGAGGAAGATTCATCCTTGTTGGACAGATTCCATGCCACATAACTCACACCGTATTGATCCATCAGTTCCACCCACTGGTCTGCCTGGGCCTCGTCGACCGCACCGTTCCCGCTGGCATCACAGATGCCGTATTCCGTCACGAACACCGGCAGGCCGCCGTCGATCGCCGCCGCCATCTTATCCCGCAGATCCTCCTTATGAGTCGCCGCATAGAAATGAAGCGTGTACATGATATTGTCATACCCGGTAATGGGATCAGCTGCCGCCTGGTCTACGAACTGGGACCAGTTGGGCGTTCCTACTATGATGACCGCGTCCGCGTCATTTGCACGGATCACAGGGATCACTTCCTGTGCGTATGACTTGATCTCGCCCCAGCTTGTACTGCCGTTCGGCTCATTGCAGATCTCATATAAGATGTGATCCGCATCCGCGAATTCCAAAGACATCTCCCCAAAGAACTCTTTCGCCTCGTTCACATGCATATTGGGATTGGAATCTGACAAGATGTGCCAGTCAATGATCACATACATATCCTGGTCAGCCGCATATTTCACGCCGCTTCGGATCAGGCCTTTCAGATACTCCTTATCCCCGTCCGTGCAGTATCCCCCGTACTCTGCCGTATACATGGCAAGCCGGACCACATTCGCCTTCCAATTCTCATGAATCTCTTTAAAACATGCGTCATTGATATAGTCCGGGAACCACGCCATACCATGCGTACTGATCCCCCGAAGCTGTACCGGTTCCTGATTCTCTCCCATCAGCCTGGTACCTTCCACATGGAGGGCGCCGGTAATCGACGGAGCGGCCATTCCCTTCGCCGCTTCTTCCTTCTCTTCCGGTTCCGCTTCCGGCCCTTCTTCCTTCCCCTTTACTTCCGATTTCTCTGCTTCTTCCTTCTCCTGCCCGGTCTCTTTAGCAATAATCTGATTTTCCTGATCTTTCTCTTCCTGCCCGCCGCAGCCGGTCACAGAAGATACTGCCAGGATGAGTATAAGCAGACCGGCCAATACTGACATTCTCTTCTTCATAATCCTTTCACCTCTTCCTTAGACGGTTTCCTTTATCAGTGTACTGCATCCGGGATTCCTTGTCAATCTGACGCGATACCCGCAAGTGCTGCTTTGCTGGCTTGGATACCGCGCAGCGGGGTACATGGCTCCATGAATAATAACGATTGTCCTACATCCCCTTGTCAAGAGGGTGGAAAATGCCGATATATATAATATATTGACATTTTAGAGGCATAATTCCCGGAAATGTCTATTCAGGAGGTAAAAGATGAACAATAAGGAACCATTGGCAACAACGCAGACCACACCTCAGACGAAAGCGGAAAGCATGATTGATAAACTAAATCTTCCCCGTACCATACATATGGTTCCGCTGGATATCATCAGCGGTTTTGAAGTACGGCCCGGATTCTATGAGATCAACGGCGCTACGGCGATTCCTGGAGGTGTTAATTTTACCGTATATTCTCACGGGGCTACTTCTATTGAACTGCTTCTGTTTCACCGGACCGAGGAGAAACCCTTTGCCGTTCTGCCATTCCCTGACCACTACCGGATCGGTAATGTATATTCTATGATCGTGTTCAAGCTGAACATCGAAGATTTCGAGTATGCCTACCGGGTAGACGGCCCCTACGACCCCAAGAAAGGCCTGATATTCAATAAGAACAAATACCTTCTGGATCCTTATGCCAGAGCTGTCACAGGTCAGAGCCAGTGGGGCGATACCTCTCCCCGGGGACAACACTACAAAGCCCGCGTCGTGAAGGATGATTTCGACTGGGGTAATATGCAGATGCCCCGGCTTAACACAGAGGATCTTATCATCTATGAAGTACATGTAAGAGGATTCACCAAGCACGGTTCCTCCGGCGTAGAGCATCCCGGAACCTTCGCCGGGCTTCTGGAGAAGCTTCCTCATCTTCTGGAGCTGGGTGTCAATGTTGTGGAACTGATGCCGATCTTCGAGTTCGACGAGATGCAGGATTACCGGGAAGTTGACGGCGAGAAGCTCTATAATTACTGGGGCTACAATACGGTAAGCTTCTTTGCCCCCAACACCAGCTATTCCGCGGGCAAAGAATATAACAGAGAAGGCAACGAATTAAAGCACCTGATCCAGGTCTTCAACCAGCACGGGATCGAGGTCTATCTGGATGTGGTATTGAATCACACGGCAGAAGGCAACGAGCAGGGACCGTTCTTCTCCTTCAAGGGATTTGACAACAATATCTATTATCTGCTGACACCGGAAGGCTATTATTATAATTTCAGCGGGTGCGGCAATTCCCTGAACTGCAACCATCCTATCGTGCGCCAGATGATCCTGGACTGCCTGCGCTACTGGGTCAACACTTACCGCGTCAACGGCTTCCGATTCGACCTTGCCTCCATCCTCGGGCGCAATGAAGACGGTTCTCCCATGAACAAACCGCCTCTTCTGCAGGCTCTTGCCTTCGACCCGATCTTAGGAGACGTGAAGCTGATCGCCGAAGCATGGGACGCCGACGGCCTCTACCAGGTCGGCTCCTTCCCGTCCTGGAACCGCTGGGCAGAATGGAACGGAAGATACCGTGATGATATGCGCAGATACCTGAAAGGCGATGAAGGCATGGCCCAGGCGGCAGCCCTTCGGATCGGAGGTTCCCGTGATATCTATGAGCCGAGCACCCGGACGAATGCTTCTGTTAATTTTATCACCTGCCATGACGGTTTTACTCTGAATGACCTGTTCTCATACAACACGAAACACAATGAGAAAAACGGCTGGAATAATACTGACGGCGCCAACGACAACAATAGCTGGAACTGCGGAATTGAAGGCGATACCGACAATCCGGATGTCCTGGCTCTCAGAAGGCGGATGATGCGCAATGCATTCGCACTCCTTATGTGCAGCCGGGGTATCCCTATGTTCCTCGCCGGAGATGAATTCTGCAACACCCAGTTCGGCAATAACAATGCATACTGCCAGGATAATATTACTTCCTGGCTGGATTGGAGCCTGCTTGAGAAGAATCGGGATATGTTCGAATTCTTCAAATATATGATCCATTTCCGCAAATCCTACCGTATACTGCGCACCAACATAAGCAACGGCGCCTGTGGTTTTCCGGATGTGAGCTTCCATGGCACGGCTCCATGGTGCAGCAAATTCGCCGACTATGACAGGTACGTGGGCGTTATGTTCTCCGGTCAGGAACAGAGTTCCGGCCCGCAGGCCATCTATGTTGCCTCCAATGCTTACTGGGAAGACGTATATGTGACTCTGCCCAAACTTCCGGCCTCCATGTGCTGGCAGATCGCCGTGGATACCTGGGAAGAACATCAGGAAATGCGCCCGCTGAACGGGGAGCAGATTATGATCCATGCACGGAGCATCGTTGTAGTGGTGGGAGAATAAAAACGGATATTAAAACGCAATTTGGGACGTAGTAAACTTAAGTTTACTACGTCCCAAATTATAACATTATTTGCTCAGTAATTCATGTATCCCCTTCGCTCCGGCCTTGCCCGCGCCCATAGCCAGGATTACCGTCGCCGCGCCTGTCACGGCGTCGCCGCCTGCGAATACCGCAGCCTTGGAAGTCTGTCCGTTCTCTTCCTCTGCAACGATACATTTTCTCCTGTTCGTCTCAAGTCCCTTGGTCGTAGACGCGATCAACGGATTCGGGGAAGTTCCAAGAGACATGATCACCGTGTCAAGCTCGATCTCGTACTCAGATCCCTCGATCTCTACCGGACGTCTTCTTCCGGATGCATCCGGCTCTCCAAGCTCCATCTTGATCACCTTCATGCCCTTGACCCATCCGTTGTCGTCCACAAGAATCTCCTTCGGATTGGTCAGCAGGTCGAAGATAACGCCCTCTTCCTTCGCATGATGCACCTCTTCTACTCTGGCAGGAAGCTCCGCTTCACTGCGGCGGTATACGATATGTACCTCCGCGCCGAGACGAAGCGCGGTTCTTGCAGCATCCATAGCTACGTTGCCGCCGCCGACTACAGCGACCTTCTTGCCTGCCACGATCGGAGTATCATAAGAATCGTCGAATGCTTTCATCAGATTGCTTCTCGTAAGGTACTCATTGGCAGAGAATACACCGTTAGCCGTCTCTCCCGGGATACCCATGAACATCGGAAGTCCTGCGCCGGAACCGATAAATACTGCCTCGAACTCTTCCTCTTCCATCAACTGGTCAATCGTCGTAGACTTACCGATCACAACGTTCGTCTCAAACTTAACGCCTAATTCCTTAACCTTCTCAATCTCCTTCTTAACAACCTTGTGCTTCGGAAGACGGAACTCTGGGATACCATATACCAGTACGCCGCCAAGCTCATGCAATGCTTCAAATACAGTCACCTCATAACCTAACTTCGCCAGATCTCCCGCACAGGTAAGACCGGACGGACCGGAACCGATGACTGCAACCTTGTGTCCGTTCGTCTTCTCAGCCTTAACAGGCTTAATATCATGCTCCAAAGCATAATCCGCAACGAATCTCTCCAGCTTACCGATAGATACCGGATCACCCTTGATACCGCGGATACACTTGCACTCACACTGCGACTCCTGCGGGCATACACGGCCGCAGATAGCCGGAAGAGCTGATGACTCGCCGATCACCTTATAAGCCTCCTCAATATTGCCTTCCTTCACCTGGGAAATGAATCCGGGAATATTGATCGCTACCGGACATCCTTCGATACACTTGGCATTCTTACAGTTCAGGCAGCGAGTTGCCTCCTCCATTGCCTCTTCCTTATTATATCCATAACAAACTTCCTCGAAGTTAGTTGCTCTCTCCTTCGCGTCCTGCTCTCTTACAGGAACTCTCTTTAATACATCAGCCATTAATTGTCACCTCCGCAATTGCCGCATCCACCATGATGGGTGTCGCCTTCTTGTACTTTCAGGATCGCACGTCCTTCCTCTGTCCTGTACATCTGCTGTCTCTTCATCGCATTGTCAAAGTCTACAAGATGTCCGTCGAACTCAGGTCCGTCTACGCACGCAAACTTCACCTCGCCGCCTACGATCACACGGCAGGCGCCGCACATACCAGTACCGTCAACCATGATCGGGTTCATGCTGACAATCGTAGGAATCTCCAGTTTCTTGGTAAGAAGACAGGTAAACTTCATCATGATCATCGGTCCGATCGCTACACAGACGTCATACTTGTTGCCCTCTTCCACCAGCTTCTCGATCTTGGTCGTAACCATACCTGCATGGCCGTATGTACCGTCGTCCGTGCATGGATAGTAGTTGCCCGCAACCGCTTCCATCTCCTTCTCTAAGATCAGCATATCCTTGGTCTTGGAACCAACGATCACATCTACATCAATTCCGTGCTCCTTAAGCCACTTCACCTGCGGATATACAGGCGCCGCACCGACACCGCCTGCTACGAAAAGCATCTTCTTATTCTTAAGGCTCTCAATATCCTCTTCTACAAATTCAGACGGACATCCCAAAGGTCCGATAAAATCACGGAAGGAATCTCCTGCCTGCATCCCGGCCATCTTCATCGTAGATGCTCCAACCTCCTGGAACACAATGGTAATAGTTCCTGCTTCTCTGTCATAATCACAGATCGTAAGCGGAATACGCTCACCCTTCTCGTCCATCTTCACGATCACAAACTGCCCCGGCTCACAATGCTTGGCAACACGCGGAGCTTCTACGTCCATAAGATAAATCTTATCAGCCAGTTTCTCGGCTTTCAATATCTTGTACATCTTACGTTCCTCCTAATAATTAATGCTTCTATTATAATAATGTATCTGTGAGAAAATATCAAGTATGTTGAAAAGAAAATCGTTAAGTAAATATCACACTACGGCTTCAATGAGCAGCTTATCTCCAAGGATAACTTCTTTTACCCCGATTTCTTTCTTTTTATTAAAATCAAAGCTTAACATATAGCCCTTCTTTATCCCAAAATAATCAAGATAATCCGACAATTGTCTTTCCCCCCGTTCGTTGTAGGCATTACCTCTCCATATTTTTAATTCAATGATAAATTGTTCACCTCGGTAATCGATCACCAAATCCATTCGCTCACGGCTGCGAGTCTCTGCCTCCACATAGCTGTTTCCCACACCATTGATGATCGGTTTCAAAAAAAGCATAAAATAACGCCTGCCGGCATCTTCAAGAAAAGTTTCGTCGCTGTCTCCGTAAAGATAATCAAAGCTCTCCACAAATTTCTCCAGTATACGCCGTACATTCAAGTGTCCTCCGGTAATAAACTGATTTTTCTCCTGCAATCCGGCATCATATATTTTACTGCTTATATATTCTTCCGATATAAACCAGTTGTATAATACTGTTTCAAAGATTCGATTGGCAATAGAAACTATTCCGTTCGTATTCTTTATAAATCCAAACATTGCAGCAACTTCTATATAATCATTCATCGCAACATAAGGAATCGGCTTGCCCGCAAAAAGAATCTCATAACATATATCTCTTAACCGGGGATATTCCTTCAATTTCCTTTTCAAAGATTGATACAGGGGATTCGTTTCGTTCAGCAATATCTTCATAGCTTCTAAGAATCCCTCTTTCGTCCAGACATCACTTTTGTCAGAAAATCCTCTGTCCTTTGCAATACGTTCATCCATAAGCTTGCACAGTCTGGATACAAGATATGGATAACCGGAAGTGTAATTATATAGAAGCTGTGATATTTCTTCTATATCCATATCTGTATGGTGATCCTCTTCATACTCCTCAAGCATCCTTGCAATATCCTGCGTTGAAAAACTCATATCCACCAAGAAATCCGCCGCAATATTCCATGGGCTGTTCTCCCTGTGCTTTTCATTTGGACGAATATTTTTCTGAATATTCCGTATATCATACAGACTTGCAAGTATCACAGACCGAAATGTAGGAGTAATATCACAGTCCAAATAGCAAGCTCTGATCTGTGCAAGGAAATCAAAAAACGCCTGTGTATTTACCGCAGTATCTACTTCATCTATGATTAGAACGATCGGTTTACTGGTTCGTTCACACCACTGGCCAAACCAGTCAAAGAGCTCTGCCATTCTGCTCTCTCTATCTCTTCCAGCTGCCATCTCCATGAGCTTTTCCCGGAAATCATCCGGTATCTCTTCCATATTCCGGAGCGCCTTACCGATCTCGCGCGCCAAACCACCTACAAAAGCTGACTCATCGGCAAAATCCAAAAAACTCATCCTCTGAAAATCCAGACTGACAACCATATATTCCTGTTTCAAGTAGTCTGCAAGTGCTCTAAGTATCGTAGTTTTACCGTATTGTCTCGCTTTGTGGACAGTAAAATACAATCCGGCATCTACCATCGCCTTAATCTCTTCCAGCCTCGTTCCCAGATCAACCATATAATGCTTTGCCGGTTTGCACGAACCATTTACATTAAAAATCTTTGCCATCTATCAGCTTCCCTCCTACAGTCTTTATATCGCCCGCAAGCGACTGCGCCTGAAAGAGTCAAACAAATATTAACACCAAATAACGCTTCCAAGCACCTCCACACCGCGTTCGGCAGCCATCTTCCTCTCCTTCACGATAAACCGTGAATCTGATATTCCTCTCTTCTCCACAAACAGAATTCCATCATAATCCTCGAGTTCCCTGATGGCATCCGCCTGGAATACGATCTGAACATAGGATGACCAGGAAACCTCCGGAATCTGTGCTGTAAGCTTCTCGCATAATCCCGCAGCGTCCTCCCTTGCCACCGTACCGGCAAGCATGATCTTCTTCTTATCTCTCTTGCCCGGCATCTTACGGATCGCTGCCTGCACATTCGCCGCCGCTATCTTCACCTGATCCTCGCATCCAAGTCTGGCATACGCACCCTCTTCCAACCGGAAGATCCATGCATCGACAGCTCCAAACGCTCTCTTCCTGTCTGAATTACGCACCAATCCTAACATGGGCATACCGTACTCTTCCGCAAATGTCTTCGTATTGCGCAGCCGTCCGCTCATAATATAGAGCATCATGAGAACAAAACATGCCATAAATCCGCCGAGCACTACTCCGATCACCGCATATTTTAAGGCCTCCGCAGCCGGATTCGCCAACATTGCCGCAGAACCGGCGCCTCCTGATGAACTTCCTGTCTCTTCTGTCTCCAAAGATAATACTGTATTCATCTCTGTCTGATAAGTCTGCAGATTCCGTACTGCCTCCACATAGCCTGACCGAAGAGTCGCCTGATAACTCTGTATACTGGAATCCGCCTTCTCCGACTGCACCGAAGACAACAAGCTTAATCTATGTGCCGCCAAAGTCTTCTGCAACTTAGCAGAATACTCCTTCATTATCTCCTCCGCCTCTGAAAGATACTCTTCGCAAAGCTTTTCATCCGGCATATTGACCAGGATCTGGATCACCAGCTTCTCCGGCCGCATCATCTCATAATCTCCTAACCGATATGCTTCCCTGTCGCTGCTGTTAAATGAAACCAAATACCTCAAGTCTTCTACAGACACCGCTTCATTCTTAGCATGCAGCTTCTCCGCCATGCTGCCGTCTGTGACAAATGTCCGATATGCCGCAACCAGGCTGTCCAACAGCTCCCCGCCGTCCACATAATAGCTCAGCGTCCCTGTCGATACATGGAACGGGTCGATCTCCATCACGATAGACTGATTCAGAAAATCCTCCTGAGCTTCCACATCCTTCTCGCATCTTGCAATGATCTGCTCATAGGATTCTACGGAACGCTCGTTGAGCGTCATAGGATCCTCTTCCTCCTCTGCCGCTTCTCCATCCTCCGACTCCAACGCTGCTTCTTGTTTCGCCGACTGGTTGCTCCGTACTACGGACTGGTACTTGTAAGCTCCTGCCAGAATTCCCATGATAAGCATGAGTACAAGGATTCCCCGCCATTTTTCAAGGCAATAAAACATTAGGTCTACCAAACTAATTTCTCTTACTTCCTGTTGTTCATTCATGATTCATTTCTTCCTCCCGTTTCTATCATTCCTTTATCCACGATTCAATATCTCCAGCTTCCTCCTCTTGAACCATGTTCCATATATACTCTGGTGATTCCGCATATAATCCTAAATTCTTATCTTGTAATAATTCATAAGTCATTGTCTTAAGCAGCTTTTTCAATGCCTCCTCTTTTGAGCATCTTTGTTCTTTGCTCATACGGTGTACCAGATAAACAGAAATAGATTGTATTGATTTATTAATATTAACACTTGTCACACTCATCCGACAATCTCCCTTCTTATTTTCTTAAATCGAAGTGTCTGAATTGCGGCACTTGTTCCAAAAAAATATTGTTTCGGCAGATTCTCCGGTTCTAAATCGCTTATCAACTGTTCTAATACTTCATCTGCATAATCAGCCTCCTTTATTGCATCTATATACATCCTCAAATCTTCCAAAATTCCTTTTATTCCCATAGAATTATATTCTTCATAACATATAGCAATATAAGAGAGCAAATCATATTTATCCAAAATATCACTAACTTCACTATAATTAATATTCCACTGTTGCTTCATACAATTAACAATCGTTATCTGCATATTTAATATATTATCTGCCCTAGCCATCGGAAGTTCCTCCTTATAGTTCTACTATAACAAAAAATATCAATATAGACAATGGGAAGAATTAAATTGGGGTTGTTTTTGCTTGTTTTCACTCTATTTGATTAGTCATGGAAATATTCTTGAAAACAGAAATGATTTCTTGAAATTGGCAGAAAATAGAATTGACTTAAAATGACAGTCTCTCTGAAACGTTATTTGTAAAGAATAGTTTGAAATATGAGAATTGAGATGTCAAGGGAAATTCCACTTGACATCCTTATAGGTTAATAGAGATTTAGATTAAAATATTCTGGAACATCCTATATAATAACTGTGAATTATGATGCGGAATATTCCCAGGGATGGGATAGTAATTACCGGGTGTGTAAAATAATCTGTGTAAATCATCACAGATTATTCGACACACCCGTTTCTTGTATAATGCATGATGGATTCGACAATACTGTGATTAGTTGGAAAAAATTGGTAGAAAAATTTTTAGGAGCTTCCTGTATAATATAAAGTGTAAAGGGAGTTGATAAAAAAAGATACCTCGTATATAGTTGGATTATTACTGACCAGCCAGTTGGTAAAATCCAAAAACACAAGAGGTATCTAAGATGAATGTTAAGGCAAATCAAACAAAAAAGCAAGTAAATGTAGAAAACCAGGCAAATCTTCTTTTGTCAAAAGAAGAACTTAGAAAGAGAATGGAAGGTGTTGAAAAAGAACTCAACTACCACCGTCTGAAGACGGTGGGTTGTTGTGGTCTAAAGACCACTTTTTGCGCCTGAAAGTCGCTTGCAGGCTAAAGCCTGTTTCATTTGCGACTAAAGTCGCCTAAAAGCTCTACTCTAAGTAGCTATTGTTCCTCGATTTTGAAATTATCTTCTTCTTTTCCCTGATTTTCGATATAGTTTCTTATCGTCTCTTCATCTACTTCTCCTACTGTCCCGCAGAAATATCCTCTTCCCCACATATGCTGTCCCCAATATCTCTTTCTCAACTCCGGGAACTCATCCTGTAACAACTTTGACGACCTTCCTTTCAGATATTGCATGATCTGACTTGGCGCCAGATTGGTTGGACACGAAAGCAGCATATGCACATGATCCACTCCTATACTGCCTTTCAGTATCTTTATGTTCCGTGCATCACATCCTTGCTGCAGCAGTTCCCGTAGCCTAAAGGCTACATTTTTTCTTAGTATCTTATATCTATACTTCGTTATCCACACAAAATGATACTTAATATCATATACGGTATGACTACTGCTCCTATATTCTGCCATTTCTACAGCACCTCCTATTGCTGTATTTTATCACAATTGCTACTGAAAGGAAATGCCGCTAAAGCTTGACCGCCTAAAAGGCGGTGGATTTAACCTTGCGCTTGGAAATTAAAATCGTATACATGGAGAGAACTGGAAACAAATGGTAAATTTTCCAAGAATGACAAACTTTCCTTCATTACAGATGACATGCTTATAGTTGGATGCGATATAGGCAGTGAAACCCATTATATAAGAGCAATCGACATCAGGGGAAGGGAACTGGGCAAAGGGGCATTTGAATTCAGTAACACGGCAGAAGGTTTTGAGAATGCGAAAGCATGGATGCTGAAACATGCGGCGCAGAATGAAAAAAGACAGATCGTCCTGGGTCTTGAACCGACAGGGCACTACTGGTTTGCATTAGCTGCATGGATGATTTCGAAAGGAATCAGCGTTGTTCAGGTCAATCCATATGCTGTAAAGCCAGCTCTGACGCTTAAATTTATACTTACACTCTCAGAGTACATTGGATTTTATTTTCTCATTTTGCTTTATCAACGCAATCTTATTTAAGCCATAAAATCCCTGTATTCTGCTTTTTTAACTTTTGTTGTTATCTGCTCCTTCACCACCTTTCCACATGGTCCTCTATATCAACCGTATTTGTATCTTTTTAGCGATCTCTTCCTTGTATTCTCTCAATGGAGTCTCTTTCATGGATTCCAGTATCCTCCTGTGCTTTTGCTCCCTACTCTGCTTTACCTTTTTCCATATTTTTTCCCAAGCCTCCATGATCTGGCTGATCATGTGCCCAATCTGGATCAGATAATAATGGTTTTTCAGTGCCTGATAATTCCTGCTGTACTGGTGTTCCAGATGGTATCCCTGCCTTTTCTGCGCGTTGAACCCATCATTCTCGATTCTCCATCTCATCCTTCCGCGCTCCACCAGTCCTGCCACATTTTTTCTGGTGATTGGCAGATCTGTGAGAAACCAGAATTCTTTCCGGATCGTTTCTGCTTTTCCCTTTTTCCTGCCCTTTTTGCAGATATGCTCCCCGCTTTCTCCATACTCTGCCAGATTTACCTGATGTCCTTTATAATCTATATCTGTCACGTAATCATACCATTCCTTCCCAGTCTGTGTTTCGCGCTCCTGGTAATTCTTCTCCATTTCTTTCAGTTCTCTGTATTCTTCCCCAATGCTCGGGATGCTCCCCTCCTTATACCGCAGGATATACCGCCAGTTTTTTCCTTTGCATCTCTCAAAGAAACCTTCACAGGCATACAGACTGTCCCCGCACAGGCAGATCGGCAACCTTGGAAACGCTTTTTTCAGCTTTTCCATTAAACGCCAGCAGGCCTTCCTTTCACAGTCCTGTTTCTCCATTTCTTTTCCCTCTTCATTATCCACAAATTCCGTCTGAATACTGATCAGGATTTTCGGATGCAGTACCAGCTTTGCTTCCAGCACATAATAATAGTTCTCCTGATACTCTTTTTCCGTCCCCTTGTTATGGGTCCGGTGCAGGCTTTTCCCATCCAGTTCCCTCCGGCTGCTGCAAAGCTGCGTTCCATCTATGATCACCTGCCAGTACTTGCCCCTGATTCGCATATTTTCAAAAGCCCGGCTGCAAAGAAGCCTGCTGCAAAGGCGGTTTAAGATGTCCTGCAATTTTTCCGGATCTACTTTTTCCAGATACCGGTTGATGGTTTCCCAGTAGGGAAGCTCCTCCACGGTCTGTTCCTCCCCGGATAGATGCCAGATGTTTTTGATCATTTCACTGGAATTGAATTCTTCACTTGTTTTCCTCATACTGCTGATGTAAAATAGAGAAGAAAGGATACGGGTCATAAGAAGTAACACAGCAGGATAGGTAATATAGCTCTGGTTTCTGGGATCTGGAATCTGTTTTAACAGGGGTAAAAGATCTGGGAAAAAATGCCGGATTAGCTTGGCTAATTCACATGCAAGGTTCAACTGTTCCAGGTGTTCCCTAACCTCTTTTCTTCTGATTTTTATTCTTGCTTCATAGTAAAACCTCCTCTCTTTTATGGTGGTGCGAAAAAATAGTTGTTTGGTTACTTCTATTATCGCGCATCTTCCCATAAAATGGGAGGTTTTTTTATTAATTTTTTTTTAAGCGTCAGAGCTGCTGTAAAGCAGAGCAAGGAAATCGAGGATAACAGTCAGCACAAGGATGACAGAAAGGATCCGAAACTAATTGCAAATCTTGTAAAAGACGGTAATTATGGGATGCCTTATCTTCCGGAAAAAATCTACGCAGATATGAGAAGACTCTCGATGTTCAGAGACCAGCTTACAGAAGACCGAATCAGAAATATCAACCGTCTTCACAGAGAACTTAAGATCTATTTTCCGGAATACATGGATGCATTTGGAAAAATCGATGGTGCATTCGCATTGGAAGTACTGAAAGTATCCTGCATCCCGTCTGAGATTGCAGCACTGGGAACAGAAGGGCTGAGAAACATCTGGCATGATGCGAAGCTAAGAGGACGCGGTTATAGCAGGGCCGGTAAAATCGTGAACCATGCAGAGAAAAGCGTGGGATTGGAAGATGGAACCAGTGTTGGCCGTGAGACAGTGAAGTGGTTTTCAGAACAGATCATGAAGCTGGATGAACAGCTTGCCCGGATAGAAAGTACCTTACATAAGAAATGTAAGGAAATACCTTATGCAGAAAATATTCTGGAAATCAAAGGTGTGGGTGAGAACATTTTAGCCGGGATTGTGGCAGAAATGGGGGATATCAGCAGATTTGATGACGTAAAAGAAATCCAGAAGTTAAGTGGAATGGGTCTTGTGGCATGCAGCTCAGGTAAGCACAGGGGACAGACAAAAATCAGTCACAGAGGACGCAAACGGCTCCGGTACTGGCTGTTCCAGGCGGCAAAATCAGCGGTTTCACATGCAGAAGAATTTAAACAATTGCATGTGTACTACACAACACGGGCCAGGAATCCGCTAAAAAAGATGCAGTCACTGATTGTGATAGCCTGCAAGATACTAAGGGTGATCTACACAATCCTGAAGACGGGGGCAACATATGATCCGCAAAAAATGTTGAAGGATATCAAACGCCCGGAAGCTGCACCGGCCCAGATGGCGGCATAAGAAATAAAAATGAGCAATACACTCCAGAACTCTGTCGAGTCACTGATCATAAGCATTGGAGACTGGACAGGGTTCTGGAAGAGAAACCCGTAAACGATGGAGACTGAAAGGGACTGCATCAGCCAAAAACCAACAAGAGTCTGTAGTGGTATAGCGTCCACTGATTAAGTCAGTACCATGACAGGTGAATGCAGGTTAGTAACAATCAAACAGAAAAACAAGAGCTGTAGCCGGCATCGTTTTTTTCCGTGGGGCATGACCCCGTTTAGGAGCTTGGCCGGCACTCAGTGTATGGTAGATGGGACGAAGGAAGTTGGGACACGATCCCCTTAGACACGGAAGGTTCATCATCATAGTTGATCAGAGGGAAAATAGCCTTTATAAAGCGAACCAAAAGGGATGCTTTAAAAACTATACCCATTTATCAGCTGTTCGGTACATGATACAACGATATCCATCACTCCCGGCTCTGTTTTTGAGGTAAATAAAATCGTCAAAGCCTATAAAATCAATAAATTTAGGCTTGACAGAATAGGAAGGAAACGACTATGTCACAGAAAATTGGGGCGAAACCTATGGACAGTTTGTGATTGAATTTGGCGACAGGGCCAGGATTGCTTAAAGCATAGAAACAGAAATATATCTGGCTGTAAATTACAGCAGCACTGCCCTTGATCCCTTTATCCCTTGATCACCGAAATGCCGTCTGTATGTTTCTTATGCATAGGCATTTTGTGCATAAGAAACATACAGACGGCAATAACTAAAGTAAGGGATAATGCAACCAGAGAGGTGTATAGAATGCGGAGCAGTAAGGAAAGAAAACGATTTCTGAAGCAGGAATTAAAGGAATATGAAAAAAGAATGCCCATGACCCAAGACGAGCGCAGGGAGCTCCGTGAATGGATAAATGCAGGATATAGTGTACATGAGAATACCTGTTGTGCTGTTGATGATGGGAACAAGCCGATTGATTTTCTTGATATATACAGGGAAGAAGAGGCATTGCGTAAAGCGACAGCCGGTATGGAGAGTGAAGAAGCAAGAAAATATGTACTGGATTACTATGGATGGACAGAAGAAACGGCGGAAAAAGAAGAATACACCGTTGAAATACTAAAAGACCGGGTACGTGAATTAGAAAGAAAACTATTTTATCTGGAGGAATTCATAGGGCAGAAAGGTTTTTGGAAAGAATCACAGAAATACATCGAAGAATACCGCGGTGAACCTATTCCTTTTGAAATCAAATGACTGTGAAAAAAGGGAGACCTAAAAACCACGCTATTAGAACCTGATCATTTATGATCAAATAAAAACCAGCAGTAAAGGAAACAAAGATATGACACATCAATCTTCCAGAGCGTATGCCTGTGTAGCGTATCGGATCATGGAATACGAAGGTCAGGAAATGTCAGAGGAATATTTAAGTATACTGATGGAGATGCTTTATGATTTTTATACGGAAAGTGAGATCAAAAAAGTCTACCTGGATAACGTCCGGCTGGACTCCTATGAAACAATGTTAAGGAATGGAGAATAAAAGAAAACTGAACCACTACCGGCTAAAGCCGGTAGGTTCGATTTGCTGCTAAAGCAGCCTGAAGTTGTCCGTGCTCTTCTTTATGCTTTTGTACTTTAATTTTATCCAATCTCGAAGTTATCTGATTTGTTTTTCTCCTGCAAATCCTGGTTTTTGATATACTCTCTGATGATTTCATCCGTCACATTTCCACTACTTGCCACAAAATATCCTCTTGCCCACAAATGCTGTCCCCAGAATTGCTTATTCAAATCCTTATATTCCATTTGCAACTTTCTGGATGTATTCCCTTTGATATATTGTACCAATTTGCTTGCAGACAAGTGCGGTGGAGCAGATACCAGCATATGGATATGGTCTGCTCCTACATGCCCTGCCAAAATTTCCACATCATTACTTTGACAGATGATTCGGATCAGTTCTCTTGTCCGTATTGCTATCTTCCCTGTAATCACAGGTTTCCTGTACTTTGTAATCCACACCAAATGATACTTAATGTCATACGTACAATGTGACGATTTTCTATAATGCTGCATATTCTTCACCTCAAGTTTAGTATCTCTATTTTTTCCCTTTTCTAAACTTGAAGATATAGGGTTGACCTAAAGGTTTCGCCTTAAGGCGAGGGTTTTAACCCCATTATACAGACAATAAATGAATAGTATCACCAGAAAATGGCAATACTATTCATATAAGGAAATCGAAAATAGCGTCGAAAAATAATGGAAAATGTAAAAAACTCAGCACTAAAAATTGCTATTGGCAATGTCGAAAAAACAACATTTTACATACCAATTTACGACAAAACACAGTTTATTTTACAGTCTCGCGAATCTCTTAGCGTCCCGTGAAAAAAATGATGTCACACCCCCTCTTTACCTTAATGCTCCGCTTGCTGTGTTCTATGAATCTGTCTTATCACGCCAACACCAACTTTCCTATCCTCCGCTTATCTTTTACATTCGATAATAAGCATACAGGAAATGCTACCCATATTGTATCATGCAACTTCGGCCAATTAACGAGACAACCTGCATGCAGCAACGTTATCCCCATTATGGCTATTACACGAAGGACTATAATTGATAGAATATTATCACTCCGCTATCCATTCATCATTTATCCAACGATACTCCTTTTAGTTGATCATTGACATATTCCGTTGTAAGTATCTTATTCACCGTACCATCAACATCAAGGCGATTTGTATTATGACTTGTATATGCTTCATCCGCCTGTGTTACAGCACCATAAGTAGCCAAAAACTTATCATAATTCAACCCACGTTCATCCGACGTTACACGGAAGTAATCTCCCATATCTTCAGAACGAATTCTCTCTTCATTCGTAAGCAGCGTCTCATAAAGTTTTTCTCCGTGTCGAGCACCTATAATCTTTGTACCTGTATCTCCGAATAATTTTTGAACGGCCTGCCCCAATACGCCTATCGTACTTGCATCAGATTTCTGAACAAACAAATCGCCTGGTTTAGCATGTTCAAATGCAAACATTACAAGATCAACTGCTTCATCAAGGTTCATCAAAAAGCGAGTCATGTAAGGATCAGTAATAGTGATTGGAATGCCTGATTTAATCTGCTCGATGAAAAGTGGAATAATAGAGCCTCTGCTGCACATAACATTTCCATATCTTGTGCAGGAGATAATCGTTCCACCCTTTTCTACGGCTCTTAAAGCGTTGGCTCTAATGACTTTCTCCATCATCGCCTTGGAGATACCCATAGCATTGATTGGATATGCTGCTTTATCGGTGGAAAGGCAAACTACATTCTTCACTTTTGCCTGGATAGCGGCGTTCAGCATATTCTCTGTTCCAAGAACGTTCGTCTTAACCGCCTCTATCGGAAAAAACTCACAGGACGGAACCTGTTTAAGTGCTGCAGCATGAAAAATGAAATCTACTCCATCGACAGCATCTCTTATAGAGTTAAAATCTCTTACATCACCAATGAAGAAACGTACCTTCTCCGAATAATCTGGATGCTTAGCCTGAAGTTCATGCCTTAAATCGTCCTGCTTCTTCTCATCTCTGCTGAAGATGCGAATCTCTCCAATCTCTGACGTCAGGAAGCGCTTAAGAACCGTTGTTCCAAAGGATCCTGTTCCTCCTGTAATCATCAGTGTTTTACTATTAAAGTATTCCGTTGAATTGTACTTTGCCATATTGTTTCTGCCTCCATATTATTTCGTTTCTTCTGCAACAACACTCATATGAAGCGATTTCGTTTTATATCTTTCAACATTTATTATCCATCTATCTTCAGTAACTGCTGTAAAGCCCATCTCGCTATAAAAATCCTTAACAATCCCATTTTTAGCTGTTGGATAGTAGTAACCATACACTGTCTCGATACTGCATTCTCTCGCTCCTTCAACAAGCTTATCCATCATGGCATCTTCCATACCACGTTTTAATACACGGCAGGACATGAGCCAGAGCCTTATATGGAGTTCTCTATCTTTTATCTCTCCGGCAACAACCGTAACTACACCATTATCTCCAAACTTGTCTTCAAGCTTTCCATACAGCGTAATCCAATTATCACTGCTCATCATCTTGCGAATATCGTCTTCAGAACATCTTAGTGTAGTCAAATTGAATTGATTGCTTTTATTTGTTAGCTGTACAATGCGGCTCACATACATCTCTTCAAAAGGTCTTATCGTTGCCTTCATTTCAAGACTGTCAAGATATTCTCCATAGTTTGAGAACGCAGCAACAGCCTTTGCAGCTTCAGTCTTTGCATGATACATCTCTGTTTTTTTTCTGTCCTCCGCTGACAGACTAACCACCTCAAAATACCCACTGTGATCAAGCGTTCGTATGAACGTCTCAACCTTACTAACCGCAGGAACTGCAACCCCAGGAATCTGCTTCTTTACAATTTCTCGCTCTGCAGGATTGTCGTCAACAAAGACAAAACTATCAACACCAAGGGTTAGCTCATCAGCCATCTGCGTCAAATTCTGATCCTTTGGATTCCAGTTTGCTTTAATAGCCACAAAATCATCTGGCTTTAATACTCCATCAGGATGTTTAAGACCGGCAATCGCATTTTCCTCATCATTCTTGGAATCAATCCCAAGAATTACACCTATATCCTTCTGTGCTTTGCAATACTCTTGGAACTCGCTATATACTTGACCACTTGGGACTTCCTGTCCAATTGCTATTCCCTCTATGCCATCATCTCCGACAACTCCACCCCAAAGTGTGTTGTCAAGATCGAGAATTAACGCTTTCTTATTCTTTCCATAGATTGCCTTAATTATTTTTGCCACACTGTCGGCAACATATGGAATTGCATCAAGACACATCGCATATTTGTACATATGCCAATACAGAGAGTCAGACCAAGCAGACAAACCGTAATCAGATGCCAAATAGTCAAGATCGTTGATGAAAAAGCCTTGATGATTCTGACTATACTCATACAGCTTCTGGTTGAGACGATATATATAGTTTGTGCGACCATGAACATCAGACACATCCTTGTTTCCAAACAAGCGATAATTCGGTCTATCAAAATTATTCTGAATAACAGGACACCCATATCTTTTCTCAATAGATTCCCAGATGGCAACAAACCGCTGATATTCGCATTCAAGCATCTGATTAATGTCATTGACAGTATGCGCAGGTGTCGGAAAGGATGTGATATTCCTCCAGTTGGTGTGGATATATACTATGTCAGGTTTGAAACTGTCCAGTTTTTCATTCCCAAACAAGGCATCTTCCATATATTTATCATATTCTGATTGGTAAAACTCTGTCTTAATGCCATAGTTCAGTAGAAAAAGTTCAAGGTGGTCAACAACTTCATCTGTTGTGGATCCGCCAAGCACTGCGACTCTTTTCTCAATGAATCCAATTCCACTCTCTAACAATTCTCTCTTCAATCTCTTCTTTTTTCTAAGAAGTGTCTTCGTATCTATCGGATAATCAAATATTTCCAAACTCAGTTTTCCTCCAGTAGTTCAATCATTCCCATAAAGGGATGTATCAAAAAACAGATGGCTCTGTTTTCAAGTGCTATCGCTTCATGTGGTTCTTCAAATTTTATATATCCTTCACTGACAATTTAAGGTTCGAAACTTCATAACATATACGATATGGGCAATTTCCATGCTTCTTAATAAGACACTATGCAACAGAAGTTTTTCCATAAGGAGATGTTAATTCAACAAATACCTTCACATTTTTAGAAAACAAATATCTATTCCTCTGTATTCACCGTGAACTATATCTTTATCAATGGAATATACTAACTCTGCAAAAGCCTTCATAGTTTTTCCCATTTTATTAACAAGGTATCCCACATGATGTACTCTCAATTACATTATTTTATTAACTCCTGAATTCTATCTATAATCTTACTTACCGACTCCAAGTTCTTAAGATCCTCCATGGCAAATTTAATACCAAATTCATCCTCTATAGAACCAATAAGATTGATGTGAGCTAAACTGTCCCATCCCTCAACATCATCGGATGTTATAGTCTCAGAGATTTCAAGATCCTCATCATCAAATACATCCGCAAAAACCTCTGTAAGTTTTTCAAAAATTTCTTCACGATTCATTTTTATGTCCCTCCATCAAAAGATTTGCTTTGCAGGATTACCAAACACTGTTGTACCAGCCTTCACATTCTGCATAACGACAGATCCAATACCCACAGTCGCACCAGTATGTATGATAGCCTTATTCATAATTGTCGCTCCTGCACCTATGTAACAATCATCTTCTATAGTCACGCTTCCCACCAATGTTATTCCAGGTGTCATTATTACCCTCTTGCCAATATTGACATAGTGTGCGATATGACAGAAATTATCTATCTGCGAATATGCCCCTACCCTTGTGAACCCATCAAATAAGGTATTGCAGACAGAACAGTGGTCTCCAATAGAAACTCCTTCTTCAATCAAAACCCCACCACAATGCTTAATCTTTGTAGGGATTCCATCAATTCGTAAGACTTGGCATCCCTCAGCTCCAATTGTCGTATGATTTCCAATGGTAGAACCTCGCCGTATAATTGTACCTGCCCTTATAAAAGAAAAGGCGCCAATCTTTACATCGTCCTCAATAATTACATAATCTTCTATGACTGCTGTTGGATGTATAATTGCTGTTGATGATATCTTTCTCTCTAAAACAACAGGCTTATAGAAATTATCGAGTCTAATCAAATAATCGTGTATCTCGTAGAAGACTTGTTCAGGATTATCCGAAATGATAACGCAGCCATCGCGCATTAAGAGCACTTCCAGATACTCTTCTTTAGTTTTTGCATCTACAAGTAATGCTTTAACGGAAATATCTGTAGCAACTCGTTTCTTATACTTTCCGCTTGTAGCATATGTCAAAATAGCATCTTTTGATGAAGCTCGTCCAATTAGGTTTAAACCATTGATATCTACATCTGAGCCAAAATACTCCAGTTTAAACTGAGCACATAAATCCGATATTTTCATAAATCTCCTCCTATGGATAATCCCATCCACAGTCTGCTGATTCATGAACTCTTATCAAAACTAGAAATTCCTTGAAACTTCTATAAGGCTGGCATCTTCCTTAATGTATTTGTGATTCGGATCAAAGTTCATAATCGTGTGACTAAACAATTGTCCGTTAACAAAAGAACTCTGGGATCTGATTATTTGCCACCCGGAATGTTCATAGAAATTAATAAGTGGTTCCTTGCATAAGAGAATTCCAATGGAATCGGCTTTCTTTATAAATGCATTAATACATGCCATCAAGATACTGCCCACTCCAGCATGTGCGTTATCCTTGTCAACGCACACATTCCCTATGCCCAACATTCTGTACATGGATTGATTAATGCTTACATCAACATTAACCGCATTCAAGTAGGCGAGCAGTACCCCCCCCCCGCGATAAATCAACATGTGGTTATCGTCAGGGTATATATTATCTGCCAACCAATTCTTATGTTCTTCAACACTGTATCCCCAGTGTTGTTGTTTTAGAGTTATCAGGTCATTCATTTCTCTTTCCTCAAGCTCTGATGTTATCTTCGTTTTTATTACTAGTTCATTCATTCCATCCACCATCCACACGGTAAGGCTACAAAGCGTTTATAGAATTCTTCAACCCCCGGCAACTCTACTTCGTGTTTACCGAAAGCACTGTAAATATCATTTCGAATATGAACTCCCGAAGCATAGTAACCCATATTACGGAAGTTCTTGATTGTTCCGATCTTATCATTAGTCAAAAGACCATAAACCCAGTAATTAGGTTTGCAGTTTTCTCTATATATTGGAATCATTGTACTTTGGAAATCATATATGGTTCTCCATTTTTCAGCCTGATCGCGATGGCTTTCAATCAGCTCAGAAATCTTCTCCATTTGCTTCAACCCAATGTAGCCGTTAACATTACTCATCGTGGCACTGAAACCGACTAAACTGATATCACAATCCGGACTGATCTCTCCCATCTCATCTCTGAATATAGATCTGTCGATACCGCAGTCTCGTATTAAAAGACTCTTCTCATACAAACCTTTATCCTTGAAAATCACGATGCCGCCATCGATACAGTTGCAGAAACGAACAGCGGTCAATGAAAAGATTGTCACACCGGTTCCGCAGTTACCGATTTTCATACCGTGATATTCAGAACCAAAACATTCAATTCCATCATCAATAACTGGAATGCCATGACGATCACCTATCTCATTGATTTCGTCAATATATCCGGGATAACCACAGAAATGATTATGAATGATAGCCTTTGTGTTAGCTGAAATCTGTTTCTCAACTGAAACAGGATCCAATGTACCTGTATTAGGATCAACATCTGCCCATCGAATCCTACAGCCATTGGATAGATATGGTTGCGTGGATGCAAGGCATGCCATGGGTGAGGCAATAACTTCATCTCCATGCTTTATATCCATAGCGGTTAATGCTACAGAAATTGCAAGATGAAAACTCGTTGTCACCATTAGATAAGGTGTTCCAAAGTATTCTCTGAGCTTTTCCTCAAATTGTTTCGTGTAGTTGCCATATGCCAAAGCACCAGAATGAATAATATCTTGTAAGTCTAGTATCTCCGGCATATATGGTTTATATAGCGGTATCATTTCCCTACCAACCTCGCTTAATTACATCTGCAATCTTTTCTCTCGACTCCTCATCGACCCACCAGCCACAAGGAATGTGAACAAAGTTCTTATACCATTCTTCCATTCCAGGAAGGTCACATATCGATTCTCTAAACACACTGTGAGTATCGCTGCGGTGATGCAGCGGTGATGCCAATACATCTGCATCTTCCATTATCTTGCAGAAATCATCTCTATTATCAACTTTTAACGTGTACAGCCAATAAGAGGGTTCTGTGTTTTTATAATAAGGAATTAATGTCACTCCAGGAATTCCTTTAAGCGCTTCGTCATAGAACTTTCCATTGCTAATGTATTTATCAAGGACTTCCTGAGCATGTCTTAGCTGAACCTGACCGATAATACCAGTTATATTATTAATGCCATATTTGTATCCAGCTCTTGTTATATCGTTTTGAAGTCTTGAAACTTTCTTATCAAGACCAAACCACCGTAGCTTACGAGCTGGTTCAACCTCTTCAGGATTTCTGAATGCTATAGCTCCGCCATCGACCGTGGTCATCTGCTTTATAGCCTGGAATGAAAAGCATGTGTACTGTGAATTAGCGCCGATTACTTTTCCGTTGTACTTTCCACCAAGACAGTGAGCTGTATCCTCAATAACTGGAATGCCGGTTTCTTCCGAAATTTTATTGAACTCATCCATGTCGCAGACCATACCGGCATAGTGAACCAGCATGATTGCTTTGGTTCGATCCGTAATCTTTTCCCTCACAGACTTGGGATCAAGTAAGCCAGTATCGGGATCAACATCACCCCACACAACCTTAGCTCCTGTAAACGCAATCGTCGTGTTAGTCGGTTCAGCCGTCATAGGAGTGCTGATGACCTCATCTCCAGTACTAACATTAAGTGAGAGTAAGGCAAGATGGAGTGCCGCTGTTCCTGACTGAACCACTAAAGTGTTGGGGTTATCAATAAACTTCTGAAATTCTTCCTCAAATTTCCAAGCTGCTTCGCCTTCGGCAATATATCCACTATAAAGAATTTTTTCGATTTCTGGCATGAGTTCTTCGCTTGGTGCGATATACGGTTTTACTAATGGAATCATGACTTCCTCCTAATGATAATATTTCGTAAATAGTTATACTCTTCAATCTTCAGTACATGAGATAGTGTAATATATATAAATGCTCCGAACACTGTCTGTACGAGAAGAGTAATTAATTTGCCAGTAAATAGTGTTCCAGCAGAATATACTCCTACAGCCATCACAATACCTAATGAACCCGGAACTAAAAAATCTTTGATTTGATCTATCAGTCTATAGCCGACATGTATTTGCACAAAAGTACCATAAATAAACACAGCAGAAATCTGCCCTATCAACATACTCACAGCAATAGCAAATGGTGTATTAAATATAGCAACTGCCCCTATCAAAAGTGAAATGCCAAGCACTTTGCTTATTATTTCAATCCTCAGATAAACATCAGATCGTCCAATTGCATTAATCGCCTGAATCGAACAACTCTGCGTAGGTTGAAGCCACCAGACTATACACATAATTTGCAAAAATGGAACACATGGAAGCCACTTGTCTGTTAACAAAATGCTAACAACATTGTTTCCTACTACAGCTAATCCGAAGAGAATCGGTGTCATTATATATGCACTCGTTTTTGCGGCTCTTCTTGTCATTAATGCCAGCTGCTTAACGTCATCCTGGCTCTTGGATAATGTTGGCAACATTACCCTCGTGATTGTCGTATCAATGTTTGATGCGATGAACTGCGGGAATTGAAAGCCTCTATTATAGTAGGCAAGATCGTCTGCAGAATATCTCTTTCCAATTACAAGTGACCTAAGTTCTGAGTATCCAGTAAACATTAATCCAGTGACCAATATTTTCCATCCAAATTGAAACAATGATTTAAATCTGACCCACGAAAACTCTAGCCTTGGCTTCCAATCAACAATCGCTGAAAGAAAAATGGTATTTAAAAATATGTTAATTACCTTCTGAGCAACCAAAGCCCATAAGCCATCACCTTTATAGGCCATAGCAATTCCAATTATACCTGAAATAACTGCCCCCGCTGACGTTGCAATAAATGACTTCTTAAATGTCATTTTACTGTTAACATAAGCAACCTGAATACTATTGTATGCAGATAATGGTATACTCAAAGATAATACTCTGATTATAGGAATCAGCAACTCATTTTCATAATACTCTGCTATTAATGGTGCAGATATAAACAAGATAGCATATAGTACTGCGGACAGAACACAATTGAACCAAAATAGTGTATTGTAATCTAATCTATCCGCATCCTTTTTTTGAACTAGGCTCATATTAAAGCTAGCAGATACAAATACATTAGCAATATTTATAAACACTGTGACCAAGGCAATCAAACCATAATCATTTGGAAGTAATAGCCTCGCAAGGATAATAGAAACAATGAATGTAACTAACTGCGCCGAGATATTCTCAAGATAAACCCAGAACAGGCCTTTCATAACTTTGTTTCTTGAAACTTCATTACTACTCATCAATTCTCCACTCCGCAATCCAATAAAAGAATAGTTGCCAATAAAATTATAAACAGACTATCCCCTTTGCAACATCATTACATTTATCAGTTAATGCTGCTTTAGATAATCCTTAGAACCCCTTGGACTTTATCTCATCATCTATAATTTTCATGGCTGCAAACGAATCTTTGATGTCATCATAATGCTTCGTGCCGTCTAAATTCAGTCTTTTGATAGTTCTATTGTATATAAACCAGTATATTCTTTGAATAAACAAACTTGCATAATATAGATTGTATTTACCTTTATTGTATGTACCCTCTATATTCGGGTTCTTTAATAGCCCCTTGTAATCCCTTTCAAACATAGCAAATCCAGCATATAAATACTCGAAATTGAATAATTTAAGATTGTGTTCCTTTTTTGCATTCTTTAGCGCCGCAAATATTGACTGCGCGTATATTGTTTCTGCTGTCCATATCATAGGAATTCGTTTCTCCCACTGTTCTTCGATATCAGATGGCAAAAATGATTTGTTTTTCAACTCTCCCTTATGCTGATGTTTAGCGCCTAAACCCGCAGCGCTTTTAGGCGAAGCTCCGGAAGAAACCAGCGGCAGATCACAATATACGTATTCCCCTATATAATACGGTAAAACAATAGCTATCCCCATATCAGGGCTTGGCCCCGGAAAATATGTGCCGCATGCATCCCTTACTTTATCTAGGACGCTTTTCCTGATTACCCCTTGGTATAAAGAAGGTAACCTTCCTAATGAAGTTCCACACCTTTGCAGTATTTTATGTTGCTCTTTAGTTCCGTTAAGGTGAATCTTTTCACCCGTAAACCGAGGAATCGTAACATTGAAAGTATGTGTTGCAACTCGGGTAACTCCGGGCCAATCATAAACGGCTCTGTTAAATATGGCTCCATCGATACCTTCCTCCTGCATTTTCTCAATAAATCCAATCAAATGCCGTGAAACAATATCGTCATCTCCTACAAAGCATATATACTCGCCTTTTGCATGTAGTACTCCTAAATCACTGTTCTCGCACACGGTATATTGTTTATCATCCCAATAATAATGAATGAACGGGAAAGAATGATCATTTAAATATCCTTCGAATTCCTTGTTATCTTCCGTATTATCCTGGATTACAAGTTCTATTCTTTTGTCATTGATATAACATATCTGTTTAATTAATGAATATAAAAATTTATATCTGTTCTTTGTTGGAACAACAATACTTAGCAAGTATTCACTCATCGTATCCACTCCTATCACTTTATGTTTGCTCATCAAATCAACAACATTCATCAGCTTCTTATATAAATCCGATAAATTACGTTGGCGTATGCAATTGGGAATAGTAAATACATAATTCCTGATATTGCATATCTCGCTGGCAAACCTTTAATACCAAAACGCTTGTAGTAGTTTATTATATTCTCTCTAATCCTTTTCTTTTTTTCGTTAGGAACATCCTTGTATCTAGATCTCATAAACACATTTATACTTCTTTCAAACAACGCTTCGTATACGCTTTGGGGACATCTGCCAAATGTATCATTAGTTTTTCTTATGATGTAATCCAGCAATCGAACCGTATCGTATACCTTCTCAAAAGGCATCCAATTCCCCGAATTATACTTAGACTGTCTGACATGATATAATTGTTTTTTATAGTAGATGCACTTATTTGATTTTTGTATGCAATTAAATAGATAATATGCATCTTCCCCAATCTTGACATCAACAGGGAATTCGTTCTCTATGGCAACCTCTTTCCTAAATAGTTTACCAACGACACCTCCCTCATATCCATCTTTTCGATAAATATAGTCGATGGCTTCATAGCGAGACATCTCAAGCACATCCCCATTATAATCCCTGTATATGGAGGTCATCAGAATATCTGCTTCACCTATCTTCTGTACCATATCTCGCACATAGTGTGTATCTACAGCATCATCTGCATCAATAAAAGTAATATATCCACCTGAAGCAATTGCCAGTCCCTGATTTCTGGCATACGAAACCCCGTGATTTTCTTTAAGATCTATAATTTTGATAAACTCATATTTTAGACTGTAACTATTACATATTTCTAAACAACGATCCGGTGAGCAGTCATTAATAAGAATAACCTCTATATCTCTATAGCTTTGGTTAATTACAGTCTCCAGACAGGAAGCCAACGTATCTTCTTTCTTATATATAGGAATAATAATAGTGACTAATTTATTCATAATTCTCCTGAGCTTATGGCTATTCCTTGCCGCCTTATCCTCGCTTTTCATCTATAAGACTATAATTCGTTATAGTCAGGTTATGTTCCATTCTTGCGCCATCAAAGATTCTTTTGTCCAGCATCATGCCACATACGATATATGCCATGTACGGAAACACAAATGACATTGTAACCATTTCAGTGCCTATATTCAGTAGAACGAATAGTGCAATGAAAATCTTTTGATTCCTATTGCCATACAGAAACAATGAAAATAATATTGCAAAAAAAAGAATTAATCCTATTGCTCCATAACATTTATAAATAAGTGGCCATCCTGGCAACCATCCCACATCATCGCTTATAGCTGGTACATAAGCCCCTCTTCCAAAGAAAAACTCAAGTGCTGATTTGGGACTAAGTGCCTCCATAACATTTTCGAATCGCCCTGAAGAAGCTTCATTACTTTGAAATGTTCTTCTAATTAATATTTGTGCTGTCGAGCTTTGTAATGCAACATATAAAGCTCCAAGTAAACCAACAATCAATGATAATGTTTTTGTGGTAATCTTTTTTTCCCTAAATAGTCTGTAAACATAGACCATCCACGCAAGAGCCAGCATAGCCAAGCCTGTAGTCGAACCGGAAAGAACTATTCCAAATGAAAGAAAAATCTTTAATGAGATTTTTTTTGAAGTATCACTTGTGAGTAATAAGATGATCAAAAAGCCTATTACATATATCGCATAGTGAGCGGGCTCTTCAAAAAAAGACCTTGGCCTATAAAAAATAGTATGATTAACATAAAGGTAGTCAGTAAGCAATTCTTCTCTCGTAACAAATCTCGCTATGAATCCTGGCAAATATATGTGGAAGAAAACCATCAGTATATATTGCATTAATAGCCATATCGTACTTAATACGCAAAACCCCCCGTAAAGTTTTATTGTAAAGTTGATGTCAAGATAATTCTTAAAACAAATAGCAAATATAATAAAATACAACAAATATCTAATTGTATATGTCATATGCTGACCAGACGGAGAATTGGTGTAAGTCATTGTTGCAAAACCATCAAAAACCAGGTATATAGCAAATAAAAACAGTGACGGCACCAGCTTAACATTATGGGAAAGAACGCTTCGGGAAACTGCTATAGCAAACATAAGTACAAGCGCAAGATCGGCTATAGTTCCTCTTCCCCCCGGAAGTTCATACATATTGAATATAGGCATTAACAAAAGTAAAAATGAAAGTAATTTACTTTTGTTCTGATTATATATAATTCGCATATCTTGCTCCCTATTTATTGTACCCTTGAAAAATCCAAATTCATCTATTTTCTCTAACCAAGCAGAAAATGTCGCGAATCCTTTAATCGCATTAATTACAATTCCCTATAATACTTCATCAACTTAATAGCCGTCTGCTCACTATCATATTCTGTATCCTTTACAGCTTCAGAATATTGTACTCTCTCTTGTTCTTCTGATTTTATTATTGAATTCATTAATGCAGTAGACCAAGACTCTGGACTGTCATTTAATGATTTGAATGTAATCAAATTGGTAATGCTTACGTTTTTTGATATAACATCAGAAGCAAGTATTGGTACACCTGCAGCTTGTGCCTCTATCAATGTAAATGGTAGGCCTTCGTAAAGAGAAGGGAACAACATAACATCCATAGAAGCCAAGCACTCATTTGCATTGACAACGTTTCCGCAGAAAATAACACTTTTATCTAATCCCTTTTTCTTAACTCTTTCAAGGATATCATCTTTTCTCTCTCCATCGCCAATTAACATGAGGAAAGAGTTTTTATTGTTTATATGATACTCATAAAATACATCAACAATGAACTTGTGGTTTTTCTGCTCTGAAAATCTTCCAACGTGACCTATGACCGTACATTCGGAGGGAATTTTATACAGTTCCCTTATTATTTTTCTTATATGGTTATTATATTTAAACTTCTCTGAAATAATCCCATTATTTATTATGCAATACTTTTCATCCCCAAAAAACCATTCTCCCGCTTCAACTCCACAGGATAGTCTTCCTATATCAAGCTTCCTGATTCTATTCTTATTGATACGGTGAAGAGCATTTCCAAGCAGTCCTCCATTTGATTTTGAATTGTGAGAATGAACAATCACTTTGATTCCCTCTTTAACACAAATAACAATTGGGAAAAGATTTAAAAGAGAATTTAGGTGAAAGTGAACCACATCATAGTGGCATTCTTGAACCAATCTTTTAAAATCATTTTTATTTTTTAAAGGCCTTTTATTATACGGAGCAATAAAATGGATATGACCATGCTGCCGGATTATTGCTTTTTCTAAATCTTTATTCTCAATAGTGTTAGATTGAATGCAAAAATCAAAAGTACAATCTACAGTATGAACTGAGCTTAAAAAATTTAGTAAAAAGGACTCCGCCCCGCCTATATTCAAGCCATAAATATAGTGTAATACTTTCATTAACTGTCCAATCTCCTAATACTCTTTCTTCATAATTCTGTTTGAAGTTGAAACAGAGAAATGCTCCGCTTTCCTTTTACACAAGAGTGACATTCTGAATAAATCGCCCTCTTCTTTTGTAAATCTTAGTTTTTGTTTGTAATCATTATCATCTCCACACAGCCATCCGGTCTCCCCATCTATAACGAAGTTCCTGATACCCCCAATGCCATGACCGATGACTGGAAGTCCTGCGGACATTCCTTCCAATGCCGCAATCCCAAGTCCTTCCCTCTTACTGGGAAATGCGAAACAATCAGACATCCATAGTAAGTCTCTTACATCAGTACGGAAACCTGTCAGAATAACACGATTAGAGACTCCGTGCTCAACAGCTAACTTTCTTAGCTGTTCTTCAAGATTTCCTTTTCCGACAATCACATACTTGGCATCAGGAACATCAGCTAATGCTTCGATAATAACTCTGTGATTCTTATTGTCATTAAGTTCCCCTATAGAGATGACCACAAAGTCTGATAATCCCAGACCAAGTTCTTCTCTTTTCTCCTGACGAACTGCAATGCTTAAGAGATGTCTATATCCCCCCCCCCGATATACATCAGACATAATTTCGTCAGTGTGCCTTATATCGAAGGTCTTTGCTGTTTTGAAGTTATTCGAGGCACAGTTATTTCGGAAGGTTTCATCGTCATACATATGTTTGATAGCTTTCACCATCGCATCAACATTAGTCGGATCAATGCAATATCCAGACACACCATCTTCTGTGTAATCCTTAATACCATTCACATTCGCTGATATCAGTGGTAGTCCTGCAGCCATCGCTTCAAGAGATGCTATTCCCAATCCCTCTCGGATACTCGGATGTACAAAACAATCAACAATCTCACACAGTTCATCAATATCTGCCCGGAAACCTAGAAGTTTGATGTGATCATCCAATCCGTACTCCCTAATTAATCTTCTGAACTCTTCTTCCTGATCACCCTTGCCTACAGCAAGGTATACGATATCATCGATATTCCCCTCTTCTTTTATCATATGAAGAGCATCAATGATAACCTTCTGATTCTTACGTTCTGAAAGCTCACCTACTGACAGTAGGATGAAGTCAGAATCCTTCACTCCCAATTCTGAACGTTTAGTTCTTTTATCCACTTTGCATACAGCGAACTTCTCGGTATCCACACCCACTCCTGGAATATAGACAACCTTTCTGGCTTTGAACTTCTCCGATGCTCTCTTATAGTCTTCCTTGTTAATTGTAATCAACACATCGGTGCAGCGGGAGAAATATTTCTCTATCGGATAAAAAATCATCCAGTTCTTAAGCGGTGCTCCATCATAAAAATGGAAACCGTGGGCTGTATAAATAACCTTGGTTCCATTCTTTCTTTCACTCTTAGCTGCTTGTCTACAGATAACTCCACCAATAGGACTGTGACAATGTATGAGGTCGTAGTGTTCAGATGTAATTAGTTTTTTAACTTGTTTGTACGCAGACATGACAGCACTTGGATTTAGTGATCGTGGTATTGCTATATCAATCACACGAACTCCCATATCGTTGAGACGACTTTTCAAATCTTCTGCTCTATCGTTTGTAATAGTTCCTGGATGTGTAAAATCTGCTACAACATCTACCTTATAACCTAAATCGAGAAGAATCTGGATGTTCGGAATATTAAATTGATCTATCATTGAAGCAACTGATGCAAGCTGCAATGCTTTTTTTTGTTCCGCCATTAGCCTTCCGTCCTCTTAATACTTTCTTTTAATGAAACTTTCTGATATTTGAAATCATATTGGCTCATGTTCTGTTCATAGCTCATATTTCCAAAAGCCTTGTTTGCCAGACCTGAAATCTTACCGGGAATATGTAATGCAAGGCTGACAACCCAATTCCATGCCTTAGACACTTTGACCTTATGTCCGCTTACCTCTCCGATGATTTTTACCATCTCTGAAGTCCTGGTATATTCAGCATTCTGAGGCCAGAAGATACCACCTTCTCTTCTTATCATTACCTGGCATAGGAACTCACAGAGGTTTTCTATGTAAAGCATCGACCTCTCATTCTGCACATCTGGAAATATTGGCAATTTTTTCGCCATCTTAGCAAGCATAGGATAATTACCCTTACTGTTCTTGCCATAGATCATTGGTGGTCTGAGAACAGTTACAATGAAACTGTCATCCGCCAGTTCTCTAGCACCTTTGTCAGCCTGCCACTTGCTATCTCCATAAAAATTTGCAGGTTTCGGTTCTGTATCAGCCGTAATCCTCTTCTGCTTTCCATACGGAGCCGAATCGCCATAGACAATCGATGAAGACATGAAAACAAACTGCTTAACGCCTTCTGCCTTCGCCTTCTTAGCTGTCTCTATAGCAAGATCAGTGTTAATTGCATAATACTTTGCCTTAACCTCATCGCTTACATTTCCAACATCAGCGTGAGCAATACCAACAACATGAAAAACAACATTGTATGAAGAGAAATCTTTTTCTTTCCAGCTATCGTCAATCATGTCAACAGTTTCTATTGAAAGCTCTGAGCCATAGTGCTCACGAACATAATTCTCAAAGGATACACCTATATAACTATTTGCACCGGTGATCAATACCTTTTTCACTGGTTCTTCTCCTTTTTATGTAACTCTCCTGTACCGCCCTCAACAACGCCATCGCTCTTTACCACAGAGAAGATGGTTCCGACAAAGCACTTCACATCAAACGGAAAACTAATTTTTTTTACATAGTCTCCATCCAGTTTTGCTTTATCAGGTATTTCCAACTCATCTCTTCCGTTGATCTGAGCCCATCCGGTCAATCCCGGCTTCACATCATTGGCGTTATATTTATCTCTTTCAGCCACCAGGACATCCTGATTCCAGAGCGCAGGTCTTGGGCCTATGATCGACATATTACCCACGAAAATGTCCCAAACCTGAGGTAATTCATCGATGCTGGTCCGCCTCATGAGACGACCTACCTTCGTAATATACTGATCCGGATTGTCCAACATATGCGTCGGAACATCGTGAGGCGTGGACATCTTCATAGACCTAAATTTATGCAATTTAAAGTACTTTTTATTCCTCCCCACTCTCTTTTGAGTAAAGAGAACGGGACCCGGGTCATCAATTTTTATTGCAATTATTACAATAAGATAGACTGGTGAAAGTACAACCAAACCAATTCCGGACAGAGCTATATCAATAATTCTCTTGACGCACTTTTCATATATTCCGGCTCTATAATCACTATTACCAATAGCTTCTAAATGACCACGAACTCCATCAGCATTTTCTTTGTCACTGCTATCCTCAATAAAGATTACTTTTCTCCCCTCCATGGGATTCTTATAATCATCATTTGAACGTTTTTGAGCGTTATGCGACATCTATTTTATCTCCATGTTTTGTCATCTCAATAATATACCGGACAAGGTTTTTCAATTATAGCCATGACCATTTCTCCGGCTTCTAACTTTCTTTCAGAAGCAATTATCGCCCCGCCCTTACATATCGAACCGGCATTTATATGCGCATAATCACCTACAACCACATCATGGTCAATTACAGAACCAACGCTAACAATGACCCCTGCACCAATGACGCTATTTGTATTCACCAATGCCATTGGTTCAACGATCGCTCCCTTAGAAAGCTTCGCTGTCAGACTAACATAAGCTGTAGGATGAACTAAAATTGCTATCTCAGCGCCAATTTTCAGAAACCTGCCGGATATATCTCGTCTGGTTTTGTTATCTCCAATCCCTACAAAGAATTCATCGTATTGATCAACGAATCTTTCCAAATCGGATACTTCTCCCACTACACCTTCACCCAGCTTGTCATCTAAAAAGGAAATCTCATATCCACAAGCCACAGCAGTTTCAGCCACTACTTTGCCGTGTCCGCCAGCGCCGATAATCAAAAGCCTTTTCATTTTAGGCACCTTCAAAAAGGTTCGGCTCTTTTCCGTAACACCTCTTATGTTCTTCTATCCAGTTATCTCCGGAAACAAGTTCGTCCCCAACAGAATTAATCATTGGTACAGGCAGCTCGGTTAAAGTAATTACTGCTCTCCCATTCTCTATTGAAACTGAATCCACCTTATACTTCTTATCAAATTGATATGTTGCGAGCGATTCACCTGTATCAAAGTTAAGCTCTTGTCCATCAAACTTGCACACAATCGGTGCTTTTATTTTTGCAACAAATTGTTCAGTAACATACTTCATCGTAGTAATCACCTTTCCTCAATCTATGCTTTCCGCTTCTATCTTCAAGCAAATCATTCTCTTATAAAATCTCCGCCAGAGTCTCCCCTGGCAGAGAGCGCTCTATAGGAACTCACTAGGAGACAATCTAATTTGGTCGTTCCTTTCAAAACGCATACTTAGGTAGCATGAAGCACCTCCTGGACTTGATTCCAAGCCAAAAACTTCATACCACCATCTATATCAAATAATACTATTCTTTCAGAAAATAGGTCGCGACCCGTCAAGAAATGAATTGGACTAACCTCGTGAAACCCTTTGTTTTCAAGGCTTTCCGTGGTTTGTCTTATTATATCGTTTACCTCCAAAGATGTTGCACGAAGAAATTTTCCAAAAGCTGTTAGCCTAACACTATCCGGCAATAATTCTCCATCTTTATCTCTTTCATCTGTCATAGTCCGAAACTTATATAACTTAAATATTTTTTCATTCTTGCCTAGGTCTATCTTGCGCAAATAGAACAGGACTTCCCAATTTAATACGCACAAGAACTGCAATCACTACATATAACCACCAAAAAAAGATGATAGCCAGTAAACTGCAAATTACATCCAACAATCTCTTAAAATATTTCTCTTAAATCTCGTATGGCTTATGTGCATTTTTCACAGGTATCCTTCCCTTAATGACTTCCACTCTTTTCAAAACATCTTCTAATAATCTTAATCACTATATCCTGTTGTTCAGCAGTCATCTTATTATCACTTGGCAGACATAGTTCCCGTTCAAATATATCCATGCCTACATCTACACTCGTATTCTGAATATACGCATTACTGCATGCTCTTCCATTGCCTTCAACTGTTACAAAAGGATTCATCCGATACACAGGCTGCATATGCATGGATTTCCAGGTGGGCCTTCCTTCTACATTAAATGTTTCCAATACTTCTAATATCTTTCCCTGGTTCACTTATGTACAAAGCATCTTTTTCTCCCCGAATATGCTTTGCATAATGCATCCTTATCAATGATCATCCAGGACATCCAGTAATTCGGCTCTGACTTTTCTGCGTCAAATGGGTTCATAGATATTCTGAAATGCTTTTTCCAATGCCTGCGGATCCATATTCCAAGTATCATACTCCGTATCGATAAATACAGCTTCTCCTCCCTCATAGGCGACAGGATTCACCGTGGCATCAAAAGTCATATCTGAACAGAATACCTTATGTCCCTCTAAAGCACCGTGGCCAATCTTAGGTTTTCCATATAGCTTTTCTCCACAGAGTTTTATAGCCAAATGTAATGCAGCCGTACCTGCAGACAACGCTACTGCACATTTTCTTCCAATCTTCTCTGCAACACTTTGTTCTACCTCGTTAATATTCGTCCCTACTGTAGACACCCAATTGGTCATAATTGCTTCATCTACATATTTCTGTTCATCACCATGCATCGTTGGCGATGACAACCATATCTTTGATTCAAAAGGTTTTATATCTGCAAATCTTTGATCCAATTTTTAATCCGAACCTCCTTTAGCATACAATCACTCCCAGCACTTTTATACTCCTGTCAACAGCCAACTCCCTCTCCTGCCTGATCAGCCTCTCATAAGACTCGCCCTTCTTCTCAATAAACAGAACCCCTTCATAATACTCTAACTTCTTAAGCGCCGCCGCATGGAACACTACCTGTCTATACGGCGAAAACGTAACATCCTCAATCTCTTCCGCCAACTGTTCACAGACTTCTATCACATCATCCCCGCTTACGCTCCCCGCCAGCATGACTCTCTTTATCTTTTCCTCCGGATTCCTATGAATCGCCGCCTGAACATTCACCGCCGCAATCTTGATCTGCTCTTTCCTCGGGATCTTCGCATACGGTCCTTCTTCCAACTTGCGAATCCACCGGTCCACAAATCGAAATACCTTCTTCTTCGATTCGCTTTTACGAATAACCCCTAACAAAGGCATTCCGAATTTCTCTTGAAAATTATTCTCACTTTGCAGCTTTCCGCTCATTATAAAACTCATACAACATATCAAACAGACCAATCCAGCCCCGCCGATCATTCCCACCGCCGCAAAAGAGACAGCCGAAGAAACCGGATCTTCAAATACAATCGGTTCTGGAACTGCTTCTCCTTCAACCGATTTTGTCACAGACTGATGTGATTGTTCTTCTTTCTTCACCTGGTTCTCCGTGATCGTCGCCTGATATTTATAAATCCCTGCAATAACTGCGAAAAATATCATACACACAACAATCCAGCGCCATCTCTTCAAACAATAAAACATCAGATCTATCAGATTAATTTCATTGACTTCTTGATACCCTTCCATCAATAAAATCCCCTTTCCCAATCAATGATACTTATTCTGCTGTAACAGTTCAGATAAGCTGAGCCGTTACTTTCTACCATAAAATATCTTAAATACATACGGAACTTCATCCAAAAATCTATCATGTATTGTACTTATTCTTTTTTTCTACCATCTCAATTCCAAGATGTATCACCGTCTTCCGGTTCATAAAATCAACCTCGACCTTCGCGATCCGTCTGTGCAGATCGATCTTCTTGATACATCCTTCCATATTCTTCAGCGGCCCGGACAGTATCGTTATCTCATCATTTTCCGATACAGACACCTGGGATAACTGCACTTCCATCTTTTGATCGGAAGATTCCATAAGCCGTTCAAGCCAATTTACTTCATAACCAGAAAGAGGGATAAACCGATCCCCTTCTTTTCCCAACAGCTTTGTATAAGCCGGCACGTGTCTGAACTTCTGATACACTTCCTGAATATAATTACTCGTTATAAATACATACCCCGGAAGCAATTTTTCACGGATCTCTTTCCATTCCCCGCGGAATTTCTTCTTCACCCGGCGCATTGGATGGAAGCAAGAATCATATAATTCATTTCCCACCATCACCCTGATCTGCTCTTCTACTCTGTCTTCTGTTCCAGTAGCAACCTGTATCACATAATACAAAATAATCCTCCATTCATCCGTCCCACATTATAATGGCGAAGCACTTCGTCCGATAAGGCATGCTTCGCCATCTATGCCCCCAGATCCTTTCTGTTGCCACAGTAATCCGTCTGCCGTCTTGCAGATCATATCGAATAATCTGCCAAGCCTCCAAACGCCGAATATGTCATACCTCAGATATCCAAGTGCCCCTGCTGCAAGGATATCTAAAAAGTAATCATTCACTATCTATCATCAAGCAATACTCTGTTGAATCTCTTCCTGAGACTGTCCATTCTTCAACGTCTCATTATAATCCTGGCTTTTCTGGTTCCGGCCATCCTTCTTACGCCGTTCCCATTCCATCCCGATCATCTCTAATCTCCGCACCTGGTCTTCCCGCAGTGCCTTGCCTTTACGCTTCCCGGCAAATATCTGCTTCTGCTCGTTGACCCATTTCGCAAGCCAAATGCCTTCCGCACGGTATTTCGATGGAATATTCAGGTTGCCATACTCTTCATAATACGCTCTCGCAAGCCCATAGCGAACCTCCCAGGAATCCGGCTTCACCCAGACCATTCCAAGCTCATCCAACCGCTTCTGCCGTTCCGGGGAATGCTTCCCTCTCCCCTTCTCCCGCCTGTCCGCAATCCAGCTTCCAAGCTTATATCCCGTCGGGCTTACATAACCTGCCGGTACATTTAAGTTTCCATGTTCCTTATAATAGGCCAATGCCTCGGCATAGCCTTTCTCCCACTGCTGCTCCGGCTTCGTCATCCAAACCATCCCGATGGAATCAAGTCTTGCAATCTGTTCCTTCGTAAGTCCTGCGCCTGTGCCGCCCTTTTCACCGTTGCTTCCGTCTCTGCCATCGCTTCGGCTGCCTCTGCGAAGCAAACGCTGCCTTCTGATCCATCCGCCGATCTTTAGTCCCTTCGGCGAACAGTAAGCATTGGGAATATTAAGATTCCCGTGCTCCCGGTAATACTGCAGGCATTCCGCATAATTCTCTTCCCACAGATAATCCGGCACATCCCAGATCATTCCGATCTCATCTAACGCTTTCACTCTTTCTTCCGTCAGATAGCCCCGCTGTATCCTGCTCTTCCTGTAGGTCCGAAGCTGGCAGATCCACGAGCCCAGCCGGATTCCTGAATCTGTCTCCGTATTAACATTAGTATTCAGATCTCCGTGCTTTTCATAATAGTTCTTCGCTTCTTTGTAATACCGCTCCCACGACAGGTCCCGATAACTTCCCCAGACCATCCCGATACGGTTTAATTTCCTGATGCGGTCTTCACCCAGCGCTCCATATTTCTCACCGGCACGGACTCTGCGCTGCGTAAGGATCCACTGACCAAGCCCGTAACCGTCCTCTGTCCGATATCTTACCGGAACTTCCAGATTCCCATTCTCCTGATAATACCGCCTTGCGCATTCATACATCAGATCCCACGAAGCCGTCAATGTCTCATTCAATCTCTCGAACAGCGCCACGCAATCCTGCACCTCATCTACCACTTTGAAGTGTTCATTTACAATCTCATCCTTACGGTTCATATAGTGATAGTATGATGCTGCAATCTGCATCTCTTCTTCGATCGTACCGATACTGTGCAGATTCTCTATATTCAATACGATATCGAAGATCACCGCATCCTTCTTCTTACTTGCCGACAATGCCCGTCCGATCTGCTGTTTGTAAATAATCGGCGACACCGTGGGACGAAGCAGGACCACTCCTTCAATATCTTCCACATGGATTCCCTCATTGAGCATATCGATGCAGTACAAAAGCTTCAGATGCCCGCTCGTATCCGCTTTAAAATCCGCAAAGGCCTGGCTTGCGGCCGGATCATCGGAGTATACAGTGTAAATATGCGGCTGCTTATCCACTTTCGCAAACCACTCCGGCGCTTTCCCGATCATTTCCGTCATATGTTCGTAGTTCGCGCAGAAGATAATATATTTCCCTGCCGGATTCTTCATATGCTTTCGGAAGATCTCGTCCAATCCGTCTGCCTTTTGAAGGGCATGCCGCAGAGCATCCAACTGCCGCTCTCCTTCATCCCGGACTGCCTTGTTCTTCGCCATCCTCAACCGCTTCTGGTACTTTTCCAGATCCTTCTGATAAGAGAATACAGACAGAACATACTTAGGAGGATTCAGGATCCCCCTCACGATCGCCTCGCCAAGGGTCATCTCCGAAGCCACATTTCCATCGAATAACTCATCGGACATATCCCTCTGATTGTCCAGATAACGGATCGCCGTTGCCGACAGCCCTAACACCGGCGTGTCCGAGTATATTGTCAACAGCTTCTCTACTCCCTGCCCCCAAACCTTCGCACCGCAGCGGTGGAATTCATCTAATATAATATAGTCAGGACTTATTTCCCCTAATTCTTCCTCAGTCATAGTCATCAGCTTCGCATAGGTATAGAACTTGACATTCTCAAGAACATGCCTTTCCTGATCGCCGCTGACAGTCTGGTCATCCCCGTGAAATGCCCCGCTCGCCGTAAGATTCTCTACTTGCGTTTTGAAAATATATTCCGACGGCGACAGCCAGCAGATTATTTTGTCCGGGAAATCTTCACACAATTTAAATCCGATAAATGACTTCCCTGTACCTGTAGGATGTACAATCGCCGCTTTGCCCGCAGTCTGCAGCATATCCAAAGCCGCTTGATACGCTGTCTGATTATGTTCAAATAATTCAATTCTCATATCCGCGGCTCCTTTCCTATTACAAGTAATGTCTGACGGCTGAGATGTATATTTGACGAACTGTAACCTCGTCACAATCCACAATATCCCTGTCAAAAATGTAATGAAGTATCATCCTTCATTACAAAGAACCGGTATATCCCTATTTTTCGTACCCTTCAAATGCTTTGACTAGAATTTTGACGGCTGTAAAATCAACATCTCCCGGCCTTCCCCTGAATTTTATTCGATTTTTGCATAAAAAGTAATCTTTCAGATTTTGACTAGAATTTTGACGGCGATTAAATGATTTTCTCCCGTATTTATTCGATTTTTCTACAAATAGGATATGTGAAGACAAATATTTTCCAGATTTTAAATGATTTTTTAGATGATTTTTACAGAAATGGCATTAGAAACCCCATGCACAGCCTCCCAAAATGTTGACAAATCCATTTTTGCATGGTAATATAACGTAGATAAACGAAGTTTTGACGTTTTTTTCGTATAAAAAAATGTAATGAAGGATGATAATTCATTACATTTTTGAACAAATATTATCAAGTATAAAAATAGCCAGATTCCTTGATTTTGCAAGGTATTCTGGCTATTTTTATGACTATAGGATGCTATACTTCTTAAATAAAGATCTCTGGTATTCCTTATCTCTGGTCGACCGTTCCAAATCTTCATATTTCTTCTCGTCAACCAATCGCCGGTGCAAGCGGTTTACCTGATCGATTCCCTCATTTATTCCTTCACTTCTTCCTTCACTTTTTCCCTCTTCCTTACCCATATCAAACAACACCTGACTCAACTTCATCATGCTGATTTCCTCCTTTATCTTCTCCATCTCTTCCTGCTTCAGAAACTTATCCGCCATCACATACAGCACCGCCTCCAGCTTTGCTGCATCCTCCGCACAAACTCCCTTTACCCTCCGGATAATTTCAAATGCTGCTTTCACCCGATCCACAAGCGCCATCTTCCCACCCATCAGCAGACACAGAGACAACGGCACCAGATCATTTCTGCTCAAGTCCTCGCCTTCCTTCACCTTCTGCTCAAGATCTTCGATGAGCCGATCCGCATTCTTATCCCTCATGATGATCGGGATAATCCGATACCTATTCTCTCCTTCCTTCAATTCAGTCATAGGCTTCCGAATATTCCCCGAATATAACACATACGTGGTGATCGGCACCTTATAATGCTGGCTCATCACTGCCTCATAGCTCCGAAATCGGCGCAGGTCTTCTGTCCCATCATTCGTACTCTGGAACTCAAAATGCTTCCAGGAACCATCATCCATAATCAGATTGAAATCCTCCAAGAAACGCTTTAACTCCAGATGTATGATTTCCGTCGGCGCATACCCTTTTACCTCTCCCTTGATCCCCAAATACGGAAGCAGCTCCTCCGCAAAATACCTCATCGCGGTCTTAAACGCAGCATCTTCATGCTTCTGAATAGCGGACGCTTCATTTTTATTTTTATTCTTATCCTTCGTGTTTTCCCTGTTCTTTATTCCCGTCTTATCTTTCGTCCTGGTTCTCTTCTTTTTCCTTTTCCTCAAGCGCAGTTCCTCCTTATCTAAGACTTGATACAGAGAAACTATCTTAAGAAATTCTGCGAACGATGATTTGAACCAATATCTTTTTTGTTCTAATTCTACTATAGCAAAAAGCGACCGAATAAACAATGATATTGAATAAATTTCTCACTTTCCTTGTTATGTCATGGATATCTCCCTGAACCTGGGATTGACTTCTTAGAAAATAGAATCCGCCTAAAAACGACGGTTTAAAGACTATGACAGTCTCTCTGAAATTCTCATCTTTTTCTGTTAAATCCAGTTTAATGGACAAGTGATATTCTGTCAACCAAAATATTTCGACAAAATACACTTCCTAGTTACCATTCACAGCCATTTTAATTTCTGATGTTTCATGAATTCCCATTGTGGCTTTTTTATTGGCATAATGCACTGTTTTTGGTGGTTTTATTTATTAATAAATATAGCCACTACATATTGACTTTTTGTAGTGGTTGTAATATAATATATATAGCCACTATTGAAAGGAGAAACCGTTATGCCTACTATTGTTAAACACTTCGATAAAAAATCAGGAAAGACCCGGGTTTACGAATCTACTCCCCACTATGACCCTGTTACCAAGCAATCAAGACCGAAGAGGAAATATCTTGGTACCCTCGATCCCGAAACAAAGGAATTGATCCCATCTTCCGGTCGCAGGGGCAGAACAGCATCTTCGAAAAATGTTACCACCACGGAAGAAGATACTGCTTCTGCAAGGAACAGAGATTTTCAAAAAATCATTTCCGAGAAAGAAACAGAAATCGCCTCTTTACAGTCTGAGGTGAAAACCCTAAAAGCTACTATCAGGGCATATGAAAAAGTATGCACTTCCATCTCCAATACTTTAAGAAAGGCCCCTGTGATCTATGATTAAATATACCGGCGATCTGCGCTGTGACTTTGAAAAAGCAACGGCAGAAATCACGAAACTCAAAGACCGCATCGTGGGATACCAGGAGCAGATAGCTTCACTACGGGCTTCAGTTAAGAGCCTTAAGCAGTCCAACGATTTCCATAAAAAGAATTATCAGGAATCCCTCGCTGAAAAAGATGCCATTATCAAGGAACTGCAGAACCGTCTTGCCCATGCGGAGGCTCTCCTTAACCATGATGGCAGCAATACCGGTACCCCAACATCGCAGACACCGATAAATAAAAACAAGGTTATCCCAAACTCCCGCCGCAGTTCAGGCAGGAAGAAAGGCGGACAGCCTGGACATCCCAAAGCAGCCCTTGAAGCGCCGGAGGAATCTGAGATCACAGATACCGTTGGGCACCCATTACAGGACGATGAATGCTGTCCAAAATGCGGGCTTACAGACTGCGCCCCAACCGGCGAGTCCGAAGTTAAATTTGAATACGATGTACGCATTAAAGTCGTTAAGATCAAACACGAATTCTTTTATTACGAATGCAGCAACTGCGGCACTGTATTCCGGTCACAGATACCCCCAAACCTCAAGGAGAAGGTTCAGTATGGCAGCGGATTGCAGGCTTTTGCTTTATCACTCACAAATACCGTCAATGCCGCTATGAACAAAGCATCCATGTTTCTTGCCGGAATCACCGGCGGTGAATTAATGCCCTGTGAGGGATACATTGCGAAACTCCAGGCCCGTGCCGCAAATGGGCTCCGCCAGTTTCGCCAGGATCTGAAGCTTGTCCTGATCACAAGAAAGATCGTTTACTGGGACGACACGGTCATCTTCATTCTTGCGCAAAGAGCATGTTTCCGATTTTATGGAGACGAGTCTATTGCCTACTATACAGCGCATGCACACAAAGACATGGAAAGCCTTGATGACGACAATGTACTGAATCTCCTGACATCGGATACCAAAACCATGCACGACCATAACACCGTAAACTACAATGAAAAGTACAGCTTTGAGAATATCGAGTGTAATCAGCATCTTCAGCGTGACTGCCAGAAGAATACGGATGATACCTGCCATCAATGGTCTGATGATCTGAAAAAGCATATCAGCGCAACCATCAAGGATCGCAATGATGCCATAGCCCGGGGCGAGGGTTCTTTCAACGAAGCCTGCATAAACGAGTTTCATCATAAAATAGATGAATACCTTAAAAACGGATGGAGTGAAAATGAGTCTGATCCAAACAACTACGGGGCATCCTTTGAGCGGACTCTGCTTACCAGAATTGCCCAATACCGCAGAAACTATTTCCTGTGGGTTGAGGATTTCAGTCTGCCGACCACCAATAATCTCAGTGAACGCGGGCTTCGAGGTGTAAAATCCCACATGAAAATATCGGGACAGTTTGAATCAGAGACAGCGGCCGATAACCATGCGCTCAACCGAACATACATCGAAACCTGCCGTCGTAATGGCATCAATGAAATCGAAGCGTTGCAACGATTATGCGAAGGGAATCCTTATACGGTTGCCGAAATCTTCTCGGTCTAATCTTCCTAAAAACACATCAGAACATTGAAAGCGGTGTTGCAGCTCCGCTTTATTTGTCGATCCATCAAACCGACTGTGAATAGTAACACTTCCTAAAATACATTTGGCTCTTTTGCGTCGACCGTTCCAAATCTTCATATTTCTTCTCGTCAACCAATCGCTGGTACAAGCGGTTTACCTGATCGATTTCCTCATTTATTCCTTTACTTCTCCGCCATTACATACAGCACACAAGGGTCGTCCCGGTATCCCTTCTTGATACTGTCCAGACGATACAATTCCTCCGGTTCCTTCCCCTTCAGATCCTCAACACAATTGATCCCGATATTATTTAGGTGACGCTCCATATTCGCCCCCACACCCGGAATCCTTTTCAGATCACTTCTCCGAACTCCCTCTGACTTCTTCATCTTCCCTCTTACTCCCTTCTATTTTCTCCCGATAGACCTCGATTTTTTCATCTAAATTGCGCATACGATTGTACCGGATAAAATACAATAAAATTTGTGTAATATATTGCGTTAATTTCTTAACAGGAGTATTATTTTGATAAAGAATTAACAAAACAAGCAAAGGAGAGTGGAAGCAATGAGCAGATTTACATTACCAAGAGATGTATATCATGGAAAAGGATGTTTGGAAGAGCTTAAGAACCTGAATGGACATAAGGCCATCCTCGTTGTGGGCGGCGGTTCTATGAAACGCCAGGGATTCCTTGACAGGGCTGTAAATTACCTGAAGGAAGGCGGAATGGAAGTGGAACTGTTTGAAGGTGTTGAGCCTGACCCGTCAGTAGAGACCGTTATGAAAGGTGCAGAAGCAATGCGGGCATTTGAACCCGACTGGATCGTGTCTATGGGCGGCGGTTCTCCGATCGATGCAGCCAAAGCTATGTGGGCATTCTACGAGTATCCTGAGACTACTTTTGAAGACTTGTGTATTCCGTTTAATTTTCCGGAACTCAGACAGAAGGCAAAATTCTGTGCGATCCCGTCTACCTCAGGAACAGCTACAGAGGTAACTGCGTTCTCTGTAATCACGAACTATCAGACAGGTGTGAAATATCCTCTCGCTGACTTCAATATTACACCGGATGTTGCGATCGTAGATCCGGATTTGGTTATGGGGCTTCCGGTAAAACAGGTCGCATACACAGGTATGGATGCACTGACCCATGCGATTGAAGCATATGTATCCACATTAAACGGACCTTTTACAGATCCTCTTGCATTACAGGCAATTGAAATGGTATTCGATTATCTTCCGGCTTCTTATGCATGTGATATGACAGCAAGAGAGCAGATGCACTATGCACAGTGCCTGGCCGGTATGGCATTCTCTAATGCTTTACTCGGCATTGTTCACTCCATGGCTCACAAGACAGGCGCCGCATTTTCAACCGGTCATATACCGCACGGCTGCGCCAATGCAATCTATCTGCCTTATGTAATTAAATACAACGCCAAGGACCCGGTAGCAGCCAAACGTTATGCGGAGATCGCGCGCAGGATGGGACTTGCAGGAACTTCCGAAAAAGCTCTGATCAACAGCTTGTGTGAGAAAATCGATGACTTCAATGTAAGACTTAACATTCCTAAGACTCTGAAAGAGTTCGGAATCAATGAGGATGAATTTAAGGAAAAGATTGCGAAGATTTCAGAACTCGCAGTAGGCGATGCTTGTACCGGATCTAATCCAAGAGCGATCGATCCGACCGCAATGGAGAAATTATTTACCTGTACATACTATGGAACAGAAGTTGACTTCTAAGAACGCCACAGTCTGAAAAAAGAATCCCCGCAGGAACCGGACATCACAATATCCGATTCCCGCGGGGATTCTCCTCTATACTATTCCGCCGGAAACCTCACATCATTCACAAGGATCTCCGCGATCTCGTCCGTATCCACCAGCCGGTTGAATGCCGCCTTATACCACACGCCGGCTCCCATCACGTATCCATTGTTCTCGATACACCCTTCCTGATTCGATACGACATAACTGCTCCCATCCTTATACCTGATCTCCAGATGCTTCATATAATACGGATCCTGTGCTTCCTCGTCTGAAAGCCCCATCCCCTTCGACATATCCACACTGACGGATACCGGGGAATACTCAAGAAATCCATTCTCTCCAAGGTCGATACTCTGAACCGGGATCTGCCCTTTATCCGACAGCTCGATGGTTTCCGTCTGAATATCCGCCGCCGCGCGCTCCTCGTCAGACATGGCATACAGTTCGCCGCGTGTACAAGGATACCTCTCGATGGAAAGCTTCGGCGTATCGCCTTCCTCCACCCCTTCCGACCAGAGGATATAATCGGAACAGTACAGCAGCTCATCCGTACTCTTCTCCATATCTATATAGATGTTATCGCATCCAAATATCTCTTCGCCGCAGTTCAGATTAAAATAGAATTCCGCATCATCCGTAAAATATGCTCCTTTGGTAAGATTGGTATCCATATCACCTTGCAGAGCCGTCACACCGCCCTCTCGTCCCAGGGTGAAATACATCCATGCCCCGTTCTTGTCATAAGCGAAGCTCTCTATCGTCAGAGTATGCTCTCCGATCTCCCTCACGATCGGTTCGTCTGTCACCCACTGCCCGATCATGGCTTCTGCCTTTGCCTCATCTACCGGTACGAATTCTTTGGACGGAATATCAACGGTAACCTTTCCGTCCTTGCCGTCGTCGATCTCCCTGTGGATCACCTCTGTGGATTTCTTGGTGGAATTGCCGAACATTCCCTCGAAAAACCCTGTCTTCACAGATGCGTAGACAATACTCGGCACTCCGCAGCAAATGATCGCCGCTGCTGCTGCCGCTGCCCGCAGATTTCTTCCGTAATACTTCTTCTTTCCTGAATCTTCCTGTCTCTTCTCCAATATCTCATAGGTATCGCGAAGTCTCTCATTTACCTGATCGGATACCTGAACTTCCCTGCTTAATGTCTCCCTTAACTGATTCTCAGATATTCTCATTTACATAACCTCCTATTCCAGTGTGTTGACTACCCACTGCATCTCAGTAACACAGCACATGTTTTAATTTCTCCCTGCCCCTTCTCAGCCTGCTTTTCACCGTATTCTCATTCAATTCCAATATCTGTGCGATCTCTCCGGTACGAAAACCTTCCCCGTAATACAGCAGGAAGATCATACGGTAATCCTCCGGAAGCTCGCCCACCAACGCATAGAATTCTCTGTCATCCGGCGGCACCGTATCGGAAGTTTCCGGCACCTCCTCTGAGACAATACAGCGCTTCTGCTGCCTTATCATATTCTTACAGTGATTGATCAATATCCGGGTAAGCCAGGTCTTAAAATACGACACATTCTTCAACTCCCGGATATGCTCATATGCTGATAATACCGTATCCTGCATCACGTCGGCCACATCCTCCTCGCTTCTCAGATAGCTCTTTGCCACTTTATAAAGTCCCGTCTTATGCTTCTCTATCAGAGCCACGAACGCGTCCATGTCATTCTTCTGTGCGCGCTTCACAAGCAAAGCATCCATCTTATTCTCCTCCTTCCTATTGCTCTTACATCTATTAGACAAATGAAACCGACATTTGGGTGCATGTAATCGAAAAATATCTGAAAAAAAGAAAAGGCCGCCGCCCGATCTCACAGACAACAGCCCTTTAAAACACCCTATGCTTCTGAGAATTCGTCCTTACCTACCTGGCAAAGCGGACACAGGAAATCCTCCGGAACATCTTCCCATTTTGTTCCCGGTTCGATTCCTCCCTCCGGATATCCCTGCTCCTCATCATATTCCCATCCGCATACATCACATACATACTTCATAATCCTAATCTCCTTTTTTATAATATTTACATTCACGGCTGATAAATCTGCCGCTCAGTATAACCAGATAATTATTCCGCCGCCTCTGTTTCCAGCACATAATTCCTGGTCGTAACCCCGCTCATCCGGCCTTTGCCGTTCACAAGTACCGCCTTGAACAGCGTCTCTCCTTCCGGCATCTCGACCGGCCCCGTATACAGGGCAGACGAAAGCGTCGGGTCTTCCCCGTCGGTCGTATAATACGCCGCATACCCTTCCGGTATCTTGATCTCAATCGGCACTGCCGAATTATACTGTCCTGTAGACGGAGATACCGCCGGCGCATCCACAATGGGAAGCTCTACCGTATAAGTCTTCTTCACTGGAAGGCTTGGCACCCCCTTGGTATCCACGGCGATAGCGGTAATCACCGTCTCGCCTTCCCCGATCAGGAGCGGCTCCGTATACTTCGTGCTCGCAACCGTCGCCTCTTCCCCATTATCCGTATAATAGATGGTATAGCCATCCTCCGTATTCAGTGACAGCTCCTGCACATCCTCGAATGGTTCCTTGTCATCCAGACTAAACTCCGGCGCCTTGGTAATATAGCCCGCCAGCCGTTCTGCCACCTTCTCGTCTACATCCTCCAGAAGCAGCGGAATCTCATCCTTCTGATCCGTATCCATATAGAACTTCACATAGCCTTCATAGATATCCGCATTGTCCGGATGCTTCTTAACTGCCTCCCGGAAAATAGATTCCGCCCAGTCCAGATCATTCTTACCGATATAGACCTTGGAAAGCCCTACATATGCCTCCGCTTTGCTTTCATCCTTCTTGACGGCTTTCTCATAGAAGTCGATCGCCTTGTTGTATTCTCCCGCCTTACGCGCCTCGTCTCCTCTGGCAACGAACCCAGTATAGGAATTCAGATACAGCGTGATCCCGCTTCCGGCCAACGCCGCAAGCAGAAGAAATATCAGGAAGAAGCAGCCCATCCTCTGGCGGCGTTTCGCCTTCTTGCGCTCCGCCTGGCGGCGCTTCCTCTCACGTTCCGGCAGATTGCCTGTGGTATTCCCGCGCTGAAATCCCGTATCCCGCCTGTTGCTCCCAGTATTCCGGCTCACTCCCATATCACGGCTCGTACTCCGATTCACTCCCCGGCCTGTATTGCCCATATTGCGGCCTGTGCTTCGGCTCACCCCCATATCACGGCTCGTACTCCGGCTGATTCCCCGGTCCGTACTTCCCATGTTACGGCTTGTGCTTCGGCTCACTCCTCCCATGTTACGGCTTGTGCTCCGGCTCACTCCTCCCCCGGTATTCCTCCCGGTATTGCGTCCCGGAACACTTCCGCCTCTTCTGGGATCCGTATTTCTTATAGAATCATAATCTATATAATCTCCATAACCTTCTTCACCGCTGATGGCATCCTTGATCTGCGCTGTGAGCATATCCTCCAGAGGATTGTAATCCGGGACAATGCAGACTTCCTTACCACATTTTCCACAATATACCATTCCTTCTGGTATCTCATGTCCGCAATAGCTGCATTTCATCTTAAGAGAACCCCCTACCTACTGCTGATACACCACTCCCCAGATTCCTAAAACAATCCGGTAATCTTTCCGTCGTCAGACACATCGATCCCATTCGCCGCCGGAACCTTGGGCAATCCCGGCATCGTCATGATCGCTCCTGTAAGAGCCACTACGAATCCGGCTCCGGCGCTGACATATACTTCCCTGATATGGATATCGAAATCCACAGGGCGTCCCAGCTTCTTCGCGTCATCAGACAGAGAATACTGATTCTTCGCCATGCAGACCGGAAGACTGCCGAATCCCATGGATGCGATCTTCGCAAGCTGCTTCTTAGCCGCCGGCTCATAGACAACACCCCTTGCGCCGTATATCTCCCTGGAGATCGTCTCGATCTTCTCCTCCAGAGACAGCTCGTCCGGATAAAGAGTATGGAAATGACTCTCCTTGTTCTCAAGGGTATGAAGTACCTTCTCGGCCAGAGCAATACCGCCCTCGCCGCCCTTCTCCCATACCTCGGACAGCGCGAATTCACAGCCCTTCTTCTCGCAGAAGCTGCGGATATATTCATTCTCCGCCTCCGTATCCGTCACGAAGGAATTCAGCGTCACCACAACCGGAACATCGTATTTCTGGATATTTTCGATATGCTTCTCCAGATTGACGATACCCTTGGCAAGTGCATCCAGATTCTCCTTGGAGAGATCTTCTCTGGCAACTCCACCATTATACTTCAAAGCGCGCACAGTTGCAACCAAAACTACTGCATCCGGCTTAAAACCAGCCTTCCTGCACTTGATATCCAGGAACTTCTCAGCGCCTAAGTCCGCGCCGAACCCGGCCTCCGTCACTGTGATATCACTCAGCTTCAGCGCCATCCTTGTTGCCCTCACACTGTTGCAGCCATGGGCGATATTGGCAAAAGGCCCGCCGTGGACAAGCGCCGGCGTGTGCTCTAAAGTCTGGATCAGGTTCGGCTTGATCGCATCCTTAAGGAGCGCCGTCATAGCTCCTGTCGCCTGGAGATCTTCGGCCGTCACCGGATCTCCGCTGAAATTATAAGCCACGATGATCTTGCCGAGGCGTTCTTTTAAGTCCCTGATATCCTCGGCAAGACAGAGGATCGCCATGATCTCGGACGCAACTGTGATCACGAAATGATCCTCTCTTACCATCCCGTCCATCTTGCTGCCAAGGCCTACCACAATATTGCGCAGGTTCCTGTCATTCATATCCAGACAGCGCTTCCAGATCACCTGTCTTGGATCGATCTTAAGGGCATTCCCCTGCTGGATGTGATTATCCAGCATAGCCGCAAGCAGGTTATTAGCCGACGTGATCGCATGGAAATCTCCTGTAAAATGAAGATTCAGATCCTCCATGGGAACAACCTGCGCATATCCGCCTCCGGCAGCTCCTCCTTTGATCCCGAAGCAAGGGCCAAGGGACGGCTCACGAAGGGCGATGATCGCTTTCTTATCAAGCTTCGCCAACGCCTGCCCCAGGCCAACCGTCGTCGTCGTCTTACCCTCTCCTGCAGGAGTCGGATTGATCGCAGTCACAAGTACCAGCTTCCCGTCCGGCCTGTCTTTGATCCGTTCCCACACCTCATCGGAAAGCTTCGCCTTATACTTTCCATAGAATTCCAATTCTTCCTCCATGATCCCTACGTTCGCCGCCACATCCCTGATGTGTGCCATCTGTGCTTCCTGTGCAATCTGAATATCTGTTTTCATTGGTTTCCCCTTCCCTTTCTTTTATCATTTCATGGTTACACTTGCAAACATATCTAATTCTCCGCCGCATACTGGTCGAATTCCTCCGGGGTCATCAACACCTTCCTTGGCTTCGTCCCTTCCTCAGGACCCACGACTCCAGCCTCTGCCAACTGATCCATAATCCTTGCCGCACGGTTAAAGCCGATCTTGAAGGCACGCTGCAGCATCCCGATCGACGCCTTGTCCTTATCAATGATCAGCCGGCCCGCATCTATAAAATACGCGTCGTGGCTGTCTTCCTCCGCCGCTCCCGCCGGCACGGCCATGCCGCCCTCCGGGCTCGTATTGACATGGTTCACAACCTCCTCATCGTATGTAACTTCCTCGTTATTCTCCTTGAGATACTCAACCACATCCTGTACTTCCTTGTCCGTGACAAAGGATCCCTGAACCCTGGCGGGCTTCTGATAGCCGGACGGATAGAACAGCATATCTCCTTTGCCAAGAAGCTTCTCTGCCCCGTTCATATCTATGATCGTCCTGGAATCCACTCCCGATGACACGGAGAATGCGATCCTCGACGGCATGTTCGCCTTGATCAGACCCGTGATGACATTCACGGACGGCCGCTGAGTTGCCAGCACCAGATGGATCCCTGCCGCCCTGGCAAGCTGTGCCAGACGGCAGATCGCCCCTTCTACCTCTCCCGGCGCAACCATCATCAGGTCCGCCAACTCGTCCACGATCACGATGATCTGAGGCAGCGGATCTTCCTTCACCCCGTCCTTTGGCGGCATGGACGCGATCTTCTCGTTATATCCCTTCATATCTCTGACGCTGTATTCCGCGAACACCCGGTACCGGCGATCCATCTCTGCCACCGCCCAGTTAAGGGCTCCGGCAGCCTTCTTAGGATCCGTGACCACGGGGATCATCAGATGCGGGATTCCGTTATAGACACTCAGTTCCACCACCTTGGGGTCGATCATGATAAGCTTCACCTCATCCGGCTCCGCCTTATACAGGATACTCATGATCAATGTATTGATACACACCGATTTACCGGAACCTGTAGCGCCGGCAATCAGTACGTGAGGCATCTTGCCGATATCCGTCACTACCGTCTTCCCGCCGATATCCTTGCCCACCGCAAATGAGATCTTGGAACGACTGTTCTTGAACTCCGAAGATTCCAGCAGGTCTCTCAGCATGACAGCAGAATTCTCCTTGTTGGGAACCTCGATTCCCACCGCCGCCTTCCCCGGGATCGGCGCCTCAATACGGATATCCGCTGCCGCCAGATTAAGCTTGATATCATCAGAGAGTCCTACGATCTTGCTGACCTTCACACCCATCTCCGGCTGGAGCTCATACCGGGTCACCGAAGGACCGCAGCTTACATTGGTCACCGTGACCTTCACACCGAAGTTCTGCAGGATCTGCTGCAGCTTCATAGCAGTCTCCCGAAGCTGCGCGTCGGACTCTCCCTTCTGCTTCGTCCCCTTCTTAAGGAGGGAGATCGGCGGGATATGATACGCCTTCTTAGGCTTCTGATTCTCCGTAAGGACCGCGGATGCCACTGCCGCCGTCTCGTCCTTAATCTCTTCCTCCCTGCTGGCCTTCTTACTGCGCTTCCTTGGGGCATCGTCCCCGTCTTCTGCCCTGCCGTCCGGCTGCAGCCCAATATCCGGAACCGTATGACTCCGCGGATCCGCAGAAACATATGGCTCTGCCGGCTCCTCCGTCTCATGGTCAACTGCCTCATCCATGCCGCGGTTGATCTCAAATTCCATCTCCATCGGCGGTTCCTCTGCCGGCTGCGCCTTCTTTCCTCTGCCCTTAGTCTTCTCCTTAGGCGGATCGATCGTCAGCTCCTTTACGTCCGGAGACTTCTTCGCGATCTCCGTGTCAAAAGAGACGCCCTCCACATGCCTGTCGCTTCTCCTGCGGGCTCTTGGCTTCCCGCCGTCTCCGTCAAGCATCTGTGTCTCCCGGATCTGTCTTCGTTCCTGGGCCTGCTCACGCCTTCGCGCCGCATCCCTTCTGGCCCTGTCGTACACCTTGCCGCTCTGGCTCTTAACACCCTTGAGCGCTGATTTGCCGGTGATGATCACCAGACAGATGATCATGAAGGTAACGGCCACAACATAGGTTCCTGCGACTCCTATGGCAGGCGTCAGCATCCCGGCAAGACTCTGGCCAAGCCGCCCGCCGCCGTCGTCAATAAGCTCAAGAAACGTGCAGGAAAGAACCACCATGCACAGGCTTGCAGCCACCTTAAGGTAGGCGTTGGGATTCCCCCGGTTCGAGATCAGAAATGTCACGGCCCAGAATAATACAATCGGTATCACATATGCCGCCCATCCAAAGAACTCTGCCAGGTTCCCGGCAATGGCCTCGCCTATGAATCCTCCGAATCCAAAATTACTGATCATCATCAGGACACTCACCGCAAGTGTCACCCATATGACGATCTCTATTCCGACAAAACCTGTCTCCGTATTCTTCTTTTTTGTCTGCTTCCTGCTCCCCCGTTTATTTGCTTTAGCAGCCATCATATTCTCCCCCTTATTCTGGCAATACTATATATTAGTATAGCATTTTTGAAAAGGACTGTCATTACCTATTTTCACTCTTTTTATCCCGCCACTGATCGATCATTTCGTGCAATTTATTCAATGCATCGCTCATTCCCCCTACTTCATCGATCAATCCTTCTCTCACCGCATCCTTTCCCTCCAGCAGGGTTCCCACATCCTTCACAAGCTCCGTCTGATTCAGCATCAATTCCTCGATCCTCTTCTGTGTCATACGCGAATGGTCGGCCAGAAAACGGGTGATCCGATCCTGCGTCTTGATCATATTGCGCAGGCTCTGGGTAATCCCGATGAACATCCCGTTAGACCGGACCGGATGGATGATCATGGTCCCGCTTGGTACGATGAAGGAATACTTCGCAGACACCGCAAGCGGCCCTCCGATCGAATGGCTGCCGCCAAGCACCAGCGATACCGTAGGCTTACTCAAGGATGCGATCATCTCAGCAATGGAGAGCCCGGCCTCCACATCACCTCCCAGCGTATTCAGGAGGATCAGAAGCCCCTCGATCTCATCGCTGTCCTCAACCTCCGCAAGCAGCGGAAGCATATGTTCGTATTTGGTCGATTTCGCGTTGCCGGATACAGCCTCATGCCCCTCGATCTCGCCGATCACCGTCAGAAGCTTGATCCTGTGCCTGCTCTTATTCCCCTCTAAGTCCACGCTTCCCAGTTCCTTGATCTGTTCTCTCTTTTGCTCTTCGTGCGCTCCGTCTGACATAAAAAACACCTCCATACATATTCTCTCGTGCTTAGTATGGAAGTGTTTCTGTTTTTTTATACCCATTCGGATATACTCTGATCTATAACGATACCTGCATAAGCGCCTGCGTCAGATCTGCCACGATGTCTTCGATATTCTCGATTCCCACGCTGAAGCGGATCAGATCCGGCTGCACGCCTGCCTCTAAGAGCTCCTGGTCGTTCATCTGGCGGTGAGTATGGCTTGCCGGATGGAGCACGCAGCTTCTTGCGTCCGCCACATGCGTCACGATGGCGATCATCTTCAAAGCATCCATCATGCGGACCGCAGCCTCTCTGCCGCCCTTTAAGCCAAAGGTGATCACGCCGCAGGTTCCGCCCGGCATATATTTCTTCGCAAGCTCATAATACTTGTCGCCCGGCAGGGACGGGCAATTCACCCACGCCACCTTCTCATGCCCCTGAAGGAACTTTGCCGCCCCAAGCGCATTCTCGCAATGTCTCGCCATCCGAAGATGAAGCGTCTCAAGTCCGATATTCAGAAGAAACGCATTCTGCGGAGACTGGATCGATCCAAGATCACGCATCAGCTGCGCCGTTGCCTTCGTGATATAAGCGCCCTTCCCAAAACGCTCGGTATATACGATTCCGTGATAGGTCTCATCCGGGCTTGTAAGCTCCGGGAACTTATCTGCATAAGCCTCCCAGCTGAAATTACCGCTGTCCACGATGGCGCCGCCCACGCAGGATGCATGTCCGTCCATGTATTTGGTAGTGGAATGGGTCACGATATCCGCTCCCCACTCAAAAGGCCGGCAATTGATCGGCGTTGCAAACGTATTATCTACGATAAACGGCACCCCATGTGCATGAGCCGCCTTCGCAAATTTCTCAAAATCCAGGACCACCAGGGCCGGATTGGCAATACTTTCCCCAAACACAGCCTTGGTATTCTCCTGAAATGCCGCGTTTAATTCTTCTTCCGTGCAGTCTGGATCCACGAATGTAGCCTCCACTCCCATCTTCCGGATCGTGTGGGCATAGAGATTATAAGTCCCCCCATAGAGAGCAGACGCACATACGATATGATCGCCCGCCTTCGCAATATTCATCACCGCATAGAAGTTAGCAGCCTGACCGGAAGAAGTAAGCATGGCCGCCGCACCGCCCTCCATATCGCAGATCTTCGCCGCTACAGCGTCATTGGTCGGATTCTGAAGACGGGTATAGAAATACCCGGACTCCTCCAGATCAAACAGGCGACCCATCTGCTCGCTGGAGCTGTACTTGAAGGTTGTACTCTGATAGATCGGCAATACCCTCGCTTCACCGTTGCCGGGCTCATACCCCGACTGTATACATTTGGTTTCTATCTTATAATCGCTCATCGCTTTCTCCTTCCGTTAAAATATACCAAACAATTTCTTCCTGAAACCGCCGGCGATCTGGCCGAATTCCGACTTGAGAAGCGTATACTCCGTCACCTTCGTCTCGTTCCAGAGTTCCACCATCCGTCCGGCGATCCGCTCATTCACCGGAACCCTCTGATAGCAAAGCATAGGAACCACATAGACGGCCATCGTCAGGTTATAATCCATACCTGCCCTGCTCTTCTGCTTCTTAGACATCTCCTGGCCCTTCTGCTTCACATATGCCGGGATCACCGCCGCAAGCTCCCCGATCATCCGATCCTCATCCGCCTCCTGCTCTTCACACAGGGCGGGCAGGGACATGATCAGGCTTCTATGCCTGTCGTACGCCTCTTTAAAAAATTCCTCATAAGTCTCCTTCTTAAAATACTGGATACTCCCCAGCATCTTGTCGAAAAAGTCTTCCAGTGCCTTTCTGGTCTCTTCCATCCTGTTCCTCCATACTGATACAACCGTAACCGATACGAAACCTACTCGTCCCAGTTATGATACACATCCTGGACATCATCGTCGTCATCCAGCATATCCAGCGTCTTCTGGATATTTGCAATATCCTTCTCGTCGGTAAGCTCCACATAGGTCTGCGGGATCATCGTCACCTGAGCCGCAGCCATGGGAACCCCCGCGTCCTCCATGGCCTGGCGCACGGAACTGAAATCCTCCGGGGAAGTCAGAATCTCATAGCTGTCCTCTTCCTCCGCGAAATCCTCCGCGCCTGCGTCGAGCGCCATCATCATCAGTTCATCCGGGTCCGTCTCATACTCTTCCTTGTCTACCACGATCTGTCCCTTCTTGTCGAACATGAAGGAGACGCAGCCCGGCGTTCCCACATTGCCGTTCCCTTTGGTAAATGCGTTCTTTACGTTGGAAGCGGTACGGTTCTTGTTGTCCGTCAGCGTCTCAACGATGATCGCCGTACCGTTCGGCCCATAGCCTTCATATGTAATATGCTCATAACTGGCGGCATTGGCATCGCTGTCCGCGCGCTTGATATTACGGTCGATCGTATCGTTCGGCATATTGTTGGCCTTCGCCTTCGCGATCACGTCGCGCAGGCGGCTGTTATTGGCCGGATCCGCGCTTCCGCCTTCTTTGACCGCCACCGCAAGCTCCTTCCCGATCTTGGTAAATATCTTGCCCTTCGCCGCATCGTTCTTCTCTTTTTTATGCTTGATATTCGCAAATTTTGAATGTCCTGACATAATCCATCCCTCTCTTATCTTTTACTCTTTATCGGTTTCTTATTCTATCACTCTTCCCAGCGTTTTTCAATCTTAACCCTCTGGATTGTATTGTTATCCACAAGAAGGACCGTGAACCGGTAGCCTCCGTAATCAACAACACACCGTTCGTCCTCGCCCGGGATCCGGTCTAACTGATGGACTAAGAATCCATTCAGCGTCTCGAACTCTTCCTGATCAAATGAGATCGCAAGCACATCCTCCAGATCGTCTAAGCCTACCATTCCATTGACCAGATAATTGCCGTTCTGCTGCCGCTGGATCCTTACCTCAGCCTCGTCATGTTCGTCCAGAATATTGCCCACGATCTCTTCCAGGATATCCTCCATCGTCACAAGCCCTGACGTCTGTCCGTATTCATCCAGCACGATCCTTATATGGTTCTGGTCTGCCTGCATCTCCTTGAATAGGGTATCGATACTCTTCGTCTCTGGTATGAATGCCGCCGGCCTTATGTATCCTGTAAGTTCCCGAAGGGGGACCTTGCGGAGCTTTTCATCCAGATAACATGACATTGCCTCCCGAAGATGTATGATCCCGATGATAGAATCGATCTCTCCCTCGCAGATGGGGAATCTGGAATAATTCTCCCCCAGCATGAACTTAAGCGCATCCTCCAGAAGCTCCCCGCTGTCGATCACGGTAATATGCTTCCGGTGTGTCATAATGTCCTTCGCATCCTTATCCATGTAGCGGATGATATTGTGGATCAGTCCCGCCGCCTCCTTCTGGGCGCCCTCGTCCATCTCATCCTCACCCTGGAACAGATGCTTCATCCTTTGGAATAAACTGCCTTCTTCCATAACTGTTGTTTCATACTCCTTTGCTATGTATGAAGCTCAAAACTGACTTTCAAGGCTTCATCTACTTTGTTCATTATCTCTTTATCCAGATGGCATACCAGATCCTTAAGCCGCTGCTTATCTATGGTCCTTACCTGCTCCAGCAATACGACCGAATTCTTAACGATCTGATATCTCCTTGCATCAATCTCCACATGTGTCGGCAGCTTCGCCTTATTCATCCGCGAAGTAATGGCGGCACAGATCACCGTTGGGCTGTGCCTGTTCCCCACATCATTCTGTATGATCAATACCGGCCGGATGCCTCCTTGTTCCGAACCCACCACCGGGCTTAAATCTGCATAAAATATATCTCCACGTCTTACCTGCACTCTATTCACACTCCGATTCTTAAGATATGATAAGTATTACCATCTTTTCTCGGATGTATTCTACAGAGTTATGCAAAATAATCCATCTGTTCCACAACTTCGCCGAAACGCAGATATTCTCTCGGCACTCTCTTGCCGAAGCTGCAGATAAATTCATAGTTGAACCGGTCTGACAGGCTGCTTAATTCATCCACGGTGATCCGCTCCCCGCCGTCTTCCCCGATCAGCACTGCCTTATCTCCGAACTGCACATCTTCAATATCCGTTACATCCACCATGAACTGGTCCATGCACACACGGCCGATGATCGGCGCCTTCTTTCCATGGATCAGCACATATCCCTGGTTCGACAGGCTCCTTGAGTAGCCGTCCCCGTAACCCACCGGAATCGTGGCGACCCTGGTAGGCCTTGCCGCTGTGAATGTTCCCCCATAGCTCACCGGCGTACCTGCCTCCACCCATTTCACATGAGTCACATGGCTTAGAAGCTCCATCGCCGGCCGAAGAGGGACGTTGCCCTTCTTAACCTCCTCAGACGGATACAGTCCGTAGGTCGCGATCCCGGCTCTCACCAGATCCATATTCGCTTCCTTAACATCTATGATCCCGGCGCTGTTGGAACTGTGGTGGTATCGGATCCTGACCGACCTTCTCTCAAGCGCCTTCTTCATCCAGAGATAGTCTTCTATCTGCTTCCTTGTAAATGCCTTCTCAGCCTCATCCGCTTTCGCAAAATGCGTATACATGCCCTCCACCACAAGATTCGGCATCTGGATAATGTCCCTGATATGATCCGCGCTCTCTTCACAGACTGGGAAACCGAGACGCGACATACCCGTATCCACCTTGATATGGATGTATGCCTGCTTCCCCATGCGTACCGCCAGGTCGGATACCCTCTTTGCCATATCCTTCGTATAGACCGTCATGCGGATCTCTTCATCGATCATCTCACACCACTGCTCCGGGAAGATACAGCCCAGCACCAGAAGCGGTTTGGTGATCCCGCCTTTTCTTAAGACCACCGCCTCATCAAGCGCCGCCAGCGCATATCCCCAGATATACTCTTTACTCTCCAGAAATCTTGCGATCTGCAGCGCGCCGTGTCCATAACCGTCGGATTTGATCACGCTGATAATCTGCACGCCGTCTTCCAAATTCTGCTTCATCATCTCCATATTATACTCGATCGCATCCAGATCGATCCTTGCACATACCCTGCTGTAAATCTTCAGGGCGTCTGACGTATGCTCCGGCGAAGGACCGGCGTCGCCGGACCGGAAGCGTCTCTTATGAACGATGATTCCGGGTCTCCCTTTGGGGTCCTCTCCCTCCAGGCTTCTGAATGCCTCGCTTAAATAAGTCAGCAAATCTCCTGCCATAACACTGTAGCTTCCCTTTGCCGCACGCGCAAGGTCCCCTGAACGGCCGTGAAGATATGTCCCAAGCGCCGCTGCACTGTGGCTTTGAAGCCCCTGAGCCATCAGACCCGCGATCACCCCTGCCAGCACATCACCGGCTCCTGCCTTCGCCATAGACGCATTCCCCGACTGATTCACACAGATCCCTTCTTGCGGCGACACTGCCGCCGTCCTTGAATCCTTGAGTACACAGGTGCAGCCGAATCTGTCCGTATATCCCTCAAGGATCCGCATCCTGTCTTCCTTAAGCTTTTCTATGCTTCTTCCCGTCAGCCTGGACATCTCCTTCATATGGGGCGTCAGCACAAGACCGCATCCTGTGCGTCCGGATGGATCCGCGCATTCTCTCAGATATTCCGGATGCCCGGCCAGGATATTCAGACCATCCGCATCGATCAGACACGGAACCTTTCTTCCTTCCAGAGTCTTCTTCACAAGCTTCTGCGATACTTCGCCGGTCCCGATCCCTGAACCAATACAGATCACATCCGCCCATTCAAGTAATTCCAGAAGCTCCTCCTCCTGATAATCCGTATAGGAAGTAATGATCGCCTCAGGTAGCTGCTGCTGGAGGATCATCCGGTTCTCTTCCGGTGTATAGATCCGCACCAGGCCTGCGCCCGCAAGATATGCTGCCCTGGCATTCAGATATGCTGCGCCCGACATTCCTTTGCTGCCCGCGATCACCAGAAGCTTCCCGTAAGTCCCTTTATTCGAATCTGCCTTCCGTATCGGCAGCATGGCACGGTAGTCCTCCTCGTCACAGGCATACGCCATCTGATACTCCTCAGCAAGCTGTTCTGTATGTATCCCCACATCCGCCGTATGTACCCATCCTGCATACTCACTGCCCGGATAGAATACAAGTCCCAGTTTTTCCAACTGGAACGTTACCGTGAGATCCGCCTGAAAGGCTTCCCCCAGCACGCAGCCCGTATCCGCCGATATCCCCGACGGCAGGTCAACGGCGAATTTGACCGCCTTTGCTTCATTCATCTTCCTCAGCACATCTGCGTATTTCCCCGTGATCTTGCGGCAAAGACCCACACCAAAGACTGCGTCTATGATGATACTATATTCATCTTCTATATATTCGTTGCATATTTTGCCGCCGATTTCCTGAAACCATTCGATCTGCTGCCTTGTCTCCTGTGTACAATGGGATTCATCGCCTACAAAACAGACCCTTGCATGATATCCTTTTCGAAGGAGAAGCCTTGCGATCGCAAACCCGTCTCCTCCGTTATTCCCGGAACCGCACACAATACAGGCCTTCGTAAGATCGAACCTCTCTTCTTCCATCACCTCTACGCAGGCCCTGGCAGCGCGCTCCATCAACTTAAGCGACGGGATACCTGCCTTATGTATCGTATACTGGTCCGCCCTCTTCATCTGAGAGCCGTCTGCCAGATATCTCATCTCCCACACCTCCTGTCTCTTGCAGTAAAAAGGACGTGTAACCCTGCCTGCACGTACATGCTGTTATTACACGCCTTGATCCTTGCTATTATTTGTGTTCTTCGTTATACCGGCTGATCTTGTAGGATAGCTGCATCAAGCTCTCTGACAAGTGCACATTCTCAACAATAATGTGTTCAGGCAGGTTCAGATCTGTATGGGCAAAATTCCAGATAGCCCTCACACCGTTCTCTACCAGGATATTCGCCACCTCGATCGCCTTCTCCTTGGGTATGGTCAATGCCGCGATCTCTACTTCATTCTCACGCACAAACTCACCCAGCTCGTCTAACATCCTCACCGGAACACCTCGGATCGACACGCCCTGGAGCCTTGGGTTCACATCAAAGATCCCCTTCAGGATGAAGCCCCTCTTCTCAAATGCGGCGTAATTCGCCAACGCCTGCCCCAGATTACCAGCCCCGATGATGATCATGTGATGATCTTCTTCCAATCCTAAGATCTTGCCGATCTCTGTATATAAATACTTTACATTATATCCGTATCCCTGCTGCCCGAACCCTCCGAAATTATTAAGATCCTGCCGGATCTGGGATGCCGTCACCTTCATCCGCCTGCTCAGGTCGTTGGACGAGATACGCTCCACCCCATGTTCTAATAATTCCCCCAGATACCGGTAATATCTCGGCAGCCTGCGTATGACAGCCTGGGAAATCTCTCTTTCTTCCAAAACTACTCACCTTCCATTTCATATCTAAAATTCATTATATAGAATACCGGGATCAAAGTCAAACTTTTAGTTGTATTTTATTCTATTTTCGTTATAATGAAAACAAAAGCTAAAAGGAGGATATTATGATACTGGCATGTCATGGAATGAACAAATCCTTCGGCGACAACGTGATCGTTGCCGGAGGTTCCTTTCATATAGAAGACCACGAGAAAGCCGCCCTGGTCGGACCAAACGGCGCAGGGAAGACCACCCTTTTCAAGATGATCGTAGGGGAACTGCCCTCCGACGGCGGCGATATCACACTGACGCGCGGCAAGACTCTCGGCTACCTTGCGCAGCACCAGGAGATGGTAAGCGGCAATACGATCTACGAGGAGGTCAGGCTTGCCAAGGCAGATATCATCGCCATGGAGCAGCAGATCCGCACGATTGAGACGGAGCTTAAGCATCTTGAAGGAGATGCTCTGTCCGCACGCCTGAATACCTATCACCGCCTGACGGCGGCATTTGAACAGGAGAACGGATACGCCTGCGAGAGCGAGATCACCGGTGTATTGAAGGGGCTGGGATTTTGCGAGGATGATTTCTCCAAACCGGTAGATACCCTCTCCGGCGGTCAGAAGACCCGTGTCTCCCTGGGGAAGCTTCTTCTCACCAGACCGGATATCCTGCTTCTTGACGAGCCTACCAACCACCTGGACTTAAACTCCATCGCCTGGCTTGAGACCTATCTTCTGAACTATCCGGGTGCCGTGCTGATCGTATCCCATGACCGGTATTTCCTTGACCGCGTCGTCACCAAGGTCCTGGAGATCGAGATGGGGAAGCTTATGACTTATATGGGCAATTACAGCGAATACGCCGAGAAGAAGCGCCGGCTCAGGGAGGCGCAGCTTAAGGAATATCTGAACCAGCAGCAGGAGATCCGGCATCACGAGGCTGTGATCGAGAAGCTTCGGTCATTCAACAGGGAGAAGTCTATCAAACGGGCTGAGAGCCGCGAGAAGATGCTTGAGAAGATCACGCCGGTAGAGAAGCCGGTAGAGATGAATACAGAGATCCATCTGAATCTCGAACCCTCCCGTGAAAGCGGCAATGATGTGCTCTTTGTAGAACACCTAAGCAAAGCATTTCCCAACCAGGTATTGTTCAGGGATGTTAATTTCGAGCTTCGCCGCGGGGAGCACGTCGCCATCATCGGGGACAACGGGACCGGCAAGACTACCCTGCTTAAGATCCTGAATCAGGTCATCCCCGCGGATTCCGGAACCTTCACCCTGGGAACCAACGTTGAGATCGGCTATTACGATCAGGAGCACCACGTCCTCCACATGGAGAAGACCATCTTCGACGAGATCTCGGACGATTACCCGGATCTTACCAACACGAAGATCCGCAATATGCTTGCCGCCTTCCTCTTCACTGGGGACGACGTCTTCAAACGGATCGGGGACTTAAGCGGCGGGGAACGCGGGCGTGTTTCTCTTGCCAAGCTGATGCTCTCCAAGGCTAATTTCCTGATCTTGGACGAACCTACCAACCACCTGGATATCACCTCCAAGGAGATCCTTGAGAAGGCGCTGAACGACTATACCGGAACGCTCCTCTATGTATCCCACGACCGGTATTTTATCAACCAGACGGCTACCCGGATCCTGGATCTGGTCAACCAGACCTTCGTTAATTATATCGGCAATTATGATTATTACCTGGAGAAACGTGAAGAACTGACCGCCGTCTATGCAGGCGGAACAGAAGACGCCTCTGACTCTGTATCTTCGGAAACAGTATCCGAGTCAAAGCTTAGCTGGCAGGAGCAAAAAGAAGCGAACGCCAGAGCACGCAAACGCCAAAACGACTTGAAGAAGACGGAAGAGCGCATCACCAGGCTTGAGGAACGGGACGCAGAGATCGACGGGATGATGACACTGGAAGAAATATTTACCAATTCCGTCAGATGCCAGGAGTTGGCAGATGAGAAGGCTTCGATCGCAGAAGAGTTGGAAGTGCTGTACGAACAGTGGGAACACTTAAGTGACGTATAAAATCTTAATTGGGGACGCAGTAAAATGATGTTTTACTGCGTCCCCATATCTCTTATCCTTCTGCTTTCTTCTTCCACGGCCGTTCCTTGTCAAGCCATCCCTTTTCCTTCCAATATGCCTGATCCACAGGGTTCATCCCCTTCTGATGCATACGGCGCATGATATAGAACAGCAGCCTGGTCTTGATCCCCGGAACCACCTGATCCGTCTCTCTGGTGAGCTTCAAGGAGAGCTTGTCAACATCCTGAAGGATCTTCTCCTTGACCGGCATAGACACACCTTCCCAGCACGTTGCCGCAACTGCAGGCCCATAAGAATAGATCCTGCCTACGCCCCAGAAGAGCAGGCTCCCTTTCATATCCTTTAATGTAGACTTCATGCCTCCCCTTGCGCCCGTCGTAATACACACTGCCTGCTTGGTGAACATCCTCTCCTCCGGCCTGTGCACCATGAAACGATACCCATAGTGATCCAGCAGCGCCTTCATGGCTCCCGTCACATGCAGCACATGGACCGGCGACGTAAATACCAGCAGATCCGCCTCATCGATCATACGGGTCACCCGCTTCATATACATCAGGTAATCCGGGCATCTCTTCTCGCTCTCCGTAATGCATGCGGCGCATCCCCGGCAGAATTCCGGCATATCCTTGGGGAGAAACAATTCAATGATCTGATCCTCATTCTCCGCTATCCTCTCAATCACCAGTTTCCCAACATGATAGCTTGATCCCTGCCTTAGCGTGCCGTTAATCATCAGTATTTTCATCTTGCCTTGTTCTCCCTTCTTCTTAAATCGTACGTCCTGTCACACCTTATCTATTGACTGCAGGCATACGCCTGCTTATCTGCATTTTTTAATTATATCACATTGAAATCTTTTTCACCACATAAAAATAAATATGGAAAGCTGACTTGACATATCATCGTTTATCCCTTATAATGAAAATACGGAAAGCAAACTTTACATCATAAGTATGATTCAGGAGGAACTGCTATGAAAACCACTCAAAAGAAAGTCTACATGCTGATCACCGGCGTCCTGTTATACGGTATCGGCTTCTGTTTAAAGTGTATGCACATCTTCAACAGCAGATGGATCATTCTCTGCCTGTCCCTGATGCATTACGGCGGGATGCTCCTATCCCTTTTCGCTGTCAATTACTTCGGCACAACTTACCAATATGAGAAATATCCGGAAGAAAGCAAGCAGACGCTCATAGATCTGAACGACGAACGAACCAAGAGTATACATAATCTGGCCAAGGCGCGGACCTTCAACATTATGACCTATGTGCTGATGCTCCTTCCCGCCGTTCTGATCGACCTGAAGGCCGGCCTTGTCGGAATCATCGGCGCGGGAGCAGCACTGCTTATATTCGGCATCTCCTATGCATTCTTCCTTGCCAAATATAAGAAAGAGCTGTGAATGGGTACAGGACATTCATCAATTTGGGACGCAGTAAACTTCCATTTACTACGTCCCAAATCGCAGATTAATTACATCTTCCCGGCTATCGCCTTTATAAATTCTTCACTGTTCAGCACTACCGGATTCTTGATCGTCGTGATCAGAGCCAGATCCTTCGTCATCTTTCCTTCTTCGATCGTATCAATAGTCGCCTTCTCAAGCCGGTCGGCAAATTCCATCAATTCCTGATTCCCATCCAATTCTCCGCGTTTCCTAAGCGCTCCGCTCCATGCGAATATCGTCGCAACCGAATTGGTTGAAGTCTCTTCTCCTTCAAGATGCTTATAATAATGACGCTGTACCGTTCCATGGGCAGCCTCATACTCGTAATACCCATCCGGGGACACCAGTACCGACGTCATCATGGCAAGCGAACCGAACGCCGATGAGATCATATCGCTCATCACGTCTCCGTCATAGTTCTTGCAGGCCCAGATATAGCCGCCCTCAGACTTCATCACACGCGCCACCGCATCATCGATCAGCGTATAGAAATATGTGATGCCTGCCGCCTCGAACTTCTCCTTATATTCCGCATCAAAGATCTCCTGGAAAATATCCTTGAAGGTGTGATCGTACTTTTTGGAGATCGTATCCTTAGTGGCAAACCACAGATCCTGCTTAATATCCAGCGCATAGTTAAAACAGCTCCTTGCAAAGCTCTCAATGGACTGGCTGATATTATGCATTCCCTGAACTATACCCGCGCTGTCAAAATCATGAACCAGCTCTCTCGTCTCCGATCCGTCCTCTGCCGTATATACCAGTTCCACCTTGCCGGCGCCCGGAATCTTCATCTCCGACCCCTTGTACACATCCCCGTAGGCATGCCTCGCGATCGTGATCGGCTTCTTCCAGTTTCGCACGCACGGCTCAATCCCCTCCACTACGATCGGAGCGCGGAATACAGTCCCGTCAAGGATCGCACGGATTGTCCCGTTAGGGCTCTTCCACATCTCTTTTAAGTCATACTCCGTCATACGCGCCGCATTGGGAGTGATCGTCGCACACTTCACTGCTACCTTATATTTCTTCGTCGCATTCGCAGAATCGACCGTCACCTGATCGTCCGTCTCATTCCTGTGCTCAAGCCCCAGGTCGTAATATTCCGTATTCAGCTCTATAAACGGCTCCAACAGATGATCCTTGATCATCTTCCACAAGATACGGGTCATCTCGTCTCCATCCATCTCTACGATCGGTGTGTTCATCTTAATCTTTGCCATGCTATATTTCCTCCTGTTCTTCTCTGTTCTCTCTCCTGACCACCTGTTCAGACAGGTGCAGATTCTTCATTACATTCAAAATATGCCGGTTGGCCAGCTCCTCCGCCAGCTCTCCATCCCGGTCCTTGATCGCCTTCAGGATCTCCCGGTGCTCCTGGATCGATCTTACCGCCCGGTTCTTCTCCCCTACCGACATAGCTCTCGCCATCTGGACATATTTGTGGAAATCAGACAATACATGCTCAAGTATACGGCTGTTAGAGGCCTCATACAAGACCTTATGGAATTTTCCGTCCAGCTCTGTCACCTGTTCTGCCTGTTCCCCGCCCTTCTTCTGCAAATGAAATTCAGACAGCAGCAGCACCTCTTCCAACTCCTCGATCTGTCTCTCCGTAATATGTTCCGTCGCCCATCGGGCGCACATCCCCTCTAACATTGAACGAATCTTATAGATATCATAGACATCCTTCTGGGTGATCCCTGTAACATAGGCGCCTTTATTGGGGATGATGGTCACCAGCCCCTCAAGCTCTAACTGCCTTAACGCCTCTCTCACCGGAGTCCGGCTGACTCCTAATTCCTCCCCGATAGTAATCTCCCGAAGCTCTTCATGCTCATGATAGACTCCCGACAAGATGTCTTCCCTGAGCCTTTGAAATACTCTCCCCCGCAGCGAGCGGTCATGATACTCTTCCATTCCTTCCTGCCCTTCCTTCTCATTCCAGACGATATCCCAGTCTATTCTGTGCATCCTCGATCACGGCTAACAACTCTTCATCCGTCAGGACTGTCACACGCCCTTTCTCATATTCTCCGTCCACCCAGGCTTTTACCATGGCAACCAGCTCTGTATTCTTATCCACCTGCCGGTCTTCCGGCAGCCGGAAATAGGTATTGATCCAGTGCGCGATCCCTGCAAGCCCTGATGTGTTAGACACAGCCACTAGGGGCGGACGGTTCAGGAACTTCTCTGTATCAAATACATTATAGATCTCTTCATTCTTAAGAAGACCGTCCGCATGAATCCCGGCACGCGTCACATTGAAATTCCTCCCCACAAACGGCGTTCTTGACGGCACCCGGTATCCGATCTCCTTCTCATAATATTCTGCAAGCTCCGTGATCACTGTGGTATCCATCCCGTCCAATGTCCCTCTAAGCTGCGCGTATTCGAACACCATCGCCTCCAAAGGCGTATTCCCTGTCCGCTCCCCGATCCCGAATAAGGAGCAGTTCACCCCGCTTGCCCCATAGAGCCAAGCCGTCGTAGAATTACTTACCGCCTTGTAGAAATCATTGTGCCCGTGGAACTCGATCAGCTCACTCGGCACTCCCGCGTGGACACGGATACCGTAGATGATACCTGGAATCGATCTTGGTATCACGGCCCCGGGATAATTCACCCCATAGCCCATGGTATCACAGACACGGACCTTGACCGGAATCTGATATTCTTCCATCAGCTTCATAAGTTCTAAGCAGAACGGGATCACGAATCCATAGATATCCGACCTGGTGATATCCTCCAGATGGCATCTCGGGCTCACCCCCGTCTCCAGACACTCCCGGACTACCGACAGATAATGATCCATACATTCTCTTCTCGTCATCTTCAATTTATAGAAAATGTGATAATCCGAACAGCTTACCAGAATCCCCGTCTCTTTCATCCCAATCTCCTTCACCAGCTCAAAATCCTTCTTGCTGGCACGGATCCAACTGGTGATCTCCGGGAATTCATACCCCTTCTCCATACACTTATACACGGCATCCCGGTCCTTCTTACTGTATAAGAAGAACTCACACTGACGAAGCTTCCCGTAAGGACCGCCAAGTTTATGAAAATATTCATAGAGCCTTACGATCTGCTCTGTGCTGTACGGCGCCCTCGACTGTTGGCCATCCCGGAAAGTTGTATCTGTGATCCATATCTCATCCGGCATACTGTGAGGTACGATACGGTCATTGAACGCAATCTTCGGAATCTCGTCATAATGAAACAGATTCCGGAATACATTCGGCTTCTTCACATCTACCAGCGGATACATGTGCTCCTCAAGCTGCAGCAGATTGGTGTGCTTGTCTAAATATACTTTTCTGTTCTCCATGTACGCCCTCTCCTTCGTGTCATATCCTTTTGATTGTTAACGTGTATAATTGTATACAATTATACACGTATTGTCAAGAGCTAAATCAAATACCCCGCTGCCCGCATACAATAAAACAGGCTCCCCGGAAAATCAGGAAACCTGTTCATTTCCAAAAGCATCAGTATAACTTCGCTCCGATCTCACGAGGCCGGAAGCCTTCATCCTCTAATGCCTTCATAATCTCATTCTTATGATCTGTTCCAAATGCCTCCATGGTGATGCGAAGCTCCACCGCAGCGTTACGGTTGGTGCTGACAAACTGGTTGTGCTCAAGCTTGATGACATTTCCCTTCGCATCTGCGATCGTAGCCGCAACCCTCACCAATTCACCCGGCTTATCCGGAAGCAGTACAGATACGGAGAAGATCCTGTCTCTCTGGATCAGCCCGTGCTGCACGATAGAAGACATGGTGATCACATCCATATTGCCGCCGCTTAAGATCGCTACCGCCTTCTTACCCTTAAGGTCGAGCTGTTTCAACGCCGTGACCGTAAGAAGTCCCGAATTCTCCACCACCATCTTGTGGTTCTCCACCAGATCCAGGAAAGCCCCGATCAGCTCGTCGTCCTCTACGGTCAGCATCCTGTCGATATTCTCCTGGGCATAGGGGAAGATCTTCTCGCCCACCCGCTTAACCGCGGTACCGTCCGCGATCGTGTTGGCGCTGTCCAGCGAAACCGGCTCTCCTGTAGCAAGCGCCGCCGTCATACTCGCCGCCTGCGACGGTTCCACACCGATCACCTGGATCTTGGGATTCAGCATCTTGGCAAGTGCAGACACACCAGTGATCAATCCGCCTCCGCCCACCGGCACCAGGATGTAATCCACCGTCGGAAGCTCCTGCACGATCTCCATGGCGATCGTTCCCTGCCCGGTAGCAATATCCGGATCATCGAAGGGATGGACGAAGGTATATCCCTTCTCCTCCGCCAGCTTCAATGCATACTCGCATGCATCGTCATAGACATCCCCGTAGAGAATCACCTCCGCACCGTAATTCTTAGTCCGGTTCACCTTGATCAGCGGAGTAACCGTCGGCATCACGATCACAACCTTACAGCCGAACTTCTGTGCCGCATAAGCGACGCCCTGGGCATGATTGCCGGCCGAAGCCGTAATAAGGCCTCTCGTGCGCTCCTCCTCGCTCATCGTACTGATCTTATAATAAGCTCCCCGCACCTTGTATGCTCCGGTATACTGCATATTCTCCGGTTTCAGATAGATCCTGCCGCCTGTCTCCTGGCTCAGATACTCACTGTATACTAATTTGGTCGGATTGGTGATATTCTTGACAAGCTCGCTTGCCTGTTCGAATTTTTCAAGTGTCAGCATATTATTCTTCCTCCTCTTCTACCGTAAATAATGCCTGTACAAACGCATCCGCATCGAACTTCTGCAGATCGTCGATGGTCTCGCCGACCCCGATATACTTGACCGGGATCCCTAGCTCTGCATGGATCGCTACCGCAATCCCGCCCTTCGCCGTTCCGTCCATCTTCGTAAGGACGATCCCGGTAATATCCGCCACCTCATTGAACTCCTTCGCCTGCTGCAGCGCATTCTGTCCCGTAGTCGCATCCAGTACCACCAGCGTCTCCCGGTAAGCCTCCGGGAATTCCCGGTCGATGATCCGATTCATCTTCTTCAATTCTTCCATCAGATTCTTCTTATTATGAAGCCTGCCCGCCGTATCGCACAGCAGCACGTCTGCGTGCCTCGCCTTGGCAGACGCTACCGCGTCATAGACTACAGACGCCGGGTCTGACCCTTCCTGCCCGCCGATCAGATCCGCCTGCGCACGGTTCGCCCATTCCTTAAGCTGCTCTCCGGCCGCCGCGCGGAAGGTATCGGCCGCCGCAAGCACTACCTTCTTATTCTGAGCGCGAAGCTTCCCTGCCAACTTCCCGATCGTAGTCGTCTTACCCACGCCGTTGACTCCGATTACCATAACCACGGAAGTCTTCTCCTCGAACTCATAGGCCGTCTCGCCCACATCCATCTGTTCCTTGATGCTCTCGATCAGGACCTCCCTGCATTGAGCCGGCTCCTTGATATGCCGCTCCCTAACCTTCGCCTTCAGATCATCCAGGATATCATAGGTCGCCTGTACGCCCAAGTCCCCCATGATCAGAACCTCTTCCAGTTCCTCATAGAAATCATCATCAATATGAGAAAAGCCGTTAAAAATACTGTCCATCCCGGACACGATATTATCTCTCGTCTTCCCAAGCCCCTGCACCAGACGCCTGAAAAAACCTGTCTTCTCCTTCTTCTCTTCTGCCATCTTTAACCTCCTGCTTTCTTCCTCACTCTATTGATCCAACTCTTCCTCCAACAGACTTACCGATACCAGCGTTGAGATTCCCTTCTCCTGCATGGTGATCCCATACAGCCTGTCCGCCGCCGTCATGGTCCCTCGTCTGTGAGTGATCACGATAAACTGGGTATTCTTCGTCAATTTGTGTAAATACTGGGCAAACCTTACCACGTTGTTATCATCTAACGCCGCTTCAATCTCATCAAGCAGACAGAACGGGGACGGTTTCAGATTCTGAATCGCGAATAACAGGGCGATCGCCGTAAGCGCCTTCTCCCCGCCGGATAACTGCATCATATTCTGCAGCTTCTTCCCGGGCGGCTGCGCGATGATACGGATTCCCGCCTCCAGGATATCCTCATCCGCCATCAGTTCCAGTGTGCCCTTGCCGCCGCCGAACAATTCCTTGAACACCATGTCAAACTCACTGGCGATCCGCCCGAACTGCTCCGCAAACTGCTTGCGCATGGCCGCATCCAGTTCCTCAATGATCTGCTCAAGCGTCGCTTCCGCCTCCACCAGGTCGTCGTGCTGTCCCCTCAGAAATTCATAACGGTCAGATACATTCTTATACTCCTCGATCGCATTGACATTGACATTCCCCAGGGCGCGGATCTCGCCTTTCAATTCCTGCACCCGCTTCTTCATCCTGGCAAGGTCTGTCAGATTCGAATCCCGCAGTTCCTTTGCACGGATATAAGTGATCTCGTACTCCTCCCACATATAATTGATCTGCTTCTCCGAAGCCGCCTCATAATTCTCCTTCTGGCTCTCCAGACGGAATACCTCCTTGTCAAGATCTGACATATGCTTCGAGAGGTCTTCCCGCTTCTGCAGGAAATCCTTATGCTTCTGATTCAATTCCTCCCTGTCCTTCTTAAACCGTTCGATCTCCGCCTGAATCTCTGCAAACAGTTCACTGGAATTCTCAATGGTATCTCGAAGTTCTGCAATCTGCTTCTCCTTCTCTTCAATCTCTTTGGAGGTTCCGCCCTTGCTCTTCTCAAGCTCCTTTAACTCTTCCCGGAACTTGCCGATCTCGTCCTGGATACGATTCACATTCTCCACCACGAATGTGATCTTCTGCTCCATGCTGGCGAATTCAAGATGGATCTCTTCTGCCTTCTTGATCTTTCCCGCCTCTTCCTCGTGATGTATATCCAGGATCTTCTGTTCCTTCTCAATCTGCTCCGTCAATTCCTGCTCAAGCCTCTCCGAGGTATCCAGCTCCACGCTGATCGATTCCTGGTTATCAACGATATCCGTGATCTGGATATCCAGCTTCTCGGCCTCCGCCTTCGTGCTCACCGCAAGCCCTCTTGCATTCCTGATCTTCGCCTCCGCCTGATCCGCATTCATCTTCGCCGTATTCTGGATGACATACGCCTTCTGAAGCTTCGCGCCGATCTCATCTAACTTCTCATAATATCCGGCGCGCTCTTTTCTCAACAGATCCGAGGACGCCTCCACCTCGTCCATCTCCCGCTTCAACTGCTTCACCGTCTTCTCGAATTCTTCGATCTCCCGGCGTCTGCTAAGCAGATTGCTGGAATTCTTGAACGCGCCTCCCGTCATGGACCCGCCCGGATTGATCAACTCTCCCTCCAGGGTAACGATCCTGATAGACTGCCTGTACTTCTTGGCAATGGCAAGCCCATGGTCAATATGGTCTACCACCAGCGTCCTTCCAAGAAGAGAATCCGCAAGCACCTCATACCGGGCCTCCACCTTGACCAGCGTATTCGCCGTTCCGATCACTCCTGGTTCCTTTAACGCCTCCGGCCTTCCTATACCGGAATTTGCCCGGATATTCGTAAGCGGAAGAAAGGTTGCGCGCCCGAACCGATTCTTCTTGAGATAATCGATCATCCTCTTCGCCGTCCCGTCGTCCGAGGTGACGATATTCTGGATATTTCCTCCAAGGGCAGTCTCAATCGCGACCTCGTAATCCTTGTCAACCTTGATAATATCGGCAACAACTCCCAGGATCCCTTTCTCCTGGCTTTTGCGGTCCATCACCTTCCGGATGCTGTTGCCGTATCCGTCGTACCTCTCCGTAATATTTTTCAGAGATTCCAGCCTGGACTCCTCCCTGTGATACGCTGTCTGCCCGATCCGAAACTGCTCGGTCTGTTTCGTCAGACGCTCCTGCAGTACCTCGATCTTCTTCTCGTATTCGTCGTTCTCCTTAGACAGACTGATGATCTGCCCGGAGATCTCTTCTAACTCCTTCTGATACTCTGTAAACCGCTTCTCCTGTTCCTGTTCTTCCGACTCTGCCTCCAGGATTTGACGGTTCATGCCTGCTTTCCTTACCTGGATCTGCTCCAGCATCGTGTCGTATTTCTGGATCTTCGCCTTGGTAGACGCCCTGTTGTTGAGGATCTCAATGATCTCACTCTGCTTGTGTTCAACCGATGCCGTGATCTCCGCGATTCTTGACTGTACATCGATCAGCTCCGCTCTCGCCTTCTCCTCAAGCTTCGTCTGCTCATCGATCTGAACCTGGATAGCCTCTTCCTCGCTCCCCAATTCCTTGAGCTGATCCTCCCGCACGCCGATCTCAGAAGTGATCGTCCTCGCACGCTGGTCATAGTGTGCATCATTCATATGCATACTATTGATCTGCTCCTTCAGAAGTTCGATCTGGTTCTCCAACTGCTGCTTTAGCATGCTAGTCTCATTCAACTGGCCCTTCGCCTTCTCTATAGACGCGTCAATACCGTCAACCTGCTCCTCCACCGACTCGTATTCCGTCTTCATATCGTCATACTTCCGGCTGGCTTCCTCAAGCTCTGTCCGGGTAATGGCAAGCTTCTTCTCCATATCCCTGACCTGTTCCTCCAGACGCTCTGTCTCAAGCAGGAACATATTGATATCATACGTCTTAAGCTCTTCCTTCTTCTTCAGGTATTCCCGGGCAGTCTCCGCCTGCCGCTCCAGCGGCCCAACCTGCTTCTCAAGCTCCGCGAGGATATCATTCACCCTCAGAAGATTCTGGCGCTCTTCCTCTAACTTCTTCACAGACATGTTCTTGCGGCGCTTGAACTTCACGATCCCAGCAGCCTCATCGAACAATTCTCTTCTCTCCTCGGGCTTCCCGCTTAAGATCTTATCAATCTGTCCCTGTCCGATGATCGAATACCCTTCCTTACCGATTCCTGTGTCGTAGAACAGCTCGTTCACATCCTTCAGACGGCAGGAGCTCCCGTTGATCAGATATTCACTCTCACCCGAACGGTACAGCTTCCTCGTCACCGTCACCTCTTCGAAGTCGATCATAAGCTGATGGTCGGAATTGTCAAGGGTGATCGCAACAGAAGCATAACTAAGCGGCTTGCGGTTCTCCGTCCCGGAGAAGATCACATCCTGCATGCTCCCCCCTCTAAGCTGCTTGATCCTCTGTTCCCCTAAGACCCACCGTACCGCATCCGCTACATTGCTCTTCCCGCTTCCGTTAGGCCCGACGATCCCCGTGATCCCGTTATGGAAGTCAAATTTTATCTTATGCGCAAATGACTTAAAGCCCTGCACTTCTATGCTTTTCAGATACATGCTACACCTACTTTATATTATTCTCATGCAGCTTCAAAATACTCTGGTATGCCGCCACCTGCTCCGCTGCCTTCTTGGTATGGCCGACACCGATCCCATATTCCTCCTCTCCGATATATACGGCCACTCGGAAGGACTTCTCATGGTCCGGTCCCATCTCCCCGATCAGCCGGTATGTGATAGACGACTTGAAATTAGCCTGTACGATTTCCTGCAGGATAGTCTTGCTATCGAAAAAGAGTGTCTTATTCTCAAGATCATCCAGAATAAAACGATGGATAAACTCTTTCGCATTAGCAAAACCACCATCCATATAAATAGCTCCGATCAACGCCTCCAACGCATCAGAAGTAACGGAATTCCTCTCCCTTCCCCCGGTCGCATCTTCGCCCTTCCCCAGCAGAAGATAGACCCCAAGGTCCAGTTCCTTCGCACAAAATGCCAGCGCCGGTTCACACACCATACTCGCCCTGGTCTTGGTAAGCTCCCCCTCCGGCATCTTCCGGTTCTCATAGAACAGGAACTCACTTGCAACCAGCTCCAACACCGCGTCTCCCAGGAATTCCAGACGTTCATTGCATTTGTATTTGGGTAAATGCTTCTCATTCGCATATGAACTGTGGATCATTGCCTGCCGAAGCAAATTGAAATCTGTGAACGTGTAACCAATCTTTTCTTCTAATACCTTTAAATCCTGACTCATTCTATCGCCTCACCTATTGCTATCACAAAAGCGAAAAAGCCCTACCGGGCTTTTTCAAATAATATCATTGCCTAGTTATTCGTCGCATTCTTGATCTGCTCGACAGCGTCGCCCACTGTCACGATCTTCTCTGCTTCTTCGTTATCAATTTCGATATCGTACGTCTCCTCTATACCCATAATAATCTGAAAGATGTCCAGAGAATCTGCTCCCAGATCATCCACAAATGTTGTGTCCATTGTAATCTCATCTGCATTCACATTCAACACGTCTGCTATAATTTCTTTTAATTTCTCAAATTCCATGTCTTTTCTCCTTTTCTCTTGATTTCTTGTTCTTTTTATTCAGCGGATGCTGCATCCGATTGAATACATTCTTTGATCTTCTCATTGATCTTCTGTTTCTTGAACGTTACGCACTGAATCAGCGTATTGCTCACTTCCTTCGCCTTAGCGCTTCCGTGGGTCTTCACTACCAGCCCGTTAAGCCCCAGAAGCGGCGCTCCGCCGTATTCGCTGGCGTCAAATGCCTTGAGCGTCTCCTTAAGCGCCGGTTTGATCAATACCGCGCCGATCTTGCTTCTCAATGTAGACATCAGGCCTTCCTTCACCTTGCTGATCAGTACGGCGCCGACGCCTTCATACAGCTTCAGGATGATATTTCCCGAAAATGCTTCACAAACTATGACGTCTGTCTGTCCGTGCGGAATCTCTCTTGCCTCCACACTGCCGGTAAAATGAATATCTCCCTGTTCCTTCAATAGCGGAAATGTCTCTTTGACCAGAGCATTCCCCTTCTCTTCTTCCGCACCGATATTGACGATTCCCACCTTAGGCTTCTTAACTCCCAGAACATGCTCCATATAGATGGAACCCATCTTGGCAAACTGAACAAGGTGCGACGCCCTCGCGTCAACGTTCGCTCCGCAGTCAAGCAGCAGTGAGACGCCCTTCTTTGTCGGGATCAGCGACGCCAACGGCGGACGTTCTACTCCCTTGATCCGTCCGACCAACACCTGGCCTCCGACCAGAATTGCTCCCGAGCTTCCTGCAGATACGAATGCATCCGCCTTACCTTCCCGTACCATCTTCATACCGATCACGATGGAAGAATCCTTCTTCTTGCGGATTGCATTCACCGGCGGTTCCGCTGTCTCGATTACTTCGGATGCATGGATCACTTCGATCTGAGACTTGTTATACTCATAACGGGCAAGCTCTCTCTCTATGACTTCTTCCCGCCCGATCAGGAATACCTTCATAGCCGGCTCCTTCTCTATGGCGTCTACCGCCCCTTTTATCATCTCCGCAGGGGCGTTATCTCCCCCCATAGCATCCAAAGCTATGTTCGTAACTTCTGACATCTGTATCCCTCCCGGCGCCTGTGCTGTCATACCTTAATATATCAGACACCTTTATTACAGACTAATTTTACTAGACATTATGTGAAAAAGCAATACCTCATAATAAAAAACCAATGTTAACAACTTAGTAGTGGCATGATATCACAATAGGATTAAGCTATTAAACCAATAATAGCAGATGATAGAAATGATTAAAATACACTGAAAAAAGGGCAGACTTTCCCCTTGGTTGCTATCAGCTGTTTTTTTAGATATGGCGTTTGTATTGTAGAATATAAAGAAACTGGCACCACCACCTTTCTTAAATGGTATTAGTGTGTAGTCTTGTTATTGTAATGATGTTTGACTTTTCTTGGAGTTGTACGTAGATTTGATTCCCCGCTGCCCTTTTTGTCACACACCCGGTGAGATACGGCAAAATCAAATATACAGCGGATGATGCCATACTTTTCTGTGTCTGTATCAGCATCCATATATTCTCCTATATGACGGCTCAGGTATCCGACAAGCTCATTCATGTTTGTCATATATTTGTTCTGATTCCCTTTCTGGTTTATGGTGCTGTCAACAATGCCGTCCGTCTCCCGCTTTATGGCAAGAGCCAGGTTTGCAAGCAATACCGATATCCAGAATTCCTGGAGAACGGAGTTCTCGGAATAGCCCCGGAAATTAGTGAGCCCGATCTTTTCTTTGACAAGCTTATAATTCTCCTCCACCGGCCATCTAAGGAAGTAACACTGGCGGAACAGTTCTTTGGCAAGGTCAAAATCATTTGTGATCAGCGTTTCCACCGTCCCACTTGGGAGGTAAAATTTAAGGATGCGTACTTTCCTGCCATCAAGGAAAAAGATATAGTCACTGATTCCATTTCGATCCGCCGGTACAGGGAGTGCATCAATATCCGTGTTAAATTTAGTCCTTAACCGGAAGAGATATCCGGCATGTAAGGTGTCTTCGATAAAAGAAAATAAATTTTTTGAAGCATATCCCCTATCGAAGACAAATATGGTGTATAATAGATTCGTCCGTGCTTTGCTTTTTATATTTTGCATATGCCTTATGGCAAGGGTACGTTCACCGACGCTCATGGGTTCGAGCTGTGCATCAAGGATGCGGTGATTCAGTACATCAAAAGCAACACTGGCAATGGCAGTGGGAGAGTTTTGGCCTCTCCCTATGCTGCCGTATTTATCAAGAAGAGTCTTACGGTTAGGAAGAGGTATTTTAGAGCCGTCAACAGCAATGATCTGCCGTCCCCATACACCCATGAAACGTGAATGGAAATCCAGGGAATCCCTGCTGCAAAGGAAGTCAAGTACACGTTCGAAGCATTCTTTGAAAATAGAGTGATCAATGCCGGAACGGGCCTTGCTGAAAGCCTGTTGGGAACATTTCACAGTATCAGAGATTGGAATTCCTGATATATGCCGCAATTCGGTAAAGAATTCATCCAGTGATGAAGAAATAGTTTTCTTGGAATTTCTTAATAACAGTTTGATCAATGTCCAATAGGGAAGTTTCCCGCAATTGCGTGTAAAAGCCCCTTTTCTGTTTCTGGCCCGTTCAAGGACATGTGGATCAAGTAATGTGTTACAGATAATATCGACTAAGATTTGAATTAAATTCATACGATGCAGCCCCCTTAAAAAAGTAATATAAACAAGGGCTGCGCCGCATTTTTTGGAGCTTATGTCAATAGTAAATATGCTGGTTTTTATGGGCGAATTTTGTGCAATATTTTAATCGTATTAGTGGTTATAAATAAAGAAAGGCACAGGGAATCCCGTGCCAATTAAAAGAAACACTATATGTTGTAGTTGCTTGAGTTAGGTTGTTAACATTGAATAAAAAACAACTGCCCGGGCGGAATCATCCGCCCGGGCAGTTGTTTTGCTTATTAGGAATGCACCTGGGAGTCAAAATACCTTTTAACCCCTGCGTCATTATATCAGGTAATTCATCATCATGCCGACAGCATAATAATTGCTCATGTTATATGCGCCGCCTCTGGAATACATGCCTAACACACTATATGGATTTGTCTCAGGATTCTTTACAGAACCTGGGTAAGATCCTGAAGCAGAGCTGTTTGCGCTGCTTCTTCCGTTGATCAGTGAGCTTGAACTTACATTCATAGCGCTGCTGGCCTTATTGAACAGCCGGTCAGCGATTCCGCCCATACCGGAGATCAGCTCTTTGGTCATAGAAGGATTCTTTGCCATGTTCTTCTCGAACGTGCTCTTACTGTAATCCAGTGTTCCGTCCTTGTTGACCGAAATACCAAGCTGCTTCAATGACTGCTCAGAACCGATTCCGGTAAGGAAGTTCTTAAGCTGTCTCTCTACGGCTGAACCTCTGTCATAATTGTCATTGAGGTACTTCAGCGAAGAATTGTATGCATTGACCAGATCACCGACTGCTGACGCAACCCTCTCAGAATCCACGCCTGCTGAAAGTGTTGTCTGCCCTTCTTTCTTCAATTGTGCAGTAACACCATAGTAGCCGATAGAAACGTTGTTGGTCGCGGCCTCATATTCTGTCGTATGTCCGCCCTCAGTTACGGAATACTTCGCGTTCACTGCTTCTGTCTTCACATTCTCTGCTCCGGCAGCCGCACCAAGTTCACCGCTGACCGTGAACTCCTTGCCCGCACCTGTCTCCTTACCTTCTAACTGGAGGGACGCAACACCGTCCTTCTCTACAACGCTTGCTGTTACGCCAACCTTGCTCTTGTTGATCTGTTCCGCTGCTTCCTTAAGCATCTGTGCGTTCGTCTTAGACCCGCCATTCGCCTTAACAGCGCTAACCTGGACATTCACAGAATTCTTACCGTCTCCTACGGTGAAATCCATAGCAGAGCCCGCATAGTCCGCCGCCTTCACACCTTCGCTGACATTCATCTGCGCCTGTGCGATCTGTGCCACGTCTAACGTGTACTCCTTGTCATTCTTAACCAATAACTTACCGCTGACTGAAGCAACGTCTGTGTTAGAGCTTGCCATAGAAAGATCGCTCATAGCGCCGTTCTTATTAGAACTCTTCAGCTCATTCGCTGCATTCATCAGGTTCGTCATCTTGCTGCTGTACTCTTTAACAAAGGAAAGATCCGCATTTCTTGCCGCTTTCTGCGTAATAGAAGATGCTGACGAAGATCTTGATGACTGATACTGATTAAGCTTAGGATTCCTTGAAAGAGCCTGGGTCAGACGAAGACTGTTAATGGATGACTGATAGCCGTATAAACTATTCAGCCCATAGGAACTAATTCCACTGATTGCCATATTTCTTCCTCCTTTCATAGCATTATATATTATTCCGCAATCTTATATCCTGACAGACAAAATGCAAAAACAGCCGCCTTTCGCTCAGGCATCTCGCCCTCTGCTGACCAGGCACAGTCCAGACATGATCATCCGTCTCCGATATATAATTGCCGGAATACAAGAATCATCTCCTCAGAACCCGCCAACACAACAAATGCAGAATATTCTGCAGGCTATGCAGCGCTGCACAGGCACCAAGAATGAGAATGGCTCCCCCATCCTTCATTATAATATCGGCATTCTGGATATAAATGTTAAGAAAGTATGCTGATTTTTCCTTTGCCTGCAAAATATCCTCTTAGAACCTGCCATCTTTAATCCCATATTCCGCAAACAACCGTTCCCGGTAATCACTGTCGTTCACCGCACGCCTGAGGTCTTCCAGACGGTCGTCTTGAAGCAAACGGCGAGTCAGCTCATTCTGACGGTCTTCTCCCTTAATCCTCTCTTCCTCTCTCATCTCCTGAATCGCCTGACACACGTTAACTCTCCCTTCAACCTCTTTAAACTTCAATCCTGCATGTGTAATCACCTCGATCACATCTGCTGCACGCCTCTCCATATCCTGAAAACGCTCCTCATTCTGCTTCAGCATCTTAGCCTGATTCTTCTTATCCTTAGAATACTTGATAAATAGCAAGACTTCCCGGAGACTGGACTGGAACTTCATAATCTCCTCTGCAGGGAAACCCTTGAAAAATCGCAATGTCATTAACTTAAGAAAAAGAACAATGCCGGATATCATTACACCGCTATATAGGGTAAAGATATTCGGCATTGTTTTGGATATGAAATCCTCATGGCTATGTCATTTTACTGTATTTATCACGTAGTTCTTCCACGCATCGCCTAATTCCACTATTGTTTAGTAAGCTCTTTTATGCGTGTTTGAATATTTTCACGCAAGCTGCCCTTTTGTCCGATGGTAATGACGGTCTGGCCTTACGGGAACAAGATTTTTACGGATGTCTTCATAGATCTGCTGGAACAGCCTGTCCTGTTTCTGCCTGTCCGTTTCCAGTAATATATAGATGAGGTCATTTTTCAGTATCCCTATGCTCAATGTCCGGTTGACCTTCATTTTATGCTTCCTGTGGCTCTCTTTTTCATTCAGTTCCGCCTCTGCATCGCGGATGATATCTTCCGCAAGGTTACTAATATAGATTGTACTGTAAATATCCTGCAGCAGCAGGACCGGCTTCGTCCCTGTGAAGTTCTCTATCTGAAGGCGGTCCTTCAGCGTCTCATATGCCGTTTCTATCCCCCATCTCATATGATAGAGTTCGGCAATCTGTACGCGGTCAAAGATTTCAGAAGGGAGGTTTGTGATCAGTATTTCTTCCCGTCCTTCCGGCAGCGGCACTTTTACCATCCGCAGGGTGATCTCTCCTAGATCCTCCATGCGCCGGCCGAGATCCGTTCCCTTATAATGTCTAACGCGGCTCTTATCCAGATGGATGCCTACCCATTCATCCGGTTCAGACAGGGCGGCCTGCTCTTTTTTATAATCGCAGGATTTCAGATGCACTAGAAACAGGATGCCTTTCTCCATCATCCGAATAAAAGCTGCAGTGGACGGGTATCCCCTGTCCATGACGACCAGAAACGGTTGGGAACCGCCGATGGTTTCACATACGCGGTCGATCTGTTCTTCCGCAAGGCTCATTTCATCAAACTTACATCTGCAGCAGTCACTCTCCAGAATCATGCGGTTCATAACGTCATACAAGCATCCAAGCCCTATGGAAGCCTGCGGTTTTGTCCCTTTTCTGCTGGAAGTTCCGAATTCTTTCAGGGTTTCCCCTGTAGTAGGAATATTGATTCCTGAACCGTCCGCGGCTAGAACCAGATATCCCTGGAATGTAGAGAACCCAGGTTCTGCATAAAAGTTCCTGTTATGATGGCGGTAAAGTTCATAAAAAGCCAGCGGGTTAAGCTTCATGCGCTGTTTCAAGTAACCAGTCTTTGATATTTCCATTCCTGGATGTGCAGTCTTCATATAATTTCTCAGTTCCAGACTCAATGTAATCCCCTTTCGGTTTAACATGGTAAACAGAAGATCTGTTAAAGGCATTTTTCGGTTTCTTATAAAAGATGATGGATTCCCATTTCTACAAAAATCCTGAAATTCAACCTGATGGATCAAACTGATATCACAACAGGCTCGTTTTTGAGAATTATTCATAAAATCACCTGCCTTATGGAATACGAAAAATATCAGTTTCCTATTTCAATTTTACAGCAAAAAACAGAAAAAAGGAACCTTCTACAACTTTAAATGTAAAAGATTCCTTAAGTTAATGACATTGTGAAAAATCGATTTTTCTTACCCGCCACTGTGCACTTATGCGTAAGTAGGAAATAATCCGTACCTGTTCATGAATCTATACTGTTGATAAAACGAGGAATCTCAAGAGAATATATCGCAATCTGCACCAGTATCCAGCGATCCAGCGTGATGGCAAGGCAATTGCAGAAACGGTAAACCGTGCAAAACTATCCAGTAAGGAATTGTATGAAATATTTGGTACACATATATCCAGGGACGCCCTTGTACTTACCGATGAACTTCGAAGCTATAATAGACCTGGCTCAGTGATAGGCTGTACTGTTATGGATGTAAACTATGAAGAAAACAAGAAGCTGTTTAATCTGAATATAGTGAACAGCTTGCATTCTTATTATAAAGGAAACATACAACCATTACCGTGGAGTAGCGACAAAATATATCAATCGCTACAATGCTTTATTTTCAATAGCTTTCCGGTGTGCAGGAGGTTTAGCAACTTCACTGTTCCATTCGTTATGCAATATTGAAAATGGCTGCTATTGGCATAGTGTCCATGATGTATGCAACCTTCGGTTGGTGATACTGTAATAAGTGAGACCAACACATTTATTGACTAACACCAAATATATTTGACTTGAAAATTAATGACAATATTAACAAAAACGCTTAAAACGAATGATATTACTAAATCCAATATTTTAAACATCATTAAAATATTGCAGAAAAATCACTCTTAATATCCTTGTTCTCCACGTTCATCGACCTTTCTATTATTTCGGAATAAATTTATTATCTAAAATTCCCTCGTGTAGTATTATTCTACTATGTACTCCAACAACGGTTGCATTATCAGGAACATCAGTTGTAACTACCGTATTAGCACCTATTCTTACGTTATTTCCTACCTTACATTTACCAATAATTTTTGCTCCAGCACCAATATATACATTATCACCTATAACTGGTGCCCCTGTATTCTCGGAACCATTAAGATTGTTACTTCCAATTGTCACTTGTTGAAATATTACACAATTATCACCTATAACTGCATCCTGCGAGATAAAGATACCAAATAATCCATGTGGAAGCGATAAATTGGAACCTATTTTACATGAATATGGTACTGAGCAACAGTATTTTAACAGCAATTTACGATATTGTCTTTTTCGAAATACCCCCCCCCGACCTGATTTTATCAAATCATGAAATTTCAGTATTTTCTCCGCATCGTAACCATCCATATTAAAGAAAATAAACCTATGATAAAACTTTCTTAAAAAAACTATTCGCATTTTTTAGATTTCCTCTGTAATTAATTCTAATCACTTATGTTTGGCAACTTCATCATTTCGCCAAATTTATAATCCCATTCGTCAGGATGAAATGGTAGTAAACCTGATGACGGAGTTAATGTCAACTCTCCTAAATAAAATTTTCCATTTTCATCCACAAAAAAATCGACTCTCAAAAATGTAAAACCTGATGACATGTATTCAGCAATCTCCACCATCTCATTCCAACATTCAGGAAATCTAATATCTCCCGTACTAGTTTTATAATCGCCTTGACTGCAAGGAATCCTTTCACCATCCATAGACACATAATCTACATACTCATCTATCTTTCGATTAGAGATATAATTCCAGTATTTCGCTTTACCATCAAAACAGAATATTTTGTAATCAGCCAGATCATCATTTTTTCCAATTAATTTTTTCTCTGCTATAATTCGTGGGATTACAGCCTTATATTGCCATTCACGTGAAAACCAATAGTAATTTCTCTTTAAACTCCTGTTAAATTGTTTTTTTATTGACTCTTTTGAATTCTTCGTGATGTCATCTTTAGAATTTATTACTTTTACTGTTCCACTGTCATGCGTTGTTTTCAACACAAAAGAATCAGGAAGTTTTTCAAAATCGATTGAATCAAAACTATTATATATATTAATGGTCGGTATAATATGCTCCAAGCTATAGCAACCTTGTTCCAATTTTTTAGACATCCATTGCTTTGCCTCATATTTGTCAACAAGAATAGAATATAATGGATTTCTATCAAAAACAGTAAGCCAAAGAAACTTTTCATTTATAGATTTAGGATTCTTCCAATCCATCTTTCTATGAAATCGGCATCTGTACAACACGCTAATTGCAATTTTGTCAGAAACAATATTGCGGATGCCAGGCTGCCTAACGAGCCACTCCAACAGTATATGCGGATGCTTTATTACTGTTTTTACTTTATTCATAATTCCCACTACAACCTCCAATATACATACCGAGCGGTCTCGGAAACTCTTTAAGCCCGAATTTCCGCTCTTTTTTCATGTTCTTCTTTTTTGCTTTCCTCCATATCCCGGAAAACATTTTTGTTAAATTTTCAAAAAAGTATTGACATATAAGTCAAAATGTGCGGCGCGTTTGGTGACCATATACGCCAGTCACCAAACGCGCCCCTTGTAGTTAAGAAGCGTCTGTGCCACACGCACAGCATTAAACTAAACTACTAGGAGGTGCACTTTATGATCAAGTACTGGCAGTCCATGCAAGATTACAAGTACTTTCTCAACGAATCCAAAGTCCATTTCGATTCCTCTGAAAGAGTCCGGCTCCATACGGAGCTTTGGAAACCATGGCAGAAACTCCGCCTTTTCGATACCGATAAGGCCATGGAGTTCCTTCTGCCCTTTTACTCCAACACTGGCAGGCCCGCTAAGAACCAGCCGCAAATCTTAAGGTCTTTTATCCTTTTCTTTCTTCTATTTTCAGAAGGTTTGGCCAAGCTATCCCTTACCCTTTGGGTCGACAGGCTCAAACATGACCGCCTCCTTGCCGCTCTCATCGGCTGCACTACGGATTCCCTGCCGCCCCTCGGTTCTTATTTTGACTTCATGGACAGGCTCTGGACTGCACCGCCAACGGACTTATATACGCGGGACAAACTGCTTCCGGCTTCCTGGAACACCAAAAAGCCGGATAAGCCCAAAGGTAAAAAACAGAAAGCACAGGAGGCAAAGCCCAAAATCACAGAATCTATCGAAAAACGGCTCATGAGCGGGATGGATATCCCTTTTAACTTTGAAGGGCGGCTGCAGCACTTCTTCTATCACGTGGCTGTCCTGCCTTCCATGGAATCCGGTCTCATACCAAGGGAACACCTTACGGTTTCCGGAGACGGCACCGCCGTGCATACCCATGCCTGCCCACGCGGGCACCACAGGGTTGGCGCACCGGAAAACCTGCGGCATTTCCCCGACCCCGATGCTTCCTGGGGCTGGGACAGCGACCTGGAAAAATATTACTTCGGCTACACTTTGTTCCAATTATCCTGCTATAACAGTGAACTCAGGACAGATCTCCCCCTGCTTCTGCGTTTTACCAGTGCAAAGCGTCATGATTCGGTCAATTTCCTTGTCGCTTTCCATGAACTAGAAAAACATATGCCGGCTGTTTCCACCTCGAATATGTGCCTGGATTCTGCAATGGACAATTACCCCACCTACCGGATCCTTAAAAACAGGGGAATACGGGCCTTCATCGACCTGAACGACAAATGCGGCCGGCCAAAAACAATTCCTGATACCATCACCATTGACAAAGATGGAACGCCCTTATGTCAGGAAAAACTGCGCATGAAGCCTAACGGTTATGACAAATCCAGCGGTTACCTCATGTGGCGCTGCCCCTATGGGAAAGATCACTGTTCCAAATGTAAAAACTCCTGCACCGATTCCAAATATGGGAGAGTCGTCAAAACCCGGCCCGAATGGGATATCCGGCTTTACACCGACGTCCCCCGCGGCACAGATGCTTATAAGAAGATTTATAATCAACGCACCGCCACGGAACGTATCAACAACCGCATCCTCAATGATTACGGACTGCACCGTATGTTCATACACACAAAGGAGCATTATTCTTTCATGACGACCATGATTGGAATCTGCATCCATCTGGATGCCCGCTATAAACAGCAGGTGCAGGCAGCGGCATAAACCAAGTTTCCTGCTTCTGAATTCTTTCAGGCCTGTTTTCCGACAGGTTTTAAAGTCATGCACATTTTTATTCTTTATGCTCTCTGGACTGCTCAAGCCCCATAATCATCCATCCCTTATCCCTCTCATTTCTGAAAATCAACCCTTTCCTGCTTATTCTCTATTGAGTTTCCGAGAGTGCTCATACCGAGCGGTCTCGGAAACTCTTTAAGCCCGAATTTCCGCTCTTTTTTCATGTTCTTCTTTTTTGCTTTCCTCCATACGGAGCTTTGGAAAGCATGGCAGAAACTCCGGCTTTTCAATACCGATAAGGCAATGGAGTTCCTTTTGCCCTTTTACTCCAACACTGGCAGGCCCACTAAAAACCTGCCTCAAATCTTAAGGTCATTTATCCTTTTCTTCCTTATATATTCAGAAGCTTTGACCAAGCTATCCCTTACCCTTTGGGTGAACAGGCTCAAACACGACCGCCTCCTTGCCGCCCTCATCGGCTGCACTAAGGATTCCCTGCCTCCCCTCGGTTCTTATTTTGACTTCATGACCAACACAATTTTTGACTAACACCTTCTCTATTGAATTTCCGAGAGTGCTCATACCCTACAGATTTATATGCTTTTCTATCGAGCAAACCTTTGTCATTAAGAAGCATTTTCACACCACTATCAAAACAATCATGGGTTCAAAGTATATACCTTCCTGTTTTAGAAACCATTCAATCATCTTTCGCATAAATTCTCTTTATACCACTTAATAGCGGCCTTAATGCCACGCTCAAAACTCCATTCCGGATTGTAACCCAATAATTCTTTTGCCTTGCTGATATCAGCATTACTGTGCTTGATATCGCCAGCACGATCAGGTCCAAAATTTGGTTCAATATCTACACCAAGAGCATTTGTAAGACTATAATAGATATCCAGCAAGTATTCACGCCCACCATAGGCAATATTATATACTTGTCCCGCAGCTTCTCTTTCTGCCATACAGGCTTTTAAATTTGCCTCAATAACATTTTCAATATATGTAAAATCTCGACTTTGACGGCCATCACCATTAATAGTAGGACTTTCACCTCGTAGGAGTTGACGAATAAACTTAGGAATAACCGCGGCATATACTCCATCAGGATCTTGCCTTCTACCGAATACGTTAAAATATCTAAGACCATATGTATTCAATCCATAATGTATTGTGTATTGCTTCGCCCATTCTTCATCAGCACGCTTACTTACAGCATAAGGAGATAGAAGATTTCCCTCTTTCCCTTCTTTTTTGGGTAAATTCGGTTCATCGCCGTAGACACTGCTACTCGATGCATATACAAATTTCTTTACTCCGCTTTGACGTGCTGCCTCCAACATGTTCAGTGTACCTGTGATGTTGTTAGCACAGTAAAACAAAGGCATTTCTATTGATCTTGGTACACTGCCCCAAGCAGCTTGGTTAAGTACATAATCAACACCTTCACAAGCTTTCAAACAAATATCCAGATTCTTAATATCACCTTTAATGAATTCGTAATTAGACTTGTCTATGAATATATCGATATTTGACTGTTTTCCTGTAGAAAGATTATCCAAACATCGTACCTTATATCCCAACTTCAAAATTGCCTCACAGAGATTCGAACCAATAAACCCTGCTCCACCTGTTACCAAGAACATACTGTCATCAGGGAAAGTTATATTTTGATACCCCATTACTTATCCTCCAACATTTTCATTATCTGAAAAAGAATATTTTCCGTCATTCCATCATCTATAATCTCCAATAACTATATCCAGCTGCTTCGTACTCCTTGCGGTTCAACAATCCTTTCAAATCAAGCAGAATCTTCTTGCCAGATCCGAAAAACTTATCTATATCAGCCATTGTAAAATTACTGAACTTAGCATGGGCGACAGCAAGAATGACCGCATCTATATCCTTGATCTCATTCAAATCTACAAACTCAACACCATACAATCTCCGTGCCTCTTCTGCATCAGCCTCAATATCCGCAACCATAGGAGTAATCCCGTATTCATTCAACTCTCTCACTATATCGATGATCTTTGTATTTCTGGTATCAGGACAATTCTCTTTAAAAGCAAAACCAAGGATAGCAACCTTAGCTCCCTTAACCGTTTTATCTGCTGCAATTAAATATTTCACACAGTTTTCTGCACAGTATTTCCCCATATCATCATTAATACGACGACCAGCCAGAATAATCTGGCTATGATAGCCCATCATCTCCGCTTTATAGGTCAGATAATATGGATCAACACCAATACAATGTCCACCAACAAGTCCTGGATAAAACTTTAGAAAGTTCCACTTAGTGCTAGCAGCTTCAAGAACAGACTTGGTATCGATTCCCATTTTATTAAAGATAATAGAAAGTTCATTCATGAATGCTATATTGATATCACGCTGACTATTTTCTATGACCTTTGCAGCTTCAGCGACTCTAATGCTTTCTGCTCTATGTACGCCAGCTTCGACAACCAACTCATACACTCTAGCCACACAATCAAGCGTTTCATCATCCATACCAGAAACAATTTTCTTAATAGTTTCCAAACGATGAACTTTATCACCAGGATTAATACGTTCTGGACTATAACCTATCTTAAAATCCTTGCCACATTTGAGCCCAGACTCCCTCTCGAGAATAGGCATACAAACATCCTCTGTCACGCCCGGATAAACAGTTGATTCAAAAACAACAACCGACCCCTTAGTCAAATTACGCCCAAGAATCTGGGCCGCTGCTTTAACAGGTGTTAAATCCGGCGTATGGTCATCATTAACAGGTGTCGGCACTGCTACAATATGAAATTTGGCCTCACGCAGCTTCGTTTTATCCGCTGTAAATTCTACAGTTGTTTTACTGATAACATCATTACCAACTTCTTTAGTAGGATCTATACCTTTCTTATATAAATTAATTTTATGATCATTCAAATCATAACCAATAACATCGATTTTCTTAGCAAATGCTACTGCAATAGGCATTCCAACATATCCCAGTCCAACAAGTGACAGTTTCTCTTCTTTATTTATCAGTTTTTCATAAAGATTCATATGTATATCTTCCTTTCCTTAATATAAAGTCATAATAATACGCCTAGCTTTGAGTAAATTGATAACACATTCTTTTTGTAAAATATCGAATTCAAAATCAGAGCAACAACCGTCCATATAATACCTTCAGCAATACATGACAGAATAAACTCTATAATATTACTTGAAGTTGGAGTATAAAACAAATGAACAATATAACCTGAAACAATACTCAAAGCCATTACAAAGTACAATTTGAAAACTCTCTTTACTTTAAGTTTAAGCACTTTTTTATAAACATAATATTGAAAATATAAAGTGTGGTACAATAAAGCCACAAACGTACCAACTGCAACACCCACAAGACCTAATTTATTAACACAAAGAATTGACACTCCTAAATTAATAATTACAGAAATCACGTAACTGATCTGTGTCTGTTTATAATGTCCAATTTGCAATACTACAGAACTATAAGGAACTCTCAAACTATATAGTGAATACGCAAGGCAGATAAACACCGCAAACACTGGTTGTATGTAATTTGCATCGTTAATATCTTTTGTATATATACTGACAAAAGGAACTAGCATAACTCCTACACAACCAAAACATATTACTGTTATCATACTCATTCCCCATTCAAACATCTGAAATGTTTTTACGAACGACTCTTTTCTATTTTCAGCCCATAAATTGCCAAGAAGTGAATTAACTCCACCCGTCAGCGAAGTTATAAATCCTTTAATTCCTGTGATAACAAGGAAATAAATATTGTAAATCGAGACATTAGTCAGAGTAGAAAACAAAGTTAATACAATTGTGTCTGTGCTATCTAGAATTACAGATGATATATGCTGAGCTATACCATTCCACTTTTGATCAAGCACTTTCCCATCCGTTATCATCTGCCTGTTAATTGAATACTTCTTTTTAACACATAACGCATAAATTATAGGACGAACAAGATATATAATCGATGTTATAAATTTTACTGCATGAATAGATCCTCCTAATTTTATAACTACATAACATAAGACCGTGTTACATACTACTGTAAGAGTTTGTGTAATGTAAGGAATATAATTATTTTGATCAGCAATAAGGATTAAGCGATTCACAACCCCAAAATAGTATTGTCCAAATGCATTAATCCCCATTATTAATACAAGAAACACTACGAATGTATAGTCAAATCCGGAATCAATAAAAACTGGATATGCAATAGCAAGTACAATAACATATCCAATTAAAGCAATACCTATTTTTTTAAAAAAACTATCAGCAGACGAAACAACCTCACTCAGTTTTTGATTATCATGTAATGCCAACGGTTTATATAAGTTGTAAACAATAACACTTGTAATTCCCAAATCAAACAAATTAATAACTTGTATAAATTGAGTAATTGAACTCACAAGTCCATTTGTCTGCGAACCAAAAGCAGAAAGAATCATCCTCGGCAAAACAAATCCGCATAAAACTGAAAACATTTGGTAAATTACTGATGTTACAGTATTCCTTGCTAATAACTTACGTTTCATATAACTTCTACCCTAAAATCGAACAATAGATTCTTTTTGATATTTTATCTACTTTCTGGAGGTCATTAAGATTTTTCTTAATCTCTGTAAATCCATCTTCAAAATTATTCTTTTCAAATCGATCAACCACCATTAACCACTCGTCAAAGTTAAAATATAAGAACTTTTCAGCACTATATCTATTAACTTCCCTGCCATACAGCCGTTCTTTTATCTTAAATCTCAAAATCGGCAAACTGTTCTGAGAAACATAGATTCTCTTAAAATCACGATATTTTTTTCTTTGTTCTTTACGTTCCTGAAAGATATATCTTACTTTATTGGTTACAGAACAATATACACTAATGTTGTACCATACAATTTGCGGATGCAATCCATGGGCACTACATATATCCTTAAGTAAAAAATTCAACTTCCTATGTTCTTCATGCCAATCCACTAATGACGGCAACAGTATGATTTTAGCATCCTTAATTTTCTCTATACTGTTTAAATCATAAATGCTGTATTTGATATTTGAGAAAGAGCAATATTCTTTAAACTCATTAATTCGAATATTGTAATTCTCATCAGTATAATTGGTTCCAAGATATCCAAAATAAACAAGTTCAATTGATTTATCATTTGATAATAAAGTACCCAATCCTATTATTTCATCATCTGCGTGAGGGATAAGTGCAACTGTTTTCTTACTATATACATCAAGTTTCAGCACAGAATCCTTATTTTCACCTTTAGGAAAATTTTGAAGTGTATAAAACCATCCCAAACGATATCTAATATAATAAAACACCTTACTTACTATTCTCATTAAACAAGCCCCTTAATAATGTTCTTCCACTTTTCCTGGATCACATCAATTGAATTTGTAATGCTTATATCCCTGGCTCTGTTTCCTAGCTCTTCTGACAATCTCCGATTGCTGATCACCAATTGTAATGAGTCTGCAAGTTTATCTACATCATTTACAGGTACAAGAATCCCTCTTTTACCATCTTCAAGTAGTTCACGGCATCCACCAGGAGGACAATCTGTGACAATACACGTCATTCCACACATCATTGCTTCAATTAGCGCATTGGGCATCCCTTCTTCATTAGAAGTAAGGACAAAGATTTCACTATTATATTCTATTGAAAAAACATCAATACAATCTGTTACTATGCTTACGCAATTAGATAATTTATACTTTTGTATCAATCCTAATAAGTGTTCATACTCGTATCCATTACCGTAAATCATTAACTTATATTCATGGTTTTTCAACTTGTAATATGCTTTAATCAACATATCAATATTCTTTTCCTTCGACAGCCTTCCACAATAGACTATTCTCTTCTCCCGATCAAATATATTGTGGAATGCCTTTTCATAATTGATGCTATTCCTTCCAATTGCCGGATTCTGGATTATATGTGATTTCCTTTCTATACCGCAATTCGAAAATGCTTTCTGTGCCATTATTGTTTGAAAAATCACTGCATCAGCATTAGATACTATTCGATCATACTTCTCCTTTTGCTTTGAGCTATATCTATAAGGATTTCCACGTTCCGATGTAAGATATTTACACTTAAGTCCCTTCCCAGCGATATTCGCAATTTTCCCCAAATCCAAACCCAGAGTACATATCACATCTACATTGTATTTCTTTATCAAATACCTAAGTCTCACAACAGTTCTTACTTTCTGCATTTCTTTTATCCATCTATTTATAGATGGATCATCAAAATTATAGCTTAATGTCTCTCTTGTCACTTCATTTGAAAGCATAGCTGACATTTTATCTGAAACCAGTGAAACCAAAATAGTTCGATACTCTGTAGAAAGTGTATTAGCCAAAAATGTACCCACTTTAGATATTCCACCAACCCCGAATCGAGGAACAAGTATTAAGATAGTGTTCATAGTAATGCCTCATTTATAAAATATTTTTGTTTTCCAATACAGAACTTTCATTACCAGCGATTCAATTAAGACGGTATGATTTTTAGAAATACCAAATTTGTATCGAATTAAATATTCGAATCTGGGATTAATCATATATGCTTTATAATAATATTCCTTCATTCTTTTTATATCGCCGCACATTGATACTCTGTATGCAGCTTCTCTATAATAATATTCTTCCCGCTTACGTCCGTTTTCAGTGCTCAGCCTGGCAAAAAGCTCTTTATGCTTGTCATTAATATAATTAACCGCAGTATTCCAATCATCAAATTGACTGGTTAATCTTTTTATATTTCGATCACGATTAGCAACAGATAGTGCCCTCTTCACAAAACCAACATTAGTAACTTGAATAATCCTTAAAACAAGCTCATATTCTTGCCAATATTTTAGATTCTCATCAAAGCCGTTTATCTGATCAAGAATATCTTTTCTTACCATCATTGTAATTGTGCTTGTAAACGGGGAAATATATAACTGTTTTTCAACAATATCTCCGTGATAATTTTTATTTGGAATCCGTTTATAATTTAATACCGCATTACCATAATCCACTACCCATCCTGAATAAACCATTCCAACATTTGGATGTTCACAAAAATATGCAACCTGCTTCTCTGTTTTTTCAGGTATCCAATAATCATCGTCATCCAGAAAAGCGACAAAATCTCCAGTACAGGCGTGAATACCACAATTCCTAGCATAATTTCCGCCCTTGCTTTCTTCTGGCGGAATATAAATATACTTATATCCACTCTTTTTAAGTTTTTTACCATATTCCTGCGTCCCATCGGACGAAGCGTCATCAACTACAACAAGCTCAATATTTGAATATGTCTGTTTCATTACACTTTCAACAGCTCTTTTTAACAATTTCAGCCTATTATGTGTGATGACAACACAACTAACCTTTCTATCCCTCATTACTTCAAAATTACCGTTCCTTTCTGTGATTTATCAAACACAACGATGCGCCAACCAACAAACCAAAAGACATTGAAATAATATATGAATTTGATACAAGCAACTGACTAGCTGCAAAAGAGACGGCAATAATCATCAGTGCAATATCCCACTTACCTCTATCTCGTAGCTTGATTGCAATTATGATTGATTTGATAACTACAAAAAGCAATACAATAAAAAAAAGTAATCCCAATATTATCCCATGTTGATAAAAAACTTCTAAAAATATATTGTGCGGATATTCCGTAATATAAGTCGTATGACCAATAGAATTTCCTATTATTATTCTATCTGTTAACAATCCATGAATCGCAAATGGATTTTCACTTAAAGAAGTCTCAATTATATCAAAATATTTTTCTCTTCCCGACAAAACAAAAATCTTTCCATTTGAAAGAAGTTCTATAGTTCTAGAATTTGGAAAGAAATTCAATAAATACGTTCCCACCCAAGAAGTTATATTTTTGTAATCAAAAATAAAATAGACAGCAAAAATTCCAAGAATCAATTTCAAAACATAATATTTGTTTCTAGAAAGATATAAGTAAATACCCACCGCTATCATAAATGTATAAATAACAATACTTCTTGATCCAATAGCCATATTTACTCCTAATATAATAATTGCATAAACTATATTAATCCTCTTTTTTCCAAAAAATCCAAGAATCAAAGATAGTCCTAATGGAAAAAAACAGTTAAATGAAAATGTCATACTATATGGAGAAAAATCCTGTTTTGATTGTGTTAATATCACAACAATACTGTATAGCAAACAAAAATAAATATATTTTGCACTGCAATCTATAAATACTTTTGTATTTTTAATTTCTTTGACAAATATACAGGTTCCGAATACCAAAGTAAAATAATTTAATAAGCTGATAACAAATATGCTACTTACCTGCGGTTCCATTATAAATCCATAAAAAAACAAACCTACTGATAACAGACCTGCTGCAATTACATTGAGCAACTTTTTATCATCCCGATACTTTCCAATGAACATAGATGCAAACAAACAAATATATAGCATAGCTTGAACCTCTGTATCGTACACAAATGAAAAATCAAATAAGTTAAAACAACGTCTTATTATATCTATTATCATCATTAGATTTATGTAAAGTGCTAATTTGTTTTCGTATTTGTTTTCTGCTCTTTTTAATCGAATTACCATTGTTCACTCACTCCGCATTTGGATCCCCTAATTTGACACTCATAATAATTGTTCTATCAATTCCTTTATATCCTGATAGGAATATTTTCTATCAAATTGGCTTTCTGCAATTTCTCGTGCTCTTCCCCCCATTAAATCATTGTGGTCTTTTTCTACATTTAATCTTTTTATTACATTAACAAGACCATATACATCTTCAGCATCTACATTCACTCCAAATCCGTCCATCTCTACCTTTTTTCTGAATTCAGGACTGGTCAATGTGTTGATCATAGGCCTGCCAGCCGCCAAATAATCTCCTATCTTAGTCACAATACTCTGCGGAGCCTTTCTAACAAACGAGTTAACAAGAACATCCGATTTCACCAGATATGCCGCCATTTTTCTATATGGTATATAACCGACAAATTCTACGTTGCATGGTTTTGCTTTTGCTATATTTTTAAATTCTTCTTCTAATGGTCCGCCGCCCAATAATTTTATCATTACCTTCGGATAATCATCATACAATTTCTGTGCCGCTTTTATTAGTGTCGGGATATCATAGCTTGATCCAAGATTACCAGCATATGTAACCCAGAATTCTTCATCTGGCTTATCAATCTCATTTTCAAATTCTTTTGCACCATTATCAAAATCACTTAAATCACATCCAACATAGACGGTAACTGCCTGTTTGCCTTCAATTCCATACTTTTGCTTTGGAACATCCCTATATTCATCAGATGTTCCTACGAAAGCATCTGCACATTCATATGCTGTTTTAGCGTCCTTTCGGAAAGAATAAAATAACATTCGATTAAGGATTTCAGGAAGATGCATTACCATTTCCATAGCTTCCGGCCATAGGTCTTCAATATCTACTATGTATTTAATTCCCTTTTTCTTTGCAAACCTCCCCACGGCTGCAGCCATATTGTTATCAGGGATAATGCAATAAATCAAATCATACTCCCTTTTTTCAAGAAGCCTAATAATATTCTTTACAGCAATTCTATGGCTAAAGAATCTCCTGATATCAACATTCTTTTTGTATCCTGGTTCATAAGCTAATTCAATATTAAATTTTGAATTCATCTTCGAAACAGCACTTACATCACGCTGCTTTTTCTCCCAATGCTGAAATGTACTTGTGATCAGATCAACTCTATAATATTGGCTTAACATATTTGCTAAAAATCGAAATCTTGAATATCCTTTTTCTCCATCAAGTGCAACTGACAAAGTAACTATTGCAATTTTCTTCATTTAATCTGTCTCCCGTCTGTATCGATACTCGTTCATCATCCTGCCTTCGGGAGTTACATATTTTCTAGCAATTTTAAATCCTCTCTTCTGATAAAAACGATTTGCTGTCTCGTTGTCAATCGTATCTGTTTCAAGACTTATATATTCGTATTCATTAAAATTAGTAACGGAAACCAGGTAATCTACAAGCTGACCGCCGATTCCTTTCCCCTGTGCATTTGAACACACTCCTATTGAAGCCAATTCCACATACCTCTCTGCTCTTCTAACTTCATCTGATTTCTTAAACGCACCTAATAGTCTTCTTATATACGACGGATGTTTAATGATAACGCTTAACGAACATAACGTAAACTTAACAAGATGATTCTTCTTTAATTCAGAATAGAATCCTGAATAATCCTTTGAATATGCCGCAAACCCCAATATCTGTCTGTTCTTTATACTCTCAGCAACAATTACACCCGAATTATCATCTTCTATGTATCCTTGATATAATGCAGTAAGAAAAGACTCTCCGAGCTGTGTAAGAAAGAAACCAGGAAATGCAACTATATGTAATCTGGCAATCATTCGCGCCTTGTCACTATCTTTGCCCAGTTCAAATATTCTTACATCGCTCATCTAATCATATTCCTTTCCTAAAATGGCACTTACAGTCCTGAAGATAGTCAATATTTCTCGCAAAATCGAAAATCTTTCAATAGAATTTAAGTTCCATTTCATCTTTTCTGGCAGCACTTGTTCTACATAGACCCGGTCCGCATCATACGCCGTATTCAACAGCTTATCCTCATCTTTATATCTAATACTTGCCTCCGAAGTTATTCCTGCAGGCATCAAAAGTGTCGCGTTATATTCAGGCTTATATTTCTCTACATATTTCACTGCCTCTGGACGCGTACCAACAAAAGACATATCACCGCTTATCACATCTATAAGCTGAGGGATTTCATCTATGCGAAGATTGCGAATCTTTCTTCCCATTTTAGTAATTCTGACGTCTCCGTTTACTGTAACTGACGCCCCAATCTTGTCAGCATTATTCACCATTGTCCGAAACTTATGAATCTTAAACTTTTTTCCATAAGCTGTCACTCGCTCCTGCCGATAGAATACCGGTCCTGATGAATCTAACTTAATCATGATTGCTATGACCAACATAGGAATTACAAGGATCACAAGCAAAACAACAGCCATAACCACATCAAAAATTCTTTTAAGTGTAATTGACAACTTTTTCTTTACAAGAATGTCATAATACATCCTCACTTCATCGCATTTCATAAATTCAGGAAGATTGTCCCATTTTCTAAATCTCATGATAACACCTTCCTAAATATATCTTCTAATTACTTTTTTGTAGTTGTGGATCACATACTCGACATCTTCATCTTTCAGAAGCGTATGGAGCGGCAATGTGATCAGATTCTTGTAGTAATCGTAAGCGTTCGGAAAATCCCTGATATCCCATCCCAATTCTTTATATGCCGTCATCATTGGAAGCGGTTTATAATGCACATTTGTATTCACACCATACTTTGCCAATTCTACAATGATTTCTCTTCTCATCTCATCACTTATCCCCGGAATCCTCGTCAGATACAGATGCCCGGAAGACATACTATTCTTCATATAATGAACAAGATGCATTACTCCAAGTTCATCACACATAGCATCATATTTACTAATGATTTCTTTTCTTCTCTCCAGAAGTTCTGGATAACGGTCTAACTGACACAGGCCTATAGCAGCCATAATGTCTGTCATGTTACACTTATACCAGGTTCCCTGGATATCATATTCCCATGACCCCAATTGATTCTTCGTTAATGCATCTTTGTTCTGTCCGTGCAGGCTGTATAACTGATACTGATGATAAATTTCTTCGTTATCGATTCCCGGAATATCTCTCCATGTAGAAGCCCCGCCTTCTGCAGTAGTAAAATTCTTTACAGCATGAAAAGAAAAATCTGTAAAATCTGCAAGTTCTCCAGCCCTCTTTCCATTTTTCATCGCTCCCAATGCATGGGAAGCATCAGAAAAGATTAAGACACGGCCTAATGCAGTCTGAATCCGTCTCCCCAAATCAGTATTGCCGCCCGGAATAAAGAGAGCCTTCTTCGCCTCTGCAATCTTATATAGCTTGTCATAATCTGCAATAATTCCACCCAGATCTACAGCCACAATAGCTTTCGTTCTGCTTGTTATCGCCTCTGCAACCTTGTCATAGTCCATCTCTGGCATATTGGTATCTTTAGAGCCGCCCTTTTGGATATCAACAAACTTTACAGAAGCTCCGCAATGAATCGCAGCCGAAGCAGATGCCGTATATGTATACGCAGGAACGATCACTTCATCCCCTTCGCCTATCCCGCAGATTCTAACGTTCAATTCTTCCGCCGCGGTAGCCGAATTTAGACAAACCACTTTTGAAGTATGGCAGAATTCCGCGAGCCTTTTTTCAAGTTCCTTCGTCCGCGGACCTGTTGTGATCCACCCTGATTTCATCGTTTCTGTAACTTTCTTGATTTCCTGTTCAGAAATATCAGGCGGGCTGAATGGAATGACTCTTTTTGCAATCTTATTTTTTTCAGCAGAAACCATAACTTTACTCCTTTTACTTCGTCAAATAGGTTATCATCATACCAATACATCATCACAGATAAACAAATTAACACACTATGGCTCCCAACACCCTCACTTTTCTATCCAATGCCAGATCCATCTCCTGCCTGATTAATTTCTCGTAAGATTCCCCTTGTCTCTCAATAAAGAGAATCCCTTCGTAATACTCCATCTTCTTAAGCGCTGCAGCGTGGAACACCACCTGTCTATAAGGCGAAAATGTAACATTCTCAATCTCTTCTACTAATTCTTCACATATCTCTATCACATCATTGCTTGCCGCAGTCCCCGCAAGCATAACTCTCTTTACTAATTTATCTGGATTTTTGCAAATTGCATTCTGAACATTAACCGCTGCAATCTTTATCTGTTCATTTCTCGGAATTTTCGCGCAAGGTCCTTCTTCCAGCCGGCAGATCCATCGATCTACAAATCCAAATACCTTCTTCCTTGCATCTCTTTTTCGGATTACTCCCAAAAGCGGTATGCCAAATTTGCGTTGAAAATTACTTATATCTTGCAATTTCCCACCCATAACATAGCTCAGACAAAAGATCAGACACATAATACACACTCCGCCAACCATTCCAACGACAGCAAATGTAACCGCCGATGTAACTGGATCTTCCAATACAATTTGCTCATTCTCCGCTTCTGCCTCTTTTTCTGTCTTATCTTCAACTGATTCCAGCACACTCTCCCGTGCCTGTTGTTCTCTCTTAAATTGGTTATCTGTAATCGTTGCCTGATATTTATAGACACCTGCCACAATCGCCAGAAATATCATACATACAACAATCCATCTCCACCGCTTCAAGCAATAAAGCATCAGATCGATCAGATTAATTTCATTAACTTCCTGATACCCTTCCATCAATAAATATCTCCTCTCACACTCAACTCTCCTTCACCAATTCATTTCCCAGGTATATCAGCATCTACATCCTTACACCGCTTCCTTATATTCCTTAACTCTTCCCAAACCTTCCAAGACACCTCCGGCATATTGACTTTTCCGCAGCTCCCAATCGATCCCGATCTCCGTAAGCCTTAGCACCTGGTCTTCCCTCAGCGTTTTCCCTTTCCGCTTCCCTGCATATATCTGCTTCTGCTCATTCACCCATTTTGCAAGCCACACGCCTTCCGCCCGATATTTCGAGGGAATATTCAAGTTTCCATGCGCCTCATAATACTCCTGCGCAAGCCGATACCGCACTTCCCATGGATCCGGCTTCACCCAGATCATTCCAAGCTTATCCAACCGCTGCTGCTGTTCCTTAGAATGCTTCTCCTTCCCCTTTTCCCGCCTGTCCGCTATCCAGCTTCCAAGCTTATACCCGGACGGACTTACATAGGATACCGGCACATTCAGATTCCCGTACGCTTCATAATAAGCTGCCGCCTCCGCATAGCCCTTCTCCCATAATTGCTCCGGCTTCGTCTTCCAGACCATACCGATACCGTCAAGCCGTGCAATCTGTTCTTGTGTGAGCTTCGCCCCAGTAGTTTTTCCCTTCCGAAGCAACCGCTGCCTGCGGATCCATCCGCCGATCTTAAGTCCCTTCGGAGAACAGTAAGCATTGGGAACATCCAGATTCCCGTGCGTCCGGTAGTATTGCAGACATTCCGCGAAGTTCTCTTCCCACAGATAATCCGGCACATCCCAGATCATCCCTATCCCGTTCAGCGCCCGGATCCTTTTTTCCGTCAGATATGCCTTCTGGATTCCACTCTTGCGGTAAGTCCGAAGCTGACAGATCCATGCGCCAAGCCGAATCCCTGATTCCGTCACATCATTGACATTGGTATTCAAGTCTCCGTGTTCTTCATAATAATTCCGCGCTTCCGCAAAATAACGTTCCCAGGAAAGATCTCTGTAACTTCCCCACACCATTCCGATCTGATCCAGCTTCCGAATCCGATCGGCGCCAAGCACGCCGTATTTTTCCCCGGCGCGCACCTTCCTCTGTGTCAGCAGCCATCGTCCAAGGCCGTAGCCCTCCTCCGTCTGATAACGAACCGGCACTTGCAGATTCTTATGTTTTTGGTAATACTTTTTTGCATACTGATACATCAGATCCCAATTCGCAGTCAGTGTATCTTCTAGTTTCTCAAATAACGCAATGCAATCCTGCACCTCGCCGATCACTTCAAAATGTTCGTTTACAATCTCCTCTTCTCTATTTAGAAAATGATAATACGATGCGGCAATCTGCATCTCCTCCTCGATCGTCCCAATACTATATAGATTCTCTATATTCAATACGATATCGAAGATCACTGCGTCCTGCTTCTTACTTGCCGACAATGCCCGCCCAATCTGTTGTTTGTAAATGATGGGCGACACTGTCGGCCGGAGCAGGATCACACCGTCAATATCCTCTACATGGACCCCCTCGTTGAGCATGTCAATGCAGTACAGTAATTTCAGATGCTCACTAGCATCCGCCTTAAAATCAGCAAATGCCTGGTTCGTCATCGGATCATCAGAATAAGCCGTATAAATATGCGGATCCGAATCCATTTGCCCAAACCATTCGGGCGCCTTCTCTACCATCTCTGTCATATGTTCATAATTGGCACAGAATACAATATATTTCCCTGTCTGGTTTTTCATATGCTTATGGAACATCTTATCCAGCCCATCCGCTTTCTCCAGCGCGCGGCGCAGCATCTCCAACTGCTTCTCTCCCTCATCCCGGACAGCCTTATTCTTCGCTGTCTGTACCCGCTTTTGATATTTCTCCAGATTCTTCTGATAAGCGTAAACTGACAGCACATATTTGGGCGGATTGAGGATACCAAGGACGATCGCCTCCCCAAGAGTCATCTCGGAGGCCACATTTCCGTCAAATAATTCATCCGACATATCCCGTTGGTTGTCCAGATAACGGATTGCCGTTGCAGATAATCCCAATACCCGCGCGCCGGGATACATATCCAGCACTCTTCGTACTCCCTGCCCCCAGACCTTTGCACCGCATCGGTGAAACTCATCCAGCACAATATAGTCAGGTTTAATCTTTTGTAATTCTGATTCCGTCATCGATATCAGCTTTGCATATGTGTAAAATCTAACATTATCCAGACCTCTCACGCCATTTCCCGTTGAACAGTACGGCTCTTTCACATTATCTGCTGACACCTGACTGCCCGCCGCCAAATTCTCCACCTGCGTCCGAAATATATATTCTGACGGCGACAGCCAACATACTGTTTTATCCTGGAAGTCCTGGCATAGCTTGAATCCGATAAATGACTTTCCCATTCCTGTAGGATGGATGATCGCTGCCTTTCCTGTCTCCTCTAACATTCTCAGAACTTTTTGATAGGCTATTCGGTTGTGTTCAAATAATGTTATATCCATGCCCTTCGCTCCTTTAAAAACATAAGTTATGTATTATAACTAATATTTCTATAGCTACAGGACATTATACTACAACTATATAAATATTACAACCAGAAAATATATTCCTACTTTTTCCATCTTTGCCTCTCGAAAAACAAGTGTTTAAGCGGATCCGACCCCCGAGCCGCATTCAGCAATCAACTGCATCGCATATTGAAATCCGAGAATAAATCCGCTCTCCTCAGCCAGCAATGTAATTTCATAATATTGATCCCGATATCTCTCATACTCTGTGATATTCATCTCCTTTCTCTCCTTCTCCAGCAATGTTTCAATCTGTTTTTCCAATCTTTCTCTCTGGAACTTCATCTCATCCGAATTCTGTACAATGTTTTTGTAGATTTCTCGTATCTTATCCTTCATTCTTTCTTCTCCTCCTTTCTTTGTCTGAACCTGCCAAAAGCCGCAGCTCCTGCAGAATCTCTATTACATCTTATTTTCTATATCTCAAAACTTCAACCTATCTCGTTCCTGTATCCGCCAATCCAGAAACGCTGTATAACTAATCTATTTATAGCTACAGATTATTATACTGAAACTATAATAATATTATAATCAAGAATAATTCTCTTTTTTGAAAGGTGGGCAGGAAGCATGAAAGATATCGATTTTGAAAAAATTGGCAAAAAACTCAGAGAAACCCGCATATCTAAGGGACTCACCCAGGAATATATAGCTGAAAAAGCCGATGTGAATACCAGTCATATCAGCAATATTGAGAATAACCGCGTGAAGATTTCTCTCCAGACCCTGGTTAATGTATGCAACACCATGGATGTGACCGTAGATTATATCCTAGCCGATGAATACTCAAAAGCTTCCCAGGCTCCAGATGCACTGGATCATGAACTTCTTCACCAGCTGCATTCCTGCTCTCCCAATACCAAAGAATGTGTTTTGGACATTATCAAGGCCCTGCAGAAACACTCGTAGAACATAAAAGGCTCTCTTCCTTACCCTCCGCGTAATTCCTCAGGTCTATATCCAGCGTATTGTCTATTATATTAAGAATATTATGCAATATTTTAGCTGCAAAGTTGCAAAACATAAGGAAAACATTTATGATAAGAAAGACAGTATACCGCTGGTTGAACAAAAAACACAGCGGATGACGTTGGTAAAACAGAATCAAAAAAAGGAGTCGGTACTATGAAACACTTACAGATTGACCAGGATATGAAGACTCTCTGGCCCGCAACAAGGGTCGGCTGCTTCCAGTACAAGGTTCAGGTAGAAAAGAAGAACGAAGAGTTGTGGAAATTTCTCAAGAAAGACATTTTCAAAAAAGCTAAGGATGCAATTTTTGACTACGGTATCAATGATATTCCCAATATCAGAGAATCCCGTCAGGCATACAAGGCGTTTGGAAAAGACCCCAGCCGTTACCGCGTTTCCTCCGAAGCGCTGATACGCAGGATTGGTCAGGGGAAAGGACTTTACGAGGTAAATACGGTAGTTGACGTCAATAACCTGATATCCATTCAGTCCGCGTTCTCAGTCGGATCTTATGACGCCGGCAAAATCGGGGAAGAACTGGTTTTCCGCGTGGGCAGGGACAGTGAGACTTATAAGGGGATCGGAAAGGATGAGATCAAGATCGACGGGCTTCCTGTGCTGGCGGACGACAAAGGGGCAATCGGAAGCTCCACCAGCGACTCTGAACGCGCCATGATCACGGCAGATGCAGCCGAAGTCTTAACGCTTATCTATTCCTTCTCAGAGAATCAGGATTTGGAGCGGGCAATGGAATACGGGAAGGAATATCTTGAAAAATACGCCGGTGCAAAAGATATCCAGTGCTGGATCGTATGAATATAGACTAATAGTCTTCTTGTTGTCAATCGGCGTAGCGCCCACTACGCCTCATTCCTCCGCCTTGCATATGAAAAATCATTCTGCGTTATATGGCTAGGAACTTATTTTTCGGTGTACTAGCTATATTCCGCATCCAGTAATCTTCTCCATTAAATCATGACAGCAAAAAACACTGCCAGATTCTCTCCGACAGCGTTTCTAATAACTGGTAACTATATATCAAATATTTTTCTCGTGCTTTCTACTTCCTCCACACTACAGCCGACTTCCTCTGCAATCCTCTCATTTGTAAGGTCAGAACATTCTCTTACTACACGGAAAATCTTTCCGGATAAAATTAATCCTTCTTTTCTTCCTTCTTCCAATAATAATTCCGCAACCTGCGTCATACGTACAACCTCCTTAATATATCTCATACTTCGCAACCTGAATTTGTGCTGTGTTAGTTGAAAATACAGAGAAAATCAAAAATAAAAAGGTATAAGCACTCTGTTTTTGTTATAATGGAATTAGCCGAAAACCATTTAAAAACGGAGGCTTATACCATGAATAGCATAGCAGAAATCTTTGATAATAGCAAACAACTCTTAGATAGTATTGAAAATTTTTTTGATAAGTACATTGGTCGTCCCCTTCTTAGGAAATGTGGTGTCATAAAAATGGTCGATGACATTTTTGTCAACAGCGGGATGACATACTTTGATAACCCGATTTCCCGTCTGCTGGGTGATCTGAAACAATCACCCGTCCTTGAGAAAGTTGTGAGTGCCAAGGATCTGCTTATCGACAAACTTCTCGTGTGTTTTGCCCCTGCAAGTGCGTATCTGATGTTTAAGACGGACACATTCTTCCGGGATTATAAGCAAGACACATTTTACCGTTTTGATAAGCTTCCCGGAGCTAACTGGGAAAGGCTGCAATTGGAAACAGCAAAAAATGTCATTTTAGATATAGAGTCACAGACCACAGACAAACATATCAATGCTCTGATTTTTGATGATTCTTTATATGCGCGGACCGGCGGAAAGGGAACCGAATTATGTGCCAGGGTTTTTGACCATAATGATCATAAGACCCGTCTTGGATACCGCATGATGACTGGTGGATGGACAAATGGAGAGACATTCATTCCTTTTGCACAGTCCCTTTTGTCAACGCGCGATGAGAAACAAATGGTTGGACCCAATGTCCGAATCGATTGCCGTACACTACGCGGAAAGCGCCGGGCAATGGCAAAAACAAAGGGAACCCTTGTTGTCCAACATATGGTAAAGCAGGCACACAAAGCAGGGATACCATTCGATTATGTCCTGTTTGACACATGGTTTTCCAGTCCATCCCAGCTGGCTGCGCTCAAGGGGATAGGAACAGATGTCATAGCGATGATCAAAAAGAACAGCACGAAATATATCTGGAGAGATCCCGCAACAGGCGAGGAGAAAAAACTGAATGTAAAAGAAATCTACAGCAGGAACAAAAAGCGCAGGGGGCGTTCCAGATACCTCCTGTCTGTAGATATTATCATTCCTGACAGTACCGGGAATGCCATGAAGGCAAAACTGGTCTACGTACGGAATCACAGCAACCGCAAGGACTGGGTATGCTTTGTATGCACTGACATGACCTTAGATGAAGAGAAAATCCTCCGTGCGTACACGATGCGCTGGAAAATTGAAACCTATTTTAAAATGTCAAAGAGCTATTTAAAACTTCGTACGGAATGCCACAGTACAAGCTATGATGCCATTACTTCACATATGGTAATCGTTGCAATACGGTACATGATACTGGCAATTGAGCGTTTCCAAAATACAGATAACAGAAGTCTGGAAGAACTATTTTATGAGGTACAGCGGGATATCATAAATGAAATGATGGACTGTGCAATCATTCTCATTTTGGACATCATGCTGCAGAGTGTGAAACAGCATTTCAAAGCTTCGGATGAACAGATCAACGGACTGCTCTGTACATTTATCGGCAATCTCCCCACACCGTGGAGAGAACGCTTTACTATGCCCACTGCGGCATAAAGCTATTTTATTTTTACTATTGCAAGGCTTATAAAATCGTAATGATAAGCAGTTTTAGGTTGCGAAGAGACTGTAAAATAAACTGTGTATTGTCGTAAATTGGTATGTAAAATCTTGTTTTTTCGACATTTCTAAAATCAATTCCCAGTGCCGATTTTTTTACAATTACCGTTATTTTTCGACGCTATTTTCGATTTCTTTATATGAATAGTATTGCCATTTTCTGGTGATACTATTCATTTTATTTTATTTTTCTTTTATTTCCCATCCCTTAGCAATGTTTCATAGGCATCCAGCCGGACGTTATCCAGATAGACTTTTTTGATTTCATTTTCCGTATAAAAATCATACAGCATCTCCATCAGTATGCTTAAATATTCTTCAGACATTTCCTGTCCTTCGTATTCCATGATCCGGTAGGCTACACAGGCATACGCCCTGGAAGATTGATGTGTCATTGTATTATTTCCTTTACTTTACTGCTGGTTTTCAGGTTCATTCTCTATTCTGCTTATAAACTATTACCCCCAATAGGTGGGGGCTTTATGGTATTCCCTTCTTTTCCTATCATTTGATTTCAAAGGGAATAGGTTCTCCTCCATATTCATCAATATATTTCTGTGATTCTTCCCAAAAGCCTTTCTGTCCTATGAATTCCTCCAGGTGGAATAGTTCCCTTTCCAGTTCCCGTACCCTCTCTTTTAGTGCTTCAACAGTGTATTCTTTTTGCTCGTTTTCTTCCTCCGTCCATCCATAGTAATCCAATACGTATTTTCTTGCTTCTTCATTCCCCATGCCGGCTGTCGCTTTACGCAATGCTTCTTCCTCTCTGTATATGTCAAGAAAGTCAATCGGACTGTTCCCATCGCCAACAGCGCAGCATGTATTCTCATGTACACTATATCCTGCTTCTATCCATTTATGGAGCTCCCTGCGTTCTTCTTCGGTCATAGGCGTTATTTTTTCATATTCCTTTAATTCTTGTTTCAGAAATCGTTTTCGTTCCTTACTGATCCGCATTCTATACACCTCTCTGATTGCCTTATCCCTCACTTTAGTTATTGCCGCCTGTATGGTTCTTATGCATGAAATGCCTATGCATAAGAACCATACAGGCGGCATTGAGGCAGTCAAGGGATAAAGGGCAGCACTGCTGTCATTTACAGCCGGATACGTTTCTGTTTCTACGCTTTAGGCAATCCTGGCCCTGTCGCCGAATTCAATCACAAACTGTCCATAGGTCTCTCCCCAGTCACGGTACGGCATGGACCATTTCTTAATAATGTCCCTGGTAGACAAATAAATTGTTTTTCTTAATGCCTCGTCATTTGGAAAGAGTGCTTTGCTCTTTGTAACTTTGCGCAGCTGCCGGTTAAAACCTTCTACGGTGTTGGTGGTATAGATTAATTTGCGGATCTGATGGCCATAGCAGAAATAGGTGGAGAGGTGCTCCCACTTATCAAGCCAGTTATCCAGGACGACGGCATACTTTTTCCAGCTATCCATCATACTCTCCAGATTCCGCATCGCGATTTCTTCACTCTCCGCCCCATATACGCGCTTTAAATCTCTCATAAATGCTTTCTGGTCTTTATAAGCAATATATTTTAGCGTATTGCGGATCTGGTGGATGATACATAATTGGATCCTTGTTTCCGGAAATACCGTATGGATCGCATCCGGGAAACCTTTTAAACCATCCACACATGCAATCAAAATATCAGAAACGCCTCTGTTTTTCAATTCATTGCATACTTTTAACCAGAATTTGGCACCCTCATTTTCCCCAATCCATATCCCAAGGATATCTTTATAACCGTCTCCATTGATTCCCAATGCCACATAAGCTGCTTTTGTTATGATCCGCCCATCTTCACGTACCTTAAAATGTACTGCGTCCAGAAATACGACAGGATAAAAAGAATCCAGTGTCCTGCAGTACCATTCTTTTGCTTCTTCCATTACTTTATCCGTGATATTGGAAATGGAACCGGCCGAGAGTTCTATCCCATAAAGGGATTGTACATGTTCCGAGATATCCCGTACAGACATCCCTTTTGCATACATAGAAATGATTTGGGATTCCAGCCCTTCTTCAACGACTGTACGGTTCTTTATGATCTCCGGCTCAAACCCTGGTTCCCGTGTCCGCGGCACGTCAATTCCAATCTTTCCATAAGCTGTTTTGATTGTTTTAGAGCTGCTTCCATTTTTAGATACCCTGTTTCCATTCTCCTTTGCATCCGCAATATACTCATTTACTTCCTTACGGAGTATCTGCTCCACGGCATCCTTTATTACTTTCTGTATCAACCCATTCGGACCTGTAATATCTTCCATCGTGTTGCATTTTGCTATTTCTGCCTGATAGTCAATTTTCTGTGACATAGTTGTTTCCTCCTAAAATTTTTCTACCAATTTTTTCCAACTAATCACAGTATTGTCGAATTCATTATCCATTATACAAAAATGGATGTGTCGAATAATCTGTGATGATTTACACAGATTATTTTACACACCCGTTGCGAGTATGAGATATATTTTGCTGTTTCAGAATCAATAATTTTATCAGCAAACACCAAAATCCCAGATAATACAAATGTCTTCTCCTCTTTATCCACAATCTTCTTTGCCAATTCAACTGCTTCTTTTACTGCCTGCTTTTTCTTCTCTTTCCCTTTATATGTCAAAGGTAAAATAATCAGTTTCATCAGTTCATCATCTGATAATGGCAGGCGATGCTCTAATTTCTCCCTGATTTCTTCCTGTACAGTTTCAGAATCTATTTTACTGAGAAATGCCTGCTCCATCTTTAAAGAGAGACAACCTGCCGAAAATTCTTCAGGCGCTTTCTCTACATCCGCCGTATATATGACGATCATACAAAAGGAACAGATTATCGATCCTCATTTCATTTACCTGAATCTGCGGAAGGTTTGTTGGCAAAATCTGTTTGATCTTTGGCACATCAATCCCATAGACCTTCAAAGATTTTTCTTTAAAGTTCTCTGCTAAGATCTTAGACAGCACATCCTTATTATGATATGTAATCTCTCTTTTATTGTTGCTCATATACCTTTTAATATCCTTCCCTTCTATATTTTCTTTTCGGGATGCTTCTCTTTCTTTTATACTATCATACATCCATGGGGGATTCAATTGCATTTCTTCAAGATCTCTTGCGTTTTATCCGGATTAATATTGACGGCCTTAACCTTCATATTATAACATTCCGATTAGGGTTTCCAGTATATTCAGGCACATCTCTGCCTCCCCTGCTTCTTGAATTTCCGGCTTCTGCATTTTAAATACTCTTTCGTTGCCATATAATTACTGATTACGACTACCGGCTCTTCACATTCACCATGAAAAAAGGGCCTCCGGTTACCCGGAAACCCTTTCTCTGTCTTGATTAGTCCTGTGGAATGATTTCTTTTTTGTTGTATGATCCACAAGCCTTGCAAACTCTGTGAGGCATCATTAATTCGCCGCATCTGCTGCACTTAACCAAATTTGGTGCGCTCATCTTCCAGTTTGCTCTTCTTTTGTCTCTTCTTGCTTTAGAAGATTTATTCTTTGGACAAATTGACATAGGTTACACCTCCTTAAAATTCTTAAACACATCGCGGATAACTGACATTCTCGGGTCAAGCCCCGTGTCTTCACAGTCACAGGCTCCTTCATTAAGATTCTGACCACACACATTGCAAATTCCTTTACAGTCTTCGCTACACAGAATTTTCGTCGGCCACCCTACTAATAACTCGTTGTAGATCAACTGTTCTACGTCAAAGCTATATCCGTCAATATAATTTGCTTCGTCTAACTCTTCTGACTCATCAGCACCGTCCGGATCGACGCTCACCTTCTTCTGAAATTCAAGCGGAATCTCCACCTGAACCTCTGTAAGGCAGCGGTCGCACGGAATCACCGCTGTAACCTCGCCCCTGCCGGTAATCTTAAGCTTCTTGTCACCCGCATATTCAATGCAAAGTGTCAGAAAAGACTTCCGTACAAGTTCAAAGCTCCCTGTCTCACACCGGAATACATCCATCTCGACAGGAACGGCGCATTCTATTGTCTCATGCTGTTCAGACAGAACATTGGATAGGTTTAATATCATAATAAACTCCTATTCACACCTAGACTATTATACCATGTAGAATGAATTTGTCAACACTATCTTCTAAACTAATGCAACTGTTTCGCGCGCGATTGCCAACTCTTCGTTGGTCGGAATAACCATAACCGTTACTTTAGAATCCGGTGTAGAGATCGTGATCTCCTCGCCGCGTTTCTTATTGGCATCTTCATTGATCTCGATTCCGAGATATCCAAGACATTTTGCTACATTGGTGCGAACCGTACCTGAATTCTCGCCGATTCCTGCGGTAAATGCGATCACATCCACACCGTTCATAGCAGCCGCATAACTTCCCACATACTTGGCAACGCGGTAGCAGAATACCTCCAGCGCGATTCTTGCTTCATTGTTGCCGGAATTAGCCCCGTCCTCCAGATCACGGAAGTCACTGGACAGATTATTGGAAAGTCCGAATACTCCTGACTTCTTATTCAGCATGTTCATCAGACCCGCAATGTCCAATCCTTCCTTCTTGGAAATGAACTCTAAGATCGCCGGATCAATATCGCCGGACCGTGTTCCCATTACAAGACCTTCCAAAGGAGTAAGACCCATGGATGTATCTACGGATTTGCCGTTCTCTACTGCGCAAATGCTGGCGCCGTTGCCAAGGTGACATACGATCGTCTTCAACTGGTCATACGGTTTCCCTGCCAACTCTGCCGCTCTCTTTGATACGAAGCTGTGGCTTGTACCGTGGAAGCCGTATCTTCTTACTTTGTATTTGTCATAGTATTCGTATGGAAGGCCGTACATATACGCCTTATCCGGCATTGTCTGATGGAAAGCCGTATCAAATACCGCTACCATCGGCGTGCCCGGCATTAACTTCTCACATGCATTGATACCGATCAGGTTCGCCGGGTTGTGAAGCGGTGCAAGATCATTACACTCTTCGATCGTTGCCTTCACCTCATCTGTGATCACTACAGATTTAGCAAATTTCTCACCGCCGTGTACCACACGGTGGCCGACTGCGCCGATCTCGCTTAAGCTCTTCACTACGCCTGTGTCAGCGTCAGTCAAAGCGTCGATCACGAACTGGATCGCCTCTGTGTGCGTCGGCATAGCCTTGTCGGACTTAACCTTTTCGCCGCCTTCCGGCTGATAAGTAAGACTTCCGTCAATTCCGATCCTCTCGCAGAGTCCCTTTGCAAGAACCTGCTCTGACTCAGAATTGATCAATTGAAATTTTAAAGATGAACTTCCACAGTTAATAACTAATACATTCATGATATTTTTCCTCTCTTCTCTGTACTATAACTAAATTCATATATTGTTTAGCTCATGCACTGTACTGCTGTAATTGCAACTACGCCCTCGATATCCTGTGCGCTGCATCCGCGGGACAGGTCGTTGACCGGCGCTGCGATACCTTGTGTGAGCGGGCCGTATGCTTCTGCTTTCGCAAGTCTCTGAACCAGCTTGTAGCCGATATTCCCTGCGTCTAAGTCCGGGAATACCAGTACGTTGGCCTTGCCTGCTACCGGGCTTCCCGGCGCCTTGGATGCTCCGATCTCCGGTACGATCGCTGCGTCTAATTGGAATTCTCCGTCAAGCATCAGACCTTCCGGCGCATTCTCCTTCGCGATACGGGTTGCCTCTACTACCTTATCCACATCCGCGTGCTTCGCACTTCCCTTGGTAGAATGTGAAAGCATGGCAACAACCGGCTCCTTGCCTGTCAGAGTTCTGAAAGACTCTGCAGAAGAAAGCGCGATCGCCGCTAACTTCTCCGGGTCTGGATTCTGCTCAAGACCGGAATCCGCGAAGATAAATGTTCCGTCTGCACCCATGTCGCAGTCCGGTACTACCATTACGAAGAAAGCTGATACCAGCTTGGTTCCCGGCTTCGTCTTTAGGATCTGCAGACACGGCCTTAAAGTATCTGCCGTAGAATGGCATGCACCGCTGACCATACCGTCGGCATCCTTCATCTTAACCATCATCACGCCATAGTACAAATAATTCGTCAGAAGCAGCTCTCTTGCCTGCTCTTCTGTCATTCCCTTTTTCTGTCTTAACTCTACAAGCTTGGCGACATAAGCGTCAGTCTTCTCATACGTCGCCGGATCAACGATCTGAGCGCCGCTGATGTCAAAGGCCCCCTTGTTCTTCGCAATCTCTTCCTCGCTTCCAACCAGGATCAGATTGGCGGTTCCTTCCTTAAGAACTGCCTCTGCCGCCTCATAAGTCCTGATATCTTCTGTCTCAGGCAATACGATCGTCTTCTTGTTAGTCTTGGCTTTTGCTTTGATTTCATCTATAAATCCCATGATTAATAGACTCCTTTCCATATATTCTCAATATTTGTATTATAATACAAAGAGCCCCCGCGGACAAGGTCTCTTCTGAGAAACTTATGTGTATTTTTTCATACAATGGCGCGTAATGCACGTACATAAATCCACCCGCCAGAAACCGTATATGCCCGCGCAAGAACTGCTCACAGCGCAAACACCGCGCTCACGATCGCAAAATACACGCTGATGGTACTGATGTCCACCAACGTAGAGATCAGAGGCGTCGCCATGATCGCCGGGTCAAGCCCCGCTTTCTCCGCCGCAAGCGGCAGCGTACATCCGACCACCTTCGCAATAATGATCGTACACGCCATGGTCCCCCCGATGGTAAATGCCATCATAAGATTCCCCTGTCCCATCAGCATGATACGGATCCCATTGACTACCGACAAGATCACGCTGATGCACACCGCGATCCGCACCTCTTTCCAGATGACCTTCAGCACATCCTTGAATTCGATCTCTCCAACCGCAAGCCCGCGGATCACCAGCGTCGAGCTCTGCGAGCCGCAGTTCCCCCCGGTTCCCGTCAGCATCGGAATGAATCCGGCAAGCTGCGGCATGACGGCAAGCGCGCTCTCATAGCTGTTCATGATCATCTGCGTCACCGTAGCCGAGAGCATCAGGAACATCAGCCACGGAATACGGCTCTTCACATGCTCCAATACCGTTGTCCCAAAATACGACTCCTCGCTTGGATGGACACCGGCCATGATACTGATATCCTCCGTCGTCTCTTCTTGCAGGACCAGCATGGCATCGTCAACCGTCACGATCCCCACCATACACATCTCATGATCCACAATCGGCAGCGCGATCAGGCCGTACTTGGTAATCGTCCTCGCCGCGTCCTCCTGATCGTCCGTCGTCTGGGCATAGAGCATATTCGTATCCATGATCTCTTCGATCAGCTTCGATTCGCTGGTCGTCAAGAGCTCCTTTACATCCACCACTCCGATCAGCTTCTTCTTCTCGGTCACATAGCAGGTATAGATCGTCTCCCGGTTAAGCCCCACCTGACGGATCCTAAGTATCGCATCTGCGACCGTCATCTCCTTGCGGAGCGCGATGTAATCCACATTCATCACGCTTCCAGCGCTGTCCTCCGGGTACTGGAGCAATTGATTGATCTGTCTCCTCTTCTCCTCATCCGTAGCCATCAGAAGCCTGTCCACCACATTGGCCGGCATCTCCTCCAATACGTCCACCGTATCGTCCAGATACATCTCCTCCATGACCTCTTCAAGCTCTGAGTCCGTCAGCGAATTGATCAGCTGCTCGCGCATATCGCTGTTCATATAAGCAAATGTCTCTGCCGCTTCTTCCTTCGCCAGAAGCCGGAATACCATCACCGTCTGCTTCTGGTTGAAATTCTCCAGGATCTCGGCCAGGTCCACCGGATACATATTATTTTCCAGTTCCTCTTTTAATTCCTTATACTGACGTCCCTCAAGCATCCGCAGTATACGTTCTTCCGTCAGCTCTTCTTTCCATTCCTCTTTCCATTCTTCTCTCATCATGTATCCCTCCTCCCCGGCATATTTTGCAGTTGACCGTCCGGCCAACATACATTTGCATACACAACTTTAATATAGTATAATCAATTTCAGAAAGATATACAAGGAGATTCTCATGAAAATAGTTGGACTGATCACAGAATACAACCCGTTCCACAACGGACATTTATACCATATCGAGAGGGCAAAATCGATTACAGGAGCCGATACCGCCATCGTCGTCATGAGCGGCAACTATGTACAGCGCGGCGCGCCGGCCATTATGCCGAAGCATCTGCGGGCAGAGGTCGCTCTTAAGGCCGGGGTCGGCCTCATCCTGGAGCTTCCGGTCTGCTATGCCGTTGGAAGCGCAGAATTCTTCGCGGCCGGAGCCGTCTCCCTCTTTGAACAGCTTGGGTGCATAGATTCCATCTGTTTTGGAAGCGAATGCGGCGATTATGAGCTTCTTTCACGGATCGCTCATATCCTTGCCGATGAACCGGATGAATTCAGGCTCCGTCTTCAGGATGCACTGAAGACGGGCATGTCCTTCCCGCGCGCAAGGCAGACTGCCTTAAGAGAATACCTGAAGGACGATTCGCTGGATCTGGTTCTCGAGAAACCCAACAACATCTTGGGGATCGAATACCTCAAGGCGCTCTATCAGCGGCAAAGCCCCATCAAGTCCTACACCATCAAGCGTATCGTCTCAGGATATCATGACACCCGGCTTTCCGGCTCTTACAGCTCTGCGTCCGCCATCCGAAGACTCCTTGACTATGCCAGCCAGTCCGTCCTCGTTGAGAAAGACGGCATGTTCGATGAGCCTGTCCTGTCCGAAGTCCTGACACGCTTAGAAGGCCAGGTACCGCTCTCCTGCATCCGGACGCTGGAAGAGACCCATCGGACCCGTTATCCCATCTATGCCAATGATTTCTCACTGCTGTTAAAATACCGTCTCCTGCGGGAGACCAGGGAGACGCTGACCGAATACCAGGATATCACGGAAGACCTCGCCAACCGCATAATGAACCATGCCAATGATTTTATATCCTTCGACCAGTTCTGCGATCTTCTGAAGACCAGAGATATGACCTATACACGCATCAGCAGAAGTCTCTTCCATATCCTGCTGAATATCAGGAAATCTGACATACAGACCTATCAGGAACAGGGATACTGCCAATATGCCCGCATCCTTGGTTTCCGCCGTGATGCCAAAAGGCTTCTCTCTATCCTGAAGCACAGCTCTAAGGTCCCTCTGATTTCGAAGCTGACACAGACAGGCGGCCTGACTTCTGCCGGCCTTGCCATGCAGCAAAATGACATCTTCGCGTCAAACCTGTATGAAAGCATCATTACCGACAAGTACAAGATGCCCTTTATCAATGAATACCAGCATCAGATCCTCCGGATCTGATGCTGGTACAAACATATACTAATATTCTGCTTTCTTGATACAGGCAACAGCCTTCGAGCCTGCCCCTATATGGCAGGATACGCTGAGAGACAATCGATCCATATGGACATCATATCCAGGGAACCTTGCCTCGATCTCACCTTTCCACTCCTTCGCCTCTTCCTCGGAGCAGGTATAAGCCGCATGGATATACATCTCTTTCCCTGCAAACCGCCCTGTCAGGTCCTTCTGCGCAGCATCTAACATTGCCTTTTTCGCCGCTTTCCAGCCGCGCACCTTGGCATAAGAGTCAAGCTTCTCTCCCTGGATCTGCAGCACCGGCTTCAGATTCAGCACCGTACCGATCGCCGCCGCTGCCGGCGTGACCCTGCCGCCCTTTTTTAAGTATTTCAGAGTATCAACGGTAATATAGATACTGGCTTCCAGCTTCTCACGCATCAGCACGTCGTCGATCTCCTGGGCGCTCATCCCCTTTTCTGCCATCTCAAGGGCGTCCAGCACAGACTGTCTCTGAGAGATGGAGATTCTCTGATTATCGATCACATGGACTCTTCCGTCATAATCCTTCGCCAGGCCGATCGCAGTCTCACAGGAACTGCTTAAACCGCTTGACATCGGGATATAGATGATCTCATCGTATTCCTTCAAGATCTCATCCCACAGATCGATCACGTCCCCGGGCGACGGCTGAGAGGTGGATATGTCAGCATCCTCCGCAAGCCTCCGATAGAATTCCTCCTGTGTCAGTGTAATATCTTCAAAAAACAGCTCTCCATTGATATAGAACGGCATCGGCAGTACCCGGATGCCAAGTTCCTTTGCCTCCTTCTGCGTGATCCCGCTGTTACTGTCTGTCACAATCGCTACTCTTCCCATCCTTATACCTCTCTAATTCTTGAAACTGTGAATCGGAGCCGGAATCCTTCCCTGCCGGTTCACGAACTTACTGCAGTCAAATTCATTGACCGGAATGATGGGCGCATACCCCAGCAGCCCGCCGAACTGTGCGGTATCTCCCACATCTTTCCCGATAACCGGGATCAGGCGTACGGCCGTCGTCTTCTGGTTGACCATACCGATCGCCATCTCATCTGCAATGATGCCCGATATGGTCGCCGCACTCGTCTTTCCCGGAACCGCGATCATATCAAGCCCCACGGAACATACGCAGGTCATTGCTTCTAATTTCTCCAGGGTGAGGGCTCCAAGCTTCACCGCATCGATCATCCCCTGATCCTCGCTCACAGGGATAAATGCGCCGCTCAATCCCCCCACATAGGAAGAAGCCATAACCCCGCCCTTCTTCACCTGATCGTTCAGCATGGCGAGCGCCGCGGTTGTCCCCGGCGCGCCCACTCTCTCAAGACCGATCTCTTCCAGGATCTCAGCCACACTGTCCCCCACTGACGGCGTCGGAGCCAGCGACAGATCCACGATCCCAAACGGAATCCCAAGCCTCTTAGATGCCTCGCCTGCTACAAGCTGACCTACCCTGGTCACCTTGAACGCAGTCTTCTTGATAGTCTCACACAGCTTCTCAAAATTCCTGCCCCGCATCTTTTCAATAGCATGCTTGACCACGCCCGGACCGCTGACTCCCACATTGATGACTGCGTCCCCTTCCGTGACTCCAAGAAACGCTCCCGCCATGAACGGATTATCATCCGGCGCATTGCAGAATACCACCAGTTTGGCACATCCCAGCGAATCATTCTCCTTCGTTGCTTCTGCCGTCGCTTTGACGATCTCTCCGCACAGACGCACCGCATCCATGTTGATTCCAGTCCTGGTAGACCCTACATTGACGGAACTGCAGACACGTTCCGTAGATGCCAGCGCCTCCGGAATGGAGCGGATCAGATCCTCATCGCTCTTGGTCATGTATTTGGAAACCAGCGCGGAATACCCGCCGATAAAATTCACACCGACATTCCCGGCCGCCGCATCCAGCGTCTTAGCTACCGTCACATAATCTTCGGAACATCTGCACGCCGACCCACCGATCAGGGAAACAGGAGTGATCGAGATCCTCTTGTTCACGATCGGTATACCGAATTCCTTCTCGATCGCCTCCCCGGTTGAAACAAGGTCGCGCGCAACCGTCGTAATCTTCTTATATATCTTCTCATTGAACCGCTCCAGATCTGAGTCAATACAGTCTAACAGACTGATTCCCAGCGTGATCGTCCTGACATCCAGGTTCTCTTGCTCGATCATCTGATTCGTCTCATATACTTCATATCTGTTAATCATATCCTACCGTCCCGGCAGACAGTCCGCCAGCCTTTCTTATCATATCAGCATCTACAGTCTGTGCATTTTCTCGAAGATCTCTTCTCTCTGACAATGGATCGACACTCCGATCGTCCTGCCAAGCTCCTCCAGCTCCTTCGCCACATCCTGTATCTCCTTGTCCGTATTTGTAACATCCACGATCGCCATCATATTAAAATATCCGTCCACGATCGTCTGGGAAATGTCCAATATATTGATATTCGCTTCTGCCAGATACATACAGGTCTTCGCTATGATCCCTACTCTGTCTTTGCCCACAACCGTGATAACACATTTCTTCATCTTCGTCCTCCCTGATTCGCCCTCCGCCTAAAGTGTAATAACCTCAGATACTGTATCTCTCTTTGCCACCATCATAGGGATGTCCTCTCCCCTGTACGGATTATCACCGAAGCTTACCTCCAGTTTTACCGTCTCATATGCCAGCTCCGCATAATTATTCTCCTTGCTCAGATGTCCCAGAACCACATACTGAAGCTCATCGTGCAAGATATCACACAGAAGCCTTCCCGACAACTCATTAGACAGATGTCCCTGATCTCCCATCACTCTTCTCTTAAGAGGATAAGGATAGGGGCCTACCTCCAACATATGTATATCATGGTTCGCTTCTAAGACCACGGCATTCAGTTTCTTCAGATGCTCCACCGTATATTCATCATATTTGCCAAGGTCTGTCGCCACCGCGACAGATTTGTCCTGATTCTCGATCCGGTATCCCGAAGGCTCCCTTGCGTCATGGGAGATTGCAAAAGGACAGATCTTCATGCCTCCCAGTGTGAATTTCTCATCCACCCTTATCTCATGCAGGATCCCTTCCGGAAGCTTCCCCAGAGAATGACAGCAACGGATTCCCTCGATCGTGCCCTTCGTCCCATAGATGGGAATCTTATATTTCCTGCTGAATACACCAAGTCCCTGTATATGGTCGATATGTTCGTGTGTGACCAGGATTCCCTCAATCTCGTCCCCCTTGATCCCCAGTGTATGTAAGCCTTCTTCCACTCTCTTCTTGCTGATTCCCGTATCCACCAGAAGATGCGTCCTGTCATCCCCCACGTAGATACAGTTGCCGCTGCTCCCGCTGGCAATGCTGCATAACCTCATAATCTCATTCTGTCCTTCCTGCTAATCTTCCGCCATATTATCAGATCGTCCATCCTACAGATCTGCCACAATATCGTCAAGCTGTATCTGCGTCTCTTCAAATGTATTGCTGTTATCGATCACCCTGTCGCAATGCTTCATGAACATGGACTTTGGCAGCTGCGCCGCAATAATGTCATCTACCTTCTTCGCATCGTATCCACGCGTATAGATCAGCCGCTTCCTGCGGATAGAAGCCTCCACATAGACATACCATATCTCATCGCACATCTTATCGTAATGTGTCTCTATCAGGAGTGCAGATTCTATGATAAACAGATTCGTATTCTTCCGCTCTTCCTTCGCAATCTTCCTTAAGATCTCTTCCTCCACCGCAGGATGAACGATAGCGTTAAGCTCGCTGCGCCGGACATCGTCCGAAAACACGATGCCGGCCAGCTTATCTCTGTCCAATTCACCCTTGTCGTCTAAGATCTCCGTTCCAAAACATTCTACGATCGCATCAAAACATTTCGTCCCCTTCTTCTGGAGTTTCTTTCCTACCGCATCCGCCTGACAGATCGTCGCACCATATTTGTTATTCAGATATTCCAATATCTGTGTCTTCCCTGCTCCTACTCCGCCAGTAATTCCTATAATCTTCATGACCTTACACCTCTTACTTTGCTTCGTACCAGTTCTCTCCTGTGTGCATATCCACTTCCAACGGTACATCTAACGAAACAGCCTGTTCCATCTCTTCTCTCAGGATATTCTTTATCTCGTCAAGTTCCGGCTTATACGCCTCTATCAACAGCTCATCATGAACCTGAAGGACAAGCCTTGATCTCATCTGCCTCTCTCTAAGCCGTCTCTGTACACCTATCATCGCGATCTTAATGATATCTGCCGCCGTTCCCTGGATCGGAGCATTCATCGCCACCCTCTCGCCGAAAGACCGCTGCATGAAATTACTCGACGCAAGTTCCGGAACCGGACGCCGCCTTCCAAAGAGCGTCACCACATATCCCATCTTCTTCGCATGCTTCACCGTATCATCCAGAAAGCTTTTGATCCCCGGATAGGTCTTAAAATAATCTTCTATATACTGTGCCGCCTCTTTCTTCGTGATACTTAGATCCTGGCTCAGCCCAAAAGAGCTGATTCCATACACGATCCCAAAGTTCACCGCCTTCGCATTGCGCCGCTGCTGAGACGTCACCTCCTCAAAAGGCACATGGAAGACCTGGGATGCCGTGATCCTGTGAATATCCTCCTGTTCCCTGTACGCCTCGATCAGATTAGGATCGCCGGAACAGTGCGCCAATACCCTAAGCTCGATCTGCGAATAGTCCGCGTCCACGAATACATATCCGTCCTCCGGTATAAACACCTTGCGGATCAGCCTTCCAAGCTCCATCCGCACCGGAATATTCTGAAGATTCGGCTCTGTACTGCTGAGCCGCCCGGTCGCCGTGATCGTCTGATGAAACTTACTGCGGATCCTTCCATCCTCGCAGATGTAATTGGCAAGACCGTCCGCGTAGGTGGATTTTAATTTTGAATACTGCCTGTATTCTAATATCTTCTCAATCACCGGATAATCCGGCGCCAGCTTCTCCAATACATCCGCCGCCGTTGAGTATCCCGTCTTCGTCTTCTTCCCGCCCGGGATCTTCATATGCTCAAACAGCACGACTCCAAGCTGCTTGGGCGAATTGATGTTGAAGGTCTCCCCGGCATCCTCATAGATCTCCTTCTCCAGTTCCGTTATCTTACTGCCAAGCTGGCTGCCGTAGAACTTAAGCGCCTCGGCCTCGACTTTCACTCCGTTCTGCTCCATCGCATACAGCGTAAATACCAGCGGCATCTCTATCTCGGTGAACAGTCTGTCCATCTGACATTGCTTAAGCTTCTCCCACAGCATGGCCGAACCTGCATATGCCGTATATGCTTCGTAGCATACCTTTACGGATTCCGCCGCCTTGTCATCTATGATCAGCTTCAGCTGCTCTCTTGCCACATCCTCATAAGTATAATTATTCTTCAGCGGATTCAGCAGATACGCCGCAACCGTCGCATCAAAACAATTCTTCGCATCCTCTATCGCAAGATATCTTAACGCGGACTTAATATCAAACATCACGAACCGATCCGTCTTACCTGCCGCTTCTGAAAGCTTCTTACCAAGCCATTCCTGCGTGATTCCATTTCCCATGCGGATACAATAGACGTCCTCATCGGAATAACACAGACCGATTCCCCCCACCTCTGCCTGACCGGCAAAAAGCGGCAGCACTTCCTGCATATTCTGGAAGAAGCAGGCGCCGATACACTCTGCCTTCCCTGCCGCCTCAAACACTTCCTCCGCTGCCGCCAGATCCGTGATCTCCCGGAATCTCTCCTCTATCTTGCTTACCGGCGTCTTCACATCGAACCGGGACAGAAGATTCTTAAACTGCAATCTCTGAAAATATTCATAGGCTTCTTCTGTATATAGATTGCCAAGCCTCGCCTCCTCAAGCTCATACGGGAAATCTGCGTTCACATGGATGGTAGCAAGCTCCTTGCTCATAACAGCCATATCCCAGTGCTCTGCCAACGCTTTAGAGGCCCTTGGCGGCTTCAGCTCTTCCACATGCTCATGGGCATTCTCAATGGAGTGGTATTCCACTATGATCTTCGTCGCAGTCTTCTCCCCGATACTTGGAACACCCGGAATATTGTCAGACGCATCACCCATCAGCGCTTTCACATCAATAAACTCCTGAGGAGTCACCTGGTACCGCTCCTTCACATCCCGGGCGTAGTAATCCTCCACCTCTGTCCTGCCCTGCTTCGTCTTGGGGATCCGGATCTTCACATGCTCTGTCGCAAGCTGCAGCAGATCTCTGTCTCCGGATATGACCGATACCTCCATCCCCGCTTCCTCGCATCTTCTTGACAGAGTCCCCAGAAGATCGTCCGCCTCAAGTCCGGCACACTCAATGGTCCGGACTCCCATTGCATGAAGAACCTCCTTGATCACCGGTACCTGCTGGCGGAGTTCTTCCGCCATCGGCTTCCTGGTCCCCTTATATTCCGCATACATCTCATGCCGGAAAGTAGGTGCATGGACATCGAACGCCACCGTCAGATACCCTGGTTTCTCCTCTTCAAGTATCCGAAACATGATCGTCAGGAAACCATAGACCGCATTCGTATGAAGCCCCTCCGAATTCGTCAGATCCGGGAGCCCGTAAAATGCCCGATTCAAAATACTGTGTCCGTCTATTAATACAATCTTTCCATTCATAATGCAGCAATCTCTTTCAATCTATCAATGATCGGCAAATGCTGGGTACATTGCTCCTCACATTTGCCGCAGGCGATACACTCCTTAGCCTTCTCCTGCTTGATCCCCCAATGATTATCCATGCGGTCCGTAATACTCTTCGCATCCCCTGTCAGGATCTTATGATTGTAAGCATCCATATACTTAGGGATCGGGATCTCACTTGGACATCCCTTACAGTATGAGCAGCCAGTACACAGATTATTGAGCGCTACTCCTCTGCCCTCGTATTCCTTCGCAATCTCACTCGCCGGCTTCTCCTCAAGATTCTCAACCGCTTTCACCGCGTCGTCTATATGTTCCTTCGTCGTACAGCCCGCAAGCGTCACTGTGATCTCCTTATGGGACGCCACAAACCTAAGTGCCGCCTGCGGAACCGTAAACTCTGTTCCCTCCGCAAGATATGCGAATGCATCCGGATTCGCCGGGATCATCCCTCCTCCCAGCGGATTCATGACTACCACACCCATACCGTTCTGGTAAGCCGCCTTGATCCCGCTCTGGCGGAACCGGTAATTCAATGCATTATACCCGATCAGCATACCCTTGAACTTACCCGAAGCAACCACTGTCTCGATATCATTCCCCTGCATATGAGAAGAAAATACGATATTCCTGATCAGGCCTTCCCGCTTCGCATCCTCGAAGAACCCATAGACCGCATCCATATGCTTCTCCCAGGATTCCAGGCTTAACATACACCACATATGATAGAAATCAATGTAATCCGTCTTAAGGCGGTCTAGGGATATCTCAAGCCTTCTGCGGAAATCCTCTTTCGTTGGATGGTCTCCTGCATCTATTGTTCCCAGATTCGTCTTAGATGTTACATAAACTTCGCTTCTTTTTATCTGTGAAAGAGCGATCCCCGTCACGATCTCACTCTTATCCTCACAATAAAACGGCGCAGTATCCCAGTAGTTGATCCCCTTTTCAAAGGCATAGAGCGGGATCTCAGCACATTTTTCAAGATGCCCCGCCTTGATGTCCTCTTCATCATACCGCATCGTTCCAAGTCCTACCGCGGACACCTTCATATCTGTATTACCATACTGCTTATAATACATACCATACCCTCCGTTTTCTGATTTTCTGTCTCCTGGTAATTATCTTATCATAATTCCCAACGTGTATCAATGCAAAAAAAACCCGAAATCCTTATAGTAAGGCTTCCGGGATTCTCATTCAATGCGGATGGTGGGACTTGAACCCACACGAGGTCGCCCCCGCAAGATTTTGAGTCTTGTGCGTCTGCCATTCCGCCACATCCGCTCATGCTGCCGATATCCATCGGCAACATATAGAATTATAACTGCTAATACAGCCTATGTCAATGCTTTTATTCAAAATTATCTAGAAATTATCTGATGGGAATAACGCATCGTCCAGCGCTGTCATATCTGTCTGGTCTATATAATATACACCGTCAGAATCCGGCTTCACCGTGATGGTAACTGTCGTAGCCTCTCCGTAGGTTGGAGAAGCAATCTTCTCAGCCATAAGGTCATACATCTTCTGGAATACCATCTCATTGATCGCATTCTGATCCGGAACTTCCGTCATGCTTGTCATCTCTGCTGTGACTGCTGCCTGCACCTCGTCCTGAAGTCCTTCGAAAGCGGTAAACGGCTCAACAGAGATATCGATCGTATATGCCTTATCTCCGGCATCCTTCGCTTCACCGACCTCATACTTCGCTTGCTTGATCATATTCAGGAACAACTCCCTGTAGCTCTCTGTCAGTTCATCAGACAGACCCAGACCTGCAAATCCTGCTTCCTGCATCGTCGCATCAATGTTGCCTTCATACAATTCCTTCGCTTCTTCCTCGGATGACTTCGTCCATTCTATGTATTTGTCGAACTCACCCTTGTAGCTGGCATCCATGATCGACTTCGCATAAGACTGTGCATCCTCTGCACTCATACCCCCGCATCCGCACAGCAATGTCATCACCGCGATCAGCAATACCGCCAGCAATCCTCTTTTCTTCATGGTTCTTCCTCCTTCACAAAGATTTCACATAATATATTACTCCCATTAACGGACAAAATCAACTCTTGACATTCGATTTATTTCGTCAATTTGCTGCCAACCTCGAAGCAGTCAAATGTGGCAAAATAATCTGCCGGGGTCTCTGCCCTGCGGATCAGCCGCGTTGATCCACCCTCTTCAAGCAGAATCTCCGCCGATCGAAGCTTGCCGTTATAGTTATATCCCATAGAGAAACCATGAGCGCCCGTGTCATGAATCACCAGCAAGTCGCCCATGTCGATCTTCGGCAGCATACGGTCAATGGCAAATTTATCGTTATTCTCACACAAAGATCCGGCGATATCGTACTTGTGGTCACAGGGCAGCTTCTCCTTACCCATAACAGTAATGTGATGATAAGCCCCATACATAGCCGGACGCATCAGATTCACAGCACACGCGTCAACACCGATATATTCCTTATGCGTGTGCTTCTGATGGATCGCCTTTGTCACCAAGCAGCCGTACGGTCCCAGCATGAAACGGCCAAGCTCCGTATAGATGGCCACATCGCCCATTCCCTCCGGCACCAGCACCTCCTCATATACCCTGCGCACTCCGTCACCGATCATGCGTATATCGTTGGGTTCCTGATCCGGTGTATATGGGATCCCGATCCCTCCCGACAGATTGATGAATTTGATATGGACGCCGGTCTCCTTCTTTAGCTTCACTGCCGTCTCAAACAAGACTTTCGCAAGCATCGGATAATACTCGTTGGTGACGGTATTGCTCGCCAGAAACGCATGGATTCCGAACTCCTTAGCCCCTTTCTTTTTCAAGATCTTAAATGCATCGAACAACTGCTCCGTTGTCATGCCGTACTTCGCATCCCCCGGGTTGTCCATGATATCATTGCTGATCTTGAACAGCCCGCCGGGATTATAACGGCAGCTTATGGTCTCCGGGATATGTCCGATGGTCTTCTCCAGGAAATCAATATGCGTGAAATCATCGAGATTGATGATCGCTCCCAACCGATCCGCATAGACGAATTCCTCCGCCGGCGTATCATTGGAAGAAAACATGATATCTTCTCCCGTCGCCCCGACCGCCTCGGAGAGCATCAGCTCCGTATAGGACGAGCAGTCGCACCCGCAGCCATATTCTCTTAATATATCGATCAGAAACGGATTCGGCGTCGCCTTCACCGCAAAATATTCCTTGTACCCTTTGTTCCAGGAAAATGCATCCTTCAATGCCCGGATGTTCTTACGTATCCCTCTCTCATCATACAGATGAAACGGCGTTGGATATTCTTTCACAATCTCTTCTAACTGTTCCTTCGTTACAAATGTCTCCTTCTTCATTGTTACTGATTCTCCTCTCGCATCGATAGTAATTTGATCTCGTTAGAAAGTGCGGTCCTGTAAAGCTCCACAAAATTCTTCTGACCCGAATACAGGCAGGTATTCATACTTCCTTCCCCGTATTCCCCGGTAAGGACATATCTGGAATCCGCGATCACGCCGATACGCATCCCCCTGTCCTCCCCCACGTATACCTTGGCTCTGCTGAAAGCCGTCGGCTGGTCCGTTATAATAACCACCTGCTTCTTTGCCGCGATCAGCGTCTGTAATTCTCCCACCAGAAGCAGCAGGTAATTCCTTGTCAAGCTGATATATACCTTCTCATCCACCTTCTTAAGGATATTGCGCATCTTATCCAGAATGTGGCTGGCCCCCTCTATTGTGATGTATCCCTCCACATAAACTTTCCCTGAAGGCATGTGTCCAATGAGCCAGTTCTTGGTCTCTTCCAGCTTCCGGATCCGATTCCTGCAGAATTCATCCAGCGGCACCGGGACATATTTACGCGTATGCCCTTCCTCCACCATATAAGCAGCTCCCTTCTCTGTCATATTCGCAAGGGAATTATATGCATTCGATCTGGATATCCCTGTCTGCTTGGCCACCTCGTAGCCCGTCACCTTCCCCTCCGTGAGCATGCACTGGTAGATACAAGCCTCCTGACGTGTAAGCCCGAATTCCATCAGGCGTTCTATAAATGATTGCTGTTCCAAGTCCCCGTCTCATCCTTTCTAAAAAATAATACCCTCTTTTAACAAGAGCGTAGTTCTCCACAGGAACACTTTAAGGCATGTTTGACAATCTGTCAATATCGTTTCCGGTTTTCTTCTCTGGATTCCAAAATAAGCTCAAAAAATGGCAGAAAGGGAGCGCTGTCAGCAGCCCCTCCTGCCATGTACATAATATATATGATTACTTACTCAACTACCGCGATACGCATGATATTGCTCACGCCGCCCCTGTCGGACATTACGTTGGCGGACGGGATCCCTGCCGTCAGCACCACGATATCGCCTGACTCCGCAAGCTGCTTGGCACATACCAGTTCCACCGCGCCGTTACACACATCCTCCGTAGAATTCAGCGGAATAGACTTAAGCGGTCTCACTCCCCAGTAAAGCTGCATCCGGCGGAGCGTCGCTTCATTGGGCGTCACACCGATGATGTCTGTCCTGGGCTTGAACTTCGATACAACTCTCGTAGTCACTCCCGATACGGAAGGCGTAATGATGCATTTCGCTCCAAGGTTATTCGCCGTAGTCACCGCCGCATGGCACAGCGCACTGGATGTACTCTTCATATGCTGCGCTTCTGCCTTCTCCATCATCAGATCGTAATCCAAATGCTCCTCCGTACTCTCCACAATATGTACCATCATCTGCAGAGCCTCTGCCGGATACTTGCCCTGCGCGGTCTCTCCTGAGAGCATCACCGCATCCGTCCCGTCATAGACCGCATTGGCCACATCCGTAACCTCCGCCCTCGTCGGCCTTGGATTGCGGATCATAGAATCTAACATCTGTGTCGCCGTAATAACCGGCTTGTAATTCTCATTACACTTCTGAATGATCATCTTCTGCAGATAAGGAACCTCCTCTGCCGGTATCTCAACGCCCAAGTCGCCGCGGGCGATCATGATGCCGTCTGCACAGCGGATAATCTCTTCGATATTCTTGATCCCTTCCGCATTCTCGATCTTCGCGATGATCGGAATGTTCGGCGCCTTGCATTCCTTAAGGAATGCCCGGATCTCAAGGATACATTCTGCATTCCGAACGAAGGAAGCCGCGATAAAATCAATCTGCTGTTCGGCCCCAAACTGAATATCTTCTCTGTCCTTCTCAGTAATCGCCGGAAGCCTGACCGGAACATTGGGAACATTCACGCCCTTGCGCTCGCCAAGTTCACCGCCGTTCACGATCGTACAGACAATCTCCTTATCTTTCTTTGCTTTCACCCGCAGGCCGATCAATCCGTCGTCGATCAGAATCGTGCTGCCAACCTGTACGTCCTCCACAAGGCCGCTGTAGGTGATAGAAACTCCATGCTCATCACCGGCCTTCTCCTCCGTAGTCAGGACAAAAGTATCGCCTTCTTTGAGGGTTACCTTCTTACCGTCCTTCAACACGCCTGTACGGATCTCCGGTCCTTTGGTATCCAAGAGGATTGCTATTGGTTTCCCTTCTTCATCACGGAGTCTCTTGAGCATATCCATTCTTGCCTTCTGCTCTTCATGAGTTCCGTGGGAAAAATTAAACCTGGCAATGTCCATGCCATTTTGGACCAGGCTCCTCATAAGCTTCTCATCGTCTGTCCTTGGTCCAAGAGTACATATGATTTTTGTCTTCTTCATCTTTGTACTTCCTCCTGTTATTTAATATGTGTATGTGTGAACAGATGATCCTGGCAGTATTCATGATTGCCGCTGCACTTCGAGCAATATCTGAATTCCAGATTCGGATCATCCAGTTCAGTCCGTCCACAAACGGCACACCTGTGCCTTGCTCCATTGGGGTACATCTGTACCGGACGCTGAGCCTTGCGTATATTCTTTTGAAATTCTCTCTTTCTCTTCAGCTGCTTCGGCGAATACGGCCTCATATTCCTGGATCCAAGGAAAAAGAACAGGAAATTAAGGATAGACACCACCGCTCCCACCGCATTGGCCTTATAGTAAATCCCAAACAGGGCGTTCCCGCCGTAAGCCGGCAGAAATGCCTGCAGGACCGCATATGCAAAATACAGCCCGTCAAGCAGCGCCAGATACTTCACCTTGACCGGTATCGCAAAAAATAAAAGGAACTGTACATTCGGATACAGCGCGGCAAATGCAAAGAACAGGGACATATTCAGATACCACACCGACAACGGAAGCGATATCCCCGTGGTCACATATACCAACAGAGCCGCAATCACATGGAACAGCATCCCCGAGAAAAAGTAAAGGTTAAAACGGAACGCTCCCCACGCCGCCTCCAACTGCTGCCCGATCATATAATACAGATGAAGCATAAATATAATAAAAATCAGGCTGTCAGAAGGCGGCTGGATAATAAACGTCACGACTCTCCAGATCTGTCCCCGAAGAATCGCCGCCGCATCAAGACTCAACATCTGATAATAAAAATCCCGATTCACCAGGTTTAAAACAAATCCCGCCGCATACAGTATAATGATATAATACATAAGGTTAGGGATCGCATATCTTCCGAACTTCCTCTCCAGTTTTGACAGCCAGTTATCCATACATAAGCTCCTTATACTTAATATTTAGCATCACTTTAACACTGTAGTAATTCTACCGTTTTACGCCGTATTTGTCAATTCTGCTATAGAATTTTACAACATTTTAACATTTCTATAGCATTTGTTAATTGTTATTTTAAATAATTTGTCGTATAATGTTACCGGCTGTAGAAAAGCCAAAAAGGAGTTAAGACCATGAGTAAAAACGAATTATATACGCTGGGCATTGACATCGGTTCAACCACAGTTAAAATCGCTATACTCGATAAAGATAACGATGTCGCCTTTTCAGACTATGAAAGGCATTATGCTAATATTCAGGAGACCCTCTCCGATCTTCTTGGAAGGGCAATTTATAAATTAGGGGAGCTTGACGCCTCTCCGGTCATTACCGGATCCGGCGGGCTGACTCTCGCAAAGCATCTGGGCGTGCCGTTCGTCCAGGAAGTGATCGCCGTGTCCACCGCACTGCAGGACTATGCGCCACAGACCGATGTCGCCATCGAACTTGGCGGGGAAGACGCGAAGATCATTTATTTCGAGGGAGGCAATGTAGAGCAGCGCATGAACGGCGTCTGTGCAGGGGGCACAGGCTCTTTCATCGACCAGATGGCATCCCTGCTTCAGACAGATGCGTCGGGACTTAACGAATACGCCAAGAATTACCATTCACTGTATTCTATCGCGGCAAGATGCGGAGTATTTGCCAAATCTGACATACAGCCCCTCATCAATGACGGCGCGTCCAAGGAAGACCTTGCCGCCTCTATCTTTCAGGCAGTGGTAAACCAGACCATCAGCGGACTTGCCTGCGGCAAGCCGATCCGCGGACACGTAGCCTTCTTAGGCGGACCGCTCCATTTCCTCTCCGAACTCAAGGAGGCATTCGTGCGCACCCTGAAATTAGACCACGAGCATACCATTGCCCCGAAGCATTCTCATCTGTTTGCCGCCATCGGTTCCGCTCTGAATTCGAAGCGGGACCAGCAGGTTTCCCTGCGAGAGATGCAGACCCGTCTGGAGAACCGTATCCAGATGGAATTCGAGGTAGACCGCTTAGAGCCTCTTTTCTCAAGCGAGGCAGACTTCCATGCCTTCGAGAACCGGCACGCGAAGCACCAGGTTCCGGTAAAGGATCTGGCAACCTACACCGGCAAAGCATTCTTAGGTATCGACGCAGGTTCTACCACCACCAAGGCAGCCCTGGTAGGCGAAGACGGGACCTTACTGTACTCCTTCTACCACAATAACGAGGGCGATCCACTAGGAACCACCATCACCGCCGTCAAGGACATCTACAGTAAGCTCCCGGAAGGGGTTCAGATCGTCCATTCCTGCTCCACCGGCTACGGAGAAGCGCTTATTAAGTCTGCCCTTCTGCTGGACGAAGGTGAGGTAGAGACCGTATCCCACTACTATGCCGCCTCTTATTTTGAGCCGGATGTAGACTGTATCCTGGATATCGGAGGCCAGGATATGAAATGTATCAAGATCAAGAACCAGACAGTGGACAACGTGCTTCTGAACGAAGCATGCTCCTCTGGCTGCGGTTCCTTTATAGAGACCTTCGCCAAGTCCTTGAATTATTCGGTGGAGGATTTTGCACATGAAGCGCTGTTCGCCCGTAACCCCATCGACCTTGGCACACGCTGTACCGTATTCATGAATTCCAAGGTCAAGCAGGCGCAGAAGGAAGGCGCGGAGGTTGCCGACATCTCCGCCGGGCTTGCCTACTCCGTTATCAAGAATGCGCTGTTTAAGGTCATCAAGGTATCAAGCGCTTCGGAGCTTGGAAACCATATCGTGGTTCAGGGCGGTACATTTTACAACAACGCGGTGCTTCGAAGCTTCGAGAAGATCGCAGGCTGTGAGGCGATCCGCCCGGATATCGCCGGAATTATGGGCGCTTTCGGCGCCGCCCTCATTGCCCGTGAACGCTACATGGACTGCCAGAGCACTACCATGCTCTCAATCGAAGACATCGAAGCCCTGGAATATTCTACCACCATGGCCAAATGTAAGGGCTGCACCAATAACTGCCGCCTGACCATCAACCATTTCAGCGGCGGAAGGAGGTTCATCACCGGCAACCGCTGCGAACGCGGGCTTGGCAAAGAAAAGTCAGAAAACAAGCTGCCGAACCTATTCGAATACAAGCTGCATCGGTATTTTGACTATACACCCCTTGAAGAATCACAGGCTGGGAGAGGGACGATCGGCATCCCCCGCGTATTGAACATGTACGAGAATTATCCATTCTGGTTCACATTCTTCCATACGCTAGGATTCCGTGTACTGTTGTCTCCCGCCTCCACCCGGAAGATCTATGAGCTGGGAATCGAATCTATTCCAAGCGAATCCGAATGCTATCCGGCGAAGCTCGCCCACGGGCACGTCCAATGGCTGATCAACCAGGGAATACACCGCATCTTCTATCCGAGTATTCCTTATGAAAGGAAAGAATTCAAAGAGGCGAACAATCACTATAACTGTCCGATCGTCACCTCTTATCCGGAGAATATCAAGAACAACATCGACGCGATCGTAAACGGCGAGGTGGATTTCCTCCATCCGTTCCTCTCTCTGGAGAGCGAGGATACCGTCTCCTACCGTCTGATCGAAGAATTGTCAGTTCCGTTCTCCATCCCGGCCTCCGAGATCAAGTCCGCTGTCCATACAGCATGGGCCGAACTTGCCGCCTGCCGGGAAGATATGATGAAGAAGGGCGAAGAGACCATCGCCTATCTGAATAAGACCGGCAACCGCGGGATCGTCCTTGCCGGACGCCCGTACCATATAGACCCTGAGGTGAACCACGGAATTCCGGAGCTTATCAACTCTTATAATATTGCGGTGCTGACAGAGGACTCTGTCTCCCACCTGCATCCGGCGGAGCACCCATTGAATGTTATGGATCAGTGGATGTACCATTCCCGTCTGTATGCCGCGGCAAATTATGTGAAGACGACGGAGAACTTAGACCTGATCCAGCTGAATTCCTTTGGGTGCGGCTTAGATGCCGTAACCACCGACCAGGTAGCCTCCATCCTGAATGATTCTGACAAGATCTACACCTCCCTTAAGATCGACGAGGTGAATAACTTAGGCGCTGCCAGGATCCGCGTGCGCTCTCTCCTTGCGGCGATCCGCGTGCGCGAGAAACGCAATGAGCAACGGACAGTGCACTCCTCCGCGATTACCAAGGTCGCTTTCACCCAAGAGATGCGCAAAGATTACACCATCTTATGCCCGCAGATGTCGCCGATCCATTTCGATCTGTTAGAACCGGCTTTCTCAGCCTCCGGTTACCGTATAGAAGTCCTGCCCAACGACAACAAGCAGGCCGTGGATGTAGGGCTCAAATACGTCAACAACGACGCCTGCTACCCTTCGCTTATGGTAGTGGGACAGATCATGGACGCCATCTTATCCGGCAGGTATGACACCGATAAGATCGCCGTGATCATCAGCCAGACCGGCGGCGGATGCCGTGCTTCCAATTACATCGGTTTCATCCGAAGAGCGCTTAAGAAAGCAGGCTACGAGCATATACCGGTCATCTCCCTCAACCTAAGCGGCCTTGAGGGGAATCCGGGCTTCAAGCTGACTCCGCTTCTGGTGCTCCGCGGTATCTATGCAATCGTATTCGGGGATATTTTCATGAAATGCGTTTACCGCATCCGGCCATACGAGGCCGTCAAAGGCTCTGCGGACGCTATGCATGAGAAATGGATGAAGATCTGCAAGGATTTCCTGTCACACGGATATCCATCCAGGCACAGATTCAAGAGGCTGTGTAAAGAGATTATTTATGATTTTGACCAGAATATCGAGTTATCAGATATTAAAAAACCCCGGGTAGGCGTGGTAGGCGAGATCCTTGTCAAGTTCCTTCCTGCCGCCAACAACTATCTGGTAGAGCTGCTGGAGAGCGAAGGAGCCGAGGCCGTCGTACCGGATCTTCTGGACTTCCTGCTCTACTGCTTCTATAACCAGAACTTCAAGGTGTCGCACCTGGGCATGAAGAAGTCCAAGGCCACCATCGCAAATCTGGGGATCAGGGCATTAGAATGGTTCCGCGCTCCGGCGAACAAGGCTTTCAGCGAGAGCAGGCATTTCGCTCCTCCCACCAGGATCCAGGAACTTGGCAAGATGGCTTCCGACATCGTATCCCTCGGCAACCAGACCGGCGAAGGGTGGTTTTTGACCGGCGAGATGCTGGAACTGATACATAGCGGCGCACCGAATATCGTGTGTACGCAGCCCTTCGCGTGCCTGCCGAACCATGTAGTTGGAAAAGGGGTAATCAAAGAATTAAGACGGCGCTATCCTGAATCGAATATCGTAGCAATCGATTTCGACCCGGGCGCCAGTGAAGTCAATCAATTGAACCGCATCAAGCTGATGCTCTCAACGGCGAATAAGAATATGAGAGTTCCTATGCAAAGACGCAGCCGCGGCGAGTTACGCTGAGACTTTTACGGGGAGACCGGCTAATGCCGATTTCCCCGTTATTTTTACTGCAATTGACTATCTAACTAACCGACAGCCCACGTTACCTTGCGGGAACAATCATCTCCTGTCTCTCCTGACAGATCTCCAGGCATGCTTTAAACTGATCGCAGTCAATTCTGATATCGAATTCTCCGCCCAGCGCTTTCGCATAGGTGCTCACAATCGCAAGTCCCAGACCGTTGCCCTCGCTCGTCCTGGCCTGGTCTCCGCGCGCAAAACGTTCTACAATATCATCCTTTGTAAAATCCATAAGATAGCCCGACGTGTTGGTAATTTCCACGCAGATCATTCTCTTCCCGATTCCTGACCGTTCCTTTTGCATTGCACCTGCTAATGCTTCCGTGCGCTCCCCCGGCTGCCCCTGTTCGCCTGCATCTGGCACGATTTCCATCTGATCCGCCTGCGGCTTAGGCAGCTTAGCCCCGGTCAGCGCATCCTTCAGATATGTCTTAACAAATACACGGGTCCCTTCCGCGGAATACTTCAATGTATTCTCGATCAAATTCTGGCAGATACGGTAAAAATATGAGTTGTCCGAATAGACTTGCGTATCTTCCTCTGTAAGCTGCATCACAAACTTAAGGCTGCTTGCCTTCACCTGGTCATCCATATCCGCAAAGATCTGCTCGATCAGCCGGTTCACCTGGAAATTCTCTCTCTTAAGCTCCACATTGCCGCTGCTTGCCTTCGCCAGAGAAAAAAGACTGTTGATCATCTCCTTAAGCTTCTCTGTCCGTGCCGAGATCACGTCAATATAATCCCGCACAACATCACTTAACTCCTCCTTCTTGATCAATTCTATATAACCGACCATCGAAGTAAGCGGCGTCTTCAGATCATGAGAGACGTTCGTGATCAGATCAACTCTAAGCTGGTCGCTTCGGGATACCTTCTCAAGGCTTTTTCTCTCTATTTCCAGCGCTTCCTCAAGACGTATCCGCGAAACCTCATCTTCACGCTCCATGATCGCATCCAATCTCTCAATCCAGAAATTCCCGACCGCCTTCTGTGCAAGCAAAAACTGAATCAAGACGGTAATGATCATAACATATCCTGTGGCATAATTGTAAAACCATCCGTTGCTCAATCCGTCGTAGACACCGTCACCAAAGACCAGATCATACAGATACCAGACCGCAGCCGCACCTCCAACCGCTCCGACCCTGCACAGCCGTCTGAAAGACTCCGACTCTGCTCTCTTCCACTCTTCATATTCAGTCCTCCCCTCCCAATCCCGGTATTTATCTCCCAGATAATGCTTCAAAAGAGCTGATATCCTAAGCCCGACACAGAGATTCCCTGCAAGCCCGAATTTAAAGACCGTCTCCGTAGGGTACGAACTCCGATAAGCGATCATGACCCCGAAAAGAAATATGCCAAGCACCGGCAGAACGAACCCAACAATATGCATCCAATTCTTTTCTATGAAAATATAAATCTTTCTAACTGTATTTTTCCATCTTGTATCCAATACCCCACACCACCTTTACATATCTTGGTCTCTTTGAATCGATCTCCACCTTCTCGCGGATGTGGCGGATATGTACCATAACCGTATTCTCCACCGCATAATCCGCCTGCTCGTTCCAGACCTTCTCATAGATCTGCTCCGCCGGAAAGATCTGTCCCGGATGCTCCATAAGAAGTTCAAGGATCTTATACTCCGTGGCAGTAAGCCGCACTTCCTCTCCCTCCACGATCACGATCCGCTGCTTCTTATCCAGTACCAGCCCCCCGTTGATGATCCTGTCTTCATCTGCCTTGGGCTTCTCCTCCCCCCAAACGTGATACCGCCGCAGATGAGCCTTGATCCTGGCCGTCAGCTCCGCCGGATTATACGGTTTCTCCACATAGTCATCCGCACCCATCACCAACCCTGACACCTTGTCACTCTCTTCGGTCTTGGCAGACAGGATGATCACAGGAATCCTGCTCTTCTCCCGAAGCTTCATCAGAGCAGATAATCCATTGAGTCTCGGCATCATCACATCCAACAGGATCAGGTCTATCTTCTCCCTCTCCAACGCTTCTAACGCCTCCATACCGTCATAAGCTTTAACCACCCGATATCCTTCATATTTTAATAACTCGCTGATGGAATACACGATCTCCTTATTATCATCCACAACCAGTATCGTCTCCGTTCCCATAGTAATCCCTCCTAGTACAGCATTGCATAAATAACGGTGAATATTGTACTTACTCTCTTACATAGTTACTATAATATACATGCCTTAAAAGAAACTCAACATAAATCTTAAAAGTTTCTTAACACTTACTTATTGGGAAAATCAGAAAAGATTATCTATGCATTTTGAAACCAGACTGGAAAACTTCTATAAAGACGATGGCCGAAGATATTTTTTTCTGTACCTAAAGCCGACATTGCTAAAACTGATAATTATGATTTATTTTATATAGAAACACAGACTTGAAACAGAGAATGAGCGGGTTTGTCAGCGGATGGAGCGCTAGGCTTCAATTTATTAAAATCCCCATTGCTTATCTGCCATCCGCCAAATTCAGATTCTTTGACTAAAAGAACATCATAAAAGGACTCTCCTGATCCGGGTCATTATATGCCTCGCACGCAGACCGCCACTCATCCATGCCTTCTTTTATATCCGCGCATAAGAATTCATAATCGGCCTTTTCAATCTTCCCATAATCAAGCATACATTTGTAAAACTTCTTGATACTTGCCGCCGTACTTTTTATTGAGGCCGGAGTTGACCACATACATTTTCGAATAAAAAAATCACCCAGAAACATATCCAACATTCTGACTCCGTCTTCCATCGGCGTGGCATCCTCATGAAGCATATACTCATTAATATAAAAATTTACATTTGATAAATGACGGTTAATCGTCTTATCAGCTAAGTTTTTATCCATCATATCCTTCTCAAATAATTCCAGCAATTCTTCGTTGATCTCCCTGATCTCCTTACATTCTTTCTCATATACTTCATATTCATCCAATTGTCTCACCTCTCCTTTTTAATCTTACTATAACAAAAAATAACGGTTTGGACAATGGAATTGAACGAATTCTATGCATAAAAAAACACCACCCGTTTCTGAGTGGTGTCAGTATTCAAAGCCTTTTACGCTATCCCTTTTATACGCCGTATTGCCCCATAATAGTACCATTTCTATAAGGATACGGCACTTTATTCCCCTGATACAAATCTCTCATAGTACCACTTAGCCTTCTCTTCCGTAAGACTAAAATATTTCTGTAGCTTTACAAGAATTCTTTCTTTGGGAATCTCGTTCTCCAAATTATCCAATATTAATGCCTTTACTCCTCTTCCTGTTAATTCCTCTGTTATTTCTTTTGTTAATTCCTCTGTTATTTCTTTTGTTAATTCCTCTGTTATTTCTTTTGTTAATTCCTCCGTTAATTCTTCCCTCATTCCTTCATACTTAATCTGCTCTATCGTACTCACATGAATTACCTCCTTGCGCAAAGCATCATTATCAGAGAAATCTATATACTCTGATACCGTACTCATAAAGTTATCCTTATGCGGATACATGATTGTATTCAGGAAGCGTAAAAGCTCGTATCCCTCGTCTTCCTTATCTCCATTATACACCGTATTGCCCAATTTGATAACTACTAATGTCATCAAATCATAATTTTCTCTGGATACCGTATTGGGCGCAGTATTTTTGGTATTGACCATCTCATAGACAGATATGCTGTACTGATCTTCCTTGGGAATCTCATCCCGGCAGATCCAGATACTATAACATTTGGCCAGACGATTATAGTCTGTCACGTTCAGCGCAAGGGATAACTGAGAAGATAAGCGCCGCGCAAGGTAATACATGCCTCTCTTTTCAATCGGATACCCCGGATTGTATATTTTCTGCGGTTCTACGTCTATATGTAAATTAATCTGTATATCTTCTGTGGAAATCTGTGGATTTCTGGCTCGAAATGCCAGATCAAAAAGAGATGTCTTTTCATTCAGATTGTGATACTCTGTTGCATCACTTCGGATCTTCGTATTCGTTCTTCCCGGCGAAACTTCCATGGTACTGGTTATCGAGTCTACCTCTATAAACTCGGCGACCTCTTTCCAACTATATCCTTCGTATTCTGCGATCGTATCCCGAAGGATAACCGCTAAAACTTCCGCGTATTGTAACAGTGATTTGCTCTGAACATCCAACCCGTCCATATCTTCTGTAATCTGAAGAGCGCTGAGCGCCTCCATGCTTCCTTGGAGTCTATCCATGCTATACCACCTCACAGTGTAGAAAAAATAGTAATATTTACGCCAAATTATGGCAGGTTTCTACTTTTTATGATGGTACATAAATGAAGAAATGTCAATTAAAACCGTATGACATTTTTCGACATTGTTGCTTTTCACCGTCAGAGTCATTTACTTAGCGAGATTGGATGTAAATACCCTCTTCGATTTCTCGCTTACACTCTATCTCTCCTATCAACATATTTTTCCTATACTCTCTGTTATCAGTTCTTCTGAAATTTCTAATATACTTTTTATTGATAATTGCCTGAATCAGCATTTAAATACGATCTGAATACGATCTACATGCCTTACAGCAGATACCCTTCGGTATCTGCTAATGATATAATAAATATACTTTACAGTTCTACGCGAATCTCTTCTATAATAATGGATAAAGGACTATCTCCTAGCCTGTGTATTGATTGGTTTATACCCGGACTTACTACATAGAATGAATTTCTATCCTGTAAAGCAGATTTCCGACTTTCAACATAGACATGTGATATTATCTTCGCTTAATTCCCCTTGCCAGTTTTGAAAACCACGCAACAACAACAGGTTTTAAATCTTTCCAATTCCACACATATAAGCAATCTGCTTTTAATACACCTATAAACCACTGAAATATATTAATATAGCGATATTTTCTCACTCGCAAATCAAAATCCATTATTTCTGCCAACGCAATATAATTACCAGATACCTGTTTTCGTGCATTTTTATCTATTGATCCATCTACCATCCCTTTAGCCCAAAGCACTGGTAAATTCATACCTAATTTTGTAGATGCATAACTCCAAGTCGAATTTCGATAATTTATCTCAAGAAACCATTTATTATCTTTATCATCAATAAGAAACTCCATTGAAAATATACCTTCAAATCTAATCTCCTCAAACATTTTCTCTAAAAAAACCTGTATTTCATCATTATTAAATGTATTTACAGTCATCTCTAGACTATAATAATCAGGAAGCAAATATGTATACAAAGATTCAATAGAAACGAATACATTTTTTCCTTGATTCCAAGCTATTCCATCAACACATAATTCATTTTTTTTCTTAATGTAAGTTTGAAGAAGCATTTCTTCACATTTAATAGCCTTATATGCATTCTCTAGGTCTTTCTCAGAGTTACAAACATAATAATCTTTTTTCCATCCGGTATATGAAGAAATTGGTTTCGTTAAAACTGGATATTCCAAGTCCTCTGGAATTTCTCCTCTTTTTACAAACCACGTTTTCGGAATTCGTACCCCACATTTCTCAGCAAGTTTATTTGAAATATATTTGTTCTGATACTTAGAAATTCTCCCGCATTCTCCCGCATTGTTAAAATAAAAATAATCTTTAATTTCATCATAATGCTCATCAAGATAGCTAGTTACAACATCATCACAAACTATCAAAATAGATTTTCTTTTAGAATTACAGTACATAACTTTCAAAATTCTATAACCTTCCTCAATAGTTTGAACATGATGTGCTCTTTTAACATACCTACTTGAAGACACTACATGTTCTCTTCCTCCATAAGCTATAACTATTGGGCGAATACCTTCTTCTCCCAAACTTCTCACTACTCCCAATGGATTATAATGATATTCCTCGCCGAATACAATAAACGTATACTCTTTTAATTCCATACTTATATCCCCCTAAAATATTATACAACTCATCATCCCACTACAAATCAATCATTTTTCTAAGTACTTTTTACTTCCATCTCGAGGCTATAGACAAAGCATTTTCCATCCTCTTTCCAACATTTCTTACAAAAACATATAATAAATTCTAACATCACTAACCATTTCCTTGCTGTAGCTTTATTAATATGACTTTAAACTCATAACAACCAATAACATTACTTCCGCCTAATTTTTCTTATCAATTTTGAAAACCATGCAACAGCAACAGGCTTTAAATCCCCCCAATTCCATACATATAGGCAATCTGCTTTTAATACACCTGTAAACCATTGAAATATATTAATAAAATGATATTTTCTCACTCGTAAATCAAAGTCCATTATCTCTGCTAAAGCAATATAATTATCAGGTACCTGCTTTCGCACATTTTCACCAATCGATCCATCAATCATTCCTTTTGCCCAAAGAACAGGCAGATTCATACCTAATTTTGTAGATGCATAACTCCAAGCAGAGTTTCGATAATTAATTTCTAAAAACCATTTATTATTATTTTCATCAATAAGAATATCTATTGAAAATATACCTTCAAACCTAATCTCTTCAAACATTCTTTCAAGAAAAGTCTGTATTTCACTATCATTAAACGAACTATGTACCATCTCCATACTATAATAATCAGGAAGTAAATATGTATATAAAGTTTTAACTGAAACGAATACTTCTTTTCCTTGATTCCAAACTATTCCATCAACACTAAATTCATTTTTTTTCTTGATATAAGTTTGAAGGATCATTTCCCCGCATCCAACAGCCTCATATGCATTCTTTAAATCTATCTCAGAATTACAAATGTAATAATCTTTTTTCCAACCAGCATATGATGTGATTGGCTTTGTAATAATTGGATAAGTTAAGTTTTTAGGAATCTCACCTCTTTTTACAAACCAGGTTTTCGGAACTCGCATACCGCATTTCTCTGCAAGTTCATTAGATACTAATTTATTCTGATATTTTGAAATTCTCCCCTGCTTACCTGCATTATTAAAATAAAAATAATCCTTGATTTCATCATAATGTTCATCAAGATAGCTATTTACAATATCATCACAAACTATCAAAATAGATTTTTTTATAGACTTACAATACATATCCTTCAAAATTCTATATCCTTCTTCAATAGTTTTAACATGGTGTGACCTTTTAACATACCTACTTGAAGACACAACGTGTTCTCTTTCCCCATAAGCTATCAATATCGGACAAATACCTTCTTCCCCTAAACTTCTTACAACACCTAATGGATTATAATGATATACCTCACCAAATACAATAAATGTATATTCTTTTAAATCCATATTTATAATCCTCCTGAAATATTGTCCATACAAGCAAACATTCGTTTTCCATTCAGTTCTTCACTTTAGAAAATGGTATAAATATTTTTACAATCTATTTCTATTTAGGATTTTTTTCATTGTCTCTACTAACCCATACTTCTTTATATACCTAAATAGATCATCTCTATTTTTCTGTAAAAATACTTTAAACTCAATGAATCTTATTTTTGTTACTTGGATAAGATTTAATGCAAAAAAATTGGTAACTCTTGTAACTACAATTTGATCATAAATACGTCCATTCCCTGTTTCTACATCTGCTCTAATCACAATATTCTTGTCCCTTTTATCAATAACTAGAGTTTTATTAACTATTATTGATTCACCTTTTAACACTTTTAAATTTATCGCTTTATCAACAACCTCGTAATTATAAAAATCTAATTTTACAGAGTTTGCTTTTTTCGAAACATAATAATTATAAATAAAATGATTATCACTAATTATTTTTATAAACGGATTTATACAAGATTTATAACAAAAACTTCTGTAAAATTCACATTCTGCCAAACCATATTCTTTCCCAGAAAACCTCTTAATCGTCAAAGTACACTTTTTAATAATATGTGATTTATCAAGAACCACTTCAATCGGAGCTCCATTATCTGGAAACGGACCAACTTCCTGATAAAATCCATCATCAAAGCTAATCGCTAAACATTCTATCTTCCCTTGATTTCCCAAATTCCCAAATAATTTTATATATGCAACTTCTTGATCATCCCATTCAAAGCTTATTGATTTATCCACATCTTTCTCATCAGGACTCCAATAGTAATCATCAAATACAGGAGAAAGCTCAAAAATATCTGTGGCACTAATCAATTGAAAATCATTTACATATCTGGGATTTCCACTTGTTGATTCTATTTTAGCAGTATAAGCAGCATTATCTGTTCTTCTTCGCCAATAAACCTCATCGCTGTTAAGAATTCTACCTACCCTGCCAAATATATATTGTGACTTGTGACATTTTAAAGCTCTCGCAACAATATTCCTTTTAAAATTATTGGAAATTGCATTTGGAGTAATAGGAAGTCTGATTCGCTTTTCCCACTGGAAATTATTAAGCCCAATAATCTCTCCTTTATATCTATCAATATCTCCCACTTCTGGTTTCCTTGTCGATAAATTATTAAGTTGATAATCGCTTGCTGCACAATAAGCCAACGGATATGCTAATCGCTTTAACACCTCTGGTCGATATTGACTATTTAGTTTAAGTATTCGGCTTAACGCTCGTTCAAAACATATGGATAACATTCTGTGGTCTGGATGTTCGTCATAGTCCACACAAACTATTAATTCCGGTTTAATATTAGAAATTAAATCAATCAAATCTTCACAAAAATCCACCACGTTGTAATATCTATGTTTACCATTACATATATAAGAATAATCAACAAATCCCTCACAAGCATATGTTTGAACCCGTCCGGCTTTCGATTCAACATATCCTATATCAGTATAAAACATGTGCTTCGATTTACAAGAAAACCACGAATCTCCATATCCCAAAAAAATAATATTATCATTTTTTACACCCAATATATTTAAAGACGCTCTAGCTTCTTTTATTCTAATATTAGGAGAAGCATTCCAGTCTCCATTAGTCGCAAAAGCAACAAAAACTTCCCCTTTATTCAAAGTAAACGTATTTATCAAATTAGCAGACAAGTTTATCTCATCATCCGGGTGCGGTGCTAATATTAGCGTCCTAGGAAATTGTTCATGATAAAAGCTATTATCAATACTTATATCAACATTCATCTTATAGTTCATTTTTTCATCAGTCATTTAACTACTAAATCTTTTCTCCTTTTAATACTTTCTTTTCTATTGTATTCTCAATCACTAACACTAGCATTTCATAATGATCTCCCGTTCAGATATAAACAAATATCATTATAAATTTCCTCATCCTGTACTCCATATATAGTTAAATTAATTATTCTTCTATAGTTATACGATATATACAAGAATCAATTACCCCCCCCCCATTAATTTTCAAGAGTCCTGTTTTAAACAGAAAATCCTTTACATCAAGTCTAAAACAAGCCCTCGGAAAACTTTTTTTGACGGCATTATTAAAGCTAATATTTTTCTCAATTGCCCTAAAAAAATTATCTCTATTTTTCGGAATAGGATATGGTTCTCTAAGCTGATGATTTGCATCCATTGCTTTATCAAGATTTACATCAAATAATTTTAATGGACTCCTCTCCACCAAATTTATTCCTTTCTCTGTCTGACACAGAGCAAGCGAAACTCCTTTATCCATTTCTTCTTCCCCTATCTCACTTCCCCATGAATCACCGATAGTTATATCTGAAACTCTGTCAATTCTCGCATAAGGACAGTAATAACAGTTTTCTGTATAAATAAGGCCATACAAAAAAGCAATAGAATATCTATCCCGTATGCCTGGTTGTGTAAACGAAATCTCCTTCCTCTCTGTATTCTTTGACACGTTTTCTCCTGTCAATCTGAAGCTACCTTTTTGTCTGAAATGTATACTTTTTATAGTTTCGAGACTAATTTCATACTGTTGCAAAAACAGCTCCAACAGCTTTGGAGATGGAGACCCATGACAAATCAGATCAACCGTAATCAAATTCCCATAATCCCTTCCAAGATATTTTTTCATAGCCGCAACATGGCACGGTAAACCAATAAACAGAACAAACAGCCCTTGTACAAGTAGCTTTTTTACAGACTTGAATATTCCTATTGGATTGCTCTTTACATATTTTGATTCACGAAAAAGCGTCAACTCATCTACATCTTTTGCAATTGAATATCGAAATTCACCTTTTTCAAATCTACACGCTGCAACATACCCTCCTTCATTAATAACTTGCTTAGCCAAACCATATGCAAATGCTCCAGAAGAACTCTTTTGACGTTCTGCTGGAGCATTATTCCATCCTTGAAACCATTTAATCGATTCTTTTAAAGGCAATGGCTTGACAATCTGACATACTTTTTCACACATGCCGCAGGCAATACACTTTGTTTCATCAATTATGGCATTTTCATGTTTCAAACTATCTTTAATCACAATTGCACTCTTTGGACAAATATCTACACAGGCCATACACGCTGTACACATATTTGTGTTACATACTGTTTTTGCCATCAAATACGCTTCCTTTTTATCTTTAAAAATATTCTCTTCACCATTTCATAACACTCATTTACAAATTCGCGGTTTATTACCAGAATCATAATAAATTCTATACAGAATACAATATATCCCCAATGGTAGGTAATTGCCATACTTATAGCGGTTACAACCAGAACAGCATAACCAACAACATACTCTAACTTAAATACATGGATCACCATATACCTTCTAGTATCTCGTGAACGATAAAGAAATACAGCAATGTAACTGATGCAAGTAGCAAATGCGGCACCATGTATTCCCATAATTGGAATAAGTATCCAATTCAAGACAATATTTAGAACTGCTCCAACTGTTCCTGAAATTAGGAATCCCTTACTGTCTTTCTGTACTGTATATGTTGTTGACAGAAAAGTTCCCATTGTCAGAAAAAAATATCCGACTAACAAGTAAGGAGTATATTTCCAAGCATCATAATAAGCTGGCTGCCTGACATATATTTTTAAAAATGGTTTCATTATTCCCATCAGAAAAACAGTGATTATAAGCTGAAATCTGACAAGTTTATCAAACATATTGTTGTTAAAAGTTTCTCTATCTTCACTTTTGTTCTCATGAATCGCAGAATAAGACCAAGCTTGATTAAATACTGTAGACAACGCAGATAAAATAGAAGGAATCTTATAAGAAATGGCATATATTCCATTTGAATCCATTCCAATCATTGATGAAACCATAATATGATCAGAAGAATTCATAATCCACCACATCAAGGAATTAGGTACTAAAACAATAGCATAACTAACCATTTTTTTCATTAGTTTTTTATCAATATAGAAACTCTGTACTACAACTTTCACGTCACCGGCAATGAAGCAATACAAAAATGCTATAAAATTTGACAAAATATATGCATAGAAATATCCATTAATTCCAATCTTAAACACCAGAAGGAACAATATGTTCAGCACGGCAATGACAAATGTATTCAGTATGTTCCCAATTGCATAATGGAGTAATTTTTCCTGCCCACGGAGATTACATGAAAAAATGATATAAAGTCCTTGCGATATACAATAAAAGTATATAAGAAATTTGCTAATACTAATCTGTTGAAAATATTCAACAACAAAGAACACACTAAACCCAATCACAAAAGAAAATACGGCAAAAAGCACACCTATACTCATAACGTCATTCTTGTTTACGTCATTATCCAATGCAAAACGCATAACGGCTTCACCAATATTAATTGTAATAATTGGAACGAGAATAGCTCCTATCGTTGTGATCAAATCTACTGTTCCATACTCCGATGTTGTAAATGCTTTCGTATAAAGAGGTACCAGAAGAAATATAATTAATTTTGTGCCAATTGTATTGAGTGCAAAAAGCGCAGTATTTTTTGCAAGATATTTTTTTCTTTGCGACATCCATTATCCCTCTCTCATAACAGACTCTTTCTCAAGTATTTTAACGTGTGTTCCTTTTCCTTTGCAATCACTGCATTGGTATCAGTATAATTTACTAATTTTTCATACATATTTTGAAGTTCAGAAAAAGAATCAATAATTCTGTCTTCCTTATTCAATCTATGAAGTAAATCCATTAATTTTTGCTTGTTGTTCTCCCGAATAAGTGTTGCAAAAGGCTTGTTATACTTAATAGAAAATACACTTCCGTGGAATGTATCCGTAATAATAAAATCAGATGCTTTTATATAAGCCAGTAATTCTAAAGGTGCTGCTTCTACCTGATTACTTACCCAATTTTGAGCACTCCCGATAGATATTAATGTTTTATTGTTGCACTTACAAAAATCCAAGATAGCTTTTCTATCCTCTTCCGTATATTCTCTGGATACATAAGTGTACAGAATGACATAATCTTGATAAGGAATATCAATTTTCGGTATGCTAAAATCCGACACTAAAACAGGATCGAGATTCAACTCCGTAATTTGGCCTGTGAGAGATTCAACGATTTTCCTGGAATTCTCATCACGCACAGAAATACATGCAAATGATTTTAAATATTCAGCAAGCTTATCGCCCATTCCATATTTTTTTATTCCTTCCATATCAGTATATCCAAAGGATGCTGCATAGCTGATAACTTTTTTTGCATTGATTCTCTGACCAAAAAGCATCGGTGAAAATCCGACATTAAAGCCAGCTTGCAAACAATTAAATACTTCATCGCTTCCAATGACAGCGATATCAACAACTATATCTCGCCTTTTTCTGTATCCAATATTAAGCTGCTTCAGATAAACTAATCGGTATTTATAGTCAAACAGCTTTTTTCCAATAATATTATATTTAATCCAATCATTCAGAAATTTAACTATGGGCGTATCCAACAAACGATACCTAAATCTTTTTTTTTCACTGAATGGAACTACCGGTTTCTCTTCTTTATAATCAATAAAAACCACCTCATGACCAAGTTTCACTAGAATATTTCTAAGACTATATGCCTGCAAAAACGAGCCATAGTTAGGCACCCTTTGCATGGAAAGAATTCCTATTTTCATTGTACACCACTCCCGCTGGAACTATCCAATGTATAATATGATCTGCTATGAAGCATTTGGGAAAAAAACCACACAATCAATATTGTTCCCCACGTTGTCAAATCCACTATATCCGTAATAAATCCATCCGCACTTCCACGAGGAGCAAGCAGCAGTGAATATAACATACTTAATATTATTGTCGTTCCCCAAATACCATGGCACTTAAAATTAAATAATTTACGGAATATAATCCCGTAAACAAAATTGACTGCTGCAACACCAAAGTATCCCAAATCATGAAAAGCTTCTGCAATATAGCATGAACCAAGGCCATGTCCAGCCAAGTAATAATTTCCCATGGTCACATATGACAAAGCATGCTGAAACGAAACGCCATTCAAGGCATGTTCAACAGTATTTCCGGCAAACTGTGTAAATCCTAACTGCCTGCTAATTACATTATTGGCAATTGCCTCAAATGTTGAACCAAATAAATAAAATTTACCGTCAGGTAATCTATCATGATACAATTGAGCTCGTTTAATCACATTAATACTAACGCCCTGATTATATAAAAAACTTGAAATAATCTTGTCAATTCTGATCGAATCCATCATGCTTCCAACTCTGATCTGACCGATAATATACAATGACATAACAAGCAATGGAGTAAAAATACATAGGAGAATCAGAGTCCTTTTTTTTACCCATATTTTTCCTCCATTATTTATCTTATTTCTGGCAATATAATATACAAATAATGTTAATAGCCCAGCAACAAATGGAAATCTCTTACCTGTCGCCAATGTAAGTAGTAAATATATTATATAAAATCTGCTCAGTTTATTAACCCTCTTCTTATCTGGCATAGTTGCCAAGAAAATCCAAAAACAGACAACACACATATCTCCGATTTTCTTTATCACATATGGTACACTCGATACAAATGATGTATAATATGTAATATAACCATGACGAAAAACAAAGAGAATAATATCTATCTCTGTGAAAATATTAAATGCAAATGTCAGATAAAATAGAATAGAACTTACCTTGCGTATCGTTATGTACTCTGATGAATTATAATTGTAATCTACCTTTTTATTAATCCTGAAAGTTCTTTTATCCGTAATGGCATACCCCAAAAACAGAAATACAAGACTCATTAAAACCATCCATTCTGCTTGACGATTCAATTCACTTGTGAAATCTGCTTCCACCTCATGTAATCCAAAAACTTCCAATGCCTCTCGCCCTACTAAAATCAAGAAAAATGATACCAAGAATGCAAACAAAGCACCTCTTTTTTCAAGATTTTCAAGAGTATATATAAGTCCATTGCTCCATAATATCATAACTAACACTATTATCATCGTATCTGGATAAAAAAAAGATATAACAAACATTATCAAATCAAATAATATAATGACAATCCATTTTTTTCTAGTTATAATCATGTCATTTCACCATCATTTCTCATTAATTATATCCACATATAACGAATAAAGTCTTTGTTTCATAGAAACTATATCAAAATCTCTAAATATGGTATAATCATCTATTTTTTCTCGACAACCTATGCTTTCTTGAATTGCATTTTTCCATTCCGATATAGGAGCATCAAGTGAGAGTCTGCTAACCGTATTAAGGATATCAACTTCACTAGTCACACTATTAGATACAATACAGGGCAAACCATTTGCCTGTGCTTCAATCAGTACAATTGGAAGCGCTTCATGAATAGAAGGAAGCAAAAAAACATCCATAGCTGATAGAAGATTATGTATATCATTTCTTTGTCCGGTAAACACAATAAAACGCTTTAATCCCATGGCATCTGCCATTTCAACTACTCGATTAAATAATTCTCCGCTCCCTACACACAACAATCGAAAAGTATCATCTATATTGACTAATATACGAAGAATTCTTAATATAAAAATATGATTTTTTTCACTAGAGAATCTTCCGATATGCCCTATAACTTTTTTATTCGCGAAACTATATTCATCACGTATACTATTTCTTGATTTCTCGTTATAGTAAAAACGCTCTAATTCTATCCCATTATGCACTATTTTACAAGGTTGATTTTTAAATAAGTACTTTCCTGCATTTACACTGCATGCAATATTTAAATCACTACATAATAAATAAATAGGTTTAAATAAAATTTGTTCTATTTTTCGAATATATTTAAGCATTTTATTATCAAAATCATATATCTGGGTCGAGTGACAATGTAACACCACTTTTACTCCGTACAGTTTTGCTATAATAATATCTAAAGGAAAACAGTAACGGGTCAAATTAACATGGTAGATGCTATATTCTCCTTCACTAAAAATATTCGTAAAACCTCTTATATATTGCCGAAACTGTTTAGATGGACGCTTAATATGAAAAACTTTTGCACCCAATGCTATATAATCTTCTTCACGTGCACTTCTTGATACAGAACAGGTAAAATCCATTTGCATATCATCCATTATTTTGCTATGAATAAGATTAAAAAAAAGACTTTCAACACCTCCAAAATCTTCACTTAAACTATTCACTAATATTCTCATACCTTTCGCACAATGATGCTCCTTTCTTCAAAGTTCAAAACAACTCTTTTCATCATAGTGAATATCAAAAGCCGTCTTAATAATTTTTGCTGCCTCTAAGTATGTTTCGTCTGTAATATGATCATTTATACAAATCATTGGATAAGACCTCTTCTTAATTATATCAGAATACTTCTCTGCATCATCTACGCTTCTAATTGCAATCAATTTCCCACATCTTATACCCCTGGGCATAAATTTTCCTGAAGCTATCTGCCAATTTTTCATTACCCACTGGTTTACATCCATTTTAAAATCCCGAAACTTTCGAGTACAAGTGGCATCCAATAACCTATATTCCTTATCCCACACTTCGTTATATGTTGATTTCATCATACTTGTTGGCAGATGTGATTCATAAAGACCGACAAACCTTTTCCATGGGATAAACATGAGATTCAGAAATACCAACGGAAAATAACGTATATTAAACCATTTCCATACATTTTTCCATATTACCTTCCTCTTAAAAAAATTCTCATTAATCACACCCGTTGTAGTCACCATTAAATTTGCAATACACTCCTTATTAGCAGGAGCAATCGGATTAATCACAGCACTATCGCAAGGAAGTCCCAATTTAAAGAAAAAATCAGCGGTTACTTTTTTCAGAAGGTATGTATCATCGTTAAAATAAACAAAATGTTCCGATAATCCTGGAATTCTGTGCAAATTCAATTCGATGGTATGCGAACTGAACGTCGGAAGATATTTCTCCGGAATATAATCTGTATGTTTAACAATTTTTAATTTTGGATGATTGATATTCAACCAATTCGGAATATGCCCCCATGTCACAAAATATATATATCGCACCCATGGTGCATTCTTTTCCACACATCTAAACCAATACGGCAGTAATCCCCAATCTTGATAGTCAAATACATGGACAGATGATGATTCTTCTTTCTCAAATTTAGCTTTTTTTACTCTCCATGCAGGATCAGATCCATCAACCCATGGCAACACAAAATCAATCGGATACGCCCTATCTTTAGACATTTACTAACACTCCCTGTGATTTTTTTCAAATACCTTCCAACAGTAATCCGGTGTATATCCCTCTTCCAACATGTTTTCTGATTCATGTAATCTTCTATGATATAGTTCATCAAAGGATCCTATCTCCTTAGCCGGCACTCCTCCTACCACACTTCCTGGCAGCACATCTTTCGTAACAACACTTCCAGCCGCAATAACGGCATTCGGCCCAATCCGAACGTCATGAAGGATTGTAGAATTTGCCCCAATAAATACATTATCCATAATCTCAATACATCCATACTTTTTCATGACCTGTTTCTGCAAATCAAGATTATTAAACACCTTTTGCATCACATCATGACAGATAAAAGTAACATCCGACGCAACCACCACATTATTATGGATATGAATATACTCCGCATTAAGCGGTACAATCCTCGGTTGGAAGAAGAAATTCTCTCCAACCTCAGCAAACAATTTTTTCTTAACTATATATTTTGTTCTGGCTATTGCACTTGGAATAACCGCTATCCTCAAACGAGTAAACAATGAAATATCCATCATAGTCCTCCAAAAAATAATGCCATTTATGATGTCATGACGTATATCTTAGATTTTTCTGACCTTTGTTCCCTTGTAGTATTCTTCCATAACACCAGCAATAGCCTTTGAAACTTTCTCGCTTACATAGAAGTCTCCATGTCCAGCTTCAATTGCTTTCGAGAAGGCAACAATCTCGTATCTGATCCCCTCTCCTTCCAGTTGATAGAAATACCTCCGGTTATTAGTCTGATTCTCAAACCGAACTTCAAAATAGTCAGTTTTCCACCACGGTGCAGGAACATAGATATACCCCTCAGTTCCTGTAATAATCAGTTCACCTTCTGACTTAGCACCTTTTGCCACTTTCACCGAAGCTGTCGCCTTGTCATATAAAAGGTCTATTTTCGTATATATATCATAATCTTTTGAATTTTTTAGCAATCGGCTTACTATCCTGATATCTTTATACTCACACCCAAGAATCAGGAATATTGGAAGCAGCCCTAAGGGTCCCCACTCTGTAATCGTATTCCAATTTCTCATAATATCTTTTTCAGAATAGTTCTGGATACTTCTCCTTCTCGTACAAGTAGCATCAATATCAAGTACTTCACCGATTTTTCCTGTCTTTGCAACAAGCACAAGTCTTTCAAATGCTGTCGTGTAAGCCGTCTTTGCAGCTTCCATCAAAACACACTGAGCCCGTTTCGCAAGCGAAAATAGTTCTTCACATTGGGTTCGCTCCAAAGCGATCGGGGTTTCACATAGTACATGCTTTCCCTTCTGCAACGCTCTTTTCACATGGCTGTAGTGATCACGCGGATGGGATACAACGTATACTGAATCAACCCTCTCAAGCAGCTTATCATAATCTGTTATCTGCTCCAATTCATCAATACGCGTATTAGAGCAAGTTGCATGGATACCATTAACATAGGCTATTTCTGCCGTGAACTTTTTTAGGCTAGTCAGATCGCTTTCAGAATCACCAATAAGCCCAATCGTCAATTTATTCTTTTCCGCCCTGATTTCTGTACTGGACACACCTTCCGTACGCGGGAGATAAACCACCTGACAATATTCTTTGAGATAATCGAACTTACCTTCCCAGTCGGACCCAACAGTGAAGATATCCACCCCATAACGCCGAATATCATCAATCTTCTGACCTTCATACTCTTCTGCAATGACCTCATCAGCAATACCTGTTGCTTTTACAGCCACAACACGCTCCATCAAATTCTGTTTATTGTTGATCTTTCCGCGAGTTTTATCATAGTCATCAGATGTTACACCAACAATGAGATAATCTCCCAACTCTTTTGCCCGTTCCAACAGTTTTATGTGTCCATAGTGAAGCAAATCGTATGTACCGTATGTTATAACTTTCTTCATAGTCATCTCCGTTTCTCAAAACCTATTACAACTAAATACAAGTTATTACAGCAGACCCTTATCCTTCAAATCCACCAGCGCACTTATCAATATTGTGTTATCCTCATGAGTTAACGCACCGATATGCCCAACCCGGAAAACCGTATTTTTTAGTTCTCCTCCGTTAGGGCAGACCCAGATACCGTATTCATCCTTTAGTCTCAAAAATATCTCATATGCATCACCATTGATTGGATGAACTGATGTCACTCCATTTGCAGGACTTTCGGAAATAAATTCAAACGGCAATTCCTTCGCCTTCTCCCTGAAATCATGTGCTTGGGCGGCAACCCTCTGAATCTCGGCATCAACGCCTCCCCGATCCTCAATTTCATGAAGCCTCGCATTGATCTGGAGTAACGTCGCTACAGCAGGAGTAAACGGTGTCTGCCCTCTGTTCATGTTCAGAAGCGCATTGTTCAAATCAAAATACATGGATTTCACTTCGATATTTTGAACCCGTTTTATAGCGACTTCATCCAATACAATAATAGACACGCCCGGAGGACACGCCAAAGCCTTCTGTGATCCTGTAATCATCACATTCACATCATATTCATCCATCTCAAATGGGTCTGCAAGGAAAGAGGAAATACAATCGCATACAAAAAATATGTCATTTCCCCGGCAAAATTTGCCGATCATTTTTGTATCATATAGAACACCTGTTGACGTTTCATCCACATTAACCAGAAGTCCTGTATATCCTTTTCCATCAAACTCATATAATTTCTCTTCCGTCAACTTTTGACCACTGTGAAGCTTTATTTCAGTATACGGTATTCCATGTATCTCACAAATCTGAGTAAATCTTACGCCAAAACTGCCTCCATTGATAACAATTACCCTATCCGCATTCGTAAAGCAATTCATAACAACTGCCTCCATAGAACCAGTGCCAGAACAAGTCATAAACAAAACCCTACTGTTGTCAGACGCTTTTGCAAACTTTCGAACAAGCCGTTCATTATCCATCATCTTCTCCGAAAATTCTTTCGTCCTAAAGTAGGGCACCTGCTCCGCTCCTATCGCTAACACTGTTTCACCAGACATAACTGGCCCAATTGTAAAATTCAACATTTCCATTTACCTCTTAGTTCTTTACTCATAATGAGTTCCAAAAACTGTATTAATACATGCAACCGTTGCATCACCACAGCCATACTCACAGTGACTTTCTTTGAACCTAACAGTCTTGGCTACATCGGCTTCATAATCAAGATTCTTCAAGTGCCTGATTACCTCGTTTTCTGTCCGCATAACACCATTTGGCATTTCTTCTTCGAGATCATAATAAAATCCACGGATTTTTTTATATTCATCATAGTCATATCCGAAGCAAATCATCGGTTTACCCATAATACAATAATCGAGATTAATACTGGAATAATCAGAAATAAGCACATCTGCAGCAATCAGTAAGTCATTTACCTCCGCATAGTCTGTGTAATCCAATACAAAATCATCAAACTGAACATTCATCAGCCGTGTTGTATAAGGATGTGTCCTAAGCATCACGACGTAATTATCTCCCAACTCTTTCTTCCATTTCCCCCAATCAATTGGCGGTGCAATTTGGTAAGAATCTCCTCCATCTTTACTATCACGCCATGTAGGCGCATAAAGGATATATTTCTTTTCTTCCAGAAGTCCAAGCTGTTGCCGAACTGCCTCCTGGACCTCTTTTGTAACATGGTATAAAACATCGTTTCGAGGAAGGCCTGTTCTCAGAAACGATGTTGGTTCCAATTCCAGATCCCGGCCAAAATTAATCTCATCATATTTGCCACAAACACAGAAATAATCAATATAGCCCCAATGAAAATCATTCCGTTTATTGACTCCATTTCCACACACATTAATTGCCGCTCCGTGCCAAGTGTTTAGATATATCTGATCTTTCTTTTTAAAATGCAATGCCCTCTCAATATTCACACAAGATATCCAGTATTTAGCCCGCATGGCTGTTTTGAAATATTCAATAGTATCCATTTTCACCTTGGTACATCCAGGGATATCCACTTTATCTAATTCATTCAATGCCCATACAACATGATATTTTTCCGTCAATCCCAATTCATACATTTTTTTATATATGGCTCTTGGACTATCATTATACTTATAGCTATGTCCATTCATCAGAACAAGCTTAGCATCTGTCTTAATCATTTTACTCCACACCTGAAAAACTGCACTCATTCCGTATCTGTAAAGATTCTGTACAAGCAAATTATGTTTTATGAAGTGTTCGAGTTTTAAATGGTTAGAACTTCCCGTTTTATCTTTATTAGTCACTTTACTCTCCCTCAGTTAATCTAATGGTCACGTTGAATTCGTATTTATCAACCGTATCCACAAGTTCATATGTCAAATCACCAAACACCTTTTTGATAATATTGACCGTAGCAATCTTTAATGCCCAGTTGAAAGCTTTTGTAAACCTTATCCGCACCCCATGTTCTTTTGCAACCAGTTCTACCATCTTAGCCGTATTCACATAAGCCTTATTCTGCGGAAAGAAAAGCCCCCGCCTCTCGAAATCAATACAGCATTTTACAAACTCACATAGATTCCCTATATAAATCATCGATCGTTGATTTCCATAATTTGGAAATATTGGAGATTTCAATGCAAATGTTTTCAAAATCTGATAATTTCCCCTACACCCTTTTCCATATACCAATGGAGGTCGAAGACAAGTAAATATGAAATTCTCATTTTCCATTTTTTTAATCTCTTCATCCGCCTGGAGTTTCGATTTCCCATAAGCTGTGCTAGGATTCGGTACCGTATCTTTTTTGATATGACCTACTGTCAATCCATACACAGACATAGATGACAACAGAATAAATTGCTTTACACCTGCCTTTTTTGCCGCCTTCGCTATAGCTACAACAAGGTCTCTGTTTACTTCAAAATAAAGTCTTCTGTTTTGGTTAGTCTCTTTGATATGGGCGATGCCAACTACACAGAAAACTACATCGTAAGATACAAAAAAATCCTGAGTTGGAACAACACTTCTCATACTGAGCACATCCGTTTTATATTTATCCGGGAACTGATCTAAATAAGCTTTAAAAGAACCACCTATATAACTGTTAGCCCCAGCTATGAGAACTTTTTTCACTACTATCTCCTTCTACACTATTACACACATAATTTGACAAAGTTCACTTCCTCTGTCTATACATCTCCCCTGTACCGCCTTCGACAATTCCTTCTCTCTTTGCCACAGAGAAAATCGTTCCTATAAAACAACGGCAGTCAAACTGAAATGCCTTTATACCTCCGGCTTTCAGCTTCTTCGTATATTCACCGTCAAGTTTTGCCTTGACAGGAATCTCAAGCTCGTCCCGGCCATTGATCTGTGCCCACCCGGTCAATCCCGGCTTCACATCATTAGCTCCATATTTCTCTCTCTCCGCTACCAAATCATCCTGATTCCACAGAGCAGGGCGCGGACCAATAATACTCATTTTCCCTATAAAGATATCCCAGATCTGCGGAAGTTCATCGAGAGAACTCTTCCGCAGAAACCGTCCTACCCCTGTTATGTACTGGTCAGGATTCTCGAGCATATGTGTCGGCATGTCGTGAGGCGTGGACATCTTCATACTTCTGAACTTATGAAGCCGGAAGAATGACTTATGGATACCTACACGCTTCTGCTCAAATAATACTGGTCCGGGATCGTCGATAAAAACAGCAATTGACAGAATAAGATAAAGCCAGGAAAGAAGAATTAATCCCAGCAAAGAAAATAATATGTCTATGAGCCTTTTTATGATTTTCTCATACATTGTAATTAATACCCTTTCATAATCTACTTTGCATCAATTTTGGGCAGTGTATTCTCTTAAAACTAACACACAATACTTCCCAACACTGTCACATCCCGACTAACCGCCAACTCCCTCTCCAGCCTGATCAGCCTCTCATAAGACTCCCCTCTCTTCTCAACAAACAAAACCCCTTCATAATACTCCAGCTTCTTAAGCGCCGCCGCATGAAACACAATCTGCCGATAAGGTGAAAACGTAACCTCCCCGATCTCTTCCGCCAACTGCTCACAGATCTCTATCACATCATCCCCCGATGCAGTTCCCGCCAGCATAACCCTCTTAATCTTCTCTTCTGGATTTCTATGGATCGCACTCTGAACGTTGACAGCGGTGATCTTAATCTGTTCTCTCCTCGGAATCCTGGCACAGGGCCCTTCTTCTAACCGGCGAATCCACCGGTCTAAAAATCCAAACAATCTCTTCTTTGTATCGCTTTTCCGGACGACTCCCAACAGCGGCATGCCGAACTTTTGTTGGAAGTTGCTTATATCCTGCAATTTCCCGCTCACCGCGTATCTCAAACAGAATATCATGCAGGCCAGGCACCCTCCGCCGATCATTCCGACAATTGCAAATGTAACTGCCGAAGAGGCCGGATCTTCAAACACGATCGGTTCGCTCTCGATCTCTGTCTCTCCCTCGGCTGGTTTTACCGCAGGCTGCTGTACTTTTTGTTCCCTTTTCACCTGATTCTCCGCAATTACTGCCTGATACTTATATACGCCCGCGGCCGCAGCAAGGAGCAACATGCACACGACGATCCAGCGCCATCTCTTCAAGCAATAAAACATCAAATCTACCAGACTGATTTCATTGACTTCCTGATATCCTTCCATCAATAAAAATCTCCTCTCATTAATCTCCCTCTCAGGCTTCTTAACATGAATCTACAGGTTTCCTTCACTCCATCTTCCCCACCATCTCAATCCCCAGATGTATCACCGTCTTCCGATTCATGAAGTCAACCTCTACCTTCGCGATTCGTCTGTGCAGATCGATCTTCCTGATACACCCTTCCATATTCTTCAAAGGTCCGGACAAGATCGTGATCACATCATCCTCCGATACCGACACCTGTGATAACTGCACTTCCATGCTGCGATCTGGTGAGTCCATGATCTGTTCAAGCCATTCCACCTCATGATCCGGAAGTGGAATAAACAGCTCACTATCCTTTCCCAACAGCTTTGTAAATGCCGGCACATGCCGAAGCTCCTGATATAAGTCTTTTATATGATCGCTCGTTATGAACACATATCCAGGAAGCAACTTTTCATGGACTTCTTTCCACTCTCCCCGAAATTTCTTCTTCACACGGCGCATTGGATGGAAACAGGAATCATACAACGTATTTTCTACTACGGTCCTGACCTGCTCTTCCACCCTATTTTCTGTTCCTGTAGTTACCTGTAGCACATAATGCAAAACAAATCCTCCATTCGACGAGATGGTATAGAACACACAATCTATGAGTTTGATTCCTAACCAAGTCAATAACCCCGCTGCAGCCGCCAAATGTGCATGCAAGCATACCCGCTTGGCTCGTTGTTCGCGGAAGTCAAACGCTGACTGCCAGATATAAAATGACAAAAGCCGCCGGGCAATGTCATTTCCTCGTAATATATGCTTCTGATCTGCCAAGATCATCAACACATATTATGGAGATATGACACTACCCGGCGGCTTCTGTGATCGCGTTACTATGTATCTTTCATTGCATTATAATAGCGAAGCACTCCCTGATATGTTCCGATCTAATTCAATCGGACCATATCAAAAGGTATGCTTCGCCATCCATGCCCGCAGTGATCTCCTGCTGCCACAGTAACTTGTCTTCCGTCTGCCCGACATACCGATATACTGTGCTCATACAGCATCCCGGATATGTCTGCAGATATTCTCAGACGTCGGATATGTCATACCCCCGGAAATCCAAGTGCCCCAGCTGCAAGGATATCCAGAAAGTAATCCTGATTTTTCTTACTATTTTTCGGTATAAAACTATGCTTAAGACTTCGACACGATCTCTAACCCTACCCGTACCTTCTGCCTCTCCCCGAACATTGGCATCTCTAAAAATGCTCGACGTTTATGGCGATCGATCCTACTTATATATCGTTCTTTCCCTACCAACGGACCAGAATATACTCTGATCCTGGATTGTTCGATCACACCTTCTGACATCTCTACAGTCTGTTCTTTTCCGCCGAATACGGTCAGGAAATCTACTTCATCTTCCGTCAGCGCGGCCACTTCGCCGCCTGCTTCCAGAAGCTTCGCAAATCCTTTGATACGGATCAGCTCATCGCTCAACCGGTCTGCCTGCTCCGTAACCATGAACACATATCCCGGAAACAGGATATTCTCCCTGATCACCCATTCCCCCTGAATATGCTTCTTTTCCTGATAATAGAATACATAACAGCCTTTCAGCAGGTCAGAAGAGAGCTTCTTTTGGCACTGCAGCCGCACGCTTTCTTCCGAACCTACCCGTACCCGCATCACACACCACATATCTGCTTTCCTCATTTCCCAAACTGTAAGATCGGTCATTTGAATCTGAGAACTAATATTTCATTCTCATACTATAAAATACCCCCCCCCGTAGTATTTTGTCAAGTCATTTTGAAAAATATCTCTGACAAATGCATCCATTTCCCCCATAATGCAACAAAAAAACAGCCCTGGCAGATCCAGAACTGTTAAAAAATTATACATACTGACTCCTTCGGTCTTAAAGAGCGCACTTCCAGCAATCTTCAAGAGCGCACTTCCAGCAACATTGTCACCCTGGCCCCCGTCGCTTCTCCATTCTCAATCACCAGCTTCCCTCCCTGCCTCTTAACAAACTTCTCAGCAGTATGAAGCCCTATTCCATAGTGCGTCTTACTGTTCCTGCTTCGGTCTCCCTGATAGAACTGCTCCGTTGCATGCATCAAATCCTGCCTGGAGAATCCCGGCCCCTCGTCTGCGGCCGCCGCCGCCAGATATTCCTTTCCCTCATCCTTACGCATCTTAAGAGAGATCTGTATTCTCCCATTCTCAGGGCCATAATCCATTGCATTTCCCAGAATATTACTCCACGCCCTTAGAATCTGCGTCTCATTGCACCGAATCTTCCCATGCAGATCATTTCTTTGGAAAGCGGCAGGACACTGTCTTGCAGATGACAGAAGCCTTGCCTGCTCTATTAACTTATCAGCGAATTCCATACAGGACACCATGTCCGCAGCAATACCGGCAATCTCTTTCTCTCTGTCATCATCTCTTCTGATATCTTTCTCTCTGTCATCATCTTCTCCAGCATTGTCCCTTCTGATATCATTTTCTCCGGCATCTCCTTCCTCACCAGAAGCCCTCTCCCTGTCCGCCATCAGCAGTTCATTCAAGCTTTGCAGATAATTCTCCATCACGGCCGCGCTCGACAGGATATCCCGGTTGTATTCCTGTTCATCTTCCGCAAGCTCCCCTTCCGCCAGAAGCTCCGCGTTCCCCCGGATCACCGTAAGCGGCGTCTTGATATCGTGGGCCAGCGCCGCGATCTGCTCATCCCTGCTCTTTTCCACATCCCACTGCCTGTACAGGGATTCCTTCAGCGCCTTCTTCATCTGATAAAGGGAACTTAAGATCTCATTCACTTCCCTTAATCCCGAATGTTCTTCTGCAAATTCAAGATCCTGATTCCTGATCTTCTCCGCCACCTCGAGCAAGATCCTTAGTCTTGCGCGCATATATTTTCCAAAATACCGCGACACCAGAACCGTATGCAGGAGAAACATCGCCGCGAATGAGACGACCATTAGCAGATCCGGCCGCGGCAGTAATTTGTCCAGATATTCATTCCGAAATCTTGTCTCAATCTTATATTTTACAATACATATCTCCCCTGCATCGCGCACGAAGAACCGATAGTATCCCTTCCCTTGCGCATAGATATCATTCTCCTCATAGCTGGCCCATGCCTGCCCGCTCTCTTCGGAAGAAAATGTCCCGTACAGCCAGTCTCCGGTACGCTCATAAACCCCGTACATGCACTCCGCCGGTATCTGTTCATCCGTGACTTTGGAGACGCTTTGAATCTCATCGGCAGATGCATTTAACTGCGCTTCCATATGGTTCGCCGGAAGAACTTCTCCCGCCGCATCGAGCACAAAATATATCATGACTGCGGCAAACAGCCAGAACAATGCGCCAACAGTATATATGATGACGAAACGAAGAAAAACAACCGTGATCGTTATATTATTTTTCATCTCCACCGATACCCAATCCCCCATACTGTCTCGATCGGCTCTAATCCTGCCCTCTGGCATTTCGCCCGGATATTCTTGATATGCTCCGTGATCACAGAATTATCGCTCTCTTTATCGTACCCGAATACATGTTCATAGATCCTGTCCTTTGAAAATACCTGTCCATGGTTCAGCGCAAGATACTCGCAGATCGCATACTCGCTCTTGGTAAATGTAATCTCGTTCCCCTCATAGCTTACTCTCTTCTCCTTAAGGTAGAACTGCACTCCGTTCACCGAGACCGCCTGCTTCTTCTCTCTCGTCTCCCTCCGCAGATGTGCGGCGACCCGCGCGCGGAGCTCGCCGATGCCGAAGGGCTTGGTGATATAGTCGTCCCCGCCGATTCCAAGCCCCCTCATAATATCCTTCTCCTCAGTCTTCGCCGTCAGGAAGAGGATCGGACAGTCTGCCAGATCCCTGATCTCCTCACACAGGGTAAATCCATCCATTCCCGGCATCATCACATCCAGAAGGATCAGCTTATAGTCCTGTAATCTCATCTTCTTGATCCTAAGCGGATCGCTTACCGCATCCACCTCATACCCTTCTTTTTCCAGAGCGTTCCTGATAAGCTTAAGGATCCGCTCTTCATCATCTACCGCTAATATTTTAATCATAACCGCTCATTCCCCGACCGCACCCGTCATTAATCCCGGCACTGCCTTCCCTCATAAAAATGAAACCACAGGAAAAATACAGACCACAGCGCTGCCGTGACGCCTGCCCCGATTCCCAGAATCTTCAGCACATCTCCTGCCGCCGCCGTTTTATTTCCTATCCAGTATTGTATCAGATATTCCGTCCATCTGCTACCCCACGAACAGGGAAAAAACTGCCACCGCCCCTCGCCAAGCCCGGTCAGGAACAGCGCCGCGACCACTAACTCAGCCGTTCCCGCACACAGGGAAATATTTTTTGAAAACGCAAAATTCAAGAACAGGTGTATCAGATACAGATTCACGCTGCAAAGCCACATTACCGCAGCAAGGATCAAGTATTCCCTCATAAGAAGCACCGTGTTCCCCTCCGTTATCCGATATCCCGCTGCGAATCCAACAACAGCCAGAAGGATGGAGAGAAGCCCCATGCCTGACAGCACGATCCATTTAGCAAGCAGCGGATTCATTTTACAGACCGATACTCCAAGAAATGTCTGATAATGTCCGCTCTCTTCAAACTCTGCCGATATGGAGCAGATCACACTGACGACCAGAGGAAGTATGACCGTCAGCGCCTCCATATATCCCAATATCTTTCCTTCATCATTCCATGCCGCAAAACTATAATATGCAAGGAATACAGCGATCCCAAGAAGCGGAACCATTACATGAAGCCATGGAAGCAGGGTGCGGCGCATCTTCCACATCTCTCCTTTGACATTTCCCCAAATTTCCTTCCCTCCATCCAAATGTCTTGCCATCATAGCTGCACCTGCCTTTCAAACTGCTTCCGCCCAACGATCCAGAATACCGCAAACCACACCAGTGAAACCAGAATCCCCACCGGCACTCCCTTCCAGTCCATCAACTCCGGGGTAAATGACACGCTTCCCGGCTTTGCGATCAGCCCGTTCGGAAGTATTTTCAGAATAATACACATCAGCCGCGTCGCGATTCCTCCCGGGAGCAGCATAAAATACGGTTTCAATGACATTGTTACGGAGATCAGAAATATACTCCCCACATGGAGCAATATCATCGGAAATCTGCCGATCACCTGCATAAGCAGCATGCAGAAAGGGATCTGCCACAGAGAAGTCATGAATAATACAACCACTGCAAATACCTGCTCTCCCACTGCCGGATCGATGTGAAATACGATCTGCCATACCTGCTTAAGTATCGTGCTTATCATCAGTGTAACGCTTAAGAGCACCGCCAGGGAGATCCCCATGCAGCGGATCCCATATAACACCTTTCCGTCCCAGACCGCCCCCATATCTGCCGGAAGCGTCAGGATCGTCTGATTCTTCATCTTCTTATCACTGTTTCCCACCGTACCGCAGACGATGGCGTTCATCCCCGGAAATAATACAATATACCACCAATTATAAGCATCAATCGTAAAATAGCTGCTCGTAAGGCATGCCGCCAGACACACTACGATCATCGGCATCAGCAATATCAGCTTTTCCGCAGAAGTGTGACGGTTCTTTAATCTTTCGGCCGGATAATATTTCCCCATCTATCCCACCTCCTTAAGCTGACGCCCTTTGTCCGATACGGCATACTTCGCTGCAACCTGCATAAACAATTCTTCCAGATGACCGATTTCCGGCATCCCGCCCTGATAGCCGAGCGCTCCGTTTGCGATGATTCCGATATGGTCTGCCGTCTGGGCGATCTCGCTTAAGATATGACTTGATACGATCACCGTGATCCCCTCTTCTGGGAATCTTCGTATCATCTGCCGAAGCTCCTGGATTCCGATCGGGTCAAGTCCGTTGACCGGCTCGTCAAGAACCAACAGCTTAGGCCTGTTGAGCAGTGCGATCGCGATTCCAAGCCTCTGCTTCATTCCCAGTGAAAATGCACCTGCCCTTTTCTTCCCTGTATCTGTCAGATCCACCAACTCCAATACTTCCCGGATCCTTTCATCCGGTATATGAAGCATCAGCGCGCGGACTTTCAGATTCTCCCAGGCCGTCAGGTTCTCGTATACGGGCGGCGTCTCGATCAGAGCTCCGATATCCGCAAGGTCCTTCCTGCTCCACGGATGACCGTCAAAGAGAATTTCCCCGTCTGTGGGACGCAGGATTCCCGTCAGCATCTTAAGCAATGTGGACTTGCCCGCTCCGTTCGGACCCAGAAGTCCGTACACGCAGCACTTAGGTACTGCAAGCGAAATATGATCGACGGCATAGTGACCGCGGAATGATTTTGCCAGACATTTTGTTTCTAAGATGTTTTGATTCATGATTTCCTCCTTATTCCATGCTTGTAATGTTCTGCCTGTAATGTTCTGCCTGATCAGATATCTCTTACCTGCCGCTGAACTACAAGATAAGAATAAGGCAGAATTATAAGGAAAGTATAAGGAAATCCTCTCTTTTATCAAAAAAGCCGCCGGATCACTCCGGCAGCCCATGCATACATATACACGTATATTTACATAAAGTTACATAAAGATATTCAGCACGATCACTTCCACAACCCCGACTGCCCACGCAACCGTAGATGTGACGGACCAGATCGTCAACTGGTCTTTTGCTTCTCTGACGCCAAGCGTCCTGTTTACAACCCAGAAATAACTGTCGTTGAAGTATCCGAAGAACAGTGAACCCACACAGCATGCAACTGCTCCAAGCAGCGGGCTTGCACCTGCCGCCACCACGATCGGCGCAGAGATACTGGCCGCTGTGGTCATGGCAACCGTACCGGAACCCTGGATGAATCTCATCGCTGTTGAGATGAGCAGCGGCAGGATGATGATCGGGATCGCCGTCTTCGCAAGCCCTTCTGCCATGAATGTTCCAAGACCGGAATCCTTGATGATCTGTCCGAGAGCGCCGCCTCCGCCTGTTACCAGCATAATGATACCGGCAGACATCATACCCTTCTCCATCTCTGAGATACAGGTCTGTCTGTCAAGGTTTCTTCCCAGTGTAAAGATCGCCACCAGAAGTCCCAGTCCTACCGCTACGATCGGCTGTCCAAGGAATATCAGCACTTCCATGAATCCCGCCGTCTTGCCGAGCGCCGACGCGATCGTATTGATCAGGATCAGAATGATCGGCACGATCAGAGGCATGAATGACTCTAACGTTCCAGGCATTCCTGTAAGATCCATAGAGAACGCATTCTCATAATCCGGCTCCTGGTAAGGCGCTTCAATAATCTCTCCGCTCTCATCTACGATACGGTAATATTTCTTCGCAAGGACTATTCTCGCGTAGGCGATACACGCGATCGCCATTGGAAGCGCAAGCGCGATGGTCAGAAGGATGAACTTACCTACGTCAACTCCGAAGATACCGCATACACCCAGAGGACCCGGTGTCGGCGGAACCAGGGAGTGCGTGATTACAAGCCCGGCCGCCAGGGATACGCCAAGCGCGATGACAGACTTCTTCGTCGCCTTGGATATAGCCTTGGCGATCGGAGCCAATACCACGAATCCTGAATCACAGAAGATCGGGATGGATACAAGGAACCCGGTCAGCGCCAGGGCTTCCTCCTCCCGTTTCTTCCCGAACAGCTTAAGGAATGTATGCGCCATCCTCTTCGCCGCTCCCGTCACCTCGAATATCTGCCCCATCATAACGCCGAAACCGATGATAATACCGATACTTCCAAGCGTACCGCCGAATCCCGACGTAATCGAGTTCACGATACCGAACGTCTTGCCATCCTCAAGCGTAATATTTACCAGAGGCATCCCGCCTACAACACCTACAATGACTGTACAGATAATTAGCGCCAGAAACGCCTGCACCTTTGTCTTCAACACCAAGAATATCAGAACGGCAATACCGATTGCCAGACCAATTAACATTCTCTGCCCGCTCAGTCCATTTACCATACTAGACCTCCTCTTCCTTTTCTAATTTCCACTATGCTTCTATGGTTAAATATGTTAAAATGTTGTCAGGCATACGCCAATATGCCTGGTATACCGGCGGCACAGCCGCCGTACATTTCAAAGTGCTGGCACGTTGATAATCAGGGTTAACGTGTCAGCGTACCAGTGTCTCATTCACGCCGGACAAGACACCTTCTTAATTGCTTCTTATTTGCTTCTTATTTTGTGAAATTCGGCGCGTATTTTGCCGCCAGCAATATTGCTTCGATCATGCTGACCGCGCTCACGATCCCCTTTCCCGCAATGTCAAATGCAGTTCCGTGATCCACGGAGGTTCGAAGGATCGGCATTCCGTTGGTGATCGCGATGGTCTTCTCAAAATCAAGAGTCTTCGTCGCAATATGGCCCTGGTCGTGATACAGGGACAGCACGCTGTTGTACTTGCCGATAGCAGCCTGGTGGAATACGGAATCCGCACCGATCGGCCCTACTACATTGTAGCCCTCTGCCTGCAGTTCTTCGACGGCCGGCGTAATCTCATTCACTTCCTCCCAGCCGAATAATCCATGTTCTCCGCTGTGCGGATTCAACCCGGCAACCGCCATCGTTCCGTCTGATACCCCAAGCTTCTTAAGCGCTTCCAGACACCGCTTCACATAGTCCTTGATTCTCTCCTTCGTGATCATATCAAGCATCTCTCTTAAGGATACATGCCTCGTCAGGAAGAATACGCGCATACCGTTCGTCTCGAACATAGTCAGCGGATCCTCGGTGTCAGTGAGAGCGCCGAAGATCTCTGTATGTCCGATAAAATTAATTCCGCCCGCGCGCAGCGACTCTTTGTTGATCGGCGTCGTGGCTACGGCATCGACCTTGCCCTCATTTGCAAGCTCGATACTTTTTGCAATATATTCATATGCGGCCTTCCCGCACATTCCATTGACACGGCCGAACTCAAAATTCCCCATATCAACATTGCCAAGATCAATAAGATTCAGGACTCCCTCACGGAAATCCCCTTCTTCCGGTCCGTTTATCACATGGACCGTAAGATCCTCGCCGGCTATCCTGACGGCATTTTCCATAACGGTCTTATCTCCCACAACGATACAATCCGCCGCGTTAAATACTTCCTTAGAAGCGACTGATTTGGCGACGATCTCCGGTCCTACTCCCGCCGGATCCCCAATAGGTACTGCGATTAGTGATTTTCCCATAATTCCTCATCCTTTCTTATCTTAATTAATACATTGATAAATAGACTGCCTGTATACGGCGCGTCAGATAAACAGCTTCTCCTTCAGATATGTAATACACTGATTGATCGCATCGCGGCCGCCCTGGCTTCCGCCCTTAGTGATAATGTGGACGCCCTCGAATTCCCCCTTAAGGAACTGTCCGTATGCGGCCAATGGAAGCACCTCATCCTTAAGCGACAATCCCGCCGTATCGAATCTCTCACAGACTGCCACCGTCACATCCCCTCCGCTGGTATACAGCCCGCGAAATGTAGGCTCCGCCTTGAAGATCCGGTAAGTGATCTCTGCAAACGCACCGTTGATCATACCTGTCACCTCATCCATGGAACAATTATAGCGCTCCATATAAGGCTTGAAATCGATCCTGTTCTCCGGGTAGATCCCGTCCCCTGTCACGGTGCAGACCGCATTGCGCCCGCATTCGTTAAGGATCTCTTCTGCTACCCGGGAAGTCTCCGCCTCTCTTCTGCCTTTAGACTCCAACAGCTCTCTGGTATTGACGAACACATTATAGGTCCTCTGAGACAGCCACAGCTCTTTCATCTGTGCGGTCGTGTTCGGATTGACGCTCCCCACCACCGCCAGGATCTTACTCTTCTCCTTCTTCTGGGACGGCGTGATCAGCTTCCGGGCAAGCGTAGCCGTAAATACACCCGGATCCACCGCAACCACCTTAAGCCCGCTTGTGATCACCGCGTCTGCGATCAGATCAAGATCTTCCTGCGTGATACAGTCAAGGACAATGATCCTGCTGCCGCTTAACACACACTGATTCATCAGATCCGCAAGATAATGCTTCCCATGCATCAGATCTTTCAGTTGGATGGACGAAACCTTGTATCTGCTCTGTTCGTCGAAGAGAACCGCAACCTCCGAGATCTTGACAGGCGTCTTCGGATCAATGGCAATATCCGTCTTATGAAGCGGCAGACCGCCCACAAGCATATAGCCTCCGGCTACGATCCTGCCGGAAGACGGGAAACAGGGAGCCGCAACCGCGATATAGTCATCCCCGAGACAATCCAGCATGGCGTCCGTCTCGCTTCCCAAATTCCCCCTTAAGGTACTGTCGATCCGTTTCGAATATACCTTTACATCGTCTCCCTTCAGCAGACTGCACACGTTATATACTCTGTTGTACGCCATCTTCGGCTCTATGCCGCGGCTGTCTGTCGGATACAGTACACAGTCACAATCCGTCAGGGTCGACAGCTCGATCCGTTCCGTATTCATCACTGTGTATGCTTCGTAATTCATTTTTTTCAGAAGTACACCGGTGGCATTGGCTCCTGTCAGGTCATCAGCTATTACAACACACTGAGACATAACCAGCCTCCTTCCTATAAACTATTTCTTACAAAATCAGCTAATCGCACAAATTATATGTTTGAATTTGTTTATTTTCACCAACCGAACGCTTTCTAATGATTAAAGTGATCAGCCGATCAGCACCTCTACAGCCTCTTTTAGGGTCTGTATCTCTCCCACATTTCCCGGGAAGATGACATACGGGGTCATTGGAAATTTGCTCTCTTCCCCTGTCTGCCACACCGGGATCCCCGGTTCGATCTGTCCAAGCACATTTGCCTTCTTCACCGCAAGAGCCTTTGTCCCCACATCACTGGAGGTGATTCCGCCCTTTGCGATCACAAAGCTTGGAGTGATGCTAAGCCTTCCTACCAATGACTGCACCGCGTCAGAGATCTTCACGGACAGTCTGAGTTCATCCTCCTTATCTCCCGTATCCGCCGTGATCAGCGCACGCGTCGTATAGCAGCATACGGTCCTGCCGGCTTTGATGCACGCTTCCTCTCTGTCAAGGCATCTCCTAACCTCTGCCTCGAACGCCGCGTCGTCTGTCACCAGCGTTGCGTCTAACTCAATAAATTCAATGCCGGACAGTTCTTTTAAGGCCTCTACCTGCTTCGTCGTCTTGTCTGTGTGCGAGCCGACTACTACGATCCCGCCGTTCGCCGTCTCTTTGACGACCATCTGATCTCTGGTAAGAAGCGGCTGGTCTGTCACTGCCCCCATTACCTTCACGATCGCTGCCGCCGTACGGAACATGAACACCTTTCCCTTCGCCATGGCACGGAACAGAGCCACGCAGAACACCTTTACATCCGCATAATCGACCGCATTGACGATGATCTTGTTGAAATCCTTCACCTCCATCAACTGCGCCTCGATCTTGTCTATATCCATGCTGTGAATATCTTCAAGAGATATGCAGGTCACATCGGACGCCTTATAAGCTCCCCTGGTCTTCTCCTCCACATATTCCGGCATGGTTGCCGCGGTGTATCCAAAGGTCTTGTCTTTGGCGAATTCCGTCTCATTTGCCGGGACAAGCTCATCGCCGTACTTTACATAATGTACATTATCAATGGTGAACCTGCCGCCTTCCTTGAAGAACGGACAGAGAATCTCTCCGTCGACAGTCTTACCGGTATTCTGCTCGTAACTCTTCTTAAGAAGCTCTGTCTCCAGGGGATAATGTCCGCGCAAAGTGCTGTCGCTGCGGCTGATAAATATGTATTCCTTCCCCGTCTCCCTGGCGACCTCATCCACGGCCGCCGCAATCTCATTGTGCGCTTTCGTTGTCTGCTCTGCTGTAAAGCCTCTGGAATTAGTCAGCACATAGAACAGATTGTTCTCCTCTTCAAACCCCTGACGGATGCTGTCCTTCTCCCAATTGGTATATACCGATATATCATGGACCGTCTGCACGCCTGTCGGGTCGTCATCCAACACTACGATCTTCTTGTTATTTGCTTCGATTTCTTTCTTTAATAAAGCGTCAATGTGCGCCTCATCTATTTTCTTATAAGAAGTCAGCGCCCCTGCACCTATTGCCATGATCATTTCCTCCTGATCTAGTTCATTTTTTAACTTCAACATCAGCCAGCTTCTCAAAATACTGCACGATTCCGCCGTGATCGTCGTTCATATGTCCGTGGATCTTCAATGTCTGAAGGATCTCGTAGAGCTGTGCCGTATAAGGAATCGGAACGTCGATCGAGTGAGCTGTGTTCACCACATTCTTGATATCCTTGTGATTGATACGGATCGGACCGCCCGGCTTGAAATTACGCTCTACGATCATCGGGATCTTAGCATCCAAAACCGCGCTTCCCGCCAGTCCTCCCCTGATCGCTTCATATACCTTCTGAGGATCAGCTCCCGCCTTAGCCGCCAGAACAAACGCCTCAGACACTACTGCGATCGTGTTATTGACAATCACCTGATTGGCAAGCTTTGTAACGCTTCCGCTTCCGCTTCCGCCGATCAGCAAAGCCGAAGATCCCAGGATATCGAAATACTCCTTCATCTCATTAAAGTCCTTCTCATCTCCGCCTGCCATGATCGCAAGCGTTCCCGCGATCGCTCCCGGTTCCCCGCCGGATACCGGCGCATCTACGAAGCCGACGCCCTTCTCCTTCAACGCCTGGTAACAATCCTGGGACTCTACCGGAGTCACAGAACTCATATCACAGATTACGGTTCCTGCTTTCACGGTTGAAGCCACGCCGCCTTCACCGAACAGGATCGATTTCGTGATCTCCCCGCTCGGAACCATGATAATGATCCGTTCGCACCGTTCTCCAATCTCTGCGTAGCTTGCTTCTTCTGCGCCCGCTGCGACCACATCCGCAACCGCTTCCTTGTTCAGATCTGCAACCAGGAGATCCACTCCCGCCTTCAGTATGTTCTTCGCCATTGGTCTTCCCATGATGCCAAGTCCGATAAATCCTACCTTCATTCTTCTTACTTCCTTTCTTATATGGGTAGTGTCAAATCTACCACTATATTTTTTGTTGCAAACCTTATAATTCCAAGGATTACACCACTTTTTCAAGAAAAAAAGCAATGACCTCCCTTTTTTGTGTCAATACTATTACTAACCCACAAACACTGAAAGGAAAATCATTGCTTATGGATATTATTACCTATTTACTCTCTCTCATTCAATCTCTTTACCAGCAAAACTGCTGGTTGATCAACTTTATCTGCAGATACATCCCTCTGAAACAGTGGGCCTTTGATGATTCCCATTCTCCAAAATACCAGAAGTTCAAGATTGATGAACTCCCTCTTATCACCGACTTCCGCCAGGACTGGACTTATAAAGAATTAATCCCTTACTTTGAAAAACGTTATGGTAAAAAGATCCGCCCTGTCAGCCGCCGGTCAGAATGCGATATCCCGGATGAATGCACCTGCCCCCGCTGTAATGCGCCGAAACCTTTCCTTTACAAAAATAATGGTTCCAAAGGGCAGCTTCTCTGCAAGGTCTGCAGCGCAAGGTTCTCACCCCATGAAAGCCGCTTCTCCTCTGTAAAACTACGCTGCCCGCACTGCGGCAATGCCCTGGTTCCCAAGAAAGAACGCAAACACTTTATCATCCATAAGTGCGTCAATCCCAAATGCCCTTATTATCTCTACAACCTCAAAAAAGTGGATAAAGAAGACCTCCGAGAGGATTACGGCAAAAACAAATATAAACTCCACTATATCTACCGTGAGTTCACGATGGATTTTTTCAGCATGGATCTAAATACCCTTCCTAAAAATGCCTCATCCCTGAAATTTAGCAAACATAATGCCCACGTAATGTCCCTGTGTCTGACCCTCCATGTCAACCTCGGCCTCTCTCTGCGAAAAACCTCGCAGGCCCTGAAAGACCTGTACAACATCAACATTTCCCACCAGCAGATCGCCAACTACTGCAAGACTGCCGCTGTCTGCATTAAGCCCTTTGTTGACCAATACCCTTACGAAAAAGGGGATGTATTTACTGCCGATGAAACTTATATAAAAATCCGTGGTATCAAAACCTATGTCTGGCTTATTATGAACGCTGCGTCCCGATCCATCATCGGCTATCAGGTATCGGATAACCGTGGTGTCGGTCCCTGTATCCTCGCCATGCGTATGGCTTTCCGGGGACTGACAAAGCTGCCGGAAAACTTCAAGTTCATTGCCGACGGTTACAGCGCCTACCCACTCGCCGCAATGGAATTTGTAAAAAAGTTGGGGAAAGATTTTACCTTCAAAATCACCCAGGTGATTGGGCTTACCAACGACGATGCCGTTTCTACAGAACATCGTCCGTTCAAACAGATGATTGAACGCCTCAACCGCACCTATAAGGCCTCTTACCGTCACACAAACGGCTTTGACAACATCGACGGTGCTAATTACGATCTTGCCCTCTGGGTCGCATACTATAACTTTCTCCGTCCGCATAAACACAAGAAATACAAAGTACTCAACGAAGTAGAAATGCTACAGAGTGCCGACAACATGCCGGGTAAATGGCAGCTTCTCATCTTCCTCGGTCAGCAGACTATCCTGAACATGCAGAAAAATGGAAACCCTGCATCGGAGCGGAGCTGTTGTCAATAGAACCGTGGAATACCGGAGCAGACGGTAGCGCCGTCTGTGAGGATATGCCGCGAAAGTCTATTGACATAAGGCTCACGGATTATCCTGTTTAGCAGAAAAGGGGCAACTGCGCCCTTTTCCTGCCTTCCGGCGAGGACGGGTTCGGGCAGAGCCCGAAAATGGGTCAAGGGACTGGTCCCTTGTGGGTTCTTAGGGCAACGCCCTAAGCCCTCGGAGATCTTTTCGGAATCAATATCTGCAGTTTTCAAGGTTCATTTGAGCCTATTTTTTTCAGCTCGTTTTTTCATAGATTACTTGACACTACCCTTATATGTTCATTATTCCTTCGATGTACTCACTTTACTACATACCGGTATACCGGTCAAGTGTTTCGGAGGAATTCACGCTCTTTCTCACTTTTATACAGTTTTAATCTCTCATTTTTGTGCATAATTTTTTATTGACACTGACGTAGACCACACTATATACTGATAACAATTATTACGCCAGCAGAGGATTGAATATTATGACACCGTTAAATGAACAGGCATACCAACACCTGCAGAAGTTGATCATTCAGGGAGAATTCGAATATAACAAGATCTATTCGGAGACGAAGCTGTCAAGGGAGCTCGGCATCTCACGCACTCCGTTCCGCGATGCCGTTCACAGGCTCGCCCAGGAGGGCTACATCGATATTATCCCTAGCAAAGGCTTCATGCTCCACCAATTGACGCGCCAGGACATCGACGAGACGTTCCAGGTCCGTTCTGCCCTGGAATGTTACTGCACTCTCGCGATCACGAAGGCGCACAAGAACCGTTCTGTCAAGAAGTTATTAAAAGAACTGCGCATGCTGACCGATATTTTAAAGGAGATCATGGATTCGGGCGGTTCTATCGAAGAATTCTGTGAATATGATTTCCAATACCATACCAAGATCATCGACTACTCCGAAAACCGTCAGTTCGTCTCCATCTTCGCTACCTTCAAGTACCGCATGCGCAAGCTCGCCGAGCTTTCCCTTGCCCACGAAGGCCGTATGCAGGATACCTATGAGGAACATCTTGCTATCGTGGAAGCTATGGAGAACAATGATACGGAACACATCTACGAGATCACACTCGCCCATATGAATACGGCACGCAAGATCAATCTGGACGATCTGTAGCCTGCGGATCATCCAGACCGATCTCCTTTTGTGCCTGCATAGCTATTTTAATAATATAATTGGTAACTGTAATAATTAGAGTATGCGCTACGTCGATTGACGACAACGACGTAGATGGAAAATCAGGCAAGTTATATGGCTGGTTACTTATTTTTCGGTGTACTAGAATCAAAATCCTATACTTCCCTTGCCGCAACCACCTTCCCTGCAATCACCCAGGATACAGTGAATGCCAATGCACCAACCGCCATACCGACTGACAGCGCTGCCATCCTCTGCCTGATCACCGAAGTCAATCCCATGATCAGCGCAACTGACAGCGGATACGCAAGCATGGAGCCCATCACACTCTTCTCCTCACTCAGCAGGAAATAGCACGGCAGAATCAAGCTCCCTGCCAGCAGCGCCATAGTAACACTGATACAGAAGAACAAGACAAAATTGTCATAATCTAAAGTTCCGGTCACCATAAGGGCTGTCAGAGAACATACCGTTCCAGCCAAAAGCCCGAATACACTGAGAAACAGATACATCAAATATTTGCTGCTGACCATCCTCTCCCCGGCAACCGGAAACGCCGCGCTTAAACGGGTCCATCCGCATGTCTTATCCATATTGATGGTCGACGCCTCCACCATACCCGTCATAACCGTTGCCAGAATCAGCAGTACCTGGGGAGAGACCAGATAAGACAGCCCCGCTCCGATCACCAGGAATACCCCGGTCATCATGATCACAACCGATCGTATCATGTAGAAATCCTTCACTAATAATCCTCTCATCTACTGTTCCCCCTTCACATACATCAACATGATCTCGTCTATCGTAGCCGGCGTCACAACCGCCTTGGGATATCTGCGCATGGCAAGGTCTCTGTCAGAAACTAACGCCTGCCACTCATAATCCTGCTTCCTCCAGGATATAATGTCCCCCTTGTCCAGTTGATCAAACTGCGCCGCACCGCACTTGATGATCCCGTACTGCGTAAGCAGTTCATCCTTCGGCTTTGAAAATATTACCTGCCCCTGATGGATGAATACGATATAATCCGCCGCCTTCTCCAGATCGCTTGTAATATGCGACGATACCAGTATCGAATGCTCTTCTTCCTGCATAAAATCCAGGAAAATATCCAGAATATCATCCCGCATGACCGGATCAAGCCCGCTGGTAGCCTCATCCAATATCAAAAACCTTGGCTGATGGGACAGTGCCGCCGCAATCGCAAGCTTCATCCTCATTCCTTTCGAGAAATTCTTAATCTTCTTATCCGCCGGCAATGAAAATTCCTTCAGAAATCTTCCGTAAGACTGCGCATCCCACCGGGAAAAGATTCCCTTCATAACCTTGCCGATCTGCTTTGGCGAAAGCATCTCCGGGTATCCCTTGTCATCAAACACGGCGCCTACCTGTTCCTTATCCTGCGTAGTTATATCGCCTCCCTCAAACAAAGAGACCTCTCCCTCATCCCTGTTGATCATTCCTAATATTGCCTTGATCACCGTACTCTTTCCGGCTCCGTTTTCTCCGATCAGTCCCACGATAGATCCTTGTGGCACATCAAAGGATACATGATTCAATGTAAAATCATCATACCGCTTCGTCAATCCTGTAACCTTAACCGCATTCTTCATATCATCCAATCCTTTCCGCATATCCCTGCGCACTCAGCAAATTACCCAAACCGCTTCGCCTGTCTTCTTCCAATCACCCCATATCCTCATCATACAAAAGCGTAAGAAGAGACTGCAGGGTATCAAGCTTGATCCCGCTCATCCGCGCGATCTCGATCGCCTCTGTAAAATGCTCCTCAATCTTCTTCTGCTGCTCCTCCAGATAAAAATCCTGATTCTGCACAGACACGAAGCATCCCTTCCCTGCTGTTGTCTCAATGAACCCATCCTCCTGCAGCAGATCATATGCCTTCTGGACCGTGAGAACACTGATATGCACCGAACGTGCAAGCGCACGTATGGAAGGCAGCGCGTCACCCGCCTTAAGCTCTCCGCTCATGATCATCGTCTTAATCTGTGTCCTGATCTGCTCGTAGATCGGCTTACTGGCATGATTGTTGATCAAGATCTCCAAGTCTTATCATCCCCAATCGTCTTATGCTGTATTGTTATTACATATACAGTATAAGACGCAATAAATTGTTTGTCAAGAACATTTTTGCAAATCTTGCACAGTATGAGTGCTATTGAAACCAGACGCAATTCTTTGACTGATCAAATGGCCATATCAATCTGCCGGGAATATAATGTAAATTACGACTGGCTGATCTCTGAAGAAGGGAAAATGTTTACAGATCTTCCACAGACAATATTGAACGAACTATGCAAACAGTATGATCTGGATAACTTTGACAAGGTGTTAGTAGAGATGTACATAGAATTTCCGGAAACTATCCGGAAGCATCTGAAAGAGAATTTTCTGAAAATGCTGAAAAGAGTTGACAGTGACAGCCCACATGAAAAATCGAAGCAGCAAGGAAGGAGGATGTGCGTATAAAAAGAAATCGGGTCCATTAACATTCATCTGCGAAGAAGACCGTCTGTCTGTTTTAACAACAGTAGAAGCAATCGAGCGTTTCGTCCTCTGCTCCGAAATCTCTATGGGGATTATCCAGACGATTGCATTGAATCATGCATTCGTAGAAATGATTGAACAGCACCGTTACCTTCGGACATCCCGCAAAGGCAAGGTGTCCGAGGCAACTGTCATTGATTATCTGAGAAAACATTTATCATGAATGGCATCCTTGTTCACTGGCTTGTGAATCCAAAAGACGAATAAAGCCCCTTTACAGTAAATCAGCAATACGGATCACCAAGTCTTCATAAATGCATACTGGTATTTCGTCGTCAAAAGTGTATTGATCTGTCTTCTCATCATGCTCAAAGTCATAAACATTGACAGTACGGATCTTCGGGTTTACCGTCCAATATTCCCTCACACCGGCAGTACGGTATTTGAAAAGCTTAATGCCGCAGTCCATACGAATTGTACTAGGGGAAAGGATTTCGATTATCCAATCAGGAGCACCGTGGTATCCCTTTTCATCTAATTTCTTAGAATCACAGATGATGGAAATATCAGGTTCTACATAGTTAACATTGTCTTGATTTAAGAATACTGCAAACGGTGCCAGGAATACTTCACAATTTCCTTTTTTCCTGTCAATGTAGTCAGAGACTTTTCTTGCAAATGAATAGGATATTCGTTGATGGTTTGTGTTCGGTGGTGACATCATGTACATCTGACCGTCGATCAGTTCTGCACGTTGTCCGTCTGGTAAAGCATAGATATCATCAATGGTATAATTAACTTGTTGTGCTAAAGCCATGGCACATCCTCCTTCCTTGCTACTTCGATTTTTCATGCTGGCTGCCACTGTCAACTCTTTTCAGCATTTTCAGAAGATTCTCCTTCAGATGCTTCCGGATATTTTCCGGGAATTCTATATACATCTCCACTAACGCCTTGTCAAAGTCATCTAAATCATACTGTTTGCATAGTTCGTTCAATATTGTCTGTGGAAGATCCGTAAACATTTCCCCTTCTTCAGAGATCATCCAGTCATAATTTACATTATATTCCCGGCAGATTGCTCGGGTCATTTGGTCAGTCAAGTTTCTTGATCCTCGTTCAATGTTGGAAATAGCCGTTTTTCCAACTCCTAATTTTTCACTAAACTTTTCCAATGTAAGGTTTAAAGTTTTGCGAATTTCTTTCACGCGTTCGCCTTGCGTCATCACATACACCTCTCTTTCAATTCAAGAATAGCACGCAAAAAATATAAAGTCAACAAAAAAGTTCACAAAGTGGACAAAAATATATTAACAAAATCCGCAATGGTAATTATAGTATCCACATAGGCAACTGACAATCCAATTGGCTGCATAACCTAATACAAAAAATGGGTACTGAATAATACGCTGATCATTACTATACTATTGATATAAAATCCAGTTTGTGCCTGATAGATTCTATATGTGCCATATGATATAATCATAGAAACTTGAACACGCTGAAAAGCTGAATGGTATTTTAACAGTTTCAAGCGATTAGTGGTATACCTCAACTGAAAAAAGCAGAATATGGCACTGGAAAGACAGACCGATTCGGTTGGCCTGTAGTAAACTGGAACTATTTGTCAGCGCATGCAGATAATCATGGATTTGACACCAGAAATACAGAAAATAACGGTAAACATATCATCAAATATATTTTGCCTTACGGCAGCATAATAATCAGATATGGACGAGAAACAGGTTATTATTCAGCGCCTAAGGGAACCTCTTATGATAGATTATCATTGCCGTATATTCCGGAAAGTTTGGAATATAATGAATACAAGGTAGTAGCTGATAATCTATATATTATCTGTATCGTTGATAAAGGAAGTGTAGCCCCGGGATTTGACAGCGAAGGCGGCGCAATCCAATATCTGCATCCCTTTACGATCAAAGAGTCTGTCAAAAAAGGCATGTTGGAAAGGATATAATTATGGGAAAAACTTTACGCAAAGCACCGCTTTTGCAAAATGAGAATAATGACCTGTACTGTATAGATATATTGTATAAATCTCTGCAAGAATTCCATATTCCGGAATATCTCTGTTCTGTCGGAGAGTATGCAGAAGAAGCGATCTGCCTTGAAAAAAGCGGATCAGATTGGATTGTCTACGGAGGAGAACGGGGACTGAAACACGATCTTAGACCCTATGAAGATTGCAGAGACGCCTGTCTTGATGTCCTGTCCAGACTCTCCGAAACTACTGATGAGGAAAAAAGAATCCGCCAATTTTTTGATCATTTTATCGTTCCATCCACAGGAACAGAAGAATCAAAGCCTAGAGTTCATGCGGCTTTTCGGTAGTTTGAATCAATCAAGGATCCAATGTACTGACCGTATTATATTCAGCCAAACCTCCTTGCCTATCCGCCCATCTGCCGCGTTGGATTTTCTATCCGCAGCCATCGCTGCGCCGTTGAAGATCCGCCTTGCAGATGAGCGAATATTCTGCGGAGTTTTGCCAGATATAATACGGCCAGCACACTAACAGCAACCCCTTATTATCAATTCACTTTTCTAAATGACATGCTCCCATTCATATCCGTCTTCATTGCCGTAAATCCTTACAACATCCAGCACTTGATTATAATTATTATCAAACACGAGCACATACATCCCTTCCTTCTCCGTTTTATACCGTCTGCCGTCCACAATGAGTTCACTTTTCATACCGCAGTTTATGCTGTATTCCTTGCTGTCCGACCCGGCGGCGCCTTTATAAGGACTGTCAAGCACCGTATCGCTCTCATACACCGCCGCATTTCCGCTATATATTCTTATGACCTCCCGATCTTCCCCGGAAATATTCCACGGCGTATAAATATCTGGAATACCGCCTTTTGATAAGGCCAATACGGTATAATTCTCATCAGACGCGGTGCTGCACCATTTCATAAGATCATCTTCGATCTTCCCAAGTCCGCGCCCCGCCTTGTTCGCCCTTTTCTTATCAACGATCTGCTGATTTATCAGTCTTTTTACTTTGCGTTCTCTTTTCTTCGCTGACAGATAATGATCGTCCCATTCTTCATAGTCTTTATCGCCCCTGTGGTCAGGAACAGAGTAATTTCCCTTAATATGATCCGCTACAAATCTTGTATATTTTTGCGCCCCATATACGTTAACATGACCGGCATTATAGAAATCAGTAGCAAAATCAATACCCATTTCCCGATAATGATCATTCGCATTCAGGAACTCATAACCATATGAGGAAACAATATCGCCTATCATATTATACTGCATTTCCGTCTCTCTTGTAATCGGAATAGGTCCTGCAACAAACAATGCGTTTTGAACATTCTCGTTAAGATATTCCAACAGCTCTCTTAAGCTTGTCTCTTTTACCGGATCTAATTCCATCTTTTCTTTTGTCCGATATCCTTTCGGCTCCTGTATGATCGAATGACAAGGGTCTTCTATGAATTCAAACCCTTTGAATTCACACACATAATCATTATCCTTATGCTCCCAATTGTCTTCCAGGCCAAGCCTTTCATAATTACCATGGTATTTTGCAATATCAAAATAAAAAGATGCAATATCCGCATCTTCATCTGCAAATGCATCATAATAATTCAATATTTCCGTAACAATCCGAAAACGGCCGCCAGATAAGGGAAGTGAATCCGTCATATTCCTGATCGGACCTTCGTCGCCGCTGACTGTACCGGCCCCTCCGACATACGACCGCACATCGATGACTGCCAGATCAGGCTCCTGCGTTTCCAGCATATATCTTGTGTATCCGCTGATCACCGGAGGAACCGCCGAATTAGTCGCCAGATTATATGAGGTCATTCCGTATTCCTTCCAGGCCAGATACGGTTCCCAGTATACGAAAGTCGAACTTCCCCCTACGCATACTACATCAATATTCTCTTCATTTCTGATCCCATTCACATGCGCCCTGTCGTAACCGCAATTTCTGAACAGATATGTCGCGTTGACGAATACCCATCCCAGAAGCGCTGTGAAGACCAATAGGTTCATTACTTTTTTAATTATATTTTTCATCTCTAAAAACCCCTGTAAATAAATTCAGCGGCATCATATCCCGGTCCATATTTTCCGTAAATGAGTACAATCAGAAATAAGCCGATCCATACAGACCATCTGAAATATACATTCTGCTCCGAGATCCACTCCCTGACGGGCACCTTCTTAACAAGCTTTATAATCCCAGCAATCACAACGGTCAGCACCGATATGCGCAGCACGCTGTAATCGATCACGGTAAGCCCCATTCCAAGAAAAGATTCGTTAAAAAAGATCCAGGGATTAAAAACAGAAAAACCGGCTTTGTAGACCTCTAACCCGCTCATGAAGCTAGATGCGGGGAACATCCCAAGTCCAAAAGCAAAAAGTAAAAATGTACGGACAGACCGAAACAGATTCCAGCTAAAACAATCTGTACGGCATTGCAGGAAAACTGCCGCTCTTTTTAATACTCCTTCCGATGCGTCTCCGAGAACGATCACAAACCACATCCATAATCCGACGCCGATGATATAATTCCATGACCCTCCGTGCCAGAACCCGATCAAAAACCATGAGACAAAAAGCCCGCACCATGTAGGTATTTTCTTACCGTATTTTTTGCCAAACCATTTCTTCGACTTTCCTCCCAGCCAGATCAGCGGCTTTGATTTCAGCACCGGATATAAGATATAGTTTTTCAGCCACAGCCCCAATGTTATATGCCATTTTCTCCAGAATTCCGACAGACTCCCTGATGCAAAAGGAAGGTCAAAATTCTCAGGCAAAGCAATTCCAAACAGCTCCGACACTCCGTATATGATATCCAGGCATCCTGAAAAATCTGTATAAAGCTGAAGGACAAATAACACCATCGCAGTCCATACATATAATCCGGGATATGCTGCCGGATTTCCATAGACGGTATTTACAATGACTGCCAGACGTTCAGACAACACTATTTTTTTGAATATCCCCCACAATATCCTCTGAACTCCAAAACACATTCTCTCGTAACTGAAATCATGGCTCTTCACAAGCTCTTTGCCCGTGTCAGAATACTTTACTATAGGACCGGAAGTTAACAGAGGGAAATAACTTCCAAACAGGAAAAACTTCAATGGATTCCTCTCAATTGCCGAACCCCAATATGTATCCAGAATATACCCAATCAAAGACAATGTAAAATACGATACTCCCAACGGAGCGATCAGATACACAAACTTAAAATCGGCAATACCGAACGGCAGATACCTCCGCAAAAAATCCATATCCTTCAATATGATCAATAATCCCGCTTCACTCAAAAGCGCGCACGCCAATATTAACTTCTTCATTCGCATATTCTGAGCAAATCTCTCAAACAAAAGCCCCGCAATATACGCGGCCAGGATAAGAAAAACCATAACCGCACAGGCACGTCTGGAAAAACTGTTTGCATACCATACAAATACAAGATTGGAAACGAGCAACGCCGTCCAGCGGTACTTCTTCGGACAGATCCAATATATTAATACAGCTATGAATGTAAATACAAAAAATTCAAATGAAAGTATATCCATAATAATCTAAAACCGCCCTCCAGTCACCGGAATGTTGATTCCCGTCACCCGGTCCGCCCCGTCAGACAGCAGATATTCAAATGCAGTTATCACTTCTTCCACATATAAATTCCTTTTGCACGGACTTGATTCTGCATTTTGCCGAACGATCAGCTCCGGTATGCCGGAAACAAATTTCGTATCCATCATATCAGGAGACACTGCATTGCTTGTGATCCCTTTGCCGGCATACTCTACGGCAATGCTTTTCATCAGGCCAAGCAGCGCATATTTGGAAACCGTATACGACAGTTGGTATCCCGCCGGATAGCCTGTTACATTTGACGACAGCATAAATACCGCTTTGCCGTATTTCCGCCTGGACATATCTGTGATAAATTCTTTCAGGATTATCATAATGGATTCCGCCGATGATATATATTCTTTTCTTATCTCGTCAATATCTTCTTTTGCAAATTTTTGAAGATGAAACCCGGGCGCCGCAAGATGTACGATATGATCAATAATCAGTTCTTTTTCTCTGATCTTGCAGATCATATCTTCTATACTATCCCGGCTCGAAAAATCAGCCTGGACCGGGATGATCCTGCCGTCCAGCTCATGGTTCAATGACCGGATACCTTCTGCCGACTTGTTATAATGAGCTATAACATGCGTATAATTCATGCCGATTTTTCTGATCAATGCCATACCGGTCTCAGAAGAAGCGCCTGTGATCAATATACCTCTTTTGTCTCTCATTTTAAAAAACCTATCTTCATCTCTCCGCGAAGTACCTTCCTTTGTTCTTGGTTATATATTGTCGTTTTGAGCACCATTCGCTGTACGGATTCATTCAGTTCCTTTACTTCTCCGCATACCCGTAAGGTATCCCCCGGGAAGACAGGCTGCAGGAATTTCACTTCTGCAGACTGGATCAGACTCTTCTCGCCCGGGAGATACATTCCTGCAAGCGAAGACAAAAAAGAAGCAGTCAGCATACCGTACGCAACGGCTGCCGGATACCCCTGGTCCTTTGCAAAAGAATCATCCTGATGCAGCGGATTGGCATCTCCGGTTATCTGGTAAAACTTATCCATCTTATCCTGATCAACCGTAACTGTGAACTCTTCCTTCATCCCTGTGCTTAAGTCGCTGAATTGATAATGGTTCATTGAATCACACCCTTTTCAGAATGATATCTGCCATTTCACCGACATTTTTCATATTATTTACTTCTCCCATATTGAATTTGATATTGAATTTCTTCTCCACGGCAACAACCAGATTAATATGTTCCAGACTATCCCAGTCTTCGATATCATTTGCCGTTGTCTCATCCCTGATCTGTATGTCTTCATCGTCAAATACATCCCAAAATACTTCGTGCAGCCCTTCAAAAACTTCTTCTCTTGTCATCATCAATCCTCCACTTCTATTACATGGTTTTTATTCTTATATTCTCCGGTGATATCTAAGATCCACTCCGTATTTCCCTCAGTCTCCGATATCTTGTCAAATCCTTGAACAGCATAAAAATCCCTGACCATATTGTTTTTAGCCGTCGGATAATAATACCCGCGGATCCGCCTGATCCCTCGTTCTTTGCACCTTTTTACAAGGATATCTAACATCGCCGATTCCATATCCCTTTTAAGCACTCTGCAGCTCATGATCCACAGGTCTATCCGGCACTCCCCAGCCGTTTCATGCCCGATCACAACGGAAACAACGCCGTTGTCTCCGAATTTATCGATCAATTTTCCGTATAATGTTATGTATGCGTCATCCGCAGCAAGCCGTTCGATCTCCGGCTGCGTATACCTTCTGGTCGTCAGGTTAAACTGATTGCTTTTATTCGTCAATTGCGCGATCCGCGCCATATAAACCGGTTCAAAATTTTTAATGATCCCTTTCATTTCCAGCGACAGCAGATACTCATTATAATCAGAAAAGCTTGCCTGAAGCTGCGCGCGCCTGGCGTTTTCCCGATACATCTCGTTCCTGTTCATATCATCTTTTGACAGCGCCGTCACCTCAAAAAATCCGCTGCGGTCAATAACCTGAATATAGTTCTGAACCGCTCCGATCTCAGGCGCGCATACTCCCGGCAGTTGTTCCGATACAATGTGCCTTTCGGCAGGATTATCATCCACGAATACCAGGCTCTCCGGCAGTAAGTTCAGCTCGTCTGCTATATCAGAAAAGTTCCGGTCCTTCGTATTCCAATTTGCCTTGATCTCAACAAAATCATCCGGTGAAAATTCACTGTCGGGATGTTTGATCCCAGAAATTGCATTTTCGTAGTCATTTTTTGAATTGATATTAAGGAGCACACCGATCTGCTTATGCTCTTTTACATAGCGCTGAAATTCCGAATAAACCTGCCCTTCCGGCTCCTCCGGCCCTAATACGATATTATCAACACCGTCATCCCCGACAACGCCTCCCCACAGGGTATTATCCAGATCCAGCACGAAGCCTTTTTTATTCTTTCCGAATACAGACTTAATGATATTCGCCACATTAAATGCCAGATACGGAATAGCATTTACATTCAATGCATACTTATACATGTGATAATAGAATGGGTCAGACCATTCTCTCAGGCCATAATCCGCAGATATATAGTTGATATCACAGATATAGAAGTCGTCATGCCGTTCGGCATAATCATAAAACTCCATATTAAGCCGTGTCAGAAAATTTATCTTGCCGTGAATATCACTGGCGTCCTTGTTGCCTAACAGGCGGTAAAAAGGCATTTCAAAATTATTCTGTATAACCGGGCATCCATATGTATCACGAAGACTGTCCCAGACCGTATAGAATCTCTGCTTTTCCTGTTCTATCATCCGGGCAATACTGTCCGCATCGTCGCACATTGCCGGATATCTGGTTATATTCCTGTTCGATGTGCAGATATAGATAATATCCGGCCTAAACGCTTCTAATTCCTGACACGGAAATACGGCGTCCTGATAATACTGATTATATTCGGATTCATAGAATGACGGCCGTATTCCCTGATTCAGCAAGAAAAGCTCCATAATAAGCTTAATATCATGGGTCGTAGAACCTCCTAATATCGCGATCCTTTTCTCTGTATATCCTGCCGCATCTTCTAACAAACGCTTTCTGATACGTCTTTTTCCGGCAAGGATATAACCTGCGTCAAACGGATATAATAATTCTTTCAGCATCCCCTCACCTCTTTCATCTCATAAATAGTGCATTATATATAGTTACTATACATATAGTAACTATATATAACTGATTCGTCAAGTGAATATTTATAGGATAATATTAGTATATATGAAAATGCGACTAAAAACGGCCAAAATCCACTCTGCAGAAGTGAGGTATTTTTATGGAAAAAGAACTTTTTACGATTAAAAATTATGGATATATTAAGATAGATATCAAAAAATACATGGATACAAAGAATATTACCAGAAATGCACTGGCACGGGCAGTGAATACACGCTTTGAAGTCATTGATAAGTGGTATCACGGGCACGTCGAGAAAATAGACGCCGATGTTCTGGCTAGAATTTGTTTTACGCTGGGCTGCAGCCCCGGCGATATCATCAAATATGTTGAAAATTGTTAAGAATATATAGAAAAGGGACGGTGACGGGAAATATTCTTTTCACATAATATACAGACATGATCCTTAATGTCCAGCACTATATATTATATGTCAAGAATATTTTCCGGCTCCCCCCTCTTATTGTATCAAACTGCTAATAACTCGGCTTCGTCGCCGCGACTCCCTCTGTAACTGTCTCAAACAGCTCGAACGGAATCCCGACTGCCATATCGTTTTCATCCCATTTGCACAGCATACGCGTGCTCGGACACAACACGCTGACGTTCATCTCTCCCGTAAGATAAGGCGAAACCGTAAGCTCCGAACACATCCCCTGCATGGCTCCCATATCGACAGCAGGCTTTCTTCCGGTATGATATTCATATCCCTGCACAAGCCGCATAGATTGAAGGGCATTGGTCATCATGATGATGACGTCGGGCGTCTGTACACACTCTGTAAGCGGAACGATTGCGATCCCATAGGTGGACACAGGTTCCCGGTGAAGGCTCTTGATCGCTGCGCGCATCCTCCTGGCAACCGCCAATGAGGAATATAATTTGTAAGAAAAATATTCCTGCCCGCTCTCGATCCTCTCCGTACTCTCTTCCAGCGCAAATGCAGTCGTAGCGCCGTCACAGCGGTGATGTTCAAGCCGGCACTTTATTCCGCTGCCCTTCGCCGCCGCATCCTTTACCATCACGCAATATGCGGTCGCCGCCCTGATCTCTTCGACCGGATACTTGTCGTAGTCTTCTTTTGTAAATAAAAACGTGATCCCCACCGGCTCGCGGCTTAATCCGATCGTTTCCTTAAGAGTATTCACGCACTCAATGATTCTTTCTCTGGGGTATTCTTCATGGGGCAGCCCATATTCAATATTCTTGTGTTTATATGGCATATCTCTTCCTCCTTACTGTATTGCTGCAAAACTGAACCTGTACAAATCAAATTTTATCAAAACGGCTGCTATAATACCATAGCTTAATACCGCAATAACTAAAAAGATCCAATCCGCCCTATCTATCGACGTCTTCTTATAAAATGTCCTGGCATTCTCCCGGCCAAGCCCCCGGCTCTCCATAGCGCACGCCACACGCTCTCCCCTTCTTGCCGCCACGCATAACAGCGGAAGCAGCACCCGAAAAGGCGATGTGAATCTTGACAGGAGCCCCTTATTCCATGGAATCCCGCGTATTTCCTGCGCCAGATGTATGGAATCCACCTGTGACTGAAGCTCCGGCAGGAAACGGTATGTCGCCATGGCCGCATACCCGTGCACCACCGATACCCTGCACTGCATGATCAGGCTCATTACCAGATCTCTCGGCCTCGTCGTCAGCACGAATCCCATGGACATCGTTACTAACGCCAGTATCCTGAACCCCAAAGCTACCGCATGGACGATATCCTTCCTGGTCCATCGGAAAATCCACAGTCTAAGGATAATTCCCGGCTCGTCATTCAATCCCCGCAAGATAAGCATAGAAATCATGAACAATGCGCTCACCGCAAGAAATATCAAAAGTCTCCGAAGCAGGTTGCCGATCGGTATCTTCCCCGCCGTCCATGTTACAAAAAATGCCAGCAGAAAAGTCAGAGCAGGAAGCACCGGAAAATATGACATACACACGACGATCGTCCATATCGCTATAACAGCCAGCTTTATCATCGGATTCCTTCTGTGCAGATAAGAATCCTGTTCAATATAAGCAAACATTATCTATCCTTTCCGGGCAAAATATTCCTCTGTCAAGAGACTCTTAGCTGCCATTCCATTTTCTATCTCGATTACGCGGGTCGCATACTGCCTGACCAGAGACAAGTCATGTGTGATCATAACGATCGTGATACCGCTCTCTACCAACTTCTGCATATCCTTCATCAATTCCTGCCTGTTCTCGAAATCCTGCCCGTAAGTAGGTTCATCCAAAAACAATATCTCCTGATTCGTGAGCAGCATACTGGCGACACTAAGCCTTCTCTTCTGCCCCTGGCTTAACACAAAAGGACTCTTATCCTTTTCCTTTTCCAGATGGAACCTCTTAAGCATTTCCCATACACGGGCTTCCTTTTCCTCGTGGCTGCCGCCGATACGCTTCAGGCTGAACATCATCTCATCCCAGACCGTATTCCTGATAAACTGGTTCTCTGGATTCTGAAATACCAGCCCGATCATATGGTATAACCTCTTCGTGTGATAATCTCTCAGGTCTTTTCCGTACAGACGGACAGAACCGGAATCCGGCCTGCACACTTTGAAGATCAATTTCATAAGCGTCGATTTCCCTACGCCGTTTTCTCCCACGATCGCAAGGAAATCCTGCTTATGCACCTGCATGTGAAAATCATCCAGAATTTGCTTCCCCTTCTCTCTCTTTTTACCCGGAACCGGATAGGCAAAGCTCAAATGACTGATATCCAGTATAACCTCCGAACTGCCCTCTTGCTCGCCGCACGCTTTGGAATCCTGCCTTCCCCGGCAGGCATCGGCATATTCTGCCGGCACCTCTCTTCGGAATATATCGCCTGCCTCATCCTTCGGGCAATCGGCTATCTTAGTTCCTCTCCTGTCAAGCCCAATCACCCAGTCCACTTCATCTATGATCTCCTTAATGTTATGTTCCACGATTATGACCGTCATATGTTCTTCTCTCGATATCCTGACGATCATACGGAAGATCTGCGCCCGGCTCTCAGGATCCAGATTCGCCGTCGGTTCATCCAGAAGAAGAATCTCAGGCTTCATTACCAATATAGACGCTATAGCGATCTTCTGCTTCTGTCCCCCGGATAATTTGTCAAGCTCCGTCTTCTCATATCCCGAAAGGCCTATGAAGGAAAGTATCTCCCGGATGCGGCGTCTGATCTCTTCTTCCGGCAATCCCATATTCTCCATTCCAAAAGCCAGTTCTTCCTCCACCGTAAACGTACAGAACTGACTCTCTGGATTCTGCATTACAAAACCGATCCTGTCACAGCGGTATCTGGGAAGTGTTCCTGTAATATCTTCACCTCTTAGAAGAACATTTCCCTTAAGTTCTCCTTCATACATGTGCGGGATCAACCCGTCTATCAGGCTTAGAACAGAGCTTTTACCGCAGCCGCTCGGCCCGCTGACCGCATGGATCTTCCCCTCATAAAAACAACAGGAAAGATGCTCCCACACCGGAAGCTCCTCTCCGTCATAAGTATATGTAACATCTCTGATCTCCAGGATCTTCCTATCCTTCATACCGTCTATGCCCTGGCACATGCGAATCCCTTCAGGACGCCTGTTTTAACCAGCGCCGCTGTGATAACCTTCACCAGGATGATCCCAATTACCGTCGCACTCAGCAGACGGACAGCGATAACGCCGATCGCGATCGTTGTTCCATAGACCCAGGGTGTGCTCCACATGAATCCGTCGCGGCATAATACCAGAACCGCGGACAGAATCGCACCGATCACCATCTCCTTCATGCTGCCCTTATATTTCCCGGCTGCATACGCTGCCTCCATACCTGCTGCCTGCAGAAAACCAGCCAGTACAAGCTGCAATCCGTAAGGACTTCCGAGCAGAAGGTTCACTCCCGCAGTAACCAGGCCCCCGAATATTGCAAACCCAGGCTTTCTCACAATATACATAGGTAAGGATGCCGACAGCAGGTAGATTCCGAATGTTAACTCCATGAATACAGTGCCTAACACTGCCGATAACGGCATATAAGCATAGTCAAGCAGCGTGTAGACCACTCCTATGACTGCTGCCACCATGGCAACGATAACGACCTCTTTCGTTGTGAATTTCTTTTGCATCTCACTCTCTCCTTTGTAAATATTTTAAATAATTCCTTACCCAGTATATCATCTGCCTTTTCCTCAGTAAAATCAGCATTCCTTATAAATAACAGCTCATACTTCGCAACCTAAAACTGCTTATCATTACGATTTTATAAGCCTTGCAATAGTAAAAATAAAATAGCTTTATGCCGCAGTGGGCATAGTAAAGCGTTCTCTCCACGGTGTGGGGAGATTGCCGATAAATGTACAGAGCAGTCCGTTGATCTGTTCATCCGAAGCTTTGAAATGCTGTTTCACACTCTGCAGCATGATGTCCAAAATGAGAATGATTGCACAGTCCATCATTTCATTTATGATATCCCGCTGTACCTCATAAAATAGTTCTTCCAGACTTCTGTTATCTGTATTTTGGAAACGCTCAATTGCCAGTATCATGTACCGTATTGCAACGATTACCATATGTGAAGTAATGGCATCATAGCTTGTACTGTGGCATTCCGTACGAAGTTTTAAATAGCTCTTTGACATTTTAAAATAGGTTTCAATTTTCCAGCGCATCGTGTACGCACGGAGGATTTTCTCTTCATCTAAGGTCATGTCAGTGCATACAAAGCATACCCAGTCCTTGCGGTTGCTGTGATTCCGTACGTAGACCAGTTTTGCCTTCATGGCATTCCCGGTACTGTCAGGAATGATAATATCTACAGACAGGAGGTATCTGGAACGCCCCCTGCGCTTTTTGTTCCTGCTGTAGATTTCTTTTACATTCAGTTTTTTCTCCTCGCCTGTTGCGGGATCTCTCCAGATATATTTCGTGCTGTTCTTTTTGATCATCGCTATGACATCTGTTCCTATCCCCTTGAGCGCAGCCAGCTGGGATGGACTGGAAAACCATGTGTCAAACAGGACATAATCGAATGGTATCCCTGCTTTGTGTGCCTGCTTTACCATATGTTGGACAACAAGGGTTCCCTTTGTTTTTGCCATTGCCCGGCGCTTTCCGCGTAGTGTACGGCAATCGATTCGGACATTGGGTCCAACCATTTGTTTCTCATCGCGCGTTGACAAAAGGGACTGTGCAAAAGGAATGAATGTCTCTCCATTTGTCCATCCACCAGTCATCATGCGGTATCCAAGACGGGTCTTATGATCATTATGGTCAAAAACCCTGGCACATAATTCGGTTCCCTTTCCGCCGGTCCGCGCATATAAAGAATCATCAAAAATCAGAGCATTGATATGTTTGTCTGTGGTCTGTGACTCTATATCTAAAATGACATTTTTTGCTGTTTCCAATTGCAGCCTTTCCCAGTTAGCTCCGGGAAGCTTATCAAAACGGTAAAATGTGTCTTGCTTATAATCCCGGAAGAATGTGTCCGTCTTAAACATCAGATACGCACTTGCAGGGGCAAAACACACGAGAAGTTTGTCGATAAGCAGATCCTTGGCACTCACAACTTTCTCAAGGACGGGTGATTGTTTCAGATCACCCAGCAGACGGGAAATCGGGTTATCAAAGTATGTCATCCCGCTGTTGACAAAAATGTCATCGACCATTTTTATGACACCACATTTCCTAAGAAGGGGACGACCAATGTACTTATCAAAAAAATTTTCAATACTATCTAAGAGTTGTTTGCTATTATCAAAGATTTCTGCTATGCTATTCATGGTATAAGCCTCCGTTTTTAAATGGTTTTCGGCTAATTCCATTATAACAAAAACAGAGTGCTTATACCTTTTTATTTTTGATTTTCTCTGTATTTTCAACTAACACAGCACAAATTCAGGTTGCGAAGTATGAGTAACAGTATTTATTTGTTTTTTCTATAAACCAAATACATATTAAGCAAAGTTTAATAGGCAAGCTTATAAAACAGGTTGACATTTTACTATTATTAAATATAATAAAATGTAAGGAAAGTAAGGAATACTGAAAGGAGACTACAAATATGGAGTTGGCAAAAGTAACGTCGAAAGGCCAAATTACAATACCTATCGCAATCAGAAATGCACTTGGAATACGAGAAGGAGATAAAATTCTTTTTATGGAAGAAGGAGATAGAGTTATTTTAACAAATGCTTCCACAAATGCTTTGCTGAAAGCGCAGGAAGCTTTTCAAGGTGTGGCAGAAGAATTGGGAATTAAAAATGAGCAGGATATTATAAAACTTGTAAAGGAAATCCGAGCAGAAAGAGGAGAACAATATAAGTGCGAATAATGTTAGATACAAATATCCTGATTTCAATGTTGCTCTTCCCAAATGAACAATTCAGGAAGCTTTTAGATTATATCACAAGAAATCATAAACTGGTTTTGTCCTCTTTTATAATTGACGAATTAACCGCTGTTGTAGCCAGAAAATTTCCGAAAAAGAGATATGCTGTTGATTCCTTTTTATCGGACTTGTCATATGAACTTGTTTACACGCCTCGGCATATGCCGGGAAATCTTTTTGATATTAGAGATATAAATGATTATCCAGTGCTTTATACTGCCATCATTGAAAATATAGATATTTTTATTACAGGTGACAAAGATTTTTTGGATGTAGAGATTGAAATGCCAGAGATTATGATGCCAGGAGAATTTTTAGAAAAGGTTATTAAAAACAGCTAAATTTTAAATGTTCTTTTGATACATCCAAAATATCTTTGCCTGCAATTATTGCACTGCTAACAAAAACCGACATTAAGTGAATGATATGGCCCTCACACAAATAATTCATTCTTCTTCCGTTCACTGCACGCTTTCTTAAGCTTCATACTGCCGGCGCCAAGCAGGATCTTGCTCACGCTGCGGGCCTTCTGCGGGCAGACAGAGATACACCGCATACAGGAGATGCAGGTATCCGTATCTGTCTTATTCGGACGGTCATAGGGAATCGCTTCCACAGGACATTCTTTTGCGCACAGGCCGCACTTTATACAAGATCTCCCGGACTGCGGTTTCATGGGAACACCGCCGTATTCCCGGTAAGGACGGTTCCCGGGCAGGCGAAGCTCCCCTGTAAGAGCGCCCGCCTCCATCTTAGAACGAATCTCAGCCGCAAACTTTAAGATCTCTTCCTTATCCTTAAGATCCGGGCGGCCTTTCGCGAACTGCCGCATAATAGAATGTTCCGCAACCGCCGCAACTGCCGCCATGCAGGAAAAGCCGGAACCCTCCAGCACATCCTGTAATTCTGCAAACGTATCATCATAAGCCCGGTTTCCGTACACCGTGATCAGTATCGCTCCCGCCTGATTTCCCTTCATCCGGCGCAGCCGCGATACGGCAGCACCCGGGACTCTTCCGCCGTAAGAAGGAACCGATACGATACAGACATCTTCCTTGCGGAATGAATATCTCGTATACTGACATATACGTATCCTCCTCTTTTTAAGCTTTTATAGAAAAATTTCTTCCAGGAACCGGATCATCTCTCCGAACGGCTCCCGGTTAAACTGATAATACACTTTCCCGTCCTGTTTTTCTACCGTCACAAAGCGATTGGACAGCAGGATCCCCATATGATGAGATACGGTGGCAGGAGTCAGCCGAAGCTCCTCTGCAATCTCCAGATTATATTTCCCCCGCTCCTTAAGAGAATATAATATCTCAAACTTGCTCTTATCCCCCAGGACCTTCAGCATTCCCGGCAGGATCTCTCTTGCATCCTCCCTGTTCTTTTTATACAGGTACAGCCTGTCAAGCAATATCCCCTGAAACGCCGTCTTAGAGGTCAGCCACCCCATCAAAGGGAACGCCGCCGTCAGATAGACGGTGATCTGATCCATTTCAAGGCCGGTGATCAGTTCTTCCATTACTGCCGGGATGTCAGACGGCACTTTTTTAAGAAGGGCCGCCAGACATTCCTGATTCTTTTCCGCTGTATATGCAAACGCCGGTCTGTTCTTTCTGTAGATCTCGAAAAGCGTACAGAATTTTTCAGACGGATGATTCAGCAGCGTAAGAAGCTTCCATTTGGTATCCTCCGAATAGTCTAGTGATTGGACCAGCGCAAACCGCTTCTCCATAGTATCTAAGCCTGCCGGAACCTTACACTCCTCATCCAGGAAGAATAATTCGATCAGATTCCGAAGCTTCTCATCCACACCCGCTTCCATATCTGCTTTCATATCCGCTTCCATATCCGCTTCCATATCCGCTTCCAGCTCAGGATATTCCATCACGAGCGCCGTAAATATCATGAAAAATTTCTCATTATTCCCAAAGAAAAAGTCTTCGCCTGGATCAGGCACATATTTTTTCTCAAATTCCCTTACATATCTCTCCAGGTAAATGAGATTCTTACTGTAAAAGCCTTCCCCGTCAATCTCCATTTCCTCCAAGGACTGCATAAGTTCTGATCTGACATTCTCCCAATTCTTCATCAGGAATATGAGCCCCAGCGTCTCAAACAACGGATGAAGCTCCCTTTTATATTCTACCTTCATACCATATCCTCCCCGTTTCTGTAACGGATATAAGATTTATCTTTACTCAGTATAAAAGGTTTTCGTACAATTTTCAAGCCGCCCGTCATTCATCCGGTAAATTCCGTCATACCGGCGCATGAGCTGCGGATCGGGATTATGTGTAATGGTAAGCAGCGTAAGCTCCTCATCTTCCAGCAGACGGCTTTCTATCTCACAGGCGGTCTTCCTGTCAAGAGCAGACGTCCCCTCATCCAATATCACGAACGGCGCGCGGCGAATCAGCGCCCTCGCAAGCGCAACCCTCTGCCTCTGCCCTCCAGAGAGCAGCGCGCCGTTTTCTCCCGCCCCATGGTCAAGCCCGCCTTCCTTCTCGTCAATGAACAGAGACACTCCGCTCTTCTCTACTGCCTCAGCCAGCGCAGCCTCGTCAAATTCCTCGAACAGAAGAATATTCTCCCGGACAGACAGATTAAACAGATAGACATTCTGATGGATGACGGAAATGATCCCCGCGATCTTATCCATATCCAGCGCCCTTAGTTCCCGGCCGTCATATCGTATGCTGCCGCCGTAATCTTCAAAATAGCCCAGCAGCAATTTGATCAATGTCGTCTTCCCGCACCCGCTGGGGCCCATGACCGCATATTTGCCTCCCTTATCGATCCGCATCGTAATATCCGCCAATACAGTCTGTTCCCCGTCATAGGAAAATGACGCCCCATCCAACTCTATTCCCTTCTCAAAGGACGGAAGCTCTAGCGGCAGCGGCTTAACAGCCGGATCATCCTCTGCATAACTATTCAAACGTGCAATAACCGCTTTCATACTCTGAATCCTGGGAACATTCTGCATCAGCAGCATGACCGGAGCCATGAATGAACTGCTGAGCTGTACCAGCGCCAGCAATGTCCCCATCGTGATCTGCCCGATCAGGACAAGATACGCAGACACGAAGATCACCGTGATCGTTGACAGAACGGCCAGCGTATCAGAAAGCCCTTCATTCAGCGCGAATAATCTGGCCGCCCGAAACCTCACCCTAATCTCTTCTTCATTTTCTTCCTGAAACCGGTACTTGGCAGCTTCTATCCGGTCATAGCTTCTCAGCACCTCGTACCCCGACAGAATATCCTTTAGCTTCTCTGTAAATGCGGCCATCTGCGCAGAAACCCGGTCCTGCCGTTTTTCCAGACAACGCCCGATCGTAGCCGGCAGTAAAAACATCAGTAAAAATGTCAGGATCAGAATCGCCGTAACCATCGGGCTTAAAATCAACAGAATAACCAATGTCACCGCAAACATCACTACCAGTTTGAAGGTATTCAGCAATGCGGCAATATAGTTATCCTCGATAAGCTTCATATCGTTCGTCAGCGCCGAGATGTAGTCCGCTGTATTTTCCCTGTAGTACCGGATGGGACGGCGGTCCATAATTCCCTTGAAAATATCCCGGCGGTACTGCTTGATCATTTTCTCTGTCAGGTACTTCTCCATAAGAGCGCTGACATAATTCATCACGCATAACACCAGGATATAACCGACCGCAAAAAGAAAAAGCTTCCCAAAAGCCTCCGTCTGCTTCGTCACCGCCACATCCACTACTTTCTGAAGCAGAATGGCGATACCCGACGCCAAAACAGACGCAAGGATACCGGCCATCAAGGTCACCGCCAAAAAGAATCCGTTTTTCTTCCAGTATTTCTTCATTGTTTTATCTCCTTCTAATATATTTTATATATTTCTTATTCAAGATAACATATGATTAGATTTATGTCAATTATATTTTATATATATCTAATACGCATTCGGAAGATATGTCATTATCATTTTTCTATCCGCAGCCGCCGGCGAGGGATATTAAAAGCTTACAGGACAAGGCGGCTGCCGCAGTTGATACAGCAGATAACCGGCAGACAGAAAAACCGCCGTTATGGTGTTATCCATAGCGGCGGCATATATGATCATTTCCGTATCATTGCATTTCCCCCTGTTACTCGATCATAATTTCCTTGACCGAAATCTTCTTAATTTTTTCAGAATATACATACATCAGGATTTCATAAATTGTGATAAAGCAAACAAGAGAAACAAGCATAACAGGAACGTCAAATTTATATACAGGTACATCCTCAAAATCCTTAAATACAATATCCACCATGAGCCTCAGCAACCCATACTGATATCCTGTTCCAATTACAAAACCGATATAGGACATCGGTCTGTATCCTCCTAAAATCGCCCTGCAGCATTCTTTCTGCGAATAGCCGAATACCCTCATCATAGCAATCGTTTTTGTATTTCCGCTTATTACTGTAGTTATGGCAAGAAACAGAGTTGTAAACGCTAATACAAGTCCGATGACCAGCATCATCACCCCCATCATTTCACTTGACAAATCTTTCATGCTAAACGACATTTGTGTCATAGCTGAAAAACAAAACGAAGCAAAAATAATGAAAAATACAAGTGCCTTTTTCGATTTCAAGGTGTTCCTTTTCAAATCCTCCACAAACGGCAATTCTCTGTTTTTTTCGATCCTGTGATGCGGTGTTTTAGCAGCAGTCTGCAGATGATCTTTCAAAAGCAGCAATACCGGCTTTTTTAATTTGTACCAGGCGTAACAAACCGAAAGCGCCGAAAAACACACAGTCGGCAATAACACGAAATAAAACAAAATGCTTGGATGAAAATTTATAGCTATCTCAGGAAGCAGTTTATCTTCATTTTGCAGAGCGTAAAAACGCGGCATTATAAGAAATGCTCCTGCATATCCGATTGCGGTTCCGATAAAAGCACTGATCCCGAATACCCAAAAGCTTTTTGCAATTTTCAGATTTGAATATCCCAATGCCTTTAATATCCCAAGTTCCTTCTTATGCGTATCAATATAATGCTTAATATAAAACAACAACATAACAACCGCGGTTAAAAGCATGCATCCGCCGCTTACAAGGCAGACGACTTTTACGGTAGAAACCTGTGCATGATAAAAAATCATTGACAATTCAGATGTTATTTCATTCTCAATTAGCCGGACATCAAAATAAAAATTCACAAACATTGTACATATAAGTACGGCGCAACAGGCGATAATGGAAATGCCGGTGAGTTTTGAAGCATTTTTTATTCCAACGAGCATACCATCACCATCCAATCTCATAAGCGGTCTTTTTCGTTTCATTTGTATAGATTTCAGATATTTTTCCGCTGTTCATTTTTATAACTGTGTCAGCCATCTTGGCAATATTCAGATTGTGTGTTACCAATATGATCGTAAAATCATATTCCTTTTGAAGTTTACAGATATAATCAAGGATCTGCCGTCCTGTTTGTTCGTCTAATGCTCCTGTCGGTTCGTCAAGAAACAGGACTTTCGGTCTTTTTGCCAAAGCTCTTGCGATCGATACTCTTTGCTGTTCGCCGCCCGAAAGTTCGCTGGGATACTTATGCAGCTTTTCTCCGAGCCCAACTGCCTCAATGATGGTTTTGTAATCCTTGTTATCTGCCAAGTCAGCGCCCATTTTCACATTTTGATCGACGCTCATATTGGGCAGCAGATAATACTGCTGAAAAATAAATCCGACATTTTCCTTACGGAATGAAGTTACTTCATTATCAGAAAGCGCTGTAATATCCTTACCGTCATAAAACACTTTACCGCTGTCAGGACGTTCAAGACCTGAAATGATATTCAAGAAAGTAGACTTGCCCGAACCCGACGCACCGAGAATAACCACAAAATCATTATCCTCAATATCCAGACTGATGCCCTTTAATACTTGGAATCGGCTTTCTCCGTTTCCGTATGATTTTATGATGTCTTCCGCTTTAATCATTATCTTCTTCCTCCATTATCTTTTTCAAAATGCTCACACATACCTCAGTAATCATTGTACTGATCTCTTCGTCTGTAAAGCGGCACATCTTTGTGGCACAAAGCGATGCAATTCCGTGTGTATAGATCCAGAGATGATAATATAGTTTTTTTGCAGATGACATGCAGATCTTGTAGTCATCTTGAATTGACAATAGAATTTGCTCATAACTTTCATCGATCAGCGGAAGCACGCCTGATAAGTCGGGAATATGCTTTTGCTCCGTCATAAAAAGGAGCTGAAAAAGCTTTGGCTCATTAACAGAAAAAAGAATATATTGCGAACCTACGCCTTTGAAAGGGTGCGCTGCTGCTAAACCTTTATTGATATATTCTTTATACAAGGTTTTAGCAGCCTCGATCATAGCCTGCTGAACTTCTTCCATATTTTTGAATACAGTAAAAATCGGTCTTGCCGAGCTGGCGAGGTAGGTTCCCAATGCTCTGGAAGTTAATGCTTCATATCCGTCCGTCCTGACAATATTCAATGCGGCTTCAATAATTTCTGCTCTTGTAAATTTTGCTTTCGGCGGCATACTCTATTTCTCCTTTTAAAATCACTTGTTTTAAATCATATGTTTAAAATCACTTGTTTTAATTATAATTAAAGCCGCCCTAAAAGTCAACTTAAAAATCATAGGAAGTATCATCCACTGGTTCCAGCCATTCGTGGCACTCTTTCGCAGAATCCTGCCCGGAGGACTTTTGTATCATAGAGAAATTCGGCAGACTTTGGTAAGTAGGTAAGTCCCTTACGGGGCTTACCCCTCTCAGAACCGGACGTGCAGCTTTCCCGCATCCGGCTCCCTGCAAAGCTAATACATCTACAACTATCCGTATATACTTACATAGATACGTGGTCGGACGAGTGGGAATTGTCTCATCAATTCCTTATATCCTTCCTTTGTATAGCTTCTTCTCTGGCTTCTTCTATTCAGCCAGTAGAATAACCTGAACCATACTACATTATAGAATGAGTTCAGGCTTCTTGAATTGTCAGTAATTCCGTAGTAATGATAGTAACCAGTTAAGATTTCATTCAGCTTCTTTACTATCTGGTTTATACGTAGAAATCTCATATCTCTTATCGTAGCATTTATTTCCTTGCTTTTCTTTGCTAGTTTTTTCTTACTGGTCTTCCTCTTCACTCTGAACTTTCCCGTTCTTCCATGCGAACAGTAATGCGTGAATCCGAGGAATGTAAAGGTCTCCGGTTTCCCGTCTCCACGTTCTTTCCGGTTCCTTTCTGCAAATCGGCCGAATTCTATCAGCCTCGTCTTTTTCTCCTCCATTTCCAGTCCAAAGTGCATCATTCTGCGCTTTAAATATTCATAGAACATCTCTGCGTCTGTTTTGTATTGAAAGCAGACTACAAAATCATCCGCATATACCACCAGCCCTGCGTACCCTTTCATGATCGGCTGCATTTTCTCCTTGAACCACCACACCAGTACATAATGCATATATATGTTTGCGATTACTGGTGAGCAGACCGAACCCTGTCCGGCTCCTTCCTCTGTCTCTTCATATCTGTAATCTTCCATGATTCCGGCTTTTAACATCCGGCGTACCAGCCTGATGATATTTGGGTCTTTTATTCTTGATTCTATGAACTTTATTATCCATTCATGGTCCAAGTGGTCGAAAAATCCTTTTACATCCGCATCCAGTACCCAGTTTGTCTTTTCTTTTTCCAGCATTCCGTTCAGCTTTCTTAATGCCTTATGACAACTTCTCCCTGGTCGGAATCCCATCATTTCATCATAGAAATGCGGTTCGAACACTGCTTCCAGTACTCGTCTCAATGCTTCCTGCACCAGTTTGTCTTCATAGCAATAGATACTGAGCGGCCGTGTCTTTCCGTTTTCTTTCGGTATCTCCACTCTTTTTGCTGGCTTGGGCTTGTACGCTTTCTTCTTAAGCTTTTCCTCTAATTCTTCCAGATTTTCCTCCAGCCTTGCCCCGTATTCCTCTTTGGTTATCCCATCGGTTCCTACTGCTTTCTTTCCATCCATTTCCTTGTGGCACTCTTTTAATAATTCCTTATTTATCAAATGCCCTATGGACGTAAATACCATGTCTGGATGTTCGCCTGATAGTTGTGATATTCTCGCCAATTTCGTTTCCATAGCTCCTCCTGTCTCTGCGTACAGTCTATGTTTCCTCTTTGATATGACTTTGCATGGCTAGCCTGCGAGGACAGGCATTTCTCGACTTCCACTGTATGTTTTACCGTGTACTATTCGGCCATCCGACTTCTGCTGGCCATTTGCGGTTCTCCCTTCGACAGTTGTTCCGCATACCTGATGTACGCAACTCATCTGGAACCAGACAGACCTCCTCCAGTTGACTTGAAATCCTTGATTGCATGACCAACCTCAAAACTCCGGGGAAGCAACTGTATTCTCGCTCTTAGTGACTACAGTTGTGTTGCTTTCAGTGTATAGGAGCACCTCTGCCTTCCCACTTTCATTTTCATATCGAAGCTATGTGCAGTTATGCCCTGCAATCTCGCTGTCTACGCTTAGCAGACAGCATCTCTGCTGTCCACCCAAGACTCGCTTGGTGCGGTATAGCTTGTACCTTACACCGTAGGACTTTCACCCACCGAATTCCAAGCCCTTAGCTGGGCGCACCCTATGATACAAAAAATGCAGGTGTCCTCTTTCGAACACCTACATTTTAGTTTAATTTCCAAAAAATATCTAATACCTACATCAAATCTCTTACCCTTCTCAGCCAGACTACCCTTCCACGATCTTCACATAAAACTTCCGGTTCCTGGGCCCGTCAAACTCGCAGAAATACAAATCCTGCCAGATTCCAAGCACCAGCTCTCCCTCATGCACGATCAAGGTCTGAGACGGTCCAGCGAAACTGGTCTTGATGTGCGCATGGGAGTTTCCTTCCATATGCCGGTAATATCCCGTTCTGGTGGGAAATGCTTCCTCTAACCCGTACAGCATATCATGCACTACGTCTGGGTCCGCATTCTCATTGATCGTGAATCCGGCTGTCGTATGAGGTGAATACACCACCGCGATCCCCTCTTTGATTCCGCTTTTGACGATATCCTGCCGTACCATATCCGTCACCTTCGCCATCTGCTGCGCTTCTGCCGTCGCTATCCGATGTTCATACAAATTCATATCAATCCCTCCTATATCCTAACATTCCAGATATGCCTTCAATTCGTCGTATTTTCTCTTCGCCTGCTGATACCCGTGCTTATAGAAATGCATCAATGCATCGCAGTCCTTCTCAAGCCGTGAGACCGTCGGAATCAACGGCTGAAATATGAAGATCTTGCCTTCCTGCTTCAACCTCTCTACAAGGCGGATCTGCCGGTTGTATTCATAATTCCTCCGGATCGTAGTACGCACCAGCTCCGGATACTTCCGGTACGCCCTGCGGTACAGGTCCGCCACCGCCTGGGAAGTCGGTTTCTTCCTGTATCCCGGATTCCTGGTCAGAACTACTATGATCTTCTTATTTCCCTTCTCTGCCGCTCTCTTGATAGGAATAGAATCCGCCAGACCGCCGTCAAGATAAGGCGTGCCGTCCACATTCACGATCGGCGACACCAGCGGCATACTGCTGGACGCACGGCAGATCTTCATAAGCCTCTCCTTGTCCTTATCTTCCGTCAGATATTCCGCCTGCCCGGTCTCACAATTAGTTGCCACAATCTCACACTCCGTCTCAGACGCAAAATACGTGTCATAATCAAATGGAAAGAATTCATTGGGATACCGGTCGAAGATCATATCCATATCCATCAAACTCTTTTCTCTGATAAATTTCCTGAACCCATAATAATAGCTGTATTTCCTCTCCTCGTGAATCATACAGTCTCGTGTCCTTCCCGGCTGCTTCGACACATAATCCACACCGTTACAGGATCCTGCGGACACCCCGATCACATGGGACGTATACAGGTCCCTCTCCATCAGATAATCAAGAACCCCCGAAGTGAATACTCCCCTGGTTGCTCCGCCTTCCAGCACCATTGTTGCTTTTATCATAAACAATACCTCACTTTTTATAAACGATTCACACGGCAGAATCGTCTGCCTGCTCATTTGCTATTATATACCCATTTTCAGATCCAGTACAGTGAAAATTAAATAACTGTGAAAACCTCCGAAAAACCCATGGTTATCCTTGCTATTTCTTTCCATATTTGGTAAGATAGGCAAGGTACAGACGAAACCATGTCAATTCTAACTATTACTTTCTGTGCGGCCGCCTGCCAAAGTAAGGCTTCTGTACAGAAAGGCATATTTTCAATAATTAAGGAGTGCGAATACACTATGATCAGTACAAGCAATGTTACATTACGCGTGGGGAAAAAAGCCCTGTTTGAAGACGTCAATATCAAATTTACCGAAGGGAACTGTTACGGCCTGATCGGAGCCAACGGCGCCGGCAAATCCACGTTCCTTAAGATCCTCTCCGGGCAGCTCGAGCCGAGCAAAGGCGAGATCGCCATCACTCCCGGCGAACGTCTCTCCTTCCTGCAGCAGGATCATTTCAAATACGATGAATACCCGGTCCTTGACACCGTCATGATGGGCAATGCAAGGCTCTATGAGATCATGAAGGAAAAAGAAGCCATTTACGCAAAAGAAGACTTCACAGATGAGGACGGTATCAAAGCCAGTGAATTGGAGGGAGAATTCGCCGCTATGAACGGATGGGAAGCGGAGTCCGACGCCGCGACCCTCTTAAACGGCCTTGGAATCCCTGCTGAGATGCACTATGAGATCATGCAGAATCTCAACGGCCCTGAGAAGGTAAAGGTCCTGCTTGCACAGGCTCTTTTCGGCAATCCTGATATCCTGCTTCTCGACGAGCCGACCAACCACCTGGACTTAGACGCTATCGCATGGCTGGAGGAATTCCTGATCAATTTCGACAATACGGTGATCGTGGTATCCCATGACCGATATTTTCTGAATAAGGTCTGCACCCAGATCGCGGATATCGATTACGGCAAGATCAAGCTCTACGCCGGCAACTATGATTTCTGGTACGAATCCAGCCAGCTTCTGATCCGTCAGATGAAGGAGGCCAACAAGAAGAAGGAAGAGAAGATCAAGGAACTGCAGGAATTTATCTCCCGTTTCAGCGCCAATGCATCCAAGTCCAAGCAGGCGACTTCCAGAAAACGCGCGTTGGAGAAGATCCAGTTGGACGATATCCAGCCCTCCAGCCGTAAGTATCCCTATATTGATTTCCGGCCGAACCGCGAGATCGGCAATGAGGTCCTTACCGTAGAGGGATTGAGCAAGACTATAGACGGAGAGAAGGTCTTAGACAACCTCTCCTTTACACTGAACCATGACGACAAGGTCGCATTTGTGGGCGGCAATGAGCTTGCCAAGACCACTTTGTTCCAGATCCTTACAGGGGAGATGGAACCGGATGAGGGAACCTACAAGTGGGGAATCACCACCTCACAGGCATATTTCCCCCAGGACAGCGGCAGCGAATTCGACAATGATTACACCATCGTAGAATGGCTGACCCAGTATTCCGAGGAAAAGGACGTGACCTATGTGCGCGGTTTCCTGGGCCGTATGCTGTTCTCCGGGGACGACGGAGTGAAGAAGGTCAAGGTCCTCTCCGGCGGCGAGAAGGTACGCTGCCTCTTATCGAAGATGATGATCTCCGGCGCCAACGTACTGGTCCTGGACGAGCCGACGAACCACCTGGATATGGAAGCGATCACTGCCCTGAACAACGGTATGGTCAAGTTCCCGGGCGTGCTTTTGTTCTCCTCCAGAGACCACCAGATTGTACAGACCACCGCCAACCGTATCATGGAGATCGTTCCCGGAGGCAAGCTGATCGATAAGATCACGACCTACGACGAATACCTGGAGAATGATGAGATGGCAAGAAAGAGACAGACTTACACCATCCAGGGTGAAGAAGACGATTAGAGAACGTTTCTTTTTCAGATTCCGATGTAAAAGGATTTTGACAGGCAAAAATGCCCATGTAAAATGGATTTGATAGACAGATCGATCTTGAAACGGCATACTGAATATGTGCTCAGACAGACACAATATACAAAACAGCAAGTCATGAAACAGATGTTGCAGAAACGGAGTTAAGATTATGGAAATTGGAGCGAAACTAAAAGACGCACGGTCCAGATCTGGATTGACGCAGGAATATGTCGCAGAAGCCGTACAGGTATCCCGCCAGACCATATCAAACTGGGAGAACGAGCGGTCCTATCCTGATATCGTAAGCGTTATCAAACTCAGCGACCTCTATAACATCAGCCTTGACGAGCTGCTGAAAGGAGATGAGAAAATGATCGGTCATCTGGAGGAAAGCACGAACATTGTGAACAGCAACCGCAGGCTGATCACGGCAGTCGCGGTCAATATCCTGTTCCTGATCCTGTTCGTCCTGTTCAACGGCCTGATCGCCCGCAGCACTTACCTGATCGCGGGCAGCATCGCCGTCGGCGTGATCAGTACGTGCACCCTGTTCTACCAAATCATTTTGAAATTATAGGAGGATAATCTTATGTTGACATGGTATATGATAATTTTTGCTTTTGTTACACTGCTTGGAGCTTCCACTCTGTATTACCAGGTATTCCGCATGATTCAGCTTGACGCGGCGTGCCGGGGATTCAAGCACCCCACCTTCTGGGCGGTATTCTTCTCAGGCGGCAACAACGGAGGAAGCGGCATGCTTCTTTACCTGCTCGGCAGGAAGAAATATCCCTCCGTCATGACCGAAGAGCAGCGCTCCATCATGGTATCCCGCAAGAAACGGGCAGGCGTATCGCTCTGTTTTCTGGCGGCCGGCACGATCTTCCTGGCAGTCTCATGCATTCTTAACGGCTTTTAACTCTCTCTCTCAACGCCCGGTACGCCTTATCAAACGCCTCCTGCAGCCTGTCCTGGCTCATGCAGGAGGCGATCTTGTGCCGTTTGCCCTGCCTGTCTGTGAGGAAGAGAACCTTACCTGTCTTCCCCTGAATACCTACCTCTACCTTCTCCATATGGGCGAAGGGATAGACGGATACATCTTCTCTTCTGACCAGAGCGTAATCCTTCATAATGATCAGATTACAGTCTTTGATCTCGATCAGATCAGGGTCCGTTAACTGCCGGAAGAACTCTTCCTTATCGTCTACAATATCAAGCTTACTCTTAAGCGCCTTCTGCGACTTCACATTCATTACCGCAAGGGAAAGTCCCGCCAGAGCCAGGATAACCCCAAGCCTTGCATCCGAGAACATCCCGATAAATGCCACCGCCAGAAGGCTTCCCCACACGATCATCCCCGTCCGCAGACTCTTCGCCCGTTCCTCGATAAAATCATAATATTTCTGTTCACCCGCTGTCTGTATATTCATATCCGGCTCCTTCCCGCTCCTTTACGCTAATACGGCGCTCCCATCGGCGCGGCGTCTGCGCCGTGCAACATCCTATCTTACTCTCTCCGGGAAGCCGATCTTCTTCTGCACCTTCCGCAGCGTCTTATTCGCAAAATACTGTGCTTTCTCCGCATTGTTCTTGATGACTCCGTCAATGTAAGCCTTATCCTTTTCAAGCCTTGCCGCTTCCTCCTGAAGCGGCTTCAATACAGATACGACCGCCTCTCCTACCGCCGGTTTAAACTCGCCGTATCCCTTGCCGCTGAATTCCTTCACTACTTCTTCCGGCTTCTTTCCTGTACATGCACTGTAGATATCGATCAGGTTCTTCACTCCCGGCTGCTCGTCACGATATAGAATCTGTGCCTCGGAATCGGTCACCGCACGTTTACATTTGCGCATGACGGTATCGGGATCATCCATCAGATAGATGCTGGCGTTGGGATTCTCATCCGACTTGGACATCTTCTTTGACGGATCCTGAAGGCTCATGATCTTAGCACCCACCTTGCCGATATACGCCTCCGGTATGGTAAATACATTGCCGTAAATGTTGTTAAACCGCTCTGCAATATCCCTGGTGATCTCCAAATGCTGCATCTGATCCACTCCCACCGGAACCACATCCGCCTGATAGAGCAGGATATCCGCCGCCATCAGCACCGGATAGGTAAATAATCCGGCATTGATATTATCCGCATGCTTCGCAGACTTATCCTTGAACTGGGTCATACGGTTTAGCTCTCCCATATAGGTAAAACAATTCAGGATCCATGCAAGCTCTGCATGGCCGGACACATGCGACTGATAGTAGATACAGTTCTTCTCTGGGTCAAGACCTGCCGCAATGTACAGGGTAAGCAGAGCTCTCGCCCTCTTCCTTAAGACTGCCGGGTCCTGTCTTACTGTGATGGAATGCATATCTACCACGCTGTAGAAGCACTCGTACTCGTCGCTTAAGGTCACCCAGTTCTTCAGCGCTCCCAGATAATTCCCAAGAGTCAGATTCCCTGTTGCCTGCATACCGCTGAATAATACTTTCTTATCATTGATCATCTTCTATTTCCTCCGCGTACATATTTTCTAATCTATTCTAAACACTTCATATTCTTGTCAGTCTTCCCACGGCTCTACTTCATCATCATAGTAAGCTACATTTTCCGAGACGATAAATGGTTTCCCGCCGACAACTTCCACTTCCGTGACCGCACAGTTCTTATGTACGCCTCCGTCCCAGTATTCCGCAAGAGACCTGCCCTTGATATTATTCAAAAGCCCGGCAAGAGCCGCACCGTGGGTCGTGATCAGTATGCTGCTGTCCCTGTATTCTTCTTTCCCGTACAGTTCCTCGAGGAATTCTTTGGTCCGCTTCTTTACAGCGGCAAAATCTTCTCCCCCGGACGGCGCCTGGTATCTCTCCGGCCCGTCGAAAAATCTGCGGAATTCCTCCGGCAGGTTCCATCCGCTCTTCGCGCAGCACTTTCCTTCGAATTCGCCGAACGCCATCTCTATGATCCTCTCATCTTCTATAACCGGCGTCTCTCTTCCCTGAAGAATCAGTTTTGCCGTCTCCTTTGCCCGGGACATCGGACTCGTATAGCACAGATCAAAAGGTACATCGGCAAGCCCCAAAGCCGTCTTCTTTGCAAGCCTCCTTCCGAACTCGTTCAGAGGGATATCCACCTGCCCCTGGATTCTTCTCGCTTTGTTCCAATCGGTCTCCCCGTGCCTGACCATATACAACTTCATATTGCACCTCCTAAGTATCAAACATCTGTACCCTCAGTGGATAAGTATATCATATATCAAAATATTTTCCATAGGCAAGCAGGTAAAAACTGCCAAAATTTCAGAAATTCTATAAAAAGGATTGCATCCTGCTTCAATATGAAGATACCTGCCTTTTCCAGGTATTAGAGAACGGGATCTGCGATATGGAAGCCGGCCGGGAACTGCCGCTTGCAGATGCATTTCAGAAGGTTGCCGAACTAAACACACAAATCTTTTATAAGAATTATGCCATCCATAAAAAACCTTTTCCGCCTTCTATAATATTCTACATCATCAAAGAATCCCAAAAAGAAATTCACATACTCCGTATTTTACGCAATGAATGCGACTGGAAAACCTCCCGAAAAAGTGCTATAATAAACCAAATTAAACCAAAAGGAGCAATATACCATGGAAAAGATCACTAGCTTCACAATAGACCATCTGCGCCTGATCCCGGGACTCTATGTATCCCGTATCGACCGGGTAGAGGGTCATCCTGTTACCACCTTTGACATCCGCATCACGAACCCCAACGAGGAACCTGTTATGAATACGGCGGAAGTACATACGATCGAGCATCTTGCCGCAACTTTCCTGCGCAATCACAAGACTTATGCAGATAAGACCATCTACTTTGGCCCGATGGGATGCCGGACAGGCTTCTATCTGCTGCTTGCGGGAGAATATACCTCCAGGGATATCGTACCGCTGATGACCGAGATGTTCGCCTTTATCGCCGATTTTGAGGGGGATATCCCCGGCGCCTGCGCGAAAGACTGCGGCAACTATCTGGATATGAACCTTCCGATGGCAAGATACTTAGCACGCAAGTACCTTAAGGAAGTCCTTACGGATATCACAGATGAACGCCTGAACTATCCTGCATAGTATACGGCGCAAGAGAACTGCCGGACGTACCCCTGCAGTTCTCTCTTCTATTACTATTCCAGACAGGTGATCTGGCACATCTTCATTGCTTCTAACGCATTCTTATGGCTTTCCGGAGTCACTCCCGCGCAGCAGTTCCCGTCCACAATGATCGGCACCTCCGGTACGGACGCCTTCGCGATCATCGCGTTTGAGATCACGCAGATATCCGTACACAGCCCTACAAATGTAACGGATTCAAGACCGTCCATCGCACGCATCTTATATTCCTTATCCATGGCGCACAATATACTGCCAAGCTTCGTGCTTCCAAACGCCGGCTTATCGATCGGCTCTTTCCTGCGCAGCGCCTCGATCTCAGGATGAAGTTCCCAGCCCTTCGTTCCTTTGACACAGTGGACAACGGGCAGCTTCTTCCCTTCCTGCGTGTCCAGATAGTCCTCCCCATGGGTATCTCTGGTATATAATACCTCCCCGTCAAAGTTCCTGATCTTCTCCGCTACCCTTGGAACGATTGCCGCCGCTTCCTTTGTCCCAAGCGCTCCGTCAATAAAATCATTCTGCATATCTACCACAACTAAAACATTCATATTCTGCTCCTACTCCATATTCCCCGGGAATCTTGGAATTCCGTCGAACCCGGACTTCAGATCTTCATCCGTTGGGATATAATCCTTCATCTCTCCATTGTGGAACTTCTCATAAGCCACCATATCGAAATATCCCGTACCGGTCAGACCGAATACTATAGTCTTCTCCTTCCCGGTCTCCTTGCACTTCACTGCCTCGTCAATAGCCACCTTGATGGCATGGCTGCTCTCCGGCGCCGGAAGGATTCCCTCCACTCTTGCAAACTTCTCCGCCGCCTCGAATACAGCCGTCTGCTCTACAGCTCTTGCTTCCATATAACCGTCCGCGTAGAGCTGAGACAGGACTGAACTCATACCGTGATATCTTAAGCCTCCCGCATGGTTAGCCGACGGGATAAATCCGCTTCCAAGCGTATACATCTTCGCCAGCGGACATACCATACCCGTATCGCAGAAATCATACGCATAGACGCCTCTGGTCAGACTCGGACAGGACGCCGGTTCTACAGCAATGAAATGATAATCCTTCTCACCTCTCAGTTTCTCCCCCATAAACGGAGAGATCAGGCCTCCAAGGTTAGAGCCGCCTCCCGCGCATCCGATGATGATATCCGGTGTGATCCCGTATTTATCCAGCGCACTCTTCGTCTCCATACCGATAATGGACTGATGGAGCAATACCTGATTCAGCACGCTTCCAAGCACATATCTGTATCCTTCGCTTCCCACCGCGACCTCAACCGCCTCTGAGATGGCGCATCCAAGGCTTCCTGTAGTTCCCGGATGACTTTCCAGGATCTTCTTTCCCACCTCGGTCTCCATGGACGGGGACGGCGTCACGCTTGCCCCGTAAGTCCGCATCACTTCACGGCGGAACGGCTTCTGCTCGTAAGAGCATTTCACCATGAATACTTTACAGTCAAGCCCCAGGTAAGAACACGCCATGGAAAGCGCTGTTCCCCACTGTCCGGCTCCCGTCTCTGTGGTCACGCCCTTTAGCCCCTGTTTCTTCGCATAATAGGCTTGTGCGATAGCGGAATTCAGTTTATGGCTTCCGCTGGTATTATTTCCTTCGAATTTATAATAGATCTTAGCCGGCGTCTGAAGCTTCTCTTCCAGGCAGTACGCGCGTACCAGCGGCGCCGGACGGTACATCTTATAGAAATCCGTGATCTCCTGCGGGATATCGATATAACGGTTGTCATTGTCTAGTTCCTGCTTCACCAGCTCTTCGCAGAATACGCCGGACAGCTCTTCTGCCGTCATGGGCTTTAGTGTTCCCGGATTCAGAAGCGGGGCCGGTTTATTCTTCATATCTGCACGTACATTATACCACTGCTTCGGCATCTCGCTCTCTTCCAGGTAGATTTTGTAAGGGATTTTCTGTTCACTCATATTCTTGTTCTCCTTTCATCGGCATCTGCCATTCTGTTATAAGAGGGACAGGGTATCTTCGGCTTATTGTTTCACACAAAAAAATACCCTTATCCCATACAATAAATATTGCTGGGACAAGAGTAATTATCATCAACTCCTGCGGTGCCACCCGGCTTGGTATCTTATATACCCACTCATGCGTACCATCATACGCGTACTTTGTTAACGGAGTACCCTCTCCGGCTTGCTTACCCGTCTCCTGTAATTCAAAAGGATCAAACGCTTCAGCTCGCCCTCAGAAGCCCATTCCCATCGGTTCTGACCTGCTGCAATCCCACCGCCTGCAACTCTCTGTAAGGCAAATATCCAACGGTACTCACTCTTCCTCATCGGTTTAATAGAACTTTACCACAGCATCACGCCGATGTCAAGACTTTTTTTGACGGCAGTATTGGAGGGACGGATCAAATAATGATACATACCAGGCCTCCGTTGCTGTCATTTACGATCTTCTGCATGGTATTCTGCAGCTTCTCCTGGCTCTCGTCATTGATCATCGCCATCTTATTCTGCATCCCGTCCATCACCAATTCTTCGATGGATTTTCCGAAGATATTCGTACCCCAGATTCCCTCCTCGCTCTCCTTCGCATCCTTGATATAACGGATCAAATCCTGCGCCTGCTGCTCATTTCCCACGATCGGCGCGATCTCTGTCTCAATATTTGCACGGATAAGATGAATGGAAGGCGCTTCCGAATGGATCTTAACCCCGTATTTATTCCCTTGCTTGATGATGGTGGGCTCTTCCAGGGTGATCTCGTCTTTTTTGGGGCTGACCACCCCGTACCCCCTTACCCGTACCGATGCAAATGCGTCCCGCACTCCTTCGTACTCTGCCTTCAATTCTGATAAGTTCTTCATAGCCGCCACCAGCTCATACTGACCTGCAATGTGGGTTCCGGTCAGTTCGCTTAACATCTCATAATAGAATCGTTCCGCAACGCCGATCCGCACCTTCACGCACCCGGTATCCATCTCAATATGGTCCACTTTCATCTCTTCGATATAGCTGCACTCCGGCATCTCTATTCCGTTCACCGCGTCCTTGATCTCTCCGAAACGGTTTAAAATATCCTTGATATGTACCAACAACTCCTGCTTGATCTTATGGTCCCTGGGCAGCATCTCTACCCATTTGGGAATGAAGAACTGTACCTCTGATACCGGGAACTCATATAATACCGCTTCCATGATCCGGGTGATATCCTCCTCCTTCAACTGCTCGCAGTTTACCGGTATCGCACACACACCATACTGTTGCTCACATTCCAGCGCCGCCTGCTTCGCCTCATCCCCGAAGGGCTTCTTTGAATTGACCAGCACCACGAACGGCTTCCCTATGCTCTGCAGCTCCCGGATCGTCTTCTCTGTCGCATCCCGATAGTTCTCCTGCGGAATATCCGTGATACTTCCGTCTGTCGTAATCACGATCCCGATGGTGGCATGGTCATGGATCACCTTCCTGGTTCCGATCCCTGCCGCCTTGGTAAATGGAATCTCATGGTCAAACCACGGCGTCTTGACCTGACGCTCCTCTCCTCCCTCCGCATGACCTGACGCTCCCTCTACCATATAACCAACACAATCGATCAGCCTTACCCGTACCTTCACATCCTCGGACAGCCTGATCTCTGCCGCCTCTTTGGGTACGAATTTGGGTTCCGTCGTCATGATCGTCCTTCCCGATGCAGACTGGGGAAGTTCATCCTTCGTTCTTGCTTTTCCATGCTCATCTTCCATATGCGGCAACACCAACACATCCATGAACCGTTTGATAAATGTAGATTTCCCCGTCCTGACCGGGCCTACGACTCCTATGTATATCTCACCGTTTGTCCTTGCCTGTATGTCCCTGTACAAATGATATTGCTCCATGCTCTAAGCCCCTTCCATTCATGCTGTTACATGTTCCCTCGGTCTGAACTGTTAACACTATATGCGTCTGTTCTGTGAAATATACTTTTTTTGCATTTGAATCTACGCAAAATATCTGCTAATATAGAATCTGATATGATTTGTACGAACAGTAACGAACATAGAATTGGAGAATGCTTATGAATACAGTTAAGATAAGGAATCTGACCCTTGGAACAGGCATACCCGCAATCTGCATCCCGAATATCGGCAGGACAAGAGACGAGATCCTCTCCCTGACCAGGCAGTATCAGAATATGCATATGGACTTAATGGAATGGCGTGCAGACTGGTTCGAAGGCGTAGAAGAGATTGACCGGGTGACAGATGTATTGACCGGAATACGCGGTATCCTTGGCGATACCCCTCTTCTGTTCACCTTCCGCACAGCAGAAGAAGGCGGTGTCCGCAAGATGGACTCCCGCACTTATACAGAACTCAATAAAGCCGCGGCAGCAACCTGCATGGCGGACTTGATCGACGTGGAACTCTTCACCGGAGATGCAATCGTCCATGATCTGATCTCCTTCATCCATGCCAACCACGCAAAGGCCGTGGTATCGAATCATGATTTCGGCAAGACCCCGTCTCAGAGCGATATCGTATACCGGCTGCGCAGAATGCAGGATATGGGTGCGGATATCCCCAAGATCGCCGTGATGCCGCAGAACCGGAGGGATGTAATCACCCTCCTTGCCGCAACGGAAGAGATGGCTTCTGATTACGCCGACCGTCCGATCATCACCATGTCCATGTCCGGCCTTGGCAGTATCAGCCGATTCTCCTGCGAAGTATTCGGCTCCTGCATGACCTTTGGGTCCGGCTCCATGGCCTCCGCCCCGGGACAGATCGAAGCCGAAGAATTATACGGTGTCCTAGCAAGTATACATCACGCACTGTAACGGATATCAGGCGCTCAGCACATAGATGTCGATCACATGCAGCGCCAGAAGATGCGCCGGGTAGAAGATGTAGAAGAAGTATGTCATCTTCCTTCCGCGCTCACCGTTATACAGCAGAATCGGCAGTACGGCAAACCCGCCGAAGGCCTGGAGGCGGTTCTCCCAGAGGAAATTCCACAATACGCCTCCTGCTGCCTTAAGCCACAGATGTTCCCTTAACAGATAGAAGATACAGACCAGAAGCATCCCTTCATATCCATAATCCACCTTAAAAACCTCCGCGATCCACATCATGAACAGGACCTTTGCCGCCTGCAGCAGCCATTGTCCGCCGCTCTCAAGCAGATGCAGCAGAATCACACCCAAAAGCAATGTGAAAAATATATTCTGCCGTTCAAGCTCCAACAGCCTCCCATGGAAGGTAAGATCATAGGGAATCTCGGAGACCAGGGCAAACACGCCTAGCCTCTGCATATAAGCCTTCCTGTTATGGGTATGGCAGAATCCTTCTGTCAGCAGAAAACAGAAGATCGGGAACGACAGCCGCCCGATTATGCGCCATATCAATTCCCCCGGGAATAACACCGCCCCGATATGGTCGATCACCATTGTTATGACCGCGATCCATTTAAGCTGATACGATGTCAGCCCTTGCCTTGCCTTTCTTCTCTCCATGTTCCTCCCTGCCTACAATAATCATGACCGTCCGTTCCCTGAGGGCCACCATGCGCTGATTCTCAAGAAGCTCTGCCGACTCTAAGATCCCTTCTTCTGTTGAAGCGATCTTGTACCACTTTTTCTTCCTGGATAACGCCGGCAAAGCAAAGGAATGCTTGATCCAATGCATATTATAAGCGACAAAACAATCCTCCCCGCCGACAACCGCTCCGCTGTAATAGACGCCAAGCTGTCTGCTGAACACCTCTGACGGCGCCCTCCACGCATTCTCTCCATGGTAAGATACATCCGGAACCCCGCAGCTCATCTGGTCGATCCCGCACATCTCTTCTCTGGGCCAGAATACCGGATGCGCTTTTCTGATCCCTATCAGCTTCTTCACAAAATCATGCAGCTCCTGGTTCTTCTCAAGCCTGCTCCAGTCCGTCCATCCCACCGGGTTATCCTGACAGTATACATTATTATTCCCCTTCTGGGAATTGCCAAACTCATCTCCCGCAAGAATGCACGGCGTTCCCTGCGCCAACAGAAGCAGGAAAAATGCATTCCGCATCTGCCGGTTCCTGAGGCCCATGATCGCTCTCTTTCTGGTCGGCCCCTCTGCCCCGCAATTCCAACTGTAATTATATTCCGGACCGTCCTGATTGTGTTCTCCGTTCATCTCATTATGCTTCCTGTCATAAGACACCATGTCCTGTAATGTAAATCCATTCTGGTTGGCAATACAGTTGAAGATACCGTCCTTCCCGGAAATATGCTTTAGCCAGTACATGACACTTTCAACCATCCCCTCGTCTCCTTTAAGGAAACGGCGCATAACCGTCTGAAAATCAATCTGATGAACCATGATCTTCGTCTTCTTAAGGATCGGATCTGCATAGATCGCTGTCATCGGTGCAATCTGCGGATTCAGGATGAACCCGTCTATATGATACTCGATCATGTAATAACGCAGGCACTCTTCCATCATCTGTTTCGAGACCTCTTCCGTGAACGGCATCTCAAGCACCACTTCGATCCCTGCCTGATGGCATGCCTTCACCATATCCTTAAGCTCCCGCACCGCATCCTCAGAAGCCGCATAAGAACTCTTGGGCGCGAAGCAATAAGCAGGACCGTACCCCCAGTAATTCCGGTACTGCATACATTCCTCAAAATCATAGACCGGCATACACTGTATCTGATTGATTCCCAGATCCTTAAGATAAGGCAGCTTCTCGATCACCCCTGAAAATGTCCCCTTACTCTGGACTCTGGAAGAAGTATGTCTGGTAAACCCCCGTATATGCAGGCTGTATGCGATAATACTGTGATACGGAAGGCGTAAGGGTTCATCCCCCTCCCAGTCATAATCTTCATCATACAGGATACCTCTCACTTCATGCTTCTGGATGTCGCATACCCGCCCCCAGGTCTTTCTCCCGGCTATCGCTTTCACATATGGATCGACCACGATCTTCCCGCCGATCCGGTAATTGTATTCATACTTCGATGGTTCCAAACCCTCCAGGGCAAGATAACGAACTTCTCCGATCTCCCTGTTCATCTCATATATAGCAGATGGTTTCTTTGCCCTGGCCCGATATAATAACAATTGACATTCCTTTTCCTGCGGTACCGCCACAGAGAAATTGACTGCATTGCCTATCATTGTAGTTCCTAATGGTAAGGGCCTCCCCTGTATCTCCTTCATGCCTTATCCTTCCTGCTATCGCTCTACTGCCATCCGTCTACTCCATACATATCAACATTATCTTTATCGATCATAAATACTTCTACATAAATCTCTCTCTCATACTCTTCGCCGCTCAGCAGACCTACGGCAGTCTTCGCCGCCGTCTTCCCCATACTGATCGGAGACTGCGCCGCCGTACCGGCGATCTGACCGTTTGATTTCTTCAATTCCTTCTTGATATCCGGCGAACCGTCCACGCCATAGATGATCACCTGCTTAAGACCCTCAAGATTCACCGCCGTCTTGGCTGCAACCGCCAACTGATCATTCCCGCACATGATCGCCGTCACATCTGGATAATCCTTCACGATCGCCTTTGCCGCCTCCAGTGCTTTCTCGAATTCGCCGTTGGTATCTTCTCTTCTTACAACCTCGAATCCCTTCTCCGCCAATGCGACTGCTTCCTCAAATCCGGTGATACGGTCGTTGATCGAATTCTGCGTCGGACATTCTAGGATCGCCACCGTCCCTCCTTCCGGACACCTGCTGATCAGATCCTCTCCGCAGATGTACCCTGCTTCCCGGTTATCCGATCCGATATATGCATCCACATAATCCATCTCTTTTACCTGGGTATCTACATTGATGATCTTAACATCCGCCTCCTTAAGCTCCTCCAGCGATGGAGTTATCTTCTCCCAATCTACCGGACATAAGAATATAGCGTTGATCCCTTCCTCGATCATCTCCCGAATCTGCTGCGCCTGCAGGTCCGGGTCCGAGGCCGGATCCTTCGTGATCAGGCTGTAAGGCCCTTCCGTCTCAAGCTTCTCGCGAATTGCCGACTCCAGGGTTATAAAATAAGGGTTCTCCATATCAATTCCCGTAAATCCGAATACATATACATCCTCTTCGGGCATCTCATCTTCCTGTACTTCTTCGGTAACCGCATTGTCTTCGGGCGTTCCCACGTTCTTCTTACATGCAGACAATCCGAAAATGCATATGAGTATTACGACCGATACCCTCAACAGCACCTTCTTTCTCATGAACATTCTCCTTCCTGCCCCTCTCTTATCATTCCGTCTCACTCACGCCATCTACATTTTACAACATTTTTTTGTGTTTGGCTAGATATTCTTGCTTTTTCTCCCGTCCTCTGTTACAGTAAAAGTGTTACTGTTCGCACCTACGGCGCTCACAGCAACGAATCCGCCCTATTTCAAGTTGCCTTACGGCAAGAGGTCGGATTCTTGCCTTGGTAATGCACTGGTCTGTGACCGTGCAGCGTGGTGCACGGTCCAGGAGTAAACAGTAACGGAAAAGTACCTAAACAAAGGAGACGGATACTATGGATGAATACATGACTGTTGAACTGACCCTCGACAATGATGAAGTCGTTCAATGTGCGATCTTAACCCTGTTCGAAGCGGCAGGGCGAGAATACATCGCCCTTCTTCCCCTGAATGAAGACGGCGGCGCCGAGGACGGCGACGTCTATCTCTACCGCTATGTCGAGACCCCTGACGGAGAACCGGAACTTGAGAATATTGAGGACGATGAAGAGTATGAGATAGCCGCGGACGCATTCGACGAATGGATGGACACTCAGGAATTCGAAGAATCAGACGAGGAGTAGCTCTTCGACAAAACGGGAAGGACTTACGTCTTTTCCGTTTTTTTCTTTTACATAGCTGATGATCAGCTTACTCTTCGCCCGCGTCATCGCAACATAGAACAGACGCCGCTCTTCCTCCAGGGCTTCCTTTGTCTTCGCTTTCTTATAAGGGGTGCTGCCCTCATTGCCTTCGATCACGAAGACCACCTCATATTCAAGTCCCTTTGCCCCATGCATGGTCATAAGCATAACCCCATCTCCATCCGCTGCTTCCCTGCCGCCTTTTGCCTTCTGCTTTTCAAGCATTTCCTTATAGTTCTCCACATGGACGAACCACTCTTCGATAGTCTGATATTCTCTGGAATTCTGCTGGATCTCCTCAAGGACCGTCAAAAGATCTTCTTCCGATATCCCTTTGCCGGCCGCATATTCACGCAGGAATTCATCATATCCGATCCCTTTGCGGATATACTGGATGGCTGCATAAGGCGCCTGATTCTTCAGCATCTTCATATCCCATTCCCATTGGTCGATCCGGTCCATCATCCAGTCCTTGTCACAGTAGAAATTCCGCAGAGACTCATAAGAGACTTTTCCTTCCCTCATACTGTCACGGCTGATGTAACGCTTCGGCCTGTTCGCAACCCGCAGGAAATATTTCCTCTCATAATGCCCCTGGGACAGATGAAGATAACTCATGATATCCATCCCGATAAAATGATCATACAGACTTGTGATCTTCTCCTTCATCACAAACGGGACCTGGCGCTCTGAAAGCACCTCTGACAATGCCCTTGCATCTATGGCTGTCCTGTATAACACTGCCATCTCCTTATAGGAAATCCCTGCTTTCTGATACTCCCGGATCTGCCCAAAGACATATCTGCCTTCCTCCATCGGATCTCTTACCTCTTGCACATGGATCGTCTCTCCCTTATCCTTCTTCGCACGGATCTTCTTATCATAACGCTCCTCATTATGGGCGATCACTCTAAGCGCGCCTTCCACGATATGGGCGGCAGAGCGGTAATTCACATCCAGGAGAACCTTCTTAGCCTCCGGATAATCCTTCGCGAATTCCATCATGATCCCCGGCTTCGCTCCCCTAAACCCATAGACAGACTGGTCGTCATCCCCCACCACAAACAGGTTGTTCCGGGGAGCCGCCAGCATTCGCACCACATCATACTGTGCCTGATTCACATCCTGGAATTCATCTACCAGAATGTACCTGAACTTTTCCTGCCATCTCCCAAGGATATCCGGTCTTTTCAGGAAGAGACTGCGGCACATAACGAGCATATCCTCGAAATCAATCTTACGAAGCCTCTTCTTCTCCCCCTCATAGGAATGATACAGCCTGCGGAAGCGCTGTTCCCCGTAGCGCACCGATTCATAGGCCTCTATGTCATAACAATTGTTCTTTATATTACCGATCTCGGCCGCAAGCTCCTTCAGATAGTCTCTCTCATCCTCAGCCTGAGCAAGCTCTTCCCACTCAAGCTTCAACGCCTCCTGGCGTATCAGCGCGTATTTCTCCTCATCCGTCAGAAGATTCGACTGGTCAAGCCTGTATGCCCATTTCAGGATCCCGTAATAAATGCCGTGGAATGTCCCGAAGGTGACCGGCATCCCCGCAGTTCCCATCACCTGACGGAACCGCTCTTTCATCTCTCTTGCAGCACATTTAGTAAAGGTAATGACCAGAATCTCTTCTGGCCTTACCTTATATCTTGTGATCAAATATTCAATTCTCTTTGCAATGGTAAGCGTTTTCCCGGAACCGGGACCGGCAAGGACCATACACGGTCCGTCTCTGTGAGCGACCGCCGTACTCTGAGCGTGGTTCAGACTCATAGATTCCCCTTCAATAATTCAATACCCTTGCGGATCCTCTTAAGGGATTCTTCTTTGCCCAGAATCTCCATAATCTCCGTTGCTCCGCCCGGAGTGTTCTGCTTCCCGGACACGGCAGTCCTGACCGGCCACATCACGAATCCGGTCTTGTATCCCTTCTCGTCCACATATCCCTTCAGCAATGCAAACAACGCGTCGTTGCTGTAATCCTCCTGTGTCTCAAGAAGCGGCAGGACATCCTCAAGCACGCCTAAGGCCTTCTCCTCGTTGGTCTTCATCTTCTTGTGGCAGTACATCGCGGTATCATACTCTGGAAGCTCCTCGAAGAAATCAATCTGCTCCCGGATATCCGGGAACACTTCAATCCTGGTCCTGACTAGCCCTGCGATCTTCCTTAAGTCGCAGTCCCTTGTCACAACCGCTTCGATATGCGGCTTCGCCATCTGATAGAACCGCTCTTCATCCATGGCTTTGAAATATTCGCCGTTCATCCATCTTAATTTCACGATATCAAAGACAGCCGGCGACTTGCTCATATGACGGTAGTCAAACTCCCGCACCAACTCTTCCAGTGAGAAGATCTCCTGATTCCCCGCAGGACACCAGCCAAGCAGCGCCACGTAATTCACAACAGCCTCTGTGATAAAGCCCTGGTCGATCAGATCCTCATAAGAAGAATGGCCGCACCGCTTGCTCAGCTTCTTGTGGTTCTCATCCGTAATAAGCGGACAATGCACATACGTGGGAACCTCCCAGCCAAACGCCTCGTAGATCTTATTGTACTTCGGCGCTGATGACAGATACTCATTGCCCCGCACAACATGAGTGATCCCCATCAGATGGTCGTCGATCACATTGGCAAAATTATAGGTAGGATATCCGTCTGATTTGATCAAGATCAGATCCTCAAGTTCTGCATTTGGCACGGTGATCTCCCCGTATATATCATCCTGGAAGGTCGTAGTTCCTTCTACAGGCATATTAAATCGGATAACATAAGGCTTGCCTGCCGCAAGATTCGCCTCTACCTCTTCCCTGCTAAGTCCCAGACAGTGCTTATCATAGACGACGATCTCTGCTCCCCCGTTCTCTGACACGCTGCTCTTAAGAGACGCAAGTCTCTCCTTATCGCAGAAGCAGTAATAAGCATTCCCCTGCTCGATCAACTGCTTCGCGTACTTCAGATATAATCCGGAAGCATTCCTCTCACTCTGCACATAGGGTCCTACTCCGCCGTCCTTATCCGGCCCCTCATCATGGACAAGTCCGGTCTCCTCAAGGGTATGGTAGATGATCTCCAGCGCCCCTTCTACAAATCGTTCCTGATCCGTATCCTCTATCCGGAGCATAAAATCTCCGTCCTCATGCTTCGCGATCAGGTATGCATAAAGCGCCGTCCTTAAGTTCCCTACGTGCATCCTCCCGGTAGGGCTTGGCGCAAATCTTGTTCTTACTCTGCTCATGTCTACTCTCCCAATTCTCTCTGTAATCTCTCTAACATCTCATCCACCCTCTCGTGGATCACAATATCTGCAAATCTGTCCGCGTGATGCGGCTCTTCGTTCACAAGGATCAGTTTGTCTCCCTCGTAATAGTCGATCAACTGGCTGCACAGGTGAGAGCTTAAAGTGGTTCCCAGGACCAGCAGCACCTCCGCCTTCTGTATCTCTTCCGCCGCCCTCGTGATCACGGCGTTATCCACCATCTCGCCGAACAGGCACACCCTCGGCCTGACAGGTGTCTTACAGCTCTCGCACAGCGGAACTCTCACGGAATCCCTTATGTACTCCATCGGATACTTGCGTCCGCAGTGGGGACAGAAATTATCATATACATTGCCGTGCAGTTCGATCACATTCTTACATCCGGCCTTTCCGGGCAAGCCGAAGATCCTCCTGGTGATGATCGACTGGAATAGTCCTCTCCTCTCCAATTCCGCCATTGCCAAAAACCCCTTCCCCGGCGGCTTGTCAAGATGGCTTAACAGCTCTTTGCGGTAGAATTCAAAGAACTGAACCTTACGTGTCGAATAAAAAGAGCTTGAGAACATCTCTTCCATAGAGTAACCGTATTTCTGTTCTATATCATAAGACTTCTCACCATCTCGAAGGGACGGATATCCACTTTCAAGCAGCATGCCAAATCCGCTCAAAACCGTCGTGTATCTGCTTTCCTGCAGGATCTGAAGCAAATTACCTTCTAACATATCCCAAAACCTCCTCTACAACTATACAATATGCTTTTTCACATTGTACCACAGACTCCGAATATCCTTCAACCTTTTCTGATTTTTCTTTCCTTCCTTTCCCTCCAGTACAGAGGTTGGAAATATTTCCTTGGAAGTGATACCACGAATACAATAGCAAGCACGATGGCAAATGCAATCTTCGCAGACTCCATTCCCCTTCTTGCCGCCTCCGCAAGTTCGTTATTCACCATATAGAATACCGTATAATAGACTCCCGCCCCCGGCACCAACGGAATGATGCCGGACACCAGGAAGATCGTGATCGGGCACTTCATGATCACCGTCAGAATCCTTGACAGCAGGACTACCACCAATGTACCGCAAAATGACGCCGTTGCAGCGGAACCGCCGTAAATCATCACCATATGGTACATCAGCCATCCCGCTGCTCCGGTGCATCCGCAGCACAGATAGAACCTCTTAGGAACATTGAACAGGACCGCGAATGCAACCGTACCCACAAACGGACAGATCACATGCATGATAAAATTATGTATCACAGCATAAGACCTCCTCCCATATTGTTATACACACTGAGCGCAAAACCTACTCCCACCGCGATATAGACGAACACCAGAAGCGCGTCGATCATCCGCACCGTACCCGACAGGAAATCACTGTCCGCAATATCCCTGATCGCATTCACGAACGCAAGCCCCGGCACCAGCGGCATGATCCCGCCGATGATCATCCCATCGATCTTCACCGGCGCCGCAAACGGCAGATGAAGCGCCGCAAGCGCCAGAACCGTGATGATCACTCCTCCTATGATATTCACAAGCATCTTAGAGATATTGTACTTCTTCGCAGTCAGCACCCACATGTACAGGATACACCCGATACCAAACGCGATCACACTCTCAAGCGCCGTCGCCCCCAGAAGATAACCAAAACTCCCGCTTCCCATGCCCGCCGCAAGCACCTGAAAATAACTCCTCTTAGCCGGCATCTGATCGATCCTGCGAAGTCTCTCCTTCGCCTCCTCAATGCTGACGAATCCGCCGGCGATCTCTCTTGACAGCTCATTCACCTCCGCCACGATTCCCAGATGAGATGCGGACAGCGGGATCTGCTTCACCTTGGTATACGCCTCCTCCACGCCATTCTCCGCACTGACGAATATTGCATGGCTTAAGATAAATGTATCTACATATTCCACATGGAAGCTGTTGCAGATCCGTGTGATCGTCTCATCCACACGGAAGATCTCCGCACCGTTCTTAAGCAATATCCGTCCCGCTTCCAGGGCCAGATCCACTACCTTCTTTACATCTACCGATGAATCCAACTGCTTCTTGAGATAGATCATATCCGTAAGCCGGACACCGTCTTCATAGATCGGCTCCCTGTAATTCTCCGAGAAGAAGTTCGCAACGATATGGGAATGGATAAACCCGCACTGTTCATAGAAGCCTATGATTTCTTTATAATTGCCCGTTCCCACATACATGACGTCACAGGCAGCGCTGTATCTCTCACAGATATAACGAAGCATGTATTTTGCATAGCCCTTCCCTCTGTCCTCTGTCCGGGTGGCTATATTCTTCAATTCACATTTTCGGTTCTTCAGCGGCTCCACCACACAGACAGTGCAGACGTCCCCGCCGTTGACCAGCACATACAGATCACTTTTGTCCAGATATCTCTCGATCATATCCTCCTGCGGGTCAGCCATCAGCAGCAAATTCATGTATTCATCTTTATTCCTCGTTATCTGCCGGATCTTCATAATCTGCCCTCCAAATATTAAAAGCTATGCTCCCGTTTCCTCATTATAGCACCGTACTTCAGAAAATTACAGGGTAAAATTACCTGTATCAAAGAAACCAATAAGAAAAGCGGCGTCTTAACATAAGATACCGCTCTTCTTCCAATTCATATTATCTCAATAAATCTAATTAACATATCCGGCCTTCTTAAGCTCTTCCTCTGCCTTCGCAAGGTTCGCATCAGATACACGGACGATCGGTCCGGTACATCCCATTCCGCTCTCCGCATAGATATTGATCTTCCACAATGCCTTTACCGCATCTTCTAAGTCCATGACCTCGATACCTGCGATCTGCGCAGTTACGATCTCCTTCGGAGGTTCTTTTACCTCTTCTGCCGCGCCTGCAGATTTCTGAGAAGCCTTCAGCGCATCTAAGATCTCCTTAAGGCCTGCTTTCTTCGCTGCTGCGAATTCTGCCTTCGCGACCTCGAACACCTTGCCTCTTACAAGCTGTCCCGCATAGCGGATCGCATTGGCAATTACCGGAGCGCCGCTTGCTCTTGATACGATCATGACTAACTGCTCGTAGCCTTCTCCGATTCCAGGTCCATAGCCATAGCCTGTTGCCTCGAAGCTTCCGCCTGTGTTGAACGAGGATAACATCTTAACCAGGATATTTCCCGTAAGAGAATCCGTTACCATAATGTCAGGAGATGCCTGCAGCACGTCGTTTCCTCTCATAACGCATCCGCCGTCTGCCCTTCCGGACTCTGCAAATGCGATATCATATCCCTTCTCCTGCAACTGCTTCAACGCCTTCTCCGTCTGACGGGCGCCGTCAACATTCAGGATACCTACGGTTGGATTCGCATTGCCGCATGCCTTCGCAGTGATGATTCCGTAGATCGCATTCTTGATCATTCCTTCAATACGGTCCGTGCTGGATGTCCCGGTCGTATTCGCGATGAACATCTCCTTCGCTGTAGCCGGTGTCACGCAGCGTCCCACGGTAGATACGCCGATCGGGAATGGAAAATGCATAGTAACTGCCGCGTCTACTTCTTTATTTTTCAGCATCTCTTCCATACGGTCATGGCCTTCCTCATCATTGGCCACTTTGATGGTTGTAACGCCTTCTGCCTCTAATGTTCCGATATAATATACGTCAATCCCGTCTTTTGCCGCCTCTACGGCCGCCTTCATGGAGTTCTCTTCTCCATGCTCGCTTCCCATACCTGTAAGAGCTACCTTCGGTCTCTTTCCAAAGCTTCCCGTCTCAAGACCCTGAGCCATCTCCATAAAGGTATCGGCAATCATTCTCTCAATATTATTTGCCATTGTCACCGTCCCCCTTACTCTGCGATCAGGGAAGCTGCGAAATCCTTCATCGCCTTTGCGATCAATCCCTTTACCTCTTCCTCAGATACGCCTGCAGCAGCCTCTGCCTCTGCCTTTGTATTTGCCTGGATCACGAAGGAAACACCGTCGAACAGGTTTGTCATACGTCCAAGGAACAGACTTCCTTTTCCGATGATCATCGCATTCTTGATCTTGCCTGCAAGGATGTCCTCTCTTGCAAATCCGATGTAAGGTACTCCTGACGGGATATGTCCCTGTGTCGGCGCCCATCCTGTAAGACCATGGTTGGCGCTGAAAGATGCCAGTTCCTTTCTGTCAAGCTCGCCGCGCTTTACAGCCAGAGCCGCGATCATCTTATAGTTGGCCATCGGCACATCGCCTGCACCTGCTGGTTTTGTGATATCTGGGTTCTGCATCTCAGGTGAGAACTTGTCAATATCCGTGATCTTAAGTCCTGCTCGCTCGAGCGGATCTGCAACAAGGCTTCCGATAACATTCTGCGGAGCGCTTCCGGTTCCGACAGTATGGCGTCCCAGGATGTCAAGGTTGATCTCCGGATTCTCTCCGTCGTTCTCAGACAGAATCACACAGAAGCCTGCCAGACAGTCCTCTAAGATCGGAAGGCCTTTCTTCACATGGTCTTTGCCGTTCATACCAAGCTTCGCGGTACATCCGCCGGCAGTTACAGCTACGCACTTGTATGCGCCGGATTTTACCAAAGCTGCTGCTTCGATCAATGCATGGGATGGTCCTGCACAGAATCCGCGGCTGTCGGAACCTGTCGCATTGTTAAGACCTGCGATCTCTGCCGCTGCCTTAGCGAAGTTGCCGCCGCCTCTCTGATTCATATCACCGCAGGCTTCCTCCGCACAGTCGATCACATACTCGATATCATCCTTGCTGATACCTGCATTCTTAACGCCGTATAACAGAGCCAGTACGCTTGACGCCTTGCTCATCAGGTTCTCATGCATAACGTGTGCAGAAAGGTTCACATCGATATCATGCGCTCTCTTTACACATGCAACAAGCTTGCCTGCAACATAGATTCCCTCTGCATGCTCGTCTTTTACTGCTGCCTCGATCTCAGCAAGTTCAACGCCCGCCTCAACTCTTGCAACAATGTCGTCTGTGATGATCGGGTCTGCCGCAAATGCATCCTTGTGTGCGCTTACGAAGTCCTTATCGATCTTGACAACCTCAAACTGGTCACATGCCTGTACCAGAAGGATGAACTCCTCTTCCGGCATGATCTCTCCGTATTTTCCGTACCTCTCTGCGCCTTCCTTTGCCTTGTCATAATATGGGAATTCCACGCCTGCAAGGTCGTCCGGTGTCGCATTGCCGATATATACCTGGTTTGGCCAGTAGTTCACACATTCCTCATAGGAACGCAGATGACTTTCTAACTCTTTCAGGTATTCGGACTCCGGATTTACGATCCTCTCTGTTGTCTGGGTTGTTCCATTATATACCACCATCTGTGGTGTATGTGCAAGCACGTAGCTGGCACCTTTGATTACACTGTTCATTGTCTTATTTACCACCTTTCTTTTCTTCATATCGAAGGGTATTGTATCCTGTCCGGGCATCCCGCCGTCCTTATCCTCAAGGAGCTTCCCGCCCGGCAGGGTAGAAAAAAGGGGGAAGACCCTGGTGGGTCACCATAGAGTCTTCCCCGCTCTTTAATCCTATTTCTTACAAATACTTACAGAATTCATCTCTGATAGAACTCATCTCGCTGACGATATCGTCAACGTCAAGTACCATCTCCATCATACTAACCTGCTCGTCATAAACAGCTTCGTCGAATTCTTCCTTCATCTCTGGTTCACATACGTGATATACCGTGAGTCCAAGCTGGACCCCTGTCAATGGACCTGCGAATGTCGGGTCTCCTGCTGTTACAGTCTCCGCTGCAAGACCTGCAGCTTCACCTTCTGCTGCACCAAGAACTACTACTAAGTTCTCTGCACCATACTCTTCAGCAAAATCCTTAACCCTCTTCTGATTCTCTAAGTCCATTGCGCCTGCGCTCGTTCAGACGAAACATTCCGTTGATGAAAATACTACTTCTGCACCGGCAGTCTGTACGCACTCAGCGATCGCCGGTCCCGGAATTCCATCACGGTCTCCGATAATTATTGCTTTTTTCCCTTCTAAAATAGCCATAATTATGCTTTCTCCTTTCTTGTGTGGTAAAAAACATTTGTCTATGATAAAGAACTATATCCGATTAGATATATTTCTGAATCATCGCTTCAATACTCTCTGGAGTTGCATCTTCCTTCACAACCTCTTCAACCTTCTGTCCATCCTTATAGATAGCCATTACAGGAAGGCCGAGGATCTTCTGCCCGATCGCAAGGCGGCGAGCCTTTGTCGTGTTCAGAGATGTGAATTTTAACTTATCGCCGTACTTATCTGCGAACTCATGTACCTTCGGCATCAAAGCCTGGCATGGTACGCATCCGTCACCGTAGAAGTCAACGAATACATAACCTTCTGCTTCCAGAACCTCAGTCTGGAATGTGTTCTTATCTACATCTATCATTTCTATCATCCTCCTTTATTGATTTATGATATGAAAATCCTGCTGTATAACGGCAAGATCCCTATAAACACGCTTCCGCTTGACAATATTATATAAATAAGCGTGCTTATTTACAAGAGTTTTGTAGAATAATCTGGTATATCAACGAATATTCTTAGAAGTAGTCGGACATGCTTCTCTCAACCTGCACTGCTGCGATCGCTCCGTCAGCCGCTGCGGTCACTACCTGTCTTAAGCTCTTGATACGAACGTCTCCAGCCGCGTAAACACCTGGAATATTGGTATGCATATCTTCATCCGTCTTAATATATCCACGCTCATCCATATCGATAATGCCTTCAAAGATCTTGGAATTCGGAACGGTTCCGATGAATCCAAACAGACCGAACATACCGTCGTCTTCGTCTGCCGTAACCTTCGTAATCTCTCCGGTCTTCACATTCTTAACGGTCATCTCGGACAGGATCTCGTCTCCGCCAAGCTCTTCTACTACAGAATCCCACATGAAATCAAGCTTCGGATTCTTGAACGCCTTCTCCTGAATGGACTTCGCTGCACGAAGCTCATTCCTTCTGTGGATAATGGTTACTTTTCTTGCGAATTTCGTCAGATACATAGCTTCCTCAACAGCAGAATCTCCGCCGCCTACTACATATACTTCAAAATCCTCGAAGAAGTTTGCATCACAGGTAGCACAGTAAGAGACACCCTTGCCCATATACTCTGCCTCGCCCTTGCAGCCGATCGGCCTTGCATGAGCGCCTGTAGCGATGATCACGTTCTTTCCCTGATACTCAGCCTTCGCGCTCTTAAGCACCTTAACTTCTCCGTCAAGGGATACTTCTGTAATCGTGTCAGATACGCGCTCAGCGCCGAATTTTGCTGCCTGCTCTGTCATTCTCGCGATCAGGGACGGTCCTGACTCACCTTCTACGGTCTGTCCAGGATAGTTCTCGATCTCATCTGTGATAGCAATCTGTCCGCCGTCCTGACCCTTCTCGATGATCAGAACAGAAAGACGGCTTCTTCCTGCGTACAGTCCTGCTGCCAAACCTGCCGGACCTGCGCCCAGGACAATTACGTCATAAATTTTGCTCATAACGAAATTTCTCCTTTTTTATAGTGATATAGTGCAACTCTTTGTTACACTATATCACTTATTAAATTAAAATAAAATACATTCTGCAAGGACAATTTTCTGATTTGTCCAAATTTAAAACATTTTAGAGGTATCATCTGCTGCACTAAGCTCGATAGAACCTCGTAAGGTATCATCTGCTGCACTAGGTTCGAAAGAACCTCACCAAGTGCACAGATGCGCTTCGCACTAGGCTCGACAATACCTCGCCAAGTGCTCTAGGCGTCTAGTCGAATATAGTCTGTCCGTCTACTTCGGTCTCAAGGGCAACCAATGCCTTCTCAACGATCTTACGACGGAGACTCTTCTCCTCATCTGCATCCAATGCAGGATTTCCAAGAGGATGTGGAATTGCGATAGCCGGTACGATTCTGTTAGCACCAACTGTCATAGAAATAGGAGTTACTGTACAGATGTGTACAACAGGGATTCCTGCTCTCTCTACTTCTTTTACCATCGTTGCACCGCAACGAGTACAGGTACCTCATGTGGAGGTGAGGATTACTGCGTCAACACCATCGTTCTTAAGCTTCTGAGAGAACTCAGCAGCGAAAGCCTTGGATGATGCAACAGCCGTACCATTACCTGTTGTTGTGTAGAACAGGTGATGAAGCTCCCCAATCTTTCCTTCCTTCTCCATATCACGAAGTACGTCAACCGGTAATACACGGTCAGAGTCTTCATTTGCATAAACCGGATCGTAGCCGCCGTGTGCTGTCTCGTATGTCTCCTCTGTCAGATCCATAACGCCTGCGATATCATACTCACCGTAGTGTGAAGCACTGGAGCTCTCAATGTGGTCCGGATTGCCCTTCGGAACGATACCGCCGGAGGTAACAAGCGCAATCTTAGCGTGAGCAAGATCCTTAACTGCCGGATTCGGGTCAACTCTGTCGAAGTCTGGCATCGGGAACTCTGTCTCGAACGGCTTGTCAGCAAGCTTCTTGATCAGCATCTTAACTGCACGGAGAGATCCTCTCTCCTTCTCGAAGAAGTTCACACGAACACCGTTCGGGATATATCCTTCTTCTGAGGAAGCGCCGATCGGCTCGCCTCTTCCGATCTTAACTGTCAACGGAGCCAGCTTCTTAACTGCGTCTCTCATACCTGCAGCGCTGTTCTTCGTAGATACGATATAAACCTGAGTCTTGAACATATCAGCGCCAGGGTTCTCTACATACATACCCGTAACAGCCGGGATGCCAAGTTCTTCCTGAACCGCCGCCGCAATCGTACCGCAGGCAACACCGTAACGTCCGGCGTTGAATGCAGGACCTGCTACGAATACATCCGGAGCCTGATCCTTCACCATTGCAAGGATATCTGCTTTCGCCTTCTCAAGGTTCTCGTTGAAATAAGAGTCACCACAAATAATCGTAGCAACAATCTCAGCGTCTTCACCGAACTGCTGTGTCAACGCCATACCTGGTCCGACAACTTCGCCAACGCGGATCTCTGCCGGATAATCTGCTTTCTCTTCTCCACCAATCTGTGCAAAGAACTGATTGATGTAATGAACTACTTTTAATTTAGCCATGTTTTTATCCTCCCTTCTTATCTAGCACTCAGCTTATTGAAACCAGTCTCATTGGTTGCACCTGTAAGTACCTGAAGCTCAACCTCAAGAGATCCATCCTCACGAAGTGTCTCCTCACTTGCACCTGCAATCTTCGTTACATAATCCAAGGTTCCAATTACCTTGTCAAGCTTCGGCAGGATAATTACCTGGTTCGCATTACCGCCTGTTACAACTGCGTCTGCCGCCGGATCGGAGTCAGCCAACGACTGAGACTTTCCGTCGCGTCCTGCGTACTCGTCTGTAATAATAACAGTCTTAACACCTTCTGCTTCGATCTTCTTGCAGTTCATGATCAGGTCAGTATCCGGATTACCAAATCCTTCCTGAGATACGATAACGCCGTCAAGGTCTAACATCTTACATAACTTCGCCGTCCAGTCAGAAGAACGCTGCTTGTCAGCCAGATATACGTTCTCATTGGTGATGATGTGGCATACGAAGTTAAAGGTCTTGCCGTGCTGTTCAAACATATCATGAACAACCGGGTTGTTCAAATGAACATAAGTTGGGTTCTTATCACATGCGGATACACAGTTACCGGACACGATAGCGCCGTCCATAACCTCTGTCGGGCTCATGATCGTCGGAACGATCTTCTTAGCATCCACGCCGTATACATAAGTATCATGCAGAAGGCCCTGGCTCTGAAGCATCTGTACATAAGCAACTCTTGGAAGATTCGGGTACTTCTCCATGCCTTCCTTGATGGTGCATGTCTCGTATACCTTCGTCTCATCCGGAGTAAGCTCACGTGCCAGCTCTCCGAGATATACAGCAACTCTGAAGCCTGCGAAACGTACCGCCCTCTCATAATCATGCGGTTTGATGTCATCTACCGGCTCACAGATCATAACCAGATTCAGGGTCTTGGAAAATGGTGTATAGTCTGCTCCCGGACCGGTCATATCGATGATACCTTCCTGGAAACCTACGATCTTACCAGCCGTAACAACAGCCATGCCCTTCAGTGCATATGTCTTACCTTCGCCAACGGTATCAACCTTAGCGATCACGCCCGGGAAGATTCCTCCTCTTCCTTCTACCTTAACTCTTGGCTCGATGACGTCCTTAACCGGTGTGATTCTCACAGACTCACCTGGCTTCGCGATATCAAATGATACGCTCTTAATCTTCTCGTCCTCGAGAGCAACCGCTTTAACGGCCTCTTCGGATACATAAAGGATACCGTCTTCAATCTTAGACTCAGCCGCAAACTGAATATCCTTAATGTAAATGTGTCCCATTTCTAATCTCACTTTTGGTTCCCTCCTTAGAATATTGATATTATTGTTTTAAGCTGCAATGCTTTTACAACCTTTGAAAAATTACAACGCATCTGCCGATGCCATCCCGCTTTCCAACAGAGTCCAGTCGATAATCTGAAAATCGTCATATACCGATTCCTCATACAAGTCAGACTTGAATATGAATTTGCGGCACGCTTGTATGGCATTCTCAATCAACTTAAGCGACCCTTCGTCAACCTCCCCCTTCCGTTCTGATATCATGATGGATTTGTATGGTGTCTCATTGGGCTTCACGCTTCCGGATAACGGATGTGATAACAATGTGTGCCCTTCGTGAATTCTGTCTCTTACTTCCCTTAGAATCTCTTCATAGGAAATCTCCCGGTAGACCACATGACGTGTCTCCTTAAGTCTGTCCCAGACCAGAGGATTGTTGGTTATGACCATATACTCTCTACTGCCCATCTGCTTCCACTTCTCCCTTCCGGCCATCTCTTCGGTATCGTATTAAAAAAGGACGATTTGAACACAATCATGCGTGCAATCGTCCCTTCTGTCTTTTGCCCCGATAACATATCAATACATACTAGAAATTATCATATAGCACAAGATTCAGAATGTGGTACATTCTCCAGTCCTTTTGCCTGAAAGTTTCGCCTGATTACCAATCAGGTTTGCCTCTTCGGCGGCCACACTTATGACTCTCTCTTGGAAAATATCAACCCACTCTTGTATTCTCTTCTCACCTTACTTATAGACAACTCATATATATCTCATTGCCTATACCTATAATAACCGATTGTTAAAACATTTGCAACCTTTAATTTCAAAATATCCAAATTTATACACAATTCACAATATCACCTTCTGACTATTGTATACTTTTTACAATTTGCCAAAATGTATCAAAGAATGACAGATTCCGCAATTGCAAAATCTGCCATTCTCTCCTACACGATTGCTTCAATCAACGTTTTCTCTCCCAGAATTACCTCGTGAACCCCGACCTGTTTCTTTTTATTAAAGTTAAAACTCAGCATATACCCTTTCTTAAGGTGATAATCATCCAAATACCCCATCAACTGATTCTCACCCCGAAGATTATATTCATTTCCATGATAAATCTTCATTTCCACAATATACTGCTGCCCTAAGTAATCCACGATCACATCTGTCCGCCCCATACTCCTGGTTCTGGATTCTATATAGTAATTTCCGGTTCCATTGATAATCGGCTTCAAATAGAGAAGAAACAGAAGACGGCCATACTCCTCGATAAATTTATCCGTGCTGTTTCCATATACATCTGTAAAATGTTCGGCAAATTTTCTCAATATCAACTCCATATCCAGAACGTTACCGTGAATAAACTGATTCTTAATCTGCATAGATGCTGAGTAAGTATTATTTCCCAGCATCTCCTCAGCCAGATAATAATTATAAAGCCTCGTTTCAAAAATCCTGTTGGCAACCGCAATCTGTTCATCTGCACATTTTATGAATCCGAAGCGCATACCAATATCCATCGCCAGATTATCCGGACTATATGCAATACTTTTCCCATTAAACAGAAGTACATAGATCATCTCAGACAGTTCCGGATATTCATCCAGCTTCTTGCGCATATCATCAAACAATGTATTGGATTCATATAAGATCAGCTTCACTGCCGCCTGAAAACCATCCTTTGTCCATGCAGAATGTCTGTCCGGGAACTCCTTTGTTCCCGCCACCTGCTCATCTATTAGCTTGCACAATCTGGATACAAGAAACGGATAACCAGAGGTATATTCATACAACTGCCGGGCAATATATTCAATATCCATTCCTGTATGGCAATCCCGCTCATAACCGCACAACATCTCTGCAATTCCGGTTTTCGTAAGACTCATATTGACCGTAAAATCAGCAGCAATGTTCCAAGGACTGTTGTACTTGGATTCTTCCGGCGCATGCAGCTTTAATTTCAGATTCTTAACATCATATACTCCTGCAAGAATTACTGATTTAAAGGTATGATCTTTTCCACTCCTCTGCTTCAGATACTTTTCTCTTAATAGCCCCAGAAATGACATGAATATCTGATTATCCGCATTCTTATCTACTTCATCGATCGTCAGTATCACTTCCCTGTCACTTTTGCTGCAAAGAGCCGTAATCTTTCTTCCAAAATCACGCAGCGGAAATTCTCCTGAAACCGGGATATCCCATTCTTCACACAAAGGCTTTGGAACTTGCTGTGCCCTTAACCGCTCCGAAATATCCATGATCAATCCTCTGGCAAGTGTCCCTAATGTCTGAAAATACTCGTCCGCCGCCTCAAAGCTGATATCCAGCACAATATATTTCTCTTTAAGTCTCTGATAGAGAAGCTCCAATGTCGTTGTCTTACCGAACTGACGCGCGCGGTTGATAGTAAAATATTCTCCCTGTTCAATATATCCGTCAATAATCTGATCGATCATATCCGTTGTATCTACCATATAATGCAGGGAAGGTATGCAGATACCTGTTGTGTTAAATTTCTTACCACTCATTCGGCAACCTCCAGGCTTTACTGGTGTTATTCTATCACAGGTTCTTACAAAATTCCATATCTGATTCTAACTGACGTATTACCTTACAAGGATTCCCAACCGCAACGCAATCTGATCTAATGTTTCCTGATCAGCGGTCTCCAGAAAATCTCGTTCTTCGTAATACATAAGTTCCCTCCTGTGAAAATTCTTCTTGTTTCTGCTATCATTATAATGCATTTTCTTCAGGGAAAACTATCTTATCTCTGCCCTTTTCTATCAGAATTCTGCCATTTCCTCCGGTATTCCGACGGTGTACAGTGCATCGACTCATAGAATACCTTCCCGAAATAACTGCTGCTTCCAAGTCCGCAGGCATGACTGATCTCCGTAACAGACTCCTGCCCTTCGGCCAACATTTGACAAGCCTTTTGCATACGATAGCTCCTCATATATTCCGCCGGAGCTATATGCAGATACTCCCTGAATATCCGGTAACATTCCCGTTCACTGATGAATGCGGCGGTGGGCGCCATAGCGACAGGCGTAATGTATCGGTTCTCGATCCTGCTGCCGCGTTCTCCCGCAAGCAGAGAGACATCGAAAATATGAAGAAGCTGGATCGTCTCTTCCGTCTGCGGCATTGCCTTCGTCATGTGGATCACATTTGCATTCACCAGACCGCCGGAACCCTTAGGAAATTGTATCTTCCCGCCAGGCGTATAATACTCAACGGAGCCGCTCTCCACATAGAAGAGTTCTACCGTCCTATGCCAGTGCCACGGCACAGAACGCTCCACATAGCGGTCAAGCTTCGCCCTTGAGGCGATGTAAGGGAAGTCAGACGAGAAACCAGGAAGAACTTCTTCCTGGCTTCCCGTATAGAATTCGATACTCTGTACATTGATCATGTTGTCCACCCTGTCATCTGATATTTTAATAGATACTCTCGGCCCTAACATCTGCCGCTCAGTACAAATATATGAGATGGAAGAATGCTTGTCAACTTCTAAAGCAGAGAATGAATCACCCCATATCCGCATGAAAAAAACAATAACAAACGCTGTACAATCTTCACTTACATTGCACAGCGCTTATCATTCATTATTCAGTTTTGTTCATTTATTTCTTACGATTCTTGAAATAATCGTCATGTACCTGCCTGATGATTCCGCTCAATGCAAACAGTGCAAGGATATTCGGAATAACCATCAGGGAGTTGAAGGTATCCTGCATGGTCCATACCAACTCAACCTCTGCGAGTGAACCAAGGAATACACATACTGCAACGATTATGGAATAAACCTTAACAGCTTTTGATCCGAACAGATATTTAATATTCGCCTGACCAAAGAAATACCATCCAAGGATCGTCGAGAATGCGAAGAAGAACATACAAATCGCAATGAAGACGTCTCCTCCCTTTCCATACAGCGTAGAGAACGCATACTGGCTGAGCGCTGCGCCCGTCTCCCCTGTCGGGATAGAATGTGTCATAATGATTACGAGTGCAGTAAGGTTCAGGATAACGAATGTATCGATAAATACACCGATCATCGCAACGAATCCCTGCTCTACCGGATGATTCACCTTGGCAACCGCATGTGCGTGTGGTGTGGAACCCATACCAGCTTCATTGGAGAACAATCCACGTGCAACCCCCTTGGTAAGGGCAAGCTTCATCGTTGCACCGGCAGCACCGCCGACAATAGAGGAAGGTGCGAATGCCCCTACAACGATCGCATGGATCGCATACGGAAGTTCCTTAATATTAACAATGATCACAATCAGAGAACCAACTATGTAGAAAGCTGCCATGATTGGAACGATCAGCTCCGTGATCTTCGCAATACGTCCGGTACCGCCCAAGAATACGAACAGAGCAAGCACTGCAAGGATGACACCCATGATCCACTGCGGTAATCCAAATGCAGTATTGAACGCTGCCGCGATGGAGTTGGACTGTACGGCATTACCCATGAAACCAAGCGCCAAGGTAATCAAAACAGCGAAGATACCTGCCAATACCTTACCAAAAGTACCTGAAAAAGCTGCACGGATGTAATATACCGGACCGCCTGTTACTTCGCCGTCATCGCCGACCTTTTTATACTTCTGTGCCATGATCGCCTCGGCATAGATCGTAGCCATTCCAAGGAATGCCGCGATCCACATCCAGAAGATCGCTCCCGGACCGCCGATCGCAAGAGCTGTTGCCGCTCCGGCAATGTTACCGGTACCTACCTGAGCCGCGATCGCTGTCGCAAGAGCCTGAAAAGAAGACATACCGTCCGCTCCCGCCTTATCGCCGCTTTTCTTGAACATCCCGCCGAAGGTTCTGCGCATTCCTTCGCCAAAACCTTTCACCTGGATAAATCCAAGCCTTACCGTGAACCAGATACCGCCGCCAAGAAGTGCAACGATCAGAATGTAGTTTGACAGATAACTGCCTAATGTCGAGAAAATATTATTCAACATCGCTTCCATCACTAAATTCCCCCTTTTTCTATAGATAGATTGAATAGAAGCTATTCATCTTCTCTATCATACCATTAAAAAATGTTTTATTCAATATGCTGTGGTTCTTTTCATGTTTTTTGTCTATATTGTATATATTTTGTGGAATCTTGTCCAAGATGAATAAAAAACCAGGCGAAATCTCTTGATTTTTCGCCTGGTCTCCTGATAACTTTTTCTTATTATTTTTTTAATTGGGCAATTTGCCAAATTTGTAACAAATTCTAACATTTTAAACATGAATCTGCGCCTTCATCCCAAGTACTTCCTGATTCTTTTCAAGCAGCGGACGTATCACCTTCTTAAGATACGCCTCCACCTGAACAGGAGCACGGCCTACATATTTGGCCGGATCCATAGTCTCCTTCAACTCATCAAGAGTGAGATTAAACGCCGCATCCTCTGCAATCAGCTCCAGCAGATTGTTATCCAGTCCCTTCTCCTTCACGTTTCTGCCTGCTTCCATGGACAATTCCCGGATCCTCTCATGGAGCTCCTGCCGGTCCCCGCCTGCTTTCACGGCATCCATCATGATATTCTCCGTCGCCATAAACGGCAGTTCTGACATCAGACGCTTCTCGATCACCTTTGGATAGACCACAAGCCCGTCCACCACATTCAGACACAGATCCAGGATCCCGTCAATGGCTAGAAATCCTTCCGGCACGCTCAGCCGCTTGTTGGCGGAATCATCCAGCGTCCGCTCAAACCACTGAGTCGCGGACGTGACCGCCGGATTCAGCGCATCGATCATTACATATCTGGACAACGACGCGATCCTCTCGCTTCTCATCGGATTCCTCTTATAAGCCATGGCCGAAGAACCGATCTGCGTCTTCTCAAACGGCTCCTCTACCTCTTTCAAATGCTGGAGCAGACGGATATCATTAGAGAACTTGTGGGCGCTGGCAGCAATCCCCGCCAATACGTTCAGCACCCTGGTATCCACCTTCCTGGAATAAGTCTGTCCAGACACCGGATAACAGGTCTCGAATCCCATCTTCTTCGCGATCATCGGGTCAATCTGATCGATCTTCTCCTGGTCGCCCTCAAACAATTCAAGAAAGCTTGCCTGAGTGCCGGTAGTGCCTTTGGAGCCTAAGAGCTTCAAGGTACTCTTCACATATTCCAGGTCTTCAAGGTCCATGGCGAATTCCTGCATCCAAAGTGTCGCCCGCTTCCCTACGGTCGTAGGCTGTGCAGGCTGAAAATGGGTGAATGCCAGAGTCGGCAGGCCCTTGTACTCATCAGCAAACCCTGCAAGCTCGGCGATCACATTCACAAGCTTCTTCCTGACGATCTCAAGCGCCTCGTACATCACGATCATATCCGTATTATCTCCAACATAACAGGAGGTCGCGCCAAGGTGGATGATTCCCTTGGCCTTGGGGCACTGCTGCCCGTAGGCATACACATGGGACATCACATCGTGGCGGACAACACGCTCCCTCTCCCTGGCCACCTCGTAATTGATATCCTCCGCGTGTGCTTTCAGCTCTTCGATCTGCTCGTCCGTGATCGGAAGCCCTAACTCCTTCTCCGTCTCCGCAAGCGCGATCCACAACCTTCTCCAGGTCTTGAATTTCTTATCCGGTGAAAAAATATACTGCATCTCCTTGCTGGCATAACGCTCAGAAAGAGGACTTTGGTATTTATCGTAGCTCATGTTTCTATTCTCCTTTTCTATTTTTATAAGCTCTACTCGAATGCCTGGGATACATCCTTCCCCGGAACTTCCATGGGGTACCGCCCAGTAAAGCATGCATCGCAGTAGGCGAGCCCGTCCACCATGCTCCTAAGCTTCCCGATCTCCATATATCCCAGGGAATCTGCCCCAATCAGCTCCCGGATCTGCTCTGTGGTGTGGGAATGTGCGATAAGCTGCTCGTTGGAAGGCACATCTGTTCCGAAATAACATGGATATAAGAACGGCGGCGAGCTGATCCTTACATGAACCTCCGCGGCTCCCGCCTTCTTCAGCATCTTGATGATATTGGCACAGGTCGTTCCCCGCACAATAGAATCATCCACCATGACGATCCTCTTGCCTCTCACCACTTCCTCGATCACATTGAGCTTGATCTTGACACTGCTCTCCCGCTGGCTCTGTCTGGGCTTGATGAACGTCCGCCCCACATAGCTGTTCTTGTGGAACGCCATCCCGTAAGGGATCCCCGACTGCTCGGAATACCCCTTTGCCGCGACCAGCCCCGAATCCGGCACGCCGACCACCAGGTCCGCTTCCACCGGGAAAGACTCTGCCAGGGCCTTTCCCGCAGTGATCCTCGCATGATAGACGTTGACCCCGTCCAGGGTACTGTCCGTTCTCGCGAAATAAATATACTCAAATATACACCTTGCCTGACGCACCGGATCGACAGCCATTGACAGATCCGATTCCATGCCGTCTCTGGTGAAGCTTACGACCTCGCCCGGAAGAACGTCTCTGATAAACTCTCCGTCTACCGCCGCAACGGCGCAGCTCTCCGACGCCAGGAAATATGTATTCTCGCGTCTCCCGATGCACAGCGGCTTAAGGCCATGGGGATCTCTCACCCCGATCATCTTCCTTGGCGAACCGATCACCAGCGCGTAGCCGCCCTTGATCTTCTTCATGGCACGCTTGACCGCATCTTCCACCTTCTTCACGTTCAGGCGTTCTCTCGCAATGTGATAAGCGATCACCTCCGAATCAATGGTCGTCTGAAAGATCGCACCGGTGTACTCCAGTTCATGCCGAAGCTCCACCGCATTGGTGATATTCCCATTGTGGGCGATCGCAAGGGTTCCCTTGACATAATTCAGGACCAGCGGCATGGCATTCTCCGCCCTGGTGCCTCCCGCCGTCGAATACCGTACATGTCCGACTCCCAGATTCCCTCTCAGTTCATTAAGATTCTCTTCATCAAATACTTCATTGACCAGTCCCAGGCCTTTTCTGGAATGCACCTTTCTCTCACCGAAGGTATCCGTCACCGCGATCCCGCAGCTCTCCTGTCCCCGGTGCTGTAACGCAAAAAGCCCATAGTATACGGATGGGGCAACATCGCCTCCGTCCATATCATAGGCTCCAAAAACACCGCATTCCTCTCCTACACCTGTCATACGTCTCTCTAAATTGCTCATGAATGCTGACTCCTTTACCCCGTAATGTTAGCATACGGCTTAACTCTTGTCAATCCTGCGGTATTCCTTTTTCCATTGTTCAAACTGTTCGTCCGGTATATTCATATCAATTCCCCGCTGGATCTCACGAATCTCCTCCTTCATTGCCGAGTCCATACTGAGAAATACCGAATTCCCCGACAGCATCTTCACATACTGATCCTGGGGCAGCGCCTTATAACAGCAATACAGATAGGTCCGAAGGAGCTCCATATCCCCGCAGATCCGGTACGCTTCCAGATATACCTTCGCCGCCTCTTCATACAGGAATCTGCTTCCATAGGCGGCTCCAAGGCTCGCATAGACCCTTCCGTAGAAGATCTTGCTGATGGAATTATCCCATTCCCGGTTGATGATGGACTGGTAAACCAGGATCGCCGTCTCATACTCGCCACTTTTCTGCAGGCTGTCCGCCTTATACTTCATCCTCTCCACGTCTTTTAAGTTCTGCAGATGCTCCAGAATCCCCTGGATCTTATTGATGTCCCCGGTGGCATAGATGGTAGACTCCCGAAGGATCGTCAGCACAAACTGCTCCATCGTACAATTCTGTCTCAGTTCCTCCCTGAGCCGCTCCGCAAGCTTCGGCAGTTCCAATTCCCTGTCGATCCAGTTGCAGAGCTGTCTGTTCACCATCGTGTAGTCGATCAGATAGAGATTATTGCAGATATAATAGCACAGCTCCTCGATCGTATAGATCCGCATATGAATCCTGGCTATCTCATAGGGCTGTCTTGCCCGCTTGTTATGACATAGAATTAAACTGCCCATTGATTCCTCCTAAATGTATGGTCTTCTCCACCTGAAATCCCGTGGACGGGAAGAATTCTCCGAATCCCACATCCTTGAACGACAGTATGCAGGTCCTCTCATCCATGAACAGCACCTCGATCTGGATTCTGAGAGAATAATCCCGCCGGTCCGGAAGTCCTTCCAGGGAAACCGTCTCCACCTGAAGCTCTTCTCCCGCAAGCGTCTCCACATGAATCTCAATATCCGAAGTATCCTCAAGGATCACCTCCCACTGACCGTCCGCTTCATACCAGTGCGTTCCCCACGACACGATGGGATACCAGCCTTCCTGGCCGTTCACCCGCATCCTGAGGCAGATCCGCTCCGTCATCTTTGTCTCATCCAGATAGATGGGGCTGTCATGATAGTCCAGGCACCGCCGCATAGACGTATAGCAGGCGCCCCTGCTGTAGAGGTTATTGCCGATAAATGCCCTTCTCCCGTTACACAGCACCTTCAAAGAATCCGGATACCAGTTCTTCTCAAACCCTTCTCCCGTCAGATATACAGAAGATACCACCTTCTTCTCAAATACACTCTGGATAAATGTCTTAAACCGGTGGTCCGCAGCCTTCACCTTGCTCTTGATCTTGTCCGCGTCCTTGTTGAGAAGCGAATAGATCGCAGCCAGCTCATTCATCCGGGCATTCGCAACCTCCTCGACCGTCACGAACGACTCCCGCTCCTTCACACCGATGGCGTTCAGCCTCCTGAGCATATATGCCCGTATCTCCTGGGCATCACAGTAGAACAGGGCCGACTCGTACTGCCACAGCTCTTTGGGCTGATAGAACATGTACTGGCAGAAGCTCTCCTTATAATCCTGGACGCACACACACTCTTTGGGCACTCCAAGACGCTGCCCGATTCCCTTGAGCATCTTGGACATATCAATATTGGTAAACGGCACAGAGAACGTGATAAAGGCAATGTCTTCAAACTCCTCAAGAGTCATCTTGATGAACTTGGCAAGCAGCCAGACCGCATCGCGCTTCTTAGAGCCGAACTTCACCTTCTCCTGACGCACCGCCCGCTCGAACAGATTATTCACCGTGATCCCTTCCTGCAGCGCGGCCATCTTCTTCGCCTCCACGCCGTAGACCCACCGTTCATTGCAATAGCCAAGCATCAGAGGAATCTGATAATTGTCCGCCGCAGTCTCCAATGTCTCGGGTTCTTCCTTTGTCTCGTCGTAAAAACTGATCTGACAGTTCTTCTCATTCAAGTCATATCCCAGAATCCTGCCCTTCTTCATTATCATCCCCTCCTCTCGTCTGATATGTCACCCTAATAGTAACAGTTCAGATACCTTCACTGTTACCTCTAATATACCTTGAACAGCCGCTTGGCCATGATCTCCTCTTCCTTATACGCCATCATCGCCTGACGTCTTGTCACCGGCGCCATATCCGTCATACTGTTGAGTCTTCCGAACTTGCCCGAATCCGCGATCTCCCTCTCATTCTTCAAGATCTCTTTCTCCGTGATGATATCCTCTTTCCCTCTGGTCTCTATAAAATAATAATTGATCGATTCATCACTGTACAGCACGAACTGCCTTACATACAGGTTCTCATAGACCGGCATCATAACCTCGCTCTGGTATCCCAACTCATCCCGCGTCCCGTGCTTAATCTTATAGTACAGCGTGACCCGGCTGCCCGGCTTCGCCTGATAGGAAACCATCAGCTTGTCATACAACTGCAGCTCCCTGAGCCATTCTTCCTTGTATTTCAGATAGTAGGGGAAGACAATCTGCTTCTCGCACATCTCCCGAAGCACCTGATGGAGCACCACCTCAAGAGCCGCCGTATAATCATGGGAAGAGAAATATTTCAGAAGGGCGATCTTACAGATATCCGGCAATTCCTCCTTCTCGTCGCATTCATTTGCAATAATATCGAATACGCTTGACTCCAGTTCCCTGCCGTACACCACATATTCCCTGGAGGTGTAGGCAAGATATGCCTGTTTCAGACGGAAATAGACATTATCCGACAGATAATAATCCTCGAAGATCGGCTCTTCCTTAAACAGATTCTCAGAGAAGAGCATCTGCGTGATAATACGTTCGCCGATCTTGTACGACGGAATCCCATACTCCTTAAGTACCTTCCACAGTTCCTTCATATTATCCGTAGGACCGCAATAATAATTGGCAAGATACATCAGGGTTACCTTGTCATACTGCTGCCGCTTGAACATCTCGAAGCTCAGATAACTGAGAAAATCATCCTCCTCATAATTATCGTCACGGATCTTCCTGCTGCAGATACGGAATACTTCTTTCTCGTCGAACGCACCGATCCCCTTCTCCATAAGGCCTTCTAAGGTCGGCGCTTCTTTTTCATTCTCCTGCTCCCACACGCCGGTCGTCGCCGCATACTTGCGGCACATCTCGATAAAACGCGGCTCATAGAATAGTCGTTTCGTCTCATACACGATGGAATCAGTATAGTGGCGGCCCTCCACAGACTCCCATACAACCCTGGACTCCTTATCATAGAGATGGATCACCGTCTCTTCTTCCCCGTTATAGGGAATCCTCTGACGGATCTCGCCGTCTTTCTCGATCACCAGCACGCATTTCATATTCGGAACCTTAGTCGAGATCGTATAGGAATAACAGATGTCACGCATGGCCTCCATACGCTCCGCCGTCATCTCCTCCGGCTGGCAGAACCTCTTATAGAGAATCCGCAGGGATTCCGTAATATGCCGTTTCAGAAGCTGATCCCAGGTAAATACTACCATCTGTTCCCTGTAGCCCAGGTACAGATCCCCCGCCTGTTCCTCATAGGTTACCAGATTCGCATATAAGAATGCCGCTTTCTTATAATCCAGTGAATTACCGTGCATGAAATACAAAAGAATCACCTTGGGAAGCGGACCCTTGGCGCTGTCCTCATCCACCGTCATCATATAATATTCGTAGAGCTGCGCGATCCGGAGCTCCGAATCCACAGCCTTCTTGTACCATGTAAAATACCGCTTCTGCGTCTTGTTCCCCCGAATCAGCAGCGTACAGATCGTATTCAGGATCATCGTCTCATCATACATCTTATAGATCCGTTCTAGGATCCTGAACATCATATCACTGTAGCGCTTCTGCTGGCTGGCAAAATTCGCCACATACAGCGCCAGTTCCTTGGTCATCAGCCGGTACTTGGACGCAAAATTAAGCACCTGCATCTCAAATGCGCCTAATTTCTTCAGAAGCGACGGCCTGTCCTGATAACACAGATAGGCCTCCAGATAGAATAAAACGCCGTGCATCTCATACTGATACTGCTGCTCCAAAAGCTCGATCCGCTTATAGGAAGTCTTATATCTGGGATCCAGATCCAACAGCATACTGAGCAGAAGCCAGGAATCCTGGTGACGCATGTAAGTCTTGCCCACCTCATCCAGAACACGCTCCGCATGGCTTCCCTTTCCCCTGACCAGCGCCGTAAGATACAGATAGTAACAGTTGGTCAGCGGATCCTTGCCGATGGCAAACCGGTTATAATTATAATTCTCAAGGATCCATTTGGCTTCCTCTGCTTTATTGCCCACAAGGTAGACATGCGCCTGCATCAACTGGTACATCTCGCTCTGCGGCTCCAGCTTCCGAAGCTGTATCATCTTCTCCACCGCACTCTCCACCCAATTGCCAAGCTCGATCCTTCCCGCCGTATATCCGATGTATTCCTTCAATATCTGGGCGAGCAGAAGCTCCGGTTCATGATGATTCTCATTATACTCCTGATTCTGCAGAACCTCAACCTCATAGGTCAGCGTCTCATAGGGCGTGATAAAACGCAACGCACCATAATTACGGCCTCCGTGAAGACGATCCGGCCGCACCACATATTCGATCTCATGGGCGTTGCCCACGAAATCATCCGTGCTGATCTCCGGGCGCAACACGCGGATAAATTCACCCTCCGCCTCTATCCTAATGGGCATATAGCCCCAGGTATTCTTCACGATGGTAAGCGTCCCCTTCGTAGGTTCCGAGATATCCTCGAACAGCATCCCTTCGCCGGGAAGAGTCAGGAAGATACACTCCTTCTGCTTGATCCCTACCAGAAATTCTTCCATAGACTGGTCTCCGAGAGACCATTTTCTCATATTGTCATACAGATAGAAGATACGCTCATTCTCGTATTTCAAGATCTCGTAGAATTCCCTGGCCCGAAACAACCTTCCGGCCTCTGAGAAATCCTTGATTGCAAGCTTGCGGAAATCATCGGTACTCTGCACCTTGCCATAAGAGGTCATAACGTAAGGCTTCTCGATGATGGCAGTTACGGACAGCTCGTATTCCCCTCCGCTGCATACCACCATAAAGCGGCCCTCCTCCACATGACCAGGACGCAGACCCTTGCCGTCGTATGTGAACTCAACCTTCGAGGGATTCCCGTCAAACCCCGGATTCTTAAAATGAACACGAAAAGAAGACGAGTATATCAATCCTCGTATTCTTCTCCCGTTGCCCGCTCTGATTGTAAAACTCCCCCGATATACTTCCCCTTCTCCGATAATGAGCACAAGATTCGTCTCATCAAATATGACATCAGGTTGTGATAACTGAAAATCTCCTTTGGAAAATTTCTGGATTTTATTTTTCAAGTCTGACACCTGCTTCTTTCGTTACTTTTCCTTATAGAATTATAGCATTGTTTGATCGTGAATGGCAATGCCTATTTCCTACTTCTTTAAAATCAGTGCTACGAAAGTCAAGTCTTCAGCCCCAGTGTTCTTGATTCCATGTCCATCGCCGTCCTTGCAGAAGAAGACATCCCCCGCTGCCGCCGGCAGGGCTTTACCATTGTCATCATACATTCCGTTTCCGCTCAGGATATAATAAGTCTCCGTCTCTCCATGATGCTCATGGTGCCCTAACTCGCAGTTCGGCGGCAGCGTTACCTTGCTGAACATCTTACAATGCTCTCCTAACTCTTCCTGGTTAAGCAATCCCTCCTTCATGATAAAGCCTGCGCCGCCGTTCACATGCTCCACCTTCACAACTTCCCGTTCTCCTGCTCTCGTCATGTTTCTCTCCTCCTGAATAATTGTTAGAATATTCTTTTATATTAACACATTTCATAAAGCAGGTACAGAATATTTTTCATTTGGAGATATCCGTTAATCAATTCACAATCTTGTAATATTCTCTTGCCGTCAGCGAGAACACCACTCCATAGAACACCGCGAACGCTGCCACCGTCACCACCGTACAGACAAGGAACAATGGTACATTCACCAGGTTCAGCACCGCCAGAAGCTTCGTGATCACACCAAACGCCACCGCGATATGGATGACCGCCGCAAGAAGGGGAAGGAAAAATACGATCAGCACCTGACTCCTGATAGAGCTTCGGACTTCACGCTTGCTCATACCCACTTTCTGCATGATCTGATACCGCTCTCTGTCATCATACCCTTCGGAAATCTGTTTGTAATACATAATCAGCACCGTCGCCATCAGGAACAATGCCCCCAGATAGATACCGATGAACAACAGACCGCCGTACAGGTAATAGAATTCCTCCCTGCTAAGCTCCTTGCCCTCACAGAATCCGGCGGGAATCTCTTCTTCAACCCTGGACTTGATATTCTGCATTGCACTCAAGGCCGCCTTTTCTTCTCCCTCCAGATCAAAAGCTACCCTGTAATTGGGCGTCGACATCTGCGCCACCCAGTCTTCCTGCATTCCGCTGCCTTCGTATACCTGCCGCAGCATCTCCTGGATCTGCTCTTCGTCAGCAACGATAAAGTAATACCCTTCTACCAGAGCCTCTGCATCCTTAGGTGCAATCTTCAAGTTCCCAAGTTCCTTCACGATGCGGTAGGTTTTGTTTCCGAGCCTTACGGAATCTCTGCCCCAGTCTTCACCGGTGCAGTATACATATGCCTCATCCGGCGCAAGAGTCTCCCTGACACCTTCCATCTGATTATAATCCTCTAAGGGGATCAGGTCGACATCCACAACATCATCAGCCTGATAATTGCCGAACTGCTGTAATGTGAATCCGTCCTCTTCCTTAAGCGCCACGAATCCCCCATTATGATACCTCATCACAGAGCTCGCCGTAACACCTGCCTTCACAAGCTCTTCGTCAACAATCACATCCAAGGCCTGATCCGCTTCCGCTGAAGAGATATTCGTCTTCGCTTCGAATTCCTGAGGAAATCTATTCTTCAATATATCCTCCATCCCAACATAGAGAGAGATCGTCGTAGAGATCATCACCAACACCATGGTACTCAAGATACAGATATTCGCAAGTCCCACCGCATTCTGCTTCATCCTGTAGATCATGCCCGATACCGCGCTGAAATGCTTCGTCTGATAATAGAACTTCTTATTCTTCCTGAGCATCTTAAGAAGCGCCACGCTCCCTGCGATAAAGAGCGCATAGGTGCCAAGGATCACGCAGATCACCGCCACGAAGAAGCTCTGAATCGCGGCCAACGGCTGCTCCGTCGTCACTGCGATAAAGTACCCTGTGCCAAGCAGCAGGACTCCCGCCAAAGTCAGGAGCCATTTGGTCTTAGGCTCCTTCTCCCCCTGATTCCCGCCACGAAGCAGCTCTACCGGGTTGGATACCTGAATCTGGAAGAGGTTAAACACCAGCGTCATCAGGAAGATCACCACGAACAGAATCAAGGTATACCGAATGCTCTCCCCCGATATCTCAAAATCCATCCTCACATCATAATGCAGGATCTTAAGCAGCAGAAGATACATGAATTTACTGAAAATGATCCCGAAGACCAGTCCGGCTCCGATGCTCGCCACAGCCGTAACCACCGTCTCAACCGCAAGCATCTGCGCGATATGTCTCTTCCCCATGCCAAGGATATTGTAGACGCCGATCTCCTTCTTCCTCCGCTTGATCAGGAAGCTGTTCGTGTAGAACAGGAAGATCCCTGCAAATATCATGATAACTCCCACCGCGCACGTCAGGACCGATTGCAGGCTTGGGTCAACGATGCTGCTGCTTCTTGACAGCGCATCCATGATATAATACATCATCACCGTCAGGATCGATGTGAGGATATACGGGACATAAGTCTTCCGGTTATTCTTAAGGTTCGTCAACGCAAGCTTTCCATAGATAGCGCTACTCATCCCTGTCACCTCCCGTCGCCAGCACCGTCAGCGTATCAGAGATCTTCTGATACATCTGCTCATTGGTAAGGTTTCCGCGGTATAACTGATGGAATACTTCGCCGTCTTTGATAAATAGCACTCGGTTTGCGCTGCTTGCCGCCTTCACGCTGTGAGTGACCATGAGGATCGTCTGTCCCTCCCCGTTGATCGCCGTAAACATCCGAAGCAGCCCGTCAGCAGCCCTTGAGTCAAGCGCCCCGGTAGGTTCATCCGCCAGAATAAGCTGCGGTTTCGTGATCAGCGCTCTTGCGACCGCCGCCCTCTGCTTCTGTCCCCCGGACACCTCATACGGGAACTTCTCAAGGATCTCCGCGATTCCAAGCATCTGCGCAATCGGCTCAAGCCTCCTCGACATCTCCTCATACTTTTTCCCGGAAAGTACCAACGGAAGGAAGATATTATCCTTAAGAGAAAACGTATCCAGAAGATTAAAGTCCTGAAACACGAACCCAAGATTCTGCCGGCGGAATGCCGCGATCTCTTTCTCCTTCACGCTGCCCAGATCATTCCCCTTCAGATAGACCTTTCCGCCGGTGGGCTTATCAAGCGCCGCTAAGATATTCAAAAGAGTCGTCTTGCCTGATCCGGATTCCCCCATGATCGCCACGTATTCCCTTGGCTCAACTGAGAAATTCACGTCCTTAAGCGCCTCCACCTGATTGCCGCCGAATCTGGTCGTATATATCTTTTTTACATTTTTCACTTCTAACAATGCCATAAGTTTCCCGTCCTTTCAAATTGATGTCTTCTTGATTACATGCTTATTATAGAAAATGTGTCATCATCCTGCCATCGATTTAGATTGCATTTTCGGTCTGGAAACTTACATTTTTGTAAGAAAGGACGAATCCCGAAGTCACTCATGCCTCATTGATTTTCTCTCAAACGACAGGTACACCTTCGTTCCCTTTCCGGCTTCGGACTCGATCCAGATCTTATGCATGAGCTTATCCATCACCGATTTGCACAGGTACAGACCGATCCCCGTCGATTTCTTATCCGTACGGCCATTATAGCCTGTAAATCCCTTCTCGAATACCCGCGGCAGATCCTCCGGCCAGATCCCGATTCCGGTATCTTCTATGACAAGGCAGGCTTCCTCCATATAGATAGAGATTTTTCCGCTCGGCGTATATTTTAATGCATTGGACAGAATCTGTTCGATCGCGAAAACCGTCCACTTCTCATCCGTCAGAACCTTTGTCTCAATCGCCGTATATTCAAGCCGGATCTTCCTGAGGATAAACATCTGCGAATACTTGCGCACCGCCTGCCTGATGATGGAATCCAGAGAGCAGATATCAAAAGACAGATCCGATGACATCCCTTCCATCCTGAGATAGGTGAGAACCATTTCCACATACTGCTCGATCTTAAAAAGCTCCAGCTTCATCTCCTTTCCGCACTGCTGCACAGACATCTGATATCCGGTATTCATCCCGGCACCGTCCTCTCCCGTCTGCTTTGCCCCGTGAAACCTGCCCTCCTCAAATGCCTGCAGCAATACATGCATGGCAGCGATAGGGGTCTTGATCTGATGTACCCACATACTGTAGTAATCCACCATCTCTTTCCTGACGATCCGAGCCTCCGACTCAATCTCTCTCCTCGCCTCATACAGCTTCGTGACGATCCTCTGATAATCCTCCTCAACCAGCGTCGCCGCTTCCGGCATACCGTCAATATCCGACTCAAACATCCATTCTACTTCAAGCAATTCCCTGTGACGCCTTACGTACCGCACATAATCCAGACCGCCGAGTACCAGAAGCCAGACCGCAGACAGTAAAAAGGCATACTGGACTGCATCCATAGAGACGTCATACAAGTATGAAACTGCCGCAAACACTCCCGCGAACACGGCATACATCCCGACCTCCCTCTTCCGTTCTCTCAAAAAAGCAATTGCAATCTTCATTCACCGCACTCCTTACCGCTCTACCATATATCCGATCCCCTTCTTGGTACGGATCATCTGCTCCAATCCTATCTGCTCCAATTTCTTACGAAGTCTTGCAATATTGACTGTCAGTGTATTGTCGTCAATGAATTCATCACTCTCCCAGAGCCTTGTGATAATACTGTCCCTGGACACGATCCTGCCTTCATTCTCCAGAAGCATCTGAAGGATCCGGAATTCATTCTTGGTAAGGTCCAGCTTCTTATCATTATTGACCAGAGTGGCGTCATTCAGATTCAGGACGGCTCCGTGATACTCCATCACATTCATTGTTCCCTGGAAGGAATAGGATCTCCTTAAGATCGCCTGCACCTTCGCCGTCACAACATTTAAGTCAAAGGGCTTCTCGATAAATTCATCCCCTCCCATGTTCATTGCCATGACGATATTCATATTGTCGTTGGCCGAAGACAGGAATATGATCGGTACCTCCGACACCTTCCTGATCTCCTGGCACCAATGAAACCCGTTAAAAAACGGAAGCATAATATCCAGAAGAACAAGCTGCGGGTCAAATTCAGCAAATGATCCCAGTATATTCTTAAAATCCTCCACGCACCTTGTCTCATAATCCCATCTCTCAAGATGGGCTGCAAGGGCATGGGCAATCGTCGCGTCGTCTTCTACGATCATAATCTTGTACATCTTCTCCACTCCTCTTCATATCGTTTCTATACGGCAAAAACCGCTCTCTAACAGACAGGCGGATAAGGAATCCCTTATCCGCCTGTTCTTGTTCTTCATTCTTATTCGCCAAGCCCATCCACGATAGCATCTACCATTGCTTTCAATGCTTCTTCTTCATCCTCGCCTTCGCAGATCAACTCAATCTCGTCTCCCTTCTTAATGCAGGCGCCAAGAACGCTCAAAACGCTCTTCGCATTGGCGATCGTATCATCATATTCAAATGTCACCTTGCACTTGAAGCTGCTGGCCGTATTACAGAAAATACCTGCGGGTCTCAGATGCAATCCAGTCGGGTTCATAATCGTAACTCGTTGTCTAACCATAATCTCCTCCGTTTATTCTTCTTGCTCATCCTCTGACTTCTTCTCCAGTATGATATTCACACTCACATTGTTCACCAGAGAACACCCATCCGGCAGTTCAACTGCCACCGGTACCGTATAAGTTCCCGGAGCCTCATAGTTCTTCAAATCAATACTTACTTTCCTGGCAGTTGAAAATACTGCCAATGTCTCCGCAGGCCCCCTGATCTGGAGTTCGAGATCAACCGTCGTCCCATAGCTGATCTCTAGCTCCTCCGATAAATTATTCACTGTTATGGCGCCGGTTGACACTTCGAAATTCCGCACTCCCGGCTGTTCGATCTGAATCGTCACGATCACACTTTCCGCAGTCCCTTCCACAAGCGTTACGCCTTCCGGAAGATATGGCGCTATCTCAACCATCTGCTCCGTCCGCTCAGTCAGATCCTCAAGCTTCAGTTCTTCCGCCGGTATCTTAATCTCATCTAACTCCGCCAATGCAGATTCCTCTCCCGTGACACTAACCTCCCGCGGCTCCACGGAAACCGAACTGACTTTATAGCCTTTCGCCGCTGTTATCATTGAAGTATCCAGCTTCACAGGCACATTCTCAATCTGATACAGCTTCACTTCTACACTCACGCCTTCCTTCCCCAGATTATTGGCCAGAAGTGTCTGATCGATCACATTATTATTCCTGTCATACAGCGTCAGCCTTGCCTCTATATCCGCGTCCTCCGAAAGCCCTGATACATCTGCTTCCGCCACAACCCTGCTGATACTGTCAATCACAGACTTCGGACCGCGCAGCGTGACCTTCTCGGGATTCGCATTCAGCTCTCCCAGGACATAACCCTCTCTTACAGTACCTATGGTCGTTGGCGTGATCGGAAAATTATTCTTCGCCTCATCTTCAATCTTAACCTGAAGATTGCCCGGCGTAGTATAAGCCTTCTCATACCTGTATCCGGGAATAGATACGTCGATCGGGATCTGCGTGCCAAGACTCAGTTCCTTCATATCAGCGATAGCCACTATATCTTCCTGCTTGATCCTGTTCAGCACAGACCGATTCGCACGGACTGTCACGTTCACTACCTGAGTATTATCCACAATCTGATAGGTTCTGTTTGTTGTCGTCACGATCTCTTCATTGATCACAGTTACCGAAACGCCAGTATAAGAGTTCTCTGCGATCGGATCATCTATATTCACCACTACAAGCCACATAAAGACTGCGGTAAAGAAGGCCAATACCTTAAGACCCAGATTAGCTGTCAGTCTTCTTCTCATTCTTACGCCTTCCTTTCCACAATGCTGTCAGCTTATTGACTTCTACTCTCCGCTCCTGAATACTTGCCAGCTTCTCTCTCAGTTCCTTCTCGTTGATATTCCGATAGAGGAATCCTCCCTGTGCCACAGAAACCGCTCCTGTCTCTTCTGACACCACGATGATCAATGCATCGCTCACCTCACTCATGCCAAGCGCAGCGCGATGCCTGGTGCCAAGGGATTTGCTGATCCTCATATTATCGGACAACGGCAAATAACAGGTCGCCGATACGATCCTGTCACCCCGCACAATGATAGCTCCGTCATGCAGCGGAGTATTGTGCTCAAATATATTGATCAAAACCTGGCTGGAAACCAGACAATCCATCTGGATCCCTGTACTCTCATATTCGGTCAGGCGTATCGCCTGTTCGACAACGATCAATGCACCCGTTTTGACCTTGCCCATGGCGTAAGCCGCATCGATCATACTCTCTCTGGTCTCTTCACTGAAACGTGCCCTCTCCTTGTTCGCTTCAAATGGTACCATCGAAGAAAGAAACTGCTTCTCACCAAGCTTCTCCAAAGCCCTTCGAAGCTCTGGCTGGAATACCACAATCGCGATCGTCGCCATGACCGTAACGGAATTCCTGGCAATAAACAGTATGGTATGCATCTTAAATACAGCGGCTAACAGAATGAACACAGCGAGTACGATCATCCCCTTTAACAGCATCCAGGCCTTCGTATTCTTGATCCACATCATAACTTGATAAATCAACACCGCAAGAATCAAGACTTCCACTATATCCGTGATCTTAATCTCAGGAAAATACCAGTTGGGAATATACTGATCCACAATCCTGCTGATCTGCTGCTCCATTCCTTCACCTCCTTCTCAGCTTATATAAATCATTCTGCTCAATCCGGTACATCTGAATTAATACAATGATGTACTAGTTCCTCAGATCCAGATCCTTCCTAAGGCTCTGCGTCAGAAGCATCTTATCCACTTCCCGCATATCATGCTTCTTAACCGACTGCCCCTTCCTTGGCACCGGCCGCTTACCGTCCTTACGGATCCCCCGTGCGCCGGAATTCTTCCTGACAGACTCCGTATCTATGATCTCTGTCTCCTGCCTCTCGTTGATCCGCTTCACAGTCTTCTCCGGTCTTGCAACCGACAGCTTCGGGACCGCCTTCACATAATAATAGTATTCATCATCTTCAAACTGCAGATTCTCGCTTCTTGAATAATCCACAGAGAAGAAAAATATCTCCAGAATCAGTCCTGTCACAATACATGCGACACTTCCTCCGATCAGCATCCCGTAAGACGTGTGCACTCCCAATGCCATATTGCCTGCAACGATTACGATCATATTCACGATCGTCCCTATCACGATGGCAATCTCCCACGCATGATCCATGGACGCACGCCTGAATGCAAATACTACAAAAAAGCAGATAACAAACGCGGCGATGATCACCCACAATTCCTTGTTCTGAAACACCTTGCTGACATAGTCCGTCGACTGTGAAAGCATGGTCTTGACACCGGAGCCCTCCACATTGGCAGCCGCCTTCTTCACATATTCCATCATGTAGAAGACAATCGTCCCGCAGATCACTGCCACCAGACTTCCCGGCGCCGCCACAAGCCCGCAGATCATCGGAATCACATAGGGAATCTTCAGGAAAAAGGCAAGCGGGGTCAGCAGCACGATCAATGCCTTCTTCGGTGCGAGCCGCAGATAGAAAATATACATGATCAGAAAAAGAACCGCCGTCATCGCAAGTATCCCCAAAGATACGGAATACATATGGGCCAGAACCAGCGCCGTCGCCATCACTACGGTCACTGACAGCGGAAGAAAGGTACAGATGACCGCAAGTCCCAGCGATACCACCGGGGACGCTGCCGCCTTCATGAAACCTATATTCCGATTGATCACCATAAATGTAGCAGCCGCTAATATGAATTGAAGTATCTTGTCGTATACTTTTGAATTCCTGGCATATAATTCCTCTAATCGTCCACGAAGTACGTATATACTGTCCATCTATTTGTTCTCCTTTTCATACATCTTAAGCAGCCGTGTAAGGTCGTGGTTATACTTCTTCACCCTCTGCCGCGCATCCTTATGCTTCTCATTGTATATATGACTGGTAATGATCGCATATACAATGACCAGAGATATATATCCCAGAACCACCATTCCCGTCAGCATCATAATCAACGTGTTCGACATATTACTCAGCAATTCATCCAGCCAGATCAACACCAGTATACCTACAAGACAGAGATACCCAATCGTAACCCACAGAATAGAGCAGATCGTATGCAGGCTGGAATAGTCTCTGCGATAATACTCGCTGACCTTAAAATCTTCCTTTCCTTCCGTCTGTTCGTAAAAAGCAAGACGAGTCATAACCTCTACTTTTCTCTTATCTAACATAAACCACCTCGAAATGTTATAATAGGTATCCAAACATCATTTTTAGTATAACAAATATCAGTACCCTTGTCCAATCAGATTACACTTTTTTTACAATTATTTCAACATTTATACTTCATTTTTCTTAATAATATGCTTTCATTTTAGTGATTTATCTGTTTTGCACATATTTTCAGTATCATTTTAGTATCACAATCGACACTTTGCACTTTCCCGAAAAGACCGGATCTCTCTCAATCTGTAGGTGAGAGGTCGTGACTTTTCGTCCTTCCCTCTCCTGGTCCTTCTGGCAGCGTTCCGGACCGCTCCGCAGGCTGTCGGGTCGTGATACCCTTCATGATTCTTCATTGGATCCATCCTAACACCTCCCGTTCTACTTCACTTGTCCATGTTCTTTGAAATGACTCTACGCCTACATGATGGCAGCATTCTGCAGATATATACTCTTCATAGTATCTGCGGTACTTCCGGGAGATTCCCGGCTGTCTGAGCGCCCGCAGGGCTTTATACTCCATCTGCCGCACCCGTTCATACTTTAATTCCAGATCATTCCCGATACTCTTCAACGTCTGCCCGTCAATGTACCGTCTTCGGATCACCTCCGGCAGTCCCCCCGGCAGGCTGTCCACCGCTACCCACAGATCGCGCTTCATGGCAGCAGTATCCGCCTCCCTGATCGCGTCCCCTTCCAGGTCTTGATCTGATGCTATGCTATCTTCAAGCGTGAACTCCTCCCCGTCCCCGCCTAACACCTCGCTCAGGCTTCGCATCTGCCCGATCTGGACACTTTTCCTGATCTCCTGTAGTTTCTCCCGGGTAACGCCTAGAAGACGGCACAGGGCGCAATCTGACGGCCATTCACCGTAATACTTCCGGTATTCCCTGACCACTCTGTTATACTCGCGGATCTCGCCCCTGGCCTGTACCGGGATACGGACCACACTGCCGCAGTTGTCTACATACCGGCTCATACTCTGCCGGATCCAGAAAGCGGCGTAATGGATAAATGAAGAATTCTTGTCTGCATCATAATGTCTGACAGCTTCGGACAATCCTATGTACCCCTCCTGAAGCAAGTCTTCCATCTCGGCAAATCCCTGGTACCGCTTCGCCACCTTCACAATGAATCCCCGGTTCTGGTTGTAGAGCTCTAACATGTTCTTCGCTACGTCTTCACCCGCCCGGATCCGTGCGACCAACTGTTCATTATCCATGTAACCGCCTCCTATTCAAAATGCCCCAGGCAATCGGAGGAAAGAAAGCCCGGGGCACTTTATCAAATTATTGGGTAACTGCTGTATTACGCCGCCGGTGTGGTAGCCTGGTAATAGATCGCCTTCGCTTTATTCTTCAGGACGAATGCATCATACACAATGCGCCCCTCTACCAATGATCCGCTGATTCCAGGCGGGTCTTGATGGATCTTATAATTTGCTAACTTGGTAGGCGCTACCGTTGCACATGGATGCACAAGCATAAACCCGAAGCCCTCCGGCAGCCTGTTAGCCGGAATCCTCTGCACGTTCGCACCGTCCAGGTTCGCAATCACTCCTTTTAACCTCATGTTCTCGCCTATGTCAGTCTCCATTACGATATCTTTGCACTTCTTCATCAGGTAATAAGTATCCGGCGTGATTACCAGAACGCGCCCTGTCTCAGGCACTTCCGCATTATCCAAATTCTTTCCCGCCTTGATGATCTCATCATAGATATTTGTTGCGGTCAGCTCAATCGCATCCGGTTTAATACCTGCACCCGCGCACATCTTCCCGTATACATGCGTATCAACCTCCGGAATTACCACTTCACGGACTTGCCGCGCTAATGCGCTGGATGCCTCAAGGTTGCCCACCGTTTCATCTTCGTCCAGTGCGTCAATCTCAAATGTGAAAGACCTATCCCGGCTAAGGGCAAATCTTTCTGTAGTAGCGTTCAATGTTTCAATCTCACCATAGTGAGACCATCTTTTATTCTGTGGATCCGTAAAATAATTACGACCATAGTTATTCATCTTCCCGGTGCTTATCTTATAGACCTTGACACTATGCGCGCCATCAAAAGAAAAGTCTTGATTCGTTACTAAGTGCATCTTGCTTTCTGTGGTAAAGATCTCATCCACATAAGGTAAATATTTTTCAGCTAATTCAATCGCCATGTATTAATCATCCTTTCAATCCCATGGCTTTCCTGATCGCTGCGTCTTCAGCTCCGCTATTGCCGGATCCGCCGTCAGCTTTCCCTGTTGAGATTACCCTATAGCCTACACCAGTAAAGCGCGGGTTATCCTTCAGGAACTTCTCCGCTGCCTGTCTAAAGTCTGTCTTATCGTCTATCAATTGTGAAGCCTTGAAGCTGACATAATCCATATCATCAGCCTTTACGCCTTTTTCTTTCAGGAAAGCGCTATTTTTATAATTTTCCAGTTCCCGCCGTGCTTCGTCACGCTCCCGCCTGTAAGTGTCGGAAGTTTCCAGGTCTTGTTTCATGCGTGCTAAGCGGTTTCCAACAATCCGGTCAACATCTGCCTGGGTAAATAGCTTTTCTGACTGCTGCCCCTGATCGGCCTGCTGAGCTGTCCCCGCAGTCTGCTGCGTTCCTTCCTGTTGGGTTGTCGTTGTCATGTTCTGGTTACTCTCCATATCTGATTCCTTTCCCCGTTTTGCGCCCGGTCGGCTTATCTGAGAGCAAATAGAAAAAGGCGCGGGAACAACTGCAGACTAATCCGTCTGTAATCATTCCCACGCCTCGGAAGGCTTACACCGGCGACAGTAGGAGAAAACCGGTGCGGTACTCATGATCTATTTACTCTATAGCTATTATATCAGATAGAACAATAGGCAGCAACTACTTTTTCTAAGGATTCAGAAGCCCCCAAACAGAAAGGTAACGTTACCATTCAATGATTAGTAACGTTACCTTTAAATTGCCCGGCTTACTGCGTTTTAAGCTGATGAATACAAGGTTTTTACCTTAGTATTTCTTAGTATATGTACTACAATAAATCCGAGTATTTCCGAGTATCCCAGGCGCGCCCCTGCGCCCTCATTCTGCACCCTCTCCTGATTCGTCGTTTTGGAACCCTTGGTGTAGATCGGCGTAAGCGTTCCGGTGCTTCCCTTCCTTCTTCCTGGACACCTTACAGGACTTTAGCGCCGGAGAGAGAAGCCGGATCACTCCGGCAAGCTCTTCATCCTCAGTGAATGAGATCCTGATCTTAACGCTCATGAGGTTTTCTCCTGGCACGCTCTTCACGTTTACCGTAAGCATAACCAAATTGAAACATCTTCCACATCCAGAAATCCGGTGCACTCTGATGATAATATCCCTTTACCGCATCCGTGATACAGCGGATCTGATCAAAGGGAATATCACACCCACACGCACCATGAGTCAATATGTGAATATCCCCATTTAAAGTTTTCTTTTTCTTCATAAAATCTCTTCCCTTCCCTCATTTTGCTGCTCGCCTACTGTAAACATAGGGACTGCAATTTCAACGCCTTCTGCATCTGTGCCGATTGACGTATATACTGAACCTCCGCAGCACTGAGGGTAGTGTCAAATCTACCACTATATTTTTTGTTGCAAACCTTATAATTCCAAGGATTACACCACTTTTTCAAGAAAAAAAGCAATGACCTCCCTTTTTTGTGTCAATACTATTACTAACCCACAAACACTGAAAGGAAAATCATTGCTTATGGATATTATTACCTATTTACTCTCTCTCATTCAATCTCTTTACCAGCAAAACTGCTGGTTGATCAACTTTATCTGCAGATACATCCCTCTGAAACAGTGGGCCTTTGATGATTCCCATTCTCCAAAATACCAGAAGTTCAAGATTGATGAACTCCCTCTTATCACCGACTTCCGCCAGGACTGGACTTATAAAGAATTAATCCCTTACTTTGAAAAACGTTATGGTAAAAAGATCCGCCCTGTCAGCCGCCGGTCAGAATGCGATATCCCGGATGAATGCACCTGCCCCCGCTGTAATGCGCCGAAACCTTTCCTTTACAAAAATAATGGTTCCAAAGGGCAGCTTCTCTGCAAGGTCTGCAGCGCAAGGTTCTCACCCCATGAAAGCCGCTTCTCCTCTGTAAAACTACGCTGCCCGCACTGCGGCAATGCCCTGGTTCCCAAGAAAGAACGCAAACACTTTATCATCCATAAGTGCGTCAATCCCAAATGCCCTTATTATCTCTACAACCTCAAAAAAGTGGATAAAGAAGACCTCCGAGAGGATTACGGCAAAAACAAATATAAACTCCACTATATCTACCGTGAGTTCACGATGGATTTTTTCAGCATGGATCTAAATACCCTTCCTAAAAATGCCTCATCCCTGAAATTTAGCAAACATAATGCCCACGTAATGTCCCTGTGTCTGACCCTCCATGTCAACCTCGGCCTCTCTCTGCGAAAAACCTCGCAGGCCCTGAAAGACCTGTACAACATCAACATTTCCCACCAGCAGATCGCCAACTACTGCAAGACTGCCGCTGTCTGCATTAAGCCCTTTGTTGACCAATACCCTTACGAAAAAGGGGATGTATTTACTGCCGATGAAACTTATATAAAAATCCGTGGTATCAAAACCTATGTCTGGCTTATTATGAACGCTGCGTCCCGATCCATCATCGGCTATCAGGTATCGGATAACCGTGGTGTCGGTCCCTGTATCCTCGCCATGCGTATGGCTTTCCGGGGACTGACAAAGCTGCCGGAAAACTTCAAGTTCATTGCCGACGGTTACAGCGCCTACCCACTCGCCGCAATGGAATTTGTAAAAAAGTTGGGGAAAGATTTTACCTTCAAAATCACCCAGGTGATTGGGCTTACCAACGACGATGCCGTTTCTACAGAACATCGTCCGTTCAAACAGATGATTGAACGCCTCAACCGCACCTATAAGGCCTCTTACCGTCACACAAACGGCTTTGACAACATCGACGGTGCTAATTACGATCTTGCCCTCTGGGTCGCATACTATAACTTTCTCCGTCCGCATAAACACAAGAAATACAAAGTACTCAACGAAGTAGAAATGCTACAGAGTGCCGACAACATGCCGGGTAAATGGCAGCTTCTCATCTTCCTCGGTCAGCAGACTATCCTGAACATGCAGAAAAATGGAAACCCTGCATCGGAGCGGAGCTGTTGTCAATAGAACCGTGGAATACCGGAGCAGACGGTAGCGCCGTCTGTGAGGATATGCCGCGAAAGTCTATTGACATAAGGCTCACGGATTATCCTGTTTAGCAGAAAAGGGGCAACTGCGCCCTTTTCCTGCCTTCCGGCGAGGACGGGTTCGGGCAGAGCCCGAAAATGGGTCAAGGGACTGGTCCCTTGTGGGTTCTTAGGGCAACGCCCTAAGCCCTCGGAGATCTTTTCGGAATCAATATCTGCAGTTTTCAAGGTTCATTTGAGCCTATTTTTTTCAGCTCGTTTTTTCATAGATTACTTGACACTACCGCACTGAGCTAGTAAACGGAATGTTTCGTCTAAATCCTTAATAAATTTCATAAAAATCCTTCCCTTCTGCCGGAACTTCATGCTACTATGTAAGTGGTTTTTGGCATGGCTCCGGCTGTGTGCTGCCCTGTAGGTATTGCCGTACCTATGGGGCTTTTCTTTTAGTTATCAGTTTCAACATATCCATCAATGCGCAAGAAGTGATATCCTTCCTTCATGTACGGTGTCGGTGTTTGGAATCCGACACACTCAGTTAATGCTTCCAGATTGTCCGCGACCCGCTCCAGAGCGTCAGCGATCCGGTTCATATCATCGACTAATACCTGTCCTTGTCCTGCTATCATGATCTTCTATGCCTCCCTTAATAATTGTGCGCAACGCTTTACTTCTTCGACATTCACGTACAGGTGACGACTCGGCAGAAAGAGGATCTTCGGTGTAAGTGCAATCTCTTCCAACTCCTTCGCACTCATATCTGCGAAAACCTCAGTTACACTATCCAGATCGTTATTCATGCCCACACAAGCATGACACGCCGTCACGATCGCCGCATCTGTCGCGGGACCAACTACACTTGTCTCGAAACACTGGTGCTTTGAAACTCCATTCTCTCTGTAATCAACTATAAATAATCTTTTCAATTCCATTCTCCTTTCTTTGCTATGGGTACGGTATCATCAACTCTATAGATACACCTTTTTAATCTGGTCTAACGACACAAACAGCGTATTTATAGTCTTTTCTCCGTTGGTTCAAACTGACCTAACGAGTAAACGCACGACGGTTCACGTTGGTTCATTTTGACCTAACGATAAAAATATTATATTTACGGGCTTTTCTCTCGTTGGTTCAGCTTAAGAAGTTCATCTATAGGGCGGTTGATCTAACGACAAATCAAGCGTCTCTTGTCTGACTTCTGGCTCTTCTTCAATATGTCCTGGTAATACCCATATTGCCCGAAAGGGGAAAACATCCTCTTTTTCAGAAATAATACCAAGCTCGGCCCTAGCCCTTTTCAATGAACTTTCAGAAATCTTGTTTGCTACTGCCAGATTCTTCAACTCTTGCGCAAATCTTCGCCCGTCCGCCATATTATCAATTAAAAATTGTTTCGCCCCTTCTATTGCTGGTGCGTCTCTTGCTCTTTTCTTATTTCTGATAGCTGTGTAATCGTCCATAGTGAGAGAATTCTCACCAAGATAAACGATACCGCCCCGATCTGGGTCTATTTCAAATAAAATCGTCTTTCCTTTCTTTGCAAGACTTGATTTTTCATGTGACATAAATTTCACATCATCTTCACCCGGAACATTCCCCAATGCCAGGTAACTACGGCATGATCCCATAATATCAGTTGAACCCAAAACACGAGTGATTGCATCGCCTTTTCCATTTTTATTAAAGTGACAGATAATGACCACAGCTACATTATATTTCTCGGCAAGCTCTACAAGATGTCCCATTTTTTCACTTGTCTTATTCGGTGCATTCATATCAATATCGCTACCTATGTACGCTTGGAAAGGATCAAAGATCATCAAATCCGGCTTATAATTCCTCATATATTCCTCTATCTCCGGATCATCAAATAGTAACTGAGTCTTTTTATTTGGTACTGTCGCGATATTATCCATGTTGGCACCGCATACCCGCATGCGTTTTTTTATGGTATCCCCTATGCCGTCCTCTGCCGTCAAATAGATCACCTTTCCCGGCTCTGAGCTGAACGGTGCCAAATTGAAGAAACTTCTTCCTGTAGATACACATGCGCTCATATAGCAAAGTAAATAAGTTTTTCCGGTTCCGGGATATGCTGCACATAATGTCACTTTGCCGCGCGGAATGTAAGGATAAAATAGCCAAGTTACTTCTTCTTCTTCGATATCAGACAAGCATACAAGGGACAGTTTTTCACGCTGCCTTATTGGTCTTGTCTTCCCGTTATCCAGGACCCATCCTGCAGGCGCATTGTTTAATTCTTCCTCTATTCTTGCAAGTTCTCGGTCAATAGCAATCTCTTTTTCTCTAACAAAAGCTGTTTCTTTTTGTTTAGTAGTTCTATTCGGCGTTGTTCTGTTTCTTGCTGTCTCGCTCGTGGCTTCTCACTCCTTTCCCTTTCTGATTGTTTTCTGTACCATTTTGCAACACTTATCATCTCCTTTTCATGTTCATACTCATATTCAGCTACAGCGCACGTATAATATTCCCTGGCTCTGCTGCAGCCTAATATCTCTAATCTGGTGAGCGCATCCTCAGCAAAGCCCGGCCAGGTTAATTCATAGCCGTAGATCTTCATGAAGGTTGACTTATACAGATTCATACCTGTCTTAAATGAATCTAAAAAACTCTTCCTACTCATCTGATCGGGTGGACTCTGCGCCTCCTGGACTGACTGCCCGCCTCTTTTGAATAATCCTCGAAGCTCCCCGCTTAACTCTGCCTCTTCTATTTCCCGGCAGATCTGCTGCAGCGCGTTCTCTGGTGCCGGATCCGGCCATCTCTGCGCCATAGGTTCACACCTCCACCCCGTAGCACCGCTCCTGGAAAAATACCCGGCTGACCTTGCCTTGGACGGTTATGTAGCCTTTTTCCTTCAATTCCTGATTAAGCCCTCTAATCACAGCATAAGCTTTACCTTCTGATACTCCCAGTATTTCCGCTACCTCCTTCGCTCCTATGAATTGCCTTTCCAATTTCTTCCTCCTTTCCTTCTGGTACCTCTCGGCCTCGCCGATCAGCTCCATGATCTCCCGGTGACGTCTCTGGAAGTCCTCGCTTCCCACTCCCAGGCGTTCCTCTTCCTGTGCTACCAACTCATCCATCATTGCCTTAAATTCCTCCTGTGACATGTAAAAGCCTCCTTCCATTTCAAAACCGCCACCACACGATTTATTTACATCAAATTTCTAATTTACCCCTTTAGCCTAATATTTCTACACTAAAGGCTTTTCGATTGAATTTAGACTGTTTTCACGCTTATTAGTACTGCTGTGTAAAATATTTCTAGCGTGATTAGATAATCTTTCTCTTTCTTCGTCAGATAATTCCTTGCTTGGATTGATCCGAATCCATTTCACAGGAATATGGGCGCATATACTGCCGTCCTGGTTCTCTGCTACTATCTCGCATTCTTCCGGGTGACTTTTCGCAAGCTGCTTGACTCTGTTCTTATAGCGTCCCTGGGAGAATGTAACCGTTGCACGTGCTTCGTCTTTGATAAATTCAATTACATTTTCGATACATACGTACATACGTTTCACCTCACTTTTCCAATAATCGATCTATTGGTACATTCAACGCCTTGGCAATCTTATTGCCAATTTCATCAGTACAGGACTTACCAGAACGGATATTACCTATAGTTACCCTCGATACTCCCGATAACTCCGCAAGGTGTTTTTGCGTGAGATCTTGCTTTGCTAACTCTGTTATGAGCTTTATTCTGTCAATTCTCATATATCTAACCTCCTCTTCATTAAAACTTGTAATAAGCTTTTGCTTATTGTAGTATATTAGCATAAGCTTATTTATTTTGCAAGTATTTTAATAAACATTTGCTTTTATTTTTTCCTTTCATATGATAGACTTATTATCGAGGTGATTATATGTCTATTGGCGAACAAATCAAGAAGTACAGAAACGAAGTAGGATTGTCACAAAAAGAACTTGGAGAAAAATTAGGTGTATCACAAGCCATGATAGCTCAATATGAAAATGAAAAACGTATACCCAAACGCGAAACGCTTCGTAAAATAGCATATGCTTTGAAAATTTCAGATATATTACTGTTGGAAAATAGTGATAATAACTTTGATTTATCGAGCTTAGATTTTAACGACCAATTATCAATAATGTTACGCAATATCATTGATAACCCTAATGCTGAAAGTATTATTCGTAATATAGCTAATGGCGAGGAATATCTTGTTAAAGCGCCCAATGACAAACATCTTACATTAAAAAAATATTTATTATTGCAATTTGAAAAATTGAATGATAACGGAAAAAACAAATTAACCGATTATGCAGAAGACTTGACCAAGATACCAGAATACCAGAAAAAAGACGAATAGTATTCGCCCCAAAAGGCGAAAACCCCCACGGGGGAATATTCCCCTCAGCCCGATCGGCAGCGTGGGCCTGTCCAGAATGGTTATACCCAGGCATCTCCATCTCAGAGATACCCCGCCCTAATCGAGGGCACCCACTCCCATTTGGGCGTGGGTACTGGACGCCATTTTGCTCTCAGTCATTTGCGCCGGCGTAATTCGTACCACAAGACGAAAACCACTCACCCCCAAATGGGTGTCAGTTCCGGCCGTCCTGCAGGACGAATGCACATTGACAACATAATATGCTTACCTGGGTAGCCGGGGGACGTGCCCTCACCCGTTCCGAGATCCTGCGGAAGGTGGTGATTATTATGAGTACATATGAAGAATTCATGATCCTGCTGACTTTTGCGTCGCTGGTAGTTGCGATTCTGAATCTGAAAAATAAGAAATAGCCGTCCTGCTCTCGTCAAAGTTTAGGAACGGCTATTCTTAATAGCAACTATTAAATTGCGCCGGGGCGGGTGAGTACCAGTCACCTTCCGGCTATCCTGTTAAGTATATTATAGTCAATCTTTTCAAATATGTCAATTACTATCCTTTCATTTCAAAACCGCCACCACGCGCACAGATGAAAGGAAGATGATAGAATGGCAACCTATAAAGACGAGAAGCGCGGCACCTGGTATTGTAAATTTTATTACATGGACTGGACTGGCACACGCCGCCAGAAACTTAAACGGGGTTTTAAGCTTCAGCGCGAAGCAAAGGAATGGGAACGGCTATTCCTGGAACAATTTGCCAAGAATCCAGATATTACCTTTGAAGCGCTGTATGAGAAGTACAAGGAGTACATCAAGCCACGTATCCGGGAGAGCACAGCTCAATCACGGTTCTACATGTTAGACCGGCATGTACTGCCGTTCTTCCATGCCCGGATTGTATCAGACATCACACCTGCAGACGTGGCAGCATGGCAGACGGACATATTAAGCAAAGGTCTAAGCAATGCCTATATACACTCTGCCAACACTTATTTAAAGGCTATTTTCACTTATGCGGTTGATTACTTGGGCTTGTCAAAGAACCCTTGCATGAAGACGATCGGCTCAACCAAGAGCCGTAAGCTGAACTTCTGGACGCCAGAAGAGTATGCAAAGTTTTCCGAAGCTGCTGCCGACAATCCTGAATATTTTATAATATTTGAGATTCTTTACTACACCGGTATGCGTGTCGGTGAACTCCTGGCTCTGACATTGAATGATATTGACTTTAAGAACAACCAGATCGACATCAACAAGACCTTTTACCGGCTCACTGGCCAGGACGTGATTAACCCGCCGAAGACACCTAATAGCGAACGAATTGTAGATATTCCCGAATTCCTGACAGAGGAAATTAAGGACTACACCAAGAAGCTGTATAAACCGGATCCGGAATACAGGCTATTTCATAAGCAGATACAATACATTCGGTCCGCATTCAAGACCAGGATAAAGAGAGCCGGTGTGAAAGAAATTCGCGTGCATGATCTGAGGCATTCCCACGCAAGTCTACTGATCAACCTGGGTGCGAATCCTGTCTTAGTCGCTGAGCGGCTCGGCCATGAATCACCCAGTATTACCATGAACACTTACGCACATCTCTTTCCAAAAGCACAGCTCGATATTGTGAGAAAAATAGAGAAGGCAGAATATTAGTATCAAATCAGTATCATATAATACAATCAATGAGCCAGACCCCTTGTAAATTAAGAGGAAAGGCTCATTTTATTAATATCCTTGTCCAATACTTATAGTTAAAAAGTAGACTTTTTCGACTCCTTTCTTCTTTAAAACCTCCGAAACAGCATCTATCGTATTACCTGTCGTATAAATATCATCGACCAGAAGCACGACCGGCACCGGTTTGAAACTCTCTTTCAACGCAAATGCATTCCTTAGATTCTTCTTTCTCTCCAAGCGTCCTAACTTTTTCTGAGGATCGGTATAAACTCTCCGTAGAAGACTCTTGTCGTCCACCCGGATCCCAAGCAATCTCCCAAGCCTGCGTCCGAGGACCCCCGCCTGATTATAGCCCCTTTTTCTCCTGCGCTTCTTATGCAATGGAACCGGCATGATAAGATCCGGCCCCCATCCTCTTATCATATGACCATAAACCCTGGCCAATTCCTCTGCATAAAATTCTCCGTATACTCTTTGATTGTGATATTTGAACTGATAAATAGATGTGCTGACAGGTTCCCTGTGAAGCCATAGGGCACATCCCTGGTCATACCAATGATGCACCCGCATACAATCATAACAATATTCCTGCTCCTTACACCGAAGCGGCTTGCCGCACTGCATGCATCTTGGCTCTCTGATTTTTAAAACCTCCGACTTCCGTCTGCACTCTCTGCAGATTCCCTGACTACTGACTTTTCCGCAAAAAGGACAGGTATCAGGCCATAGCCAGATACCAATCTTTTCATTCATACTTATTATTGGATTCGTTCTGGATGACTTACCGCCGTCTTATCACTTAACCACCGCTCCTACTCTAACTCCCGGATCCGTTCTGCAAGGCTTGTGTTGCGCTTTTGCTCGTTCGCGTTGCAGATCATCTCCTGGAATACCCTGTCGCTCCCGACCAAAGTCACACACCGTCTTGCTCTCGTCACAGCAGTATACAGAAGATTCCTGTGATAAAGCTGTCTTGATCCCTGCAGCAACGGAATCACTACTGCAGGATATTCACTCCCCTGCGATTTATGTATGGTAATTGCATACGCAAGCTCCAGTTCCTCCAACAGAGAATACGGATATTTTACCCTGCGCTGCTCGTCGTATTCCACGATCACCATCTCTTCATATGTATTGATCTCTTTAATGATTCCCATATCACCGTTGAAGATTCCCATTCCTTTGTCGATAGTCATGCCATATCTGGTGGAAATCTCCCACTCCAACTGATAATTATTCTTGATCTGCATGACCTTATCGCCTTCCCGGAACAGACGGTCTCCCACTTCCTTCTCCTTCTTCTCCCGATCCGGCGGATTCAGATATTCCTGAAGAATACCGTTCAGCCGCTCCACTCCCAAGAGACCTTTCCGCATGGGAGTCAAGACCTGGATGTCAAAAGGCGACGCGTCCACATATTTAGGAAGCTTCTTCTGGATCAGTGTAATGACCACGCTGATGACTGCATTAGCGTCCTGCCGCTTCAGGAAGAAGAAATCCCTGCTCTTATTATCTAACAGCACTTCTTCGCCGCGGTTGATCTTATGCGCATTAACAATAATATCACTCTCACCCGCCTGACGGAAGATCTTCTCAAGCTTCACGACAGGACAAAACTCCGAACTGATAATATCCTTCAGTACGCTTCCCGGTCCTACGCTCGGAAGCTGGTTGCAGTCTCCCACAAGGATCAAGCGCGTTCCGGGAATAACCGCCCGAAGCAGCGCCGACATCAGCGGGAGGTCTACCATAGAAACCTCGTCAATAATGATCACATCCGTCTCCAGAGGATTCTCCTCATTCCTCTGAAAACCGTTGACACTGTCTTCTTCTGGATTCCCATTGACCTCCAACAGCCTGTGGATGGTCTGCGCCTCATACCCCGTAGCTTCCGTCATCCTCTTGGCAGCCCGTCCAGTCGGCGCTGCCAGACGAAAATCCGCACCCTCTCTCTCGAAGAAATGAATCATCGCATTGATCGTCGTTGTCTTACCTGTCCCCGGTCCTCCCGTTAATACCATGATCCCATGCTTCAACGCTTCCAACACAGCAGTCCTCTGCATCTCATCCAGGCAAAGACCGGCCTCCTTCTCTATCGCAAGAAGCCTGTCCTTCATCCTGCCCTCTTCTGTATTGTAATCTACATTCAGGTCATACAGCATCTTCGCAACATTCATCTCCATATAATAATAGTGCGATGAATACACCCGCATACCGTCAGAAGCCCTCTTCATGACCACCTTCTTCTCTATGGCGAGATCCATCAGATATTTCTCAATATCATAGATCTCGACTCCCAACAGCTCGCCGGCTCTTCGAAGAAGCGTCTCCTGTCCCAGATACACATGCCCGTCGTTCACACTCTGCAAAAGTGTGTAGAAGATCCCGCTCCGGATACGATAATCAGAATCGGCATGAATCCCGACTCTGCCTGCAATCTCATCCGCAGTCTTAAACCCGACTCCCGATACATGATCAGCCAGTTGATAAGGATTCTCTTCGATCACCCGATACACACTCTGCCCATAATGCTGATAGATCTTCGCAGCCAAAGTTGTAGATATCCCATACTTCTGCAAATACAGCATAGCCTGGCGCATATCCCGCTTCTCTTCCACCTGTGCGGATATCTCTCTGGCCTTACGCTCGCTGATCCCCTTGATCTCAGCCAGCCTCTCCGGTTCTTCCTCAATGATCCGAAAGGTATCCTCCTTAAACTTCTTAACGATCTTCCCCGCAAGAGCCGCGCCGATCCCCTTGATCGCCCCAGAGCCAAGATATCTCTCAATTGACATCAAGTCTTCCGGTTCACAGATCTTCGAAGTCTCAACCTTAAGCTGAAGCCCATAAAGCTTATGGGTAGTATATTCTCCCGTAAGCTCCATCAGCCCTCCTTCTTCGACAAAATGAAGCTTGCCCACGCATGTCACTTCACCATCGTCATTTTTCAGATTAAATACTGTATAACCGTTCTCTTCATTGCGGAATACAATATGTTCAACATATCCCTTTATATTGTCCATCAGAATTCTCTTCGTCCACTTACCAGTTCCACAAACTGACCGGTCCCGATCGCTACCACCTTCATCGGATCCTCCGCAGTCATAGTATTGATCCCGGTCTTCTCCTCTATCAGTTCCTCTAATCCCCGAAGCATAGAGCCGCCTCCCGTCAGCATGATTCCGCGGTCCAGAATATCCGCAGACAACTCCGGCGGTGTCCTCTCCAGTACGTTGATCACTTCCTCCACAATCTGCCCTGTCGGTTCCCGCAACGCTTCCTCCGTCTCCAGAGATGTCACCGTCACCGTCTTCGGCAGGCCTGTCACAAGGTTACGCCCTCTTACTTCCAGAGATTCATCTTCGATCAGCGGATACGTTGTTCCGATCTTGATCTTAATATCCTCCGCCGTCCGCTCCCCGATCAGGAGATTATGCTTCTTGCGCATATAGCGGACGATCGCCTCGTCGAAATCATCTCCCGCGATCTTGATCGATGAATTGACCACGGTTCCGCCCAGCGAGATCACTGCTATGTCAGCGGTTCCTCCTCCTATATCCACGATCATATTGCCACAGGGTTTTGAGATGTCAATCCCGGCGCCTATAGCCGCCGCTACCGGTTCCTCGATCAGATTCACCTCTCTTGCTCCGGCTGCATAGGTTGCCTCTTCCACTGCCTTGCGTTCCACCTCCGTCACGCCGCTCGGAACACAGATACTGATCCGCGGCTTCTTGAACGTACGCTTCCCCAATGCCTTCTGTACAAAGTACTTGATCATCTTCTCTGTCACCGTATAATCTGAGATCACTCCCTGACGGAGCGGGCGGACAGCCACAATATTCCCCGGTGTCCTTCCCAACATCAAACGTGCTTCTTCACCAATGGCTTTTATCGCGTTCGTATCCCTGTCATAAGCAACCACAGACGGTTCCTTCAATATGACGCCTTTTCCTTTCACATAGACCAGGACGCTGGCAGTTCCCAAGTCAATTCCGATATCTACTGACATCTTACTTCCCCTTTCCCTATGCTATCTATATGATTATCATTTGTTGACTTGATGATGCACGTTCCATTATAATCAACTTTCCTGAAAATGGAAACCCCTTTTTCCTTAAAACTTTGTGAAGCAGGGATTATGCTATTATTTGCGCAATACGGCGTCAATATACCTACCAGTGTAAGATATCGGATTCTGCGCTATCTCTTCCGGCGTCCCTCTCGCGATCACCGTACCTCCCCGGTCTCCTCCTTCCGGCCCAATATCAATGATATAATCCGCCGTCTTGATCACATCCAGATTGTGTTCAATTACGATCACTGTATTTCCATCGGAAGACAAACGACGCAGAATCTCTGTTAATTTGTGGACATCCGCAAAATGCAGCCCTGTCGTGGGTTCATCCAGAATATAGATCGTCCTGCCCGTACTTCTCTTGCTCAGTTCTGTGGCAAGCTTGATCCTCTGAGCCTCTCCGCCGGACAGAGTCGTAGACGGCTGACCCAGACGGATATATGAAAGCCCAACATCATACAGAGTTTCCATCTTTCTTCGGATACTGGGTACATTTTCAAAGAAATGCAGCGCTTCTTCCACCGTCATATCCAAAACGTCATAAATGCTCTTCCCCTTATACTTCACTTCCAGGGTCTCCCGGTTATACCGCTTGCCGCCGCACACCTCGCAGGGAACATAGACATCCGGCAGGAAATGCATCTCTATCTTAAGGATTCCGTCGCCGCTGCAGGCTTCACATCTTCCTCCCTTGACATTGAAGCTGAACCTCCCCTTCTTATAGCCCTTCGCCTTGGCGTCCGGCGTCGCCGCAAACAGATCACGGATCAGATCAAAAACTCCGGTGTAGGTAGCCGGATTGGATCTGGGCGTCCGCCCGATCGGCGACTGGTCAATATTGATCACCTTATCAAGCTGCTCCATTCCCTCAACGGCCGTATGCTTACCCGGGATCGTTCTCGCCCTGTTCAGTTCCCTTGCCAGACGCTTATATAGAATCTCATTCACAAGAGAACTCTTCCCAGAACCAGATACTCCGGTCACACAGGTCATAACTCCAAGCGGAAATTCCACATCCACATTCCTAAGATTATTCTCCTTCGCCCCGATCACCTTAAGCCACCCTGACGGAACAGAGCGTTCTTTTGGAACCGGGATCTTCACCCTCCCGCTTAGGTATGCTCCGGTCACAGATTTCTTATTCTTCATTATTTCTTTTGCATTTCCCTGGGCAACTACTTCTCCGCCGTGCTCTCCCGCTCCCGGCCCGATGTCTACGATATAATCCGCTTCTAACATGGTGTCCTCATCATGCTCTACCACGATAACGGAATTGCCCAGATCCCTCAGATGCTTCAGCGTTCCCAGCAGCTTATCATTATCCCGCTGATGAAGTCCGATACTCGGCTCATCCAGAATATATGCAACACCCACCAGCCCGGAACCGATCTGCGTAGCCAGACGGATACGCTGCGCTTCCCCTCCTGACAGGCTGCCCGTTGCCCGCGCCAGTGTAAGATAATCAAGACCCACATCCATCAAAAACTGAATCCTTGCATTGATCTCCTTCAAGATCTGACCGCCAATCAAGATCTGCTGCTGATTCAGCTCCAGCCCCTTCAAAAAGCCCTGCAGCCGCTCAATCGACAACGCCGTCAGCTCCGCGATATTCTTATCTCCTATTGTAACTGCGAGAGCGCCCGGCTTCAATCTCTGCCCTTTACATTCATGACAGGGAGTGATCCGCATAAATTCCTCATATTCAGCTCTCATGGTTTCGGACGCTGTCTCCTTGTAACGACGCTCCACATTACGAATAAGACCCTCAAACGCAACATCATAAACCCCTTCTCCGCGCTGTCCCTTGTAATAGACCCTGACCTCCTTGCCGCCGGTTCCATGAAGCAGCACATCCTGAATCTTTTGGGGATAGTCTTTGAAGGGCGTATCCAACGAAAATCTGTACTCCTTGCTCAGTGCATCCAGAATCGCATAGGTAAAACTCTTCCGGTCCATACAGGATTGCCACCCCATCACGGTGATCGCGCCATCGCTGATACTCAGGTTCTTATTCGGAATAATCAGATCTTCATCAAATTCCATCTTATATCCCAAACCGAAACACTCCGGGCAGGCTCCAAACGGATTATTGAACGAGAAGCTTCTTGGCTCGATCTCTTCTATACTGATCCCGCAATCCGGGCAGGAGAAGCTCTGGCTGAAGTTAATCACATCTTTGCCGATGACATCCACGATCAGCAGTCCCTCTGCCAGTCCCAGAACCGTCTCAATGGAATCCGTTAGCCGCTGTTCAATCCCTTCCTTCACCATAAGCCGGTCCACAATAATCTCGATATTATGCTTGATATTCTTGTCCAAACTGATCTCCTCTGATAACTCATAGAGATTGCCGTCTACACGAACCCGAACATAACCGCTTTTTCTGGCACGGTCAAAAAGCTTAGCATGAGTTCCCTTCCTCCCGCGCACGACAGGCGCCAGAAGTTGGATCTTCGTTCTCTCAGGAAGTTCCATGATCTGATCCACCATCTGATCTACCGTCTGCTTCTTGATCTCCTTTCCGCACTTCGGACAGTGAGGGACACCGATCCGCGCATACAGAAGGCGGAAATAATCATATATCTCCGTCACAGTCCCCACCGTGGACCTGGGATTCCGGTTTGTAGACTTCTGATCAATTGAAATCGCCGGCGATAAACCCTCGATACTCTCCACATCCGGCTTCTCCATCTGCCCCAAGAACTGTCTTGCATAAGAAGACAAGGATTCCATATATCTTCTCTGCCCTTCCGCGTAAATGGTATCAAAAGCCAGAGAAGACTTGCCTGAGCCGCTGAGTCCTGTCAGGACCACCAACTCGTCTCTCGGAATATCAATGTCTATATTCTTCAGATTGTGCTCGTTGGCACCTCTTATCCTAATAAACTGTCTGTTACCCTTTGTCTTTGCCATGACTTATCCTTCCTGAAATCTGTATATTCTTCATATAAATATTTTGCCGTAATTCTTCGTTCTTTAATCGCCTTGCAGATGAAAGCAAGTAATTTCTTCGTTCTTTAATCGCTTTGCAGATAAAAGTTCAAGCTAGAAATCCATCGAGTTGCCAAGTAATCCATATATTAATCCGGCTTCAATAACTTCTTCAGCTCGACCATTTTATCTCTCATTTCCGCTGCCGCCTCGAAATTCAATTCTGCCGCCGCTTTCTTCATCTGCTTGCCGACATCCTGTATTAGCTTCTCAAGCTCCTTCTCACTCATAGACTCCGGATCCTTCTCCATCCGAAGTTCTTCCGCGGCAACCTTCTTCGACACGGCGATCAGGTCTCGTACACTCTTCTTAATCGTCTGCGGCGTGATACCGTGTTTCTCGTTATATTGCATCTGCACCTCGCGCCGCCGCTTCGTCTCATCGATCGCAAGGCGCATGGAATCCGTGATCGTATCCGCATACATGATCACGTGCCCCTCTGCATTACGCGCCGCACGTCCGATCGTCTGAATCAGAGAAGTCTCCGAACGCAGAAATCCTTCCTTATCCGCATCCAGTATTGCTACCAACGTGATCTCTGGAATATCCAGTCCCTCTCTCAAAAGATTGATACCCACAAGCACATCAAAAACATCCAGACGCATATCCCGAACAATCTCCGTCCGTTCCAAAGTATCAATATCCGAATGCAGATACCTCACGCGGATACCCACCTCGCGCATATAATCTGTAAGATCCTCCGCCATCCGCTTTGTAAGCGTCGTGATCAGAACCTTATTCTTCTTACTGATCTCCTTGTTCACTTCACCGACCAGGTTGTCGATCTGTCCCTCCACCGGGCGCACCTCTACCTCGGGATCCAAAAGCCCGGTCGGCCGAATCACCTGCTCTGCTCTCAGCAGCTCTCGCTGCTCCTCATACGGACCTGGGGTTGCAGAGACAAACATCACCTGATCTATCTTGCCTTCAAACTCTTCAAAGTTCAAGGGGCGGTTGTCTTTTGCCGACGGAAGACGGAAGCCATATTCTACCAGCGTTGATTTCCTTGACTGGTCGCCGTGATACATTCCTCCGATCTGCGGCACAGTCTTATGAGATTCATCAATCATTATCATAAAATCATCTGGAAAATAATCGATCAATGTATGCGGCGGCTGCCCCTGCGCAAGTCCAGTCAGATGCCGGGAATAATTCTCAATTCCTGAACAGAATCCTGTCTCCCGCATCATCTCTATATCAAAATTTGTCCTCTCAGAAATTCTCTGAGCCTCTAAAAGCTTCCCTTCTCCTTTAAAATACTTAATCTGCTCTTCCAATTCGAGCTCAATCTCCTTAATCGCCCGATCCAGACTGTCCTTCGACACCACATAATGGGATGCCGGGAAGATTGCGACATGGTTTAATTCATTCTTGATCTCCCCTGTCAGGATATCTATCTCTGTGATCCGGTCTACCTCATCTCCGAAAAATTCGATCCGGTATCCAAGGCTCTCGTAAAGTGCAGGGATGATTTCCAATACATCCCCGCGGACGCGGAAGGTTCCACGCTTAAAATCCATCTCGTTGCGGTCATACTGAATCTCGATGAGTTTCTTGATCACTTCATCCCGATCCTTGATCATTCCCGGGCGCAGGGAAATTACCATGTTCTGGTAATCAATGGGGGAACCAAGACCGTAGATACAGGATACGCTGGCTACGATGATCACGTCACGGCGTTCCGACAATGCCGCTGTGGCAGAGTGACGGAGCTTGTCGATCTCATCGTTGATGGATGAGTCCTTGGCGATGTAGGTATCGGAGGAAGGGACATAGGCCTCGGGTTGGTAGTAGTCGTAGTAGGAGACAAAATACTCCACTGCGTTTTCAGGGAAGAACTCCTTGAACTCGCCATATAATTGTGCAGCAAGAGTCTTATTGTGCGCTATTACCAAAGTCGGCTTCTCCAACTGCTGTATCACGTTCGCCATGGTAAATGTCTTACCGGAACCCGTAACCCCTAGTAAAGTCTGGCATTGGTTGCCTTCTTTAAAGCCTTTCACCAAGGATTCAATCGCCTGCGGCTGGTCTCCTGTCGGTTTGTAATCGCTGTGTAATTTAAAGATACTTTGTGCGTCTTGCACAAAAACCACCTCCAAAATCTATAGTAAAAAAGTTCGCCTATTAGGCAGAAATTCGTCGGGGCACATACTCTGTTTTCTCCAAAAATGACCTCTCGACGAATTTTGGTTACTCAAATTGATTTTCCGTACTAGACGGAAACCGTAAAACCAAATGAACTGATTCGGAAATAAATCGAATTGTATTATATCACATCCCATCTCTCTTGTCTACAGAAAAACAAACATTAGTTCGTATCCGATATAAATCTTTATCAGAAGAAATAAGGAGCATTCTGCTTTTCCAGAACCCTCCTTTTCGTCTTCGCAACCATACTATTTTATTTTCCTCACACAGCCTTTTTTGGAGTATCGCCCTGTCATTTTCCGATCCTTCTGCATCCGGCCTATAATCTTTTCATCAAAATATTCTTATCTTTATCCGATATCTGCATAGCCGACATTGCCTGTTCCGCAGTCCATTTCATAGATTCCATCAAATTTTTTATCATTTCAATCCAATGTTAACAACCTAACTCAAGCAACTACAACATATAGTGTTTCTTTTAATTGGCACGGGATTCCCTGTGCCTTTCTTTATTTATAACCACTAATACGATTAAAATATTGCACAAAATTCGCCCATAAAAACCAGCATATTTACTATTGACATAAGCTCCAAAAAATGCGGCGCAGCCCTTGTTTATATTACTTTTTTAAGGGGGCTGCATCGTATGAATTTAATTCAAATCTTAGTCGATATTATCTGTAACACATTACTTGATCCACATGTCCTTGAACGGGCCAGAAACAGAAAAGGGGCTTTTACACGCAATTGCGGGAAACTTCCCTATTGGACATTGATCAAACTGTTATTAAGAAATTCCAAGAAAACTATTTCTTCATCACTGGATGAATTCTTTACCGAATTGCGGCATATATCAGGAATTCCAATCTCTGATACTGTGAAATGTTCCCAACAGGCTTTCAGCAAGGCCCGTTCCGGCATTGATCACTCTATTTTCAAAGAATGCTTCGAACGTGTACTTGACTTCCTTTGCAGCAGGGATTCCCTGGATTTCCATTCACGTTTCATGGGTGTATGGGGACGGCAGATCATTGCTGTTGACGGCTCTAAAATACCTCTTCCTAACCGTAAGACTCTTCTTGATAAATACGGCAGCATAGGGAGAGGCCAAAACTCTCCCACTGCCATTGCCAGTGTTGCTTTTGATGTACTGAATCACCGCATCCTTGATGCACAGCTCGAACCCATGAGCGTCGGTGAACGTACCCTTGCCATAAGGCATATGCAAAATATAAAAAGCAAAGCACGGACGAATCTATTATACACCATATTTGTCTTCGATAGGGGATATGCTTCAAAAAATTTATTTTCTTTTATCGAAGACACCTTACATGCCGGATATCTCTTCCGGTTAAGGACTAAATTTAACACGGATATTGATGCACTCCCTGTACCGGCGGATCGAAATGGAATCAGTGACTATATCTTTTTCCTTGATGGCAGGAAAGTACGCATCCTTAAATTTTACCTCCCAAGTGGGACGGTGGAAACGCTGATCACAAATGATTTTGACCTTGCCAAAGAACTGTTCCGCCAGTGTTACTTCCTTAGATGGCCGGTGGAGGAGAATTATAAGCTTGTCAAAGAAAAGATCGGGCTCACTAATTTCCGGGGCTATTCCGAGAACTCCGTTCTCCAGGAATTCTGGATATCGGTATTGCTTGCAAACCTGGCTCTTGCCATAAAGCGGGAGACGGACGGCATTGTTGACAGCACCATAAACCAGAAAGGGAATCAGAACAAATATATGACAAACATGAATGAGCTTGTCGGATACCTGAGCCGTCATATAGGAGAATATATGGATGCAGATACAGACACAGAAAAGTATGGCATCATCCGCTGTATATTTGATTTTGCGAGACTGTAAAATAAACTGTGTATTGTCGTAAATTGGTATGTAAAATCTTGTTTTTTCGACATTTCTAAAATCAATTCCCAGTGCCGATTTTTTTACAATTACCGTTATTTTTCGACGCTATTTTCGATTTCTTTATATGAATAGTATTGCCATTTTCTGGTGATACTATTCATTTTATTTTATTTTTCTTTTATTTCCCATCCCTTAGCAATGTTTCATAGGCATCCAGCCGGACGTTATCCAGATAGACTTTTTTGATTTCATTTTCCGTATAAAAATCATACAGCATCTCCATCAGTATGCTTAAATATTCTTCAGACATTTCCTGTCCTTCGTATTCCATGATCCGGTAGGCTACACAGGCATACGCCCTGGAAGATTGATGTGTCATTGTATTATTTCCTTTACTTTACTGCTGGTTTTCAGGTTCATTCTCTATTCTGCTTATAAACTATTACCCCCAATAGGTGGGGGCTTTATGGTATTCCCTTCTTTTCCTATCATTTGATTTCAAAGGGAATAGGTTCTCCTCCATATTCATCAATATATTTCTGTGATTCTTCCCAAAAGCCTTTCTGTCCTATGAATTCCTCCAGGTGGAATAGTTCCCTTTCCAGTTCCCGTACCCTCTCTTTTAGTGCTTCAACAGTGTATTCTTTTTGCTCGTTTTCTTCCTCCGTCCATCCATAGTAATCCAATACGTATTTTCTTGCTTCTTCATTCCCCATGCCGGCTGTCGCTTTACGCAATGCTTCTTCCTCTCTGTATATGTCAAGAAAGTCAATCGGACTGTTCCCATCGCCAACAGCGCAGCATGTATTCTCATGTACACTATATCCTGCTTCTATCCATTTATGGAGCTCCCTGCGTTCTTCTTCGGTCATAGGCGTTATTTTTTCATATTCCTTTAATTCTTGTTTCAGAAATCGTTTTCGTTCCTTACTGATCCGCATTCTATACACCTCTCTGATTGCCTTATCCCTCACTTTAGTTATTGCCGCCTGTATGGTTCTTATGCATGAAATGCCTATGCATAAGAACCATACAGGCGGCATTGAGGCAGTCAAGGGATAAAGGGCAGCACTGCTGTCATTTACAGCCGGATACGTTTCTGTTTCTACGCTTTAGGCAATCCTGGCCCTGTCGCCGAATTCAATCACAAACTGTCCATAGGTCTCTCCCCAGTCACGGTACGGCATGGACCATTTCTTAATAATGTCCCTGGTAGACAAATAAATTGTTTTTCTTAATGCCTCGTCATTTGGAAAGAGTGCTTTGCTCTTTGTAACTTTGCGCAGCTGCCGGTTAAAACCTTCTACGGTGTTGGTGGTATAGATTAATTTGCGGATCTGATGGCCATAGCAGAAATAGGTGGAGAGGTGCTCCCACTTATCAAGCCAGTTATCCAGGACGACGGCATACTTTTTCCAGCTATCCATCATACTCTCCAGATTCCGCATCGCGATTTCTTCACTCTCCGCCCCATATACGCGCTTTAAATCTCTCATAAATGCTTTCTGGTCTTTATAAGCAATATATTTTAGCGTATTGCGGATCTGGTGGATGATACATAATTGGATCCTTGTTTCCGGAAATACCGTATGGATCGCATCCGGGAAACCTTTTAAACCATCCACACATGCAATCAAAATATCAGAAACGCCTCTGTTTTTCAATTCATTGCATACTTTTAACCAGAATTTGGCACCCTCATTTTCCCCAATCCATATCCCAAGGATATCTTTATAACCGTCTCCATTGATTCCCAATGCCACATAAGCTGCTTTTGTTATGATCCGCCCATCTTCACGTACCTTAAAATGTACTGCGTCCAGAAATACGACAGGATAAAAAGAATCCAGTGTCCTGCAGTACCATTCTTTTGCTTCTTCCATTACTTTATCCGTGATATTGGAAATGGAACCGGCCGAGAGTTCTATCCCATAAAGGGATTGTACATGTTCCGAGATATCCCGTACAGACATCCCTTTTGCATACATAGAAATGATTTGGGATTCCAGCCCTTCTTCAACGACTGTACGGTTCTTTATGATCTCCGGCTCAAACCCTGGTTCCCGTGTCCGCGGCACGTCAATTCCAATCTTTCCATAAGCTGTTTTGATTGTTTTAGAGCTGCTTCCATTTTTAGATACCCTGTTTCCATTCTCCTTTGCATCCGCAATATACTCATTTACTTCCTTACGGAGTATCTGCTCCACGGCATCCTTTATTACTTTCTGTATCAACCCATTCGGACCTGTAATATCTTCCATCGTGTTGCATTTTGCTATTTCTGCCTGATAGTCAATTTTCTGTGACATAGTTGTTTCCTCCTAAAATTTTTCTACCAATTTTTTCCAACTAATCACAGTATTGTCGAATTCATTATCCATTATACAAAAATGGATGTGTCGAATAATCTGTGATGATTTACACAGATTATTTTACACACCCCGGTATGTATATGGGGCATCAAACAGTAAAACAGACCCTGTACTACTTCCACTTTGTTCCGGATTTCTATCCCTCATACAGGGCATTGGCGGAATCATCTGACGATATACTTCCCGAGGTGCCGCAATGAAGAAAAACGTGTTTACAAACAGCAAGGTATTCTGGAATACTGCGCAAACATTTATCCATCATTATCTTCCTGGTATCCGCAAAGTAAGCAGACACACAGTTTCTTCCTATAAAGACGGGCTGAATTCATATATCTCTTACCTGGAAGAAGAGAAAGGGATCAAAAGAAAAAATATATGCTTTAGCCATTTAACCGAAACTTATGTAAAAGAATATCAGGATTGGATCTTAAACATAAAAATGCGGACACCAAAAACATGCAACCTTCGTCTGACTTCGCTGCGGTCATTTCTTGAATATGCGGCAAATGAACATCATGAGTTGATTGCCTTCTATATCAGTATCCGTGATATTAAAAATTCAAAGATTCCTGCAAAACCAATAGAATTCTTTGAGAAAAGCCAGATGAAAGCTATACTGGCAGCTCCGGACATCGGAACGAGGACAGGGAGAAGAAACCAGATGATGCTGGTTTTGATGTACGACAGTGCGGTAAGGATTTCAGAATTGTTGGAGTTAAAATTGGGAGATCTCCATCTTAAAGCAGAGATTCCATACATTACAGTCCATGGGAAAGGGGATAAATACCGGAATGTCCCACTAATGCAAAAAACATGCCGGCATTTGAATCGGTATCTGGAAGAATTCCACGAAGAAACGAACAGTAAGGTACCTCTCTTTTATGCAACGACCTATGGTCAGAAACACCATTTATCTTCTGATACAGCAGAGAAGCTAATCAAAAACTGCTGTTTGGCGGCAGGAAGCAAAGGAATCAAAATGCCTGATTCGTGTCATTGTCATATGATTAGAAAAACAAGGGCAATGGATCTTTATCAATCTGGTCTGCCTTTAGCACATATCCAACAATTACTCGGGCATGAAGAGATATCAACAACATCTGGTTTTTATGCTTTTGCAACATTAGATACTTTGGCAAAGTCTATGGCTAAAACGGAAGGTTGTGATGATTTACCGGAAAAGAAATGGAAAGATCCAAATGTAATTAAAAAGCTCTATAGTCTATAGAAAAACTATGCCGATATTTCACAAGAAAAAGCCGATGTATCTGGTCTTATTCAAAAATATCGGCATAGTTCATTTGTCGGAATAGTCGACACTATGCCGTTATCGGCATAGTGTTGATAACGGTTCCAGCTACTCGAACGGGCAGCTTTCCCTCATCTGCGGCTCCATCGGAACGGTCCTTTTACATACAAAAATCCGGGATGGCGCATCCAAGGCTAAGATAGAACGCCAGTTCCGGACACTCAAGGAAACCTGGCTCTATACCCTGGATCTGGATTCCTTAAGCTCCCTGGCACAGTTCAATGGACTCCTTAAGGATTACATGCGCTCCTATAATACTTCCCTCCATTCCGGCATCGGCACTACACCCCTTTCCCGTTACCAGCAGACCCGCGCTTCCATACGGACACCTGCGTCCAGGGAATGGCTGGAGGAATGTTTCCTGAACCGCATTACAAGGAAAGTGAATAAGGATTCTACCGTCTCCATCGACAAGGTATCCTATGACGTCCCTATGCAGTTTATCTCATCAAAAGTGGAGATCCGCTTCCTCCCGGATGACATGTCCTCCGCCTTCATCCTTTACGAAGGGGTGCATTATCCCATCCGCCCTACGGATAAGAATGAGAACTGCAGGACGAAGCGCAACAATACACCTGGCATCGACTACTCAAAGTTAGGGGGTGGCTGTTGATGTTCCGTTCTTACTATGGATTGTCTTTCAATCCTTTTGACAAACAGATGGCCCGGGAAAAAGACCGTTTCCTTTCCAGGGACATCTCTGAGATGCTCTCCCGGCTGGATTACCTCAAGGATACCAGGGGCATTGGTCTGTTCACGGCACGCCCGGGCATGGGGAAGTCTTTTGGACTCCGCTGTTTTGCAAAGGGGCTCAACCCGAACCTTTACCATATGGAGTACATCTGTCTTTCCACCGTAAGCGTCATGGAGTTCTACCGCCAGCTCTGCTCTGTACTGGGAGTAGAGCCTAGAGGCGGCAAACCCGGGATGTTCCGGGCCATACAGGAGCAGATCCTCTACCTTTACCGGGAAAAGAAGCAGCCCCTTCTTCTGGCCGTTGACGAGGCCCAGTACCTCTCCACAGGCATCCTGGAGGACATTAAGATGCTCATGAACTACGGCTATGACTCCCTGAACTGCTTTACGCTCATCCTGTGCGGGGAACCGCACCTGAACAATACCCTGCGCAAGCCTGTCCACGAAGCCCTGCGCCAGAGGATCACCGTGCATTACAACTTTACCGGGCTCACAGATTCAGAAGTGGCGCAGTATGTACTCCACAAGATCTCCTGTGCGGGAGGCTCTGCCTCCATCATAGAGCAGGCCGCCCTTTCCGCTGTCCACAGCCATTCCCAGGGGAATCCGCGTCTGGTGGATAACCTGATGACAAATGCCCTTACCCTTGGCGCACAGATGGAGAAGAAAGCAATTGACACGGAAGTCATACTTGCCTCCGTCAGCAGCCAGAATCTTGGATAGGGGGTGTTGTTTTTGGAATACAGATGTTTTTTCAGGGATGGTTCCCGCATAGAAACCTGGACAGGGGAGATTATCCTGCTGCGATGGCGGCCTGGATGGTATGAAGCTGAGATGAATGGACGGGGGACATACTTCCACATCCTGGCCGGAGTGCATAAATACGGAAACTACCTGTGCATCCCGAACCATGATGTGGGATGTGAACTATCCGATTTTTCTGATATTTTCTGGAATGAGGGGCGGATCAGCAATCTAATGCGGAAGGTAGATGCCGTAACTGTTGCTGCCGGTTTGGCTTATCTGCCGACTCTGGCTGACAAACAATAAAAAATCCAAATACATCATGTGGCTATGGATCTCATAATGGGATTCATGGCCTTTCGATTTCGAAAGAAAAGCTATACCAACAGCGTGCTGCATTTTCGGCGGTATTATGCATTTGTAGACAGCACTGCGCAGTCAATGCGAAAAAGGTTGGAAAAATAATTTGCCGTTTATGTCTCCCTCAATTCGCCGTCCAACACCCATTAGAGACTTCTTCTGAAAACTGCCGGGGCTTTTTCACATAGCTGGCATCAAGCAGGCTTAAAAAAGCAGCAGTTCAATCACTTTAATCCAAAAATAAGGATACCATATTCTTTCATCCACATGATATAGTTCGCCGAATATATGGTCAACCTCATGTTTTGATTTTATCAATAATGAGCGCCCTTCGCCGCACAGAATGTCCTTTATTTTCCTTAAATTTATGTCTGCCTGGCGGAAATCCGCATTCAGCGTATCCTGCGCCATTTCCATTTCCAAAAGGACCGTTATCCCACGATATTTCTTGAGAGGGATTCTTGAACCGATAAATAACTGCTGCCCTTTACATAAGCTGCTTACCGACAAATCACCCTCACCTAAAAAACTTACGATTCCTCCCGCCAGTTCGCATTCATAGCCCCCTTCCAGACAATGGTCAATCTGAAGGAAATCCTGTTCAGGAATAATCGGGCTGTAGCAAGAATCCATATTAAGGTTATTGTATGTAATCTGTATCCCCGGAGCCACATCATAACGCAGCATTTCTCCAGAACCATTTTCACCGTTTTTCTGTACAACAGTATTGGCACATTTTTTCTTCTGATCGAGGAAGTATATGTCGTGGAACTGTAATTCTTTCATGTGGCGTCCACCTTTCAAGCCTTTTGATTAGTCATAACTAACCAATATGCATTATACGCCATTTTTCTGCAAAAATCAAGTTCCTCACTTTTTATAAAATAAGCATTTAAAACCGTATCTCCCAACATCAACTACCACAATATCCGCGATTTCATACAGTTCCGCAAACGCATCAACCACTTTTTACACTTCTCTCGTTCTTCCTCTGTGATATAAAACTGTTTTTCCATAATCATTTACCTCGTTTCTTCTAAGATTTTACCATGTTTATCCAATAAGGGCTATCTACATACACCAGATTTTCACTTTGCTTATTCTTCCCATTATTCACTTTACTCACAATTCACACCCATGAATCAGGTTAGCCACAAATAAAAGTAAGCTGCCCTTATTATCGCTGGAACAGCTTACTTTTATATACTTATTTTACATTTTTTAGTTTAGCTTTTCCGCACCCACATCAGTCCGCCAGCGCCGAACCCAGAGCCCTGCATTCAGCCACTGCCCCGTCATCCGGAGCCTCATTGCAAATTACCGGGTTCTGCACCAACACAGCCCCATCTGCTTCACAGGTCTCCTGCCAAGTACGCATCCATTCCCCATCTCCCCATCCGTAAGAACCAAATAGGCCAATCTTCTTGCCGCCCAGTTTCGCCTCACAGGAAGAAAACATAGGTTCAAACTCACCTTCCTCAAGCTGCTCCGAACCCATTGATGGGCAGCCAAAAGCCACTGCATTAAATTCATCCATCCTGGCCACGTCAAACTCGCTGCACTGCATCAGGAAAACTTCTGCCCCTTTTTCTCTTGCGCCCTCTGCCACAGCAACTGCCATTGCCTCCGTATTCCCTGTACCACTCCAGTAAACCACTGCAATCTTACCCATAAATAATTCCATCCTTTCTTTCGCTCTGCCTGTTTTTTCAAGACCTCCCGCTACATGCACATGGTGTCTCTTGTTATTTGTTTTTATGATAAGCCCACTATGAGCCTGTCAAACGAATGATATTTTTGGAATGCCTCACAATATAGACGGGTGCATTTTTTGTACTGTGCAAATTTGCACTTCGCTGTTTCTACATCCCCATATACTTTCCACGTCCCAATACATTTTTCTCCCGCCGCACCATTTTTTATAAAAGCATCCACATCTTCTGGCGGGTAGCCAAGGAATAGCCCTATTTCATGCGGGAATGCCTCCTCGCCATTCAAACGGCGCACCAGTTCAACAATACATTTCTCCGTCTGCTTAACAGGATAATCCCGCTCTGACAAAATCCTCTCTGCAGTCCTGTCACTCAGATCCCTTTTCAACCTTCCAGGGCGGTACATATAAATGAGCGCCCTCTGCCCTGTAACTCTCAAGGGAACCAAACGTATGCCGCGAGGAACAAGATGCCCATTCAAACTACGGATCCCCTCTGCCAGCATCTCACTGTCCTCTACCGGGCAGCTAAACAGGCTTCCCGTTTTTAGTCCTGCCATCGTCGGTGAACAATGAAGCACAACCGCTTCTTCTGAAATACTTTTCTTTTCCCTGTTCAAAAAATTATGCATAAGCCTCCAGTATATGTATGAGCGCACTTGCGCTGCTACTATGTGAACGCTCCAGAACCGCATTGCTACGTTCTGATTCTGTAATTGCGCAGCGCACCATTTTATGGGATGCCGTTGCCGTAAATAGAATCACTAAATCCGGTGTACCAATCTGGCGGCTTAAATCTGACCTCATTTTCGTAAACACTTTTGTCTTATGTCTGTATTTTTTGCAGATTTCTTTGTACCGGTTTTCCATCCTCTCATGCCCACCTATGATTACAACGCTCATTCATATGCTCCTTTCCTGGTTAGTTATTACTAACTATTAGTATTAAAGAAAAATGCCTTTCAGCATTTTACTATCATCCCTGCCTATAGGGACGGTTCTCTTAGAACGAAGGGTTAGTTATTACTAATTTTGTAAATGATAACACACCTCAAGTGCCCTGTCAAGGGATTCTGTGCAAAAAATCGCCAACCGCTGTTACTATTCACAGTCGGTTTGATGGATCGACAAATAAAGCGGAGCTGCAACACCGCTTTCAATGTTCTGATGTGTTTTTAGGAAGATTAGACCGAGAAGATTTCGGCAACCGTATAAGGATTCCCTTCGCATAATCGTTGCAACGCTTCGATTTCATTGATGCCATTACGACGGCAGGTTTCGATGTATGTTCGGTTGAGCGCATGGTTATCGGCCGCTGTCTCTGATTCAAACTGTCCCGATATTTTCATGTGGGATTTTACACCTCGAAGCCCGCGTTCACTGAGATTATTGGTGGTCGGCAGACTGAAATCCTCAACCCACAGGAAATAGTTTCTGCGGTATTGGGCAATTCTGGTAAGCAGAGTCCGCTCAAAGGATGCCCCGTAGTTGTTTGGATCAGACTCATTTTCACTCCATCCGTTTTTAAGGTATTCATCTATTTTATGATGAAACTCGTTTATGCAGGCTTCGCTGAAAGAACCCTCGCCCCGGGCTATGGCATCATTGCGATCCTTGATGGTTGCGCTGATATGCTTTTTCAGATCATCAGACCATTGATGGCAGGTATCATCCGTATTCTTCTGGCAGTCACGCTGAAGATGCTGATTACACTCGATATTCTCAAAGCTGTACTTTTCATTGTAGTTTACGGTGTTATGGTCGTGCATGGTTTTGGTATCCGATGTCAGGAGATTCAGTACATTGTCGTCATCAAGGCTTTCCATGTCTTTGTGTGCATGCGCTGTATAGTAGGCAATAGACTCGTCTCCATAAAATCGGAAACATGCTCTTTGCGCAAGAATGAAGATGACCGTGTCGTCCCAGTAAACGATCTTTCTTGTGATCAGGACAAGCTTCAGATCCTGGCGAAACTGGCGGAGCCCATTTGCGGCACGGGCCTGGAGTTTCGCAATGTATCCCTCACAGGGCATTAATTCACCGCCGGTGATTCCGGCAAGAAACATGGATGCTTTGTTCATAGCGGCATTGACGGTATTTGTGAGTGATAAAGCAAAAGCCTGCAATCCGCTGCCATACTGAACCTTCTCCTTGAGGTTTGGGGGTATCTGTGACCGGAATACAGTGCCGCAGTTGCTGCATTCGTAATAAAAGAATTCGTGTTTGATCTTAACGACTTTAATGCGTACATCGTATTCAAATTTAACTTCGGACTCGCCGGTTGGGGCGCAGTCTGTAAGCCCGCATTTTGGACAGCATTCATCGTCCTGTAATGGGTGCCCAACGGTATCTGTGATCTCAGATTCCTCCGGCGCTTCAAGGGCTGCTTTGGGATGTCCAGGCTGTCCGCCTTTCTTCCTGCCTGAACTGCGGCGGGAGTTTGGGATAACCTTGTTTTTATTTATCGGTGTCTGCGATGTTGGGGTACCGGTATTGCTGCCATCATGGTTAAGGAGAGCCTCCGCATGGGCAAGACGGTTCTGCAGTTCCTTGATAATGGCATCTTTTTCAGCGAGGGATTCCTGATAATTCTTTTTATGGAAATCGTTGGACTGCTTAAGGCTCTTAACTGAAGCCCGTAGTGAAGCTATCTGCTCCTGGTATCCCACGATGCGGTCTTTGAGTTTCGTGATTTCTGCCGTTGCTTTTTCAAAGTCACAGCGCAGATCGCCGGTATATTTAATCATAGATCACAGGGGCCTTTCTTAAAGTATTGGAGATGGAAGTGCATACTTTTTCATATGCCCTGATAGTAGCTTTTAGGGTTTTCACCTCAGACTGTAAAGAGGCGATTTCTGTTTCTTTCTCGGAAATGATTTTTTGAAAATCTCTGTTCCTTGCAGAAGCAGTATCTTCTTCCGTGGTGGTAACATTTTTCGAAGATGCTGTTCTGCCCCTGCGACCGGAAGATGGGATCAATTCCTTTGTTTCGGGATCGAGGGTACCAAGATATTTCCTCTTCGGTCTTGATTGCTTGGTAACAGGGTCATAGTGGGGAGTAGATTCGTAAACCCGGGTCTTTCCTGATTTTTTATCGAAGTGTTTAACAATAGTAGGCATAACGGTTTCTCCTTTCAATAGTGGCTATATATATTATATTACAACCACTACAAAAAGTCAATATGTAGTGGCTATATTTATTAATAAATAAAACCACCAAAAACAGTGCATTATGCCAATAAAAAAGCCACAATGGGAATTCATGAAACATCAGAAATTAAAATGGCTGTGAATGGTAACCAACCGCTTGATTGTTTGCTAATTTAAAAGAATCAATTCAATAAATGAGCAGCCTTGCCACAATATCCCTTTTCCTTATGAATGGATTTATCCAATACCGAGAATCATAGGAATTATCCACGTTATCTCCCAAGACATAATAACATCCTTCCGGAACTTTTATACTGACCCCATTTCTTTCAATTATATCCCCTTCGACTGCAGCAATCCGTTTCACAAGCAGTTTCCCATCATGTTGGAATACAATGATATCGCCTACTTCCAAATCGGAATATATTCGGCACCCGATAATATAACTGCCTCTTTTTAATGTCGGTTCCATAGACTCCGTCGGCACGTACCCTAATAAAAACACATACTTCAAAAGTAAAAAGGTAAAAAGCATCACAACTGCAGGAAAAAGCCAATTTCCTGTCTTTTTCAATAATCTCCTCATAACGATCCTCACTTTACTGTCGTGTAACTAAAAAAAGCAGGATACTGAAAACCTTATGGCTCCAGCATCCCTTTATCATTTTAAGAACGATAGACGGCAATCGCCTCTGTTTCCGGACGGTCCTTCAAAAACTTCCGTGCCTTTGATACCCATGCGCACACCAGTTTTGCTGAAGCTCCCATACGCTCCCCAATTTCACTGCTGGTGTATCCCTGGGACATCATAACCATTGCGTCTATCCCTTTGGCAGTTGAGGGCGGCGCCTCTCTTCTGGCAGAACTGAGCGCGTGGAACAAATCTATGCGAAGCCCGCTTAAGAATTCCCCCTTCTCGGTTTCCACCTTTTTATATGGCGTCACATCAGCTGTTATTTCATCCGAATACCGTTTGGTTGACTGAATCAATGCGTCACATATTTCATGCCAAATCAGCCGATATGCATAAGTGGAAAAAGTCCCGCCCTTATCTGTCGCTGCCGCTTTACATGTCGCCCAGCAAACTAAAGTTCCTATCTCCCGCACAAAAACATCGAATTAAAATCTCATCTTCTTAATACTGTCTATCAGAGCGCGCTGTAGGAAACGGCGCATTTTCCTCTTGACCATTCCTGCCTGTTCCGATATAGTTTTTTTGGAACAAAAAAAAGAGAAAGAACACCAACCTCCTACAGTTTGTTCTTTCTCTCACACCAGCGTGCCTGCCATATACGGGATCATGTCCCACTCGTGAGGCTTTGGCACTACCGACATATACTATGATAAGAGAAAACTCCCTATTTTGCAAGCTGATCCATATAAAAACTTCATCAAAAGCACTATTTGAGTCTTTCATGGTTGGATTCCGTCCCCAGCTGCAGACCTGTCCCTTCTGTGGGGCAGCAGGCAGCTGCAAGATCCATGCCTATTATGACCGTTCCCTGGTGGATTTCATAGATGGCGCCCCTGTCCGACACAGCCTCTGCATCCTTCGCCTCATCTGCACCTGCGGCCATACCCATGCCATCCTCCCGGATTTCATCATCCCCTATTCCGGCTACGGCCTGTTCTTCATCCTCCGTGTCCTGGCAGAGTATTTCCTGCACCTCTCTACTATAGAGGGCCTCTGCAGGCGTTTCTCCATCACCCTTTCCCAACTGCACCGTTTTCTGGAACTCTTCCTGGTGCAGAAGGAAGAATGGCTCGGGGCACTTTCCTCTATGGAAGTCTCTTCCCTCTCCTTCCTGAAGACACTGTTCTCCCAGCCCTCCTATTCTGATTTTGCTTCCGCCTTTGTCCGCCGTTTTGCAAAATCCTTCCTCCAGTCCCATAAAAATCCGGCGTCTTACTGCCAACAAGTGTTCGGTCCCTGAACTGCTTTTCCACGACCACACGACCAGGCATGGTCTCCCTGAGGGAACTCCTTTATAATGGCAGAAAACCATTTAAGGAGGATATTTTTATGGACAACAAACAAAAGAACCTTTCGGACGCTGCCGCCATGGCACAGTTCCGGCTTGCCCTCATCGCACCGGTCATCCATGGCCTTTATCCTGATGCGTCCAGAAATGCCTATTACCAACGCATCACCGAGAACCCGCTCACCCTGCCTGATTTGAGACCGTTAACAGTAAATGCCTGCGGGATGCAGACCAACGGGTTCCAATCTACTGGTTCCATTTCAACCTGGCCGGCAAACCCATCTGCCGCCATCCAGTCCATGTAATTTCCAAGCAATTGGCCAAGCATTCCGCCAAGATACAACAGCGCTGCGCATCCCAGTATGGCAGCAGCGAATATGGCAGCCTTTCTCTTTTTATCTGCCAAGTAAACTCCTCCTTTCTTTATGGCTACACGTACTTCCGGGCATGACGGAATATTAGAAAGGCGTTTCCAGTCCTAGCTCTGCTTCCACCGCCTCCATGTCGATGGTTTTGATATTCACCATCCGGCCCAGATATTCACGAAGGAAGTCAGTCTGGTGAGGAAAACACAGGATTTCAAACCTTCCTGTTTGATCACGGATGCCTTCCCGGAAGCGAATGAGTCTTGCAATGTCACCGTCCAGATGCGATAAAATATATACGCCGTCCACACAGGCGTCGTACTCAAAAAGCCCTTTGTCAAAAGACCTGACTTCACACTCGAACAATAAATCAAGCAGCTTTTCCTTCCAGTCTGGGACAGACAGAATCGAAAGCTGACGCACGCCGCACACATCCATGGGCATGAAATAAATATGGTGGTAAATGGAATCAAACCGGAACTCAAGCCTCCGGCTCTTATCCGACTCCAGCAACGTTTTCAGGGCTATCTCCCCAGACTCACCGAACAGCACAAGCAAAAAAGCCAGACGGAATGGAATATCCCAATCTGGCTCTTAACTTATCTATATTTTCTCCCAATCATATTCTATATATCCCAAATCAGTATTGATTTTGGGAGATATTCAATCTTGTCTGGGAGAATTCACATAAAATGTATTGCGCCCACTGCCATGCTTTTCAATAAATCCCTCCTCCCGCAATTTTTTTAAAGCGCTTTCCACAGAAGAACTTTTCAGGCTTGGACAGTGTTCTAATATCTCCTGTTTTGTGAACTTTCCCAACGTATCTCCTACCGCTTTTTTTACAATATCATACGCCGTGCTTCTTTTCCCCATCATGTCAACCCGTTCTTCAAAATCACGATAACAGCTAAGAATAATCCCCAGAAGATACTTGATAAAAGGCGCCGGATCATTTTCTGCCTCATGCCACTTCTGGGATGTCTGCTCCAACACATCATAATACACACTTTTTGTTTTCTCAATCTTGCTCTCAATACTGATGTATTTTCCAACCTCATAGCCATTACGATATAGAAGCAAGGCTGTCAGCAAACGGCTCATGCGGCCATTCCCGTCATTGAAAGGGTGGATGCAGAGAAAATCATTGATAAAAATCGGTATTAAAATCAGCGAGTCAACCGCCTGCATATCCAATGCTTTCTGATAACTTTCGCAGATCGCATCTACCGCATTCGGCGTTTCATAGGGAGCCATCGGCGTAAAGCGCACAAACTGGGAGCCGTCTGACCGGGTTTCACTAATATAATTCTGCGTATTTTTAAACTGCCCTCCGAAGGATTCCTGCGCATATTGCAGTAAATCGCGATGCAGCTGCAAAATATAGGAAGGGCGGATAGGTATATAATCATGGCTCTCATGTATGATATTCAGCACATCACGATACCCCATAATTTCTCTTTCATCCCGGTTTCTTGGCGCTGTTTTATCTTCACAGAGCTGTCGGATCCTGCTACTCGTGGTCACGATACCCTCAATCTTATTGGAACTTTCTGTGCTCTGTATTTTTGCAATTTCCACCAGCCGCTCTAATTCTACCGGTTTCTGCTGGATATATAATTCCTGCCGTCCTTTATATTCATGAATCTGCGCTACATAGGACAGAATCTCGCTATCCCACAACTGCTCCTTCAGTTTCACATAATCAAATTCCCGCATGTGCCTCATCTCCTTCCTTTTCTCCCATATTGTAACCATATTTGGGAGAAAAATCAATATCTATGGGAGAAACCATATTCCTATATCTTCCATAACCTTTCAGGCTATCTTTATTTCATTTGTATAAAGAAAGCCAGGCCGATAATCACTATGGCCTGGCCCCCTGTGGCAATTTTCACTTACAGAGTCTTTCTGAATCCTTATAGCAAACCTTCCTTTCCTATGTATTTGGTCAATCTGCCGCCGGATTCCCTGTGTTTTAGTTTGGACAAAATCAGCGAAAACCCTGCATTTATGCGGCTTCCTTAACCTTGTCCTATTATAACGCATTAGTCGATTCTCCTTACAATACCCGTGGCTTTCATATATCAATTCCTCCATCTGTAGATTTCATATCACTCGTTACGATGATACTATTATCTGTAAGCGAAGGAATTTTATACCGAAATATGGGAATATTTCATTCGGAATTATTTAATTTAATATTACATCATCCAGACAACCGCCCGTTCCTGGCTTGCACTGTCTGCTACTTATCATCCGGTGTATCAGCCTTCCGCCGCCTCTTCCTCCAGACAAAGATTCCTCCCGCAATCAATATCACGGCTGCCGCCGTCAATATAATCACCTTTCTGATATTGCCAAGGATCGTACGCCCAATACTCTTCCTGGCCGGCTCCGTCTTCTCTATTTCTTTTTCCGGCTCCCCCATAAAACGCCCGGTATCAATCTTCTCCATCGCAAGCCCGGCGATCAATCTCTGTCCCTCCTGATCCGGGTGCAGTCCGTCCCTCTGGGTATGCTCACAGATCTCAGATTCAAACAGATCCACCACATGATAATCGTATTCCTCCGCGTGATCATACATAACCTGGTTCATATTCTGGATCACCTCATCTACTACCATGTTCATCGTCCCGGGAAGTTCAAACTGGTTGACTGGATTATAGATATCCGTCACCACAAGCTGAGAGCCGTCTTTTCTATACTGCGAGATCGTCTTCATCGCCGCAACCCATTGCTCATCAAACGCCGCATAATCCCAGTCTTCCAGCATTCCCAATACTCTCATTACCAACAGCGGATTCCCCTCTATCCCTTCCTGCAGCGCATCAAATGCATCATATGCACTGGTGAATCTCTGATCCGTCTCCAGAATCTCCCGTACCGTAAGCTTGAATTCCTGCATCAGATCATTGGCGCCGATCGTCAGCGTAATGATGTCTGCCCTCTCAAGAGAGGCAGCCGTTTCTTCCGTACTCAGGACATCTGAATTCAGCCTTACCGAAGTCAGCCCGTTCTTCGCATAATTCACATATTCCGTTGGAATTCTGGTCTCCTCCGACACTGCGTCCGCAATCAACTGCGGATAACTCTGCAGATCTTCTTGCTTCTTTCCTGCATAGCCCTTGGCAATACTGTCACCAAATGCAGCGCAGTATATCTTCTCCTCCTTCTTCTCTTCTGCCTGACCTTGCAGAACAGGCAGACAGCTCATTACAAAAATCGCACAGATCAATATATATAATCCGTTCCTTCTCTTCTTCCACCACTCACATAACATATGAACACTTCCTAATTAAAATTCTAACATGTTCCTAATACCGATTATGCACATCCTCCGCAAAACACATCAAGTCCTTAAGCTCGATCACTTTCCCGTCGTCCAGCACAGCCTTACCGCTCATCCGTCCGAATACCTGATGCTGGTCCGTCTCTATGATCACCGCCGCGGTCCTCGCCGCCCGGTCAAGTACCGGAACAAAATCCATCTCGAACCTTCCGTCGCTGGAGGTGAATCTCCACGGCTTCATATAATCATCCGCCGGGATATGGAAGGTCACGTCGTCAAGCTTATGCGCCTTCCCATCATAGAATAAGATATTCTCAGACGCCGCCTCCGTGTCTCCGAAACCATATCCGATGTTGAACCCAAAAGGCTTCCCCTCTATCATACAATTGCCGGACCCCCAATACCATCTGTTATCATAGGTCCACACGCCCCGTCCCCAGTCAAGCGTCCCGAAATCCTTCGCCGGATCAAAAGTATATGTTCTATTGTCGTACCGCATGCTGCCGCTCGCCGCCATACAGTTGATCTTCTGATTATAATAGAACGCCCTTTTGTTCTTCCAGGGGGTCGCGATCACCATAGTATCCATCATCGGCTCACGAAGCGTAATATTGCACTCCAATTCCTTCCCCTGCCAGAAATCACGGAACCTGCACAGGATCCTCCTTCTGTCTCCCTCTTTGCGGAATTCCATGTGCAGACGCTTATCATGGTAGACCGTATTCCCCTCTTCCGAAGAAGATGGAAGATGCAGACGCCCCATGGTAAATGGATTCAGGATCGTCTCCGTATGCTCCCATCCTTCCTTGAAATTCAGCAAAGACACCGACTGCAATCCGATATACCCATCATCCGATATGGTAAATGCCCCCGCAAAATCTTCATTTAACACAAGATAATAATCCCACTCCTTGATACGAAATGCCGGCGCCTTGATCTTCGACCGGTCATAGACCTGCACCTGCCGCTTAGACCAGCCAGGTTCTCTCAAATATCCATCCTCATCCAACAACGGCTGCCTTGCTGTTACTTCGTGATTTCTCATCGTACCCTCTCATATACCAATCCACAGAACTCTCACATAAAAACTTCTGTATATATTGTAACACATATAAAAAGGACTAACACACCTATCTTTAAAATTATTCCGCCTGAAACCGCGATTTTACTGGCCGGATGCCTTGCAGCGGAGTGCAAGGCACCGTGAACAGTAACCCGCCTGGCTCATTATCCACGAAAAAAGGAAGGACTCGCATCCTTCCTCCGTGTTATATTTCCATAGTCTGCAAAACATCTTTCTACACAACAACCTTCATGCTGATGGTATCCTTCCCGTCTGCCTTATCAAGACTCACCGTGATATCTCCGTGATACCGCCCAACCAGCAGCTTCGCATTATACAGCCCAAGCCCGTGCCTGTCGGCATCCTGCTTCGTAGAATATCCCTTCTCAAAGAATCTGCTGACGTCCTCCATCTTCATGCCGCAGACCTGGTTGCGGATCAGGAACACCAGCCTGTCATTCTCCGAATCCAGTTCCATGGATATCTGGTTCAGCTCCTCGGTACAGGCCTCATAGGCATTATCCACCAGAGTACCTACAATCTCGATCAGATGGTGCTCCGAGATGCCGGATATGATCTCCAGGCTCTTTACATTCACCTCTGTCTTCACATAAGACGGCGCGCGGACGATCTTACTGTAGAGGAATCCCGCCAGTACCTTGTCGCTGATCCTAAGCAGCGGCAGGTATCTCCTGCTGTCATCATCCCTCAGCACCTCCGTGATATACGCGGACTGACGCGCCACCAGTTCATCATAGTCCCCCACCGTCAGATGCATGTTCAGGATCGCATTGACATGGTTGTCGAACTCGTGCTGCTTGGCACGGATCTCCTTCACCAATTCCTCCAGAGGCCTGATATAATGCTGATACAGCTTAAGCTCCGATTCCTTCTGCCGCATCATAAGATAGTTCTTCCGCCAGTCGATGATCCCCCAGATCTCCACCACAACCAATAAGAGGAACATGGTAAAGATCCTGTAATCAAACGTACCGCTGACCAGAAAATCCACGATCAGATAGACGGATACCAGCAGCGCGATCACACAAAATATACGATATAAAAATCTTCTAACCCAGCTTACCACTGACAATCCTCCCGATCTCCGCCTTGTAAGTCACACCGATCTCGATCACGTCCGCACAGTCCTTAAGCTTCACGATACGGTTCACCGTATCATAATACTCCACCTCCCGCCGGTTCACGGCAAATATCCTGTGGCACTGTAAGAACATCTCTCCCGGAACCTTCAGTAAGATCTGTTTTAGCGTCACATAAGGCACATCCCAGGTCTCACCCTTCATATGAAGCCGGATTCCGCGGTGCACCGCCTCTATATAGCGGATCTCCTCACACCTGACCTGATAATTGACCCCGTCACGCTTCACCACCACAGACGGCGGCTCCTCCTGCTTATCCCGGTCAAGGACCTTCCTAACGACCTCTATCACCTGTTCTGGACGAAACGGCTTCATGATATACTGATAACAGTGCAGTTCCCTGTATGCCTGCATCTCCATCGCCCCCACAGACGTGACCATGACTACAGGGGTAAATGTATAGCAAAACTTCTCTCTGATCTCTCTCGCAAACAAGATGCCTCCGATGTCTTCCCGGTTCTCTCCTCCCAAATTCACATCCAGGAGGAAAAGGCCGAACCGGATATCTCCGTCAAGCAGCTCCTTCGCCTCAGGATAAGAAGAGGCGGCGTGGACACAGATTTCTTCCGAATACTCTGTAAGGATCTTCCCGAGAGCCTCCATAGAAGCCTTGTCGTCCTCAAGAATCAATACATGTGTCATAGCGCTGCCTCCCTTCCCTGTCTACACTCTGTCCATAATCAAGACTTCTGTTACTCAGTCATTACCTCCTTGGCGCTCTTTAGAAGGCCTGCGATCCCCTGTATCTCCGACGGGATAATGATCTTCGTCGCCTTGCCGTCAGCTGCTTTCTCGAATGCCTCCAGACTCTTCATAGTAAGCACAGCCTCGTCGGCTCCTGCCTCCTTCAGGAAACGGATACCGTCCGCGTTCGCCTTCTGAACCTTAAGGATCGCCTCAGCCTCACCTTCCGCCTCACGGATCATAGCTTCCTTCTGAGCCTCTGCGCGTAAGATGGCTGCCTGCTTCTCAGCCTCCGCATCCAGGATCGCAGATTCCTTTTGGCCTTCCGCCACCAGGATCGTAGACTTCTTCTCACCTTCCGCACGCAGGATCGCCTCGCGGCGCTCACGCTCCGCCTTCATCTGCTTCTCCATCGCATCCTGGATGGCTGCCGGCGGGATGATGTTCTTAAGCTCTACACGGTTCACCTTGATCCCCCACGGGTCTGTCGCCACATCTAAGGAGGCGCGCATCTTCGTGTTGATGGTCTCTCTGGAGGTCAATGTCTGATCCAGTTCCAGATCACCGATGATATTACGGAGCGTCGTCGCTGTCAGATTCTCGATCGCCATGATCGGATTCGCAACACCGTAGCAGAACATCTTCGGATCCGTGATCTGATAGAACACTACCGTGTCGATCCGCATGGTAACATTATCCTTCGTGATCACCGGCTGCGGCGCGAAATCAACGACCTGCTCCTTTAAGTCCACTCTTCTTGCAACCCTGTCGATGATCGGCACTTTAAAATGAAGCCCCGTACTCCAGGTTGCCTGATACGCTCCCAGACGCTCCACGACCATTGCCTTCGCCTGCGGCACGATCTTAATACAGGAGATCAGAAGCAGTAATACGATCAACACAACTATAACAACTACTACCAACCCAACGATACCTTCCATTCCTATTCCTCCTCATACTCTTTTACTATCAGCTTTACGCCTGATATGTTCACTACCTTCGCCAACATCTCCGGTTCCAGAATAAGGTCATCCCTCTCCGCCCGTACCGTCCATTCCTGGCCGTTTACATTTGCCATCCCTGTCTGCCTGATATTGTCCACTCTCTCCGTGATGCGGATGGTCTTGCCGATGATCCCCTCATAGTTCGTCTTCTCACGCTGCGTATTGATGAATCTCACCGCAAACGGTCTCGTGAAGATCAGCAGTACAAAGGTTACAGCAAAGAACGCAGCCACCTGCCACATCAGCGAGAGTCCAAGGATATTCAGGATCAGCGCCGCCAACGCCCCGCCGGCCGCCCAGATACTCGTAAGCCCCACCGTAATGATCTCGACGATCAGCAGGATGATCAGAAACACCAGCCAGGCAATCGTGATATAACTGTCCTGTATCACCATATGCTCACTTCCTTTCTGTTGAACCTATGGTAACAAATTTGCACCGTCTAATCAACAGATATTGCGTGAATGCAGTGATTTCGTGTCTGAACAGGGCATACCATATACCTTGCAGAATCAACCGTCATCCTGTATAATGATGGAGACATACTAATTTCAGGAGGGATTCATATGAGTAAGATCGAAGAAGTTCGCGTTGATATGTTCAAGGCCATGAAAGAAGGTAACAAAGACACCAAGGAGACTCTGTCCATGCTGCTTGCAGCCCTTAAGAATAAAGCAATTGACAAACGGGAAGACCTGACCGAAGAAGAGGAAATCCAGGTTGTCCTTAAGGAGATCAAGCAGACGAAAGAGGCGCTGGAGATGACACCCGCCGACCGCACCGACATCATCGAAGAATGTACCAGACGTCTCGCTGTTCTTGAGCAGTACGCTCCTAAGATGATGGATGAGACCGAGATCCGCGGGGTGATAAACGCAACCCTCGCAGAACTTGGGATCGAAGCTCCTGTCTCCAAAGACAAGGGAAGGATCATGAAAGTCCTGATGCCCAAGGTCAAGGGGAAGGCAGACGGCAAGCTGGTGAATGACCTGCTCACCTCCTTCATGCAATAGTAAGGTGCACTTAGTTTGCAGAGAATACGGCCTGACAGAGGTATCATATACCTACTGCGGTCAGGCCGTATCTCATCATACTTAGAAAGCCCTATTCCGCATTCTCCTCGGCTTCATCCTGGGCATCTGCCACATCGTCCGTCTGGACAGCATTGGAATATGGATCCTCTTTCACTTCTTTCATCGTAACCTTCAGGTCCTTGAATCCAATCTTCCCCCATACTTCGTCATTTACCGATATCTTCGCATCCTCACGCCATTTCTCACAGGTCTCCGTATATAATTCCTGCTTTCTCTCGCTGACGATGGTATCCTTCTTCGCATCGGTCGCCTCACGGTCAAGAAGGCTTGTCACTCTGGCAACATAACATCCGTCATCCGTCTTGATCACTCCGGTCGTCTCGCCTTCCTTCAGCTTGTCCGCCGCCTTGATCAGCTCCTCTGACGGAGACATAGACTCGGCGTCGAAGGTTGCCTTCTTCACTTCGAACTCCTTGCCCTTCGCATAAGCTTCAAAATCCTTCTCACCCTTGGCAGCCTTGGCAAATTCCTCAGCCTTTTTCTGGACCTCTTTCTTCTCCTCGTCCGTCATCTCTCTGGACTCTTCATCATCTTCCTCGTCCTCGGCATCCTCTTCGCTCTCGACGGTATAAGCGAATTCTACATACTGCATGCTCTTCTGTGCGGCCTCCTCATCGGACACTTCCATGTCTGCCCCCTTCTGGATCGCATCCTGCATCTTCTGCTGGATCGCCATAAGAGTCAGTACACGCTCCACCGCTGTCTCAGAGCCGGATACCTTCTCTTTGTCCTCCAAGGCATTCACCTCGTCGAACGCCTTCGCCGAATCCTTGATCACCTGCTCCTCAGCCTCGGAAATGGACACTTCATATTCCTTCATATGCTGCTCTAACAGCACCATATCCTCCAAGGTCTGCAAGACGGAATCCTTGACCGACTCTTCATAGGTCTTACCCTCCGAAGCTTCGGATTCCCACATATTCGCTCCAAGAAATGCTGAATAATATGTCTCATACTGCGCCTGCACATATCTCGCATAGAAATTCGCAACCTCCGCCGTGATCTCCTGATCCTCTACCGTTGCTACCACATCCTCTGGCTTAAATGAGCTGCAGCCGGCAAGGGAAGTCACCGTCAGCATCCCTGCCATTATGAGCATCACTATCTTCCTTTTCATCTCTCTAAAACCTCCTTAAGTATATAAACAGACTTTATTATATCGCTTTTTTATGGCTCAAGCAATCCCTTCATCTCAATTAACACATTTTTCACAACTGACAATGCATCTGATGATTTATCCTTCTTATTCTTGCCCTTCCTCTCATAGACAAAACAGGGATTGGACGTATCTGCCTTGATAGACAGCTCTCCATTGAATTTCTTCATAAGCTCCGGAATCTTCTGGGACTGTATCTTCGCCTTCTCATACATAGTAAAATAATAACTCTCACCCTTCTGCTCTACGGCAGTCACATATACGCGGTGCGCCATAGCCTTAAGGCTTGCCGCCTCAAGAAGCTTCTCGACCTTCCTTGGAATGTCTCCAAAGCGATCCGTCAGTTCTTCCGCCATATCGTCCTTCTCTTCCTCATTCTCGATAGCAGCAATACGCTTATAGATGTCCAACTTCTGATACTCATTGGGAATATAGCTGTCCGGAATATAAGCGTCCACATTCAGATCCAGAGTCGTCATATACGTCTCCTCTTCCATCTCGCCTTTCAGATGCTTTACCGCCTCATTGAGCATCTTGCAATACATATCATATCCCACCGCTTCCATATGCCCGTGCTGCTCTGCTCCCAGAAGATTCCCGGCGCCCCGAATCTCGAGATCGCGCATGGCGATCTTAAATCCCGAACCAAGGTCGGTAAACTCCCGGATTGCTGCCAGGCGCTTCTCCGCGATCTCCTTTAACATCTTGTCTCTGCGGTACAGAAGGAATGCATAGGCCATCCTGTTGGACCGCCCCACTCTTCCTCTGAGCTGATATAGCTGGGACAGCCCCAGCCGGTCCGCATCGTGGATGATCATAGTATTGACATTGGAGATATCCAGTCCCGTCTCAATGATCGTCGTTGATACCAGTACATCAATCTCGCCGTTGATGAATTCATACATGATCTTCTCAAGCTGATGCTCCCGCATCTGCCCGTGGGCGAATTCCACGGTAACCTCCGGGACTAGCTTCTGGATATGCGCAGTAATCTCCGCAATATCCTCCACCCTGTTATAGACGTAATATACCTGGCCGTCTCTTGCACATTCCCGCTCGATCGCTTCCCGCACCATCTCGTCATTATATTCCATCACATAGGTCTGGATCGGCATACGGTCATTAGGCGCTTCTTCAAGGACACTCATATCCCTGATCCCTATAAGGCTCATATGGAGTGTCCGCGGAATCGGCGTCGCCGTCAGCGTCAGCACGTCTACGTTCTCCTTAAGCTGCTTGATCTTCTCTTTATGCTGAACGCCGAACCGCTGCTCCTCATCGATGATCAGAAGACCCAAATTCTTGAACTTGATGTCATTCCCAAGCACCCGGTGAGTCCCGATCACAATATCGACCAGACCCCGTTTCGTATCCTCTACCGTCTTCTTCTGCTGCGCCGGAGTCCGGAAACGGCACATCAAGTCCACCCGGACCGGGAAATCCTTCATCCGCTGCAAAAACGTATTGTAATGCTGCTGTGCAAGGATCGTTGTCGGCACCAGATATACTACCTGCTTATCCTCCTGTACGGCTTTGAACGCCGCACGGATCGCGATCTCTGTCTTACCGTACCCCACATCTCCGCAGATCAGGCGGTCCATGATCTTATGGCTCTGCATATCCCGCTTGACCGCCTCGATAGCAAGAAGCTGATCCTCTGTCTCCTCGAACGGAAACATCTCCTCGAATTCCTTCTGCCAGACGGTATCCTCCCCGTACACATACCCCTCTTGATTCTGCCGGGCAGCATACAGCTTCACCAGATCCTTTGCGATCTCCCTTACGGCGCCCCGCACCTTTGTCTTCGTCCGGTTCCACTCCTGGGTACCTAACTTGTTAAGCTTCGGCTTCTTCGCATCTGCGCTGGCATACTTCTGGATCAGATCGAGCTGGGTTGCCGGAATATACAGATTCCCGCCCTGGGCATAGGATATCTTCATATAATCTTTGGAGATCTTGTCGACCTCTATCTTCTCGATCCCCTGGTAGATCCCAAGTCCGTGATTCTCATGAACCACATAATCACCCGGCTTCAGCTCCGCGAAATCCTGTATTTTCCGCCCTTCATAGAGCTTTCTCTTTTTCTTCTTCTTTACCTTCCCGAAGATGTCTGTCTCCGAGATCACCGTGTATTTCAGCATCGGATACTCGTACCCGCAGGCCACATGCCCGTATGCCGTCATAATCTCCCCGGGACTTGCTTCCCGGTCCATATCGTCACTGTAATAGCTGCTTAAATTATAATCCCTCAGATCCTCTGCCAGACGCTTCGCCCTGGTCCGGGACCCGGACAGGAGTATCACCCGGTATCCGTTCCTCTTAAGCCGCTTTAAATCCTGAGTAAGCATGTCAAAACTGCTGTTGTACGGGTTCACACTCTTCGTCTGCAGACTATAAGATTCCCTGGAAACCAGTTCCTTACACCGCATATCCAATGCAAGAAAACCAATACTGCTGTAGGCGTTCATCCGGTCTAAAATCTCTTCCGCCGAATACAGCCTGACCTCACCGTCCGCCATCTCATATCCGCTCTCTACCCGCTTCTTCTGCGCTTCCATGAATTCCTCTTCCACGCCCCTGCCCTTCTCTACTAAGCGCACCGGTTCATCCAAGAACAGAATCGTCTCATCCGCAGGAAAATAATCCAGAAACGACACCCTCCGTTCCCCCTCCCGCGGGAATTCTATAGCAGGACAGATGGAGATCTCTGTCAGATTCTCAATGGATCTCTGCGTCTCCACGTCAAACGTCCGGATAGAATCCACCTCATCTCCCCAGAGCTCAATACGCACAGGTAATTCCTCCGTAAGCGGGTACACATCAAGGATACCGCCCCGGACGGAGAACTGCCCGCGGCCTTCGATCTGAACCTCCCTGTCATATCCCAAATCTGTCAGTTCTCTCTGAAGATCCTCAAGGTTAACAGCGCTGTCATTCTTAATGCGGAGGAATCTCTCCCCAAGCTGTTCCTTGGGAATCAGCGAATCCATGAACGCGTCAAAGCTGGCTACTACCGTAAGAGATCCGCCTTCCGCCACCGCCTGCAGCACCTCCATGCGCTGTCTTAACAATTCCTTGCTTCTAAGGTCTGCTTGGTAGAACAGAAGGTCTTTGGCCGGATAGAAATATGTCTGCGGATCCAGGAAACGGTATTCCTCATAGATCTGCTTCGCCTTCGACTCACCAGAACAAGCAATGACTTTGTATTTTAAGCCATCGCTGAGCGCATACATCATATGGGTCTTCTGGGAACTGACACATCCGCTTACGCGTATCATCCCCGGTCCTTTTGTCCGATTCCTGCAGAGCTCTTCGAACTCTGCCAATTCCTTCAATGGCCTGATCAAGGCTTGCATCTCTTATGCCTCCTTAGGCTTAGGCTTCGCTTTTCTGTTATACATATTCATAGCCGCCACTATTCCGTCATCAAGGATCAGCTCAATGGCGCTGACTGCTTTCTCATATCCTTCCGCCATAACCTTCCTCTCGGCCTTGGAGAAATGTCCAAGCACATAATCTGCCAGATCATACCCTTTGGGTTTCTCTCCCACACCTACCTTGATCCTTGGAAATACCTCAGTCCCAAGATTTGCTATAATATTCTTGATACCGTTGTGGCCGCCCGCGCTTCCCTTCTTACGGATACGGAGCTGTCCCATATCCAGGCTCACATCATCATAGACCACCAGAAGCTCGTCTTCTTTCATGACCTTATAATACTCCACAAACCCTCTCACACTCTCTCCGCTCAAATTCATATATGTCTGAGGCTTTGCCAGTATCACCTTCTGGCCCTTAATCATTCCCATTCCGGCAAACGCACGGTTCTTTCTGCTGTCTACAGCAATATTATATTTGTCCGCAAGGACATCTATGACATCAAATCCTGCATTATGCCTGGTACCTGCATACTGCAGCGTTGGATTCCCAAGTCCTACAATTATAAACATCCTATTCACCTCGGATTCCTATTATACAAGAACAGAACGGATTTGTCACGTAAAAGAAACGAATAATTTCGATTCTTTTCTCATACATTATAAAAAAGAACATATCATACTCAATACAGGGGGGGTCTTTTATGAGTTCCAAAACAAAAATAGTTGTGTTGCATATGAAGGAAATCATCTACACAGCAGTCTTCGCCACGCTGGCCGTCATACTGATCGTACTGCTTCTGTTCATGTTCCTTCCCAAGAATAGAGGAACCAGCATCCATGAAGAAAAATACATGCCGGGAGTCTATACTTCTACCGTCACGCTGAACAACACCGCACTGGAAGTGGAAGTGACCGTGGATGAATCCCACATCAATTCCATCCGGTTCTCCAACCTGGATGAGACCGTGGCGACCATGTTCCCTCTGATCCAACCGGCGATCGAAGATATCGCAGAACAGGTGTACGACAATCAATCCCTGGAGAATATCCAGTATTCCGAGAGCAACCCATACACATCCCAGGTCATCATCAACGCCATCGAAGAAGCACTGAAAAAAGCCGAAACTACCAAGTAGTTACGGCTTTTAATATGCTGTTATCCTTCCACGATCAGATATCTTCCTCCGGGGATCGCGAATACTTCCGATGCTTCCTCAAGCTCTTCCGCAGACATTCCCTCGACATCTACTCCCTCTTCTTCAAGGAAATCTCTCACTTCATCGATACTGTCGACCACCACTGCCATACAATCCTCAAGAAATGCTTCCGCTTCCTCCAGAGTCTCCGCTACCGGTTCGTCAAACAGTCTTCTCTGGTTCCTTATAAAGGCCTTCAAACAATCTTCATCATACTCATACATCTTATTTAACCTCCCTTAGCCATTCGTGTACTCTCAAAAACAGGACCCACAAATCCCGAGAGTCTCTTACACCAACCGCAGCAGCTCTTCCGGTCTGTCTATGATCGTCCCGGCTCCCGCAGCCACCAGTACCTCTCTGGTTCTAAACCCCCATGTCACGCTAATGGTCCTTACCCCGGCATTCCTTCCTGTCTGGATATCTACTTCTGAATCTCCCACATACAGGCATTCATCCCTGGTCACCAGCATCTCCTCAAGAAGACGGAGTACGCCCGCCGGATCCGGCTTCCTTGGAACCTGCTCCTGCTGCCCCTGCGCGAAGTCAAATACATTTTCTCCAAATATCTCCCTGACTACCTTCACAGTCTGCCGGTGCGGCTTATTAGACAGAACTCCAAGCCGGATTCCCTTCTCCTTCAGACCTCTTAACATCTCTTCCACGCCTTCATAGGGTGTTACATGATATGTACAGTTGGCGTCAAATATGCGTCCATATCTCTCCATCGCTTCTTCAAGTCTGTCCTTATTCTCTTCGCCCGCCGCACGAAGCGAACACTCCATCAGAACCCTGGCACCGTTACCCACGAAACTCTCGCACTCATCCGCCGTGATCGGAGGCAGATCCATCTCCCCAAGCGTCTTGTTCACAGAATAAGTCAAAGATTCCAGCGTGTCAGTCAGCGTACCATCCAGATCAAATATACATGCTTTCATAAAATAAATATCCTCCATGCACTAATCATAGTATAGACATAGAAAAAATGCAATAGGGGAGAGGGACTTTTTCATATATGTTAATATAGCAAATCCCCTGCAGCAGGCTGCAAGGGATGACGTTTTCCTAATTTAAGACAGATATTGGCGCATGATGCGGAGGGCATTCTTCTCCAGGCGGCTGACCTGAGCCTGGGAGATGCGGATCTCTTCGGCTACCTCCATCTGAGTCTTGCCTTCGAAGAATCGAAGCTTGATAATGTAGCGTTCCCGCTCTCCAAGGTGCTCCATGGCTGCTTCTAAGGAGAGGTCTTCTACCCATTTTTCTTCTTTATTCTTAGTGTCGCTGATCTGGTCCATCACATAGAGGGCGTCTCCGCCGTCATTATAGACAGGCTCCTGCAGGCTCATAGGCACCTGGATCGCATCCAGCGCAAATACGATATCCTCCTTTGAAATCCCGATCTCCTCCGCGATCTCCTGGACTGTGGGTTCCTTTAGGTTGCGCTTCACATAATTTTCTTTGGCATAGATCGCTTTATACGCGGTATCACGCAGCGAACGGCTGACCCGGATCGAATTGTTGTCTCGCATATAACGCCTGATTTCACCGATGATCATCGGCACGGCATAAGTGGAGAACTTCACATCCAGTTCTGTGTTAAAGTTATTGATCGCCTTTATAAGCCCGATACAGCCGATCTGGAACAGATCGTCCGGATTCTCGTTACTTGCGCCGAAACGCTTGATCACGCTTAACACAAGCCTGAGATTCCCCTTGATGTACTCTTCCTTCGCCTTAGCGTCGCCCGCCTTGATGCGCGCAATCAACGCCTCCTTCTCTTCTTCTTTCAAGACCGGAAGCTTCGCCGTATTCACTCCGCATATCTCTACTTTTCCCTGTGCCATAATCGAAAATCCTCCTACCAAATGAATAAATATGAATCTTTGTATAGTAAAATGATTCTCATTTGGCAGGAGTCATATTCGCTTATTCAAAAAATAAAAAAAGTTTTAGTCCTTGACAAGCGAAACATCATCGATCCCACTTATCCGCTAGATTCTGGATCTGCGTCTCGAACTTTGCAAGCTCCTTGTTCGCCAGTCCTTCGTTCTTATATACCACCTCAAGCAGCCTCTTTGCCGCCGCAACCACGCGCTGGAATGCATGAACCGCACGTGTGACAGCCGGCTTCTGCACCGCTTTCTTCGGAACCTTCATGCCTTCGGTCAGGATCTCGCCTGTCATCAGATCGATCGTCCCGCCCGAATACGGCGCAAACGCCGGATAGCCGAACTTCTCCTCCACCAACTGCGCGAAATGATCTGTAACCGTATCCTCGCCGTGTACGACGATGACCCGTTCCGGCCGCCTCTCAAATCCTCCAAGCCAGTCCAGCAGTCCGTTCATATCCGCATGTCCGCTGATGCCTCTAAGCACCTCGATCTTCGCGTTCACCGTGATATTCTCACCGAACAGCTTCACACTCTCGGCGCCCTCGATCAGCGCGCGCCCCAGCGTCCCAAATGCCTGATAGCCCACGAAACAGATGGTACACTCCGGACGCCACAGATTATGCTTCAGATGATGCCGGATTCGTCCTGCCTCACACATACCCGATGCCGACAGGATTACCTTGGGCTTCTCGTCGAAATTGATCATCCTCGATTCATCGCTTGTGATCGTCGTCTTGAGTCCCTTGAACAGCAGCGGATTGATCCCCCGCTCTACCAGCGCCAGCGCCTCCTCGTCAAAGCAGGACTTTACATTCTTGTTAAATACATTCGTCGCCCCTATGGCAAGCGGACTGTCCACATATACCTCGAATCCCGCAAACTCCGGCAAGAGATCCCTCTCCTTGATCTCCCGGATGAAATACAGAAGCTCCTGTGTACGCCCAACCGCGAAAGACGGGATGACGACGTTGCCGCCCCTTGAGAATGTCTCCCTCAAGATCCTCGTGAACTCTCCGATATAATCCGGTACCACATCGCCGTGTGTTCTGTCACCGTATGTAGATTCGATCACGATATAATCCGCATCCTTGACCATCTGCGGTTCCTTGATAATCGGCTGATTCGCATTCCCCACATCTCCGGAGAAGACCACCTTCTTCGTGACCCCGTCCTCCGTAATCCATACCTCGATGCTGGCAGAGCCAAGCAGATGTCCCATATCATGGAACTGTACATCGATCCCTTCACACAGTGTGATCCGCTGCTCATAATCACATGGGGCAAGCAGCTTGATCGCCGCGTCCGCATCCTCCATCGTATACAGCGGTTCAAAAGCTTCTTCCCCGCTTCTTCTGCCCTTACGGTTCCGCCATTCCGCCTCAAACTCCTGAATGTGGGCGCTGTCACGGAGCATGATATTACACAGATCCGACGTAGCAAATGTTGTGACGATCTCTCCTTTGAATCCCTGCCGGCACAAGAGCGGGATCTTTCCGGAGTGATCGATGTGCGCGTGTGTCAGCAGAACAAAATCAATCTCTCCTGCGGGAACAGGAAGCTCCTGGTTCTCATACAGATCAGGTCCCTGCTCCATACCGCAGTCAATCAGGATGTTCTTCCCGCACGCATTCAAATAGTGACAGCTTCCTGTTACTTCATGGGCCGCTCCAATAAAGCTAAGTCTCATACGTTCAACCCCTTTTTCTTTTTATTATAGCATCTTCTTGGAGCATTTTGCACTATTTTTCTGAAAATATCGACATTTCTATCTGTTTTCTACGAATATTTCACCATTTCCCTCTTTAATCTCTGCATAATCTTCTTTTCCAGACGCGATATGTAGGACTGGGAGATCCCCAGAAGGTCCGCAACCTCCTTCTGAGTCCGCTCCTCCCCGTCGGGCATTCCCAGGCCAAAGCGCATCTTTATGATGGTCCGCTCTCTCCCGGACAAACGGTTGATCGCCTTGATCAGAAGCTTCCGTTCCGCCTCATTTTCCAGATCCTTATAGATCGTATCCTCCTCCGTTCCCAGAATGTCCGACAACAGCAGTTCATTGCCGTCCCAGTCCACGTTCAGCGGCTCGTCGATGGATACCTCCATCTTCGTCTTATTATTTCTCCGAAGATACATCAGGATCTCATTTTCTATACAGCGCGAAGCATAGGTAGCAAGCTTGATATTCTTATCCGGATTGAATGTATTGATCGCCTTGATCAGCCCGATCGTCCCAATAGAGATCAGATCCTCCACTCCGACCCCGGTGTTATCGAATTTCTTCGCGATATATACCACCAGCCTTAAGTTGTGCTCTATCAGAAGCTTCCTCGCCGTCTCGTCATCCTCGGATCCCAGCTCATTGATCGCCTCTGTCTCTTCCCTTGTATCAAGCGGCGCCGGCAGGATATCCGAACCGCCGATATAGTGTATGTCTCTCTTATCCGGAAAAAACAAAGTCCGAAAGTCCGGTACTACCTTTAATTTAAAATGATGCGGTACTGCAACTCTTATTACCATAATCTACTCCTCCTGTTGTAACCGGCCCGCATCGCAGGCCGATCGTCATATCTTTCATTCCACAGTTAATCAGCGCTCCCGAAAATATCGGGATTCAAAATCATCTCATAACGGTCAGCCGTCATATCCTCCTCACAGATGGCCGCAAGCGGCTTCTCAATCCATTCCTTTTCTTTTCTGCATACATACATCCCATCCAGCGTGATCAATGGCATTACACCTTCCGCTTTTCCGATAGAGTGATATGGAATATACCGTATTCCTGTTAAGTCATTTCCTTCATAGAGTTCCTCTGCAACTTTTTTATCAATAATACTGACCGGTTTCCCTGTAATATCATCCTTCAGACAGTTGCCTGTATCGATCAGCGCCTGCACCCGCCGGCTCCTTGGTCCCTTGCGAAGGACCACCTGACACCTGTAATGGCTCTGTCTCGCCAGATATACAAGCAGACTCCAGATCCCTGATACCGCCAAGAAGCTTAAGCCTGCCAGTATTATGAAAAAGCTCCCTATCCGTACGTACTGCCCCAGGAACTGGAATACGCCGCCTGTCAGGAAGCCGCAGATATACAGCAGCACCCACGCTCTCGCGAACTCCCCCACGCCCCGTATCCCAAGCCCGATTCCTATCATTGCGACGCCGGGCAGGCCATGGAACAATATGAATTTTACCGGCGCATACGGAATCGGAATACATATGATCAGACAAGTCAGAAACGCTCCCGCCGCCGCTCCCAGGACGATACACCCAAAGGAGGCGGAGTATTTCAGCATCCTGCCGGTAACCCCCAGAAGGATGACATCCATCATAAAATTCTCCAGGAAAAATACGTCTATGTATAATTCATAATACACGTTCCACCTTCTTCCTTCCTTTAACGATCAGTGACACAAAATCGATTGGTACTTAAGCAAGATTAATTATACGAGCTGATGCGAAAAGATTTTGTCATATGGTGGGGTGAATCACAATTATCGTTCGACAGTCCAAAAGAACCACAAGATATAGATATTTAGAAAATGGATTTGTGGGAATTACTTCGATCAGACACACAAGACTTGGTATCCTTTTTTGGCATAAAAGAAAGAATTATAAGAGAATAAACTGGAAATTTCTGACACAATTTGTCAAATCCACTCGAATCACAGAATTTAAGCTCACATTCTCCCGAAATATTCGACATACCGGCGTTCACAGAATGAAAAACCATGCGATACCGAACGCCGGTGTAAGTCTAACTACAAAAAGACCCGGACACTGAAAACATGCCCGAATCTTCTGTATTAACATGATACCGCAATATTATTTCTTAAAGAAATCAGGTATTTTAATGGACTGTTCCTTCACCTTGCTGGTCGGAGTCCTTGGCGTATCCAGAGAAGGAGACGTACCGCCTACCGGACGCCTTGGCATCGCGGTTGCGCCGCCCGCCTTAGGCGCGCCCATCCCGTAGTCCAGTCTGGCACCGCCCTGTCCGCCCGGCTGCAGCGGTCTCTCGTATACAGGAGAACGCATCTCCACTCCGCCGTGGGCGATCGTTGAATTCCTCGGCGTCTCAAGCCTTGACTTGAGCTTGGAGGCGCTTCCGCCTACGTTGTGAAGACCGGTTGCGATCACTGTGATCGTAGCTTCGTCTGTCCTGGAATCATCATACATCGCGCCAAAGATGATATTCGCATCCTCTCCCGCAAGATCCTGTACGTACTCGGCCGCATCTGAGGCATCCATCAGAGTGATATCACCTGATACATTGATGATAACATGGGATGCTCCGGCAATCGTCGTCTCAAGCAACGGACTGGAAACCGCCTGCTTCACGGCCTCAAGAGCCTTGTCGTCACCGCGGCCCTGTCCGATACCGATATGTGCAATACCCTTGTCCGTCATAACAGTCTGGACATCGGCAAAATCAAGGTTGATCAGCGCAGGTACATTGATCAGGTCGGTAATACCCTGGATACCCTGCTGCAATACCTCGTCCGCCTTCTTAAGCGCCTCCGGCATCGTGGTACGCCTGTCCACCACCTCAAGCAGCTTATCATTGGGAATCACAATCAGTGTATCTACACTCTCCTTAAGCTTCTCTATCCCTGAGAGGGCATTATTCATACGTGTCTTCGATTCGAAACGGAACGGCTTCGTAACAACACCGACTGTCAGCGCTCCTAATTCCTTCGCTATCCTGGCAACGACCGGCGTCGCTCCCGTACCGGTGCCGCCTCCCATACCGCAGGTAACAAACACCATGTCCGCTCCCTTAAGCGCTGAAGATACTTCTTCTGCACTCTCTTCTGCCGCCTTCTCTCCGATCTCCGGTCTTGCTCCCGCTCCAAGCCCCTTGGTGATCTTCTCTCCGATCTGCATCAGCGTCGGCGCCTTGCACAACTGAAGCGCCTGCTTGTCTGTATTAATCGCAATAAATTCAACACCGGCAATCTGCTCATCGATCATACGGTTCACGGCATTATTGCCGCCTCCTCCGACTCCAACAACAATAATTTTTGCCGCCGCTTCTGATTCGTTCGTTTTAATTTCTAGCAAGGGTTTCTCCTCCTTTGTTATCCTTATTATATATCATACATCCCACACATAAAGCAAATGAAATGTGTTCTTTGCCATATATACTTATATAATATAGACTTTTGTGTAAAATATCAATAGAATTCCGCCATTTTTCTTAATTTTCTTCTAACCGCCTACTCTGTACCCGCCTCCTGGGTATCTGCCGGCGGCTCCTGCATGACAGGGCCCGCCTCAAATGTAATCGTCTGATTCATCTCAGAATAATGCTCTAAGTGCAGCGTCCCTTCCTGATTCCCCAGTTTCTCAAGGATCGGTTCGATCTGCGCGATCTGCGCAGAAGATACGCTCTCTCCCAGACAGATCCTGACATTGCCTACATACAGACAGATATTATCCTCTTCACACACGATCCTGTCAGTAACCAGCTCGTACTTGGTCACTTCCCTGGAAGTCTCAAGGATCTGTTCGAAGATCCTTGTGTCACCGCTCTTTAGCCGGTGGTACAGCCTGATCTCTCCCACCTCTATCCCCTCTATATATGGAAGTCCTTCCTTCAGCGCGGAAGACTCGAAGACCACAAGACCTTCCTTGTCAAAATACTCATACTTCTCACCGTTCTGTATGTAACCGACGATCGGCTTCTCCCTCACCTCAACCTTCAGGACCCAGGGGCTCTTCATACGGACCTTCATCTGATCCAGACACGGAAGCACCGTCCCCCTGCCCACGGCGTATTTCCCCAGAATATACAGAGAATTCTTAGACAGGCGGTCATCCTGGACCGCATCTATGATCTCCCCTTCTGTCAGATAATCATTCCCGCTCACTTCTATCTTCTGCACATGGAAGAGAAGCAGGAAAGCCAGCACAATGATCGCGAATCCAAACAACAGCACGGCAAATGCATAGAGCCTGTGCGATCTCTTCTTCCTTCTCTTCTTCCTTGGTCCTTCTCCCGGACGCTCCCTTGCCGGGCTCTCTCTATCTCTCATATATCCCTTCCCCTGTTCTGTCAATTGCCTTATTTTACCAGAGATGACACGCTTAATACAAGCCCCATTTCCGCAAGAAGAAATACAACCGACGTACCGCCGTAGCTGATAAAGGGCAGCGTAATCCCTGTATTGGGGATCGTATTGGTGACCACCGCTATATTCAAAATTACCTGGATCATCATATGTCCCATAGCCCCTGTAGCAATCAACGCCCCGAACAGATCTCCCGCATGAGTCGCGATCACGAAGAACCGCCAGATCAATATCAGGAATAGTATCAGGATAAACCCGGCTCCAAACAGCCCCAGCTCTTCACAAATAATAGAGAATATCATATCGTTCTGCGCCTCCGGAACGAATCCCAACTTCTGGATACTCTCTCCAAGTCCCCGTCCGAACAGCCCTCCGGAACCGATGGCATACAACCCCTGCAATGTCTGATATCCCTTCTCATAGGCTTCCGGATTCCGCCAGATCGCAAGCCGCTCCAGGCGGTAGCTCTCAAGCGCCAGGAAGATTGCCATGAAGCCGATCCCCAGGAGCCCCATGAACACAAACTGTCCGTATTTGGGACTTGCCACGAAGATCAGTATGACACCGATCCCTAGGATAATGATCGCCGTACTTAAGTTACTCGCCCCTACTAAACCTACAATGGGCAGGATCGACACCATGATCTTGATCATGGTCCGCATCTTTCCGATATCCTTCGCATTCTTCGTCACCATATGGGAAAGGAACAGAATGACGGCCACCTTGGCGAATTCCGACGGCTGAAAAGAAAAAGGCCCCAAAGACAGCCATCTTTTGGACCCATTGATCTCGTCACCGATAAACAAGACCGCCACTGACAATAGAATCGCCGTCAGGTATCCCAGTACCGCCACATGCCTCCACACATGGTAATCCATATTAGCTGCCACATACATCCCGGCAATCCCAAGCAGCGTCGCAAACACCTGCTTCTTCAGATAATAAAACGAATCATGGAACTTCACCTCACCGTTATACGCGCTCGTACTGTAGAGGATCACAAGCCCCGTGACCACGAGCATGAATAACGCGGTAAGAAGTGTATAATCAAGCCTTCTGCTGTTAGACTGTGTCAATATCTGCCACTCCTTATAAGGAATTTACAATCTCTTTGAACTTCTCTCCGCGTACTTCATAGCTTGAAAACATATCCCAGCTTGCACATGCCGGCGACAGAAGCACCGCTTCCCCTGGTTTCGCCGTCCTGGCTGCCTCAAGCACCGCCTCCTCGAATGTCTCTGCAAACACATAGTCTGCGAAACCGCATTCTCTCGCGTCTCTTGCGATCTTCTCTTTCGTCTCTCCAAGAAGGATCAGCTTCCTGACCTTGCCGTCAAAGCTTCGGATCCACTCAGTATAGACAGAATCCTTGTCATACCCGCCGCCGATCAGCACTGTCGGCCGGTTCATGGCCTGAATCCCCTTGATCGCCGCATCCGGATTCGTCCCTTTGGAGTCATTATAATAAGCAACGCCATCCTTCTCCGCCACATATTCGATCCGGTGCTCCACACCCTTAAACGACTTCACACATGCTCTTACGATATCGGCCGGCACACCGTACACCAGCGCCATGGCTGATGCCGCCATAACATTCTCATAATTATGGGTTCCCAGAAGACTAAGCTCATCTACACGGCAGATTGGTATCCTCCCGCCGTTCTGGTAGATGATCTCGCCGTTCTCAAGATAAATCCCCTGTTCTAGTTTACGCCGGCTGCTGAAATATAGAACCTGCGCCTCTATATTTTCACCAAATTCCCGCGTCAGCTTATCTTCATAGTTCAGGATACAATAGTCCTCCCCGGTCTGGTTCTTCGCAATATTCTTCTTCGCGTTCACGTATGCTTCCATCGTATGATGCCGGTTCAGATGATCCGGCGTAAAATTCAGGATCGCGCTGACCTTCGGCCTGAAGTCAATGATCGTCTCTAGCTGGAAGCTGCTCATCTCCGCTACCGTGACCGCATCCTCCGTCATCTCCCCGACCGCCGCCGTATAAGGATTGCCGATATTGCCTACCACGAATACATGCTCCCGATATCCCTCCATGATCTCTCCCAACAGAGCCGTCGTCGTCGTCTTCCCGTTGGTTCCGGTGATCGCAAGCACATCTCCCTGCCCTGCCTCATAGGCAAGCTCCACCTCTCCAGTGATCAGGATCCCGTGCCCGCGCATCTGCTCCACCATCGGAAGATCTGTCGGAACCCCCGGACTTAATACGGCGATATCAAGCGTATGAAGCAGTTCCTCCGGAAGCGTACCGATCACGATCCTCACACGGCTGTCCCCCGATAGCTTCTCTCGGACCTCTGCTTCTGTAAGCTTCTCATTCCCGTCATAGAGTACGACCTCGGCCCCCTGTTTGACCAGAAGAGCTGCCGCACCGATTCCGCTGATCCCTGAACCAAATACCAGGACCTTCTTCCCTGCTACTTCCATATCCATGTCTCCTCCTGTTCGTAACCATTCCTACATAGCCATCAGCGCGACCAGGCACAGGATTGCCGTTATGATGGCAAATACCGCTACAACCCTCGTCTCTGACCATCCGCATAATTCAAAATGATGATGTATCGGCGCCATCTTAAAGATACGCTTGCCGCCCGTCTTCTTAAAATATGTCACCTGGATCATAACCGACAGAACCTCCACCAGATAGATCATTCCCACGATAATGATGAATATCGGCATCTGCAGCATGTAAGCCGTAGACGCCACAAAACCTCCCAGGGCAAGGGAACCAGTATCCCCCATAAACACACTGGCCGGATAGACATTAAAGAGCAGAAATCCCATCAGCGCCCCTACCACTGCACAGGTGATAGGCTCGATACCGCTCCTGGTCCCGATCGCAACCACGGTAAAAAACGTGGCAACCAGTACGGTCACACTGGAGGCAAGGCCGTCAAGACCGTCGGTAAAATTCACTCCGTTCACGGTTCCGATCACGGCGATAAACATGACCGGGATCGCAAGCCATCCGATATTCCAGTACATTCCTCCCGTAAATGGAATCAGCATGGCAAGGGATACATCGGTAAACCTGATCATGTAGAATGCGAACACGGCCGTCACTACGATCTGCAGCGCCATCTTCTGCTTCGGGAACAGCCCGTCAGAACGCTTCATGACCACCTTCAGATAATCATCCAGAAATCCGATCAGCCCAAACCCGAGCGTTACAAACAGGATTGGGATGATCTTAGGATAATCCTTAATATAGATCACAGATGTGACTACTACGCTCAGAAGGATGATCACACCTCCCATCGTAGGCGTACCCGCCTTCTTCAAATGCGACTTAACGCCGTCCTCTCTCTCCGTCTGCCCCATCTTAAGCCTTCGAAGCACCGGGATGATCAATGGGCCCATGACCACACTGAGCACAAATGCGATCAAAACCGGGATAAATATCTTATAATCCATAATCCACCTCTTCGTTTCTTTCGTTAATCATTCTTTTCTCACTGATATTTTAGTATACTTCATTTCCTACTCTTTTTCAATGCCAAGATAAGGTAATACGCTCTCAAATATGTTTCGCACCACCGGAGCAGCGATCGTCCCTCCATAATAGACTCCCTGAGGGTTATAGATCACACACATTCCTAAGATCTGAGGGTCGTCTGCCGGAGCAAACCCGATAAAGGAGGAAATATATTTGTTCGCACTCCTTGGAAGCGTCTGGGAGGTAGCCGTCTTCCCGCCGATCGCATAACCTTCTATGTATGCATTCTTCCCGGATCCTTCTGATACCACGCTCTCAAGCAGCATCCGCATGGTGGCAGAAGTCTCTTCCGATACGATACCGGCTTTCTCGTCATAATGAAACCGCTCCACCTCTTTGCCGTCGGCATCTAACACCCTCACTCCGAAATGGGGCGTCACCCGTCTGCCGCCGTTGACCAGAGAACTTACAGTTGTCGCCATCTGCATGGGTGTCACCTGAAAAGACTGACCAAAGCTCATAGTCGCAAGTTCCACAAGCCCCACATTCTCCTTCTTGTGCATGATCGTCCCTGCCTCTCCCGGCAGATCAACTCCCGTCATATCCATCAGCCCGAACTGCTTAAAATATTTGTAGAAATCATCCGTGCCCAGCCTGAGTCCAATGTCGATAAACACCGGATTGCAGGAATTCTGGATTCCCTTCACAAATGTTTCCGCACCGTGTCCGCCCACCTTATGGCACCGGATCTTCCGGTCCTCCACCACCCGGTACCCCGGGCAGCTAAAATTATCCTCAAGCTTCACGACACCCTCTTCCAGACAGGCCGATGCCGTGATGATCTTGAATGTAGAGCCTGGTTCATAGGTATCATTGATACACCCGTTCCTCCACATCTGGTTCAATGCGTCCTGACGCTTCTCATCTGACAGGGCCGCCCCGTCCTCCCCCGTGTTCAGAGTAAACGGATCGTTCAGATCGAATTCCGGAACATTTACCATGGCAAGGATCTCCCCATTCTGAGGATTCATCAGCAGAATCCCTACTTTATCCGCCTGTTTCTCCTCCATCACCTTCTCTGCCATCTGCTGCGCATACATCTGTATGTTATAATCCAGGCTGATCTGAAGTGTATTGCCCGCCACCGGCTCCTTCCGGTCCTCCGCGACGCCGTCAAGCTCTACCCCGCGGGCGTCCGTCGTCGTCAGTATGGTGCCGTTCAAGCCTTTCAGATGTTCCTCATACTTTACCTCCAGGCCGATGATTCCCTGGTTGTCTCCGCCGGTGAAGCCAAGCACCTTAGAAGCCAGCTCATTGTGCGGATAATAACGTTTGAAATCCTCGTCGACCTTCACTCCGTCAAGTTCCATGTTACGGATCGTATCTCCCGTCTCCTTATCCACATTCGTCTTGATCCGCTCCATAGAAGACACTTTCTCCACTCTCTTGCGCACCGTCTCCTCGTCCATATCAAGCGCTTCGGCAAGTGTCTTTATCACTTTTTCCGGTTCCCTGATCTGGCTGTGGATCACCGATATGGTACAGACCGTCTTATTGGTCGCCAGCACCTCTCCTTTCGCATCCAGGATCTCCCCTCTTGCCGCCTTGATCTCCCTCTCCCTCTCGTGAAGCTCCTCCGCCTTCTTCTGATAATATTGTGCGTCAAATACCATCAGATATACAAGCCTGCCCACAAGAGCCAGGATGATCACCGTCGCACACAGGAAAACCACCAGGATCTTCTTCTTATTATATGTCTTATTCTTCATAATATAAAAACCTCGCAAAAGCTTTTTGTATAATTTATTATAGCTTTTGCAAGGTTATGAATCGGAATTGGGTCAAGTTATCTTTTTCTACTCCTGCGGCGCGGCTGCCTTCTGAACACCAAGGTAAGGGAAGATCTCCGCCATGATGTCGGATGCGATCTGCATAGCGTAGGAGCTTGAGGCCTGTTCTGCCACGTTAGGCTCATCCACGACTACATATACGACTACCTGCGGGTTCTCCTGGGGCGCGTATCCGATGAAAGACACCAGATACTTGCCGTTGCCGCGGGGCTGCTTCTCCGCCGTACCTGTCTTGCCGCCGATATCATATCCCGGAACTCCCGCCTTGGCGCCGGTACCTTCCTGCACGACTCCAAGCATATAATCCTTGATAATATCACTGGTCTCCTTAGAAATGGTCTTCTTAAGCAACACCGGGTTCTTGTTCTCGATCAGGTTCCCATTCTTGTCCCAGATCTGCCTTACCACATGGGGCTTATAATAATCTCCGCCATTGATCAGGGAGCAGAACGATGCGCATAACTGTGTCATCGTCACATTGAAATTCTGGCCAAAAGCGTTCGTTGCAAGACTTGCCGCATCCATACTCTCGGCGTCATACAAAAGTCCCTGCGCTTCGCCCGGAAGATCGATACCTGTATACTCGCCAAAGCCGAATAATTTCTGATAACGGCTGAACTCCTCCTTGCCAAGAGCCTGTCCGATAGACATCAGCGCAACGTTGCAGGAATTCTCAAGGGATCTCTTCAACGACTGCGGTCCGTGCCCTTCACGGTTGCTGCAGTGGATATCATGATCCCCTATATGCAGCATCCCTCCGCAGGTATAGCCTTCCCCTCCTGTCAGGGTTCCCGTCTCAAACCCCGCCGAGATGGTAAACGGCTTGAATGTAGAACCAGGTTCATAGGCTTCGCTGACACAGAAGTTATTCCACAACTGGTTCAGCCTCTCGATCTTCTCATCATCCGACATAGCCGCAAGCGTTTCCTCCGAATAATACTTCGACAGGTCTCTCGGCTGGTTCAGATCATAGTTCGGATAGGACGCCTCCGCCAGGATCTCCCCGTTCTGGGGATTCATCACCATCACCGCCGTGGTCTTGCTGCCCTCTCCCGGCGTCACCCCGTTCTTGTGGGCTTCGTTGAACGCCAAGATATGCTTCTCCACGATACTCTGTACCTGCAGGTCTATGGTGGACACTACTGTATTGCCATTTTCCGGCTCCTTCACCGTCCTGGCAAATGTAGAATCCTCGTCCAAATACCCGTATTCCTTGCCGTCCGTGCCGTTGAGGATCGAATTATAAGCCGCCTCGATGCCATTACTTCCAAGATTGCCGTTCACTGTGAATCCGATCACATCACTGGCCAGGGTATTATATGGATATCTCCGGATATAGTCGTCCTCAAGCCAGATACCATTAACATCGGGATAATTCTCATCATCATGATCGATCGCCTCAAATCTCTGCGCCGTCTCATAGTCGATCCCTTTCAGAAGAACGCTGTATCTGCTTGTCGGGCTCTCCTCCATAACCCCCCGGACCTTCTCTTCCTCGATTCCGAAACATTCCTTCAATACCCGGATTGTAGGTTCGATGTAGTCCTTCTTGCTGCACATAACCTTGACGTCTAAGATCACATTGTAAACCCTCTCGCTGGTCGCAATCTTGGTCCCGTTGCGGTCCACGATATCCCCCCGCTTGAAAGGAATCGCCCGGCTGTCATACTGCTGCTGGTCCAATACCAGCTTCGTATAGCTGGAACCGCTGGACGCATTGATATATGTGATCCTGCCTATCAATACAGTAAAAGCTAGTATAATCGCCACAAACAACAATACTAGCTTCTTCTGCATGAATTTAGAAAATTTCTTCTTATATACATTCTTTGTATGTTTTGCCATAATACACCTATCTGTCATTTTCACCGGACCGGGCAAGCACTCCGTCCTCCGGAATGTCCTCATACTTCTTCACATAATCCGTAGCCGGGCTCTCGTAACCGATGATCCTCTCCGGCGAAGCATAGACCATTCCCAGTTCATTCTGTGCGCGGTCCCTGATCTCATCTAGATTCACAGAATCCATCACTGCATTGTACCTGGTGTTATTCTCCTCGCGAAGCCTTGCCAGTTCTTCCTGCATGGCAGTAATGTTCTTTGAACGGCTTGTGATCCGTGACTGCAGTTCTATATAATTGACACATACTACCAACGCCATCACTGCCGCCACTGCAAGAAATATTACATATGCAGAGTTCATGCGAAGGGCAAGCTTACGGTTCTTGCGCACCTGCCTGCTCGCCTTCCTGTGTCTTACGGGCGACCCCTCATGACGGCGCGGCTCCTCCGCCGGTTTCGTCACAACGTTACCCTGTACATACATCTGCGAGGCTGCATCTCCTCTTCTGTACTGTTGTCTGTAATCCGGTCGGTTCTGTCTTGCTGCCATATATGTCACCCCTTTCTTCCTGCTCCCGTCCTGTCAGTTCAGCTGCGCTCGAAGATACGAAGCTTCGCGCTCTTGGAGCGGCTGTTTGTCTCGATCTCTCCGTCACTTGGCAAGATCGGTTTTCTAGTAATAATACTCCCCTTTGATATCTTCCCGCATACACATACAGGAAAATCTGCCGGACAGGTGCAAGGGTTCTCATTCTTCTTAAATGCACTCTTAACAATCCTGTCCTCCAGTGAATGGAATGTGATAATACACAACCTTCCCCTTGGATTCAGCAGATCGATCATCATATCCAATGAATCTCTTAAGACCTCCAATTCCCGGTTCAGCTCAATCCTGATCGCCTGAAATGTCCTCTTGGCCGGATGCCCGGACTTCTTCTGGTACTTCATCGGAATGGCTGCTCTGATGATCTCTGCCAACTGCCCTGTCGTCTCGATGGAGCCTTTCCCGCGTGCACTTACGATATGCCTGGCGATATTCTTCGCAAACTTATCCTCCCCGTAATCCCTGATCACACGGTAAAGTTCCATCTCGCCGTAGTCATTGACAATATCTCTGGCCGTCATCTTCTGACGCGTATCCATACGCATGTCCAAAGATGCATCCTCCCGATAGGAGAACCCCCGCTCTGCCGTATCCAACTGATAAGACGACACGCCCAGATCCAGAACGATCCCATCTACCTTGTCAATCCCAAGGCCTTGAAGCTGCGACTTCATATCACAATAGTTGCTTCTGACTATCGTGACCTTCTCCCCGAAGTCTTTCAGTCGGATGCCCGCCGCCTCAATGGCCGCCGCATCCTGGTCTATTCCTATAATACTCCCCTGTGTTCCCAGACGCCTGCAGATCTCAAGACTGTGCCCGCCGCCGCCGAGTGTACCATCAACGTAGACACCGTCAGGTTTCACCTTCAATCCGTCAACCGTCTCTTTCAGTAATACTGATCTGTGTTCGAATTCCATATCCGCTCCCTTTCGCATACTGTCCTCTGTGCTGACCGCATGATATCCGACCGGCACAACAGCCTACCCACAAAGCCTTCAGACAAATGATATCATATACTATTGGTCAGATACTAAATCCGCTTGCTTCCATATCAGATGCAATATCTTCAATGTTCATTTCCACTTCAGCATTCTTCTCATCCCATCTCGCCTTGTCCCAGATCTCGGCACGCTTCCCCATACCGATGAATACGACCTCCTTGTCCAGATGTGCGAATTCTCTGAGGACGGAAGGGATCAGAGTTCTTCCTTGCTTGTCAAGATCGCCGTCTGTCGCACTCCCCTGAAAAAAATATGCAAGGGCGCGGGCTTTCTTGTCCGTAGTAGTTGGCAGGGCGTTCAGTTTCTCTTCGAAGATGTTCCACTCGTTCTCCGGGTATACATAGAGGCAATTCTCCATCCCTTTGGTTATGACGAAATTCTCCCCTAGATCGTCACGAAACTTGGCCGGAATGATCAATCTACCCTTCGCATCAATATTATGACTATACTCCCCTTTCAACATTCAGAACTCACCTTCTCCCAAGCAGCTCCACTTTATTACCACTTCGTTCCACTTTTCACCACTTTCTACCACTTGAATTCATTGTAAACTACTTTTTTGACTATTTCAACCCCTTTTTCACTTTTTGGTATTTTGCACAAAAAAAGAAGCAGAACTCATTCTGCTTCTAATCGTCAATCAATTCAGCTTAATATAACCATCTGTCACACTATTCGGCCACCTCGGCAAGCTCTGTCTTCAGGTTCGTCAATGCGGAGTAATCCACGTGCGCTTCCTGGTTCGACCTGCTCTCCTCAAATCTGCCATACGCAGAATATCCGATCCATCCGATCAGCAAAACTCCCACAAGGCATACCACCCCCTTATGCATGGCATTGCGCATCTTCTCTTTGCGCACATTCTCCTTACGGTTCGCCTTCTCCTTCTTATATCTGTCAACCTTCTCCTGACTCATAGCTTCTGACTCCTTCTTACTATATAAATAAATAGCAGAATGACAGCCATAATATCTGTCATCCTTCTGCAATTCCTGACATAGGAGATATTCTATCACAAATCCAGGAATTATACAACAAGTTTATCCCAAATCCGACGAAAAAGGAACATAACATGTAACAGTTCAGACAGGTCTGCGCATTCACTGCGCTGACCGTACCACAGCGTAGAGCCTGAGAGCATCCGGCCATCGCGAAGCGATTTTTAATGGCCGGATGCCTGTAACAGTAAAGGTATCTGAACTGTTACCATAACATAAGATGATCTCCTGCCGGCTACACCACAACAATCACACCGCCGTCTGCCGCATACATACTGCTGATTCCCGCCGTATCAAGGATCACCACATCTCTGAAATCCGCCTTATGCACCAGCATCTCCTTCACATACTCTGCCCTCTCCCGGCAGTTGCAGTGCGAAATCGCCAGTATCTTCTTCTTCGACTCCTTAAGATCCTTCATGATCTCATCCACCATCTTAGCCAGAGCCTTCTTCATGCCCCGCGCCTGTCCAAGCTGGAGGATCGTGCCGACCGGCGTCGCACCCATGACCGGCTTGATATTGAGCGCGGTCGCTACTACCGCCTTCACTCCGGTAAGCCGTCCGTTCTTCCTCAATGTATCCAGTGTCTCCAACACGAAATACGTGTGCTGTTCCCCGATATATGCCTCTACCGTCTCCACCACCTGCGCGAATTCCATCCCCTGTTCCTCGCATTCCACGATCTTCATAGCGATCAGCGTCTCCCCGATCGACGCAGAACGAGAATTGAACACATAGATATCCTTCTCGCCGTACTCTTCATGATAAAGGTTCTTCCCAAGGATCGCACTGTTGTAAGACCCGCTCAGCTCCGCAGACAGTGTGACCGCATACACATGCTCCGCCTCGCACCGGTAACCTTCCATATAATGCTCCGGAGACGGGCAGGAAGACTTCGGGGAATCCGGAGACTCCGCCACCAGCCTTAGAAATTCTGCCTGGTCAAAAGTCTCGTCATCAATAATATGATGTCCATGAACATCAATCTCCAGAGATGCCGTCTCAAAGCGCCCTGACGCTTTCATCTCTTCTGTTAATTCGCCGCAGCTATCCACGATAATCTTATAACTCATACCCATCCTCCCGGTATATATATTGTGTTCTTCATTTCCACACTATGTAGTTTTAAATACTACATAGATTATCATACCATATTTAAATTGGAAAGAAAAGTATTTTATTTGATTTTTCCAGACACTCCAAGGGCGATCCCCATCTCTGCCATGATAAACACACTGGCGGTTCCTCCGTAACTGATAAACGGCAGCGTAATTCCCGTGGTGGGGATCAGATTGATCACAACGGCAACATTCAGCACGACCTGGAGGGCCATGTGGGCAAATATCCCTGTCACGATCAGCGAACCATACATATCCGGCGCATTCTGCGCAATGAACATCAACCGGTATAACAGCATACCGAACAAAACCAGCACGATAATCGCGCCAAAAACTCCCAATTCCTCACATACTATAGAAAGGATCATATCGTTCTGCACTTCGGGAATGATCATCTTCTGCGCGCTGTTCCCCAGACCCTTGCCAAAGAATCCTCCGGACCCCACCGCATACAATCCTTGAAGCACCTGAAAGCCTCCCTCCGCTGTATGCTCTTCCGGGTTCAGCCACACAAGAATCCTCCGCAGACGGAAATTACTGCTTGTCTTAAGCGTCATGCTCATGACCTTCACCGCCGCCAGAAGAAGAACCGCCCCTGCCCCCACAAGCGCCACAAAGGGCTTCGTCTTTGGATGGACTACGAATATCATAATACAGGTGATCCCCATGACAATCACGGCCGTGCTTAAGTTCTCTGTGAGAACCAGCACGCATCCCGCCGAGACGCCGCCCCACGCAAGGATCTGCCGGATTCCCTTAAAGCTCTTGATGTCCTTGCCCAGGTTGCAGATCAGGACCGGAATAAACAGGATGATCGCGATCTTGGCAATCTCTGCCGGCTGAAGCTGTTGGTCAAAGGGCAGCCTGATCCATCTCCTGGCTCCATTGACCTCCTTGCCCAGCGGCGTCTTCACGAGCGCCATCGCAAATATGGACAGAAAATAGATCTGCCTGGCCCACCTGATATAGATATGATAGTCAATCTTCGCGATCACATACATACCGACAAATCCAACGGCATAAAAGAACAACTGACGCTTAAAATAATGCATACTGTCACCATGCCGGAGCAGCGCCCCGTATGCACTGCTGCTGTACAGCATCACCAGTCCGAAACAGATCAGCGATATCAGTATCGTGAGCAGATTGTAATCAAAGAAACGGACCATGCGTTTCTTCCTTAATGATGCTTCCGGGCTCGTATCTTTTGTTCTGCCTGGTTTTACTTTTGGTCTTACTCTTGTTGCTTCCTGACTCTTCTCCATTATATTTACACTCCAATCGTATCTATTATACTCAGATATCGCTTCAAAAACAACCTTCAATGCATGTAAAATGCGCACCTTTTTCTTAATTTCCCATACACTGTTATTGCAAACGTTCTATGGAAGGAGCATCACACATGCCGAATTATCGTTATAATACGTCAGATTGTACGCGGCGCAGCGGCTGCAGCCGGCCATCTCCAATGCCACAGCCTCCCCAAAGCTGCCGCCCCTCCTCAGCGTGCTGCGAGGACAGAGCTGAGTACGATGAATTAAATGGTATGCCTATCGCTATGGCCTATGTACCATGGCAGGAGTGGCAGAACATCTACGAAGCAGAAAAAGGATTTCATCAGGGAACCATTTTCGAAGAATTGAATAAACCGTTCAACGGGATCGGGATCGGAGGTTGCTGCAGATGACAGAAAACAAACCTAACCGCCGTGAATTATTGGAATGGATCAACGTAGTCAGCTTCGCGGTAGATGATGTGAAGTTATTCTTAGATACGCATCCCTGTAATTCCGACGCCCTGGAATATTTTGAAGAATTCAAGAAGCAGCGGGTCCAGGCCCTAAGAGAGTACGCCAAATTCTACGGCCCTCTTACGCTTGATACCGCCCACACCCCGGCAGACTACTGGTGCTGGATCAACGAGCCATGGCCATGGCAGGAAGGAGGATGCTAGTATATGTGGAATTATGAGAAACGACTGCAGCACCCCGTGAGAATCACCCAGACGAATCCGAAGATCGCCCAGGTGATCATTACACAGTTCGGCGGACCGTATTACATAAACATATCATAAATTTATACCGATATAATTCCGACTTTACAAGAATTGCTGTATAATGTCAAAATTTGATGTTTGATATTCTTGGCAAGCCCACACCTTACTTTTTATAATAACACGTGGGGCCAAAACAGAAAAACGGTCGTTATACTTGTCCAGGGAAGTATAACGACCACCTTTTCTAAATTATGACAAACCAAGCAGCTTACTCCACGTCTTCGGACCAACAATACCATCCTGAACAAGCCCCTTTGCCTTCTGGAACGCCATAACAGCCGCCTTGGTCTTAACACCGAAGTCTCCATCAATATTCCCGCAATCAAAACCAAGAGAATTCAATTTGCGCTGCAGCCATCTGGTGATATTTCCAGAAGCACCCTTTTTAATCATCGGGCATCCCGCCAATGTGACTGGCCCTGCAATATTATCGACCTTCTGTGCACTAAATCCCTGGCGATTGCATTCTGCCTGCAGCTCTGCAACGGATCCCGGCGCCTGGACTGGTACTTTATCACTGACCGCTGTCGCATGTATTACGCCGTTCGCCTTAGCACCGGCTATCTCATCAAATGGGAAGAAACTGCCGGGACAGGTGGTCGGCGTGACGTCCTTGTGTTTCTTTACGGTCGATATGCCGTACTTAGCTTTCAGATGTGCGACCAGTTCCTTTCCTGCTTTCTTCTGGGCATCCGGCATCGTCCGCTCCACATCATAATCACCCTCAAAACAGATCCCTATAGAATCCGCATTCCCGCCGGACGCATGTGCGCCGACAGTGTTATCCGGCCGGCCTTCCCAGATCGTACCGTCCTTTGTGATGTAATAGTGGTATCCGATACCGGCCCAACCATTATTTAAATGGCATGCATGACATTGATATACACTGAATTTCTCCGCATCCGCATGATGCAGGACAATACATCTGGTACTCTTCCTTACTGATAACGAATTTCTAAATTGTAAACTTGGTTTCTGAATGTTCATATTCTACTCCTTCCTGCCGGATCTTGCGCCGGCGCAAAAAGAGGACGCCGTTACACGTCCTCAACATCATTTCTTTCCCGGTAAACTCCCATCCTTATCCAACAGATTCCGCAGCATCTCATACAATCCCGTACTGGCCAGACCAGAGATCATACCGCCAAGTACGACCATTGCATTGATCCCGGTCTCCAAATTGATCAGAACATTGACAATGAATCCCATCGTTAACGCCGCCAATGGAATATACTTATTCGGGAACCAGACAAACGCCGTCTTAAGGGCGTAGCCTACGCACAGGCAGATTCCCAAGGTCAACAGGTTCACATATTCAAATAAGTATGTAAGATCCATCTTATTCTACCTTCCTCTCTTCTACTTTCTAATCTCCAGCTCCAACACTTCCTTATACATCTCCGTCACCATACCGTTCCCGCCCAGATCATGATACGCTTCATACATTTCAATGAAATTCTCCAAGGCATATGACGGGATATGCCCTTCCTTCATATAACGGTCATGATACTCAATCAACTGTACCCGCAACAGAAGCATGGTCCCTTTGCCATTCGCATCTCGATCCTTCTTCTGCCGCTTCAGCAGCCATACGATATATCCCAGCAAAATCGGCAATGCAATCGTATACGTCTGCATCAAAAACTGCCCCATTACAATCACTCTCCTTAATTCTCAACGCAAAAATAAGACCGCTTCACGGTCTCGCCCTGATTTCTATCATCACTGTCCTCCGTTCTATGTCGGGCACAGCATAATCATCTGGATCGCCCTTGATGATATCGTCTCCCCGTACCCTCCGTTCTGGTAATTCCAATACTGCACTGAACTTCCCGCACTTAGAGAAAGAATCTTCACCCCATAAATCTCCGGGTAATCTCCCCTAATCGGGATTGCCCCAACCGTATGGGATGCCGAGCCATTGATCCGGACGCCAACTTTTGCAGTACCCTTCGTAGAAGTTGATTGCGTAACCGAACTGCAGCAGATGAGGTAAATCCCGCTCTGACTAACCGTAGTCACAGTCTCATACCGGTAACTTCCAGAAGCAAGTGATACGTTAGCGTAGGTTTTTGAGACAAAACCACTGTTAAGCTTTGCTAAGTTTAAAAGACTTATAGACTTACTCCCCGCATGTAAAATCAGATCGTCTGACCAAACCGATACGCCCATTTTACTTTGGTCTTTAATATGCAATCCCATACATTCAAGAAACAATGTTCTTATTGAGTGCAAATGCGCGCCATTCGAATCGTTAAGCAAGGATGCAAAAATGGAACTTCCAATCATAAAATCAACACTGTCACTATCTATAAAAATATGTCCACTTGCCGCATTCCCAACCGTAACCGTATTCGCATACACCGGCTCCGAAGCCACCCGCCAATTCGCCCCGTCATAAGTAAACACCACCGTAGCACCCGCAGCCCAATACGCATACCTCACACCCTGCGTATAGACCGCCTTCGCCCCCGTACCGTTGATATTCAGCGTCGGAGACGCCGCCGTATTCGCATAAGTAAACTGCACCGAAACCGTAGCGCCCGCTTTCAGCACCAGTGTCCCCGCTTTCAGCGTCGCCGCCTTCGCAGCCGTACCTGCAGCCGTGCCGCAGGTCGCATACAACATCTGACCATCCGCTCCATTGGGTCCGGCCGGACCTTTAGGCCCTGTCGGACCAACCGGACCCTGCGGACCCGTTGCACCCGTTGGCCCCTGCGGACCTGTCGCACCGGTAGCTCCCTGGTCCCCCTTATCCCCTTTGTCTCCCTTATCTCCTTTATCACCCGGATCGCCCTTCTCCCCGGCAGCACCATCCACTACATTACTCACCGTAACCTCATACGATCCCCGGACACCCCCGCCTGCATCCCTGGCTTCAAACCCATAGACCGCCTTCCCAGAAACATCTCCCGCATTCACCACAATACTCTTCCCGACCGCAAGCTCCACACCGTCCTTCATCCACACGATCGTAAACATATCCGCCACATCCGCTCCCGCATCCCTCACATTCGCCGTCAGCGTCGTAGTCCCTTCCCCGTTCTTAAACACGATCCCGTTATCCGTAGAGATCACACAGGCATAGACCTTATACTCCCGGATCAGCTGATTCATCTTATCCAGAAGCGACGTATCCACCTGAGATTTCAACTCATGAAAATTATCAAACGTCGTCTTATTCTGCGCCGGATCCGTAAGACTCCTGACCTGCTCCGTCACCCGCGCCTCCAGATACAGCGCCGGTACAAACTCCTCATCCGACACCACCACCGTGTCCCCCATCTCCGTATCAAAAAAGCCGTCCACCTCATAACTCACCTGCGGCACACACACCTTCTTAAGCTCAGCAAGAGCCTGCCCATACAGCACATTCACATTGGCCGTATCATAAGACCACCGCTTCAATATATACCGGTCATCCGTCTTAAGATTCGACGGAAAACGCTCCATCGCCTGCACCGCACGGATACATCCATCCCCAGGCGCAGACCGGTATTCCACCCTTCCGTCCGCGTCAAGCTCCGTCTTATCAAGCGCCGAGATCATCAGATTATCCGTCCCCACCGGCAGGATCGCCGTATACAGCCCCGTGATGTCCGAAGACTTCCGGATCCCCTTCACATTCACCCCATACCGGAGCGTCATATCCCGCCTGTCCTTACCGATCCCCTGATTCTCCCCGTCATGCTCCCGGTACACATTCATCACAAGCCGTTCCAAAGAGTAATCATCCGCAAGCACCGGCACAAACTCCGCCTCCGCGCCAAACACATTCGCAAGAGAAAAGATCCTCGCAAGGATCGTCGACGATCCCGTCCACTCATGGCTGACCGTCTTATCCTCCACCTCATTCACCCCAAGTTCCAACGTATGCTCCGGATCAAACACATCCAGATACTCCTGAAAACTCATAGCCTTCGGCGACTTATATTCCCCCGCATCCTCATTCAGCAGCTCAAACATCATAGAATACGCAACAACCTCCACCACATACTCCGTCTTCACCACCTTCATGATATTAAAATAATAATCCCTGCCCCCATACCGGAACGCCAGCTTATTCCCCTCTACAAGATACTGGGCATCCCCATGCCTGGCCGAAGCCTTAAAACCATAAGTACAAGCAGAGCCCTCCCTATAGGAATGCAGCTCATCCCCATAATAATGCAGCGCAGACGGCGCCCCGTTATCCAGAAACGCACACACCTTATCATACGCGCTCAACACCGCGATCCTTACATTCTCCATTACAAAAACGCCTCCTTAATCCTCGCCGTCACCACCGGAGCCGGGTTACAGAAACTCGAATAATAAAACTGCACCTTCGTCTCCCCAGGCGGCACATGAAAATACTTGGTCCCTATCATCTCATCCCCCGTATTCGCCATCCCATTCACATAGACCCGCGCCGCCTCCCCGTCGATACTCACCACATCCCCCTCCTGGTAACGGTTCGGCACATCCCTCCACTTCTCCACGCCCATCTTCTGGAACTCCAGAGACCGCAGATAATTCCGGGTCACATACTTATTCCCAAGCCCCCGGGAATCAAACTGGGTAAACGCAACCTGGATCTTCTTACACTCCATATTCCGGATGGCAGAAGCCCGGTAACTCGGATAACTCCCGAACCAATAGAAGGTCACCTTGTCCCCTTCCTTACGGATGTCATTGTGCCCCCTTCCATGATTAAACGGATTCGCACTGTCTGAACTGGACGGAGCAAACGAGATCGACCGCACGATCTTCCCATTCAGCCAGAACTCCAGACACGCCGTATTCCCGGTCATATCCGACTTAAACAGACTGTACCCGCAGATCACCCTGTTATCCCCCGTCAGAAACGCAACAGACTGTTCTGCCGTCTGCCCCATCAGGCCCGTCTCAAACCAATGGTTCAGATAACAATAGAAGTTCTTTGCCCCCGCATGGCCTTCCGAATCAGCCGGGACCGTCAGCGTCTTCATGGCCCCGATCCACTTCCCCGCACTGACCGCCCCCGTCGACCGAAGCCTCAGACAGGGCTTTCCGCCGATAGTCTCCGTCACCAGGGAACCGCCCATCACATGATTCGGATGCATATAGTTCGTTCCAGGATCATCCGGCAGGGCAGACAGATCCGACAGCCTCACAAGCTTCTCATTCTGCTTATAATTCTCCCAGTCCGTCTCCTCCACACGTCCATACTGCATCACGCCATACTGCGACACAATACCCAGATACCCGTTCTCATGCTTATGAACGATCTCATAGCTCACCGGGACAGACTCCGTGCCCCGGTTCACGATCACAGCCTCCAGAATCCCCTCCGCATTCGGCGAAGCCGGGAACGTCTTTTCCACCGTAGAATGAGCCAGGCCGTCCGGGACCAGGAAGGTCAAAGATCCCGCACTCGCCAGATACTCTTCATCCAGTTTCGGCTCCCCGCTCAAGACCGCATTATAATACAAATGCGGCTCATCACTGAAGATCAGCTGTCTCGGTTCCTTTGAATGAAGAATACCGGCAACATTCCTTCGGAACTCACTCAGCTGCCTCGCCGTCCGGTTACAGATTTCATATTCAATCGTGATATTCTTTTCCTTATACTTGGAATAGACAAACTCTACCCCGCTGACGCTCTCAATCTCCTGCGTCTTATTCACTACCTCTGGATGAAGATTCCGGTTGACCCTCGTGATCTTCACCGGAATCTCCTGCCCTCCAAATACCGCCTTCAATAGTCCCATTACTTCTCACCTCTGAGCGCCTTCTTAAGCTTATCAATGTCATCAAGAACAGGCTGGATATACTTCCCGGACTGCTCCGCAAGCACACGCCCGTCCATCGTCTGGGTGATATCCATATTGATCTCAATATTTCTCGATCCAAAGACTTCCAACAACGCATCCTGGATATACTTTTTCAACCGGTCCGTCGGCGCAATCACCTCGGATCCCGCCTCTGCCGCAGCTCCCCAACTCCCGTTGCTCATCCGGAATGCTGCTGGCTTCGTCAGGATGCCGCCATCCTTAAACCAAGAGATATCAAGCTTCGGCATGGCAAGAAGCTCCGACAGATCGATCCTGCCGATTCCTTCTTCATATCCCACACCCCTGTATGCCCTTGCCAGACTCCCATACCTTGAAACCGCATACCGGATCGAAGCAAGCATATTAGAAAGCGGATCATAGATATTCGTGTTATATCCCGGCATGGCATAAGCACGGAAGGTTGGATCGATCACCTGCATCAAGCCCTTGGACGGAGTCCCACGCTTCGCGTTGATATCCCAGTTATTGATTGCCTTCGGATTTCCTCCCGACTCCGTCTGCATCTGGTACAGTAGCCTTGTCAGATTCGCTTCCGAATACTGGCCCGTCATTCTAAGCGCCCTCTCCGCCAGACTCCTCCACTGTTCAACTCCTGCGCCAGGGCTGTAATTTACCGTCGTCTCCGTGTCAAAGATTCCCTTGATGAAATCCACAACACTGTCAAACACCATATTTACCGCCCCTTTGGTAACAGCAAGCCAAGGCTCTGCAATCCCGGACAGATCCGTAAATTTATCAATGGCAATCTGGACGATCTTCCCCGGATGCGAGATATAATCCCAGATACTCCCGGTGAAGCTCTTGACCGTCTCCCACGCCCCGCCGAAGAACTCACCGATCCCATTGGCGAAATGCGGCAGGCTGTCAAGGAACTCCTTCGTCTTCCTTGCCGGCAGAATCTTCGTCCCCTTCTCCATCGGAAGCACGACGTCCCTGCCCTCTGCAATAAAAGGCTTACCCTTAGGCGGTACGATCAATTCCTTATACACCGGGCCCTTCTGATCATTCACAATACCGACCGTGTCTCTTGGCAGCCCGGCCGCGCCTCGCGCAAACTTCGGAATCTCCCACAGGTCGAACCGCTTCTTTGAACCAACCTTATCAAGGATCCAGTTCACTCCCTTGATAACACCGTTGATTGCATTGCCAAAAGGCTTGATAATGCCGTTCGCAATACCGCTTACAATCCTTCCCAGACTATCGCCCAATGACTTAAAACCACTCTTTATATCCTCCCACAGGCCGGAAAATATCCGGATCCCCATCCTCTTGATCTCTTCCCAGGTCTCACCAAGGTACTTCTTGATGGATCCCCAGGTCTCCGATATCGTGTCCTTAATCCCATTCCATATATCACTGAAAAACACAGCGATCGGTGAAAAAACAGAGGATGCCGTTGTCTTGATCCACTCCCAGACAGAAGCAAGCACTCCTTTAATCATATTCCATGCAAGGATTGCCGCCTCCGAGATTCCTTCCCAGATACCTGCGAAAAACTCTGCAAGCGGCTCAAATATCTCCGCAGCCATCTTACTGATCCATTCCCAGACTGCTTTTAACGCCAGCCGGATCACTTCCCATACAGTATAGATCACAGCATAGATTGCATACATAGCGCCTTCGACCAACGCTCGGATAAAACTTAACGGTACTTCTATCACACTATATATGGCGTCCCAGACAGACTTGAAGAATTCCAGGATCCCATTCCATACGTCTTTTACAGTCTCCGAGATCCCTTCCCAGATCTCAGACGTTTTCAAAGCAATTGATTTCCATAATTCTTCAAAATAACCCTTGATCCCATCCCAGGTTCCCGATACAGAATCACTGATCTCTTCCCAGATCCCTCCAATCCACTCGGTAAAATCCTTCCATTTCTCCGACAGCCACTCTGTGATATCGCCCCAGTTTCTCACAGCAACTACAACGACCGCGATCGCCGCCGCAACGCCTGCCACGATCCCCACGATCGGCAGTAATGAGATATTCAGGAGGCTCAACGCCTTTCCGACTGCCATAACCGCAGAAATGACCGGAGTGATCACTGCTACAACTGCTGCGATCTTCACCAACGCTTCAACGAAATGCCTTACCGGTTCCGGCAAATTCGCAAATTTCTCAGCAAGATCCGCGATAAATTCAAGCAACGGGATCATGGATTCCTGCAGGTCCTCTCCGATCGGCGCAAACGCATCCCGAACACGCCTCATGGACGCTTCCATCTCCTGGGCGGAAGTTGTCGTGTTCTTCTGGAACTCATCCGACCGGCCCTGCACATCCGCATAGGCATCCCCTACAGAAGTCAAAGAAGAGATAAACTTCATACTCCCGTCCTCTGCCATCGTTCCAAACGCAAGCGCCGCCTTGTTCAGTTTGTCCTGCTGGTTTTCCGTATTCTGTATATCCGCCACGATAGCATCAGTAACCTGCTTCTGCGTCGCCCCGCCTTGCTGCCACTGCCGGAATACATCCTCCACACTCTTACTCCACCCCACAGAGCTTGCTTCCAGTTCCCCGGTCTTCTCATCAATCTTCGACATAGAATCCGCGATCGTACCATCCGCGATCCTGGTAGTCACTTCATTGATGGCGTCATTAACCTTGTCCAGGTTATAAGCACCGTTATCCAACCCGTTCTGAAGCAGCTGAAAATATTCCTGAGCAGAATACCCCGCCTCTGCAAACTTCCCGGAATACTCAGAGAGGTTATCCCCCAGTTCATTCGTCTTATCCAGCCCTTTTTGCGTACCGGTAACCAGATAATCCATCGCGTCCAATGCACTGAGACCAAAATACTGCATCAGCGCATTAATTCCCCGCAGGCTCTCTGCCATATCCACGCCATAGGTATCCTCCAGGATCAGGCCGTTAGAAATGATCTTCCTCAGATCCGTATCATTCAGATCATTCAGATGGTCCCTCACCAGAAGCACCGCATTCGCCACAGAACCCATGGAATCCCCCAGACCGCTCTCATAGATGCTCCTGATCAGTTCTTCATTCTTCTGCGCCTCAGCTCCCGTTTCTCCTAGCCTGGCATTGACCTTAACCGTCGCTTCTTCCAAGTCCTGAAAGGTCTCAACCGCCTTGTTGCCCAATTCCATCACCTTGTTGCCCAGGTCAGAGATAGCATCCGATGCCCCCATCAGATTCCCGGCTGCAATCCCTTTTCCGAGCCCGTTCAGCTCTTCTTCCGCTCCCGCGGATGCTCCTTTCAGTTCTTCAAGCTCTGACTTTACCTGAGAGATCCCGCCGTCATCAATCTTATTCAGCACATCCCGCATCCTGCCGAGATCCGCCTCAGTACCAAGAGCAGCCTTCCCGATCTTGTTCAGTGCAACCGTAAGGTCATCCGAAACGGCCGTACCGTCTTTCAAAGCTCTCGTTAACCGAGTACCCAGGACATCCTGGAAATCATCCAGGCTCTTCCCTGTCGCTTCAAGAAACGTATTTAGCTGCTTTGTACCTGCCGCAAGTTTCCCCTGTTCTTCCTTCATCCGGTTCATCTGCACTGTATAAGATCGTAATGACTGTTCTGTCTCCGCCACAGTCCTCTGGAATTCCCGGTATTCCTTCTCCCCGATCTCACCGGCCTTAAACATCTTCTCAACTTCACTCTGAGCCTGTTTCAAGGCTTTCAGCTTCTTACTCGAATTCTCAATAGAATCCGTCAGGATCTTCTGTTTCTGCGCCAACAGCTCCGTATTCTTCGGATCGAATTTCAATAGGTTATTCACCTGCTTCAATTCCCCATTCAGCCCCTTAGAAGTATTCTCCACATCCTTCAGGACTTTATCCAGACTCGAAGCCTCCGCATCCAGCCGTATTGTAATTCCTTTGATCTTCTTATTCGCCATATCACACCCCGTCCCAGGCTTTAAAAATTATCAAAATCACTCTGGGAAGCCGTTCTTACATTCGCCCTTCCGTCAGTACCTTTCCGATGGCTGTCTATATACTCCTGCACATAGTCCAGACAATCCCCGATCGTCATATCCTCCATATCCTCAGACGTAAGCCCCGCCTGCTTACAGACAAGAGAAAAGGACTCTGCCGTGAATAATTCATCACTGGAAGAGTCCTTATCATTTACTTTTTTTTTGACTGTGACACCGAACCCGAGATCAGTCCTCCTACCATCGGCAGGACCTTCATCAGATCAAACCGCTCAAACTGATCGTACCATTCCAACGGCTCCGGAATACTCTTGTCCGCAGTTTTTGCCAACGTCCAGATAATATCATACAGAACATCCAAATCCAGACAGCTCAAATCCTCATAAGAGATATGCTTAAGATCCATCTCTTTCCTGTCTTTTCCTTCAAACACCTTGGCAATCTTAAAAAGATCCGCAAAATAATCTCTCCTGAACTGCGCTTTGTATCTCTTTGGAAGAGCCGCCGTTGATTTCAGCCTGACAGGCTTATTATCGATATAAATAGTTTTCTCCATATTCACCCTCCTAAAAAATTTAAGGGAGTCTATGATCAAACTCCCTTAAATTTACATACTCTGATTACGCAGCCGGCACTTCTGAATTCTTCTCATACACCGCCGTATACCATCCGTTATAAATTTCGTCCTTGACTCCGGCTGTAGTCTTCGCCTTCACCAGATTATTATCCGGCCTCGGTCCTGCGATCACTGTAAGCTCCGTTGTATTCACATCCCCGCCGTCCTTCGTCTTGCTGGCTTCAGACGGGCGGTTTGCAGAACAATAATACATCACATGCCGGATCGCCTTCTTATCCCCTTGGAACTCGAACAATAACGCAAACCGCTTCGTCTGTGCATCCGCATCCTCAATAAGCACACCGCCTTCCGTCAGTTCCTCGCCTAAGACCTCCTGCCGGAACTTCTCCGGCACTCTGGCAAGTGTCAGCGTCCCCTCGTATCCCTGGTTATTCGGATTCGTATAATAATCAAGGTCATCCGCCTTAAACCGGATCAGGTCACCGCTCGCATTCATGGTCAGAGTTACCGCACCCGGCAGTCTCTCCGGCTTCCCAAACGTTACCGCATTGGTCACCTCATCCACAGTCACAATCGCATAATGAGCATTCCTAAGCCCATATTCCACTTTATTTTCCGTCTTTTCCATAAGTATCAATACCTCCTAAATATTGAATTCATATGCTTTCAGATACATATCTTCTAATTTCAGGAACTCCCCATAAGATTCATAAGGGAGCTTCCTTTCCTTCAGCAGTTCTTTCACACGCCGTTCCAATTCCAAGTCCTTCCTATGGCTGTATACCTCCACCGTCACCGCATAACCGTCCGCATAGACCACATCATCCGCCATAAAAACATTATCCTCATCCGCATAGTACAAAATATACGGAAGCCTGGGTGCCTGCCCTACCGCCCATTGAAGATACGCGACCGGTAACCCTAACGTCTTTAATAACTCCTTTAATTCCGGCAGTGTCATCCTTCAAGTCTCCTCTCTACCTCAGCAATATATTCCGCCGCACATTCCTGTTCTACTTTCTCAATATGCGGATACGCAGGCGACTCGCCAACCTTTCTTCCCCCGCGCCTTAAGGCATGCCCCTTCTCCAGTAAATGAGTCAGGCGATAAGTCTTGCCTTTCTGATGGATGATAATTCCTCCCCTGTCTGCCGTCCTGCCCCAGTTCTTCCGGTATTTCCCGGTCCGTTTCGGACTCTCGGCCTGCAGCCTTTCAACCGCCTTAACCGATACGGCGTCGGCCGTATCAAAGACCGTTTTCTTCACCTCATCCGTATACTCTCTCAACTGCCTATGGATCTCTGCCGCCAGCTGCTCCGCTTCTATCCACTGTCTCATCTTCGCATTCCTTTCTGCCGCCAAGAAGCTCCGAACACGTCAATTCCAGTTCTTCCATACTGATCTCGTAAGTCTTCACGATTCTCAGCCGTTTCCCGCGAAATACAACCTCATTTTCCCCGCTGTACTCATACGGATGGATGATCAGGATCTCTGATATCCGTATATCATTCTGTCCGGCCAGGTAGAACTCTTGCCTGGAAACCGGGCAGCGGACACAGCAGACCATTGTCTCCGTCTGGATTTGCATCTGCTGCCCCAGCTCATCCTCTTGAAATCCACCCGCTCCCAGAAGGGTCACTTCTTCATCCCAGGTTCTTTGTCTCATCCGCCTTCCCTTCTTTCTGTATGATCAGGTTTTTCAACCGGAACTGGATGCTTCTCGGCGTCGCCCCGTCCTCCGGGTGACTGTACTTCCACGTTGCCCAGTCAAGCACAAACATAACATGATCCGGCCGGCCGCTGTCCAGTTTGATTCCATGCGTATGGTCGCAATCCGAGACGATCCCGTCTATGACAGCATTCAAAACGGCATCCCTGCTTCCCGCAGAGATGCCTAACCTTGCCTTCAATAATGGTAAGATACATTTCTTCATAACAGCGCTCCTATTTTTCTTCCTTAACCTTCTCGATCAACGGCTTACCAATCTTATTGTCATCCGTGGACAGCTCCTTAATGCGCGCCGGTGACCTCTTACCTTCATATTCATCCCCAACTTCGTAAATACGGTCATTATCCTGCAGGTCACGGAACCTATGGATCACTCTGTATTTCATGCCTATGCCCCCTCTACCTGTTCGGCTTCATTCCTGTAAGTGATATAGAATCCCGCGTCGGTATCCGTTGTCCGGACGTCATAACGCACGATTCCGGCAAGAAGCTTGCCGTAGATCTGGTTATCTACCCACTCGACACTGGTCCGTTTACGGTCGAAGAAAGTTACGAAAGATTTTGAATCACCTACAAATCCGACCAGATCGCCTTTTGCTGTTCCGATCAGATCATCATCCAGGACCACAACCTCACGCCCTAAGATCATCTTCCCGCTCGATGCGGTAATCGAATCCTGCATCAGATACCGCCCGTTCTTGTCTTTCAGCTTATCCCACTCGGCATACAGGGAAGAAGAGACGATAAATTTCACCGGATAAACCTTCTTGATCTCCTTATTCACAAGATCCTTCACTTCGTCGATTCCGGTCACCTCTTTGGCAGGCGCGGTCTTTAACTTCGCGGCAATATCCGCATTGGACGTATTCAAGGACTGAGAGTTGATCTCATCCCGGATCAGGCCGGTCACATCATAATTGGCATCGTCGATCATCTCCTGGGAGATCGGGATGTAACCCCTTCTCGTTGCAATCTTATAATCAATCTCATCAATGACCGGATTCGCCAGCTTCGGATTCGCCGCAAGCTCCTCAACCGTATTCATCTTACCGTTAGATTTGGAGATCACCGGATACTTCCCGTTGACGCTGGTTACAGACACCACTTTCACATAATTTCTCAGATCCACCTCTTCTTCCGGCTTCTTCTGCGTCGCAAGCAACTCCTCCGGGATCAGCGCGCCGCCTTCTACAGAAGTGAAACCATCCCTCAACTGACCTTTCGACCTTACGAACTCATTGATCCCAGCTCTGATCTCAGCGAACTCTTCTCCCTCTCTATTCCTCATACCCGCACTCCTTCTCTGAGGTTCTTTTTCATTTAATTTCCTTAACTCATCTTTCAATCCATCAAGATCTTCCTCTGCCTTACTGCGCGCTGCTTCATGCGCTTCCCGTTCTTTGGTGAACTTCTCCACCTCATCCTCCACCGCTTTGCGCTCTTCATCGGTCTTTGCTTCCCCGATGGAAGTTTCCAATTCCTTCTCCCTTGTCTCAAACTCCCCGTCTTTCGCTCTCAGCTCACCTAATCTCTTTTCTGCTGCCTCGATATTTTTCGCCAGCATGATCTGTCTTAATGCCATTACTTACATCCTCCTTTTAATCTGCTTGTGATATCATGTTTCCATTGCTCTGCCTGCTTTTCGCGGTACTGCTCCACTTCCCGGTGCCTTGCCTGCACTCCCGTATCCGCATAAGCCGGGAACGTACACACTGACACCTCATGAAGGTCCACCTTCTTCAGCGTCCATTTCACCGTGCCGTCATCCCGCCATTCCGTCTCTTCATCAAGGATATTAAACCCGAACGAACACTGGTCTACATCTCCCCGCTTGACGCGCTCGTACAGGTTTAACGCATCCGTGTCATTCTCATTAATGCTGATCTCTCCCCATAACCCGTGGGAATCCTTTGACAGTTTCAGCGTTCCGGCCTTACTTCTCCCCAGCACAAGCGTTGCATTATGATTGGTCAATGCACGGATGTCATTGCCAAGAGTATCATCAAACGCACCCGGATCAACAGACTCATATGCGCCTTGCCATAATTCTGTCTCTGAGTTAAATACCGCAAAATACCCAGCAATAACCTTCTGGCCATCCTGTTCCTCCCGCGTCTCATATTTAGTCAGCAGTGTCCTCTTCTGCTCTTCTTTCACTCTACTCTCCACCTTCCTCACCACCTTTCAATTTTTTCTGTTTACTCAAATCCTCCTGATGCAGATAATTCTCCAATACCAGAAGTTCTTCCATCTCATCATCAGGATCCATGCCTACCCAGTCTCTCAGTTCATTCCTGCGCATGGCATTGCGGTCGATCATACTTGTACCTGCGCTTACCATATCTGTCAGGTTGTACGCATAGAGACTTCTTGGATTCAACTTAAAATACCAGTCCGGCAAATAGAGCAGATCCCGGGTCAGCGTCTGTGAAATGATCTGTGCGATCCCCATGATCCGGGTATCGACAAAGTTGTTATATTCATCCTTATCAAATTGCCCTACCCCAAGGAAAAATGCCGGGATCCCTATAATGCCCGCCACTGTTCTCTTGTCAATCTCCACAGACGGATTGATTGCAATATCCTGAAGCGACAAGGGCTTTACCGATTGTACCTCCAACAGATCAGCCGGAATCACCCAGGGTTCCCCCGGTTTCGCTTCTCCTAAATATTTCTTCTTGATCTGCTCCTTGCCTGACTCACTTGCCAGCTCTTCACTCAGGGCATCAACCCTTATGATGATGTTCGGCATGTATTGCCCCTTCATAAAACTGCTTTTTGTCTTATTCGCCTGTTTCAAGTTCTGAATCAAATCCTTAAGAACAATCCTGTAGCCTGTCCCCTTCCACGGATAGACCGGCGAAGGATTCATCGCAAAATGAATAATCTCATCCGGCGCATAGACCCTTCCGCCGTAATTGATAGAATATTCCTCCCCTGCCTCATCATAGTTGTAACCTACGTTCTGCATCTCCAGCGGTCTCAATTCATCAATCAGTCCATCCCTCATTACCGGATATACAATTGAGTTCCCGTCACCATGCAGCAGGAGATCACTGACGATCTTATAGATCCACGTCTTCCGGGTCATGTAGCTGCATGGATTCACATCTATCTTCCGTGATAATTCATTCTTGATCCGCTTGTCCCCTTTCTCTGTATTCTCCATCAGATGGATCGTCATGTTGCTCACCAGATCCGCGATCTTGTCTACTGCAATCCTTACTTCCGGATTCTCCGATAACCTCACATAACCCGATGGAAGAATGAAATCGGCAAACGTAGCCCCTTTATACACGACTACTTCCTTGCCTCTGTCTGGTTCTGACCGGATCTTTTCTTTTTTCTTTTTCTTTGACATTTATTCACTTCCCCTGTTCAGCCATTTAGCCCCAATATCTCCCAATGCCATATCATCCAACATCTGACAGCAGCTAAACACTCCCGCATCAAAGAGGTCTATTCTCATTACCCCGCCGTCGCCGTCTACCTTCTCATACTGGATCATATCGTCCGTCTTCTCTATTGCCCGGACATTCTGCACGCAATACTCAAAGGCATCTGAATGCAGATAATAGAACTTTTTATTCTTCACCTTGACTTCAATACGCCGAAAACCTTCCGACTTTACATAGAAAAACTGCGGTTGGTCTTTGATACGGAAACCTGCCTTTTTCATCTTCAAGAAGAATTCTCTGCCGAATTTCTTATCAAATCCCACCATCTTTATCTTGAATCCCGTCTGCTTCATGAATATAAACCATTTCACGATATCATCCGGCAGGACCGTCGCTGTATTGCTCATTGTCAGCCATCCATCCTCTTCCCATCCAAACAGCGGGATATTGTCTTCATCACTCTTTTTGACTGCTGCCGTCCTCGGGAAGAAGGCGTGAGTGATACAGATATCCACATCCTTGTAGGTCCCATACAAGGCGCCCGCAGTAAGGTCGTGCAGCTTCGACAGATCCGCGCCCCCGTACCACAAAATCGGAAGCTTCGCCAATTGCTCCAATGTCCAGTCATATTGCTGATCGGATGCCCGGAACTCTTCAATCTCAAAATATGCACTCAATGCATTCGTAAATATGTTCAGCGTTTTGTTCAGGAATTCCGTCCGAAGCTGCGGTTCACTCATTGCCTGATCCGCATCATCCAAGAGTTCCCCCAGAGTGACGGTTGTCCCGATCGACGGCGTACACATCTGCAATACTTCCGGATCATTCAGCGCGGCAACTTCACCTTTACTGTTGACAATATTGCCTTCCGTATCCTGATCCGCTTTGCAGATAAAGATAAAGTAAGAGTCATATGCCTTTTCTTTGACTGTACCATTCAAGACTCCCTGCAGTGTCTTGATCCTGTTTGCCAGAAATCCGTTCGGGATATCACCGGCCGTAGAAATACCGATCAGAAGCTTGTTGCGGTATGCTTTCATGGCATTCTTCATTAGTGTGTATTTCTTTGCCCCAGCCCTTTTCCATGAATGCAGCTCATCCAGGATCAGACAGTTACAGTTTAAGGAATCCAGCTTATCCTCCTGATTCGCGATCGCATAGATATCCGCCGTTCCATCCCCAAAGTCAATGCTGATGGAATGCTCCTGGTTATTATCCCGGATGCGGAGCTTCTTCACATCATCCTGCATCACGTGCACATTGTCACGCAGGAACCCGAAGCTCTCCATTGTCTGCTTCACAGAATTCGCTACGATGTAAGTGACCGCGCCGGACTCCCGATCCAGAATGCTCTTGGCTTCGGCAAGGGCAGCGCTGAAGGAGGTCTTCCCCTGCTTCCTGGGTAAAAAAATAAGCGCTTCATTAAAGCGCCGGATATCGGTCCCCTTTCGGAAGAATCCAAACAGATTCACACATATAAACTTCTGCCAGTCCGTAAGGTACATGGGCGTACCCTTAAGGCTCCTGCCCTTGGCATCCTCGCCGCGTATATGGTGCACTGTTCCTTCTATCAGGCCGATCACAAAATCAAACTGATCCTGCCGGAAATCCAGATCCCTGCGCTTCAAATCGGCAAGAAACCTCTGACAGGCAAAAAACCGGTCTTTATTCGCCAGTACTTTTCCATCAACGATCCTCCTGGCATACGTGACTGCCGTATCAAAATTCGGAGATGTTATCTTGGAGACATTCATGCGATCACTTCTTCTGCTTCTCTAAAAATACCGCAAAAGCGGACTTCTCTTTCTTGGGCTGTTCAATCTCCGCATTATAGGTCTTTGCATTCAGCATCAGCCGGTCCGAATACGTCCCGATGTCCTTTCTGAGATTCTCCAGGCTTGCCAAAATCGGCGACTTTTTTCCACTGCTTTTCTCAGTCTCCACCATTGCCTCGAAGTCCTCTTCTTCAAACTTTCTGCTCAGAATGTTATACTGATAGAGCATATCCGCATAGACCTCAATCACTTGATTATACTGGATTTTGTAGGTTCCAAGCTGCTGCATATAATTGATGGTACGTTTCTTGATACTGTCTCTGTTCGGTACGCTTTTCGCCAATTTGGCTCACCTCTTTTCCGGGGAAAAATTTTTTTCAGGATCCCGCGCTATTGGAAAGAGTCCTCTCCCCCGATTCTCCAACCGTCTTTCCAGAATTCGGAAGGGTGGGGGGATACCTCTCCCGGAACATTTTCAGTTCCTTCTCCCGCTTTTTCTGCCAGTACCGCCCCGCCTTGGTAATCTTTCCAGTGGTGCGGTCGTGCATCTTATTGTGATACTCGTTCGACAGACTCAGCAGATTCCAGTCTTCCAACGCTAATTCCGGATACTCTGACAACGGATAGATATGGTGCACGGTAACCGCTTCACGGTGTTTGCCGTACCGCTTCGCCTCCTGGCAGAGGTATTCATCCCTTCGGAGGATGTTCGCACGCTTGCGGATCCATCTGCCTGATCTGTAGAATGATCTCTTTCCCTTCATGCTGATCTCCCTCCTCTGACCTAGCTCTTATCAATCAGAAAAGGCAGCCCGCCATTACTGACTGCTGCCCCTTCCATCACTCTTCTTTCAATTGCTCCCTGCAGACCTGCTCGGCATATTCCTTCATCATCCTGCTGAGCTGTCCGGCCTGGCTCACTCCTGCTTTCTCACAGGCTTCTGCGAATGTCTCTACCACTTCTCTTTTAAGCTTATAAGACTTCGATATCCAGCCCGCTTTGTCCTGATACCTCTGATTGCGTAATGTCTGCTTACTTGCCGCCATGCTTCATCAACCTCACGATCTTCGGAATCACATCCACTAATTCCAACACTCCCGCACATAGCAGAATAATGGATGTGTATACGTTCCTTCCCGCTCCGGCATTCAGGATAATGGCAAAAACAAGAAACAAATCATATACCGTTATTTTCTTCATATATTTTCTAGCCAATGTATGTTATAATAATTCCTTAGGAAGGGAGATTCCTCTCCCTTTCCTCTAATCAAGAGCTTCTATAAGTTGTGCAATTGCCGATATCACTGAGCCGACAGCGATTAAGACTTTGATTGTTAACTCTATGAAGTTCTTGATTTTTTTCTTTTGTTTTTTCTTCATTGGCTTCTCCTCCTTCCTTGATTATATTATACCGCATGGTGTACCATATGTCAAGGATTTCAGAGTAATTCATCAATTTTTTTTACAGAAAATGCGCCCTGCCGAAGCAAGACGCCCTTTTCTGGCTTATTGGAGAAACTCATGATGAATCGGAAAACTTTCTACCTCTCTGCCACTTCCCGATGATACCATAATATCACAGTTCTTACTGAACTTCACTGAACTCTTTTGGAATTTCAAGATGTGCCAGCGCTTTACCGTGAATCTTATAGATCCATCGTTCCGAATAATGCATCTTTTCCGCAATTTCCCACCAGTCAAGCCTTCTTATGTACCGATAGAATAATACATCATTCTCATTCCGGCTTTTCAGTCTCTTGATTCTCATCTCAATATCCTGATACAGTTTGATCCGCTTATATCGCTCCAATATCAGTTCCCGTTCCAGCTTATCCAGTTCTGCTGCATAGTCTGACAGATCTGTCTGCCTGGATCCCGATGGCAGTCCGTCATAGTTGATCGCGGTACCGGCTTTCATCGCCCGGATCTCAGCCAATTCAGATTCAATTCTTGCAACCCTGCGCACGGAATCCTGATATTTCCAGAGATATTCTTTTTTCTTTTCATTCTCTGCCTTGATCTGCTCCGATACTCTTTTCTCCAATCCCGATCTCCCCTTTTATGTCGTACTTCTTCGCCATATACTCAGCTACGTCACAACATTCGTATGCTTTCCGGCCGAAGGCCTTCACCGCCTTGGCATCCGGCTTCGTTCCTGCCATCTCTGCCAGACGGTGCCTGTGTTCCAGGCTGAGAGTATGACGGTCCTTACGTTGCTTCCTCACGCTGTCACTCCCCGCTTTACGATCTCCAGTGCACAAAGAGCGCCGCAATTCTCACAGTCGATATCATCTGCATTAATATATCTGCAGTGATTTCGGTAGCAGATATCACTGTGGGCAAATTTGTCCAGCTCTTCTATTACCTTGTCCAGATCATAGGCTGTCGGCTGCGCATTGATCACTTCTTCCACCTCTTCAAGGATCCCCATATTTTTTCGCATATCTTCTATCAGCTTCTCTGCATTAATCAACCTCATCTTCCATGTCTCCTTCCTGATTCGTCGTTTTGCCTATCTGTATCACCGGTCTTTCCCTCTTCGGGCACAGCATCCTTGCACGCTTCACTTAACTTATCCCGGTAAGCGCTCAATCTGCTTTCCTGCCGCTGTTTCCCTGTCCTCTCGATTTCAATAACCATCTTCTCTGCTTTCATACTGTTCTCCTTTCTCTATGCAAATCTTAATTGCTTACCTATGAAGCGCAATCACAAGCGCATCCTCTCCAATATCATCATTCCTAGCCCGCTTCGGTTTCTTACAGATTTCAAGCTGCCTATCCCGGTTATATCCGGTTGACTCCTCTAATTTGGTCTGAATCCTCTTTATTCTTTCTAATCTTTCCTCCAAAACAGCCCTGGCATATCCCGTTTCCATCGTCTCAGCACTTCTGCCTGCTATGTCGTAATAATCTGCCAATGCGTCGATGATGATCCTGAGTTCCCCTATGCATGTTTCGATCCACTGCTCATTCATTCCCTTATGCTCCATGTAATGCCAAAAGCGTTTCATGCGCTCATCAAACGTTTGGGATGGATCAATGCTCTTTTTCTCTTTCTTTTTCTTTGTTTTCGCAGGAGAATTGTATTTCTCCTGGAATAAACTTAATTGTCCTTCCATCTCTCCAAAGAAGCCCGTGTACACGTTACCCCGGCCGGAGGCTTGGCTCCTTTCTACGTCTCTACTCTTCCGGATCTGCTACTCTAACCCTCCATTTAGTTCTACTAATTTGGAATTGTTACAAGATCTGCCAATGGTCGTATCTGGTAGAAACCTGGTATCTGCTTCGTTTCCTCTAACCATTCATTGAATGCCTTATTAATTTTTTCCTGCAACTTGTCAATATCTTTATAGCCTTTCCAGTCTACAAACTCCGGCCAGCCTTCCGCGACCTCGCCGACTTCCTCATAAGCATCTTCACTTACTTGATCCAGTAAAGTATCTGCATTCAAATGTGGAATATAATCTTCACAAAGCCCTATAACGATCTTCTCCCCAGGCTTTTTTCCACAACCTATAGCATCTTTTATACATGCTTCAACAGAAGTAAATTTCCCATGATACCAAATATCGTCTGTCTGGTTTTCAGTCCATGAATATTTTTTATTCATCTACTTTTCTCCTTTCCTAAAGCCCGATTTAATGTTCACATTTTTTACACTCAAATAGTGTTTCTAATATTTTGACAGCATTATCAATTCCCCAATAATCTTCATTATCCCATGCATTCTCATCTTTAACAAACCAATCATGCTTAATTCCTTCTATGATATCATGCGCCCTCTGTAATACCTCTTTTTCATCTTCATTGACAGAAAAAGAAACATTACTTGTACAACATACATTTGCCATATTTTATCCTCCACTAACTTTTAGAACCCGTTTAATGTACTCTACTGTTAAACACTGTGATTGCTATTGCCGCATTAAGTGCTGCCAGACACTCTTTGCACATCATAAGAGTTGTCCATCCCTGACCAGCTGTAGATACTTTTATCTCCCATATCTGAGTATCTGCTTCCTGCTGTTTTCCGCAGTCATTACAGACACCGTGTCGTTTACATTCCTGAATCTTTACCATATCTCCCTCCACTAACTTTCAGTTTACTTCATCTACTTGCTTCAATCTCTCTTTTACAATCATCTGACATCCACATACTTCACAATCAAACGCATCATATTGCTTCGCTTCTGAATACTGTCCACTAAGAGCACTTTGAACACCTCCGGTTACCATTCTATCCTTAACCACATATTTATTTTCCTTTCTAGGAATGAACCTATTTCCACAAACTTTACATTCAATCTTATTTAATGATTCTTCATCCATTCCAGGTATAAATAACGCCCGTTCCCTTTTTTTCCATCCACTCATATATTTTTCTCCTCCAATTTCCATTTATTGTTTTTTCAGTTTAATCCAATCTCAACTCCATCTGTCCAGATTCATAATTCATCCAGACAACCTCTATCCGGCTGTTCCCCATCTCCGCATGAGACCGGAATTCCTTTCGTCTCCACCCCGCAAGCATATCATCATACATCTCCGATGCATATCCCGAGATCATGATCTTCGCCTTGCTGTCGATCGCTTTCTGCAGCATCTCCTCATGCTCTTCATCGGACATCTCATGCTTATACTGCTTCCCGCTCCTGGTCCCCAGAAGATACGGCGGATCCAGATACATGAACACATTCTCATAGTCATATCTTTCCATCAGCTCTACAGCCGGGGAACATTCGATCTGCACCCTTCGCAGCCGTTCCGCGATCTCGATCACCCATTCCGGCAGACGGTACCAGTTCCACAGCGCATACATCCGCTCCCGTCCCTGCACGTCATTCTTCCAGCCGACCTTATAGCCATTCGATCGAAATCCATGCCCCTGCCAGCATCGGACAAGGAACTGACAAGCCTTGAGAAATCTATTTCCTTCCGACAACACTTCCATAATCGGATCACTCTTAAACGCATCATCATACATCTGCCGGCTGTACGGCGTTGTCATAATCAACCGCGCCAACTTTTCCGAATCCTCCCTGATGCACTGGAAGAGGTTCACCACATCCCAGTCCAGGTCATTGATCGTCTCTATGTCTGATGGCGCTTTCCTGAAGAATACTGCACCACTTCCAAGGTATGGCTCCAAGTATGTATGATGCGGTGGAATCAGTTCTACAAGCTTATCCACGATCCTCCACTTACTCCCCGGATATTTCAAAACACAATTCAGTTTACACTTCTCCATTTTCACTTCAACGCCTCAAACAATTTTGCCAGCTCACACTCTCCGCAGATTCGATCCAGCATCCCTTGCGTTAACGCTGATGCCCGATATTGGCAATACTCATCACACATTTTCTCCATTGTTTCTTCCAGATGATCCTCCATCACCGCCAGCCTTTTCATCGCCTCTGGCAAAAGCTCCTTATCCCTGATCACCGGAACACCGGCATGATATTCCGTATATCTCACTATAATCCCTCACCTTCCTTCACACCTTCCCCGGCATAAACCAATCCAGCTTCCGCCGCTTCACATATCCCCAGAATGCACTATACGTGCTGTACACCCGAAAATACTTCTCCACATAATCATACGTTGCTTTTATAGACATACCAGAAAATAAAAGCTCCTGAATACGTGAATAGTATGGGTCAAATACACTCCGTCCCGTTTTATTCTCCTTTCCCCTCCGGCCATAAAGCCGGAGGCTGTCTATTGATTAACCTGGTACCTGTGATACAATGCATCCCCACCATGGTTGATGCTATAATTTCCGGATCTCCTCATAAGGCACTGCTGCCATTTGTCCATTCTCCATGGTTACCCATACAAGATCCGTGAATGAAAACCATCCAAACCCATATACCTTTCCTTTCCCGGATTGCCGTTTGCCGCAGATATCAACATCTTTAAATTCCACCAGATCCCCAGCCTTTAGATCCTTAAATGTCATCAGATCCACAATCAACGCCTCCCATCTATCTTACACATCCACAATCTCACGGCCCTGAGCATCTACCTCTTGCGTAAGCCAGTCTATAATCTGTGATGGATAACAAAGCGTAGATGCCTGTAGATTTTTTCTTGCGTATTCTTCATTCATGTAATTCGCCATCCTATAAATCGAAAGCGAATCCAAATATTCTTTTCTGGTCTGACAGCGCGCCGTTATTCCTCCTACCGGGTCCTCTTCCAGCTCTATCCTTTCTTTTTCAACTTCCTCTTCTGGCCTTGCATCTCCTTCTTCAGCAGAATCTTGCGCCGGCGCAATTTTTTCCGGCGTTTTTTCTGTCTCTGACTCTGCCTTATCGGCAGAATCTTTCGGATCATCTTCTTTCTCATCCGTGCTGCCTGCTGCCACAGTACTCTCATTCTTATCACTGGCAGCGGTCACAGGATCGTCTTCTCCGCTGTCGGCTTTCTCTTCTTCTATCACTGCCTTGCTGCCGGCTTCCGGGCCCGCTTCATTCACACACACTTCCATCGGCTCCTTTAGATCTGCGATCGGTATATTCTCTATGATCTCCTTTGCAATGGAGAAGAATTCTGCCCAGCTCATCGTCTGTGGGGTCCCCTTGAACTTCTTCACTTTGATTTCCTGCTCATACATCATCAGGAAATACAGACCCTTCTTGTATGTCCTTGTCCCTCCTGGATTTACAATCTCAATCAGCTTATCTACCTCTCCGGTGTGGTATGCTTCACTGGTCCGCAGCGCTTCCAGATCATCCGCATTATCTTCAAAGAATTTCCCGATCAATTCTCTGATATCATCTGCCGTCCCTGATTCCGCTTCTTCCCTGTTAAACTGCTTTAATTCCCGAATAGCTTCCCTGGTTGCCTCAGGTCTTATCATCTCCAGATCCTGATCCGGCAGGGACAGCATCTCCGACAGCTTACTGCTGCCCATCTGTATAAATTCCGGACGGAGCTGATCGGAATACCCGTTAACAGAATATTTACGGTTGATGCTCATAAACCTGGACACGGCAGAAGGATTCAGCCCATACTCCGTTTTTGCAAACTCCGTGATGTTCTTATATCCGTCCTGTTCATACAGTTTCTCTTCTTCAATCTTCCGAAGTGTATAACCAATCCTCACAAAGCTTTCCTGCACTCCGACCAGGTCTCTTTTCAGGTTTTCCTTCAACTGTACCCATTCATCCAGTGTAATCTGTGTATATTCTTCCATCCTACCTCCTGTCTCCATACGCCCTTCTGCCTATATGCCATCCTTAAACAGCTACAGACCCCGGGATACGCTCTTTCTTCCGTTTCCTGGCTACATTCTGTTTGAACATCTTTAGAATCTTTTTTATCTCGACGGCATCCGGTTGCCGGTCAAATGCTGAATACCACTGGATGATCTCATCATTCTGCATATTGATCTCAACCGTATAATACGGACAGTCCAAGGCTTCCTTCTTCCGCAGGAATAAGATCCAGCTGCGGCCCTCTGCCATCTTTGTCATGTAGTGGTCATCCCGGCCGACGCAATGATGCAGCGTCCTGCCCTCATTCATCAATTCCTCACATTTCGCTGCGGGCACTATCATATATTTCTCATTCTCCCAGTAATATCTTGCAGCCTCCGGCAGGCGCTCTCTGATCCTGCGGTCCAGGTCAGCATAACCTTCAAGACGTCTTTCTTCTTGCCTTCGGTTCCCAAGCTCCACCAGATAGTCATGCTGCCGTTTTAAATCTTTCGGGAACAAGACGATATCATCCGTGATATCCATATCTTCAAGTGCCGCCATCCGCAAGTAGTCTGTCCATGTTGTAACGATATCTGCCGGGGCAATCTGCTGTTTCTTCATATAATTCACCATACGGACCACACTTTTCATTTGCCTTAAAATATCTGCACACTTATTCGGATACAGCCGGTTCTCCTGAAGCCATGAGACCGTCTCATCCTGAAGATTGATCCCTTCTTCTTGTTCATAACGGAGCCATTCTAATGCGGCAATGCCCCCATCCATCCGGATCAGCCTGCGGATCCTTTGTCTATTTATGCCAAGTATCTCTTCCGGCTTCTTCCCTTTCCAGATCTCGTGCCTGTCCACGTATTCTCTTGTCAGCCTGTACAGCCCTGCTTTGATGAAGAACTCCAGATAAGGCGCTTTTTCATATCTGCACAAGAAATCAGCAAGCGGGATTTCCCGTCTCTCATGCTTCATCCACTGCACTAACGGTGCATACCGGAATACGGTGTCCTTTACTGCCTGTCTGGCATTCCTGGTATACAGATAACCTTCCGGTTCCCAGTTTCCCATATCATATGGACGTTTATCATCCCAATATTCGTCACCGCCGACCGCTGAAACCATGCAATAATCATACCAAGTCTTTTTCCCATTGTATGTCGCCAATACAGCGTCGCGGCTTTTATAACGCTCTCCCCATGGTCCGCTGACCTTCTCGGTAAGCACATACCTGGTCAGGAATCCATCCGCTGTCTTTTGCAGATAAATGCATTGTCTCCTGTCTCTCATCTCAGATACTTTGCCTACCGCTTTATACTGGATACTGCTGCCGCATGCAGGGCATTTCCCTATGCCGTTATGCTTTTGCTTCCCATCCAGCTCCACGACTGCACCGCAATATGCACAGCTTCCGCTTTTCCGGCGCCTGGCATTATAAAACAGGTAGCGCTTATCCTTATACACATCCGTCTTAAGCCACTTCTCCCAGTCCTTCGGCAACGCTTTCCGTAATTTCTGCCGGGCACGGATCCGGGCACTCCGGTTCTGTTCATTTCTGTCTCTTTTCTGATCCCTTATGTGCTCTTCCAATCTTCCGAGCTTGTCAATCTGATCTTCGGGGAAATCGTACCGCCATATATCCTCACAGTCTTCAAGGAATTTTCCGGCAGTCTCTTCACTTTCCGCATCCAGCTGAATACATGGATATCCATAATGCCAACTTCCACCATTCTGCGCATAGCTTAACCCATATCCGGTCCATGCCTGACTCCGAAACATGTAAGTATAATAGTTTTTCTTATCGCATACCCACCGGAACATTATCTCAGCGTCCTTTTCTTCTTCCTCCGGACACATGACCCGCCTTGCATCATACACATCCAGAACAAGAGTATCCCGGTGCATCCGGATCCGGCCGATCCATTCATCCCGTCCATGGGCTTTTGCCGGCAGGACAGGGAGCTTAGCTATCTCCTTCTTCGCTATCATCACTATCCCTCCATGTAATATTCTCTGATGATCTTCTTCGCTCTTCCCATCCCCGGAATCCCCAGAGTGACTTTACCGGCCTTCACACCTGCAGCACGGATGATCTTTTCATCTATCTGCTGCTGGTTTTTAAAGGACCAGGCGAGAAGAGCCCCGATGCAGCCCTTAAGGCTTTTTCCCTTCTGCCTCACATGCATGGACAGTTCCTCATCTTCCATACACTGTGCTTTCAGATATTCCACCCAGTCAGCCATGATCTCTTTTGGTTTCAGATCACCGGCCTCTACTTCAATCTTTCCGACTGCTGCCGTCGCTGCATCACATAGCTCCGGAAGCTCTGCATTACAATACAGCTCCACAAACTCTTCTGCTATCCCGTTCTCCTCTGCCATAGCCTTTAAACTCCCAATATCCCCTTCATTGAACAGGTTCTCTGCCAGTTCATTGATCTCCTTATAAGAATTCAATTCTCCGAATTTATCAAACATATTTTTCTCCTTTATGCAACATTACTGCTATGGTCTTCATCACCATCCGCTCTCTTTTCTTCCGGCAGCCGCTCCCAATTCGCCGGGACTTCACCATATTCATCAATCATCTTGTCCCAATCCGAAGGGATTCCGGTATGCGCCTCATGGGGGCTGTCCAGATCCCGCCGTCCGCGGAAACACTCAAACGCCGTGATGATCCATCTGCCTACCCTGACCCGCTTACTGTGCCAATAATCCCCTTCCGTATCCTCATACAGGTCTGTCAGCCATTTCCCGCGCTGTAATGTTCCTATGTACTTCGTTTTCGTCTTTATTCCGAAATATTTCCGACAACCATATGGACGCGCGCCGGGAAGACAACACTGTTCAAGATATTCCTCATAAAGTGTAGATTCTGGGATCTGGGCAAGCATCCCTCCCGGAATCCACTCCGGCAGATCTGAGCCGGACTGCTCTTCCTCTTCCGGATCTTTCTCTTCCGGATCTGCACTGATCTCATCAAAATACTGCTTCACACGCCCCATTACCTACCTCCCGGCTTCACCTTGCCATCCTTTAAGATCCCGTTGTTCGGTATGCTCATCTTACAGCCGTCAATTGTTCCGCCCATTGATATTCCCACATATTCCCGGACATCATCCCTCACGAAACCGTGAGGCAATGTCACATACTCTTCCAACACCCGGACCGCTTCGTCCGCAGAATAACAGGTTACTGCAAAGTATCCGTTCGCTGCCATATCGGCAAGAAATTCTTTCTGCCTGGCTGTCTTCCTGTTATCACCATACTTCAGCTCAATGTACAGCCCGCAATAGATCCCCTTCGGGGATGGAAGAAACAGATCCACTACACCCGCTTTCACTCCCATCTGCTGAAGCTTGACCGCCTCTGCACGGTTCCTGCTGCCGCCGTTCGGGATATGGTGCAGCCATTTCAGCTCTGGGTACTGTTTTGTATACCAGTGCGCCCAATTCATCACCTGGATCTGCTCCGTATCTTCACTTTTTACTGCATATTTCAGATTCATCTCTTCTCTTCCTTTCTCTCTTTTAGATCCGTCTGTTGATCCTGATCAATGTATAATGACGGTACTTATATCCGGTTACCGGATTGATACCCTCATAATAGGATTCTTTGTCTATGTACCATCCTTTTTTCTCCCGCGGCTGCTTCTCCCAGCGTTTCAGCTTCTCCACCTTCGGCGGGGGAAGAGGCATATTTCGGGAATGGGAATAGCTTGCTTCTGTCACTTGGTGATCCAGGTTGTCACCGATGAGCTCCCTGGTCGATTTCTCATTCTTGGTTATGTATGTGGCCAGATCCTTGAACTCTCCCCTCTTGTAGAGAGGTTTTGGATCGTGCACTCTTCCATGGGGCCACATGGCATTCAACATGGCAATCAGGTTCCCTACAGGGATGTCATTGATCACCAGATGGATATGCCAGTTGTTCGTCTTGGTATTCTCGACGTTACGGAGCCAGAATACTTCATACCCTTGCTTCCTGTACCATGGTCTTACCTTCCGCATAAAATCGCTGAAATGCTTCTTGGCTGTTGCCATATCTGCAGGACGTGCATCCTTCCGGTATGTCAGTGTTGCAAACCAATCCCCTTCATGGAAATACATCCTCAGCCGATGGCGCGCCTTCTTCTCCCGGTTATACTGGTTAATCTTCGCCACCTGTTCGGGAGTGGCTTTCTTCTTCTCTGCTCTCTTCTTTCCCGGAGCTCCATACCGTCCATCGTGATATTCTTCCCGCTCTATCACATCTTCAAATTCGTAAGACACTCTCTTGGTTGCCAATTCTCTTCTCCTGTCTAACTTCCGGATCTTGTCCTAAGTTTAATATCCTTATCAAGATTGAAAAACGGGTTGAATCTCCCGTTTTTCTTGACTTTCTGGCCCACCAATGGTATCCTACTTATGAGAAGTTTTTTATGTAGTGGGGCGAAAGCCTTGGCACATCTATTTGCGGTAGATGTGCTATTTTTTATCTGTTTTTCTCTGTGTCTTATCAAGATTCATGCGCCGTCTCTCTATGTACCTGGCAGTGCGCCCGATCACATAGCCTGCTGCCATCGCTATCAGGCTTATCGGTACCCATCCTGCATCCCGGATCGAAGACATACCAGCTAAGCTCCTCCAGGACATCCCCAGCGCCCCTATGATCCCGATCCCTATGATGACTGCTGCCGTCCTCCGCAGGATCCGACAGATCAGATTCCTTCTCTTGCGATATCTTATCCTCACGGCGCTCATCCCTCTTTCACTCGATCTCATAAGTCAACCCTATCAGTACCCAAGCAATAATCTTAAATACCGCCATTACCGGACTATTACCCATCTCGGTCAAACTCCAATAGATATATTTGCTGACACTAGCCAGATCACCTTTCATTTCTGTTTCATCCTGAGTCACCCGGATCCGCCCTCTATACGCTGTAATCATTCCGTCTTTCCTCCCTTGTTCTAAATTCAAATTGCCTTCACAGCTTGTCCAACTGGTTACCGCTTCACGCGGTTTTTTCCTTTGCAGACTCAGACGTCTCTACCTTTATAAACCCAATATTTTCCATAGACTCCGTAATTTTAGCTTCAAGTAATCTTCTAAATTCATCCACCGGTATTTCTTCCTGCCGATACCACTTGCCTTCAATTCTAACCATGCTTACAATTTCTAATTTTTTCACTTACACCACCCCTCTACATATGTATGATTCACTGGTTGTACTTGTTTCTATATTTCCCCGCCAAACTGACGGGGAAGTCATATTATTTATCTTCAGTCACAATAGCATCTGCTCCCTGAACCGTAACCCAACCATGTTCTTTACGTGCTTCCGCTTCCTTCATCCTGATCAATTCATCCGTGATGGATGCTGCCAGCACTCTATTGGCTTCTGCTTCCGCTTCAGCCTTTTTTATCTTGATATCCGCATCATTCTCCGCCTGAATCAGTTTTGTCTGAGCTTCCACCTTAATCTTCTCTTGCTCTGCTTCGGCCTGCTGCTTCTGCTGAAGAGCTGTCACACGGTTGTCAATAGCTTCCCTAAGCTTTTCATCTGGATGAACGTCTATAATGGATGCATCCAAAACTTCAATGCCGTAAGAATCGCCAAAATCCTTGTTAAGATATTCTGTAATGGCATTGTTGATCTCACTTCGGTTTCCAGAATAAATGTCCATCATAGTATAATCCGTTGTGACTTCCGAAATCTTTGACTTCAAGACTGTCTTAACTCGCTGCTCGACAATATCCTCTCCATCCATACCCTTGAATTTCTTATATGTATCAACTACCTTTTCAGGATTGTACCGATACGACATCTGAAAACTTACGGAGATACTTGCATCGTCCGCCGTTGCTACCTTGAATGATTCATTCTTCTTTGATCCGTCTCTCTTGTCCTTAGTCAGGATCAGTTGTTCATTACCGACTGTAAATTCCTTGACTTTCAGAAATGGATTGATGAAATTCAATCCAGGATTGAGTGTTTCATCTTTCACGCCGCCTTTATAACTGTACTGAACTCCAACCTTACCGGTCCCGATCAGTTTACACGAACTAACAGTAAAAATGGCCCCGGCCACAGCTACAGATACAATCAGTGCTATCATCGTCTTTTTATTCATCGCTATTCTCCTTTATTCAATTTTTCTTCTCTTTCCAACTGCCTGTCCTCACGGATCATGGCATTGGAAACCTTATGGATTATCCATGCTGCCAATGCAATTACAAGAGTTGCCACCAGTGCAATCACAATGCCTGCAAGAATAAATATTACCCACACCCCTTACACCACCTCCTTCTCTTCTGCAAAGCCCTTAACCTTTTCTCCTAGAAGCAACGCCAATCAGCATTATATTGATGAAATTATTTCCAAGATACATCATTAGCAGACTTTGGAATATAATCACTATCATTGACCCATTCCCCACCAGGCTCTTTGTACCATCGTATCCATACTGTTGTTGCTGAATATTCACCCATGCCTACTATATGCCCATATAAGAGACACTCTTTGGCATCGGGTGGCTCAGCACAATTCCCAAGCAATATCTTTTCCTTTGGTATCCCATATTTAATTTCTAATTGATCCTAATCTCCCGAAAAAATTATACACAGATTGACTGTATGATAGTATGAATCCATTGAAAATACGGGGTTTTTAGGCGCTCCCTCTTTACAAATATGTGTATAAGTTTTATAATATAAGTAGAAATATTATACACATATTTAAAGGAGCAACGGCATGTCATCACTTGTTTACGTCAAAAATCCAAATGGTAAAACCTATGTTTACAGCAACACTTCAATTTATGATAAGGAAACTAAAAAAGTCAAACACATCCGCAAGAGCATTGGGCATCTGGATCCAGTAACAGGTGAAGTGGTTCCCAACCGCAGGAAAGGCGATGCTGCCCGTAAAAGGGCTCAAACGGAAGAACCTGCTGGCCGCTGTGTTGTGAAAAATACCGGCATACAGTCCCTTTTGGATAAAGCTGTTTCAGACATAGGGCTGATGGAACCGCTCAGTACAGTCTTTCCGGATGACTGGAGATGCATACTGACATGTGCGTATTACCTTGTCAGCGAAGGCGGGGCATTGCGCCACGTTGACCAGTGGCAGCGGATGTATCCATCACCGTGCCGTTCCCTGCTTGCAAGCCAGCGGGTGAGCGAACTCCTTGTAAGGATTACGCCCACACTGCAACAGGACTTTTTCAGCAGGTGGATTGATGTAAACAGCCAGAAGGATGTCTATGCAATGGATATCACCAGTGTATCTTCCTATAGCGAACTGATCGACTTTGTCCGCTGGGGATACAACCGTGACGGGGAAAAACTGCCACAGATCAACCTCCTTATGCTCACTGGTGTCACTTCCCATATGCCGCTGTATTACAGGATCATTCCCGGCAGCATTAAAGATGTGAACGCTCTGGAAGACAGCATAGCTAATATATCCGTTCTGGAGAGCCCAACATGCCATTTTGTCATGGACAAAGGCTTTTATAGTGAACCGAACCTTGACGCAATGTATGCCAGCCATAAAAAGTTCCTGATTGGAGTACCTTTTACTGTCGGTTTTGCCTGCAAGGCAGTGGAACACCACAGAGACAGCATCCGTTCCCATCATAATTACTGTACAGTCTTTGGGGATGGACTGTATGCGGTCACGGAATCTTCCAATTGGAAAGGGCATCGGTTCTATATCCACATCTACCACGATATTTTCAAGGCGGCGTCAGACGAACGGAATTTTGACCATACCCTGCACTGCTGTTATGAAGAACTTATGGCCGGCAGGCATGTAAAGGAGCATGCCTCTTATTATGATAAGTTCTTCTTGATCCATAAAACTCCTATAAGAGGCATCAGGGTGGATTACAATGAGGAAGCCATTAGCAAGCATAAAAGGAACCATATCGGCTGGTTCGTGCTTGTAAGTAATCACATTAAGGATACGACAAAAGCTCTTGAGGTGTACCGGAGCAAGGATGCTGTTGAGAAATGTTTCGATGATCTCAAAAATGATCTTGATATGAAACGTTTGCGTATCCATTCAGCGGCAGCTATGGAAGGCAGAATCTTCATACAGTTTATTGCACTTCTGATCACAACTCGTCTAAAGCAGGTGATGAATGAAGCCGGATGGTATAAAAATCATGATCTTCAAAAAGTAATAAGTGAAATGAAAACTGTCCGTAGTGTCAGTATAAATGGAACACGAAAAAAATACACAACGGAACTTACGCCGGGTGTGTAAAATAATCTGTGTAAATCATCACAGATTATTCGACACATCCATTTTTGTATAATGGATAATGAATTCGACAATACTGTGATTAGTTGGAAAAAATTGGTAGAAAAATTTTAGGAGGAAACAACTATGTCACAGAAAATTGACTATCAGGCAGAAATAGCAAAATGCAACACGATGGAAGATATTACAGGTCCGAATGGGTTGATACAGAAAGTAATAAAGGATGCCGTGGAGCAGATACTCCGTAAGGAAGTAAATGAGTATATTGCGGATGCAAAGGAGAATGGAAACAGGGTATCTAAAAATGGAAGCAGCTCTAAAACAATCAAAACAGCTTATGGAAAGATTGGAATTGACGTGCCGCGGACACGGGAACCAGGGTTTGAGCCGGAGATCATAAAGAACCGTACAGTCGTTGAAGAAGGGCTGGAATCCCAAATCATTTCTATGTATGCAAAAGGGATGTCTGTACGGGATATCTCGGAACATGTACAATCCCTTTATGGGATAGAACTCTCGGCCGGTTCCATTTCCAATATCACGGATAAAGTAATGGAAGAAGCAAAAGAATGGTACTGCAGGACACTGGATTCTTTTTATCCTGTCGTATTTCTGGACGCAGTACATTTTAAGGTACGTGAAGATGGGCGGATCATAACAAAAGCAGCTTATGTGGCATTGGGAATCAATGGAGACGGTTATAAAGATATCCTTGGGATATGGATTGGGGAAAATGAGGGTGCCAAATTCTGGTTAAAAGTATGCAATGAATTGAAAAACAGAGGCGTTTCTGATATTTTGATTGCATGTGTGGATGGTTTAAAAGGTTTCCCGGATGCGATCCATACGGTATTTCCGGAAACAAGGATCCAATTATGTATCATCCACCAGATCCGCAATACGCTAAAATATATTGCTTATAAAGACCAGAAAGCATTTATGAGAGATTTAAAGCGCGTATATGGGGCGGAGAGTGAAGAAATCGCGATGCGGAATCTGGAGAGTATGATGGATAGCTGGAAAAAGTATGCCGTCGTCCTGGATAACTGGCTTGATAAGTGGGAGCACCTCTCCACCTATTTCTGCTATGGCCATCAGATCCGCAAATTAATCTATACCACCAACACCGTAGAAGGTTTTAACCGGCAGCTGCGCAAAGTTACAAAGAGCAAAGCACTCTTTCCAAATGACGAGGCATTAAGAAAAACAATTTATTTGTCTACCAGGGACATTATTAAGAAATGGTCCATGCCGTACCGTGACTGGGGAGAGACCTATGGACAGTTTGTGATTGAATTCGGCGACAGGGCCAGGATTGCCTAAAGCGTAGAAACAGAAACGTATCCGGCTGTAAATGACAGCAGTGCTGCCCTTTATCCCTTGACTGCCTCAATGCCGCCTGTATGGTTCTTATGCATAGGCATTTCATGCATAAGAACCATACAGGCGGCAATAACTAAAGTGAGGGATAAGGCAATCAGAGAGGTGTATAGAATGCGGATCAGTAAGGAACGAAAACGATTTCTGAAACAAGAATTAAAGGAATATGAAAAAATAACGCCTATGACCGAAGAAGAACGCAGGGAGCTCCATAAATGGATAGAAGCAGGATATAGTGTACATGAGAATACATGCTGCGCTGTTGGCGATGGGAACAGTCCGATTGACTTTCTTGACATATACAGAGAGGAAGAAGCATTGCGTAAAGCGACAGCCGGCATGGGGAATGAAGAAGCAAGAAAATACGTATTGGATTACTATGGATGGACGGAGGAAGAAAACGAGCAAAAAGAATACACTGTTGAAGCACTAAAAGAGAGGGTACGGGAACTGGAAAGGGAACTATTCCACCTGGAGGAATTCATAGGACAGAAAGGCTTTTGGGAAGAATCACAGAAATATATTGATGAATATGGAGGAGAACCTATTCCCTTTGAAATCAAATGATAGGAAAAGAAGGGAATACCATAAAGCCCCCACCTATTGGGGGTAATAGTTTATAAGCAGAATAGAGAATGAACCTGAAAACCAGCAGTAAAGTAAAGGAAATAATACAATGACACATCAATCTTCCAGGGCGTATGCCTGTGTAGCCTACCGGATCATGGAATACGAAGGACAGGAAATGTCTGAAGAATATTTAAGCATACTGATGGAGATGCTGTATGATTTTTATACGGAAAATGAAATCAAAAAAGTCTATCTGGATAACGTCCGGCTGGATGCCTATGAAACATTGCTAAGGGATGGGAAATAAAAGAAAAATAAAATAAAATGAATAGTATCACCAGAAAATGGCAATACTATTCATATAAAGAAATCGAAAATAGCGTCGAAAAATAACGGTAATTGTAAAAAAATCGGCACTGGGAATTGATTTTAGAAATGTCGAAAAAACAAGATTTTACATACCAATTTACGACAATACACAGTTTATTTTACAGTCTCCTTACGCCATTTCAAAAAGACATATATGAGTTATATGGGCTGACACCTTAAACATGTGTATAATTTGAACGGGATTTTAGGATTGATTAATGATATCCTGTGCCGTTCCTCTGAACATAGCAATACCTTTTGCGCCTATGATGCCCACCCTACTAATCACCTCCCCTCATTCCAAACAATGCATTCGCATCAACATCCAAAGCTACCGTTATCTTCTGTAAACATATTGCCATTTTCCCACATCCCTTCTATAATTTAGGTACAGGCTCCCGCCAGAGTCGAGTACATAAGAAAGGAGACATGAAATGACACTTACCAAAGATGCTAAAACAGTGTTATATAAGCTGTATAAAGAATATTCTGACAGGCGCAAACATGGCTTTACCAAATCTGATTCAAAGAACTTCATCAATGTGGAAGAAATTCAAAAGATTTTTTTTCCAGACCTTCTGTTAGAAGATGTTGAAGATTCTCTTCGTGAACTTGGCCGGAATAATTTTCTTAACAATCTTTATGCTGATGACACTGTTTACACTTGCAGATTATCCGACTTTGCCATAGCAACTATGGAGAACCTTCCTACAAGAAACCTTTAATTCTATTACCGATTTCATTGCGAAGTTCATTCCTTAGCAACTTCCCAATCATCGGCAAGCAAATCATCGGCTGTAGGGTTCCAGGCTCTACAGCTTTTCTTCTGAACTCCTTTTTCCATCACTACTAATATGCATGCATCGTATGTGTTGGTCGGATTGACTGCCCCGTGTCTTGCCTTGTTGGCTTGCATTGTAGAAGTCCTATAAATTAATCCTCCATCTTCTACAGCTTTTTTCGTTGCCTCTTGAATGTTCACTTCCTACACCACCTCCTTCTCTTCTTTTTGATGGCGAAACCCTCAATCCTACTGTAACCAAAAAAGATTTACTCCATCTGTCAAGAGCAACAGCAATTGCTCTTGGTGAATTCAAAGATGTAATTGTCAAAAATGTAAAGTAATTATTCTAAGGCATCTTTCTCACGAGATGCCTCGCTTGCTTTGATATCCATTGCTTTGTATCTCAAATTATGAGCTTCTTCTTCTAACTCTCTTGCAAGTTTCATAATCTTATCTGCCTTGGCCAATACCCCTTCCGTGTCAAATTCCGCTTCTAAAAAGAATCTTGCTTCTTTCCCCACTCTCAATCACCTCCCCTCATTCCAAACAATGCATTCGCATCAACATCCAAAGCTACCGTTATCTTCTGTAAACATATTGCCATTTTCTTACGAATCTCCTATAATCTTCTTATCAACCGCCGCGCTTTTTATGGAGGGTATCATGAAAGAACCGAAACTTTATTATACCGGTCATGACAAACATGACATTAGAGATCCATATCCTAGTTTTTATTACTCTATGCTAAAATTTATCAAATCACTTCCAGATACTTGGTATTTTAAACGTTGCGATGTTGTTGAATATGATGGCTCCCTCTTTGTTCTTACTTTACACGATGGCAAACACAATGAATTAATCGTTTCCGTTACAAAAACTGACTCTGGATATGATTTTACAATTGGTAATCAATAAACCTTGTATCCTGCGCGACGGTTGATATAATCATGCAGTTCATTCATGGATAATGTTTGTATCTCCCGCATTATCCCCGTCATGAAATCAAATAATTTATATTTGCCTGGTTCTACCTCTACAAAAACCATTTCATGTTCAATCTCGGCTTTTCTTATTCTTATAAGTTCAGCTTGGATATTCTTTAAATTTCCTTCTATATATGCAAGTTGCTTTTCTAGATATGTATTTATGCAACATTCGGGCTTTTTAACCTTATCTTTCTCGTCTTTTAAATACTCGCATCTTACCATCATGGTCTCAATGGCTTTCCCAATTTTCTGGTTTCTATTTTTCCTATTCACCTCTCACACCACCTCCTTGCTGCCAATGCAATTACAAGAGTTGCCACCAGTGCAATCACAATGCCTGCAAGAATAAATATTACCCACATCGCTCTCACCTCTTCCCCAACTATTCTATATTGTCCTAATTCACAATATCTGGTATAATTTTCCTTATCAAATGATGAAAGGAATTTACTAAGATGTTAAAAAAATTATTAAAAAAAGATATGACTATAGGTATTACTGCAGGAATTATCTCAACCCTCCTGGTCATGTGGTTTATACAACCAATAACTAATTGGTTCTTTCCCAAAATGATAAATATTTTAACTTTTTTAAATGCATCGTTTTCAGATTTCATATACCGTGAAATCCCATACGCTACCACTACGCGTTCAAATGAATCAGCCATACTTTTTTCCTTTACTACAGCATATATCTTTCTTTTACTACTCTTTTTTTAACCTATTCTCTTGCCAAAGTATATAAAATCCTCTCAATTGACACAGATACATCCTCATCAAAAGATGAGATTGTGTTTACAGAGAAAAAAAATCCAATAATCTCTTTTATAAAGCTGCATAATGAAATATTTTTTCAAATAAGTTATGCCCTGTTCGCTTTTCTTATTATTTTTTGCGTATTTATAACTTGTAAAGACCTATATATAAAAGAGAAAGCTTCTGATTTAACAATAAATATGGAAATCATTTCACCTCTACTTTCTTATCAGGACTATAAACAATTACGGGCTAATTTTTATTCCATTGATAGCAAAAAAGATTATGATGATTTTACAAATCACCTTGAAGCAATTGCCAATGAAAACAACATAACTTTAAGAAAGTAAATTTATCAACCAATGTCCCAACTCCCAGCCAATAATTGCTCCAACACAGTGTTTCAATGCTTTTATTGTTTCACTGTGTTTTTCTTTGAAAATCCTCCACCCCTTTTCCACTCACACCACCTCCTTCTCTTCCGCAAAGTTCCTTGGCTTATCCATTTCAAGCAAATAGTCAATACTGACATTGAACATGTTTGCCATTTCAATAAGTGCTGTACTGGGTATGGGACTTATCCCATTCAACCAGTTATAGTACGTTTTATTTGAAATGCCTATTTTATTTGCAAGCTCCTCTTTTGTCAGTCTATTCCTTGCACGTTCTGCTTCTATTGCACTATAAATCACACTTTTCACCTCCAATTACTCGTTTTGAGAATTTACATTTGCATTATATTCTCTTTTCGCGTATTTGTCAATACTCATTCTGCAAATTACTTCTCATTTTGTGTAATTCTTGATTGACATTCTGAAAAATATGTTATAGTATGGGTTCATAAAGGAGGTGATTAGATTGATAGGAATAAAACTCAAAGAAATCCGAGAATCAACTGGTATGAATAAAAAAGAATTTGCACAATATCTCGGATTAAAATATACAACATATAATGGTTATGAAACAGAAGCACGTGAACCGTCATCCGACTTTTTAATTTTAATTTCTGAAAAATTTGATGTATCAATAGATTATTTACTCGGATTAAAATGCGAAAGCGAAATTCTTCACTCATATAAATTACGATCCGGTGAATATGGTCACATAAAAAAATACCGAGATCTTGATGATTTTGGAAGAGAAACAGTAGACATAGCTTTAGAACGAGAGACAGAACGCGTTACTTCTCTGAAAAACCGTGATAAACGTATAGAAGAACTGGAAACCTCCCAAGCCACCATCATAGACATCCAGCCACATCTTGAAGTAAACGCCGCTCACCTGCGTACCGATATCGAGGTAACTGAGGAAATGATAAAACACGATGATGACATCATGGATGATGATGACTTCTAGCGTCCCAATTATTGGACATCCAAAGTGATATACTTATCATGGAGGTGTTACTTATGAATAGATACGAAGCACTTTTAGATGAAGTTTACAGTAAAGGATTATATGTAAAGGAAAAGCCCTTGCAATCAAGTGACGGTAGGATTAAGGGAAACCGGATCGCAATCCGTGAAGATCTTGAAACCACCGCCGCAAAAGCCTGTGTCCTAGCCGAGGAATTTGGACATTATGAGACTACCGTAGGTGATATTATAAACATTTCTGACTCCTGGCACCAAAAACAAGAACATCAAGCAAGACTTTGGGCATACAATAAACAAATTGGATTGCATGGCCTGATCCAAGCTTATGAACACGGTTGCTATACCCGGCATGAAATTGCAGAATATTTAGATGTTACGGAGGAATTTCTTCAAAATGCTGTAGATTGCTACCGAGATAAATACGGTACCATGCATGAAATAGATAATTATGTTATCTGCTTCACACCAAACTTAACGATAACAAAAGTAAAATAACCGTTGCTTTTTTGAATATAATACTATTTGGAACATATACGATATGTTTAAGAATTAGAAAGGGGAAATATAAGATGACATATAAAGAAAAAGCTGTACAATTACTAGATCAGATACCAGAAAGCAAAATGTTTTACATTATTGGCATTCTGGAAGGCGCCGCAATTCCAGATGAAACTCCAAATGCAGAAACCCTGGCCGCATTTGCAGAGGTTGACGAAATGAAAAGAACCGGATCTGGGCAAAAGTTCCAGAATCTTGATGATTTGTGGGCTAGTCTGGAGGATTGATATGCTGAACATTATACATTCTGGACAATTTAAAAAGGACTATAAGAAGTGTATGAAAAGAGGGCTGAACATGGAACTGTTGAAAGAAGTTGTCGCAATATTATCCATCCCTAAACCCTTACCGCCTAAAAACCGTGATCATCCTTTAACTGGCAATTATAAAGGGCGCAAGGAGTGTCATATTACCCCTGATTGGTTATTAATCTATGAAATTGACGGTAATGACTTATATCTGGATAGAACAGGTACCCACTCAGATTTATTTGTTTAAATTAAAACTGCTGGTGATTTGTATATTACTATTTCTGAAAACAAACATAAAAATGACTATGAGGAATTAAAAAATGATTACGAAAAACTTGTTGAAGAATACAATTCCTGCAAAAAAGAATTATTGCTTAGTGTTCCAGACAGCACTACTCAAGACATAACTATAGAAGATCAAAGCCTTACCTCGGAGGATTCGCAGTAAACAGCATAAACACCACTATAATACTTAAAATGATACAGACAATATCCTTTATATAGTATTTATTTGCAATAATAATGTTTTTTACTGGAATATAGGCAAAAATCTTCCTTGAAAACAGAAAGACTAAACATATTAAAACTGTATACATACTAATTACACTAATAATATTCCTTAACATAGTTCTTACCTCCTTGTTATCATTATATGTTTATTTACTGTATACAACAATAGACAAATTGTTAATTTTTCACAATAAACACCTAATATTTTTTATAAATTATATACTTATACAACGAAAGGACGTAATCACATGCCAATGCCGCAAGAACACATTTATACATCAGAAGACTACTGGAACCTTCCGGAAGGACAGCGTGCAGAACTGATCGACGGGAAGCTGTATGCCATGACACCGCCTAGCTTTATCCATCAAAAACTTATCCAACAATTGGGACGCATCATCGGTAATCATATCTTCACCAAAAAAGGAGAGTGTGAAGTCATTCCTGCGCCATTTGCAGTTAACTTGAATGCCGACGATAAAATATGGGTAGAACCCGATATTTCTATAATTTGTGATAAAAGTAAAATATCTGATCGGGGATGTAAGGGGGCACCAGATTGGATCGTTGAAATCGTCTCTCCAAGCAGTACCCGGATGGATTATTCTGTTAAATTATTCAAATATCGTACTGCAGGCGTCCGGGAATACTGGATCATTAACCCAATAAAAAAAGCCGTTCAAACTTATGTTTTTGAAGGTGAAGAAGATGCGAATATGTATTTCTTCGGTGATGAGATTCCCGTTTATATATTTGACGGACTGATTATTAAGATTTCTGATTTACTATAATAAAAACCGCCCCTGTGCCAACAGGGACGGTCCTAGTCATATATCCGAAGATATACAGCTTCTAACAAAAATTATTGTATCATCTTCGGGCAGCCATTGCAAGAGAACAAAAGTTCTCAGGCTGTTATTTTTGTACCCATTTTTACATACATTTATCAAAGGAGATGATACCATGCAGCAACGTTATGCATACGGTTATGTCCGTGTCAGTACCCACGATCAGGAAGAAGTATCCCCTGAATCCCAAAAAAAGTTACTCCGGGAATATGCCAAGAAAAATGACATTATCATTTTAAAGATATTTTATGAACTCGGCGTATCCGGCCGTAAAGCTGATAAACGTCCGGAATTTCAAAAGATGATAAGCATGTGCAAAGCCGATGAACATCCTGTTGATCTGATACTTGTCTGGAAATACAGCCGGTTCGCCAGGAATCAGGAAGAATCTATTGTTTATAAGTCTCTTCTGAAAAAGCAACATAATGTAGATGTAGTAAGTATATCGGAGCCCCTGGTTGAGGGACCCTTCGGCAGCCTGATCGAACGGATCATAGAGTGGATGGATGAATATTACTCTATCCGGCTTTCCGGCGAAGTCTTACGTGGAATGAAAGAACGAGCCCGACAACAAGGTTATCAGATGGTGCCTCCACTTGGCTATCAAGCAGTAGGAAACGGCAAGCCCTTCATTATCAACGAAAAAGAATATGAGATCGTAGCTTTCATGACCGAACAATTTGATACATATGATATTGATTATACTGCCATTGCCCGCAAACTCAATGATATGGGATATCTATCACGCCGCGGCCATCCGTTTGAAGCAAGAACAGTCGAACGCGTTCTTACAAATCCTTTCTACTATGGTCTGGTAGTATGGGATGATATCAGCTTTATGGGAACCCATGAAGTCCGCATCACAAAAGAATGCTATGAAAAAAGAATGCAGAAAATCCAGCAGAGATACCGCCCTGCCAAAAGACGAAATATATCTACTTGCAAGCACTGGTTGTCCGGTTTACTGAAATGCGGGTACTGCGGCGCCACACTTGCTTATAACGGCGCAAATATCAGATCTCCTGGTTTCCAATGTTATCGGTATTCAAAAGGAATACACTCAGAATCTTGCTGCATAAGTGAAAAGAAGATTATTGATGCTATATATGAATACTTTGAAGATCTATTAAATGGAATGAATTTTGAATATAGATACCGTCCTCCTCAATCTTCTGAAAAGAAAGAAAAACAGCTTTCTCTCACAAAAGAGTTAGAAAAACTCAAAACAAGAGAACAAAGAATCCGTCTTGCCTATGAAAATGGCATAGACACATTGGAAGAATACGGAGAAAACAAAGCCCGACTGAAAAGAGCACGTGAAGAATTAGAAGCAAACATGGCAGATCTAAAGTCCCAGTCTTCCACAGACATTCCTACCAAACAAGATGTATTATCAAAAGTAAAAACTGTCTATGATGTGATCCGTGATCCAGACATTGACTTCCCTACAAAGGGAACCTTCATGCGAAATTTGGTCGAGGATATCATATATGATAAAGAACATGGCAAGATAACATTCCACTTATACATCTCCTAATCCAGTATTTACAAGGATTAGGAGATTAATAGGTTATTACAATTCGGTGGACCCGACGGTGAGCTGGCCGCCTCCATGCGGTATCTGTCCCAGCGCTATACCATGCCTTATAAGGAAGTGACCGGCATCCTGACGGATATAGGTACAGAAGAACTTGCTCATATGGAAATGATCTGCGCTATTGTCTACCAGCTTACCAAAAATCTGACACCAGAACAGTTAGTTGAATCCGGTTTTGACAAATATTATGTAGATCACACACTGGCCCTCTGGCCCCAGGCAGCAAGCGGCGCTCCTTGGACCGCAACATATTTCCAATCCAAAGGCGACCCGATTACAGATATTCATGAAGATATGGCAGCAGAGCAGAAAGCCAGAACCACTTACGACAATATCCTGCGCCTTGTCAAAGACCCGGAAGTCTGCGAACCGATCCGTTTCTTAAGAGAACGAGAGATCGTGCACTACCAGCGTTTCGGTGAAGGCCTAAGAATCGTTCAGGATCATTTGGACAGCAAGAACTTCTATGCGATCAACCCGGAATTCGATATCCGTTCCCGCAGTTAATCTGACAATCACCAAGGGATGCAGCATGATTGGGTGCCGCATCCCTTGTATGCTGCATATCAGATACAATATGTGAAGCGTACTGTCACCGCAAGCGTAAGCATTTCTGCAGCCGGAACTGCAAGCCACACACCGGTCACTCCCAGAATCCGGGGCAAGACTAACAGGAAGAATACAATAAGACCAAATGTCCGCAGGAATGATATGGCTGCAGATGCTCTCCCATTCGATAACGCCGTAAATAAAGCTGATGAAAAAATATTGAACCCAGAGAACAAGAAACTGAATGAAAAAATGCTAAATCCACTCTTTGTAAGCGCAAAGACATTCCTGTTATTCTCTGCAAATATCTTTGCAATGTTTTCCCCGCCAAGCAGAGAAAACAGAAATACGAATATGGAAATCCCTGCTATAAACCGAAAACAAATACGGACAGTCTTCTTTAGCTGTTCTGCATTCCCGCTCCCGTAGTTATAGCTTATGACCGGGGCTGTTCCCATAGAAAAACCAATATAAAGCGTTGTCAAAAGAAACTGCGAATATATGATAACCGTGATTGCAGCTACGCCGTCCTCGCCTGACAGCTCCATCATCGTTATATTGAATAAGAACGTAGTTACGGCAGCCGAACACTGGCTTACCATTTCCGACACACCATTGGAACAGCTTTTCAGCAAGACATATGCGTCCATTCCAGGCCTGCAAAAGTACAGCCCGCTTCTTCTCGTCAGAAAGAATATGGTACCGATAATTGTGGGTATCAGATATCCGATCCCCGTTCCAATAGCAGCTCCCCTGATTCCCATCCGAAGCAGAACGATAAAAATATAGTCAAAAACAATGTTGGCAATTCCCGCCAGAACTGCAAGCGTCAGACCTAATGTTGGTTTCCCTGCCGTCACAAAAAGATTTTGATATAAGACCTGCATCATGTTAAATGTAGCAAAATAAAGCTGTATGGCCAGATAATCTCTGCAATATGGGAACAATACTTCACTTGCCCCCAACCCCCGGATGATTTCATCTAAGAAGAGAAGTCCTGCCGCTGTGATCAGCAGGCCCATAACCGCTCCTGCCGCAACAATCAATGTGAAATTACTCCTTGCTTCCTTCTCATCTCCATTCCCCATTTTCTTCGCAACGACCGCACTGCCGCCTATCGCAAGCATCGTCCCAAGACCAACGATCAGATTGATGACTGGACAGACGATATTGATGGATGACAACGCATACGTGTCTACAAACCGTGCCACGAAAACCGTGTCTACAATGGTGTACAACCCCATAAACAGCATCATGATCATGCTTGGGAACGCAAACCTGAGAAGAGATATGGCGTTAAAATTCGCCGCTAATGGATTTTTCCGTGTTTCGGTCATTTCCTGCGTCCTCCTTATTTATGCTGCGGTCTCCTGCTCCCTCCGGAAGAAATACGAAACGCTGCGCCGGATATCCATATTCTACAAGCAGTTCCCGCTCCGCAAACCCAAGCCGGCGGTATTCTTCCCGCCAGCCCGTATCTGCCCTGTCGCCAGCCCGGTATGTCGTCAACGTTATCTCTCTTCCGCAAAGCAGTTCGTCTGCCAGCTTATCAAGAAACAACTTCGTAATACCGCAATGCCGATACTGGGGATGGACTGCCAGGAAGTCTATGTTGCCTGTATCGGGTGAAAATCCCATTACACCGACCGCCGCATTCCGATTGGGCTTCGCCGAAACGGCCCTCTCCCGCAAGATCAAAGCTTTCTTGTCGGCAATATATTGATACAGGTTTGCAACATAATCATCCTTATTCAGACATGGATAGCCATCAATCGCAAGGCTTACCAGTTCCATCCAGTCATCCGCGTCCGCTGGCGTCGCAAATTCTATATCGTCTTTTGTCAAATGCATTTTTGCAGGTTCCTCCTGCAGATGAATTTCAAGCTGCAGCGGATAGAAATTCCCCATTTCCCTGAATTTGGCAGGGGAAATCTTATACATCGCTTTGAAAATCTCTGCAAACGCCTGCTGGCTGCCATACCCGCTCATCAGCGCAATCTCGATAATCGGTTTCTCAGAACATACAAGAAGCTTTGCCGCTTCTGTAAGCTGCCGCCTTTTCGCATAGCCATGGATCGTCATGCCGACTGCCTTCATAAAGACCCGATGCAGATGATATTTGGAATAGTGCAGTGCTGACGCCGCCATATCCAAATCTATCTTTTCATGCAGATGCTCTTCGATATAACGGATCGCCTGTGAAACAATGTGTACTGTCTGATCTTGCATTTTGCTCCCTCCTTGGGATATTATAGCACAAGATCTTTTCTGCCTTTTCATGATTCTTGCTATATTTTTAATTTGACTTATCAATCCTCATGATGATAAGATATCAGTAACGGCAAGGAGGTGCAGCCATGGCAAGAACTGTTGGAATCGGATGCAAATCTATGACTGGCAGGAATATTTCTTATATACCATTGACGGCAACCCCATTCAGACGCAGCGATCAACACAGAGAGGCAGGCATCGTCAATCCGGAATTGACAAAATATATCCGGTGCTTCTGGGGCAGCAAAAAGCCTTATCGGGAAATCCGGGAATCCATCGATACAAGCGTGATCATCCCTGATACCTGCGTGGATATCATCTATCAGATCGACCATACGGAATCTACGGTCACCGGGAATTTTTGCGGAATTAACGACGCAAGCTTCCTCTACCGCGAACAGGCCCGAACCGGACACCTGGTGTCCGTGTTTGCGATACGCTTTTATGCTTGGGGTGCCTATCCCTTTGCGGAAGCTTCCCTGACAGATACATTGAATGAATATTGTGACGTTCCTTCCAGGTTCCGCCGGTTGGATGAGATCTTACGGCCGCAATTACTGGAAAAACAATCTCTAAAGGAACGGATCGCCATAGCGGAGAAGATCTTCCTTGATCAGCTATCTGCGATCCGGCAAAACGATTCCATTGATAACGCCGTAAAGCAGATCCTCCTGCACAAAGGAGCCTTAAGCGCGAAGACACTGGCACGGGAAAGCTTCATCAGCAGCAGGCAGCAGGAACGGCTTTTTCGCGAATATATCGGCATTACGCCTAAGAAACTCTGTAACCTCGTACGTTATCAATGTCTGTGGAGTGAAATCATAAGTAATCCAAACTTCCGTATCCTGGATGCAGTCTGTAAGTATGGATATACCGATCAGTCACATCTGATGCGGGAATTTAAGCGGTATCATACTATGAACATAAAAGAAGCAAAATCATTTGCTTACAAAGATGTCGCAAATATACAATACATTCAACGTGAATCATAATAAGATGTCTCTATCACTGAACGAAAGAAGGGATAAATAATGAAGGAAAACACGAATCTGAGCGTGTGCGGAATCGATTGCAGCGCTTGTTATTGCTATGGAGAGATGTGTTCGGGCTGCAATGACTTAAGCGGGAAAGTTTTCCACGTGCCGGAAGGCAAAGCATGTGCTATCTATGATTGTACCGTCAATCAGAAGCAATTCAAAAACTGCGGAGAATGCAGCAAAGCACCCTGTGAGATCTGGATGAAGACCAGAGACCCCAAATACTCGGACGAAGAATTTGCCGAGAATGTCAAGACGCGTATCCAGGCATTGAGAGGGAATGAATAATTATACGTAACAGGACAGCTCGCCTGAACTGTTACAATTATACTGTTAGGAATAAGGGCACGGTGATGATTTTTAGGATCACTGCGTCCTTATTTTTTTAAGAATATTGTAACGAAATGTTATTTTCTCGGATATATAGATATAAACTTCTGATCCAAAAGGAGGTGAGTGCCCTGAAAGAGATTGAAAAAGCCTACACCCAGCATGCGAAGGATGTGTACCGGTATCTGCTGAGCCTTACTCACGATGAGAATCTGGCGGAAGAGCTGACGCAGGAGACCTTCTTCCGGGCCATGCGGACCATTGACCGCTACGACGGAAGCTGCAAGCTGTCCGTATGGCTCTGCCAGATTGCCAAGCATCTCTGGTATCAATGGCTTAGTAAGCGCTCCCGGCAAAAAGAGGTGGAGCTTACAGACCAGGTCCCCTGTCAGGAGTCTTTGGAACAATCTGCTCTGTTCCACATGGAGAAGACGGAGCTATACCAGGCGATCCATAAGCTTCCCGATCCCATGCGGGAGCTCGTGTACCTGCGCCTGACCGGTGAATTCTCCTTTGCGGAGATCGGCAGTCTTCTTGGAAAAAACGAGAACTGGGCACGCACCACCTTCTACCGGGCCAAACAAAAAATCATGAAAGAAATGGAGGGATCAATATGAAATGCTGCATTGCGACAGACCTGCTGCCAGGATATATCGACGGCCTGACAAGCCCGGAGACAAACGAAGAGATTGAAAAGCATCTGGAAAGCTGCGATGCCTGCAACACCATTTACCGGCAGATGACGGCAGTGATTCCCAGCGAAATTTCGGAGAAGGAGCATGAGGTCGATTTCCTGAAAAAGCTAAAAGGACGCATGCACCGCAAATTCGCAGCCGTCTCCCTCGCTACCTGTGCCGTACTGATCGGAACTACTGTTTTTCTGCAGAAGTATACGATCCCGGTTCCCTATGATCCGGATTGTATGACTATGGAACGATACGAAATTGCATACGTTCCTAACAGCTTCGGTCTCAGAGAATGGCAATACAAATCTGATGCGGCAGAATCAGAAAACAGCGGGGAGGATACGTCCATGGAGAAGATCCGGTTTGTCCTGAATCTCCCTATCGAAAAACAAAAGGCCCTGAAAATCAACAATTTCACATCCAGGAGCCGGACCATCCAAAGAGACGGCAAGACCGTAAGGATCGTCTATTATTGTTACACGAGAACACTATGGAACAGCCTGTTCCCTGATGACAGCCAAGCTTTGAACTCTCTAATCAATGAAGGCGATATATACGAAGAATCCTTCGGCAGGAACGCCAATGAGGATTATCAGCCGATTCCAAGAGAGATCTATTACCTGCCGATGAGGAATCTGGATAAGCTGAACCGGCTTTCCGATGAAGAATTTGACGCTCAAAAAGAAGCCGCCAGGCTTGTATGGAGCGGAGTGATCTAACATGCAGAAAGGAGAATATTGATTATGTTTTATGCGATTTATTTATTGGGGATTATTTTCTGGATCTTAAGAGGAGTCGGCGGAGGATTCGGCAATCTTGTGAATTATATGGATGGGTTTACCTGTCTGTTTGTCCTGGTACCCTGTGTACTGATCTTATTTGGCACCGGAAGCCTGAAAGCCTTCGGCAGGGCAGTCTTGTTTGCCTTCGGCAAAAAGGATGCTCCCCTGATATCGTATGAGGAGAGCTTTCTGGCAGTCAAAATGGTAATGATGATCTCGGCAATCTTCGGACTGCTTGACTTCTTGATCGGAACCTTCACCAGCATCCGCTCTGTTGAAGACTTCTCCTCCATTGAAGCGCTGGGCTGGATCGTGCGCGACCTGTCAGTGACCATGATATCACTCTTGTATCCGCTGCTGATCTGGATCATTCTGCTGCCGCTGTGCTTTATGCTGAAAAAGCATCTCCGGCAGCAGGACAGGAATGCCGTCAAAATTCTATGATCTCAACCCCTTTATTCCTCATCTCTTCAATCCTTGCCTGCGTCACGGGAATGATGCACAGATGTACATCCTCTCCCCATGCAAAATAAGGATACATTCCTATATTATCTCTGTAATACAGAGCGCACGGCACAGATTCGGCGGTATATTTCATATTCGTATCATGCTCGAAGGCAAGCCTGTTCAGTGTTGTATACAGTTCCCGGATCAGGTTGTCCAAGAGGTCCGGGAACATAACCTTGAGAGTATAATAACACAGTTCCTCATATATCGTATACATTTGCTCAAAAGAGCTATGGGCATCATAATTCACCGTGATCTCCTGGATATAGTCAGCATTGCTTGGCGCATAGACCGTGATGGTCGGAAGGGGCAGGATGCTCTCATCCCTGGAATAATGATAACGGCAGGTCTTATGGTTGGAATGGATAGACGTATCATACACATAAGAGCGCCACTGCAATGACGGAAGCAGATAACGTTCCCCCTTGTCAGCCCAATAGAGGCCATTGAAGCTGTCTATAAAATCATCCATCGGAACCTGAAATACAAGCTCGCCCGGACGGTTCTCCATAACCTCTATATGCAGCTCCTTCTTCCGAGCCTCTTCACCTAGAATCTCTTCTGTCCGCTCCACCTGCAGGTTATCCTCGCTGTCAGGCTCTTGCGGATAGGGACCTGCCGAATCCTCATCTGCCTGATCTTCTGCTGCCGCTTCACCCGGAAGCTGTTCCGATCCTACCTCTATGTGCTGCAGACCATATGTCACTCCCTTCACCGCCGCTCTTGTAAATACAACGGCGCCGATCAGCATAAGAGCCGCCATCACAACATCCTTTGGCCGTATCCTCATCTCGTCTCTAACTCCCTTCTCGGTCTGTATCCCGGAATCAGACGGGCATTCTCCCGATCCACCTGATTGCCCGCATACACCAGCCGTCCGTCCTCTGTCCTTCGGAATGTCACCATATGTCCGAAGGAATAATCCGTTCCCTCCTCAATATAGATTGCCTCCACATACACTTTAAGTATCCCGCCTTCCTTCTCCTCGCACCGCACCACTTCCGGGAACGGCTGGATCTGCTGAACGCGGTTCAGCGCGTGGACCGCACTCCAGGGATATCTGCCCTTGGCGGCATCATACCCGGCGTATGCTTCAATCTCTTCTGTCCGGATATCAAAATACTGCTGTATTACCGCTTCAAATTCTTCTTTGGGAATGCCGCCGGAATATACTTCTTCATCCAGTGTCTTTCCGGTCGCCATCTCATACAGATAATCAAACAGATCATTGAACTCTATCTTCTCAAGGCTGTTCTCATCCCAATCCTCCAGGAACAGGTTGTTGCTTAAGTAACTGACTGGGACAATATAATGCTCCATCATATCCCTGCACTGTACATCCAACGGCAATATCCGGTAGAAGATGTGCATGTCCATCTCCTGATTCCGGGTCAGCGCCTTCTCCCAGATCAGCCAGCCCTTCTTGGTATATTCCCAACGGTATACCGCGACCTTCTCCATCTGTTGGATATAAATCTCCATCGCCTCATCGAATGAGGCGCTTAGGAAGGTTACGGTCAACTCCTTTTCATGGAACTCAAGCCGGTAATACCGGAAGACACCTATCGTATTGATCTGATAGAATTCCGCTTCCGCATCCTCCCCCTCCTCAGCCCGCCTTATGGCAGCGTCAATCTTCTCATAATTTGTCATATTGTAATCACGACTTCCACAGGTAATCGAACAGCCGTCCGCCGCCGCGGTTTCTATCATCTCATGTACTGTTTCCTCAGGGAAAATAACCCCGTCCACAACCACCGTGCCATCATTTCCAACTGAAACTGCCTTCCCACCGCCAGAAGTTTTCCTCTCTTCATCCGAGCCCTCTGCCAACGCGGCAGTATAGATCCCCTTACACTTCTCCATCTGCGCAATCAGCTTCCCTCTCGCATCATCTGCTTCCTTCTGATCCATCTTAACCGTCTTCAATTCATAATCCAAAGCATCTTCCGATTCCTCCTGACTTCCCTGGTAATCCTGTCCCTCGTTCCAACCGCTTACAGCATCCTCCCTATGCCCCTTTCCGGTTAATGCACACCCCGGCAGCAGACAGATCAGGGCCAGCATTGTCACTGCTTTCAATATATTCTTAATTCCTGCATATTTTTCCCGGTCTTTTATCCGCATCAAAATACATCTCTCCTACCTATTCCTGCAGTCAAACGATTTTTAAATCTTACACATGTAGTATATTATATAATATTTCCGGTCTTTGTCAACATCTTTTTATTCCCGCAAGCATTAAACTGAACGAGCAAGGCTGCAAACGCAAAAAATGAGGCCTTTGAAAATCATTTCAAAAGCCTCATATACGTCATACTTTAAAGCATCCGCCCCCGATAAATTCCCTGAGCAGTGAATTCGTCGGTACATTCTCGCTTCCGATCCCTACGAAGTAATCCAGAAACTTAAGCAGCCTCTTCGCCTCCAGATATTCCGGGCAGCTCCTATCAATCCCGAAAAGCAACGGCTCCACATAGAGCTTCAATACGGCAAGCTCATAGATCAGCGTAGAATTGAACATCACGTCCGCTTCCTCCTGGAACGGGAAGATAAACTTCTCCTCCCCCCTCCTTACCGACTGCCACATCCGTATGGTCCTCTGGGCGGAAGAGCCCCTGGTACGGGCGTCTCTCACGATCCGCCGAAGCAGTCTTCCGTCTGTGGTCGGGATCCGGTCATGCTCGTCTACGTTCAACTGGGTCAGGGCGCTGATGTAGATCTTGAATTTATTCTCATCCGGGAGATTCAAGGTCAGCTTCGGATTCAGACAATGAATCCCCTCTATCACGAGCACGTCGTTCGGCCCAAGCTTCGTCGCCTGCGAACCATACTCCTTATGCCCCGTCACGAAATTAAACGTCGGGATCACCACCTCTTTGCCGTTCAGCAGATCGTTCAACTGACGGTTGAACAGCTTCACATCCACGGCCTCCAGGCATTCGAAGTCAAAAGCACCCGTCTCATCCCTTGGGTTCTCTTCTCTCTCAACGAAATAATTATCCACGGCGATCGGGCGCGGCGTCAGACCATTTACCCGAAGCTGTACAGACAGGCGATGAGAGAAGGTGGTCTTCCCAGAGGACGACGGTCCCGCTATTAAGATAAACTTAAGCTCCGGGCGTGCGGCGATCTGCGACGCGATCTCCGCGATCTTCTTCTCCTGCAGCGCCTCCTGTACCAATACCACGTCATGGACATCATTCTTCGTGATCTTATCGTTGAGCGCGCCCACCGTCTCGATCCCCTGGAGATCTCCCCAGTGAACCGACTCCTTCAACACCTGGAACAATTTATTCTGCGGTTCAAATACCGGTACCTCCTTAGGCGCTGACTTCACCGGCATCTGCACAACGAATCCCTCGTCATACAGATACAGCTTGAAATACTTCAGATACCCCGCACTTGGAACCATATACCCATAGTGATAGTCTTCGAATTCATTCATACTGTAGATGTTGACCTTGGAGACTCTGCGGTAGCGGAACAGCCTCTCCTTATCGTGCATCCCATGCCTGCCGAACAGCGCGATCGCATCATCGGTGCGGACAGAACGCTTATGGATCGGCATATCCATATCCACCATCTCATGCATCCTGGCTTCTACCCGGTCCAGGAAATCCTGATCCACATTGATATCGCCGTCCACCGTACAATAATACCCCTTACTGACGGAGAAATGAATCCGTACTTTCCTCACGGCATCATGTCCCGCAACATCATAAACCGCCTTCACCAGCATAAGATTAATACTTCTTCGGTAGGTCTTATTGCCGATCTCCCCCGCCGTCGTCTCAAACTGAATCGTACAGTCTGATTTCAGCTTCTTGAATAACTCCTGCAGCTTCCCGTTCACAAATACCAGCACAATATCTTCTTCATAATTCTTCTGATAGTCTGCCGCGATCTGGCCATATGTAGTTCCCGCCTCATACTGCCGGACCTCTTCTCCAATCTGTACCTGATACATCTCTTTCCCCATATTTTCACCTCTTTCTTATAACTGGCTTCTAAAGAATCTTCCTAATCCGCTCAAACACTGGCAAAAGGATGACGCAACGATGCAGTCATAATCTCCACACCGCTTAGATTCTCCGCCAGATATCGTTCCATGTCTTCCACAAAGATCCACTCAATACCATAATGCCCCGCATCGATCACAGCCATTCCCTGAGCAGCCGCATCGATCCCTTCATGGTGCCCGATATCACCGGAGATCAACACATCTGCTTTCTTGCGCAGCGCTTCCTGTATCACGCTCTTTCCGGACCCGGGACAGATCGCAATTCTCTCAACCTGCCCTTCAAGATCCCCAAAGGCACGGACACCATCCAGCCGGAATGCCTTCTTCACTTCCTCGCAACACTGTCTCAGCGTAACCGGCCTCTCAAACTGTCCGATCCGTCCAATCCCTTCCACGCTGCTTTCCGTGCCTTCACTGTTGCCGGCGCCTTCCCGGGTCTTCGCCGCCTCCATACCGCGGCAGGTAACTTCCAGAACCTCCTGCCCCTCTAACCGCATCATATCCGCAGACAACTTCGCCATCCTGAGCACATCATAATTCGTATGCATAGCATAGCAGGAGATATCATGATGAATCAGTTCTAAGAGCCTCCTTCCGATAAAGTCCCGATTCGTGATCCGCTTCATCCCGCCGAAGATCAGCGGATGGTGCGTGATCAGAAGATCCGCACTGCGGCATACCGCTTCACGGATCACTTCGTCCGTGGCATCCACCGCAATATAGATACTCTTAACTTCTCCGTCATCCCGCCCCGCCAACAGACCTACATTGTCCCATTCCAATGCATATTCTGCCGGATAAGCACTCTCTATTACCGCTAATACATCCTTGCAAACCATATCTTCCATTCTCCTTTTCCGCCGATAGATACCCCGTATCCCTGTTCAGTCCTCCGGACGGATACAGTAGTATCCAAGCGCTCTGCTGATGATCATGATATCCCTCCGGATTTCATCCTTGCGAAGCCTTGCCCCCTCGCTCTCCACATGGTGGCTCAATTCCTTGAATATATCCTCTCTGATGGCCAGTTCCCTGTGAAGAAATCTCTCCAAGACCGGACTTCTCTTCTCCAGGAGCCGCTTCCCGAAGATATACTCACACTCCGTATACTTGGCAGACTCTCTGCGAATCGCCGGGACTGCCCGCATCATCGTATAGAATTTCCCGTCCTCTTCCACCATATCCTCATCTATGATATCCATGCCCTGATCCAGCAGAAATTTACGCACCTTCCATATCTCGGACTGCGGCTGCAGAACACAGGCCTTCAACTGATCTACTACTTCCCTGCCCTCTTCCAGGATCCGGATGATCAGTCCTCCGCCCATACCGGCGGCTATGATCGTATCCACCTCCCCCGGCTCCACGGCCTGAAGACCATCCGACAGCCTGGTCTCGATCTTCCCCTTAAGATTATGCCCGATAATATGCATCTTTGCCCGCTCAAGAGGCCCGCCGTTGATGTCCAGTGCGATCACCTTCGATGCGATCTGCTTCTGCACCAGATAGATTGGTATGTACCCGTGATCTGTTCCAATATCTGCAACAGAGGCGCCCTCTGTCACAAGACTTGCAACCGCATAAAGTCTTCTTGATAGTTCCATAGGCGCCTCTTTCTTAATCCAGATAATCTCTTAATTTTCTGCTGCGACTTGGATGCCGAAGCTTCCTGAGCGCTTTCGCCTCGATCTGACGGATACGCTCTCTGGTAACGTCGAATTCTTTGCCGACCTCCTCCAGTGTACGCGCACGGCCGTCGTTCATACCGAATCTAAGCCTCAGTACCTTCTGCTCCCTCTCTGTCAAAGTATCAAGCACTTCATCCAACTGCTCCTTAAGAAGGGTCTGGGCTGCCGCTTCTGCCGGTACGGGTACATTGTCATCCTGGATAAAATCACCCAGGTGGCTGTCCTCCTCCTCACCGATCGGCGTCTCTAAAGATACCGGCTCCTGAGAGATCTTAAGGATCTCCCTGACTCTCTCCACAGGCATGTCCAACTCTTCCGCGATCTCCTCCGGCGTGGGTTCACGCCCCAGCTCCTGCAATAATTGTCTGGACACACGGATCAGCTTATTGATGGTCTCCACCATATGGACCGGAATACGGATCGTCCTCGCCTGGTCTGCAATCGCTCTGGTGATCGCCTGACGAATCCACCAGGTCGCATAGGTGCTGAACTTGAATCCCTTACGGTAATCGAACTTCTCCACAGCCTTAATAAGCCCCAGGTTCCCCTCCTGGATCAGATCAAGAAAAAGCATACCGCGGCCTACATAGCGCTTCGCAATGCTGACAACCAGACGTAAGTTCGCCTCGGCCAGACGCTTCTTGGCGTCCTCGTCGCCTTCGGCCATCCTGCTCGCCAGATCTACCTCTTCATCAGCCGTCAGAAGCGGTACCTTACCGATCTCCTTCAGATACATGCGGACCGGATCTTCGATACTGATCCCGTCCGGAACCGACAGATCCAGCTTCTCCATATCTACATCGTCTTCTTCCGAAATCATAAGATCCACATCATCGAGATCATCATCATCCCCGCTGATACGCAGTACATCGATATTGTGGCCCTCCAGATATTCAAATACCTTCTCCATCTGATCTGGTTCCAGTTCCATGTCCGAAAAGAAATCATTAATCTCCTGCACTTCCAGAATACTCTTCTTCTTTTTACCCAGAGAGACCAGTTCTTTTAATTTCTCTTCAAATTTCACTATGTTTTCTTCCATATAGTGCCCATCCTCTCATTGCTTGCTTATATTTTATCCTTAATTAATAGAAATATGCAGTTTTTGGATGTCCTGCAATTCCCTTTTTGCATTCATCAGTCTCTGAAGCCCCTTCATATCAGTCGGTTCCAGGTTTTTCGTCGCCTCTTCTATGCTGTGGTTCTTCACTCGGATGATCGTCTCCTTCAGTGCCTTCTCCTGTTCCTTCGCCGTCGTCAGTTCCCTGATCTTCGTGTTAAACAGGCTCGCCGCCTCTCGATGCTCCTCTTCTTCTGTAAAATGGTTCATGATCTTCGCCGGATTCACAGCCCCCGCCTCATACTGCTCATAGACAAGTCGTGCGACTTCTCGATACAGCCCCTCCGTAAAATCTTCTGGAGAGATATACTGTTCGATCTGCCGAAAGAGAACCTCATCCTCGATCAGCCAGGTCAGCAGAATCTTCTGGGACTTCGTCATCCCATCCTCCTTCTTCCTTAGCCTTTCATCCGTGCTCTTCGGCCGTCTTGCCGGCCTGGCAAGCCCAGACTGGACCGCTATCTTACCTACAAGCTGCCGCAGATCCCCCACGCCCACATGGTAGGCGGCCGCCACCGCCTCTATGTAGTTATTGCGCTCAATCTCTTCATCAAATTCCGTAAGCCGTCTGGCTGCCTCCCGCATGAAATCAGTCTTCCCCTCCGGGGACTGCATATCATACTCCCTCTCAAGGACCTCCAGACCGAACATGAAACCATTCCTCGCCTTGCCAATCCTCTCCTCGAAAGCTTCCGCCCCCAGATTCTTAATGAATTCATCCGGATCCTTATAGGGGTCCATGCGGATGACCTTCGCCGTGATCCCCACATCCTTAAGTATCGGCACCGCACGCAACGCAGCCCTGGTACCTGCCCCGTCACTATCGTAGGTCAGATATACCTCCTGCACATAGCGCTTGATCAGCGAAGCATGCCCCTGAGTCAGCGCCGTTCCCAGGGATGCCACCGCATTCGTGAATCCGGCCTGATGGAGCGAGATCACATCCATGTACCCTTCGCAAAGCAGGAAATAAGACTTCTTCGAAGTACGCGCCCGGTTAAGCCCATACAGGTTCCTGCCCTTGTCGAATATCACGGTCTCCGGAGAATTCAGATACTTGGGCTGTCCCTCACCCATGACCCTTCCGCCGAAACCGATCACCCGGCTGTTCACATCCATAATCGGAAACATCACCCGATTCCAGAACTTATCGGAAGCGCCGTGACGTTCATCCACACTGATCAATCCGGCCTTGGCGATCATATCTGTCTGATATCCTTTAGATTTCAGATACTGGTACAGAAGATTGCTGTATTTGTTCGAATATCCAAGCCCGAATGCCTTGATCGTGTCGTCGCTAAGCCCCCTGTTCTTCAGATATGTAAGCGCCTGCGCTCCCTGACTGTTCTTAAGCTGCACATAATAATACTGAGCCGCCGCCTTATTGATCTCAAGGAGAACGGCCCGGGTATCCGCCCGTTCCCTTGCTTCCCTAGAGTACTCCTGTTCTGGAAGCTCAACTCCTGCCCTCTCAGCCAGAAATTTAAGCGCCTCCACAAAAGAAAAATTCTCATACTCCATAATGAAAGTAATTACATTGCCCCCTGCCCCGCATCCGAAGCAATAATACATCTGTTTCTGCCTGCTGACAGAAAAAGAGGGCGACTTCTCATTATGAAACGGACACAAGCCAAAATAAGAGCTTCCCTTCTTCTTAAGGCTCACATAACCGGATATCACATCCACAATATCATTTTTTGATCTTACTTCTTCAATTACTTCTTCGGAATACATTTTTTATACCCTCATATATAATATTCGACAAAAGTATTCGATTTCCTTTTAAATTTTCCATGATTCCGGGATAAAATATTCTTCGAACTTTTTTATTGCGTAGGTATCCGTCATACCCGCTATGTAATCACACACCGTCTGCTCTTTGCCAGACTCCCCGTTCTCCATCTTGATAAGGAACTGCCTGGGCATTGCGCCGGGATGCTTCATATAATACCCGTACAGATTCTCTATCATTTTGACCGCCTTATCTTCCTCCCCCTTCGCCGCAGGATTCTTATATACATTCTCATACATGAACCTGCGCAGACCAAGCATAGCCTCCATGACCTCCGAAGACATGCTGATCTGCGGCTGATCCATACTGTGAGTGATCACATCATGGATCATAGTATCCAGCCGGATCCTGGTGGACGATCCCAGCACACGCCTGTATTCCGGGGGAATATCCTCCTCTGACAGAATATTTCCCCGGATAGCGTCATCAATATCATGATTGATATATGCAATCTTGTCTGACAGGCGCACGATCTGCCCTTCTAACGTATGCGGAGTACAGCAAAACTTATGATTCCATATACCGTCCCTCACCTCCCAGGTAAGGTTAAGCCCCTCCCCCTGCCTCTCCAGACATTCCACCACACGGACACTCTGTTCATTGTGGCGGAAACCCAGCGGGCATACTCTGTTCAGGGCATACTCTCCCGCATGGCCGAAAGGCGTATGCCCAAGGTCATGCCCCAGCGCGATCGCTTCCACCAGGTCTTCATTCAGACGCAGCGCCTTCGCGATCGTCCTGGCATTCTGCGATACCTCCAGGGTATGGGTCAGCCTGGTCCGGTAATGGTCGCCCTTGGGCAGCAAGAACACCTGGGTCTTCTGCTTCATACGGCGGAAGGATTTGCAGTGCAGGATCCGGTCACGGTCCCTCTGGAATACCGGGCGGATATCGCACTCTTCTTCTTCCCGCTCCCTGCCGGCGGAATCTCTGCTCCTCGCCGCGTAAGGGCTTAAATACTCTGATTCCCTAAGTTCCATCTGTTCCCTGATCGTCACCTGTCACACATCCTTCCGCTATCTAACTGCCTAATCCTTCAGACGCTTCTCAATGGCCTCCACAACCGTCTCCAATACTTTGATACGGGCATAATACTTGCAGTTGCCTTCCACAACGACCCATGGCGCATGCGGCGTAGAGGTCCGGATCAGCATCTCGTTCACCGCTTCTTCGTACTGATCCCACTTCTCACGGTTACGCCAGTCTTCATCCGTAATCTTCCACTGCTTCTCCGGATTCTCCTGCCTTGCCTTAAATCTTCTCTCCTGCTCATCCTTATCAATCTGCATCCAGAACTTCAGTACGATCGCCCCCGCATCCGCCAGATCCTTCTCCATATCATTCATCTCTTTGTATGCCCTCTGCCATTCCTGCCTGGAACAGAAGCCCTCGATCCGCTCCACCATGACCCTGCCGTACCAGGTCCTGTCAAAGATGGTGACATGGCCGGCCTTAGGCATATCCACCCAGAACCGCCAGAGATAGTGATGCGCTTTCTCGATGTCATTGGGGGAGGCTGTGGGATGCACCACATAGCCTCTGGGATCCATCTTCTCTGTCAGACGCTTGATCGCGCCGCCCTTGCCGCCTGCATCCCAGCCTTCAAAACCAAGTATCACCGGAATCCTCCTGCGGTAGAGCTCTCCGTGCAGCTTCTCCATCTTCTTCTGCAGCTTGCTAAGCCGTGCCTTATATTCCTCCTTCGTGTATGCAAGGCCTAAGTCTGCTTTGGCAAGGATGGAATTCTTGAATTTCTTATCCTGTTCGGACATGCTGAACCGAAGCTCCCCGTCTATATCCGTATCTTCTGCATTCACCGGTTCCTTCCTGCCTTCTGCACGTCTCGCCTCCTCTACCTTCTCGGCCAGAGTCTGAGCAACGATCGCATAGATCTTCGCCGTCGCGAACTTACGATCCACAGCCTCCACGATATTCCACGGCGCATACTCTGTATCCGTCCTTCTCAGCATCTCTTCATTCATCTCCTGATACTTCTCGAAGGACTTATTCCGCTTCTGGTCTTCCCGGCTTACTCTCCATGCCGTCTCATCCGAACTTAACAGCTTGTCAAAACGCTTCTTCTGCTCCTTCTCGTCGATCGCCAGGAATATCTTGATGATCACCATGCCGTCCGCCGCAAGCTGCTCTTCAAAAGAACAGATAGAGCGATAAGCATCTGCAAGCTCACTCTTCTTCGTCTTCTTATCAAACCGGTCGATCAATACCTTGCGGTACCAACTGCTGTCATAGATCGCAATACGCCCTTTCGACGGCATCTTCGTCCAAAATCTCCAGAGGAACGGATGCATCTTCTCCTCCTCTGTCTCATTCTTGACCGCATACACTTCAAATCCACGAGGGTCAAGAGCCTTGATAAGCTCACCGATCTGGACTCCCTTCCCGGAAGCGCCGTACCCTTCAAACGCGATCATCACCGGGACTCCGAGTCTTCTGCACTCTCTTTGTAGCTTGCCCAGCCTTGGCATAAGCTCCGCCATCTTCTCCTTGTATTCCGCCTTATTTAGAGATTTGGTTAAATCAAGCTTTTCTAACATAATTTCCTCCTTCGTCCTAACGTCCAAAAAGCTACTATCTCTATTATACACCATTTTTAATCTTTGCAATATCAATCAGCGTCAGTTTTCTAATATCTGTATTCTCAAGACTGGTGATCAAAGCCTTTGCCGTGTCGATCGCCGTCAGAACATTGACGCCGGTCTCGATCGCGTTCCTCCGGATCACGAATCCGTCTCTCGCCCGGTCCGCCCCCTGATGCGGCGTATCAATGACAAGATCAATCTTATGTCCCAGGATCAGATCCATCAGGTTCGGTGATTCCTGCTCGATCTTCCTGACCTTATTCGCTTTCACACCTCCTGCTTTCAGAGCCTCGGCGGTTCCTTCCGTCGCGAAGATACGGTAGCCGATCTTCCGGAATCTGCGTCCGATCTCCACCGCTTCGGCCTTATCCTCCTCACGCACGGTAATGATCATATTCTTATGCCGCGGCAGTTTGATCCCCGCCCCCAAGAATGCCTTGTAGAGCGCCTCGTCAAATGTCTTCGCTATTCCTAAGCACTCCCCCGTGGACTTCATCTCCGGTCCAAGGCTTACGTCCGCACCGCGGATCTTCTCGAAGGAGAACACCGGCATCTTAACTGCGAAATAATCCGCCTCTGCCTGCAGTCCCGGCGTATATCCCAGATCCTTAAGCTTATTGCCGATGATGACCTTCGTCGCCAACGGAACAATGGGGATCCCTGTGACCTTGCTGATATAGGGGACCGTCCGGCTGGAACGGGGATTCACCTCGATTACATAGACCTCCTCCCCACACACGATGAACTGAATATTGATAAGTCCGATCACATGCAGCGATCTGGCCAGTCTCCTTGTATACTCCTCGATCGTCCTCTTAGTCTTATCAGAAATACTCTGCGCAGGATATACGGAGATACTGTCGCCGGAATGGATGCCTGCACGTTCGATATGCTCCATAATACCGGGAATCAATATCTCCTCGCCGTCGCATACCGCGTCGACCTCTATCTCCTTCCCCTGCAGATATTTGTCCACCAGGATCGGATGGTCCTGAGCGATCCGGTTGATGATCCCGATAAACTCGTCGATATCGTGATCATTGATGGCGATCTGCATCCCCTGGCCGCCCAGCACATAAGAAGGCCTTACCAGGACCGGATAACCAAGGCGGTTCGCAACCTCCCTGGCTTCTTCGGCCGTGTAGACCGTACCGCCGCTTGGCCTTGGGATCTCACATTCCTCCAGAATCTGATCGAATAACTCTCTGTCTTCCGCTGCATCCACATTCTCTGCAGAAGTGCCTAAGATCGGCACTCCCATCTCCATCAGGGATTCCGTAAGTTTGATGGCCGTCTGTCCGCCGAACTGCACCACAGCCCCGTCCGGTTTCTCCAGATCAACGATACTCTCCACGTCCTCCGGCGTCAAAGGTTCAAAGTATAATTTATCTGCGATATCAAAATCTGTACTCACCGTCTCAGGATTATTGTTGACAATGATCGTCTCGTATCCCTCTTTCGCAAATGCCCAAGTACAGTGTACCGAACAGAAATCAAATTCGATTCCCTGGCCGATTCGGATCGGTCCGGAACCAAGCACCAGTACCTTTTTCTTACCTGAAGTCCGGACCGCCTCATTCTCACTTCCGAACACGGAATAATAATAAGGCGTCTCCGCCGCAAATTCTGCCGCGCAGGTATCTACCATCTTATATGCGGCGGTGATCCCGTATTCATGCCGAAGATCATGGATCTGCCGTCCGGTCTTCCCAGTAAGCTCTGCGATCACCGTATCCGGGAATTCTAGACGCTTCGCCTCTCTTAGAAGCTCTTCGTCAAGTTCCTGTTCCTTAAGGCGCTGCTCCGTCTCCACAAGAATCGCCAGCTTGTCGATGAACCACAGGTCGATCTTCGTTACCGCATGGATCTCTTCATATGTAATGCCCCGGCGGACTGCTTCTGCGATCCTGAATATCCTCAGATCATCCACCACTGCCAGTTCTTCCATCAGCTCATCCTTCTGAAGCTCAGAGAAATCATAAGACATAAGACTGTCCACATGCTGCTCTAGGGACCGGAGCGCCTTCATGAGCGCTCCTTCGAAGTTATCACAGATACTCATGACTTCTCCGGTCGCCTTCATCTGCGTCGTCAGAGTCCGCTTGGCACTGATAAACTTATCGAACGGAAGTCTTGGAATCTTGACCACACAGTAATCCAACATCGGCTCAAAGCTCGCATAGGTCTTCTTAGTAACCGCATTCTTGATCTCATCCAGTGTATATCCAAGGGCAATCTTCGCCGCAACCTTGGCTATGGGATAACCTGTCGCCTTGGAGGCCAGCGCAGAGGAACGGCTCACCCGGGGATTGACCTCGATGACGCAATACTCGAACGTCTCCGGATGCAGGGCATACTGCACGTTACATCCTCCGGTGATGTTAAGCTCACTGATAATATTAAGCGCAGAGGTCCGAAGCATCTGGTACTCCTTGTCTCCCAATGTCTGAGACGGCGCGACCACGATACTGTCTCCCGTATGTACCCCCACCGGGTCTATATTCTCCATATTGCAGACCGTGATACAGTTGCCGCTGCCGTCACGCATCACCTCATACTCGATCTCTTTCCATCCCGCGATACAGCGCTCCACCAGAACCTGCCCCACGCGGGAGAGACGGAGTCCATTCTCCAGGATCTCCATAAGCTTAACCTGGTTGTCCGCGATCCCCCCGCCGCTGCCGCCAAGCGTGTAGGCCGGGCGTAAGACCACTGGATAACCGATCTCTTCTGCGAATCTTACACCGTCTTCCACCGTCTCTACTACCAGGGACGCCGCACAAGGTTCCCCAATCTTCTCCATGGTCTTCTTGAACTCCAGCCTGTCCTCCGCCTTCTTGATCGTCTCTGAGGTCGTTCCGATCAAGGCTGCATGATGCTTTCTTAAGAATCCGCTCTCCTCAAGCTCCATGGCAAGATTGAGCGCTGCCTGCCCGCCAAGCGTCGGCAGCACACTGTCCGGCCGCTCCTTTAAGATCAACTGCTCTACCACCTCTGCTGTAAGCGGCTCGATATAGACTCGGTCCGCAATATCCTTATCCGTCATGATCGTCGCGGGATTAGAATTCAGCAGAACCACTTCAAGCCCCTCTTCCTTCAGAGAACGGCAGGCCTGGGTCCCTGCATAGTCGAATTCCGCCGCCTGTCCAATCACGATCGGTCCTGACCCGATGACCAGTACCTTCTTAATCGCTGTATTCCTGGGCATGGTCTACACTCCTTTCATCATATCGATAAACCGGTCAAACAGATAGCCTGAATCCTTAGGACCCGGACATGCCTCCGGATGAAACTGCACCGTGAATATCTTCTTTCCTATATAACGGAGACCTTCGTTCGTCCCGTCATTGACATTGACAAATGCTTCCTTTGCAACCGCCGGGTCCATACTCGAAGCATCCACCGCATAGCCGTGATTCTGTGAGGATATGTAGACACGGCTGTCGCTTAAGTCCTTAACCGGATGATTCCCGCCCCGGTGGCCGTATTTTAACTTATAGGTCTTCCCGCCATTTGCAAGGGCCATCAGCTGATGCCCGAGACAGATCGCGAAGATCGGAATCTCTGTCCGATAAAGCTTCTTCAGTTCTTCTATAATAGATACATTCATCTGAGGATCCCCCGGCCCGTTAGACAACATGATCCCATCCGGATCTGCTGCTATGATCTCATCCGCAGGCGTATGGGCCGGATAGACAGTCACCTGGCATCCCCGCTGGTTCAGAGATCTGGCAATATTATTCTTCGCCCCAAAATCCATCAGGGCCACCCTTGGGCCATCGCCTTCTAAGACATATCTCTCTTGGCAGGACGCCTGCGACACCACATCCCCAATCGCATATCCCTTAAGCCTTGGAAGTATCTGATGGAGATCATAGTTCTCATTGGTCGTGATCATTCCGTTCATCGTCCCCTTCTCGCGCAGTCGCTTGGTCAAGGCACGGGTGTCAATTCCGGCGATCCCCGGGATATCCTGTTCCTTCAAGAAATCCTCCAGTCCCCCCTCACAGCGGAAATTGCTGGGCATCCTGGACAGTTCTCTTACAATATATCCATCCGGCCACGCCCTCTTCGATTCCATATCCGGTGTAACCCCATAATTCCCGATCAGCGGATACGTCATCACCACCGCCTGTCCGGCGTAAGAAGGATCTGTCAACACCTCAAGATATCCTGTCATCGAAGTATTGAACACAATCTCACTGATCATATCCCTCGCGGCGCCTATACTTGTTCCTGTAAAGACTGTCCCGTCTTCCAATATAAGAAATGCTTTCATATATTCACCCGTTTCCTTTCTGAAATACTAACAAAAAGCGCAGCCAAGGTGTCATTAAAGTTCCGCAAAAAGGGCAGTTGCATGCACAACTGCCCTATTATACATGGTCCGGCAAACATCCTCGTCTCCTCAAATTGTAAAAATTATACTACAAAATCTGAGGATTTTCAACCATATTTTTTCTACTCATACTGCCAATATACCGTAATCTTATTAAGTTCCGGCTCATCCATATACTGATATCTCACCTCGTCAAGCCCATACCACTCAGCCAGATTCTTAGCCGCCGCCTTCACCACATTCTGGAACACGTCATCATGCGCCTGGTTATAGAGCGCATCATCGGCGAACTTGATCACCACCGGATTCCCTCTGGAGGCGATTACGTCATTCATTCTCTGAAGGATCAAACCGCTGTCATAGGATTCATAATACATGTTATTCATCATGTAGTAATTACGGTTCATTTTCGTACATGCCGGAAGCGCTGTGCCTTCGTCAGGCGTGTGGTTCTTGAACAGCTCTGCATCATCACAGCACATATAATCATAGCTGATATTCTCAAAGTCTCTTACTTCTTCCCCTTCGGCAGCCTGGAATACCGGATCTCCCCAGGTCACATCCAGGTAATAATAATCCCCCTCACACATGACCAGATTCCATGCATGGTTCTGTCCGCCGCCGGTGGTCCCGGTCACATAGGTACAGAACACACCCAATCTCTCCAGCAGATACTGCGCCGCCTTGGAATAACCTGCACATACCGACCGCTGATGGACAAATACACTGTAAATATTCTGATTATCCGGCGCCTCCAGGTCATAATCGACCGTATCAACTATATATTCATAGACATACAGAATCTTATTATACTCCGTATCATCCGCCGCAATTCCCGACAAACACTGTGCCGCGGCTCCTTCTATCTCGGCCTTCATCGTCTCCTTTGACGCTTCGTCATAGATATATGTCGGTTTCAGCACCGTGTAGGATTCTGATCCTCCGTAGGTGGTCGCTGATATGGTTCCGTCGCACCAGAAGATATCCGGATGATCCTTCAGGATATCCTGGAAAATCTTATTCGCCCGCTCTGCGTCCGAGGCATGGATATAGATCTCCTCTGTATTTCCCCGTATTCCTTCCAATATCTCCTTATAGACCAGTCTTTCTTCCTCATTCAATTGCTGGTAGTAGAATTTCTGCTCCACCTCATCCTCAGATATCACCACCTCCTGGAAGGGTATCTCCTTCGGCTTCGTAAATTCTCGTTCTATTTTCCCCACAATCTGCGTTTTCAGGCCGACTCCATACGCAATACAGATCACCGCTACTGCAAGACAGAACATACCGACGGTCACTGCTATCGTATGTATACAACCCCCTTTTTTCCGTTTTCTCTTCATGTTAACTCCTTGACTTATGATACACGGAATTCCTCCGTGCTTGGGACTCTTGTATCATATTATATGCATTTTCCCCAAAATATACAATATCAGTAACATTTTCTTCTTTCATTCATATCTTATCCGTAAGAAATCCTTTATGAGGTACCCCTATGGACATTATGAATGCGACCCAGCAGGACACTCCTGACAAAGGGAAGCTTAAGGTCAATCTTACATCACAGATCGACGCCCGCCCTATTGCCGACGCTTCGGTCTCTATCTCCTATACCGGTGTCCCGGACAGCCGGCTCGAACAGCTCACGACGGATTCCTCCGGGCAGACTGAAACCATCGAGCTTGATGCCCCGCCGCTGGACTTAAGCCTTGACCCCGAAAATGAGGTACAGCCCTACTCCGAATATACGCTCCAGGTAACGGCTCCCGGATATGAGCCTGTCAGCATTGCCGGCGCTGAGATCCTCTCCTCAGTCACCGCCATCCAGAACATAACTTTAAGCCCCATAGATACACCGGAAACTTCCGAAGAAGTATTTGTAATCCCTGCACATACATTATATGGAACCTATCCCCCGAAAATACCGGAGGACGAGATCAAACCTATCAACGAATCAGGAGAGATTGTATTGAGCCGCGTGGTCGTTCCTGAATATATCGTCGTGCATGACGGAAGCCCAAGAGATACGACCGCCACAAATTATTATGTGAAATATAAGGACTATATCAAGAATGTGGCTTCCAGCGAGATCTATGCCACCTGGCCCGCAGATACGATTCGGGCCAATGTGCTGGCGATCATGTCCTTCACTTTGAACCGGGTTTTCACTGAATGGTATAGAAATCAAGGCTTTGAATTTACAATCACTTCATCCACCGCCTTCGACCACAAATGGATACCGGAACGCAACATCTTCGATACCATATCCGTCATCGTAGATGAATTGTTCGCGGATTATCTGTCACGCCCCAATGTCAAGCAGCCGATCCTGACGCAGTATTGCGACGGAAGACAGGTGCAGTGTCCGAACTGGATGACACAGTGGGGAAGCAAGTCCCTGGGCGACCAGGGCTACTCTCCCATCGAGATCCTCCGTTACTACTACGGCGACAACATGTATATCAATACCGCCGAAGCCATCTCCGGCATCCCGGCATCCTGGCCCGGATATAATCTGGAGATCGGCTCAAGAGGGGATAAGGTACGCCAGCTCCAGGAACAGATCAACGTGATCGCCGGCTCCTACCCCGCCATCCCAAAGGTTACGGTCGACGGGATCTACGGTCCTGCCACATCCGCTGCCATCCGCAAGATCCAGTCGGTGTTCGGCCTCCCCCAGACCGGTATCACAGACTACAGCACCTGGTATAAGGTTTCTGAAATATACGTGGGCGTGTCAAGAATCGCCGAGTTAACTTAAAAGTCAAAGACCCCTCTGCAAGCAACGGGGCATCAAATTTGTAGCGCTGCAGAGCAACGGGGTATTTAGCCCTCGCGTCAGTCGCCAAATGTGCATGCAAGCATGCTCTCTTGGCTCGTTGCTCGCTGGAATAGAAAGAACTGCCGGGCGGCAGCATTCCCCCGGCAGCTCTTGCTCTACGCTTTTAACATTCCCGCAAAATCAGCCAATGTCTCTGAAATCCTGATCTGCTGCGGGCACACTGCTTCACAGCTTCTGCAGCCGACACAGGCAGAAGGCTGCTTATCCTCCGGTACTGCCATAAGCGCCATCGGAGCGATAAATCCGCCGCCCGAAAACTTATGCTCATTATACAGCTTCAGCATGGAAGGAATATCAATTCCCTGCGGACAATGGCTTGTACAATAATGACAGGCCGTACACGGAACTCCGTTCATCATCCTGTCAGCAATACCAAGAAGTGTATCCATCTCTTCTGCACTCAGAGGCTTCTCCTCCTCATATGTCCGGATATTCTTCTCAAGCTGTTCGAAGTTGGACATCCCTGAGAGCGTCACCACGATATTCGGGATAGATTGCAGGAATCTGAACGCCCACGCTGCCGGCTCTTCATCCGGACGAAACGTCTCAAGCTTCTTCGCGTATTCATCAGACAACGACGCCAGCATACCGCCGCGCACCGGCTCCATCACCCAGATCGGAATATGATATTCATTCAGAAGTTCTACCTTCTCCTTCGCCTCCTGGAACTTCCAGTCCACATAATTAAGCTGGATCTGGCAGAACTCCATATGCTCGCCGTAAGCTTCCAGAAAACGCTTCATGATATCATAATCCCCATGAGCGGAGAATCCCAGATGCCGGATCCTTCCGTTCTCCTTCTGCTTCATCAGATACTCGAAGATACCGTACTTCTCATCCAGATATTCGTTTATATTCATCTCACAGACATTGTGGAACAGGTAGAAATCAAAATAAGAAACCTGACACTTCTCAAGCTGTTTCTCAAAGATTACCTCCACCTTAGGCATGTTGGCAAGATCATATCCCGGGAACTTCGACGCGAGATAGAACTTTTCACGCGGATATGTACTCAATATCTTTCCCATGACAAGCTCCGAATTCCCGCCATGATATCCCCACGCCGTATCATAATAGTTGATCCCGTGATTCATGGCATACTCCACCATTCTGGCCGTCGCCGCTTCATCAATGTTCTCGTCCTTCCCGTCGGTGAGCGGCAGCCTCATTGTCCCCATGCCAAGTGCAGACAGTTGCAAATCCTGAAACTCTTTACAAATCATATCTATCTCCTCCTACTTGTTTATAATTAGTCCCAGACCAGCCGGCCGGTCTTCATCGCCCTGTCATAACAGGAAATCTTATAATCAAGCCGTTCCATGGTCTCCTGAACCACCCGAAGCTGTACTTGAAGCCGTTCCTTCTGTTCAAGAAGAAGCTGCCTTCTGTCAGAGATCGTAGCATCCCCTTCCCGGCTCAGCCTGACATACTCTGTCAATGCCTCAAGCGGCAGGCCGGCGCTCCTCATACAGGCGGCAAGCTCCACCTAGCCGCAGTCATCCTCCGTGTAATCCCGCAGACCGCTTCCGTTGCGGTTCACCGGAGGGATGACTCCGATCCGCTCATAATATCTGAGCGTATCCTGTGAGATTCCGTATTTCTTACTAACCTCTGAGATCGTCATGCTTCCACCTCTTCGCTTTCGTGTGTCATTATACTAAATATAACATCTGGAGTTCACTCTAAGTCAAGACAAAATTTCCTGATTTACATTTTAAAAAAACACTCTCCGTATATCATTGAACATCACAAATACCATCAATATCATCAGGCATGCAATCCCTACCAGATGGACATACCCTTCCTTCTCCGGCGGCACCCGTTTGCGCCTTACGGCCTCCACGAACAGGAATACAAGCCTTCCTCCATCCAGCGCCGGCAGCGGCAGAAGATTCATCACACCTAAGTTTGCAGATATCAGGATCGCAATATACAGCAATTGTGCCAACACTGCCATAAATCCATATGACCGGCTCTCCTTATACGAATCATCCACAACATCCACGATCCCCACCGGACCCGAGAGCTGGTCTATGCCGACCTTCCCGGTGACAAGCATCTTAAGACTCTCCAGAGTTGTGTTGATCCAGAATCTTTCCACATAGACGCCATACTGCAGAGCCGTCAGAAGATTCGCCTTCTCATACCCGGACGAAGAGATTCCAAGCCTCTCATACCCCAGTTCCTTATCCTCCTTAGGGGTCAACGTCACCGTCTTCTCTTCCCCGTTACGGCGGTAAGTGACCGCCACCTCTTCTCCTTGATGGAACTGGTTGTATACGCTGACCTCACGGAAGAGATGAATCCTCTTCCCTCCCATCTTAACAATGGTATCGCCCGCCTGGATCCCTGCCTCGGCAGCTAGATAACCTTCTTCCACCCCGCTTACCACCGGCTTATCGTATCCGACCATGGCAGTCAGGATCACGGAAAATATAAATGCCAGGATGAAATTGAAAACCGGCCCTGCCGCGATCACCGAGATCCGCGCCCATACAGACTTATTGTTGAAATTATTCGGAGATTCCGTCGCTTCGTCATCCTCTCCCATTGCGCAGAAGCCGCCGATGGGAAAGATCCTGACCGCATATTTTGTCCCCTTATATTCGCGGGAATAGATCGCCGGCCCCATCCCGACGGCGAATTCATTTACCTCCACGCCATTCATCTTGGCAAGCAAAAAATGTCCCAGTTCATGAAAGAACACTATAAAACTAAAGATTAAGATTGCTAATATAATTCCCAAATTATGAGTTACCTCCTACTGTTGATCCTGTCATAAGTTGCCGCTTCCGTATCCAATATCTGCTCAAGCGACGGATTGGCAATATTCTGATGCGCACGCATACAATCCTCGATGATCTCCACGATCTCGAGATACTTGATCTCACGGTTCAAGAATTGCCGGACTGCCAGCTCATTGGCCGCATTAAATACAGTCGGAAGCGAACCGCCCTTCTCCCCCGCCTCATATGCCAGCTTCAGGCCATAGAACGTATCCATATCCGGCTTCTCGAATTCCAGCTTCCCAAGGCTCCAGAAATCAACCCTCTCTCCCGGCAGATACCTTCTCTCCGGATAGTAGAGCGCATACTGGATCGGCAGCTTCATATCCGGCGTGCCAAGCTCTGCCATGATCGCACCGTCTACATATTCTACCATTGAGTGAATGATGCTCTGAGGCTGCACCACGACCTGTACCCGGTCCACATCGACTCCAAACAGCCATTTCGCCTCTATGACTTCCAGTCCTTTATTGACCATGGTGGAAGAATCAATGGTAATCTTCCGGCCCATCGCCCAGTTCGGATGCTTCAATGCATCTTCAACCCTGATCTCAAGCAGATCTTCCTCCTTCTTCCCCCGAAACGGACCGCCGGAAGCCGTCAGAAGGATCTTATGGACCTTCTTCTTCTCATTGCCCTGCAAGGATTGGAAGATCGCGCTGTGCTCACTGTCCACAGGAAGGATGGATACATGGTGTTCCCTGGCGAGCGGCATGATAAGATGCCCCGCCGTAACAAGCGTCTCCTTGTTGGCCAGGGCAATATCCTTACCGGCTTTGATTGCTTCGATCGTGGGGCGAAGTCCGATCATCCCGACAACCGCTGTAACTAGTATCTCCGTATCCTCCATAATTGATACTTCCAGAAGCCCATCCATTCCTGATACCACACGGGTATCCGTATCAGCGATCCTGGTTCTGAGCTCTCCCGCTTTCTCTGCGGACCAGACTGCGGCCAACCGCGGGTGAAATTCCCGTATCTGCTCTTCCAGAAGACCGATATTACTGCCCGCCGCAATACCGAGCACCTGGATGTCGCCATTCTCCCTGACAACCTCTAACGTCTGGGTTCCGATCGAACCCGTAGATCCTAATATGGCTATCTTCTTCATATATTACCTCACTTGTATATCAATATTTATATGAACCATCCATTCGCAAAATTCGTGCTGCCGCACACTTGCAGCTTCCAATTACAGATTACCCGCCAATAAGGCTGCCAGATAATAGATCACCGGCGCCGTGAAGATCACACTGTCAAACCGGTCCAGGATCCCGCCGTGTCCCGGGATCAGCTTCCCGTAATCCTTGATCTCATGGTTACGCTTGATCGCGGAAGCCGCCAGATCGCCCACCTGGGAAATGGCGCCGCCCGCGGCACAGATCATTGCATAATGAAGCGGATTGGCATCCGTCCCGCCCCACTGATTCATGGCAGCCGCGAATATTACGCCGAGAAGGGCCGCGCCGAGAATCCCGCCGACTCCGCCTTCCACGGACTTCTTCGGACTTAACTTCGGAGCCATCTTACGCTTTCCGATCAGCATTCCCACACAGTAAGCGCAGGTATCGCACCCCCAAGAGCTTAAGAAGATCAGCCATACCACAACACTTCCGTCCGCAAGCTCTCTGGTCTGGAATACATAGGAGAGCATGACCGCCACATAGAAGAACCCGAAGAACACTGTCATGACCTGTTCCGCCCGAAACGCCGGAAATGTAAATACATATACTGCCATAATAAGGACAAGGAACAGAATTGACAGCATGGTCACATACTCCATATGTTCCGTATAAAGAAGCCCATAATAAAGAACCGCCGCCAGATATCCTGCAAACCCCAGCGCCTTTCCCTGCACACCGACTACCTTATATAATTCTGTCATCCCGATCACACTGATCACGGCAAGAAACGCAAACAGCAGATTGCCTCCATATCCTACCGTCGCGATCAGCACGATCACCAACACGATCCCGCTCAACAACCTGGTCTTAAACATCTTCTGCCTCCTTTACCCCTCCGTAACGCCGGTCTCTGGCATTATACTGCTCGATCGCCTTCATCAGCTCCTCCTTCGTGAAATCCGGCCAGTGCACATCCGTAAAATAAAACTCCGTATACGCAAGCTGCCACAGCAGATAATTCGATAGCCGCAATTCCCCGCTTGTACGGATCAACAGATCCGGATCCGGGATATCATGGGTATCCAGATAACCCTCAAATATCCTCTCGTCAATCTGATCTGGTTTAAGCTTCTGTTCTTTACAATCCCTGGCAAGCCTCCTTACGGCGCGGAGAATCTCATCCCTGCTCCCATAATTGATCGCAATCTGGAAATTCAGCCCCCCGTTGTTCTTCGTGGACTCCTCAAGCTCTGCGATCCTGCCGCGTATATCCTCATCCAGTCTCGTCACATCACCGATCACCCGGATCTTCATATCATTCTTCGCCGCCGTCTTAAGACAAGTCTTCATATAATTGCGCAGAAGCTTCATCAGCGCATCCACCTCATCCTGCGGCCTGTTCCAGTTCTCCGTGGAAAATGCATACACAGTCAGATACTTGATTCCCATACGGTAAGCATCCTCACAGATCTTCTCCACATTCTTACTCCCCTGGGCATGTCCGTAATTGCGCGGCATTCCTTTTGATTTCGCCCAGCGTCCGTTCCCATCCAATATGATCGCTACATGCTGCGGTATAACCATATCCATCTGCTCCTTCTTAAAATTAATATCGGGGACCAGCTGTCCTCCGAATGAATCCCCGTACACGGCATAAACGGGGACAGACCCCACCACAGGTTACTGGTCTGCCCCCACTCTCATTAAAAAATCACTAAACCGTCATAACTTCCTTCGACTTGGTGTCTACAGCCTTGTCCACATCCTTCACATACTTATCCGTAAGCTTCTGAAGCTCTGTCTCCATATCCTTGATCTCATCTTCTGACACCTCGGAACCCTTAAGCTTCTTAAGCGCATCATTACCGTCACGTCGGATATTACGGATCGCAACCTTCGCTGCTTCTCCCTTCTTCTTAACATCCTTCACCAGTTCTTTCCTGCGCTCCTCCGTAAGCTCCGGGAACACCAATCGGATCATCGAGCCGTCGTTGGTCGGGTGAATACCAAGATCCGATACCTGGATCGCCTTCTCGATCACCTTCAACATATTCTTCTCCCACGGCTGAATCTGGATCATACGAGGCTCCGGCACGGACACATTCGCAACCTGCTGGATCGGAGAAGGGGTTCCGTAATAGTCAACCTTGATCCGGTTCAGTACATTCGGGTTCGCACGTCCTGCCCTGATAGTTCCTAGCTCGCCGTCTAAGTTCGTCATAGTCTTTGTCATCTTTTCTTCATACACTTTTAATCTTTCATTCATGATCTTGATCCTCCCTGAATTTATATCATAATTTATATCATAATTTATATCATACTCTCGGATATTCCTTGCTTCTCAGTCTATATTCCGAGGTAATTTATACCGTAACCCTCGTCCCTGTAAATGTTCCTGTCATCGTCTCTACGATACTGTTCTCCTCATTCAGCCCGAACACCAGCATCGGCATCTTATTCTCCAGGCACATGATAGAAGCTGTCAGATCCACTGCCGCAAGCTTCTTGTCTATGATCTCCTGAATCGAGATCTCGTCATACTTCTTCGCTTCCGGATTCACCTTCGGGTCACTGTCATAGATACCGTCAATCGCCTTCGCAAGCAGCATCGCATCCGCCCCGATCTCTATCGCACGGAGCACGGCTCCCGTATCGGTTGAAAAGTACGGATGACCCGTTCCTCCGGCGAAAAAGATAACCTTCCCCATGTCGAGCGCCTCAACTGCCGCATCCTTCGAGAATAACGATGTAAATGCACCGCACACGAACGGTGTAAATACCTCCGTCTTCATCCCCGCATAACGGAAGATATCGGATACATAGATACAGTTCATCACCGTCGCAAGCATCCCGATCTGGTCCGCCTTCACCCTGTCGATCGTCTCACTGGTTCTTCCTCTCCAGAAATTACCGCCGCCTGTCACGATCGCAACCTGAATCCCGTCATCCACTAATCTCTTGACCTGCCTTGCAACCCCTATGCAGGTTGCCTCGTCAAATCCAGTCTTCTTATCACCCGCGAGAGCTTCCCCACTAAGTTTCAACAATACTCTCTTCATAAGTCCATACTCCTTATTCTGCGTTATCTTCATGTTCTTCATAAACCATATTTACAGTAAATTATATCATATGAATACAAAAAAGGGAATATGCGGATGCAACATTCCCTTGATTAAATACAGTATACAAATAACGTCTACAAATTCTCGTAATAAACCAACTCGTCCAACGGAATACGCTGTGTTACATGACGCTTCGGATCTGCAGGACTTCCATTTGCATATCCTATCGCCAAAATATTGACAGGCTCAAGCGTATCAGGAAGCTGAAATTCCTGCCTGATCACATCCGGCTTAAAATAACAGATCCACACAGAGCCTAATCCCAGTTCAGCCGCCTCCATCATCATATGATCCGTCAGGATCGTAGCGTCTATATCGGTAGTCTTCTTCTGATCGAAAGGACGCGTCCATGCTTTGGTATGGTCGGAACAAACGATAATAGCCAGCGGTGCTCCATAGATATTCGCGGCCTTTCCGATCTTTTTCAGTCCCTCCTCTTCCTGTACAACGACCAGACGGGCAGGCTGCTTATTTGCCGCAGTGGGTGCAACATGAGCGGCCTCAAGTATTTTTTTTAGTTTTTCCTGCTCTACCTTTTTGTCTGTGTAATCACGAACTGAATATCTCGCTTCTGCCATTTCTAAAAAACTCATATATATTCCTCCTAAACTTGATTTTCAGGTTTCCCTGTACTATAATTATATCCCAAACAAATTATAAAGCAATAATGCACTTTTTAGGTATATACTATCCAAAAAGTTAGTTAGGAGAGATTCTATGAGTGTAAATTGTAAGAATAGCTTTACCTGTCCGGTTGAAGCAACGATTTCTTTGATCGGCGGAAAATACAAATCCGTGATCCTCTGGCATCTTATGGGAAAAACCCTGAGATACAGTGAACTTCACAGACTAATACCCAAAGCAACCGACAAGATGTTGGCACAGCAATTGCGGGAGCTTGAAAACGATGGATTGATCAGCCGAAAAGTCTATCCCGTCGTTCCTCCCAAAACAGAGTATTCTTTGACAGATTTCGGCAATACCCTTGCGCCTATCCTTGACGAAATGTGTAATTGGGGAACTATCTACTTAGGCAAGATAAAGTAGCTACTTCTTCCCTCGTACACTGCTCCCCTCCATACCGCGCTTTTTCATACAATTCGTGAATCTTCGGCATCTTCTCATCTCCATCCTCATACAATCCCGCCCTGATCTCCAGTTCAAGCGGTGTTTCATAGCCAGGCGGCCTTTCTTTTAAGGTACGCCTGATCAGCCGCTTATAGAATCTCCGTATTTTCCTGTTGGGAGATAGTCTTCCTTCTCTGACTATTACTCTCGGCAGCCTTCTGATTCCTTCCCTGCCGTCCTCCTTTCTGAGAAAGACAACCTCATCGCCATCATCTGAGAATGCGTCCGCCGCTCTTCGAAGCGCTGCATAGACCAGTCTCAATGCCAGATAAGCAATACCGATCAGCGCAAGAACGGACAGAACCTCCGAGGCTTGCCTAAGCCACTTGGGAGTCTCCTTCGCCTGTGCCCGAAGCTTCATCAGTTCTTCCAGCATCGGATCATTTCCCCCATCCTCTTCGTAGTAAATGATCTCCCCTCCACCCATCTCCAACGGCTCAAACCGGAGTTGCGCCAGAGGTTCTTCATGATAGATTACAGCGGGAAGCATGAACAAAACAAGCCCGGTCATTCCGGACAACAGAATGGCAGTCCCGATTCTTTTCATAGAATGGACCGGAAGATTCGCAACGCGGATATTGACCTGTATAAACTGATCAAGGCTCTCCAGATAGACATATGCCAGGCAGACACAAAACTCCGCCCCAAGAATTCCTAACATCAAATACAAAAGTGTATCCCGGTGAAATGAAAGCACACCCAGGTACAGAAACACAAAGATCAGACAATGTATCATCCTGGGCGAATCCAGCAGCGTCGGTACTTCCCACGCTTGCTGGCTCTCCTGCACGCCTGCCTCGCCGGGCAATTCCCGCATCCGCCTTCGAATCTCCCCCTGTTTCAGCTTCACATAGCAGCGAAACAAAAACACTAGAGCCGTAAGGCTTCCTATAAATATACTTCTGCTGACTACCCACATTCCCCAGGTAACCGCCAGAGAAAATACAAGAAAAAGCCATAAATTCTTGCATTTACAGATGATAAAGTAGGAAAGGATCACCGAAACAAGCATAGTAAGCCCCCTCAGAAGAAACACGCTAAGCTCATGCCCTCTTATATTTTGCACGGCGGCAGCAAATACATGAACTCCTTCCAGAAGTAGAATATCGTGGATCCAGGAAAGCAGGATCAGTATGCGGCTCTTTGCTTTCATTATATCTGCACCTCCCATTTCAACACATTGACATTCCTGATATTACACGTCACAATTCCGTCAGAAGCACGTACCGGCACTACCCACAGGATCTCTGCGCCGCCTTCTGCCATGGCTGCAACCGCTTTGGCAGTATCTATGTCCTGATTCGCAGAAATGATTACATAGATCATGCCTGTCCCGGCCTTCTCTCTTTCTGCTCTCAGATTCTCACAAATCCTCGCAGCCGGCTTGTCCGTATCAATTCGGGCAAGCTCCTGATATAACGCCCGTATCTGTCCCGCGCCCTCCTTCAGATGAATAGGCTTCATCCCGTTTCCAGTAACAGTAAGCTCCATCTTCGCCCTCATGATACAAGAAGCCAGAGATGCCGCGATCCGTATCCCCTCCTCCGTCAGTTCCTCCTGCCGGATCCCCCTGGAATCCTCCGTATCCAGAATGATCTTCATCCGGATATCAGTTGTAGAGTCGAATTGATTGACCAGAAGTCCCTGCCCCTTCGCAGATGCTTTCCAGTTAATATGATGCATCGGATCGGCAGGCTGATAATCTCTGATACCAGAGAAACAAAAAGGATCCGGAAACAATCTGTTCTGCGTCACGATCATACCTGATACGGCTCTGCTAAGCAACGTGATCCGGTGGGTATCAACAAGCTTCGGATATACATACAGAGCCGTCTTCAACCTTCTGTCGTCGTGAAAGCTTCTTCGGAAGAAAAAATCATATCCGATCACATCAACCTTGGTAAGTTCATAAAACCCGCGTTTTTCACATACAAAGGAAAGTCTTCGGATTACCTTCTGACGGATAAAGAGGGAGAATATATCTCTTCTGTAGCTCTGATCCGTCACATTCGCATTCTCCTTCGCTTCTCCTTCGAATCTAAGCGCACGATTCAGGGCAAGGTTCACTTCCAACGCTGGAAGAGGGAGTCGTTTATCATTTACGATCTCTTCTCTAAGATAAGAAATGTCTCCTTCATAGGCAGAACGCGTCTCAAAGTCCACTGCCACATCAAGTCCCGCATTCCAGTATCTCCTGTAAATAATATGCTGAAGCAGATAGAACAACACACACCCGGCAAGCAGTAAGAACAACATGATTACCTCTCCTTTACCCTATTCCCCATTCCTCAACCGGAACCTTAACCAGGTCTGCGATCTCCCGAACCACCTCTTCCTCATATCTAGCCTTCTCGGCCGGGACTGACAGCACAAGCCGATGCGCGAGAACCGGAGCGGCAACACTCTTGACATCCTCCGGCACTACATATTCCCTGCCCTCTGTCATGGCAAAGCCCTGAGCCGCCCGCACAAACGCCAGTGTTCCTCGGGAGCTGACCCCCTGCATTACCTTCGGATGCTTCCGTGTCGCATGGACGATCTCTATCATATATTTGATCAGATCTTCATGAACATACATCCTGCGGCATTGCTCCTGAAGTTCCAGGATCTCTTCCTTCCCGCAGATCCCCTCAAGCGACAAGAGAGGTTCATCGGTAAGGAACCTCTCTACCATGGCGAACTCCTGCCCTGGCGTCATATCTTCCATGCTGATCCGCATCAAGAAACGATCTGTCTGCGCCTCCGGAAGCGGAAATGTACCCAGTGTCTCTATCGGATTCTGTGTCGCGATCACAAAAAAAGGCTCTTCTATAGTCCTCGTCTTCCCGTCCACCGTCACCTGCCCCTCCGCCATACACTCCAGAAGGCTGCTCTGTGTCTTGGGAGTTGCACGGTTGATCTCATCTGCCAAGAGGATATTACAGAATACCGGACCTTCCCGGAATACGAATTCTCCTCTCCCGGCATCGAAATAATTAAGCCCAGTCACATCGGACGGAAGCAGATCCGGAGTGAACTGGATACGCCCAAATTGTGCGCGGACAGACCTGGCAAGAGACTTGGCAAGCACGGTCTTGCCTGTTCCCGGCACATCTTCCAAGAGTACGTGCCCCTTCGCAAGGATCGCCGTAAGGAGAAGCTTCATCGTTCTCTCATTCCCAATCATTACCCTCGATATATTGTTCTGCAGATCTTCAAGTAATCTAAGATTCATCTCTTATGTATCCTCCTGTAATTTCCTTATATTATACCGCATATGTACGACTATTGGAAGAGAAAAAGGAATATACAATGCTTGAAAAATCCAACTCTATCAGCTATAATATTCCAAAAAGTCTTGGTTATAATTGAACGAATAATCTTGTCTAATTATGGGGTGAAAAATCTATGAATGTTATAACAATGTTGGACGATCTGCAGCGCAAAGCGCTGCACGATTCAGATATCCGAAACAAATTGTTAGATACCGCACAGGAAAAAGATCCACTCACAGCATTCTGCAGAGTATGCCGTGAGCTTGGATACGAGATCTACGAGATGGACCTGATCTGTGCCGGGGAGGAATTCCATGCCGCTATGAAGCGCAGCACCAACGGCGGAGGTGAGAATTCCCCGATGCTGGCAGGCGAAGACGATTTCTACGAATTGTTCATGAGCAGCATCAGATTTCCCACAGAGTAAAATCCCCGCCTATCTCCTCATCACCACCCGTGCGCCTTCATCCGCATTCTCTATCATAAGCTCCACCCCATGAAGCCCAAAGATCCTCTTCGCCAGGAATAATCCAAGTCCCATATGACGCTCTCTCTTTCCCCGACTCTTATCCCCGGTATAGAACAGGTCGAATGCGTGCATGATCTGATCCTCACTCAGATGTGCCCCCGTATTTTCAATACTGCACCATCTTTCTTTCACAACTACATCGATCCGTCCATCCGGCACATTATATTCCACCGCGTTAGACAGCAGATTCCACACCGCTTTCGCCAGATATTCTCTGTCACCGTCTATCTGCAGATCCGCCTCCACCCGGTATTGCACCTGCAAATTCTTCTCCTCGATCAATGGGGTAAACCGCCCCATCTGCTCCCGGATTAATTCCGCAAAGGATATGGTCTCTTTCTTAAGCACCAGCTCTTCGGAGTCAAGCTTCGCGATCTCGATCATCTCCGCCACCAGATGATCCATCTCTTCTGTCTGCCCGATGATCTGGGAGAGATAATAATCCCGCTTCTCTTCCATATTATGTTCGATCAGATTCTCCGTAAAATTCCGGATGATACCAAGAGGCGTCTTGAGTTCATGGGCCATGGCATTGGTAAGATCCCGCCTGGTCGCCTCAAGCGTCATCTGCCGATCATAGACCCTTTCGAATGCCCGGATGATCCATGCCATACATCCAACAGCCAGCACAAATCCTGCAAGAAATACACATTTCATATAATCAAGAGCGGCAATCCAGGGACGTTCCTCCATCCGGACTTCTATATACGCACAAGGATCATCGCCGCCCCAAACCTTCCCCTGGAATCTGCACCTGTAATAGAATCCGTCCGAATCAATTCTTAATCCGCGGTAGAGATTCCCTTCTTCCAGATAAAATTCTCCCTTCTCAGGGTACCCATGGAGATATTCACTGGAACTCCATCTGCGCCATTCCTCAAAGGTCTCCATATGTGAAAAATTCATACCCGCATTCTGAAGCTTTCCTTTCGCCTTCTGCCCTTCCTGCACATCCGGGTTCGTCCATTCCCACACCACGTGGCTGTCTGTTACATAGAATACCTGCCTCTCACCAGTCTCTATGCCGGTCTCGTAATCGATATAGGCATCGGTCTCATAACTGGCAATGCTTCCGGTAAGCGGATCTACATACCGCTTCTTCGCTGCTTCCCGTCCCTCTTCCCATGTTAACTCCTGGACAAAGATATCATACAGCTCCTTACCATCCGAAGAGGTTCGAATCAAAAACCGATATTTCTCCGGCATTGTATCATGACCTTCTGCCGTCATCCTGTCTTTCCAGCAATATTCTGCCATTTCCTCCTTCTGCCTGGATGACAGATAATCATCCAGCACAAACGGCCCGTTCTTCTGACCGTTCGTGCTGACAGCCGACGCCAGATCACCGATCGCATCACAGCTTTTGGCAAGAAGTTTTCCCTCCGTATCATAGACGGCAGCCGAACCTTTCATCTCCTGCTTCCCTGTACTCCGGAAGCATTCATCAACCAATTTCTGGTAGAACTCCGTCCTCTCTTCTTCTCCCCATTCTTCTGATATTATTTTGTTGGTATCTTCCCCGGAAGCGGTCTCCTCAGAGAACTTTTCTTCCCCAGATATTTCTCTCGCATCTTCTTCCTGTATCTTGTCTGCCGTTTCCTCGCCCACATTCTCTGTATCTGCCTTTCCCGCTTCCCGCCTTGCTTCCTCAAGTTTTTTATTGGCTTCTTCGGCTTCTCTTTTTACAATCTCATCCCTTCTCTTTATTCTTGCTTCTTCATCTGACGGACGCATCTCATTCTCTTTCTCGGATGCCGTATTGATCAGGAAAAGGGTGATTTCCTCAAATGCCTGTGCATACTCATCTACGTACTTTTCCTTCACCAGATAAGTAGCCAGGCCCATTGTCAGCAGATACAGCGCCATAAAGCCTGCCGCCACAGGCTTCCAGAATCTTCTCTTCCTTCTTCTTGCTGCTTCCTTCACATGCAACACCTCCATTTTTCAGACAGAATGGTCCCGCCTGCTCATCTTACCGAACAGACCGGTTTTACTTTTCATTCACCGTCAGCCGATACCCGAATTTGCGCACCGTCTCAATGGTGCATCCGCAGGAACCGACAGCTTTCCGCAGCTTCTTGATATGATTGTCCACCACCCGTTCATTCCCGTCGAAATCATACCCCCAGAAACGGATCAAGAGCTGTTCCCGGCTGAAGATCCTCCCCGGATTCTGCATGAAGAACAGAAGCATCTCATATTCCTTCGGCGGCAGCGGCAGCAATTCGCCATTCTTAAATACCTTGTGGCTTTGTACATCTATCTTAAGACCGGCCAGCTCTGCAAAACTGTTGATCCCCTGCACTCTTCCCGTCAGCGCCATCGCCTTGGCATATAAGACCGGCAGGGAGAAGGGCTTCGTCACATAGTCGTCCGCTCCCAAGGCATACCCGTTCAGCTTATCCTCCTCCAATACGCGGGCGGTTATAAAGATCACAGGGATATTGCTGTACTTGCGGATCTTGCGGCACACGGCGAACCCATCCATCCCAGGCAGCATCACATCCAGAAGGATCAGATGATAGCTTTTTCTTCTCAGCAATTCCAGCGCTTTTACCCCATCCTCTGCCGTCTCGACCCTCCAGCCCTTACCGGTGAAGTAATCGGCGGCAGCCTCCGTAAGCAGGCAGTCGTCTTCTACGATCAATAATCTCCGTTCCATATATGTTCTCCATTTCCTGTATGGTGATATTTTATCAGTTAAATATATCCTTTTTGTATCCTTTTGTAAATATCTTGAAGTCCAAAACCCCCATTGCTTGATGAACTGATTCCAATGCTTGGGATAGATTGATCTGACACTGATGTTCACCGGTGAAAAAACGGAACTGTAGGTAATATTCCCCTACAGTTCCGTATGCATGCAGAATTATTATACTAAGCACCTATGATCTCCGAATGCTGATCGCCGTTCCCACCGCCCCCGGACCGGTATGGCTCCCGATACTGAAAGACAGCGGATTATAGTATACGGTTGCGTCCGGGAATGCAGCCTTAAGCGTCTCCGTCCATTCTCTCTCTTCTTCCTCGCCAAGCCCGGAGCCTGCCGCCCCGATGACGATCCGGCTCATCTCGATCCCCTGAAAGCGTGTGGCAAGATCCTGCTTCAATGCCTCTAACATCTTATGCTTCCCCTTCTTCATCCCCCGGACCTTGGCAAATGCATCCAACCGTTCTCCCTGTATCGTCAGCACCGGTTTGATATTCAGCACCGCGCCAAGGGCAGCCGCAGCCGGTGTGATCCTTCCGCCCTTTTTCAGGAATTCCAGCGTATCCACCGTGATATAGATACAGGACTCATAGGCCCGGATCTCCAGCTCTTCCCGGATCTCCTTCGCCGACAATCCCTGATCTGCAAGCTCTTTTGCCTCAAGCACCGATTCCCGCAGCGTCACGGAGATCCGATGATTATCCGCCACCTGCACCCTGCCGTCATAATCCGCCGCAAGCCCTGCCGCCGACTCATAGGAATTACTTAAGCCGCTGGACATAGGGATATGGACGATCTCGTCATATCCTTCCGCAAAGATCGCGTCCCACATCCCGATCACTTCTCCCGGAGAGGGCTGAGAAGTCGTCACGTCCTTCCCGCCTGTAAGGCTTGAATAGAATCTCTCCTGAGTAAGATCGATCCCTTCATAACAGATCTCGCCATCAATGATCACCGGCATCGGAAGGGAAAATATCCCCAACTCTTTCGCTTCACTCTTCGTAATTCCGCTGTTACTGTCTGTCATGACCGCTGTCCTCATATCATAATTCCCCCTTCTGCCTACAATTTGCATCTTGAAATGCCGCCCTTATTTCTATTATAATAAGTGTGACAAATTGTATCACTTTAAAAATCAAATTTCAATACGTTGTCACACAACTGTTACAAACAGGGGGATTTTGTTCATGGATACAGAAAGAAAAAACCAGGCTAACAAATTAGCCCGGGAATGCATGGTAACCGCATTGATGCTGCTGTTAAAGGAAAAACCGCTGTCCGCCATCTCCATATCCGAATTGACGGAGAAAGCCGGTGTATCAAGGATGACTTATTATCGGAATTATCAGTCCAAAGAAGATATCTTCTCCTCTTATCTGGAGGAAGCGCTGGCCGATTATCAGCGCGAGGCCCGCGAACTATCGCTGGATCAGCACGCCTACGCTCCCGCCAACCTCTATCACTGCTTTTCTTATTTTGAAAAACACAAAGAATTCCTCGACAGCTTATTCAAAAGCGGCCTGGGACATCTCCTGCTGACCGCTATCAGCCGATATATGCTTGAGACCTGGCACAAGCCGGAAGACGGGATCGAACATTATTACGGCCTGCAGGCCTTCGCAGGCGCACTGTATAACCTGTATATTTCCTGGTCTTCAAACGGCGCAAAAGAAACGCCTGCGGAGCTGGTGAAGATCCTCAGGCGCATCGCCCCGCCCGCATAGATATTTCGTCTATGCCAGCTTACTTACAGACCTTGCCTACGCTGTCCCTGACGTACAGCTTCGTAGGAACCGTCACCTTCACACTGATCTCCCTGCCGCTTAAGATCCGCTCTTCCAGCATGCGGACTGCATATTCTCCCATGAATTCCATGTAGAGCCGCACTGTCGTCAGCGGAGGGATCATGTATTTGGCTGTCGGTATATCATTGAATCCGATAATACTGATATCCTTTGGGATGGATATCCCCAACTCATATGCAGCCTTATAGCACCCCACAGCCATGGAATCGTTGGCAACGAATAACGCCGTTGGAAGATTCCCCTCCTCCTTCAGCTCTTTGAGAAGGGTATAACCGTAATGCGCATGATATCTGCCTGTCTTCACATATTCCGGATGATACAATCCCTTCTGTTCCAGATAATCCCTGAAACCGGATATTCTGGGATCTAACACACCGTTCTCATCCTCATCCGCCTCGATACCTCCGATCAGCCCGATCTTCGTATGTCCGTTCTCGATAAAATAATCCAGGATCTCCATCACCGACTTCCGGTAATCGATCACAACCGCATCAAATCGGTTAAGGTCCGGGCAGGCATCGATAAATACCACCGGCTTCCCCCAGGAACCGATCCGCTCAACCGCGGCATGTCCAAAGGTTCCGGTGCAGATGATCCCGTCAACCCCTTCCAGGGAATCCCGGGTATCCTCAAGAGTCACGGGCTGCTTCTTGTAGCCCTCCTCCTCAAGCATCTTCTCAATGGCGAGACGGATACACAGATAATAGGGATCCTCCAGTTCCTCTGTCGGAGAATAGGAACAGAACATCCCGATCTTAAGCTTCTTCTTCCGTCTCTTCTGGACGCGCGGCTCATACTCAAGCTCCTCCGCGATCTCAAATATCCTCTTCTTAGTCTCGTCCTGTGCATTCAGCGTCTCATCGTGATTCAATACACGGGACACGGTCGCGATCGACACTCCCGCCTTTGCCGCAATCTCTTTTATTGTTGCCATATGATGCCCACCTTTAATATATGATTTAGTTACTTTTACTTTCCTTCTTAAATGAGACCTCCGATACCAGCACTGCCGCCAGTATCAGCGCCGAACCCGCAAGCATACGCACCGTCACATTCTCATGGAGCAGCAGCACGGAGAAAAATGTCCCGAATACTGCCTCCATGGACAGGATGATCGCAGACTTGGTCTCATCCACGTATTTCTGCGATACGGTCTGCAGAAGATAAGTAATGGTCGTACTCACCACGCCCAGATACAGCACCGCCAGAAGGCTTCTCGTAGACGGGGCGAATGTGAAATCCCCCGAGAGCAGAAGACCCGCCGCCGACAGCACACACGCTGTCGTCATCTGCAGGAAATTAAGCACCGCCGGACGTATCCTTCCTACATATTCTCCTGTCAGAAATATCTGAAGCGCGAAGCATACTGCGCACAGCAGCGTCAGCCCATCGCCAAGCCCAATGGAAAAATCATTCTTAAGCGAAAGCACGCCCGCTCCGGCAAGCGCCATCACGGCTCCGATCAAGCTTCGGACTTCGATCTTCTTCCTGTATATCACCAGTGCGATAAATGGTACAAATACTACATTCGTCGCCGTCAGAAATGCATTCTTAGAAGGCGTCGTATATTGCAGTGCAATGATCTGCAGTGCGAATCCTCCGAAAAGAGCCGCCCCAAGCCAGAAGCCGCAGCGAATCTCTTCTCTGGAAATCGTCTTGATCTGCTTAATGCCAAACAATGTCATCAGCACTGCCGCAATCAGGAAACGGATCACCATGATCTGAAACGGCGAGAGGGTCTCAAGCGCCATATCGCTTGCCACGAAACCTCCGCCCCAGATGACCGTTACCGTCAAAAGTCCCAGAATCCCTAAATACTTCTTCATCTGTCCTCCATCTTGCTATATTAGTATAACACAATTCATTTTAAAAAGGGGCATTTTATGCCCCTTTCCTGTTTTTTTCTTTACTTGAATTTGGCTTCTAACTCTTTCTGAAGATCCTTCATTACAGGCTCTACCTCTTCCCCGTTCAAGAGGATCTTAGATACTGCCGCACCGATGGAATCTCCTGCTTCCTGTCCGTTTGGAGAGATCGGGATCTCTGCAACCTTCTTACCGTTTTCGATAAAGATATTATAGATATTCTCCTCGCCGAAGAACGGATCGCCCTTCTGGAAGAGTTCATTCTCATATGCCGGGATATAAGACGGATACAGGCCGTATTTCTCGAATCCGCTCGCCTGGAGCGCTTCATCTGTCATTGCAAATTTCACGAAATCCTTCACCTCGTCCGGATAATCTGTCTTCGCATTGATCGCCACGTCAGAACCGCCGTTGCTGCAGCTATATTCTCCGCCTTCTACCGCCGGAAGATCCATAACGCCCCATTTCCCTTCTGTCTGAGGTCCCTTATCCTTGATGGTTCCGATCATCCATACCGCCTCCGGGATACATGCAACCGACTCATTTACAACCGTCTGCTCATACTCATCCCAGCCGTTGTAGTTAAGGGCAACACCTGAATCATAGATTTCTTTCGCTTTCTCCATCGCCTGGATCGAACGCTCGTCGTCCACGATCGGATTGCCGTCCTCGTCAAATACACCGATTCCAAGCTGGCTGCGGATCAAAGAATAGATGGTGCTCTTCTTTGGATCCACCGGAATCATCTTCACCGGGTCTCCCGACGGAGTCTTGCAGACTGCTTCAATCTTCTTGCCCGCCTCGATCAGATCATCCCAGGTCTTAATGTCCTCCGGAGATACCTCTGCCTGCTCGAAATAATCTGTCCGGTAGAACAGTCCTTCCGGGCCTGCATCCCATGGGAACGCGTGGATCTTATCCTTATAAGATACCTCGGATATCTTGGACGGAAGGAATTGATCTGTCTCTACCACATCGCTCACATCCAGGAACCCTTCCGGGAACTTATCGGCATAGCCTACGAGAACCTCTCCCTCAACAGAGATAATGTCTGCGATACCGTTTCCGGTTGCAAGGGAAGTAGATAACTTCTTATAGATCTGGTCGGTTCCCATCTCTTCAAACTCGAACTTTACATCCGGGTGATCCTTCTGGTACTCCTCTGCCGCCTCCTGAAGCTGCATCAGCGCAACGTCCCATGACCACACCGTAATCACCTTCTCGCCGCTGTCTGATTTCTTCTTGTCCTTCCCACCGCATCCTGTGAGTGCAAGCGACGCCGTCATAACACCTACAAGCGCAGCTGCCATCATTCGTTTCATGTTTCTTCTCATCATCTTCTTTTCCTCCTTCATATATGTACCGCCCCTTATCTTCGTTCGGCGGCAATTTACTCTTTCACTGCTCCGCCCATAACGCCTGCTACGAATTGCTTCTGGAATACCAGGAATATAATCAGAATCGGCAGGGTCGCTACGGCTGTCGCAAGTAAGATCACAGCATAGTTCTTGTTCGTCGGATTTCCGTCCAGCATTGCCAGGGAAATCGGAAGCGTATATTTCTCCTCGCTTCCCAGGATGATCAACGGCCACATAAAGTTATTCCACATACTGGTGAACATATAGATGACCAGTGCGCCAAGCGCCGGCTTGATGTTCGGCAGCACAATCCTGAAGAACAGGCTGATCTCACCGACTCCGTCGATTCTTCCCGCCTCTAAAAGCGCCGTAGGGAAGTTCAGCATATTCTGGCGCATCAGGAAGATTCCAAAAGCATTGGCAAGCATCGGCAGGATCACCGCCCAATGGCTGTCCGTCATATCGATCTCAATCATCATCTCGAACAACGGCACATACATTACCAGCGACGGGATCATCATGGAACCCATGACAAATGTAAAGATAATGCCCTTGCCCTTGAAATCGAATTTGGCCAGTGCATAGCCTGCCGCCGAGAATATCAAAAGCGCCAGAACCGTATACACAACGGATATAAATAACGTGTTCCAGATACTTGTAAGCAGGTCGACCTTATCCACAAGGATCTCAAAATTCGCTGCCAGTTCGCTGCCGATCGTAAGCTTCGGCGGCACCGACAAGATCTGGTTATTGGTATTCGTTCCCGATACAAACATGAAATAGAACGGGAACAGCGACAGGAAAGCTGCTATGATAAGTACGATATATCCAAATATTTTTCCAAATGCTTTCATGACTAATCCTCCTTCGTCGCTTTAAACTGAACGATTGACAACAGGCCGATGATCACAGTCATCACATAGCCGATCGCTGACGCGTAGCCGAACTTCAGATAACGGAAACCATTGTTATATAGATACTGGCCCATCGTAATGGTCGCATTGTTTGGTCCGCCCTCCGTCAGGATGAACGGCTCGTCGAATAACTGCAGCGTGCCGATCGTTGAGGTGATGGTGCAGAACATAATGATCGGTTTCACCATAGGGATCGTGATATAGAATAATTTATCCCAGAAGGTTGCCCCGTCAATATCGGCCGCCTCCATCAGTTCTCCCGGTATGGACTGGATGCCCGCCAGAAGAATGATCATATTGTAGCCGAGCCACCTCCAGGTAATGGAGATGATAACCGCGAATCTCGCCGGCCACTCCTCGTAAAACCAGTTGATCCCTTTGCCCCCGAACAGCTCGATCACATAGTTGATCAGTCCATGGTCCCCATTTAACAGAACCTTGAATACCAGTGCGTATGCAACCAGTGCAGTTACGGACGGCAGGAAGATCGTAGTCCTGAAAAACGCCTTCCCTCTCATGAATTTCTGTTCCACCGCAACCGCGATCAGAAGAGCGCCGCCGATCATGACAGGAACCTGCACGATCAGATAGATACACGTGTTAAGCAGACTCTTCCAGAACGTCTCGTCCTTGAATAGATTCTGATAATTCTTGATCCCTACGAATTCATAAGAGCCCGACACCAGTTCAAAAAAGCTCAGATACAGGGATCGTAAGATTGGGTACACCATAAACACAAGAAATATCACCACAACCGGAGCTATCATAATATAAGGTATTGTTTTACGGTTTACAAAAGATTTCTTAGTCATTTTCTTTCACCTTAACTTTCCTGCTTTCCTCAATAACAGCTTCATTCCTTACGCATCTAAATACAAGTCTCATGGAATAATCATTGAGTTTCGTTTTATTTGCATATGTCTGTTCCTCACCGCAGGAGTTGGTTCCAAGACCGGAGTGCTTCGCATCTATGTGGACCACCGTCTCGCCGCAGCGCCGGATCTCGCCCACATGCCGTGCGCGCTCCAGATCATCTATGGTATAGTCGTGCACATCAATCCCGACTCCTCCGGCCGAACAGATCAGAAGGCTCTCCTTATCATCGCCTGCCGCAAGCCACCGCACCTCTTCCCGGTGCCCGTTCTCCTGCGGCTTCGCATACTCGACATGCATCTCCTCCACGGTTTTTCTGTATATACCCATCCGGACCGCAGACTTCATATCACAGTAATTCTCTTCCGGTCCAAGACCGTACCATGCGATATTCTTCATCTCTTCCGGCAGCCTCATCTCGATCCCTATGCGCGGTATGAATTCCGGTATGAATTTGCTGTACTTAAATCCTTTTATATCAAGGGCCAGTGACAGCTCGCCGCTTTGTTTTACGCGCCAGAGGTAACATCCCTTGAATCCAAATGCCATGCTAAGCGGCGAGAAATGTGTACGAACCTTCACCAGGATGTCTGGAAATGTCTCCTCGGTCTGCTCCGTAACGCTGCGGCAGATCTCGAATTCTTCCACCTGCTCCTGCTGCCGGTGCAGGAAATATTTCTCCTTCCAGTCCGCAACCTTGTACATATCATTGTCGATCGGTGCACGCCAGAGGTTCAGCGACGGCCCCTCAATGATCCTGTGCTTCCCGTTCACCTCATAGCTTTCGAGCTTCCCGGTGATCTTGTTGAAGACGACGCTAAAGTCCTCCCCCGCGATCTCGGCTCGGGCAGCCGTCTCGCTGACAACGAGCGCCTTCTTAAGCTTCTGTCCGCTCACATCACGGTCTGCGGCAACCAATGTTTCTGCCTCCGGCAATCCGGCATTTTGCTGTTTCCCCGCATTGCCTGCCGGAAGAAGGAACTGAGCCGTCCCTATCTCATGGCCTGCCGGAGCATAATCCGAAGCATTCTTACACACGAATGACAGATTCAGGTAATAATCACTTCCCGGTTCCGGCTCTTCTATCTGATATGGAATCCTCACCGGCGCCTCTTCTCCTGCTTTGACATCCAATTCCTCGATCCGTCCTGAAGCATCCACCGTCTCATCATGTACGATCTGATAATTCAGCGCAATACCGCTCAGATCTTTGAAATCATAAAGATTCCTGATCTTAAGCATCCCCTCAGACAGATCGGCCGCTTCTGCCCTTACAGGCGCGATCACCTGCTTATAATGGATCAGTCCCGAAGATACCTCCCCATCCGGCCGCAGCAATCCATCCATGCAAAAATTAGAATTATTCGGTTCATCCCCAAAATCACCGCCGTACCACCAGGTCCTGCTGCCTTCGGCATCCGTCTTCTCGATTCCATGATCATACCATTCCCATATGAATCCGCCCTGAAGCCTCTCATATCTCCGGAACAATCTCTGATATTCTTCGAGATTACCGGGGCCGTTTCCCATGGCATGCCCGTACTCGCACAGAATATGCGGTTTCCCGTGGCAGTCATTGCTCTCTCCGATACGCCGCATGCCATCCAGTCTCGTATACATGGTCGAATACACATCCGTGATATCTGCCTCGTAATCACTCTCATAATGGATCAGTCTGGAATCATCAAGCCTGCGGATCGCTTCAGCAGAAGCGTTAAAATTCTTCCCCACTGAGGATTCATTTCCCAGAGACCACATCAGGATACACGGATGGTTTCTGTGCTCCTTCACCATGCGCACGGCACGGTCTACGTACGCCCCCTGCCAGCTCTCCTCATTGTTCAGCCACTCGTACTTCTCGATCCATTCAAATCCATGGGTTTCCAGATCCGCCTCGTCAATGACATAAAATCCATACTTGTCACAGAGCCGGTAAAAATATGGCATCTTCGGATAATGGGCACACCTTACCGCATTGATGTTATAACGCTTCATCATACGCAGATGCTCTTCCACGGTTTCCTGGCTAACTACCGCGCCTCCGTCCGGACTGAAATCATGCATATTGACCCCGTTGATCAGGATCGGCACACCATTTACAAGGAAATTCGAACCTCTGACCTCCACTCTTCGAAAGCCTGTAACAACCTCTGCTTCATCCATCACATCCGCAGAACCTTCCCCGCCGTACAGCTTAAGCCTTATCCTGTAAAGCGACGGTATCTCCGCACTCCACGGGCAGACATCTCCCACATTCGTCCGAATCCTGGCGCATCCCTCATTCAGCGCCTCCGTCCCCTTGGCAATCTCTGTTCCGTAAGCATCCGTAAGCATCCACTCTGCCCTGTCCGCTTCCTTCGACGCGGTAATCCACTGGGTCAGGATTCCCTGCCTGTAGTCGTCCGCAAGCCCTGCCTCCACGGCATAATCCTCAATCCCGGTCTCCGGTCTTGCAATCAATGTCACATCTCTGTAGATACCGCTGTACCACCACATATCCTGACATTCCAGATAGGTTCCGTCGGACCACCTGTACACTCTGACCGTAATCTGATTCTCGCCGGGACGGACAAGCTCTGTGATGTCAAATTCAGACGATAGACGGCTTCCCTTGCTGTAGCCTGCATGCTGTCCGTTCACCCACACGTCAAATGCGCTGCCTGCACCGTCAAACCTTAGGATCTTCCTTCTCTCTCCCCACTCTTCCGGCAGCATCACCGTTCTGCGGTAGATACCCGTCGGATTCTCAGACGGCACAAACGGAGGATTGATCGGAAACAAATACCAGACATCCGTATAATGCATCTTACCGTAACCTTTCATCTCCCAGCAGGACGGAACCGTGAGCGTATCCCATCCGCTGTCCGAAAAGTCCACGTCAAAGAAGCCTTCCGGTGAATATTCCGGCGCGTGGATATAAAGGAACTGCCAGCTTCCGTTCAGGGAAATCCGGTCTTCCTTCTCCGATGTTCTCTCATAATCCGTGTGGGGCGCACATCTTCTGATATGCAGAAGCTGTTCATCTTCCCAACGTTTCTTTACTCTTGACACACACTTTTTCCTCCCATTTCGATAAGTATTAATTTGTTTACGGTCTTATAATATCATTTTACCGGTTATACGTCAATGTTTTACTAGTAAATCTGTTGTTTCCATATCAAAATCGTTAATATACACAAATTTAACCCCATGTATTTTGTGCACTATATATAGACTTTTTTGTTTGATTCTCCGCATGAAATTTGATAAAATTGAAATCAGATAGATAAATATCGGTAAAGTTTTACTTGATAAATCATTAAATATTATGGAGGTTTTTCTCATGAATCATGAATCAAAAATCATAGATATGTTTTCAAGAATTTTTGAACTGCTGCTTCTGAATCTTCTTTTTGTCCTTACCTCGCTGCCCCTCATCACCATCGGGGCCTCGTTGGCAGCGCTTTTCTCAGTCACTCTGAAGCTGGTAAAAAATGAAGAATCCTACATTATAAGAGAATATTTCCACGCATTCCGGCGGAATCTGAAACCGGCATCCATCACTTTCCTGCTCTTTGCAGTCATAAGTACATTATTCTCCTTCAATATTATCCTTGCTCTTCAAAGCACAGGACTCCTGTACCTGATCACAGGAGTCCTCTCGCTGATATTCCTGATCCTGCTCGGCGTATATGCGCTGTATTACTTCCCGCTCCTTGCACGGTTCCACTGCACGCACGCAGAGGCCTTACGGTATATTCCCCGGACCATCGCCGGAAAACCGGGACTGTTCCTTATGCTCATCGCAATGAATCTGCCGGTATTGTTCCTCTGCCTCTTCTCTGTCCAGACACTATTGTTCGTACTGATCTTCACACTCCTTGCCGGAGCGGCAGGGTTCACTTATGTGGAGTCCATCGTGCTGAACGCCATGACGGACAGTCTCCCTGACGGACATTAAATACTCTACCGGCACAGGAACTCCGCGATCAATTCTATACATCCTTCCACATCCTTCCGGTCCGCTACTTCTGCCGGCGTATGCATGTAACGGAGCGGAATGGATACCAATACCAGCGGCACACCCTCTCCGCTGAAATGGATCTTGTCCCCATCCGTACAAGTAAGACCGCCTGCCGCCTCTCTCTGAACAGGAATCCCCAGATCTGCTGCACAGTCTTCCACCTGATCATTCAGCCTCTTCGCTACGGTAGGACTGTTGCACAGCACCGGGCCCCCTCCAAGCAGCACCTCTCCTGCCTCCGCCGTCTCTCCGTCTCCGTAATCGGTGCAATAGGTCACGTCTACGATCACAGCCAGATCCGGCTTGATCCGTGAGCTGCACCAGTATGCCCCGTTCTTCGTCGTCTCTTCCCCTACGGTGGACGCAGCATACACTCCCGCCTTGCACCCCTTCTCCTTCGCTCTCCTGAGCGCTTCCATGATAATGAACACACCAAGCCTGTCATCCAGCGCGCGTGCCGTCAGCCTCCCATTCATCATCTTCCGTATATGAGTATCCAATACCACCGCGTCCCCAAGAGAAATCTTCTCATATGCTTCTTCTCTTGTCCTTGCGCCGATATCCACCAGGAAATCCTTCGCTTTCAGTTCCTTGCTGCCGAAGGTTTCCCGTGTCGCTTCTACCACTCCGTAGACGGTCCCCTCCTTCCCGCATATCTTGATCTGCTGCCCCGGATAGGTAAAGGAGATGATCCCGCCGCGGTTCACGACCTGAATATGGCCGTCCTCCTTCACATGGGAAATGACCGCGCCGATCTCATCTGCATGGGCGGACAGCATAATCCTCCTCTCGCTCTCCGGGTTCAATACACAGACCACGTCTCCGATCTCGTCTTCGCGTATCTCGTCCGCATAATTCTCCATATATGCCTTCACTACCTCCTGCACCGGCTCCTCACAGCCGGATACAGAGACCTCACACAAGATATTTTCCAAAAAAGTTTCATTCATAATTCGTTTACCTCCATCATCTATATATAATCAGCGTAAGCTTCCGTCTGCTGCAATCTTTTTACAATCCTGATAAAGTTCTCATTACCAGATCTACATCCTTGTTCTCAAGCTCCTGAATGATATGCAGATACGTCTTCTGCGTTGTAGTCATACTTGCATGGCCTAATCTGCGGGCAACGCTCGCGATAGATACTCCCGCAAACAGCAGCAAGGAAGCGTGTGTATGGCGGAGTCCGTGAATGGAAATCACAGAAATCCCGCACGCCTGACAATGCCTTGCAAGAACATTATTTACCGTAGAATTATATATCTTTGATTCACCGACAAAAATCGGCTTATCCTCCGGCAATCCTTTCACCAACTCAGAAAACTTGACCACAATCTGCCAGTCAATCTGGATCTTTCTTACCGACGAATGATTCTTCGTCGGCATAAATCCCCCTTCACCTTTATAATCCCAAGTCTTACTAATCGACAATGTCTGCCTTGAGAAATCAAAATCCGCCGGAGTGATCGCAAGCGCCTCAGAAAAACGCATACCCGTCTTCGCAACTAAGAGAATAAACCAGTCCCAATTCGGTTCATCCTTAATATCAAGCCCGGCAATCAGCATATGCAGTTCAAACTGATTCAAGTATTTTATCTTCTTAATTCCTGGCGTCTTCCCCTTAATAATCGCCTTTCTTGTAGGATCTCTCTCAATCAGGCCTTCATCAACAGCATCAAGTACCGCGCCTTTTAATTGATGATGAAAATCAAGTGTTGTCTGTCTCTCATGATACTGCGCATAATCATTCAAAAGCTGTTGATACATCGTTCTTGTTAATTCCGAAATCTTTAAGTCTGGCGCAAGCTTTTCTACCCATTTCTGCGTCATCAAATATTTTGACATTGTTGCTTCTCTTATCGCACCCCTCTTATAAACATCTACCCATTGTCTATAGTATTCAAAAAAGAGTGATGACTTGTTCATTTCTCTTAGCATAAGCCGCCTCCATTTCTTGAAATTGCTTACGCTGATATATACAAAGAAAATCACTCAACAACATCATCTATTACTTAATGATTCATAAGCGGCTTGATCTCTTCATCTAAAGTTTTCTTCAATTCCTCTATCACTTGGGTATAATACTTAAACTTAGGCACGGCTTTTTCCTGCACCGCCTTATAGCTTGTATAATCAATCGTTGCCTTAATGGCGCTCTCGTTCGGAATGACGCCGTCTCTGTAATGTGTTGCGGCATACATCACGTCATCTTTGGACGCATACCATGTGATACAGAAATCTGTGATCACCTGGTCAATACAGTCATGTTTCATATTTTCAACAATATTGAGAATGGACTGGCCCTTGTATTTCTTCTCATCCAACTCGATCTCATAGATCAAATTAGACATAAGGTCCGCGACCTTTGGATTTTCCTTATGGAGCTCGTCTACATACTGTTTTACTTCATCCATTTTTTTCTGTCTTTCTTCTGGGGTGATATCCTCTGCCTCCTCATCTGGCGTGACAATATTCTGGATCAGATTGATAATATATTCATAATCAATCTTCGTGTTGCTGTATGCCAGCAGTTCATAATCCTGATCAACTTCTTCCATATCCAGGCTATCACCCTCTAAATCCGCTCTCTCTTCCCTTATCTCTTCTAATACATTCTGATAATGCCCCGCGTAATCGATATATTCTTCTTCAGTAATCCCGTATTCCGAAAGTTCTATATCATCATAATTGGTAAACGATTTCAACTGGGCAAATAATTTGTCAAAGCTTTGAAAGATCTTGGCAAAAATCTTCTTCTCCTTCAAGGACATACCCGGAACCTCTGAAGGCGTCTGTGCAGAAACCCGAAGGGCTGCAAGGGCTTTCCGAAATGCCGGCTCAATCTCATCCCATTCCGCTAACAGCGACTCCTTCGTACCGCCTGCAGAATATAATTTCACCGCATTATCCACACATTTCTTGAACAAAACAGGCGCCTGGAAGGTGACAATCTGCCCATAAACCTTTTGCGTATCGTAAATACGATTCGTTCTCGAAAAGGCCTGAATCAGATCGTGCGGTCCCATAGGCTGCCGGTCAATAAAGATCGTCGACATACACGGAGCGTCAAAGCCCGTCAGCAGACGGTCTACAACAATTACCAGATCAAGCTGCTTGCTCCTTCTTTTGAATTGCGGCGCTTTTCTGGCAAGCCTTTCATTCAAATTCATATTATATGACTGAATTTGAGAGAGATCAAATTTTGTACCGAACATATGATTGTAATCATCCAGCGAACGCTGCATCTTCTGCTGATTCACATGTGATCCTTCTTCATTCTCCGATACCGAATATGTAATGGCGAATTTAGGAAAATCCGGAAGAACCTGCTTCATCTTCTCATCAATCATAAGAGAGGTCTCTCCGTTCTTTACACGTGTCAGTAAGTCATAATATCTCTGTGCCAACGGGATAGAACTTGTTGTAAGCAATGCCTCATAAGTCTTGCCCTTCCCATTCTGAAATCCCAATTTGTGATAGGATTTATTCAAAATGACCTCCAGGACTTTCAGCATATGTGATTCATTGTCATACACACTTTTGTCTGTTTCATCTGTTACATTCTTAGGTCCGTTATGCTCTACCTGAAATCCAAGTACAGCCCTATCATGTATGGCGTTCTGTATGGTGTATCTATGCAGTACTTTTCCGTATAACTCTTCCGTAGTACGCGGCAAATCCCCCAACTGAGGATAGGAATTCTCGGCAAATCTTGGAGTTCCTGTAAATCCAAACCACAGTGACCTGCCAAAGAATCTCTCTAACTCCCTCTTCGTACCCGGAGTGACCGCCCGGTGGCACTCATCCACAACAAATGCAATCCTTAAATTCTTTATCTTGCTGTACTCCGGAGTATCTTCTTTTAATCTCTTCGTAATCAGCCTGTGAAGCTTTTGAATCGTAGTTACAATCATCTGTCTGTCTTCTGATTTCAGCTTTTTCTTCAAGTCATTCACATTCTCCGTCTGATCCACATCGATCAGATCATTATTCGCATATGTCTGGAATGCCGATGTAGTCTGTTCATCCAGATCCTTTCTGTCGATTAGGAAGATTGCTTTGTCCAAAGCAGGGATGTCCATCAGCAGATTCCTTGTCGCTTTGTACGAGGTCAACGTCTTCCCGGAACCAGTCGTATGCCAGACAAATCCGGATCTTCCGGTTCTTGATGCTTCTCTTATAGATTCTATGGCATGGATCTGATAGGGGCGCAGCAAGATCAATCGCTTCGCCTTCTCATCTAATACGGTATATCTCGCAATCATCTCATGTGCCTCCGGGATCCGCAGCACACTTTTGGCAAAATCAATATAATCCGTCACCGGATTATTGTCCTTATCCAGCCATCCGCTTAAGAATTTGGAATTCAATTCCGTATCACCTGCAGCAGAAAAGTATTTGGTATCCACGCCGTTGCTTACAACAAACATCTGAACGGCAGAGAATATTCCGGTAAATTTCCCTTCGCCGATATATTTCTTGATCTGATTAAAACCTTCTATATAAGAGTGCTGCTTGTTCTTCAACTCTATATGGATCATGGGCAGTCCATTGATCAGAAGGGTAACGTCGAATCTTCGATCCCTTGCCGGGGCTTTGCTGTCCTCTGCGGTCTCCAGGGCATTGTATTGATTGATCACTTCATAGACACTGCTGCCGCCTGCAATGTGTTCATGGTTCATTACTACAAGATGCAAACGCTTAGTACTTCTCTGGACGTGCACCTGAACCTTCCCATTCTCTCCAACCAGCCATTCGCCAGCCTTATAAAAAGAAGAGAACTGTAGTTGGTTCTTCACCTGCTCAAACTCTTTGTCTGAGAGCGGCTCTCCGTTCAGCCTGTCCTTGTTATTCTGTTCCAGAATGTACCGAAAGTTTACCCAAAGATCTGATTCTGTCTTCAGGTCTTTCCGGTATGTCCACTGGGACTCCCCGTAAACCAACTGTTCGATCAATTTATTCTCTAACATTGACTCTAATTCTGGCATTTTATCTTCTCCTTGTTTTTATAGTTCGGATTTCATAGTATTTTTTGTGTAAATATACTTACGCTTTGGTGAAGGGTGATGAGGTGGTCGAGATTTGTGAAATAGATTCCGATTTTTTCTTGTTCTGGTACTTCTGGATATGGAATATCTAATTCACGAATTTTCTTTAAAGACACAAATTTCTGAGTTCCTCCGTCCATTCCAGTAGATAATTGATTGGTCACATATCCTGTTTGGAGAGCTTGATATAAAAATTGGTAATCAACATCTCCTGTATACTTTATGAGAGCCACATTTTTTATTGCAAAATCAGGCTTTTCACGGATTAAAGCTAGATTTCCAATCGTCCCAATCATACCCATAAGAATGTCATGCATATCAACTTTTGACCGCTTATTTATTTCCTCATAATCTTCGTCAGTAACATATTGAACATCATCATAATTAATACATCCATTGCTTACATTCTTAGAAGTGATAAACGGATGACCTTCTTGCACATACTTTGGTGAATCATGCGTACCATCTCTAACATCAGCTATGTCATTCAACTTACGCTGTTCCCAATCATCTGTATACCCTTTAAATCTAACCCTTGGTTTATTCATATCAATCCTTCTCTCCCATTTCTATAATCTCTTTTAGCCTCCATATTCTCCACACTTCTTCCTTCCGTCCCCTGATATTGAATATGAATTATCCATCAATACCACCTTCCAAAAGTTGCGACACGTCGCAGCCTTTAACGAAGTCAACATATTTCCAGATTATAGACTGCAACCTTGCTTATACAATTACAAATATTTTAACCATCATGTGATCATAAACTCCAAACTTTACTCACAGCGATTCCCCTCAATCATCCCAACAAGCTCATTTAACGAAGACATAATTGTCTCATCCGAAGAAGTCAGGTCCTTAAGAAGTGATACAAACTCTCCCTGAACCTGTCCTATTTCTTCATCTGTCTTCTTCATCTCATCCAGAAGTGCATTCAGATTCACTTCTTCTTCCTTCTCGAAGTTATCCACATACCTTGGGATATTAAGATTGAAGTCGTTCTTCTCTATATCTTCAAAATCAGCAAGATACGACTCTTTCTCTACCGTCTCCCTCTTACCATATAGTTCAATGACCGAATCAATATGTTCATCCGTCATGGCATTCTGCTTCTTCCCCTTGTCAAACTTCCGGGAAGCATCTATGAACAATACGTCTCTTCCTTCCCTATGCTTCTTCAAGACCACAATGCAGGTAGGAATAGATGTGTTATAGAACAAATTCGCTGGCAGACCGATCACCGCGTAAATGTTCCCTGCCCGAAGTAATTTTTCTCTTATCTTCCCTTCTGCCGCCCCTCTGAACAGAACACCATGAGGTAATACGATCGCCATAGTTCCGTTATTTTTCAAATGATACAACCCGTGCAGCAAGAATGCGTAATCTGCCTTTGATTTGGACGCTAATACTCCATAATCACTGAATCTCTCATCCTGTAAAAATCCAACCGACGCGCTCCATTTTGCCGAATACGGAGGATTCATCAGAACCATATCGAAATTCGTCTCTTCTCCTGTCGGCCAGTCTCCATCCAGAGTATCCCCATTATGGAGAATTTGATTCTCTGGAACAATTCCATGTAAGAACATGTTCATTCTTGCAAGATTGTATGTAGACGTCATCAATTCCTGTCCATAGTACTTAATATACCCTGGCTGTGCGGCATATTTCTTTGCGTTCAGAAGAAGAGAGCCGGACCCCATACACGGATCATATACCGATAATCCCCGCTTCGTTTCCTGACCGGCGATAGCTATCTTCGTTAAAATCTTAGATACCGCCTGCGGTGTATAGAATTCTCCAGCTTTCTTCCCAGTCTCAGAGGCAAACTGACCGATCAGATACTCATATGCATTTCCCAACACATCGGAATCTGAATTCAGCAGATCTGCCTTGTCAATCTCTTTGATCAGGCTTGAGATCGTATCACTTTGCTTCTGATCCCCGGTTCCCAGACGATTCGAGTACAGATCGATATCTGTAAATAAGTCTGCAAAGAGCGGATCACTCTGTTCGATATTATTGAATGCCTTTTGCAATTGTTCACGGTTGAATGCATTATTCCTTGCTGCATCCGCGAAACATGTATAAGTTAGCTGGGGTTCGATCACATAATGGCATTCTGACTTGATCTGTTCTTTTAGCTCCTCCGCACTCTCGTCTTCCAGTGCTTCCTTATAGGCTTCTAACGCGCTTCTTAGAGATTCCGGCTTTTCATCATAGATCAGGTCATAGGCCTTGATCAAAAAAGAATCCGATAAGTACTTGTAGAACACGATCCCTAACAGATAATCCTTATACTCATTTGCATCCATTTTTGAGCGAAGTATATCTGCGCCGCTCCACAATACACTGATCAGCTCTTTGCTGTTTTCTGATTCTGCCATCTTACTTTTCCTCCGTGATCTTTTTTATCTTATCAGTATTTACTGCTCAACTCTTTCTTCATTTTATCATCTGTATGCTCCCTTTACAATAAATTATCAACTTTTCATAGAATAGACAGATTCCACTATCGCTAAAATGATAGTAATTCACTTCAAATTCATTGATTTATTATCACGAATTTTGCTTTCTCCATGCAGAAATTATCAGTTATTTTCAAAATTGCTATATTTTTTTCTGATTTCCTCTTGACATTTTCACTTTTATGCGATATCATAATACTAACAAAAGAAAAGGAGGACAGACCACCAAAAACTTAAATCTATAAATCAAAGAAAATATAAGAAAAGCGAGGTATCGTCCAATGGACACAGAGTTTAAGTAATCCACTGTACCGAAGAGAAGATTCGTACAGTGGATTTTACTTTGCATTTTTACATGATCTGTCAATCCAGTTTTTCTATTTTACATCTGTGTTTCTTATTTTTCCTGTCATATACAATTCTCTCCCCAAAACAAAAAATTCTAAAAAATCCGCACATTTTCCCCTCATTATCCGTTATACACTATAGGACGAAGCCCTCCCGCCCGCAAGGCTTGTATTGTGGGATGCCCTTGGGTATACTTTATAGGACAACAAGATGAACCTGCCGCAAAGGAGTACGCCTGCCGTGTTTATAGACTTAGAAGAACAGTATGACAAGATCTACCGCTACTGCTATTACAAACTGCATCACCGTGAAAAGGCCGAAGATATCACCCAGGAGGCTTTCCTGCGCTTTCTCGAAAATGAACATTATCAGGATACCGGGAAAGGCCTGCAATATCTGTACACGATCGCGCGCAACCTGTGTATTGACGAATTCCGCAGAAAACCCTTGGAAGAGCTGCCCCCGGATCTCCCGGAATCAACGGAAAACAAATTGGAGAATCAACTGTTAGATAGCATCTGCCTGAAAAATGCTCTTACCAGGCTGCCTGAAGAAGACCAGGAGATCCTGCTTCTCAAATATGTGAACGAAGTTCCCGCAGCCACGATCTGCCAGATCTATAACATCTCACGTTTCACACTTTACCGCCGGACAACGAAATCGCTGTCTCAGTTAAAAGAAGCTCTGTAGGAGGATAAATCATGAAATCATATCACAGATACCGAACTACACATACCGCAAAGCAGAATACCATTCGGCTCTTGCAAGAAGCCTGCGAAGCTCCCCCGCCGCTTCGCAGAGACTCATTTATACAAGCTCTGCCTAATCGCAAGATCAGCACTCTTGCCTTCCTGCGATTTCAGGTCGGCTATATCCCCAAATGGATCTGGGGGATGTCTGCCGTAATATTTGTTCTGGCGCTTGCAGCCGCCTGTCTGCTAGAACAGGATATTCTGCAGATACTATCCGCAGTCATTCCTTTCGTTGCCATAGCTTCCGGAATCGAAAGCGGCAGATCCCATATTTACGCCATGGCAGAATTGGAGATGTCGTCCCGATTCTCTCTTAAAAGCGTGATCCTCGCACGCATGGGAATCCTTGGACTCTCTCATCTGCTCCTGCTTGCCGCCCTGATCCCGTTGGGAACTCTCCATAATACGGCAGGCTTCCTGCAGACGGGCGTATATCTCCTGACACCTTATCTCGCAGCCACGCTGACAGGACTATGGATCAGCCGGAAAATACGCGGGAAGGAAGCCGGATATGCCTATCTGGGAACGGCGGTCTTCATCAGCGGATTCCTTATGTATATTCAGGCAGCGCTTCCGGACTGCTATCAGACGAGACATTTCCACCGATGGGGGATTCTCCTGGTCCTGCTGGCAGGAGCCGTAATATATGAATTTACCAAGATCATCCAGGAAACGGAGGAATTAGAATGGAACTTATCGTAGACAGAATATCAAAGCAATACCAGAACAAGATCGCGGTCGACCGCATTTCCCTGACATTCACCAAGGGAATCTATGGACTGCTTGGAGCGAACGGTGCAGGAAAGACGACTTTCATGCGGATGATCTGCGGCGTCCTGAGATCCGACAGCGGAACTATCACAATGGATGGAATGGACGTCACTACCGAGGAATACCGCTCATGGCTTGGGTATCTCCCGCAGGATTTCGGCTATTACCCGGAATTCACAGGTATGGACTTCCTGCTCTATATGGCGGTTTTAAAGGGAATGACAAAGCCCCAGGCCAGGAGGCGGGCCGAAGAATTATTGGAGCTTGTGGCTCTGACCGAAACTGCCCGTAAGAAGATCAAGACCTATTCCGGCGGAATGAAACAACGGCTTGGAATCGCCCAGGCGCTCCTTAACCGCCCCCGGCTCCTCGTCCTGGATAACCCACCGCGGGCCTGGATCCCAAGGAACGGGCGTCCGAAACACTGTCATATCATTCTGGAATGTGGAAGGATCGATCACACACCGCCCATTCCCAAGCATCGTTAAGACTGCTTCCTTCAGTCCGTCAAAGTTCAGATCTATATATACCTTCAATGCTTCATAAGTCTCCGTACCTGTCCAGTAACTCTGAATTTCATTCCACGTCAGAGCATCTGCCACAGATTTAGGATTATAGATATGGAGCTTTCCCACACGGTATCCATCATACCATTTCTCCAACTCCGCATAATCCGCCCCTTTAAAAAGCCCCCGCATAAAATCCAGATACTCCTTCTGTATTTCTTTACATTTTTTCGCAATTCGAAATACACAGTCCCATTCATCTATAATAAAGACAAATCCCTTCCCCGACTGAATAAAGATCTGGTCAAGAGCAGTTTTTAATCCAATGTTAACAACTTAATCAAAGCAACCACAATATATAGTGTTTGTCATTCTAAAATTTATATCATCTTTTCATCGGCACAGGATTTTTCTGTGTCTTCTTTGTAGCTCCTCCTAATGAACAAGTGCAAAATATTGCACAAAAATTTTTTTGAATTTTCGGCACATTTATTCTTGACAAAATAACCAAGATTTGCGGCGCAGCCCCTGATTATAGTACATTTTGAAAGGAGCTGCTTCTTATGAAACTAACACAGATTCTTGCCGATATTATCTGCGATACTTTGCTTGACCCAAATGCCCTAGACAGGGCGCGCAGACAAAAAGGTGCTTTTACCCGTAACTGCCGAAAACTTCCTTACTGGACCTTAGTCAAACTTTTACTTAGCAATGTTAAAAAGACAATCTCCGCGTCCCTGGATAGTTTTTTCCATGAACTCAAACTGAAATCGGGAGCACCTTCTGTCAGCTGCTCACAGCAGGCTTTCAGCAAAGCGCGTTCTAAAATTAATCATTCCATTTTCAAAGAAGCTTTTGAGCGTACACTGGATTTCCTCTGCAGTCAGGATTCCTTTGCTTTCCATACACGGTTCTTGGGTGTCTGGGGACGGCAGATCATAGCTATTGACGGCTCTAAAATCCCACTGCCCAACCGGAAAGCCCTCCTTGATAAATACGGCAGCATAGGGAGAGGTGCCAGCTCTCCCACTGCCATTGCCAGTGTTGCTTTTGACGTTCTCAATGACCGCGTCCTTGATGCCCAGTTCGAACCAATCCATCTGGATGAGCGTACACTTGCCATGAGACATATGGACAATATCAAAAACAAAGCACGGGCAAGCTTATTATACACCATGTTCGTCTTCGACAGGGGATATGCTTCAAAAGAATTGATCGCTTATATCGAAGACACGATCCATGCCGGGTATCTCTTCCGGCTCAGATCTAAGTTTAACAATACAATCGATGCAATTCCCGCACCGACAGACCAGTATGGGACTACCGACCACATTCTCGTTTTGGATGACAGGAAAGTCCGCGTCCTAAAGTTCTATCTTCCAAGCGGGACACTGGAAACACTGATCACAAATGACTTTGGCCTAGTTAAAGATCTGTTCCGTCAGTGCTACTTTCTTATATGGCCGGTGGAAGAAGATTACAAGCTGATCAAGGAAAAAATAGGACTTACGAACTTTCGTGGTTATTCCGAGAACTCGGTCCTTCAGGAATTCTGGATATCCATACTGCTCGCGAACCTCACCCTTGCAATCAAGAGGGAAACGGACGGAATCATCGACCATACCATTAACCAGAAAAACAATAAGCACAGATACATGACAAATATGAATGAACTCGTTGGATGCCTGAGCCGTCACCTGCCGGAATATATGGATTCTGAGACGCTTACCGAAAAATTCACCGTGATTCAGGGCATATTTCGCTTTGCCATATCACATCGGGTACGGGATAAAAAAGGTTGTGGGGAGTCAAATCCACGAGACATTCCCAGAAAGGTAAAGCATCATTACAATAACAAGGCAACACACTAACTATCATTTCTGAAAGGTGGTGATGTCCTACATTTCTATGATACATGACGTCAGAGAAATATTTTTAAAATTTGCTTACAGCACCAAGGGGGAAGTCTGCCCTTTTTTCTTTCATCAAATATACTATTTGTTATATTCCGGTTAATTTAATGCTGTATTTTCGCTACTGATACCATACCACTACTAAGTTGTTAACATTGGTTTTTAATCTGCTGTCCAGACCAAAGCCTTCATAGTCTGAAAACTCTTTCATCAATTCCGATACTACGCTTTTCCCTATATCACTAATAAATGAATCAAGCTCTCTTTCTGATTCTATGAAGCGCTGCACATCAATTCTGATTACATAATGTTGATTCAGGTGCATCGGAAAACTCTTTTCCTTCGCAATCTTTAATCCTGCGAAAAGCTCTGCCGAATCGCAGCCGCAGCTATAATAAGCCGCCAGCATATTCGCCGCCATCGATTTGCCAAAACGGCGCGGACAGCTGACATATATGAACTTTCTCTCCGTACTGTATACTGCATTCACCTTTGAAATCAGCATACTTTTATCAATATATATGCTGGAAAAACTAGTACATCATTGCATTAATCTTGAAGTAATAGTGCTTGATATTCGTGTCAGCTGTGCGTCTACGAACCGACGGTGTAGCGGGCTACATCTAGGTTCGAAGGCGTGCAGATGGCAAGGATAGCAAGTGCTTATTACTCGAAAATTAATGCAATGATGTACTAGAGTCCCGAAATGGAGTATTCCCCGGATTTACATAAATCCCCATACTTATTCAGCTCCTTTCAATCTTTCGCTGATTTTATTTTATCACCGGGTCTATCCTCAGGCAAGCAAATTCCCGTCTTATCCCAAAAAGCAAACAAGCAAGACTCCCACACCACCGGAAACCTTGCTGACAGTATTAAATATTATATATTCCCAAAATTATACTCCCACTTTCTTCAAATATTTTAGCTTCTTCCAACGCTCCTATCCGAATCAGCATCTTTACAGTATCTTTCACTCCTGCCATATAAGAAATATCCGCATATCTGCTCCGCGCCGTCTCCATACAGGCCACGTAATCATTCACCAACAATCTCTGGCGTCTTGTCAGATCCAATTCAATGTATCTTTGCTCCAGTTCTCTCTCGTCTTCATGGTCTCCCTGATAAATTATGTCTGACATGCAAAGTTCTTGCCGGCTCTTATCCATGAATTGTCCCATACCCATGTCCATCATTTTTTTCAAAATTCGCTCCATGTGTCTTCCTCCTTTGATATTATGATGTGTAAGAAATTTAATCAGACTTTCAGAACTTCCATTTCTATATTAAAATCACGCCAAACAGCTGTCAATTAAAATTGTTCATCAAATATCGTCATCTTTCGACAAAATCAAAGCCCCCGCGGGAATATAAAACCCCGGAAATATTTATAAGAAATATTCCCGGGATAATCCATAAGATCCTGTCTTTACTATATACTGATATTCCTGCGCTTCTTAGCACGCAGCGCCTTCCTCCTGCGTTCCGCTCTCACATGCATGTAATACAGATACATCACTACCAGGATACCTGCCGCGCACACGGAACACACCAGCCCCGCCGTCCACTCAATGGACAACACGCTGTTCTTCTCTATTGGAATCTCTTCGCCTTCCTGAGGCATAGAGACCGCCTTCTCTGGTTCTTCAAAGATGACCTCAATATTCTGGTCCTCTCTGATGTTCTGAAGAAGATATCCCCCTTCAAAATCCTGTCCGCCGCCGGACTCCATCAGATCCTTCCCATTCACCGTAAGGTGGGTAAGCTCATAACCCTCCCACGGCGTACAGTCGATCTGCACATCCTCTCCTCTTGAAACTCTCTGTCTCGTCATCTTCTTATCATTATAAGTTACATTGACATACAGATTGTACGGCACCTCTATCTGATAGAACCGAATCCGCTTCACACCGTCGGCCCCCTCGACATTGACTGCCGCAAGGAACACTCCCGGTTCTGTCTCACATATGGACTCCGGCTCGTCCATCACCACATTCTCCAATCGGAAGTCAATCTTCGGAGCCGCCACAAGCGCCCTCCTGGATATAGAATACACCTGAAGATAATCTCCGATCCCAATATTCAAAGTCAGCGGAAAATTCAGGATATAATCTCCCGACACTTCCAGATCCTGAAAATTATAACCCTTACCGGACTCCCCATACTCCCCCAGATCTTCTACAAGCCGGAAATTCTCATCCAGTATCTTGAAACTGTATCCGTCTTCCGCATTCGTCTGGATCATATACTGGTTCGTATCTTCCATATAACCGATCCCCAGAAGATTATACTCGTCACTGACCTTAATGGTTCTCTTGTAAGCCAGTGTATCCGGATCCATCACATAGACACAGCCTCTGTTCTCCGGTATGGTATTCGTATATAACGCAACATATATCTCATGAGTATTCGGATTATAGGTCATCCCGTTCCCGTGTTCCCAGCATGTATCTGCAACCCGCTTCGCAAGCGAATAACGTTCTACCGGATTCCCGTGCTCATCCACATCGTTCTTATAATATGCGGAAACTATATCGCTGTCAGCCGGACTGTCCGATACATTATCGATCGTAATAATGTAATCCTCTGTCGCACATATGGACTGAACATCCCCCGCTGCCTGATCCTCATACTGAAGCTCCCAGTTCAGGTCATCAAACGCTCCGTCTCCTTGAATCTCTGCATGGCTCACACTCCCCGCGAGCATGAAGAGACAGAAGACCCCTAACAATCTTGCAATTATCTTCTCCCCCATGATTGTTCTATCTTCCCCCCTATTATTATAATCATCTACAATTGCTCCACCTTCCTGTCTATTATAATATAAGTTTGGGAAAATGTACACGATAATAATCAGTCAAATCCAAACTTTTCTCCTTCTTACTAAATCACCAATATTATTGTGCAAAAAAATAGCATTATTGTACAAATCGCTAAAAACCGTGATTTTACGCGCTTTTCAAGCCGTCATTTTGTATAATTATCTTTTTTAACATTCTTTTCGATATGTTCATATTGACGAAGCAAATACCACATGCTATACTTCAACTTAACAACACTACTCTGTAAGACGGAGTTCAATAAAAGGAGGTTTTTAAGTGATGAAAAAGTTTGCAGCATTATTTCTGACCGTTTCTATGGTTTGCGGATTAGCCGCATGCAGCAGCAACAGTGGCGGCGGCTCCTCAGACGGCGGGTCTGAGTCCAAGGATGAAGGGGGATCTGATGGAAAAGTTGCGATTAATGTTATCGCTGCCCAGTATGGTCAGAACACCAAGACATGGTGGGAGGATTTTGTCAAGGAATTTACGACAGAATATCCTGACATCGATCTGACAGTTGAAGTTGAATCCTGGAATGATATTTACACAGTAGTAAATACACGTATTTCCAACAACGATGCTCCCGACATTCTGAACATCGACGTATTTGCCAACTATCAGGCGGACGATCTTCTGCTTCCTGCCGAAGATTTTGTATCTAAGGAGACCTACGATAAGATGTATCCGGCATTCTTAGAACAGTCTAATGTAGACGGAACGATCTGGGCAATCCCGGATTTGGCTTCTGCCCGTGCAATGTACTACAATGCAGACATTTTAAAAGATGCTAACGTAGAAGTTCCTACCACATGGGATGAGCTGACCGCAGCCTGCGAGGCTATCAAGAAGCATGATTCCAAGATCTATCCATGGGGCATTGATATGACTACCGATGAAGGCCAGGCAGCATTTGCTTACTACACCTGGAACAACGGCGGCGGTTTCGTGGATGACGACGGCAACTGGACCCTCAATTCCGACGAGAATGTAGAAGCTATTGAGTATGCGATCGGCCTTGTAAACGACGGCTATACCAACAGCGATCCGGCCAATGACACCCGTTATGACCTTCAGGATATGTTCGGAGCAGGACAGGTTGCTATGATGATCGGACCTAACAGCATTCCTACATACATTGCTGACGGCGGATATTCCATCAATTATGAGGTGGCTCCGATTCCTACGAACGGCGGCAATGATTCTGTTTCCGCAGGCGTTATGGACCGTTTCATGTGCTTCGACAATGAATACTCTGATGCTGAGCTTGACGCGATCAAGACATTCTTCGATTTCTTCTATGAAGATGCCCGTTACTCCGAGTGGGTACTGATGGAAGGCTTCCTGCCTGCTACATCTACCGGCGGAGAGATCCTCGCAAAGGAAGATGAGAGTATGGCAAGCTGGGTTGATATCGTAGGAAGCTGTAACTTCTATCCTACAGCCAAGACTGAATGGGACGATGTAAAACAAGGCGTTATCAACGCAGAACAGCAGGCATTGCTTGGGGGTAATGTAAAAGAACTGTTAGATGAGCTTCAGGCTGAAATCGCAGAATAAGATCTTATAATGGGCCAGACTGTCATGGTCTGTCCCATTTTTTAATCTTAATACCCCGCAGCTCGCTGCGGGGTATTCAACTTTAATAAATTATCTAATAATTTTAAGGAGGTGTCTCTGTGAAGAATAAAACCTTTCGCAAGGCAGAACCTTATATCTGGATTCTGCCTAGTATCATCCTGATGGCGATCTTTATCCTGGTTCCGATCGTATTTGTCTTCAGGATGTCTCTAAGCGAAGTCAGCAAAGCAGGTATCATCCGAGGATTTTCCGGTTTTGCCAACTTCACCAAAGTAATGAACAGTTCCGCTTTCAAGCTGGTCTTACGCAACACGATCGTATGGACGGTTGCCGTAGTAGTATTATCCACCGTATTGGGCTTCATACTTGCCCTGATGCTGAACAATGAATTCCGCGGACGCAAGATTGCGCGGGCTATCATGGTTTTCCCATGGGCAACGACACTGGTTATACAAGCCAGCGCCTGGAAATTCATCATCGACACTGATTATGGTACGCTGAATACCCTGCTGCTTCGTCTGGGGATCATAGATAAGGCCATAAACTGGACCCCGACCGCGGGAGCATATTTCACATGGGAGATTGCCTGCGGTATCTTCGTAACGATTCCATTCGTTACGTTCTGCGTCCTTTCCGGTCTGCAGAGTATTGACACAAGCTATTATGAAGCGGCTACGGTAGACGGAGCCAGCTATTGGCAGCAGCTCTTCCAGATTACCATGCCTCTGGTAAGTTCGTCCCTGACGGTCAGCACAGTGTTGAACATCATCTATGTTTTCAACTCCTTCCCAATCATCTGGACGATCACCAAGGGCGATCCTGCTAACCATACAGATACCCTGGTTACATACCTCTACAAGCTGGCCTTCTACAATGGAAAACAAGGGCAGGCCGCGGCAGTTTCTGTTATCGGTTTCATGATCCTGCTGATATGCGCCAGTGTATACATGATCTATACCTTGCGGAAAGGAGATGATTGATTATGACTAAAAAACCTGGCTCTTTTAAGAAATTAATCTTACGGATCCTGCTCTATGCAGTGATCTTTGTGGTATGTATTATTACTCTGTATCCGTACTTTGCCATGTTCTGTACTGCATTAAAGAGCCGAGCAGAGATTTTCTCCATGGAAGGGACTATACTTCCGATCACGTCGCTATGGTCCAACTTCCTTGATATCTGGCATCGGGCGCCTATGGCCAATTACCTGTTCAATTCTCTTCTTATCGCCGGCGGCTCTACTATCATCGCCATGCTCTGCGGTATTCCTGCCGCTTATGCCCTGGCACGTATGAAGTTCAAGGGACAGACCATCTTCCTGGGATTCGTTATTGTATCCCAGATGTTCGCTCCGGTCGTCCTTCTGATCGGTATTTATAAGGTAATGTCTATTCTGAGCCTGACAGACAGTATCATCGGCCTTATCTTCATCAACGCAGCATTTAACCAAGCGTTTACGATCTGGCTGCTGCGCGGAACATTTATTGGGATCTCCGTAGAGATGGAACAGGCTGCGACCATCGACGGCTGCAACCGCATTCAGGGTATGACCAAGGTGCTGCTCCCGGTAGCTGCTCCTGGTATTGTAACTACTCTGATCTTCATCTTTATCAATGCATGGAATGAGTACACGGTTGCATTATGTCTGATCTCTACCAGCGAGCGTGAACCTCTGACGGTAGGTATCAACATCTTCAACGGCTACAATATGATCGAGTGGCAATATCTGTTCGCCGCATCGCTCTTCGCTATCATACCTGTAGTAATCCTATTCATGGGTATTGAGAAGAACCTGGTAAGCGGTCTCGCTTCCGGCGGTGTAAAGGGCTAAACACATAGGGGCTAAACACATAGGGCTGCCGTACTTTCGTACGGCAGCCCGCTCTCTTACCAGAGTTTCTTTCCCGCTGCTTCCTTGGTCGCGAATGGTCCCGGCACTGCTGCCACGCTTCTGTGTTCACCCAGATAATCCTCTGTAAATATGATCTCCGTTCCGTCCGGATCCTCGAATCTCTGCTCAGGCTCGAATGCATATCCAAGGATATCACTGTTAATGATACCCGTCTTGAACTCGTCCATCAGATCGTATACATTGGTCTTAAGGAAATATCCTCCATCCTGTTCAACCAATTCTACACTCACCTTGTCTTTATCATTTACCAGATTGGACGCCTCTTTCTTATATGCCTTCGCACCGTTAAAATAAGCATTTCCATTGATCCATACAGGCAGATGCCCGAAATGATACTTCATCAGCTTATGCATGTCTGCCGGCTTATCCATCTCAAAATTAGCGATCCACTCGTCATAGGTCGGATACTCATCGAAAACTTCTGTTCCGGCCACCTGATTATCAAAACCAAAATCCTTCGCTTCCTTCTCATCTGCCATCGGCTGATAATTCTGGATGAAGATATTGTTGTAGATACGATCGTCTCCATGGAGGATCGTGTTAAATCCTGCCACCTCTGTACGGTGACGGATATGATACGGTGTGTAACGAGGCTGTCTTCCTACTTCGTCGTCAGCATGGTCGGTTCCCGCGCCGACAGCGGTAAATGATCCGAGCATCAGGTTATGTACGCATGCCACACCTTCCGTTGCAATACGGACTGCCGCCCTTGAAAGCATGATATTGTTATCGATCAATGTCGGGCCGTGGCTTACCTCCACGAAGATGTCCTGGCTGCACATTGCGCCTTCTGCCATCGGTGTTCCTTCCGGTGAATGATTATCGTGGAGCAGGTTCTGGGAAATTCGCGTGCCCTGCGCCTCCCAATCAGTCCAAATACCCATGGTCGAATGATGAATATGGTTGCGCCGCATCACTACGTCAATGGCAGCGTGAAGCTTGATTCCTGAGATCTCCGCCCCGCCCAACTGCTGCATATTGTTGATATGATGGATATGGTTATCCTCGATCAGACTGAACACACATCCCATACGGCCGACGATACCGGTCTGTTCACAGTGGTGGATGTGGCAACGCCTTACAATATGGCTTCCTACCGTCTCCTTTGTCCAGCCGTGGTACTGACCGCGGCATACAGCGTCGCGCTCCATCTGTGTCGGACTTTTTACCTTCTTAATTGTAAAATAGTGATCGTTCTCCTCGTCATAATATTTACCGAGAGAGATTCCGCTGCACTTACTGTTGCTGATATCACAGTCCTCGATGATCCAACCCTTTGACCAATGAGGTCCGATCATTCCGTCCTGATAAGCGGCCGGCGGCGCCCACGTGGTAGCTGCTTTATTCACGGCAAATCCGCTGAACGTAATATAACCAATTCCTGTCTTCGACGGCATGAAGCAATTCCTTCTGACATTGATCTCTACCTTCTCCTCGTTGGGGTTCTTGCCCTGGAAATTCGCGTAGATCACTGTCTCACTGCCGTCCTGCTCGGTATACCACTTATACACGGACCACTCCGGTTCCCATGACGGCGCATATACCTCGCCCTTGATACATTCCTCTAAACTCTCTGTCTCATAGAGCTGACGGTCGTTCAGATATACAGCTCCCGTATGCCTTACCACCGGCGCGAAATACCAGTCGCCGCCTACAAACGTCGTATATGGATTATAACTTCCAAATACCCCGTTATCCACACGATAAACCCACACATTGTCCTGATATCTCTCCCATCCGACAGCCGGCTCCGCGCCCGTGATCTCTGCGCCCAGCGGCTCTTCACTTCGATAGGTAATGCGGGCATCCTCAGTACCTGCATATACCGGATCTACAGACTCCCGGTAGATTCCTGGTGCAACGATAACCTCATCCCCGGGTCTTGCCGTCTTTGCTGCATCATTGATGTGTCTGAAAGGTGTCTCTTTACTGCCGTTTCCCTGCTTAGGCGCGACGCAATTGACATAAATCTTCATTCTATGTACCTCCGATTTCAAATATTATCTGAAATCTATTCTAGCGCATTTTACAGTCTCATGTTTGTATTAAACTGGTTATATTTGCACTGAACTGGTACATAAAATTCTTAGTTCGGATGAACTCGTCTATACGTTGTCTATCGACGCAGCCACCGCTGCGCCTCATTCCTCCGCCTTGCATATGAAAAATCATTCTGCGTCATTTGACTAGTACATCATTGCATAATTAACAGTGGATAATGTGCTTGATATCTGCGTCAGATGTGCGTCTACAAGCCGACGGCGTAGCGGGCTACGTCTAGGATTGGAGGCGTGCAGCTGGCACAGATAGCGAGTGCAGAATTCACTGCTAATTACGCAATGCTGTACTAGAAACTTACTTTTCGATATAGCACTAATGCAAGAGACGGGCGCTGGCAAACTTCTCGTAATACTTCTTCGACTTCTCTTCTGTAAGGTTAAAATGCTTCTGCAGCTTCATAAGAATCCTTTCCTTGGGAATCTGTTCTTCCAAATTGTCCAGGATTACTGCCTGAATACCTTCTTCTCTTACTTTTTCTGTTACCTCTTCCGTCACTCTCTCTGTTACCTCTTCCGTCACTCTCTCTGTTACCTCTTCCGTCACTCTCTCTGTTACCTCTTCTGTTATTTCTTCCAACATTCCTTCGTATCTTATCTGCTCTATGGAACTCAACTCCGTTACCTCCTTCCACAGTTCCTCATTATCAGCGTAATCGATATACTCTGAGATCGTAGACATAAAATTCTCCCCGTGTGGGTACATGATTGCATTCAGGAAACGAAAAAGTTCATATCCTTCATCCTCCTCATTTCCATTATACACCTTATTCCCCAATTTAATAACTACCAATGTCATTAAATCATAATGTTCTCTAGGAACTTCATTAGGAGCCGTGTTCTTCGTATTCACTATCTCATAGACCTGTATACTGTAACGGTTCTCCTTCAGAATATCATCTCTGCAGATAAAGATACTGTAACACTTAGATAATTGATTGTAATCCGTTCCCTGTAAAACCAGAGATAACTGAGATGACAGACGTCTCGCAAGATAATATACTCCTCTTTTCTCAATTGGATATCCAGGCATATATGTCTTCTGCGGTTCTACGTCTATATGTAGGTTAATCTGTATATCTTCTGTGGAAAGCAGTGGATTCTTGGCTCGAAACGCCAGATCGAAAATAGATGTTTTCTCGTTCAAATGGATGAATTCTATACTGTCACCTCTTACCTTCGTGTTAGTCCTGCCCGGCGACACTTCCATCGTACTGATTATCGACTCAGCCTCTATAAATTCCTGAACTTCTTTTCGACTGTAACCTTTATATTCTGTAACCGTATCCCGAAGGATTACTGCCAGCACTTCCACATATTGCAGAAGCGTCTTACTCTGCTCATCCAATCCTTCCGTATCTGCCGTAATCTGCATAGCACTAAGCGACTCTATGCTCCCGTTAAGTTTGTCCAAATTACATCACCTCATTCTGTCGAAACTGTGTTATACTGAACGTCAGATGTACCTGCCGCGAGTATAGTCATTATCTTCATAATAATATAAAAATAAGGGATTGCCAATATAAATCATCCGACATATTTCGACATAAATATCTTAAAACTATCGCTATGCAACCTCAGTTTGCGTACAGCCAGACTGCTGCCCCATCCGGACGGATCATGATCAGAAGCCAAGACGGGAAACAGCTCGCCGGATGTTATAAGGCAGTGTCCTCCCGCATATCCTGCCTTAAAAAATCTGCCGATATGATACCTCAATATGCACTTTATGGAGTGGATTCGCAGTCATTCTGGGGAAAATCGAGAATACTCCTTGGCTACTATAGTGATGCCAATAGTATCCGGGAAGAAATAAATCAGATTCTTCTTGCAATTGAAGACGGAATGGTCTCTTAAGAGTTAAAATACGCCATTCCGGAACCGAAGATTTCCTTGCGTATGGAGCTTAAGAAGCTGCTGAAGCTTGGCTAAAATCACTGAAAACCAAGGGGATTATAACTTCGTTCAAGTCATAATCCCCTTGATAAAAATGTCCTGAATTTCCAATAATACCCTGCTTTGTCCGTTACTTTATCATCATTCCCATAATATAAAGATCGTAGTATTTCCCGTCCAATAATGTCTGGTTCTTACAGCAGCCTTCCACAACGAACCCAAACTTCAGATACAGTGAAACAGCCATTGTATTGTCTGTTCTTGTATCCAGGCGGATCCTCGTAGTCACACCGTTCCCTTTACACCAGTTTATCAACATCTGAATCAGCTTACTCCCTATTCCCTGTCTCTGGTATTCCTTCGCAACAACAATCCCCAGTTCTCCTTCATGCCGGGATTTGATCTTATGACTGGAACTAATCGTTGCAATCCCCACGATCTTCTCACTGTCAAGAGCCAGAAGCATCGTATTGTTGATATCACCCTAAAGCTCATTGATCTTAGCTTCCTGCGCCTTCACATCAAGCGGATACTCATCCTTCTCGAAGCTCAGGAAGCTCGTCTCTCCCCCTACATAATTATAAAAATCTACAATATTCTCTGCGTCTTCCGCTGCCGGGTTACGGTATGTAATCTCACTCAAAGGAATCTCCTTTCTCTCTCATCACTCTCTTCCAACACATCCTCCAGATCGCTCTTCTTCTCCCTGTACACCGTCAGCATAAAATCAATCAGATATGCCCCCATGATCACGCTCCCTAAGATCTTCCCCGCCCGCGCCGGGACACAGTCTACCATACTCACAATCATCTTATGTAAGAACAGAAACAACGCCACCGTATAGAATCCCCAGGCAATCGAACTCTCCAGACAGATAATCCCCTGATAATTAAAGGGCTTCTCCTGATAATCCCACCAGATCTCTCCGAAGACTCTCTGCATAATACGCGCCGTCACGAATTCCAACGTTGTAGCAAGAAACATGCCTAGCACAAATAACCGAAACGGATTCTCACTGTACGGACGCAGAATAAAGAACACCGTCAGCGCACCGAATCCATAGATCGGGCACATGGGCCCCCTCGCAAATCCTCTGTTCGTAATCTTCCTGTTACAGATGGACATATAGATCGACTCCACAAGCCATCCCAATATACTGTATAAGACAAACCAAAGCAACACCTGGTATGCATTTCCTCCAAAAATCCTGTTTTTCCACCACATCATGTATCTTCTCCTAGAAATAATGTCCATATTATACCCTTGTTAATATGATTTGTCAATTTTTAGCGAAATATTAGCAAGATATTTTCCCAGAAAACATTACAGTTCACTGCCTGACCGGCTGCCCTGCTGCCAGAAAACATCTTTCGTCATGGGAATAGATCACACCGACCGCCTGCAAATAGGCATAGATAATCGTCGTCCCGACAAATTTCATGCCCCGCTTCTTCAAATCCTTCGACACCATATCGGAAAGCTCAGACCGGGTCTGTCCCGTCTCATAAATTACCTTACCATCCGTAAAGTGCCACAGATAATCGGAAAAGCTCTGATATTCCTGCTGAATTTGACAGAATATCCGTGCATTCGTCACTGCCGCCCGGATCTTCAGCTGATTGCGGATGATGTCTGGATTATTAAGAAGTTCTTCTATTTTCTCTTCCCCATAACCGCAGACCTTCTCCAGATCAAAATCGTCAAATGCCTTCCTGAAGTTCTCCCGCTTATTCAGCACACATTCCCATGTCAGGCCGGCCTGAAACGCCTCAAGTACCAACATCTCAAACAGCTTATGATCGTTATGCACCGGAACTCCCCACTCTTCATCATGATACCGGATATATCTCTCGTTCTTAGGATTCGCCCACTGGCACCGCATCTTTCCATCCGTCCATTCCATACTTCCATTCCTTCCTGCTTCTATCTCTTCAACATCTTCATCTATTATACGGAATCTCAGGCCGGAAGTCAAATACTCCTCCGCCCGCAGGGAACAGCTTAATCTCTGTTGATGGTGTCCAGTTCCGCCCCTCCTTCGTCACTTCCGTATGATTCCAGGCAGAAGCAACCAGAGAAGTCGGAACCTGCTCTTCAAGCAGATAAGAAGCCGCCGCAAGCTCGCAACTCATTCACTCCTTCCACTGATACCCTGATCCCCGGACCGTAATCAGGTGCTCCGGCTTAGACGGGTTCTTCTCAAGCTTCTCCCGAAGACGGCGCACATATACCGACAGGGTATTGTCATCTACAAAATTCCCGGCGCCGTCCCACAGTCTGTCCAGGAGTACGCCGCGGGTAAGGATTCTTCCGCTGTTTTGAAGCAGCAGACAAAGAAGCCTGTACTCTGCTCCTGTAAATTCCACCGGCTCGCCGCCGATAGAAACTCTGCCTTCCGCAAGATTGACCGACAGGTCCCCCGACCGCAAGACATTCTCCCCGGTACTTCCAAGGCTGCTGCGGCGCAGCAGCGCCCGGATACGGGAACACAGCTCTCCTAATTTGAACGGTTTCGTGATATAATCATCTCCCCCGCAGTCAAGTCCCCGGATCACACTGGTCTCCTCGTCCGATGCCGTCAGGAAGATGATCGGAACCTGATTGCCGGATTCCCGAAGCTTCTCACATAATGCGAAGCCATTCCCGTCCGGCAATGTCACATCAAAAAGAAGGAGGTCAAAATCAGGCTGCTCCCCGAGCAGTCTGAAAGCCTCCTTTATGGTTCTAGCAACTTCTATCTCATATCCGTTTTTCTTCAGAGAATATGTCAGTCCGTCAACTAGGCTGATATCATCCTCAAGAAGTAATATTTTCTGCAAACAAATCGCCTCTCTTCATCGTAATATCCTTCTTTCACATATATTATACACGATTCTGAGAAAATATCTGCTTACAAAAATGTAAGGAATCGTTCCTGATGTCCTACCGGACGCGAAGTCTCTGTCCTACATAGATCAGATTGGGATTACGGATCCCGTTAAGCTGAACCAACCTCTGGTAAGTCGTACCAAACCGGCTGGCGATCCCGCTTAAGGTATCCCCCGGCCTCACTACATAATACGCTTCCTGCCCCGATCCGGCTGTCCTCACCGGTACCCGGATCACCTGGCCTGCATAGATCCTGTTCGGGTTCTGGATCCCGTTTAACTGAGCCAGAACTGCCGTGCTGGTACCATACCTTTTGGCGATCCCGCTTAAGGTATCGCCATACCGTATCCTGTAGGCGATCATCTGCTCCGGCTGCGGAACGGGTTCCGGTTTCGGCTCTGGCTCCGGCTCCGGTCTGCCGTCCCTTCCCGCGTACCGATCCCAGTCAGCCGCATTTCCATAGAATACATCCAGGTCCAGATTACCGTTATATCCGTCAAGCCGCCCTTCCGAAGTATACTGGTACAGCGTAGGCGCCTTCCACGCTCCCATCCTCTTGGGCAACGGTGCATCCGGATTATAACCCATCTGTACCCCAAACGCATAGTAATAAGCGTTCCACAGACGATAGCCGGCATCCGCCACCGAACTCCAGTCATGGCCGTTGACCACGGAATTGCTCATATAGACGAAGGGCTTCACCCCCGTTAACTGATGAACACGATCCAGCCACTGCTTCACCCAGTCCACACTATTCGTTGCCGCCGTTATCTCCCAGTCCAGCACCAGGATCGCTTCCTTCACATATCCTTTGACATTCTCTACAAAATGCTCTGCTTCATCATCCGCGTTATTGCCGCCGGCAAAATGGTACACGCCCAGCTTCTTCCCTAGGCTCTTAGCCTGTGTGAAAGCCGGATCACAATGGGGGTTCACGTAAGAGGTCCCTTCGGTTGCCTTGATGACTACAAATTCACACGGCACCGCCGCCAGGTCGATTCCCTTCTGCCAACTGCTGATATCAATTCCATTCATACTCATAAATATCGCTCCCTTCTATATATAAATATGAAAAAGAACGATATCCGGTACTAAAAATAAAGCATTCAGCACTCTCTCCTGCAATACGCCCTCACCGTCAGCCACAGAAACAGTGCAATCTTAAGAGTATCCTGAACATTCTTACATCTTGCCGATAAAAATAATGTACAGCTTACCATAGCAAGAATCGGCAGGAAACCTCACAAAGTTATGGCAGCCTGTGTCCGCCCTACATTAAGAGCCGGTATCACAAATGTCGTCCATAGCATCTGCACCGACGTTTTAAGCCCGTCCGCTCCGAATGCCAGATGTATCCTTCCGCCAATTCCAGAGAATGAACGTCCGTTCCTGCTTTCCCTACTATTTTCTGTTGGATTGCTCCCATGCGTTTCTGGTATGAAGTCATAATCCCAGGAACACCCGGATGCCCCTGCGCGGCTGATAATGCGGCTTCCTTGCTTCCATACCACTCTACCACTTTTGCAAAATTCTGGTTCTTATCAAGGTCAGGATGATCCATGACGGCTTTGATCTTCTTAAATGGAATGTCAAACTGAAAGAAATTGACACAGCCTTCGCATTTCTCAAGATCGTGAGATATCTGCCGAAGGATGCAGAAAAGAAATACCTTGCCGGTATCTTAACAGATTCCGGCGGGGAAATTCCCCGCCATTTTCACAGTATAAGAATTCCTGTCTTAAAAGAATGGTCTCTATGAGAACGGCAGCTCCTCACCATCTTCATCCCACTCCATCAATTCCTGTTCAACCACCTCGTCATATTCCTCCAGGATCTTCTCTATCCGTCTTTCCGCTTCCTGATTCCCCGAAACCTTATACAGTTCGCCCGCCGCAATAAAGAGAACCTCATTCTCATCTGTACACTCCGTATCTTCATGGATGTATTTCTCGATCAATGCTTCTGCCTCTTCATAATTACCGCCGTTCATATACGCATACACACCTGATGATACTGCCAGCATATTGTCCTCTTCCTTCTCCATCCATTCCCTGCTCAGCCTGACAGCCTCTTCATTCCTTCCAAGATTTCCCAATGCAGAGATTCTTAAAAAATCAAAATCTGATGACGATATCTCCTTCCATGCGAACATCTCAAGCATATCCACACACACCTCAAGCAGTTCTTCCCACATACCGCGCATATCAAGCTCACCGATGTAATCCTCAAGCCATCCTTCTATATCATATACAAAGTCCGTCACATCATCCAACTGATATAATTCCTGCGCATATCCGGCGTCCCTGCTCCGCTCCTCCCTGACGATCTCTTTGAGGAGATCAAACGCAGCTCCCCAACAGGAGCTATCCTGATCGATCCCCATCATATTGTTATAGCATTTTCCAGTCAAACTGTTAAATCTTCTCCATTTTGTGTTCATTTTCTTTTTCCTTTCTAGGATTTGATGTAATTCTATTATAATTCTTTTCTTCCCCAAAAACAAGCAATACCGCAGTGCTTGCCCCGATTGTTGCACTTCACGTCCATACCGGCATTTTCGGTTTTTTTTATCATATTTTAGGTTTTAAATAATATTTCTATTTTCCTATTGCATTAATTCCTGATCTATATTACACTACGCTAAAGTACGCGTTGACGGACGCTAGTACATCATTGCGGTTTCCATTTAAAAAGATATATCCGCGTGCTTTTTCACGGTTACAGATTGATTGTCAAGAGAGGAGACAAGAATGGATCAAAAAGAATTATTGGAACAGATAAACAAGACGCTCACCGATAATCCGGGGAAGATTATCAAGGTCAGAGACACCTTCGACGAGATGTTCGCGGGCCGCAGTATCAACAGCGCCCAGGCCATCGGCGACAAGGAGTACGAGAGGATCCGCTCCCATTTCCGGGACATGGGATTACCGCTTAGCTGGTGCACTGACAAGACTACCCTCTTTCAGTTATATAAGGCTATCAACCAGCGCCGGGACAGAGACAGGCATGATGCGTTTACCTCGGCCAAGAAGTCGTCAAAGCCTAAGAAGAAAGGTCTGTTTGGTTTCTTAAATTAACCGGCAGCCATTTCTCTGTGAAAAGCTTCAGGGGCAGCTATGGTTCATATGATCCATAGCTGCCCCTATTTTAGGACTATCTGTTTATCTAACAGAACAATATGATCAGCTGTGAGGCAAGCACCACCGCGATCAGTGCGATCGGGTAGGTCGCCGCGTATGCTGACGCAATGTCCTCCGTTCCGGCCATATTGATCAGCGTCCCAAGCGCCGGCGTACTGGTCATGCCCCCGGTCAGCGAACCGAGATTATTGAGCAGCGGCAGCTTCAGAATCTTCTTTGCAATAACGAATCCGATGATCATCGGGAGGATCGTCATGATCGCTCCGTAGAGGAAATAGATCGGCTCAAAATACTGCACGAATTTCGCACCGCCGGACACCCCTGCTCCGATCAGGAACAGCATCAATCCCAATTCCCTCAGCATCTTAAGCGTAGAACTCTTCGGCACGATGGATATCTTGCCGATATGTCCGTAATGCCCAAACACCAAAGCCGTCAGCAGACATCCTCCGGTAGTCGTCAGCGAGAAGTTCCGGTAACTGATGCTTCCCACCAGGATCCCTACGACTGCTGCCAGCGAAAACGCCATAAAACCGAACTCATCCACTTCTGTCAGGATCAGGTTCTTCTTCCTGCTGCTTCCGCCTTCTTTTGCGGCGATCTTCGCCACCTCTTCATTCATATCGGCCTTCATGATCTTCGGAACGATCTGTACGAATAAGACCACCCCGATCACGCCGAACAGATAAGCGATACCGTACCCTACGGATACCAGCGCCTCTAAGTCAGCGCCGACTGCCGCCTTCGATGCGGAGAATGCCGGCGTACTGGTCAGCGCACCCGAGAGGATACCAACCAGGATCGCCTTGAACTGGTCGTGTTCAAGATCCGTAAAGTTCCCGCCGATGAGGATGCATAGCACACAGGTAGCCGCCGCCGCAAGGATAATGATCGCGCCGAGCAGAACATAGGACTTAAAATTCCGCTTCAGATTCCCGAAGAAGTTCGGTCCCGCGATGAAACCAACGGAAGTCACAAAGAACACCAGACCCATATTCTCGACAATCTTCAGCGCATCTGTAGCAAATGTCACTTCTCCTGCCATCAGGTTATCCGACAGCTTCGTATATAACAGGCACCCATAGACCAGAGCAACAATAAATACTCCGGCAGTTCCAAGGTCGATTCCCTTCACTTCGATCCTGCCGATGGAATATCCGACGGCAGCAATTGCGAAGATCGAGAATGTCAGAAATACTACAGCCTTAACTGCCAATATCCCTCCAAATAACTCCATGTCATTTGACTCCCTTCTATAAATAAAGCAGTTCATTCTTCAACATCTGAGCTATTACTATTACAGTGTTGCTTATTCGTGCTCCTTTAAGTATGCGGCTCTTCCGCTCTCATACAGGTTATTTCCCTCGCTGTCGATAATGACAACCAACGGCATATCCTCTACATACAGCTTCCGAAGCGCCTCGGCTCCCAGATCTTCGTAAGCAATCAGCTCTGCCTTCTTGATACATTTTGCAAGAAGCGCGCCTGCGCCGCCGATGGCTCCGAAGTATACTCCAGAGTATTTCTTCATCGCGTCAACGACCTCCGGCAAACGTGCGCCCTTACCGATCATGCCGCGCGCGCCCACAGACATCATGGTCGGCGCATAGGCGTCCATACGCCCGCTGGTGGTCGGTCCCGCGGAACCGATGACCTGCCCCGGCTTCGCCGGAGTCGGTCCTACATAATAGATCGTAGCGTCTGTTGGATCAAACGGGATCTTCTCCCCCTTCTCCAGCGCCTCGCACATCCTCTTGTGGCCTGCGTCGCGGGATGTGTAGATCGTTCCTGTCACAAGTACGCTGTCGCCCGCGTGCAGTGTCTTCGCAAGCTCTTCTGTCAATGGTAATGTAATCTTCTTTGCTGCCATCTTAGATCACCTCCGATTTGTGGCGTGTAACATGGCAGTTGATGTTGACTGCACATGGCATGCCTGCAATATGGGTCGGCAGAGTTTCAATATTTAATCCGATCGCCGTAGTCTTTCCGCCGAAGCCCTGCGGCCCGATGCCAAGCTTATTGATCTTCTCTAACATCTCTTTTTCAAGATCTGCATAGAATGCATCCGGGTTGGAGGAGTCGATCGGCCGCATCAGCGCTTTCTTCGCAAGGAGCGCCGCCTTGTCGAAGGTTCCGCCGATCCCGACGCCTACGACCATCGGCGGACACGGGTTCGGTCCCGCTGTCTCCACCACCTCGAGGATGAAGTCCTTGATCCCCTGTAACCCATGAGACGGCTTGAACATGCGGATCTGGCTCATATTCTCGCTTCCGAAGCCTTTAGGACCAACAGTCACCTTGATCTGCTCGCCCGGAACGATCTCCGTATAGAGCATTGCCGGCGTATTGTCTCCGGTATTGCCGCGGCGCACCGGATCCTTTACAACAGATTTCCGAAGATATCCCTTGTCGTAACCGCGGCGCACACCCTCGTCAACCGCATCCGCAAGATTGCCTCCGGTCAAGTGTACATCCTGACCAATCTCAAGGAATACGCACGCCATACCTGTATCCTGACAGATCGGCACGCACTCTCTGTCTGCAATCTCGAAGTTCTCGATGATGTTATCCAGAACGCCTTTGGCGATCTCTCCGTCCTCGCACGCGCGGCAATCCTTGATCGCACACTTCACGTCCTCAGGAAGATGCTCATTCGCTTCGATACAAAGCTTCTCTACGACATCCGTAATCTTGCTTACTTCTATCTCACGCATAATCTAATCTCCTTTTTCTATCTCTCATGCCTTGCATACTTCGGCAGAAGCTTCGGTGATACTTCTTCTGTAGCCGCAGAAGCACCTCTAAGCTCCTCGTCATAGCTTGCCACATGGTCAAGATTCATGGTGCCAAGCTCTACTTCTTTGGCCTTCGCCGCCGCTTTCTTACCTGCATTTCTTCCGAATACGATCACGTCAAGAAGGGAGTTGCCCATCAGACGGTTTCTTCCGTGGATTCCGCCTGCGGCTTCTCCTGCCGCCAGGAGGTTCGGAATGTTCTTCGTGAATCCTTCTCCGTCGATCTCAAGACCGCCGTTCTGATAATGCAGTGTAGGATAGATCAGGATCGGCACCTTTCTCATATCAATTCCGTATTTCATGTACATACGGAACATAGCCGGGATCCTCTTCTCGATCGTTCCCTCTCCGCCGAGGATCTCGATCATAGGCGTGTCAAGCCATACGCCCTTCTGTCCGCTCGGAGCCTCCACGCCGCGGCCTTCGCTGCACTCGCGGATAACGCCTGATGCATTGACGTCGCGTGTCTCCAACGGATGAATATAAGCTTCACCCTCAGCATTGACAAGCTGAGCGCCCACAGAACGAACCTTCTCCGTAACAAGCGCGCCCTGGATCTGTACCGGATGAGCAACGCCCGTCGGATGATACTGGATGGAATCCTGGTAGAGAAGCGGTACGCCCGCCCTGTAACCCAGGATCAGTCCGTCTGCGGTTGCTCCGTAATGGTTAGACGTCGGGAAGCCCTGGTAATGCATTCTTCCTGCACCGCCTGTTGCGATCACCACCGTCTTCGCCCTTGCAACAGAGTAGTCTCCCGTCTCCATGTTGAGAAGGACCGCACCTGCCGCCTGCCCCTTGTCATCCTTGATGATCTCTACCGCGGAGGTGAATTCAATCACCGGGATCTGGCGGTTCAGAACTTCGTCGCGGAGAGTACGCATGATCTCTGCGCCGGAATAGTCCTTACATGCATGCATTCTCTTTCTGGAGGTACCGCCGCCGTGGGTCGTTACCATACGTCCGTCTGCATCCTTATCAAACATAACGCCAAGCTCATTCAGCCATTTGATCGCATCCGGCGCTTCCATTACGAGACGTTTTACCAGTTCCGGCCTTGCGGCAAAGTGTCCGCCGCCAAAGCAGTCCAGATAGTGCTGAACCGGAGAGTCGTTCTCCTTATCTGCCGCCTGGATACCGCCTTCCGCCATCATCGTATTGGCGTCGCCGATACGAAGCTTCGTCACGATCATAACATTAGCGCCTGCGTTGTGGGCTTCGATGGCACAGGAGGAACCTGCGCCGCCTCCGCCGATCACAAGTACGTCCACATCATAATCAACCTTCGTGATATCAACCTTGTCATTGACCAGACGGCTTGTGGAGTGAAGCATCTCCGCCAGTTCAAGAGGCGCTTTCTGTCCTTTATTCGGACCTACCTTGATCTCGGCAAAAGCGTCTGGATTATAATCAGGATGGAACTCCTTAAGAAGAGCATCTTTTTCATCAGCGGTCAGACGTCTCGGCTCTGTAGACATACGTTTTTCTCTTGTAGCCTCTACCTTTTTGATGGATTCCATCATATTCTCTGGATATGGTGTATACATATTCTGACCTCCCTTATTTCTCAATCTCTCTTGTATTATAAAGCTCCTGCATCTCCGTGATCGGCTTCTGCATGATCTGCTCAATCAGCTCGTCATACTCTCCTTTGTTCACTTCATCTACACGGTTTGCAAGATGCTCTGTTTCAGGCGCAATGTATTTTCCTGTAAGTCTTCTTGCCAGAACACCTACGTGCGGATGGGAGATTCCCGCCGGACATCTTACGGTACAGCATCCGCATCCGATACAGTCAAAGGATTCTTCCGCACATTTCTCAAATTCCCCGCGCTGTGCATATGCGATATACTGCATAACATTTAGATCCTGTGTACAGGCCTTCGTACAGGCGTTGCATCCGATACAGCTGTAGATCTCCGGGTAGAGTTCCATCATGATCTGCTGGGTCGGCTTGATATCCTCGATCTCATAGGTCCTCTTATCTGTCGGGAAGAACGGGATGCTTGCCACATACATGCCCTCTTCTACCTGAGTCTGGCAGGCAAGGCAGGTCTTTAATTCATTTTTCCCTTTGATACGGTATACGGTCGCACAGGCTCCGCAGAAACCATGACGGCAGCCGCACCCTCTTTTCCATGTATAACCGGCATATTCCATGGCGGTCATGATCGTAAGATCTGCCGGAACACTGTAACGCTTACCGCTAAAATATACATTTACCATATTTTCCATGTTATTCGTATCCTTTCTTATATTTATTCGCAATTGGACGTTTCGCCATGCTAAGCTCAAAACCGCTGCTTCGCAGCTTCTCCGCAACATTTCTGTTGCTGCGTTTTTCGCTTCATGGCTGAACTGGCGGGCCTTAGTATTCATTCGGAAGCTCGTCGATCTCGTCGTACCGGAATACCGGACCGTCCTTGCACACATACTTGGAACCGATATTGCAGCGTCCGCATTTGCCTACGCCGCACTTCATCCGAAGCTCCAGCGTCGTGTAGACCTGCTCTGTGGTGAACCCAAGCTCCTTAAGGCCTGCAAGCACGAACTTGATCATAATCGGAGGTCCGCATACCAGCGCCGTCCTGTCCGTGTCGAATCCAAGCTCTTTTACATAGTTCGGAACGAATCCCACATGACCGTCCCAATTGTCCTGCTCTCTGTCGATGGTCAGGTAGACGTTCACGCCCTCTGCCTTCATCCATACCTCCTGGATCTCCTTTAACTGAACCAGGTCCTCCGCGGAACGGGAGCCGTAGACGATATCCACCGTCCCGTAATTCTCACGGTTGTCAAGCACATAATTGATGACAGAACGAAGAGGCGCAAGGCCGATACCGCCTGCGATGAACAGAAGGTTCTTACCCTTAAGCTCTGTCTCTACCGGAAATGAATTGCCGTATGGTCCCCGGACTGTGATCTCATCACCCACCTCCAGGCTGTGAAGATAGTCCGTCAAGATACCGCACTGCTTGATGCTGAACTCCTGATATTCCTTGTTGGTCGGCGAAGAAGTAATGGAAAACATACCTTCGCTGATCCCAGGCGCACAGACCATAGCGCACTGTCCCGGCATATGCTCAAAAAGCTTGCCTCCCTCGGGCGCATTTACCCGAAAGGTCTTCACATCCGGCGTCTCCTGGCGGATATCCGTGATCACGCCGACCTGGGGGATCAGAGTATCTAATGTATAATTCTTATGACATGTACATTCTCCCATTATTTTTCACCTCCCTGATTCTGAAATGCTTTCACAACCTTCACGATATTAAGCGCCTGCGGGCATTTCTCCACACAGCGTCCGCAGCCGACACAGGAGTACATCCCGTCGTTGTTCGCCGGATAGTACACTAACTTGTGCATGAATCTCTGGCGGAATCTCTGCATCTGGCTGGTACGGTTGTTGCCGTGGGCCATCATCGTAAAGTCGGAATACATACAGGAATCCCAGCATCTATAACGGGATACGCTGTTTCCTGCGGTGTAATCCTTGATATCATAACACTGGCAGGTCGGGCACACGAAGGTACATGTACCGCACGCCAGACATGGCTTGTATAATTCTTCCCAGACCGGAGAGTCAAACTTCTCAGACAGCGCGTCTCCATTCCAGCCTTCTAAGGATAGGTTCATATACGGAAGCTTCTCTACGATCTTATGAATATTCTCTTTCTCCGCTTCTACGGCCGCCTCGCCTGCGCCGTCCTCTGCGAGCAGTTCCTTAACAGTCTCGGTAAGAGCCTCGCCTTTATCGGTCAGCGCCTTCCAGTATAATTCATCTCCGACTGTCCAGACCACTACATCCGAAGCCGGGTTGGCTGCATCTACTCCGAATACCTTACAGAAGCAGGTCTCCTCCGGCTCATGGCAGGCCATAGCCACGACCGTCCCATGATCTCTTCTTGCCGCGTAGAACGTATCGACCGGATCGGATAAGAATACCTTGTCTAATACCTCTAAGCCCTTCACGTCACAGGCTTTCATGCCGAATACGACGAAATCCTGCTCTTTTAAGCGCTCCGGCTCGATAGACATCTTCTTTCCCTCTTTTTTCACGGTATAGAGACCTTCGCTCTGCGGGAAGAATGCGTCCTTGGCTGATTTTACGGTCTTTAAGGTATCAAGATCTACCTCTGCGTCCTCGCTCCACGCCGCAAAATTCGTCTGTCCGGCCGTCTTCACCGGAAGATACAGCTCACGTGTTTCCGCGATCAACTGGAATAATGCGGAAAGATTCTCTTTGGCTATCTTATACATACATTATCCCCTCTTTCCTACTATACTTGGTTCCGCATCCTCAAACGTATAGTTTGTAAGCGGTGCTTTTGAATCGGTATCTGCTCCTGCCTGGTATTCCCCGTATAATTCATCAATATCCTTGATGAACTTGCGGTTGAACAGGTGAAGCGGGATCCCCTGCGGGCATACACGGCTGCACTCGCCGCAGTCCGTACATCTTCCGGCCACATGGAACGCGCGGATGATGTGGAACATCTTCTCCTCAAAGGAGTCCACGTTCGCCTTCTGGGAGCTGTCGAACTTGTTGCTGTCGAATACGCATTTGCGGCAGCTGCAGGCAGGACATGCGTTCCTGCAGGCATTGCAGCGGATACATTTACTCAGTTCACTTCTGAAGTACGCGAACTTCTCCTCCGGGCTCATCGCCTCGATCTTCGCTACTTCGTCGAAGCGTTCCGCATCCTTCGTCTCCTTGGACTCTCCGATCTGCTCGTCAAAGATCATGTGATCCTTGCCCTTGCAGACATGGCATCTCTCCAGCATACCGTCTGCGTAAGAGATAGATTTCTCCCCGTAAATGGTCTGAATCTTCAAAGTATCCGCTTCATCCGTGATCTCTGCGCCTTCGATGCTCTCGATTCCTTTGATCCCTTGCTTCTTGATTCTTTCAATATCCAGTTTGCCCTTGCATCCCACGCCTACGATATAAGCTTTCTCCCGGTCTACCCGATGCTCCTTGATCAGTTGGTTAAAGCTGTATGTATCGCATGGTTTTAAGCAGACCATGGTCTTTCCTTCCAGCTTGGAAGCTTCGATCATGTATTTGCTTAAGTTGGCTCCGCAGAACCCGTTATATACAAAATCCTTCAAATCTTCTTCTGTCTCGAAGTAAGCCGGTTCCGGATTGTAAGGCAAGTCTCCGGCCTTCCAGCCGAGAACCCGTGCCACTGTTCCGTCAGCCAGCAGTTCTTTTGCACGGTTAATTAACTCTTGCATCTTAGATCCCCCAATCTTACATTTTCACCGAGAGAATAGATCTTCTCTACGAAACTGTTCATCGTCTCAGAGAACTTCACGCCCTCTGCCGCAGATACCCATTCTACACGGGTACGTCCGTTTTCCACGCCGATGTAGTCAAGCATGGAGAATAACAGCGTCATACGCCTTCTCGCATAGTAGTTTCCGGTGCTGTAATGGCAGTCTCCCGGGTGGCATCCGCACATGATCACTCCGTCTGCCCCCTTCTCGAATGCTCTTAAGATGAACATGGGATTCACACGGCAGGAACATGGCACGCGGATGATCTTCACATCGGCAGGATAGGTAAGACGGCTGCTTCCTGCCAGGTCGGCTCCCGCGTAACTGCACCAGTTACAGCAGAATGCCACAATCTTCGGTTTGAATTCTTTATTTTCTAACGGCATATTGCATCCACCTCCGCTAAGATCTGTCTATTGGAGAAGCCCTGCAGATCCATGGCTCCTGACGGACATGCAACGGTACAAGCGCCGCAGCCCTGGCAGAGTGCGTTATTTACCACTGCCACACGGCGTGTCTCGCGGATTCCATGGTCGTTGACCTCTTTGTCTTCATAAGTGATCGCACCGTACGGACATACATTCTCACAGGTAGAACATCCGTTACACAGCAGGACGTCTGACTGTGCGGTACATGGGTTGGTCATCAGTTTATCCTTCGCAAGAAGCCCGATCGCTTTTACAGCAGCAGCTCCCGCCTGGGCAACCGTCTCCGGGATATCCTTTGGTCCCTGGCATACGCCGGATAAGAAGATACCGGCTGTCGGCGACTCTACCGGACGGAGCTTCGCATGAGCTTCTGTCAGGAAATTATTCGTGTCAATGCTTGCAGTCAGCATGGTCGCGATCTTACGCACGTCTGGATTCGGCTCGATCGCCGTGGCAAGGACTACCATATCCGCTTCTTTTAAGATCTGACGGTTATCAAGAAGGTCTGATCCCTGTACCAGAAGTTTTCCGTCCGGCTGCGGGATTACCTTTCCGACCTGTCCTTTGATGTAATTCACTCCGTACTGCTCTACCGCTCTTCTGTAGAACTCGTCGAAGTTCTTACCTGGCGTACGCACGTCGATATAGAATACGGTCACGTTCACATCCGGGTATTTGTCACGGATCAGCATAGCGTGCTTCGCCGTATACATACAACAGATCTTGGAACAGTACGGCTTGCCTCTGTCGTCGGAACAGCGGCTTCCCACACACTGGATAAATACGATCTCCTTCGGAGCCTTTCCGTCGGAGAGACGCTCCAGGTGTCCGTGGGTCGGTCCTGCGGCGTTCATTACACGCTCCAACTCTAAGGACGTGATGACATCCTTGCTCTGGCTGTATGCGTATTCGTCATATTTGTCCAGGTTGATGGTATCAAACCCTGTCGCGACAACGATCGCACCATACTTCTCTGAGATGATCTCATCCTTCTGCTCGTAGTCGACGGCGCCTGCCTGACAGACCTTGGAACAGATTCCGCACTTCCCGGTCTTGAACTTGATACACGCCTCACGGTCGATCACCGGCACATTCGGGATCGCCTGTGCGAACGGGGTGTAGATGGCGCTTCTGGTGTTCAGGCCTCTGTTAAACTCGCTCGGAGCCTTCTTGGACGGACATTTCTCCTGGCAGACTCCGCAGCCGGTACACTTGTTCATATCCACGCTTCTTGCTTTCTTGCGGATATCCACGGTGAAGTCTCCTACGAACCCGCTTACCTTCTCTACTTCGCTGTATGTATAGATGGTGATCTTCTCATGGGCTGACGCTTCCACCATCTTCGGCGTCAGGATACACGCGGAACAGTCAAGAGTCGGGAACGTCTTGTCAAGCTGCGACATCCTTCCTCCGATACTCGGCGTCTTCTCCACGATATCAACCTCATAGCCTGCGTCCGCAATATCAAGGGCTGTCTGGATACCTGCGATTCCGCCTCCGATCACCAGCGCCCTCTTGGTCACACGGCTCTCTCCCGCCTGAAGCGGAGCGTTTAAGTTCACCTTCGCAACCGCCGCCCTCATGAGGATCACTGCTTTCTTGGTCGCCTCTTCCATATCCTTATGGATCCAGGAACAATGCTCGCGAATGTTGGCGATCTCTACCATGTACGGATTCAGTCCCGCACGCTCCGCCGCCTTTCTGAATGTAGCCTCATGCATACGCGGGGAACAGGAACATACGACGATTCCTGTCAAATTCTTCTCCTTGATCGCTGCGGCGATCTTAGCCTGGCCTGCTTCGGAACACATATACTGGTAGTCTTCGGCATGGACAACGCCCGGCTCCATGAGAGACATCTCTGCTACTTTGCTTACGTCCACCGTAGCGGCAATATTACTTCCGCAATGGCAGACAAATACTCCTATCCTCTGCACTTAGACTCACCTCCTATATCTTCTGAATGCACTGACTAACAACTGCTGCGGGAGCTCTGGATCCAAAAGCTCTGGGATCTCATCTGCCAACAGGTAATTCTGATCCTTCTGGCGCACTACCACCTGTCTTGCAGCGTCGATAAGCTTGCCTGGTTTCACATCGCGCGGACATCTCTCCACACATGCAAAACAAGAGAGACACTTCCATAATGACTTGGAATTCACCAGGCTCTCGATATCTTCATTGATCACATAGGATACAAACTGATGCGGTTTGATATCCATCTCGTTATAGGATGGGCAGGTTGCAGAACATTTGCCGCACTTCATGCATTTGAGCGGATTCACGCCGCTGATCTCCTTGATCAGCTCCGCCTGTTTCTTCTCGGAACTCATTACTTCTGCACCTCCTCTTTCACTTCTTCTTTTACGCCCAACGCTTCTGCCAGAAGCTCTGTAAAGTAGACGACCGGAAGTTTTGCTCCCGTACTCTTATTCAGATTATACAGGCAGAGCGGACATGCCGTCGTGAGCATCTCAGCTCCGAAACCTTCGGCGCTTGCCATGATCTTCTCGCACATTCCCTTGGACAGATCCTTCTCCTTTAAGGAAATGTAACCGCCGCAGCACTCGTTGCGGTATGGATATACTACCGGCTCTGCTCCGATGGCGCGTATGAACTCTTCAATGATCGCCGGATTCTCCGGATCGTCAAAGCTTAAGAGCTTGCTTGGGCGAAGGAGCAGGCAGCCGTAATATGCACCGATCTTCTTACCCGTCAGCGGATTCTTAACCTTCTTCTTCAATTCGTCAAATCCTACTCTGTCACGAAGGACTTCCAGGAAATGAAGAACCTCCGTCTCACCTGCGTAAGGCTCCTCAAGTTCCATGTAATTGTTCGCTCTGGTACGGATGTCCTCCACATTCTTCATATCATCATTGACACGTTTGATCACATGATGACATGCGGAACACATCGTTACGAGATCCTGTTCCTTCTCCTTCGCCGCATTCAGCGCACGAACGGAAGACAGCTTCGTCGCGATCTCGTCCGAACCAAGCGGATAGACCCCGCCGCAGCACTGCCAGTCTTCGATCTCTTCTAACTCGATTCCAAGCGCCGCTGCTGAAGCCCTCGCATAGACATCCAGATCCTTTGCCTTTGTTCTCAAAGTGCATCCCGGATAATAACTGTACTTCATAGTTCTCGCTGTCCTTTCTATAAATAATAATTTAAATTATAAACTTATAACTCGATCTGGGCAATAACTTCCTTCAGTGCATCCGCACTTGCCTTAAGCTTTTCTACCTCATCATCGGTCAGCGCCATCGGGATCTTGCCCTGGATACCGTTCGGCCCTACCAGCGCCAGCGTGCTTAAGCACACATCCTCGATACCGTATTCTCCGTGCATCATAGAAGATACTGTGGATACAGACTCGGAGGCAGACATCAGGATGCTGCATAATCTGCATACGCCTCTGGTTACCGCATAGAAGGTCGCACCCTTATTCGCAATGATCTTGCCGCCGGACTTCTGTACATAAGTAAGCATCGCATCCTTATCAAGCTCCTTGGCTTCCTTGCCAAGCTGCGGCATCATCTTCAGATAGTCGTCTACCGTAACGCCTGCAATACGTGCCGCCGACCATGGAATGAAGGAAGTATCCCCATGCTCGCCGAATACATATGCATGGATATTTCTCTGTGCTACTTTGAAATGTTCGGAAAGTCCGCAGCGAAGTCTTGCGGAATCTAAGACGGTTCCGGAACCGATAATCTGATTCTCCGGAATTCCTGAAATCTTCGTGAATACATAGGTCATGATATCAACCGGGTTGCTTACAATGATATAAAGCGCCTTCGGTGCCGCCTTTACAATCTCCGGTGTGATCTGCTTCAAGATATTAACATTGGTCTGTGTCAGTTCAATTCTTGTCTGGCCTGGCTTACGTGCGATTCCTGATGTGATGATTACAATATCAGAATCCTTCGCATCATCATAATCGCCCGCAATGATTGCTACAGGATCTCTGAAACAGGTTCCCTGCTCAATATCCATAACCTCGCCTTCTACCTTCTCCTTGTTGATGTCGATCATGACGATCTCGGACGCCATGTCCTCACCGGACAATGTGTACGCAATTGTGGCGCCTACGCTCCCGGCACCAATGATTGTGACTTTGCAGCTCATGTTTTCTTCTCCTTCTTTATGCATTTTACTGATTCTAGTATACTGTTCAACTCGTCCAAATATTCCAGTATACATGGCTTACAGAAATCCTGATATTCTGTCGTTTTCTGCCGCCGTCTTTATGTATCATAACACATTGATAATTAATTAACAAGCCTTTGTTTAGAGAAATTTGTACAATATTTTTTTAATCTTTTATTCATTTTGCCGAAAAAACACCGGCAGAAAAAGAGCCGCTTCCCCGTATTCAAAATACCGGAAAACAGCTCTCCTCTTGATCTCTGCTAATCTCTTACCTTATCGTTGTTGTTGTCCCTGTTAACATCATTATCCTCGCCGTCCAGAGCATCTCCCATATCATCCACGCCGTCGCGGATATCGTCGCCGATCTCGTCGGCTATATTGTCATTACCGTTGCGGTCCGTACCGTCGGTCGCACCGTTCGTATCGCTGCCGTTATTGGTACCGTTATTGGCTGCGTTGCCGTTGTTATCCGTCGCCGCATTGTTATTGGCAGCATTATCATCTGCATCATTGCTTCCGCAGGCCGTCATGCCAAGCATGGTGCCTGTGCACATAAGGATCAATACCATTCTTTTTAACTGTTTCATGTCTCTTCTCCCTTTCATGTATATTATCAATAATCAAGTAATACTTGTTGCTAGTAATATCTGCAAAAAGCAGGATAATATACTTGAAAAGTATTTTTGTCCATGGCATTTTTTTACAATAAAAATTATACCCTCTCTGCGATCTGCCCGCTGCGGTAAGCGGCAAGCAACACCTCCAGGTCTGCGATCTGTTCCCTGAGATCACGCCCTACGTCCGTATCTCCCACCAGCTTCCTCTCCAGCACGCGGTTTACGATCACACTGTCCGAATGAATATCGCTCTCCCTCTCTATCGCCGCTTCCGTCGACTCGAAGGGCTCATGCGCAACAAGGATCAGCCCGTAGGAATTCGAGATCAGAGTATAGCCCGCGATCCCCGTCTCCTTCTGATATGCCCGGGAGAATCCTCCGTCGATGACCATAACCTTGCCGTTACACTTGACCGGGCTCTCTCCGTTCTTGCTCTTGACAGGCACATGCCCGTTGATGATATGCGTCCCTTCCGCCGGAAGCCCGAATTCCTTAAGGATCCTGTTCACCACCTTCTCCTCCTCGAGAAGGCTGTAATATGGATTCTTCTTCTCCTTGTGCGTCTCCTTCTCTGCAAGGAAATACCGCTCAAACGTCGCCATCTTATCCTTGCCGAAAAGCGGCGACCCTTCGCTGAGCCAGATATACCACATCATATCCCTGCCGCGCTCCCTCTCCTTTGGGTCCAGCGCATGGAAACCCTTCCTTACATAGCTCTCCAGGATCTCATACAGACTCTTTCCCTTATAAGAATGCCCGTAGATGCGCACGGACTTAAGGCTTCCGTCCGCATTAAGCGGCACACAGCCATGGTACAGGAGATTATTGTTATAGACCTTATATAACGCCCCCTTATTCAACAGGAAACGCATATGCTTCTGAAGCTTCTCACAGTTCAGGAACGCCTGTTCCAGACGCTTCATGATATCTTCCTCTTCCCGCGTCAGGGCATACGGACGCTTCGGATCAATAGTCGGGAAATTCATATCCAGCATATCATAGGTCTTACCGTCAAGCTCTATGGTTCCCTTCTCATAATCAATGTGATGGAGCAGATTCCGATCATCCATCTTAAAGCCCGGATTCTTCTTGATGATCTGCCCTTCCACCTTGAACTGGATCACCGAGATTGCCTTGTGCATCTTGATATCAATCAGCATCTCGTTCTTGCCGTGTCCGGAATCCCCCTTCAATTGGAAACAACTGCACGGATCGTCCCTGTATGTATTCAAGGCAAAGGTTGCAAGGGGAAGCAGGTTGATTCCATAGCCTTCCTCCAGAATATCCAGATTGCCGTATCTTGCGCAGATGCGGATCACATTGGCGATACAACCTCTCTGGCCTGCCGCCGCTCCCATCCACAGCACATCATGATTGCCCCACTGGATGTCCACGGAATGATGTGCGATCAGCTTGTCCATGATAATATGCGGTCCCGGACCCCGGTCGTAGATATCCCCCACGATGTGCAGATGATCCACCGTAAGCCGCTGAATCAGCTCGCTTAAGGCAATAATGAATTCCTCCGCCCTTCCTATCTGGATGATCGTACTCACGATAGAATTGTAATAGGAATTCTTATCCGTCACATCCGCTTTCTCCGTGATCAGCTCTTCGATCACATAGGCAAAATCTTCCGGCAGAGACTTCCTCACCTTGGAACGGGTGTATTTGCTCGCCGCGCGCTTGCTGATCTTGATCAGCCGGTACAAGGTGATCTTGTACCAATCCTCCATGTTATCCTCTTCTTTCTTGATCCGCTCCATCTTCTCCTTCGGATAATAAATAAGAGTAGCAAGAGCCTGTTTGTTCTTGCTACTCATAGTATTCCCGAAGACATCATCGACTTTGCGGCGCACTGCACCCGAACCGTTCTTAAGCACATGGGAAAATGCCTCATATTCCCCGTGGATATCCGTAAGGAAATGCTCCGTTCCCTTGGGTAGGTTCAGAATCGCCTGGAGATTGATAATCTCCGTCGATGCCTTTGCGATGGTCGGATAAAGCTCTGAAAGTCTCTCCAGATAACGTACCTCAAGTTCTTTCATAGTTATCCTCCCTTGTATAGTATAAATATCTTCTTCTGCAAATCCATGCTCTGTGTTAAAACCGGATTAAAATCGAATCACATCCGACATATCGTACATCCCTGCCGGCTTCCCCGCCAGAAACTTCGCCGCCTCCACGGCGCCCTTGCCAAAGACTGCCTTAGAATACGCCGTATGCTTGAATTCTATGACCTCGTCCGCCCCTGCGAAGATCACCTCGTGCTCTCCCACGATGGTCCCTCCCCGAACTGCCGAGATCCCCATCTCCTTCTTATCGCGTTTCCTGCGCACCTGGCTCCTGTCATAGATATACTCATATCCATGATCCATCGCCTCATTAATGGAATCCGCCAACGCCAGTGCCGTCCCGCTCGGCGCGTCCACCTTCTGGTTATGGTGCCGCTCCACCAGCTCAATATCGAATCCCGCCGTGCCAAGCACCTTCGCCGCATCCTTCAGAATCTTCATCAGAAGATTGATCCCCAGGGACATATTGGCAGACTTAAGAACCGCCGTCTTCTGCGACGTCTCCTCTGCTATCCTGATCTGCTCCTCCGAAAGTCCTGTCGTACACAGCACGACAGGCACCTGTCTGTCAGCGCAATATTCAAGCAGTCCGTCTATCGCTCCCGCATTAGAGAAATCAATGATGACATCCGCCTCTACATCGCACTGGTCTATACATTCAAACACTGGGTAATCATTCTTGATCCCCGTATATGTGTCAATTCCCGCTACTAATTCTATCCCCTCATCGGCTCTGATAAGGCCTGTGATCACCTGCCCCATCCTGCCGTTGCATCCATGCATGACCGCACGTACCATCTTTTGTCCTCCTTAACTAAGGTAACGCCCCACCGGTTATACCAGCTTCAGCCCAAAGTCCTTCATTGCCCTGGCCAGAGACTCCTCGTGAACCTTGGTAAGCTCCGTAAGCGGCATGCGCAATCCTCCGCAATCCATACCGATCAACTGCATCGCCTTCTTCACCGGAATCGGATTCACCTCACAGAACAACTGATCCACCAACGGAAGTGCCCTAAGCTGTAATTCGGCGCTTCCCTTGACATCTCCCTCGAAGAACTTCTCACACATATCATGGGTCTCCCTGGGCGCAATATTCGATAATACCGAAATCACTCCCTTACCGCCCAGTGACAGAAGCGGAACGATCTGATCATCGTTGCCTGAATACAGGTCAATGTTACCGTCTGTGAGCGCCATGATCCTCGCCACCTGTCCGATGTTGCCGGAGGCTTCCTTGATCCCTACGATATTCTCTACATTATTGACCAGAGCCGCCACTGTTGCCGGTTCAATATTACATCCGGTACGGCTCGCCACGCTGTACATGATGATCGGCGTCTTCACTTCCTTCGCAACCGCGGTATAGTGTGCGATCAGTCCTGCCTGAGTCGCCTTATTATAATACGGAGTCACAAGCAATAGTCCGTCCGCGCCGTAGGATTCCGCTTCCCTGGACATCTCGACCGCCGTCCTTGTGCAGTTCGAACCTGTCCCCGCGATCACCGGTATCCGCCCCTTCGTCCGCTCGATCGTAAACTTCACGCACTCTAAATGCTCCTCTTCCGTCATCGTCGCAGACTCTCCGGTCGTTCCGCATATGATAATACTGTCCGTCCCGTTCTCACAGTGAAAATTGATCAACTCATCCAGTCTATCATAATCAATACTTTCATCTTCTTTGAATGGTGTGACAATCGCCACGCCGGCTCCTTTAAAAATAGCCATTCGTAATCCTCCTGACATTCATAATGATTTGATTCTAACATCAATCAAATATGATGTCAATGCAAGTTATTAATTCTCCAGACATTCCAGCTTGCTTACGGACACCTCATAGGCAACTCTTTTTTCTGTCTCAGTCTCTGTTAACTTCTTAATATATTCCCTGCTCTGAATCCTCCCAATGATCTGCACATGCTCGCCAACTTCAAAGCCCGACGCAAATCTGGCATTTCTTCCCCAGCAAATACACGGTATGTAGTCTGATTTCCCGTAAGGCCTGTTCACGGCAAGCAAAAGGTCTGCAATCTCCCTGCCAAGCGGCGTCTTCCGGTAGACAGGCAGCTTGCATATGTATCCGTCCAGGAATATATTATTCGTCTTCGCCCCGTCAAGCTCTTCCTCAATGAATTCCACTTCTCTCACAAACACAGACAGCACCAGCCGGTTCTTCTGTTCGTCATGCCGGTTGTAAGAGCGGAACTGCCCGCTCACCATAATGAACTCTCCGGTATAATCCTGCGATACATCGATCAGCCGCTCCGAGATCATCAACGGAATATTGTCCTCTGAATTACTTAGGCGCTTTACATGTACATCCACCATATAGAATCCCTCTCCGTATACTTCATGGCTGAAAATAAACGGGGACGCGATCTCTCCCATGATAGTCACCTGGTTGTTTTCAATAATCTTATCTGACATAATCTTATAATCTCCCTTCCTCTGAATCGTATTTTAAGTTGTCAGGCATTCCTGCTCTTTTTTGCAGGGTCAATACATAGTTTATGAGGCAAGTTCCCATTTTAGAACCAAAATACTTGTAAATTTTATAAAATATGGTAAACTAACGGATGAATAAAAATGGATGATAAGAGAAAAGGATGATGATATTAATATGAAGACGACACGTGAGGATGTAAGAAACATTGCGATCATTGCGCATGTAGACCATGGGAAGACGACCCTGGTGGATGAATTGTTAAAACAAAGCGGAGTGTTCCGGGAGAATCAGGCGGTAGAGGAGCGGGTCATGGACTCCAACGATATCGAGCGCGAGCGCGGCATCACGATTCTCTCTAAGAACACCGCTGTCTATTATAACGGAACGAAGATCAACATTATCGACACCCCCGGCCATGCGGACTTCGGCGGCGAGGTCGAGCGTGTCCTTAAGATGGTAAACGGTGTAGTACTTGTGGTGGACGCCTTCGAGGGTGCCATGCCGCAGACGAAATTCGTTTTGAGAAAGGCGCTGGAACTAAGCTTGCCCGTTATCGTATGCATCAACAAGATCGACCGTCCTGAGGCAAGACCCGACGAAGTGATCGACGAAGTGCTGGAGCTGTTCATGGATCTGGACGCCTCGGACGATCAGTTAGACTGCCCCTTCGTCTATGCGTCCGCCAAAGCCGGCGTTGCCGTACTGGATCTTACAGATGAAGAACGGGATATGAAGCCGCTCTTTGAGACGATCCTTGAATATATCCCCGCGCCGGAGGGCGACCCGGATGCGGATACCCAGGTATTGATCAGCACCATAGACTATAATGAATATGTGGGACGGATCGGCATCGGCAAGGTGGATAACGGCACGATCCGTGTCGGCATGGATGCGGTCGTCGTCAATGATCACGATCCGGACCGCCAGGAGAAGGTACGCATAAGCAAGCTGTATGAATTCGACGGACTGAACAAGGTTGATGTAAAAGAAGCCTCCATCGGTTCCATCGTAGCGATCTCAGGTATCTCTGATATCTCCATCGGCGATACTATCTGCTCGCCGGAGAATCCCAGAGCAATACCGTTCCAGAAGATCTCTGAACCTACTATAGCTATGCAGTTTATCGTCAACGACAGCCCGTTTGCCGGACTGGAAGGCAAATACGTCACCTCCCGCCATCTGCGCGACCGTCTGTTCCGGGAACTGAATACGGACGTAAGCCTCCGTGTGGAAGAGTCTGACAGCACAGACAGCTTCAAGGTATCCGGACGCGGGGAACTGCATCTGTCCGTACTGATCGAGAATATGCGCCGGGAAGGCTATGAATTCGCGGTCAGCAAGGCCGAAGTCCTGTATAAGAAGGATGAGAACGGCAAATTACTGGAACCCATGGAGACCGCCTACATCGATGTCCCCGATGAATTCACCGGAACCGTGATCGACAAACTAAGCCAGCGCAAAGGCGAATTACAGAACATGGGCGCGTCCAACGGCGGTTATACCCGTCTGGAATTCCTGATTCCTGCCAGAGGTCTGATCGGATACCGGGGTGAATTCTTGACCGATACCAAAGGAAACGGTATCATGAATACCGCCTTCGAGGGCTATGCCCCATATAAGGGTGATATCCAGTACCGCAAGAGCGGCTCCCTAATCGCATTCGAGACCGGAGAATCTGTCACTTACGGGCTTTTCAGCGCCCAGGAGCGCGGGATCCTCTTTATCGGACCCGGAGAGAAGGTGTATTCCGGCATGGTGATCGGTCAGAATGCCAAGACAGACGACATTGAAGTCAATATCTGTAAGACCAAGCATCTGACCAACACCCGTTCATCAAGTGCGGACGAAGCGCTGCGCCTGACACCGCCTAAGATCTTAAGCCTTGAGGAGGCGCTTGACTTTATCGACACGGATGAACTCCTGGAGGTCACTCCTAAGACGTTGAGGATCCGCAAGAAGATCCTTGATCCCAAGATGCGGAAGCGAGGAAACAGATCATGACATTTTTATGGATGTTAGAAGGGATCCGTACTCCCTTTTTAGACAGATTCATGCAGTTTGTCACATACTTCGGACAGGAGCTTATTATCATAGCGGTTATCTGCGCCCTCTACTGGTGCGCAGACAAGCGCTTTGCTTATCTGCTCGGCTTCACTTATTTTACTGCCGGCCTGTGCGTACAGACTCTTAAGATCACCTTCCGGATTCCCCGGCCCTGGATCCTGGACCCTGAATTCAAGGCGGTAGAAAGCGCCCTTCCCGGCGCCACAGGCTACTCCTTCCCAAGCGGCCACACCCAGGGAGCCACCTGTCTGTTCTTCCCCTTAGCCTTACGCATTTCCCAGGTCTGGGCGAAGGTTTTATGCGTACTTGCGTTCTTATGCATCGGATTCTCCAGGATGTATCTGGGATGCCATACTCCCAAGGACGTAATGGTATCTATGACACTCTCCATTCTCATCTCCTGTGTGATCTGGAGATACCGGGATGTGCTGTTGGAGGACAGACGTTATCTGCGGGTAATTGCCGCCGTGCTGGTCTGCCTGTCCCTTGCAGCCGCTGCTTATTCCCTGCTGCTCCTTAAGGACGGCGTCATAGAGACCAGATATGCTATGGACTGCTGTAAGGCCGCAGGCGCAGGACTTGGCTTTGCAGCAGGCTGGTATACCGAACGGACGAAGATTAATTTTGACCCGCATACCGGCAGTACCCAATCCAAGGTGATCCGGCTTCTTGCCGGGCTTGCCGCTGCCCTCCTGCTCAAAGAAAGTTTTTCTCTCATCTTCGGAAGTTCTATCTTGGCAAAAATGTCAGAATACTTTATACTAGTGTTATGGGTGCTTGTCATCTATCCATATATTTTCAGCAGATTACTCTCTCGAAATAAGCCGTTATAGAAGGAGGTTTCTATGCAGCAGGTCATAGCCAACATACTAAAAAAGATCACTGAGTTCCTTGAATTTGTCATCTCCATCATGCTTGCGCTCGGAATCATATTGCTCTGCTTTCGGATCGCCGTATCTTTAATCCATATCCCCAATCTTGAGGTCTGGCCCAACTACGACGACCTCCTGGAGAATTGCTTCAATCTGATCATCGGAGTGGAGCTGATCCGCATGATGTATTACCATACGCCCGATACGGTGTTCGAGGTGCTACTGTTTGCCATTGCCCGTCAGATCATCACCGATCACTCCTCCATCTGGGGCAGTTTGGTCGGCGTAAGCGCTATCGCGGTATTATTTGCCACAAGGAAATATCTCTTCTGTGAATTTGACATTTCCGATGCAATCATCTTCCGCGCCAGCGCCAGAGTGAAGTCCATCAATACTCTGCTTGGGATCAACATCCCATATGAGAATAACGACAGGCTTATGGACGTGCTGATCCGCTCCCTAGAATCCGAAAATCAAGTTCCCCGCGTAGGCGCCTGCGCTTACTTCACAGATGTTGGCCTCCGTGTCGCCAAACTCCATAATGAAAAAATTTCCAGAATTGAAGTAATTCGTTCTATACATTAGTAATCAAACGTGATATACTACATATATCAGATAGATCGCTAGTTTGACTAATAATTGTCAGACTAATCTTTTGAAATTGTTTCGAAAAGGAGTTGGACAGCATGAAGTTTATCATTATTGGAAAGAACATCGAAGTAACATCTGGATTAAGAGAAGCGGTGGAAAACAAATTGGGGAAGTTGGAGAGATATTTCACTCCGGATACAGAGATTCATGTTACCTTGAGTGTGCAGAAGGAACGCCAGAAGATTGAGGTAACCATTCCTGTGAAGGGCGATATCATCCGCTCGGAGCAGGAGAGCAATGATATGTATGTCTCCATCGACCTGGTAGAAGAGGTGATCGAACGCCAGCTTCGTAAGTATAAGAACAAACTGATCGCAAGGCATCAGGAGGGCGGCAACTTCAAGCATGAATTCTATGAAGGTGAAGACGTTGCCGAAGATGAGGGCGAGATCAGGATCGTCCGCACGAAAAAGTTCGGTTTCAAGCCTATGTATCCAGAGGATGCCTGCATACAGATGGATCTTCTCGGACATGACTTCTATGTATTCTGCAATGCGGAGACGGATGAGGTGAATGTGGTATACCGTAGGAAGAACGGGGCATTTGGATTGATTGAGCCGGAATTTTCATAGAGATTGAAAAGTGAATAATTGAGATGGTTTTTCAAAGGGGACTGCCGAGAGGGCGGTCCCCTTTCTTACGCAATAGAATAGTTAAATGCTAATCAATCAAGTATTTGAGGGGTTCCGTTTATTTTCGCAAAATGGCAGACGGCGCCGGTTTCTATGATAGCCTGGCCATTGGTGCCTTCTGTGAGTTCGGCTTTTACGGCTTCCGCTTCCGCTTCGGCCGTGAGCACTTCTAATTCTACTTTGTCTGTGTAGACAGAGTCTAAGGTCGTGATCCCTCTCTGGCCTAATATGTATTGGATCTTGCCTAATCCTGTGTATTCTGTCGTGATATGGAGTTTGATTCCTGGAATCCTGGTTATAATTACAGATGAAGCGATACCTGCTTTTGCCGCCGCTGAATAGGCGCGCACTAAGCCGCCGGTTCCAAGCAGGGTTCCGCCGAAGTATCTGGTTACTACGATAAGAGTGTTGCGCAGTTCCTCCCCCTTAATGACTTCCAGGATGGGCTTGCCTGCGGTACCGCCCGGCTCGCCGTCGTCGCTGAAACGTTCAAGCTCCCCGCGCTCCCCGATCACGTATGCGTAACAATTATGCCTTGCATCCCAGTATTTCTTCCTGATCTGCTCAATTATCTGCAAGGCCTCCTCCTCTGACCTGACCGGAGCCGCCGTCGCTATAAAACGGGATTTCTTCTCCACGATCTCTCCTTCGCCGCCTGTATATACTGTCCTGTATTCTGCCGCCATAATACCTTCCTTCCTATGATCCATGATACACGGACCGCTCCGAATACCATGCATGAATATCATCATATGAATTACTATAACGGATTTCTTAAGATTTTCCTACTGAAATATGAAGTTTTTATTTTTTTCTTTATTAAATTACGTTTGTTTGTTATAATAACTTGGTATAAAGGAGGCTTCGCACATGAATTATGGTAAGAAAAAAGCTTCACAAAAGCAAAACCAGATAACGTCTAAGTCCACGATGCAGGGCAAGCGGATCGGTGTACGGCTTTTTAAAGCATTTCTCCTCTGTATGATAGTGGTAGCGGTTGCCGGAGTGGCCGGAGTTGGTATATTTGCCAAGAAGATTATTGACAATACCCCCGAAGTCTCTCCCGACGATGTCAAACCAAAAGGCTTCACTACCTTTGTTTATGCAGATGACGGTACTACAGAGATTGAACGTTTTGTATCCTCAGGTTCCAACCGCGTATACAAATCCATTGACCAGATCCCCAAGGATCTGCAGCATGCTTTTGTTGCCATTGAGGACGAGCGTTTTTATGACCACAACGGAATCGACCTGCAGGGTATTGCCCGTGCGGCGGTAGTCGGAATCACTTCCGGGGATCTGTCACAGGGCGCCAGTACTCTTACCCAGCAGTTGATCAAGAACAATGTCTTCCCTAACTTTGTAAATGAGGAGACCTTATACGACAGGGTCGAACGAAAGCTCCAGGAACAGTTTCTGGCGGTTCAGATTGAGAAACAGATGGACAAGGATACCATCATGGAGAGTTATCTCAACACGATCAACCTTGGGCAGAACTGCCTGGGTGTACAGGCAGCGGCAAAGCGGTATTTCGGTAAGGATGTCAGTGAGTTGACTCTGTCAGAGAGCGCCGTGATTGCCGGGATCACTCAGAGTCCGGGTACTCTGAATCCGATCACGAACCCGGAAGGCAACACAAAGCGGCGTAAGAAGGTATTGGATGATATGCTTGACCAGGGATATATTGATAAAGCTGCTTACGACGAGGCGATGGCTGACGACGTATATTCCAGGATCCAGACTGTCAACAACGCAGTGATCGATGACAGTCCCTACAGTTATTTCGTGGATGCACTCGCAGAACAGGTGATCGATGATCTTCGAAGCCAGCTGGGCTACACAGACACACAAGCCTATAATGCAGTGTACAGCGGCGGTTTGGGTATTTATTCAACCCAGAACCTTGCAATGCAGCAGATCTGCGACGAAGAGATGAACAACGACGCCAACTATCCATATCTGAAGGAATATGGATTAGACTGTGCCGTTACCGTAACCCGCGCAGACGGAACCGTGGAGAACTTCAGTTCCGGTCACATTAAGCAGTATGTAAAGGCTGCTCACGGACGTGAGCAGGGACTTCTCTTCTCAAGCGAAGAGGCTGCACGCGCGATGGTAGAAGAATGGAAGACCACGATCGCCCGGGAAGGCGATACCTATGACGAGGTCATTAATGTTTCACCTCAGCCGCAGGCTTCTGTAACGGTAATTGACCAGACCACCGGACAGATCAAAGCTATGGTAGGCGGCCGCGGTACGAAGGCGACCAGTTTGGGACTGAACAGAGCTTATAGGGGTTCCAAGAGACAACCCGGATCCTGTTTCAAGATCCTTGCAGCATATGCTCCTGCCCTGGATTCCTGCGGCAAGTCACTTGCTACGGTTATCAAGGACGAACCCTACACCTTAAGGAACGGCAATGTCCTTCGTAATGCCAACGGACGTTACGGCGGCGATACCACGATCCGCCGCGCCATCACCTGGTCCATCAACGTGTGTGCAGTTAAACTGAGCGATGAGATCACCCAGCAGCTTGGATTTGACTATTGTGAGAAGTTCGGAATCAGCACCCTCGTCAAGAGCAAGACAACCAGCGCCGGTATATTCAGCGATCTTGACAACCAGACGCTTGCGCTTGGAGGTATCACCGACGGTGTGTATAATTATGAGATGTGCGCCGCATACGCGACCATCGCCAACGGAGGTATCTACAACTCTCCGACACTGTATACCAAGATCCTTGACCATGACGGCAACGTACTCCTGGAAGGAACCGGCGAGACGCGTACTGTCCTGAAGGACAGCACTGCCGCCCTCTTAACCAGCGCGATGCAGGATGTCGTGGATTCCGGTACAGGTACCGCCTGTAGGCTGCCCAACATGCCGGTTGCCGGCAAGACAGGTACGACGACCTCCAACAAGGACCTATGGTTCTGCGGTTTCACACCGTATTATACCTGTGCCGTATGGGGCGGATATGACGACAATAAGGAATGCAACACTGACACGAATTTCCGATTCCGTCTCTGGAGAAGTATCATGAGCAGGATCCACGCGAATCTGCCGCCGAAAGATTTTACCATACCTCCGACTGTGGAGCGCAAGACTGTATGCTCGATCAGCGGGCTGCTTGCAGTATCCGGAAGCTGTCCCGGAGTCACTGAGCTTTTTGCCACGGATATGCTTATGAATGACCGTTGTCCCGGACACAGCTATTACTCGGATGACGATTCTGATTATGAGGAAGAAGGCGATGAGCCGACAGAAGGACCCGATAACGGCGACGGTACCGGCAATGGTAATGGTACCGGCAACGGTGACGGTACCGGCAATGGTGATGGTATCGGCAACAGTGATAATAATACGACTGTCCCTCCGGCATCGGATCCGAATCAGCCAACCGAACCTCCGACAGACCCCGGATCGACAGATATTCCGATAGACAGTGTTATTCCGGGTGTTATACAATAATAATAACCATTAAAAACGGGATGCCCTCTCACAGGCATCCCGTTCTATTTCTAATACACCGAAAAATAAGTTCCTAGCCATATAACGCAGAATGATTTTTCATATGCAAGGCGGAGGAATGAGGCGTAGTGGACGCTACGCCGTCGGCTTGTAGACGCACATCTGACGCAGATATCAAGCACATTATCCACTGTTAATTATGCGATGATGTACTAGTATAATATTTCTATAAGATCAGCTTCGCCGCTCCGCAGATCCCTGCATCATTCCCAAGTTCTGCCAACACAAACTTCGTATCCTTGTTCGCAAAGAATGCCTTCTCCTGAAAATATTTCTCAATATAGCCCAGTAAAATGCTTCCTGCCTTGGAGACTCCGCCGCCGATTACGATCACGGACGGATCTGTCACAGCCGCTATGTTCGCCAATCCATGCCCCAGGTAGGAGGCGAATTCCTCTACGATCTCACCTGCAACCTGATCTCCTTCTTTCAGCGCATCGAATACCGCCTTCGCACTCAGCTCGCCTTCTCTGAGTGAGGACGGACTGTCATCTGCCCCAAGCCTTCTCCCCGCCAATCTGACTACTCCGGTAGCGGAGGCATACATCTCCAGGCATCCCTTGTTCCCGCAGCCGCAGGCTTCCGACTCTTCATAGTTCATGCAGAGGTGCCCGATCTCGCCGCCTGCTCCGTGCGCTCCGATCAAGGGCTGTCCGTTCACGATGATGCCGCCGCCCACACCGGTTCCCAGCGTCACCATGATCAGATTCTTATGACCTCTTCCGGCGCCAAGCCACATCTCGCCAAGAGCCGCCACATTGGCATCGTTGCCGGAAGCCACCTTCATGCCGGTCAGTTCTTCCATCTCGCGGGTCACTTCTTTGTAACCCCATCCGATATTCGCCGAATTCTTTACAATCCCGTTCTCATCCACAGGAGCCGGAAGCCCGATTCCGATTCCTGACACCTGCGCGGTATCCATCTCTCTCTCCTGCATCTTCTCTTTCAGGGATGCCGCGATATCCGGAAGAACCGCTTCTCCCTGATTCTCAGTATGTGTCTTGATCTCCCACTTGTCGACCAGTTCTCCGTCCGTCTTAAACAGACCGATCTTCACCGTAGTCCCTCCGATATCAACGCCAAAACAATACTTCATCTGTCTACCTCCTATTTCTTTGCAAGGTTCTGCTGTACCCTCTTATATAATTCCTGCGCCGCATTATATCCCATCTTCTTCTGACGGTAATTAATGGCAGCCGTCTCAACAATGATCGCAAGATTCCGTCCCGGGCGAATCGGAAGCTGATGGCATACGACCTTATTCCCCAGGAATTCCGTATACTCCTCCTCCAGCCCAAGCCTGTCGTACTTCTTCTCCTTATCCCAGTCCTCCAGTGTAATGACCAGATCAATGTTCTGCGTTGCCCTGACGCTCTGTACACCGTACAGTGTCTTGACATCCACAATGCCGATTCCTCTTAATTCTATAAAATGTCTTGTGATATCCGGCGCCGTTCCGACCAGCGTCTCATCGCTGACCTTGCGAATCTCAACCACATCATCACTGACCAAACGATGTCCTCTCTTGATCAGCTCCAGAGCCGCCTCGCTCTTCCCGATCCCGCTCTCTCCCATGATCAGCACGCCGACACCATATACGTCCACCAGAACACCGTGGATCGAGATACAGGGCGCCAACTGTACATTCAGCCAGCGTATGATCTCGGCCGTGAATTCAGAAGTCTTCTTCTCCGTATTGAACACCGGGATATTCGCCTCCTCAGCCATTTCAAGGAGAAGCTCGCCCGGCTTCATATTCCTTGAAAATACAATACATGGAATCGGATAGGATAACAACTCTCTATAGATCTCCTTCTTGTGTCCCTCATCCATCTTCTCCAGGAACGTGTATTCTACATATCCGATCAACTGAACCCGATCAGAATCAAAATGCTCAAAATATCCTGTAAGCTGCAGAGCCGGACGGTTAATATCCGGAATCCCGATCATCTTATCCGTCAGATCTACATTAGGCGTAAGATTCTTAAGATTCATCTTCTCTACCACTTTCTTTAACTCGACTTTACCTGCCATAACACTCTCCTTTACTCTCACTTTCATCGGTAACCCGATTATACACCAATATATTTATTATACCATATCAGTGAAAAAAGTTATAGACATCCCGGGCAGATTTTTCGTTCATGGAAGGGAGATCCTTCAACTGCTCCACCGTGGCATTCTTGATCGCCTCAATATTCTCAAAATGTCTCATCAGATCCTTCCTCCTGGCTGGTCCTACCCCCGGGATATCGTCCAGCATGGAATGTACCTGATTCTTCCCCCGAAGCTGCCTGTGGAATGTAATCGCGAATCTGTGAGCTTCATCCTGTATCCTGGTGATCAGCCGGAAGCACTCTGAATTTCGGTCGATCGGAAGCTCCATATTCTGGTAGTACAGCCCGCGGGTCCTGTGATTATCGTCCTTGACCATACCGCAGACAGGAATATTAATCCGAAGCTTTTCTAATACCTTAAGCGCCACATTCACCTGTCCCTTTCCTCCATCCATAAGAAGCAGATCCGGAAATGCTGTAAAGCCGCCCATTTCCTTGCCTTCCTCCTGCTCGCGTATTCCATGCTCAAATCTTCTGGTCAGCACCTCTTCCATACTTGCGTAATCATCCGCTCCCTGGACGCCTTTGATCTTAAACTTGCGGTAATCATTGCGCTTCGGCTTTCCCCTTTCATATACTACCATGGAACCTACGGAAGCAAATCCATTCGTATTGGAGATATCGAACGCCTCCATCCGCACGATCCCGCTAAGTCCAAGCATCTTCTCAAGTTCCTTGACCGCGCCGATGGTTCTTCCCTCCTCCCGTTTCAGTCGTTCCCTGTCCGTATTCAATACCATAGAAGCATTCTTCGCCGCAAGCTCCACCAGCTTCTCTTTCGTTCCCTTCTTTGGAACCCTTAAGTGTACACGGTGCCCCCGTCTCTTAGACAGCCATTCTTCAATGAGCTCCATATCCTCCACTTCCTCCGGAAGCATGATCTTTGCAGGTATATACGGCGTCCCCGCATAGAACTGCTTGATGAAGCTAGATAAGATCTCTCTCTCGTCCTCACCTTTCGTGATCTTCAGGTAGAAATGATCCCTTCCGATCAGCCTTCCGCCGCGGATGAAGAACACCTGGACCACTGCGTCCTCTTCATCAATCGCCGCCGCAAGAATATCCCTGTCGTCGCCTGCCGTATCCGTGATCTTCTGCTTCTGCGCAATCTTCCTGACGCTGGTAAGCAATTCCCGGTACTCAATGGCCTTCTCGAACTCAAGCGCCTCCGAAGCCTCCGTCATCATCCCCTCCAATTCCTTCAGGATCACATCATAATTCCCATTCAGGAAATGCACCACCTCCTGGATAGACTTCCGGTATTCCTCCTGGGAAATATACCCCTGGCACGGCGCTTTGCACTGATGGATATGGTAATTCAGACAAGGTCTTTCCTTACCGATATCCCTGGGAAGCTTCCGGCTGCAGCTTCGGATATTGTATAACTTGCGTATCAATTCTATGGTATCCTTCACCGCCCCGGCGCTGGTATAAGGACCAAAGTACCGTGACTTATCCTTTGCCATCCTTCTTGCTACCATCACCCTGGGGAACGGCTCATCCACCGTCACTTTGATAAACGGATAAGTCTTATCATCCATCAGCATGGTGTTATACTTCGGCCTGTGCTCCTTGATCAGATTACATTCCAGCACCAACGCTTCCAGCTCAGAATCTGTAACAATATACTCAAAACGGACGATATGGGTCACCATCTGTTCAATCTTGACACCTTTATTCCGGCTGCTCTGGAAATACTGCCGCACCCGGTTCTTAAGGCTGATTGCTTTCCCCACATAGATGATATCATCCCGTTCATCATGCATGATATACACCCCGGGCTTCCCCGGCAGTTTTTTCAATTCTTCCTGAATGTCAAACATGGTTTTATCTCCTTGTCCTCGTAATTTGTTGCGCAATATCATAAAAAGCCTGGAAATCCGTTCAGACTCCCAGGCTCTAACTTCATCGGACGACAGTCCGCCCGCCCCGCGGAGCATATATCACAGGATGCCCTTGGGGTAACTATTATGACTCTTCTATCGAATTCAGAGTGATCTGCTCTCTGGCTTCGCCTAGGATATCCTCAGTTTCTTCCGGATTCTCCCCGGTCTCAACCGGATTCATGGCGATACGCTCTTCGGTCTTCTCCTTCTTCTTCTCGGGGTCGATCCCTTCTGTCTCATGGAAGATCTCCATGAATTCCTTCCCGGTGATCGTCTCCTTCTCAATCAGATATGCCGCGATCTTATCCAGTGATTTACGATGTTCACTGAGAAGCTTCTTCGCCGTCTCATAAGATTCCTTCAGGATCCTCATAACCTCTTGGTCAATCTCCGAGGCAGTCTCCTGCCCGCAGTTCGCCACCGGTCTTCCGTCCAGGTAACGGTTCTGAATAGATTCTAATCCGATCAGGCCAAACTTCTCGCTCATACCATACTGGGTGACCATCGCCCTTGCCACCTTGGTCGCCTTCTCAATATCATTGGATGCACCTGTGGTGACCGTATCGAACACGATCTCCTCCGCCGCGCGTCCTGCAAGCATTCCTACCAGCATCGCGTGAAGCTCCTTCTTGGTGTTCAGGAACTTCTCTTCCTCCGGTGTCTGCATAACATAACCAAGCGCCCCCATCGTTCTTGGCACGATCGTGATCTTCTGCACCGGTTCCGCATCCTTCTGAAGCGCACTCACCAACGCATGGCCGACCTCGTGGTAGGATACGATCTTCCGCTCCTCCTGGCTCATGATACGATCCTTCTTCTCCTTACCCACCAGTACAACTTCCACTGCTTCAAAAAGATCTGACTGCGACACCGCTGTCCGCCCGTTCTTCACGGCATTGATCGCCGCTTCATTGATCATATTGGCAAGGTCTGAACCTACCGCACCGCTCGTTGCCAGCGCGATCGCTTCCAGATCCACCGTCTCATCCATGCGCACATCCTTGGAATGCACCTTCAGGACATCCACCCTTCCCTTGAGATCCGGCTTCTCTACTACGATCCTCCGGTCGAACCGTCCCGGACGCAAGAGAGCCGGATCCAGGATCTCCGGACGGTTCGTAGCGGCAAGAAGCACCAGTCCCTTATTGCTCTCGAATCCATCCATCTCCGCCAAGAGCTGATTCAACGTCTGCTCTCTCTCGTCGTTGCTTCCAAGCTGGTTGTCACGGCTCTTGCCGATCGCGTCGATCTCGTCGATAAATATGATACAGGGCGCCATCTGCTGTGCCTGCTTGAACAGGTCACGGACTCTGGACGCTCCCACGCCTACATACATCTCCACAAATGCCGAACCGCTTAAGGAAAAGAACGGTACGTTCGCCTCTCCTGCCACGGCCTTTGCAAGCAAGGTCTTACCAGTACCAGGCGGCCCCACCAGAAGCGCTCCCTTGGGAAGCTTCGCACCTACGCTGGTATATTTGCCTGGATTATGCAGGAAATCCACCACCTCCTGCAGGGATTCCTTCGCCTCGTCCTGTCCTGCCACATCCTTGAACGTCACACCGGTCTGCTTCTCGACATACATCTTGGCATTGCTTCTGCCGATTCCCATCATCCCGCCGCCCTTGGACATCTTCCTGGTCATCCACACAAATACGCCTACCAATAAGAAGACCGGAAGAAGTGCGAACAAGGTCTGCGCGATAATGGCGGATGTGGTATCCGGAATCTGCTGGCCAAACTTGACATCTGCCTTCTCCAGGCGTTCCGCGAGAGAATCATCCCTCACAACACCGGTATAATATTCCTTGGCAATCTTCTGCCCCTTCTCCTTCTTCTCCGTTATGACGATCCTGCTGCTCTGGATCACCACTTCTTCGACCTTACCGTCGTCCACCATCTCAAGGAATTCATCATAACTGATCTCATTGTCACTGCCCGCTCCCTGGAAGCGGAACAGCGCCATCACCATTATCATCGTGACCACGGTCACCAAAATGATAAAGGACAGCCCTTGCTTGTTATTTCTATTATTATTTCGATTGGGGTTATTATTCTGGTTGTCCATTTTTTTCCTCCTGTACTTCCCTTCCATTATACGGACAGCCTACCTAGAAATCAATAAAAACATTACGAAAGATTGATTTTTTAGGCTTGTATCAGGTTTATTTTATGTTTTTTATATAATTTTTACAATTCCCCTTGTTCTGATAATAAGCAATCAATGAATAAATACACACAATAATAATCCAAATCCCAATTCCCAACAAAAATACAAGATCGTCGTTCGGCACAAACAAAGCAAGCAAACACTGAATAAGCCCAAAAGGAATTGCCGTGTACCCGGCAAATCTATGCGTTTTTTGCCAGCATAGTTTATCTTTTAGAATCCAAGGCAATTTAAACCCAATCCGGCTGCGATAAGGCATTTGCGGCAAGAAATTACCGACTAATACCATTAAGCCCCCCACGATAAGCACAATACCTTTCATGTAATTCATTTGCAAACCGCAATACTTAGCTATCGTGACAAAATAGAAAAGAAAAATTCCAAGTCCAAAGAGGTTAATTACAGTCAGAGTAATATCATTTCTCACTTCATTGTCGTTTTGGGAGATTTTGTGAGGAAAAAAGGCTGCAATAGCCAACGCAAGGAAAATAACAGAACAAATCCCTATAAAAACCCCACGGGAAGGACTTTGCATAAACAAAGGTATTTCGCCGGGAAGGTATTTAAAGCATAAGGCTGTCCCTGCAATGAATATAATCAAGAATATCATATTCAGACTTCTATATAGTTTCATTCTCGTTTCCCTCTTTTCCTGTCGATTTATTTGTATCAAAAAACTCTAAAAATGCGCCTAAAGTTGTCTGCAATACAGAAGCATTAAGAGAATAAGTAACGGACATCCCCGTCCGTTCGCCTGTCACTAACCTTGCTTCTTTCAAAATATCAAGGTGTTTTGATATGGCGGGCTTTGAGATCGTAAAGTTTTCAGAGATTTCCTTCGCCGTCATATCACCATCTGCGAGCAGCTTTAGGATCTGCCGTCTGGTATCATCAGATAGAGCTTTGAATACAGTAGTCATCTAACCCCATCTCCTTTCCACATAATACTGTATTCATTTTTTCTTGTGTGTAAATTGATGGTAAATCAAATACGGAACAGGTGTAAACAGCAGGACAAAATACTTACTTGCATACCAGCCTGCCTCTCCGTTCACATCAAAATGGAAGGGTATCTTGTCTGGAAGGAACAATGTTGCCACAAACAATATGACAAAGGTTCCAATCAATAACGCTGCCGGGATCATTTTCTTCTTACTCATAGCTTCTTCCTCCTTTTGATTGACTGACATATTTTGAAAGATCACTCTTGATGAGACGCAATTCCTTTACACACAAGTAAAATTAGAATACATACACTGCACAATAAAAAGGTTATCACGCCTCCGGCAGCGAACCCGTTCTGAAGCATTTTTGCCGCCGCATAGAAATACCCTGTTGAAACTGCGATACAAAGCAAAACAGACAAAACCACATTAACATTTTGCTTGATTGCTTCTGTTTCATTTGTCCATTCCAATTTTGGACGTTTCATGTCGATAAATACTCCGATCAAGTTCCATAGCGCTGCAAATAATATACCAACGAAAGAGATTACTCCAATCTGGATAAAACTATAGTTAAAGTAGATCTTGAATATTAAGCAATTAATGATAATCCCCATAATCGAGATACTTGTAGAAAACAGAACTTTCACAAACGCTTGCTGCTTTAATGGATACGGAATGATCTTCGTGATCCAAAAACTTGCCCCCTCTCTGGAAAAACTGCTTGAAGCCACTGCATTGATTGCGGATGTAAGTACAATTACCGCAAGCGCAGACAGTACCGCATAAAAGGAAAATTCCGGGGCTGACACCAAGGCTCTTATTTGTTCTATACTCTCTGCGTCTGCACTGATCCGAAAAGACAGCGTCAATAAAAAGGGGGTAATAAAAATCCCAAACAATCCGTTTATGACATACGCCGGATCACGGAAAAAAGTTTGATACTCTTTCTTAAAATAGCTTCTCAGCTTTGACGACGAGTTGTATTCCATTGCCTTTGAGCGAATCCGTCCCTCTTTATAAATGGCATATTTCTTTCCGATCACAAGATTACTCAAATAGTAGTATCCGCAGATAAACACAGCGGCAAGTATGATGCAGAATAGTTTTATTCCTGGATGAAGACGGATATACGCGTCTCGTTCTGCGCCTATTTGTCCATTTGATAATAGAACGCCGATCATTCCGCCTGCAAAATACACTATGATTCCTGTGACTGCCAGCATTGTCCTCCTACGTTTCAGAAGCATGGCAATTTTCAAGCATATTGTCACAAGAACCGCCAAAGGGAACACAACAATATGAGGCAGTATCGCTGCCGCAGAGATATATGTAAGTATCACAGAAATGTCTCCCATATAGTGCATTTGGATGATACACACCGGAAGCAGCAGTATAATTTCAATCCCATAGCAAAACAAGATTACTGTAATGTACTTACTTGTAAAAATGTCGCATGGCCTCACTGGAAACAGCAGCAAGTGTTCTATATCCTTTGAAAAGCAAAAAATATTTATCAGCAGGAAGGCGCCTGCTATCGAGAGTATCATCGCCGCTGCAAACAGTGTAAGCCGGCAAAACAAAGCTCCCAGACCCAGCCTGGAAAGTCCATCATAAAGCCGCCCAAGCATTTGAAAATAATAGTAATAGAACACGCCTATCATACTTAAAACAAAGCAAGTCAGCACAATAAAGTAGGTATCAGGGCGTTCTTTTAACTTATACCGAAAATTCAAAAAGCTGAAATTGATCTTACTTATTGTTTTGCTTAATTGAAAAACCTTTCTCCATCGGTACATCATTAACCACCTCCATATAAATATCCTCCAAAGAAGCATCGGAAGGATTCCCTCGAAGCTCGATTGTCTTCTTAATCGTTCCTGCCTGCATGATAACAATTTTATCACACAAATTCTCACAAATTTCCAATATGTGAGATGAAAACAGGACAGATTTTCCGCAGGCCGCTCTGGATCGAATCAATTCCTTTAAGACCCCAACAGCTTCTACATCCAGTCCCGTCATTGGCTCATCTAACACCCAAAGCAGGGGATCATTAACCAGGGATGCAATAATAGCAATTTTTTGCTTTGTCCCATGAGATAACCTTTTAACAGGGCTATTCAGATATTTTTCAACCTGAAATGCTTCTATCAGCGGAATATAAATTTTACCTCTTGTTTCAGAAGATACTTCGTACATATCTGCTATAAAATTCAAATATTCCTTTCCCGTAAGATTGTTGTATATATCGTGGCTGTCAGAAACATAGTTAATTCGTTTCTTGTATTGCATGGGATGTAGATACAGCGAGTAGTTACCAAGGCAGATAGTGCCTTTTTCAAGCGGCAGCAGCCCCAGAATCAGCTTTAAGGCTGTAGTTTTCCCAACTCCGTTCTTCCCTAACAGGCCAGCGATCTCTCCATCTAATACGGAAAAAGTAAGATCGGTCAGCACAGGTACATGAGGTTGATAATGAAAAGACAGGCCGGATACTTCTAACAAAGAGAACACCCCTTTCACAGCTTTTAACCATTTAGTTAATTGGTTGTTTATAATATAGCACCGGATCTGAGAAATGTCAATACATACCTCCTTTGCCCTCATGAATTGCCTTTCCATTCTCTGTCTCCTTTCTTTCTGGTACCTCTCAGTCTCGCCGATCAGCTCCATGATCTCCTGGTTACGCTTCAGGAAGTCTTCGCTTCCCACTCCCAGGCGTTTCTCTTCCTGTGCTACGAAATCATCCATCATTGTCTTAAATTCTTCCTGTTTAATTCTGTCAATTCTCATGTTTGAACACCTCCATATTAAGTTTTAGCTTTACTTTTATTTACATGATATTGTAAAATAAAAAAGGAAAATCTATGGAAAAAGAAAAGACAACAGGCGAATTAATTAAGTTAGCACGAAAAAAAGCAGGACTTACACAAGCTGAATTGGGAGAAAAATTAGGAATAACCCCTGCAGCAATAAGCCAATTTGAAAAGCCGAATCATTGTATTCTTTTGATATGGCAAGTGAAGAATTAGAAAAAATTATTAATCAAAAAGAAGAGCGTCTTGCAGGACGAATGGTACATTGACAATAATATACTTACCCAGGGAGCCGAAGGGGCGATATGCCAGCCGCCGGACGAAAGAAAGGAGGCTGGTGCTTATGGTTACATATTCGGATTTAATCCAATTTGTGATTATGCTTTGCGCCGTGATCACTCTTGTTGTTTATATCACACGCAAAAAATAGCGCCCTCGGTCTGGTAAACTAAGGCGCTACTTTTGTAAAACCATTTTACCGGCGGCTAGGCTGCATCTAGCTTTCGGCTCTCTTGTTAAGTATATTATAGTCAATCTCTCCAAATATGTCAAATACTATCCTTTCATTTCAAAACCGCTACCACGCGCACAGATGAAAGGAAGATGATAGAACGCCTGGGGCATGAAGATGTAAAAATGACCATGAACACGTATTCGCATCTTTTCCACTCTCTTTTAATTCCATAAAACATTATGAAAAGATTGTAAACTCCCCATATTCTGTAGTATACTTTGAATAGTGATGCTTATGCCCCAATACGGCATATTTACCTGAAAAAACAAAAGGGGAATAACAGATGAAAACAGGATTTGACAACGAAAAATATCTTAAAATGCAGTCAGAACACATTCGTGAGCGTATCGAGCAGTTCGGTCAGAAATTATACCTGGAGTTCGGAGGCAAATTATTCGATGACTTCCATGCTTCCAGAGTTCTTCCGGGCTTCCAGCCAGACAGCAAATTACGGATGCTGAAGCAATTATCCGACCAGGCCGAGATCATCATTGCCATCAGCGCGGATGATATCGAGAAGAATAAGGTCCGCGGAGATCTGGGGATCACTTATGATTCTGACGTCCTCCGCCTGATCTCCGCTTATCAGGCCCAGGGCCTATATGTCGGAAGCGTTGTGATCACCAAATACAGCAGCCAGGAGGGCGCCGTGCTCTTCAAGACCCGTCTGGAGAAGCTCGGGATCCGCGTATACCGCCACTATGTGATTCCCGGATATCCTTCCAACGTCCCTTACATCGTAAGCGACGAGGGCTACGGCAAGAACGATTATATTGAGACCTCGCGCCCCTTAGCCGTCGTCACCGCGCCGGGTCCCGGAAGCGGCAAGATGGCAGTCTGCCTCTCTCAGCTGTACCAGGAGCACAGACGCGGGATCTCCGCCGGCTATGCCAAGTTCGAGACATTTCCGATCTGGAACATTCCGCTGAAGCATCCGGTGAACTTAGCTTATGAGGCGGCAACCGCGGACCTCAACGATATCAACATGATCGATCCCTTCCATCTGGAAGCCTACGGAGAGACTACAGTCAACTACAACCGCGACGTAGAGATCTTCCCGGTCCTTAACGCCATGTTCCAGCGGATCTATGGGGAAAGCCCCTACAAATCTCCTACAGATATGGGAGTGAATATGGCCGGAAACTGTATCTGCGATGACGAGGCGTGCAAGGCGGCTTCCTGCCAAGAGATCCTAAGGCGGTATTATAATTCTCTGCAGCGGCTTCTGTTTGGTACATGCTCTGACACAGAGGTCATGAAGATCGAGATGCTCATGAACCAGGCACAGATCACGGTTCATGACCGCCCTGTTGTGGATGTGGCCTTAGCCCGCGCCGCAGAGACGGACGGACCGGCGGCAGCGCTCCAGCTTCACGACGGACGCATTATCACCGGCAAGACCTCGAACCTTCTGGGGGCTTCTGCCGCCCTTCTGCTGAATGCATTGAAAGAACTGGCAGAGATCGACCACAGACGGCACGTGATCTCTCCGGAAGCCATCGAACCGATCCAGAAGCTTAAGACGCTCTATCAGGGAAGCAAGAATCCAAGGCTTCATACGGATGAAGTCCTGATCGCCCTGTCTGTCAGCGCAGCAACCGATCCTACCGCTCAATTGGCTCTGGATCAGCTTCCTCTGTTAAGAGGCTGCCAGGCCCATACTTCTGTTATGGTCAGCTCTGTCGATATGAAACAATTCAAGAAATTATCGATCCAGGCGACTTTTGAAGCAAAATATGAAAAAAATCCTGTATTTTTTAACGAAATGGGTGTATAATTCATAGATATTTTTTTAACAGAAGGAGGACACTATGGCAGTTAAATATGTATTTGTGACAGGCGGTGTGGTATCAGGACTTGGCAAGGGGATTACAGCGGCCTCTCTCGGACGACTCTTAAAAGCCCGGGGATACACTGTAACCATGCAGAAGTTCGACCCTTACATCAACATCGACCCCGGTACCATGAACCCGGTACAGCACGGCGAGGTCTTCGTGACCGACGACGGCGCAGAGACGGATCTGGATCTGGGGCATTATGAACGTTTTATCGATGAGAGTCTGGGCAAGAATTCCAACGTCACCACCGGGAAGATCTACTGGTCCGTTCTGCAGAAGGAACGCCGGGGGGATTTCGGCGGCGGAACCGTTCAGGTGATCCCGCATATCACCAACGAGATTAAGGACCGTTTCTACCGCAATCCTGCCGCAGAACATACAGAGATTGCCATTATCGAAGTCGGCGGAACCGTCGGCGATATCGAGAGCCAGCCCTTCCTGGAGGCCATCCGGCAGTTCCAGCACGAGAAAGGCCATGAGAATGTGATCCTGATCCATGTGACCCTGATCCCCTACCTGCGTGCCTCACAGGAGATGAAGACGAAGCCTACCCAGGCCAGCGTCAAAGACCTGCAGGGGATGGGAATCTGGCCGGACATCCTGGTGTGCCGTTCCGAATATCCTCTGAGCATCGGAATCCGGGATAAGATCGCACTCTTCTGCAACGTACCGGCCACCCGCGTACTGCAGAACCTAGATGTCGAATATCTGTACGAAGCTCCTCTTGCAATGGAAGAAGAACATCTTGCAGAGGTGGTCTGTGAATGCCTTCATCTCGGCTGTCCGGCTCCGGATCTTGCGGACTGGACGGAGATGGTCGAATATCTGAAGCATCCCAACACCGAGATCACCGTCGCCCTGGTCGGCAAATACATTCAGCTCCACGACGCCTACATCAGCGTCGTGGAAGCCTTGAAGCACGGCGGCATCTTCAGCCGCGCGACTGTCAATATCAGATGGATCGATTCTGAGACTCTGACCGCGGACAACATCGCAGAACAACTCCAGGGCGTCTGCGGAATCCTGGTACCCGGAGGCTTTGGCTCCCGCGGGATCGACGGCAAGCTTGCCGCCATCCACTATGCACGCACCAACGGCATCCCATTCTTAGGCCTGTGCCTGGGCATGCAGCTTGCGATCGTAGAATTTGCACGAAATGTTCTGGGCTACAACGACGCCCACAGTGCTGAACTCAATCCGCATACCACGTATCCGGTCATTCATATCCTGCCGGAGCAGATCGGCGTGGAGGATATCGGCGGAACCTTAAGACTGGGCGCCTATCCCTGTATCTTAGACGATACTTCCAAAGCTTATGAGATGTACGGCAAGAAAGAGATCAGCGAACGGCACCGCCACCGCTACGAGGTCAACAATGATTACCGCGAGAAGCTTACCGCCCACGGGATGAAGCTCTCCGGCCTCTCCCCGGACGGCAGGATCGTAGAGATGATCGAGATCCCGGATCACCCCTGGTTTATCGCAACCCAGGCGCATCCGGAATTAAAATCCCGACCCAACCGCCCGCATCCATTGTTCAAGGGATTCATAGAAGCGGCGTTAGATTACCGGGATTGCAGATAGATCTGCTTACAGACATTCTCTGACGCATTTCAGCGCTTCAGCCACCACCTGGTGCATGTCGTAATAGCGGTACATGCCCAGGCGGCCGCCGAAGATCACATGTTCTTCTTTCTCGGCCAGTTCCCGGTACTTCCCATACAAAGCATTATTCTTCTCATCATTCATGGGATAATACGGTTCTTCCCCTTTCTTCCACGCCGCCGGATACTCTCTTGTGACCACCGTCCGCGGATTCACTTCGGCGCCTGTATTCCCATATCCGCCCTGGCATCCATACTCAAAATGCTTATGCTCAATAATCCTGGTATACGGAACCTCGTATTCCGTATAATTTACCACTGCATTTCCCTGATAATTCTCTATAGGCATAATCTCTGTCTCGAATCTCAGGCTCCGGTATTCCAGTTCGCCATAGCAATATTCGTAGTAAGCGTCGATCATTCCGGTGAACACGATATCTTCTGCCTCTGACGCCAGGCTATCCCTGTCCTCAAAGAAATCCGTACCAAGGCGCACTTCGATTCCGGCAAGCATCTTCTCGATCATCTGGGTATAGCCCCCCACCGGAATCCCCTGGTACTTGTCGTTAAAGTAATTATTATCATACACGAACCGAACCGGAAGCCGCCGGATAATGAAGCTTGGAAGCTCCGTTGCCCGCTTGCCCCACTGCTTCTCCGTATAGCCCTTCACCAGCTTCTCGTAGATATCCCGGCCCACCAGGGAGATCGCCTGTTCCTCCAGATTCTCAGGCTCCGCAATCCCGGCCTCCCTGATCTGCCGCTCAATGATCTCCTTCGCTTCCTGGGGCGTCTTAACTCCCCACATCTTGCTGAATGTGTTCATATTAAAGGGCAGATTATATAATTCATCCTTATATCTCGCCACCGGACTGTTGGTATAGCGGTTGAATTCCGCAAACTGCTGCACATAATCCCACACCTCCTTATCTGATGTATGGAAGATATGCGCGCCGTACTGATGTACCTGGATCCCTTCTATCTCTTTCGTGTATATGTTCCCGCCTACGTGATCACGCCGGTCGATCACCAATACCTTCTTTCCCGCTCTGTGTGCCTCATATGCAAAAATCGCACCGAATAAACCTGCTCCTACTACTAAATAATCGTATCTCATCTTATTCTTCCTTCCCTGCTTTTTATACTCAGACGCCGTCCTGCCATCTGACCTTACTTCCCTTCTCCGTTCTTGTCACTACAAGTTTGCGCTCGATCTGCTCTTTTAATTCATTTACATGAGAAATGATCCCCACTAGCCTCTGTTCATCCGCAAGCTCGTTAAGCACACGGATCGCCTGTTCCCTTGCCCCGTCATCCAGAGAGCCGAACCCTTCGTCCACAAACATCGTATCAAGCCGGATTGCCCCCGCCGTATTCTGAACGATATCCGCCAGCCCAAGCGCCATAGACAGCGACGCCATGAAGGATTCCCCTCCAGAGAGGGTCTTCACATCCCTGACCGAATCACTTGCCATATGATAAATATCCAGATCTAATCCTGCCTGCCCCTGGCTCCCAAGATCCTTCACCTCGCGGCACTTTAGAATAAACTCTCCGGATGTCATCTGGACCAGCCGCTTGTTGGCCGCACGGATGATCTGCTTAAAATACTGTCTCTGTACATACGTCTCAAAATCCATCTTCACCGAGCCGCTTAAGGCTCCGTTGGCAGTCCGGCTTAAGTTTCCTACCATCTCATACTGCTCCTTAAGCTCCCCGTTCTTCTCCAGATATCGCTTCAGATTATCCAGGGCCTCCTGGTTCTTCTGATTCATACCGCAGAACCGCAGATATTCATCCTGTTTCTCCTTCTGTATTAGAACCGCTTCCGTAAGCTCTTCTTCCAGTTCATTCAGATCAGCCCTCTCTTTTCCCGATAGCTGTTCTGCAAGCGACTGTCTTCTCCCGGATATCTCATTCGCCTGCATATGATGATCATGAATCTCTCCATCAAGCCTCTCCATCTCTTCGGCCTGAAGCTTCCCGTCCTGATACGCAGTCTCCGTGCCGAATCCCTGCCCCTTTAACGCTTCCTCATAGGCCGACTGCCTGTCCTTCGCCTCTGTCTCCTGATGCTTAAGCGTCTCTATACTGCTGCTTTTGTGTCCTTCAAGCTGCTGCTGCCTCCTGACAGCTTCCCGCTCCTCCTGCTCCGCCTGCCCGCAGCCAGACCTGGCCGTCTTAAGAAGCTCCACAAGCTCCTTCTGGCGCATTTTTGCCTGTCTCATAGATGTTAGCGGAAGATTCTCACTCTTAATCTTAAGCTCCGATTCCAGACGCTTCTCTTCCAGAAGTATATCGGCATATTCTGTCTCAAGCTGCTTATATTCCCGCTCCCGGCTCTGAAGCTCTTCTCTGAGCTTCTGCCCGTTTTCAACCGCCTGCCGTAAAAGCTCTGCTTCCCGTTGGACAATGATAAGCTCCTCCTGCTGCTTCGCTGATATCTGCTCGTTCTTGGCTATGTACTCCTGTATCAGCGCCTTCATCTTCTCATATCCGGCAATCATATCCTTCTCTGTGGTTATCTCCCTGACTCCCACTGCCTCATGCACATCGGCCGTTCCAAGTATCCGTTCATACTCTTGTATGAATGCTTCTTGCTTCGCCCGGCACCTGGCCGCCTGCTCCCGGACTGCCATACCAGACTGCTCCCGCTTTGCTTCTGCCTGTTCCCGCCTCTTCTTCGCCTTCTCCACATCCTGCTGGGTAACAGCTTCCTTAGACAGGCTGCAGACAGATGGATGTTCACAGGAGCCGCACACGGGACATGGCATGCCCGGCTCTAACCGGCTTGCAAGGATTCCCGCCTGTTCTGCCAGAAATGCCCGGTACTTCTCTTCATAATCCTGGAATGCTTTCTGGTAAGCGATCTGATCCCGCTCTGCCTGCTTCTTCCTGCCCCGCCTGTCCTGTTCTTCCTGATAGAGCATTTCCCACTGATCCTTCAAGCCACTAAGCTCTCTGCACTTAAGACTCTGATACTCTTCCTTAAGCTTCAGCTTCTCAAGCCTTCCAGGACTCTCCCCATATACTTTCTGCGTCCTTTCAAATTCCTCCAGCTGAATCCTCATATCATCCAGAGCCTTCTTATGCTTCTCAAGCTCCCCCTTCCTTAATTCCTGTTTCTTCTTCTCTTCATCATAATAGTTCTTAAGCTGTTCGACCTCCGCATATCTCGGCAGCGCATCCTGGATCCTGATAAGTTCCGCCTTGCATTCTTTCTCCTGCTTTGTCAGTTCTTCCTCCCTCTGCACTCTGATTTCCCGGAGTTCTCTCACCTGTATCTCAGAAGCAGATAATTGTTCTGTAAGCTCTTCGATACTTCTCTTACTTCTCTCTACTGCTTCCTCCGCCTGCAAAAGGCCCGTCTCGAAAACTCTGACCTTCTCCGCACGCTTCGCCTCTTCAAGCCTCTTCTCCTTCTCTTCTATCTCTGGCTTCTTCCTAAGAAGTGTCTTTTCCTGCTCCTTCACCCGCTCCAGTGCTTCAAACAGCCGGTTCCTGGCTTCCCCTTCGCTCTTCCTTCTGTTCAGCTCATCAATTCTCTTCTGAAATGCATCTGCCTCCGATCTCTTCTCTCTTTGAAGTGCATTTCCCTCCTTAAGCATCCTTCCAAGCATCCCAACTGCTTCTTCGTAAGGAATCACCGGATATGTCCGATACTCCTCCCACTGCTTCCTGGCAGATTCGTCTCCGATATATTCAACGCGGTCCATCTCCCGCCTTGCATCCTTCTGGTTGTCCTCCAGCGCCCCATACAGCCTTCCCGCACGCTGTTTCAATTCCTCCTGAACACGATAGTACAATCGGGTCTGGAAGATCTTCGTGAAGATCTTCTTGCGCTCTCTGGATTCCGCGTGGAGAAGCCTCAGGAAATCTCCCTGAGCGATCATAGCGATCTGGGTAAACTGAGACGCATCCATCCCCATGATCTCTGCAATCTTCTGATCCGTCTCCCGCTTCTTCCCCCTGTATGTGCTTCCGTCCGGCAAGATCAGCTCTACCCCGGAGGATTCCTTCACGTATCTGGGAGACCCGTCTGCATAGCGTCTCTTCCCCAGGCGCAGATATTCCGGATTGCGCCGGACGGTATAACTCTTCTCTCTATAAGAGAATGTATACTCCACATAGGTATCCACATCCTCCGCCGCGTACTGGCTACGCATCATGTTACCGTCTCTCTTCCCGCCGCTGGTCTGGTCATACAAGGCATAAATGATCGCATCAAATAACGTCGTCTTACCTGCGCCCGTATCTCCGGTGATCAAGAACAACCCCTGCTGTACGGCGGTAAAATCAATGACTGTCTTGTCCGCGTAGGATCCGAATGCCGACATCTCTAATCTGACTGGTTTCATGCTTACACCTCCTTAGCCGTCAAGAATACTTTCAAAAACTCCCAGCATCACATCCCGCTCCTTCTCATCCAGTTCCCTGCCCTGCATCTCCTGATAGAATTCCGCAAAATTCTCGATCGGATCCTTCAGGCCTGGCTCCTCGTCCAGTTCCTTAAGCTTCTGTCTGGTTCTCTTATTATCCACACGCACCTCCAAGATGTGTGTAAATACCTTCTGAAGCTGCTCTTTTGGTTTATAAGGATCCACATCGTCCGTAAGTGTTATGCTCACATAATCATCCCGCTCTTTTTCTTCCGCCTGACTTAGGATATCTGCAAGGTTTCCTACCTTCTTCTTCACGTCCCGAAGCGGATGTATGGGCAGAAGTTCCACCTTGGGGGCGGATCCCTTCTCGCCAAGAGTCACCACTGTAAGGCTCTTCTCATGCCGATATTCACTTATCGAATATTTCAGAAGAGTTCCGCAGTAGCGGATATACGGCAGATTGTCTATAGATACATCGGCACTCTGCCGGCTCCTTATATCCTGCGGTCCGTGAAGATGCCCCAATGCAGCATAATCAAATCCTGCCGCCGCGCTTACGTCCACGTTCTCAATTCCTCCCACAGAAAAAACTTCCGAATCACAGGTCGCAGGACTGTCTCCGCCTCCGGCTTCCCCTGTATAAAACTGATGCGACACCAGCACATTCCTTCGATTCTCATAATCGATCTCTTCCCGTCCAAGTATACCTGCCACCGCATCGGTATAAGTCTGCGGTGCTTCATCCCGGAACACATTTCTCACATGGGAAGGCTTCAAGAACGGCATAAGATAGAAGTCCACTTCTCCGTATTCATCCTCCAGGGTAACCTTCTTAAGATATTCTGTCTCGTCTCTCGGCGCCGTTCCCGCCAGATAGATCTGATGTCTCTTAAGAATCGCAGACGCATACTCCAGCCGCTCAGCAGAATCATGATTCCCGCTGATGATCAGAATCGGAATTGCTGGTGTGATCACCGAAAGACGTGTCAGGAACTCATCAAACACCGTGACTGCCTCTGCCGAAGGAACAGAACGGTCATAGATGTCCCCCGCGATCACAACTGCATCCGGACGGATCGAACCGGCATACTCCGCCACCTGCATAAGGACTGCCTCCTGATCTTCTCTTAAGTTATAATGGTGGAGCTGCTTGCCTATATGTAAGTCAGACAGATGGAAAAATTTCATAAAAAGCTTCCTTTCTATTTACTTCTAAAATAATTTTACCTATAATCATCTTATGTAAGTATATCGTTTCCGGACAGACTATGCAAGGAGGGAAAACTGTAAATGCAGATCTATCATTTGATGAATAAGGAGCAGGCACTTCTATCATTCTACATTACAGAAGAATATGGCGAAAAAACTGCATATCAGGATGAACGCTTTGTACATCCCTCACTTCTGCCGGTCGGCTTCACAGACATCCAGAGCTGGCTGAACCAGCGGAATATCGCAAAGCACAAGACGCACCTTAGAAGATGGCTGAAAGAATGGCAGATAGATGATCTGGAAGGCTTTATCCAGATCACACACGGATTATCCCTAAACGACTGTTTCTGGATCCGGGCAGAGGACTCCAAGCTTCACTGGCAAGAAATAAATCTATACACCAATGATTTCAGTGATATTGTTTCCCGGACCGCTTTCGAAACCGGACTGCACGGTCTGAAGCTCTCTTCCACATCACCGGAATTCACGTCTGAAGGAAGCTTCGAAAAATGCTGGATTCGTGAGCCGGACGGAATCTACCTGTATAAAAAGGGAAGCAGCGGGTTCGCTAACAGCGGACTGGAGCCTTATTCTGAATACTACGCTTCCCAGATCGCCCGGGTCCTATGCCGCGAAAGTGTAGATTACGATCTGATAAAATATAAAGGTGCACTCGTCTCAAAATGCAGGATGTTTACCTCAGAAAAAGAAGGATTTGTGCCCTTCTATAAATACACACCAGACAAGAGTACGGTACGTTACCGTGAAGTCATTGAATTCTGCGAAAGATACCATTGCGCAGACGATTTCAAGAATATGATCGTTCTGGACAGTATTATCTGGAATCAGGACAGACACCTGGGAAACTTCGGATTTATTGTAGATAATGAGACACAGAAGATACTAAGATTTGTGCCCGTATTCGACCACAATATGTCTCTGCTCTCCAGAGCTATGAAGCAGGATCTATGGGACGGATTCGAACGATATATAAGGGACCTGGACCCTGGACATAAATTAGGCGGGGATTTTCTTCCGGTAGGCGCCAGCATGATCACGGATGATCTGATCGATAAGTTAGAGAGTTTCAGACAATTTGAACTGATACCTCACGAAAAATATAATCTGCCAGGTTCACGGCTTCGCTTCCTCAATGAACTGATCCAGAAGCAGGCCGAGAATTTGTTAAAAATAAAAAGGAGAAACATATGCTAAGAGATATCAACCTGAATGAAGTATCAGATGGGAAATTATATGGGATCAACGATATGGCCCGGGCAGACTGCAACGGCTGCAAGGGCTGTTCTTCCTGCTGCCAGGGCATGGGCCATTCCATCATCTTAGACCCGTTGGATATATGCCGCCTTACATATGGGCTTCATAAGACTTTTGAAGAATTATTGGATCAATCCGTCGAGTTGAATGTAGTGGACGGCATTATACTTCCCAATCTTAAGATGACGGGAGATAAAGAGACATGTGCATTTCTCATAAGCGACAGGTGCAGTATCCATGAACTTCGGCCCGGATTCTGCCGGATCTTTCCCCTTGGACGCTTCTATGAGAACCGTTCCTTCCGGTATTTTCTCCAGGTACATGAATGCCCGGCTCCCGCAAAGAGCAAGGTCAAGATCCGCAAATGGATCGACACACCGGATGTCAAGCGTTATGAACAGTATATTATTGATTGGCACTACTATCTGAAGGATCTGCAGGAATATGCTATGGATTTCAGCCATGGAGAGCAAATACAGAAGATCAGTATGTATATCCTGCGGCAGTTTTATCTGCTGCCTTTTAACGAGAACGGGGATTTCTATCAAGAATTCTATGAAAGGCTTGCGGCAGCAAAGGGATTTACTGACAACATCTTATGATATGGGGGGCAAAAGGCTTTTTGACCCCCATGAAACTATACTTCTTCAATCACACACGTATGTCTGTGCTTATTCTTTGAAGCGTCTTTTTCGTAAGAGATACCAACCAACAATATCCGCCCGCCATAGCCGCTTAACGCAGATGGGTAGCTTCTCTCTTTGATCTGGTCGATCGCACCCTTCGCCGACTGCTTCCATTTCAGTTCAACAACCAACGCGGGCATAGGCGACGCTTTCTTTGGCAGATATACAATATCGGCATAGCCTTCCCCGGCCGGCAGTTCTTCAAACTTAATATAATGATCTCTGTAACTGAAATAAGCCAGCTTGATAACACTGCGAAGCGCCTGCTCATCATTGTAAAAGAGTATTGCAGATTCCTCCATATGGATCTTCTGGACCTGCGCAGCCACGGCGTCCGCATCTTTATGGACCGTATCATAGATCAACTGCTCGCTTTCTTGAACACGCCGGATCGTATCATCACGTTTCACTTCACGAATTGCCCTGGCGAACTCCAACCGGATTTCTTCATTTGGAATACGTACCTTCCCTGTCTCTTCATCATAAGCAAGATAGCCAAGATGAATCAACAACGTAAGTACATCATCCTGATTTTGAAAAGTAGACAGATCATTTGCGAAACCATTCGTATCCACCGGAACACTGATACCGCCCAGCAATTTCGCAATCGTTACTGATAAACCGTCAAAATCCAGACTAATATATCCCATCAGACTTTTCGCAGCAGAAGTCTCTGTCCAATAGGAATGAAATTTATTGCTGCGGATCGCTTTCATAACTGAATTCGGATTATAAACATATCCTGCCTCATCAAGCACATAACCATCATACCATCTCTTCATTCCCTCAAAATCCCGATGATATTCATTGCATAAGCTTTCTACTTCCTCCTCGGTAAATCCCACATATCGGGCATATTCCATCGGACTGACCATCGAAAATTCATGGAAATCCGAGATTGCCGACTGTGAACCATCCTTCTTAATAGGTAAAATCCCCGTCATATACGCCGCCGCAAATATCCTTGCCGTAGTACCGCTGCTTTTAAACAACGTACGCAGGAATGCCAGATATTGACTGGCTACTTCCGGCGTCTCCCGGATAGGAGCGTCCCATTCATCTATGATCGCAATAAATTTATTCCCGGTCAATTCCACTGCGTTGATCAGCGTTGTGGAGAAGGATTCATCTGTCTTAAGCTGGGGATATACAGTCAAGAGCTCTTCTGTTACCTTACGTTTGATAAAGGAAATAACCCCTTCCTGGCCGGCCTCACCCATGATATTCGTAATATCAAGATAAATCACGTCAAATTCATTAAGATATGTTTCATAGCCTTCACTATGACTCTGAGCTATCTCGAGATCTTCAAACAACTTGGAAGAATCACATGTCCTGTCATAATACGCACACAACATCTGCGCCGCAAAAGATTTGCCGAACCTTCGGGGCCTGCTGATGCAGGTAAGTCTCCGGGGTGTATTGATGGTCTGATTGACCAGGCCGATCAGACCGCTTTTGTCCACATAGATATCATTCCTGATTCCGTCAAATCCCTGATTACCGGGATTAAGATAGGTTCCCATGCATTTCCTCCCCTTCATTCATATCATTACTCAGCAGCCGCCGTGCCTCCGTCGCAATCCACATCCGCCCGCCGTTTAAAGCCACATACTCAAGCTTCATCCGGGCGCTCTCCTTCTCCCCCAACCCCAGGTAAATCTGTGCTTCTTTGAACGCATATCCCACACACATCCAGGTATGCGATACCGTCCCGTTCAGTTCGATCCTCTTCTGCAGGAATTCTGCCGCTGCTTGATAATCCTTGTTCTCAAGCGCCCTGGTAAGATTATTCCCCGCACAGAGCATCTCAAAAAACTTCTGATCCCTCTTCCCTCTGATACTATGGCGAAATGCTTCCTCCAGCCCTCTCACCTGCTCTCCCATCCCCCGCCTGAAATACTGGTCCGACAACAGGATATAATAATTGGCACGGAAAGCCCCCTTAATTCTATGAACATTGATCTCCTGAAGCGTCCTCCATGCACGTTCATAATCTCCCTGGGAATGCTGTGCCAGCGCCAGGTTCGCAAGCAGCCTGTCCTTGAATACCAGGCGGCTCTGTCCGCTGATACATGCCTCGTATAGGTATGGATCACATTCTTTCGTGAGGATTGAATGAAGCCTAACGGCGGCAAACCGCATAACAAGGGCGCCGATCACCACGATCAATATATAGACAATACCGATGCTGATATTCGTAAGAAATAAAACCCCTCTGCCAAACGCCATCAGCAAATAGTAAGATTCTATCCGTAACGTCATGTAAAAAAGATAGACAGCGGCAAGGACAATGATCCCCACTCCAATCCCTTGCTGTATATATATCTGTGTTTTTCTTCTCTTTACCTCCAACTCCATCTGGAAATACCTCCTCCTGATTCTTAGACCAATAGATTTACATATCCTCATACTAACACAATCCTGTAAATCTGAAAAGAATTTTTCAATGTTTACACCCAGGCAAAAAATGTCTATAATGAAGATATCATTACAGGATATAACTTGGGAGGTAACGCATGGGAAAACGATTCAATGTGGATGGACTCTGCTATCCGGATGAACATTATATGGTAAATATCGATAACCGTCTGGAACAGATTCAGACATTAATTGATGACGGGAAGTATTTCGTTATGAACCGGGCAAGGCAATATGGCAAGACGACCACCCTTCATATGCTGGCGCAAAGATTCTCTTCTGTATATCAGATCTTTTCCATCAGCTTTGAAGGGCTGGGGAGTTCCTCATACAAGGACGAATGGTCGTTCTGCCGCAAAGTATACGGACTGCTCTATGATGTGATCTATTACGGGGAAACCAGTGAAGTTTCAGATGTGATTCAAACAGAATGTTATCGCATGAGCCTTAATGATGCAAGACCGGATCTTCGCACTCTTTCCAACTTCTTCTCATTGATCTGCAAAGAATCCGAAAAACCTGTCATTTTCATTATTGATGAGGTTGACCAGGCCTCAAATCAGGAGGTTTTTCTAGATTTTCTTGGAATGCTGCGGGATAAGTATATGAAACGAAGAAGTCGGCCAACCTTCCGTTCCGTGATTCTTGCAGGTGTATATGATATCAAAAATTTGAAACTAAAGATAAAAAAAGGTAAAGAATCTATATACAATAGTCCGTGGAACATTGCTGCAAAATTTACAGTAGATATGAATTTTTCTCCAAAGGATATCGCCGGGATGCTGACTGAATATAAGGATGACAGGAACGCGATCATGGATATAGACGCTATTGCACAGTTAATCTACGATTATACAGGAGGATATCCTTTTCTGGTATCCCGTATTTGTCAATTAGCTGAGGAAGCTACTGTAGAGTCATCTGGGCAATCTGTATCTTCTGCCACGCGCTTAAATGAAGCACCCGACAACAGATATTACAAATGGACGAACGATACTATCTTGGATGCAGTAAAACAACTCCTGAACGAACAGAATACTCTGTTTGACGATATGGGGAAGAAACTCTCTGATTCAAGAGAACTGGATAACATCATTCGCCTGATCCTGTTCAACGGGAAAAAGATTCCGTACAGCCCGGATGAGCATGCAATAAATCTGGGAACGATGTTTGGTTATTTGAAAAACGAAGACGGGCTTGTTGCAGTGTCCAATCGTATCTTTGAAACACGGTTATACAACCGCTATCTCTCAGAGGATATAGCAGAAAATAAGCTGGCAGATACCGCAAGTTTTGACAGAAATCAATTTACATCCGGCGGTATTTTGAACATGGATCTGGTAATGAAGAAATTCATGATTCATTTTACAGAGATTTATGGAGACAGTGATGTATCTTTTCTGGAGGAACATGGACGGCGCATTTTTTTGACATATTTAAAACCAATTATTAATGGCGTGGGAAATTACTATATTGAGGCCCGCACCAGAGATCTGCGCCGGACAGATGTAGTGATCGACTACCTTGGACAACAACAGGTGGTTGAAATGAAGATCTGGCATGGAGAAGAGTATAATCGGCGCGGAGAATTGCAACTGGTAAGATATCTGGATGACTATGCCTTGGATAAAGGTTATCTCTTAAGCTTCAACTTTAACAAAAATAAAAAGACAGGGATGAAAGAGATTCATTGTAATGGTAAAACAATCCTAGAAGTTGTAGTATAAGAGTGTGAAAATACCCGTATTTTTCATTGGGATGCAGATAAACTGTCTGCATCCCAGTCTTTTCTTATACATTTGAACAACGTTCCAACCATACAGGTAGAATTATTTCTGCACAATATTAATGATTTTCTTCGGAACATAGATCTCTTTCACGATATTCCCTGTCAGCTTATCTGCAATCGCCGCCTTCCCGGCTGCGATCGCATCTTCCTTAGAGATATCCGCCGCCACAGAGATCACGGCTCTCGTCTTGCCGTTGATCTGTACCGGAACCTCGATCTCGTCATCCTTCATCAGCTCTTCATCATAAGTCGGCCATCCGGCTGTAAATACACTTCCCTCATGCCCGAGCTGCTCCCAGATCTCCTCTGCGATATGCGGTGCAAACGGAGACAGCAGCACTGCCATAGTTGACAGAGTCTCCCTGTCGACGCCGCCCTCCTTCTTCGCAATCTCGATCAGGTTGTTATTGTGCTCCATGAACCCGGAGATCGCTGTATTCAGGCTGAAGCCTTCCAGACGCTTCGTAATATCACATACCAGACGATGACGTTCCTTGATCATAGCCTTAGACGCCTTGATATCCGCATCCTTACTGTCCATCACAAGATTCCATAAACGCTTCAGGAAACGATTCACGCCGTCGATCCCGCGGTCATCCCACTCGGCATCCAGCTCCGGCGGTCCCACGAACAGCTCGTACATCCTAAGAGAGTCACAGCCGTAATCCCTTACCAGATCATCCGGAGATACCACATTCCCCTTAGACTTGCTCATCTTGATCCCGTTCTTGCCGGTGATCATCCCCTGGTTAAAAAGCTTCTGGAACGGCTCGTCGAAATCAACCGCGCCGATATCGCACAGGAACTTCGTATAGAAACGGGAGTACAGAAGATGAAGCACCGCATGTTCTACGCCGCCGATATACATATCTACCGGAAGCATTGCGTCTGCCTTCTCCCTGGATACCAGTTCCTTGTCGTTATGATTGTCCACATAGCGCAGGAAATACCAGGAGGAACCTGCCCACTGAGGCATGGTATTCGTCTCGCGCTTGGCAGGCTTGCCGCACACCGGACACTTACAATTGACCCACTCCTCAATTCCGGCAAGCGGAGACTCCCCTGTTCCTGTCGGCTCATAGGACTCTACCTCCGGCAGACGAAGCGGCAGCTCTTCTTCCGGCACCGGAACATTACCGCAGTCAGGGCAGTGCACGATCGGAATCGGCTCGCCCCAGTAACGCTGACGGGAGAATACCCAGTCACGCAGCTTATAATTCACGGTTGCCCGGCCGATTCCCCTCTCTTCTATTATATGAGGCGCCTCCTTCTTAAGGTCCGCCGACTCCATACCGTTCCACTCGCCGGAATTGATCATGGTTCCGCTTGCCTCCGTATAAGCTTCTGTCATATTCTCGATCTCTTTGCCGTCCTTTGCGATGACCTGAACGATCGGAATGCCGAACTTGGTCGCGAATTCAAAGTCACGGTCGTCATGGGCCGGAACACACATGATCGCACCTGTACCGTAATCCGCCAGTACATAGTCTGACAGCCAGATCGGCGTCTTCTCCCCATTCAGCGGATTGACAGCGTAGCTTCCGGTGAATACGCCCGTCTTCTCCTTATCCTGCATACGGTCCACATTAGACTTCATGGAAGCTTCGAAGATATATTTCTCCACGGCTTCTCTGGTCTCATCTGTCGCCAGGCTCTTCGCCAGCTCGTGCTCCGGCGCCAGAACCATGAATGTAGCGCCGTACAGAGTATCCGGTCTGGTAGTGTAGACCGTGATCTTCTCTTCCCGTCCGTCTATCGGGAACTCTACTTCTGCACCGTAAGATTTGCCGATCCAGTCAGACTGCATCTTCTTAACTTTCTCCGGCCAGTCAAGCTTATCCAAATCATTCAGCAGACGCTCCGCATATGCAGTGATCTTAAGCATCCACTGACGCAGATTCTTCTTCGTCACTTCCGCGCCGCAGCGTTCGCATTTGCCGTTGACTACCTCTTCATTGGCAAGGCCTGTCTTACAGGACGGGCACCAGTTGATCGGAAATTCCTTCTCATAGGCAAGCCCCTCCTTGAACATCTTCACGAAGATCCACTGAGTCCATTTATAGAATTCAGGATCCGTTGTATTCACTTCCCGGTCCCAGTCATAGAGGGCCGCGATCTCATTGATCTGCTTCTTGATATTCTTCACATTCTCAGCGGTAGATATCGCCGGATGAACACCCATCTTGATGGCGTAGTTCTCAGCCGGAAGACCGAACGCATCCCACCCCATAGGATGGATAATATAATATCCCTGCTGCAGCTTATATCTGCTCCACACATCAGAGATCACATAACCTCTCCAGTGTCCTACATGCAGACCATTTCCTGACGGATACGGGAACATATCCAGACAGTAGTACTTCTGACGCTCCCTGCCGTCTGCACCCACCTTGACATTCACCGGGTTCTTCTCCCAGTTCTCACGCCACTTCTTCTCGATTGCCTTATGGTTATAAGGGATCTTAGACATATCTTACTTCCTCTCTTTCCCGGAGCCTGTCAAACCGCACTCCGCATTTAGGTATAAAAAGCCTTCCCATCCCCCCTGCCTGAGAGACGAAAAGGCTCACAATCGAATTCCTTACTTATTATAAGAAGAATGCCAAAATAAGTCAAGTAGTATTTTCCTTTATAAAAGTGATATTTTTGGTTGTTCCTCTCCTCTCTTTAGTGTATAATGAATAATAAGCAGATCGTACTGATAATTTCAGTAAATTATGATACATAAAGGAGAGGTTTACGATGGTAAATTTATTGACTGGCCCTAAAGGCAGTGGCAAGACACAGCAGATGATTGAGCTCGCTAACAAAAAGGTAAAGGAATGCAACGGTAATGTAGTATTTATCAAGAAGACCCACCGGGATACCGCAAGCGTTGCATTTGACATCCGTACCATCTGTATGGATGATTTCACCTCCATCACGAATACCGACGAGTACATTGGTTTCTTATACGGTATGTATAGTTCGAACCATGATGTTGAATGCATCTTTATCGACGGTATTTTGAAGCATGCTGATATTTCCATGAGCAATGTGCCTGAATTTGTCGAAAGACTGAAGAAGATCTCTGCAGAATGCGGTATTGAGTTCTTTGTAAGCCTTAGCGCCGATAAGAAGGATATTTCCTTAGTCAGCGAAGAGGGCTGTAATTATTTGTAATTATCTGCGGTTATCTGAATTTTCAGAAGAGTATCAGGCAGTCCTCATGGACTGCCTTTTCGGTATCAAAAGATGAACACTATGAGAAATCCGCGGCAGACGCCGCATAATCCAAATAAAAACAGCATCCGGGAGGCAAAACGCAGGAGGGAACGGCGCCGCCGTATTCTTAAGATCCGCATTATTTTGTGTGCCTCTTTTTTGGTTTGTCTATGTTTCATTCTCACCTGGGGTGTCCGAGCTATCCTGTCTTCCTGGAAGAAGACGCCAAAGCCGGAGACCGGGGCACAAGCTGGGGCCGATTCCGGCAGTTCCAGAGAGAAGATCGACACCTCCAAGGTTCAGATCGAAGAACTGACCCTTGGCTCTGATGAAGACCAGGGGCAGACCGTCACCATCACCGTCAGCTCCATGGGGGACTGTACGCTTGGAACGGATGTGAATTTCGACTATTCCGCCAGCCTGAACGCCTACTTCGACGCCCAGGGACCGGATTATTTCTTCCAGAATGTCCGTCCGGTACTTACGAACGACGATCTGTCCATCGTGAATATGGAAGGGACGCTTACGGCTTCCGACGAACGCCAGGAGAAGCAATTCGCATTCAAGGCGCCTCCTGAATTCGCCGCTATCCTCTCAGACAGCTCCGTAGAAGCAGCCAATATGGCCAACAACCATAGCAAGGATTACGGTGAGTCCAGCTACACCGATACCATCAGCGCCTTAGAGAATTCCAAGGTTTCCACTTTTGGCTATGAGCGCGCCAAGATCCTTAAGATCAAGGGCGTCAAGGTCGGCTTAACCGGCATCTACGAGCTTGCCGACCATCTTGAGAAGCAGCAGCAGGTGAAGGAGAATATCACCGCATTGAAAGAAGCCGGCGCGAAACTCGTCATCGTCAATTTCCATTGGGGGAATGAGCGAGAATATACTCCCACAGATATTCAGAAGAACCTGGCACATCTCGCCATTGATGAGGGGGCAGATCTGGTAATCGGACATCACCCCCATGTTCTGCAGGGCATCGAGCGTTATAAGGACAAATACATCGCTTACAGCTTGGGGAATTTCTGTTTCGGAGGCAATTCCAACCCGGAGGATAAGGACACCATGATATTTCAGCAGACCTTCACCATCGAAGACGGGAAAGTCAAGAAGGATGAGAACATCAACATTATTCCCTGCTCCCTCTCCTCCGCCAGCGGCTATAACGACTACTGCCCCACTATATTGGACGGAGATGAGAAACAGCGGATCCTGAATAAGATAGAACAATATAGCCAATGGTAAAGTATCCTATTATCTAAAATATTGTCTCATATAATAAAGTCATAAGCGGCATCGTAATGATACAGAAAACCACCGACATCACATTGATCACGCTCGCATACATAGAATCCTTGTTATAGATCTGGGCAAGCTGTGTGATGATGGCGCCGGCCGGCGCCGCTGCCGCCAGCAACACGATCATAAGTATATACTCTGCATCCGGATGGACATGGAATCGTCCGACGAAAGCAAAGGCGAACACAACGATCAATGGAAATACGACCAGCCTGAACATGCAGATCAGATACGGCCTCTTCTGTTGGAATACCCACAGCAGATCCACTTTACCGATTACCATACCGATGACCAGCATACTTGCAGAAGCGATCATATCTCCAAATCCGCTGACACAGCTTCCGATCACCACCGGAAGGCGTATCTCCATAACAAAGAGCAGGACACCGATCACAATGGCTATGAGATTCGGATTCAGGAATATCTGCCTGTAATCCTTCGTCTGCTGCTGATTGACCACGCTGATGCCATGGGTCCATACCAGTATAGTCTGGACAATAATATACGCCGTCGTATAGAATACCCACTCGCTGCCCAGTACGGCCGCCACCAGCGGGATGATCAGATATCCAGAATTCGAATATATGATAGATGCCTTCTCTATCCCGTTGAAATGAAGCGGCTTCTCCGCCAGCCTGATCCCGGCAAGCATCAGGATATGAACCGCGACCGACGCCGCGATCGACAGGAGCAGCCCTCTGATCTTATCCGGTGTCAGCTCAATTTGAAAAGAGTCAATGACCACACAGGGAGAACAGATATAGACAACCACATTCGAGATGACCTTACTGTCCTCCACCGTAAACAGGCCGATCTTCACGATGGCATAACCTACTGCCATCGTGAGGAACATCGCCGCTATCTGCTGTACCAATAATATGCTTAATTCCATCAGTCTTCTTCCTCTGTCTGTTCTCCTGCATGCTCAAGAGTTCCTTCCTGATTCCCGTCCAGGACCTCAAGAGACATCACCAGATTCGCACGCTCATCCACCTTGTATTCCAGAGCAACCTTCTGTCCGGCCTCACATCTGACTACATCCAGGAATTCTACCACCGACACGTCAAAGATATCTTCCGCCCCCTCTATCATGAGATAGTAATGAGAGGTTCCGTCTATGACAGCCTGTGCGATCTTCGTGATCCTGCCGGTGATCTTCTTCACTTCCCTGGTATCTTCCGCAACCTGCTTGACGCCGTTGCTTAAGAGCAGTTCCAGATAATTCTCCTCGCACTGGCTTACACTGTCGCCGATCGCAACGATCTGGTACTTCTGCACATTGACCATAGCATACTTCTTCACCAGTCCTGCATCATCCTTCAATGCGATAAAATACGTCGGTTCATCGCTGATATTAAGGAGCAGCGGGAATGTCGCCCTGTACTTCAGATTCTGTACCTGCCCCTCTGCCGAAGACATAGCTGAAGCTTCCGTAGCGCCTTCTACTTTATAATACTTCGTCTCCATGGTCCTCTGATTGGACAGCACGAAACCTACGTTGGACTGATCCCCATTGACCGAAGTCACACCTGTATACATCCACACATCATCTTCCAGAGCTAGGTAGTTATATCCGTCCGTCGTCTTCAAACAATCCTTCTGGCTCAAGACACTGTTGAAGAATCCATGCTTCAAGGTTCCGTAATAGTCGAAAAGCTGTACCAGCAGATCCGCCGAATACGCACGGTCTACCCATTCCGGTACATCCTTGATGTCATAGGTCTTCGTCTCCCCTGTGATCGCATTGCACAGAACCACCTTTCCGACCGTCTCTCCCCCGAACAGTCCGATATTGAACTTCTTTACCGGAGCGATCCAGTAAGGAATCCCCTCTTCGTCGATTTCAAAGCTTAACTCCCCGTAGATATAGGTCGGATGTGCGAAACGCAGATGCCGGTAAATATTCCGGTTCAGATGTTCACTGGTCGTATATTTAATCCCATCTTCAAGCTTCACAAGCTCTGTCGTCTGCGTTGCCATATTGATCCTGATATATGCCGGAATACCGTTTGATCGGTTGGTAAACCATTTGATCAGGCTGGCATAACGAAGCGGCGACACCCTGACAGGATTATCCTTATAATTGATCTGGCTGTAGATGCTGTCCACCTCAAACTGCGACACCATATCTACCATACTTCCCATCTTACGGTCGCCGAGAATCTCCGCCGTATCCTTGTCAAGCAGCGGAATCTTGTCAAAGGAAAGCTCCTCCACATCCTCTGTAAATTCTCCTTCCTTCACAGTAAGCAGCTTCTGATATTTCTTAGCGTTGATGATCGGGGAAGACAACAGTGAACCTAACAGATATACAATCCCCACTCCCAATATCACCGTACCGAGAAATCTTACCATCTTGCTTTTCTTCAATTCCTTCTTGTCCGGTTTCTTACGCAGTATATAGATCACCAGCACCGCCGCCAGCAAAAACAGCACGAAAAACCATGTATCTGAAGAGTGGAAATTGAACGCCGGCAGCGTGACATAATAATACAATCCGGCTGCAAGGATCAGAATCACCGCAATTAACAATTTATTTCTTAATTTCATAATACCTCCTTCACTATATGATGATATCAGTGTCAAAACATGATACTAAAACTTACGATTCCATGCGGAAGCCGTAAACAGCATGAGGAACGGGAATATCTCCAAACGGCCTGCCAGCATATCGAAACAGAATACCAGCTTTGACAGCGGCGAGAAATCCGCGAAGCTTCCGTTTGGCCCTACCGCCCCGATACCCGGACCGATATTATTCATCGTAGTCAATACCGAACTGAATGTCGTCCCAAAATCCATATTATCAACAGACACCAGCAGAACCGATCCGATCACAATTCCCAGATAAGCGATCAGATAGATATACAGAGTCTTCAATACATCCTGATCCACCTTCTTGCCATTCATCCTGATAATGCTGACTGATTTGGGATGCGCCATCTGCATGATCTCACGCTTGACACATTTCACCATCATCATTACCCTGGAGACCTTCATACCTCCGCCTGTCGAGGATGCGCATGCCCCCACCATCATCAGAAACATGAGCATACACTGCGAGAACATCGGCCATTCGATAAAATCTGCCGTCGCATATCCCGTCGTAGTTATGATCGATGCAACCTGGAAGATCGCATAACGGAACGCCTTGAACGGGTTTGGGTACATGTGGTTCATATTCACGGTAATCAGAAGCGCCGCTGACAGTATCAGTGTGAGATATGTCTTCAATTCCTCATTCTTCCAGACAGATTTCCAGTCCTTCAGAAGCAGGAAATAATACAGATTAAAGTTAATCCCGAACAATATCATAAATACAGTGATCACTGTATCAATATACACACTGTTAAAATGTCCCACGCTCGCCGAATAATTCGCGAATCCTCCTGTGCCCGCAGTACCGAAAGAGAAGATCAGGCTGTCAAACACATTCATCCCGCCGAACAGCAGCAGAATCACCTCGATCGCCGTCATTCCGAAATACATCCCGTAGAGGATCCTCGCCGTCGACATGGTCTTGGGCACCAGCTTATCCTTCTCCGGCCCCGGCACCTCAGCCCTCATCAGATACATGGAATTCCTCTTATCCAGCGTCGTGAGCACCATCACGAATACCAGCACCCCCATACCGCCGATCCAATGAGTGAAGCTCCTCCAGAACAGCATTCCCTGGGGCAGCGACTCAATATCTGTCAGAATCGTAGACCCTGTGGTCGTGAAGCCTGAGACCGTCTCAAAAAAAGCATCCAGATAATATGGGATACTCCCTGACAGCGAGAACGGCAGTGCCCCGAACAGTGACCACAATATCCACGCACTGGCAACGATGACCATCCCTTCCTTGCCGTAAATGTTCCGATTCTCCGGCTTCTTGACTCCAAACAAAAGATATACTACACCTATGATTCCCGCCGGAATCAGGAAATAGATCCCGCTAAATTCACGATAGACCAGAGATACCAGCGCCGGAAGCAGCAAAAGGACTGCCTCCACTCCCAACATTTTTCCCAGTATATACCGTATCATCTTCGTATTCATAATTTTACTTCTCGTCTCCCCTATGCCAGTATGTCTGTAAAATCATTGATTCTATGCTCTTTGGTAACAATAATCACGCTGTCGCCCACCTCCAAATGGTCGTCACCGCCAGGAATGATGATCTTGCGTCTTCTTCCGATACACGCGATCAGATTGTTCGGCTTCGTAGGCAGATCCTTGAGTGCAACATTGGTGAATTTGCACTCCTTCTTTATAATGAACTCCATCGCCTCAACTCTGCCTCCAAGCAGACGGTAGATCGTCTCGACATTGGCGCTGCTGTAGGAATTCTTCCTCGCCCGCACATAATTAACGATCTCATCCGCCGCCGCGCTCTTCACAGACACGATACTGTCAATCCCAAGGCCTTCCACCATCTGCGCCCTGGAATCCTCATTCACCTTGGCAATGATCTTATCCACTCCCTGCGCCTTCGCAAAGAGAGACATAATAATATTCTCCTCGTCCATACCGGTAAGCGCAACTACCGCATCCGTTCCCTGTATGCCTTCCTCAAGAAGGAGATCATGATCCGCCGCGTCCCCCTGTATGATCGTAGCTTTGGGAAGTGCTTCACACAGATACTCGCACTTCTCAGGGTTACGCTCAATGATCTTCACCTGCATCCCCGCCTGGAGAAGCTGACGGGTGAGATAGAAGCACAGATTCCCTCCACCGCAGATCATCACCTTCTTGATCTTCGTACTCTTGCGTCCCAACGACTTAAAAAATGATCTCAAATCCTGATGCCCTGCGGCAATATGCAGTCTGTCATCCTCCTGCAGTACAAAATCTCCGTCCGGGATATAGACCGAATCTCCCCGCTTCACCGCACAGACCAGGATGTTCATCTGGAACTTGCGGTCGATCTTGGCAAGCGACAATCCCGCCAGCGGACTCCCCGTCTTCAGAACGTGTTCCACCAACTCCACTCTGCCCTTCATAAATGTCTCCACCTTACATGCCTCGGGAAACAGCAGGATTCTGGCAATCTCATTGGCCGCCGATAATTCTGGATTAACCGCCATACTCATATGCAGATCTTCCTTAAACAGATCGATCTGCCTGTAATATATGGGATTGCGTACACGCGCTATCGTATGCTTGGCCCCAAGCCTTCTTGCGAGCAGACAGCTCAGCATATTCAGTTCATCCATAGACGCGCATGCGATAACCAGATCGGCATGGGGAACATCCGCCTGCTTCTGTACTTCTACATCCGCTCCGTTCCCTGTAATGCAGAAAATATCAAGCTGATTCAGAGCTTCCTTTAGTTTCCCCGCATTCTGATCAATTAAAACAATATCATAGTCCTCTTCTGACAACTGAGTGGTCAGTTTATGCCCGACCTTACCGTCACCAATTATTACTATCTTCATTTTTTTGATCCTCATTCATATCTCACTAGTATTTGCTATGACTCATAGCAAAAGAGATTATAGCACTTTTACCATAAGAAAAAAAGCCCTTACAGGCTTTTCTTCTTGAATCTTTATCTGTTCTTCAAATCTCTGTCTATTCTTCTGCCGCCCTCTTCGCGATCTCCGCTTCCTGTACGTCAGACGGAGCCTGCTCATAGCGTGCAAATTCATAGGAATATGTTCCTCTTCCTCCTGTCATGGAACGAAGGATCGTACAATATCCAAACACGCCTGTCATCGGGATATCTGCCACGATCTCCTGTAAGCCGCCTGCGATCGGGTTCATACCGAGCACACGTCCGCGGCGCTTATTCAGGTCGCCCATAACGTCTCCCGTATAATCATCCGGAACAATTACCTTAATAGATGCAATCGGCTCTAACAGAATCGGTCCTGCCTCCATAAAGCCCTTCTTGAAAGCCTGAACCGTAGCCGTCTTGAACGCCATCTCGGAAGAATCTACCGGGTGGTAAGATCCGTCGTAGAGAGTCGCCTTCACGCCGACTACCGGATAACCTGCCAGAGGTCCCTTAAGCACGGACTCCTGAAGTCCCTTCTCAACAGCCGGGAAGTAGTTCTTCGGAACCGCACCGCCGACTACCGTCTCTTCGAAGATATACGGCGTATCAAGGTCGCCGGATGCTGCGAACTTCATCTTAACATGTCCATACTGACCGTGTCCGCCGGACTGCTTCTTATACTTGGTGTCTACATCGGAATTCTTCTTAATAGTCTCACGGAATGCAACCTTCGGCGTCTCCAAAGTAACTTCGCACTTGTATCTCTCAAGGAGCTTGCTCACAGCAACCTCTAAATGCTGGTCGCCCATACCGTAGATCAATGTCTGACGGTTCTCGCTGTCATTGACCGCCTTCAGGGTGATATCCTCCGCCATCATCTTCTGCAATGCCTGGGATACCTTATCCTCATCGCCTTTGTTCTTGGTCACATACTTCATATATGTATACGGCTTGGAATACTCTGTCTTGCCAAAGAGGATCGGCGTTGCCTTCGCTGAGAGCGTATCACCGGTCTTCGTATTCGCAAGCTTCGCGATCGCCCCGATATCGCCTGCAAATAATTCCTTGATCTCTACCGGCTTATTCCCGATCATAGTATAGATCTTGCCAAGCTTCTCATCCGTCTCTGAATCCGCATTGTACAGCGTATCCTCGCCCTTCAGCACGCCGGAGCATACCTTAACAAAGGAATACTTACCGATGAACGGATCCACCATCGTCTTGAATACATAAGCTGACTTAGCCTTCGCGAAATCATAATTCGCCTCATAGATCTCGTTGGTCTTGCGGTTGATACCCGCGCACTCTCTCCAATCCGGGCTTGGGAAGAATCTTACGATATCTGATAACAGGTTCGCAACACCCTGCGCCTGCACGTTGGAACCCATGGCAACCGGAACGATCCTGCCTTCCATAACCTCGGTACGCATCGCCGCACGAATCTCTTCTACAGAGAATTCCTCTCCTGCAAAATAACGCTCCATATACTCGTCACTGATCTCGGCTACTGCTTCAAGAAGCTTCTCACGGTAATTCTCAAGATTCTCCTTACAGTATTCAGGAATCTCGCATTCCTCTCTCTGACCGATGCCGGTATAACGTCTGCCGGCATTCTTGATAACGTTGACATATCCTACCAGCTTCTCATTCTCTCTGATCGGTTGGAAATGAGGCGCGATCACCTTGCCGTATCTCTCGTTCAGATCCTCCACTACCTGACGGAAGCTTGCGTCGTCTACATCCATCTCCGTCACGTAGATCATACGGGGCAGATTGTACTTATCGCACAATTCCCAGGCCTTCTCTGTTCCGACCTCCACACCGGACTTACCGGATACCACGATCACCGCCGCGTCCGCTGCGCTGACTGCCTCTTCAACCTCTCCGACAAAATCGAAATATCCCGGGGTATCAAGGACATTGATCTTCGCCTTCTCCCACTCGATCGGTATCAGCGTCGTGCTGATTGAAAATTCTCTCTTCTGCTCCTCTTTATCGAAATCGCTGATCGTATTGTGGTCCGTGATCTTCCCCATACGATTCGTCGCTCCTGATACATAAGCCATAGCCTCAACAAGGCTTGTCTTGCCGCTCCCGCCATGTCCTAAGAGAACAACGTTCCTGATCTCATCAGTTCTGTAAACCTTCATATTCTCGGTGCCTCCTTATACTTGGTAAAATCTCATGTTTACATTGTACTAAAAAATCAGGGGCATTACAACTCTTTTATGCAGGTTTTACAATTTTTTACAACATTCTACCTGATTCCGATATTTACAGAACAATTCTTCACCGTAAGCTTCCCGTCTGTTACAAACATGCTCAGAGCATCGCCCGGCCTCTCATACATCCTCGCGTTCAAAGCCACGCCGTCTGCATATATCGTTGCAATCGTATCATCCACGATCATCTGAATATGGTAAGTCCTTCCCGCTGCCAGCTCGATCGGACGTTCAAGGCCGATATTCATACAGTCGAACCAAGGCCAGTTAGGATTCTTCTCGAATACATACCTGTTCTCGGCTGTACGGAACATATACTGATACGACTGCTGTGTCTCCTCATTCTCCAGCATCCGTATCCCGAAAGAATGTGTCCCTTCAGTGAAACTGATATCCGCTTCTAAGGAATACAGTCCCCCGCATGCCTTCTCTATTACCTTCTCGGTACGCTTATTTGAACCGTCTATTACGAAGTCTTCCACCCGGTTCCGCTCTCCAAACGCTTCCCATACCGTATCCGGGATCCGCACCCCCAATGTCCCGTCTTCTCTCTGGTACACCTCATGGGCAACAAAGGTTCCCGCCCATTCAAAATTCTTCCTGTCGTCACAGTCAATCTTCGTCGGAACCCAGCCAAATAAGATCCTCTGTCCGTTTAAGCAAAATGTCCTTCCTGCATAATACGCGCGCCCGTCAAATGCATCGTCCTTCGGCGCGGTCCACGGCCCGTCAAGACTCTTGCTCATGCGGTAAATCATCTTGCTGCGGTCGCTGTATTCCGTCACAATATGGTACCACCAGTCTCCCATCTTAAAAAGATCCGGCATCTCATGCATCGTATACAAATCAGGCGCCCAGAAATCCCCCTCGAACTTCCAGTCTTTTAGGTCCTTGGAGGTAAATTTTACCGTCCGTCCTGTCTGCTGCGTTTTAGGACCGGCTTTCCTCGTTCCCAGGATCAATAGATACTCTTCCTTCTCTTCATCCCGGATCACCCACGGATCGCGCCAGTCGTCCGGGTCGTATCCTTCCTGCGGATAAAAGGTTAGCGCCTCCTTTGATTTGGTCCAGTGATAGAGATCGTCCGACACCGCATGCATCAACACCTGGGACGCCTTCCCCTGCGCCGGATAATCCCGGTTGTACCCGGTATAGAAGGCGTGATACTGCCCTTCTGCCTCGAACACACTCCCGGCAAAGATAAACTGATCCTGCTCCTCGTCCGTTCCCCGTGGAATTGCTGCACCGCAGTCCTCATAATTTACGAAATCTGCCGTTACAGCAAGATCCCACCCAAAAGGTTCTCCAAATGGCCCCGGCTTCCTTGTGTCCCTTTGATGGAACAGAAAGAATTTATCATCCTTGCCAAAGGGCATGCAATCGCCAAACCAGGTTTCCGGAAACTGATAATATAATTTTGTCATGCTAAAACTCCTCCTCATATCAATATTTATTCCTTGACTGCCCCTGCAGTCAGTCCGCTCATCATATATTTACTTGTAATAAAATAGAATATAAAGGTCGGCAATACCGTCACTGTGATCGCGGCAAAGGTTGCTCCCCAATCCGTAGTTCCCATAAACCCTACGAAATCATTTAACCCCAAAGTGACTGTCTTCATAGCCGTTGACTTGGTAAATGTATAGGCATTGATAAAGTCATTCCAGGTAAATACTCCCTGCATGGTCGCTACCGTGAGCAGGGAATTCGTGGACATCGGCACAACAATCTCCACAAAGGTCCGAAACGGAGAACAACCGTCTATGATCGCCGCCTCAATAATCTCATCCGGCAGGAATTTGCTGAATGAATAAAATAACTGAATCGAATACGACAGAGAAAAAGCGATCTGCGGCAGTATAACCGCCGGATATGTATTCAAGATCCCCAGATTATTGAAAATCGTAAACAATGGGATCAACGCGACCTGAAACGGAAGCATCAGCCCCAGCATCAGGAATTCCAGCACCCTCTTATTGCCTTTGAAATGGATCTTGCTCAGCGCAAACCCCGCCATAAAGCTGATGATCAACAGCGGGATCAGTACGCCGACCGTAATAATAATACTGTTTTTGAAATAGGTGAGCATCGAACTGGTCGTAAATACCTTCACGTAATTCTCCAGATTGAAAGCGCTGGGTAGTGCGTAGGATGCAAGATGCCGGAAATCATCCGTCGTCTTCATACTGGACGTGACCACATAAAAAATCGGGTATACCTGTATCACCAGCAGAACGGCAGCAACAAGAGTCTTCAAAACGGTCAATGTCCTTCTCTTAATTATTCTGTTCATGCTGTCTCGCCCCTCTCCGTCACCCGTCTGAATGTAAAGCCAACCACCATGCAGATGATAACGATCACCATCGCGATTGCACTGCCATATCCGTATTTCATACTGGAAAATGCCTGCTTATACATATAAGTTGACATCAATTCCGACGCATTTCCAGGCCCTCCTTTGGTCAACAGATAGGAAATATCAAAGGAACGCAGAGAACCATTCAGGACCAGGATACAGTTGGATATAATCACCGGCTTGATATATGGAATCTTCACCCTCCAATACTGCTGGATCACATTCGCCCCGTCCACGATCGCCGCTTCTTCCAGATCCTTTGGAACCCCTATCAATGCTGCATAAAATATGACCATATAAAGCCCCAGATACTTATACCCTTCTACAAATGCTGCCACATACAAGGATACTTCTCCGTTGGAGATCCATTCCATTGTCGCCAGATCCGCATGAAATATACTGAGCACCGCATTGATCACACCGATCGGCGTTACCGAGAGCAGTTTACTGAATATCTGGCAAATCGCCACCGAAGAGATGACTACCGGCACATAATACAAGGTCTGCAGCAATGCCCGTCCCTTCGTAAGCCGAGTCAAGAAGATTGCAAATAACAAACCGCCAAATACCTGTATCAATACACAGATCACCGTGTAGGCCAATGTATGGCCTACCGTAGCCCAGAATGTCGCATCCTGCATAAGCTGTACATAATTCTGAATCCCGATAAATGTCTTCTCTCCTACGCCGCTCCAGTTAAAAAAGCTGTAAAACCCTGCCCATACCACGGACACTACTACAAATAAAATATATACAGTCAATGCCGGAAGCAGGAACATCAATATTACTTTTTTCCTTCCAAATGCTTTTTGCACAAATTCAACTCCTTTCTTAACAATTGCACTGAATCTGCCGCTTCATACAGATCCAGTGCAAGGAATACAACTTTTACTTTGTTATAAAGGAGTCTGCCGCCTTTTCAAATTCTTCCGGTGTCTCACTTCCCTGTGCAAGTTTCTGCTGTTCATCTACAAGGCTTGTGAGCGTCGCTGAATCTAATTTATCATCCCATGATACCCATGCGTCCGTCGCCGTCTCGAACATCGGATACAGGTCATAAAACAGAGAATCTAACCCTTCCGGCATCTCGTCATTGAACGGGGAGAATACTTTTGCCTCTTTGTAGCATGCTTCCGAATAATTCTCACAGATATACTGGAAGCATTCTTTCATTGTATCATCATAAGTCTGTGCATTGAACGCTGTGCCAAACCCGCCATGGATCGGTACATTCGTATCCATATTATCCTCGCCCTTTACATCCGGTACTGCGAAGAAGCCAAGCTCACCTGCCTCATACATCTCGCTCGCCTGCGTGATCTGACCGGAACCGCTGTACCACATACATCCGGTACCGCCAAAGAACAGATCTGTCGCCGCGGTATAATCCGTACTCAGGAAACCGCCCTGGAAATATTCTTCTGTTCCCATTGTATGAAGAAGCTCTGCACCTGATTTTGCCGCTATATTATCTGAAAATGTCTCTGTTCCTTCCATATACCCTTTGATGAAGCCATCTTTCGTCATCCTCCATGGAGCGAAAGAGAGATACCTCATTAACTGCCAGTTTTCCTTTCCAGCCACAACTACCGGAATCTCACCTTTCTCCTTCAATGTCTTGCATACCGCAAGAAACTCATCCCAATCCTTTGGCGCTTCCAGATCATATTTGTCAAAAATATCTTTTCTGTAGAAGAAGAATTCACAGTTCAAACTCTCCGGAAACAGATATACATTACCGTCATCTGCATCTGTAAAGAAATCATATACCGCACTATTCATATCATCCTTCATGCCAATGCGCTCTAGCTCATCACCCACATTTACCATCGCATCAATATCCTTTGCTGCGGCAGATAGCGCGCCATTCGCACATCCATAGATATCCGGAAGTGAATTGCTGTTAATATAAAGCTGTAGTTTCGTTACATAATCCGCATCCCCGCTTACCAATTCGAATTCCGGCTCTTCCAGCCCCTTCTCTTCGCTGAACTCTGTCAGCAGCTTCTTCAATATAATATATTTTGTTGAAGTCTCACTGCAGCGGAGCAGCGCCGTGATCTTCTTGCGTTCCCCCGCCTTTCCGCCTGAATCTTTTTCGGAACCGGACCCCGAATCACCGGAACCACACCCTGTAAGCGCTGCAGACATTATCATCACACCTGCCAACAGCAACGCAGTCAATTTCTTCATTTTCATTATCATTTCCTCCTTGTTTGATATGAAAGTCCGATGCATCAACGACTTATTTTTATAACTTAATTATACTGTCCAACACGCAATCAACACATAGGAAATTTTGACACAAATCGGAAAAATCCATACTTTTTATATGAAAAAAGGCAACCGTCAAATTAAGGTGTTCTTTTGTCCTATACTTCAAATTCGCTTATACACGTTCGGAGTCACCCCATAATATCTCTTGAATACTCGTATGAAATAACTCTGATCATGATACCCAACCATCTCCGCGATTTCATATATCTTGTGCTCGCCCTGGGCGATCAGATCCTCCGCCTTCTCCATTCTGCATTTAAGTAAAATCTCCAGAAAGCTTTTCCCGCTGTAATTTTTAAGCAGACGGTTAATATATGTTTTACTTAGCTTAAAATGATCCGCAAGTGTATCCAATGACAGGTCCTCGCCGTAATTCTCTTCGATATATTCCATCATACTTTTTGCGCTTTTCTGGTTCCGGCTCAGCCTTTCATCTCTGTTTCGCTCTGCCAGATATTCGACAATCGACTTCAGGACACTTAATACTGCCTGCTTTGTATGACTTTCATACACCTTCTTCAGGCATTCCGTGATAAATATGCTGTTCTCTTTATCTGTATGCTCTACGATTCTTCTATCAGCCAAATATTGAACGCTAAGGAGCATCACCTCCATCACATTATACCGTATCGTTTCAATATCCGGACACTGCTCGAATATTTCCTGGATCAGCTTCTTCGCTGTCTCAATATTTCCCTGCATTAACTCTGAAAGAAGCCTCTTCTTCTCGCCGTCCGACACCCGCCAGACCGGCAGCTTTATATCAGCCACATCCGCATAGGTCAGGATACCCGATCCCTCTCCCAGATAAGCCCCCTGCTCACAGGCCTCTAACGCCTGCTCGTAGGCATGATTCATCCGGAACAGATTCTTCTCCTGCCGGCTGATTCCAAATGCCATCTCCACCTGCAGCACTTCTCTTATATTCTTCTGGATCTTCTCACATGCCTGTTCACAACACACCTCACAATCCTTCTCTGCCATATGCCGCGGAAATGTTACGATAAAGCAATAGCCCAGATTATCAAATTCATAATACACCTGCTGTCCCGTCTGTTTCAAAAATTCCTCACAGATATTCTCCACAACAAAATCGAACAAATTCGGTTCTAATCCAGCCCTTTCCTTCCCCTCATCCGCATGGATCGAACCATAGACAAGTACATACTGTTCAATATAAATATTCAAATTCTCCAGACGCTTTTGCATCTCTTTGCTATCATTAAATCTTCCATAGATCAGGTCTGAGATTACTTTTCTGCGTACTGCCGGGATCGTCTTCTGATATTTCCGCTGCAACTCTGCGTAATCTCTCTGAACCTTTCTCGTACTGCGTATCTTACAGCATACCTTCCCCACGGCAGTATGCATTTCTTTGAAATTAACAGGCTTCAGAAGATATTCCGATACACCGATATGAATCGCGGATTTTGCAAATTCAAAATCATCATATCCCGTCAGCAGAATAATCTCCACCTCAGGACAGATCTCTTTCGCCCTCCTTGCGAACTCCAGTCCGTTCATCTCCGGCATCTTAATATCACTCAGAATAATGTCTGGTTTGTGCACAGTCATCAGGGCAAGCCCTTTCTCTCCATCTTCTGCCTTTGCCACTACGGTACATCCATAATCTTTCCATGGAAAGTGGCACAACCCATCTAAGATAATCTCCTCGTCATCAAGGATCAATACACCCAATTCCAAAACCATTCCTCCTACTAATAATATTGCCCTTTCATACTTTATATGGGAAATGGATCATAACCCGCGTCCCTCTTCCTTCCTCTGAATAAATCTGCAGCCCATACGCTCCCCCAAACATATATTGGATCCTTTGGTGCACCGCATAGACTCCAAGTCCCGTATGGGCAGTCTTGATATCTATTTTCTCTTTCTGCGGTCTTAAGATATTTGCCAAAGTTTCTTTGGACATTCCGATACCGGTATCTTCTATCTCAATGTAGACTTCTTCCTTCACCCGATACGCACGTATCATCAGTTCTGTCTTTTCCTTTCTCACTTCTACGCTGTGTACGATCGCATTTTCCACTAAGGGCTGAATCGTAAGTTTCGGAATTCTCTGTGACTTGATGCGCTCATCAATCTCAAATACTGCCTCAAAACGGCTGCGATATCTTGTCTGCTGTATATAGAGATAATCTTTCACATAATCTAATTCCTTTTCTAGCGTAAACATCGTCTCTTTATTGCTGATACTGATCCGCAGCAGATTACTGACGGCACCGACCATCTCGCAGATCTCTTCCTTCTCTTCTTTCCTGGCCATCCAGTTGATCGTATCTAATGCATTGTATAAAAAATGCGGATTGATCTGCGCCTGCAGTGCCTTGAACTCCATCTCTCTATTCAACATCTTACTTATGGCGATCTCTTCTAACAACTCCTCCATCCTGCCAATCGTATGATTAAATTCCTGATTGATCTCTCCGAATTCATCCCTTCTCTCTTCCTCGAGGCGGACGGAAAAATCTCCCTTTGACACTTCTCTCAAAGCCTGTACCGTTCTCCTGATCGGCTTTCCCATAAAACGCGACATGAACACGGATAATCCGATACTTAAGAAAATCCCAACTAAGATTGTAGCTACCATTGCAATCTGCACCGGAGCGATCGCAGACGCGATCTCCTTTGCCGGAAGTATTCCAATAGCCTTGAATCCTGTATAATCCGACACCTGATATACAACTCGGTACTCTTCTCCTCCTATCTCATATCGGAATGAATCGTTCCATTTGTTGAACAACCTGTCTGCCTCTTCTGTCAGTTCCGAAGCTTCACCTACAATAATCTCATTCTTGTCATCCAACAAAAGGATCATCCCGGAAGATGCAAAATCCACATTCTCCTGAATTCGCTCTAATGCAGACGCCCGAATTCCTGTCCGCAGGACTCCAAGAGAATCCATCGTCAGATTGTCTCTCACCAATTTCACGATCTGCAGGCACCCGCTGCCCGAAATGTCATTCACATACGTTACCGCACCGCTGCCCGCTGCCGCAATCGCCATTAATTCATCTTCATTCTCCAACTCCGGTTCTTCCGTTCCGCGTATCGAGCAAAAATACTGTTTTCCATTCTCTCCATAGATCTCAATATCCTCCATCTGATAACTCTTGAACATCTGCACTAACAAGCGCTTCACCATCCTTGTACCACCGTAATATCCTTCTTCATTTTTCTCCGGTCTTCTGTTCAGCAGTTCCTCCTGCACCGTGGGATTGAATGCAATATAATCCAGGCGGTTCGCGATCATTTCCATAAAAGAATCATAATTTTCTGACACCTGATTAATCGTCTCTTCTGTCTGTGCGATCGTCTTTTTCAGAATAATATCCGATGCAGTCACATATGTAATCCCACCGGAAATTACAGATATAGTAACCGTAACCAGTATACATATCACAAACATTTTCTGAAAGATCGGCATATCTTTTATTCGTTGTTTCATCCACGTAAACATAAAATTTCCTCCCATTTTTATTAAGGTGCCTGAAGATCTATTCCATCGGAAGATCATCAAATATTTTCCTGAATAATATGGCGGATAAATACCCCGGTCCCGTAATTCCGATCAGCATCATATACAAAATATAGTAACCAAATAATTTCCAGTTTATGATACACAATATCGGACCTGCCAGAAAGAATGACATCATCAAAAACGTGTATGGCAAATAACGGAAAGTCATATAACATGCATTTCTCATTGTATTTCTTATTGTATTATCGAATCTTGCCAATATAGGAAATATGTACAGAGAGATAAGGCATAAAATCCAAAATATAAAAAGCAGCGCAATGCGTATGGGCATACCCCCGCCTCCTGCATCCTTGAGAAACACAAGATCTAACCGAATAACAGTAAAGCCTGCTATTAAGAAGCTCCAGATGATTGTCGCCTGCCGGAAGTTCGTCTTAAAAGCCTTCCAATAGCTCTTCCCTATATAAGACTCTTCATTGCGCGCCATCTTCAAGAGATTGTACCATGCCGCAGTCAGACCCGCGCCTGCTGTAATCACCGGCAGGGAAAAGATCAGACATAAAAGATTCAGCTTTATCAAATCAAAGATCCTTGATATAACCTGCGCAAGCTTCCCGTCCACATCAAAAAAGCCCATACTCAACCACCCTTTTTGTTTTACAATAGCATAGCCTTATCTTCCGGTGCAATCATAAAATCTGACACCGGCATGGCCTGGGCTTTGCGATTTTCCTATTTTCCTATTTTAATGCAACGGCAGCATTTATTTTCTTCAATGTCTTTCTGTCGCTAAAATATTATTTTAGTGTCGTGTACAGCTTTATACTTAAACAGGTTGCCTGTTTCCTTTTTATGTCTATAATATTTCGCGAAAATGCCTGCCAGTATCAATCTTTATCATTTCGGGAATCCCCTGTACAGCATTCGCTTCTGCCTTCGCTGCCGTAAATCATTTCCCCAATTTATCGAACGTTTTCCTGTAAAACAGACAGCGTTTCTGCAATTTTTTCACCTATAGTATCTTGAGTATGTGTTACAGCCCAATTTCTTTATCACTTTAAAGCAACACAGAATTGACAAAAACTCATTTCATGGGTACAATAGAGTATCATCTATATTTCAAAGGAGATACCTATGAACCATAAAATCGGCTTTATCGGCTTAGGTCTCATCGGCGGCTCGATCGCCAGGGCAGTCCGGCAGTATTTCCCCGATTACGAGATCGTAGCCTTCGATAAGAATAAAGAAACTCTGGCCCTGGCAACCCAGGAGTCCGTAATCGACGTTGCAGCAACAACCATAGACGACAATTTCCGCAATTGCCGTTACCTCTTCCTGTGCGCTCCCGTCTCTTACAATACAGCGTACCTAAGGCAGATCCGAGAATATCTTCACGACGACTGTATCCTGACCGACGTAGGGAGTGTGAAGACCAATATCCACAAGGAAGTAGAAGCCTTAGGAATCGAACGTTATTTTATCGGCGGGCATCCCATGGCCGGCTCAGAAAAAAGCGGTTACATCAACTCCAAGGCCATGCTGATCGAAAATGCATACTTCGTGCTGACTCCCACCAGTGAAGTTCCCAAGGAAAAGATAGCACGCTATGAAAGATTTGTCCAGGATCTTCACGCTATACCGGTTCTTCTGGATCATCAGGAGCATGACTATGTGACCGGAACCATCAGCCATCTTCCGCATATTATCGCGTCAAGCCTGGTAAATTTCGTTCGGGATACGGATACCAGGGATGAACTGATGAAGAACCTTGCGGCCGGAGGCTTCAAAGACATTACAAGGATCGCCTCCTCCTCACCGACCATGTGGCAGCATATCTGCCTGAAGAATAAGGAGAATATCTCCCGGATCCTTGACTCCTATATCCAGTTTTTAAGCCGCGCCAGGAAGCTGATCGATCAGGAAGACGAACAAGGGATCTACCGCATGTTTGATACTGCAAGAAACTACCGAAACGCCATTCCCTCGTCATCTGCCGGTCCGATCAAGAAGGCATACGAGGTCTATTGCGATATTATAGATGAAGCAGGCGGGATCGCGGCAATCGCTACTATCCTCGCTTCCAACAATCTGAATCTTAAGAATATCGGAATTGTAAATAACAGAGAATTTGAAGAAGGGGTTCTGCGAATAGAATTCTACGACGAGGCGTCTTCTAAGAAGGCCGCAGAGATTCTGCAGAAATTCAGGTATATTGTATATGAGCGTTAAAAGTATTTATCCAAGAACCGGACTGAAAGGCGAGATCACGATTCCGGGCGACAAGTCTATCTCCCACAGAAGCATCATGTTCGGCGCCATAGCACGCGGGACTACGAAGATCACGAATTTCCTGAAAGGCGCGGACTGCCTGTCTACCATCGCCTGTTTTCGAAGTATGGGAATCAGGATCACTGAAGATACCGGCAGCATCATCGTACACGGTCAGGGACTTCGGGGATTATCTGCCCCGCGGGGGACCTTAGACGTGGGGAACAGCGGAACGACTACAAGGCTTATGTCGGGCATCCTGTCGGGACAATCCTTTTCCTCTGTGATGTCCGGGGACGAATCCCTAAACTCCCGTCCCATGGGACGGATCATCAAACCGCTTACCGCTATGGGCGCACAGATCGCAAGCGTACACGGCAATAACTGCGCCCCTCTTAAGATTACGCCTGGTAAGCTTCACGGCATTCACTATCAGTCGCCGGTCGCCTCCGCCCAGGTCAAATCCGCCGTCCTTCTTGCCGGACTCTACGCCGATGGCGAGACTTCCGTGACCGAACCGGCTCTCTCCCGCAACCACACGGAACTGATGCTCCGAAGCTTTGGCGCCGATATCTCTTCGAAGCTTCACGAAGACGGAAGCGCGACCGCACGCATTCAGCCCTGCCGGGAGCTCTATGGGCAAATGATCCAGGTTCCCGGAGATATCTCATCGGCAGCGTATTTTATAGCCTCCGGACTTCTCATTCCCGGCTCCGAACTGCTCATCAGGAACGTAGGAACCAACCCAACCCGTGCGGGAATCCTTAAGGTCTGTGAAGCCATGGGGGCAGATATTACTTATCTGAACAGTAAAAATACGGATTCCAGGGCCGGGGAGCCGACCGCAGATATCCTTGTCCGCTATAGCCGACTTCACGGTACAGTTATCGGCGGCAGCCTGATCCCTGCGCTGATCGACGAGATCCCGGTCATCGCCGTGATGGCAGCCTGCGCAAATGGTACGACAGTCATCAAAGACGCCGCGGAATTAAAGGTGAAGGAGACGAACCGGATCGATACTGTCACGGAAAACTTACGGGCAATGGGCGCTGACATTACCCCCACGGATGACGGAATGATCATAGAAGGCGGCACAGATCTTCGCGGCGCACGAATCAAGAGCCGTCTGGATCACCGCATTGCCATGGCATTCGCGATCGCCGGCCTGATCGCCGGAGGCGAAACCGTGATCGAAGACAGTCAGTGCGTAGACGTCTCTTACCCTGAATTCTTCGCGACGCTAAACTCAATATAGAGAGCGGCGGCAAGTCCGCCCTCTTTTGTTATCTTCTTTTATATATCAAAAAAGCTGCCGCACACGGCGGCAGCTTTTCCTCTTCTATTCCTGTGAAGAAGTATAGTCCTTCACGATCGGCGGGATCTGGGACAGCATATTATCTACATCCTCGAACATGGTACTCTTCGTCGTTCCAAGCTTTCCGGCCTTATTGATATGCTGAACGACCTCCTGATACTGATTCTTGATCTGATCGAAGAATCCGCACAAAACCTGAAGAGCTGATTTGGACTGATCGATCACACCGGAGATCTCCCTATGTACGCCTGTCGCTCCCTCCGCGGACTGCGTGATCTCATCAAACATCTCGTAAGTTTCCCGAACCTTATTAAGACTCTCGCCAAGAGCGTTCTCAGAAGTCGTGATACTGCTGTTAAGCTGATCCGTTCCCTTCTCTACCTCCTGGATTCCCAGATCCACCTCTCCGGTCAGATCCTTGATCTCGTCGGCAAGCTTCTTGACCTCCACTGCCACAACCGCAAAGCCCTTGCCCTGCTCTCCGGCGCGTGCAGCCTCGATGGAAGCGTTGATCGCAAGAATATTCGTCTGATCGGCAATGGATATGATCTTATCCGTACACCGTTTGATCCTCTCTACTGCCTTCTGCAGGTCTTCGAAGGTAGTCTCCATCTCATTGAAATATGCCGCAACCTGCTCGGAGCTGTTCCTTAATTCCTCCACACCGTCCTGCGCACGGGTCACCGATTGGGAAATCGTATCCTTCACCGTCTCAAACTCACCGGAGACCTGCTCGATGCTTGTGAAATTCTCACCAAAATCCAGAAGCTTTCCCTGAAACTCTTCTCCTTCTCTGACAACAGCCCCAAAAGAAGTCCCGATCTCATTCAATTCCCACAGAGAATCTACTTCCTTTTGCACCATCTCTTTGTGATAATCCTTCAAACTGCTCATTACGTGCAATATCGGATACAGATTGTTCTCATTCTCGGATACTGTACGGACCTCCTGCTTATTCCTTTTCCAAAACACCTTGCTCTTCCCCCTTCTCCTATTCAAATACCACGCAAGTCATAGACTGGTTCACAAAACGATTATTATAATGCTCTCCGTATCCCACAAGACCCGCATGATTTCCCAGTCTTCCCATCTCGTTCAGATACTCCTGCATATAATTATTCTGTGTAAACAACAGATACCGGAAGAGGCAATTCACTGAGAATACTGCTGAAACTCTGGAAAAATCCTGCTTTATCGTCCGAATCGTATCATTTACGATCGCTCTGTAGTCGCCGAGTTCCAACAACACAAGGACGTCGGAATCGTTGACCTGCCTGAAACAGGTCAGCGCATCGCCCTTTACCTCCTTGATCGATACGATACAGGTATCGTCTCCATTCAATTTGCCGAACGGGTTCTGGAAGGTCCGCGTTGTGATCTCCTGCTCCGTCACATGAAGAATATCCTGATAGACCTGCCTTGCCGGCTTGCCGTTCAGCGCGCCGATCACATAGTTGGCCTTATCCGTCTGTGAGGCGATGAACCTGTGATTCCTCATCTGATGATAAATATTCTCCTTATATGCTTTCACCCGGCCGCCCTGATTCTTCACCAGCGCATAAGCTACAGCATCTTCATAGATCCGTCCGTTGGCAGACACCTTGCCCGCGTCGCCGGTACCGCCGACCAAAGATATATCTCTGCGCTTCAGTACCGAATAGATCGTCGTCAGCACGCACGCGTCGTTGCCGGAACAAAAATCAATGCAGACCGTGTCGTTATGGGAACCTCTTATACTGTTCACATCCTTCTCCAGACGCTCGATATACCTGACAGGCATGACAGATACTTTCTCCAGAACGTTGGCAACTGCGCTTACTCCGTCTGAAAATGCGACCACGCCTACCCCCTTCTCCACTATCTTCGTATCATAACTCATACCGATACACCCGATACTTGGAACTCCGGGAAATATCTCCTCCAATTCCTTTACATGTGCTTCAAACTGATCGCTGTTAGACATCAGCATAAGAAGCTGCGGGTTACTGATCCCACGGACCGCTTCTTTTAAATTTCCATTATGGCTTTTACCAAAAATCTGTCTCATTATGTAGTCCTCGTTCTTTCCTTCTTTTAACACAAAAACGTGATTTTATTATATGGGAAATGTATATGCACGTCAATCATTTTTCATATATGGACACGCATCAATAATATTTTATATTCACAGCCTTGCCCAAATGCTCCACGCATTCCTTTAACTGTTCCACCAGATTCATCCTGACGCTTAAGTCAAAGGGAAGGTTCGAATTCTTATGCGCCACGTTCATCGCCTTCCCGACGAAGAGATTCAGCTGTGTACATTCCTCAATGATCAGCTTCGCAAGCTTCGCCGCGCCGTTGTCCGCGTCCAGCTCATCGAAGAAAGCCTCGTCAAACTCGTCCTGCTCATACCGCTTCAGAAGCCCCAGCGACTTCCCTATAGTCAAAACGCCCTCCGTGACAAGATCCAGTCCTTCTATGGCGGCGGTCGGCGGGACCGTCGGATCAGCGTAATTCACAGAAGTAACGATCTCCCGTTTCAACACTCTCGACGTGATGTTGGCGCTGGTGCCGCCGCAGACTACCTTAAGGCCCTCCTGCTTCATAAAATCACGCACGACCCTCTCGTCATCCTCCTTGTGTGTCGGAGGCCCGGTGAATATATTCACGATCCGCCGCTCGATCACTCTGGCTACCGCCACCGTCGTATCGTCTCCCGGCTTATTCCCATACAGATCGTCGCATAGCTGGCTCAGCATTGCCGCAAGGCGGGAAGCCGATAGCGTCTGCTTCGTACATTTCAGCGTATAGTCCGCCATATCCTTCCAGGTCCACCCAAGGTTCATAAGTTCTCCTTCGCCGGCCCAGATCACCCCGTCGCTCATTAACACAAAACAATCCTTAAGACGCACGTTAAAACGATATTCACGGATATCCTTCCCCTCGATCACCCGCTCCTCATACGGATAATCTACGATCTTCCCGTCCCTTACAAAGATACACTGAGGGTTGTCAAACTCCACCAGATATGCCTCACCGTTATGGAAGATCTGCAGGATACTGAACGTAGCATAGGCCACCTCCCTGACCTTGCAGACCGGAAGCGTCTTCGCAATAGTCTCAACACAAGACTCTATCGCCGCACCTTCCAGAAACATAGTCCCCAGTATCTTAGAAGTCAGCGTCGCCAGAATATTCGCCTTAACCCCGCTTCCCATCCCGTCCGCCAGGATCACGATCTCCGAATCCTTTGTCTTCAATATCTCTACCTTATCCCCGCACAGCTCCTCTCCGTGCTTGTTCAGGCTCTTCCAGGATATATCTACACTCACACTCATACTATTCTTCCTCTTCAAACAGGATCGAATCACGAAGCTTCGACAAGGTCACCTTTGTCTCTGCCGTAGTCTCTCCTAAGAGCCCTGCGATCTCCTGGGCTACCATCATCTGCTTATCGATAACCTTCTGCGCCATCTCGACCGTCTCCATCTTCAGGTTATAGTGCTGCTCTTTGGCCTTCTCTTCCTTCGTAATATCCTGATAGGTCACAAGAACAGAATCCAGACTGTCAATATAGATGATCGTCTCCACCACCTTAAGCTTCACGGTGTCCAGACTCAGCTTCTTATGGATGATCTGCTGCCTGGTCGCCAGAACCTCCGCAATGTCGCTGTCGTCTATGAATTCAAAGATATAGCGCTCCAACGCCTCCTCCCTGGATACTCCCAGCATCTCCATAGCCTTCTTGTTGCACTCCCGGATCCTCATATCCTTATCAACGATCATGATCATGCTCGGCGTCACATCCATGACAATGTTCGACATAGATTCCGCCTGTGCAAGTGCATACGGAAGGCACATACCTATCTCTGCCTTCTTCTGGAAGACCGCCGCCGCCTTCGCACGGCAGGTAGCGTACCCGCAGGCGCCGCAGTTCAGCTCGTCCTCTTTCGTGTACTTGCCCATAGCGTGCAGAACCTCCTGCATCTCCCGGTCAGACGGCTGCTTATCGACAACGCGGCGGTCGATGAATACCTTGCGCAGATTCAAAGTCCCTCCATCGATCCCCTCGGCCTCTTCTCTGTGCATCACCTGTTTCTCAATATCCATCTTCGCACGGATCAAGGACTGATGCCACTTGTCGGAAGCCGGGCCCTTGATGCATCCGCCCTCACAGACATTTACCTCGAAGAAGCAATTCCTGGTCCCGCCCTTCTCTAATTCTGCAAATAACTCCATACAGCTCTTAAGGCCGTCGATATGTACCTTATAGTACCCGTCGTCCTCCGTACCCGCAAGGACAGACTGGATCACTCCTCCGCTGATCGGGTAGAGCTGATTCACCCTGGGGCTTGGATTCCCCACCGGCAGATCAGCGCAGCGATGAATGTCGATTCCTTCCGAAGCCCACCACTTCGTGATCTCTTCAAATGTCAGGATCGCGTCGACCGCTCCCCTTACGCGCTCGTCCCCGACAGCCTCTTCCTTCTTCGCAATACACGGCCCTAAGAACACAACCTTCACATCTTCGCCGTAAATACTCTTGATCAGGCGTCCATGAGCGATCATAGGCGATACTACCGGCGCCATCATAGACACCAGCGACGGATAATACTTCTCGATCAGATCATTGACGCTCGGGCAGCATGTAGTAATGATATTCGTCATCTGTCCGTCCCGAAGGAGATTCCCGTATTCCTTCGTGACAAGCGCCGCACCCTCCGCCGTCTCACGGACCTCATAGAATCCCAGACGTTTGAGCGCGTCCACAACCTGTCCCGGCCTGTCATATTCCAACACGCCGAGATAGGAAGGAGCTATGGAGATGACCACCTTCATCCCCTGCTTCAGATACCCTTTTACCCGATCCATATCGCTTGCGAATGTCTTCGCATTCTGCGGACAGACCTCCAGACAGTGCCCGCAGTTAATGCAGTGATCCTTCATGATGTGCGCCTGCTCATTCTCGACCGAGATCGCCTTCACCTCGCAATTGCGCACACACTTGTAACAATGCCTGCAGCTTGCATCCCTAAAATCAATAACCCGCATCTTCTCGCCTCCTGTACCATTACTCCCCTAATTATAACAAAATGTGCATACCCTCACAAGTTATTCCGGCTTTAACTTTTATCCATTACGCCTGTTGATGCAGTATCGCAATAATTCTGCAATCTTTGCAGATCTCTATATAAGCGTTTCCTTCCATCCCCTCCAGCACGGTATCCCATTGGATCTGTGCGAGATATTTCATATGCTGCTTCGGCTATCTGTCCGCATTGCCTGCATTTTCGCTTCCCTCGTTATGCTCATATTTCGGCTCTCCTTCCAAACTCTCTATGAACACTATTTTAAAGCAATATAACGATATATTCAATGGTATTATGAAAAAGCTGCATATGAAACAGGCGGTCATTGCGACCGCCCCTAAAAATCATATCGATATCTTATTTGGCTGCTTTTTCGGCAAATTCCGTGGTTACAAGCTTCTCATACGGAGCACGCTTCGCCAGTTCCCCGGCGTCTTCAAGAATATCCTGAAGAAGCTCGAAGCTCTCCTCCTCGAAGATCAGATCTTCCTTCCAGGTATCCTGATCATAATACCGCGTCACGATCGTTGTGATGGTATCCTGATCTGTCTCTTTAAACTGCGGTGCAATGATCGCTGCGATCTCTTCCGGGGTATGTGCCTGCACGTAGTCCATCCCCTTCTGAAGCGCATTGGTGAATCCCTGGATAACCTCCGGGTTGTCGTTGATATAGCTCTGCTTTGCCGAGAATGCCGTATACGGCACATAGCCGCTGTCGGTTCCAAGGGACGCAACAACATAGCCCTTGCCTTCTTTTTCGAGATTCGTAGCTCCCGGCTCGAATTCCACCGTGAAGTCTCCCTGATTCTCAGCAAAAGCAGCGGCGGTGGAGCCAAAATCAATGCTCTGGTCTATGTTCACGTCTTTTGCCGGATCGATACCCTGCTGCTTCAGGATATATTCAAATACCATCTCCGGCATACCGCCTTTCCTCCCGCCAAGAACATTCGTCCCCTTGATCGCATCCCAGGTGAAATCCGGCATCTCTTCCCGCGCTACCAGGAAGTTGCCGGCCCGCTGGGTCAGCTGGGCGAAGTTGACGACATAATCGTTGGCGCCCTCATTATAAGTATAGATAGAAGCCTCAGAGCCCATGAACCCGATATCCGCACTTCCGGAGATAACGGCAGTCATGGTTTTATCCGCTCCAAACCCTGTAACTAATTCCAGATCAATTCCCTCTTCTTCAAAATACCCCTCTTCAATTGCCACATACATCGGAGCATAGAAGATGGAATGTGCAACCTCATTCAAGATCACCTTCGTAGACTCAGGAAGAGTCTCTTCGGTTTCACCGATATCTTTTGTATCGTCTGTCTGTCCGGTTGTAGCGGCAGTTTCGCCCTGATCATCCTTAGACGAGCAGGCAAGCAGGGCAGTTATAGACAGAACAATAACCAGCGCTGCTGCAATTATACGCTTTTTCATACATATCCTCCTTATAATTCCTAATGGTACAGTATATTCCGGCGGAAAATATATGTGAAAGCGAATCATAAGTCGGCATGCAAAAATGCCGAAAGACGCAGAAGATCATCCATGATCCCTGTTCTCTCGGCATATATATCTATCTCCGGTTCTGCTCCTGTACCAGATGCGCAGCCCCGTACATCTCTCTTAACCTCGGTTTCTCGATCTTACCGGTCGCGTTCCTCGGCACGTCTGCGAATATCACTTTACGCGGACGCTTATATCTCGGAAGCTTCTTGCAGAACAGATTAATATCATCCTCCGTACAGATCACTCCCGGCTTCAGGGAGACGATCGCCGCCGCAATCTCTCCGAGACGCTCATCCGGCAGACCTATCACAGCGACATCCAATACCGCATCGTTGGTGCGGAGGAAGTCTTCAATCTGCACCGGATAGATATTCTCACCTCCGCTGATGATGACGTCTTTCTTGCGGTCCACCAGGAAGATGAACCCGTCTTCATCCTCCATCGCCATATCTCCCGTATAGAGCCAGCCGTCATGCAGTACCTCTTCCGTTGCCTTCTTGTCATTATAATACTCCACCATTACGCCGGGCCCTTTCACGGCAAGTTCGCCGGTCTCTCCCTGTTTCACAGGTATCCCGGACTCGTCGATGATCTTCGTCTTCCAGCCGAAGCCCGCCTTGCCGATCGCTCCCACCTTGTGGATATTGTCTACCCCCAGATGCACGCATCCAGGCCCGATCGATTCGCTCAGTCCATAATTCGTATCATACTGATGCTTCGGGAAATAATCCTTCCAGTGCTTAATAAGGCTCTGCGGCACCGGCTGCGCTCCGATATGCATCAGCCGCCACTGCTCCAGCTGATACATGTCCATCTTAATCTTTCCGCTGTCCAACGCCAGCAGTAGATCCTGCGCCCACGGAACCAGAAGCCACACGATCGTACACTTCTCCTCCGATACCGCCCTTAAGATAAATTCCGGGTTCGTTCCCTTAAGAAGAACTGCCTTCCCCCCTGTCAGGAAACTCCCGAACCAGTGCATCTTGGCTCCGGTATGATAGAGCGGCGGAATGCATAAGAATACATCGTCCTTCGTCTGTCCATGGTGATTCTGCTCCACCTTGGCGGAATGCATCAGCGCCTCGTGTGTATGCAGGATGGCCTTAGGGAATCCGGTCGTCCCGGAAGAGAAATAGATCGCCGCATAATCCTCGTCATTGATATCGATCTTCGGAGACTGGCTGGAACAGTTGGCAGAATGCATGGTATAATCCTCTGCGAATCCCGGACAGCCGTCCCCCACATAGTAAAGCAGGCGGTGCTTGCTGATACTGTCCGCGATCTCCTCCACACGCCCGATAAACTCCGGTCCAAACACCAGCACGTCCACCTCGGCAAGCTCCACGCAATACTGAATCTCCTCCGCAGAATAACGGAAATTAAGCGGCACAGCCAACGCTCCCGTCTTCAGGATCCCGAAATATATCGGCAGCCATTCCAGGCAGTTCATCAGAAGGATCGCCACCTTATCGCCTTTCTTGATCCCGCGCTCCAGCAGAAGATTGGCAAAACGGTTGGACTTCTCATTGAATACGCTCCACGTGATCTCACGCCTGTAATAAGACGCGCGCACCGGCTCGATCAGTTCATACTCCTTCCAGGTCACACGTCTTGTCTCCGGCATCTCCGGGTTGATCTCCACCAGGCACACGTCATCACCGTACAGCCGGCAGTTTTTCTCCAAAATATCTGTAATAGGCATTGGAAATATCCCCTTTCTTATCGCTTTAGCACTTCTACTCATTAAAGTCAATGATACCCAATTTGATAAGAAATGTCAATGCCGGTCCGCCGGAAATTAAAAATTAATCGTCATCACCCGCCGAGGGCTCTGTCTTACTTCCCGCAGACATGTTCTCTCCCTTCAGCGCCTTGATAAATGCCGCGCAGGCTGCAAACATAATGAAGATAAACGGGAACGCCGCCGCCAGCGAGATCGTCTGCAGAGGCTTCAATCCTCCGGCCATCAGAAGACCGACCGCCATCACCGACTGGATGATCCCCCACAGGATCTTCTTATTGTTCGGCGGATTGATGTCTCCCTTCGTCGTAAGCATAGACAGCACATACACGCCTGAATTCGCCGATGTAATAAAGAACGCGCACAAGGATATGATCGCCACCAGTGACAGCAGGAACCCAAGCGGGTATTTACTCAGCACTGCAAACAGCCCGACCTCCGGCGCCGCTACAGCTTCGCTAAGCTCTTCTGCCGCCATGATACCCTTCTCTCCCAGGTTAATGCCAAGGCTTCCGAACACGGATCCCCAGATACAGGAAGCAAGAGCCGGAACCAGTACCACGCCAAGGATAAATTCTCTGATCGTACGCCCTTTGGAGATACGCGCCACAAATACTCCCACAAACGGCGCCCAGGCGATAAACCATGCCCAGTAGAATATTCTCCAGCTTCCGATCCATGAGTTATCCCCGTATGCCTGGATTCCCAGTGAATCCGGGATAAACTCACCGATATACTGTCCTATGCCGTTGATGAAGCTGTTCAGGATCTCGATCTTCGGTCCCACCAGGAAACATACTGCCATCAGCCCTATGGCGACATAGAGATTCGTATCTGAGATGATCTTGATCCCCTTATCAATACCAGAAACGGCAGATCCGATATACAATACTGACACAACCGCGATAATGATGATCTGCACCGCAAGCGTTGACGGAAGTCCGAACATATAATTGAATCCCGCGTTGATCTGCAGCGTTCCAAGCCCCAATGAAGTCACAACGCCTGCCACCGTCGCAAATACCGCCAGGATATCCACCAGCTTCCCAAGCCATCCTTCGGCAAGCCTCTCACCGATCAACGGCTCTAAGATCACGCTGATCAGGCCCTTCTTATTCTTACGGAACATAAAATACGCAAGGGCAAGGCCGATCACCGCATAATTCGCCCACGGCAGGATCCCCCAGTGCATGAAGAAGGAACGCATGGCAAAATCTGCCGCCTCAGGCGTACCGCCTTCCATTCCCATGGGATTCAGATAATGAGTCAGAGGCTCCGCAACGCCCCAGAATACAAGTCCGACTCCCATACCGCAGCCAAACAGAAGTCCGAACCATGTAAGATTCTTATACTCCGGTCTGGAATCGTCTCCCCCAAGACGAATCCGTCCGTATTTGCCAAACGCCACATAGACGACGAATATCAGGAACACGATCATCGATACCAGGTACAGCCACCCGAAATCCGTTGTCAGAAATGCAAACGCAGCATTGGACGCTGCAGTAAAGCTCTCATTTAACGCAACCGACCATACCGCCATAACCGCAATAATAACAAGAGAAATATAAAATACCGTGTTTTTTGAGTCCTTTTTCTCCATTCAATAACCCCCTTTGGCCCTTTTAGGACCAGTATCCCGCACTACACGCGGAATACTGTCTGCTCAGTAATATCAGTTGCCAAAGCTTCAAGCGCAGCCTTCGTCCTGTGATAGCGAAGCTTCCACTGGTCTTCCTTGGAAGTTCCCGGATCTCCCAGCGGATAAGGAATAGATATCGTCGGAACGATTCGGTTGGATCCGACGGTCTTCGCCACCGGAATCAGGTTGCACATCTGAACGATCGGGAATCCTGCCCTCTCGATCTCTTTTACCATCGTTGCACCGCAACGAGTACAGGTACCTCATGTGGAAACCATGATGACGGCGTCAACATGATCCTCCTTAAAATACGGAACCATCTCCTTAGCCATCCTCTGAGCCTCGGCTTCCGTCGTTCCTGTTCCTACCGTAGAGTAGAAATACGGATGAAGGCTTCCGTAGACTTCTTCGTTCTCCAATACCTTCAGCGCGTCAACCGGCGTAATAACGTTCGGATCTGCATCAGCGGCAGCCGGGTCAAAACCGGCATGGATCGTCTTATATACCCCGCCCTTTAGCGCCTCCGTCTGAGAGATATCATATCTGCCCCACCTGGTCGCAGATGCAGACTGGATGCGGTCCGGATTCTCTACCGGGACGATACCGCCTGTCGTTACCAGCGCGATCTTCGCCTGCTTAAGGTCCTTAACGGCCGGTGCGATCGGGACGAGGTCTCTCTTCGGAATCGGCAGCTCTGTCTCATAAGGTTCTCCGTTTAATTTCTTAAGCAGCATATCCACCATACGCTCTGAAGCCGGTTTCCCATCCGCAAGCCAGGTCTGATGACGGATCCCTCTTGGGAAATATCCTTCCTCATCCGCGCTTCCCACCGGTTCTTTGTTCAGGAGCTTATTGGCAACCCTGGCCATAGCCTTCACGTCCTGGCGCATCTTCGACGCAATATTACCGCCCTTCATGATATACATATTCTTCTTGAACATATCGACGCCCGGAGTCTCACTGTTCATGGACGTCACGACCGGAACGCCGAATTTCTCCTTCACCGCTTTGCAGACCGTCCCGCAGGCTACGGTATACCGCCCTGCCTGAAACGCCGGCCCGGCAAGGAAGATATCGAATTCCTTGCCGCTAAGCATGTCAAGAATCCTGTCAACCGCTTCTTCCGTATTAGATCCCATATAGTTATCGCCGCAGATGATCGTATGCGTCACATCCGCGTCAAGCTCTTTTTGAAACTGCATCGCAGGCCCTATCTGTCCTTCATGGAGCTGCGGCTCGATCCCGGCCTGCTCTTCTCCGCCTACCTGTCCAAAAAACTGATTTACATATACGATTGCTTTCTTCATTCTCCGCTTACCTCCATTAGAATTCTTTCATCGTCTTCGGAGACCATCCGCACACCTGGTCGCCGCAGAACATCGAGTTGTTCTCCATGATAATCGAACCGTCCTCTCTGACTGACGGCCCTAAGATCTCATCGTCCGCCCATCCGCCGGAGAGCCCGTCTCTGGCCAATGCCTGCAATTCGCCCAAGACCGTCTCCATCGGAGGCAGTTCGATCAGCTGAGACACATTGCCGCAGGATACGATGGCGTCACATTTCTCATCCAGGGTAACAAGAGGCTGAGACTGTCCGTCACGTCCGGTGCACTCATTCGTGATACCTACCGTCTTCACCCCTGCGTCTTCAAGCGCCACGATACATCCGACGAAGTCCGCGTCTGGATTCCCATAGCCTTCTTCCGCTACGACTGCGCCGTCCGCTCCCAGACTGTTGGCAATCTGTGCTACGAAGAGGGCCGATCTCTCCTTCTGCTCCAGCGCAACGTTCAGGTTAGACATGATGACTCCCAGGAAATTGATCGTCTTCCCATGCTCTTTATAAAGCGCCTTGATATTCGGACAGTTCTGGAAATCATAGGTTGCCCACTTAGAAGATACCGGCATAAAGCTTCCGGATACCATGGCCCCGTCTAAGATCTCATTGGGATGCATCACGGTCGGCACCACATGATTCATATCCCAGCCATACACAAGGTCGTTATATCCCATCTCTTCCATCTGTGACTGCGGCTGCATTACATAGACTACTGAAGGAAGCTTCTCTACATCAGCATCGCGCCTGATCATACCTCCCAGCTCATACACTTCCGTATCTTCCGGGGTCAAGTCTTTCACACACGCCCCGATGAACTCGGCGAGCTTATGCCCTGCCCTTCTTAACGCATCATTCTTCTTCTGCTGCTCTTTTCTCTCGAATTCCTCATTCGTATCCGCAACCAGAACAATATTATTAAGCTGTCCGAAATATGTATACTTCTGCCCTTCTCCGCTCATATCGATCACGCCGTCCTGGAAGCCGCCCCAATGTCTGCCTACTACGAGTACACTGCAGTTCTTAAGCGCATAGGTCACACCCTCTCCGGCCTTGGCCAGATCACCTGTATAACCAGGGAAGATACTTCTTCCGTCCGGCCGGATCCTCGGCTCGATCGCTTCCTTCACAGGACACATACGGATCTTGTCTCCCGGCTTCGCGATATACAGCTCTGCCTCTGTGATCCTCTCATCTTCCCGGATATACGCCAATGCCTCCTCCTTGTTGATAGTAAGGACGCCGTCTCTCAGGGACAACTGCTCCCCGAAAACGATATCTTTCACATAGAAATTACCGATCTCTAACTTCATGGTCTTCCTCCTTGTTCATTCATGCAGTTTTACTATTTTTTCATTTTAGCAAGCGCGCTTATTTGTTAAATCATATAACAAATATATCAATAAGCGCGCTTATTGTCAATATATTTTTATAACATATAGACATTTTCTATTCTAATCTTATGGACTATCCTTCTTTGCATATGTTATAATCAGAGAAATTAAGTATTTTAAGGAACTGGTAAACAACATGGGGAATGAAAAAGAGAATCAAAAGAGACAAAATACCATCCGCTTCATCGAAGCGACGCAAGAACTGATCGAAACAGACGGGCTTAAGAACCTGTCTATCCGTAAGATCGCGGACAAAGCTGGTTTTCACAACTCAACCATCTATCTGTATTTTAAGGATATCGAAGAACTGATCCTCCTCGCCTCGATCAAGTATTTTAACGAATACAGCAAGAATCTGTCTGAACTGAGTTCCTGGAAGCTCCGTCCAAGGGAACATTTCCTGTCCGTATGGGATTTTTTCGCGCAGGCTGTTTTTCAGAATCCCAATGTCTTCTATAATTTTTTCTTCGGAAAACACAGCGACGACCTTACAGGCATTATGACGCAATACTATGAGCTTTTCCCGGAAGAGCGGGAAAAATATACTCCTCAGATCGAAGATATGTATTACGGGAAGAACATATGGGACCGGTGTATGGGCCTTCTTCTTCCGCTGGCGGATGTGGCTCCGGGTATTAAAAACAGCAACCTGAACATCATCAATGATATTACCGTAAGCTATGTCAAATATCTCCTGGAACAAAAGTGCCAGAATCCGGAGCTGGACTCTGATATGCTCACTGATAAGATGATGCAGATGCTGAAATTTGTGATCAATTAAAAAACTGCCGGGAAACGTATGTTGCTTCCCGGCAGCAAAAACTCTACCTGTCTATGATCTTATTCTTCTGCCGGTATTCCCTTGGGGATACCCCGTACACTCCCTTGAACGCCCTGGAGAAATGCAGCAGATTGGGATATCCTACAGACGCCCCGATATCCCCCACCGAATCATCACCGATGATCAGAGCGTCCGCCGCCTTGCTCATACGGTATCGGATCAGGAACTCCTGAGGAGACTGGCCCACCGCCTTCTTGAACACCTTCCCGAAATAACTGCGGTCCAGCTTGCATCTCCTTGCGATATCCTCCACTGTGATATCCTTGTCGTAGTTGTGTTCGATGTACACAACGGCCTCTCTCGCATAGAACTCGCCAAGCTTCCCGCCCTGGAGCTGTTTTTTGGACGCCGAATACTTGATCAGGCAGTCAAGAAACAGGTACAGATGCCCGATCACTTCCATATTAGAGGCATTCTGGCTTCGGACGATAGCCAGCATACGCTCCTTAAGCGTCTCGCCGTACTCAGGCGCCGCCAGATGATACAGCGGTGTCTTGTGCGAAAGCCCCGCAAGCTCCACGCACTCCTTCGCGCGCAGCCCGCCGAATTCCACCCACACATACTCCCACGGCTCGTCATTGTCGGCATAGTAGGTATTGACATATCCCGGCTCGATTATGAAGCCGTTGCCCGCCTCAATATCATAATACGTCGCGTCCCCCTTCTCATCATTGGCATGCAGGCATCCCTTTCCTGAGATCACATAATGAAAGAGATAATTGTTCCTTACATACGGGCCGAACGAGTGCAGCGGTTCACACTGCTCATACCCATACTGGTATACTGTCAGATCCATAAAGCGCTCATCCTGAAACACAGAAAATAAATAATTTGTCATAAAGCGATTCCCCTTTTCTCGTTCATTCCTTTATTTTCGTTATATTGCTCAAAACTGCACTATCTATTTTGTGGAAAGTCACGAAAATCTCTCCATTTCATTTATTATATATCATAATACGTCTGTATTTCAACATTTTCTTTATAATATCGCATTATGATAAAATCCCGTCCCATCAGAATATTTACCTTTTCACAGCAGACTGCTATTATTTTACCTGTAAATTACATAAAATTCATGCAACCTAACGAAACTGTCCATTCTGTTTAACAGGCCGGCTTGTCCGAATTGTTACTAATCTGCAGAGTGCGTCGGGACAGTCAATATGCATGAAGGAAAAAGGAGAGGTGTGGAATGAAAAGAAGAGTAATTGCCACAACGCTTGTGGCAGCAATGCTGATTGGGACTGTTTTCTCAGCCAGTGGCTGCAGCTCCGACAGCAGCGCAGACGGAAAGACCCATATCACCATGCTTCAGTACAAGCCGGAAGCTGTCAAGGCTTTCGAGAAGATGGAAGAGGAATTCAATGCAACACACGACGACATCGTACTGCATATCGAATCTCCTAACGATGCCATGACCGTACTGAAAACACGTTTCATCAAGGAGGATGCCCCAGATATCATCGGAATCGGCGGTGACGTCAATTTTTCCAACTTCCTGGATGCCGAGATGCTGATGGATATCTCAGATTTTGAAGGGCTTTCACTGATCAAACAAGCCTACTTAGACATCGACAAGAACCTGGAATTCGTTCCGATGGACGGCGTGTACGCAGTTCCTTACGTGGCTAATGCCGCGGGTGTTCTGTACAACAGGGAGATGTTTGAGGACAACGACTGGGAGATCCCGACCACATGGACTGAATTTATGGATCTGTGCGATGAGATCAAGTCCTCCGGACAGCAGCCGTTATACTTCGGTTACAAAGATGTATGGACCTGTCTGGCGCCGTGGAACGCACTTGCCTGTGATCTGGCTCCTGCAGATGTTTGCCGCCAGGTGAACAAAGGCGAGACGAAATTTATCGATGAATATCCGGAAGTTGCAGAGAAGATGCTTGAACTGCTCGACCATGCACAGGATGACCCGTTTGCTTATAACTACAACGACGCATGTACCGCATTCGCAAACGGCGAGGCCGCTATGTACTGTATCGGAAGCTATGCCGTTCCGCAGATCCAGTCCGTTAACCCGGATATGGATATTGATTCCTTCGTTATGCCGGGATGTGACAACGCCGACGACAACATTCTGAACTCCGGTGTCGACCTTCAGTTCTGTATCACGAAGGAATGTCCTGACAAAGAGGCTGCCTATGAAGTATTAAGCTTTTTATTAGAGGACTCCACCATTCAGACTTACTTAGACGACCAGAACGCCGTACCATGTAAGGATACGGAATTCGAGCTTTCTCCTGCCCTTGACGGTATGTTAGACTACATCAACGAAGGCAAGATGGTCGACTATCAGGATCACTACTATCCGGCAGAGATGAGCGTGGACGCTCAGATCCAGACCTTCTTATTAGACGGCGACGTAGACAAGTTCCTGAACAAGTTCGACACTGACTGGGTGCGCTACAACCGCGACATTATCCGCAAAGTACAGGATTATGAGAAAAAGGGAGGGAATCAATAATGAATAAAAAACTCAGCAGAAACCAGACCTTTTTATTAATTACAGTCCCTGTCCTGGCATTGTTCTTCTGTTTTAACACTCTGCCGCTGATCAAGGGCCTGATCTACAGCTTCACGAACTTCAAAGGCTTCGGAAGCTACGACTGGGTAGGTATGCGTAACTATGCCGACTTATTTACCGATGCGCGTGTCGGGAAATCCTACCTCTTTACTTTTAAATTCGCGATTCTGGCAACCGTTCTGACGAATGTGATCGCCCTGCTCCTCGCACTGGGACTAAACGGCAAGATCAAAGCCAAGAGCGCTTTAAGAGGTATGTACTTCGTTCCGAGAATCCTTGGAGGACTGGTTGTAGGTTATATCTTCGGATATATCTTCACATACATCCTTCCAGCACTGACCGGAACCGGAAGCATGCTCTCCAACACGAAGACCGCATGGATCGCTATCGTGATCGTTGCCGCGTGGCAGTCCATCGCTCAGACGACCCTCATCTACATCTCTGGTCTTCAGACCGTACCGGAAGACGTATATGAGGCAGGCGCGATCGACGGCGCAACCGGATGGTTAAGCTTCAAGTCACTGACTTTCCCGCTGATCATCCCGTTCTTCAGCATCAACATGGTATTAAGCATGAAAGACTTCCTGATGGTATTCGACCAGATCATGGCGTTGACCAAGGGCGGTCCTGCACAGAGTACCGAGTCCATCTCATTCTTGATCTACAACAATGGTATGGGCGGCGGACAGTTCGGTTTCCAGAGCGCTAACGCGGTTATCTTCTTCATCGTGATCGTTGCGATCTCTGTTGCCCAGCTTACTATTACAGGAAAGAAGGAGGAACAGTTATAATGAAACAGAAAAATAAAGTTGCGGCTACCACTAATTGGCCGCTTACCATCCTTTTGATCGTTGGCTGCCTGACTGTTATCTTCCCGCTATATATGGCGCTTGTGATCGCATTCAAGAAACCGTCAGAGATGACGAACGACATTGCCGGAGCGTTAAGCCTTCCGAAGAGCTGGAGCCTTGAAAACTTCGCGGAAGCCATGCGTGTTACAGACTTCTGGCACTCCCTGGGATACAGTGTCATGATCACTGTTGTGACCGTAGTTCTTGCCATCCTGCTCCACTCCCTTGCCGGATACGCGATCGGAAGAAGCATGGCTAAGAGCAAATTCTACAAAGTATCCTACCTCTATATCGTAAGCGGTATGTTCGTACCTTTCGCGATCCTGATGATGCCTCTGGTAAAGCAGACCGCGCAAATGGGTATTGACAACTGGTTCGGAGTTATATTATGCTATCTGGTGTTCTATATGCCGATGAATGTAATGCTCTACTCCGGCTACTTGAAGAACATCCCAATCGCACTTGAGGAAGCTGCTTTCGTGGACGGCGCCACCACATGGTCGACCTACTGGAAGATCATCTTCCCGATCATGACGCCGATGCACGCTACAGTTGCCGTACTGACAGCCCTTGGAACCTGGAACGATGTTATGACACCGCTTGTCATTATGTCCGGTACAGGCGTTAACACACTGCCTCTGGCACAGCTTACATTCCAGACTCAGTTCGGTACGAATTACAACCTGGCATTCGCTTCTTACTTGCTGGCATTGCTGCCGATCCTGATCTTCTATCTTGTATGCCAGAAGCAGATCATCAACGGTGTTGTAAACGGTGCGGTAAAATAAGACTTAATACTGAAACGAGGACAAACTTATGGCTATTTTATTTGACAGCACGAGCAGACTTTTTACTTTGACAACAGCCCATAGTATGTACCAGATGAAAGCAGACAGGTATGGAGTATTACTCCATACCTGGTTTGGTATGAAGGGCTCTGCTTTTGATTATTCCTACCGGATCGCTTATGCGGACAGAGGCTTCTCCGGCAACCCGTACGACGCGGGCGATGACCGGACTTACTCCCTGGACGCGCTTCCTCTGGAGTTCCCGGCCTACGGAAGCGGCGATTACCGCGCCGCGGCTCTTAAAGTCCGTTACCCGGACGGCACTTCTGCGTGCGACCTGCGTTACCTGAAACACGAGATCCGCGAAGGCAAATACTCTCTTCCGGGTCTTCCCGCACTCTATGACGCGCCGGATCAGGAACAGCAGGCACATGAGACACCTGCTCCCGCCGGATGCAGATGCGGTTCCAGGTCCGATACACTGATCATCACTCTGGAAGACACCCGCCGCATGTTCTATGTCCATCTCTACTACGGCGTCATGGAAGATCTGGATATCATCACAAGGGCGGTCTGCGTTGAAAACCACAGCGAAGACGACATCTACCTCGAGAACATCCAGAGCGTCTGCGTCGATTATCTGCACGGCGAATACGACCTGCATACCTTCTACGGCCGCCATGTAAAAGAACGGAATTATCAGCGCTCGCCGCTGATGCACGGGAGCCAGTCCGTAGGAAGCACGCGTGGAACCTCCAGTCACCAGTATAACCCGTTCCTTATCCTCTCTGACAGGGATACGACAGAAGACACCGGAAACTGTTACGGTTTTTCTTTCCTGTACAGCGGGGACTTCCTGGGGAACGCCGAGCTTGACCAGTATAACCAGACCCGTCTCCTCCTTGGTATCCATCCTGATAACTTCTGCTACTGTGTAAAGCCAGCGGAACGCTTCTATGCACCGGAAGCAGCATTGGCTTACTCCGCCCAGGGACTTGGCCGGTTATCTCGTATCTTCCACCAGGCTTACCGCACCCATCTGTGCCGGGGCAAATGGACCGCTAAGAGACGGCCGGTCCTGCTGAATGACTGGGAAGGCGTGTATTTCGATTTTGACGGAGACAAGCTGATACAGATGGCAAGGGACGCGGCAGATCTCGGCATAGAACTCTTCGTCATGGACGACGGATGGTTCGGCAAACGCGACCTGGATGTGTCCGGCCTCGGGGACTGGACGGTGAATGAGAAGAAGCTTGGCTGTACGCTTAAGGAGCTGTCTGACCAGATCCACGGCCTTGGACTTCAGTTCGGTATCTGGTTTGAACCGGAAGGGATCAATGAAGACAGCGACCTCTACCGTGAGCACCCTGACTGGGCCTTCACCGTTCCAGGGAAACAGCCTACCCGTTCCCGGCTTCAATTACTGCTTGATTTCTCCAGAGAGGACGTACGGGAATATATCTTCAGCCATATATGCCAGGTACTTGACTCGGCCAGGATCGAATATCTCAAGTGGGACTTGAACAGAAGCCTTGCAGACCTCTACAGCGCCTCTCTTCCCGCAAAGCGCCAGGGAGAAGTTATGCACCGCTATGTCTTAGGTCTCTATGATATGCTTGAAAAATTAACGCAGCGCTATCCTGATATGCTGATCGAGGGCTGCAGCGGCGGCGGCGGACGTTTTGACGCCGGAATGCTCTATTACACGCCCCAGATCTGGTGCAGCGACGATACCGACGCCATCGAGAGGCTCAGTATCCAGTACGGCACTTCCTTCGGCTATCCTGTCAGCACCATGGGATCCCATGTATCCCACTGCCCCAACGAGCAGACCCGACGTATCACTCCGTTAAATACCAGGGCGACGGTTGCAATGTCCGGTACGTTCGGATATGAGCTGGACGTCAATAAGATGACCGAAGATGAGAAGACCATTGTAAAAGCTCAGATCAGGGAATTCAAGGAATATTATGACCTGATCCAGTACGGAGACTATTACCGGCTTACCGATCCCGATACAGCAGACGCTTACCATGGATGGGAATTCGCCGCAGAAGACGGAAGCGAAGCGCTTCTTTGCATCGTCGCTCTCCAGATCCATCCTAACGGTCCCGGACGCTGGATGTGTCTGAAAGGATTGAATGCAGACAGTATCTATACGGTAAACGATGAAGAATATCCCGGGGACGTGCTGATGAATGGCGGACTCCTGCTCCCGACGGCTGCAGAAGAATACGAAAGCTTCCGGATCCATATCGTGGAGTGCCCTGCCGTATAAATACCGCGATAAGACAACAAGGGAATATCAGGGATAGACGCCTCTGTCATCCCCTGATATTCCCTTGACTTATATCAAATCTGCTAAGACTCCCTCTTCAGATAACCTGATATATATCCCTTCACTTCATCCTTAGGCAGGCCCAAGGCAACCGCGAACTCTCCATAGAGGAATTTCTCTGCGATATTCAGATACTTATCATCCACATTAATGACCTTCTTCCCGGAAGCAAGCCTGTTCATCTTCCGTATATAAGAGGTCTTGATCAGAGAAATCCAATCTCTGCACTGATTCCTCAGCAACGCTTCCTTATAGGACAGCTCGCGTCTCTTCTCATCCGCTACCCCGATCATCTCAATATTCAGCATATCATCGATCAATGCCTGCGCTTCTTCTCCGGAGATCACTTCCCGGATCTGTCTCTTCTCATTGTCTACTGGCGTATACAGAGTTCCCCCGGCATCATAGAGAGGCTTCAATGTATAGTATTCCTTCTCCTTATCGGAGCAGCTAATATTCAGCTTCCCGATACTCATTACCTCACAGACACCTTCTTTGTAATGTGCCACATAATCTCCTATCTTGAACATAACTACCTCCTTACCGGTTCCGTATTAACATGTTACTGCAATAAAGGATGTCCACAAAAAAAGCGTACACTACTGCGGCACCTTCCCCATGCTGCCTGAGACTGTACGCCAGTATGTCTGGAGTTAAAGCTATAAAGTTGAATCTGTAAGTTGTAATCCCAATGACATATAATCCCTTTATTTCTATATTATACCACTATCATTCTCAAAATGTAAGAGTTATTTTCAGAAAATCTTTGCAAGATATTTGTGATTATCCACAATTCACATCCTTTGTTGAATCTTATCATTCAAATCATTCAAATATACCCATCTGTCCATCTTCTCTTCCAACTGCTGCTCCGTCTCATCTTTCTCTTTCAGCAGTTCATTAAGCCTTGCCGAATTCGTGGCGTTCGCCGCGATCTGTTCATCCAGGGCACAGATCATCTCTTCCAGCTTCGCGATCTCTTCGTCTATCGTCTCGAACTCCTTCTGCTCTTTGAACGTGAATCTTAATTTCTTCTCATGTTGCTTCCAGGAGCCCTTCGCTGCGCGCACCGCAGTCTCGTCAGAATCCTCCGCTCCAGGGCTGTTCTTCCCCTTAGGACCCTTCCCGGGAATCTCACCCTCCTCCGGATTCAGAAGCTCCCTGCGGATCAGATAGTCGGAATATCCGCCTTCAAACTGGCGGATCTGCCCTTCCCCCTCAAAAGAGAAGATACGGTTCACCGTGCGGTCCAGAAAATACCGGTCATGTGACACAATAATGATGATCCCGTCGAACCGATCCAGATAATCCTCCAGAATCGTCAATGTCTGGATGTCCAGATCATTGGTAGGCTCGTCCAGAATCAGGACATTGGGCGCGCTCATCAGCACTCTGAGCAGATAGAGACGTCTCCTCTCCCCTCCTGACAGTTTCTCAATCCTTGACCACTGCATCACCCCGTCGAACAGAAAGTTCTCAAGCATCTGCGACGCCGTGATCCTGCCGTCGGATGTGGCGATATACTCTCCCACCTCTTTCACATAATCAATCACCCTCACAGATTCATCCATGAATTCATTTTCCTGGGAAAAATACCCCATGCGGATAGTCTGTCCGATCTCGATTCCTCCGGCATCCGGCTTCTCATCTCCGTGGATGATCTTAAGAAGCGTCGTCTTGCCGCAGCCGTTGGGGCCTATGATCCCGATCCGGTCATTTTTAAGGAAGATATAGTTATAATCCCTGATCAGGACACGTTCGCCATAGGATTTGCTGATACCTGACACTTCAACCGTCTTATTTCCCATCCTGGAGGCAACTGAATCCATCTGTACCCGCTTCTCCTCCTGCATATCCTGGATCTCCTGCATGGCCATGATCCGGTCTATATGCGCCTTCTGTTTCGTACTCCGCGCCCTTGCGCCCCGGCTAAGCCACTGAAGCTCTGTACGGAGCAGGCTCTTGCGCTTGCGCTGTGCGGCAAGCTCCATATCCTGCCGTTCTCCCTTAAGACGGACAAACTCCGAATAATTCCCCGGATAGCTGTAGAGCTTGCCGCCGTCTACCTCTACGATACGGCTGGCTACGCGGTCCAGGAAATACCGGTCGTGAGTCACCATCAGGATTGCACCTCTATATCGGATCAGATACTCCTCCAGCCACTCGGACATCTCTGAATCCAGATGATTGGTCGGCTCATCCAGGATCAGTATATCTGCCGGTTCAAGAAGCACATTGATCAGCGCAGCACGCTTCCTCTGCCCGCCTGACATATGCTCTACCCTCTCCCCGTAATCCGTGAATCCCAGACGGTTCAGCATCGCTTTCGCCTCTGCCTCTGCCGTAAAACGGTCCGGGCCGCCCACACCGCCCGCAATCGCCGCCTCAAGGACCGTCATTTCTTCTTCAAATACCGGCGTCTGCGGAAGATAACAGACCTTCACCTGATTCCCCATGCTGACCTTCCCTAAGTCCGCTTCCTCGATCCCTGCCGCAATCTTGAGCAAAGTGGACTTCCCCATGCCGTTTATTCCGATCACACCGATCTTCTCCCGTTCACTGATACTGAATCCCACGTCATCCAGAATCTTCCTCTCCGTATAAGACTTCGTAATATGTTCCATTGTAAGCAAATTCATAATTATCCTCATCATTCATTTATTTGTATATTTTATTTTGCTGTTTTTTACAGAAGATGTCAAGTAAATTAATGCGGGCAACATAATGCAAAAATTATTTGGAAAAATTTTTATTTTTTTATACAAAATTATGGAAATAATGATAAAAAAATTGTATAATAATCTAATCTTATGTAACATAAATGGAAAGAGAGGACACACTATGAAACAAAATAATATGTTAGCGATGATTTTAGCCGGTGGCCGTGGCTCCCGTCTGCATGACCTGACCAACAAAGTAGCCAAACCGGCCGTTTCATATGGTGGTAAGTACCGCATTGTTGATTTCCCGTTAAGCAACTGTGCCAATAGCGGCATTGATGTAGTCGGTGTACTGACACAATATGAATCCGTTCTATTGAACAGTTATGTTGCAGCCGGACGCCGCTGGGGTCTGGATGCAAAAGACAGCGGCGTATATGTACTCCCGCCGCGCGAGAAAGCTGACGCCAATCTGGACGTCTACCGGGGAACTGCAGATGCGATCTCACAGAATATTGACTTTATCGACACCTATTCCCCGGAATACATACTCGTTCTTTCCGGCGACCATATCTACAAGATGAATTATGCCAAGATGCTGGCGGAGCATAAGGCGAACAATGCAGACGCTACCATCGCCGTTATCGAAGTGCCGTTCAAGGAGGCGAGCCGTTTCGGTATCATGCATACGGACGAAGAAGGGCATATTATCGAATTCCAGGAGAAGCCTGAGCACCCTAAGAGCAATCTTGCGTCCATGGGTATCTACATCTTCAACTGGAAGCCTCTTCGAAAGCTTCTGGTCGCTGATATGAAGGATCCTGATTCCCACCATGATTTTGGTAAGGATATCATCCCTCAGCTTCTTGCTGACAACAAGACTCTATACGCATACAGATTCAAAGGCTACTGGAAGGACGTAGGAACCATCGACTCTCTGTGGGAAGCTAATATGGACCTTCTCGACTCTAATAACGAACTCGACTTGAATGATCCGACCTGGAAGATCTATACGGAAGATGCAACTACCCTGCCTCATTATGTAGGACCGGAAGCAAGTATCAAGCGTTCTTTCGTCACACAGGGCTGTGTCATTGAAGGTGAAGTGAAGAACTCTGTCCTGTTTACCGGCGTCGAGGTCGGTGAAGGCGCTAAGATCATTGACAGCGTATTAATGCCGGGCGTCAAAGTAGAAGCGGGCGCAGTCGTGCAGCGCGCTCTTGTGGCTGACGGAGTCAAGATCGGCAAAGAAGCTGTCGTTGGAAGCGCTGACAGCGAACATATCGAGCTCGTGGCAAAACGCGTAAAGGGGGTAGAATAATATGAGCAAAGCATTAGGAATCGTTAATTTTTCCGGGAATCATATCTGGGTAAAGGGAATGGAAGAATATCGACCGATCGGAGCATTTTCATTCCTCGGAAGATACCGTGTGATCGATTTCCCGATCTCTAATATGAGCAACAGCGGAATCGACCGCATTCAGGTATATATCAGAAGAAAGCCCCGCTCCCTTGTTGAGCATCTTGGAACCGGACGTCATTATAACATTAACTCCAAGCGCGGCAGGCTGCATATCCTGTTCTCCGAATCCAAAGGCGACAACGACCTTTACAACACGGATATTGCTGCGTTCTCAGCGAATCTGGAATGTATTGAGAGATCACACCAGCCTTACGTCGTTATCGCGCCGAGCTACATGGTATACTCTGCTGATTTCAGCACTCTGCTTGCGAATCATATTGAATCAGAAGCAGATATTACATTATTATATCACAGTGTAGATAATGCCAAGGATACCTTCCTTAACTGCAATACTCTGAATCTGAACCGGCAGAAGGGTGTCCTGTCCTTAGAGCAGAACCGCGGCAACGCCAAGAACAGGAATATCTTCATGGATACATATATTATGAAGAAGGATCTGTTCACCGACCTGATTAAGAAGGCCAAGACCTTATCTTCCATGTATACACTGGCAGATATCGTCAACAATGCATGCGAGGATTTGGATGTGCGCGGTATTTCCCACAGGGGATATTTTGCATCCATCACAGACCTTAAGAGCTTCTATAATGCCAACATCGAACTGATCGACTTCAAGAGAGCATCCAATCTCTTTGATGACGAATGGCCTGTATATACCAGGACCAACGACTCCTGCCCGACACAGTATTTCGAGACGGCAGACGTGAAAAGCTCCGTCGTATCCAACGGATGCCTGATCGAAGGAACCATAGAGAATTCCGTAATCGGACGCGGATGCGTGATCAAGAAGGGCGCCGTAGTTAAGAACAGTGTTGTTCTGCCCGGTGCAATGATCGGCGAGGATATCACCATTGACTATCAGGTCGTTGACAAGCACGCCAAGATCATCCATGCGAAAGAGATCATCGCGGATCCTGAGAATCCGGGATACATCAGACGTGAAGATACTTTATAATATGATACGCGGCGGCCGTTGAACGACAACGCTGCCGTGTCAGCCAGATACAGATACTTACAAAGAGGCTGTGCTGTATGACGCCTGATCATACAACACAGCCTCTTTCTGTCTATATCTTCTAAAATCTGAACTCTCCGCTCTTGCCGCCTGTCTTCTCACACAGATGGATATCCTCCATCACCATCCGCTTGTCGATCGCTTTGCACATGTCATAGATGGTAAGAAGTGCAACCGACACGCCTGTCAGAGCTTCCATCTCAACTCCCGTCTTCCCCTCTGTCTTAACCTGACAGAGGACTTCGATCACAAGTTCTTCCGGATCCATCCGAAACATGACCTTAGAATTCGTAAGATGCAGATAATGGCACATGGGAATCAGCTCTGCCGTCTTCTTCGTCCCCATGATCCCCGCTACCTGGGCAACGGTCAGAACATCTCCCTTCTTCACCTTCTGCCCGGCCACAGCCTCGAACACTTCCCGGCTCACCCGTATCTTTCCCTGGGCGAGAGCCGACCGTTCCGTAATCTCCTTACCGGAGACGTCTACCATGACCGCATTGCCATCCTGATCAAAATGGGTAAATTCCATATATTCAATCTCCTCGTTACTGTATCTCTCTGATCTTCTTCCTGAGGGCGAGCACCTGGTTCGGCGCAACCGACAGCTCGTCAATCCCTATCTGGATCAGATATTCCGTAAGATCCAGGTCTGCTGCAAGATCTCCGCATATACTGATATGCTTCTCTTCCAGATGTACATTGTTGGTAATGATCCGGATCATCTTGAGGATCGCCGAGTGATGTGGATTATAATACCGGTCAAGCCTGCTGTTCTGCCGGTCCATTCCCAACGTAAGCTGGAGAAGGTCATTCGTCCCGATACTGAAGAAATCCACTTCTCTCGCCAGTTCGCCGCTGATCATAACCGCCGCCGGAGTCTCGATCATAACCCCTACCGGAATGTCCTCGTCAAAAGCCGTCTTCTCGTTCTTCAACTCCTTCTTCGCTTTCTCAAGCATCAGTTTCGCCGTTCTCACTTCTTCTATAGAAGTGATCATCGGAAACATGATAGACAGGTTCCCGAAAGCCGATGCACGGAGTATGGCTCGAAGCTGGGTCTTGAACACCTCGTCCTTATCAAGCGACACCCTGATTCCCCGGTATCCGATGGCTGGATTGGGGTCCGTGCCAAGATCCAGACACTCTGCTGTCTTCTCCCCGCCAAGATCAGCCGTCCGGATCACCACCTTCTTGATCCCCATGGACTCTGCCGCCAGCTTATATACCTGAAACTGATACTCCTCGGTAGGCGGCTTGGTGCCGCTCTCCATATACAAGAATTCACTCCTGAATAATCCAATTCCTCCGGCATCACACCTCAGTACATTCTCAATGTCCTCTCTGTTGCCGATATTCGCACAGACGTCAATTTTCTGTCCGCTCTGGGTGATATTCTCCTTCCCCTTAAGCCTCTCTAAGTTCTGCACCTGCGTGTGATTGGCATCCTGCTTCTGCCGCATCTTGGTGATCGTCGTGTAGTCCGGCTCGATATAGATCTTACCCTCGAAACCGTCTATGATGATCGTCTTCCCTTCATAATCCTTCTTGAGCGCCTCTCCAAGCCCGATCACCGAGGGGATCCCCTTCGTCCGGGCTAGCACCGCCGTGTGGGAATTAATCGTTCCATATCTGGTGACGAATCCAAGAACCTTCGTCTTATCGAGCTGCACGGCTTCGCTTGGATATAACTCTCCGGCAGCCAGCACGAACGGCTCGTCCATCAGCATCTTATCCTTCCATCCTCTGGCCAGGGTCCGCATAAGACGGTTCGTCACATCCTTGACATCCGCGTCATGCCCCTGTACATAATTCTTATCTGCCGTCACTGCCGTTGAGATAAAATGCTCTGCGGCATTCTGGATGGCATACTCTGCATTCAGTTTCTGTTCTACGATGATATTCGTGATCTTATCCACCAGATCCCGGTCATCAAGCACCATCTGCTGCATCTCAAAAATCGCGGCATTGGCCTCGCCGACTTCCTTCGCGGCATTCTCACAGAGTTCCCTTAACTCCTGCAGCGCCTTCTGCCTTGCCTTCTGAAAACGCTGTACCTCTTTCTCAACATCCTTTACATAGATACGGCGGATCTCTTTTGAATCTCTCTTATAAAAGGATAATTTGCCGATGGCAATCCCTTCGGATACTTTTTTCCCCGTCAATGTAATCATACTCTTATTCCTCTGTTATCCCAATGATTTTATCTTCATCTGTCTATGTATACTTTACACTCTTACATCTGTTTCGTCAAGTGAAATGATATCCCTTAAAAAACCGTTTTTTCCCAAAAAAATAGTAAAAAGATTGCTAAATCTATTGACGCTTTTATAATTATATGCTAGTCTATAAAACAGTTATCTATAGATTTGTTTTATGGATGCAGTGTTTCTAATTAATTTTATTATGGAGGTATTGTCATGAAAGGTACAGTGAAATGGTTCAACAACCAAAAGGGTTATGGTTTCATTTCTGATGAAACCGGCAATGATGTATTCGTACACTACTCCGGGTTGAACATGGAAGGCTTCAAGTCTTTGGATGAGGGTCAGGATGTTGAGTACGATGTAACTGAGGGATCCAAGGGACCTCAAGCCGTGAATGTAACAAAGATTTAATTTAATGCAATTCTTTTAATCGTAAATTAAATGTACCTTTTATATATTAAATAGCTACATGATTTAGATATCTAAAAGCACTACATGTAATTGAGGTTATGGAAAAGACCAGGTAACTCAGTTATCTGGTCTTTTTCACTTTCCGGAGTTCTATTCATTCTATTGATTCTGTGATGTCTTCGCCATCTTAAACTGGACGTTGACTCCCATGGGGTTAAGCACAATGCCGGCGCTTCCTGCCGGTATCAGGTTCAGGATCTTATCTGCTTCAACTACCATCGCACGGAACTGGTTCTGTCTGTTGAATTTCCCGAATTCCTGGATATCCGTAAAAAGCGGCTGGTACAGCTCTCCGTCCTTCCCCTTAAGCGCCGGAATCCCCTTGTCTTTCCTGACCGCGAAGATAAACCGCCCGCGTCCGAGATGAGCCATCATCTCTTCGTACAATTCCTTCATCTCTTCTGTCATACCTTGTCCGCGGTTCTTGTGAAGTTCCTGCATGAAATAGATCGCCGTAAGGTTCAAAGCCGGGTTCTCCACCCATACCTGACCCTTGGGAAGCTGATCCGGGCTGTTCCTTGAGATCAGTTCATTCAACTGCACCGCAATCCTCTCCGAAGTTCCGTCGTCCACTACGATACAGTTCACCCCCATAGGATACAGGCTTGTGTAAAATATCAGAAAGCTCTTCTTCTCAACCTTAACGGTCTGTACAGGATTCTTCTCAGCTATAAGCGCCGCCATCCTGTTCCTTGCGTCCGCTTCTCTGCAGAATACCAGAATCTGATCGTCATATGTATCAGAGTCACATTCTACATAGGGCAGCTTCGTTCCGCCGGACATCAGAACATAAACCGCCTCCGAACTTCGCAGCTTCTCAAGCGTCTGTTTCCTCTTGTCCACAGCCATCATGCCCTTTCTTTTAATAATTTCTTCGTCAGCTTCTTAGCCTTCTTCTTACACTTGCCGCAGCCTTTTCCGACCTTTGTCAGCTTCTTCACCTGCTTGAAGGAATCGGCGCCGTCTTTCACCGCATCCGCGATATCGCCTTTCGTCACATTCCGGCATGAACAGATCACTTTCCTGCGGTTCATGATTAAAGTACCAGCGACGGTGCGGAGTACACACGCGCCCCAAGCTCATTATCCAGCATATAGAGGCTCTTAGGATCGTCGCCGAACAGCTCGAACTTCTTCACCAGATTATCCGCATTCGTCTCTTCCTCTCCCTGTTCCTTCACAAACCAATCTAAGAACTGCATGGTACGGAAATCCTTCACAGAATATGCCGCATCATAGATGGTGTGGATCAGGCTCGTCACATACTGCTCGTGCTTCAGTCCTTCCGCAAGCACAGCCTTCGCGCTCTCTAAAGAAACTCCCGGCTTGTCGATCGCCTCTAACTCTACCTTCTCTCCGTTATTCTGCAAATACTGGATGAACAGCATGGCGTGGTCTCTCTCCTCCTGCGCCTGGATCTTATACCAGTTGCCAAATCCATCTAATCCGTGGTCATAATAATAATTAGAAAAATCCAGATACAGATATGCAGAATAGAACTCTTTATTCACCTGCTGATTCAGTAATTCTACTACTTTTTTATCTAGCATGCTATATATCCTCCTTTGTTAAATAATACTCGTCTATTATACACGCTGCATAAATGAAAAGCAATAGGGTACGAGAAGTTTCCCGTACCCCTTAGATTTGTTCAGATTTACTGATTGGCGCGATATGCCTCGCCGGCGCTGTATACATCGAAGCCGCTACCCTTCAGGATGTCGACCACCCTCTCAGGAGCATCGCTCTTCAATACTGCCGCAGCGTCATTTCCATTGGCAAATGCATACATATATTCTACGTTGACCTTGCCTTCTACAATCTGATGCATGGCCTTGCTCAACGATCCTGTCGCATGCGGCACCCGAAGCGCTACCACGTCGGTGAGCATCGCCGTAATTCCTGCCTCCTTAAGCGCCTGACGCCCCTTAGCAGGGTCGGAAACGATCATACGCAGCATTCCATAGTCGGAAGTGTCCGCAAGGCTTAGAGCCACGATATTCACATCCTTTTCTGCCAGAACCTTTAATACATCATCAAGACGTCCTTCTCTGTTCTCCAAAAAAACTGACAATTGCTGAATTGTATTGCTTACACCCATGGTATCTACCTCCTCTTACAGCTCTCTGTTATCAATGACACGTTTTGCTTTGCCTTCGCTTCTCTGGATCGTCTTGGGCTCGACAAGCTTCACTCTTACAGATACGCCCAGCGCCTGCTTCAGAACCGCTCCGACCTTATTCTTCAGACTGTCCAGCTTACGGATCTCATCTGAGAAATATTTCTCGTCTACTTCTACCATTACAGTCAGGACATCCAGGTTGTTCTCCCTGTCAACAATCAGCATATAGTGAGGTGCTACGCCGCCGCCCATGGACAGAAGCGCGGTCTCTACCTGTGTCGGGAATACATTGACGCCGCGGATGACCTTCATATCATCCGTACGTCCGGTGAACTTCTGGATCCTTGGAAGTGTTCTCCCACATTCACAGGTACTATGCTCCATACTGGTAAGATCCTTCGTTCTGTAACGGAGAAGCGGCATACCTTCTTTGGCCAGAGTCGTGAATACAAGCTCTCCCGTCTCGCCGTCCCCGCATGCTGACTGGTCTGCCGGGTTCAGGATCTCCGGATAGAAATAGTCCTCATATACGTGGAGCCCCTTGTGATGGATACAATCCATGGCAACGCCCGGTCCCGTAATCTCACACAGACCATAGATATCGAAGCTGTTGATATGTAAGATATCCTCGATCTTCTTGCGCATCTCATCCGTCCACGGCTCTGCACCGTTGATGCTTGCCCTGATCTGAAGACGGTCTACGACTCCGGCTTCCTGCGCCGCTTCTGCAAGATAAAGTGCATAAGACGGCGTACATGCGAATGCAGTCGCACCGAAATCTTCCATACACATCAACTGACGCTTGGTATTGCCGGAAGACATAGGAATCGCCATCGCCCCAAGAGCCTGTGCCCCAAGGTCCAGCCCCATTCCTCCGGTGAACAGCCCGTAACCATAGCATACATGAATACGGTCTGACGAATTCAGTCCCGCCATAGTAAGACCCCTTGCCACGCATTCTCCCCACACGTCCACGTCATTCTGCGTGTATGAGGCAAGGGTAAGCTTACCGGTCGTCCCGGATGTTCCCTGTACCCTGGCGATCTTCTCCTTTGGAACTGCGAGAAGTCCGAAGGGATAATTATCCCTCAGATCTTCCTTGGTCGTAAACGGAAGCTTGGTGATATCTTCGATTCCTTTGATATCGCCCGGCTCTACTCCCAGCTCATCCATTTTCTTATGGTAGAATTCCACATGCTCGTATACATTCTTCACCTGCTTCACGAGACGCTCCCCCTGAAGGGCGCTCATCTCGTCTCTGCTCATACACTCGATCTTCGGATCTCTGATCGTCTCATTCCAGTTCTCTAATGCTATTTTCGCCATATTTTCATACTCCTTTCCCAATCACTCAGACACAAGATGATAGCCCACGTCAAAGGCCTTCTTGTTGATATCGATCGTCTTGGGCGGTACAGTGCGCTCGATCACGTCATACCACTCTTCTACAGTAAAATCCATATGCTGTGCTGCAATTCCCAGGACGATCAAATTGAACACTCTGGGATTGCCAAGCTTCTTCGATTCTTCTGTCGCATTTACCGTATAGACCTTGTAATCTTTTTTCAAAGTCTCAATAATTCCTTCCGGATACTCGGCCGCACCAATCACGACCGGTATCGGATCAATCCGCCAGTCGTTGACGATCAGCGCTCCGTCTTCTTTGAGGAAATGCGCATACCTGAGAGCTTCTAACCTCTCAAAAGCGATCAGCACGTCTGCCTGTCCTTCCTCCACGATCGGCTCCGCCACTTTCTCTCCATAGCGGACGAATGTCACCACGCTTCCGCCTCTCTGCGCCATCCCGTGTACCTCCGAGAGCTTCACATCATATCCGCCTGCGGTGGCAAGCCCGCCCAATATCCTGCTGGTCAGAAGCGTACCCTGCCCTCCGACTCCGACGATCATAATATTCTTCGCCGCCATTATCTGTCACCTGCCTTTACTAATTCTATAGCCCCGAATCTGCACAGATCCATGCAAAGCCCGCAGCCGGTACACATGGTGTCGTCAATACGGATGGTCCCGTTCTCTCTTCTTGTCATGGCGGGACATCCCGGCTTCATACACATGCCGCATTTCCTGCACTTGTCTTCATGTGCGATGTACAACGGTTTCTTTCCTTTGCTGAGCAATACACAAGGCGTCTTCGTGATGATCACAGAGACTTCGTCTCTCGCCGTCTCTTCCTTGATCGTCTTCTCCAGCGTCTCAAGATCGAATGCGTTGACCTCGGTCACATGCTTCACGCCGACAGCCCGGCAAAGCCCCTGGATATCAATAGCATAAGCCGGATCCCCCTGCAGGGTCCTGCCAGTCGCCGCATGATCCTGATGCCCGGTCATTCCGGTCGTCGAATTGTCCAGGATCAGAACCGTACCGGTGGCATTGTTATATACCATGTTCATCAGGGAATTGATACCCGTATGCAGAAAGGTGGAATCTCCGATGGCTGCAACCCAGTTCTTTATGTAATCTTTCCCTTTGGCCTTCTCCATGCCGTGAAGGCTGGAGATGCTGGAACCCATACAGACCGTCGTGTCGACCACGCCAAGCGGTGCAACGGCTCCCAGCGTATAACATCCGATATCTCCCGCCACATGAAGCCCTAACTTCTTCACCACATAGTAGACGCTCCTGTGAGGGCATCCCGGACACAGGATAGGCGGTCTTACCGGAACCTGTGCAGGCGTCTTAAAGTTTGGCTCCTCTCCAAGAACTGCCCTGCGGATCATGTTGGCGCTGTATTCTCCCTGCACCGTGAAGATCTCCTTCCCCACGGCCCTGATTCCCCAGGACTTCACCTGCTCTTCGATCACTGGGTCTAATTCCTCTATAATATATAATTCTTCTACCCTGGAGGCAAAATCTTCGATCAGCTTCCTTGGCAGCGGATTAACCATTCCAAGCTTCAGCACCGAAGCGTCCGGCAGCGCTTCCTTCACATACTGGTAAGGAATCCCGCTGGTAATGACTCCGATCTTCGTATCCTTCATCTCCACCTTGTTAATGGGGAGAGTATTGGCTGCTTCGGCAAGCTCCAGGTTACGCTTCTCTATCTCAATATGCCGAAGCTTGGCATTGCCCGGCATCATGACAGTCTTGCGGATATCTTTCTCATAGGGCTTATCCTCTATTTGCTTACGCTCCCTCAGTTCCACGACTCCCTGGGAATGTGCAAGCCTGGTAGTCGTGCGGAACACGAAGGGACGGTCGAACTGCTCGCTCAATTCAAATGCCTGCTTCATGAACTCCTTCGCTTCTGAACTGTCTGCCGGTTCCAGCACCGGGAGCTGCGCCGCCCGCGCCACCATCCTGGTATCTTGTTCGTTCTGGGAGCTGTAGAGCCCCGGGTCGTCCGCCACTACAATGACAAGACCGCCGTTCACTCCCATATAAGATACCGTGTATGCCGGATCCGCCGCCACATTGAACCCAACATGCTTCATACAGCACATGGCACGCACTCCGACTACAGACGCTCCGACCGCCACCTCGGCTGCTACCTTCTCATTGGGGGACCACTCACAGTACAGATCGTCCTTGTACTGTACCAGATACTCGCTGATCTCGGTACTTGGTGTACCCGGATACGCGGCAGATACCTTGACTCCTGCCTCATAGGCGCCTCTGGCAATAGCTTCATTGCCCAGCATAATAACTTTCTTCATTTCTGACATTCTATCGTCCTTCCTTTCGTATTTCTTAGAAGCCCAAAACATGTTTCTTTGAAACACTTTTTTAGTATAACATATTGCTTTCACGGATTAAATCATTAATTTATAGAATTCAACATTTTTCCTAAATTGAAATTGAAATGGAGAAGCATCTACTGTAGAATATTACGGAGAAACTTTAAGAATTAAGGAGAAACCAAGATGAGAAGAACAGACAGAGAAGTTAAGGATATGGACAGGATTCAGGAGATCCTTATGTCTTGCAAGGTATGCAGGCTTGGAATGACTGACGAGAACAGACGAGTCTATATCGTGCCGATGAACTATGGATTCCGCTTCGAGGATGGCCGTCTTATCCTATATTTCCATGGAGCAAGGGAAGGACGCAAGCTTAAACTGATCAGCTCCAATCCCGCGGTCGGCATCGAACTGGACTGCGGCCATGAGCTTACGGAAGGGACACTGGCATGCCAATATAGTTATCGCTATGCCAGTATCATCGGAAGCGGCAAGGCTGCGATCGTCTCAGAGCCAGACGAGAAGTTAATGGCGCTGGCTGTCATCATGAAGCATCAGACTGGAAGAGACTTCTCAGAATTCGAGACCAATCCCAAGCTTGAGAAGGCCGTTACGGTCATCCGTGTTGACGTGGACGAATATTCCTGTAAGCAGAATATGTAGTCTAATGTTTGAACACAAACACCGGCATGGGAGGATGATTCTCTCTATTGTAATATTCATTTACGATCACCGTATACTCCCTTGCCGGAAGCTTTCTAAGGAATTCCAGGATTCTCTCCTTCTCTTCAAATCCCGTATCGCCTCCGCTGTAGATGCACAGGTTCATCATTCCGCCAGATTTTAATATCTTAAGTCCTTTCTTAATTGCTTCTGCACTGGTCGCAGCGGACGTTGCAATATCATGATCCCCTCCCGGCAGATATCCGAAATTAAAACAGATCACATCCGCCGACTCTGCCCCGGCGTATCTGTCCATATGTTCATGGCCGTCCAGGATCAATTCTGCCAGGTGGCTCATCCCCTGCTCCTTAAGTCTCTCTTCCGTGATCCGAAGCGCTTCTTCCTGGATATCGAACGCCAATACTCTGCCTGCATTCCCCGCGAGACGGCAGAGCATCAGTGTATCGTTCCCTTTCCCCATCGTCGCATCGATATAGAAGCCCCCTGCCTGCGCCTGTGATTTAATGACTTCATGACACCATTCTGTGATACTCTCAATTTCGCCCACCTCATATTTTTTTATTTCTATAGAAATATTATTATTTCTATAGATCGAATAATGACAACTGATTCGACTCCGGCAGTCCTTCCAGGATCCCAAGCTTCACCATATAGTCGATCACCGTCTTACTCGCCTTCGTTCTCTGCCGGAAATCATCCAGCGACAGATATGGTCCGTCCTTCGACGCCTCTTCTACCGCCTCAGCCGCCTTCTCACCCAACCCTTCGATGCTGATCAGCGGCGGCATCAGCTTCCCGTCTACGATCAGGAACTTCGACGCCTTCGCCCGGTAGATATCCATCGGCGTGAAATCATACCCCCTCGCATACATCTCCTGCACGATACGCATATCTTTCACCGTATCCTGCTCCTTCTTGCTAAGCGAATCCGCCCGCCTGTTATATTCGTCGAGATGGTACTTAAGCCTCTCCTTCCCCTGGCACATCAGCTCATAAGAAAATGCATCCGCACGGATCCCGAAATACGCCCCGTAATAGGCTAAGGGATAATTGATCTTACAGTAAGCGATCCGGTAGGCCATCATGACGTAGGCCGCCGCATGGGCCTTGGGGAACATATACTTGATCTTCTCACAGGACCAGATATACCAGTCCGGTATGCCGTTCGCCTTCATATCCTCCTTGAACTGCGGCCACTCCTTGCATTTGCCCTTCGCAACGGTTCCTTTCCTGACCCTCTCCATGATGGTGAAGGACTGCTCGCTGTCCATCCCCTTATTGATCAGATATGTCATGATATCGTCACGGGTACAGATCGCCGTAGAGATCGTTGCCTTCCCGCTCTTAATCAATTCCTGGGCGTTGTTAAGCCACACGTCCGTTCCATGGGACAGCCCAGAGATACGGATTAAGTCTGACAAGGTCTGCGGCTTGGTATCCACCACCATCTGGATAACGAAATCCGTTCCAAATTCCGGGATCCCAAGGCAGCCCACCGGACAGCCGCCGATATCCTCCGGCGTGATCCCAAGAGCCGACGTATCGTGGAACAGAGAGATCACTCCCTTGTCATCCAACGGAATATCCGTCGCGACAAACCGATTGTCCGTCTCGTTGTATTCATTGTCCATCGCGGGTGAATTGATATATTCCTCCAGAGTCTTGATCATAGTCGGATCATCATGCCCCAGGATATCCAGCTTCAGCAGGTTATGGTCGATGGAATGGTAGTCAAAATGCGTGGTCACGATATCCGTCGTCACATCATTAGCCGGATGCTGCACCGGAGTAAAGGTATTGATCTCCTCGCCAAGCGGCAGTACGATGATACCGCCCGGATGCTGCCCGGTACTCCTCCGGATCCCCGTACATCCAAGCACGATCCGGTCGATCTCGCACTTACGCTTCCCCTGCCCCCGCTCGGTAAAATAATTCTTCACATAGCCGAACGCCGTCTTATCCGCCAGCGTTCCAATGGTTCCCGCGCGATATGTCTGACCGGCTCCAAAGATAACCTCTGTATACTTATGCGCAAGGCTCTGATAATCACCGGAGAAATTCAGGTCGATATCCGGCTCCTTATTCCCCTTGAATCCCAGGAATGTCTCAAAGGGGATATCAAACCCATCCTTCTTAAGAGGCTTGCCGCATTCCGGACACGCCTTATCCGGCATATCCCATCCGCACCCTCCGGCATAGGCGCGTACCTCTTCGGAATCAAAATCACTGTAATGACAATGCTCACAATAATAGTGGGGACTTAGCGGATTGACCTCCGTGATCCCCGCCATGGTAGCCACAAAGGATGAGCCGACCGATCCTCGGGAACCCACCAGATAGCCGTCTTCATTTGATTTCCACACTAATTTCTGAGTAATAATATACATCACGGCAAATCCGTTGGAAATGATGGAATTCAGCTCCCTCTCCAACCTCTCCGTCACCACAGGCGGAAGTTCCTGTCCATACATAGAGTGCGCCTTCTGGTAACAGATCTCCCGCAGCAGCTTGTCCGAATCCGGGATCACAGGCGGACATTTGTCCGGACGTACCGGGGTGATCTTCTCCACCATGTCCGCGATCCGGTTCGGGTTGTCGATCACAATCTCCCTGGCCTTGGCAGAACCGAGATATTCGAACTCTTCCAGCATCTCCTCCGTGGTGCGAAGGAACAGCGGAGACTGGTTGTCCGCATCCGAGAATCCCTTGCCCGCCATGATGATCCGCCGGTACACCTCGTCGTCCGGATCCATGAAATGTACGTCGCAGGTCGCCACCACCGGCTTGTTAAAGCGTTCTCCCAGTTCCACGATCCGGCGGTTCAGATCCTTCAGATCCTCTTCATCCTGAACCCTTGTAATCTTATCGCTTGCGATCATAAACCGGTTATTCCCAAGAGGCTGGATCTCCAGATAGTCATAGAAATTCACGATCTTCGCGATCCGCTCCTCCGGCTTCTCATTCAGGATCGCCTGGTACAGCTCCCCCGCCTCGCAGGCGCTTCCGACGATCAGCCCCTCCCGGTACTTAGACAGCTCACTCTTGGGAATCCTTGGACGGCGGGCATAATATTCCAGGTGGGATTTGGAGATCAGCGTATAGAGATTCACCCTTCCCACCTCATTTTTCGCTAAGATGATCACATGATAGGTCGGCAGCTTCTTGACCGCCCCCGCATTATTGCTCCCGAATTGATTCAGCTTCGCAAGGTCTGTAACGTTCCGGTCCCGCAGCATCTCTGCAAACTTGACAAATATCTCCGCCGTAGCCCCGGCATCATCCACCGCCCGGTGGTGATTTTCAAGAGAGATATGAAGAGCGCCCGCGACCACGTTCAGCTTAAACTTGGACAGTGTCGGAAGCAGGATCCTCGCCATCGCAACCGTATCCACCGAAGTGAAATCCGGCACAATGTCCTGATATCTACAGTTCTGCTCTATAAATCCCACATCAAAGGAAGCATTGTGGGCCACCAGCACTGCGTCTCCAACGAATTCCAGAAACTCAGGCAGAACCGTCTCTATATCCGGTGCCTCCAACACCATCTGGTCCGTGATACTGGTAAGCTGAGTGATCTGAAAAGGAATCGGCACCCTGGGATTCACGAAAGTACTGTACCGGTCTGTGATCTTCCCCTGCTCCACCTTCACCGCACCGATCTCGATGATCTTATCCTTGATCGGGCTGAACCCTGTCGTCTCAAGATCGAACACCACAAAGGTACCGTTCAAAGACTGCCCCTTCTCATTGACCGCCACATCCGTCAAGTCGTCCACCAGATAGCCTTCCACCCCGTAGATCACCTTAAAAGGATCGTCCTTATCAAGCCTCTCTATGAAATGGTTCGCGTCTGTGAACGCCTGTACCACACCATGATCCGTGATGGCAAGCGCCTTATGCCCCCAGTCGTGGGCGCGTTTTAATAAGTCCTGCACCTCCGTCACACCGTCCATATCACTCATCTTCGTATGGCAGTGCAGCTCCACCCGCTTCTCCGGCGCCGTATCCTTCCTCGCTTCCGTGAAGTCACTGATCTTCTTGATACCGGCAACTGAAGATACCGTCAGCTCCCCGTCAAATTTGTCAATAGTGGTCACGCCCTTGATCTTCAGGAATGCTCCCATCTTCACCTCTGCCAGAAGATCCGGGAGCATATCATTGCCAATGAACATCTTGACTCCGATCGTATCAGTAAAATCCGTCACCGCAAACATTACGATCGTCTTCTCATTGCGGATCTCTCGGGTATCAAAATGAATCACCTTCCCGCGGAAAGTGATCTCTCCCATCTCGCCCACCACATGCTGAAGCTCGATCGGTTCATCTTCAAAATCCCGTCCGTATACCATATTCGGGTCGTTGGAGCGTTTGGCATAGGAATAGCTGCCCTTTGTTCCTTTCCCGAATCCTGACCGCTGAAACGGCTTTTCCTTCGCGGGGCTTCCCGGCTGACGGTTAGCTGTATCTCCGGCGTTCCCTGCCGCCGGCGCTTTGGATTGACCTGCCGGCTGCGTCCCGGATGCTTTCTCCGCCTTGCCGCCGCCCGCATCCTTTGTCTTCGCCTCTGACGTCTTCTGCGCTTCCCACCCTGCTCTCTCCTCCTGAACAGCCGCGCTCTGCGCAAGAATCGCCTCTACCTCCTGCTTGATCCTCACTTCGTTGTACTTAAGCTTACTTTCTTTAGGTTCCTCGTACAGCACCCGGACCTCTATGGGCCTGCCGAACCTGTGCTGAAACACATCCGTAAGGTAGGCAGTAATAGACTCCTTCTTCCCCTCTGCCACGATAGAATCCCTCAGAGTAAGGCACAGGATATTCCCCTCCCGGAACTCATACTTAGAGTTCTGGAGCATGCTGCGCTCCACTACGCTTCTTCTGTCCAATTCCAGAAGAAAGCTGTCGAAATACTCATTCATCAGATTCTCCGGCGTATACTGCTCCGACAGCTCATATTGCTCCTTCACTTCGATCTGGATATAACTGCGTCCAAATAACTGCTCCTTTAACGCCCGCTCCACCTCGAACACACATTTCTTCGGAATCAGATACCGGCTCAACAGATGCACCTTGATAAAATCCCGGTCCGAATTGGTGGTCACCTTACTGACCTCCACCTCCGCAAAGAGCCTTCCAAGCTCTTCATCTATCTTCAATGTTGGAAATACTTCAAAGAACGATTTACTCATCCCAGTGTAACAACTCCTGTCTCAATGTCTCCAATAGCTGGTCTTCCCTGACCTTCCTGACCACTTCGCCCTTCTTGATCAGCAAGCCCTCGCCGATGCCGCCTGCGATACCGATATCTGCCTCTTTCGCCTCTCCCGGCCCGTTGACCACACAGCCCATGACTGCCACCTTGATATCAAGCGGTATATCCTCCACCATCTTCTCCACCTGGTTGGCAAGGCCGATCAGATCGATCTTCGTCCTCCCGCAGGTAGGGCAGGATACCACCTCGATACCGCCTTTCTTAAGCCCAAGGGTCTTAAGGATCAGCCTGGCAGAGCGGATCTCCTCTGCCGGGTCACCGGTCAGGGAGACCCGGATCGTATCACCGATCCCCTGATTCAGAATCAGACCCAGACCTATGGACGACTTGATATTCCCCGCCAGAAGCGTTCCCGCCTCTGTGATACCCACATGCAGCGGATAGATACATTCCCTGGCGATCAGTTCATGCGCCCTGACACACATCATCACATCCGAGGACTTGATGCTTACCACCAGATTGTCATACCCCATCTCCTCGATCATATGTACCTTGTCCATGGCGCTCTTGACCAGGCCTTCCGCCGTAACGCCGCCGTAACGCGCAACCAACGGCTTCTCCAGGGAGCCGCTGTTTACTCCTATCCGAATCGGGATCTTATATTCCTTCGCCTTATTCACGACAGCCTGTACCCTGTCCGAAGTTCCGATATTGCCCGGATTGATCCGGATCTTGTCCGCCCCGTGCTCGATCGCGGCTATCGCAAGCCGATAATCGAAATGAATATCCGCGACCAGCGGAATATGTATCTTCTCCTTGATCTTCGCCAATGCCTCTGCCGCCTCCATGGTCGGCACCGCACAGCGGATGATCTCGCAGCCTGCCTTCTCAAGCTCCAGGATTTGCGCCGCAGTCGCATCCACATCCTCTGTCTTCGTGTTCGTCATAGACTGGATCGCAACCGGACTTCCGCCCCCGATCTCAACATTCCCGATCCTGATCTTCTTCGTCGCCTCTCTTAACATAGATACCTCCTCATTCTTGAAGAAAAAGGACTGCCGCACTGCCGGACTCAATCGACTCTGGGTGCAACAATCCCTCTTTCATTCATTTACTCTTTTACTAATACAAGCTGTTCTCCATATTCACGTTCTGTCAGTGTCAGCCGTTCCTGATCGACGCTGTAATCGAATGTGGTGACCACCGACTTCAGCGCATTCCTGATCTCGTCTTCCGTATACTGTCCCTGAGACTGATCCGCAAGCTTCTGAAAACCAGATTCATCGGCCATGATCGTAATCGTCTTCTCTTCCTTATTCAGCGTATATCTCATATCCACATCCACACTGGCCGCTTCTTCCGCCTCCGGAATCGTAAATACCAAAGTCCCGTCCTTAGAGATCGACATATCGAAGATGCCGTCTTCATCTGTCCACTCTCCTTCTAAAGGATTCGTTGTAAATAGCTTCATCAGCAACAGGACTGCTCCTACTATGATCAAGACAGATGAAACCGTCATAACGATCCTCCAGACCTGGCTCCTCTTCACTTCGTCATTTTTTGCAATCATCCGCCCATTTCCCCCGCTCTCTTTTCATCCTCTTCATCTATTATATGTGCTTTTTCGTTCAGTGTCAACGGGCAGCGCCCCTATCCTTCCGTCTCCACCAGAAGATAGAAGCCCTTGTCTGTCTTCTCTATCTTCCTGATGATACCCTTACGCGCAAGAATCCTCTCGCTGGTCCTGTAGATTCCGGACATGGCGATGGACGGCTCCACCAGATACGTGTACTGCCCTGTCACAGCGCTCCTCTCACTGATCTCAACCTCCTGGCCCTCTTCCACCAGTCCTTCTCTCTCCATCTTGAATCTGTCCTGTCTCATACACATCCCGCCTTATACATCATTTGACAAATCTATTGTAAATATACGCATTCGCCCTCTTTTCCAGACAATCATCCAACGCTTCCAACTCCGCCTCACCGTATCTGCGCTCCAGCGCCTTCCGGATCAGATAATCACAGACCTGCGGATTCTTGGGGAGCAGCGGACCATGCAGGTAAGTTCCGATCACATTCTTATAGACGACCCCCTCATAGCCGCTCTTCCCGTCATTGCCGGATCCATACAGCACTCTCCCAAAGGGCTTGTTATCATTGATATAAGTACGTCCGCCGTGATTCTCGAATCCCACAACCGGCATATCTGCCAGATCGCTTTGAAGGACAATGTTATCGATCAGACGCCCTTCTTCCTGTTCTGTGTATATATCCACCAGATCGAGGCCCTCGATCGTCCCCGCATTCGTCTTGTAATATTTCCCAAGGAGCTGATAACCGCCGCAGACCGCGATCACAACGCCGTTATCCTCCACATATTCCTTGAACAGTCCCTGGATCTCCAATAGATTCCGGCAGACGATCGCCTGTTCCCGGTCCGAACCGCCTCCAAGGAGCACGATATCCAGCTTCGTAAAATCAATCGCATCTCCCGTATTGAACTCTATCGTCTCCGCTTCTATCCCGCGCCAGATGCACCTCTGCATCATACATGCAATATTGCCCCGGTCTCCATACAGATTCAAGAGATCCGGATAGAGATGCCCGATGGTGATCTTCTTCCCTGTCACATCCGTCACTTCTCTCCCTCCAATCTCTTAAGCACGTTCCTGGTGCCAAAAAGCGCCGTATAATTCACCAGTACATACAGGTTGCCGCAGCCATTGGCAATCCGTTCTCTGACCGCCTTCTCCACATCCGGCTCAAGCATCGCGGGGATATCCACATATTTCAGCCGAAGCCCCATATCATAACAACGGATCCCGCTGACAGTGATACACTCTGTATTGGCCTCCTTAAACCGGTCGAAATCCACATCCCACAGCCAGGAGATATCCGTGCCGTCCTGTGCATTGTCATTGATGACAATGATCACGTCCTTACGTGTCTCATCCTGCATCACCGCAGAAATATTCTGGTTGAAGCCCGCCGGATTCTTGGCAAGATTCAGTACCACCTTCGTACCGTCAATCCCGAATTCCTCCATACGCCCGTTCTCCGGGTTGAATCCTGCAAGCATCGCATTAAAATGCCCCGCATCGATCCCTCCGGTACGGACGGCGGCGTAAGCCGCAAGGATATTGTAGATATTATAGAAGCCTTTATAGTCCGCGTGAAGCCTTCTGCCCTCAACGGTAAATGCAAGCCCCTCGTCCATCTCGATATCCGCTCCGTCATAATCCGGCCTGGGTCTTCCAAATTCACATCCTGTACAGGCGTAATCTCCCAACTGGCTGTAATGATAGAACCGGTATTTAAGCGGCGCGCCGCAGCGCTTACAGAAGCGGCCCTCCCGGATCTCGTGGGAATCCCTGTCGTCTATGACCTGTTCGCTGATCCCGTAGGTGATATATTCATTGCCGCTGTCCATGGCAAGAAACGCAGACAGCGCATCATCCCCGTTGACGATCACCTTCATCTTCGGTGCAGACTGCATCACTTCTCTTAAGATATTCATGGTGATGTCGATCTCTCCATACCGGTCTAACTGATCCCGAAACAGATTCGTAAGCACCATATAATCCGGCTTAAAGTGCGGAAATACCCTTCTTGTGGACGCCTCATCGATCTCAATACAGGCATAATCCGCATTAAGATTACCGCCAATCCCTGCGCTCAAGGCAAATGCCGCCGCCACTCCATTCAGCATATTAGAACCGGTATGATTGCAGACGACACGATACCCCTCTGCCTCGATCGCCGCACAGAGCATGTTGTTCGTCGTCGTCTTGCCGTTCGTACCGCAGACGATGAAGATATCCTTCTTCACCTGGCCTGCAAGCTCCTTAAGGATGGAGGGGCAGATCCGAAGCGCGATCTTCCCCGCCCACGTCACACCCTGCCGATGGAAGATATGGACACTGGCTTTTTCAGTAATTTTCGCTGCCCAGACGGCCAGCATTCTGCGTAGTCTCATAATCTTGATTATTCCCCTGTTTATGATAATTAAACGTACTAATTCTTAAGAAGCGCTTTGATATCTTCCGGATTCGGCATAGAACGGATCGCGCCCTTCTTCATAGTGATCAGTGCGGCCCCTCCGTTGGCATAGGTAAGGATATCTCCCAATACCTCTTCCGTCAGGTTCTCAAGCCCATGCGTCAGGACACCGTTGATCGCACAGCCGCAAAAAGTATCTCCCGCTCCCGTCGTCTCAATAGCCTTCACGGTGAATCCTTCGCGCTCCACACGCAGATCCTTATAGTAAGCCCGGCTTCCTTCCTTCCCCATCGTCAGGAAGATAAGAGGGATATGGTATCTGTCCTGAAGATAGCGGATCCCCTCATCATAGTCCTCCTTGCCGGAGATAAACTGAATCTCGTTATCGGAGATCTTCAGCACGTCACAATATTCAAAACCATACTCCATCTGCTCCTTCGCCTCATCCAGGGATGACCAGAGAGGCGGACGAAGATTCGGATCAAATGTAATCAGACATCCCGCTTCCTTCGCAACCTCCAGCGCCTTCTTCGTTGCCGTCTTCACCGGCTCGTCCGTCATAGACAACGTACCGAAATGGAACACCTTCGACTGGCGGATCAAGTCATAATCCACTTCACCCTCTGCCAGCATCATATCTGCCCCCGGCTTACGGTAGAAAGAGAACTCCCTGTCCCCGTCCGGAAATGTATGTACGAACGCCAGCGTCGTATGGATCTCCTTATCCAGTATCAGCCCCTTCGTCTCGATCCCAAGCTCATCGATCGTCCCCTTAAGCAGACGCCCGAACTGATCCTCCCCCACCTTGCCGATAAATGCGGTCTTCCTCCCAAGCTTGTTCAGCATCGCAAGTACATTGCACGGAGCGCCGCCCGGGCATGCCTCAAACAGATTATTCCCCTGGTCACTCTGCCCGTTCATCGTAAAATCAATCAACATCTCACCCAATGCGGTTACGTCATATAACTTGTCCATATCACAATCTCCTTATCTATTTCAATGTTTGTAATTATTTTAACATACCTTGGGCAAAAAATACAGATAGACTTTCCTTTCCGCATACTTAATAAAATGCAAAGCCCGATTACAAGCTTTGCATTTTTGATTAATCTATTTAACCCAGCACATGCACCCCGCCGAGAAGTACATAAGAGATAAACCACATGATCACCGTCGCCATACAGATCCCAAGGATCACCGCCGGGAACGCCTTCTTGAACTTCACGCCAAGCAGCGCCGCAATCAGCGACCCCGTCCATGCTCCGGTTCCCGGAAGCGGAATCCCCACGAACAGCACCAATCCCCAGAACTCATATTTCTCGATCTTGTCGCTCTTGCTCATGGCCTTCGATTCCAGCTTATCCACCATAGGCTTGAAGAGCTTCGTCCCCTTCATCCATTTGAAAACAGGCGTGATCAGAAGCAGGATAAACGGCACCGGAATGATATTCCCTATGATACAGAGCGGTATCGCCTTCGCCACCGGAACACCAAGCAGCGGTCCTGCAACCAGAAGCGCGCCTCGAAGCTCCAGGATCGGGATCATCGATATGATGAATACGATCGCTTCCTTTCCAACGCTCCCGCCCAAGACGTCGATAATACTCTGTACTAAAGATTCTGTCATAATCTCCTCCTTATTTCACTCCCATATATTTTTCAAGGAAACGGAACAACTCCTCCATCTCTTCCCTGGTCCCGATCGTGATCCGCATATACTGCTCGATCCGCTCGCTCCCCCAGTACCGGACATAGATCCCGTTCGCCTTCATCTCCTCGAACAGCTCCTTCGCATCATAGTCCGGATGCATGGCGAAGATAAAGTTCGCACTGGAATCAAGGCAGATAAAGCCAATCCTGGCAAGCCTATCCTTCGCCCATTCCCTCGTCTCTATAATCTTACGGATCCCTTCTTCGAAATATTCCCGGTCTTTCACCGCTTCCGTACCGCACACAAGCGCCGCCTGGTTCATGGTATAAGAATTAAAGGAATACTTTGCATCATTCAAATACTTGATCAATACCGGATTACTGATGGCATAGCCGATCCGCATGCCCGCCATGGATCTCGCCTTGGAGAAGGTCTGCACCACGATCAGATTCTCATACTTATCAATCAATTCAAGCGCAGAACGGCCCGCAAAATCAATATACGCCTCATCCACGATCACGATCACGTCCGGATTCGCCCGAATGATATCCTCCACGAAATCCAGCTCCTCGTAAATAGCCGTCGGCGCATTGGGATTCGGGAATATGATCCCTCCGTTCTCCTTATAATAATCTTCCTTCACGATCCGGAAGTTCCCGTCAAGCCTCTGGCATTCATATGGAATCCGGTAAAGCTCGGCCCAGACCTTGTAGAAAGAATATGTAATATCCGGGAACAGGATCGGCTTCTTGGAGTTAAAAAACGTCAGGAAACACATGGACAGCACATCATCAGAACCCACTCCCACGAATACCTGGTCCCGGTCCACATGGTAGAATTCCGCAAGCGCTTCCACCAGCGGCCCGCAGGTCGGGTCCGGATAGAGCCTGAACCGGTCCGTATCCATCTTCGCAAGCGCTTCCGTCACCTTAGGGGACGGCGGATACGGGTTCTCGTTGGTATTCAGCTTGATCACTTTATTCTGGGGCTGCTCCCCCGGCACGTAAGGCTCCACCTTACGGATATTATTCTCAAATGCTCTCATAACTTAAAAATACTCCCCGGCTAATTCTCTGAATTTCGGCAGAGAATTCACAATAGTCTCATAAGCCACACAGTACGCAAGCCTTACATAGCCCGGACATGCGAAGGAACTTCCCGGAACCAGCAGAAGGTTATACTTCTTCGCCGCCGCACAGAACTCCTTCTCATCCGCCGCGGGAGATTTCACGAAGAGATAGAACGCCCCCTGCGGCTTGATGCACTCGAAACCGTACTCCCGCAAGCCATGATACAGTGTCTCTCTGTTCCTGTCATAGTAAGATATATCCGTCTTCTCATTGATACACTTGGCAACCACCTTCTGCTGCAGAGTCGGTGCGTTGACGAATCCCAGGATACGGGTCGCCACATTGGCCGCCGCAAGCACATCCTCACTGTCCTTCACCTCATCCGGTATCACCAGGTAGCCGATACGCTCTCCCGGCAGGGACAAGGACTTACTATAAGAATAGCCCACGATGGTGTTGTCATAATATTTCGTAAGATACGGTACCCTGACCCCATCGTACACAAGCTCACGGTAGGGCTCGTCCGAGATCAGATAGATCTCTGTCCCGTATTCCTTCTGCTTTGCCTCCATGATCGATGCCAGCTTCTTGATCGTCTCTTCCGAATAGACCACTCCCGTCGGGTTGTTCGGTGTGTTCACGATCACCGCCTTCGTCTTCGGCGTGATCTTCTGCTCGAATTCATCAAGCTTCGGCTGAAAATCAACGGTATTCGGGGAAACCTCCACCAGCACACCGTCATAATTATTCGTATAAGAGCGGTATTCACCGAAATAAGGCGCAAACGCGATCACCTCGTCCCCCGGATTGATCAGGGTCTTCAAGATCACATTCAATCCGCCCGCCGCGCCCACGGACATCACGATATTCTTCCCTTCGAATTTCGTCCCAAACCGCTCGTTCAATGACTTCGCTACCGTCTCCCGCACATCCGCATAACCGGAATTGCTGTTGGTGTATCCGTGAAGGACCACCGGGTCATTCTCATCTAATAACTCTATGATCGCTTCCTTAACCGCCTCCGGCGCCGCCACATTGGGATTCCCAAGGCTGAAATCAAACACATTCTCGGCTCCGTAGATCTGCGCAAGACGGTTTCCCTCTTCAAACATTGCCCGGATGGCCGAACTGTTCGCCACCATATTCTTCATCTTCTCTGCTATCATATTCTTCTCTCCTTTGCCGGCGGATCCTGCTTCCTGCAGGAATTATGCCGGCGTGATCTCAGTCACATCGCCCTTCTCCACCATGAAGACCGGACGATAAGACAGCTTCGCCTTCCTCAAACCTTCCGCACCTGTATCCTCTTCTCTGTTCACGTAAGGATAATCCATACACTCATGCTCTACGAACTGCTGGTTGATCATCGGATATGCACCCTCCACATCCGCGAATGCCTTCTCGATGTGGACTACGAACGTATCCGAACAGACCGGTTCCCCGATGGTAAATGCCACCACTTCCCCGTCGATCTTCAAGATACCGCCCTTTAGCTCCAGCTCCTCAAACAGACGCAGGGCGTTCATCGTAACACAGATCTCTCCCCGCTTCTCGGGGTCGTCCTCACATCCATTCTGATCCCGCCACTTAAGCGCCATCTGGAAGCATTCTTCCACGTTATCCTTCGTGATGGCCTCGTAGGACCAGCGATCGCCGTACAACGCCTTGAACTTGTTGATATGATTGCGTTTGCCGTGCAGCTTCTTCCCGGACAAAGTCGCAAGCTTCTCAGACTCATAGACATAGTCCGCACTGTCCCTGTTATATTCGATCTGGAATCTTCCGGGATACCACTCTTCCAACTGTGCGAAATTATCCGGCGTCAGATTATACATCTGAAACGGCGCTCCATGGGCCTTGCTGTATTCCATCAATACCTCAAGAGCCTTCTTCACATCCGAAGGCTCTCCTGCCGGATAGGCAAAAGCCAGATGCTCCTCGTCCTCACTCTTGAATACCAGCGCATTCTCTACAATCGCCCATTTGACCGGATACTGTCTGGACCATAAGTATACATTGGCAAATGTCCTCTCGCAGCTCCGGCTCGTATGATGAGCAAAATAATGACTGATGGTATCTTTATCTTCTAATTCAGCTCTTTTAAATTGTACCTCTTCCATCCTTAACCTTCTCTTATCTATCAATTTACAGATCCCTGCACTCCAATATACCTTGCCGGTCCACACAGGATCGCGCACCCGAAAGCAGCAGCCTTACATATCCGGCTCAGAATCCTCTGCGCCGCAGGTAATATACAATCCGGAATTCTGCTCTTCTTCCCCGGCCCTGGCAAGCCTGTCCTCTCTGGCAAGCACCGTCGATACACACATCATGCAGACTATGATGACGATCAGCATCGAAGCCTGCATTCTCTTATGAAATTCCATCTGTCTCTCTCCTTCAAAAGCCGCCAATAGTCCCGGCGGCCTCTTATATATTCTCAAAATTACGATGGTACAATGCTTCGTAGATTCCTTTCTTCTGAAGCAATTCCTCATGTGTACCTTCCTCTGCGATCCCGTCCTCCGTCAATACCAGGATCTTCTGTGCATTCTGGATCGTCGTGAGCCTGTGGGCAATCACAAACGTGGTCCTCTGTCTTGCCAGGCCTTCCAGCGATCTCTGCACCACCTGCTCGCTCTCGTTATCCAGAGCCGAAGTCGCCTCATCGAAGATCAGGATCGGCGGGTTCTTCAGAAATACTCTCGCGATTGACAGTCTCTGCTTCTGCCCGCCTGAGAGCTTCACGCCCCTCTGTCCGATATCTGTATGGTAACCATGGGGCAGCCCCATGATAAATTCATGGGCGTTGGCATTCTTCGCCGCCCTTACGACCTCCTCATCCGTCGCATCCATCCTGCCGTAGCGGATATTGTCAAGCACCGTTCCCGCGAACAGATACACATCCTGCTGGACGATCCCCACATTGCTGCGCAGATCATCAAGCTTCATATCCCGGATATCTATCCCATCGATCGTGATCGCTCCCGAGGACACCTCATAGAATCTGGGGATCAGGCTGCACATCGTCGTCTTGCCAACCCCGGACGGACCTACGAGCGCCATGTAATCTCCCTCATCCACCTTAAGATTAATGTGGTTCAGCACCTTCTCATTCTGCTCCTCATACTGGAAAGACACATCTTTGAATTCGATCTCGCCTTTCATCTGCCCCACCGATACCGCCTCCGGCTTATCCTTGATATCCGGTGCGATCGAGAGGATCTCAAGGAATCGCTCAAATCCAGAATACCCGTTCTGGAACTGCTCTGTGAATGTGACCAGTTTCTTGACCGGATCGGTAAAATTATTGATATACAGAAGGAATGTAATCAGGTCTGTCAGCGTCACCGCCCCATCCAGCATCATGCAGACACCCACGACCAGGACCACCACCGTGATCAGCGTGCTCATAGCTCCAAGACCGGAATTATAGATTCCCATATACTTGTAGCTGACCTTCTTCGCCGCCACGAAGTTGTCATTCCCTCTCTTGAACTTCTTCATCTCTTCGCGTTCATTAGCAAATGACTTCACCACGCGGATCCCTGACAGGCTGTCCTCGATCTGGCTGTTGATCTCAGCGATCTTCTCACGGTTCCTCTGGAATGCCTTTCCCATCTTACCGTTATAGTAGAACGCAAATGCCGCCATCACCGGAATAAACGCGAACGCCACAAGCGCCAGCTTCACATTGACCATCAGAAGGATCGTAAACGAACCAATGATCTTGATCACGGATATGACCAGATCCTCCGGTCCGTGATGCAGAAGCTCGCTGATATCGAACAGGTCGCTTGTGATCCGGGACAGGAGATGCCCTACCTTCTGATTATCATAGAACGCGAAAGTAAGCTTCTGATAATGCCCGAAGATATCCCTGCGCATATCCGCTTCCATCATCGCCCCCATGATATGCCCGAAATACGCAATATAAAAATTGCAGAAGATCTCCAGCAACACCAGGGCGACCATCAGTGCACCGAGCTTAAGGACCGAAGCCCTGGCCCCGGCCGCGTCAAAATAAACGACCTCATTGGTGATATATCTGACCACCAACGGTATGATCAGCGTTACCGCAGCCCCCAGGATCGCAAAAAACATATCGCTGTAGAACAGCTTCTTATAGGGGCCGTAGTAAGCAAATAATTTCTTTAATTTTTCCTTCATCTAATAATTCATTCCTTATTCATTCATATTCGCCAGCTTCGCGCTCTGGTCCGCAGCGATGCAGGCGTCAATGATCTCCTGGATATCCCCGTTCATGATCTTGTCAAGCTTGTACAAGGTCAGACCGATCCTGTGATCCGTCACGCGCCCCTGCGGGAAATTATAAGTACGGATCTTCTCTGATCGGTCTCCGGTTCCAATCTGGCTCTTTCTCGCCTCCGCCTCGGCGTCATGCTGCTTCTGGCATTCCAGATCATACAGCTTCGCGCGGAGCAATGCGAATGCTTTGTCCTTATTCTGCAATTGTGACTTCTCCGTCTGGCTGTAGATTACGATCCCCGTCGGATAATGGGTCAGACGAACGGCCGAATCCGTGGTATTGACACACTGTCCGCCGTTACCGGATGCTCTCATGACATCAATCCTGATGTCCTTCTCGTCAATCTGGATATCCACTTCCTCCGCCTCCGGCATCACCGCTACCGTAATCGTAGACGTATGGATACGTCCGCCGGACTCCGTCTCAGGCACACGCTGTACACGGTGCACCCCGGATTCGTATTTCATCACGGAATAGGCCCCGTTCCCATTGATCATGAAGGTCACATTCTTCATGCCGCCGATCCCGATCTCTTCACACTCTACCAGCTCTACCTTCCAGCGCTTGCTCTCCGCATAATGCAGATACATACGATAGATCTCTGCGGCAAATAACGCCGCCTCGTCACCGCCCGCGCCTGCACGGATCTCCACGATAACGTTCTTATCGTCATTGGGGTCCTTGGGGAGCAGCAGTATCTTAAGCTCGCGCTCTAATTCCTCCACCCTTGCCTTCGCATCGTTCAGTTCTTCCTTCGCAAGCTCGCGCATCTCTTCATCCGACTCCTCCTCCAACATCTGAAGGCTGTCCTCAATCGTCTGCTTACACGTCTTATATTCCTTATATGCCTCAACGATCGGAGACAGGTCGTTCTGTTCTTTCATAAGTTTCCGGAATCTCTTCTGGTCATTCGCCACATCCGGTTCCTGAAGCTCACTCAATATCTCTTCCATACGAATGAGCAGATCCTCTAATCTGTCAAACATGATCTATCCTCCTAAAATATCTTCTCAATCGTTATTACCTTCCAACACTTCAAATCCACGCCTGTCAAATACGCTACAGGAATCCGCTCCCGCAGACACTTCTTCTATTGTATACACCTGCGGCTACCCGGTCAAGACCTGACAGGTCTTTTTTTATCGTCACATTCTCATATCCATGCTCTGTCATAAGCTCCGCCACGTCCTTTCCCTGGTCCCACCCGATCTCAAATATCAGGCTTCCCCCGTCCTTTATAAAGGAAATGCTGTCTTTCACGATCCTTCTGTAGAAATATAATCCGTCCTCCCTGCCGTCTAACGCGATCCGCGGATCATGAAGGCGTACTTCATCCTGAAGGGTCTCAATCTCGGCAGTCCGGATATAGGGCGGGTTAGACACGATCACATCATAACATGGTCTGTCAAACTGTCTGTTCTCATCATCAGACAACCTATCAAACAGATCAGACTCTATCCACTTGGCATCCACTTCCAGACGCTCTGCATTCTTTCTTGCAACCGCAAGCGCCTCCCCCGATATATCGCAGCCTGTTCCCTCTAACTGCGGACACAGCTTCATGATACTCAACAAGATACAGCCGGATCCGGTACACATATCCAGTACTTTCACCTTACGTTCCTCTTCACACTCGATCCCTGCAATGTTGTCCGCATCCCTTCCAGACTCCTCTGCTCCCCGTTCATTCCCGCGAAGCTTCGCCCGGATGAACTTCACTGCTTCCTCCACAAGAGTCTCCGTGTCCTGGCGCGGAATCAATACATGCTCATTAACATAGAAGGGATACCCCATGAATTCCTGTTCCCCCGTAATATGCTGAAGCGGGATCCGCTTCTTACGCATCCCGATATAATGAAGATACTGCTCTGCCAGGGGTTCTTCGAGAATCCGCTCCGGTTCTCCATAATAAGCCGCCCGGCTGATACCGGAAGTGTATTCCAACAGATACCAGGCGTCAAGCGCCGCTTCTTCGACACCGGCCGCTTCTAATTCTGCCCTTCCCGTCTCAATGATCTGCCGCAGTGTGAAAATTCTCTGCCTCATATGCTCTCCAATCAAATACAGCCTCCACCGCCTGGATCGCCACCTCTATCATGCCGTCGTCCGGCTCCTTCGTCGTCAGCTTCTGGATGGCAAGCCCCGGTCTGCTGAACAGATTCACCACCGGATTCTCACTGCGCCCCGCAAGCTTCAGGAATTCATAGGAGACTCCCGCGATCACCGGCAGCAGCACAATCCGGATCACGATCCGCATAAGCGGAGTCTCTGCCCGGACTAACAGCAGCATGATAATGCTGATGGCAAGCACCAAGAACAGGAAGCTGGTCCCGCATCTCTTATGCTGTCTGGAGCTGCTCCTTACATTCTCCACCGTGAGCGGAAGCCCGTGCTCAATACAGTTGATACACTTATGCTCTGCACCGTGATACATGAAGGTTCTCTGAATATCCTCCATCCGGGAGATCAGAAGCACATATAATATGAAGATACCGATCCTCACGAATCCCTCGATCACGGTACGCACACCGTAAGAAGGGATATAACTCTTAAGCAAAGAAGACAAGAAATAAGGAAGTACCATAAAAATAGCCACCGCCGCGACCAGCGAGAATGCCACCGTCACTCCCATCAGCAGGCTCTCCTTCTTCTCCTGCCTGGACGCTTCCTTCTCCGTCAGCTCTTTCTCTTCTTCATCCTCATAGAAGCTGGCAGAATAGGTCAACGTCTTCATCCCCAGCACCATCGAATCTATGAAATTAAAAACACCCCGTATAAATGGGATCTCCGTCAGCTTCTTCCATCTGTATACAATACTCCTATATGTCTCCTTCTGAACGAAGATCTCCCCGTCTGGCTTACGGACCGCAACGGCATAATCATCCTTATGCTTCATCATGATCCCTTCCAGCACGGCCTGACCGCCTATGTTAGATGATTTCATCCTAATACTCCTTATAGAAAAGGGTTGAGATCATACAACCTCAACCCGATACCTGCTTTTTTATTTACCCATTCCGTATTTCTTATTGAACTTGTCAACACGGCCGCGAGCCTGAGCTGCTTTCTGCTGTCCTGTGTAAAAAGGATGGCACTTGGAACAGATCTCTACGTGGATATCTTCTTTTGTTGAACCTGTTACAAATGTGTTGCCGCAGTTGCAGGTCACTGTTGCCTGATGATATGTTGGATGTATTCCTTCTTTCATGATCTTCACCTCTTCTTTATTTTCGCGAGCGTTATACGCTACTTATTCGTTTTCTAAACAGCGTTGTTATTGTAACATAAAAACGCGGCATTGTCTAGATGATTTTTGTCTTTTTTACCATTTGAATCAGTTCGGCATTATTACGAGTCCGGCTGAACATATTCAGGATATTCTCCACTGCCTCATCCGCCCTCATGCCATTTAACGCGCGGCGCATATTATCAACCGCCTCCTGCTCCTCCCTGGACAGCAGAAGGTCTTCCCTTCTGGTTCCGGACTGCGGGATGTCGATCGCCGGGAATACCCTCTTCTCAGACAGCTTCCTGTCTAACACCAGTTCCATATTACCGGTTCCCTTGAACTCCTCATAGATCACATCATCCATCTTGCTCCCGGTATTGACAAGAGCCGTCGCCAGGATCGTGAGACTTCCACCGCCGCGCATATTCCTAGCCGCACCGAAGAATCTCTTGGGCATATGCAGCGCCGCCGGGTCAAGACCGCCGGAAAGCGTTCTTCCTGAAGGAGGAACCGTCAGGTTATAAGCTCTCGCCAGACGCGTGATACTGTCAAGCAGTATCATGACGTCCTTCTTGTGCTCTACCAGGCGCTTCGCCCGCTCGATCACCATCTCCGACACACGCTTGTGGTGCTCCGGCAATTCATCAAACGTAGAGTAGATGACTTCAACATTGTCTCCCTCGATGGTCTCCTTGATGTCCGTTACCTCCTCCGGACGCTCGTCGATCAGCAGGATCAGCAGATGGATCTCCGGATTATTCCTCCTTACGGACAGCGCCACCTGCTTAAGCAAGGTTGTCTTACCAGCTTTCGGAGGAGACACGATCATACCGCGCTGCCCCTTCCCGATCGGAGACAAGAGATCTACGATCCTCATGGCAGTGCTCGTCTTGCCGCTCTCAAGCCTGAGTCTCTCATCCGGGAAGATCGGCGTCATATCCTCGAAATTCGTCCTCCGCATCGCCTTCATCGGATCGATATTGTTGATTCTCGTTAAGTATAGTAATGCGCTGAACTTCTCCTGCTGCGTCTTGATCCTCGTATGTCCTTCCAGAATATCTCCCGTCTTAAGATTGAACTTCCGAATCTGGGACGGCGATACATACACGTCGTTCTCTCCCGGCAGGTAGTTGGCGCTCCTGATAAATCCATATCCGTCCGGAAGCACCTCTAAGATTCCGCAGGCTGTAATGCCGCTATCCAATCTATCTATATCATGAACCTCTTTATCTCCTGTATTCGCAGACATCTCCTTCACTGCTTCCCTGGAAGCCTGCTTCTCCTTCTCATCCTCCTCCAGCATACGCTCAACAAGCTCTGCTTTCTTCATTGTCGATATCCCCTTTAAGCCTCTCGCCTTCGCAAGATCTTTGAGTGTAGATAAGGGCAGTGATTCATATTTTTCTCTCATATGGCTATTCCTTTCTAAATTTTTTCCATTAAATATACTAATATTCGATGTATCATATCTAATATATATTCACTGGGATTGAGGGGCCTGAATTGACCCAGTTGGAATCAGATGTTATTATACTACATTTATTGGAAATTTAAAAGCCTTTTTATTGATTTGATTCATTAAGAATGTTATTATATGGATACAGTTCTCCAACCGCAACGCGGCGGTTGGATATTCAGTCTGAGGGAAAGGCGGCGGAATACAATGGCAATATACTGGGACAACCGGCGATATTACTCTCTTGACTATTACCTGAAGCAGACTTACGGCAGGAAGATGTACAAGATCTCACTGGATGCAGGTCTAACCTGCCCCAACCGGGACGGCACCCTGGGTGACCGCGGCTGCATCTTCTGCAGCGCTGGAGGTTCCGGGGATTATGCCGCAGACCGGCACCTCTCCATCACGGAACAGATCCGGACGGGCAAAGCACAAGCCGCGGGCAAATATTCCGGCAACGCTTATATCGCTTATTTCCAGGCATATACCAATACCTATGCTCCGGTCTCCCGTCTGCGCAAGATATTCACCGAAGCATTGGCATCCCCTGATATCTGCATCCTGGATATCGCGACAAGACCTGACTGCCTTGGCCCCGATGTGCTGGAACTTCTGAAAGAACTAAGCATGATCAAGCCCGTATGGATAGAGCTGGGACTCCAGACAATCCATACGCAGACGGCAAAGTTCATTCACAGGGGTTATGAGCTTCCCGTATTTGAACAGGCTGTCTTAAGCTTACGGGCGCTATCCATTCCAGTGATCGTCCATACGATCCTCGGACTTCCAGGAGAAGGCATGCCGCATCTGCTTGCCACAGTCAGCTATCTGAATACCCTGGATATCCAAGGTGTAAAATTTCAATTACTACATATATTAAAGGGTACCGATCTTGCAAAATATTACAAGGAACATCCGTTTCCGCTTCCCGATATGGAAGAATACTTCGTGATGCTCGGCAAGGCGCTGAGTACCCTTCGCCCTGACATTACCGTACACCGGCTTACCGGCGACGGCCCCAAGCCGCTCCTTGTCGCTCCCCTGTGGACGGGACACAAGCGCCGAGTACTGAACGGCCTGCACGCCTATCTGAAGGAGCACGACATCTGGCAGGGAAAAGACTATGAGAAAGGAATGTAACGCATGGATAAACCTCTCAAATTATACAAGCTTATCATATTATATATCCTGAACAGGGTGGATTTCCCCCTGACGAACGCACAGCTCTCTGAATTCATTCTGGATGAGGGATATACGACTTATTTCAAACTTCAACAGGCGATCTCCGAACTGGTGGAATCGAATCTCATACAAGAGGAATCAACCCATAACAGAACCTTCTTCCATATCACAGAGGAAGGCGCCGAGATCGTCTATTACTTCCGCAATGATATCTCCCCTGCCATCCAGAAAGATATCAATGCATTTTTGAAGCAGAAGCGATATGAACTCAAGAACGAAGTATCCGTCAAGTCCGATTATTACCGCAATTCCAATGGGGAATATTTTGTCAAATGCCAGGTCATCGAACAACGGATTCCCCTGATCGAGCTGACCGTTACCGCGCCGACCGAGGCGGAGGCAGAGACGATCGCCAATAACTGGACGAAGAAGAACCAGGAGATCTATGCACATATTATGTCGCAGCTATTATAGGCTTGGCTGCAGCATTTTGATCAGAGTCAAAGACCTCGCGGCAGTCGCCAAATGTGCATGCAAGCATGCCCGCTTGGCTCGTTGCTCGCGGGAATTAAGATAGGAGCATTGAATACTATGAATACCAAGAAATTAGCGGAATTATATGTTAGTTTTTTCAAGATCGGCGGCCTCACCTTCGGCGGCGGGCTTGCCATGCTGCCCATGCTGCAGCGGGAGGTAGTGCAGAAGCATGGTTGGTGTACGGAAGAAGAACTTCTGGATATCTACGCCATCGGTCAGTGTACCCCCGGAATCATCGCAGTCAACACTGCTACCTATGTGGGCTATAAGCAGGCCGGATTCATCGGCGGTGTGTCCGGTACTTTGGGGATGGTCTCCCCTTCCCTCATTATCATCTGCCTGGTCGCTTCGATTCTTAATAATTTCATCCACATGCCGGTGGTCCTTCATGCCCTGGCAGGCATCCGTATCGTTGTATGCGCGCTGATGCTGAACACTGTAGTCAGCATGATGAAGAAAGGGATCATCGACAAGCTGGGCGCCCTGGTCTTTCTTGTTGCCTTTATACTGGCTTGCTTTACGCCGGTTCCAACAGCGCTGGTGATCGTCTTATCCGGAGTCACCGGCATCATTGCCAAACATATCGAAGGGAGGCGTAACGCATGATCTATCTGATCCTTGCATATGAATTCTTCAAGATCGGTCTGTTCTCCATCGGCGGGGGGATGGCGACACTGCCCTTCCTGATGGATCTGACGAACAAATATGACTGGTTTACAGTAAGCGAACTCACCAACATGGTTGCCATCAGCGAGAGCACCCCCGGGCCTGTAGGTATCAATATGGCGACTTACGCCGGATATAACGCCGCCGGCGTCCCGGGAGCGATCGTAGCCACCCTGGCGCTCACGGCGCCGGCTCTGATCATTATCGTGCTGATTGCAAAGTTTCTGGAGAATTTCAGTGAGAATAAGAATGTGAAAGCCGCTTTCTACGGCATCCGCCCGGCTGTGGCCGCCCTGATCGGGTATGCGGTGTGGGAACTGCTCAAGATTGCGATCGTGTCGGTTGTCGAAGGAAATGTACAGGTGAATGTGGTCAATGTGGCGGTTTGTGGTGTTACGTTCGCACTTCTGCAGGTGAAGAAGCTTGGGAAGCTGCATCCCCTGGTGTGGATCGCGGCAGGGGCTTGCGTGGGGGTTGTGCTTGGGATGTAAGTCAAATACTCCCGCGGCAGTCGCCAAATGTGCATGCAAGCATGCCCGCTTGGCTCGTTGCCCGTGGGAATAACAGAATATTGCTCCAGAGGATTCCAAACATTGCCGCAAGATCAATCACCGGATTCAACGCCGTATATGGTACTGTCTGGCCATTAAAAATCTTATTCTGCAGAATATCATTCAATTCAGGATACGTTATTACCTTCCCGATTAATGATTCAAATAACGTATTTTTTCTGGATGTCAGAATACGCTGCGCCTCCACGAATCCATCAGCCGTCCATGCTTTAGCCTTACCGCCCTCTGACCGGCTGATTTCTTCATCCATCAATTTACATAGCTGGGATACAAGAAACGGATATCCGGATGTTTCCGCACAAAGCAGTTCAGCCATCTCTTCCACATCCATCTCAAGTTGGTAATCCTCCATATACTCCCGCAGCATTTCAGCGATTCCCTCTTTTCCAAGACTCATCTCAACACCGAAATCCGAAGCAACATTCCATGGACTATTTACTTTATGATCCTCATCCGATCGCAGCTTCTTCACCAGATTCTTCACATCATACACTCCGGCTAAGATCACTGATCTGAAAGTAGAATACGTCGCACGCCGGATATAATACGCGCGAAGCTGTGCAAGAAAATCAATAAAAACCTGATTGTTCACGGCACTGTCAACCTCATCGATCATCAACACGACCGGCTTATCTGCCTGATCGTCTCCCGCAAATTATTTGAAATATCTGTAATCTCCGCCTTTATTCTTCTTACAAATATGCCGGCAAAGGAGAGCGCAAAGACATTCTCATTCTCAAACTCCCCGGAACCAAACATCTGGAAATCTATGGAAACCCATACATATCTCCCAATCCAATCAATGATACATCACCCCGATTCGCCGCCTCCATAAGACTCTGAGTAAATCCTCCTTTGGAAAATATATAATAATAGTATCTCTCACCTTTCCCAAAAACCTTTGCATACTCTCGGAGCAACTCTAATTCATCCATCCCGATCTTCTCATTTCTGAATTTGCAGGAGCCGATCAGATATTCCTTCCCCTCCACCGGGGTTCCTACAAGATCGATCTGTATCTGCTTCTTCCGCCTGGAATCCGTTCCCCACCACTGCCCGATACCACTTAAGTTCACAGGCAGATCATCCGCATAATAAAGCAAGTATTCCTGGCACATCTTCTCAAAGATCAACCCCATATAATCGGATAAATACTGCTTTACCGCATATGGATATACCTTCTCTATCCTCTCTGAATGGATCGCAGCAATATTCTGCGGAACAAAACGATACCAGAATCTGAAAAAATTATCCGTCAAAAAATAAATCGTCTTCTTCCCCGGCTTCTCTGTAATCGGAGTTTCCTTCTTAATGATCCCAAGATCGATCAATGTCTTAACATACTTTGCACAAGGCCCTGTCTCAATTCCCGTCTTCGTAGAAATATCATTCATACGGGATGCACCTTCTGCAATCGCCCTGATAATAGAATTGTATACCGCAGGCTCCCGCAATTCCTGCTTCAACAGGTTCTCCGGCTCCTCAAACAGATAACTGGAGCTGTCAAACAGATTATCTAAAAGCGCCCGATCTACAGTACTTCGCACTTTTAGCTGATTAATATAGTGAGGGATTCCCCCTGTAATGCCATAAACCAGTGCCTGGTCCTCATAATTAAGAGAGGGATAAAACTGTGCCGACTCCAGATAAGTCAACGGTTCTATCTTGAACTGCGCTGTCCGCCTTCCGTACAGCGGACTCTCATACCCCAATACCTGGTATTCCATAAAACTCATTGATGACCCGCAAAGAATAAGAAATAACCGCCCCTCGCTCCATACATGATCGATCAAATGCTGCAGCATGGAAGAAACAGCCGGCTTAGATTTGGCAAGATATGGATATTCGTCTATTACAAACACTACCCGCTCCTCACCTGACAACTTGCTGATCTCATCGAAGGCATCCTCATATGACTGAAATTCAGCCGTACTGGCAGCATCCGGACGTTCATATTGATGGATAGAATTGGATAATGTACGGAGATTCTCCGGTGCAGTCGCATTCAGCGCAGAAAAATAAATGGTTGGTTTATCCTTACAGAACTCATTGATCAAGGCTGTCTTGCCGACCCGTCTTCTGCCATAGATAATGACACACTCAAAATCAGTATACTGATAACGCTTATTCAACTTGCGAAGTTCTGATTCCCGGCAATGGAACATAGCTTATCCTCCTTCATACCAAGAAACTTACCCATGAGTTAGTAACTTATGAGTAAGTTTATAAATGATAAGTCTATGATACCGCTTTTAAGATGGGGAGTCAATCATTTACTTCAAATCAATTCTTTTATTTCTGTCATCCTATTAAAAAATGGATCCTCCGCAATAAGCGACAGAAACTCTTCATCCATAATCTTTAGATTATGAATAAGCCCCAACATGATCTCATCCAGCCTTTTGCTCTGACTCTCGGCAATTGACGGCAATAACTCCAGATATCTGCATAAATAATCCAATATCCCCTCCTGCGCCCGTTCAATACACCGGATATCTCGTTCTTCCCTTGTCTCTTGCGCATATAATGGCCTTCCGCAGGAATCAAATCCACACACCGACGGATGCGGCGCCGTCAATATCGTCTCCAGCACATAATAATTATCATAGATACTGCTGCCCTCCGTCTCTTCTATTCTGTAAAATGGCTCAATATCCAACCCCTTGTCTCTCATAAAATCCGGCTCAAGCTGCAAAAAATAAAGCCCCTTCATATGCGGCTCCACCATTCTCTGCACATACATCTGCGTCGTTCCCTTTGCCACAAAATCAAAAAAGGCAATCTCCCCTTCCTTCCTGTCCAAACCGCCTATGTATGTTCTGTATTTCCGGCGTTCCTCCTGGGCATGCATCAGAATACTCTCCCGGTAATCCAGCAACCCCATGCTCTTGTCACATCCATTTTCCGCGGCTTCCAGCCCAAACCGAACCCGCAGATTCTCCTCTAACGTACCGCCGAACCTCATACTTTCTACATAAGCGATATCGGAATCATCCATCATCCCCGCCCTGATCGCCGCCGTCCGGGACGTATGGAAATACACCGTCTCTGCATCTTCCTCTAACATTCGATACAGTTTCTGTAACAGGTATCCGTCTCTTGCGCCAAACCAGATATTCTTGATCCCATAATGCTGCACACGCTCCCGAAACCAGAACAGAAAATCCGTGATCACAGGCGCACAGATCAGATAACCGATATCATAAACATCCGCCAGTCCGATCCTTCTGTCTTCTGATTCGAACTGAAATGGATCATTGAACAGCCGTGCCGCAAACATCCCTGCTTTCAGCCGCTCTGATATGCTCTCCATACATTCTTCTATCCCCATGCCGCCGACTGCGTCCAACAACTCTTCCCCACTGAAAATATGATAGGTGTCCATTCCTTCTTTACCCGCCATCTCCATATCTGCCGTAAGATCATCACCGATATGCAAGTATTTCCTGTTCCCTTCTCTCTCCCTCAGCTTAGCGAAGAGCTTCTGCGTCTTCCCCGTACCATACTCACAGGACGCAAGCAGCCCCTGATATCCGGTCAAATGACATTTCTCCAAGACAGCTTCTATCTGTTTCTGACGGTAATAAGTATCCGTCACGATATAGACTGATTTTCCCTGACGGATGCAATGCTCATAGACCTCACATACCGCATGCCTTGCCAGAATAGTCCTATAGTCAATCTCCCATTCCATCTGCGCAAGCTCCGAGGGCCGGATAACTTGAGTATCCATTTTACATAATATATCCTCATAGATTGCCTCCAGAGTCGGCGCCCCGTATTTGGCCAGCCGCTTCTCCGCCTCCAGACGATGCGCCGCAAAATTATCGATACGAATTCCCTTCTCCTGCAATGCTGCCGATAGCAATTCTATGATGTCTGCTGATGTCAGCACCTCACGCATAATGAGTGTGTCAAAGAGATCGAAGCTCACTACCTCTGCCTCTGCGATCTTCTGATACAGTTCTTCCCTGGTACTTCCCGCTACATTTGTAAAATCATAGGTAACAGTTTTTCTTTCCAGCAGATCCTTCCCTCTAATATCCATAAGGGCAATTCCCTGCTCTCTGCAGGTATCTCCGATTCTCCTTGCTATCGCCTTGCAGGAGCCTGGGCGGGCGACTACTATGATCAGCTTCACGCCTTCTTCTATTACCCGTGACAGTGATAGGATGTCCTTCCCGTGAATCTGGCCGCTATCCTGGAAACTATCCAACAGGCCGATAATCTCAAAATGCTCTTCGAGGGAAAGAAGCGCCTTTCTTGTCTCCGTTCCTAAGCCGTATAGAGCGATCTTCTTACCGTAATATTTCTGAAACAAGTTTTCTTCCGCTGACATACAGACACTCCTCTCTTTTATTCCAGCGAACGACAAACTAAACGGGCATGCTTGCATACATATCTTGCGGCTGCCGCTAGATGCAAATATCAGTTATTATAAATCCGTCACACCAGATCTTCCACAAGTTCCATGAGTCTATTTTCAAAGGCTTGCATAGAGAAATATTTTTCATATACGCCTCGTGCATTCCTGCCCATCTCTTTCAGGTTGTAACTTCCCCGAATACATCTTCTCAGCATTTCTCTTAATTGCTCTGCATTCCCGCTCTGGAACACAATACTGTCTATCCCGTCTCCTATATATTGGACCGTGCCTGTAGTATCCGAAATAAGACAAGGCAAACCATGCATCATCGCCTCTGCCGCCACCGTAGGCATTGGGTCTTCTCTTGACGGGCACACTAATACATCCGATCGATCTAACAGTGTATCTATCTCTTCCCTATCTACTAGTCCTGTAATAACAATCTCAGGAATATTCCCGGAAGCCTCTATGAGATTCTGTGCCATCAGGGATGTATTCTGTCCGACAAAAATAAACTCCGCTTTCTTCCTGAACTCATCTTCCAATCCCTTGATTGCTTCAAGAAGAATATCCTGTCCCTTCCTATGTTCTATGTACCCGATGGTGATAAAACGTATGACAGAGTCTGAATTCACCTTATTTTTTCTATCTGCCTGATCTGCCACTCCATAGAGCAGATCTTCTATCTGCAGGTCTGGCCGGAATGTCTGCACCGCTTTCTTTGGAATTGGGCCAACACTCCATATCTGCATATTATCCTGTGATATCTTTTCCATCACTTCCTGACGGATTCCATCATAGAAAAATAATGCATCATGGAGCCACCATACAACAGGAACGTTCTGGCCTCTCTCAGAAAGGAATACATGATAATTCATGGTGTTACAGATGATCAATGAATAACCGTTTGTCCACTCTGCTTCCTTCATTGTCTCGATCATTAGATTCTCATCCACGATTATAGGAATTCCTTCTTCGGTCAAGGTTCTACGAAGAGGGCCATCCAGCATAGATCCATAAACTGCCTGGTAGCCGTTTTTCCGTAATATTTGTGCAGCATGGTAAAGTGCAAGAGCCGGACCTCCTAAGGTAAGGTCATGGCTTAATAATAAAATCTTTTTATTTTCTGATTCATTCTTATCCTTTGGTTCGTAATAATGGATTGCCCTTTTCTTTACTTGGTGATAGATCAAGTTATGTAAATCAAAGAAATGATAGATTCTGCTTTCTTCTATTCCCAGCTGTATTAGCTGGAACTTCATAGCTTTGACATAGAAGCTTAGGATGACGATTGCATCGAATTCATATTGGCAGACTGCTTCTGGCGGGATTACAAGGATATTGTCTATATACTGGCCTTGCTTTTCTTTGGAATTGTCAATCAGGGCAATGATGTCCTCTTTTGCAAACCATATTTTGTAACGGTTGTAGTATTCACCTGTACCGAAAAGTAGGAATTTCATTTTAACACTCCTCAGTTATTTCTATTTTTCAACATTCTTTACTTCACACTCTTACTGGGCACTTCCAAACGATTCTATCTCTGCCAATTCCCATATTCTGCAATTTTATAATAATATCTTTCGCATATTCATATTTACTTACAGCAACCAAAATAATATCATATTCTATATCTAAAATATTCTGCGGCGCTTTTACATCCTGTCCTTCTGTCCAATGGCTGTCCACCCACAATACAATCTGATATCCCATTTTGCTTAACTGCAATTGAAAGTCTCTTCCCATTTTCCCTGCACCATACAGTACAATCTTCTTTCCCTTTAAGCCATCTGTATCAAGTATAAATTCCGGTATATGGATCACATCATCAAATCCCATCTGTTCATTCAAGGCCATAAGCACCATGACAGATATCCAATACTGTAATTGCTTTACCATAATTTTCCCTGATGAATGCTTATTAAAATCCTGTATCAAACTCAAATAAGCCATATTAATATCACTTAACATATTGGGATTTGTCCCATGAAACGCAGACTCACTTCTATACCGATAATGATAAAAACACTTATGGGAAATACGAATAGATTGACATCTCAAGCAATATTTATACAAAAAAACTGTATCCTCAGCAAATTTCATACCAGTATCCAATTCCTTATAAATATCCTTCACAATGTCTGTCCGATATAGTTTATTCCAAATCCATGGCGTCAGACGCTGCAATTCCTTCGTCTCCATATCAAAAATCATCGTTTGCAGCACACCGTCTATGTTCTGCAAGTCATAAATTCCTTCAGGATACTTATCCATGTACTCAACCACAACTCCGGCCTGAACCTCATAATGCACTCCGGCCGTAACCATATCTGCTTCCTCTATATTCCCCACCAGATGTTCAATCATATCCGAATCTATCCAATCATCTGAATCTATAAATAGCAGATACTCTCCCGAAGCCTGATCGATCCCCGTCATTCTTGCTCTGACAACACCTGAATTCTCTTGCCTGATATACTTAATCCTCTTATCCTTTTTTAAAAAAGACCGGCAAATCATATCTGATCCATCCATAGAACCATCATCTATCAGGATAACTTCTATTTTCTCATAGGTCTGGTCCATAATACTTTGTATGCACTTTTTCACATAAGACGCCGTATTATATATAGGTACAACTACACTTACAACTACACTATCATTCATTTTCATTAACCATTGTTTCTATCGAAATCTTTTGATAAGGCACATCTTCTAAATCTTTCTTTATTTTATTTAAAAAATAGAACGAAGTAATCACTATGACATCACACTCCGGTAATTTTTCTGTTGGATGATATACCGGATAATCTACATGAATCTTGTCTTTTTGACGATCAATTATATACTCTATGTTCAATTCACTTCCCTTTAACTCTTCAACCAAATGTTGTCCAAAAACCCCGTAACCATATATGCTGATTCTCTTATATCCTTGTTCCAACAAATATTGATCCAGCCTTATCCCTCTCTCCCGTAGGCTCATCCATTTGTCCAAAACCCTCAGATATTTTTCAAACTTATCACATTCCTTTTGTATTCTTAGTAGTTCGTCGGTATCAGAATGATAAGCCGGCATATATTTCCACTTTTTGTCTACATAATCTTTTTTTGCCTTTTTTATACCTTCAAGAAATGCCGTTCCAAATCTTTCATCCGGTTCCAAATGCATACCTTCTCCCCACTCATTCCATGCATTTATAAATACAATCTCACTGCCGTTCGCAGCATTTTTTGCCATTAATTCTGTCAAACAGCCGCAAAAATGTTCTGGCGTGGCATCTCGGACAACTACTCCTTCTATCCCCCGCCTCGGAGTATCGTCATATCCGGAAAAGCCTCCAAAATATGTTTTTCTTCCGTTTGGTCCAGTATTTAAGATCTGTTCCCATACTTTTTTATAATCTACAGAAAAAACTCTATTTTCTGCCTTAAATCCTATAAGCCTACGGAATGATTTCACCGGTTCATGAATTAATTCTGCATCAAGCTCCATCGTCACAGAAGAGTCTACATTTCCTCCAATAAAATATAATCCTTTTAATCCTGATTCTATCGCCAGCTCCTTCCAATACAGTATCATTTCTTCTAAACATGGAATATCTGACGCCTTATAAAAAACGAAAAGTGGTTTCCCATCCACATGGATATACCGTGAATCCTGAAAAAAAGGAAGCAGATACTCAAAATGCTCTTTCCACTGTTCCTTTTCTCCGTATTTTTGTTCTAAAAGAATAGCCCGATCTCCCATTTTTTTCATAGGTTCATTCAAATTTGACCAAACATTCCCTTTCACGTTACTCCAAGATCTTGCCCAAGTCTCGTTTGCCCAGCAAAAGCAAAACGGCATATATACTTCTTTCCACTGTAATAAGTTCTCAGCCGGCTTTTCAAGAATCCTTTTTCCTTCATTAAACCAATAGTGATACATACAGACGCCATCTACTCCATATTGCTTCATAAGTTCTGCCTGCCACAGCATGGTCTCCTGATCCGTCAGATCATAATAATTCTGATCTAACGGTACATGCGGCTGAAAATGTCCTTCAAACAGAGGTACAGCCTGTCTTGTACTTACCCAGTCAGTGAACCCCTCCCCCCACCATTCATCATTTTCCTTTACTCTATGAAATTGAGGTAAATACATAGCTATTACTCTCACGAGAATCATTCCTCCCAAAATTCTATATAATTGACTATCTTTTTCTTTTTCAAAATCCTCTTAATTTCTTCCCTTGCGCTCTTCTCAAACACAGTCACAATAACCCCCATATCTGATCCTACTCTTACCTTTTCTATTGAAAAAACAGGCACTCCCTCAGATATTTCTCTTTTAGCCTCCTCACTGACAAGATAACCTGCAGGCAATAAATTCTCTTCACGCAACACATAATGACAGAATCTTCCAAGTGTACCCGCACCATATAGATAAAAGCAAGGATTTTTCCTTGCAAATTCAATCATCTTCCTTGTACTTTTTCTATATTCCTCTATCATATCCACCGTATAAAACGGGAAAAAATGTCTTATTTCCGAAAAAATCTTGCTCGTAGAATACTGCAGATAATTTGTTTGTCTTTCTGCATATGATGATGTCATTACTGTTCCTGTATCATATCCGGCATCCTGTGCAACATAAGCAAAAATGCGTTCTATACCGTAGCTTAAATATTTTTCTGACATTAAACCCTCATCATTAAAATCGTCATATGTCCATCTTCTATCAAACAATTTACTTAATGCTTCTTTTCGAAACCACAACGCTGTCCCTAAAGTAATCGGCGGTCTATTTTCGGTCAAATCGGCTCTAAGTTCCAATTCTTCTGCAATCTTTTTTGTTATTGAAAAAGAGCCGTACCAGCCAAAACCATACCATGCAGCAAAGTGATCTCCGATTGGATCCGGAGGTGCCAATATTCCTAACCTGTCATTTTCTTCAAATCTCCTCAAAATATTATCTATATAAGACTCGCTTCCAAGCAAATTCTCCCATAAGTTCTCTATCCACAAACTGGTCGCATCTTTTAACTTGATATCATGTGCCTTCTTATCATGAACGAAGCATATGTATTGATACTTTTTGACAATCTCCGAAGCCGCAACCAAAAGAGCGCTTACATCCCGTCCGGTATTCTCCTTCAGAATATACCGGATATGCCCCCTTCTCAATTGTTCCATACAGCTTTGAACCGTTTCCAACACCTCTGCTTTTGATGAAATAATATATACGTCTATAGAATCCGGTATTCCATCAATATAACCATAATAGTTCGGCAGTGTATCAATATAAAACAGATAAAGAATAACTGCTGCTTTTTCATGAATCATATTCTGTGTAATTCCAGTCGTTCTTAATGAGTCCACAGGAAATATGTAAACTAAATTCTTCTCAAATCTAATATCATACACATTTTTCATATTTTCTTTCCAACACTAAACTATTATTTTAAATATTCAATTATAGGAGCCATCATTTTCTCCCACGTAAAATGTTCAGTCGCATAATCCCTCATTCTTCTATTCAAATTCTTCTGCAAGACAATATTTTCATAGAAATCAATGATTCCTCTCATATCTACAGGCTCTGAATTATTAGATACTTTCATGATATATTCTGCATCTTCAGGAAACCGCATATCATGATACCCACATACAAAAGGAATTCCTCTTGCGCAATATTCAGCCCCCTTTATTGGAGTGACTGAATGAATACCTGTTTTGTATAATCCCAGTGAACTAACTGCTATGTCTGCCTGTTCATATTGTCTATTCAAGCCTTCCCCTTCCAACATGCCGCAAAATTCTACTCTGGACTGCAAACCATATTCCTCAGTCAATAAACAATATTTCCCCTTTTCCGGCCCATCTCCAACTATTTTAAAAATAATGTCATATTCCTGATTGCCATCAGCATAATAATTATAAATCCCTTCTAATATTCTCTCATATCCATGCCATATAGCCATACTTCCTACGCTAATCAGAACTATTTTCTTATCTATTTTCTTCTTCATATGCAGCGGACATTTATCCATATCTACACCATTTAACAGTTTAATGCATGATATACCCCATATATTTTCAGCTTCTGTATTGGTCGCTGCACACTTAATGAATCGATATAACTGCTTTCTATAATATTCATCTTCTATCCTAATCCGCTCGTTTGTAATCTCTCCATCATATGGATAAGTTGGAATTTCTAACACTGATTTTATATTTTTATTTTTTTGAGACTCTAGGAAATTCATAAAGCTTCTATCCGCGAAATCATACCTGATGTAAGTTCTTTGTATCTTATATTTATCAAGCCATACATCTATTGATTTATTACACATTGCACTCGTAACAGCTAACTCTTTATCAATAACACGATTTCCTTCCATTAGATAAATCATTTTACCTTTTCGAGTTGTATAATAAACCCTCTTCCAGCTTTGCTGAAATATCTTAATCTGCGACATTATTTTTTTAGTTATGCCAAAATAAGAGGTATGGAATAAATCTGCATATGTAATATATATCACGATATCATTCCCTCCAAAAATTCTCCCAGAAAAACAATTTTACTTTCCGGAACAAATGAGACTAGATCTCTTTTAATTTCCTGATAATATCTGACAGACGCCACGACTATCAGCTCTTGATCATAAATCTTCTGTAATTGTCTGGGTCTGATAACTGGTATTTCTCCAATACCCAATTGCAAGCATCCCTGCTTGTCCACCACAGCAGGGATCTCCAGCAAATGATCACATGCCTGATAAAAGTGTATTCCTAAATATCCGCCGCCATAAATATACAATTTCTTAACGTTCCATTGATCTATTCTCTTCTTCAAGCAGGCTTTATCTAATAATTTCCCCATTATCTCAAAACTGCATTCTGCAATCTCTAAATCATTCTTATATATGTCAATTAACCGCTCTAATATATCTGTGCTTTCCTCTGCCATCTTAGATTTTTCCCCTTTTATTTGGTAAGTGAATCCCTTAAAATATCTGCAATCCGGACAGATGCCTGTCCATCCCCATATGGATTTTCTGCACTGCTCATACCCTTATATATTGATGGATCTGTAAGTAATCTACCGAACTCCCGATATATATCTTTTTCCTCTGTTCCTACCAATTTCAATACTCCTGTTTCGATTCCCTCCGGCCTCTCCGTCGTATCTCTCATTACAAGAACAGGCTTACCTAATGACGCCGCTTCTTCCTGCACCCCGCCTGAATCCGTCAAGATAAGATAAGCTCTGGACATAAAATTATGAAAATCCAACACATCCAATGGTTTAATCAATCTTATGTTCGGACAATCTCCAAATTCTCTCATAGCGATTTCTTGTATTACCGGATTCAAATGTACCGGATATACTAATTTCACCTGCCGATGTTCATTCAATACCCTTTTTACCGCTCTGAACATATTCTTCATTGGTTCTCCAAGGTTTTCGCGCCTATGTGCTGTAAAAAGGACAAACCTTGAATTACTGTCCGGCTCATCTGCTTTTATCGCCCATTCCAGATCCGGATGTGAATAATCATCTATCACTGTTGTCTTAAGTGCATCTATCACTGTATTTCCTGTAACGTATACTTTTTTCGGCAGCTTACCTTCTTTTATCAAGTTTGCTTTCGTTGCTTTGGTCGGTGCAAAATGAAATTCCGTAATCAGAGAAACTGCTTCCCGGTTAAACTCTTCCGGAAAGGGGGAGTATATATTATTCGTCCTAAGTCCTGCCTCAACATGCCCAACCGGAATTTGAAGATAATATGCTGCCAAGGCCGTTGCAAAGGCCGTTGATGTATCACCATGAACCAATACAACATCTGGAACAACCTTTATGATTACATCTTTGATCCCTTCTATGACATTTATAGTAATATCGAAAAGTGACTGACTCTCTTTCATAATCGCAAGATCAAAATCAGGAATCACCGAAAACGCATTCAATACCTGATCCAACATTTCTCTATGCTGTCCTGTCACCGCAACAATTGTCGCAAATTCCTTTCTCCTTTTTAATTCATTAATTACAGGACACATTTTAATAGCTTCAGGTCTTGTACCAAAAACAATCAAGATTTTTTTCTTACTCATAACCGGTAAACACCTTCAATTTCAATAACATTTCGAGTATCAAGAATAATTTTATTTCTAATGATATCTAACTGCTCGATAATCTGTTTATGTCCAACCATGATAATAATAAAATCAACATTCTCAGTAAACTCTTTAAACTCTAAAAACTGGTTTTCCAATATCTTTTCTTTTATATAGGGGTCATATACTTTAATCCCTGATGCTAAATGTTTTTTCATAATTGACAACATCTGCAATGTCGGACTCTCCCTTATGTCATCAACATCCTCTTTGTATGTCAATCCATAAAGTCCAATCCGGGATATATTATTTATCCCCTCTTTTTCCATAATCTCAGAAATTCTTTCCAGAACATACTCTGGCATAGAATCATTGATCTTTCTTGCCGCTAAAATGATATTGGCCAGTCCCGGATAATCTCCAACCAAAAACCACGGATCTACAGAAATGCAATGTCCTCCCACTCCTGGTCCCGGCGATAAGATATTTACCCTTGGATGCATGTTGGCAGTACGGATTATTTCATAAACATTTAATTCCGCTTCCTTACATATTTTAGTTAGTTCATTTGCAAAAGCTATATTGATATCCCTATATGTATTTTCTACAACTTTTATCATCTCTGCCGTTCTTATATCCGTTGTGACAATTGTTCCTTTACAAAAAGATTGATATATCGTTTTTATCAAAGTTCCTATTTCATTAGTATCTGCCCCAATAATTCTGGAATTATTTTCTAATTCAAATAATATTTTTCCAGGTATAATCCTCTCAGGTGCATGTGCCAACTTCACGCCCTCGTGTCCATCAATTAATGGTCTGATATATCGGTCAATCGTTCCCGGAGAGATAGTAGATTCAATCACAATAACACAATCTCCAGGGCAAACTTTTAAAATTTTCGTAACGGCACCTATAACATATGATGCATCTACTTTTTTTGATGTTTTGATATACGGAGTAGGAACAGCCACTATATATACATCTGCCTGTTCATACTCCACAGTGAATCGGATATCTCTATTACATGCCTCTTTCAAAAGCTCTTCCATTCCATTTTCGCTGAATCTCATGCACTTGTCTGCAAGTTCACTTATCAGTTTCTGGTTTAAATCTGTCCCAACTATTTCATAATTCCCTTTTGTCAGCATGAGAGCAGTTGGCAGTCCAATATAGCCCAATCCTATAATATTAATTTTCAACTCATTATCACCTAAATTTCTCATATGCTTCTCCATACATTATTTGAACCGCCGATTTTATACTTATTCAGCAAATATTTTCATATCTTATATCTCATATAATATATCTTCTAATGATATAACCGGACATTCTAATTTCTTCTCTATTTTTTCTGCTATTTCCTCAAAATATGTAATTGCTGTAACTACAACCGCATCAACCTCTTCAAGGGTATCTTCCATTGTTACAATATCCAGATCTAAATAAATGGAATCTGCCCGATTATCAATTCCATAAACAACTTCTATTTTGGATTCCCTTAATTCATCTAACAGAGTTTCACCTGCATAACTCATCCCATAAATCGCTATCTTTTCATATCCGTTAGTTTCAAAATATTCTGACAGATTTTTCCCTTCCTGCTTTACTTTTACCCATTGATTCATCATCAAAAATAAAGCAAGATGCTTATCCGACAGATTATTTGTTTTAGAAAGTGATTTCCCCAAAACTTTAGTCACTGCCCCCGCTCCTGCTATTACGCCTGCAATTCCTGATATAACTGAAATAATTCCTTTTTTCATCCTGTTTTCTCCTTATTTTACCTTCATGAAAGCATTATAAAAATTTTAAATATTATATATATTAATCTTATATTTATCTAAATTCCTTTTTAAAAACTCTATTGTATTTTCTAATCCTTCATCTAATGAATATTGCGGTTTCCAATTAGTCAGCCGTAATATTTTTTCATTACATCCCAGCAATCTGTTTACTTCACTTTTTTCGGGACGTATCCTGTCTCCATCACAAATAATTCTTGCTTGAGGATTGATTTTATCAATGAGTTTATGTGCTAATTCTCCTATAGATATTTCTTTTTGTGTAGCTATATTAATTTCTTCTCCAATAGTGTTCTCAGATTCAAATATTGATATAAATCCATGTACTGTATCTTTTACATAATTGAAATCCCTGGTTGGAGTCAGCGCCCCAAGCTTAATCTCCGTCTTCCCCCCAAGCAACTGTGTAATTATTGTTGGAATAACTGCTCTTGCCGACTGCCTTGGTCCATATGTATTAAATGGTCTTACAATTGATACCGGAACTTGAAAAGATTTGTAAAAACTTTCAGCCAATCGATCTGCTCCGATCTTCGTTGCTGAGTATGGAGACTGTCCCTGAAACGGATGCTTCTCATTAATTGGAATATATTGTGCTGTTCCGTACACTTCTGATGTGGATGTAATAAGAACCTTTTTTAATCCCAATTTTCTTGCTGATTGAAGAACATTCAGCGTTCCTTTTATATTCGTGTCCACATAAGTATCCGGTGAATGATAGCTGAACGGAATCGCTATCAATGCTGCCAAATGAAATACTGCATCTACATCCAGCATGGCTTCTTCTACCCCATTCGGATCTCGTATATCTCCTTGAAATATCTCCACATTTGACATTATGTTTTCAGGAAGTGTATCAAGCCATCCCCATGTATTAAAAGAATTGTAGTAAACAAATGTCTTGACCTGATATCCCTTTTTTACTAGTTCTTCTGTCAGATGACTCCCAATAAAACCATCTGCTCCTGTTACCATTACTTTCATAAACAGCCACCCTCTAGACTTTTCTATAGTTTCTGCAATTGTGTAATTAATCTTATCATCCAATATTGTCTGTATCGAAACAGCTTAAGAAACCAAAAATCAAATTTATTAAAATTATGTCGTGTTTCTGCATTCTTTGAACTAATATATGCTTTAGATTTATGTATTTTTTTACAATCATTTTTTGTTATTTCATTATTCTGGAACAACAACATTAACCGGGGAGCAACCATTTTCAAATATGCAAAATTTATTATATTATAAATTTCCGTATCCATTAAAGAATGCTCTTTTAACTTACGAATAACATAAGATGTAACAAATCCCGTATCATGAATATGCTGTATTTTACATGTGTGGGATGCACTTTTATTATGGACACGGTAGTTATATAAAATATCATCTATTACATAACCACTTTTTATATTACATAGTATAGAAATAATTTGTGCATAATCTGCATTGATATCCAATCTTCTGATTAGATCAAAATCTTCTGATTCTTTTATTCTCTCTAATTTAATGGCTTTGTTCCAAATGGCATGATTAGTTCTTTCAATGATCTCTTTAATCAATTCCTTTTGTGTATATTCTTTTCCTGCTTTTAGTGTAGATTTGACATATCCCTGTTGACATCCAAAATTACGATATCCAAAAAAGATCATATCACTTCCGGAAATATCTATTGCTTTTTTTATCGTCTCAAGACAAGATTTTTCTAAATAGTCATCTGCGTCCAGACCTAAAGCGTAAACTCCTTTAGCATAGGTATTCCCTTTTGCCCGACTAGCCAATTCTCCTGCATTACTCTGATGGACTACTTTTACGCGGTTATCATAAGAAAAACTTTCACAAATCTCTCCACTGGTATCAGTTGAACCATCATCGATTAAAATTAATTCCCATGATAAATACGTCTGATCCAATACAGACTGTATGCACTTTTTTAGGAATCGTTTACAATTATAAACTGGCGTTATAATACTAAAAAAAGGGCGCTCCTCCATTTCGTCTACTCCTTACGATAGATTCTTATGACATTATTCTTTTTAAACGGAAGCCTTTCCAAAAGCTCTAACAACAAAATACTTTTCATACTCTTTACTAAATAAACAGTCGGCTTATTGATAAACGGAATGATTGAATATATAGATGACTGCCTTACTAATTTAAATCCTGCCTTTAATGCATATCTATCCATTTCTTTTATAGAAAATCCCCAATGATCAACATTTTTTCTTTTTCCATCCCAATGACTGCGGGCATTAAGTTCATACCATAAAAAAAGTCCATTTCTATTTAAAGAATTATATACATTCTTTAACGCACTTAAAATTTCTTTTTCTGTTGTAAAATGCGTAAAAACAACAAACGCAGTAATCCCATCAAATTGTACGTTAAAAGGAATGCCTCCACCAGGCTCTGTTAAATCACCATATTCATAATGAAGAGCTGGATTCATACTTTTACAATGCTGCAATCTATTCCTTGAAAATTCAACGCCATAAACCTGGTCTGGATTCTCCAACAATTCAGTTAAAAATCTTGTTTTGATCCCATCTCCACACCCACAGTCACAGATTTTTATAGCATCTAATTTTCTTCTATTTTGATTTATCAAATTTACAAATTCAAAAAGAATTTGAGCCGCTTTATATTCTCCATAGAATCCTATTGGATTAACCGGAGAATATATATCTTTTACTATTCCCTCTCCGGTATATTTTTGTTTATCATACCGCTCATTTACAACCCTCTTATAACTTTTCATATTATCCTTCCCTATCTATTCATCGTAATACTTTTTCATAACATTCAACAATTTTATCAGAAATATATTCTATCTGTTCCTTTTCAAGTCTTGCGTACATCGGCAACGTTACCTCGTTGTCTGTAACATACTCTGTATTAGGTAATTTTCTTGAAAATTCTTTATACACCGAAAATCTATGTATTGCCGGATAATGTATGCTTGTCTGAATTCCATTATCATGCAGTCCTTCACGAAGTACATCTCTCATTTCAGCCCTTGAGCCCTTCAATACTACCGGGAAAATATAATTACTCACAAATCCTTGATGCTCTTTAAAAGGTATCTCAAGGAAATCTAATTCTGAAAGATACCTTAAATACCATTCCCTGATTTGAGCTCTTTTTTTCAAATCCTCCTTTAATTTACTAAGCTGAGTTATACCTAGCGATGCACGTATATCATCCAAACGGTAATTATATCCCAATTCGGCAATATCATAATTTGTCGCGTGCCCTGATGCTCTTTGATATGACATTGTTGTCATACCATGTGAACACAAAAGTTTTACTTTTCTATATATTTCTTCATTATTTGTCACTAACATACCACCCTCGCCGGTGCTGATATTCTTGTTCGAAAAAAAACTGAAACAACCTATATCTCCGATCGTGCCTATGTTATGTCCATGATATTCAGATAACGGACCATGACATGCATCTTCAATAACATACAAATGATATTTCCTTGCTAACATCATGATATTGTCCATATCACAAGGAAATCCGGCATAGTGCATCGGTATGATTGCTTTTGTTCTGTCTGTGATTAAAGCTTCTATCTGTTCTGCGTCTACACATAGATTATCATTCCCATATATATCCGCAAAAACTGGAACCGCTCCAACATATCGGATACAATTTACCGTTGCTGCAAAAGTCAAAGAAGGACAGATCACTTCATCTCCCTCTTTGATCCCTAATACACAGCATGCCAAATGCAATGCGGCGGTACAATTTGTAACCGCACATGCATATTCTACCCCCAGCATTTCCGCAAATCTTTTCTCCAATTCTACACATTTCGGTCCCATAGAAATCCATTTTGACCTCAAAGTTTCAAGCACTGCTTGTTCCTCTTCTTTTCCATAGTTTAAATCAAATAATGGTATCTGATACATTTCTATGTTTCCTCCATACAAATCTAATATTTAAAAATACCCTCTTCTATATCGCTATCAGCCTTTGTATAATCCTCTGGCCTGCCTATATCCATCCAATATCCTACATGCTCATATATAGCGACCTCCATTTTCTTTTCCAAAAAACTGTTCATCAGCATATCAAAACCAAAATACTGATCAGCCGGAATATATTCTGTTGCTTTCTTTGAAACAGCATATATCCCCATACTTACAACAAATTGAACTTCTGGTTTTTCTCTAAATCCAATTAAAATATTATCCTTAACATCTAAAATGCCATAATCATTCTTTTGAGTTCTCCGAAAGCTAGCAATTGAAAATATCTTTTCGGATTTTATATGTCTTTCTAAAAAATCAGCATATCCAATATCCGACAAAACATCCCCATTCATTACCAAAAAATAATCCGGCAAATCTTGTACTAACTTTATTGGTCCCATAGTGCCTAACGGTGTGTCCTCAAGTGAATACTCTATCTTTATTCCCCATTTTCTACCATCACCAAAATATGCCATAATAATATCAGCCTGATGATTAACCGTGATTATGAGCCGCTTAAAGCCCTGCTTTGCTAATTGAATAATAATAATCTCCAATATAGGCTTACCCGCTACAGGAACTAATGGTTTGGGTATTGCCACCGTATATGGCCGGAGCCTTGTCCCTTTCCCCCCAGCAAGGATTACTGCCGTTTTTAACATTATTTACACATCCTCTTGTATATTTCTTTCCATCTTGGAGCACAATACTCCCAAGATCTCAGTTTCCACACCAATTCCTTGTTCTTTGAAACATCTATTTCGTTTTCCATTACTTGACTTATAAGCAATGGAATTTCATTAAAACATTGAAATTCTAAATACTGAAAATTATATTTTTCAAATTCCTTATATCGCAACCATTTAGCGTTTATAAGCATCGTATTAGCAAATAAATATTCACAAACACTTCCTGAAAATGCGTCTGTAGTTTGCGCATTTATAAATATGTCAGTTATAATCCGTAATTCAGCTACTTCGTCATTAGATAAAAAATGTTGGATAACTATATATTCATATCCTGTTTTTTTTACAGCATTAATTACAGCCTTTCTATATTCCTTTGATCCGCCATAAGACATTTGTAATAATAAGACAACTTTTTCTTTGTATTGTTTATCTAGTTTACTAATTGCACTAAGAACTTTTTTGTGTTGTTGCTGTGGAATACCATTATATCCAATTGCTATAACTATCTTATCTTTTGCTATTCCCCATTGCCTTCGTATATCTTCATCCGCCATTTTTCTACTGGTTTTATCAATAATATCCAGCACAGGCAAACCAAACAAAACTACTTTTGAAGGTATTTTCTTTCTGTATATTTTTTTAAATTCTATTTCTAAGTCAATATTATCAAACGTTATAAAATCAGCATGTCTAACATATTTTCCTTGAGCGGTCAATTCCTTTCTATTAACACGAAATAGATCGCTTCCCCAATATGACAATATTAACTTGCTCTTCATAAGATATTTCAATAAAATGATATCTGCTAAATCTGTAAAACGCACAAACTGCATATTTATCACCTCAAATGGACCAGATTTTATAATAGTTTTTAACCGTAAAAATCTCCCATAAAAATTTTTAAATAAATCGCCTTGTGCTTTTCCTTCATTAATTTCGGAAATTAATGGTGGTAACTCAACCAAATGAAGTCTTCCGCTTTCAAAAAAGTCTATGTATTCCTTGCTTTCTTTTTTATTGCTTGTATTAAGTATCCATACTTCATAATTGTTCTTTACAAGAAAATTCTCCACAAAATTTATGGTCCATGGTGAACATATACTCCATAATAATATTTTCATCTCCTCATTCATCCTTAAACAAAAACGGACATGTATACTCCGTAAATTGATTTTCTTCCAAAATATCTATAAGTTGATACCATTTGACTGGTTTTATCGCAACTATAATTCCCACACTCTTCTTATTAAATGGAATATTATTCATTCTCCAAACAGCTTTTCCCATATATTGTGTCTTTTCACAATTTCCATCTGAAACTGCAAAACCATCAAAACGAATCCTTTTCTTATTTAATTTGGCAGCAATTTTTGTTGCATAATCTCCTGCTCCAAAAATAATAATATGATCGTAACTTTTAACAAATTGCTCTAAGTTTTCATCATAATAATTCTCATCATTCAATTGCATAAAGATTCGTTTTATTTGTCCAATATAACTATGGAATTTAAATTTATTGTTAATATCTAGTCGGTTACATTGTTCAAAAAAATCTAACCCTCTTCTATTCATATCGATTACAATATACACGTACATCTGAATTCTACTAACAATATATTTTTTGTATTCTCTGTTGGTATATTCATTATACTTTTCAAAGAATTCTATCATCCTAAGACAATGGTCAAAATATTTATCTGGATTATTCCATATATCTTTAGTCCATGAATTATCATGATAAGCACGATATACTGACATAATTCTATCAAAATAGAATATTTTTCCTTGCATTATACAATGTAATTGCTGCGTCCAATCACCGACACCTGTTCCAAAAAAGAAGTCGTCCATTTGAATTGTATCTGCCCGTATAACCAATGATGCTGTTGGAATATTCCCATGATATTGCATAATTATCTCTTCGTGCGACACTTCTTTACTCTTTTTGTAGGGTGACATGCTTTTTATAATCCCATTATTGTATTCCCAGCATATAGCATTATGTGCAACCATACTAAATTCTGGATGTTTCTCTAGCCATTCAACCTGAATCTGCAATTTATGAATATCAATCCAAAAATCATCTCCTTCACAAAAGGCAATATATTTCCCTTTACAATATTGGCTTTGCAGCTCTTGTATCCATTTTCCATCGGGATAATTTTTACTATATTGATTCTCTTTCTGGTAAATCCCGTATATGATTTCAGGATATTTTCTCTCATATTCCTTAATAATGTCTGATGTGTGATCCGTCGATGCATCATCATGAATAATTATCTCATATCTAAAGTTAGTCTCCTGAACCAAAAAACCTTCAATTGCATCTCTTATATATCGTTCATGATTAAAGGTAAGACACCAAATTGACACTAAAATATCCTGCATTTTTTCTCCCAACATAATTTAACTAACTCAAGAATTTATTTCTTCTACAAGTTTCTTTATCCCGATAACAGTTCCTTCATATTTTAATTCTTTTATCGTTTCTTCTATTTCTTTATATGCTTCAGATGTAACAATTATCATATCCACATCCTTGATCTTCTCTTCGCACGGCCTTAATATTTTATAATTATTTTCGCTATTATTCTCTTCTAAAAAGAATGAATCAAAAATTGCCCTACACTCTATATTATTCTGTTCAAAAATTCTAACAATTGCCTTACCAACCCATCCATATCCATATATGGCAAAAGTATCTATTCCATGCTCCTCCAAATAATTTTCTATTTTCTCTTTTATGTTTTCCATTGTTATAAGGTCGCTCAATACTTTTGTCTTTCTCTTCTCTATAAACCAAGGATGCTCATTTGGCACAGACATATGATCCCCCTGCCATTTCCACACCTTAGGATTATTAAAAATAGGGTTTTCCATTATTTTCACAAATTCTTCATAATAAGGATGATATGGATTCCTTATATCATAATACCATTCGGTTACTTTATCTCTAACACCATACGGTTCAAAAAATCTTAACCTGATTGCATCTGGATTAAATTCTTCTAAGCAAAAATTTACATACTCTGGCATTTCACGAAAATTTCTTTCGCATATCACTGTAGCTATTTCGAAATGATTTATTATTTCTCTCTCCCTAAGATTTTTTATAAAATATAAATTTTTTATAACATTATCAACCGGAAGATTTGTACCTGACAAAAATTGATATGTATCTTCCCTAAAACTATGAACTGTAATATATACAGTCAAGTCATTTTTCCCAATATTCGAAATCTTTTCCCAATTCTTCTTATTAAATAGAGATCCATTACTTTCTAATTCTATCTTCATATTGTCATTATATTCTATATTACTCAAAACATTTAATATGGATGGACTACAAAACACTTCTCCCACACCATTACTTGACAATACTTCTAAACCATTAATAAATTTATGAATCTCCTTTTCAATATGCTTAATTTTTTCTTGATCTTTTTCTTTAGGTATATATTTTTTGGTTCTACAAAATCTACAAACATAATTACACGATTCTTCATAGGATAAACTGCAATATCTGGGATATTTCGGCACATTATACTCTACCATGATATTATCTCTCGTATGATTTGCACAATATGGACATTTGTCTTCAAAGCAATAACGATATGAACCGTCTATCATTGATTTTCTAAATTCTTCTGCCTTTTCTCCATTCCATAAATCCTCGATACTTTCTTCTAACAAACTACCCAAATAATAATCTGTCCATCCGCAAACTTTGACTCCTCCATCCGCACGATTAATCCATATACTTTCTAAACCCATTTTACAAACTTTCATATTTTTTCTGCCTTTCCCATATTCTTGATCCTATATTAAACTTCTCATTTTGTAAAAAAAAATTTTTTGAATTAATATTGCTAAAATAATTCTTGAGATTATATCTCCGTTCATTTACGTAACAACTATTTTTTGCATAATATTCTATATAATTCGGTTCAATTGGTTTAATCCATTTCTCTTTTCCACTAAACTTATCAACACAAAAAATATAGTTACCTGAATGCATTGAAAAATAATAAAAATTATCATCTTCACAGTGTACATAATATTTACTATAATGTTCTGGCGCCTCGTAAGAAAAATCCATCGGGTAATTAGAATATTTTTCAACATAATCTTTTTCAATATCAATCATCAATATATCATTTCCCACTTCTGGTAATATCCAAATCACACCATTCGTTATAACCATTTCCCTATATGCCGGATAAGATTTTGATTGATTCCCCAATGACCATTCTCTAACATTGTTATTATAAAAGTTCCATTTATACACTTTTCCTTCTAAACTTAAAATATAAAATGTATCATTTTTCCACTCAGCATGAGCACAACCTTTTATCTTAGCCGGAACTATATGTCTCTGATACTCATCGGTTTCCATATTATATTCAACAACTTCACCAAGCCGTTCCATAAATATCCATTCAGAATTTCCCACTCTACATCCACACGAAAATAATTTAGATGGAATGCTCTCTGTCTTATCGAATTCGTATAAAATATCTGTACAAATACTTAATTGCTGAATCACACTTCCTATTGTTAAATCAACAATAATCACTTTATCTAAATAACTAGGAAAAATGTATGCCTTATCATTATATATTGCAAAGGCAGCAAAATTGCAACATTCAAAAACAGAACAATCAAGCTCAATACAACGATATCGATTTTCATCAACATAATATTCCACTAAACGTCTACCGTCTGTTTCCAACACATATATTTTTCTCTCATGCACCATCATTTTATCAGGCAATTTCCATATTAATGGATCTGATATCTGTACATCCAAACTATTGGGTCTGTTTAAATACTCAACTTTTCCACTATCTGTATTCATCTTCATCAAAATACAATCTTCTTCTGATATGAAATATAAATCATGATCAAAAATAGTACATGCCAAAAATTTGTTTCTCATAATATTTTGCAAAATGTCACATTCTTTCTCAACTTTATTAACTACTTATATCTATTTTTTTTAAATCCTCATCCAATATAGCCGAAAGAGCCTTTCCACCAATTGTATTCATATGTTGTATATCCGCGTAAAATATATGATTTTCAGATATTTCTTTCTTGTATTTATAATTAAAAAAATATAAATTATACTGATCACAAAATCCTTTCACTATATTTAAAAATTCTATCTTCCATGACAAAAGAATCTGCTCTGTAATTCTCTCCATAGTAATATAACGCGGAATCAGTGTTAAAATAATTTTCATATGTGGGTTCCATTTCCTGATTTCTCTTATGAAATTATCTAATATTATTTTGTTTTCGTTTATTGTTGAGTCGTATCTATTCTTAACAATACTTCCATTCAATAACTCAGTACTCAATGGCTCATTGATTTCTATATGAGTCCATCTATTCTCTACTTCCAAAGTTAAAACAGATCCTTCTTCAGCAAATAACTCCTTCCAAACATTTCGAAAATCCTTTTTTAGAAATATGCCATATCGCATAAACATTTCTTGATTTAAACTGTTCTTAAAATTATTATTTTTAGAAAAATTGTGTTCGGAATAAATACCGCCATAATACATATAATTCAATATATTTGATGATAGTGAACAATCTGCATTAAATTCTATATAATCATACAAGTCTATGATTATATATTCTAAATTTTTTAATAGCTTACTATACTTTCTTATACATTTACAAAACACCTGATATTCATAATATAAATCCTGACTTGGAACAGAGAAATTTACAAAAGGAGTAGATAGTTCTTTCTCCAGGAAAGCATAAGCAGCGTTAGAATTACCAAAAATCAATCCCCTGATTTCTTCTAAATCATAAGTTCGCATTTTGATATCCCACAATTCTCTGTTCGCGTATACATAAAATGGAATTACTTTCTCTGAATTAATTCCATAATTATTAACTAACATATTTCGAACTTTCCAAGCTTCTTTACAATTTTGAATAGTTACAATTAGATAGTCAAATTCAATCTCTTTAATTTTATTTAATTCATAAAAATTCACCCCTCCCCCATACTTTTTTATCTTTGCAAACGAATCCGCATATCCGATTATTTTATGCTCAGTTTTCAATTTCTTTTTGACACTTTCTAACCCTCTTCCTAAACCATATAACATAATTCTCATTTTCACGTTTTAACTCCACTTACCTATACTTTCCAAGTTCTCCTTACACTTTCATTTTCTTGATTGCTCCGATCAGTCGACGTTCTACCAACATCACATGCTGTACAGTGCCGCAGATAGACGAACTAACCGCTGTCATCTAACTTGCAAGGGTCATAACTCCAAGGCACTTTTGTATTGTGAAAGAACTGTCTGTATACTACGGTCTCGATCCAAGTCGCAAGATTTTTGCTATCAATACCACTTTTATATCTGACTTACAGACACGACTTCGTGTCTAATTAGCTCCACTTCTATTTACAAACATTAATTTCTTTGTAACCTTTTATATTAAATTGTGGAAGTAATAGTTCTTTTTGTACCTGTTCCCCTTGTAACCACATAATAATTGCCTTTGGTAAATCTACACCAGCACAATGGCTAAATGGATATCCCCCACCAAATCTTGCATTTAAATCAATCACATATGTTTCCTTTTTATCTGTAACTATAAAATCAGCGTCCAAATTAGCAATATGATTTAATCTTTTACCAATTTTCATCCCTAAATTTTCTATCATATAGTTTTTTGTGATAATAGCTATATCTGTTTCTCCAGCTCTCATAGAATACTTTTTTTTTGCAATCGTATTTTGATATCTTCCTTTTAAATCATTGATGATATCCCCCCCATACTCTTCTCCTATTATTTTTTCTTGTATTAATACACTTTTTGAATAGTCTTGTTTTGATTCATATTTTAGGTAACTTTCTTTAATCTCTCTATTAGTTTTGGAATATAAAATTTTCAATTCTTCCAAATTATCTGCTTCGTATACACCAATTGATCCCATCCCCCAACGTGGTTTTATAATCAATGGATATTTTATTTCCTGCTCTTCGATGGCTTTTACTGCATCGTCGATTTTTAAATATGTTTTAGGTGTTAAAATCTCATTTTCTTCTAAAAAACATTTCATCTTCCATTTATCATTACATATTTCAATTACTGAAATATCAGAAACAATTAGATGTATATTCTTTTTCTCAAATTCCGCTTTATTCATAGACAATATGTACAAATCGATATCAAATAGCGGAATAACTAATGTAATATTTTTGCATTCACAGTAATCAATCAAAAAATCAATATATCCATCTTCATATATATAAGGCGTTATTACGGTCTCATCCGCATACAGAAAAGAAACTGCATTTTCGTCACAATTCCCCACATATACTTTCCCTTTTCCTTTCACTGCATTTTTAAAATAATTAACCATATATGCGCGACGTCCGGCAGATGTTAGCATTATATTCATACTTTTCTCCACATTTTAATTTTCTATTATTCAAATCACTTTAATATATCTTCATAAAAAAGCGGTGTTGCGCCAGTGTGAATAAACAAAATCTTTTTCCCTAATATTTTTTTCTCTTCTAAATATTTCATCATACCGTATATTCCTTTCCCAATATATGTATAATCTAAAGGAACACTATTTTTTTTACAAAAATTAGAAATAAAATTTTTATTTCTCTCACTTATATACCCATAACCACCTTGCAATGCTTTATCATAAACTTGTATTATATTTTCATTCCATATTATCATTTTTTCAAAATATTGATTTAAATAGTAACGTATATATTCTTCCTGCTTTTTTTTCTCTCTTGAAATTGAAATACCTATAATCTGCTCTTCTCCGTTCTCCAAAACACTCCCCGCAATCAATCCTGCCTGTGTAATTCCCGTTCCACTCGTCACAAAAATGTAGTCAAAAATTATTTTTTCTATTTCCTCATAAGCTTTTATTTCTTTATAACAAGATATATAGCCTTTCACACCAGTCTTTTCATTTCCTTTTCCTTGTGAATTACCAAATATATAGTATGGTTTATATCCTCTTTGTTTTGCTTTTCTGCATGACATTTCTATTGCTTCTTTTATATTACTTTTAGAAACCTTTATAATATCGGCGCCAGAATTTTTCACTAATATATCATTAATTCCTAGTACTTTTTTTTCATTCTTTTCGCATCCATATACTATAAAACATGGATATCCCTTTTCTGCACTCATCAAAGCTATCACTCTGCACATATTAGAATTTTCACTTCCATATGCCACAAAACAATTACTTCTTTTCTTCACCATATCTCTATAATATTCTTGTGCAATTCGCACTTTATTTCCTCCATAATATTGAGGTATAAGATCATCACGTTTAATATAAAATTGATTATTATTTAATGTGTAATTCAATTTATGAATCAATGTATTCATATTTACATTCCTTATAAATGCATCGCATAACTTTTATTAAAAGCAATTACTATTTCCCCGGTATTTCACATACAATATACCGATATTTTCCACCTTTTTCATCTGATATTTGATCCACGTAATCTACTGCAATCTGAGTTTCATTACCAAAATGTTTTTTTAGTTTACTACAAATTCTTTCTACATCTCTTTTACCATTTTCATTACAGTTTACTATTAACCTAATTTTTGTATAATCCTTTTGTATCAGCTTCCATTGTTTTATATTATCTTTTCCATAAAACATTTCATCTATTACATCTGGAATTACAGGTTCTTTTTTACAATCAAATAGAATATCTTTCTTTTTCCCAAAAACCGTCTTTAATACTGGATAAATAGAAACGTTTTGATCCATTCCTATTATCCCTGTATCTTCTGTATCATACCTTATAAGTGGAAATGCATAGTTATATAAATCAGTAATAACAATTCGTCCGATATCCCCTTCTTTAGCAGGCTTGTCTTCATTTAAATCTAGGCATTCAAAATAATAACTAGAATGATTTAATAAATATGAACCATATTCTTCTTTTTCCTGTCCCAAAATTCCCATCTCTTGATTTGAATATCTTGATAAAACATCACAATTTTTTCCAAATACTCTCTTTGCCTTTCTTCTTGTTTCAGAATGTAATGTTTCGCCTGCTGTAATCACAGTTTGAATTCCTAATTTTTTTATTCTATCATCATTTGTAGAATAATTTGCAATACATTCCATTGTTGAAGGATATCCCAAAACAAGTTTTCCAGCGTGTTTTTGCATAAACATTATTACATCTTCAACATTTTCTCTCCCCAAATTACTAATATCAACACGCCAAATATTTTCTTTCCATTGCTCAAACCTTGTCTTCCCTTTATTTCTTGCAGACATTGCATCTAAATATATCATTTTCTGATTAGGTAGTAATCCACGCAATGCCATAAATGCTTTTAATTCTGCAATTACTCTGCTTCTTTTCCTTATATCCTGAATAATTGTAAAAGGTGTTCCAGAAGATCCATTAGTGCTCATTCTATGTATTTTTTGCGCTTTGTAATTTTTTGAAACAAAATCCTTATAATTCTCTAGACAAATACTTTTATTAATAACTGGAAATTTTTCAAAACTCTTTCCTTCATATGATGAATAAAACTTTGTTGTTTGTGTAGCATGATCTAGCAAACATTTTCTTTGCTGCATCCATGTTGTCAATAGATTTTCTTCTTCTCTAAATGCATACATAATTTCATCATATTGCTTTTTTACTAATGAATTATTATATATTTTATCATCTAACCAAAAAAAATTTCTTCTAATCATTCCATTCAATTTTACTAAAACACCTCTTTGATTTTTCTCTCTATTAATTTACTAGCCTGTAATAGAATTTCCTTATTTTTAATTATCCCTTTTATATTCTGGAAAATATCCTTTTCGATTTTTTCCATTTCTATCAATTAATTTTTCATAAATATCCTTATTTAAAATACGTTTTCCTACATAATACGGATAAATTCCACTTTCATTTACAAAACGTCTTTTATAATCAGCTGTACTCCCATCAATAACCCCTCCTCCGAGATCAAATAATTTTTTCCCCATCTTTTGACCTAAAAGAGCAATTTTATACATAATTATTGTATTAGCATATACTCTTCTATACTGAGGATCATTGCCCAGAAAATGATAATGAACAATATCTTCCCCAAATAAAACAATAGCAGATGATATTATTTTCGTCTGATAAATCGCATTTGCTATTGCTACTTTTCCATTTAATAATCGAAAATAATCTAATAAAAATTCCCTAGACAAATGATAATAATTTCCAACCTTATATTTTTCTTCTGTAAACTTATATAATTCAAGAAATGCATCTATCTCTTTTCCTTCAAAATCAAATACTACCTCTATATTGTCTGAATACTTTTTAATGTTCCTTATAACATTTCTATCATATTCTTCTTTATAAAAATTTCCGCATAAATTATTACAATATAAATTACCATAGTACTCTGTTTTATCTAACAGTTCTCCAAATATCGAATAATTTCTATTCCATGGATCAAATCTCACATATTCTGCAATAATATTTTTTTCCTTGCAATATTCCAAAAAATCATCATTATATTTTTCTAAATCAAATAAATGACCTTTCGCAATCCTTGGTCCCCCCATACCTCTCGGTGTTAAAATATCATAATACTGTATACCTTTAATAATACCAGCTTTTCGTTTAATAAAAACATATTTAATCAAGCAATCACTACATTGACACTGATATATCTCTGCCTCCCCTCCTTCTTTCTCTTGTTGCAGTATAGCCCAATTTTCATCATAATATATACTCTGCATTTTACTCTCCTAATCATACATGTTTTCTTCCAATATATTATCTTTTCTATTTACTCCCTGTTATAATTTTAAGAATTTGATATATGATACTTTTCTCCAAAGAATCATATAAAGGTATAACCAATACCTGTTTGGCAAGTTTTCTTGCATTTTCTAATTTGCATTTTTTATACTTATTTTTAAAACAAGCTTGATCCGAAGTAAGGGGGTAAAAATATTTTCTTGAATAAATACCGTACTTTTTTAATGAATCTTGTAACTCATCTCTATTTACTCTATAATCCTCTTTTATTAAAATTGGAAAATATGCATAATTAGGTTCTACATTTATGTTTGAATCAAACAACTTGATTCCTCTGACAGAATTAAGATTTTCTTTATAAAATGTATATCTTTTTTTTCGTTCTTCTAATACCAAATCTATGTACTTTAAGTTACATAATCCCATGATTGCAGCAAATTCATTCATCTTTGCATTTGCGCCTATATCAACAACTAATTCCTCTCCACGAATTCCAAAATTTTTTAGGTTATATAATTTTTCGCGAATTTCAGGAGAGAAAAAAGCCACAGCACCTCCTTCAATTGTATTAAAAATTTTTGTTGCATGAAAGCTAAAAACTGAAGCATCCCCATAGTTTCCAATCCCATTGCCAGCATACTTAACACCAAAAGCATGAGCTGCATCATATATAACTTTTAGTCGATATTTATCTGCTATTGTCTGTATTTCTTTAACATTACAAACATTTCCGTACACATGTACTGGGAGGATCGCCACAGTATTCTCTGTAATTAAATCCTCTAATTTTGTCTCATCAATTGTTCCATCAGACATTTTCACATCACAAAAAACTGGTTTTAAATGATTTCTAACAATCGCATGTGTTGTAGAAATAAAGGTAAACGGTGTAGTAATTATTTCTGAGCCTTTTGGAAATTCAAATGCTTGAATTATCATTTCCAATGCCATATGTCCATTTACCATTAACGACAACTCCGGAACATCTAAATAGTTCTTTAATTTTTCTTCTAATTCCTGATGATACTTTCCCATATTAGTCAGCCAATGACTATCCCATAAAGGCTTTATGGCATCTATATATTCGTCATATGGAGGCATCGAAGACATTGTCACAAATATTTTTTTGTTTTCCATATTCAATATCTTTGTATTTATTTTAATCCTTTATAAATTCGCTTCAAATAATAGAGCAGACGTATTTCACAAAACACATCTACTCTATAAAAATGCTTAAATAAACTAATAATATATGCCTATAATTAATACTATTGTTTTTATGATGCAGGTATTGCTAATGGTGCAGATATAGTATTATCATCTGTCAATGTAACCGTTGTACTACCATTCTTCCCACGCAAAGTACCTAACCAAGATTCTTTAAGCTGAACTTTTAATGTCCCACCTGCTTCTTCACTCCATTGAGAATTGTCCCATTCAACATCACCGCTGTTTATGTCAAATGTACCATTTTCATTTGTAACAGTCATTGACTTCCAATTTTGATCTGCAGTTAAACCTGAAATTGTAATCAATCCTGATGTGTCAGCTATAACCTGAGGCCCAACTTTAATCATTGCACCTGTTCCAGACACAGCTGATGTATTAGAAGATGCGATCTCATTGCTATACGTAGCAGTAATCTTAATTCCAGCTGTTAACTTGCTCCAATTCGTATCAACATTATTCATTGATCCCCCGAAAGTAAATGCAGTAATTCCTTTACCAGCTGCTGCCAGACTTGTTATCTCAAAATTGCTTGCCACATTGTTACTATTCGAACCAGTTGCTCCCAACTCAAGCTCAGAACCACTCTTAGGGCTATATACTGCTTTATCAAGCTTAAAAGCAAGTTTATTATCTCCATCTTTTAAAGTAACTGCTGTTGTATCCGCTGCTTTATTCATAGTAACACTGTTCAAATCTGTCGCCGCTGTATTTTCATCAGCTGAAGCAGGTGTTGGTGATCCTACCGTTACTTCCGTTGTATCAGCCGCTATCGCCGTTAAGTGAATCTTATACTCGCCAGCTTTTGCATTATCGACTTCATCTTCAGAATCTACAAATGTAACTTTATTATCACCTGTATTTTGGTCTTCAACCTTAAGAGCAACCGCCATTACTTGGTCTTTATTACCCTTATTAATCATACCATAATTCCTGGATATAATTTGATCCGTAGACGTAGTCGAATCACCTGTTTTAACAGTCAATCCCTCCGGATTAAATGCCACCTCATAAGTAGTTGGAACAACAACATCCAAAACTTCAAAAGAATATATCGGTGCCGTTACCGTTGGATCCGCTGCCATTACAGGCATAGCTATTCCCATAGCCATTGTCGCACTCATTGTAAGTGCAAGAGCTTTCTTCATTTTCATTTTGATCTCCTCCTAATTATAATTTTAATTATTAACGGAAATTGTAATATCGAAGCCTACTGTGCTCACCTCCTCATTGTCTTCATCTACCAGAGTGTACATCACCACAGCATCATACTCACCTTTTTGAAGTTCTTTCTCTAGCTTGATGTTATCGAGTTCTGTTCCAACTGGAAGCATCGGTGATGAGTAAAGCAGTTCTTCTGTCGCCTTTTCATATACATCGAAATATATTGTATGTAGGTTATTTTCTACATTAGCCACATATGCATTAGGAGACTCAGATTTCCCATCTTCAAATACCCATGATGTAGTCATCTTACATTCAAACATTCCTTCTGCAACTTTATCGCCCATGTCTTCCATAACTGTATCCTTATTGGATTCATCAACAAAACCTCTATCAAGTTCCTTGGGTTTTGTCTTCTGAAGCAACAATACTACACATACAACCAATGCTGCACATAATACGACAAAAGCAATGATAATCATTTTCCTGCGCCCTTTGTTCGCAGTTTCTTTCTGGTTTTCCATATTACAACTCCTTGTTTTCTATATAAAGCGAGTATTTAGAATCGTATAAAGAACCGTAACCCCCGCCTTATATCTTTATATTTTCATTACTAATCAACAGCGATTAGAGACCCTGTCCCATCAATAATCTTTTCAGTTCCATCTGCAGTCTGATAATCATACGCAGCGCTAACTTTGATACCTTTTGACAACTTCTCCCAATCTGCCTTTGGATTCATCGCCCCACCGAATGTAAAGGCTGTTACACTTCTACCATCCGGACTCAAACCAATCAAATTAAGCACCTCTTCCGCTTCTGGTTTCTCCTTTGATAAACTTATATTGTCGAAATTATAAGTCGCTCTGGAGAGCCTGAATGCTATATGATTCTCTCCAGCATGTAATGCAACTGCCTGTTCTTTTGCCCCTGACATATCTACATCTGACAATGCCGAAGCAGATGTATCTGTATCAGCTTCCACACCATCGATTTTAATTTCTTTTCCATCAGACGGTATGATTGACAGATATACGGCATACGTTTCATCATCAGAATTTTTAACCTCTTCCTCAGAATCTACAAACGTAATCTCATTATTTAAGTCTTCAACTGTTAATGTAACCGTCACAATTTTATCAGTTGAACTTTTGTTGATAATGCCATATTCTTTTGATACCACTTGTTCCGTGGAGACATTATCTTTACCAACTACAATAGGAAGCCCATACGGATTTAACGACATAGCATAGGTTGTCGGCACAATCACATTGTCAATTTCATAATTATAAATTGGCACTGTCATCTCCACCTCCGAAGATTCCAATATATCAGAATGATCAGATATTACTTCTAATTCCTTTTCTTCTGTGTTCAATGTATCTTCATCAATGTCTTTCTGTGTTTCTTCCGTGTCTTCAGTTACACTTTCTTCTTTTTCACTATCTTTCTCTTTGTTCTCTTCCTCTGTAGCAAAAACTGAACTCTCTTCCTTTTTTTCTACTTCATCCAGTTGTTTTGCATTCACAACATTTCCTGGCAAACTTAGATTGCTTCCACCTATTACAAGAGCAGATATCAATACCATAACAATCTGTTTTTTCATTGATATTTTCCTCCTTTACTCCGTTTATCCAAATGCATAATTGTTTCAACAATCTGTTTTAATACTATTTTGCATAAAAATCTTCTTACCAACATTATTTATAATAAAATACATATACTTTATAAATACCCATCTATATTCTCTACTGAGATTTTAATAAGGCATATTGGTCACCCTCTCTCAAGGATGATGCGAATCTCTCCGCTTCGCTCCCCGCTACATCATGTTTGTCACTCCCATGTTCACAAGGTCCTGGCATACCCAATCCGCGGCTCCTAAGGTCACCCTCTTCCCCCGCCTTCTAATGCCGTATCACAATGTACTGACACATTGACACTCCGTAATCCATCCGCTATCCGGCCAATTTCCACTATCCACCGTCTAGCCTGACCACCTCATATATAAATGTGTCAATACACTCCTTTTTATATCACAGACGCTTACACACCTGCTTTATCATGAACCCGCCCTTTAGTCCTTCATGGTAAAGCCCCGGCTCATCACCGTTGCTTATCTAAATGGCTGTTCTTATGACCAAAATTTGTTAAATATAATACATATACTTACTCTTTTTCAACGCCAACACTTAAAACAGCACACCGTCTCCCTGCCCTCGTTTCTTCACATTCCGGGCAGTATTCATCTTTTCTTCTTCCAGATAACCACATGCCGGACAACGAAACATCCCATCCGACTTCGTCCCAATCGCACCGCACACACTGCACTCATTGCTGATATCCTTCCCGAGCACTTCCACGATCTCTACAGACTGCTCCGCACATTTCTGCGTCAGACGCTTCCTGATATATCCTCTCTGCCACTGCGCAAGAGAATGATTGATCTTCTTAATCGCTCCTCCGGCCCGAGGTTTCGGAAGTTTCACGATATAGACGCTCTCCGGCTTCTCTTCCAACAGGAAACGATTCAATTCATGGTTGATATAACTGTGAAGCTGTTCCTCCAGACGCCGTTTTTTCGCCTGATATTTCTTGCGTCCCGGATTATCATTCTTATTTTTCCAGTAAATGGTGGTCTGTTCCCGGATCCAGTCTGAATACTCCGACTGGTATCTGCCTAATTCCTCCCCATATCGATGCCCCTCATCCGTGGTCATCATCGTATAGAAGCCAACCGCCACGCCCACCTGATTCAGGTAGTCTGTATGGCTCTTAACAGAGACATTTACCGGCACCTTGATCTCGATACGGTTCCCATCAGGATACAGCTTGATCCGCAGCTGACATTTGTACTGATTGTTATCTGTCAGCGGTACGAAGACACGCTTGCGCTTCTCCTTGATGGAAATGTAGATTCCATGGTCCGCATAACGGTATGCCCGCTCTGCTATGGAAAACACATCTGCTGCATCCGTATGAAGCTTCGCGTGATATTTCCTTACCTGTCTGCACAGATACCGATCCAACCGCTCTGTATCCACCTGTTCCGCCAACTCGCGGTACTGTTTCCCCATCTTCGCCGTCAATTCCACCGGCTTCTGATTCAACACCGCCTCGAACGCATTACTTACCTTTAATAGGAAACGCAGATAATGCTTTTCCTCATCCGTGAAGCCTTCATTCTTATTAACCAGCTTCACGATCTTAGATTTCGTCCTCGTCCACTGGCTCTTAATATCTCCCAGAGCATCGAAGACTGCCAGATAGTAATAGACTGCCGGCATTCCTAACTTCTCCCGGTAACCGCTCGCTGTCATTTCATTCTGCACGGTATATCCCGGATAGATCTTAGAGAGACTTCCAATCCCGCCAAACCTGCCGTACACATAATTCTTCACCTTCTTAAAATCCTCAGCGATATCCAGTAATTTCTGCATATCTTCGACCGAAACAGGCGTCTTATTGTACTGATGGACTGTCTTGCATATCTTATCTGACGGCATCCTCTACTCCCTTATATGAATGATACGAAAAGCCCGGAAATACAGCGTTTGCGGCATGTTACCGCTATTACGAAAAAGTTTAAGTTTTCGTAATGATTTTGATGGAAAATTTTTTATGCAAAGATTACAAAAAAATGGGGTTAAGTTTATTGACTTATTGTCGATAATATATTAGAATAAATGAGAAATTTCATGGAATTCAGTGTTACAAAAACGTAAACTTTTTCGTAATGGATTTTACAGCTTATCTCCTTGCTTTTCCCGATTAAAAAGGGATTCGTGAATCCGTATAATAGCGGAGATATTTCAACCATAGACATAATATATCAGGGCCGCCCTGCCGTTGATTACATATCAACGACAAGGCGGTTCTGTTTGGTTTCAAACTTTTCTATGGAAATGCCGCTTCTTAGTTGTTATAATGTACTTGAGCAGAATCTGAGGCAGAAAACGGTCTGAAGCTAACGGAAGGAGTGCCAAAAGAGATGGAAACAAGAAAGAAGAAGCTCCCGATTGGGATTGAGAATTTTGAAAAGATCCAGGAAGAAGATTTTTACTATATTGATAAAACAGGGCTTATTGCGGAATTACTTCACAATTGGGGAGAAGTAAATCTATTTACCCGTCCCAGAAGATTTGGGAAAACGCTGAATATGAGTATGCTGGAACACTTTTTCTCTATAGACGGAGATAAAAGCATTTTTAACGGGCTGAATATTTCTAAGGAAACTGCGCTCTGTGAGGAATATATGGGTAAATATCCGGTTGTATCCATTTCTCTGAAAGGAATAGACGCCGTTAATTATGAAATGGCGTTTCGGATGGGAGCCAGGGTCATCAGGCGGGTAGCGGCAAAAGTACAGTACCTTCTGGAGAGCGACGCATTAAGTGAGCATGACAAACTGGAATATCAGAACCTTTTGGACAGCAATATGGACGAAGCTACATTCTGTGACAGCTTGAGAATATTGTCAGAAATGTTAGAGAAGCATCATAACAGCAAGGTTATCCTGCTGATAGATGAATATGACGTTCCGCTGGCAAAGGCTCATGCGCATGGCTATTACGACCAGATGATCTCCCTGATCCGAAGCCTGCTTGGAGAAGCATTGAAGACGAACAGCAGCCTGAAATTAGCGGTGCTGACCGGGTGTCTTCGTATTTCAAAGGAGAGCATCTTTACCGGGCTTAATAACCTGAAAGTGTTGACGATCGCGGATGAGCGTTTTGACGAATATTTTGGCTTTACAGATAAGGAAGTGAAAGATCTTCTGGAATATTATGATGTAACGGATCATTATGAGGATATAAAAAGATGGTATGACGGATACCAGTTTGGAAATGTAGAAGTGTATTGTCCATGGGATGTGCTGAACCATTGCGACAGGATCAGATGCGAGCCCCATGTGCAGCCGGAAAACTATTGGATCACCACCAGCAGCAATGACGCGGTGAGACGATTTATACAAGAATCGGCTAATGCGACGACCAAACGAGAGATTGAGCGTCTGGTGGCAGGGGAAGTCATCACAAAGAAAATCCATCAGGAACTCACGTATGCGGAAGCTTACCAGTCCATTGACAACATCTGGAGCCTTCTTTTTACCACCGGATATCTGACCCAGCGCGGGAAGGCAGAAGGCAGACAGATGAAACTGGCGATCCCCAATCTGGAAATCCGGGATATTTTTGAGACACAGATCATGGAACTCTTTAAGGAGAATGTCAGAGAAGACGGGGAGACTTTGAGTCGTTTCTGCGATGCACTGCAAAAGGGAGATGCAGAAAATGTAGAAAGAATTTTTACAGAGTATTTGAAAAGAACGATCAGTATCCGTGATACAGCCGTAAGAACAGATATGAAAGAAAATTATTACCACGGCGTTCTAATCGGGATCCTGGGTGTGAAAGACCGGTGGGGAATCTCATCCAATCGAGAGATGGGAGATGGCTATGCGGATATCCTTGCGGAACCGGATTCTGGAGATATGGGAATTATTATAGAAGTAAAGTATGCCCATGACGGAGATCTGGAGGGAGCATGCAGGGAAGCATTAAAGCAGATCGAATATACCAAGTATGAGGATGACCTTGAAGACGACGGGGTAGAAAATATCCTGAAATATGGGATTGCCTGTTACAAAAAGCGGTGCAGGGTCATACTGGCTAACGGAAGGAGTGCCAAAAGAGATGGAAACAAGAAAGAAGAAGCTCCCGATTGGGATTGAGAATTTTGAAGAGCTCCGGAAAGAAGATTTTTACTACATTGATAAAACTGGGCTTATTACGGAATTACTCCATAATTGGGGATCGGTGAACCTATTTACCCGTCCCAGAAGATTTGGGAAAACGCTGAATATGAATATGCTGGAACACTTTTTCTCTATAGACGGAGATAAAAGCATTTTTAACGGGCTGAATATTTCTAAGGAAACTGCGCTCTGTGAGGAATATATGGGTAAATATCCGGTTGTATCCATTTCCCTGAAAGGAATAGACGCCCGGAACTATGAACTGGCATTTCAAATGGCGATCCAAATTCTGAAAAGAGTTCCAGCGAAAGTACAATATCTTTTAGAGAGTGATGCTTTAAGCGAACAGGACAAAGCGGAATATCGGAAACTTTTGGATGATAATATGTCAGAAGCAGTATTCTGTAATAGTTTGAGGATATTATCGGAATTGCTGGAAAAGCATCATGGAACAAAAGTAATTCTGCTAATTGACGAGTATGACGTTCCGCTGGCAAAGGCTCATGCGAACGGATACTACGACCAGATGATCTCCCTGATCCGAAGCCTGCTTGGAGAAACATTGAAGACGAACAGCAGCCTGAAATTAGCGGTGCTGACCGGGTGTCTTCGTATTTCAAAGGAAAGCATCTTTGCCGGGCTTAATAACCTGAAAGTGTTGACGATCGCGGATGAACGTTTTGATGAATATTTTGGCTTTACAGATAAGGAAGTGAAAGATCTTCTGGAATATTATGGCGTAACGGATCATTACGAGGATATAAAAAGATGGTATGACGGTTACCAGTTTGGAAATGCAGAAGTGTATTGTCCGTGGGATGTGCTGAACCATTGCGACAGGATCAGATGCGAGTCCCATGTACAGCCGGAAAACTATTGGATCAATACCAGCAGCAATGACGCGGTGAAGCGATTTATACAAGAATCGGCTAATGCGACGACCAAACGGGAGATTGAGCGTCTGGTGGCAGGGGAAGTCATCACAAAGGAAATCCACCAGGAACTCACGTATGCGGAAGCTTACCAATCCATTGACAACATCTGGAGCCTTCTTTTTACCACCGGATATCTGACCCAGCGCGGAAAGGCGGAGGGCAGACAGATGAAACTGGCGATCCCCAATTTGGAAATCCGAGATATTTTTGAGACGCAGATCATGGAATTCCTTAAGAAGAATGTCAGGGAAGACGGAGAGACTTTGAGTCGTTTCTGCGATGCACTGCAAAAGGGAGATGCAGAAAATGTAGAAAGAATTTTTACAAAGTATTTGAAAAGAACGATCAGTATCCGTGATACAGCCGTAAGAACAGATATGAAAGAAAATTATTACCACGGCGTTCTAATCGGGATCCTGGGGGTGAAAGACCGGTGGGGAATCTCATCCAATCGAGAGATGGGAGATGGCTATGCGGATATCCTTGCGGAACCGGATACCGGGGATATGGGAATTATCATAGAAGTAAAGTATGCTCATGACGGAGATCTGGACACTGCATGTAGGGAAGCATTGAAGCAGATCGAATATACCAAGTATGAGGACGACCTTGAAGACGACGGGGTAGAGAATATCCTTAAATATGGGATTGCCTGTTATAAAAAGCGGTGCAGAGTCATGCTGGCAGAAGAACAGATAGAGTAAATATCCACCCGATAGCCCTGTTATTGATTTTACATCAACAACAGGGCGACCCTTAACATACCACAATTGCTTAGGCAATCTTTATTCCATTTCAGAAGATGAAAATACCTTTATCCCTTTCCCGAACTCATCCAACTTAATCTTATCATGGCGAAAGCTTCTTTCCGCCGAATCTAATTCCAACCAAACGCAATCTCCCCGCCACTCTTCATATGCTTTCACCTCCGCCGCAGAATTTGCTGCCCGCATCATCGTAGGCGTCTGCAGTGCGCTGCGGGGATTCCAGTCATTTCGATATGCCGTCTCCAATATAATCTCGTCAATCTCTATATTCAAGAATGCCGCCAACGCCCTTGCATTCATAATCCCATATTTGAATTGATTCCTGATCTTCTTCCATTTATCGTACTTGATACTTTTCTTAAATTCCAGAATATGTAACTGCCATCTATCATTAACGCCTTTCTTGATGAATATGAATTTATCCGCACATTGGCAGGCCTTCTTCTTTGCATCCAGATAAGGCAAGGTTCTCTTCTCCGGATAATGGAAGAGCACTGCATCTTCCTCAAAATAACTTTCCAGATTCGCCTCGCCTTCTTCCTCTGTCTCTATGATATGAATCTCTTCATCTCTATCTATGACAAGCGTATACTCATCTTCTCTGAACAAGTCCAGATTCTGCCTCAGATATTCGGGAATCATCTGTAAGTACCTCCCTACTGCACTTTTTCCTTTGCTATATATCATATGTCAGTTCCAGCATCTCTTCAAATGCATTGCTGAAAGTCGTTGTCTCAAATCCCATCGTTCCAGCTCTCAGCTCTTCAATCCCGGAACTCTCTTCTCCCCGACAAGTAAACTGATATACCCCAACTTGATCCTCTTTCAATAGATCCTGTTCTTCAATCTGGAATTTCTCCATAAGCTCCTGCTTTTTATCACTATTATTTACACGGAGCATATTGTTGATATGCTGAATGATAATATCACTGTGCGTAGTCATGATTACCGGTATTCCCATATTGCACATTCTAACCAGAACTTTTGCGACCGCCGTCTGCAACTGCGGATGGAGACACATCTCCGGCTCCTCTATAAACATCTGCGATATCATATGCTGATATTTGCACAGCAGGTATAATGGAGTAATCTCTGTAACCACTGCTGACGCAAGATACATCTGAATGGAATCATCTATATTTTCTGGTTTATATAGGAACGCCCGAGCCGTTGTATCCTGCCTTTCAACCTGACCATGTAGAACGGATCGCTCAATAAACTCCGCTAACTTGCATAATTCCTGGTTCTTTCCTTCTATTTCCCCCACACTGTTCAATAATTTCAAGAAACTGATCACAGGCTTCGTAAAATATGACGGCACAAGATCTGAGCCTCTGTTGAAACTATTCTCATACATATGATTAATGATCAGATTTTTAGACAAAACGAACCCTGTCCGAGAAGATGGAAGAAATACCGGATCACCTTCTTGTACAGATATATCTGTACAATATTTCAACAGCATGTTTAACACAAACTTAACATACTTTCTCCTCTGCAATGCATCCTTCCCCTCAATCTGCATTCCCATCTGATAATATTTAAACAATCTGATCCACATCGTTTTTTCGGTGATAACGTAACCCTGTTTTTCTCTATTTGTTCTCCCTCTATTTGTCCTCCCCCTATTCGTTACCTCGCAAAAAATCGATGTGCTTTCTACTATAATTTCAATTTTTTCTTCATCCTCCATATCCAATTTTAATTTTCCTATATGCATCTCCTTATTAAATATCTCTGAGACAAAACGATCTTTATTTTGTTCAACACACAGGTTCAGTAATTTTAGAAACTTTTCAAACCATTCTGCAGATAATATTTCTTCTATCTCTGCCTCTGCTATCTTCCCTATCAAATACTGCTCGCATTCTTTATACAGGTCTGAACTCAATATATTCTCGGTCAAATGAGTCAACAGCGCACTGCTTTCCGAAGAAAATCCCCATAGAAGGTTCATCAGATAACTCTTCCCGCTATTATTATCTCCCACAAACATCATCATTGGTTTCATTTCTAATTCGACATGTTCAATCTTCCCAAAGTTCTCAATGATTACTCTTCTTCTCATATTCCCTCCTGCCGGCATATTACTTTCACCCTCTGGAATTCATACGTTTATCATAACACGACACAATCAGGATTATCAAGTATCGTTCACCTCTGATTGGGATACTTCGCCATAAAAAGGGACAGGGCAAATCCTCCGCATTTGTCCTGTCCCCCTTTTTATCTTATGATGATTATTCTTCCTCCTGCCACAATCTCCGAAGATCATTCTTTACCAGCATATCCACATCACGTTTCAACATATCACGGTATTCTTCCGCCTGCTCGCTGTCCGGCGTATTCAGATAAGCATTACAGTTACAGATATGATTCTGTCCTCCAAACAGATACAACTGTGTGAACACACCGGCCTGTACCAGTTTGGATGCATACATCAGGCTTGGATCCAGGCAGACATCCGTCTCATAAGTATAGATAATTGTCGGTGCAAGCTCTTCACACTCCTTCACCGTCGCATGATTCGGGAAGGCTTCCGGCGACAGAAATGCATCGTTCCCCTGATCGCCCAGCCATTCTTTGCCGGTCCGGTACAGCGCCTGGCTGTTCCAGGTATTGCCGCTTCTTACGCTGGAAGGGTAGATCAGTCGGTTATCCGCAACAGGTCCGATCGCGATACATCCACGCGGATGATAGTTATGCCTCTTCAATCGGTGACAGAGCGCCAATGCGAGGTGCCCGCCGGAACTGACGCCATAGAGGAGCACTCTCTTCTCATCAACACCTAGATCCTTGGCGTGATCCAACACATATTTGTACACTGCGTGACAGTCGTTTAATGCTTCCGGATATTTGGAATCATCAAACAGACATCTGTAGTTGAAGGATACCACGATCGCCCCCAGATCGTCTGCAAGCTTCTCCGGTGCCATGATCGCCGCAAATGAGAGGATCAATCCGCCTCCTGCAATCCCGATTACGCACGGCATCTTGCGTTTTCTATTTGCCGGGTAAGTGACAAGAATCCTTACTGCAGGCGCGTCCGGTTCCTCAGGGCATCCCGGCACTTCGTACGTCTCTGTCCGCTCATTGTGGGTCTCCTCAAGGGGCATACTGTATTTCGCCCTTTTCTCAGCATTCGTTCCCGGTTCGTCCAACCATTCCTCAAAGGAAATGGGAAGCCCCATCTCAAATACATCAGCCAGTTCAGGATTCGCCCATTTTTCCGCATCATCGCGGACTAAATATTTTGCATCCATCTTTTTCTTCCTTTCTTAATTTTGTTAATATTTCCCGGTTAAAAAGTTCCTGATCCTATTATAACAGGATGGATACAATATGTTTTAGTACAATTCCCGTATCTGTTCAAAATATGTTATTTACACCCCGGTACATTGTAAAAATTACAAAAAGCATTTATAATATGATACAAGGCATCAAAATGTCATGTGCTCATGTTTACACATCGATAGGGAGGGCTGTTCATGGGAAAGTATCTGAATCCCGGGAATGACGGGTTTCGATCCATACGAAAAGGAGAATACATCGACAAGACAGGGTTGATCGATTATATTAATCATACTCTGGGAACGAAACAAAAGCTTACCTGCGTCAACCGGCCGAGACGATTCGGGAAATCCTTCGCCGCCCAGATGTTATGCGCTTATTATGATAAGAGCTGTGATTCAAAGGAGCTTTTTTACAACATGAAGATTGCCGGGGAATCTTCTTATCTGACACATTTGAACCAATACAACGTATTATATCTGGATATTACATGGTTTATCTCAACTGCGGGCAACATGAAAGATACCGTTAAAAACCTGCAAAAAGCTGTCATCAAAGAGTTACGGGAGATTTATCCGAACCGTGTCGAAATATCGGAACATTCGCTGCCGGTTGCTCTCTCTGATATTACTGCCGGGTCTGATTCGAAGTTTATCGTCATCATCGATGAATGGGACGCCCTGTTCCGGGAGGCGAAGGAAGATAAGTCCCTGCAGGAAGAATACGTTCAGCTTTTGCGGGGCCTTTTCCGAAGCAGTCTGACCGATAAGATGATTGAGGCCGCTTATATGACAGGAATTCTGCCCATTAAGAAATATGGCAACCAGTCCGCATTAAGTGATTTCTATGAATTTACCATGGTGGATTCCTCGCCGTTAGAAGAATATGTCGGTTTTACAGAGGATGAAGTCCGCAAGCTGTGCGAAGAATCCAGTCTGGATTTCCATGAGATGCAGCATTGGTACGATGGCTATATTCTGGGCGATCACCTTCACATATACAACCCCAAATCAGTATTAGATGCTATAAACCGTAAACGCTTCGGAAGCTACTGGGCACAGACAGAGACATACGAATCCCTGAGAACCTATATCACTATGAATTTTGACGGCCTTAAGGATATGATCTTATCCATGCTCGGCGGCATGAAATGTAAAATAGATACCAATACCTTTCAAAATGATATGACTACTTTCCGCAGTAGGGATGATGTGCTTACACTGCTGGTACATCTGGGGTATCTGGCTTATGATATATCTGCTGAAGGCGTATTTATCCCTAATCAAGAAGTAACGGAAGAATTCCTGCGTGCCATAAAAAATGCAGCAGACAGCCCTAAACTGATACAAGTAATCCGTCAATCAGAGCAGTTATTGGATGCTACATTGCATATGGATGAAGAAACGGTGGCCAGACTATTGGATAAGATCCACACGGAATATACCTCACCCTTATTCTATAACAATGAGCAGTCTCTACGCGCAGTTATTCAGCTGGCTTATATCAGCCGGGTGAAAGATTATCTGGAATTCCAAGAACTTCCAAGCGGACAAGGTTATGCAGATAGTAAGATAGAATACCTGTAGTATCTCTGAAAGCCTATCTACCCGGCCATTTTCGCTAATAAAATGGCCGGAATCTATAGTCATCTTATTTTACAAATAAGATGCGGCAAATAGGAACTCACACATCACCCCATTGCTCACATCAATCCCCCTCTCTGTCAGCCGCACGTACTCTCCTGCCTCTTCCATCATCCCCAGCCCATACATCCTCTCAAGCACTCCACCGTAGACACTCTCCATACTGCACCCGAATTCCGCTTCGAACCGCGCCTTCGACACCCCTTCTGTCTTCCGAAGTCCCAGGAACATACATTCCTCCATCTGCTCCGTCCGGCTTAACGCCGCCGGTTCCCCTCCGTCATTCCAGCGCCGGTTATCCATAAGCGACGCCGCACCCGCGCCGATCCCCAGATACTCCGTCCGGTCCCAGTACCCCAGGTTATGCCTGCACTCATATCCCGGCAGTGCATAGTTCGAGATCTCATACCGGTGGTACCCGTACTCTTCGAGGATACTCTTCGTCCGCCGATACATCTGACGTTCTTCCTCTTCTCCCGGCAATTCCCTGGTACTTCCCCTTCGCGCTTCGTCAATATTCCCGGCTTCCGCCGTTACCCTTCCGGCTTCACCTATACTCCGTTCCGTCACATTCCCCTCATCTGCACATCTCTCACCGTATCTCTCGTAAAAAGGTGTCCCTTCCTCAATAATCAGGCTGTAAGCCGAGATATGCTCCGGTCTTAATTCTGCCGTCTTCCGAAGCGTCTCCTCCCATCCTTCCACCGTCTGACCCGGTATGGCTGACATCAGATCAATATTGATGTTCCGATACCCGGCTCCCCTGGCAAGCTCATAAGTTCTTAAGAATTCCTCATACGTGTGGATCCGCCCAAGGATCTTAAGCTCGTCGTTCTCCGCCGACTGCAGTCCGATACTCAGCCGGTTGATCCCCGCCCTCTTATAAGCCGCAAGCTTCTCTTCTGTCACCGTACCGGGATTCATCTCTATGGTGATCTCCGCCTCCGCTTCCACGGCAAATGTATCATAGACTGCCGCGAATATGTCAAGGATCTGCCCGGCTTCCAGGATAGACGGGGTTCCGCCGCCCACGAAGATACTCACAACGCGATAAGCCTTCGCCGTCTCACCGTAGGAACGGATCTGCCGGCAAAGGCCTTCCACATACTCCTGCCGCTCCTCCTTCGTGGAAGGTGCGGACAGGAAGTCACAATATTGACATTTTCTTACACAAAACGGAATATGAATATACAACTCTAATGGTCTCATTATTTATCGTCCAACTTTAATACGCTCATAAATGCCTTCTGCGGGATCTCTACATTGCCTACCTGCCGCATACGCTTCTTGCCTTCTTTCTGCTTCTCAAGAAGCTTCCTCTTACGGCTGATATCGCCGCCATAGCACTTGGCAAGCACGTCCTTCCTCATGGCCTTCACGGTCTCTCTGGCAATGATCTTGCTGCCGATCGCCGCCTGGATCGGAATCTCGAAGAGCTGCCTCGGAATCTCTTCTTTAAGCTTCTCACACATCTTCCGCCCGCGCTCATAGGCCGTATCCGCATGGATAATGAAGGACAATGCGTCTACTTCTTCTTTGTTGATCAGGATATCCAGCTTCACCAGGTTCGACTGCACATACTCGTCCATCTCATAGTCGAAAGATGCATAGCCTCTGGAGCGTGATTTGAGTGCATCGAAGAAATCATAGATGATCTCATTAAGCGGCAGATGATACCGAAGCACCGCGCGGGTCTCCTCGATATATTCCATCCCGTCATACACTCCTCTGCGCTCCTGGCACAGATCCATGATCGCCCCGATGAATTCTGAGGTAACCATGATCTCCGCTTTCACCATAGGCTCCTCCATATATTCGATCTCCGACGGATCCGGCAGGTTGGTCGGGTTCGTCAGTTCGATCACCTCGCCGTTGGTCTTATGAACCTTGTAGATCACGCCCGGCGCCGTCGTCACCAGATCCAGGTTGTACTCCCTCTCCAGACGCTCCTGTATAATCTCCAGATGCAGAAGCCCCAAGAAACCGCACCGGAAACCAAATCCCAGCGCGACAGACGTCTCTGGCTCAAACTGCAGAGACGCATCGTTGAGCCGAAGCTTCTCCAACGCATCCCGAAGATCCGGGTACTTGGCCCCGTCCGCCGGATACATGCCGCAGTACACCATCGGATTGACCTTCTTATAGCCCGGAAGCGGCTCATCACAAGGGCTTGCGGCATTCGTGATGGTATCGCCCACACGGGTATCCTTCACATTCTTAAGGCTTGCCGTGATATAACCGACCATCCCCGCGCTCAGCTCCTCACAGGGGATGAACTGTCCCGCGCCGAAATATCCGACCTCGACCACCTCTGCCTTCGCTCCGGTCGCCATCATCAGAATCGGTGTTCCCTTCCTGACCGTCCCTTCCTTGATCCTGCAGAATACGATCACACCCTTATAGGAATCATATAAGGAATCGAAGATCAGCGCCTTAAGCGGCGCCGCCGGATCGCCTGTCGGCGCCGGGATCTTCTCCACGATCTGCTCCAGCACTTCTTCTACATTAAGCCCGGTCTTTGCCGAGATCTGCGGCGCATCCGCCGCCTCGATCCCGATCACATCCTCAATCTCCTCGATCGCCCTTTCCGGCTCCGCGCTTGGAAGGTCGATCTTATTGATGACCGGCATCACATCCAGATCATGATCCAGGGCCAGATAGACGTTCGCCAGCGTCTGCGCCTCCACTCCCTGAGCCGCATCCACCACCAGGATCGCACCGTCGCAGGCCGCAAGGCTTCTTGACACCTCGTAGTTAAAATCCACATGCCCCGGCGTATCGATCAGGTTGAATATATATTCCTCCCCGCTCTTCGCCTGGTAGACGATACGCACCGCCTGCGCCTTGATGGTGATGCCTCTCTCCCGCTCAAGCTCCATATTATCCAACACCTGGGACTGCATCTCGCGGCTGGTGAGAAGGCCCGTCATCTCAATGATGCGGTCCGCCAGCGTCGATTTCCCGTGGTCGATATGCGCTATAATACAAAAATTACGAATCTTACTCTGATCTATTCCTGCCATTTACTATTCCCCTTCTATCATCCGAATCATATACTGAATTTCACAATAAATATTTCTACGCTCATCACGTCGTTCAGCCGCCCCGTCTTCACCAGCTCCTCAGTATCGGCGGCCTCCTCCATGATTCCGCGCAGCTCAGATGCGGTAAAGCTCCTGCACTGCTGCATATATTTGCCCGCAACAAAGGGATGCAGCTTCGCAGTCTTCGCGATCTGCCCCTTGTCATACCCTCTTCTTAACAGTTCTTTTACCTCTAACAGCAGCTTAAACTGGCGTGACAGGAGATACAGGATCCGCATCGGAGGCTCCTTTAACGCGAGCAGGTCATAATAATAATCAAGTGCCTTCTTCTGCTTCTTCTCTGCTACCGCCTCGACCATATCGAAGATCTTATTAGAGATCTGGGTGGTACAGACCGCATCGATATCCTGCGCCGTGATCTCGCTGCTTCCAAGGGTATAGGAGAATAGCTTCTCCAACTCCTTTTCCAGATTCTCCATATCCGTCCCCGTCTTAGACACCAGATAACGGGCGGCCGACTCCTTGATCTGCCGCCCTTCTCTCTTCACATTGCCCGCGATCCAGTAGAGCAGCGTCTTCTCATCCTGCCGCCCCATCTCAACAATACGTCCCCTGTCCTTTACTGCCTTAAAAAGCTTCCCCCGCTTGTCCACTTCACTCTCTATGAAGAGGAAACAGGCCGTATCCGGCATCTCCTTGATATAATCCGCCAGCTCCGGAACTGCATTCTTGAAAAACCCGGAATTCTCCACCACGATCAGCCGGCGCTCTGCAAAAAAAGGCATCGTCTCCGCCAGATCAATAAGCTCACCCGGCCGGATCCCCTTCCCTTCAAAATAAGCATAATTAATCGTGTCCCCGTCCGGGATCATGGCCTTCGTCATCCGGTCCCTATACTGCCTCTTCAGATAAGTCTCCTCCCCGTACAGGAGGTAGACCTTCTTAAACTGTCCTGATTTGATATCTTCATTCAGACTCTTCATGGACTATCTCACCATATCTCTTGAGATCTCCTCCAATGAATGGGCGCCGCACATAGCCATGGTATCTTCTAACTCCGCCGTAAGCTTTGCCATGTAAGCCGCTACGCCCTCTGCGCCGCCGCCATACACAGCCGACACGAACGGACGTCCGATCAGAACCGCGTCCGCGCCAAGCGCCAACGCCTTGAACACATCCACGCCGGAACGGATCCCGCCGTCCACGAAGATCTTCATATCCTTGCCGACAGCCGCCGCGATCTCTTCTAATACTTCTGCCGTCGCCGGACACTGGTCAAGGACACGTCCGCCGTGATTAGATACAACGATTCCTGCTGCATTCGCTTGCTTCGCTTTCAACGCACCCTTCACCGTCATAATACCCTTCACGATGAAAGGAACTCCCGCCTCTGCAACGATTCCTGCCAGCTCTTCCACAGACTTACTTCCCGCAGGCGGTGTCAGGTTCTTGAGAAACGGCAGCCCCGCCGCATCTATATCCATCGCCGCCGCGAATGAACCGCTTTCCTTAACCAGGGAGAATTTCTCCTTCAATGTGTTGATATCCCATGGTTTTACTGTCGGTATCCCTTTGCCGCCCTTCTGCCCGATCGCTCTGGTTGCCGCCTCCATCACCGCCGGATTCGTCCCGTCGCCTGTAAATGCGGCGATCCCCGCGTCCGCACAGGCGGATACCAGGATATCATTATACTGAAGGTCGTCATATTTATCCCCATAGTGAAGCTTCATAGCCCCGATCGGCGCCGCAAATATCGGTGCGGCAAACTGCTGCCCGAACAGCCCAAACGCTGTACTCACCGGCTGGTTCTCGCAGATCGTATCCATATTAAGGCAGATCTCCTGCCACTTGTCGTAGTTGCGGATCGCAACCGTCCCGCTTCCTTTCGCGCCCGGCCCCGGTATCTGATTCCTGCATGCCTTGCCGTTGCACACCGGACAAGCCTTGCAATATTCACCCATACATGTTCTGGCATTCGCCAATACTTCTTCATATAGCATCTTCTCAATCCTCCGTTTTTTTAATATATTTCTTCCGTTCTGCCCATCTCTTCATTAGTATCTGGAATCCTGCCGCCAGGACAAATGTTAGCACATAGTTCAGCAGCATCACGGCAATCCTTCTCCCTGCCGGGCCTTCCATCAACCCGTAATAGAAGAAATACCCATAGACGACCTGATGGATCAGATACATATTGGCAGAACAGTCTCCTAATATCACTAACAGCCTGCATGACAGCGCCCTTGAGAGAAACCCCTGGGATCTATGAATGCCCCACAGCAGAAGCACATTCGGTACGATCCAGACGATGCTTCGAAACAGCCATTCCGGCATCGGTACGCAGAACATCAATACCGCGATCCAAAGTCCGGCGATCACTCCGATCAGCCCATATTTTCTCCCTTCCGGCAGTTTAAAGCTGATCATGCCGGCGATCATGCCGATCACATATTCCCCCACACGGGCCAGCGGGAAGATATAGACCCAATACTCGGTTACAAGCTTAGTCCTCCCGATCAAGAAGCAATACACAAATTGTAATGCGAATATGGCCGCCATAACCTTTACTGCCCTGCGAAGCTTCTGGTTCTTAAGCAGACGCGCCGTACCGTGCAAAAGCGACGGCGTCAGAAGACAGAGCGCCGCATACGTGGACAGGAACCATGAAACTCCGTTATATCCCCAATAATACTTCGGATATAAGGACTTTGTCAATGTCACATTCATGAAAAAAACAATTCCCCAGAAGATCAGCTCCTTAGCGCCATTGGTCCGTATCGCCGGAAGTATCCCCGAGACAGGGATACTTGCAACCGTCATGATGATATGCAGGAGATACAACTTCTTAATATGACGCAGCATATAGGATACACTGCTTTTCATGTCTCTGTGCGGCTGCTTCCCATTTGCCCAGGACAGGCCGTTAAGATATCCGCTCAGCATGAAGAACAAGCTGACTCCCCACACTGCATACATAGCAAGGCCTGTATTCCCATAATGATAAAATATGATCCCTGCAAGTGCGACTGCCCTAAGTCCCTGGAATTCGCCAATCTTCGCATTAGACGGTGACGCCGTCTCATTTCCCATCCTCAGTCCCCCATAATATAATTATTTTAGTATCTCTTTCAGGAGATCTAACAGCTTCGGAATATTGATCGGCTTCGCGATATGGCCGTTCATCCCTGCTTCAAGCGCCGCTCTCCTGTCCTCGTCAAATGCATTGGCAGTCATCGCAATGATCGGGATATTTGCGATCTCCTGATCCGTAAACGCCCTGATCTGTCTCGTAGCATCATACCCATTCATGATCGGCATCTGTATATCCATAAGGATCAGATCGTATTGCCCGGCTTCTGCCGTCTTCATCTTCTCTACCGCCACTGCGCCGTCGTCCGCCACATCAATGACGAATCCCGATTCCTGCAGGATCTCTACTGCAATCTCCTGGTTCAGCTCATTGTCCTCGACCAGCAGGATCTTCTTCCCGTCAAAGGAGAGCGGCTCTTCCACAGCCGTACTCTCCATATCCTGAACCATATACGGCGATTCGAGGATCTCTCTTAGCTCTGACAAGAAGATCGGCTTAGAGCAGAACGCCGTGACTCCCGCATTCCTTGCCTCTTCCTCGATATCTGTCCAGTCATAAGCAGTCAGAATGATGATCGGCGTGTCATCCCCGATGATCCCCCGGATCCTTCTCACCACCTCGATACCGTTCATATCCGGCATCAGCCAGTCTATGATAAATGCCGCATACTCATCATTCTGCTCTCCTGCCAGCTTGACACGGAGTACCGCTTCCTTCCCGGAAGTCGTCCAGTCCGGACGCATCCCGATCGTAGAGAGCATCTTGGTGACGCTTGAGCAAGTGTTGAAGTCATCATCCGCCACAAGCGCCCTGAGTCCCTGTAACTCCGGAATAATCTCCTGCCTTACCGGACCCGAACAGGTCCGGAGCTGTAAGGATACCGTAAATGTCGAACCCTTTCCTTCCTCGCTGACGACGCTGACCGTACCTCCCATCATATCTACGATATTCTTGGTGATCGCCATTCCAAGTCCCGTTCCCTGGACTCCGCTGACCGTACTCGTCCGTTCCCGCTCAAACGGCTCAAATACATGCTCTAAGAATTCCTGGCTCATACCGATCCCTGTATCCTTCACCTGGAAGTCATAGGATGCATAGCCCTCATGCGCATTTTCCTTCTGCATGATGCGCACACTCACAATACCGCCCGGTTCCGTGAACTTCATGGCATTACTCAGGAGATTCAGCAAGACCTGATTCAGCCTCAGGCTGTCGCACATTACATTTTCATTGACCACATCGGCCGTATCAATATAGAATTCCAACTGTTTCGATGTGATATCAGCCTGCACGATCGTCCGAAGGTCATGCATGATCTCCGGAAGGGACATCTCCTTCTCCTCGATCTTAACCTTCCCGCTCTCGATCCGGCTCATATCCAGCACATCATTGATCAGGCTGAGCAGATGGTTGCTTGACGTGGTGATCTTCGACAGATAATCCTGCACCTGCTCTGTATTGTCGATGTGTGCCGCTGCCAGAGAGGTGAATCCTATGATCGCGTTCATAGGCGTCCTGATATCATGGGACATGTTATTCAGGAACGTAGTCTTCGCCTTGTTAGCATGCTGCGCCGCCGCCAATGCGTCCTGGAGATCCGCCTTCTGCTGCTCTAACCGGACTTTCATCTTCTTCTCATCGTCAATATCCACAAAGAGCCCGACAAAAGTGAGCGGTGAACCATCCTCCCTCCTTGACAGCCTTCCGGCCGCATGGAACCATCTCCACCCGGCATGCTTCGTGAGAAGACGGTATTCTACATTATAAGTCTTCTTATCGCTATAGTCTCTTACCGTGTCCCAGTATTCCTTTACCACCCATTCCTTATCATCCGCATGCAGAAGGTCAGACCATGATTCCAACCTGTTAGGGAACTCCTCTTCACTCTCATAGCCAAGCATTCTCCGAAATGTATCCGTCCATATACAAGAAACCATCTCCGCCTTCTCATTGAACTCCATGTTCCAGCGTCCGGATCCCATAGCATTATGGATATTCTCCATGTCCGTCTGCTCTCTCTCAATCTGTGCATAAGCGGCCCTGATCCTGGCTCCGTCTTCCCGCTCCTGTTTAAGGAGAATCCCGGCGCTCCTCTTGGAATGGCAGATCAGCCCCAGAAATACCGCCAGCATAACCGCCATTGTTATTATGATCTGGATAATTCCGTGCTTCATCATTTCAGAGCTGATGGTACTGATCTGGTCGCTGATCACATTTTCCCGAATCAGGATGGTCAGCATCCAGTTCGTGCCCTCCACCGGAATATAACAGAGTTCTTCCGGCGTCTCCCGGTAAGTAAAGGAAATATGCCCCGCTTCTCCGGCTTCAAAATCAGCTTTAAACTGATCATAATTGGAATCCTCTTCCATCCTGGCTTCCTCAAGCGCGGCAAGAATATTCTTGCCTGCCGTAAGATAGCCGAAATCATCATAAGTCAGACTCTCTCCATTGCGGTAATACAGATTACAATAAGTCTCATTATCGTCGGTCTGCAGTGTCAGAGAGCTTAACATCTCACTTATGTTAACCTGGACAAAACACACCTTAAGCTGCGAACCTTGGAATATGATCCCCTCCTTCACAGGGATCGCAAGGATCACCTGCTTCTTCGCACCGTAGAGACTCGACATACTGATCACCGGCCCTGTCATTTCCTCTGAAAGAAAGCTGTATCTGCTAAGCCCTGAGGACGTACTGTGTTCAGCATAGACGATCCCTTCCTCATCCACCAGCACGAACTTGTCCACCCCATAGAGCTTCTTCACCTTCCCCAAGAACGCACGTAATGTCTCCTGCGACTCAAGATCCGATTCATCCAATACACTCAGCGCATTCTCCATATATTCGAAATGATTCTTAAGCTCCTCCGATACGACCTGCGCCCTTCGGCCGGCGAGCTCCTCCAGATAGAACTCACTGACCCTGTTCACCGCTTGATCGGTACCCTTTCTTGCACTGTTCGACACCCAGACCGTTGTAATAAGAAGAATCGCCGCAATGACAATCCCGCCCCACACCGCGAATGCGACTGCCTGTCTTCTCTGCTTTTCATTAATACTGTTCTGTTGTGATCGATTCATTCTATACTCCTTAATTAATTTCACCATATAACATCTGAAGCATTGACGCGGCGCCGTCCCGGTAAATGATCGTTGTCATCTCTTCCGTCTTCTCAGAATATGCCTCCCCGGGAAGAAGCCCGTCCGCAATCTTTATTGCCACCTGAACCGTGTCAAAACCAATAGAATAACAATCCTGCACACCAAGTGCATAGATGATCCCGTCCCTCAGATACCTGAGCGCTTCCTGGTCGTGATCCATCCCGACGATTACAATATCGTCCTCCCTTCCAGCCTCGATGACCGCTCTGGCCGTCCCCACTGGATTACTCATATTACAGCAGACGAATCCCGCCAGGTCCTTATGCTTCTTAAGAATCTCCCCGGCAAATTCATATGCCTTATCTACATCATCTTCATCATAAACGATCTCTGCAATCTCCATATCCGGATACTTCGCAATCACATCCCGCACGCCAAGAGCCCTGTCCTCATGGCAAGGCGCCTCCTTAGTCCCTACAAGTACGGCAACCTTGCCGCATCCTCCAAGCTTCTTGCAGAGAGCCTCTGCAAGACTGGCGCCGTCCTCATAATTATGCGTATTGCCTACATAAGCAATACGGGCACACCCGTCTTCCCTTGAAGCATCCGAGCTTGAAAATGTCATGACCTTTTGTCCGTCTTCTATAAGCCCGTTGATCACAGGCGTAACGATATCCACATCCGCAACGTCCACCCCGATCACATCAAATCCCCTTCCCGAAACCTCCGACAGACGCTGTATCTGATCCTGTGCAGAGACGCCGCCAGGGGCAAGGTACTCGTAATTGATGATAATTCCCTTATGCTCGTATTGCTTGGCCGCATCCTCAATCCCCAATGCAACCGCATCCCACCAGGGATGGACCATCTTATAAGTGAGATAAAAATTATATTCCTTCTTCTGCGGCTCATAGCCGTCCAGCTCATGATCAAAATCAACAGCTTCCAAAGCCTCTTCTTCCCCCATGTACGAATCCGCCGACCACTCTTCGGCAGCTGGCAACGGCTTATCCCCCGGTCGGCTGCCACATCCTGTAAACCCGACAGCGCTGATACAGACTGCCCCTGCCAGCGCCGTACCTAATGAGACGTTCCGTATTACAGCTCTCTGACTCTGCTTGCGGACCTTTTCCCTGGTTCTGTCACCATCGGTGTCTTCAAGCATCTTCCTAAACATGATTGCAAGTCTCCTCCCATCTATCTTCTCTATCTGCTAAATTCTATATCCTTGCATTCGTCATTATTTTTCATTGTATCATAATTTTCAATTGTTTTACAGATGTTTTACAGATATTCTTAGCAACACTAAAACAGACAAAAAAATAACATGTACTAATTTACATGTTATTTCTTTGAAGACTCCTTTTTTAATTCTCCTGATCTGTATCTGTCTATGCGCTCTGATTCTTCCGGAACAGATCCAGCGGATTCATCGTAACAAGCACGGCGCCGAGAACGATAATGATAGATCCTGCGACGATCGTAACCGTCAATTCCTGTCCAAGGAATAATACGCAGAATAATACTCCCCAGAATGCATAAGTTACATTCAGCGACATTCCGATGGCGCATCCAACCAATGCATTACTCTTATACCAGGTAAGGAATGAAACCGCGGCAGAAAGCCCCGCCACAAGGAGCCAGATAACCGGGATCCCCGCCTGTAAGGTTCCCGCAAGGAGCGACAATGCTTTGACAGCCGGAACGATGATCGCCAGATCCACGATACCGGAGATCAATTCACGCAGATTCACGGATATCTCCGGTTCAAGCTCTTCACCGCTGGAGCTTGAGAACATCCCTTCAAGTCCCCAGCAGATCGCCGCGATCAGGGCGCAGATGATACCGAGAGTAAAGTTCTTCGTTCCTTCCGGTTCCACCCAGTTAATGATGATAGCGCCCGACACACAGATGATCATACCTGCCACTACTCTCTTCGTAGGTCTCTGCTTTAAGAATATCCATGAGAAGATAGCGCCGAAGAGACTGCATGTTGCAGAGATCGGGATCGCATAGGCTCCGGCAAGGGCCAATCCTACCAGATAGGCTCCGTTTGCTACGGGGCCGCCGAGCAGAGAACCAAGGACGATCATTTGTCCCGGCCGGGTTTTCAGGCATTGCCATACCTCCGCCATCCGTCCCCTCTTTATATTGTAGATAGAAAGCCAGATTCCCGCGAACAGGTCGTTTAACCCGGAACACACATAGGGCGCCGCAAGCAGTCCCGCCGCCGTTACCAGGGGCTCATAATAGCCTGCCACCATAACGAGTGTCGTATAGATCCCATATGTAAGGCCAGATATGATACCTGACCAGATACCAATGGAATGTGATTTGTCTACTGTCATTATATTTTCCTCCTAATGCTGTTTTTACGACTGATAAAGCTTCTTATACAGCCGTTTGATGTGCTCCGCCGCCGGTACTCTGGGATTGGTCGCAGTACAACGGTCTTTCAGTGCGTTCTCTGCCATAACGTCGATCGATCGCAGATAGCTGTCAGCATCGATATTCAGTTCTGCAAAATGGACCGGAATGCCGATCCGGCTCATGAGACTGCGGATCTGGCGTACCATAAGGTGAACCGTCGCTTTATTCGTTCCGGCAGAGATCCCAAGAAGCCTTGCAATATCCAGATAACGCAAAAGCGCGTCTGTCTCACCCGGTATTTCAAGTCCGGCGTTATATTCGATAACGATGGGTAAAAGCACCGCATTACAGCGCCCATGCGGAAGATGGAACTGTGCCCCCAGCGCGTGCGCCATACTGTGGCAGATTCCAAGTGAAGCCGCATTAAACGCCATGCCCGCCATGCAGGACGCGTTATGCATATGGGCTCTTGCATCCATATCATCCCCGCTCGCCACACAGCGTTCCAGATAATCCCAGACCGTCCGTATGGACTTCTCCGCCATAGCGTCGGTAAAATCATTGGCATCCGTGGAAACGAAGGCTTCAAGTCCATGCGTAAGCACATCCATTCCAGTATCCGCCGTGATGGACGGCGGTACGGTGGACGTAAGCTTCGGATCTAAGAATACCGCATCCGGTATCATCCGGGAATCGATCAGCGGGTATTTAATCCCCGCTTCCCTGTCTGAAACCACCGCAAACGCAGTCACTTCACTTCCGGTTCCGCTTGTGGTCGGGACCGCGATGATGCAAGGTCTTGCGATATCATGCATCTTGGCATACAGATGTACGACCGCCTTAGCCGTATCAATGGCAGAACCGCCGCCAAAGGCGAACACTGTATCCGGTTTGAAAGCATTCAGCTGATTCAATCCCTTTTGTATCACCGCCATGTCAGGATCCGGAACTACGTCTGCAAAAATATAGTATTCCACACGCATCTTGGCTAGCTTTGTCACGATCAGATCGGTTTTTCCTGACTGTTTCATGAAAGGATCGCAGAAGATAAATGCACGCTTCATCTCAAATTCACTTATTTTTTCGCAGGAATCTTCGCCCATATATATTCTTGTGTTCATAGTAAATTCTTCCATATCAACTCCTCCTTTCTTTCGCTGTCTAAAATCATGCTTTTTTACAGATCGGAATAATGATCTCTGTCACAAATTCATCCAGGATCTCCGATGTCCAGTAATCCAATACATACCGTTCTATCGATCTTTCTTTGCAGACATATCCCTGCTTCTCAATATATTCCAGGATCTTCTGATAGCTCTCCTTAATGTTGTCATAACCGCCCAAATGATAGAGGGACGCCACCATCTGTCCTTTCATGACAAGGATGTTCGTCCGTCTGTCACAAGTCCCGACGATCCGCTGCATGATCCGTGCAGTGCGGCAGACTCCTTCCATCTTGTCCTGCAGGGAAGGGTATTCTATGATGATCGGACCGGTAATGGAACAATTCATACTGGAAAGATAATCTGTCCATGGTATATTGATCACGGCGTCTCTGTAGTTATAGGAAAACTCCTGATCCAGATACGCATATTCCTGAGTGGGCAGATATTTAATACATACCGGACATTCAATCTGGCCGGATACCATCTTTGCTTCCCTGATCAACTCATACCAGTCGTTCACAGACACATAACTCTTATGGATCTCCTGCTCTGCCCGGCTCAGTTCTAATATTTTCTTACGGAAATTATCCTCCATACCATGATAAGATTCCCCATTCAGAAGTCCTACCATCTCCTCCAGTTTAAACCCCAGCTGCTTATAATATTTGATCACAGGAATTTTCAGCAGCGTGATACTGCTGTAATAACGGTATCCGTTCTCTTCGCTCACGTAATCCGGTGTTACAACACCCATCTTGTCATAGAAACGCAGTGTTTTTGTAGAAACATTACAGATCTTACTAGCCTCGCCAATAGAATATAATTTTTTCTTGTTTTCCGTCATCCTCACCACACGATTCCTTTTATCCTGATTTCTAGTACATTATTGCATTAATCTTGAAGTAATAGTGCTTGATATTCGTGTCAGCTGTGCGTCTGCGAACCGACGGTGCAGCGGGCTGCATCTAGGTTCGAAGGCGTGCAGATGGCATGGATAGCAGGCGCTTATTACTCAAGAATTAATGCAATGATGTACTAGCACCTTTCAAAATCGAGCCTGTGTTTGGGCAGGCCCGATCATGATGAATTACTGTAACAGTGAAGGTATCTGAACTGTTACGAATTACTCTGCTTTTGTCGGAAGAATAGATTCCACTTCCTGATGCGGACGCGGGATCACATGTACGGAGAGCAGTTCGCCGACTCTCTGTGCAGCCGCGGCTCCGGCATCTGTCGCAGCCTTAACGGCTCCTACGTCTCCGCGAACCATAACGGTAACCAGGCCGCCGCCTACGAATTCTCTTCCGATCAGATAAACGTTAGCCGCTTTTACCATAGCATCTGCTGCCTCTACCGCGCCGATCAGTCCCTTTGTCTCGATCATTCCTAATGCATCATACTTTGTCATTTTTATTTCCTCCTGTTTTATAAATAATTTTGTTATTTAATTATCATTAATTTGGTTTTTGAGTTAATGCAGTATGCATTTGCCTCTTCTGTATCAATATGGCACTCCAGAGCGCCTTTGTCATCCGCACGGACTACTACATTGTCCATGATCCCGGCCCTTGGCCCGTCGACCGCCAGTTTTACCTTCTGCCCGTCATGAACCCCGTAAGCTTTTGCCTCCATAGGATTCATATGTATATGCCGCTGAGCCACGATAACGCCTTCTTTGATCTGTACGGAACCCTTCGGCCCCACCATGATGATACCGCCGCTTTCCGCAAGATCCCCGGACTGCCTAAGAGGCGCCTGTAAGCCTAACTTAAACATATCGCCGGCAAGGATCTCTACCTGATTCTGCTGCCTTGTGGGCCCCAGTACCCGGACCTTTTCGATCACGCCTCTCGGACCGCACAGCGTCACGCACTCTTTGCAGGCGAACTGCCCCGGCTGGGACAGATTCTTGATCCGTTCAAGCACGTAGTCTTTTCCGAAGAGTACCTCAACCGCCTCTTCTGTCAGATGCACGTGACGGTTGGAGATCCCTACCGGGACCAATCCCTTTTTTGCATCCTCTGTATATGCGTCAGAGTTGGAAGATTTCACAGATTCAACTGCTTTTAAGAACAGCTCCAGAATCTCATTATAGCTGTTATTATCCATTCTACTCTCCCTTCATGGCATTCACCAGCCCATTGATCATATCCTTCAACTGTTCAAGATTGATCCCTTCATCTGACGATGCCATCTTCCTGCTGTCGATGTCCTCCGAGACAGTCTGTGTACCTGCCACGCAAGCCGCATGAGCCGCTGCCATCGGATTTCTGACGAAGCTTGCCGGTGACTGTGCGTCACATCCGCAGCTGTTGCATCCGGTACTGTAAGAGATCGGCGTTGCCGGAATAGACGAACATGTCTGGCTCTTTGCTGAAGCATCAGCGCATACATGGAACGTCGGATCATCACTGGCAAGAGTAACCGCATCCTTGATCCCATAGCATACCGTCTTCTTATTGATGAGATGCAGCGGCGTTACATTCTCCGATACGGAGCTTCCGCCCATGGTTCCGCAGCCAAGCGTGAACGCTGGTGCAAGCCCGGTACTTAATCCGGTTCCGCCCATACTTCCGCCGGTATTGACAAGAATACGAGACGCCGGCTTAACTGCAAATTCACGGACGATCTTCTCGTCCTGGGTATGCAGGTTCATCGTATGCCCGATCCCGTTCTGGAGCAGCTTCATAGAGAGCTCGCACGCCTCATGCCAGTCGCGTACAACATAGAATCCAAGCACGCAGGTCAGCTTCTCGTATGACAGGAGATTCCCTTCTCCGACACCGCTTTGCGCTCCGATCAGCACGGTCGTATTATCCGGTACGCTGATTCCTGCGCCGTCTGCAATGACCTTGGCAGATCTTCCCACATACTTCGCATTCATAGTATGGCCGTTTTTAAACAGTACAGAGCATACCTTTTTAACTTCATCAGGATTCATAAAATATGCTCCCTGCGCCTTCAGCTCCGCAACAACCGCGTCGTGATTGCACTCTTCTACTATGATAGACTGTTCCGACGCACAGATGGTACCGTTGTCAAATGTCTTGCTCGCGATAATATTCGATACGGCTTTTTTCACATCGGCAGTACGCTCGATATAGGAAGGAGAGTTGCCCGCCCCTACTCCGATCGCCGGTTTGCCTGCACTGTAAGCAGCTTTTACCATGCCCGGACCGCCTGTCGCGATGATCAGCTTGACCGCGTCGTTGTGCATCAGTTCATTCGTCGCCTGCATCGTACACATAGACAGGCATCCGATCGTATCCGACGGCGCCCCTGCGTCTACCGCCGCCTGTGCCATCAGCCGCGCAGCCCTGGAGGTGCACTTAAGCGCTGACGGATGCGGGGAGAACACAATTGCATTTCTCGCCTTAACCGCTATCAGTGATTTGTAGATCACCGTTGACGTCGGGTTCGTAGAAGGGATGATACCCATGATCAAACCGACCGGATCGGCAACCTCAAACATCTTGTTCACAGGATCCTCTGAGATGATCCCCTGAGTCTTCATATCTTTGATATAATTATACACCAGAGTCGATGCTCCGTGATTCTTATATATTTTGTCCTGCACTTTTCCAAAGCCAGTCTCTTCTACAGCCATCTGCGCCAGTTCTGCCGCGTGTTCCTCTGCGGCTCTGACCATATTCTGCAGAATCTTGTCGATCTGATCCTCCGAGTATTTCGCAATACGCTCGGCGGCGGCGGAACCATATTTGCAGAGATCCCTCGCCTCCTGTATGGACCGCAGATCAAGATCCATGTTATCCATAATATTCCTCCTCACTATGATTCAGTGTAGAAATCTTTCAGCCAATCCAGCATTTCTCTCTTTGTCATGTTTGCCGCCGATTCGCTGTTAAGACTCGTTTCCGGATATTCGCCAAGGAGCATTTCTCTTATCTCGGCTGTTCTAGAGCGTTTCAGCGCTGAAATTGCCTTGTCGATCCCGTCTGTTTCCACGGTACTCTCAACATATGCCCTGTTTGCTCCTGCTTTCTTCGCCTCAGATTCCGGGTTCTGATCCGGTTTTTCTTCCCCGGCCGCTTCCGGCTCTTCCTTAGAGGTCTCTTCTTCTGCCGTTTCCGGCTCTTCCTCAAAGGCATCTTCTTCTAATTTATCTTCTGTGTTCTCAATCTCTTCCTGTTCCCAAACCGGATCTACAGAACCGATCATCGAACCGTCAAGGCTTTCATGCGGACGCGGGATCACATGTGTGGAAAGAATCGTTCCTCCCATTCTGGCAACCGCAGACGCCGCTGCATCCACGGAAGCCCTGCACGCCGCAACATCTCCTGTGACCGTAATGGTGACGATACCGCCTTTTACGAATGTTCTTTCCACCAGACGTACCTCGGCCGCCTTAAGCATAGCGTCCGCACTTTCAATGGCTGCGATCAGCCCTCTGGTTTCAATAAGACCTAAAGCCTGCATATATCATCCTCCTAATTGATCAGTATGTTGCATAAAATGCCTTTCCAAGTCCTTTGGCGCCAAACGCACACTTGATTCCCTTCTTGATAAAGAACACGTCGCCAGCCTTCGCTTCATATACTTTTCCGCCGATCGTAACAGTAATACAGCCGCTTATGATATAATAGATCTCCTGACATTCGGTTTCCCAGCCAAAGTTGACGTCGTCAATCGTAATAATGCCCGCCGCTATGGAAGATCTGTCGTCTGCGCCTATGATCTCCCTATAGTTGACCTTGCCTGCCTGTGCAGGATCGCCTGTGTCTAAGACCTCCGTCCTGACACTGCTGCCGCGGATTAATTTGAATCCTGCCGGATCGTACTCTGCCTCATACGGCTTACTGTCCGCCCCGCATGCCGCGAGCATGTCATTTAGAAGCCCGCTCTTTGAAAGGCTCGACAGGACTTTGAAGATCAGGTCCGCGCTTACTTCTCCTTCCGGCGCCCCTGCCGCTGCAGTCTTATGATCCTGACAGCAGGAAGCAGACGGCGTCTCCTTTGCTGCCGGACATGCGCCTTCCTCGATCGTCATGCCATTCGCGTTGATCGCGTCCATCGCTGCCGGCGTAAGCAATGTATTCCCGTCTGTATAGACGATACTCTGCCCGTTTGCTTTCATCTCATTCACAGCGGCTACATCAATCAGTCTTTTCATTCTTGTCTTTCACCTCCTGTTCTATTCTTCAAAACAGCAATCCTCGTCAATAATTCCGATGATCGCTGCATCGACCGGAATATTATCGTTTTCTAACATTCTGCGGGCAGAAGATCCCGTGGCCACAAGTACCCGGTCTCCGATCCCCGCGCTGATCACATCTGCCGCCACCAGTCTCTTACCGGCTTCTATTCCGCCTATTATCTCAACAAGCATCAGCTTATAGCCGTTTAGAAGCTCTGATTTCCTGGTTGCCCAGATATTATCGATCAATCTCGCTGTCACCATAATTCCTCACCTCTTACAAGCTCTCCTTGATCTTCTCAATCGCAGACTCTACCGAAGAAGTGTCTCCAAATATCGCCAGCAATATCATATTCTGCGGGCAGCTTCCTCTGATGTCCTCTACCGTGACACCGACCGCTTTCTCGGCGATATCCGCCGCCGCGATCATCTCGATCAGCCTGCCCTGTACAAGCCCAACCGCACCCACGTGCCCAAGCGTCTGTTTGCTGCCTGAGCCTTTCCGACGCTCTAATATATCAAGCGTTCCTTTTGTCGGGGATTTAATGATCCGAAACTCCATATCTTCTCCGCCGTCCTATCTCTCTTTGTCAGTACAACTATATGCGATTCCCAGAGGCGTCACAAACATGGGATCTATCGGTTTATAAGTTGGTATCCTGGTATTCTTCTCAATGATCTCTTCGATTCCCGCCAGGCAGCAGGTACCGCCGACTAAGGAAATACTGTCGACCTGATACCCTTCAATATGCCGGCTGATGATCGCGGATACTTTCTCGATCACAGGCTTTAACACAGGCAGTATCTCTTTATGATTCGCCCTATCTCTCTTGAAAAGCTCTGCTTCCTCAAAGGTCTTCCGGTAAGCGCCGGATAACACCAGGGAAAAATGCGTTCCTCCGGTAGGCTCATCTGCCACGTATACTACCTTTCCGTCTTTGAAGATGGATATTCCCGTAGTTCCGCCGCCGATATCTACCACCGCGCCGTTCTGTATACGGAGAACTTTATTCGCCGCAGTAGACTCGTCTTCCAGCGATGTGATAAGATAGCCTGCCGCTTCCACCACATTCTTGACTGCTCCTCCATCCAGGGTATCTGTCCCCGGCGGGATCGCCGCCGCCGCATATACTAATTCTTCTACGCCGAGCTTTTCTTCCAGTTCTGCTTTCATCCGGCGGACGATATCAACCGCTCCGATGTAATCCACGACCATTCCGTCCCTTACCACGTCTGCATATTCATAGGCTCCTGCCACAGGCTTGCGGTTCTCATCCAGAACCACGGTTACTACACATGCAGTTCCAAGATCCACGCCCACATAGTAGACGGAACTCTTTGATCGGACCGGGTGTTTTACCACCTGTTTAAATTCTTCTACAAGTTCGTCGCAGAACTTGAAATCTATTACGTCCTTCTGCATGTTTTCACCCCCGCCGCCATACATATCAGCTGTGACAATTTATTGATGATCTGATTGACTGCCTCTGTCACTGCCTCCTGGCGCTTCTCCTCTTTGTCTGCGCTCAGCGCTTCTGCAGCGCTGAGCCTCATCGCTCTGATCTTAGCCCGCAGGGCATTCATCTGAACAATTATTTTTCCGTTCGGCGACTGTATATAGAAGTCTGTAATGTCAAAACAATTGCCCAGGTCCTTACCGAAATGATCCTTATCCATCCCTGTGCATCCCTCAAAGCTGATATTGAGATCTGCCGCTCCATCCGTCAGAAGAGTCTTGATCCTGCCGAATTCATGCCCGGCTTTTGACATCTGTCCGGCGATCTCAATATCCGTTTCGATGATCTGGCTCGTTATGACAAGGAATTCCGCTTCCAGAACTTCCACATCGCTTAGAAGCTTTGCAATTGCCAGAGAATCCTTCTTTGAATCTGCTGCTTCACAAGCCTGGCAGGCTTCCGGTATCCGTTTGCGGTCCGTTTCCTGCACCTTAACACTTCTGTCTGCACCGTCCTCCAAAAGGGTAATCCTCCGATCCGACAAAAACTGTCTTGCACCTGGCGTCAAACGGGTATTTTTCTCAATTCTATAGTCTGTAAAAGGCTGTTCATTGAACCTGGCACGAAGATCATATTCTGTTATAAATTTCATTCTCTCCTCCATCCAATGCTCCGTACTACGTTCTGGTGATCGGCGCAACGGTGAATCCCAGCATATTCTTCAGTGTATCGGTGACCGCCGCAAGAGCGGTCTCCACACTCTGGACATCACCGCTTAAAAACACCGATTCCGTAAAACCATCCAGAAAGCCTATCTTCACATTCGCCGCTTTCACGGCTATATCTGCTGCAATGATCGCTGTCTCATAAGGCGAAAGCGTAAGAATCCCGATCGCTCCCGCCTCTTCGATCCCAAGCCTTTCATAGATATCTTGCATGGGTGATGCGATCACGTGTGCAATTGTCACCTGTTTCCCGGGTACCGATTCTTCAATGATCCGATTCCTTATATCGGAGCTGTCGTCAAGAAATCCCATTTTCCTTCCTCCATCAATGCCGGATTACCGCTACCGGTAAATCATACCCGCTGATCCATTTTTCGATCCTGTCCAGATCTTCTGCCGAAAGAGAGGGATCTCCTTCAATCTGATATTCCATATCAAGCTGTTTATACTTGTTGACGCCCATCTTGTGATAAGGCAGCAGGTCTATGCCCTTAAAATTATTGTAATCCTGATACGGCGTCAGCAGTTTTACGATTCCCTCAATATCTTCACGCCTGTCGTTTACTCCTTTTAACAGAGGCATCCTGATCTTGACATTCTTATTATTTCCCAGAAGCCACTTCACATTTTCAATGATCAGTTCGTTCCGGACGCCGGTCCACTCATAATGCCGTTCTGAATCGATATGCTTGATATCAAACAGGAACAGATCTACAAACGGCGCGAGCATCCTTAGATTCTCTTGTCTCACATAACCGCAGGTCTCGATCGCGGTCCCGATTCCCGACTTCTTGCACGCAGACAAAAGGCTTCCTGCCGCTTCCGGCTGGCTGGTCACCTCGCCTCCGCCAAGCGTCACCCCGCCTCCTGACATCATGTAGAAGTCCTTATCCTCCATTATGATATCCAGAAGCTCGGATATGCTCTTTTCCTCTCCGGCAATGTTGAGCGCCTTGACCAGACAAGCCGACTCACACGCCCGGCAGCCGATGCACTTCTTGCTGCGGTCGATCAGATGTCTGCCTGTATCGGCTGACGTCTGATGGACGCCGTTCGGACACACCGCAACGCATCTATTACAGTTTACACATACGTCAGCCTTAAACATCACTTTGAATTTCCGTTCAAGGCCCTCCGGATTCGCACACCACTTGCATCTGAGCGGGCATCCCTGAAAAAATATCAGAGTCCTGACGCCGGGGCCGTCGAATGTGTTATACTTCTGCACATTAAATATGACTGCCTTCCGTTCAATATCTTCATTTTGCACTTCGCTCATAAGTGAACTCCTTCATTCCGTGTAATCGTCTAAAGTTTTGTCAGCATAGTCCTGCTGATGATCTCGTCCTGAACATCCTTGCACAGCTCGGTAAAGAACGCGCTGTAACCTGCGACACGTACCACAAGGTCTCTGTGGCTGTCCGGATCCTTCTGTGCCTCCAGCATAGATTGGTTATCCACATAGTTGAACTGCATCTCGCCGTTGCCGTACATACTTGCCGTGCGCAGCAGTGTGATCAATCCCTGTTCGCCTTCCATTGTGTCAAGAAGTCCCGGCATCAGCTTAAAGTTATGTACCAGGCCTATATTCATATTGTCGTTCGCCATCTTTGATACGGACTTGATGATCGCCGTCGGTCCCTTGTAATCCGCGCCTTGTGTCGGGCTGATACCGTCGGACAGAGGCAGCCATGCCTTTCTTCCGTTGGCAGACGCGCCTGTCATCATACCAAACGGTGTATTGTTGGAAATTGACAGCGTACCGTGGCTCAGATGTGAGAATAAGGTCTTATATTTTCTATGCTCATGCTCTGTGTATTGAATGATATCCGCACAGATACTATCTGCATAATCGTCATCATTTCCATACTTCGGTGCGTCCAGACAGTCTCTTCTGATCTGCTCATATCCTTCAAAATCAGCAAGAAGAGCCTGATTCAGCTGTTCCAGAGTATACTTCTTATCCTCGAATACAAGCTTCTTGATCGCTGCCATGGAATCTGCGTAGGTGGCAAGTCCTGACCATACGACGCCCGGGCCGTAATTGTACATAGCTCCGCCGGATTCAACTCCGTAGCCCTTTTCCATACATCCTTCGTACATAATGGACATCAATGGCTTCGGCGCCAGTTCCTTGTGTACTCTCTGGGAGATCACCGTCATAACATCCGTCCATTTTGTGATGTAGTCGATCTGGTTCTTAACAGCCCGGTCGAACTGCTCAAAAGTCTGATACTGGGTAAGCGGTCCTTCATCCGGTGTTACCTGTTTGCCGTACCAGAGCGGAACTCCGTGGTTCAGCGTAAGTTCAATGGCGATCGGCCACTGTGTATAAGAAGTCGAAGTCCACTGATATAACCGTCCTGCCTTCTGCGGCTCAACACAGCCCATGAGACAGTAATCTCTTGCATCCTCTACAGACACGCCCTTTGCCAGCATCATCTTGATATGCGTATCGTCGAAATGACAGGCCGGGAATCCCATACCCGCACGCACAACATCTACGATCTTACGCAGATATTTCTCAGGAGATTTATTATGGATACGGCATGCAAGCGACGGCTGATAGATCTTCGTGTGTCTTACCGCGTCCATCAGCAGGTATGTCAGATCGTTGGTCGCATCTGCACCGGAACGTGTACATCCGCCGACGCACATATTTACAAACGGCTGATATCCGGCGAAGAACTTGGAACCGCCCTCAGACGTTACCCACATCATCTCGGACATCTTGATCAGCATACAGCTTGCAAGCTCAAATGCCTCATAATCGTTCATACGCCCGGCGTCGATATCTGCCCGATAGTACGGATACATATACTGGTCCACACGGCCGATCGACATACCCGTCTGGTTTTCCTCTACAGGAAGCAGGGATTCAATGGTCCATACTGCCTGAATCGCTTCCCAGAAGGTTTCCGGTTTATATTTTGGAACTCTTGCATTGATCTCTGCGATCTTCTCAAGCTCTGCCCTGCGCTGCGGGTTCGTCTCCTTTAACGCCATCTGGCGGGCATAGTCTGAGAGGCGCTGGGCATAGATCATAACGCCTTCGGTCGTATCGATCACAGATTTGTAGAAATAGATCTTATCGATATCCTCTGGATTCGTGTAGCTTAAATGGTTCAGCGCTTCCCTGGCTTCATTCTGTATATCGATCATACCCTTCTTCATGGTGATCACGTCATAGCCCGGATTGGAATCGCCGCCGCCGTTTAATGCATGATAGGAACAATCGGATACAAAGGACTCGCCGGATAATTCCCAGCCGCCGCATTCACGGTACTGGCCTTCGCAGTATTCGTCTACAGATTTTCCTTCCCAGAATGGGAACAGAACTTCTCTCATATATTTCTTATCTTCTGGTGAAATATAGAACGGATCCTGGTCACGTGTCTCGATGGTATCCAATTCATCCTGCATCCACCGCCATGCGATATCGGGAGCGAATGCACCGGCTCTCGGCGCTCCTGTCGGGTTGCCGACGATCAGCTCATTCTCCTGGATCACAAGCGGAGCCGTCTCACAGCAATAACGGAAACATTTTCCGCGAAGCAGGATCTTCGGCATTCCCGGATTCTCTTTGTAAATCTTGGTGATTGCTTTTGCACGATGTGTTGTGATGGACGGTTTCCAACTCATATACTGCCTCTTCAAAGCCAATATACGCTCTGTCGGTCCTTCTGGAATAGCTGTCCCGTGATTTGCCGTTCCTGCATATCCGTCCTTACATCCGGACGCGCAAGACGCCGGCGCCGGATCTTCTTTTGTAATCTGCTCGCTCATTCCCTGGAACATCTTCTGGATCGCCTGGCGCTCTGCCGGCGTCATATCCCTGGTTGCTTCTGCGAGTTTTGTAGAAAATTCACGAATATCCAATTTTCATATACCTCACTTTCTTTTTTTGTTTTTCATTTATTACGATGCAGAGGAAACCGCCTCACCGATCAGACGCCTGATCAGGCGCATCCCCTCTTCACGTTCCATTTTGCGTTTCTCCTTAATTTCCGCCAATTGATCACCGCAATATCTCCTGATATATGCGCTGTCCCGGATACCTGCCCCGACCGTGCGGATATACACAAGATTCAGCGGCGATACATTCTCCGACGTGATACCCTGTCCTGTCACGCCGCTTCCAAGCGTCATCGCCGGGAACAGAGCCGTAGTCACGCCCATACTGCCAAGCGACGCCGGAGTATTGACCAACACCCTCGCCACCGGCTTTTTGAGTGCAAACTGCCGGATCACATAATCGTCCGCTGAATGGATCACCAGCGTGTGCCCGCCGTTCTTGGCAAATAACAGCTCGATGCATTTCTCGCAGGCATTCTGCCAGTCATCCTCGATATAGTACGCAAGCACAGGACAAAGCTTCTCTTTGTTATATGGATTGTCGCTCAGCGCGTATTTCCCTTCGGCGATCAGCAATTCTACCTGCCCGTCTACGGAAAATCCGGCTCTTGACGCCAGACGTTTTGCAGAAATCCCGACGAATTCCGCATTGATGCTTCCGTCGCTGTTGTAAAGCAGCCTGCCTAATCTGACGGATTCTTCCTCCGTCATAAAGTACGCTCCCTGCGCGGTCAGTTCCCGCCGTACTTCCGGTTCGATACACCGCTCCACTACGACGGACTGTTCCGCGGCAGATACCATTCCGTAATCGAAAGTCTTGCTTTCGATAATGTCGCTGACTGCCTGCTTCACATCGGCGGTTCTCTCGATAAACGCAGGTCCGTTTCCGCTTCCGCCGTAGATCAGCGGCTTGCCGGAACGGTTCGCCTCATCCAGAAATGCAGGAACTCCGGTATTCAAGATCAGATTCACCTCAGGATGCCTGATCAGGGTATTGGTCCCTTCCCTGTCCACTGCGTGCAGATAGGAGATCCCATATTCCGGCATACCGTGTTCGCAGGCGGCCTTGATCAATATGTCCAATGTTCTTCCGACTGTCTTAACTGCTCTTGGATGCGCGGAAAAGATAATGGCATTGCCCGCCTTTACTGCGATCACCGCGTTGAAGATGGTGGTAGATACCGGATTGGTAGACGGCACCAGCGCCGCGATCACTCCTAAGGGCACTCCCACTTTCGCCGTGCAGTTATCTGCATCTTCCTCTATAAATCCGACGCATTTCATATTGCGGATCTTTCGTCTTACCGATTCACAGATAAAATAATTCTTTGCAGCCTTGTCTTCTGCCTTCCCGTAACCGGTCTCCTCATGGGACAATAAGGCGAGTTCTCCCAGATGCATAACTACTGCGTCAAGCATTCCTTCCACAATGGTGTTGAGCTTTTCCTGAGAGAATTGGGCAAGCTGTTTTTTTGCCATCGCTGCATTTTCAGCTAATATCCTGGCTTCCTGGATGGAGAGCAGATCATTGTCGATAATATTCATGTCGTCTCCTTCCCTTAAGCGTTCTAATCGATCTGCGGAAGGAGTTTATCCAACCGGTAACGCTCTGTGATCTTGTACAGATCCGGATGCGGGCTTGCGATCACCACGGAACTGTACAGATTGCCTTCCATATCCTTCACCGCCTTCACGCCGGCATCTACCGCACTCTGGCAGGCGGCAATGTCTCCTGCAACCAGTACTGAGATATAGCCGGAAGCTGTGTTTTCATAGCCCACCAGCTCCACGTCAGCGGCCTTTACCATAGCGTCAGCGGCTTCCAGTACAAACACAAGACCAAACGTCTCTATCATGCCTAAAGCATTATATTTAGCCATAAGTCTTCCCTCTCCCTATGTATTAATAAATGTCTACATCGTGACAGGATACGATATCACCGATGATCCGAATCGGTCTAGGTATCACATGCACCGCCGTCACCTTGCCTATCTGTTCCGCGGCTCTTTTTCCTGCGTCAACGGACGCCCTGCATGCGGCAACGTCTCCCTTGACCATAATCGTCACCAAGGTAGAGCCCACATTTTCATACGAGACCAATTCGACATCAGCTGCTTTCAGCATTTTATCACACGCTTCTAAAGCAGGAACCATGCCTAATGTCTCAACCATTCCCAAAGCCTCTTCGCCGTAATATCTCATTGTCTCCTCCTTTCTTGATCCTCCTGAACGTAACTGTCTTTGATATTGTCTTTGATATCCGGCAGTTACATTATTTATTCCTTTTATAAGGTATCATTTCCCTATCGGTCAAAGTCAATATTGTACATTTCAACTTATTTTTATCTGCATTTTTGTGCAGTTTTTATAATGAAAATCCCCGTTAACCTTCTATCCAGCGCTCTAAAAAAACTTACAGCCCTTTTTTTCCTGTTTTTACAGATTTTTCCCCTTTCCCCTAACGGGAATTCTGCCCCGTACTTCTTCTGCCTTCTTACATCAGTACGCGGCTGTAAAAATCCATGATTTTCTCGTAGATCATACGCACCGGATTTTCGTGTTTCTCCAGATGCGAAATGATATCCTGGCAAGCCAGCAGCAAGGTCCCCTCCGACCATGTCTTAAGTTCACCGGAAAAATACAGCCGGATAGATGCGCCGCCCTGATTGTCATACGGATCGCGTCCCCAGGCGAGCATATTGGGATACTGCTTTTTCACGTCCTCATAACAGTTCATGAAAGTAACCGTCATACTTTCCACCAAACGCATCTTGCGCGGACTAAGCCGGGGCAGATGCGGACTCAACTTTTCCTTAAACCAGATTGGATCGGTTTCTTCCATCATCCAGGAATACTTTTCTGTTATCAGGTTTCGTTCTGCCTTCTGTGCGTCTTCTATGTCTTGCAGATAGCTTTTCAGCGTATTTTCCGCAAAAATGCTGTGCTGAGCGCACCGCATAATATAAAACGTGTCATAATCATCCTGGCAGGAAGCGCGGCCGCCTATGTTCTGTACCTCAGAAAACATTCGGTATTCTTCTGAGATGATCTGATTAATCAATTCGTCTTTCGAGTTGTATTCTCTGTTTTCTGCCATTTTCTTTCCTTCTCTTTCTATCCTTTTCGCCGTAAGATCTTTTTTCATATATCGGGATACTCTATCCATAATCTGCCATCACATGCAGGCTGCGAAGCCAATCGTCCTGGATACCGCTCATTATAGAATTCCCGTGGGGTTCAAGGAAATCGCCGTTACTTGTAGAATAGCCCTTTTTCCTTAGTTCACAGACGATTTCATCGCATATACTTTCTATCAGGATTCTTTTCTGTACAGCATTCTTTGATGAATCTTCCAGCCGGACAAAGGCTTTCAGATCGACGGCTGCATTCCGAAGCTCTGTCAGCGTCTCCACTCCCCGAAACGCCCATTTATAGAACGGCATATATTTCTTATTCAGCAGGTAGATCACAGAAAGAGCAGCTCTGACGAACTCTCCGCCTGCCAGATATGCGCTCTCCCATTCCCCTCTCCTACAGCAGCGTACATAGTTGTATTGCCCTGCCTGCGCCATGGCTACCGTCTTTGCCGCCAGCTTTTTTCGGATCACATCCTCTGGATAATAGGCAAGCAGATATTCCCGTCTGCGTGTAAATTCTCCGTATGGATCCTCAAATACCGCTCCGTTTGTCGCAACGGAAAGGAAACCTTGCGGAATCTGGAACCATTCCTTTGTGTCAGCCGGAATGTGCAGGATTCCGGTATATTTCCTGTAGAATCCCTCGACCGTCATGATACCGCGTCTGATAAGCGTCTGTCTTGAACTGCTCCTTTGATATCCGCGGTATGTCTCAGGCAATGCGTCGTATGCCGCCTCCAGCCTGCCTCCGTTCTCCTGATAGATCCGCTCCGGGATCCAGATACAGAAATCCGGGCCGAAATCATGGTCCTGTGATATATCATCATCATAGCCAAAACATTCCGATCCCTCACCGACCAGCCCTGCCGCGGCATAACCCCGAAGCTCCTCCAAGCCGCCGGCAAATAATTGCTCCTTACAGAATTCATAAAAACTCTGGGATAATTCCATTCCCTTCAACCTTCTTCACCTTCCTTCTGACTCTCTGTAGATCCTCCATGATCTGATCGTAATCGCAGGTATGTCCAAAATCCCGCTCTATCAGCTTCGCCGCCCGGATATACCTCTCCTCGGCGTTCTCATAGTACCCTTGCGCGTCGTCCAGATTCCCAAGGGCATACACCGCGTTCGCATAATGAATATCCCTGTCTCCACTGCTGTTCTCATATAACTGCAATGCGTGCATAAGATTCTGCCTGGCGTCGGAAAAGGCGTATTCCTTTGCCTGCGCCTGACCCAGATTCGTGTAAGAAGTCGCCAGCTCACCCATACACTCCGGCAGTTCTCTTATGATTTCTATTGCCCTAAGCGCCATATCCTGCGCCTCCTTCGTCCTGCCAAGCTCCCGCAAGACGGCGCTCATATTGTTGTATAACGCGGCTCTCTGATATGCCTCGCCTCCAAGCCTTTCCAGTATCTCAAGCGCCTGCCGGTCGATGCCGTATGCCTTCTCATAAGACTTCCGGGCAATATGCACGTTGCCGAGGTTGATCAGCGCCGACGCATAGTTGCGCGTTCCCTTCAAGCCCATCTGTTCAAGCCCTTCCATCACCTTCTCATAAGTCCAGAGCGCTTCGTCTGTGCGCCTCATAGCGCGATACAGCCCTCCCAGTTCATTGCAGACTGAAACCACGCCCTCCAGGTCTTCAAGATTACCGGCTCTTGAAAGAACCTCAAGCATATAAGGCTCTGCCTTGTCCATCTCTTTCTTCTCATACAAACTGTCCAGTACGCTGTAAAATTCCTGTATATCAACCTTTCCTTTCATCCGCACCCTCCGTTCTGTTCATAGATTCCAGAATTTTTTTTAATTATACACTTTACACATAACGGGAAAGTCAATATCTAATAATGGAAAGATTTAGGGAAAGATATAGAGACGGCTGATATTGCTGATATTTGGAAACCCTCTCTTGTCAAAGACGGATGTATGATGTTAAAATTAGATTGCAGTTCTTAAGTGACAGTTCAGATTTAACGGAGGGAAGTCGAATGGCACGCAGATTTAACATCACTGGTTTCTGTAATCCGCAAAAACACTACATGGTAAGACTTGACGACAGATTGAAGATCATAAAAGAAACTTATGTTGACAATGAGGAGTATTTCATCATCAACCGGGGGCGTCAATACGGAAAAACCACAACGCTTAAGGCTCTGGCTAAGTATTTAGAAAAAGACTATATAATTTTTTCACTGGATTTTCAAAAGCTTGCAACCTCCAACTTTGAAAACGAAACCGCATTTTCAAGAGCCTTCGCCCAAAGTCTGTCCGCAGCCCTCCGTATGATCCCGTCAGAAGATACTGAGAAATTGGAGGAGCGGTTATCGGCTTTAAAAATCGATGCTCCAAGCACAGGCATGATCGAATTATTTGGCTGCTTAAGCGATATGTGCAAGATCAGTCCGCGTCCTGTCGTGCTGATGATCGATGAAGTTGACAGCGCAAGCAATAACCAGGTATTTATTGATTTCCTGGCACAGCTTCGCGGATATTATCTGGAACGTGAGAATACGCCGATCTTCCATTCGGTGATCCTTGCGGGCGTATATGACATTAAGAACCTGAAATTAAAATTGCGTCCCGAGACGGAGCATCTATACAATAGTCCCTGGAATATTGCCGCAGACTTTGATATGGATATGAGTTTTTCACCCGCACAGATCATGTCCATGCTGGAGGAATATGAGGCTGACCGCCATACGGGAATGAACGTTCCTCTTATGGCAGAAGAAATATATCAGTATACCGCCGGATATCCCGTTCTGGTCTCTTCAATATGCAAATTTATCGATGAAAAACTTATTCCGGGCAATGAATGTGAAAATCCGGCAGACGCATGGGGGAAAGCCGGAATCGAGAAAGCCGTAAAAAGGCTCTTAGTCAATTCCGTCCCATTGTTCGAAAGTATGATCCGGCATCTTGAAGAATATCCGTCAATGAAACAGATGTTTCAGGCTATTTTATTCCAGGGAAATGAATTCTCATATAACCCGGACACTAAGGAAATCAATCTTTCCCATATGTTCGGATATGCGGTCAATAAGAACGGAAAAGTACAGATCGCAAACCGCATCTTTGAAATGCGTCTTTATAATTATTTTCTTTCAGAAGAGGAGCTTTCAAGCAAAATCGGCGCCCTGGCGCAGCGGGATAAAAGTTACTTCATTCATGACGGCCGGCTTGACATGGATATGACTCTGAAAAAATTTGTAGAATATTTCAATGACATTTACAGTGACAATGATGATAAGTTCATTGAAAACCACGGCAGGAAAATCTTCCTGATGTTTTTGAGGCCCATCATCAATGGTACAGGGAATTATTATATCGAGGCACAGACAAGAGATGCACGGCGAACCGATGTTATCGTAGATTATCTTGGGGAGCAATTCATTATTGAACTAAAAAAATGGTATGGTACCGAATACAACGCAAGGGGTGAAGCGCAGTTAACTGATTACCTGGAATATTATCATAAGGACAAGGGTTATATGATCAGTTTTAACTTTAATAAGAACAAAAAAACCGGTATCCAAGAGATCCGGTTTGGTGATAAGATCATTGTAGAAGCTGTTGTGTAAATCACACCATCCCGATAAGCAGAAAAACAAACCGCACGGATACAGAAACAGCCAGCCCCCAAATTTACGGACTGACTGTTTCAGCATCGTATTATTATCAAGTAGTATCATATTAAAATCTCTGCGGCTTTGCTAAACTTCCGGACAATTTTAATTATCCTTACCAGCCGGCAAAGTCTGCATGAGAGCAAAAAAATGTTCAGGCTTACCGGTACTAAAATATTCATACCACGCTTCCAATGTATCTGGCTCGAAAACACCTAAGCGCTCAATAATCTGTTTCGCCCACAGCAATGCTCCGGTGGAACCTGCCGTAATAAGACCGCCATCTGTCACAGATGGTTTGTCTGCATATAAACTCTGCCCCTGATAGCCGGTAGAAACCATTTCAAGAAATCCCGGTCCATTGCTGGTACGCCGACGCTGATCCAACAGCCCATGATCAGCAAGCGCTGCCGTTGCACCACAGATTGCACACACCGTTGCACCTACATCGAGAAGTTCCTCTGCCTTTTTAATAATAGCTCTATGCTTTGGGGTATTCCACGTGTCTGCGCCCGGCAAAAGCAATACGCTGTGAGTCCTTTTTAAAAAACCTGCCAGAATTCAACTCCGAAATAACATGCCCCATTTCCCAGTCAGCTAACGTATCAAGAACATAAACATAGATCGTATACATAAATTTCCTCCTTTTTCATCGTTTTATTGATTTGTCTGCTTTATTATCGTATCATATAATTGTTGACATCTATATGGCAGCAATCCGGATAAAAAAGAGGGCTTTTAGATGAAAGTTGACAGGCTTGTCAGTATTATAATGGTACTTCTTAGCAAAGAACGTATAGGCGCTCAAGCGTTAGCCGATATGTTTGAAGTATCACCCCGCACAATCTACCGCGACATAGACGCTATCAATATAGCAGGTATCCCCATCCATGCAACACCAGGAGTCGGCGGCGGCTTTGAAATCATGCCAAACTATAAGATTGATAAAAAGGTCTTTTCATCTGCTGACCTTGCCGCAATCTTAATGGGGCTTTCCAGCCTTTCCAACATGATACACGGCGGCGAACTGGTAAACGCCCTTGCGAAAGTAAAGGGTTTCATCCCTGCTGACAAAGCAGAAGAGATTGAATTAAAAGCAAATCAAATATGTATAGATTTAAGTCCATGGATGGGAAACGAGAACATACAGCCGTACTTAGAGATCATTAAAACAGCTTTGCAGGAAAGCAAACTGCTTTCGTTTGAATATATTGCCCACCACGGAAATAAAACACTACGAACGGTTGAGCCATATCAGTTCGTATTGAAAAGCAGTCATTGGTATTTGTATGGATTTTGCCGCAAAAGAAATGATTTTCGCATGTTCAGGCTGTCCCGTGTGTCAAATCTGCAAATGCAAGAAGAAACTTTTACACCGCGAGAATATCAAAAACCGGCATTAGACTTTGCAGAAATCTTGGAACCCATGCAAGCAAAAATCAAAATCCGTATTCATAAATCTATCCTGGACAGAGTGCTTGATTTTTGCACCTATGAACACATTTCGCCAGACTGTGAAGAATATTACATTGTCAGTTTCCCTTTCATAGAGAATGAATACTACTATAATATCCTTCTTAGTTTCGGGGATAAATGTGAATGCTTAGAGCCGTTACACATCCGCACAGAAATGAAACGCAGAATACAAAAAATTTCTGCACTATATGAGAATTAGAACAAATAAATTGATAGGATTTCACTTATTTTCTCCATATCAGTTCAAATTTATGTCCTCTATACTTGTCAGCGCCTGAATATCTTCAAAATACCAATCACTGCTTTCCTGAGCCATTAGGTCCAGCGAATACAATTACTTCAGGCTTTTTTAGCAATACGTTCACTGTAACGCCCCTTTCTCATTCTTGTTCCGATCTCTACTCTCGTTCCATCACTACTCTCATGATATATCGTTTGTGTCTGTCTATCATAAACAACTATAGGAATATCTAATGCTTTTTTCTTTTCCAATTCAATTTTTACCGCCGCATTTGCACGTTTCACAACTGCATCATCAGAAATATATTCTTCACGTTTCATATCGTTCTCCTTCCTACTATATTATACATACTAATAAGTTCTCTTTTCATCTTTTTCTATATTGTTTTTTACCATAATATCTGTCTCTGTCTGTTTACTTATTTCATGAACCAGATAGCTTATTATAACCTTTTCTAAACTATTTGTCACTACTTCCGCACAGCAAAAAGGGGAAATCGGCATTAGCCTTCAATCTCCTGATAACAGCAATCCCGAATAAATTCCTCTCCTATGGTTCTCCAAATAAGATTTCATCTTTGAGACAATCAATATAAATATCTATGGTTTCTTCGATTTTTCCCCAGTTTTTATTAAGTTCAGTATATAATCCTGTCTCGCCGAGTCCAATCATATTGTAAAGCGCCAGACACAATTCAGTATTTAAGAATTTACTATTGCAGGCGGCAATCTTATCTTCTCTTAGAATCTGCGGGTAGCTGACTTCCTTTATAACTCTTTTTGAGAAACAATACTCTAATAAAGACGGCGGGATATTATTTCTTCGATTTTCACCTAATAATTCCCTTGCTATTGAATACCACTATTCCAATCTCTAAATTCGAATGAAAACTCTACCCCATGGGCAATTTCACAAATTTTCAACGCAAGCTCTTTATCTCCGTAAATATAAAGCCAATATGCCAAAGAACATAAACAGTCTGTGTCTGAAGTTCCAAAATTTTTTCAAGTATTGGTACTAACTTATTATGAAAACTATTAATTTCTTGTTGTAATTTATTCATTTTTCACCTAAATACTATAATTGCTAGTTTCATTTTTCAAACCCTGAAACAAATTGTCAAGTCCTTTTTTATACTATTTACAGAATGTTCATAAAGCGGCTCAGATTTTGGGGGCCTGAACAGATGGGGGCGGGGAGCGGGGAACGTCAGCGAAGCCCGTGTCACTGGATCCGGAAATAAGAAAGCGCCCGAACAGTACAAGACTATTCGGGCGTGGGGCATAACAGTATGAACCGTCAAAAAACGACTATTTTTTCATATTTGAGTAGAGAATGCCGTCGTGCGGCAAACATTAAGCGTATGTATATACAGCGTGCTGACGCCTATATGTGTCGTTGTCCTTTTGGCTCAATTCTTTTTCTATCTGTGCCAATTTTGCTTTCAAATCCTCTATTTTACTTTCATCTGTTTCCCTGTTGATCTGCTGCTCCAGCTCTTGTTTCTGCTTTTTTAGTTTTTCAATCTCACGGTCAACCTTATCGGTATTGCAGGTGCAGCTTTGCCCCTCTTTGTCAGAGCCGCTTCTTTCCGGTCCTTTTGCACTTTTGTCCCGACCAGAGGAATCGGAAACATCTGGGGTATCCTCTGCCCGCTTTGGGTCATCGAAATAGATTTTAGGCTTGCCGTCCTCGTCTTTGCCCAGCCGGTAACGCCCTGTTGGTTCCGGTTTTTCCTCCGGAACATATTCATCCATCACAGGTTTTTGATGGCGCAATTGGGTTTCATCTTCGGGCCGCTGAACTTTTTTCGGTTCATCCACATCAGCAATCGGCACATACGGCTTCGCCGCGCCTGAATTTATTCCAGAAATAGACTGCATAATATATTCCTCCAATCCACAAGATAGGTAACTGATATTGCTATTATCAGTTTACCCCGAAAAAAAGGAATTTCAAGGCTTTTGTATTGAAAGGCTCTCTGGATGTATTGAAAGGTTCAGCAACACGTTCAAAGAGAACCGCCGTTCAATTTTCTCTGTCAGCATCACACCGTGATATTTCTCTGTTACAGCTTTGATAATGGAAAGACCGGTGCCTGTTGGCGGCAGCGGATTATCTGAACTTGCAATCCAGTCCAAAATGCAGAAAATGAAAATGTATATGACAAAATGATATGCCTTCTGTTTTTTCCCGGTGAGGCTGGCACAAAAGTAAACGTGCAGAATGCCTTGAGCTATCAGGCAAAAAATATTAAGCCCTATACTAAAATAATCCATATCAGCCATTCCTCTCTGTAAACTACCCATTGTCTAAAGCCAATAGGCTTCCTGCTTCATAGACCTCGTATACCCATAGGACACTTACCTACTATCTCCACAGGCGTATTTTGCCAGATGATGATTCTTTACCATATTCTTTATCTGTAAGTTCTCTGAGACTATCACTTGATTTTCGCTGATAATCTCATGGGAAACCTTATGCAGATAATCTTTCCTGGTATTTGTAATCTTCTCATGACATGATGCTATTTTCTTTTTCTGTTTGTAATAATTATTGCTTCTTTTTCTATTATTGTTTTTTTGCCGTCAACCATGCTTTCTGGAATTATGTTTCCTATTGAACTACTTCCAAAAACGTTTGAAACAATAGGAAAACTATTTCCGGCTACATGGGGATATAAACTACTGGCGGAAAATGCTTTTAAATTTGAAAGCCTTTTGCCACTGCTCTTGATTTTTATTTTAGCTACTGTTATGTGTAGTATTCTGTTACGAAGAATTGATAAATAGCAAAGACAGACGAGCCAGTCAACTATGGGATAACCTGACAAATAAATTGCATATTCATCAGCAGAAAGCCCTCTAAGCTGTGCATTTATCCTGAATTTTTCAGGATATTTGGGCATAAAATAAGGTTTTTTAATGCAATAAACAATATCTCCATCCGCTTCGCCCGAAAGTTCGCGTTCTGAAAATCTGTGGAAATTAATATCCATTATCACCTGCTGTAAGCTTTCTGGCAAGTCCGCAAGGAAGAAGCACTTAATCTCATTTTCATACACAAAGATACAGCTTAAGTCACCCTGTCGATCATTCATGCAATAACAGATTACATTTTCGTTTTGGTGACCTTTTATCAATTACATTATATATGCTTTGACGAGATAGATTGAACCACTCTGTCATATGTCCAATTTTAAAAGCAAACTGCTCAACAAGTTTGTCAATTACTGGAAAATCAAATCCCTTTTCGGCAAATTGATGTTCTATCATCGCATCCTCATCCGATTCGGACTCAATAAGAGCAGGCTTAAAATAGTCTTCTCCCAGTTTATAAAGAAGATCTATCTGTTCCAGAAGCTGTTGCTGCGAAAGGGTTCCCATATTCTTCAAGTGCAGAATATCTGCATGGTCTAAAATCTAACACTTGACCTATTGTCTCAATATGCTCTATGATAAAACAATTACAAATCCGTACCGAAACATCCAAATCTGATGCGGGACGACGTAATATTTCTTCTGGAAGTGATGGTCTTTTCCCAACGGCAAATCCAGATCTTTTCATTTTATCTTTAAAATCATCAAGTTGTAATATTCCGTTTGCCTCTATTACATGGAGAAGTTCATCGATTTCAGCAATACTCTTTGATCCCATGTTGCGGATTTCTTCTAGATTTTCAATATTCTCAATAAGCAAATAAAGCGTGCTAATATTAGCGCGCTTTAAACAATTGAACGTTCTTGTAGAAAAGTTCAGTGCAGAAATCGGAATCTTGCAGTATTCTTCTCTATTCTTAATGTACATTAATATCAGCCTCTCTCAATGAACTGATTCTATTCCTGCTAACAGGAAAGATGCCTTAACTTAAGGAGTACTTCCCTCAATCCCAATCCATCCTTTTACTGTTTCCACAGCATAACCAACCGCCTGTGCTATCTTTTCAATATCAAGTCCCATTCTGTACAAGTTTCCAGCTACTTCTTGAGCTTTTTTCTTCTCAGATTCTTTCCTTATTTCCTGAATCGCCTGACACACATTAACCACCTCTTCACTTTCATCATATTTTATTCCAGAATTTGTGATCGCTTCAATCACATCTGCCGCCCTTCGCTCCACTTCCATAAAACGCTTCGCATTGGCTTCCAATATCCTGCTTAAATTCTCACTATCTTTTGAATATTTGATGAACAGCATGACCTCCCGCAGGCTGGACTGGAACTTCATAATCTCCTCATCAGACATCTGTGCAGGGGCTATCATTCGCACATGGTAATTATCCATGCAGGCAAGCACATCCGGATCTGACACATCCATCATTTCTAACAGGCTTAACGGCCCATCCCACTCTTCCGGGCCGAAAAATATAGTCACCGTAATGGATGGTATCAGCCTATCCTCTTTCCAAAAACCGCTTAAAAATTCACCTGCACTTGGTGTTTTCCTATCCTCATCAGCGGATGTTTTTCCCTGTTCTTTTTTCTGCTTCATTTCCTTCCGGTGTGACTTTGCCGCCTCTTCCACCTGCCCTGCATACTCCAACGCATCATAAAGATTGTTCTTCACAGCCATGGCATAATGAATTTCGGCCTGGTTCTCCGCTCCATAAAGGACATATTCAATCTTTCCGTCCGTCATTGCCGCATACAACTTCTGCACATCACGGAATTTCTGGACAGGAACCACTGCGCCGTCCGCACCGTATGGCAGCGCGATCTTAGTGGAGTCACGCTCTGTAAGCTGCTCCGGCAGGATCACCTGCCGCCCTCCGTAAATATAGTAATTAAAAATATCGGCAAACACGCCTGCATCTTTAACATAATCCTTTGTGATCGTATCTGCTTTCAATGGCATCTACCGCCTTTCTCATGAATGGCAGACATCCTATCAGATTCCTGTCTCTGCCATGCTTCCATTATACTAAAGCATCTGCTCTTTTTCAAGCGTATCTGAGCGGCTTCTTCGATAACGTTCAGAGGGGTCAGATTTATGACCACTGTGGCTGTTCACATCCGCCGCTCCCATGCTGCCCTGGCACAGCTCCAAAAGCAAACAAGGGATTCCAACAACAACCAGCGTGCCAGAATCCCTTGTTTTTAGCGGTTTCCCCCATATTCTGTTTATTCCCTTTGTATCAATTAAGCGGTTTACATTTCCACGTAGAATTTATAACGGTGGATTCCCATCTCTTCTGCTTTCCGTTTCAGGATCGCTTTCTGGCTCCCGATACTCATGCTCTCCCCGACGTTTCCATCGTCGTGGGAGAGTCTTTCGTATAGGGCTGTGAGTTTGTCTTTCTCTGTCTGTTTCTTCATAGTGTGTAACCTCTTTTATGGGTGTGTGAAAAAATAGTTTTGTGGTTAATTCTATTATGTATGAACCCAGATAAGGAGAAAACTTAAAATTGTGTTTAAGACAGCAGACATAATAAGGTGGAGAGAATAATCTTATTTGGAGGAATTACAAAATGGCAAAATCATTTTTTGAGGAAATGGGCGGCAGATACGAAAAGCAGGGAGATTATCTAATTCCATGTATAGCTTTACCAGCCGAAGAAGAACAGCTGATAGGCACATGGGGACAGCGGCACTTGGACTATCTGAAACAGTACCGTAAGGTTACATACACAGGCGCAGGAACGCTTGGAATGGCTCGTAGAGGGCATGAAACAGGCACAAGGCATAACGGAACAGCTAAAGGCTGAAAATGCGTTAGAATGGACAGGAAAAATCCAAAAGTTTTGATTTCTTTTAAAATCCAAACTTCAAAGAAATCCAAACTTTTACTCATAACCTCAATGAATACAGTGTTTTGAGGGGAAAAAGTTTGGATTTCTTTTTGGACGTATACTTACAGGCCGCAGAAGCCAGACAATGTTCCATCGTTGTTTTTCCACTTTTTATTCGGAGATTTTTCTCTCTCCATCTCCAAAGTGGCAAGGGCGCTTGCTTTTTCTTCCGTTGTTATATCAAGATATTTCATTGTTGTTTCTAACTGCTCATGGCCAAGCAGAAAGCTGATCTGAACAATACTAATGCCATCCTCAAGCCAGTGGGATGCTTTCGCATGCCTGAATTGGTGGGCATGTGCGCCAAGTGGCACCTCTGGACATTTCTCATGGGCGATTTTCGCACACAGCTTAATCCGCTTATCAAGTGCGGGTTCAGAAAGCTTTGTTTTCCGTCCTCCCACACGGGAATAAAAAAGATATGCTTCCGGTTCTGGCTTCTCGCCATGGAATTCTTTCAGATATATACGGATATTTGCAACGGCACGCGGAAGAAGATACGCTGTCCTCATTTTTCCGCCTTTTCCCAAAAGTATAATGTAGGGCTTTGGCTCATCCAAATGGATATGGGATATCTTTATGGACCGTATCTCGTCAAGACGTCCTGCAGTGGCATAAAGCACAGTCAGAAATACAACGTCCCGTTTCCCTGTCCTTGTTGAGAGATCCGGCGCGGAGAGCATTGCCGCAACAGCATTCCGTGTAAGCCCACATACTTTCTTTTTGGTGCATTTTTGCCGTTTGATTTTTTTCGCTTCCTGATAAAGATATAAGTATTCGATATCTTTCTCTCCCAGATATTCAAGGAATACCCGCAGTGACCCCAACCGTACATTGCAGGTGTCCGCGCTGCACTGGCGGGTTTCTTTCAGCCAGAGTATCCATTTTTCAAGCCATGCCCTTTCAAAGCATTCCCGGCTGAAACAGTCGGGTTTTATATTCTCCGTTTCCAGAAATGAGAGGTATAAAACCAGGCTGTCCTTGTATGATTTCAAAGTGTGTCTGCTGTTTGTGAGGAAAGTTGGGGCATATGTATTTAAAAAGTCAGAAATAAAGTATGCGATTTTGGCAGATTCATCATTCTTTTTCATCGGGTACCTCCGGTATGATCTCATTGAAGCCGGTTTCCGTTTTTTCCCGAAGGATATCAGACATTCCCGGCACAATGGAATAATAGTATAACGTCGCGTTTATTTCGCTATGCCCCATGGATTTTGAAAGATAAAGGAGCTTTTCGCTGAACCCGAAGGCATCTTCCTCCCACCGGTTGATGTTTTCTACCGCATAATGATGCCTAAGTTCATACGCCACGGGCCTGTTGTTTTTGCCGTTTGCTTTTTCCCACAGCTTTCGGAATATATAGACCACCCATTGCCTGGAATAACCGTTGCCCATCGCATTCTCAAAAAAATATGTCCTCCCGGGATAAATTTTCTCCACTTCCCGGTCGTACTGTTTCAGCAGGTCTGTCATGCTGTCGTGGAGGGCCACATAATGCTGGGCGTATCCTTTTGTTTCATGAATGTTAAGAACCCCATGTACCAGGTCGACTTCGCTTCGTTTCAGTTTCCGGGCTTCTGTTGTCCGTATGCCGCTGCTGTATAGAAGCCTGAAAAAATACAGGGCACGTCATTTTGGGGAGGAGAAATTTGGGAGAGGGCTTATAGGGGACTATGCTGTCGCATTCATGGAAAAAATTTTGCAGTTCTTCTCTTGTGAATGCATGTGGAACTCAGGTCCTTTTTTCTGCTTTCGGAACCGGCATAGGCAGGACGTCTGTCATCCTGCGCTTTTGAAGATAACTGATAAAGCTGCGGATTACCCCTGTCCGTGTAATACAGGAGGATTTTGTTTCTGTATCACGTTTCTGACACCACGCATCAACCATTTCCTGGCATAAGGCCCTGCCTGGGAAACGTTCCGCACAAAAACGGTCAAAGTACCTTAGATTTCGCGCCCTTACTTCACTCCAGGAACCAGACGATTCCTGGTAAAACACATACTTTTCTATAAGGTCAGCAAACCCGGATTGATAACTCACCATTGGAACACTTCCTCACTGACAGGAAACTCTCTGATGCCGATTGCGCATTCCCGTAAATGGCTGATATCCGCCAAAAGATAGTGGTTCAGCGAGTCTGGATCGCTGTGTCCAAGAGTGGAACTGATGACAGGGGCTGGGATGCCGGAGCCTGCAAATGAAGCCGCCAGGTTATGACGGAACAGATGCGCCCCTTTCCTGTCACCTTTGTTTTGGCGTATGGAGGCAGCTTCATATACTTTTTGGGCTATATTTCCCACTGTGCCCGGGCTGATCGGTCTACAGGGGGTTGTTCTACAGAGAAAAATGTGTTCATCGTTGCTGTCGGGGCGTTCTTGTGTGGCATAGTCAAAAATAGCATTGCCGACTGCTGCCGTGAGGGGGAGGAGCAGTTCTTCACCAGTTTTTTTCTGGGCGATCCGGATCTCCTCTTTCTTCCAGTCTATGTCGGAAAATTTCAGGGCGGCCACATCGCTGGATCTCATCCCTGTAAAATAAAGGATAGTGCCAATGGCACGGTTGCGCAGGCAAAGCCCACCCTCACTGTCGGAAAGTACGCTGCGAACAGCCTGGGTTTCCTCTTCCGTAAGATACTGGATATTTTTTCGCCGGCGATGCAGATTGGGAAGGTATGTGAGGATGCGCCTGTCAGAATCGAAATAACTGCCCGTCTGTGCTTCAAATACAGATGCGATATTAACCTTTGTGCTGCTGCTGAGCTTTTTGCGGGAGAAATAATCCAGGACACCCCGCTCTGTCACATCCTCCAGTGACCGGAAGCCGGAGGACTGCAAAGCTAATAAAAGGCCGCTGCAGGCAGAGATACTGGCCCTTACTGTCCCCGTTTTAAGGCCGCGCCTGTAGCTTTCTTTTTCATAAATATCAAGCAGGCTTTTAAACTCCTCGATCAACTGTGTGTATGCCCCGAACCTGAAAAGCGGATTACGTTTCCCTTCTGATAAGCTACCATATTTGCTGTAACGGTGAAAAAGATTATAAATCGTTTTTCGGTTTGCCTGTGTTTCCGGGGACGAAGTCTGCGCCACCCTTATCTGACAGGCAGCTTCAAAAGAAGCAAAATGATAAATGTTCTGATGGTTTTCCAACCAGCGGATTTCGCGTCTAACACATTTCATATAATTCTGGCTGTATCCATCCTTCTGCATGTCCTGAAGAAGATCTTCATAAGTTTTGTCTGAATGAAATAAATTCATCTATATCACCTCCATCATTATGATAGCTGGAGATGAAGAAAAAAAGAAATCCAAACTTTTTCCCCTCAAAACACTGTATTCATTGAGGTTATGAGTAAAAGTTTGGATTTCTTTGAAGTTTGGATTTCAGGAAGAATGAATAACATAAGGGCTTGTGCAATGGAGATTGTGAATGAGGAAATAATCTACGCATAACAGACAGGCGGCAGAGGGTTGATATGCTCCCCATAGAATAGACGCTCGAAAAAACAAAAATTTCGAGACTACACTATGGGGAGTGATTTTATGGGCAAAAAGGAATTTACAATTGAAGAGAAGATTGAAGCAATAGAACTTCATATTCATGACGGGATGGGATACGGAGCGATATCGGATAGGTATCTTTCAGATTTGGATATAAAAAGATATGAAGTATGCAATGAATTCCGTAGCAGTAGCAGCATTGTGAAATTGCAGTTATCACTTTATCTTTTCATTTGACAAATTAAAAAATTTCAAGTATAATAACGTTGTTATCAATAACATTGTTATTGGAGGGAATATGGCGATTAGAAATTTTGAACTTGATAAAAAAATTATAAATGCTGCGAATAAAGAATTTTTAAAAGAGGGATTTACAAAAGCATCTTTACGGAGAATTGCTCAAAAAGCAGGCATTACTACAGGAGCACTTTATACTCGCTATAAAAATAAGGATGAATTATTTTGCAGCCTTGTTTCTGATGTTTGTAAAAAATTTGATGAGCAATTCACTTATTTAATGCCACTATTCTATACAGCTATTGAAAATAAAAGCATTGATAAATATGTTCAAATTGTGCATCTTGAAACACAAAATATTTTGAGTCTAATGTATTCAAACTATGATGCCTGCATTTTGCTTTTAAATTGCAGTAAAGGCAGTTCTGTAGAAAATTGGTTTGAGCAAACGATTCAGCGAATTATAACAGAAGCACAACAATTTTATTATAGTTTTTTGGGAGATAGTATCAATAAAAAAGCGCTGGAATTAATTATTGTTGCACAATTTTCTGTTTATAAACAAGTTATTCAAAATGGGTATTCAAAGGAAGAAGCAGAAAGTTGTTTGGAAGTTGTTTCTCAATTTTTTGACAGTGGATGGAAAATGATTATGGATGACGTTGATTTTTATGGAGAATAAATTATGAAAAAGAATAAATTACAAAAGGAATATAAAGATAAGACACTGGCTATGTATTTTAAGATTGCAATCATTGGTTCAATAATATGTTTTGTTGGTGATATGCTTTTAGGCTGTTTTAATCCATCTGGTTCAAAAGGAATGGCAAAGTTTTTCCCTGCGTTTTCTGAGGAATGGTCTGAAGTAAATGCCATAAGATTTGTTTTTGGCGGTATATGTGGGGTAGTTGCGCTATTACTAATATTTTGGGGATTTTTTGCTATTTATTTATTAATGGAAAAATGGAATACATTATATAGAAAAATATTTTTAATATCATCATTTGTATTTGTTGCTGTAGGGACATTGTATCATTGCGTATTTGCAATTACTGCATGGTTATACAATAGATTGACAAATTATAACGTAATATGTGCAAAACAAATTAGTGAAGAGTTCTTTTTTACATTTATATTTGTTTCTGCATTAGCAGCGGTAGGATTTGCAATGCTGTCATTTGTTATGTTTATTGCAGCTATAAAAGGCGTGTGGTCTACTGCAAAGTGGTTTATTTGGGTTAATCCGATATTGGTGATGATGTTGTCTATTGTTTTAGTAAAATTACTTCCTCAAAATGCAGTTCTTACAGGTATTTTTGACTGGGGGCAGCAAAGTATTAGTTTATTTGTGGTATTTTTCATTTTTAAAAAAATGTATTTAAGCAAAGGAATTGCAAAAAAAGAAAATTATTTTTAGTGGAGTGAATTTATGAAAAAATGTGAATGGATATTATGTCCTATATGTGGTAATAAAACTCGTGACAAAATGCGGAAAGATACGGTTTTGAAAAATTATCCTCTCTACTGCCCGAAGTGCAAGCAGAAAACTTTGATTGAAGTAAAGGATTTACAAGTAACCGTCATCAAAGAGCCAGACGTATAAGACACAGAGCCAATGAACAAGTGAGAAACCACACATTATCGGTTTTTTATCAGAAATTCAATGTAGCGTTTACCATTTCAACGGAGCGTTTGTTGAATATAGTATTTCTTGTGGTAATATAAGAGGCAGAAAGAGGGTGTAAAAATTGAATGCTCAAAAAACAGGCAGCTTGATTGCTGCTATCAGAAAAGAACAAAATCGTACTCAGCAGGATTTATCTAACGAATTAGGAGTATCAAGTGCAGCTATTTCAAAATGGGAACGAGGGATTGGATTTCCAGATGTATCTCTTATTGAGCCATTAGCTACATCTTTGGGGATTACCATAGCGGAATTATTCAAGGGCGAAAGGATAGAAAACGGCGATGCTAACGAGTATGAGAACTTGTTATCAGATGTTGTGAAAGTATCAAAGAATGAAATAAGCAAGAAGAAAAAAATATCGAATTGGATTATCGCTATTACTGTCGCTGTCCTTTATTTATTGATTAGTATAATAACACAAAAGTGGGAAATAACTTGGATGGTATGGATTGTTTATTGCTTTTATCGGATTTTCACAGAATACATCTATAAGAAATATTAGAAATCGTTGAACTTACTATATTCATGCGAATTATCATCAAAGAGCCAGACGCATAAGACGCAGAGCCGATGAATTATGAACTTGTAATGAAGTCAAAATCAAGTAAAAACAGTAATTTAGGAGTGTGATGAAAATGCTTAATTTAAAGAAAACAAGAATGAAGAAAAATTTATTTTTGGCTCTATCCATTATATCAGCGTTTATATTTATAGCAGGTGTAATGTGTACTATAATGGGTGACGATAGCCCAGTTAAGTTTATAGTTAATGAAAGCCCAGTAAAATTAATCGTTCCACCATCATTAGTATTTTTTATAACATTCTCTTTATATAAAAATAGTAAAAAAGTCATAAAAGAAAATACAAAATAATTACCTAATCAACTGATGGTTGAATTGGGTGCAATCAACTGTTAGTTCGTTTCACAATCTGTTTTTAGCTTGTAAAATAACTGCCAGGAGGTGGAACATGGAACAAGAAATGATAGGAAAATTTATATCAGCCTGTCGAAAAGAAAAAGGGCTTACGCAAATGCAGTTGGCTGAAAAATTAAATATTACCAATAGAGCAGTCTCTAAATGGGAAACAGGAAAAAGTATGCCAGATGTTTCTCTAATGCTTGATTTGTGCAGCATACTGGGCATAACTGTAAATGAACTGCTTAGCGGGGAAAGGATTATTATGGAGGATTATCAGAAAAGAGCGGAAGAAAACCTTATGGAATTACAGGCGAAAAAAGAAAAAGCACAAGGAGAATATAATTCTATATTGAAAATTTTGATTGTAACTTTCAGTTCATTTTTTGTGCTTAATATGGTTTTGAATTATTTCTTTCCAGAAATAAACTTTAACAATCTGTTGGGTTTGCCATCAATAGCTATTGCCGCTATTCTTTTGGTCAAGTGGTTTTTTAAAAATTATGAGATAAAACCAAGATAAGAACGAATGATTTTATCCTATTGATATGCAAACCCTATTTGTCGGGTAGAACGATATATCATTACAGAGCCAGACGCTTAAGACGCAGAGCCAATGAACAAGTGAGCACTCACAGTTTATCGGCTCTGTTTTGTTTCATAAGGTTTTAAGGCAAACGCCCACCATATAAAAAACGGTGTTATGGTGGGCGGTATTGCTATGCCCGAAAAGACTTAACAGACACTCTCCAGACCTGTTTTAGAGTTTGGAGGTTTTTTATGTCCTTTTTTCGGGCAGTTGTCCATCTGCTTATACAACGTAGGGTTTATCCATACATAGCATATCGGGGAATGGCAGGAAGCCAGTTAAAAAAATCTCTGCCCATGCAACGCTACTTCTCACCATGAAACCAGAAGTAGAATCTCCATATAACAGAATATATATCTCCTATAACCGTAAATGTCACAGAGCCTTTGCTGTCGCCAGATAAGGATGTTTTTATGTGGGATACAGTGTAACTCTATAAAAGGGATTACACTGTATTCGTTTGTTACGCCACAAATTTGAAGTCCTGCGGGTTGTTCCGTATTTCTTCCATTGTGGCAAGGATTTCTTTTTCGGTGGGAATATCAATCATACCCACCGCTGTAAAATAAATATCCACCTTCACATGGCTGTGACCGCTGGACTTGTCGCTGTTGTGGACTTCGATACGCTTAATCAGCGAATTGACAAGCGTAGGGGTAAGCTCTTTAATGTCGGTTATCTCCCGCAAAGTGCGTAAGATAAGCCTTAAATCCATTACCCGCTGTTCGGCGTTCTGCAAGGTCTGGCGGTTTTCTTCCACTTCTTGCGTCAGTGATTTCTGCTCCTTTTCATAGCTTTGAAGCATTTTAGCAAACCGCTCATCAGAGAGTATGCCGCCTGCGTTCTGCTCAAATACCTTTTCAATCAGCCTGTCGATTTCTGCTATCCGCTTTGTACCATTCTCCATCGCTTTCTGAAGCTGTTGGTATTCCTTCTGCCGCATGGCGTTGTTTTTCTTTGCCAGCAGATACAGGAATACCGGCTCATAACAGCGTACAAAATCGGATAAGTCGCTGACAGCTTCCAGCACAAGCCTTTCAAGGACAATATCACGAATATAGTGCATAGCACAATTTCCTCTGCCGGATTTATATTGGGAACAGCGGAAATGTTCTTGTTTCCGTTTCATGCTCTTGGCGGCGACAAAGTGCATTTTCGATTTGCAGTCGTAGCAGTAGAGCAGTCCTGAGAAAAGGCTTGTCCTGCCTGTTTTTGTCGGCCTGCGCTTGTGTTTCCGAAGCTCCTGCACTCTCAGCCATTGCTCCTCGGAGATGATGGCTTCCTGCATGTCGGGTATGATTTGGTAGTCTTCCTCGCTGTGCTGGATTCTCTTATGGACTTTGTAACTGACGGTAGTGCTTTTGAAATTGACGGCGCAGCCGGTGTACTGCCTGTTTTCAAGGATATAGCCAACGGTCGCCTGTTCCCACCCATAAGGGTTTTTGGGGACTTTCTGCGCATGTTTCCTGCCGATGGATTCAAAATAGACGGCGGGGGAGAGTATCTTTTCCCCCTCAAGCTGCCTTGCAATCTGCATCGGGCCTTTCCCTGCAAGGCAAAGGGCAAAAATCTTCCTTACGGTTTGTGCCGCCGGTTCGTCGATTACCCATTGTTTTGGGTTATCTTCCGATTTTCTGTACCCATAGGGCACGATAGAAGCGATACGTTCGCCGTGTTCCGCTTTGGACTGCCACACTGCACGGATTTTCTTAGAGGTCTGCGCCGCATACCATTCGTTGAACACAGGTTATTGGGGAAAGGGAAAGCAAACAGGCAAAAATCCAGTATTCATGCGGGTTTGCGGCGAGATGGCTCTCAAAAGCTAACCTCACAAAAGACAGATTATTGCACAATCACATATCGTTTCTAAGGGAGAATGTTGATTCCGGTCACATTCTCCCTTTTTTCATACCAAGAAACGAGGTGATTATCTTGAACACGCAAATCATCGCCATCGCCAACCAAAAGGGAGGTGTGGGCAAGACCACAACCTGTGCCAACTTAGGGATAGGACTGGCGCAGGCCGGAAAGAAAGTGCTTCTCATTGACGGGGACCCGCAAGGGAGCCTGACTATCAGCCTGGGTAATCCCCAGCCGGATAAGCTGCCCTTTACCCTCTCTGACGCAATGGGCCGTATCCTGACCGATCAGCCGGTTCGCCCCGGCGAGGGGATTCTGCGCCACCCGGAGGGCGTGGACCTGATGCCAGCGGATATTCAGCTGTCCGGTATGGAGGTGTCGCTGGTAAACGCTATGAGCCGGGAAACGATTCTGCGGCAATACCTGGACACCGTAAAGGGGCAGTATTCCCATATCCTCATAGACTGCCAGCCCTCCCTGGGTATGCTCACCGTCAACGCGCTGGCCGCCGCCAACCGGATCATAATCCCCGTCCAGGCGGAGTATCTGCCCGCCAAAGGGCTGGAACAGCTGCTCTCTACGGTAGCCAAAGTCAAGCGGCAGATCAACCCGAAACTGCAAATAGACGGTATCCTGCTGACGATGGTGGACAACCGCACCAACTTTGCCAAAGAGATTGCCGCCCTGCTGCGGGAAACCTACGGCAGCAAAATCAAGGTATTCGGCACAGAGATTCCCCATTCTGTCCGGGCAAAGGAAACCAGCGCGGAGGGCAGGAGCATTTTCGCCCATGACCCAGGCGGCAAAGTAGCGGAGGGCTACGCAAATCTGACCAAGGAGGTGTTGAAACTTGAAAAGCAGCGCGAAAAAAGTAGAGCTGGCATCGGTCGATGATCTGTTTTCCACCGAGGAAAGCCGCGCCGATGCGGGGCGGGAAAAGGTGGTAGAAATCCCTTTAAGCGAGCTGCACTCGTTCAAGGGCCACCCTTTCAAGGTCAAAGATGATGATGCCATGATGGAAACAGCGGACAGCATCCGGCAGTACGGTGTTCTGGTTCCTGCTATCGCCCGTCCTGACCCGGAGGGCGGCTATGAGCTGGTAGCCGGACACAGGCGGCATCGGGCCAGCGAACTGGCAGAGAAAGAAACCATGCCGGTGATTGTCCGGGATTTGGACGATGACGCCGCCACGATTATTATGGTTGACAGCAACTTGCAGCGGGAAAGCCTGCTCCCCAGCGATAGGGCCTTTGCCTACAAGATGAAATTAGAAGCCATGAAACGGCAGGCGGGTCGGCCCTCTAAAAATTCCGCCCAACTTGGGCGGAATTTTGAAGGCAAGGAATCCAGAGAAATTTTAGCAGAACAGGTTGGGCAAAGCCGCAATCAGATTTCACGCTACATTCGCCTGACCGAGTTAATTCCTGAACTGCTGAACATGGTGGACGAAAAGAAAATTGCCCTAAACCCAGCCTATGAACTGTCCTTTCTCAAAAAAGAAGAACAGGTGCAGCTTCTGGACGCGATGGACAGCGAACAGGCTACCCCCTCTCTTTCCCAGGCCCAGCGGCTCAAAAAATTCAGTCAGGAGGGGCATTTATCCATAGATGTAATGCGGGCGATTATGGGCGAGGAAAAGAAAAGCGATCTGGACAAGGTGACGTTTACCTCCGACACCCTGCGGAAGTATTTTCCCAAAAGCTACACCCCGGCCCGGATGCAGGAAACCATCATCAAACTGCTGGAACAGTGGCAGAAAAAGCGTCAGAGAGATCAGGAACGCTGAAAGGAGCGCCTATGAGAGATCACGTTGCCAGGGAGTTAAAGGGCCACAACATACTGGCTGTGGAACGGTTTCAGGATAAAACCCGCTGGATGGTGGAGTTTTCCGTCCTGCGGCCCCGCACCGCCTATGGCGCACCCGGCGATGAAACGCGCCTGTTTCTGGACGAGGACGGCTACCAGGCCGTTCTTGCCAGCCAGAAACGCCGGGACATCAAAATCAAACGGTATGCCCGCGTCATTGAGGGGCATATTTTGGACTTCAAACCCAAAAAGAAACGCCACCCGTAAACCCGACAAATTGAGAGGAATGAATATGTGTACCGTTAAGGAAATCAGAGAAGCCATCCGGGAGGGCTGCCGCTCCCAGCGAAACATGGAAACCATTGAGATTGACCGGATTTTTCAAACCCTGACGTTTCCACAGTTAGAGAGCCTGTTTGACAAACCGCCCATGCCGCCGTTTTTTCACCGGTACAGGCAGAAGTCAGCCAGCAAATGAGCGCCGCAATCTTTTTTACAGGATTGTGGCTTTTTTCATGCCCTGGGAAACGAAAGGAGTGCAGAAAATGGCCGTTTTTCGAGTAGAACGCACACAGGGATACACCGTCATGAGCAACTATCATCTGCGGGACAAGAGCCTGAGCCTGAAAGCAAAGGGCCTGCTGTCCCAGATGCTCTCACTGCCGGAGGATTGGGACTACACCCTTTCCGGCCTGGCCGTTATCAACCGGGAAAGCAAGGACGCGATCCGCTCCGCAGTCAATGAGCTGGAAAAGGCAGGGTACATCAAGCGCCGCCAGACCACCGACGCGGGCGGCAAGTTCAGCGCCAACGAGTATGTGATTTATGAGCGTCCGGTAACAGAGGAACCGCCCGCCCAACCGTTGCCCCCAAAACCGTTGCCCCCAAAACCGTTGTCGGGTTTTCCGACAACGGATAATCCGTCAACGGGAAAACCGTCAACGGAAAATCCAACGCAAATAAGTATAGAGAAATTAAATACCCAAAAATTAATTACTGACGGATCAATTACCGATTCCATTCCTTTCCGGGGAACGGCGGCAAAGCCACCGGAACCGAAGCGAAGGGAAACGATGTCACTGACAGAGATGGAAAGTTATCGGAAGCTGATTTTGGAGAATATCGAGTATGACTGCCTCAAACAGCGGTTTGGAACCTACCGGGAGGATTTGGACGAGATCGTGGAGCTGCTGGTGGAAACCGTCTGCGCGAAGCGTAAGACCACCCGGATTGCCGGGGCGGACTTCCCCCATGAGGTGGTGCGTTCCCGCTTCCTGAAGCTGGACAGCTCCCACATTGAGTTTGTCATGGACTGCCTGCAAAAGAACACCACCGAGGTACGGAACATGAAGCAGTACCTTTTGACGGTGCTGTTCAACGCGCCCACCACCATGAGCAACCATTACACCTCACAGGTCAACCACGATATGTACGGCGGCTTCTGAAAGCTGGCCGTTTTTGTCTGCCCGGAACTGCCGGGAGAAAGGGGCACGCACCATGCCTGAGCAAAAGACAATCTGCCAGCTGTACTATGACCGGAAAGGCCTGCTCCGATAGAGAAACCATGAAGAGGATCCATAGAGAGGAGGCGAAACACCCATGCAGGATGAAGTGGAAAGCAAAACCCTGACGCTCATCCAGGAGGATATTGTGATGGCGATGGAGGTATTGGAACTGACAGATGCTCAGACCCAGGTGTTTCTGGATTCCCCCTCTCCGCTGGCCGATGTGTACCGCCATTTTGAAAAGCTGGAAACCGGCTATCAGGAGCCGCCGGAACGCAGACCCGCCGCCCCTAAGAAACGGGAACCGGAACGATGAGCGCGGCAAAGCGGAAACGGGAGGTACAGGTGAATTTCCGGGTTTCCCCGGAGGAGCTGGCCCTGATTGAGCAGAAAATGTCCCAGCTTGGAACCGTCAACCGTGAAGCCTATCTGCGGAAAATGGCGCTGGACGGCTATGTGGTAAAGCTGGATTTGCCGGAGCTGAAGGAGCTGGTGTCCCTGATGCGCTATTCCAGCAACAACTTAAACCAGCTGACCCGTAAAGTGCATGAAACCGGGCGGGTTTATGACGCTGATTTGGAAGATATATCCCAGCGGCAGGAACAGCTTTGGGAGGGTGTGCAGAAGATACTGGCCCAGCTTTCCAAGCTCTCCTGACCGGATAGTTTACCCCATCTGCGGAGGGAGGAACGGCGTTCTTCGCCGCGCCTTCCTCCGCTTTTTCTTTTTGCCGGAATATCGGCTGATTCCAGCCACAACCCGGATTGGCCTATTGCTCTTTTGCTGTAATATATTTTTGGCTCCGGCTCTTAGGCTTATCAGGAATGGTCATTTTAAGTTTCCCAGATGCCAACAGCGGTTTCAAATAAGCCTTACTAAAATGAGAGCGGTTTGTAATCCCAACAAATGACTGCATCTCATCCCTGCTTCTGGCCTCGGTGCAGAAGTCCAATAAAAGAGCCTGTTTTTGCGTCAAAGCAAGGTCATGTATGGTATCATGTGTGGTTTCATGTGTGGAACTACCACTCATGATGTAATTCACATTTTTCAAAATCACCCTGAAATCCGATGGTGTTGAGAAAAACTCCGGTTTTAGATATTCTTCATACCCTGGCAGTTTTTCTGTTTCACTTACGATCTTACGCAGACCGCTTCCCCGCCGTTCCATATATTTCATACGGTGAAACAAGTCTGCAATGACTGGATTCCGGCGTACAGAGCGGATTGTATTGATGTCACATTCCTGAACAGGCGCACCCTCGAACATTCCACCTGGCGATACAATCTCTACCCGGTCATCGTACATATCAATATGAATCTCGCTGCCCAAAACGATATAATCCCGATGGATCAGGGCATTGACCACAGCCTCGGTTACTGCCCTCTCTGCGTAATCAGGTTTATCCACACGATACTGCGCTTCTTTTGCGAAACGGACTTTGGAGTTGTTTCGGATAAATTCACAGCCGCTTTGCAGGAGATAAATCAGACTGCCCTCATACTCCTTGTCATCCAGCGCATCATCAAAGATAGAGCCTTTCTCCAAACCATTCCAGCGGGTGCAGAATATCCGGGAGTTAAAAACAGTGCGCTGATCCGTCAGCAGCCTTCCGGCATTTGTGAGCATCCCATTTTTATCCGCAAGGCCAAAAGAACAGTAGTCCGGCAGTTCCATCCGCAGTCCTGTACGCTCCAGGTAGGTTGCTTCCAACAGTGTAAAGCTATAATCTTTCCTGGGGGCATCTGTCACCAGCGCGTCAAAGGACCGGTGTGTTCCTTTCAAAATCAGTTCGTTGACGATGTAATCAGGCGCAGCCACGCTTTCATTCCCAACCCGGATGTAGGCTTCCATAATACCGTCTGCCTTATAGTAATAGGGTGTAGAGGTCCCAGCTGGAATTTTTAAGGCAAGCATATCCTTTCCATCTTCCTGAAACGGGGTCAGCACAAATTGAGGGATGGGTGTAATCCGCTCCTTAATAAAGCGGCTGATGGCCTCGGCATCACCTTGAATGTCGGGCAGGCCGACCGTATTCTGATTATCGTCAATGCCAAAGAACAGCGTCCCTCCAATACCGTTAGAAAAGGCACTGACGCTTTTCAGCCAGCTTTTTGGTTTTTTAATTTCAACGGCAACTTTGAAATCACATTCCGTTGCCTCTGCTATCCATTTTTCTATCATAAAAGGCACTCCTTTGAGGTGCAGAAAAATTTTTATTTTATTATACCCGCCAAAAGGATTTATTGCAATAAAAGAAACGAGTTCAGAGAGGAGGATTCCATCATGGCAACTACACGCATCATGCCGCTGCACATCGGCAAGGGCCGCACCGAAAGCCAAGCGGTCAGTGACATTATTGACTATGTATCCAACCCGCAAAAGACAGATAACGGCAGGCTCGTCACCGGCTTTGCGTGTGACAGCCGGGTAGCCGATGCCGAGTTTCTGCTGTCAAAACGGGAGTACATTTCCACCACTGGACGGGTACGGGGCGCGGACGATGTGCTGGCCTACCATGTCCGGCAGTCCTTTGTCCCCGGCGAGATTACCCCGGAAGAAGCAAACCGGCTGGGCGTGGAGTTTGCAAAGCGGTTCACCAAGGGCAGTCACGCCTTTGTGGTCTGCACCCATATCGACAAGTCCCATATCCATAATCACATCATCTGGAACGCAGTCAATCTGAACTGTGACCGGAAATTCCGAAACTTCTGGGGCAGCACCCGCGCGGTCCGGCGGCTGAATGATACCATCTGCGTTGAGAACGGCTATTCCATTGTAGAGGACCCAAAACCGCATGGAAAAAGCTACAACAAATGGCTGGGGGATCAGGCGAAGCCCTCTCACCGGGAACAGCTCCGCGTGATGATTGACCAGGCATTAGAACAGAAACCGGCAGACTTTGACGGGCTGTTAAAGCTGCTTGCGGAAATGGGTTGTGAGGTGTCACGCCGGAGACAGGCAATCCGGCTCAAAGCCCCCGGCTGGAAAAATGTTGCCCGCATGGATGAAAAGCTGGGACAAGGGTACAGCGAAGATGAAATCCGGGCGGTACTGGCTGGGGAAAAAGAGCATACCCCAAGAAAGAAAGCGGCTGTTCAATCAGAGCCGCCCAAGGTCAATCTTCTGGTGGATATTCAGGCAAAATTGCAGGCCGGAAAAGGCGCTGGCTACGCGCGTTGGGCAAAGGTATTCAATCTGAAACAGATGGCGCAGACAATGAACTATCTCACCGAGCATGGCCTGCTGGAATACGCAGTCTTGGAAGAAAAAGCGGCTGCTGCTACCACCCGCCACAATGAGCTGTCGGCACAGATCAAGGCGGCGGAAACCCGCATGGCGGAGATAGCCGTACTGCGGACCCACATCATCAATTATGTGAAAACCCGCGAGGTCTATGCGGCCTACCGCAAGGCGGGATATTCCAAGAAATTTTTAGCGGAACATGAAGCGGATATTCTGCTCCACAAGGCGGCAAAGCAGGCATTTGACGATTTGGGTATCAAGAAGCTGCCCACCGTCAAGAGCTTGCAGGCCGAGTACGCAACATTGTTGGAAGGAAAGAAAAAAGACTATGCCGAGTACCGGCGCTCCCGCGAGGAAATGCGGGAACTGCTGGCCGCGAAAGCCAACGTGGATCGGCTGATGGGATATGGGGAGGAACGCCAGAATGACCGGGAAAAGGAACAGGGGCAGGATCGCTGACGCGCCTGTTTTTTCGCATTTTCTCACCGCCGCAGGCAGGTGAAAAGCGTTCCGAAAGAACGCGCAGCCACAGAATGAAATTCTGTGTTCAAAAGGGGCTTGGGGAATCCCCAACAAGCAGCGCCAGGAGCCGGATGGCTATCCTGGGGCATTGCTTGCCACGGTTATCCCGGAACGGGATAACCTTCTTTTTCTCGAAAAAGAACAAAGCCGGTGAGGAATTTGTTAAATTCACTCACCGGCTCAATTCGTTTCAAATTTGTTACCATACCGCCTGCGGCGGCACAAATGATGACGAAAGCCTCGATTCCATATTTCCATATAGACTAAATGGGTGTATTCTTATTTTCAGAGACGCCAGCATACTACAGAGCACGTTGTAACGCCTGGAGATCCAGAGCCCGAAAATTTATCAGTTGCCGCCATCCTTCTTGCACAAATGATAGGCGCTTTTAAAGCCCGTATACTTATGAATAAACCCGTCCTTAAAGGGTTCCCGCAGGGATAGCAGTCACTGCGGCGTCTCTTTTTCAGCCCTTCCATTTCTGAAAGGAGGCCCCTATGGCATCAAAAAAACGCAATACACAAAAGAAACACATCCGGTCTGAGGGAACCTATTCTTCCGAAGAACTCAAATGCCTTACACTTGATGACGGCACCCGCGTCATCACATCTGCTGACGGTGATATCAAACGCCCGGTCTGCGCGGGCATTGATGTCCACAAGGAAATCCTCATGGCCGCCGTCTGCCGGACGGATCCCGAAACCCTGAAAGCAGTCTTTTACGTCAGACAGTTCCAGTCGACAAACAAGGATATCCGCAATATGGCGCAATGGTTCAAAGCCCATGGTGTACGAGATGTCTGCATGGAATCTACCGGCAAATATTGGATTCCTGTTTTCAATATCCTGGAGCAGTGCGGTCTCAAGCCCGTCCTGACACATCCGAAATACGTCAAACAGGCCAAAGGGCGGAAAACGGATTTCCGGGATGCCATCCATATCGCCAGCCTGTTCCGGATGGATCTTGTCGTGGCATCCTTCATCCCACCAGCGGACATCCGGGATTTGAGGGAACTGTGCCGCTACCGTCTGAAGCTTACTTACATGCGGACTTCCGAGAAAAACCGTTTCCAAAATTCCATGACTGTATCCAAGGTGAGGCTGGACTGCGTGTTCTCCGATCCCTTTGGAAAATCTGCATCTGCCATCATGGAATATCTGATCGAGACAGATCCGGACCAGGTCAGCGATGAGGAGATACTGAACCTGGTGGACCGCCGGGTTCAGGCATCCAACGAAGATATCCTTGAAAGCATCCACGGCTATGAATTCATAGGAGTCCAGCGCGACAAACTGAACATCATCCAGCTACATCTCGGGCAGCTGAATGAATGCATCCGGTTGATTGATGAAAAACTGGAATATTACCGTCAAAAATACTTCCGTATCATCCGCCATCTGGTAACGATGGTAGGTATCACGGACATATCCGCCCTGTATATCCTGGGTGAGATTGGGACAGACATGTCCGTTTGGAAGGATGATGCCGCTCTTTCCTGCTGGGCGGGTCTCTCTCCGGCAAATAATGCAAGCGCAGGGAAGAAGAAGTCCACAAGGACGGGGGACGGCGGGCATTATCTGAAGCCCCTGCTCGTCCAATGTGCGCTTGCGGCTGCAAAAAGCACGCGGAAAGATCCCTATTTCCATTGTAAATACGAAACGCTGAAAAAGCGCCGGGGCCACAAAAAAGCGATCATCGCTATCGCAAGAAAAATGCTTGTGGCCATTTACCATATGATCCGGGATGATGCAGATTTCCTCCCGGTGGATTATGAAGATACCATACAAAACACCAAGAAAACTAAAGGGCTGAATTTAAACAATGTCATCGCTTTCTTAAAAGAACAGGGCGCTGATGAAAGCACGATCCACCTGATTGAGACACAGTGCTGTGGCAAGGAGACAGAAACGACAGATACCTGCAGCAAGTCACCTGTTGTCCAGGATGCAAAAGAAAAGCAATCCACTTCAGGAAGTGCAGATATATCCCAGCCAATACAGGAATCTGTAAATGGAAGTCCGGTACTTATCTCCGGCTCCCAACAGGGTCATGCCCTAAATTGTCATCCAAAAGATCCTGCGGTGGCAACTGCTACAGCCTAAACTGGATTGCTGTAGCTTATTGTATCATATCGTATCCCATTTAAAAAGCCCCTTTTCATGGGGAGGGGGATTTTATGCCCTTTTGCACTCTACAAGTCCTACAAAGCTTTCATACTTCTCGGATCGTTCGGTTAGTTCTTTCATGGTTTCCTGCGTATGGTGCAAGAGGGTTTCACGCATTTCTGACGGGCAGCTGCAATACAGCATCTTCATCTGACCGGCTCCCTCATCTTCCGGGGAAACATCCGGATTGATTAAAGAATCCAGAGAAATCGGCAGTACCTTTGCCAGTGCCTTCAAAATCAAAAAGGACGGATTCATCTGCCCTTTTTCAATCTTGGCAATCTGCTTTACAGATACATGGCTCAAATCAGAAAGCTCCTGCTGTGTCAGGTCTTTTCTTTTTCGGGCTTCCCGCATTTTTTGACCTAACGCGGTTAAATCATTAATCGGCATAATCATTCACCTCATCAATATTGTATCGTTCCGATTTCTTTTCCGGAATAACCTTATTGTACCGGTTGAAAGGTGTGATTATACCGATTTTTTAGCAGGAATGTGAGCGCCATTCTTGTATCACTAACCGAATTAATCTATAATAAAGTATGAGCTGTGCCAGTTGATTAAGCCAGAACACACAGATACATTGTAATCTCTCTGACTGTCAACGATCAGGAGAGTGATCGGATACGGGGCATGAAGCAGATACGGTTGACTACACGCCAAAACTATTTATAATTTTGAAAAAGTCCAAAATTTCATACCCATTCCACATTCCCATATTACACTATCCCCAAGGAGGTGCTACAATGACAACATTATTAATTGTTGAGGATAATCATAAAACTAACGATGCAATCTGTGAATATCTAAAGCCCGCAGGCCACAAGGTTATCCCAGCCTATGACGGCGGGGAGGCAATACAGCTTTTCCGTGAGAACAACATTGACCTTGTTGTACTGGACATTATGCTACCCCATGTCAGTGGGCTGTCCGTCCTACATGAGATACGGCGGACAAGCACAACGCCCATTCTGATGCTTACAGCTCTTGAGGATGAATACATCCAGGTCAGAAGTTTTGACGAACAGGCCGATGACTACATGACAAAGCCCTTTTCTATGGTATTGCTGGGGAGGCGGATTACCGCCCTTTTGCGTCGAAGCGGGCAGGCCCCGTTACCCCAAACGATAACCTTTGGCGATGTGACCGTCGATTTCTCCGGCTACACCGCCAGCGACAGCGCCGGGAAGATCGACATCATGCCCAAGGAAATTGATCTGCTCCGGCTGCTGGTGGAACATAAAGGACTGGTGCTGACCCGCTCGCAGATTTTGGACGAACTGTGGGGCGCTGACTATCCGATCATCGACCGAACTGTGGACACCTACATCAAAAATCTGCGGAAAAAACTGCGGCTTGACTGCATCGTAACAGTCAAGGGTATCGGCTATAAATATGAGGTGCAGCCATGAAACGCTTAAAATTGTTTCCGAAGATATTTCTCTATACCATGAGCATCATGTTATTTGTCGTTGTTGTCACGCATGGGCTGATCTATCTGCTTGCCCCACAGATGCAGCTTGCATTGAGTACCCAAGATGATGTTGTTGTCAGCATCCGGCAGGAGCAGTTTGTGACCGAGGCAGTAGAAAAAGCCCTGCCTATCTCGTTAAGCTGTTCCCTGCTGATTTCCGTTGTCTGTTCCCTCCTGTTTTCCAAAGCGATTGCCGACCCTATCAAGAAGATTTCTGCGTCAACCGAGCAGATGATGAAATTAGACCACGGAGCAAACTGCTCTATTCATACCAAGGATGAAATCGGTACATTGGCGCAGAATGTCAATGACCTATATTCTAATCTGCTGTCCACCATCGAACATCTGGAGCGGGAAAAGGACGCTGTGCGGGATATGGAGCGGGCCAAGGCGGACTTCCTGCGGGCGGCGTCCCATGAACTGAAAACACCTGTGACCACATTGAACGCCACCCTGGAAAATATGATTTTAGGCGTTGGGAAGTATCAGGATTACGCTGCCTATCTCCCGGAGTGCAAGGAAATGGTGGAGCAGCTTTCCGGGATGATACATGAAATTCTGGAAACCTCCAAGCTGAATTTGATCGCCGAACCGCCAAAACAGGTTGATGTGTCTGAACTGCTGGCGGAACTATGTGAACCCTACCAACTGATTGCGGCGGCACATCAAATTACATTCTCTCTTGACTTGCCGGAGCAGTTTTCCGCTGTGCTGCCTGTTGGCCCGTTCAGTAAAGCGGTGTCTAATATCCTCGCAAATGCTGTCGCTTATACAGAGGCCGGGAAAAATGTTTCCGTCTATATGGAGGGGCGCAGCCTTGTGGTCGAAAACGCGTGCAAGCCTATCCCTGACGATGAAATCCGCCGTCTGTTTGAACCGTTCTATCGTCCAGACTTCTCACGGAGCCGGGAGAGCGGGGGCAACGGCCTGGGCCTCTATATCGTGGACACGCTTTTGACCTCTATGGACGTTCCCTATTTTTTTAAGCCGATGAAGTCCCCGCCGGGGATGCGTTTCACAATTCAGCTATAAATTCGGAAAACTCCCCGGCTGGGGAGTTTTTCATTTCTACCATAATTCCATATACGTTTCATACCCATTCCACATTGGGATGCTATTCTACGGGTGCGTTCAGAAGAACAGCACAACGATATGGAGGTATCGACTATGAGTATTTTCAAAAGGGCGTTTCTATACGTCACGCGAAAACGGGGGAAAACACTTCTCCTGTTCGCCATCCTGCTGATTATGGCAACCTTTGTCCTGACGGGCCTTTCCATCTGGAAAGCGTCGGAGGCCGCACAGCTTGACCTACGGCAGAGCCTGGGCGGAAAATTTGACGTTTTTGTGGATTGGAGCAACAGCCCCTATGTGGTGAAGGAACCCGTCAAAGATGAAGTGGACGAGGAAAGCGGCAAGACATCAAGCAGCTTTCTCATGTATTCCACCGTACAGTTTACACCAGAGAACATTGCGGCCATCAAAGGTGTTTCTGGTGTGAAGTATTGTGGTGCAAGGCAGGACAATCTTTTGCCATTTGACGGGCTTTCCCTGTTCCCCGGAACGATCTCGACTGATGCGAAGTATCAGGGATATACAAAGGCCCTGGGCGTCTGCAACACGGAAGATGATGAACTTTTCACCACCGGCACACTGACGCTGGCAGAGGGACGGCATATTACCACCGACGATACCCATGTGGCAATCATCAGCCAGGACTTGGCGGAAAGAAACGAGTTGAAGATCGGGGACTATCTCACCGCCCACAGTTACAGCGTGGAAGATCAGGGCTTTACCGGGCCGGAAATCAGGGTACAAATTATTGGACTGTTTACCCCTCATGCGGTGGAGCAGTTTGGGGAAAACGTCACCACCTACGACAAAATCCAGAACCGTGTATTTGTGGATTTGCAGTCCTCAAAAGAATTTGACGGCGGAGAAATCAACTACGGCTTTTCCGCGCTCCACGTTACCATAGACGACCCGCAGGACATGGCGCGGGTGGTGGCCGAAGTCAAGGCCCTGCCGGGAATTGACTGGAAAGCCTTTACCGTGGAGGTGGACAATGAAACCTACGAAAACGCCGCCGCTCCGCTGGCTACGCTGAATGAATTGGTCGTGACCCTGCTGGTGGTGATTATCGTTGTCAGCGCCATCATTCTGGCCCTGATATTGACCCTTTGGACAAAGACCCGCATCCATGAGATCGGCGTATTCCTGTCCGTGGGTATCAGGAAATCGGCTATTATCGGGCAGTATTTGATTGAGGTGCTGCTGATTGCCGTCCTCGCCTTTGGCCTGTCCTACTTCACCAGCAACGCCATAGCGGGGCAGATCGGCAACCACCTGTTGGAGCAGAGTATGCAGACCGGGCCGGAGGACGATAACGATGTTGTTTCCGTTGCCGCCTCCGTTGAGATAGGCGCGGATAATCTCGTGCAAAAGCCCTTACCCACTGAAAACGGCATCCAGGTATCGGTTGGGCTGGATAACCTTGCCCAGCTCTACTTGATCGGATTTGCCATCATCATTGTGGCGGTCAGCGCATCGTCTATCACGGTCATGCGGCTGAAACCCCGTGAAATCCTGTCAAAAATGAGTTAAAGGAGGGACTATCATGCCTACATTGGAATTGAAAAATATTTCTTACGCCTACGAAAAGGGCAAGGCGGTTTTGCAGAACGTCAGCGCAGAACTGGAAACCGGGAAGCTGTACGCCATCCTCGGCCCGTCCGGGTCTGGCAAGACCACGCTGCTGTCCCTGCTGGGCGGGCTGGATGTGCCGACACAGGGCGGCGTCCTGTTTGACGGCGAGGACATTACGGCAAAGGGGTTGGAACACCACCGCAGGAACAATATCTCGCTGATCTTCCAGAGTTACAACCTGATCGACTACATGACGCCCGTTGAAAATGTGCGGCTTACCGCCAAGCTGGACGCCGCCCCCATTCTGGAACGGCTGGGGCTGGAGCAGGACGAGATCACCCGGAATGTGCTGAAACTGTCCGGCGGACAGCAACAGCGGGTGGCGATTGCGCGGGCGTTGGCTTCCGATGCCCCGGTCATTCTGGCGGACGAGCCGACCGGGAACTTGGACGCCGACACCGCCGAGGAAATCACGGCGATTTTGAAAGAGAGCGCCCATACGTTCGGGAAGTGCTTGGTGGTCGTAACGCACTCTGGCGAGGTGGCAAAACAGGCGGATGTGGTGCTGGAAATCAAACGAGGACATTTGAAAGAGAGGGAAATGTGATGAAGAAAATCACTGCTATTTTGGCGTGTATGCTGGTCTGCTTCTTGCTGTTCACCGGCTGTACCACTCAGAAAGATGGCACAGATCAGGACACGAATTTAGGGAACTCAGTGGAAATTGATGATACAGACATTGCAATCGACACCGAACCGGGCTTGGACACCGAGGGCAATTCCGACGATGTAACCTTACCTGACGGTTTTACTTACAGTTTCCGCGACCCGGACAATGCGGACGGTATTGTAGTCACACCGAGGGAGTAAGAAAAAATTCCCGTTTCACACAGGTTCCATATTAGCTTTATATATGTTCCATATAGCGGCGGTACTTTGGTAAAAAGTGCCGCCGCCTTTAGATTTGGCGGCTTTAGGAGGTAGTCGCTATGTGGATATTTTGCTGCATTCCTAATTTCTTCGGGAACTACCTGTCAAAAAAAGCCTAATTTCTTTTTGGGAATACTATGCTCCCCCACCGGCATTATCATGGTTGTTTTTTCAGAATAATCAATCCATATTGCCTTATTGCGTCAGCATCTTGTTTTGTGATGCTGGCGTTTTTGTTTGCTGTTTTTTAGCGAATCAGCCCGAACAGTGTCGCTGCCGGTCCCCGCCTCCATTCGATTCACCCGTCAACCACGCCTGAATCGAAATGGAGGAAAACTATGGGATTTCACTATGGATACGAAAAAAGGAAGTTTGATGCAGAATGGACCCGGCTGGAACAGGAATACCGCGCGGCCGGTATGGACGATAGGCAGATCGCGGCGATGAAGGAATATGACTGGTCCTGGTTTTGCAGCCAGCGGACCTATCAGAACCGCGTACAGGCCCTTCCCAGCGAACAGTGTGAGGACGAGAGCGAGCAGTCCTGCCTGTTCCGAAAATTTGAATCCCTGTCCTGCACCTGGGACACCGGCGATGTGGATTCCCGGCGGTTTGGCTGGCTGTCCTCCCTGGAGGATGAACTGCTGTACCGGCGGCTCTGCAAATTGCCGGAGGACGATCTGGAACTGCTGACCCTGCTCATTGTGGACGGATACCGGCAGGCCGATGTCGCAAGGCTGTGGAACTGTTCCCGGAGCGCAATCACACAGCGAATAAATAAAATCAAGATTTTTTTGAAAAAGGCTTAACAAATCGCCTTTCCCAATGCCTACACATTGAAGGGACAAGTCCTCTTGCCCCTCATTGCAGCTTGACAACTGAATATACGGCATAACAGGTACATAACCCGTATCGAAGCGGAAAAGGCGCGCCGCCAGGACGGTTGCTTGCAGGAGGTGATGACAGACAGGCAATCCGAGCGATCTACGTCCAGCCTTAAACCCGGAGATGGCGTTCCGGGCGCGATGATGGTGCGGGGGCTTAAAGATACTTCCTCACGGCCCGCCAAAGACTTGGGGGGAACCCTGCGGCGCACGAGTAAAACGGCGCTGCGGAGTTATGACAGCTCTGCCGGGAGCGGCCTGTTATGTCCCTATCGTCAGGGGGCGTGGCAAATATGACGAACCATCCAAACAGAATTGCAACAGCCGTACCGGACGGTATCCAGCGGCAACCGCCGCCCTTATCTTTCGATACGGCTGCTTTTTAACCATAGAGCAAAAACAATTTTTGAACGGAGGTGCGTCTTTATGACCAAACAGACAACCCCGACAAGCTCCTACAAAGAGGTGCGGATCGGGAAAACAATTTATCGCGTCACCAGCTTTTTTTCGGGAGAAAAGGACCTGGGAAAGACGCTGGAACAGCTGGCAGTCAGACGCGCCATGTCGGAAGCCATTCCAGCTGCCAGCGGTTCCAAATAACAGAAAGCCTCGCGGCCTGCCGTATCATTGCGCGGCGGTGGATTCTCCGGTAAGATATTCATGCAGGGTAAAACCTGCGGAGCCATTTTGCCGCACGAGGTATGGATTCTGAGATGGTCGGGAGGTAAAAGAAAGATGATGGATACAACATACAACGTGGGCATCTACTGCCGGTTAAGTAACGACGATGAACGTGACGGGGAATCGGTCAGCATTGAGAACCGGAAGCTGCTGCTTCAAAACTATGTCAGGCAGCGCGGCTGGAATGAGGTCGATGTCTATATCGACGACGGATACTCCGGCACGAACTTCAACCGCCCAGGCGTCAGGCGGTTAATCGAGGACGCAAAGGCAAAGCGGATCAATGTGATTCTGGTGAAGGACCTTTCCCGTTTTGGCCGCAACTACATCGAATTTGGACAATATACGGATTACCTGTTCCCTTCCCTTGGCTGCCGGTTCATCGCGCTGAACAACGGAATTGACACCATGAGCGACAACGGAAGCACCGATGTCATGTGCTTTTTGAACTTATTTAATGAATTTTACAGCCGGGACACCAGCAAGAAGGTCAAGGCGGTCAAGAGAGCCTGTGCCGAAAACGGAAAATTCATGGGAACCTACCCCGCCTATGGCTACCGGCGCGACCCGCTGGATAAGCATCATCTGGTGATTGACGAGGAAACCGCGCCGGTTGTTCGCCGTATCTTTGAAATGCGGGCATCAGGCATGGGATTTCACGCCATCGCGGTGGCGCTCAATGAAGAAGGGATTCAGCCGCCCGGTGTGCTGTACTACCAGCGCAAGGGCCAGAGCGACCCCCGCAGGGTCAACCACAAATGGGCCGACCAGACGGTTAAAAACATGGTCCGCAACGAGGTCTACATCGGGAACATGGTACAGGGCAAAAGCGGCACACTCTCCTATAAATCCCGCAAGCTCGTCAATAAATCGGAGGACGAGTGGATTCGGGTGGAGGGGACCCACGAAGCTATTATTTCGCGGGAACTGTGGGATACCGTAGCCAGCATCGGCAAAAAGAAGGTGCGGAAAAGCGCCCCGTCCGATGGCTGCAAGAGCATCTTCACCGGACTTGTGTACTGTGCCGACTGCGGTTTCAAAATGCGGAACCACATCGAAAAGTTCACCTATAAGGATGGCAGGCCGGGACGGTACAGCTCTTTCATCTGCGGCAACTACTCCCGCAGCGGAAGGGGCGCGTGTACCATCCACACCATCTATGAAACGGTGCTGACCCAGCTGGTATTGGAGGACATCCGGGAAAAGGCCCGCTTTGCGGAATATGACCCGGACCGGCTGATGGGCGAGATTCTCCGGCTGAAGGAGAAGGAATCCCACACCCGGCTTTTCTCCTATGAGCAGGAATTAAAATCCTCCTTAGCCCGTATTTCCGATTTGGAGCGCCTGATGCAGAATCTCTACGAGGACAAATGCACCGGCTCCATCCCGCAGACGGTATTTCAGACCCTGATGCAGAAATATGAAGCGGAACGGGCAGAAAAGGCGGAGGCAGTCCCGGAACTGGAAAGGAAAGTCCGGGCGCACCTGGAAAACCAGGTGGATACCGACCGCTGGCTGGAAATTATCCGGCGCTATACCGAAATCTCGGAACTGGACGAAACCATTCTCTTTGAACTGGTAGACCGGATCGAGGTTGGCGATACCCAGAAGGTCAACGGGCAGCGGATTTGTGAGGTCAAGGTGTACTACCGCTATGTCGGGAATGTGGATGGGGCGCTGGCACAGGAAAGGGGGCAGGATTATGGCGAAGCAATATAAAGTCGGTATCTACTGCCGCCTGAGTGTGGATGACGCCTCCAATTCCGCAAAAGCGAAGGGCTATATCCCCAGCGATGAATCGGTGAGCATTGAGAACCAATATGAAATCCTCTCCAAATTCGTCATGCTCAACGGCTGGATCGAGGTCAAGACCTATCAGGACGATGGGTACAGCGGTGGCAATTTTCAGCGGCCCGGATTTTTGGAAATGCTGGAGGACGCAAGGCATGGCCTGATTAACCTGATTCTGGTAAAGGACCTTTCCCGCCTGGGCAGGGATTTTGTGGAGGTGGGCCGTTATACGGACGTCATTTTCCCTTCCCTCGGATGCCGGTTCGTATCGGTTCTGGACTGCCTGGACAGCGAGGGGGACAACACCGATATGCTGCACTTCCGCAGTCTGATGAATGACTACCATCTCAAGGACCTGTCCAGCAAGGTCAAGTCAGTGCTTCATGCCAAGAAGAAAAGCGGCCAGTATCTTGCCGCCTACGCTCCCTACGGATACCGCAAGAGCGAGGAGGACAGACACAAGCTGGTGATTGACGGGGAATCCGCCGCTGTTGTGCGGCAGATATTCCAGATGCGTCAGTCCGGCATGGCCTATGGGAAAATCGCCGCCGCCCTGAATGAGAAAGGGATTCTCCCTCCCCGCTGGTACTGGGCGGTCCATTACGGAAATGGCAGCTGCAAGTATTCGCGGCTGTGGGCTTACGCAACCGTCCGAAGCCTTCTGAACGATGATATTTATGTCGGTACGCTCACACAGAACTGCACCGGCTCCCGTTCCTATAAAGACAAGACTATGATAAGGAAACCGGAATCGGAATGGATTTCCCATGAGGGCGCGCACGAGGCGATTATCGGGCCGGAGCTGTGGGAGGCTGTCCAGAAAATCAATCAGGCGGCGAAACAGATTTCCGCTAACAATACGCCGCCCCAAGCATCTCTGTTTACCGGAAAGTTGGTCTGTGCGGACTGTGGGCATCCTCTGGTTGCCGCCCGCGAAACACAGCGCCGGAAAAATGGCACTGTCAAGCACTATACTTCTTATTTCTGCTCCCGGTTTGCCACTACCGGACATAGCGTTTGCTCATGGCACCGGATTTTTGAGATCAGCTTGAAAAACTTGGTGCTGAGTGAAATCCGGGCGCATGGAAAAGCGGTTGCAGCCGATGAAGCCGCTGTACTGGATAAGCTGAAGCAGCACATACAATCCGCAAGCGCCGCTCAACAAGAGGACTGCCGACAGGAAATCAGCCGTTTACGGTGGCGTTTGGAGGAGCTGGAACAGATCACTGCAAAACTTTATGAAGATAAGGTAAGCGGGGCAATCAGCGGCGATTCCTTCTCGGTTCTGATTCAAAAGAACGAGCAGGAACGCATCCAGAAATCGGAACGCCTGGACAGTCTGTTAGCCGGGGAACGAAAAGCCCAGCAGGACATCGCCAATATCCACCAGTGGGCCGGAACCATCCGGCAGTATCTGGACTTGCAGGAACTGAACCGGGAAATCATTGAGGAACTGATTGACCGCATTGAAGTTGGAGAACGAACCGTCATAGACGGTCAAAGACACCAGGACATTAAAATTTACTACCGCTTTGTTGGGCTGGTGTGATCGGGCAAAAAAAGCGCCTGACCGCATCAGCAGCCAGACGGAAACATTCTGTAACAGCAGCGATATTTGATTGTTGCACACTGATTTGTCGAATTGGAGAGAAATTAGCAGTTTACCCCTCCCAAATGCCTCGTGTTCTTGAAAATATTGTGGAAGGGCATCATCTCCACGCCGTCGCCGGTCAGAGTGTCCACACGCTCCTGTATGGCGATAAAGCGGATGCCGAGGGAAGGGTACACCACCTGCGTAAGCCTGCCCATTTCCACCTGCTCACGCCCGAAGCGGGAAAGGTCTTTTACGATAATCGTGCTGATTTCACCGTTTTCCGCCATACGTTCCATACGCATAAAATTTGGTCTTTGGAAGGTCGTCCCCGACACGCCGTCGTCCACAAAGAACATGGTGTTGTTGTATCCCTCTTTGCGGGCGTAATCCTGTAAAATCTGCTTTTGGTTCGTTATGGAATTGGATTCCTCGTCTTTATTATCATCGTCAACCGACAGCCTGCAATACAAAGCTGTGATTTTTTCTTCGGTCTGCCCATTTATTTTCGTTGCTGTTGTCATGATTTTTTGCTCCTTTCCGACAACTGGGCATAGCAAGGGCAAGATTATCTTACTATACCCAGTTATCTTTTTCCAATGTGCAATATTAAACTAGCTTTTCGGACAATATCAGTTCCTTAAACTGCTCCAATACGCTTTGTTTTCCTTTCTTGCTGAAATGGGTATTGACCTCGTAGGTTGTGCCGCCAATTATTAATGAAAACTCGTTTTCCCCGCTGAAACGTACTAATTTCCCACTTTCAATGCGGATATCGGGACAGCGGGGCAGTATTTCCTGCGATAAATTGATTTTCTCATTTTCATCTATCGGCTCAGGCGGCAGCATATAGACTGCATTTGGATTGACTGTAAAGGTTTCTAATTTTTTCATAATGCTACCTTACCTTTCCTCACGGCTTCTGTGGCTTCGTTCCAGTTTTCTGTTGTACTCATAAAGCAGTTTCAGAATCGTGTCCGTCATCTGTTTTTGCGTAAAGTTTTTCGGGAAAAATCCCTTTAAATCCTGTACTTTAAAGCTGATACGTTCGGTCTGGTTGCCTTTTTCCTCTGACATAATTTCATAAATACTGTCCGAAGAAAGAGTATTCTGCTGCGCCTGTTTCTTCATGCGGATACTCTGTGTGTGGGAGGGTGTGCAGTCGTTCAGGCTCATTGCGTCAAGCAATATTTTCTGCTGTTCTTTGGAGAGGTAGGACAGTTCTACGGCGGGGCTGAGTGCGACAATGCCCTCGTCAGCCTTGTCAAGCAGTTTGGGGATAAGGTAAGTCAGACGGATATAGCGGAATACTTGGTCACGGCTTTCATTCTGTGATTTTCCTATTTCGGCGGCGGTATCTGGCTTTGTCGCAGCTTGCGACAAAGTTAAATCCGTTCTCCTGCCCTGTGCTTTCATTGCATCCATTTTCATTTTGTAGGCAAAGGCTTTTTCACTTGGGAGCAGCCTTTCACGGTGCAGGTTGCTGTCTACAACCGCAATCATCGCTTCGCTGCGGTCAAGGGGATAAATTAAGGCTGGAACTTCGGAAAGTCCTGCTTTGACAGCGGCGTGTAAACGCCTGTGTCCGCTTATCACTTCATATTCATCTGTGCTTTCAATCGCTCTTACAATCAGCGGGGAGATAATGCCTTGCTGCCTGATGCTTTCGATAAGATTGCCCATATCTTCATCATCCAGTACCTTAAAGGGATGTCCCTCAAAAGTACGGAGTTTATCTACTTGGATATTCGCTGCCTTTTTCTTCGGCGGGTTCTTGGTTTTAATTTCTGTATTTGTCATCGTGCATGCCTTCTTTCCTTATTTTCAATTATAACGGCGGTTTCCGCCTGCCGTTCGGCTTCAATTACCGCTTGCAGCTTCGGTATTTTTTCAAGGACAGCCTTTGCAAGGGATAATTCCGCCCGCAGAGGTTTTATCCTGGCGGAGATTTCTCTTGCCTGTGCATTTAATTCCTCACTTTTCTTATGGCGGTTGCGGTTGTAAACTGACTGACTTTCTTTTTCCAAATCGGAAATCTGCCCACGCTTTTTACTGATAAAAGAAACAAGCTCCTGCGGGGAATCAATGTTGTTCTCACATAAGAGCTTGTATTCTTTCAGCGTTTTATCTAATTTTACAATTTCCTGCCGCATAGCGGGGGAGAGCGGATGGGGAGTTTCAGGAGTAATATTGTTTCCCGTAATCAGCCTGCAAAGTTCAATCACAAGGGCGAAAAGTATCTGTATGCCGTCCATGCGCTGTATTTTACGGTACTCAATTTCGAGCGTAAGGAGCGGCGTATATTTGGGTTTGTGGAATGGGACATAGCCGACGTGCCGCTGGTTGTCAAGCAGCCTTGCCCTGATTGCTTCGGACGTGTATTCTTTCCCAAGCCGGTCTAAGCGGACTGCCCTCTGCCAGCCTGTCCCTTTTACGGAATAATGGGCGAAGTTTTCATCTCGGCAGATTTCATAGCCCATATCCTTTAAGCGGATTTCAAATGCCTTGAAGTTGGCGGACTGGGCAAGGGCGGCGTCAATATCTGCTTTCAAAATCTCCCGATGCGACAGCCCGCCGTTTTGTTTCAGCCGGTATTCTTTTCTGCTCCCGCCGTAAAACTCTGTGTCTTTCAATATACTTTTCCCATGTTCCAGACATACGGCGTCGGAGATTTCACGCAGGCGGTAGTGGTCGGAGATATGGTTTTCAAACTTCCTGCCCGTCTTAAAAGATACAGAGTTTACAACAAAATGATTATGGACATTGTCTGTATTAAGGTGTGTGGTAACAACAATTTCGTACTCGCTTCCCCACATCCGCCTTGCGGTTTCCATGCCGATTTTGTGCGCTTCTTCGGGCGTGGCTTCGCCGGTCTGAAAGCTCTGGTAGCCGTGGTACGCCACATTGCCGCCTGTTTTCCCAAAGCGTTTTTTCGTTGCCGTCATACGCTCATACGCCCGCTTTGCGTTGCAGTTGATGCCGCTGACATACATACGCTCGTCGGTCTTTTTGCCATTGGAAACATACCGCAGGGCGGCGTATAAATCGCTGTCCACATACTTTTTATCAATGGTTTTGTTGGGATTTTCCGCATAGTCAATCACTTCCTTCAGCCTGTCTTTGACAGGCCAGAAGCCGGTAGTCGCCATTTATACCACCGCCTTTTCCTTTTGAGGGAGAATTAACTCGGCTGTGATTCCATCAATCAAGGCAATTATTTTTTCTTCCGTATCCGCTGTAATTTTGCCTTCGACAGAGACGCGGAGTTCATCCAGCTTATCATTAAAAGAGAAAAATGCTTCGGGCAGGACGGCTCTCGGCATATACCCCAAAGCACGCTGGCGGAGATACTCTGACACGGAAAGCCCGCACTTTTTGGCGTTCTGCTCAATAATATTTTTCTCTTTTTCGCTCACACGGATAAATAAATTCTTGTTCTTGGATTCGTTCATAACATCAGTCCTTTCTTGATTTTTTAAGGGACTTGGGGTATTCCCCAAAGGCAATCGGCTCTTAAAGCCGGTTGGGGTGGAAACTGTCAATACAGTTTCCCTGCTTGCTGCGGTATGCGACACTCTTTCTGCCGCATACCATCTGTTGTTTTCCGCCGGTTTGTCTGAATGTCGTTTTTCTGTCCCTGCCCCCATCTCAGGCGGCGTTGTTCCGCTCACTCTCCGAAAAAAGAGGTTGCCGCAAAATCATATCCCATTCAGCCAGTCATTCAGTTGTAACCGGCATTTGGGCAGCAAAAAAGCCGGCACACAAATGCGTACCAACTCACCGACAAAAGGATAGACTTATCCCTTTGTGATGTTGGTTTCACATTCATGTAACCGGCTTTGAGATTCAAAGTCGAAACTGTCTGTTACGCTTATCTGTTGCCGACAGTTCAAAGCAGTTTCAAAAGCGGCGGTATTTCCTTTTCGCATACCGCAGGCGTGTACGGTGCAAAGCCGTACTTCCAAATTCTGTGAGGATATGTAATTGGTTGTGGTTCTCATAAAAGAGTGTTTTATTATACTGAATGAAATAAGTGTTTGTCAATACTTTCCGAAAAGGTTTTGAATATTTTTTCGGAAGGTGGGAATACTATTTAATTTCAAATAAAAATCATGTTCGTTTATCTTTGGATAAAAGAGCAGAGCCGACAGGCTGTGATTGCTCACAAGCCTGCCGACTCTGCGCATTATGTGTCTGGCTTTTTGGTGAAATGTTGTTTGCCCGATAAATAGGAAATTATAGCAAATAACCTATAGCGATGAAAAGATAGCTATATAGGTATTTCCTGTTTAATCTTAGATACATTACACCGCTAAGAACAGAAAACATCATAGTAGAAATTCCGTTCCATATTTCAAGACCTACCCCCCTTGACACAAAATGAATCGCTCCCCATGTCATAGCCAATATAATACCGCCAAAAGGAATTGGGCTTTCTTTTTTCAACAGAGTTTCAATCGCTTTTTGCCCGTATATTATGATTAGAATAACAAGCAGTACTTCAAATATATAGTATAAATATTGCGCGCAAAATTGGAATACAGTTTTACCCTGTGCTTCTCCGACAATCTTTAATGTATGCCAATCAATGAAAGTCATAATTTTGCAGCCAATGAAACAAGCAAGCGTTACGATCCAACTTTTCGAGGAAATCTTATCCCTTTTGCTTCCCTTTTCTGGAAAATGATAATGCTTCCTTGAAAAAAGCAGGAGAACACCAATGAAAAACGCCCACATAAAAACCATTATGATACAATGAATACTTCTTTGCTGCATTGTATAATTCTGTATGTCTACATGCAGAAATATAACTTCAATTGCAAATATTGACAGCAATTCAAGCATAAATGCTCCAAATGAGAGCAGGCTCAGCCATAAATATTTTGTCCATTTTACTTCTTTAACCATTATCCTCTCCTTATGAAATTCCGATTTCTTTTTATTCTTGACTTCTCGACAAACAGGAATTTTAATAATTCATCAATCCCAATATAATATTATCATATGGTCTATTTTCTTATGGTCAGTCATCTCAATAATACAAGGATTATTCTCTTTATGAGCTATAAGCCATACTTTACAGTTCCCACATTCATCACTATCGCTAACAAAAGAAATATCACTTGGTTCAGCAACACCACTTTCTTCAATAAGTGCCTCTATTTTGGAAATAGGCAGAACTGTGTCAATCCAAAGAGCATCGGCGTATGTTGATTTTTCTCCTTTACTATTTGTAATTTCATAGCCATAAGTAGATACATAAATTGCACTATCTGAGTCAGCAACCTTAATCTGTGCTACAAGGTTTCGTAGGGAAGTAATATCTTCTTCATCTAAACAGAAGCTGTTATAATCCCTACTTTTTTCATCAAAATAATTATTAAATTCCATCAGAACATCATCATTCAAATCAAATTTTCTTGAATTAAAAACTGTTTCTAACACTCCCATATTTTATCCCTCAAATTCTGAATTTTTCGTTCTCCACAAATTTTCAGCAAACTGGAATTTAACTACCTCTTAATTAATCGTTTAATTTTGGAAAGTATGAAACTTCCTAACAAATATAAATTACACAGATATACAAATAGATTTCCAATATACGAATAAAGAGTAAAGCGTCCTTTCATAGCAACCTGTGCTGATAATGTCTTTGTATCAGACTGAAAGTAATCGGTCTGTGCCAACACACAGCCCTTAACATTTGAAACAATCGACATTCCGCTATTTGTATGTCTGATTATATTACTTCCATTTTCAACTCCACGCACAATCGCTGTCTTTGCAGCTAATAATGTCATTTCTTTCCAATCCGAAGCCGGAACAATTAGTATATCTACATTATTTCTACCTGCCTGCTGTATTTTAGACAAAAATGCCATATCAGAACATATAAACGGCGCAATTCTACCATATTCTGTATCAAAACTTTTTAGCATTCCATCTCCTTTTTGGCACAATTCTCCGATTGAACATCCATGCTTAAAATATTCTGATATTAGTTCTCCTTGTGGATTAAATACTACCGTTTTATTTTCCTTTAAGTCCTCGTAAGGGGTTTTCACCAGCAATGAAACAATCAAATAAATTTCTTCCTGTTTTGCCATATCCGACGCCCATTGCAAAAGCATATCTTCATCTTGTTTTAAAACCGCTCCATTCAGTTCAGACCAAAAAACAATCTTTGCACCTGCTTGTGCTTCCAGCTCTGTTTTTAGGAAAAGTTCATCAGCTACTGATGATAGTTTATTCCTTGTATCGGTAATGTTTTCATCAGTAAATGTATTGGTATAAAATGTAGAATATACATCTTTATCATTATTTAACAACTCTGAAATCGGAACGGTTACTCCAGCGATCCTAACACTTTTATCTGAATTTCCTACAAAATGAAACATAACAACTCCATAGACAAGTACCAGGCCAATTACAGAACCATATACGATTATGTATTTTCTGATGTATTCTTTTTTGCTTTTATTGTTCCAAATCCATATAACCATTGCCGCCGTCCAATACATTAAAAAGGTGATTCCGTAAATCCCTGTTACCGTTACTATTTGTAGTAGGTATAGATTTTGGTATTGTGTATAAGCGTCAGACAACCCTCCCAATGCAGGGTATATCAGATAAATGATATACTCTATTGATACCATTATACTTGCAAAAATAACAGTATCTTGAAATCTCATTTTTGATTTCGACCAGTAGATATATGGTAAAACTTTCAGAAAAGACAGCAGGATTGCTACTATTATACATATCTTTATATCCATTCCAATGGCTCTCCAAAACTGGACAATAAAACCAATGGCATATATTGAACTAATTATAAGGTAGACTTTTCGAGTACGATTAAGATAAATCATACATAGAAACAAAATTGGATAAATCCATGCCAAAATCGGGATACACCATTCTCCATTGGACATTACATAAATTAAAAAAGTTAAGATTATGAAAACTGCAAATCGGTTACTTTTCAAAAGATTTTTCATTGCCAAATTCCTTACTTACATTCTCTATAAACTTCAATTTTGATTTGTCTGCGTTGTTAAAAGCCCTGTCATAAGTTCTGGATACACTGTTTATGTCGAAAATACAGTGCCGAGAGCCATAATAGCCGCATTAGTGAAAGCATGTAAAATGATACAGCTCCAGAGGTTTTTATTGGATTTATAGTAGATAAATCCAAAAGCGCAGCCAGTAAGGACATGTTCCGTCATAACCATTCTGAGTGAATACATTATGTTTCCTGCAGTATCGTCCCACAGATAATATGCAAACGGGAAATGGTACAGTCCAAACAGAATACCGGTGAGCAGTATGGCAAGGTACGGCTTTTTCAGTGAATCCATCATAGTTCTTTGCAGAATGCCCCTGAAGAAAACTTCTTCCGTAAACGCTGCTGTAAGTATCATCAGGCAAAAAAATACTGGAAGTTTTATTAATATTTGGAGAATATTCGTTATATTAAAATAAAATCCCCCTAAACCAAAGACAAGGATAATAACACCTTGGTATACAGCACAAATCAACAGTATCCTTAGTACAGTTTTTCTGTCAAAATGTTTTAAGCCTGTTTCTTTCAGGGTTTGTATCACTTTCTCTTTTCTGAAAACAGCAATAATCAGGAGTGGAAAGAAAACCAGAAACAGCCAGTTTGATAATTCGCTTATTATATCGACCTGATAGGCACAGCTTATGTAAGACAGCATAAAATAGAATATATACCATGATAAGCCGAGGATGAGTTCTTTTTTATTTTTAGACAAATGTTCTATTTCATCAGATTTCTGTTGTCCTGTTTCGGCCATTTTCTGTTTTCTGAATACAATGGCAATCAACAAGATTAATATTACTGAAAAAAACATAAAAATTACCTCCCAAAATTCGTATCAGGAACTCTTTTCTCACTTATAAATCCCGCATTTGTGACGAGGAAAACGCTTTCATCAGCGTTTCCCTAAATGGAACATATTACTTGGGGGCAGCTTCCTCGTTGAGGGGCTTATAGTTGCTGTCCATGTAGTTCTTTTTCCCGAAGGGAACGTAATTTTCATCCAGTAAAATCAAGTTCCCGTTTCCCAAATCAGGGAACTGCCGCGCAACCTCCTTGAGCACTTCCCATTCATCTTTTGTATTTTCTTTGTTGTCCTCCTCCACCTGTCTTAACGCTTCTTGTACAGACTGCTGATCAGCCGTTCCCCAATAGAGGGGATGGGGCTGGAAGGAAGAATGGTAATCGCCACCCTCATAGCAGAAAAAACAGGAGCAGGGGATTTTTTCAAATAGAATCTTTTGCGCCCCGTCAAGCTCTTTCACCTCCAGACAGTAGCACCCATTTACGGTTGCCGCGCCATCCCGCGCGGTCATGTTTGCGATTGCCATGATAGTAAGGGGTTCCGTTTTCACGATCATGCCGGGAACCAAAAGCCCCTCCTCGTACATTTCCCGTAAATACTCGTCAGAAAATTTTCCGACAGCCCGCCATAGGAAAAACAATGCAAGAAGGAAACAGATAACGGCGGGAATCCAGCTTTTAAACAAAGAAATTCCTGACATACATAGGAAGCACACGCAGATTATCGCGGAGCTTCGCCGCTTTTTGACGACGGCTTTTATTATTTCATCCTTTTGTCGTATCCGGCTCACATCTGCATGGATGCCGGATTTTACACTTGCCTCAAATTGTGAATAATCGACCATTTTTTCCTCCGTTTCTTACGTTTCTGTAGATTACTAATATTATATATATATATTCAGTAAAAATCCGATAAAAACAATATACAATCCAGACCACCCAGATTATTTCCCACTTGTGTGATATTACAGAAAACATCAAATAAAGAACAGCAACAGTAATGGCAATCATCCAATTCGTTATTTTTTTCTTCTTGGTTATTTCATTTGCTGATACTTTTACAACATCTGACAACAGACTTTCATATTCGTTATCAACGTTGTTTTCTGTTCTTTCGCCCTTGAATAATTCTGCTATGGAAATCCGCAGGGATGCAGCTAATGGTTCCATAAGAGATACATCTGGAAATCCGATACCTCGTTCCCATTTTGAAACAGCTGCGCTTGATACTCCCAATTCATTCGCTAAATCCTGCTGCGTGCGATTTTGTTCTTTCCTGATAGTGGCAATCAGACTGCCTGTTTTTTGAACGTTCAATATTTTCACCTTCTTTCCGATTTCATAATATCACAAGAAACACCATATTCAAGAAACGCTCCGTTGAAATGTGAAACGCTGCATTGGATTTATGCAAAAATAACTTCCCCTTTTACAATCCCCCTTGCACAAGCACGTATGTTATTTATTCTTCCTGTTCGTTCTGTATTCAAACAAAACAAACTTGAAAGAAACTAAACGCGACAGCAATAAATTTTCTGTTTTTTTGAATCATAATTATCTTAAATATTAAATATTTTACCCATTATTATCTATTGGCCAAATAATTTTATTTTACCCAGTACAACTTCCCATTTGTCGCTCGCCATAACCTCCCGATAACTGTGATTTTTCACGAGCCTTTCGTCTCTGCGTCTTATGCGCCTGGCTCTGTGATGATGTGTTGTTCTGCTCGACAAATGGGAAGTTATCGCTTTCTGATAATCCAATCGTCATCTTGAGTTTTCCTTTCTGCAAAGTAACCGCAAGGCATATCCTTTAAGGTACTAACAGAGTTATCTAAATCAAAAACCCATTTTAAAGATACTAACTTTGCTTCATCTGTTTCGTGTGTTTCTCCGCATAGAAATTGCCACATTCCGTCATCTTCATCATGTGATACATATAGAATAGGTGCCTGACGCTTCAATATATGACAACAGATAATCGTAGCAGTATCGGGTGAATCATAAAAAGGAAATTCCATGTCTGTTACTCCTTTCAAATCTTGATTTTCCAGTATGTCAAACTGGAAGTTGTTTCTTTGTACATTCGCTATTTTATCATATTAGGAATGCATTTTGATGGTTTTGCAATAAATAACAAATATATTCCGCATATCAGTTTAACCATCGCATCTGCAATGCAAATAACTGAAACTGGTATGCCCGGAAAAATATAGCCCATTGTTACGATAACCATACATACAATCCCCAACACTACCATACTCCAACCATGTACAAAAAACCACAAGAAGAAATGTATTGATGTTGCCATCAGTACACCAAGCCATATCTGCCTCCAATGCCATCCGGGGATAAACGGGCCAGCAATACAAAACATTAATATGAACAACGTAGCAATCGAAAAATAAATTATCTTTATCTGCTTTTTAGAAATATCTCCTTGAGAAAGTTTTTCTCTCACTTTTTTGTTTACATTGACTCCAAAAAAGCAGGCATAATAACCTATCAGAAACACAAACGGATTAACAAAAAATTCACCGCCACAAATGACAGCTGCTATTAGTACTATTCCAATAAGAATCAACCATAAACCACATTGCTTTTTGTGGTTAAATTCCAATATTTCTTTCATTTCGTTCCTCCTGTAAATTTCAATTTTCCAGTCTAACTTCTTTTTCCAATTATACATGAAAACATGGGATTTTTCAATTCTCAAACTGTCTTTCCATCTTACTGTCTTTGCTTAGGTTTGAATGGGACTGCCGCTTATTACGGAAACGCTGTCATTCACCTATGAATAAATGATATCATTTTCAACAACTTCCCTTACACACGCCAAAATGTTATTCATCTTTTGAATCCATAAGAATTGATTTTTTGATTTCAACTGTTCTGTCACGCCTTGCCTGTCGGAATATTCCGTTGCCAGCCGAAAAAACGTTACTTTTCACACCCACGCCAGTAATAGGCTTTTTAGAAAGTGTTGGTAAATGTGCTGAAATTGAAAAAATTTTTATCCACAGTAAATGATACGTTTGAGGACAAAATGTTAATAATATTTTGTCCTCAGGTATTTCTTGTGGATAACATTTTCTCCTTTCTGTTTTTCGTCTTAAAATCCCCTTCTCACATCTTTTTCTGCGTGGTTTGATATCCATTTGTCTTGAAAAATCAACGATTTATCCCTGGCAAAATGACGAATACCAGATTTCCTTCATTCGCTTTTTTTCCAGATTTCTGCTATACTTTTTTTATTACAAGTGCGGAGGCAGCAATGAGTAAAGAAACATCACTTATAAAAAAATATGAATTACAGATCTCTAAATTGGAGAATGCTCTTAAAGAAGCAGAAAATGTAATCCGAATCCAGGAAAAATGCATTCGGACTTCGGAAGAGCTTCTTGAACAGAAAGAAGAATATATTTCCATGCTGACATTACAACTGGAAGAGACAATAGAATTAAGCAGAACGATGGCACAGGTATTAGATTCCCGCCCCTAATTCATCAAAGGAGAGTACAGATGAATCCATTTGAATATACAAGTGCATTACAGTACAAAGTGAAATCACTGGCACAGCAGATCGCCGAATTTAAATCCGGCGAGAGATACCGGAAATTAGAAGAAGAATATAAGAGCATTATTCGGAAACTTGAAAAAAATATCCGGGAATTAAAACAAGAATTAGCACAGGCACGTAAGGAGATCCGGTCTGTCCGGAATCAATGGATGGAAGCAAATGATGATCTTTACCACGAATGCCAGAAAGAACTTGACAGGAAGGACCGTCTCATTGCAAAGCTCAAAAAAGAGAATCTGGAAGTTGTTCGCCAGAGAGATGAAGCATTAGATAAATGCCGTGATATAAGACAGGAATTCTACAGGGTAGGGGCTGAACTGGAGGAAGAAAAAGGCCTGAACCAAAAACTGACTGCGCAGGTCAATATGGATTTTGAGAATTCATCCATCCCCTCTTCCCAGCAGAAACCCGGCAGGAAAAAAATCCCGAACAGCCGGGTAAAAACTGACCGGAAACCAGGCGGACAGCCAGGCCATGCCGGACACCGCAGGAAGCTCCATGCCGTAACAGAGACACATGAAATCCCTGCGCCTGCAAAATACCTGGATAAAGAGAATTATTATGAGACAGGAAAAATCATTCGGAAACAGAAAGTGGTCATCCAGATGTCTGTAGCGGTCATGGAATATACGACAAAGGAATACCGTGACAAAAGAACCGGAGCCCGTGTACATGCTCCATTTCCAGAAGGATATATCAATGAAGTGAACTATGACGGGACGGTGAAAGCACTTGCCTTTCTCCTGAGCAATGAATGCAACGTATCCCATGGAAAAATAAGAAAGCTAATCTCAGAATTGACAAAAGGCGAGATCGAACTGTCCGACGGCATGATCAATGGTCTTACCAGGGAATTTTCAGAGAAAACAGCGGAAGAGAAAAAAGAGATTATAAAGAAACTAATGCAGTCTCCGGTCATGAATGCAGATTTTACAAACGCATCTGTAAATGGGCACAGTGCGCAGGTCCTTATACTTGCATCCCCGATCGCAGATGTGGCACTTTATATAGGCAGGGAGAAAAAAGGGCATAAAGGAATAGAAGGAACGCCGCTTGAGAATTATGTTGGGATTGTCTTGCATGACCATGACAAGACATTTTACCGTTATGGAACAAAACATCAGGAGTGTACCCAGCATGACTGCCGCTATCTGATCGGCAGCGAGCAGAATGAGCCGCAGCTGGAATGGAACAAGGAGATGCACGGATTGTTCCAGGAGATGCTGCATTACCGAAATGGGTTGGGGGAGAAAGAACTTGATCCGATAATTGTTGAGGGATTCGAGAAAAGGTATGATGAAATCCTGAACAAGGCGGAGAAAGAATATCAGGATGAGCCGCCAACTGAGTATTATAGGGAAGGGTATAATCTATTTCTCCGGTTAAGGGAATATAAAGAAAGTGAATTATTGTTCCTGCATGACAAACGGGTTCCAGCCAATAATTCCCTATGTGAAAGATTGGCAAGAGTCTACAAACGAAAACAGAAGCAGGCAATTACTCTGCGGAGCCAAGAAAGTTTAAACGATATTTGTAATGGCTTAAGCATAGTCTATTTGTTACGCTCACAAAATGTAGATGTATATCAGAAGATATCAGAAATATATGAACGGAAACGCCCGCCCAAAATAAAACAGGAAAAGGTTGTTGCTAAAGCTTAACGCCAAAGCAGCAACCTTTTCTTTATTTTGCAGATGGCGTGGGTGTGAAAAGTAACCCCAATTTTTCGATTCGACAAATCGACAAATTAACCCCTTGCTTTTATGCGGAATCAAGTATAGAATGATTTCAACGGAACGCTCCGCAGCGTTTGACAGATGCGGGGGAATCTGTTACAATGAAAATACAAAAGGGAATACTGCCGATAGACGGTCAGCCCTTAGAAATTGGTTTCTAAAAAAGTAACCGCATCCTTTGGCCGAGGGCGGTTACTTTTTTGTGTGGTTTATGTACGCTATCAAAATCGAAACGATGATTCCAAGAATCATCAGAACAACCGTCAGCAGTTCATAGTCACTCATAAGCAATCCCTCCTTTCCCGGTTTTACCCGTTGTCAGAGGGATAGTCCCTCTGCGAAGAAGGACTGACCGCCTATCCCGTTATGGCAGTACCCCGTATGGATATTTTATCAGAAAATGTCGGACGCTACAAGATGGTTTTCCGGCTTTTTTATTTTTCCACTTGCTATCGTTACTTTTCACACCCACGCCAGTAATATGCTTTTTAGAAAGTGTTGGTAAATGTGCTGAAATTGAAAAAATTTTTATCCACAGTAAATGATACGTTTGAGGACAAAATGTTAATAATATTTTGTCCTCAGGTATTTCTTGTGGATAACATTTTCTCCTTTCTACTACAATATATTTATGGTTAATCTCCCTTACAGCCAGTAAGGAATTACCCATCTTGTTGCTTAAGCTGTTAGAATGTAGAGAGCAATCGGTATATCGGATCCTTTCTTGGACTTCGCGTCCGTAAAACAGTCTGATAACCAGCTCCTCATTCGCAGCATTCGTTTTATGCAGGTTGAACCACCCACAAAGGTGCGTCCGCGTCACACCACAGTAGATTGAATAGGCAATGAGTAAAACTGGTCCTTACCATTGCTTACAAAAGAAGGAGTGACATAACATATGAATATGAACGCTATCGGTATTGATGTTTCCAAACGTAAAAGCATGGTTGCCATCCTCCGCCCAGGCGGTGAAGTCGTGGCCAAACCTTTTGAAGTATCTCATTTATCCAAGGATCTCCGATCATTGATTCATCGGATCAGATCCCTTGATGGAGAATCACGTATCGTCATGGAGTGTACCGGACATTACTATGAGACCATTGCCCATGAGCTTGTCTCTGCCGGTCTGTTTGTTAGCGCTGTAAATCCACAGCTTATACGTCATTATCAGGACGAAGACAACTCCCTGCGGAAAGTAAAGTCCGACAAAGCAGATTCCCTTAAAATCGCACGCTATACACTTGACAGATGGTCAAAATTGAAACAATATGGTCTTATGGATGAATTACGCAATCAATTAAAGACCATGAACCGCCAGTTTGGCTTCTACATGAAGCACAAGACTGCCATGAAAAACAATCTGATCGGCCTTCTTGACCAAACTTATCCCGGTGTAAACACCTATTTTGACAGCCCTGCCCGCGAAGACGGAAGCCAGAAATGGGTTGACTTTGCGGACTGCTACTGGCATGCAGACTGTGTCCGTAAGATATCTGTGGACGCTTTTGTTGACCACTATCAGAAGTGGTGTCACCGCAAGAAGTACAACTTCAGCAAAACAAAAGCTGAAGAAATCTATGAAACAGCCAAGGAACTGGTTTCTGTACTTCCAAAAGATGTCTTTACCAAACGTATCATCAAACAGGCGGTTGAGCAGTTAAATACTGCATCCCGAACTGTTGAACAGCTCCGTTCCCTAATGAACGAAACTGCAGCCCAACTTCCAGAATACTCTGTCGTTATGGCGATGAAAGGCGTAGGCCCCTCCCTGGGTCCACAGCTAATAGCGGAAATCGGAGATGTGTCACGCTTTACCCATCGGAACGCTATTACCGCATTTGCCGGTGTTGACCCAGGTGTAAATGAATCCGGGGATTACTCTCAAAAAAGTGTCCATGCATCAAAACATGGTTCTCCCGCGCTCCGTAAGACCCTATTTCAGGTCATGGACGTTCTAATTAAGACCAAGCCACAAGATGACCCCGTGTATTTGTTCATGGATAAGAAACGTGCGCAAGGCAAAGCTTACTATGTCTACATGACAGCCGGGGCAAATAAATTTCTCCGGATTTATTACGGAAGAGTCAAAGAATATTTGGCTTCCCTTCCACAATAGCAGAAATTACATAACTCTAGCAATTCACAAAACCAGCGTTCTACGGTGGTCTGGTTGTTGTACGCATTTTTCCTACATAAAATTTTTTCAAAAAATATTCAATTTTCTATTGACTTTTTATTTGCAGGCTGTTTTTCGTCTTAAAATCCCCTTCTCACATCTTTTTCTGCGTGGTTTGATATCCATTTGTCTTGAAAAATCAACGATTTATCCCTGGCAAAATGACGAATACCAGATTTCCTTCATTCGCTTTTTTTCCAGATTTCTGCTATACTTTTTTTATTACAAGTGCGGAGGCAGCAATGAGTAAAGAAACATCACTTATAAAAAAATATGAATTACAGATCTCTAAATTGGAGAATGCTCTTAAAGAAGCAGAAAATGTAATCCGAATCCAGGAAAAATGCATTCGGACTTCGGAAGAGCTTCTTGAACAGAAAGAAGAATATATTTCCATGCTGACATTACAACTGGAAGAGACAATAGAATTAAGCAGAACGATGGCACAGGTATTAGATTCCCGCCCCTAATTCATCAAAGGAGAGTACAGATGAATCCATTTGAATATACAAGTGCATTACAGTACAAAGTGAAATCACTGGCACAGCAGATCGCCGAATTTAAATCCGGCGAGAGATACCGGAAATTAGAAGAAGAATATAAGAGCATTATAGAATCTGGAAGTTGTTCGCCAGAGAGATGAAGCATTAGATAAATGCCGTGATATAAGACAGGAATTCTACAGGGTAGGGGCTGAACTGGAGGAAGAAAAAGGCCTGAACCAAAAACTGACTGCGCAGGTCAATATGGATTTTGAGAATTCATCCATCCCCTCTTCCCAGCAGAAACCCGGCAGGAAAAAAATCCCGAACAGCCGGGTAAAAACTGACCGGAAACCAGGCGGACAGCCAGGCCATGCCGGACACCGCAGGAAGCTCCATGCCGTAACAGAGACACATGAAATCCCTGCGCCTGCAAAATACCTGGATAAAGAGAATTATTATGAGACAGGAAAAATCATTCGGAAACAGAAAGTGGTCATCCAGATGTCTGTAGCGGTCATGGAATATACGACAAAGGAATACCGTGACAAAAGAACCGGAGCCCGTGTACATGCTCCATTTCCAGAAGGATATATCAATGAAGTGAACTATGACGGGACGGTGAAGGCACTTGCCTTTCTCCTGAGCAATGAATGCGAATATTTTTTAATCCTTATCTGTTTCATGGAAAAATATGATAGAAAATATCAGATATTTTTCCTGTAATTTAATATGAATATCTGTATTATCACGCAAAACTCATATACAAACACGGAAACTCCGAGCAGTTTCCGTGTTTGTATCATATCCCCCGTTTTTCAACAGCATTTTCCGTCAAGCCAATACCCTTTTCCGCAAAAACCGCCAATATCCTACTCCGTTTTACCCTTCCGTTTTATATTATCACGGAAACCCCCGACTTTTGCGTGAAAGTATACTTTTGCCTGATAGTACGATTTTATCCCCTATCGCCATCCTATCAGCGGCATCTAAAAACACGAAAAAGCGGGGCCCACCACCCACCGTGATGAACCCCACCAAGCCTAAAACCTTGATTTTAAGCCATATTTCAATACTTTTGCCTGCGAGTACCCCAAAATCCTATGGCATTAATTGAGAATAGCCACCTGTACCGCTGTTAGATTTTGATGACTTTTACCCCTTTACCCCACCCAATTTTCGCTTCGACAAATTGTACTTTTGTAAATAAAATCCATAATATTCAATGTTGCACAGCCGCATTAGAGCAGCCTTAAAAGCTGTACCAGCTCATGAGGCTCGTCCGTATCTGATGCGGTCTGCCTGGTATCAAACTGCGAAAAACGGTTATCGCGATAAAATGATAACAGCCTTTCCTCATTTTCTGCCTCTAAGAAGGTCACTACGCCTCCGCCCAAATACTGTATCTCTTTAATTTTATCCCATGCAAGTTTAAGCAGTTCTGCTCCCGTGATTTCTGTCCCGCCACTCTCCGAGAAGTTTTTCCCAAGTTGTGCAACCAGATATGCCGACATGGTATAGGTATCCGATTTTTCATCCAACTCACTGATTCGCAACAGTTTTCTTTTCATAGTATTACTCACTGTTTCACCCCTTACCGTCAACGGCTTTAATGCAAGGGTAAAATATCCAAGCAGCCTGACATCCTCTGCTGAAACTACAAGATATGTAACAGACTGGTTCTTTTTGGTAAACTCTATGGCACTCTTTTTCAAAAACTGTTCAACATCTGGATTCTTCGGACAGTAAAAACCGGAAAGCAGTTCAGCAAGTGCAGGCTCTCCGGCTTCTTCATCATTCCCCAATGCCAAATACTCACGGATATTGACCGAAAAGAATTTATCATTTTCCGGCATTTTCTTTCTCCTTTATTTTCATCTTCCGCAGCCGCATCATTTCCCTCAATTCGGGTTCCCCCTTTATCTCTCTCGCAGACACAGGTATATGAACAGGACGGTTTTTGGCAGATTCTTCAATCGCGTTGATGAACATCTCCACCTGTTCCTTGCCGGAAATGACAAAATTCTTTGTGATACTTGAAGTTGCCATAATAAACACCTCCTTTGTTAGTATGGTTCTTCCGTTTCAATTCATACTTTTCTATCTCTATTTTATTATTTTATATCGGTTAACGCAACAAATCTTTTATGAATTTTTTATAACTTATTTCCCCGCTTGCCATCCCGCCAAAACAGAGGTAAGCTACGACACCACGGAGGGATTGGATTGGAAAAAGATCCTGCCCAAAATCAAAAAAATTCGTTATAATATGCATTGATTAGCATAGTTCCATTATAACATGGAACAGAGAAAAGATGATTGTTGTCAGCCATCTTTTCTCTGCTTTGGACCGGCCATTTCCCGTCAACCTCGTTTTTATAATCTGTCGTGTCCAACAGAACATCTATCTGTCCCAGTACTCCCTTTTTTGCCGTTCATTGAGCCCTTTTACGAACCTCTGTTTAAATACAAGGAATTCCTCAAGATCCATCAAGATGTGATACAATACAGCTCTGCTTTCGAATTCTTCCCTGTTCACAGGCAAGTCTTCCTTCTTCATCTGCCGGAATATCTCCTCGAGTTTTTCCATCTGCTGATCCGGTGCATTAATCTCTATCACAAAATCTACCAGATACATCATATAATCGGCAATAATCTTTGCCTGCTTTGGCATCGACCGGATCCTTTTCATCTCGTAATGCAAATTATGTAAGATATGGCACTGATTCTGCCGCATTTCAAAATAATCAATATAATATCCAGGATGAGAATAGAACGTGTTGGATTGATATTCATACGCATCCTTGATAAATCCCTGCAAACATTTTCCAGGCCGCAGATCTTATCCCAGACATTGTACTGCATCTCTGTCAGACAGATAAGCCGCCAGACCTCCCACGATCATCTGGAGCTGGTTCTCCGATAACACATATTGGCAATGATTGATTTCTTACTGCCGCTGTAATCATAGAACAGATTCAAAAGTAACGCTGCCGTAATCCCGATCAACACCAGAATCAACTCATTACAGACAGAATAAAAACTAAAATCTCTGCTGACCAAAAAATGCGCCCCGACCACGGAATTTACGGATATGGCCGCCCTCCAACCTGCCAGTTCCGAGAAAAAACGATGATAAATGTGAACAATCCATAGGCAATCCAAATCTTCTCGATATGCAAGAAGATGACCCAGGATACAGCAATCGAAACCAGAAACGTAAGAAGACGGAATAATGGATACCTTCACAGTTTCCCACTTCGTCATCAAGAGTGTAATTTCGTTTTATCCATCCCAATCTCCACTCACACATCCTTATAGATCCATCCTAAGTTCCGGCACAGACATTCTGTTTCTTAATGTAATAAATTCCTGCATAGTAGCTTCTATGATCTGCATAACCTGTGAGGTAAACGGTACCGGAGCGCTGACAACATGCGCGGCATTCAACGCATTATTCAGATCCTTGATATGCAGTTCGATGCGGAAACCCGGCTTGAAATTGTGTGCCATCATCAGGGCTTTTGCATCCATAACCGTGGCCCCTGCCAGACCGCCTCGGATTGCCTGATATACCAGTTCCGGATCGGCGCCGCTTTTTACCGCCAGTGTCAGTGCCTCGGAAACTGCCGCGATATTCACCGCACAATGACCTGATTCGTAAGCTTCGCCACATTCCCGGAGCCCAGAGGCCCTACCTATACGACAGAGCCTGCTATTGCCATCAACAGATCATAATATTTGTCAAAATCCTCTTTTTCACCGCCTGCCATAACAGAGAGGGTTCCGTCGATCGCTTTCGATTCTATCAGGTCGATGGAACTCATATCGATTACCACCGCGCCGGCTCCCGCCATCTCAAGGATTCCGTTTTCACCCAGACAGACCTCGCGTACCTGCGGCAAATTCGGCAGCATGGTAATGATCACCTGACATTTCGACGCCACGTCCGCTAGACTGTCTGCCTCCTGTGCTCCAAGCGCCTCCAGTTCCTCCACACTGAAACGGCTACTGTTGCAAACCACCAGCTGTGTCATCTCCGTTCCTCTAATCTTGCTATATTTTGGTACACAATTGTTCCGCAGACACCCGGCACTGATTTCAATCCAAATATCTCCAGAAAGATGGAGAGCTACAGGCACATCATCGGGTAAGTTTACTTTTATTCGGAATAACTGCTTTTATCTTTTTTATAATATTTTGTACATAGAAATAAAGAAAAAACAACAAATAGAAATAAAACTTCTACAACTCCATAACTAGTTATATGTTCTACATTCAAATTATAGCTATTTATATTCCCTGGAAAAACAGTTGAAAATAAATTAATTGAATAATGCATAAAGGCACACACCCATATATTATTGGACTTCATATAAACAAATCCTATTATTATAGCAAAGCTCATTGTAGAAAGAAATCTTAATGCTAATCCCACACCATCCACGTGATAGACGCTAAACCAGATTGGCATATGCCATATTTCCCATATAATTCCTAAAAAAATAACTCCTATTCTCTTACCACATTTTCTCTGCATTTTTTCCTGCAGGAACCCCCTCCACCCATACTCCTCTCCCAAAAACGCCGCTCCTTGCAAGAAGAAAAATAAAAAATTAATTGGAAATGTTACTATAAAGCTAAAATCTATAAATTCCATACCCACATTAGATATTATTCCTCCTGCAATTAACGTAATTATAAATATAATCAAATCCCACTTTACATTCTTCCAATTTCTTCCGAAATTAAATTCCCCTTCATTTAATAATGCAAATATTAGTATTAATACAGATTCAATTGGTAATAAGATATAACATATAAACATCTCTAAAAAATTCTCATCTATAATGCCTCTTATTCTGAATAGTATTAGAACAATAAAACAAACGAAACATCCTACAAACGTAAAGTGTATCTTTCTATTTTCATCTTTATTTATATTTCTATATAATTTGGCAATGGAAACACCCGTAGCTGGAAGCGTCATCATAAATATAGCCATCAAATCTCCACTCATAAATTTCTTACAATAATTAAGTATACCGACGCTCCAGCAAACACCATACGCCACAATAAAAAACAAAATATATTCTTTAATATTTCTACTTCTATTATCTATATTATTGAGCATATTCTTTTTACTCACCGCCTTCTGGTCTTTTCATAAAGATTCCGTCTTCCGTTCCTGGCAGAACATCGTTCCACGAATCCTAAATGTACTACCAAATGACAGCATCCTAATAAGAACCAACTATTTGTCAAGATTATCCGGCCCAAAACCAAGCGGGAGCAGTTCTTCCAATGTATACTCCACTTGCCTGTCCTCTCCGTCTGCCAAAACGATCTTGAATGTCTTTGGATTACAGAATTCCATCATTACCTGACGGCAGACCCCGCACGGAGCACACAGTGCATTCCCGTCTGTTCCTTCCATTCCGCCTACGACGGCAATCTTGGTAAATTCTCTTTCTCCTTCATACACGGCACGGAAGAATGCGGTTCTCTCCGCACAGTTTGTCGGTCCATACGCGGCGTTTTCAATGTTGCATCCATGATAGATTTTTCCGCTTTTTGTTACAAGGGCTGCTCCCACGCTATGATGTGAATAGGGTACATATGCGCGTTCTCTGGCTTTTTTTGCTTCTGTAATTAATTCTGCGTTCGTCATCTTATAATCCTCCAATCAAATCTAAGAGCGGTCTCGGAAACTCTTTGAGCCCGAATTTCCGCTCTTTTTTCATGTTCTTCTTTTTTGCTTTCCTCCATATCCCGGAAAACATTTTTGTTAAATTTTCAAAAAAGTATTGACATATAAGTCAAAATGTGCGGCGCGTTTGGTGACCATATACGCCAGTCACCAAACGCGCCCCTTGTAGTTAAGAAGCGTCTGTGCCACACGCACAGCATTAAACTAAACTACTAGGAGGTGCACTTTATGATCAAGTACTGGCAGTCCATGCAAGATTACAAGTACTTTCTCAACGAATCCAAAGTCCATTTCGATTCCTCTGAAAGAGTCCGGCTCCATACGGAGCTTTGGAAACCTTGGCAGAAACTCCGCCTTTTCGATACCGATAAGGCCATGGAGTTCCTTCTGCCCTTTTACTCCAACACTGGCAGGCCCGCTAAGAACCAGCCACAAATCTTAAGGTCTTTTATCCTTTTCTTTCTTCTATTTTCAGAAGGTTTGGCCAAGCTATCCCTTACCCTTTGGGTCGACAGGCTCAAACATGACCGCCTCCTTGCCGCTCTCATCGGCTGCACTACGGATTCCCTGCCGCCCCTCGGTTCTTATTTTGACTTCATGGACAGGCTCTGGACTGCACCGCCAACGGACTTATATGCGCGGGACAAACTGCTTCCGGCTTCCTGGAACACCAAAAAGCCGGATAAGCCCAAAGGCAAAAAACAGAAAGCACAGGAGGCAAAGCCCAAAATCACAGAATCTATCGAAAAACGGCTCATGAGCGGGAAGGATATCCCTTTTAACTTTGAAGGGCGGCTGCAGCGCTTCTTCTATCACGTGGCTGTCCTGCCTTCCATGGAATCCGGTCTCATACCAAGGGAACACCTTACGGTTTCCGGAGACGGCACCGCCGTGCATACCCATGCCTGCCCACGCGGGCACCACAGGGTTGGCGCACCGGAAAACCTGCGGCATTTCCCCGACCCCGATGCTTCCTGGGGCTGGGACAGCGACCTGGAAAAATATTACTTCGGCTACACTTTGTTCCAATTATCCTGCTATAACAGTGAACTCAGGACAGATCTCCCCCTGCTTCTGCGTTTTACCAGCGCAAAGCGTCATGATTCGGTCAATTTCCTTGTCGCTTTCCATGAACTGGAAAAACATATGCCGGCTGTTTCCACCTCGAATATGTGCCTGGATTCTGCAATGGACAATTACCCCACCTACCGGATCCTTAAAAGCAGGGGAATACGGGCCTTCATCGACCTGAACGACAAATGCGGCCGGCCAAAAACAATTCCTGATACCATCACCATTGACAAAGATGGAACGCCCTTATGTCAGGAAAAACTGCGCATGAAGCCTAACGGTTATGACAGATCCAGCGGTTACCTCATGTGGCGCTGCCCCTATGGGAAAGATCACTGTTCCAAATGTAAAAACTCCTGCACCGATTCCAAATATGGGAGAGTCGTCAAAACCCGGCCCGAATGGGATATCCGGCTTTACACCGACGTCCCCCGCGGCACAGATGCTTATAAGAAGATTTATAATCAACGCACCGCCACGGAACGTATCAACAACCGCATCCTCAATGATTACGGACTGCACCGTATGTTCATACACACAAAGGAGCATTATTCTTTCATGACAACCATGATTGGAATCTGCATCCATCTGGATGCCCGCTATAAACAGCAGGTGCAGGCAGCGGCATAAACCAAGTTTCCTGCTTCTGGATTCTTTCAGGCCTGTTTTCCGACAGGTTTTAAAGTCATGCACATTTTTATTCTTTATGCTCTCTGGACTGCTCAAGCCCCATAATCATCCATCCCTTATCCCTCTCATTTCTGAAACTCAACCCTTTCCTGCTTATTCTCTATTGAGTTTCCGAGAGTGCTCTCTAATAACCCAAACCGTCGTCCGTATTTTGTATCATTTTAATTAATCTGCTTGTTCCAAGCCTTTCTGCTCCAAGGCTTATAAATTTCTCTGCATCATCAAGCGTCGCGATTCCGCCTGCCGCTTTTACTTTCACATCTTTGCCGATATGAGATTTCATAAGCTCCACATCGGCAAATGTCGCTCCCGCTGTGGAAAATCCTGTAGAAGTTTTGATGTATTCGGCTCCTGCCGCCGTAACGATCTCACACATTTTGATCTTTTCTTCTTCTGTAAGAAGACATGTCTCAATAATAACTTTTAAGATTTTCCCGCCGCACGCTTCATGAACCTGACGAATCTCGTCTTCTACTTCCTGATATCTTTTATCTTTTAAGAGACCGATATTAATGACCATATCAATCTCCCTGGCGCCGTTCTCAATCGCGTCTTTTGCTTCAAAGACTTTTACCGCCGTTGTACTGTATCCGTTAGGAAATCCGATCACTGTACAGATCGGTAATTTCCCGTCTACATATTCTGACGCCTGTTTTACATACGACGCCGGAATACATGCAGACGCCGTCTTATATTCCATTCCCTCGTCCAAGATCCTGCGAATATCTTCCCACGTAGCCGTCTGTCCGAGTAATGTATGGTCCAGACGCTTTAATATCTCCTTCTTATCCATCGTCCAACTCCTCCTTTTATTTATACCAACTGATCAAGAAGAGAACTTCCTATTGTATTCTCCGGCATTTCTACACCGAAGTTGTCTGCAACCGTAGCTCCGATCACAGCGAAAGTCTGAGCCTCTTCTAATTCACCATTATCTCTCATAGCGGGAGAATATGCAAGGAAAGGAACTTTTTCCCTTGTATGGTCTGTTCCCGTATGAGTAGGATCATTACCATGGTCGGCGGTTATGATCAATAAATCGTCTTCTTTTAGAAGATTCAGCAATTCTCCCAGCTTCTCGTCGAATCTTTCCAGTTCATCAGCATACCCCTGCACATTGCGCCTATGTCCCCACAATGCGTCGAAATCCACCAGGTTCACAAAGCAGAGTCCCTCAAAATCTCTTTTTGCAATTTCAATTGTCTGCTCCATCCCATGCACGGAGCTCTTCGATTTATTTGATTCTGTAATTCCTTCTCCATCAAAAATATCAAAAATCTTCCCTACGGAGATCACGTCAAATCCGGCGTCTTTTAACGCATTGAGCGCCGTTCTTCCGTATGGTTTCAACGCATAGTCATGACGGTTGCTCGTTCTCTTAAACTCGCCTCTTCTCCTGCCGACATAAGGCCTGGCAATAACACGTCCGACTTTCCATTCATCTTTCATAGTGATCTCTCTTGCAATTTCACAGCAGCGATACAGTTCTTCAAGCCCAAACGTCTCCTCATTCCCACAGATCTGAAGTACAGAATCCGCAGATGTGTAGACAATCATATGCCCCTCAGCAATCTCTTCCTCTGCAAGCTCATCTAAGATCTCCGTTCCGCTGGCGCTTTTATTGCCGATGATTACACGGCCTGTTCTTCTTGACAGTTCCTCCAATAGTTCCTCTGGAAAGCCTGTTTCTGTAAATGTTCGGAACGGCTTTGTAATATGGAGTCCCATCATCTCCCAGTGGCCTGTCATGGTATCTTTTCCAGTACTTGCCTCATTTAATTTCGTATAATATCCCATGGGCCTGGAAACCGGCGCCACCTGTTTTAATCCGTGCAAATTCGCTATTCCAAGCTTCTGAAGATTTGGAATCTTAAATTCGCCGACATTCTGGGAAATATGCCCCAGCGTATCTGTATTGGCGTCTCCATAATCCGGCGCGTCATTTAATGCGCCTACCCCAAGGGAATCTACTACGATAATAAAAATTCTGTTATATTTTTGTTTACCCATGCTATCTGTCCCTCCTTAGAACAGCGCGACAATACCGCAGATCATTGCGCTCAGGATGCTCACCAACATTCCGCCAAGCATCGCTCTTAATACTAATCTAGAAAGCGTTCCTCTTTTCTCAGGACAGAGAACTCCGATACCTCCTACACAGATACCCATACTTGATACATTTGCAAAACCTGCAATAGAGATAGACGCGATCATCGCAAATCTTGGATCCAGGCTTTCGATAAACGTCCCCAGATTGCCAAATGCAACGAATTCGTTCAACGCTAATTTCTGTCCCAATAACATGCCTTCCTGTAGGATATTCTCTGCATCAAGCCCCATCAAGAATCCAAACGGCGCAAATACATAAGAGAATATCGTTTCGAGATCCAGACGGACAACTCCTAAAATAAGGTTGATAAGCGCAACAAGGCCAAGTACGGCAATCAATGACGATGCGATTCCGACAATCATTGACATACCCGTAGAAGCTCCGCCCACTACAGCGTCAATGACATTCGAATTCGAGCCTTTATTATCCATTTTCACATCATCAATGGATAACGCCTCCTGTGTCTCCGGCAGGATCATTTTCGCTACCAGGATACTTCCAACCGGTACAAGTACGCTTGCGATCAAGAGATATTCCATAGGAATACCGCAGGCGGCATAGCCTGCCAGGATAGACACCTCCATGCTCCCCATGCCTGATACAAGAATTACCATGATTTCACTATCTGTCATTTTACCGATATATTTGCTCACCAGCACAGGACTGCTTGTCTGTCCAAGAAACATATTGGCGACAGCCACAAAACTTTCTACCGCCGTTGTTCCCATCAATCTTCCAACCGCTTTACCAAGCCATTTTACAACAAATCCAAGCGCCCCGACATAGTATAACAATTCAACTAACGCGGAAACAAATACAACGCCGCCTAATGACTGAACAAAGAACACGCTCATCTTAGAACTGTCTGCAAGATCGCCGAACACGAACGACAGACCGTCTCTGCCGCAGCCGACAACTGCCGTAACACCGTCTGATAAAACAGAAACCACCTTCTGTCCCAGCGGTATTTTAATAATGATAATTGCAAGAACAAACTGAACAATAACTGCTTTTAAAACGATCTTCCAGTTAATGGCTTTGCGGTTCCACGATAACAGCCAGAGGAGACCTAAAACTACTGCAATACCGAGTAAACTTAATACGAGCCGCATATCGCTCTTTCCTCCTATGTATTATTTCTCTTTATCCTCTTTTATTAAGTTTCTGATGCCCTCCACTGCAACTTTGATCGCAATCTCCGTATCATGGACGATCGGGTTATCCATACCCAACGCATTTCTTTCCTGATTGCCGACTACCAGGAAATTAGAACCGCAGCGTACTCTTAGATGACTTGCCGCGATAAATAACGCTGCCGATTCCATCTCTGATGCCTTACAGCCCATCCGTTTCCAAGCTTCCCATTTGTTTAAAAGTTCATAGCTTACAGGCATTCTTTCCGGTTCATGCTGTCCGTAAAATGCATCCTTACACTGAACAACGCCTGTATGGAACGGCACATCTAAGGCTTTGCACGCCTTTACCAGTGCATTCGCAACTTCAAAATCCGCGACCGCCGGATATTCGATCGGCGCATATTCACGGCTTGTACCTTCCATTCTGACCGCGCCTGTCGAAACTACGACGTCTCCGCCTTTCACTTCAAGGTCAATCCCTCCGCATGTCCCCACACGGATAAATGTATCCGCGCCGCAAAGTACTAATTCTTCCAATGCGATAGATGCGGATGGGCCGCCGATACCGGTAGATGTGACGCTTACCTTCTCTCCGTCTAAGTATCCCGTATAAGTGATATACTCCCTGCTGTCGGCTACTAACTGTGCATTTTCAAAATGCTTTGCGATCTTGGCGCATCTTTTTGGATCTCCTGGTAAAATCACATACCGCCCCACATCGCCGGGCCTGATCTGTAAATGATACTGTAATCCCACTTCTCCTGAATAATTTTGCATGACTGCTCCTCCTTGTAAATATAATTTTTATGCAAAGCAACGTATAACAAATTGCTATACTTCTAATCGTCTTCCGAAAGAATCTGCGATAGATTTTCTTTCATTCGGTCGTACTGTTCTTTATGAATCACAATCCGGCTGCCTTGTTTTGTAATGAATCCGTCCTTTTCAAGTTTTTGTATGGATCTGGTAATGGTCTTCACGCTCAACCCCGAATAATCAGACAATTCCTGCCTGTCATTATCCAGTCTTAATACTCCGTTCACTGCAAATTTTTTATACCTGTTGGTAAACAACATAACCAGTCTGTCCGAGCCCTGCAAAAACAAAAATGCCCTGATACTGCGCGCCTGCTCTAAAAGATATTCGCCCATCAGCTTCGATTCATGCCTTAATGCAAGAATATCTGTTTTCATCCACTTGGCGAACTGTGCCTTGGGAATCTTTAATACGGTACAGTCTGTCACCGTCTGCAGGGACGTCTGGTATTTATCTAAGTCCATAATCACTTCCATGCCTCCGTAAGCGTAGACGTTTGTAAACAGTATAAAATCAAATTTGATACCATAAATCCTGTAATCCGTTGCTTTGATCAGTCCATCGCCTATAAAATAAATAGCCTCAACCAAAGTTCCCTCTCTGATAAATATTCTCCCTTTTTCCATCTTTTCAATTGAAAAGCTGTCGAGAAGCCAAAGCGGCGCGTTTTTAAAATAAGTATAGAACTGCTCTCGCCTCTTTTTGTCGATTTTTTTTAGAAACGGTAATACTCTGTCTAAATGATTGTCGCCCATACTCTTTTCCTCGCATTTCCTTATGCTTTATACGATTCACTTTGCGGCATGACTGCTTGTTGAATTACCTTTACTGTATGTTATAAGTGGATTCTAAACTATGTCTTTATCTATTGAAAGGACATATGTCCCTTTTAGAAATTTTTTCTTTATTTGTTATATTTTACAAGAAAAAATTTATTCCGCTAAAATCTTTACTTTTCTAACCCAGTATGCTAGAATAAATGTAAAGTTGCCACCGGGTAATGAAATGCGAAAGCATTCGGTACACATCGATAGGTCTTAGGAGATGTGTATACGGATGCTTATTTTTTTAGGAGGATACTTATGAAAAAATGCAAATCTCTACTTTTTTATTTTTCAAAGGGGGAAATTATGTTATGGTGCTTATCCATAATGCTGATCATTATTTCCTTTTTGGTTTTTGACAGGGAGAACTATCTGACACTCACAGCATCAGTGGTTGGAGCTACCGCTTTGATCTTTAATGCCAAAGGGAATCCCGCCGGCCAGTTATTGATTGTTGTTTTCAGTATTTTATACGGCATCATATCCTTCACGTTTGCATACTACGGAGAAATGATAACTTATCTTGGTATGACGGCGCCTATGGCTGTCTTTGCTTTCTTATCATGGCTTCGCAATCCCTATGGAGGAAACAGGGCAGAGGTCAAAGTCAACCGCCTGAAAGAAAGAGAACCCGTTTTCATGCTTGCACTCACCGCCGTCATCACCTTTATTTTCTATTTTATTTTGAAATTTTTTGATACAGCAAATCTGATACCAAGCACGCTGTCTGTTACAACAAGCTTCCTTGCCGTTTATCTGACTTTTCGGCGGAGCGCCTATTTTGCGCTCGCCTACGCTGCCAATGATATTGTATTGATTGTTTTATGGACACTGGCTGTCTTGTCGGATATTTCTTATTTATCGGTTATCGTTTGCTTCATTATGTTCTTAGTGAATGATGTGTATGGATATATCAGCTGGACTAAAATGCAAAAAAGGCAAGCTTCCGGATAAATCCTAAAACGCAAAAAAGACACCAAAAATCCTTTTTGAATCTTTGATGTCTTTCCGTCCTGCAATACCCTGATCTTCACAGAACGGTATCATCTCCCGTTCCTCCTCACGGGCGATCAGATTGTAATGTCCCTGCTTTCTTCCTCCGAAAAACCCATACATGCTTCTACACAAACTCCAGAACATATCCTCCCGGTTTTGATTCTTATATGCCACAAACCTCATTTCTCACCGGAAGGATAAAGGAAGGCGATACTGACAATTCGTCCACCCCCATCTCCAAAAACGTTCTGGTAAGTGTAAGATCTGCTCCAAGCTCTCCGCAGATGCCAACCCATGCGCCATGCTTATGCCTGCCAGCGAAATAATCATGGGAAACATGATAGAAATATTCCCAAATGCGCTCGCGCGGAGAATTGCCCGAAGTTGTGTCCTGAATATTTCAGGCCGATCCAGACAGATCCGAATCGCACGGTATCCCATTGCAGGATTTTCTTCTCTTTCCAGATTGAAATAGTCTACCTGCTTGTCTGCCCCAATATCCAGGGTACGGATGACTACCTTCTTCCCTGCCATACTTTCCGCTACGGTCTTGTATGCCTGAAATTGTTCCTCTTCTGTGGGAAAATCTTTGGATTCCAGATATAAAAATTCGCTGCGGAACAGCCCGATTCCCTCCGCATCATTCTGCAATGCGCTCATGGTATCGTCCACATTACCGATATTTGCATAAAGGTGTATTTTCCTGCCGTCCCTCGTTATGGTCTCCTTACCTTTCAGTTCCTGCATTAGGCGCTTTTTTGTTTCATCCTCTTCCATGCGCTGATTCATCCTGGCCAGACATTCTTCATCAGGCTCCACATAGACTGTTCCAGTATATCCGTCAACCGCCGCCGTTTTCCCATTCCATCCCTTATCGATTTCAATACCGATCACAGCCTTCCCCTTAGCAGATAATGTGATCTTAGAATCAAACTTTTTCACTTCCTTCACAAGCATTCCTGCCGGACGTGCATGGATTCCCAGTTCATCAATAATTGCATATTCAAATGTTCTCATTTTATTTTCCTCCTATATCAGATTCATTCTCTTAAATTCAAAATAAACCCCATCCTCATCAACACTCTCACAGACAACGTCTGCACAATCTTTTAATTCCTGACAGGAATTCCCCATTGCAACGGCAACCCCCGCATATTCCAGCATCTGCTGATCATTCATACTGTCGCCAAAAGCAACCGTATCAGCCATATCCGCACCATAGTATTCACAGACACGTTCTATGGCCTCGCCCTTATCCATATCCTTCCGTATAATCTCGCCATTATAGCAGTCTGCATCTTCTGCATAGGGATGCACTACATAATGAAACTCCCGCTCTAGGTACGGTTTTGTTTTCTCAAGATCGGCCAGATCCGTACAGATAAATCCCAGCTTATATGCCCCCTTGTGTGGATATTTTGTATACGGTTTTACCCCCACATCCGAATCCAGTTCCTTCTTCATTCGGATTAACTCCGAATTTGACAGATCTGCCGTTGCACTTGTAAGGATTGCCTGAAGGCTGTCGTCAATATAAATCCCCTCCGGACTTTCTATGCGGCAATAGATCCCAAATCGATGAAAAATTTCCAGGCACTTCTTAATGGTTTCTTCCGGAAGTACACTGTCACGGATTACTTTCCCGTCAATTTCTATATGCCTTCCCGCACTGGCAACCACACCGTCAAATCCCACTTCCAGAACATCCTCGCTTACGATCGGCATATTACGCCCTGTGCTGATCAGAATCCTGTGCCCATTTTTTCTTGCCTTCCGTACTGCCCTTGATGCAAGCTTTGTCGGTTTTTCCAACGGGACAGTAAATGTCCCGTCGATATCTAAAAATACGATTTTTTTATCTGCCATCATGCTTCCTCCAGTTTAATAAGCGGCTCCATGCAGTGAATCTCACCATTCTTCAGCCCCTCCACATTTTTATAATCATCTGTATTGGCAATAATTACCGGAGTCGCCACTGGATAACCTGCTTCCTGGATTTTCTGGATATCAAACGTAAGAAGCACCTGTCCGGGCTTTACCTGATCGCCCTGTGCCACATGGGCCTCATAATACTTTCCGTTAAGTTCTACCGTATTGACACCCACATGAATCAGCAATTCTACTCCGTCTTTCGTTGTAATGCCAATGGCATGTTTCGTATCAAACAGTGTAGAAACCTCACCATGGCAAGGCGCTACCACCTTTCCCTCCGAAGGAACGACTGCCATTCCCTTCCCCAATACTTCCGCGGCAAATGTATCGTCCGGCACCTCGCTCATCGGAATCGCTTTTCCTGTAAGCGGACTGCAGATCACACCTTTCTCTGCCTCCGGGAAAATGTCTGCAGACGTATCCGCTGTTTCTTCTGTTACCGTTTCTTTTTTCTCCAATTCTTTATTAAACTTTTTCATATTTGACATGATATATGTAAAAATAAATCCTGTCGCAATAGAAATAACTGTACCAATCAAAAAGTTCAGCATACTGGACGCAGGAACACAGACAAACCCAACAATTCCCGCAGTTCCCGGAGCCGTGTTCAAAACATTTGTCAGAGTTACATACCCGCCGCCAAGAGCAGCGCCGATCATAGCGCCATAGAACGGATATTTTAGTTTCAAGTTTACACCAAACATAGCAGGCTCTGTGATATCCAGCATAGCAGACACACCCGAAGTCGCCGCAACACTCTTTAACTTCTTATCCTTTGTCCGAAGCATGGCACAAAGAGTTGCGCCACCCTGCGCCACGTTATTACAGGACGCAATCGCAAGCAGAAAAGAACCTCCCGCCGCCACCATCTGGATATCCACCGGAAGCAGGCTGTGGTGCATACCGGTCATGGTAAGAGGCGAATATAAAAAGCCCAGAACCATACCGCCCACAATCCCTAATGTATCATGCATCCACACAAAGCTGTTTGTCAGCACATCACCAGCAGTCCTCATAATCCCGCCTACCACCGTAAAAGTAACAAAACCGGTGATCATAACGGTAAGCAGCGGAGTCAGAAGATTGTCCAGAATCTCCGGAATATACTTATGCAGTTTCTTCTCCACGAACGAAAGGATATATGAAGCAGCCAGCACCGGGAGAACCGTTCCCTGATATCCTACTTTTTCAATCGTAAGCCCCAAAATGTTCCATACCGGAATTGTCCCTTCTGTTACGGCAGTACCGTAGGCATAGGCATTCAGCAGATCACCCGAAACCATAATCATACCGATAACTGCTCCCAGATACGGATTGCCCCCAAACATTTTTGTAGCGGAAAATCCAATCAGGATAGGCAGAAAGGCATATGCGGCACTGGCAAATGTATTGATCATAGCAGCAATGTCAGAAAGAGCCGGATAGGCTTCTACTAAAGACTGCCCCGGAATAAACAGCCCGTTTGCCGTAAGCACGTTATTTAACCCCATCATCAGACCGCTGGCAACCAATGCCGGAATCAATGGTACAAATACGTCAGACCTCCTTTTGATCATACGATTTCATAGATAGCAGCTTCATAGGGACGCAATTTCATCTGTTCAAGCCGGGTTTCGGAATCCTGTTCATAATCAGACAGGCGCGGACTGCCTTTTTCCCCTTCTCTCCAAATATAATAGTCCCTGTACGGGCTGTCCTTCGATTTTTTCGCCTCCACAAACCACGAATGCTCGTCAGAAGTATGGTTCACAACAAGATCCATGATAATTCTAATACCACAATTTTCACATTCTCGGATTAGAGCCTTCATATCTTCCATTGAGCCGTATTCCGGTGATATTCCATAATAATCGGATATATCATAGCCATTATCCGCATTGGGAGAGGCATAGGCCGGACTCAGCCATATCACGTCGATCCCCAGTTCCTCCAGATACCACAATTTGGAGCGGATACCGTTAATATCGCCGATTCCATCGCCATTACTGTCACAGAAGCTTTGTGGATATATCTGGTATACAACACTGCTTTTTCACCACTTTTCTTCCACCATTTTTTTCACCTCGCTTGTTTTTCTTCGGTGATTTTAGTATACTGGAAAAGAATCCCTGATTGCTTGCATAATTTTACCCGATAATAACACAAATTTACGATATAGGAGTTGATAGCTATGTCAAGAGCTTATCATGAAGATAAAACCCATGGTACTTCTGTTTTTCCTTTACAGGTATATTCTCACCATGACAAAGACGGATTTTATTTTGTATCACAGCACTGGCACGAAGAACTGGAATGGGTATATGCAGGAGATTATAAAACTTTACCACACATTGCCCACCTGTGCCCTTTTAAGTATTAAGCTCCACATATTACACATGATCGAATTATTTTTTCAGTCAGATTATTTTTATAAGAATACGTTATCTCCCAAAGGAAAGGACTCCTTAAACAAATTAAAACAAGTGATTGAATATGTTCACATCAATTACCCGGAATCAATCTCTTTGCAGACATTGTCTGAAATATGTTTTATGAGTCCTAATTATTTCTGCCACTATTTTAAACAAGAAATTGGAAAGACACCGATCAGTTTTATCAATGAATATAGAATAGAAAAAGCCTGCGAAATGCTGTCAGAATCAAAAGTGCCGATTTCTGATATCGCACTTTCTGTTGGATTTGATAATTTTAGTTACTTTATACGAAAATTCCGGGAATATAAGGGAGTGGCACCGAATAAGTACCGTTCTCTCTGCTTGAAATAGTATGAAATCTGGCTGTGCCGTTTCTAATTTCTAAATCATACACAGCCAGATTCTATTTAAATAATTGTACTTCAGGTTTGCGTGTCGCTCAAATATCATCAGTGAGCTTTTCCCTTGTGACACAAAAAAGTCCGCAGTCTCCTTGGAAGGAACTGCGGTATGTACAGAAAAATATGATGTACTAGACCCCTGCTCAGCTTCATTTCCATAGACCTGGTTTATTTCCTGTCATTGATTTATTGAATAGATTTTCCAAGCTCATAGGCTTTTTGAAGTTCTGGTTTCCCTTCAATGTCACCTACATCCCCATTCCCTCCAGCAAGGACAGCTCCAAGGTTTTCCCATTTCAGATGCTCCATCAAATGGTCATAGTAAAGAAGCACATCTTCAAAACCATTTCCTTCCGCAGCCATAAGCAATGCAGAAGCCCTGCCATGCCCTCGCAGGAGATTCCCATCGCCTTCCTCTAATGCAAACAGGCGGTCGATAGCCGTTCTGATCTGGCCGCTCATATTCCAGTAATACAACGGCGTGGCGAGTACGATCACATCACATTCTTTCACTGCCGGATAAATTTTATCCATATCATCTCTTTGGACACAGGGACATTCCCTGCTGCTATGGCCGCCAAAGCATCCCTTACACCCATGGATATCCATACCGTCAAGGAAAAATTCCGTAACTGCATTTCCTGCTTCTTTTGCGCCTTTCGTAAATTGTGCTGTCAAAGCTGCAGTATTCCCCGCTTTTCTGGGACTTCCATTCAGAATCACAATCTTCTTGCTCATATTCCCCTCCTTAAATCTTGTCAGCTAAAGCCGCCGCCTTTTTGCAGCCATCCGTCTTGTCAATATCACCCACATTCAGAACACCAGGAATCAGAACCTCGCCTACCATCTTCCATTTGTTCAAAGCACACATACGCTCCATGGGGATACGAACCCCATCCATGACTGACATATCATCTTCCTCACAGCAGGCAATCAGTGCACATTCTTTGCCAGAAATATCTTTACCGCCTACTACGAAAGAGAAAATCCGGTCAATAACCCCCTTAATCTGTGCCGGGATAGAATACCAATAGACCGGCATAGTGAACACAAGGGCATCTGCCTCCAGAATAGCTGGCGCTATCGTATTGAAGTCATCATCAAAGGTGCAGGCTTTCCCCGTAGAAAAGCAGGTTTCACAAGCACGGCATCCACCCACTTTTTTCGAAGCGGCATCAAAACGGGTTACTGTATGCCCTATCTCCTTGGCGGCCTTAATAAACGCCTCCGTCATGGCAAAACTGTTACCATTTTTGCGCGGACTCCCTGTAATAACAACAATTTTCTTACTCATACAACGATTCCTCCTTTACTGCAGGATTGACTTTTCCTGCTGTTGATATTATAATTATAGCGAGAATGAAATAGAACACAAGTACGCACCTTCAAGTGCGATACTAACCTAGAAGTTATATACTTACCTAGAGGAGAGTGTGAAAATGGGCAAACGGTGTATATCGCAAGAATGCTTAGAAACAACCGGTTTCAGCTACACATTATCCCTCATCAACGGGAAATATAAAATGACAATTCTTTATACGCTTATGGAATTTGGTATTGTCCGATTCAATGAAATGAAAAAATATATTGGTGAAATTTCTTTTAAAACATTAAGCTCTACACTAAAAGAATTAGAAGCAGACCAATTAGTACACAGAAAAGAATATCCTCAAATACCTCCAAAAGTGGAATATAGCTTGACAGAACGTGGGAAATCGCTCATTCCTATATTAGATGGGATGTGTGAATGGGGAGATAAAAACAGACTGCCATAAATTCCTATCGTTAATCCAATACACCCAAAGACTCATACTTGGGTGCATTGGATCTGTTGGATGAATACAAAACAGAAGCTCTCTGTCTTAGCCCGTTGATTTGTGAGATAAGACAGCATTTACAGGGGTTTTCAGATTACTGCAAAAAAATTTTACCACTATTCCGGTAAACAAAGCAGAAATAATAGTGCCCTCCCTTGTCCCCACAACAGTAAAATCAAAAAACAGTAAAGATAAAGCGATAGCTATAATAACATAAAAAACATCAAATGCGATTTTCACATTTCCAAAATCCTTGTCCAGTGTATCTGAAACTGCTTTTACAAAGGCTTCGCCGGAATTCATAATAACATCCGCAATAACAGAAAGAGAGATGCCAAAACCAAGAACTAAAATTCCAATAACCACCATTATAATACGCACCAGATATGAATTTGCCGGAATAAATGACATCAGCCACATTCCAAAATCAGTGAACCAACCAAATACAAAAGACAGTGGTATCTGCAGCAGCTGTATGAGCTGGAATTTTCTTCGAAGTATGAAAATCTGCCCAACTATCAACATACAATTCCAGATAATAAGCCATGTCCCCAAAGAAAGCGAGGGAAACTTATAACTCATGACATTTGCCACGGAAGAAATAGGTGATACTCCCAATTCACCATGTTTTGTAAATGCCACGCCTAAAGCAGAAAAAAAGAGGCTGATTATAAATAGTATATACCGCTTTGCAATTTCACTTTTACTCATCATTGACATCTCCCTGTATATTTTTACTTATTCTCATTAAAAAAGCAGTAAGCATTTCCTTATCTTCTTGCGCCGGCTTCCATTGAGATTCTTCCGCAAAATATAACCCTTCTTCTCCATCCCATACAATACCGATGTCATGGTTGCCGGTTCAATGTGGCAGGCGCTGGCAATTTCTTTTTGAACAACACCATCATGATACAATAAATAATCAAGAATCTTTGGCTGTCCTGGAGCCAGATTTGTTTCTTTAACATCGGCAAAAAGGCTTTCTGGAACAATAAATAGTCTGTCATAAGCAAACGCCAGCGTTTTTATACACGTACTCTCGAAAAAGCATGCTCACCGAAACGAGGCTGATGTCTTATTTTTGTGCAATTTTCAGATTTGCTCATTTATAGTTATCATAATGAAACAAGCTCATTGTGAAGATATGTTAAATACTGTCTGGAAACCACATCTAACGGATATCCCTCTTTATACACATAGGCTATATTAATCTGCAATCCCGGATAGGGGATAGAGACCCATCCCCTCCAATTCTGCTCCCGCCGGGATAAGGGCATCCCTATACTATATGCATTAGTCCTTGAAACAAGCCGACAGCGCAGTTCCCGCTCATCCACATAAATAATCCTGGCCGGATTGATTATATTGGCACCGCCGATCTCATGGTAAGAAGAAAAACCGCTGCCCGTATAATCTACAAATGGATAATTCCATAATTTTTCAAATTTGAACGTCTCCTCCAAAGCGGGATGTCCTTCCCGGAAATTAATATTACATAAAACCGTTTTGACATGCTTCATAGCCAGATGATATTTAACAGTCAGCTCGTTGATTTCCACCTTTTGCCCATTCGAGTAAAGCAGCACCCCCAATTCACAGGTTCCTTTATAGACTTCTTCCAGAAGCGGCATTGCTGTGTTATGTGTCATGCTGAACTGAAAACGCGGATATTCTTGATATTCCATACATAGAGTATAAAACGGTTCTTCGAGAATGCTCGAAGCTGCTGTTACAATATGATACTGTAGTTTTTCAAACCTGTCTCTCACTGTCATCATTTTCTCATAATTATTCAAAATATTCTTTGCGAAAATGATAAATTCCTTCCCCTTTTCCGTAAGCTGAACCCCTTGGTTAGTCCGGATAAAAACAGGGTAACCCAGTTCTTTCTCCAGTGATTGGATTGCTAAGCTTAAATTAGGCTGAGAAATATATAATTTTGACGAGGCTTTATTGAAAGACCCGCATTCTTCCACGGTCAAAGCATAAGATAACACATTTATTTTCATGGCAGTTAACCTATTCCCTTTATAACAAAAGCATCATTTTATATATATTATACCATAATGTATATAAAATAAAAGCTTTGTTATAAAAAAAACTGATATCTATATAAAAAAGAAAGATTATTCCCCTTTATCTTACTTTGTTATAATCAAAAAAACAAATCAATATACCTGCCGCCTATCAAAGACGGCAAGAGAAAGGAGTGAAACACAATGGAACTCAAACAGACGCCCGATATAACGCAATACGTTATGCAACATCGTGACGAAACACTTTTACTTCTACGGAAACTGGCGTCCATCGGCGCCCCCACATTCCATGAGGAGCAGCGGGCTGCCTTCTGCCTAGAATGGTTAAAAGAACAAGGAGCAAAAAATGTGTACATTGACGAGGCAGGAAATGTCATTTTCCCTTTTCAGTGTTCTCCTGGCAGATCCAGTATCGCCTTCATGGCGCATATGGATGTGGTTTTTCCGGAGAAAGGACAGATTCCGGTAAAAGAAGAGGGAAATCTGCTGAAGGCACCTGGGATCGGTGATGATACCGCAAATCTGGTCAATCTGCTGATGTGTGCCAAATATGTACTGATGTATCCGCCGGAAACTCTAAAAAACGGCCTGCTTTTCGTGGCAAATACATGTGAGGAGGGACTTGGAAACTTAAAAGGTTCAAAAATGGTTTTCCAACAGCACCTAAATATAAAAGAAATGATTTCTTTCGATATTTATATGGGACATCTGGTCAGCACTGCCGTAGGCTCTCACAGATATCAGATTGAAGTTAAAACACAAGGCGGTCATTCCTATGAAGATTTTGGAAGGAAAAACGCAATACAAGTCCTTGCAGGCATTGTACAGAAGCTATATGATCAGTCCCTTCCCACAAAAGGTAGAACGACTTATAATGTGGGATTTTTTGAGGGTGGGATTTCCGTAAATACAATTCCACACTATGCCAAAATGTATTATGAATTCCGTTCAGACCATAAGAAAGCACTGGAAGATATGGAACAAAAATTGTATGAGATATTGGAGCTGTATAAAACAGATGAAGTGGATGTATATGTGGAATTTTTAGGAGCCAGGCCATGCGGCAGTGAAGCCCTTCCCCAAGCCAGGATGGATGATCTGATTGGGAGACAGAGGAAGCTGATCGAACATTATACCAGGCAAAAAGCGTATATCCATGAAGGCTCCACAGATGCCAATATTCCTTTATCTCTCGGGATACCCGCAGTAACCTTGGGCACGGTTGCCGGAGACGGTGCGCATACCTATGACGAGTGGATCGAAAGTGAAAGTCTGATTGCCGGACAACAGCTTGCTCTGGCGACCGTACTGCAATACTGTATTTAAAAAGTGAGGAGAATAAAATTATGACATTTACATTTGAGTGGGCAATCACAATCTGTGTAGGCATTTTTTTGATTGGCTCGGCCATCTCGTTAAAAACGAATTTCAGGATTCCGACCATGCTAACTGTAGCCATTTTATTCTTAGCAGGTTTCTGGACCATTTTCCCTCAAGATCTGATCGAGATATCCGGATTGAAAACCGTATACAATATATGCTTCTTAGTGGTATTAATCCATGTAGGTGCGATGTTTGAATGGAAAAATTTAAAAAAGGACTGGCGTATTGCGATTGTCGTAATCACCGCAATCATAGCGATCACTGTCCTTGTATCTACCATCGGCGGAGTAATCTTTGGCAAGGAAATTGTTATAAGCTCCATCCCACCATTGACCGGCGGCGGGATTGCCGGAATCATTATGATGGATGCAGCAAACGCAAAAGGGTATACACAGGCAGCACTGCTTGCCATGATGATCATGACCCTGCAGATGTTCATTGGATTCACATTATCAGGAATTGTGCTGCGCAAAGAAGCGGCAGTCAGACTTGCGTCAGGTCTTTTAAATGCTGATACGGATGAAAAAGATTCTGACATTGTAACAAAAAAATCACGGCTCATCGACAGGATACCGGACAAGTATAAGGATACCACCTTTCATTTCTTTGCCTGCTGTCTGTTGGGCGCCACCGCGTATTTCCTTGGAAATTATACCGGCTCAGTCACCGGCGGAATTGTAAATCGTTCTATCTTAGCGATTATTTTCGGAATTCTAGCAAATGCCATAGGAATCATAGAAAAAAATCCGCTCGAAAAATCCGGCTCTTATCCATTCCTGATGCTGGGACTTAACATTGGAATCATGGACAATCTGAAATCCGTAACTCCTGGGATGGTATTGGAAACGCTCATTCCGTTTATAGGTGTATTTGTGATATCCTCCATCGGAATATGGTTCTTATGCCCTCTTATAGGCAAGAAGCTGAATTTTACACCTGCATTTTCCCGTGCCATCGGACTGAACTGTTTTCTTGGATATCCATTTAATCATCAGATTACGGTGGAATCCATCAACGCGGTCACGGAAGATCCGCAAGAGAGGAAATTACTGGAGAAAGATCTTCTTCCTCCAATGGTTCTAAGCGGTGTCATTTCGGTTTCCGTGGTTTCCGTGCTGGTTGCCGGCGTTTTTGTCGGATTGCTCTAACAGGGAGGGATCAAGTATGTATCCAAAAAAATTGGAAAAACTGGAATTGTGTTCTTATCAAATCAACGGAGAGTCTTATTCTCTGCAGGCTTTCACGGCGGGAAAAGGAATTCCGATTGTCATCCTACATGGAGCCATGTTGGATCATTCCATGATGGAAGCCTGTATGGAACCTGTTTTTGAGAAGGTAGCGGGTTATCAGCGTTTTTATCTGGATCTTCCCGGAATGGGGGAGACAGAGGCATCCATAGCTTCTGCCAGTTCCGATCAGATTTTAGAGCTTTTATGTGAATTCATCAAAGACCATATCCCAAACGAATCTTTTGTTCTCGCCGGTGAATCCTACGGGGGATACCTGGCAAGAGGTCTTTTGAAAGATTTTTCAGACAGGATCCGTGGCATGCTCCTCCTTTGCCCTGTGGTCGAACCGGTCAAATCGAAACGCCGTGTACCGGAGCATCACGTTCTGGAACATTATTTTACGAATGACCTTGACATGGAGCAGCCCATGAACCAAATGTACTCCAATATGTTTGTAATCCAGAACTCTTATACCTACGAAAGATTTCTTGCTGAGATCTATCCAGGAATTCAAAAAACTGACAATATGTTCCTGAATCAACTTCAGAAAAAGGGATACACATTCACCTTCCCTTTGCCAGACACACAAAAAGAATTCCTTTTTCCTGTACTACTTTTTGCAGGAAGGCAGGATTCCTGCGTAGGATACCTTGATGCTCTGGAACTGGCCAATTCATACGAGCATTCTACTGTTATGATTGCAGACAGGGCGGGACATAATCTACAGATCGAACAGTCTGTACTGTTCACTCAGACAGCAGAACTCTTTTTTATAGAACTAACTAAGAAACGCCAAACCGAAAGTCCCCACATCTAAATTCGCGGGAAAAAAATCAGGCGAGAAAACCCATGAACTATGCAGAGACATCATTGAAAATGCATTATGACCTAAAAGGAAAAATTGAGATTACGTCGAGAGCTCCAGTAGATTCAGCGGAAACTTTAAGCCTTGCTTATACGCCGTACGTCGCGGAACCCTGCCCAGAGATTCAAAAAGATTCGGGCAAGAGCTTCTAGTACATCATTGCATTAATTCTTGAGTAATAAGCACTTGCTATCCATGCCATCTGAACAGCTGACACGAATATCAAGCACTATTACTTCAAGATTAATGCCATGATCACTCCGTTCTCCCCAGCTCCGCCGGGGCTTAATAGATGTTCAGTAAACATATGTTTTTCTTTGTGTCTCAATAGGTCGGAATTTCCTATAAAGGTACAAAGCGTTTCTCTGACAGATGCTTTCTTCCACACCTCATTCGATTGTCCAGTCCTCCACTTCCAGCTTTTGCACCCGGAGGAACTCTCTGGTATTATTTGTGGCCAGAATCAGACCTTCCGATCTTGCATGTCCAGCGATCAGCATGTCCATCGGACCGATTGGAGTCCCTTTTCTTTCAAGTTCTGCCCTGACCCTGCCGTATTCCTCTGCCGCATAGTGATCAAATTCCAGAATGGAAATGGCAGAAAGGAACATGGTAAGGGCCGCACGGTTTCTTTCCCTGGCCTGGCTCTTCTCAACACCGTGCATCAGCTCCGCGTAAGTAATTGCAGAGATGCATATTTCATCTGGGTCACGCTTCAGAAAATTCCTGATTACTGCCTCCGGTTTCTGTTTGATCGTATAAATGCAAATATTCGTATCCAACATATATTTCATAGCGATTCACGCTCCTGCACGACAGGCTGTTCCCGGCCATCGGACATAAAATCATCCGAAAAGAGCTCAAGGCTGTTCAGAAATCCGGACCACTTGTTGTCCTTTGGCATCAAGATGACAATATCCCCCATCTTGCTGACTGCCACTTCATTTCCTGAAAAACGGCACTCTTTTGGCAATCGGACCGCCTGGCTCCTGCCATTTTCAAATAACTTCGCAGTCATCATAGCAATACACCTCCTATGCCCTTAATATATATCATGATATATATTGTGTCAAGGGGCACAAGCATATTCCGCACACAACTCAGAAAACAGTTCAGCAAATCGAAAATCTGCTTAATGTACATTTTGAACTTTCCTGTCCGTTGCGTTCGCTTTTGCGATATTGTACTTTATTCCAAGTAATTCATTCACCATGTCCTCAGCTCTCCCTTGTCTGCATGACCTTGATTTACTTGAAGCTGTAATGTGTCCCCCCTTCCCTCCACTGTGATCGGCAGTTTCTATGGTACTATGAGTGTATCGGACTTCCTGCTGCCCATTTAGATTCCTGCCTCATTCCTTCGGTTTGGTTTCCATACCCTTTTCAGGGAGACATATCTGACGTTACCGCTTCGACTCCAAGGACTCGGTACAGGCGGTTGGCTAAACCTTACCTGACAGGATTTTCCTGCTTTATATTATCAGCTTACAAAGACAGACAAAACCTCTGTCTATCAGTGGAAATCCGCTATGCTGATTTCTCAGCCCGCGCTCCATACAGGATATGGATCCCTGCATAACAACTGATGGTGCCGTCTGCGCATCGACAGGCATGCTATTAGAAAGTAATGCTCCTTCCATAATAAAGATTTCCATTCTCCATACACGACGGCATGAAAAAACTCTGAAACATACTTGCTCCAGAGCTTTCAGTTACCTCTATTTTTTAATTATTTTTCTGCGAGCATAACTCTGCACCGCTTCTTATAACATGCAATCCCATATTTCAGGATGTTCTCTACTCCGTCATCAGATAGATCATCCTCATATCTAGTATACTCAATCTGTTTCAATGCCTCCTTACATGCCTCGTCCAAATCTCCGTCATGTGCATATTTTACTTCTATGATAATCCCCATATCTCCAGTATCCGGTTCTGCAAGAATGTCCGCATATCCTTCTCCCATTTCCCGGTTAGAAGAAATTCCCCACCGATTTTTCACGCTTAAAATTCCAAGCAGAACACCATGATAAAAATTTTCTTTCATTCCCGTTCTTACAGCTGTATCACGGATACTGATGGTCTTCCTTAAATAATCATTAAAAATCTTTTCGACATTCTCTGCATCCTTATTTTGCAGGGCATCACAGAAACAATTCAGCGTATCCCCATCTTCCCGGACGTTCTCCCTAAAGAATTCCATAATCTGCGTCACGAAAATATCCCGGATCTCCAGATTAGGAATTGCCAGTTTCATCTGCCTTCCCTCTGCTTTTCCCCGCCGGGTCAGATAACCGGTGGTAAAGAGCAGGCTCCAGATATTATCTATCGTCTGATAAATCTCTGGATATGTGAGCTCCTGGTGAATCTCCTTCGTAATAACCTCACCTGCTATCAGGCTCTCAATCTCCCGTTTGGTCGTATAATTCGCCGACTCCTGAATAAAACGCTTCACTGCATCGTTACTGCTGGTATTGATCCAGTAATTCTCCGGCTGCGCCTCCTTATCATCCAATAATGAATCACAATAATTTAAAACATCCCATGGACAATATACATCTACATTGCCAAAATGGTATCCGTCATACCATTTCTTCGCTACATCATAGCTATCTGGATACCCATAATATTGTAAAAGCGTCTTTACTTCCATATCTGTAAATCCAAAATACTCATCAAACCGTACATCCGTAACAGAACGTACCTTCAGATTATTAAGTCCGGTAAAGATACTCTCCTTTGAAATTCGAAGGCAGCCCGTCAATACTGCAAGTTTCAAACTGCTGTTTGTTTTGAGCGCCTCTCCGAGAAGACTTCGGATCAGTGAAATCATCTGATCATAGTATCCATTCGCATGAGACTTTGCCAATGGGACATCATATTCATCAATCAGCAGGATAACTTTTGTACCATAATGTTTCTCCAACATTCCCGAAAGCAGTTTCAGGCTGCTGCCAAACATGCCTTCATTCATAGTATCATCCAAAAGCTTTTGATACTCTGCTTTATCATGCGCATTTAATTTTTCACTGTCCAAAAGGAAATAAAATTTTGCCGCTGCGTCTATGATAACCCGGACTGCCATCTGATATGCCGTCTCATAAGACCATGCATCAATCCCTTTTAAGGATATGGATACAACCGGATATTTTCCCATATATTCTTCACAAAGCGCAGTCTCTTTTGAAATCTCCAGTCCATCAAAAATACTCTTATCTCCATCCAACGAGAAAAAGTTTTCCAGCATGCTCATATTCAGAGTTTTCCCAAATCTCCTGGGGCGAGTGAACAGATTCACCTCTCCCCAGTTGTTAAGAAGTTCCCTGATGAGTCCTGTTTTATCAATATAGTAAAAATTCTCTAAACGTAATTTTTCAAAATTTTCAATTCCAATAGGAAGTTTCTTCTTTCGCATCTCCATCTCTTTCCACGCTCCTTCCATCATCCTTAATCCGTTTCCTGCCTTAGTTTATTATTTACATTATAGCAACTAAGCGACGGCATTTCCATAGAAATTCCATTGCATAGTATCCCTTTTTCAATCTATCTTTGCCATTTCTCCATTCTTGATAATTCCCCATCCTCCACCTCCACTATAATCGCCCCATTTTCCTGCGTAGAATAGATTTTACAGCCAACGTCTGCAAGTCTCTCTATCGTTTCCTGATGCGGATGCGCATACCGATTCTCTTGTCCTGCGGAAATGAACGCATAAGCTGGCTGAATCTGTTGAAGAACTTCTTCTGTTGACGAATTCTTAGAGCCATGATGCGCTACTTTAAGAACCTCCCACGTACAATCTGGATAGCTCTCTTCTAATTGCTGTGTAAGCTGTTTTTCTCCTTCTCCCTCTACGTCCCCGGTCAAAAGCATATCAAACTTCCCATGCTGTACAGCCAATACCATAGATGCCTCGTTACCCGATTCCAGTTTCTCGGTCACAGGTATTATACTGCCTGTCTCCGGCACAGTATTTTCCTTCCGTAATCCGGCGTTCTCTGATTTTATTCCCAGATTCCCCGGCTGTATACACGTAATTGCCATTTTCCCTTCCCGGATATTCCGTCCAGGCTCTATCACAACCACACGGATTCCATAATCTTTTGCTTTCTTTGCCAGACCCGCCAAAGCCTCATCCCACGCCTCCTGCACCGGCAACACCAGCGTCCGGATCTTCACTCCGATATCCTGTCTCTCAATCAGCTCTTCTACACCGTTCCTGTGATCGCCGTCGCCATGGGAGATCAGTACATAATCAAGCACCCCGACTCCTTGGGATTTCAGGAATGGCTCCAGCCTGTATTGTCCCACCTTTTTTACATCACTGCTCCCACCATCCACCAGATAGGTGCCGCCCTCCGGTCCTTTCATGAAAATCCCGTCTCCCTGCCCCACATCCAAGACCGCTATCGTAAGTTTCCCTGACTCTCCAAAATGAGTCGTTAAAATAATAACTCCCACTGTCCACAGAAAAACCACAGGCCACCCTTTCCACGCACTCCTGCCTGCTCTTCCACTCATTCTGTTATTAAAACTGATGGATTTATCCACTCTGTTAGATTGTATGAACCTTCGATCCTTTCCATACCCCTGATAGTCTTGACCCCTTTCCTCCCCTTGCTTATCCTGTTCCTTCATTGATGCGATATACCTCAGCAGAATCAATCCTAAAAACAAAAATACATAATATACCGCAATCTGCCACATCTCAGGCCTTCCGGCCACAAGCCTCGCTCCCGGAAGATGAAGCGCTACCTTGCAGCTCATCTGATAGAAGCATAGAATCTTTCCGCATACCCAAAATAGAAAGGAAGATACCGAGGGAAGCCACAATGCCAGCAGGCTTCCCGCCATCCCCAAAAACAGCAACACGGACATCAATGGGATCACAAAAAGATTCAGGACAAAAGAATACATCGGAAATTCAAAGAAATAATAGAGCAGAATCGGAAGAATAACCAGATTGATACCGATGCTGGCCGTCAACCCCTGTAAAATCACCTGCCCTACATATTCCCAAAATCTCCTTAAATATACAGGCCAAGGACCGTCTTTCTTATTCTGCTTCAAGGAACTCTGCTGCGTCCTTGTCCCCACCTGTTGTCCATTGTTATGTAATGTGTACACAGATATTTCTTCCTGCACCACCTGCACCACAGTAAGAACCGCAAGCACCGCCCCAAAGGACAGCCAGAATCCGCCGTCATACAGACTGAGCGGCCGCCACACTAACACCGCAACCGCCGCCGCAGAAAGCGCTGTCGGCGCATCATAATGCCGCCCCGCCATATCCGCCCCTACCCGGAATAGAAACATCACTAAGGCCCGCACCGCGGATACGGTAAATCCAACCATAAGAATATACAGCGCCAGAAATAAAATACCAAACGCCCCTCCAACCGGATAAGACCCCGTAATCCTCCGCAGTATCTTATACATCCCAATCCCTATAAAGGATAGATGCAGCCCCGAGATCGCCATAATATATACCTTGCTCTCAGGAATATAGAAAAATCAAGGCCTCTACACAATACACAATGTTTATAGTGTTCTTCGAATGATAAACTATTAACAATTTTCTTTTATGTGCTATCTCAACAAATAAGAAGTAAAGTATTTTCCTGATTCTGTAAAAATCCAAACAATTTTTAACAGCGGAATCCCTGATTCTTAAGTTTCTCCTATAATTGTAGTTGAAAGATATTTAAACTATTCACTACAATTATAGTGGAAATCAGGAAATCCGCTGGAATATTTGGTGCTTACTTTCTTTTTATGAAAATAAACTGATATCTAACATAAAATAAAATTGATTAATTCTTTAATACAATTTTCTACAAATCCACTATAATTTTTACACACAAAGCAAAAACAAAAAGCAAATAACATAAATATAAAGAATATTACCGTACAGACTGATTTCTTTTTTAAATATTTCAAATTACTATATCCTGTCTCAAATAACTTATTATTATAAACCTCAATATTTTTTTCACCATCTACACTATTTCTAATTTCTATATGCCTAATTGTTAAAGCAATATAATTTATCGACAAAAATAAAGAGGAGAAAAAAGAAAAAATATAACTAACTATGTATATATCATCTGCCAAAGTAAATATCATTTCATAACTCACTATGTTTAATAATATAGTCACCGGAATAGAAATTAAAACTCCTCCTAAAAAAACAAATAAGTTACTATCAATTGCTATAATGCAGTATAATAAAAACCCTTCAAACCTACTCAATTCATTATATTTTTTTTGCAAGCCAGGTTTTGTAGGTATTTGTATTTTTAAACTCTTTTTCATTTTCTCGTAATTTCTTTCCATTTCACATAAATATCATTAAAAATTGTATTAATTTCATTTATATTCTCATTCTTTTCTAGCTCATATAGTATTTTCAAATTTTTCTTAGTTTCCTGATAAGTTTTAGGAGCTTCTGTTTTAAAACATGGCAATTCTCTGTTCATGTCACTAATGAGTATTTTTATTTGATCCATAATCTCTCTATAATCGAAATTTTCTTCATTAAATACGGATCCTTTTTCCTCTTTTTCTTTAGAAAAACTGTCTTTATCTCTAAGCGGAAAAACATTGTCCATCTCTAACACCGGGCAAAAAGCTTCTCCATTTAATACATCAACTTTAAAAAAAGTTTCAAAATCTATACCTATTTTTGCTCCCTGATTAACAATCCATTTATAAATAGTTTCATAATTATTTTCTGCATCTCGTTCATCTGAAAACACTCTTGCAGCCCCCAACACTCCAAGAGTATGAATTCCATGAATCAATATAATTCTATTTTTCAAATTAGAAGGATTTTGTACTGCCGAAAAATAACCAATATCCTCACACATAATTCCCTTATCGTATTTTGCCCTATATCTTTTGTCCAGAATGAGCATCTCCTCACAATCATTAGTGTACGAAATTCTGCTGTGAATATTTTGGCTCAATTTCCGACAAATTTCATTTCCTTCACTTTCCATTTTAGTTCCATCTGCTCTTACATATTCATCTCCACCTGGTCCTCCTATAACAACTAAATTTTTTCTAATATCTTGAGGATTAAAATTTTCAATTTTGCAAACCGTAATTCTCGCTTTAGGATATTTTCTTGACAATAATTTTGATACTTCTAAAACAGCATCCTTATCTGCAATACTATCAACAAACCCATAATTATGGGAAGTTAATGCAGAATCTACAGGTCTTTCGTCATCTACAGCTACTACAAGCGTAATGTCTGATGTATTTGTAGGAAACCACAATTTATAAAACAATTCATTACGATAAAGTCTTTTATTAACAATTTCCTCAATATTATTAAGTATAAAAGACATATACTGCTCGTTTCTAAATATATTAACATTTAATCTACACGGCACAATATTCTTACTATCAACATCAATGATTATACTGTTTAAAACAATGTCTTTTACAAATATTGTATAGTGCATTTTTTTCAATAAAATAAATCTCAAGAACCACATTCTATTATCATCAATTATATCAATATCTGTCCAATCGATGATAAAATAGTCTGTTTCCGTAAAAACTTTTTCCAACTTATTAATTGCATATTTTTCGACCGATTTATTTAATAGATGAATATTAAAATTAAAGTACTTAATTTTTTCTTCTGACGATATACCAAGTACACTATTTATTGCATTTTCAACATTCTTTTTTCTTTTATTTGTCAAAATACTTATGTTTATATTATTATATCTCTTGTCTTCATTCATAATTATAATTGATATCGTGTCCTGATTAATCCTTTAAATTCATTTATATGATAAACTTTCCCTTTATAATATACATGATCGTCTGATAAATTATGTCGAAGGATTTCGCCTGCCGAGATGTAACAGTTTTTTCCAATTTCAATTCCTCCTATCAATAATGCATTAACACCTATTATCGATCCCTTTCCAATCCTTGGAGAAGGTTCATCTGTTATATCCCAATCCAATTTAGGATTATAATGGCTATGTGCTACTTCCCCCATAAATGTTACACTATCGTCTAAAACCATTCTTTCTGGCACATCTCCACCTATAATACACCTTTCCCCTATTTCAGCTTTGCTATAGATTTTTTTCCCATATAATAATTTAACGCTGTTTCCTACCTGCGCCCCGCTATAGATAGCACAATAATCATCTATTTCAGTATTATTTCCAATTACGCTACCTGTTTCTAATAAACAAAAAGAACCTATTGTAACATTTTTTCCTATTGTTAATGGACTATTATTGCTACCTTCTCTGCCAATATATGAATAGTATCCAATCTTTATATTTTCTCCCCAAATAACATTTTCTCCTATATAAGTCATATACTCATTTTTTGTCATTCTCTAATATCTCCTCATACACTTTATTATAAACTCGTATATGATTTTCTTTGGTTCCCGCTGTTGTCAAATCATCATCTCCTAGAATTGCAAACCCGTGATCAGCACCAGGAATTTCATAAAGTTCTATATTTTTTTTAACTTCTAGTAAAATCTCTTTTGTTATACTAATTGGCACCACTGTATCTGACGCACCTTGAAAAATAGTAATATCACAATCTACTTTATTTAATTCGTCAACTGGATCAAATAAACGGGCATCATTTAAAATTGATAACCCATATTTAACATCGGAATCAAAATAACCTTGTTCTAATATGACTTTTTTGGAACTAGCATCCAAAATTCTAAATTGGGAAAAATCACTCTTTCTCCTCTTTCCGTAAACTTCATACTCATAATCAAGAACAGGTGCCATTAAAAAAATTTTGCAGACTTCTCTTTTATATACATTTTTCCATTTAACAGTCACACCACCACCACAACTTGTGCCAACCATATAAATCGCAATTTGATTTCCAACAATATTTCTCATCTGATTATATGCCGCATCAATATCATTAATTAATTGTGTTAATGTCAAATTTTTTGTATCACGTTTCTGACTTTCTCCATTATCTCTAAAATCAAATCTAAAAGTAGCATACCCCTTTTGTTCTAAAGTATCTGCCATTCTACTATAAAATCCCCATTCATCTTTGTCCGAAGGTATGCCATGAACTAGCACAAATGCCCCTTTTAACTTCATTATCTGACTACTTTGAAATATTCCAACCAGTTGTGTGCCATCGAAACTTTCAAAACTAATTCTTTGTTTCATTTTTTTCTCCTTTATAAAGTTAAATTTTAATTGATACCTGATTTTTATAATCTACAATCTGATGTTACTAAAACTATTTTTAGATAATTATTGATTTAATCACTTAATAAAAAAATTCGACTATTAATTATACTAATATAATTGGGCCAAAGGATTTTGTTATCTTTAACACAAAGATATGTCTGCATTTTTGTATTTTCGCTTCTTCCAAGATATATTATGTTATCTATTGGTAATTTCTTATATTGGGCATATCTTTTTAATGCAAGTAACCTATATTTAAATAATGTCTTTCTATTTGATGACATACTACTATTTCTTAGCCTATAGTAATTATATATTGCATCACTAATAAAACAAATCTCATCACTATGAATCACTAATAAACACCTCAAAAAAAAATCTGTCATCTCGGCATATAAAAAAGTTTCATCAAATCCTCCTATCTTATCAAATACTGATTTAAGGATCATTTGAGGTTGCACCGATACAACATTGGAGACAAATGGATCAAAATATGTATTTTGATACTTTTTATAAAGATTAAAATACAAACTAGGCTCCCTCATTTCTACGCTATTTGCTTCATGAACAAGACATTGCCCCACAACCAGTACATGTTTTGTTGAATTAGCAATCATCCTCTCAATACATAAATTATCCAATGTGTCATCTGAATCTAGCCATACTAACCACTTACCCTTTGCAATTGACGCAGCCAAATTCCGTGCGCATGATATTCCTTGTCTCCTAGTATTATGGACTATTTTGACATTATCAGCTTTTAATTGTTCTAATTGTACCGCATAGTAATCTGCCGAGCCATCATCACAAACAATAACTTCTAATTCTTTATATGTCTGATTCATTACACTTTGAATGGCCCTTTTTAATTCAAAAATACTTCCATTATAAAAAGGAATAATTATTGTAACTAAATCAAACATTATAACTCCATAGAATTTAAGTATTCTTTAATTGCTTCAACACTCATTAACAAATCAATGTTGTCCTCACTCACTTTTAATCCGTACAGTTCTTCAAGTTTTGCCATTATCATCACATGTCTTAAACTATCCCACTGAGCATTGGTTCCTATCCCCGAATTTTCATCCAACTCATTTTTATTACATTGAATTACATCTGCTATAATTTCAATAATCTGACCTGTAGTAATCTTCATTTTTATCCATTTTGGATGTCGATAAAATTATCCTCAACATCTTTCCTTTCTTTAATCTTCCTTTCAATGCAAACATTTCTTTTCCTTAATTAGGAAAAACAATTCTCTATTTCCTCATAAAGCTTCTTTACATCAACTTTTCCATTTTTGTTAAATGGAAATCCCCCCTTATGAATAATTTTACTCGGTATATAATAATATGGTAAATATAATTTTAAATAATCTCTTATTTTATTTTCATCAAAATCATTACAAACAACAAATGCCACTAGTTTCTTTTTATAATAGATAACTTTTGAAGAATAACACCCATAATTTCGTAAACAAGCCTCTATTTCAGACAAATCTATTCTAAATCCCATATGTTTAATCTGACTATCTTTACGACCCGCAAAATATAACTTTCCTGATATTACTTTGACAAAGTCTCCTGTTCTATAGCATCTAATAAGTTTCCCATTTTCCATTTCTTTTAAAAAGAAGCTCTTATTATTCATATCATTTAAATAACCTGCGCCAATATTATCACCACAAATGATTAATTCACCAATATTCTGATTATTTTTTCGGTCAACATACATTTGCCATCCTTCAAATGGAGTTCCTATCGAAACAGAATCTTCGCAATACTCTTGATAGTTAAATGAGTCCAACAAAATTCCCATGCAAAATATAGTGGTCTCTGTCGGACCATATGTATTATAAACTTTGCATTTACTATTTAAATCAAAAATTTTCTTAAGTTGTATAGAGTATAATGTTTCCCCGCAAAATGTATACGTTTTAACTGTCGATAAATACTCAGAAGATAAATGATTTGTAATATCCATCAAATCAAGTACACTAGGTACAGAATGCCAAAAAGTAATGCTATATTTTTTTATCAATAAAGCTGGATACATCTTAGCTTTCGGTGTAGCAAAAGGAACTAATGTTGCTCCTGAAGATATAGCAGTAAATATGTCACATAGACTTAAATCAAATCCAATATTAGAATATTGTGCCCATCTGTCATTTTCATTTACCTTATAATGACTAATAGACCATAAAAGAAATTTTTCAAAAGCACTTCTTTTAATAGCAATTCCTTTCGGCTTACCAGTAGATCCTGACGTAAAAATAACATAAGCAATGTCATTTTCTTCTTGAGCATAGTCCTTAACATTTACTTTGCTTTCTAATATTTGCATTACCTCCACACTATTTTTGTATTCGTTTATCGAATCACTGTCATTATCAAAAACAATTAAATCCGGATTAAATATATTTTGACAGTACTTTAATCGTTCGAAAGGAGTCTCTGAATTAACTGGACAAAATATAATACCCGCAAGGTAGGCAGCTATTATAGCAGAGTACGAATAAAATCCTTGTTTCATTACTATCATTATCTTTTTCAAGTGATTTCCCCTATAATATTTTATAAATTGAGAAACCACTTGCCCCATCTGGCTATAAGTCCATTCCCGATTTTCCTCAAGTACAGCCACATTTTCCATTATTAAAAAATTATTCATTATTTTCTCTTTCATAATTTATCCCCATACATTACTTTAAAAACATCTCGTCCTCTATTGATATTTAAAGCAACCATCGTAGAAGACAATGTACGCCATTTTGTAGATATTAAAAACATTTTTCTTTCTTCTTCTGCACTTTTACAATAACAACTATCTGTAAGGTACTCTTTCCAAGTATTCCACCAACTACAAGAAAATAAATCTCTATTCGATAATTCAAAAAATCTAGAATAATTACTTCGTATTCTAACCTCATTAAAATCATTGGGATAACTTCTATTCAATAAAATGAGACTTTGCTTCATCTGATAGGAATAAATATTATTTTTTTGGAAACACAAATAATAAACATCTATGCAATCCAAAATGACTAAATTAAATGGGCGCATATTTTCTAGGTCTAAAGTATATACTTTATTCTCAGCTTCTTTAGCAGATTTCATATTTTTCAGAACATTAAGTATAATTTTTCCCCTACTTTTATTTTCTCTAGTTGTATCCAGAATTTCTCTGTTAAGCAAGAATGCAACTACATTATTGTCATTAATCGCAAACCAAGTTCCTCGCGTTTCTTCATCTAAGCATCCATAAATATCTTGATACTCATCCCAAAAATATCCCCATAATTTAAATGACTTTCCTACTTTTTCATCTCTATTAAAAGCTATAATATATTTATAGTCACTATTATTTATTTTTTTTATAACTGCAATGCACATTCACCAACACCACACATTTAATAATCTTGAAAGCATTGTAAAGACTTTTACTAAGCCTATTATTTTCTGGATATCGGAGAACCTTTATCCCCCTCTTCGTTAAATTTAAAATCATCAAAAATATCCGGATCTAGTTTCCCTGTCAGACTTATGGTAATTAGTTCTACGTTTTTATTTACTGCGAGCTGTATGTTTTCTGTTCCGCCGTATGCACCGTCCGCGTAACTATAGCAGTCCGCTCTTTCTGTTTATCCATCTATTCAAGATGCCCAGGATAAACTAGCTGTTACTATGGTTGTCTTGAGTCATACTGATACTCTGTTACGACCGAATCATTCTCTCCTACAAATTCCTCCAAGTTGACTGCATAACCCCAATACTCTTTTACCACTTTTCTTCGATATACAACTTCCGAATCGAAAGAATTCTGTATCATGAAAGTTTTCATGCTGCCGTTTTCTTTTGATTGGGGTCTGAGTTTTCCATTTTCAACACTTGTTTGTTCTAACAAGCATCTGACAAACTGATCATACTCTGTTGTCTCATGGTACCCAAAATCACATAAGACAAGAAGTTTATCTACATCCGCTATAAACTGTTTTATATGCTCTTCTGCCTCTGTACTTCTCTGGTGATAGATCATCACCCCGTTAAAATCATTTGAATCCAAATAGTATTTTAATTAGCAAAAACATTAACTTTATTCACATGAACCACCAACTTGGATATACAGGTATATATCAGTTAACCTGAATGATTACAGTCTTGGTCCATATTCCTCACAATATGATATTGACATGTTCCATATGGTGAACTATGTTTTTATCTATCCAAATCAAAATACTCTTAATAACATCTAAAACAAAAACCAAAATAAGACTTATAAGAAAATCTTTAAAATGCTCCGAACCCCCCTTGAAATTATTTCAATTTGCGTTTGTAAAGTTTTCGCAAATAATTTCATACTTCTCATCCACAAAATAACTATCCTAAAATCCCGTTCAAATTATACACATGTTTAAGGTGTCAGCCCATATAACTCATATATGTCTTTTTGAAATGGCGTAAGTTCCGTTGTGTATTTTTTTCGTGTTCCATTTATACTGACACTACGGACAGTTTTCATTTCACTTATTACTTTTTGAAGATCATGATTTTTATACCATCCGGCTTCATTCATCACCTGCTTTAGACGAGTTGTGATCAGAAGTGCAATAAACTGTATGAAGATTCTGCCTTCCATAGCTGCCGCTGAATGGATACGCAAACGTTTCATATCAAGATCATTTTTGAGATCATCGAAACATTTCTCAACAGCATCCTTGCTCCGGTACACCTCAAGAGCTTTTGTCGTATCCTTAATGTGATTACTTACAAGCACGAACCAGCCGATATGGTTCCTTTTATGCTTGCTAATGGCTTCCTCATTGTAATCCACCCTGATGCCTCTTATAGGAGTTTTATGGATCAAGAAGAACTTATCATAATAAGAGGCATGCTCCTTTACATGCCTGCCGGCCATAAGTTCTTCATAACAGCAGTGCAGGGTATGGTCAAAATTCCGTTCGTCTGACGCCGCCTTGAAAATATCGTGGTAGATGTGGATATAGAACCGATGCCCTTTCCAATTGGAAGATTCCGTGACCGCATACAGTCCATCCCCAAAGACTGTACAGTAATTATGATGGGAACGGATGCTGTCTCTGTGGTGTTCCACTGCCTTGCAGGCAAAACCGACAGTAAAAGGTACTCCAATCAGGAACTTTTTATGGCTGGCATACATTGCGTCAAGGTTCGGTTCACTATAAAAGCCTTTGTCCATGACAAAATGGCATGTTGGGCTCTCCAGAACGGATATATTAGCTATGCTGTCTTCCAGAGCGTTCACATCTTTAATGCTGCCGGGAATGATCCTGTAATACAGCGGCATATGGGAAGTGACACCAGTGAGCATAAGGAGGTTGATCTGTGGCAGTTTTTCCCCGTCACGGTTGTATCCCCAGCGGACAAAGTCGATCAGTTCGCTATAGGAAGATACACTGGTGATATCCATTGCATAGACATCCTTCTGGCTGTTTACATCAATCCACCTGCTGAAAAAGTCCTGTTGCAGTGTGGGCGTAATCCTTACAAGGAGTTCGCTCACCCGCTGGCTTGCAAGCAGGGAACGGCACGGTGATGGATACATCCGCTGCCACTGGTCAACGTGGCGCAATGCCCCGCCTTCGCTGACAAGGTAATACGCACATGTCAGTATGCATCTCCAGTCATCCGGAAAGACTGTACTGAGCGGTTCCATCAGCCCTATGTCTGAAACAGCTTTATCCAAAAGGGACTGTATGCCGGTATTTTTCACAACACAGCGGCCAGCAGGTTCTTCCGTTTGAGCCCTTTTACGGGCAGCATCGCCTTTCCTGCGGTTGGGAACCACTTCACCTGTTACTGGATCCAGATGCCCAATGCTCTTGCGGATGTGTTTGACTTTTTTAGTTTCCTTATCATAAATTGAAGTGTTGCTGTAAACATAGGTTTTACCATTTGGATTTTTGACGTAAACAAGTGATGACATGCCGTTGCTCCTTTAAATATGTGTATAATATTTCTACTTATATTATAAAACTTATACACATATTTGTAAAGAGGGAGCGCCTAAAAACCCCGTATTTTCAATGGATTCATACTATCATACAGTCAATCTGTGTATAATTTTTTCGGGAGATTAGGATCTATAGCTACAACCAATCTTCTATATATGAAAATTAATTTCCATTTAAACATCCTCTGCACCAAAATTGCACTACTGGATTTTCATATTGAACATTTAAAAAGGCTTTCTATCCAACACATATTTTGATATGTGTTGGCCATACAAATTTCATATATTACAAAATGTGATATTATTATACAAAATTTTCCATTTTCCATCAATCTCGAAACATCATATAAAAGTTCCCAAACATCATATCAGGAAAATAAAATATAATTTTTCAAAAATTGCGTAAGTTTTTCTCGAATAAATTGTCTTAATATATAGAAGCATGAATATACAAAGGAAAAGACAAATGAATTGGTCAAAAAAACGCAAATAAATGATAAGCTAAATAAAACTCTCTCTGATTTTTTGGATTTATATGGGACTTCTGGCTTAGAAAATGCTTTACAACTTTATAGAAATTCTCATCAAGAATACATTTGCAAAACGCGAACATCTGTCTCGAAAATGAGTGTATGGGATATATACTATATGGAAATACGAGAACATCAAATTACCATTTATACTCAACATGGCACATATCATAAGTATGGAACCTTAAATAATGAATTAAAATCACTATCTTCTTATGGTTTTATCAAATGTGCCCAAAACCGTATCGTTTCATTAGGGAAAATTCGTTCGATATGTTCTAATGATATCATCTTAATTAACGGTGCCAAAATACACATGAGCAAAAAATATGCTATTTCCATTATTTCAGAATTCTCAAAAACCAAAAAGCAATTTTGAGAACGACATATTAGGTACTTAATCCATAAAACAGCAGATAGAATATCCCCATAATTTCTAAGATATCCTATCTGCTGCCATATTTCCTATAATCCTTTAATAAACGCCACTTCCTTTTTCTTAAGTGCCTTCTTCAATTTTTCATTTTCCGCCTTCAAATCCTTATTCTCTCTCTGGGATTTTTCATACTCTATCTTAATCAGCTCATTCTGCCGCTCCAGTGCATAATCCAGAATCACCTTTTTCTTCTGGTGGAACACCTTGCCCTCCTGATGCTGCCTCGCCTCATTCAAGAATTTATTCACCACCGGATTCTTATAAAAGAAAGCCCTCGACAATCCCGTTTTCCGAACCAAATCACAAACCAAGAGCTGCTCTTCTTTCTCCAGCATCTCTTTGATCGTCCGGATCGCATAATCAATTTTCTCCTTGCTCGCCTTGTGATTGGATTCAACCATTTTGGAATACTTGCTCATATCCATCCCACTCCTTGATAATTTCACTCAATATCTCATCCATTGTTTTCCTTAGTTCTTCAGTCTCCTTTACCATCAGCTTTCCGCTTGTCCGCCGGTACCGATAAACCGTATTTACGCCCCTATGCCCTAATAAATGTGCGATGGCTGCATCATCCAGATGCAGTTCCACAAGCTTCATGCCATAGCAGTGCCGAAATAAATGTGTGGCAAACCCCATCCGTTCTCCATTATCTTTACAGATATTGTTTTCACGAATCAGCGTGTATACACGGTGTTTCAACATAGAATATTGAAACGGTAAGGAAGGATTCGATTCATTCACAAAAATATATTCGGTTTCCCCATACTTTTCATAGGTATATTCCATTGATTTCTGAATTATCTTAGCCACATCATCCGGAACTGGTTTTTCATAATAAGAGGTCTTTACCTGATACATCCGAACGATATAATGCCCGTTCTCCTGATATAAGCAGTCTGTGCGCAAGGTAAGGGTATCGGAAATCCTTCCTCCAAGCATCTGATGCAGGATCAACGCACGCGCCACCTGTTCTTCCATATTGACGATATAATAATTTAACCGCCTTATTTCTTCGTCAGAATAGGTTTTGAATACCACTTCCGGCATTTTGGGCATATCCTGTTTGATAAATAATTTCTCCAACTTGGGATTGCCAATCACTTTCCCTACCTGCCGCAGCATATCTTTTAGATTTGCCATTTCAGGTTTCTTTCCTGGCCTCTTTCCAGATTGATGTGAGTTAAATATTCCTCAATATTTAACCGCCCCACCTCTCCTAAGCTTGTGATCTCCGGGTTCCTCTCAGCAAGGAATTCTGAAAAATGTCTTACCGCACGTATCTCCCCCTGCAGTGAACCTACGGATAAATATTTAATCCTGATATAACATGCCTGTTTCACTTCTTCTTTTATTGTCTCTTGCCTGATTCCTGTAAATCTTATCGTCCTTATCATCTGTATCGGATTCTGCCTGACCTCAAATCCCAGATTGTCCAGCTTCCACACGTCTTTTTCCCACTCCGGCCGTTTGTCTTCCGGTTCCAGGAAATGAAGCAAGAGACGCAAGTACTTTACCGGCCCTGCCTCCTCCTGTAAATTCCTTCCCATGCTCTTCATATAATGTTTCCGCGTAATCTGATATCCGTGGTTTAAAAGCCATGCCTTAAATTTCTTAACAAGGACCTCTTCCGGTACTGCCCGGAAGCTATTAAGCAAGGGAAATTTCTCTTTCATAAACCTGGCAATCACATTATAGCGGATAATATCCGCATCTACGGTAGCCATACTCAGTTCTTCCCCACGGCTCCGTATGAACGCTTCCATTTCCTTTTTCTGCCCCTCCGCTACCAAGAGCCCTAAATCGTAAAAATGCCGCTCCATAACCCTGATTCTTTTTTCGGAAGCATTTCCTTTTCTTTGATAACAGGGAAGTTCTTTTATGTAAATCTTAGCTTCCATCTTTCCCACTTCCTTCTTTCCATTCACTTGCCAGACTTTTCTGCTCTTTATAATATTGTTCACTGGAACGGTCTACATGCCTCTGGATACAGTCAATATACCGCCGCGTCATGTTTTCATGCTTATGTCCGAGGAATTCCCTGATCGCCTGAATCGAAGCCCCATGTTCATACAATGCAGTGGCTACGCTGTGCCGGTAATCGTGTGTTTGGAATACATGATCCCCACACCTGATTCCCAGTTCATTGCACCAGTCCACCATCTCATGCCAGTAACGTGTTGATAAATACGGGCCTCCTTTCGAGTTTTGAAATACATAGGAATCCAACCCGATTTTTCTTCGTTCTATGTATACCATCATGCTCCGGTACAGCAGCATTGGGATTGGGATTACCTTTTCCATCTTCATCTTATGCTGGTAAATCCGAAGCCAGGCAACCCCTTCCTTCAGATAATATCCTTCCCGTTTTATAGAGCATACTTCATTAATCCGTAGTCCAAGACACCATAAATGCAGATACATAAGCCGCATATCTTCCGGCAGCCCTTTTAAATTCTTAAAGATCTCTGTCACAGTATTCTGCGGCACAGACCGGTAATGATGCGGCACCGTTGCCCGCTTGATATAGTATTCCGGGTAAAACGGAACCTTGCTATAGTATCCCCTTGCTGTCAGGAATCTAAAAAAGCAGTGAATCTCTGCCACTTTATCATTAAAAGTTATCATTTCAACATCTTCTTCCTGCAGCTTCCTCATATACAAATCAATCTCTGCCGCAGTCAGTTTATCTACCGCAAGTTTTTCTTGATCCAGAAAACGCAGAAAAGCTTTTGTAATATATGTCCGTGCCCAAATATTCTGGACAGAAGCTCCTGTCACACCAAGCTGATATTTTACATATTTCTTTAGATATTCCCGATTTCCTTTATCCGCTATATCCAAAAAGGAAATCCGCTTTACCGGCCTTGTCGGATCATAACGTGTTGCATCAAACTGAAAACGCTCCAAGTACCATACATTTGCCTCCCAGTTTATATCCTTAGCCTCTATAAAAAGGATTCTCTGTACCTTATCCACAATCTGATGATACCGGTTCTTTTATGGTTTTAAATTGTTTATTGCCCTTCATAGTAAGAAGGATACCAGATACTTGTAAAAAAAGTGAGATGGTATCCCCACAAAACATACCATCCCTTCCTTATTAGATTTGCATATACAATCTTGCTTTCATCCTCAGACGTAATCTAAATATTAAATCGATATCTGCCTTTTCCGTGTCCAATCACCGGTACGATCAATTTTTCACTTTTCATTTTTTTAATTAACTCTCCTGCTGGTGACGATGTAATTCCAGCTATTCTCATTACATCTGCTCTGGAAAAATACATATCATCGCTATACTGTTCATACAATCGCAAGATCTTTTCCTTTGCAAGTGTACTAATCCTCGATTCATTTATTTTCTTTTCAAACAACTGTTTTTTCTTCGAAACAACTGTTTTTTTATCCCCAAACAACTGCTTTTCATTCAAAACAACTGCTTTTTCCTTTGCAAAAAACTGTTTTCGATCCCCTACATCCACTCCTTCAACCGTAACATTATAATTCAGATTATAAAGCGTCACCCAAAATGAGGATGCGTCTGAATAGAATACAGGTTCTAACTCCGGGCGATAATTAACAGATCTGTGATAATCATGCTTAATCTTTTTGAACCCGCTTCCTCTGCGCTCCATATAATTCATTCGGCTGAAAACATCTGCGATGATCGGATTCCGCCGTCTGGAAGGCACATGATCCGTGTCAAGATTCTGCACAAAAGAACCGTCAAACATACCGCCTGGAGAATAGATCTCCATACGGTCGTCAAAAATATCAATGTGTACTTCACTTCCTAATTCCAGATAATCTCGATGGATCAATCCATTCACGATACATTCAAGCGCCGCCCGCTCTGGTATATCTGGCATCTCAAGACGGCCATCTAAGGTTTTCTTCCAACGTTTTTTCGTATTATTTTTTATAAATTCTTCCCCGCCCTGAAGCAGTATAAGCAGGCTTCCGCTAAATTCCTTATCATCCAGTGCTTCCATTACTCCCGATGCTTTATTCAGCCCATTCCAGCGAGTACAAAAAAGTCTGGAATGGCGCATTGGTGATTCGTCTGCTAATAAGACTCCCGCATTGGTGAGCATCCCATTCTCGTCTACCAGCCCGAAAGAAATAAAATCTGCCTCTTCCAGCTTCTTACCGGTTCGCTGCCGATATACAGACCGAAGCTTTGTAAAAGCATAATTCTCATATGGATAATACGAAGACAGACTATCGTAAGTTTGATTACTTCCACGCAATACAAGGCGTTTCAGTTCAATTGCTCCAGCTTGTACACTTTCATTTCCAACACGCACAAACGCTGTCCTGCTTCCATCACCCACATAATAGTACGGAGTTTCTACTCCTGGCAATATCCGCAGAATAATAAACTGCTTTCCGTTCTCTTCATGAAGTTCCAAGTCTGTCTGCGGAATCGGATCCATTCTTGTCTTGATTATTTCACTGATTTTTTCAGAAACTCGCCTAGCATCTTCAAGACCGATCAACGTATCATCATCTGCCACTCCAAAGAATAGAATACCACCTTTGCCATTTGCAAAAGCACTGACACTTTTCAGCCAGCTCTTCGGTCTCTTTTCTTCTAATATAAGCTTTTTATCATATTCATTTGACTCACCAACAAAATCTGAAATAAACATAAATACTCCTTTATTTCCCATATTTCATTTCCATAAATTTCCATGCCGTCTCGCAGTTACAACAAACAAATGATGCTGCATACTTTTTTATCTATTAGATTTTCCGTTTATTCCCAAATACATTATAACAACTAAACAACGGCATTTCCATAGAAATTCCGTTTCATAGTATCCCTTTTTCAATCTATCTTTGCCATTTCTCCATTCTTGATAATTCCCCATCCTCCACCTCCACTATAATCGCCCCATTTTCCTGCGTAGAATAGATTTTACAGCCAACGTCTGCAAGTCTCTCTATCGTTTCCTGATGCGGATGCGCATACCGATTCTCTTGTCCTGCGGAAATGAACGCATAAGCTGGCTGAATCTGTTGAAGAACTTCTTCTGTTGACGAATTCTTAGAGCCATGATGCGCTACTTTAAGAACCTCCCATGTACAATCTGGATAGCTCTCTTCTAATTGCTGTGTAAGCTGTTTTTCTCCTTCTCCCTCTACGTCCCCGGTCAAAAGCATATCAAACTTCCCATACTGTACAGCCAATACCATAGATGCCTCGTTACCCGATTCCAGTTTCTCGGTCACAGGTATTATACTGCCTGTCTCCGGCACAGTATTTTCCTTCCGCAATCCGGCGTTCTCTGATTTTATTCCCAGATTCCCCGGCTGTATACACGTAATTGCCATTTCCCCTTCCCGGATATTCTGTCCAGGCTCTATCACAACCACACGGATTCCATAATCTTTTGCTTTCTTTGCCAGACCTGCCAAAGCCTCATCCCACGCCTCCTGCACCGGCAACACCAGCGTCCGGATCTTCACTCCGATATCCTGTCTCTCAATCAGCTCTTCTACACCGTTCCTGTGATCGCCGTCGCCATGGGAGATCAGTACATAATCAAGCACCCCGACTCCTTGGGATTTCAGGAATGGCTCCAGCCTGTATTGTCCCACCTTTTTTACATCACTGCTCCCGCCATCCACCAGATAGGTGCCGCCCTCCGGTCCTTTCATGAAAATCCCGTCTCCCTGCCCCACATCCAAGACCGCTATCATAAGTTTCCCTGACTCTCCAAAATGAGTCGTTAAAATAATTACTCCCACTGTCCACAGAAAAACCACAGGCCACCCTTTCCACGCACTCCTGCCTGCTCTTCCACTCATTCTGTTATTAAAACTAATGGATTTATCCACTCTGTTAGATTGTATGAACCTTCGATCCTTTCCATACCCCTGATAGTCTTGACCCCTTTCCTCCCCTTGCTTATCCTGTTCCTTCATTGATGCGATATACCTCAGCAGAATCAATCCTAAAAACAAAAATACATAATATACCGCAATCTGCCACATCTCAGGCCTTCCGGCCACAAGCCTCGCTCCCGGAAGATGAAGCGCTACCTTGCAGCTCATCTGATAGAAGCATAGAATCTTTCCGCATACCCAAAATAGAAAGGAAGATACCGAGGGAAGCCACAATGCCAGCAGACTTCCCGCCATCCCCAAAAACAGCAACACGGACATCAATGGGATCACACAAAGATTCAGGACAAAAGAATACATCGGAAATTCAAAGAAATAATAGAGCAGAATCGGAAGAATAACCAGATTGATACCGATGCTGGCCGTCAACCCCTGTAAAATCACCTGCCCTACATATTCCCAAAATCTCCTTAAATATACAGGCCAAGGACCGTCTTTCTTATTCTGCTTCAAGGAACTCTGCTGCGTCCTTGTCCCCACCTGTTGTCCATTGTTATGTAATGTGTACACAGATATTTCTTCCTGCACCACCTGCACCACAGTAAGAACCGCAAGCACCGCCCCAAAGGACAGCCAGAATCCGCCGTCATACAGACTGAGCGGCCGCCACACTAACACCGCAACCGCCGCCGCAGAAAGCGCTGTCGGCGCATCATAATGCCGCCCCGCCATATCCGCCCCTACCCGGAATAGAAACATCACTAAGGCCCGCACCGCGGATACGGTAAATCCAACCATAAGAATATACAGCGCCAGAAATAAAATACCAAACGCCCCTCCAACCGGATAAGACCCCGTAATCCTCCGCAGTATCTTATACATCCCAATCCCTATAAAGGATAGATGCAGCCCCGAGATCGCCAAAATATGCCCGATCCCATTAACCTGATAAAGCATCTTCAGCTCCTGATCCATCTCCGATTTCTCTCCAAGCATCATTGCCCCCATAGCGGTCCCGTCCTCTACTCCCAGAGCCGATACGAGCGTCTCCTGCCACCGTCTGCGAAATTCAGCAAGCTTCGAACGCCATCTCCACACGCCAGCATCCAACAGAGCAATCTCCTCTGCCCATACCATCCCGTGGATATCCCTGATCTGATAATAACGCTTCTGGTCAAAGTTTCCTGGATTCCTCGCGTTTTCAAAAAAAGAGACCTCTCCCCTGACCTTTATCTTATTCCCCATATGAAACTGTAAGTTGGAATCTGTATAGATGATAATCCTTGATTCTTGAACTGTCTGTTCCTGATATTGAATAGAATTGTCCTTTAGATATAATCTCTGATAATCTGATCTTTGTTCTGTCTGGTACACCTGCCCCTGCAGTACGACCGCACCTCCCGGCGGTGCCGCCGACTCAAGCGGCGAAGGACGAAGCTCCCTGACAAGCTTCTCCCTCCCGCATGTGACCGCCAGCATTATCAATACCAATATTACCAGACAGGTATACATTAACGGTCTGTCTTTCACGTTTCACTCTCCTACCAGATCCAAGTCCCTCGACAGCGGCTTGCTTAGATCCACGCTTCCCATATATTTGATATTAGAATCCCCGTTCACCGAGATCTGCACCTGGCTGGACGCTCCTCCGTCGACGATCGAATTCACGATCGCATAGACCGTAATCCTTGGATCCGTGACATATGTGTTGTTCAAGAATCCTTCATCCAGATTCACATAACAGACGCTGTCCTTCACCGACACCCCGATCACCTTCGTCTCCGGCGGCATCACCGGCCCGATGCCTTCCGCGGAAGATCCCTTGATCAACTGGTCCACGATCAGTCTCTCGATGGACATATTGCTGTTGTACCGGATACTCACTTCTCTCTGTACCAGCCTGTCGCCCTTGTCATTTGCGAAATACAGCTTCAGATTCCCCAGTTGGTACAAATGTAACGAGGATCCTTTGTACTGAAGGAAATTCTCCGCGTTCATATATCCGATCGCCTCTCCCACACTGTCCACGAGCGGCTCATCCTCTATATAAAAATCTATATAATCCACCCCATGGATCTGTGCCAGCGATTGTACGACTCCTGCCCGAAGAAGCAGCTCCTCCTCCGGCTTCATGCCTGCATACTTACTGTTAAAATGGATATCCAGAATAGATTCCTCGGTCAGCACCCAGCTCTGAACTCGGATCCCTTTCGGAAATACACTCTTATAATCGATCGAATCCGGCTCCTTCTGCATAGTTTTCAGCATATCTCCAATGGATTTCTCTATCGTAACATCTTCTATCTGATAACTCTTCTTCACCAGATCCGTTCCCTCTGTATTCACATAATAAACGAATGTGCCGCCCTTTCCCGGACCGGAACCCTTGCCTCTCCCGCATCCGCCGATGAGCAGCAGACACATGATCAGACACACGCCCCGCGCCGTCAGGCAATATCTCCTATTAAGAATACTTCGCATTTGCCTTCCCCCAGTCCTGTAAAGTTCCCTCTATGAAACGTATATCAGAGGAATACGCACGGTAAATGTAGTTCCTGCCCCCACCTGGCTGTATACCCTGATCGCCCCGCGGTGCATGACCACCGCGCTCCTTGCAATGGCAAGGCCAAGCCCGGTCCCGCCGATCTCCCTGGAGTGAGACTTGTCCACACGATAGAACCTCTCGAACACATGCTCCACTGCCTCCTGCGGAATTCCGATCCCGGAATCTGCCACCTCAATATGGCAGTTCTTATGATCTGCATTCAAGGACACATGAACCCATCCGTTCTCCTTATTATACTTGATAGCATTCTCTACCAGATTCGTGATGGCAAGAGACAGCTTCATCTCATCCACCTCCGCAGTTACCGGCCGGAAGCTCTCAAACACCAATTCGATATTGCGTGTCGCCGCAATCGGGCGGAGTCTCTTTAAGATCTTCTCGATCAGCGTATTCATATTCTCAGACTTAATATTCAGCGTGTTCGCCGTCTTGTCCATCTTGACCAGAGACAGAAGGTCGTTGATGATCTTATTCTCCCGCTCTATCTCCTCCGACAGATCTCCCATGAATTCCTTATATAACTCAGCCGGCACATCCTCCTGGATCAACAGCGAATCTGCCAGCACCTTCATAGAAGTCAGCGGCGTCTTAAGCTCATGCGACACGTTGGATACGAACTCATTACGAGAATCATTCAGCACTTTCATCCTGCCAAGCATCTTGTTAAATGCATCCGATATCAGCATAGTTTCTGTATAGGCCTTCTCATGAAGATAATCGTCCTCATAGCCTTCCGTCACGGCCGCTATAGAATCACTGATCCTGCGGAACGGCCTCGTCATAACGAATCCCGCGGAGAACGCCAGTATCACAGCCACCATCCCGATGGTAAGGCACACGGCGATCACTCTGTCGTCCAGAATCTCCACACTGTCAGAGATCATATCCGTAGATACGCTGATCAGCATCACACCTACCGCTTTCTCTGTTCCCTTGTCATAGATCGGAGAAGTAACCTCGATATAACGATTCTTTGCATCATAATTACTGGTGCCTTTACCCTTAAAGCACCGGATCACATCTTCAGATACGATCGTCTTACCCTTGTCCATATCGTACGTATCTTCCTGAATGCGAAAATCATGATCTATAACCAGAACCCGTCCATTGTAGATATTAGACATCTGGACCAGCTCTGACTTTAACACCTCAGACATATCGCCAGTAATATAATTCACATCACTTAACTGGTTACATAGAATTGTACACTGATTCTGTATCTCTGCAGTCCGAACCTCCACTTCTCTTTTCTCGAAGCTGCTTAAGACTACTCCCCTTAAAACAAGCGCCGGAATCGTCCCCGCCAGTATGACGAGGAGGACGATCCGGGCGCGAAGGCTCTTCCATATACCCCATTTCAGATATCTCTTAACCCCTGAAATAATAACCAACTCCCCATTTAGTATAGACGTATTTCGGATCGCTTGGATTCGTCTCAACCTTTTCTCTCAGCCTTCGGATATGTACGTCTACCGTTCTCGCGTCGCCGGGATATTCATACCCCCACACAATATTCAGCAGATTCTCCCGGCTGTACACCTTATTCGGATTCATGGCAAGAAGCTCTAAGAGATCGAATTCCTTCGCCGTAAGATTCACCTCTTTGTCATCTATCACGACCCGCCTGCTCTCACAGTCGATCCGCATGCTGCCCTTGATGATCATCTTATCGTTGACCTGATTCTGATCCCGCTTGCCGGTACGCCGCATGATCGCCTTGATCCGCGCCTTTACCTCCAGGATGTTGAAAGGCTTCGTTATGTAATCATCCGCGCCGTATTCCAGACCAAGGATCTTATCCATATCATCATTCCTTGCCGTCAGCATCACGATCGGTACGTCGGAGAATTCCCGTATCTGCTGACACACCTCAAAGCCGTCATTCTTGGGAAGCATAATATCTAACAAGATCAGATCATAGGCATTCTCTTTCGCCAGCTTCAGCGCCTCTTCTCCGTCATAAGCACAGTCAACCTTCATCCCATCCTGTTCCAGGCTGAAACGAATTCCTTTCACGATTAGTTTTTCATCATCTACAACCAATACCCTTCTGCTCATCTACTCTCTCCCTCAATATCTGCCTTGATTACGAAACTTTTATCTGATCCTTTACTTTGTTAAATACGCCTTCCTTAATTCCGTCAACTTCCATCAGTTCTTCAATCTTCCGAAAGCCGCCGTGTACTTCTCTGTAAGCGATGATCGAATCTGCCTTGGCTTCTCCGATACCGCTGAGTGTCATCAATTGTTCTCTGGTTGCCCTGTTAAGGTCGATCTTCCCGTCATCAGAAGGCCCGGACGTTCCGGGAGTCGACACATTCTGACCTGCCTCTCCCATATTCGACACGCTTTGGCCCGCTTGAAGCTGCGCCGCTTCTTCTCTGGACGGTACATAGATCTGCTGCCCGTCCTCTATCTGCGCCGCCTGATTCAGCAGCTCGCCCGCCCCATTCTCCGACAGGCCTCCCGCCGCCTCGATCGCTTCATACAGACGGCTGCCCGCAGGGAGCAGATAGACTCCCGGACATGCAACCTGTCCGCACACATGGACATAGACCTCTTGGCTGTCATCCGTACACTGCATCTCTTCCTGCAAGGGTTCCTCGAGTTCTTCTTCCTTCGTCACCCCGGCAGCGGATTTATCCTCCTGTACCTCTTCTGACCCTGTATCTGTCAGCTCCTTAAGTTCTTCTCCCTGTCCTGTCCGGACACCGGAACATCCCGACAACAGGACCAGGCTCATCACAAACGCTGCTGTAACCCTATAAACAATTCTTCTATGCATACAAACTCCTTTACAGTCTGCCGAAACTGCAAATACCCCGTATATGCATTACCCATTTATTGTACTATTTCCATTGGAAAATTGCAACTCCAATCAACGCAATTCCCATCCCGATTATCTTCCTCCACTCCAATGGCTCCTTATCCACTCCAAAAAGCCCCAGAAGCTCTATCACATATGCGACAATGAGCTGGGCGATCACAATAAGGAGCGCGGCCTTCGCCGGTCCAAGCTGTTCCATACTCTTGATCACAGTCAGAGTGATCCCCGCGCCGATCACGCCGCCAAGCAGCACGTACTTAGGCTCCACCTTGGTAAGCGTCATGACATTATCACGCCCTGCGATCAGCCATGCCGCAAAACACACCGCAAATGCAGTCAGCTGCACCCAGGCATTGCTGACCCACATTCCAGTCGTCTTCGTCACTTGTGTGTTGAACACACCCTGCACACTCATCAGCGCGCCCGAGAGTAATGCAATAAAAAAACCAACCATTGAATATACCTCCGTTTCTGTCCGTGAAATTTCAGACTCTCTCCTTCGAAATAGTATATCCAATGATTGATTTTCTATGCCTCTATGGCGCGTTTAAGCTTCTCAAGCATCTCATCAACATGTTTTTTCTCGATGATAAGCGGCGGAACAAGACGGATCACATTATTTCTCGCGCTGATTACGATAAGTCCGGCTTCAAGCGCCCGGCTGATCACTTCGCCTGCCGGCTCCTCCACCTTGATTCCCTGGATCAGGCCGACGCCTCTTCGTTCCAGCACCGTATCGTACTCTGATACAAGCGCGTCAAGCTTCCCTGCAAGATAACCGCCGATTTCCCGTACATGCGATACAATGTCCTCCCGTTCGAAGATCTCAACCGTCTTGGCCACGGCCGCGCATGCCAGCGGATTGCCTCCATAAGTCGTCCCGTGATCTCCTGGCTCCAGAGAATACTCAGCCACCTTCTCCGTCATGGCAAATGCTCCTACCGGGATCCCATTCCCTATCGCTTTCGCCATAGCCATGATATCCGGCTTCGTACCGTAAGACTGCCAGGCGAACATCTCGCCTGTCCTGCCCATGCCGCACTGAATCTCGTCACAGATCATCAGGATCCCTTCCTCGTCGCAGAGCCTTCGGATCCCTTCCATGAACTCCCTGTCTGCCCGGTTGATACCGCCTTCTCCCTGCAGAGGCTCCAGGATAATAGCACAGGTACAGTCCGTAACCCTGGCCTTCACACTGTCAAGATCGTTGAACTTCGCGAAGCTCACCCCCGGAAGCATCGGTTCAAAGGGTGTGCGGTACGCCTCGCTTCCTGTCACGGACACCGCCCCGATACTGCGTCCGTGGAAGGAATGGTCCATCGCGATAAATTCATATCTCCCGGTTCCTTTCTTCCAGGCATATTTCCTCGCCGACTTGAGCGCTCCTTCGATGGCCTCCGTCCCGCTGTTGGTGAAAAATATCCTGTCCATCTCCGAGACTCGCTTAAGCGCCGCCGCCGCTTCCCCGCAGCTCGTATTATAATAGAGGTTGGAGGTATGTAAAAGACGGTCCACCTGGTCTTTAAGCGTCTGGTTCAGCTCTTGATTCCCATAGCCAAGACCGGATACTGCGATCCCCGCCGCGAAATCAAGATATTTCTTCCCGTCCGTATCATAGAGATACACACCCTCGCCCCGGTCAAGAACCACCGGGAAACGGTTATAAGTATGCACAAGTCCGTTATTTGTCTCTTCTATGTATTGATTCATCTCTCTTCTCCATGATAGTATTTTTCTTCTGTGTCATTCAAGATCGCCGTTCCGATCCCCTTATTCGTAAATATCTCAAGAAGCAGGCAGTGAGGAATCCGTCCGTCCAGGATATGCACCCTGGATACGCCGTTCTCAATGGCGTCCATGCAATTCTGAAGCTTCGGCAGCATACCGCCTTCGATATAACCTTCCTCCATCAATGCCCGTCCATCCGAGACACGAAGCTCGGAGATCAGAGTGTCCGGATCGGAAGGATCCTTGTACACGCCTTCGATATCCGTCAGGAACGCAAGCTTTTCCGCATTCACAGCCCTTGCGATCGCACACGCGGCATCATCCGCATTGATATTATATGTATTAAAATCCTCATCCATTCCTACTGGACATACAATCGGGAGGAAATCTTTCTCCAACAGGTCAAACAGAATATCCGCATTGACCTCCCTAACCTCTCCTACGAATCCGATATCCGCCCCGTCCGCGTACTTCTTCTCTACCTTGAGCAGCGCGCCGTCCTTGCCGCTGATCCCGATCGCGCGGACGCCTAAGCTCTCCACCAGCTGAACCAGTCCTTTGTTCACCTTCCCAAGGACCATCTCGGCAAGTTCCATGGTCGCCTCGTCCGTTACCCGAAGGCCGTTGACGAATTCCGGCTCCATCCCCACCTTGCCGACCCATCTGCTGATCTCCTTGCCGCCGCCGTGGACGATAATAGGTTTGAATCCTACCAGCTTCAGAAGCGTCACATCCTGGATGACCTGCTCCTTTAGCTGATCGTCCACCATGGCGCTCCCGCCGTATTTTACCACTATGATCTTCCGGTTGAACCGTTGGATATATGGAAGCGCCTCAATCAGGACCTCCGCCTTATCCAGATATTTCTGCATCGATTTATTCATGATCTGCCATCTCCTGTTATTTAACTTCTATAGTCCGCATTGATCTCAATATAGCCATGCGTCAGGTCGCATCCCCACGCCGTCGCTTCCTTATCTCCCATCTTGACATCCGCGATCGCCGTCACCTCCGGCTCAGACAAGATCTTCGTCGCCTCTTCCTCACTGTAATCCACAGCCGTTCCATTCTCGATGATCTGGATCTTTCCCGCCTTGCTCTCGAAGAACAGATCCACCCTCTCCGGGTCGAACTGTGCGCCGGAATATCCCATGGCACACAGAATCCTCCCCCAGTTGGCGTCATGCCCGGCGATCGCCGTCTTCGTAAGGTTCGAGCATACGATAGACTTGGCAAGCGCTCTCGCCTGCTCTACGCTCTCGCATCCCACTGCCTGTACCTCGAACAACGCAGTCGCGCCCTCTCCGTCACCGGCGATCTTCTTCGCCAGATATTCGTTGACTGTATGGAGAGCTTCTTTAAACTTCTGATAATCCTCCGTTCCCTCCACAATCTCTTCATTCTCCGCCAGACCATTTGCCAGCAGGATTACCGTATCATTGGTAGAAGTGTCTCCATCCACCGAGATCATATTATAAGTGTCCTTGATATCCTGGCTGAGCGCTTTCTGCAGCGTCTCTTTGGCAATCACCGCATCCGTCGTGATAAATGCAAGCATGGTGCACATGTTAGGATGGATCATTCCTGACCCCTTCGCCATGCCGCCGATGGTCACCGTCCTGCCGCCGGCCTCGATGGTCACTGCCAGCTCCTTCTCGAAGGTATCCGTAGTCATGATCGCCTTCGCCGCTTCAGTGCCGTTTGCGATCGTATCGTTCTTCTTCTCTGCCAGCTCCTTGATTCCCGCAGTCAGCTTATCGATGGGGATCTGCTTCCCGATCACTCCTGTCGAACCGATCAGCACGCCGGATTCTGATATTCCAAGCGCTTCGGCAGCCGCCTTTGCCGTATCCTTACAATATCCGAAGCCCTCTGTTCCCGTACATGCATTGGCGATCCCGGAATTCACGATCACAGCCTGAACGGAATCGCCGCCTGCTATCACCTGCTGATCCCATCTGACCGGAGCCGCCTTCACCACATTCGTCGTAAATGTCCCCGCCGCCGCGCACGGTGCCTGGCTATAGATCATCGCCATATCTGTCCTGTCTGTATACTTGATCCCTGCTGCCGTTGATGCAGCCTCATATCCCTTTGCCGCGGTCACGCCGCCCTTGATAATCTCCATCCTTCTTATATCTCCTTTTCTATCCTCACATTTGCACCGATCAACACGTTCGTTACTGCTCATTGAATGCGGTAATGTTTTTCTCATTTAACACAAAATCATAATAGTTCAGATCCTGCCTCTTCGTCCATCCTATGGTATTCCAGAATGCATTGCCGATATCATTTTTCGTAAATGCAATCAAGCAGACCTTGTTGATCTCTTCCTTCTTAAGCTCCTCCATAGCCTTTACAACCATGGCCTTGCCGATCCCGCGCCTCCTGTACTCCTCGTCCACACACACATGGTACAGACAACCGCGCCTCCCGTCATGACCGCACAAGATACTTCCTACTACCTTCCCGTCCTCGACTGCCACGACGCTGGTGGTCGGATTCCTTCTAAGGAAACGCTCAATCCCTTCTCTTGAATCATCCACGCTCCTTAAGCCAAATCCCCGGATCTTCGTCCAGAGCGCATAGACCCCGTCATAATCTTCCATTGCCATCGTTCGAATCATAATCTGCCTCTTTCTAAGCTCACTCTCCGGTTCTTAAGGGAATATGGGAACTAATTCAAGTCCTTCACTCTCCGGCAGCCCGAACATCAGGTTCATATTCTGTACCGCCTGCCCTGCCGCTCCTTTTACCAAATTGTCGATTGCTCCCATCATGATAATGCGTTTCGTCCTTGGGTCGATCTTGAAATTAATATCCACATAGTTGCTGCCTTCCACCCATTTCGTCTCCGGACAGACACCCTCCCCAAGCACACGGACAAATCTCTCGTTCTGATAATAATTGTCGTATACCGCTTTTACTTCTTTATATGTAACATCCTTCTTCAGGGACGCGTATTCTGTCGCCAGGATCCCCCGGTTCATGGGGACCAGATGAGGGGTAAAATTGATCACGACCGGTTCATTCGCCGCATATCCCAACTGCTCCTCGATCTCAGGCGTATGTCTGTGGGACGCGACACCGTAAGCCTTGATATTCTCATTGACCTCGCAGTAAAGGTTCGGCAATTTGGCTCCCCTGCCCGCACCGGAAGTCCCGGACTTGGCGTCGATGATCAATGTATTCATATCGATCAGTCCTTCCTTCGCCAGCGGATACGCCGTTAGGATCGAACAGGTGGTGTAGCAGCCCGGATTCGCGACCAATCTCGCCTTCTTCACAGCCTCCCGGTTCACCTCGCACAGCCCGTAGACCGCCTCCCCGATAAACTGAGGGCTCTTGTGTTCGATACCGTACCATTTCTCATATACCGCCGCATCCTTAATCCGGTAATCCGCGCTTAAGTCAATAATCTTCGTCTTACTTAAGATCTCATCATTCATCATGGATGCGCAGAAGCCCTGGGGGGTAGCCGTGAAGATCACGTCCGCCTGCTCGGCCAGTTCTTCCATATTATCATCCAGGCATTCGTCGTCTACGATCTGAAACATATTCTGGTATACCTCGGCATATTTCTTATCTATATAGCTTCTCGAACCATACCATACGATCTTCGCGTCTTTATGGCCCGTCAATATACGCACCAGTTCATTTCCGGCATAACCGGTCGCTCCGATAATTCCTACATTAATCATCTGTTCTGCATCCTTTCTATGTAATAACCTCAATCAATATAAACCAAATTGAGGGTTTTGTCCAGAGGGAGATACATATTGGTTATCAGCATTTGCATAATTATACATCTTCTATGAATATTATTCAATAGTTTTTTTGTTTTCTTGCATCTTGCCGGTTTTTCACAAGATTTATATGGCATATTTAGTTATTATGCATTATAATTACATCGATAATTTATTCAATATTGGAGGAATAAGAAATGAAATTGGAAGAGATGTCATGTATTGACTGTGCAGTGAAAAACTGTGATAAGATGGACAAGACTTATCCTGAGTTCTGTCTGACTACGAATATGGATCAGGATGTTTATAAGGATGCCATGGATTGTTACAAGGAAGAAGAGAATCATAATATTATGGTTGCGGCGGCAGAGGTGGAATGTGACCATTACTGCCAGTATACACGGGTTGAGGAGATCATGGCTTTCGCGGAGAGAATCGGGGCGAAGAAGATCGGCATCGCTACCTGCGTGGGGCTCTTGAAGGAGAGCCGGACTCTGGCGGCGATCTTCCGCAAGCGCGGCTTTACAGTATTCGGGATTACCTGTAAGGCAGGCTCCACGCCCAAATCGGACGTTGGGATTCCTGAGCGCTGCAACAAGATCGGAATCAATATGTGCAACCCGATCCTTCAGGCGAAGATGCTGAACCATGCGAAGACGGACCTGAACGTTGTCGTCGGATTGTGTGTGGGACACGACAGCCTGTTTTATAAATATTCCGAGGCGATCACCACTACGATGATAACGAAGGACCGGGTACTCGGACATAATCCGGCGGCGGCGCTTTATACAGCCGATACTTATTATAAGAAACTGCAGGATTAAGCGCATATCCCCTCCTAACATGCTTTTTTATTCAACTTTCCTGTATAATCCGCATATTTAATCTTTTTTACAATTTATTCTTGCATAATTATAAAAAATGCGCTATAGTATTTCTTGCAATTGAAGGTTACATATTTTCATATACAGATACCCATGAAGCATCCAGAGATGAAAGCTGCAGGGTAATGATACAAAAAGGAGGATATTCTATCATGAAGGAAAAAGTTGTACTGGCATATTCCGGCGGTCTTGACACCACAGCCATCATTCCGTGGCTTAAGGAGAATTTCGACTATGAAGTAATCTGCTGCTGCATTAACTGCGGACAGGGGGAAGAGTTAGACGGCTTAGAAGAGAGGGCGAAACTGTCCGGTGCTTCCAAGCTCTATATCGAGGATATCATTGATGATTTCTGCGATCACTATATCGTACCATGCGTACAGGCTCACGCTGTCTACGAGAATAAATACTTGCTCGGAACCTCTATGGCACGTCCGGCGATCGCTAAGACACTGGTTGAGGTTGCAAGAAAGGAAGGCGCTTCTGCAATCTGCCACGGTGCAACCGGCAAGGGTAACGACCAGATCCGTTTCGAGCTTGGCATCAAGGCGTTGGCGCCGGATCTTAAGATCATCGCTCCATGGAGAATGACGGATGTATGGACCATGAATTCCCGCGAAGAAGAGATCGAATACTGCAAGCAGCACGGCATCGACCTTCCATTCGACGCAAGCCACAGCTACAGCCGCGACCGCAACCTCTGGCACATCAGCCATGAAGGCCTGGAACTTGAGGATCCTGCCAACGAGCCGAACTATGACCATCTGTTGGTCCTTGGTGTTACACCGGAGAAGGCGCCGGATGAAGGCGAATATGTGACGATGACATTTGAAAAGGGTGTTCCAAAGAGTATCAACGGCGAAGAAATGAAGGTATCCGATATTATCCGCAAGCTCAACGAGCTTGGCGGCAAGCATGGAATCGGCATCTGTGATATCGTGGAGAACCGTGTGGTAGGTATGAAGTCCCGCGGTGTATATGAGACTCCCGGCGGAACCATCCTCTACGAGGCACATCAGCAGTTAGAGGAACTGGTATTAGACCGCGCCACTTACGAAGTAAAAGAAGAGATGGGCAACAAGCTTTCCCAGATCGTATATGAGGGCAAATGGTTCACACCGCTTCGCGAGGCCGTTCAGGCATTTGTAGAGAGCACTCAGGAGTATGTGACCGGTGAAGTGAAGTTCAAGCTCTATAAAGGTAATATCATCAAAGCCGGAACGACTTCCCCATATTCTCTGTACAGTGAATCCCTTGCAAGCTTCACGACCGGCGATCTGTATGACCATCATGATGCGGACGGGTTCATTAATCTGTTCGGATTGCCGCTCAAGGTTCGTGCGATGAAGATGCAGGAAGTGAATAACAGCCAGAAATAATATATAAAAGCATGTCTTTTCAAGGTTATCTGAAACAGACATGCTTTTTGTGCCGCATCATCCAATCTTGATTTACTCATATCTCCTGCTTTCCTCTCATATCTTGTGTTACAGTTCATAGCCTCGCCGGCCGTGAACCGCAACGTATCCAGACCAGAAGGAGGAATCTATGGAACCAGTAATCGGAATCGTATCCTGCGGATTCATGAACCAGCGCCAATTCGTACCGCAGACATATATCCAGACAGTCGAAGACGCCGGCGGCATCCCCGTTGTGCTCCCCTGTACACATGATGAGGGCAGCTATCCCCGCTACGGAAGGCTGTGCGACGGCTTCTTATTCTGCGGCGGCGATGACGTGACCCCGCTGTTATTCGGCGAAGAACTGATGACAGACCGCGGGCATACCGACTTTCGTACCGATCAATTTCACATATCCTTTATGAGATATACTCTGTCCTTGAAGCTCCCGATCCTCGCCGTCTGCCGCGGTATGCAGATCCTCAACATCGCCCTTGGAGGAACGATCTATCAGGATCTCTCTCTTCGCTGGCCTGCTTCTCTGAATCACATGCAGCTATCTGCCGACCGCTCGGACCCGTGCCACAAGCTTACAGTCCTCGAAGATAGCATACTATCTAATATCCTCAATAAAAATGAGTATGTCAACAGCTTCCATCACCAATGCATCCGCGATCTGGGCAGGGAGCTTAAGACCGCCGCTGTCGCCTCCGACGGTATAATAGAAGCCATTGAATCCGATTCCCATACGTTCGTCATCGGAGTACAGTGGCATCCGGAATGTATGTATCATGCCTTCCCCACCATGCAGAATCTCTTCTATGAATTTATCGAAAAATCAAAAAATGCTAAAAATATACAGTATATTTCTCCCAGACAACGGACACAATAATCCCGAAATTAGTTAAAGGAGGAAACAGATATGTCCGAATTATCAGTACTCGATTTACAAAACCTGCGCCACCTGATCGGTGGATATGACACCTGCCACTGCAAGATGCAGGACTATGCCTCCCAGGCACAAGACCCTGAAGTAAAGAAACTTTTCCAGGATGCCGCAAATTCTGCCATGAAGAACAAGCAGGACTTAATGAAATTCTTATAGGAGGTAAGCAGATATGTTAGACGAGAAAACAATGGTAAGCGACGCCTTGACAGGTGTCAACGGTGAACTGACCCGTTTTGGAGAGATGATCCCGCAGACAGAGAACAAAGAACTGAAACAATGCCTGAAACAGATGCGTAACGAGTGTGAGATGTCCCAGGAGAAGCTCTATCAGGTTGCAAGAGAGAAGAGCTATTATGTACCTGCAGCAAAGGCTTCCCAGCAGGAGATCGATCATGTGAAATCCGTATTGACAGGGAATTCTATGAGATAACTTCCTGTGACAGCTTCAATGCCGCAAACAGGACCGGGAATATCCCGGTCCTGTTTTTCTTGCCAATATTACATAACATGCTATGCATTTTCCTACGTTCTGCTTTGGTCCGCCAGAGCACTACGCACTTCTCTCAAACTGCGAATTATAGAGATCCGCATAGAAGCCCTTCTGTGCCAGCAGTTCTTCATGGCTGCCCTGCTCCACGATATCTCCATCCTTCATCACCAGGATCAGGTCCGCATCCCGGATGGTAGACAGACGGTGTGCGATGATGAAGCTGGTCCTTCCGCGCATCAGGTTATCCATGGCTTTCTGGATCCTCACCTCCGTACGCGTATCTACCGAGCTGGTCGCCTCATCCAGGATCAGAATCTTCGGATCTGCCAGGATCGCCCTCGCGATCGTAAGAAGCTGCTTCTGCCCCTGGGATACATTGCTCGCCTCCTCATTCAGCTCCATATCATAACCCCCCGGCAGCGTCTGCACGAACCGATGGACATAAGCTGCTTTGGCAGCCTCCACCACCTCTTCCCTGGTCGCGTCTAATTTGCCGTAACGGATATTCTCTTCGATACTGCCCTTAAAAAGCCAAGTATCCTGCAGTACCATCCCGAACATTTCCCGAAGCTCGCTCCGGTTGAAATTCCGGATATCATGCCCGTCCACCCGGATGGAACCGCTGTTCACATCATAGAACCGCAGGACCAGCTTCACCATGGTGGTCTTGCCCGCTCCTGTAGGCCCTACGATGGCAATCTTCTGTCCCGGCTCTACCTTCGCGCTGAAATCACGGATAATCGTGTGGTCCGCATGATAGCCGAACTTCACGTGATCAAACTCCACACGTCCTTCCAGTCCTTCTATGGATACCGGATGCTCCGCTGTCTGATCCTCCTCATCCTCCGCCAGGAATTCAAACACCCGCTCAGAGGCCGCAGCCGTAGACTGTAGCATATTCGCTACCTGCGCCGCCTGCTGGATCGGCTGTGTGAAGTTCCTTACATACTGGATAAACGACTGGATATCACCAACCTCGATCGCATCCCTCATGGCAAGCCATCCGCCAAGGATCACAACCGCAACATATCCCAGATTCCCCACGAACTGCATGATCGGCATCATCATTCCCGACAGGAACTGGGATTTCCATGCAGATTCGTACAGGATATCATTATCCCGGTCAAATGACGCAATCACATCCTCTTCTTTGTTAAATGCCTTCACAATAATGTGACCGCCGTAGATCTCTTCCACCTGACCGTTCACATGCCCCAGATATTCCTGCTGGCTCTTGAAGTATCTCTGAGAATTCTTCACGATCACCGAGATCATACCCACAGAGACCGGCAGTATCAGAAGTGCGATCAGCGTCATCAGCGGGCTGATACTGAGCATCATGACCAGCACACCGATGATGGTGGCAACAGACGTAATCATCTGCGTCGCGCTCTGGTTCAGACTCTGGCTTAAGGTGTCCACATCATTGGTGATCCTTGAAAGGATCTCTCCATGGGGCATCTTGTCAAAGTAATTCATAGGCAGGCGGTTGATCTTCTCTGATATCTCCTTGCGCATCCGGTACGTCAGCTTCTGGGATACGCCGGTCATGATATACCCCTGGACAAATGAGAACAGCGCGCTGCATGCATACAAGGCTAACAGCAGCAGCAATATCCTGCCGATCTTCCCGAAATCAATCCCCGCTCCGCCGGAAATCTTACCGACCAGCCCGTTGAATATCTCCGTCGTCGCCCTTCCCAGAATCTTAGGACCTACGATATTGAAAATGGTACTCCCGATCGCAAATATTCCCACCAGGAGTAGTTGGAACTTATAGGCGCCGAGATACACCATTAATTTCTTCATAGTGCCTCTGAAATCCTTCGCCTTCTCTCCCGGCATCCCATGTCCTCCGTGACCCATAGGCCCGCGTCTTCTTCCGCTCATATTATCCCACCTCCTTCATATCGTCTTCCAGTTCCTTCTCTGACAGCTGAGAAGACGCAATCTGATAATATTCCTCACAGTTCTTAAGCAATTCCTTATGCGTTCCCTTGCCCACGATCTTCCCGTCATCCAGCACGATGATCTGCTCCGCATGAAGGATCGTGCTGATCCTCTGCGCAACGATCATCACCGTGCTGTCCTTCGTCTTGGTCTTCAGGGCATTACGAAGCTTCACATCCGTCTTATAATCCAGCGCCGAAAAGCTGTCGTCGAAGATATAGATATCCGGATGCTTCGCAACCGCCCTTGCAATAGACAGTCTCTGCTTCTGCCCGCCCGACACATTCGAGCCTCCCTGAGCAATCGGGCTGTGATATCGCTTTTGTTTCTGCTCGATAAATTCCTCCGCCTGGGCGATATTTGCCGCCTCGGTCATCTCCTCTTCGCTGCCGTCAGGATTGCCGTACAGAATATTCGAAGCAATATCGCCGGAGAACAGGACTCCTTTCTGCGGTACATACCCAAGCCTGTCACGCAGATCATGCTGAGAAACCTCCCTGATATCCATACCGTCAATCGTGATCCTTCCGTCCGTTACATCATAGAACCGCGGGATCAGGTTCACCAGCGTCGACTTGCCGCTTCCCGTACTTCCAATGAATGCGGTCGTCTCCCCCGGCCTTGCGGTAAACGACAGATCCTGCAGCACATCCTCCTCAGCGCCCGGATAACGAAAGGATACATGGTCAAACACCACCTCGCCGGTTCCATTTCCCGCAAAATCCTTCGGATTCTCAGGGTCATGGATCAGCGTACTGCTTGTGAGGATCTCATCTACACGATCCGCGGAAACTGCCGCCCTTGGCAGCATGACCGAAATCATACAGATCATAAGGAAGGACATAATGATCTGCATCGTGTACTGGATGAATGCCATCATATCCCCGACCTGCATACTGCCGTCGTTGATGCTGTGCCCTCCGATCCACACGATCAGCACGGCGATCCCGTTCATGATCAGCATCATCATCGGCATCATGAAGGTCATCGCACGGTTCACGAACAGATTCGTCTTCGTCAGATCCCTGTTGGCGCCGTCAAAACGCTTCTCCTCATACCGTTCCGTGCTGAATGCCCTGATCACCTGCAGTCCCGTCAGAATCTCACGGCTCACCAGGTTCAGCCTGTCCACCATACTCTGAACCACCTTGAACTTCGGCATCACTACGATAAAGAGCACCGCAACCACCATCACGATCAATGCGACCGCTAACGCTATGATCCATGACATATCCACATTCGTACGGAATACCTTGAAGATCCCGCCTGCCGCCATGATCGGCGCATACATTACCATACGAAGGATCATCACCGTAAGAAGCTGAATCTGCTGGATATCATTCGTACTCCTGGTGATCAGAGACGCTGACGAGAACTTATCGAACTCACCGTTAGAGAAACCAACCACCTTGCGGAATACATCTTTCCTGAGTGTCTGACCGATCCTTGCTCCCACGCGGGATGCCAGAAGCCCTACCAGAATACTTGCCAACATACCAAGGGCTGCCAGCGCCAGCATCTTAGCCCCGGTCACAAGAATATATCTCGTCTCCCGGCGGTCCAGGTCAACTCCAAGCTTCTCATAGGCGCCGGCGATATAGACTGCAGCGGACTGCTCCACCATGGTCTCCGGCATCACGGCAAGCTGCTCCTCGATCGACTCTATGGCCGCGTCCCGCTGAGACTCCTCCATCATCCCGAATATCTCGTAGATCGTCATCTGGCTGACATCCGGCATCTGAGCTTCTGTCCGTTCACGCAGCTCTTCCGGCTGACCGTCCGGTGCCTGCCCGCTCGCTGACATTTCTTGCAGCTGCCGGTCAGCCTGCTCCTTCATCTGCTCTTCCATCTGCTGCTTCATCTGCTTCTCCATCTCAACCGCAGAATCACTGCCAGAGTCAAACCCGCTGCACAGAAGCATTGGTCTGCCAAGGATCTCCGATAGTTCCTCTACCCTGTCCTTATCTTCCTTCACATCCTCCGCAAGCTCCAGCACGTTCCCTTCATAGTTCTCAGAAACCGCTTCTTTGGCAACATAAGCTTTCTTTACTGTCTCCTGCTTTTCAGCCGGTACAAACAGCAGGAGATGATCCAGATCTTCCTCACCGATCATCTCCGGTACCTTCTCATCAATCCCCTTCTGCTGCAGCCCTACATTGACGATATCTGATGTGTAGGTCGGCAGAGACAAGTCGCAGTAGGCCTGTACAACCAATACACACAGGATTGCAAGGACCGCACCTCCATATGGTTTTAAGAACTTGAATAATTTTATCATATCTCACCTTTCCCTTCTGTCGTCTTCTCTATTATATCTTTGAAATCCATTCCCTTAAAATCTTTGGAATTCAGCAGATTCTCCCTCATCTCAAGAATCAGTCTCCGTAACAGCATTCTCTCCTCGGGTGTAATCCCCTGATACAGCATTTCCTCCATATCCTTCATGACACCCTCCAGCTCTTCGATACACTCCTTCCCCCGCCTGGACAGCTCTATACGGATGATCCGCTGATCCTTCGCATCCGATTCCTTCCTGATATAGCCTTGCTCTTCTAATTTCCTGAGCGCTACCGTCATCGACGGAGGCCTGATCCCGATCTTATCCGCCAACTGCCGCTGAGAGATCCCTCCCTCACAGTTCAGTATAAAAAGTATCCCCGCCTGGCTCGGCTTTAATCCTAACGTCTCCATCCGCTTCATCGCCTGATATTTACTCAGATGCAGCAAATGATGCAGTACGATAAATATAGACGCTTCTTCTATATTCTTCACTTTCCCGTCTTCCTTCCTGTCTTTTCGAAGCACACGCTTCAATATTAATTAGATATCTAACGGTTATACTAGATATTTTTACCAGAAATGTCAATGTATTTCTGGTAATTTATAAATTATTGTGGAAATATTTATAGAAAATTAATTAGATAACAAAACGATAGAAAACACTGTCTCACTCTTCTTATTTACAAATCCGTTTTTTAGGATTACTATATTCATATATGATGAAAATACTGAACGAAAAGGAGATGAAAAAGCAAATGGGAGTTACAGGAAAGGACAAAGCATTTGTCCACCCTTACATGCCGAACAGTGTTCCCGAAATCAAGCAGCAGATGTTGGATGAGCTGGGCGTAGGGAGTATTGATGAGATCTACAAAAGCCTGATCCCGGACGACCTGCTGTACAAAGAACGGCTGGATCTTCCGGAGCCGATCGTTAACGAGTACGAATTGAAGCGGCATGTGATGGGGATCTTGAACCGAAACATTACCACAGAGGACTATGTAAGCTTTCTCGGGGCAGGATGTTACCGTCATCAGGTCCCTGCCATCTGCGACGAGTTGAACATGCGCGGGGAATTTCTGACCGCTTATTGCGGGGATACATACTCCGATCACGGAAAGATGCAGGCCATATTCGAATACACCAGCATGATGGGTGAACTTCTGGATGCGGATATCGTAAGCTATACGACTTACGACGCAGGGCAGTCGGTATCTTCTGCCTTTTGCATCGCACTTCGGGCGCAGGCGGCGAAGGGGCACGATAACCGCCGGATCCTGATTCCGTCTACCATGAACCCGGAGATCCGATCACAGGCTCTCGCATACTGCAGGAATGCAGGTGAGATTATCACGGTTGGCAGCGATCCCCAGACAGGCCTTATGGACTTACAGGATCTGGAAGAGAAGTTAAAGGACGGCGGCGCGGCGGCTGTATTCTATGAGAATCCGTCTTATCTGGGATTCTTTGAGACACAGGCAGAACAGATCGCCGCACTTGCACATCGTTACCAGGCTCTTTGCATCGCGCAGCCGGAGGCTGCATCTCTCGGCATCGTAGAGAGCCCGCTGAACCTGGGTGCGGATCTGGTATGCGGAGATATCCAGCCGCTTGGGATGCACATGCAGTTTGGCGGCGGGCAGGCGGGATTCATTGCGTGCAGTCAGGATCTTGGCCTTGCCGAACAATTCCCCACCTATATGTATGGCATTACCAAGACCGGGCAAGACGGGCGTTACGGATGGGGCCGCGCGATGAACTACCGCTGTTCCCACGGAAGCCGCGAGAATGCCAATGAGTATTTCGGGACAGAGACAGGCCTCTGGGGAATCACCGCCGGCATCTATCTTGCAAGCATGGGACCTCAAGGGATGTATGAGCTGGGCGAGACCATCCTGCAGAAGACAAGCTACGCCATCCGAAGACTATCTGAAATCAAGAACATCACGGTGAATCTGTTCGGCGGAGCGAATTTCCAGGAATTCGTGATCAATTTTGATCAGACAGGAAAGACGGTCAAGGAGATCAACCAGGAACTTCTTGCCCGCAGGATCTTCGGCGGCAAGGACGTAAGCCGGGATTTCCCGCAATACGGACAGAGCGCGCTGTACTGTATCTCAGAGCTGACAACAGAAGAAGAGATCGAGAATCTAAGAACCGCGTTGACGGCGATCACAGAAGGGAGGCAGTGATATGGGATATATAAGAACAGACCGTGATTTCCACGAAGCGAGATGGGACGAACCAATTATCATGGAACTGGGGAATCCGGGGGAACGGGGCGTGATGATCCCCCTTGCATCCGAGCATATCACCGAATGTGTGGGCAGCGGAGAATCCTTAGTCCCCCAGGGACTTCTAAGGAAGAAGATGCCGGCGCTGCCGGAGATGTCCCAGATGCAGGTGCTACGGCATTATATGCGTCTCTCCCAGGAGACCATCGGAACGGATATCAATATTGACATCGGTCTTGGAACCTGCACCATGAAGTACAGCCCCAAGATCAACGAGCAAATGGTTCGATCCCCCAAGCTTACTGAACTTCATCCTTACCAGGATGAAAGCACCCTTCAGGGAATCCTTGAGATCATGTACCGTGACCAGGAATACCTGAAGGCAATATCCGGGATGGACTGCGTAAGCCTCCAGCCGTCCGGAGGTTCCCAGGCGATCTTCGCCAATGTGCAGACCATCCGGGCCTATCATGAAGCCAACGGCGAAGGAGAACAGCGCAATGAGATCATAACCACTATCCTCTCACATCCCGCCAACCCCGGCACGGCTGCAACCTTAGGCTATAAACTGATCACGCTCTACCCGGACAAGGACGGGCTGCCGGACCTGGAAGCTCTGAAGGCATCGGTATCTGAGCATACGGCGGCTCTGATGATCACCAATCCTGAAGACACGGGAATCTACAACGACCGTATCCGCCAGTTTGTAGATACCGTGCATGAAGCAGGCGGTCTCTGTGTCTATGACCAGGCCAACCTAAACGGCGTATTCGGGATTACCCGGGCAAGAGACGCAGGATTCGACATGTGCCACTATAACCTGCACAAATCCTTCTCCTCACCTCACGGCTGCCAGGGACCGGCGGCAGGCGCCCAGTGCGTCTCCGATAAGCTTAGAAGATTTACGGCAGTTCCGACGGTAGAATTTGACGGAGAAAAATATTACTTCGACTACGACCATCCGGACAGTATCGGGAAATTAAGAAAGTTCTACGGCGTGCCTGCGGTTCTGGTACGCGCCTACGCTTATATCCGGTCTCTAGGTCCGGACGGAATGAAACAGATCGCCGAGCTGTCTATCCTGAACAATAACTATATGCTGAAAAAGCTGCTGACAATCCCGGGACTTAGTATGCCTATGGCCGAAGGAAGATTCCGTATGGAACAGGCACGGCTTAGCTGGGAGCAGCTTACAGAGGATACGGGAGTCACGACCGACGACATCTGCAGGCGGATCGTCGATTATGGATTCCAGGATTATTTTGCCAGCCACCATCCAAGAGTAATTCCGGAACCATTTACGCCGGAACCGGCGGAGACCTATTCCAAAGACGATATTGATGAATTCGTGGAAGCGTTCCGTTCCATTGCAAAGGAAGCCTACGAGAACCCGGAGCTGGTCAAGAGCGCCCCGCACAAGGCAGCGCTGGCATCACAGATCGACGAGGCCGGTCTGACAGACTGGGATAAATTCGCAACTACATGGCGGGCGTACAAGAAAATGAACCCGAATTGTGCCGCCGAATGATGAAAGGAGACAAAAATGCTAGCAGTAGTAAAAGAACATACAGGACCAGGCTTTGCGATAAAGGATGTGCCAATGCCGGTATGCCGGGAGGATGATGTCATAGTGAAGGTGAAATCCGTCGGCTTCTGCGGCTCTGACGGGCCGATCCTTGCAGGAACCAGGGAAGTTCCTTATCCCTTGATCCCAGGACACGAATTCGCGGGCGATATCGTGGAAATCGGGACAAAGGTAAGGGACTGGAAGGTGGGCGACCGTGTCAGCGCATGCATCGTGATCGGCTGCGGTAATTGTAAATACTGTATCGAGGGAAATGAGCCGCTCTGCGACAACCTGATCGAGACCGGTATCCACGTAGACGGCGCTTTTGCAGAGTATGTCCGCGTTCCGGCGAAGGTACTGGTGAAGCTTCGCGATACCACAAGCTACGACTTCGGGGCGGCAGCAGACCCGGTGGCTTCCGCGTACCGCACGGTCAAGCGTATGCCCCTCACATCCAAGGACACCGTCATGGTCTTAGGCCCCGGTCCCATCGGCCTGTATGCTACACAGCTTCTAAAGCTTCGCGGCGCACGCAAGATTATCGTTCTCGGAGCTGACTGCGACAGAGACCGTCTTGAACTGGCCAAGACTCTTGGGGCTGATGATGTGATCAATAATTCCATCGAAGACCCCATCAAGCGGATACGCGAGATCACGGACGGCGAGATGCTGGATTTCGTTCATGACTGCGCAGGAGCCGTTCCGTTAGTGGAGATTGCCATGAATTCCCTGAAGAAAACGGGCCACTACTATATCACAGGCCTGTTCCATCAGTTGGCGCCTACGGATCTTGGCAAGGTTGTGCGCAGCGAAATCGACATACATGGCACCATCTGCTATACTCGTGAAGAGTTCAAGGAATGCCTGCAGCTAATCGAGGACGGCCGCATAGACGTAACACCGATGATCACACATCATTATGCGCTTTCAGATATGGAAAAGGCTTTCGAAGTATTCATGTCCAGACAGGCCGTCAAGATCATGCTCCACCCGGAAGGAATGTAGAACGGCATGAAGAGAATCGGTTTTCTCGTTAATCCGATTGCCGGGCTCGGCGGTCAGGCGGGAATGAAAGGAAGCGACAGCCTGGACGGACGCATGGCTGCCCTGGGGCTTGGTTATAGTAAAACGGCCGGAGCAAGGGCATACGAGTGCATAGCCAGAATCAGAGAAGACGCAGGCTTTCATATGATTGCCCCCGAAGGGGAAATGGGCGGAAATATATTAGAAAAAGCTCAGATTCCATATGAAAGTCTCGGGAAACATGGGGAGATCACTTCAAAGGAGGATACCCTGTATTACGCGCGCTTATTAAAAGACAGGGGTGTGGATCTGCTCGTCTTCTGCGGCGGAGACGGTACGGCACGGGACATCTGTGAAGCGGTGGGCGAACAATTCCCGGTTCTGGCTATCCCGGCCGGGGTGAAGATGTATTCTGCCTGTTACGCCGTAAGCCCCTATCAGGCAGGCGAGCTGCTTGGAAGCTTCGTCCGGGGAGAGCGGCTGTCCTTGGAATACCGGGAAATTATGGATATTGATGAAGCGCAGCTTAACGATCCCTTGGCAACCCCCGCTTTATATGGATTCCTGCAAAGCATCCATGATAAGAGCCGACTGCAAAAAGCAAAGGAGATCTGCCCGGGAGATTCATCGGGCAGAGAATTGCTCACAGATTATATCATTTCTGCTATGGACGAGCGCGCCTTATATATCATCGGTCCTGGAAGCACTACCTATTGTCTTAAGGAGCAATTAGAAGGCAAAGGGACGCTTCGGGGCGTGGATGTCGCAAGAGGGAGAAAAATCATTTTAAGGGATGCGGACGAACAATCCCTCTGCAAACTGTTAGGAAAGGGCATACCTGCATGGATCATCGTAACCTGTATCGGCGGCAATGGATTTATCTTCGGGCGGGGAAATCAGCAGATCAGCCCCCGGATCATCCGGATGGTAACCAAAGAGAGGCTGATCCTGGCCGTCACAAAGGATAAGCTTGCAACTCTTAAGGGCTGTCCTATGCTTGTGGACACGGGCGACAGAGATACGGACCGGTATCTGTGCGGTTACTACAAGATAGGAGTGAGCAGTTACGAGACTGTATTATATCGGGTTGACATGGTCTAAGCGTGATACAGGCCTGGTACAGCGTTGCATTAGTTCTTGAATAATACAACGCTGTACTAGCCTTCTATTCCTCCAATATCCAGACACGCATCTGGTTCTCTCCCCGATTCGCCCAGGTATAATAAGGGATTGCCGTGAGTACCGCCTTCTCTCTCACCGGCCGTTTCTCACTGTATAATTCCTGTCCGCCAACCATGCGCCATCCCTCTATCCGAAGCAGGACATTTCCTCTGAGGACTCCATCTTCACATACATAAGGAACTGCATTCAGATCTCTGGGAATCCGCAGGCTTTGGAGCAGTTTCCCATTGTCCGCACCTTCCAGGCAGTAGACGATCGGGCCTCGCAGAAGAGCCACACAGCCCGCGTCTTCACGCACATTCTGATTGGCGTATACCTTGCGCACCTCCATGGGGAAATGAACAGAAACTTTATCCCCTTCCTTCCATTTTCTTGTGATATATACATACCCCTTCTCCATAAGTTCTGCCATATTAAGCGGTTCTCCGTTCACTGTCACAGATGTTTCCTCACTGTCAGTATCCACATAATAGGGAATATGAATCGCCAGGGTGAATTCCTCATTTGTCTTAGGCGTAACCCTATACTCTGTCTTACCTTCCCATGGATAGCTGGTTTGTACGGTAATATCTGCCTTCTGAAGCTCTGCCTCCTGTCCGATCATCAGATGAGAATAAATAGCAGAATCACTCTCACTGAAGCAATATTTCCCCAGGGATGTGATCAGCCTGATCAGATTCGGCGGGCAGCAGGCACATGCATACCATCCTGGTCTCGTCGGCAATGCATGCTCATATCCAAACAGTTCCCCCGATACTCCCGGCTCGCACTCCAGCGGATTCACATAGAAATACCTCTTCCCATCCAGCTGCATCCCGCTGATGGTGCTGTTATACAATTCTTTCTCTATGATATCCGCATAAGCGCCGTCCATGTCCATTTCCAGCATATGATGTGCAAAAAATATCATGGCTATAGATGCACAGGTCTCTGCGTATGCCATATCATTCGGCAGCTCATAATTGCAGGCGAAAGCCTCTCCTTCCGAATCTCCGCCTAATCCGCCGGTAATGTACAGCTTCCGGCCTACGATATTATCCCACAGAGTCCTGCATGCCTGATACAGCCTGTCATCCCCGTCCGTTCCGGCCAGGTCTGCCATCGCCGTATACATATACAGGGCGCGGACCGCATGGCCGACTGCCTCTTTCTGCTCATAGACCGTCTGGTGCGCCTGATAATATCTTACATCCAGACGGTCTGTGCTGTACTGTCCGGAGTGCTGCCATCCCCTTCTCAACTTCTCTTCATAGAAATAATCCGGATTCTTCCCCCTCTCTTCCAGGAAATATCTCGCCATGTTCTTATACTTCTCTTTTCCTGTAACATGATAGAGCTTCATCAGACCAATCTCTACCTCCTGATGACCCGGGAAGCCATGCTCTTTCTCCTCCTCAGGTCCGAACCTCCCAATAATGTGATCTGCCAGTCTCTCTGTCACGTGCAGCAGCTTATCCTTCCCGGTCACGCGGTAATACGCCGCAGCCGCCTCCATCATGTGGCCTGCACAATACAGCTCATGACATTCCTGAAGATTCTGCCAGCGATGCTCCGGTTCCTTGATGATAAAATACGTATCCAGGTACCCATCCGGCTGCTGTGCTTTTTCGATGATCTCAATCATCTCGTCTGCCCTTGCCTCCAACGCCGGATCCGGCTTGACTGCCAGCGAATATGCCACGCCTTCCAGCCACTTCGCCACATCACTGTCCTGAAACACCATTCCATAGAACTCTCCCTGACTTAATCCTGCCGCAATCCGGAAATTCTCTATCGCATGACTCTTCTCCACACCCGGGATCTCGTCATTCAATACCTTCTCCTGAAAAGGGATTACCACATCGATAACCTTCTCCTGAATCTGTGACCAGAACGCGTCTGTAATCTTTACCTGATTTTCCCTGACTTCACTTACTGTTTTTTTCATCTTATTTCGTCCTCCGATTGTCACTTTTCATCAACTATGCTATCATTTTTATAGGATTTTGCAACACACAGATTTCAAAGAAAGGTGGACAAATCATAGATGATATATATCTTGTCGGATGCCTCACGGCCGCTCACATTTTTGACTGCAGGCAACCTTATAAGTGAAGACAGGTTTCTGCACCCCAGACGAACGATAGACTCTTTTGAATTTATCTCTGTAACCAAAGGGATCCTGCATATCCAATCTGATGCCCGCAGCTACCATCTCTCTTCCGGACAGTTCGTACTGCTGCCCCCGGGAGAATGCCATCATGGAACAGTACCTTCTGACGGTGAATTATCCTTCTACTGGACTCATTTTCACTTCGGTGCAGAGTACACTATAGTACATGACGACCAACAGGCTGCGGCAGCTTTCCAGGAGAAGGACTTCCCTCGTTATATCCTGCCCGAAACCGGCACATTCTCCTCGAACAGCCGGATCAATATCCTGTTCGTACAGCTTCTTGACCTCGCAAAGCGTCTCGGCCCCATCTCTTCAATGCAGTGCAGTTATGCCCAGAGCACACTGCTGCTTGAGCTGACCAGCGAATACTTCTTTCACTATCATCTTATGCAGCAGAATGAGCACATACCCTTAAGTATCATAACTCTTATGGAATGGCTGCAGCTCAATTATGATACCGCACTCTCTGTCACTGACATTGCCCGTAAGTTCGGATATCATCCTGCTTATCTGACCTCCGTTTTCAGGCAATACAGCGGATATACGGTTACGGAGTATCTGAACCGCCAGCGTATCCGGGCCGCCAAAAATTACCTGACCTCTGAGCCGAAATTCACACTGGCTGAGATCAGTAATCAGGTCGGTATCATGGATGAAAAGTATTTCATGCGCCTTTTCAAACGGTATGAGGGCGTTACCGCCACATCATACCGTGAAGCATTTTTCCAGAAGAAGAAAAACCGTATCTGACAGCCGGCTATCTGCTATTTCATGCTTAAGATATTATTGAGATTTTTATTGCCAGATGATATACTGAACCCACAACCTATAGAAAGGGGAGTAATGTATGGGATTTTATGTGAACCCTCCGGCAGATGCATTCAAAGCCATCTTAAGAAGCAAGACATATATAGATAAGTCAGGACTGATCGCATATATGAATCAAGTGCTAGAAACCAGCAGAATGCTGACTTGTTTCAGCCGTCCCAGACGGTTCGGCAAATCTTTCGCCGCCAAGATGCTGGCCGCCTATTATTCCAGAGGCGCAGATTCCAGAGAGCTTTTTGAGGATCTGGAGATTGCCGGAATGAAAGATGCACAGTTCGAAGAGAATCTGAACAGACATGACGTACTGTTCTTTGATATGACATCTTTCATTTCGATGGCAGATTCAATCAATGATACCATTCGTGATCTGCAGTCAGACATTATTCATGAATTAAAAGAAATATTTCCAAACTGTATTAATGAAAATATAAAATCATTATTCAAAGCGCTCATGCAGGTCCATGCAAAAACAGGCAGGAAATTCTTCATCATCATTGATGAGTGGGATGCTCTGTTCCGGGAGGCACAAGAGAACGAAGAATTACAGAAAGAATACATCCAATTACTGCGGAGCATGTTTAAAAGCAGTCAGACTTCCCAGGTAATCATCGGAGCTTATATGACCGGCATCCTTCCGATCAAAAAATACGGTACCCAGTCTGCTTTGACTGATTTCAAAGAATATACCATGTTAGAACCAGGAGTATTAACCAGTTTCATCGGATTTACAGACGAGGAAGTCCGTAATCTATGTGCAGAATATAACCTAGAATTCGATTCAGCCCGTAAGTGGTATGACGGATATTTCCCGAATAAGACAGGACATATATATTGTCCGAACTCCATAATGGAAGCGGTTTCTAATCATCGGTTCGGCGACTACTGGACAAAGACCGAAACATATGAATCCCTGAAAACTTATATTGATATGAATTACGACGGACTGAAAGATGCAATCGTAGACTTGCTAGGCGAAAAGCGCTGCCGAATTGATACAGGTACTTTCCAGAATGATATGACCTCTCTGTCCGGCAAAGATGACATCTTCACATTGCTTGTTCACCTTGGTTACCTCGCATATGATATGGAGACAGAAGAAGTCTTTATCCCAAATGAAGAAGTTCGCAATGAATTCATAAGAGCAATCCGGGAAGGCCGCCGTCCAGAGTTAGCGAAAGCTGTCCGGATGTCTGATAAACTCTTAGAGGCAACACTGTGTTCGGATGAAACTACTGTTGCCAGGATACTTGAAGATACACATGAAACTTAAACAATGCCCATAAACTACAATAACGAACAGGCGCTTCGTTATGTAGTCATTATGGCATATTTAAGTGCTGTGGACCATTATCTGAGATTCGAAGAGCTGGCAAGCGGAAAGGGCTATTCAGATATTTTATTTTTGCCAAGGAATACTTCTTCGAAGCCGGCACTTCTAATCGAATTAAAATGGAATAAGAATGCAGACAAGGCACTCTCTCAGATAACGGATAAGAATTATGCTCATATTTTAAGAAAATTTAACTATACAGGTGAGGCCCTTTTGATTGGTATTAACTACAATGCTAAATCAAAAAAACACACTTGTAAAATCAAAAAGATCTAAATACAATGTCACTTCCTACAAAAGCATAGTTATATGAAAGCTCTGGAACAAATAAGATTCAGAGCTTTTTCATACTATATTTTCAATTAATATTGACCAAGGAGTATTCTTTAATGCGAAAGAGATTTCAAAAAATAGCATAAACCATAAGCCAAACACTTAAAATAGATAAAGTAAATCCTGCAATAAATGAGGTACTTATAACCGGCAAAAATACAAGAATTAAAACCTCATATAAAAAAAGTATCAGAAAAACAATCCAATGTTTCTTAGATATTTCCCTCATTTTATTCCTTAATTAATTTTTTGTTGTAACATACGGTAAGCAAAAAAACAAACATATGTTATCCTATTCCTTTTCTATGGTAAATCTTCGTTTTCTTCCTCATCAAGTTCTTGAACCTGCTCATAATTGTTTGTGAAAGAACTTCAAGCATCTTACGTATCTCATTTTGGGCTATGGGACTTGAGTCCAGAGACAGACTCACTATCAGAGTGAGAAATAATTTATATATTCTTTTTTTCATTCACATCCTCCAATTCAATCTCTGAGCACTCTCGGAAACTCAATAGAGAATAAGCAGGAAAGGGTTGATTTTCAGAAATGAGAGGGATAAGGGATGGATGATTATGGGGCTTGAGCAGTCCAGAGAGCATAAAGAATAAAAATGTGCATGACTTTAAAACCTGTCGGAAAACAGGCCTGAAAGAATCCAGAAGCAGGAAACTTGGTTTATGCCGCTGCCTGCACCTGCTGTTTATAGCGGGCATCCAGATGGATGCAGATTCCAATCATGGTCGTCATGAAAGAATAATGCTCCTTTGTGTGTATGAACATACGGTGCAGTCCGTAATCATTGAGGATGCGGTTGTTGATACGTTCCGTGGCGGTGCGTTGATTATAAATCTTCTTATAAGCATCTGTGCCGCGGGGGACGTCGGTGTAAAGCCGGATATCCCATTCGGGCCGGGTCTTGACGACTCTCCCATATTTGGAATCGGTGCAGGAGTTTTTACATTTGGAACAGTGATCTTTCCCATAGGGGCAGCGCCACATGAGGTAACCGCTGGATTTGTCATAACCGTTAGGCTTCATGCGCAGTTTTTCCTGACATAAGGGCGTTCCATCTTTGTCAATGGTGATGGTATCAGGAATTGTTTTTGGCCGGCCGCATTTGTCGTTCAGGTCGATGAAGGCCCGTATTCCCCTGTTTTTAAGGATCCGGTAGGTGGGGTAATTGTCCATTGCAGAATCCAGGCACATATTCGAGGTGGAAACAGCCGGCATATGTTTTTCTAGTTCATGGAAAGCGACAAGGAAATTGACCGAATCATGACGCTTTGCACTGGTAAAACGCAGAAGCAGGGGGAGATCTGTCCTGAGTTCACTGTTATAGCAGGATAATTGGAACAAAGTGTAGCCGAAGTAATATTTTTCCAGGTCGCTGTCCCAGCCCCAGGAAGCATCGGGGTCGGGGAAATGCCGCAGGTTTTCCGGTGCGCCAACCCTGTGGTGCCCGCGTGGGCAGGCATGGGTATGCACGGCGGTGCCGTCTCCGGAAACCGTAAGGTGTTCCCTTGGTATGAGACCGGATTCCATGGAAGGCAGGACAGCCACGTGATAGAAGAAGCGCTGCAGCCGCCCTTCAAAGTTAAAAGGGATATCCTTCCCGCTCATGAGCCGTTTTTCGATAGATTCTGTGATTTTGGGCTTTGCCTCCTGTGCTTTCTGTTTTTTGCCTTTGGGCTTATCCGGCTTTTTGGTGTTCCAGGAAGCCGGAAGCAGTTTGTCCCGCGCATATAAGTCCGTTGGCGGTGCAGTCCAGAGCCTGTCCATGAAGTCAAAATAAGAACCGAGGGGCGGCAGGGAATCCGTAGTGCAGCCGATGAGAGCGGCAAGGAGGCGGTCATGTTTGAGCCTGTCGACCCAAAGGGTAAGGGATAGCTTGGCCAAACCTTCTGAAAATAGAAGAAAGAAAAGGATAAAAGACCTTAAGATTTGTGGCTGGTTCTTAGCGGGCCTGCCAGTGTTGGAGTAAAAGGGCAGAAGGAACTCCATGGCCTAGGCGGAGTTTCTGCCAAGGTTTCCAAAGCTCCGTATGGAGCCGGACTCTTTCAGAGGAATCGAAATGGACTTTGGATTCGTTGAGAAAGTACTTGTAATCTTGCATGGACTGCCAGTACTTGATCATAAAGTGCACCTCCTAGTAGTTTAGTTTAATGCTGTGCGTGTGGCACAGACGCTTCTTAACTACAAGGGGCGCGTTTGGTGACTGGCGTATATGGTCACCAAACGCGCCGCACATTTTGACTTATATGTCAATACTTTTTTGAAAATTTAACAAAAATGTTTTCCGGGATATGGAGGAAAGCAAAAAAGAAGAACATGAAAAAAGAGCGGAAATTCGGGCTTAAAGAGTTTCCGAGACTGCTCTCTCTGCTTCATTATTTATGCATACAAAAAGAAAGCCATGTCTGATCCTGAAAATGGCTTATACCTGTTATCACACTTGCAATGATATAAAATGAAGCTGATTCAATTATCCAGACGTACCTTCTGATCAATTAATGTCCATCTCTCAGATAATACTATAAATAAAACCTTATAGAAAAACAGAAAAGCTATAACAAGAAAAATAAATTGACCATATCCTTTTGAAAGTACCATGCTCACGGGTATTGGACATTTGTTCCTCGTTATATTGTCATCACCGTCTCCCTTTGCAGCCAAACCTGTATCTATTCTTTTTAAAGCAGCCTGTGTCTCAATTATACCTGCCTGATCTGACTGTTCATAAAGATTATGATTGCAGTCAAATACCCTGCGTGAACAAACAACTGCATTCACAGTTAAACAAGCAGCAAAAAGAAGCATAATGAAAAAGATCATGATATGAGACAGATGATTTTTCTTGCTATTTGTTTTCATTATAATTCTCCTCTTAGTTATTGCTGCGATTAATGGGGTTAGACCAAGCCACACTGAATCAGTATTTTCACAATCCATTCCCAATAATTTTTCAGACCCTTCTTCTCCATTTCCTCACTAACTGCATATGCCCGTTCAACAATTTCCCGAAAAGTTACAAAGATAATACCTTTTTGCAGATATTTGGATATTTGTTTTTCTGAGTGCAAAAGATAAAGCAATTTTATCTGTTTGCAATTCCACCATTTGTCGTCTTTCATATTGTCAAGCATCTGTCCGGCAGTGAATATGTATTTTTTTGATGAAGTTGCTTTCTCCTTTTTTAAGTAAGAGATTGCCCTGGCTGCGTGAGTATTGTCTTCTTCCCAACCTTCAGGAATCTTTCCGTCATTTTTAGGATAGTTTATAATCACCTCAAATAACTGTTTTAAATCATCCTTTTCTTTCTTGCCTTGATCGTTATGTGGGTATCCTGTTTTACTTACATGATTTAATAAATCAATAAAAGCTCTACCCGAAACATCTGCAAATCTCTTATTTTCACAATTCGCGAGGTAATTTAAGTAATTTTTCATCTGGAATTTATTAATACTTTTCTGCGTCGTCTTCAATTCTACAAAGTATACGGTATTATTATCACACATAAGGTAATCCGCATTACAGTTACGGTAATTGTTTTTTTCATTCTCTTCGTTTAGTTTTAACATCGGAAATTCCTTTGCAAGTAGCTTCATTTCTCCATTTATTTTTAACTTTTTATTTTCCCGTCCAATTACGGTTAAAATTTCACCGATAACAGGAGTCAGTATTGTATCAAATATCACTTCTGTCTTTACTTTTGCATTAAAATAATCTTTTGTGATATTTTCAGCTAATATTTCGTTTATCTTCATGTAAATCCCTTTCCACACATATTCTTAAAATCTAAAAGAATCCAATGGCATATTTAAGTGTTGTAGTCAGCTTTAATCTCTTCAATCCTTCTCCCAATCTCTTTTGCCGGCAACCGAACTTTACCGCCATTAAATTCTTGCAATCTAAGCAAACATTCTAAATAAACCTCTTTATCAATGTACTCCCTTTGATATAACTGATCCAGCACACCAATCATCCCAACTCTGGCGGTGCCAAAAGTTCATCATGTACTGCATCCACATTCATCAAATACGTATATGGCAATCTGAATGGCAGTTCTAAATGTCCTATATTCGCAAAATCCAGCCAAATATTTGTATCACTGCTAATATATTCCATCCGCTTCCCCTTCTTCCGCCAAACACTGCTCCATTACATATGAATATGGCTTCTTCAGCAACTCCGCTCCTTTCTGCACAGATATCCCATTCTCACTGACTGCCCGGAACACTAACTGCATAAAAAGTGTCGGTTCCTCTTCCGGAATCCGCGATGGTTCATTCTTCTTCCATCCCGCCCGGCCAGCCTTAATATAAAAATTCTTTGCCGCGTTATCCCTCACAATACCACAAAGATTCGCCCTCTTAACCAGAAGATACATCGATATTCCATATTCTTTACATACCAGTAGCATATCTTTCGTTACGGAAGTCCTTCGAATCCCTAATTCCCGCTTTGCATCCTCTTCTGGGAACAGAAAAGCTCCGCTGATTGCAGTCGCCATTTCTTCCATTTGCTTTTCTTCCATATCTTTCGGCCATTCAAACAAAATATGCGCCATTTCATGTGCAATCGTGGATCTGATTCTTTCCGTATTCATTTTTCCATTTACCACAATAAAGGGGCGTCCGTTTACCGTACCATTCATTCCTGAAAATGCATCATTATCAATATCAGACACATAAACAAGAATTCCCTTGTTTTCCAGAATTCCAATCAGATTACCAACAGGCCCAAATTCTGAGATATGAAGATATCTACGCATTGAAAAAGCATTTTCTTCTATATCCTCTACAAGCCTAAGACCATGACAGACTGGCGCTTCCGGTAAAACCTCACCGCCAAGCATATCAATCACACAATAGAATCTGCTCAGATATTCTTCAACCGATTCTCTTATATAGTCCTGTTGTTTTACAGGTAATCTGCTTCCTTTGCGGAATTCTCCATGTGAAAAGACCAGATTTTGATTCCGACTGTTCAAGAAATCCGTTACTCTGACATCTAACACTTCTGCCAATGCCTTTATGGTCCCCATCCCTGGTCTTCGTTCTCCGCTTTCATAATAACTGATCGTCATCGGGGTTACCCCTATGGAAGAAGCCAGTTCTTTCATAGACATATTATTTTTTAATCTATAATATTTCAAATTCTTACTGAACATAAAATCCCCTCCTCCTGTTTATATTTTACCATTTTTCAGATAAATATAAACACAAATAAATATTTTCTGTTCAAAAAATGCCCAAGGATTCCTTGAGCATTTTCTTGCAAACTATATTTTCCTTATAACATATCCGAATCCAAAATAATCGTAAACGGCCCGTCATTGACCAGGCTTACCTTCATATCTGCTCCAAACTGCCCCCGCTCTACGACCGGAACCTGCTCCTTGCATTTCCCGATGATATATTCATACATCTCTTCTGCCATATCCGGCGCACCTGCTTCTATGAAGCTTGGACGGTTCCCCTTCTTACAGTTGGCATACAGCGTAAACTGCGAGATCAGCAGCAATTCTCCGCCGACCGTATCGAGAGACAGGTTCGTCTTCCCCTGCTCGTCCTCGAAGATCCGAAGGCCAAGCATCTTCTTCACCATCTTATCCGCGATCTCCTTCGTGTCGGAATCACTGACCCCGATCAGCACCAGGAAACCCTTCCCGATTCTGCCAAGGACCTCGCCGTCTACCTGCACTTCACTCTCTGTCACTCTCTGGATCACAAACCGCATCTTCTCTTACCCCTGCTTCTTCTTCTCGAAATAATCGTCTATCTTCTGCTTAATCTCCGCAGGCTTCAAATACTTGGCCAGATATCCGTCCGGCTTCAAGGATACTAATTTCCGAACAGTCTCCGGATCTGTCCTTCCGGTCAGGAACATGACCGAGATACCTGCAAATGCATTCTCCGAGCGGATCATCTCCAACACCTGCTTGCCGTCGCAGACCGGCATCTCATAATCCAACAGAACCAGATCCGGCTTATCTAAGATAAGGCACCGGATCGCGGCAGTTCCGGACGCGGCAACCGACACATCATAATCCTCTTCTAACAGATTCTTAATCCCCTCGCGGATAGTGATTGAATCATCCACCACAAGTACCTTTGGCTTCGGACTCTCCTCACGCTTCTTGAGATATCTCTCAACCTCGGCCATGGCATTATCCGCACCGATCGGCGTAACATCTCCCTTCTTAAGAAGATGCGGAGCCACCGTACAATATGCGAAATATCCCTTGCCCGTATCAACCAGCAGGCTTACCTGCAGCTTTTCATTCTCAAATATACTCTGGAATTCCTCATAAGTAAGAAGATTCTCTTCCTTCAGCCTATATCCTTCCATGTCCGGCATCTGCTCTATAACCCGCTCTACGAACTGGCGCGCCGTATATCTTGCCGCATTGACCAGCATAGTCTCCAGCTTGTTCGTCTCGATTCCCATCACCTTGCCGACCGTATTGATCAGGAGCCTTTCCTCAAATACCAGGAAAACTTCACACTTCTCTTCACTCTGGTCCGTACCATAGACCAGCCGATAATATACTCCTCTTCCGAACTTCTCCCCGCCGTATGTATCACTGATCACATGCGATTCCAAATGGAACAGATCATACACCAACTGGATGATGATCTTCTTCACAGCCTCCTGCCTGTCCTCCGGCAGAAGCTCATCCCATCTGCTCACGCCTGCCCCCGTGATCGCACGATCCTCCATCATGGTATGCCCGATCAGCCACCCGACACAGACCCCAAGGAAATGTTCTACCGAGTCGGCACAATACTCCATCTGTTCAAGTTCCTTTTCAAGTAACGGCAATGTCTTCTCACGGAATTCCCGATGAAGCCGCCCATGGGATTCCAACCCCTCATAACCAATAGAAGCCATATACTTCTCTTCATCTACAAAATGCTTCGCCGCATGATCCTTAAAATACTTGATCCCTTCCTGACATGCCCACTGGCTCTTATTCTTCTCGTCACTGAACGCAAATAATTTATTGATAATTCTAAAAAGTCTTTGGTGTTCTCTGTCAATTATATCCACACCGATATTATACTCGTCCTTCCATACCAATTGACTCTCCATCCTTCATCCTCCTCAACGGCTCAACTCTGTTTTATAATTTCAATGAGTAAACAAATGTTTACTCATTGAAATTATACACTACGCATTTTCTATTTGCAAGATTTATTTTTCTTTCTCCGGCAACTGAGCCAGTATGATCGCAGCAAACATCAACACGCAGCCGGCAGACTCCCTCACCGAGAGCCTTTCGCCAAGAACAGCCCATCCCGCAAGCACGGAGAAACAGGATTCCAGGCTTAAGATCAGCGACGCCACCGCAGGATTCACATTCTTCTGTCCGATGATCTGCAGTGTATATGCGACACCGCAGGACAGCACTCCTGCGTAGAGAAGCGGCATCCACCCAGCAATCATCGCCCCGATCTCCGGCGTCTCCATCGCAAACATAAACGGCATAGACGCAAGCCCGCAGACGAAGAACTGGATACAGGACATCTTCACCCCATCCACCTTCGGCGAGAAATAATCGATCACAAGAATGTGCAGGGAGAATACCAGTGCACACAGAAAGATCAGTGCATCCCCCTTTCCTACAGTAAAATGCTCCGTTATGCACAGGAAATACAGACCTGCAAGGGCGATCACAACGGCAAGCCACACCTTCCATCCGATCTTCTTTTTTAGGAATATTCCAAACACCGGGACAATCACGATATAGAACGCCGTGATAAATCCTGCTTTACCTGCCGTCGTATACTGGATTCCTATCTGCTGAAGGCTGCTTGCCGCGAACAGTAGCAGCCCGCATGCAATCCCCCCGGTCACCAGATCCTTCCTGCTCCCTTCTCCCTCTTCTGCTCTGCTCTTCCCATTAATCACTTGAAGCAGCGCAATACAGGGAAGCAGCGCAATACCTCCTATCATACTCCTGACTCCATTGAACGTAAATGGGCCCAGATAATCCATTCCCACACTCTGGGCAACGAATGCCGTCCCCCAGATAAATGCTGTCAACGCTAATATAAATGCATTCTTTGTCTTCATACTCTCTTATCTCCTCGTATCATTATGCCGTCATAATACGCGCACAAGTTACTGTTTGCACTCACGGCAATGAACCTGGCGCACGGTTTCAATTATAGCATATTTATTCAATCAGGTGTATAATAAATATGTTTTCAAGGGAAACTATTACGGGAGACGAAACCATATGCTAAAACATAATTTCAAACAAGTATCCGGCCGCTTTTTCCTGTCCTGCGGAATCCTGATGCTTATAAGCGAGATCTGGAAACAATATTGTCTTACTTATATCGTAAATAACGGAAACTATAACTGGTGGTATTTCCCCTTCCAGTTATGCAGCATCCCTATGTACATCTGCCTGATCCTCCCATGGATTACCTCCCCCCGCATCCGCGGCATATTGCTTGCATTTCTCATGGATTACGGGCTGCTTGGCGGCATCTTCACCTTCTTCGATACTACCGGCATGCATTACAGCTATACTCCGCTTACCGTCCACTCCTTCGCCTGGCATATCCTGCTGATCGGGATCGGGATCCGCGCCGGAGTAAGCCGCGCTTCCGATCATTCCTCAGCAGGATTTGCCAAATGCTCCTGCATCTTCCTTGCCTGCTGCATGACCGCAACCCTGATCAATATCGCTGTACATCCTTACGGGCAGATCAATATGTTCTATATCAGTCCTTATCATTTCATGGGGCAGATTGTTTTCCGCGATATCGCAAGGGCTCTTGGCAATGAAGCCGGAATACTGATCTATATTCTTTCTATCATTATGGGGGGCGGGATCTTGCATCTAATCTGGAAACGCTTGCTTTTTTCTCCTGTTTCTGATACTTTTTAAGTAAGATAAAATCTAAGGGAGGCGCTTTTTCATGATATCCGAACAGTTACTTAAATCCCCTGGTTTTTTATACCAGATCGGGAACAAATATTACTACCTCGGCAAATGGATCTGTAAAGAATGTACGGAAACTGACGCAACAGACTGCGTCATGATGTATCATATGTGCCGCAGCGGCAAAGAAGAACCGGACACAGCTATGTATTTCAACAAACTCCGTGCTTACAGCGACTTTGCATTAGAGGTTCCCTGCAATCCTGTCGGAACAAAAGCCAATATAACCGCCTTAATCGGCAGTCTTTCTGATGCAGAGCTTGCTTCTCTTAAGACGCAGGTTCAGGATTTTGAAGAGGATTGTGGGAAATATTGCGGGAACTAAAAAGAGTGGTTGAACAGCCACTCTTTCTATTCTAAAAAGGAAATCTTTATAACCGCTTCTCAAAATTCCCAACCACAGCAGACCCTTCCGTCAGGATCATAAACGCATCCGGATCAATGCTATGCACAATCTGCTTAATCTGGTTCACCTCATATTTGGAAATCATCACAAATAAAATATAAGACCGCATATGTGTATACGCTCCTTCACCATCCCAGGTCGTAACTCCGCGTCCGGTCTGTTCCATGATTGCCTTAGAGATTCCAAGCTTCTTGGTAAATATCATCACACTTGTATTAATATTCTGAATATGTATCTTATCAACCGTCAATGCAAATACCGTCGCATAGATCAGAGAATACACCACAATCTCAATATTAAACATGAACAGACAGATTCCGTATACCACCATATTCAGCAGAATATTGACCTGCCCCACACTCAGGTTAATCCGTTTCTTCAGGCAGCACACACCGATGATGTCCGGACCGCCTGCCGATCCTCTTCCCCGCAGGATCAGACCGCTCCCAAACCCTGCGATGATACCGCCGATAATACAAGCAGTCAGATAATCTTCGATGATCGGCGTTCCCGGCACCGGAACCAGCACCAGGAAGATACTGATCACAGTCGTACCGAACAATGACTTCATGAAGAATGCTTTCCCCATGATACGCCATCCCATATAGAACAGCGGAACATTCATGACATAGTAGATCGCACCCGCAATATCCATCCCCTGCGGTATCCGGATATGCAGGACACTGACCATAAAGGTACGGATCAACTGCGCAATACCCATGAATCCCCCATTATATAATGCGAGCGGCGTGATCAGCATATTCAGGCCTATCGCATAGATCAGACATCCCGCGACGATAGATGCCGTCTGAATGATCTCCTCTTTTTTCTTATCATTTATCCCCTTCAACATCACTGTACCTCTCAATTGTATCTCTTGAATATTCTTCGTAACAGGGCAGCTCGTCTGTACCATTACTATCTTTCGTTCATTCTAGCATTCCATATAGAAATTTACAATAATAACTTATAGAAAAATCTCCACCCGGAACTGCAGCTCCGTGATATGCTCTTCCACCTTCTCCGACACATGAATATCCACCCACAAGATCTCATACACGTCGCTCACCATCCGATACCCCTTCTCCTTAGCATATCTTAGAAGCTGCGGCAGGAACTCATAATTCTGCCTGCAATCCCCGCGATAGCTGACGGTCAGATAATCTCCGCCGGGGATCACTGTATCACCTTCCCCATCGATCATGAACACTCCGGAATACTCCCTGCACCGGCCGCTCTCGGCATTCTCTGCTAAAATAACAGACCCGATCCGGTTGCTTCCTATAATGTATAATTTCTCCGGACTCCTGTTCAGCAGACGCTTGATCAGCACGTCCATCTCCTCGTCCTTCTGGTATCCTTCGTCAATATAATGACAACGCCTGTCCGGCAGACGGATAAGCCTGACCTTCCCCATCTCCTTATTCCCGCATTCAGTCAGCATCCGGACCCGCTCTTCTACATTCCTTTGAAGCTGCCTTAACTTCTCCTGCTTCGCTTCGATCATACGGAGCTCATCTTCTAACATCGCCCTGGCCGTGTCCACCGTATGATCCTTCAGGTAATCCCCGATCTGCTCCATAGAGAATCCCAGCTCCCTGAGCTCCCGTATCACATTCAGCCTCCAGATATCCTCCGTGCGGTAGAGCCGGTACTGGTTCTCTCCCCGCCTGGGCTTTAAGATTCCAATCTTCTCATAATACCGCAGGGAATCTGCGCCGATATGATACAGCTTCGATATCTCACCTATCTTAAAATACTTTTTCATAATCAGTCCTATTCCATTTCCAGCGGCGTATACCCCGTCCCCTTGATGATATCCTGCCCCTGCTCTCCTTGTATCCATTCTACCAGCTTCTTCGTGTTCTCGCTGGCATCCGGTCTGGTCACCGCGTAGAATTCTGATGCCAGAGGATAGGTCCCGTTCTCAATATTCTCTTCCGTCGGGGAGATTCCGTCCACTTCAAGCAGCTTGATCTGCTTATTCTGAATCATTTCCATAGAGTAAAAACGGAACGAAAAACCCAGCGCATTCCTGTAGTTCTTGTAATCCGCCGTCCGTTCTATGATTCCCGCCATCATATCCACCACGTCTTCCTTGGGCGCTTCCATGAGATCTTTGCCTTCCATCAGCTTCTCAAGGGTGCTCTGGCTCCCGCTGCCCTCACTCCTCTGAAATGCCTGGATCTCTCCAAATCCTTTCACACCAAGTTCATCCCACTGCGTGAGCTCCCCGGAATAGATCTGCTGAATCTGCTCCACCGTGATCTCCTCAATCGGGTTCTTCACGTTGACGAAGAATACGAACGCTTCCCTGCCGATGGGCGTCAGTTCGAATTCTACTCCCAGATCCTTCGCATACTTCACCTGTTCATCCGACGGAGCCGCGGCAAAGATCACATCCACCTCTCCATTCGCAAGATTCTCATACGCCTGCGGCGTCTTGGTACACTGCAGATACTCATTATTATAGATCTCATACTCTTCTCTCTCCAGAACTTCCTTTGGATACACCATCCTTGCAAATGACGAGTAGATCGGATACAGCGCCGTCGCGCCGTCCATCCTTGGAATATCCTCCGTGAACCGGATCTCCGGTTCCTCATCCGGGATATAGACCTTGCTGCCGCTGCCGTAAGGCGCATAGGTATACAGCAGGTTGTCCTTCTCGCTGATCTTGGGGATGCTCCTCTGGTAAATGTCATATGCCGCATTTCCTCCCAGGGCAAGCGCCAGAATCCCGCTTATAACACAGATGGGAACATAGACCTTCTTCTTCTTAAGGACACCCCATATGATGCAGAGGAATATGGCAATCACCAATGCGGCGATACCTGCCAGCACTGCCACATACCGGTCCGGTGACACTCCAAGCACCGCCTGTACCGTCAGCGCCGCGACTGCCAGACTAAGATATGCCGCCGGCACCGCCAAGACCAGCAGCCAGACCGTCAGGATACTCCTCCCCAACGTCCGTTTCCCCCGCTTGATCAGGAATATTCCTCCTAGCAGCATTCCCAGATGCACCCACAAAAATAATAAAAATATTAACATCTTCTCCTCCTCCAACTGAATCATCCATCCGCGAAACCCGTATATTTGATATATTTTCATTATAGAGGAAAACCATTCTGAATACAATCTTAAAAACCCTCTTGACCTTAGTATAATACTAAGGTTTAATATGAATACAGATTCAGGAGGTCTATATCTATGAAATTAGAAGGCAAATCATTAAAACATGATTTTTTCCGTTTTATCATTCCGTCGCTGATCGCACAGTGGGTCTTCACCCTCTATACCATGATCGACGGGCTGTTCGTGGCAAGGGGCGTATCGGAGCTTGCGCTGTCCGGCGTCAATATCGCCATGCCCTTCGTCACCCTGCTGTTCTCTGTTGCGCTGATGTTCGCAGTCGGTTCATCCACCGTCATTGCGATCCTGCTTGGCAAGAAAAAAGAGACACAGGCGAAGGAAGTATTTACCCAGAATATCCTGACGGTAATCCTGGTGTCCGCGCTGATCACCGCCGCCGTACTGTGGAAATCCGAAGAGATCGCCTTGTTCCTTGGCGCCACTAAGCTTACAATAGAATACGTCAGGACTTATATTACCACGATCGCCTGTTTCAGCGTGTTCTTTATCAGCTCTTACTCTTTGGAGGTACTGATCAAGACCGACGGCTATCCGATGCTGGCTACGGTCATCGTCACAGCCGGAGCCGTACTAAACTGCATCCTTGATTACCTGTTCGTGATCGCATTTCACAAAGGCGTCTGGGGAGCCGCATTCGCAACAGGGCTTTCACAATTCATCGTAGTCCTGCTGTACCTGACGCATTTCTGCAGCAAAAGGACACATATGAAGCTGGTACGGTTCTCTCCGTCCCTGTCTCTCACCTGGCGGACGATGAAGATCGGGCTGTCCTCCGGCATCACAGAATTCTCCGCCGGAATCGTGATCTTCCTGTTCAACCATGCGATCCTGACATACCTGGGCGAAGAATTCATCGTAAGCTACACCATCGTCACCTATGTCAGCACCATCATCGTCATGTCCATGGCAGGTATCGCACAAGGGATACAACCGCTGGTCAGCTACTATTACGGCAAAGGAATACCCGGCAAATACCACAGGCTGCTGAAATACGCCTTAACGTTCGGTACGGTTTTCTCTATTGCAGCCTTCCTCATATCCCGGGGCATCGCAGCGCCTCTGGTGAGCCTGTTTATCTCGCCAGAACTGTCAGAACTGCGCGGCGCCTCTGTAAGGATATTTGACACCGTCTCGTACTCCTTTCTGCTCTGCGGTTTTAACGTGATCATCGGAGGGTATTTTACAGCTATCGAATCCCCTAAGTCTGCCATGGCGATTTCCCTTGGCAGAGGCTTTCTTTTTGTCGCCTTAAGTCTTCAGATCCTGACGGCGCTCTTTGGCGGAAGCGGAATCTGGTGGGCGGCCACTATGGCAGAAGGACTGTGTCTGCTGCTTACCGCTGCTCTCTTCCTGTATTATAGTCGAAAAGAGTCTTGACTGAATCTGGCCCTCACTCTATAATGGGAGATACTTACGGTTGAGTGTCATGGCAGTTTTTTAGAAAGGAGTCACACACTATGAATTATGATGTAATTATAGTAGGCGCGGGTCCCGGCGGGATCTTCTCTGCCTACGAGTTGGTTAAGAAAAGCAGCAGCCTTAGGATCGCCGTCTTCGAAGCAGGTGTTCCGCTTAAGGACAGGCATTGCCCCATCGACGGCAAGAAGGTGAAGTCCTGCATCAAATGCAAGACCTGCGCGATCATGAACGGATTCGGCGGCGCAGGGGCATTTTCAGACGGGAAATATAACATCACCAACGACTTCGGCGGCACTCTCTACGAGTATATCGGGAAGGAACAGGCCCTTGACCTGATGCGTTATGTGGACGATATCAACACCAGCCACGGCGGCGAACAGACGAAGATGTATTCCACTGCCGGTACCCAGTTCAAGAAGGTCTGCCTGCAAAATAAGCTCAAGCTTCTGGATGCTTCCGTCCGCCATCTGGGAACAGATATCAATTACGTGGTTTTGGAGAAATTATATGACGAGTTGAAGGACCAGGTTGATTTTCATTTTAACACTGCGATAGATAACGTGGAATGTCTGGAAGACGGCTACCGTGTTCATTATGGAGAACAGTCTGCGGATTGTAAGAAATGCATCATCTCCGTTGGAAGAAGCGGAAGCAAGTGGATGGAGAAGATCTGCCACGAGCTTGACATCCCTACCAAGTCCAACCGTGTGGATATCGGGGTACGCGTGGAGCTTCCTGCCGTTATCTTCTCACATCTGACCGATGAATTATATGAGAGCAAGATCGTCTACCGCACGGAGAAGTTCGAAGACAATGTCCGTACCTTCTGTATGAATCCTTACGGTATCGTGGTGAATGAGAATACCAACGGCATCGTCACCGTCAACGGACACAGCTACGAAGATGCCGAGCATCAGACAGAGAATACGAACTTTGCCCTGCTGGTTGCCAAGCATTTCTCCGAGCCTTTCAAGGACAGCAACGGCTACGGTGAGAGTATCGCCAGGCTTTCGAACATGCTCGGCGGGGGTGTGATCGTACAGCGGTTCGGAGATCTGGTGAGAGGACGGCGGAGCACCGCCAACCGGATCCAGGAAGGGCTGGTAACTCCAACCCTTGCCGCCACGCCCGGAGACTTAAGCCTTGTGCTGCCTAAGAGGATCCTGGACGGCATTATGGAGATGATCTATGCCCTGGATAAGATCGCACCGGGAACTGCCAATGACGATACCCTGCTCTACGGTGTAGAGGTGAAGTTCTACAACATGGAAGTAGATATCAATGAGAACCTGGAGAGCCGGTTTAAAGGGCTCTATATCATAGGGGACGGAAGCGGAGTAACACATTCTCTCTCCCACGCTTCGGCAAGCGGCGTGTATGTAGCACGGCATATTGCAGAATCGTTATAAAGGAGCGATTGCATATGGCAAGATATTTTAACACAGAGGGCCCCTGTTATCCTGATGAACACTATATGGTGAATCTGGATCCGCGAATCAGACAAATACAAAAACTAGTTGATAACAGGAAGTATTTCTCTATCAACAGAGGACGTCAATATGGAAAGACAACCACCCTTGACAGGCTAAGCGAACAGCTTCGAAAATCTTATTCTGTGTTCTATATCAGCTTCGAAGGACTGTCCGAAGAATCCTACCGCAGTGAATCTGCTTTTTGCAAGATATTCTCCGGGCTTCTGTTCGATGCTATTGCATATGGCGAGACAGATGGCATCGCTGATTCTGCAAGGGATGCTTTGGAAAATATACGGCAGTCTGACACTACTGCCGTTAATTTCCCTGCTATATCCAATTTAATCTCAAACATATGTAAAACAGCTGACAAACCGGTTGTCTTGCTTATCGATGAAGTGGATCAGGCGGGAAATCAAGAGATTTTCTTGTCATTTTTGGGTATGCTTCGTAATAAGTATCTCAAGATGCGGCAGCGACCTACCTTTCATTCTGTGATTCTGGCTGGTGTATACGATATTAGAAATCTAAAATTAAAAATTCGCTCAGATAAGGAACATCAAAAAAACAGCCCGTGGAACATCGCGGCAGAATTTGATGTATCTATGAGTTTTCAGTCTCTTGAAATACAGGAGATGCTTACAGAATATGAGCAGGACCGTCATACAGGAATGAATACTGCTCTGATCGCAGATCTCCTTTATGCCTATACCTCCGGGTATCCATATCTGGTTTCCCGGATCTGTAAACTTATAGATGAGAAAATTGCCGGCACTCCCAACTTCCCGAATCCATCTTCTGCCTGGACAAAAGAAGGATTCCTTGAAGCAGTGAAGATCTTGTTTTACACAAAAAATCCTCTGTTTGGTTCTCTTATTAATAAGCTTATCGATTATCCTGAATTAAAGGAGATTGTACAGGCGATCTTATTCAAAGGTTACAGAATCTCATACAATCCTGAGAACACCGTTATTGATATCGCATCCATGTTTGGTTTTGTGAAGAACGAACAGGGAACCTTGGTAATCGCCAACCGGATTTTCGAGACTTGCTTCTATAATTACTTCTTATCCGAGAAGGAAGTTGGGAATCAGCTCTTTACAGAAGGGAACATTGACAAGAACCAATTTATTAAAAACGGCTTCTTAGATATGGATCTGGTACTGAAAAAATTCATGACACACTGGAACGATCTATACAGTTCTGCCGATGAAAAATTCATCGAAGAAAATGGGCGGAAATTTTTCCTGCTGTATCTAAAACCAATCATCAACGGCACTGGGAATTACTATATCGAATCACGGACACGGGATAATGGACGAACCGATGTAATCGTCGATTACCGCGGAGTACAATACATCATAGAAATCAAGATTTGGCGCGGAAACGAATATAATAAACGCGGAGAAGCCCAATTGGCAGACTACCTGGACGCATATCATGTTCAAAAAGGCTATCTGCTCAGCTTCAATTTTAATAAGCATAAGATACCGGGCGCAAAGGAAATTATCTGCGGCGATAGAGTGATCCTTGAAGTAGTAGTTTGATTCTGTTACTGCGAAGATAATCACTCCCAAGCTTTCAAAGATAAAGAGATAACTGTCAAAGCTCTCGAAGTCTGACAGTTATCTCTTTCTAACTATATTAGTCTGGCTGCTGCCCGTCATGCGCCTTCCACTGGCATTCCATCATCTGCAGATTAGAAAATACCGCCTTAAATGAAGATTCCTCCGGCGAGCAGGCATAGATCCCAAACTGAATCTTCCCCTTTCCGCCGTGCATATGGCAGATTCTCATCTGTTCAAATCTAATACCGTCTCTTGAGCATTCGATACAGTAATCATCTTCTCTCCGGCTAAACCGATACCACATGGATTTCACCGAAGCGTCAATCACTGTCGTCGCCCAATCTGAATACCCGTTATTCGTCACTACGCTTCCCAAATGCTGATACTCATCATTTTCATATTCGATAGAACCTTTCAGCCAATTCTCACTGTCCAGATACATGACGATACCGCACTGGTCAAACCTGTGATGACTCTCATGAAATTCCGTCTTTACAACGAAACTAAAATATTTCTCCTCTGTCTCCATCTGCAGTACCGGAGCATTGTCATTCTGAAAATGATAATAAGTTCTCTGCCACAGATCCGTATGCGGTTTCGTAATAATCTCAATTGTATCCTTGCCGATGACATAATGCTCAGGCTCTCTCGTCCATTTAAATTTGTTTAAATCCATTATAATCGAATTCTCCTCCTATAGACACCTCTAGTTCCCACTGCCAACAACATTAGAACTACATAGAACATAATGGCACTGTCATCCGCCGTCTTCGGACTTTTCGTGCGGGTTTTCTGCTGATCGCTTCCAGAATCTGATCGCTGAGAAGTATTCCTGCTCGTCTGATCGGACACAGCTTCCTGGGAGTCCGTTGCATCCTCTTCCGTTTCTTGATCACTCCATCCAATAGACACCGGTGACAATCCATGTACAACGAAGGATATTCCGCCGTCCTCCTTCGTGATCTCCAGATTTTCTATCGTTCCTGCTTTATATCCGTTCACGTCTTCTGCAAACAGATGCTGCCCGTAGAACTGGAAATTCTTATTCGTTCCCGTTGGATAAGGCATAGTGATCTTGATTCCGCTCTTGGGGAACTTCTCTGCCGCGGCATCCTCCCACTCACCCTTGTCATTCTTGACCTTAAGCGCAATCTCATGAACCTGGACATCCGTTGCAGCAAGCTTATGCTTCTGTGTTAACTTGCCCCTCACCACATCTTCAATCTTAGACGCGTCGACGAATTCCAGATCATCACCATTCTTCACATATGTGGCCCTGATACCCTCTTCTACCACCTGATATTCACCTTGAACGGCAGGGTCAAGGATTTCCATGCCAAGTTTTGATTTCTCTATGTTGTCTGTCTCTGATGTATCCTGTTTTTTAGCGTTTCCTGTCTTCTTTGTCTTCTTTTTCTTCTTGGTATCATCAGTTTTCTCTGACTGTTCTTTCTTGTCTGAGGTATCGGAGCCTGCCGAATTATCCGGCTGCGCAATAGGAGCCGGCTGTCCGGAAGCATCCGAATTCCCGGTACTGCCCGAATTATCTGAGATAGCCGGATTTCCTGAATTATCTGGCTGCGCAATAGGAGTCTGATCACCGGAATTATCCGGCTGCCCAGACGAGCCAGGGTTAGCCGGCGCTTCATAGCTCTTGTCAGCCAGCTTCAAAATACTCTCGCCGAACAATCCGTTCATAACATTATCGTACTTATAGTTAATCCCTGCCGAGAAATTATACTGTGTATCCCAGCTTCCTTCTGAAGGAGCCGCCAGAAATAACAGATTCGGCGCGCCGACAGTGCCCGCGTCACAATTGGTCACATCCGTCATATAATTCGCACCGTCAATAGTAACGATATTCCACATATGAAATCCTGATCCCGTCCCGCCTGCCATCCCGCCGGAAACCGTGTAGCATCTTGCATTATCGAACTCTGACAGATCACAGAGATACTGAAACGCTTTGGAATACCCCTCACAGACAACATTGGTGTTCGGATCTCCGTCAAATACGGATATCAACTGCCACGGCTCGTTAGAAAGCTGATAATTCGGCCCGACAGCAGCCTCATCGTAGACTACCAGATCGCAGATCGCATTCTTATAGGCAAGCAGCTTCTCATAATCGGACTTATCTGCATGAGCATTCACAATATCCTGAGCTATCGCAGGAATCGTCCTTGCCTTCTGGGTACGCCCTGTATCTACAGTATAGTACCAGGACTCACCGCTGCCCGCCGAATTCTCTGACCGGTACTCCTTGGAAACCAGCATCCTGACGATCACATCCTTGGCCTGCCCGCTGCTTGTATAATTATAATTGAGCCTGATCGCACCCGCCACGCCCGGGTTCGCATCCTTGGCAGATTTGTCATACCAATATAAATCATACGGGCAATCCATCAGAAGATAATCGTTAATGGTCTCAAGACTGGTGTTGAGTTCCTCTGCTTCTCCCAGCGTCTGAACTATAGACGAGATATCATATTCCGCACTCTGCCTGCTTCCTGCCGCTGTCTTCTTGATCTCTTCTTTCAAGTATCTATATACATCCAGGCTTACACCTGTCAATTTGCCAGAACCAAAATCCCCGGATTGGTATTGGTCTTCCGCAGATACCGGCAATGCCGTAAGACTCAGCCCGCCAACCAGCATTCCGGTTGCCAGCATACATGCAAAAACCTGCCTGAATCTGCTTTTTAGATTTGCCATTCTGTCTTCTCCTTTCGCTATCATACTTCTTTATAATAATAACATGTTTACGCGTCAAGTCAAGTTTGCATGCATAAATAATATCGAAAAATACGCCCTGAATATTCCCCGCAAAAAGAGCATGGACAACTCCATGCTCTTGCAATACCCTTTTTAATCACAGAGGATCAGAAATTCATATTCAAGTTTAAGAAGAAAGGGGATAGATTCATGGGAAGACGAATAATAATCTTGGAATTACTGGATCTCCCAAATACACTGGACGAATCCTGGGCGTAGGAATTGCTTATGATAAAACTGTAAGGAAACATAGCTGTAAAATCGGAATACTACGCAACGCTATTATTAATCAACCTTCACATCCATAAGCTGTCTCGGTGCTTCCATCTGCACGCCTTCGTATGCCGCTCTGGCCTTGGCTCTCTTCACCTTCAAAGCCTCCGGGGTTGTCTCAGCTTCCATGCGGGTCAACTCATGCTTCTGCAGGGCTGCCCTGCTCCTTTCAACGGCTTCATGAGCCTTCGCTGCGTCAATCTGATTCTCCTGCGATGAATCATCCACTCCGTCTGCCCGCTCCGTCTCTTTCACGTCATCCGCCTCAGAATCACTCTTGGCTTCGGTCTCCTCCTCGATCTTCTCTTCCGGATCTTCGATGCCCTTCTCGGCCTTCTTCGCCTCTTCCAGTTCCTTCTCGGCCTTGGCCTTCTCTGCCTCTGTCGGAAGCTTAGCATACTTGCCGCTCTCCACGAATTCCTTCGTGACTTCCTCCAAAGCCTGATTCTTCATATGTTCCTGCCAGATCAGCTCCAATTTTTTACCCTCAGGTATGTTCGGATTATTCTTGATATTATTTACCGCACTTAGAGAAGCTGCCGCATGGTTCGTCCTCACGCGCTGGACTTCTTCCTTCGTCTTACATCTCTTAAGCTCATTCTCATAATTCTTCTGCTCTGCTTCGATAGACTTCACCTTCTGATACATCTGCGGATCGTTCTTCTGCAGATACTCCATCTCTTCCGCCGTCAGCTTCTTACCGTTCGCAAGCTTCGTCCTGATCTGTGCGGCAAGCTTCGCCGAACCATCCGCCTGGGCCTGTCTGATCTCTTCCGCCTGCCGGCTTACCGCATCCAGCTTCATACTCCCGTCCGCAGTAAAGTCGCTGTTCGCCTTCTTCTGCTGCCACTTCATCTGCATCTCCATATTCCTTGTATATGCATTCAACGACTGGATCATATTAAAATTCACAAAGATACACCTCCCTTAACCAGATACCTACCAAACACTATAAATCATTATTTATATTTTATATCGGCAATCAGAGAAAAATTATAAGAATAGTAAAGGTGTAAAGTCCTTACTAATTCGCTAAAGACTTTACACCTTAATTAGTTTATTTCTTTATTATTCGCAAGAATGTTTTTCTTGCGTATTTTTAGCTTTTCTTTTTCATTTTCATCTGTCTCTCTGTCAATTAATTCATCAACAAAAGTTATCAAAGCGTTATAAACTTCAAATTGCTGGTCGCTCATACCCATATCGTTCACCACCTTTTAATAAGTGCCGTTTACTTGTCACTTTTATTATATCAACCGGTGATCGCAGTGTAAAGCCTTTGCTATAATTTATTTGCAAAACAATCCATGATTAAAGCCCACATCCGTTCTTAATATCTTAACCGGAACACACGTGCACTCACCGGCGCCGGAAGCTCAACCGTAAGCTCCCCTGCCTCTTTATTCCATCTCCACTTGCAGTCTCCCGCCTTCGGGTACCCGCACACGACCTCTACATCCTTCCCTCTCAGATGTTTTACCGGAATAGCCGTCATGGCAAACTGGCTGTTTCGTCTCCACACGGCCAGATAATCCTTCCCCGGCACACGTAGTCCAAGGCTCACCCACGGATCCTTGTAAGCCGAGATACCCAGCGGCCAGTAGGGCAGCGACTCTTTGATATCTCCCCGGATCGACTTATAGAAGTCAAGCGCCTCCTTCACACAGTCCATCCGCTCTTCGCTAAGCTCCGCCAGATGACCGCTCTGATGGATCCTCATAAGGATTGCATTGACCATATTGTAGATGACCTCTTCCCGATCCCCTTCGGTCAGCGGATAAGACCAGATCGCCGACTGTTCCGGCGTCAGCGCAGAAGGTGAATTCGCCGCGATCGTAGCGTACCGCACATAGTTCTCTTGGTCGCTGGTGGACTGGATGCTGTAACGGGACAGCATGGCATAATCCATCCGAAGCCCTCCTGACGAGCAGTTCTCGATGATCAGCTCCGGATATTTCTCAAATATTCCGTCCAGCCACGCAAGATATGCCCGGTTGTGCCCCAGAAGCCCGTCGCCGAAACTGTCGGCATTCAACTCTGTTCCGATTCCCGGCTCGATATTGTAATCCATCTTAATGTAACCCACACCATATTCATTTACCAGTCGGTCAATGACCTCCGTCGCATGCTCCCGAACCTCCGGGTTTCTGTAATCAAGCTGATAACGGCTCCTGTCGTAGACCCTCTTCCCGTGGCGGGTAAAATACCAGTCGTCCGGAACCCGGTCTGCCTTGGGACATTTGATCCCCATGACCTCAAGCTCCAGCCAGACTCCCGGAATCATGCCTTTGCTTCGGATATAGTCCATCACTTCCCGAAGCCCGCCCGGGAAACGCTTCCTGGACGGAAGCCACTCTCCGACTCCGTCCCACCAGTAGCCGTCAGAATACCAGCCGCAGTCCACACAGTAGTATTCGCATCCGGCTTCCGCAGCCTTGTCGATCAGCGGGATCTCCTTCTCCGTGGTCGGATCGCCGAAGAGACAGTTCATATAGTCGTTGAAGATGATTTTCAGGTTCTTATTATCGTCATTCACACGGCGGATCGCCCTGCGGTATTTCGTCAGTTCTCCCATGGCCTCGTCGAATCCGCCGGCGCAGCTTCCCACGCTCACCGGTACCGTGACGAAGGTCTCCCCAGGCTTCAGGTTCTTCCACCAGTGGTTATGATGCTCTGTAGGACCGCTTAATTTCAGATACACATGCCCGTCCTGGTCGCTGATCTCCCAGTACCAGGAGCCGTTGTGCTCGATCTGCCAGTAGAGCGCCGAGTTCGTCTCCAGATTCTCCAGATACCCCATAGGCAGGTATTCTTTGGCAGACCAGTTACCGGTGTTCCCTATTCCGATCGTCTTGGAAGAACGGTACATCCCATAAGGCTGAGATAAGGATAACCCCAGGTCTTTGGGCAGATAGCTGTTCCAGTGCAGCTCCTTCTGCCATGCGTTGTGAGGAATATAGAGCTTGAGCTTATCATCGAAGTCCTTCATTCCCTCCTTCTCGATTCCATTTAACGCGAAGGAAGACACATACTCCAATCCTTGCGGTTCCTCCCCTGCATTCGTCACTTCCGTCCAGGAGCGGATTACCGCGATCCCGTCATAGAACTGCACATGGCTCACTGCCAGGATCCCTGTCTCCTTGTCCTCCGTTGTGACCTCAAGCTTGCGTCCCTTTTCATTCCTGTAATCCTTGAAATCCTTATATTTCATGCGGTATCCGGGCGAAGTCTGGATGTATTTCGATCCATGACGCTCTCCTACCCGGTCCTGTCCGGACACCAGTATCTCAACCGGATAAAAGGACTGGGTACCCGTATCTGATGTAAGATCCGTCTCCGAAAATGGCAGCGCCGAGAAATGCAGCAGCTTGATCTCATTACTGTCCGTGATCTCCCACACCATGTGAAGTCCATTCTCACATATCTCTATCCGTCTCATTTTAACACTCTCCTTTCTGCACTACTGTTCATACCAATGGTACTCGCAGCAGTGAATCCGTCCTATTGCTACCCCTTCACAGACCCGCTCATTAATCCGGCCAGGAAGTACCTCTGCAGGAACAGGAAGATCAGCGTCACCGGGATCACCGCGATCACGGATCCAGCCATCAGTCCGCCCCAGTCAATGGTATTGGCCCCTTTAAAGAGCATAATCGCCGGCGTCAGTGTACGGTACTGATCCGTGGAAATGAAGATATACCCGAACATGAACTCATTCCACGCATTGATAAATGCATACAGCCCTGTAGACACCAGACTTGGAATCGACAGCGGCAGGATAATCCTGAGGATCGTCTGTGCCTTGCTGCATCCGTCTATCTCCGCCGCCTCCTCGAGTGCAAGAGGCACCGTGTCGAAGAAGCTGCTCATCATAAAGGTACACAGCGGGATCACGAACGTCGTATACGCCAGGATCAATGACAGGTAAGATTCCAGCACATGGAGCCTCTGCATGATCAGATACAGCGGAACCAGAAGCAGTACGCCCGGAATCATCTGTGACAGCATCATGGCAAGGTTGGATGCCTTCACCAGCTTCAATTTAAAATACCTGCTCAGCGCATACCCCGCCAATATGGCAACGATCATGGACAGCACACAGGCCACTACCGACACCAACAGGCTGTTCTTGATATAATTCAGGAATCCCACATCGAACAGCACTCTCTTGAAATTCTCAAGGGTCGGTTCTATGATAGCGAAGGAGGGCGTCGCCGTTCGGATCTCCGTCTTAGGCTTCAGCGCAGAGATCACCATCCACACGAACGGGAAGATACAATATACAGAAAATACTACCAGCAACACGTATGTAACCACTTGGGCGATCTTGCGGTTTCTCTTGTTCAACATCTCACATCTCTCCTTTCCTATGCCATATCTTCGCTGAGCTGTGATCTCTTGCGGTAATAGAAGATGAATAAGACCACCATCACCGTAAACATCATGGTAGACAACGCGGAAGCCGCACCTACATCAAACTTGCGCATGGAGTACCGGTAGATCATAACCGGAAGCGTCTCGGTCGCATAGTTTGGGCCGCCCTCTGTCATAACCCAGATAAAGTCGAAATTCACTGCCGTCCAGATCACATGGATGAATAAGATGACCAGCGATACCGACCGAAGCTGCGGCAATGTTACGCTGAAGAACCTTCTAAACATCCCGGCCCCGTCGATGGACGCCGCCTCTGCCAGATCCCCCGGGATCGACTGCATCGCCGATAAGAAGGATATGGTATAATACGGGAAGCTTCGCCAGATATTAACGAAGATCACCGTTGCAAGGGCATATTTCGAATCTCCCAGGAAATTAATAGAATTACTGATCAGTCCCATGTTTTTCAGCATATAGTTGACGATACCGAACTCCGGGTTCAGCATCCAGTCCCAGGTCATACCGGCAACGATAATCGGAACCAGCCATGGGATAAAGATGCAGGTCCGAAAGATCGCGCGCCCCTTAAACTTCTGATTTAACAGCACAGCCGTGATCATCCCCATCAGATATTCTCCCGCAACCGAGAATATGGTCCAGAGTATCGTATTCTTCACCGCCTGGACAAAATGCTCGTCTTCTGTGATCGTCTTAAAATTCTCAATCCCAGCAAATCCGGTCATTGACTTATTGATCAGATGTACATGGGTAAATGCATCATGGATTACCTTCCCTAACGGAAATGCGATCAGCAATGCAAGGAACACCAGGGCAGGCAGCAGCATAATAAATGCAGTCTTAAGCTTCCTCTGGTCTCGTGTCAATTTGGATGACGTTTTCATATCTTCCCTCCAGTTCTACTGCCAAAAGGGGCTATGCTGCATCCTCTGCAGCAGCCCCTTTTCGTTGAATTACATTATTCGCTAAGCTCTCCTGAATCTTCCAGAGACTTATTCACCGCGTCACACAGCCACTTCGCTGTCTCTTCCGGTGATTCGCCTTCCTGAAGGACCTTCGCCATGGCGTCCTGCATTGCCTGTGTCACGCCGCCTAAGGTTACCGGCGGGAATGTGATACCGGTATCGGACAATGCCTGGAAATCCTTGCTCCATTTGCTGTCTGTAGATACGTCTGAACGAGGAGATCTGTCGGCAAATCCTGCTTCCTGCCACTCTTTGCTGCAGAATGCACATGCCAGATCAAAAGCTTCCTCCTTGTTCTTGCTGTCAGACAGGATAAAGAGCGGTTTACATTCCATGTATGTAGCAGCCTGTCCGTCAGACGGATATGGGATCGGAGCAACCAATACGTCACCCATGGTATCTGCATTGCCTTCTTCTCTCTCAGCAAGCCAGTTTCCTGTTACATAGGAACCTACGATACCTGTTGCAAAGTTCTCGTCTGTCTCTTCCCAGCCCCAGTTCTTGCAGTTCTCGTCGATAATTCCCTTGTCAACCAGATCCTTATAGAACTGGAATACCTTCGTCGCGTTCTCAAGCTCTTCTTTGTTGTCATTCCAGGTACATTTGTATTTTCCGCCGTCCTGGGCAGATGCAATCTCAAGATCATACTGTGCCAGATATACCAGAAGCTCCTGGGCAGAACGCACGCCCGTGCAGGCAAGCTCTGTCGGATACTCTCCGTTCTTCTCCTTATAATCTGTCAGTTTCAGCAGATCCTCCCAGGTAGCAGGTGTCTCAACGTTTGCATCCTTGAACTGATCCTCATGCACCAGATACGCACGAACGGTCATTTCATACGGAATTCCTACAATCTTGTCGTCAATGGTCATAGCATTCACAACCGCATCAGACAGGGCGCTCTTGTCATCCCATCCGTTAAACCGGTCTGTCAGATCCTCAAGGATTCCCATATTGTAGAACTCGCCTACATACTCTGGAAGTCCCCAGATCAGATCCGGAACATTGCCGCCGGCCGCAGCCGTCAGGATCTTCTCGTGAAGCATATCATAAGTGAAGTTTGTCTGGTTTACCTTATTGCCAGTCTCTTCTTCCCACTTCGCGATCTGCTCTGTGCCGGCCTTTTCCGTATCCGCGCCTTCTGTCCAACAAGTCCACAGTTCTACCGTCTTCCCGCCGTCTGAGGAAGCTTCCCCATCTCCGCCTCCGTCTGAAGAACTGGAATCTCCGCCGCCGGAGCATGCCGCCATGGACAGCACCATTGTTCCGCATAATAACGCCGCAATCAATTTTCTTTTCATAATCCTACCTCCTTTAATGTAGCGCCCCCTCACTTTTCGTTCGGCGGCAATTCGTCGGAAGACGTTTTCAAAAATGCTTCGCATTTGTCTTCCTTCTATACATTTTGTATAAAATGAGGATAATATGAATTGTTTTTTTAATCAATATTTCCGATTCCAATTCTTAAATTCCCACCAGAAGATATTAAAAAACCCCGTTTTCTTTCCTGTTTTTTTTATATTCCGTCGGCGTCTCCCCGTAATATCCTCTGAATTTCTCCACAAATGTCTTCACATCCTTATAGCCGACCGCATTCGCCAGATGATATGAGGTGACGTCTGATTCCATCAGAAGCTTGACCGCCGCCTTCATCCGCACCTCGATCAGATAGTTCTTGAAGTTCTGACCCGTCTCCTTCTTGAAGAAGGAACTGAAATAATAAGGATTCATATAAACCATATCTGCCAGCTTCCCCAGCTTGATATCCTCCGCGTAATGTTCCCTGATGTAATATTTTACATGCCGAATCACATCTCTCTCCTTGACATTCTCCGCCGAGAGCGCGCCTTCCACGAAGCTCTTGAGATTCTTCCTGATGAATAACCGCAATTCTCTGTATGTATTCATCTGCCTGGTGTTGGATACAAATGTCTCGAAACTCTTCCGGTCCTTCTCGTTAAGCTTCGTATATTCCTGTATCTCCCTGAGCAAATCCAGCAGCATGGCGACGCAGCGGTTCTCCGCTGCATAACGGTTGCCGTAATGCAGGTTCTCTATGGTATCCATCAACGCCTCCAGATCATTGATCCAATCCTCTTCCCTGTTGAAAATGGCCTGCCGCATCCGGCTGTACATCTCCGTATAATCATCGAAGGAGGAATGAAATTCCCGCGTTATCCCGTCATACCGTATTACATCCTCCTCACAGAAATAATAAAGCTGGCAGGAGAACTTGGCCGTCTTATACGCATATTTCAGTTCGCTGATCTGCTCCGCCGCCTTCCCGATCCCAACGACCAGCCGCACATGATACTGCTCCCGGATCCACCGGCAGATCCACGCGACCTCCTCCCCCACCTCTTTCTCGTCATTCCCCAGAAGGATCAGATTGTTGATATCTATATCCCGCTTGATCACGAATCCGTTCTTATTCTGTTTCAGATGTTCATTGATCTTCTGGAAGATGGAGAACCGCATCAGCTCATACATATTCTGGTCTTCCATGCGCGCGCCGAAAGAAGGCGGAAGCATCAGGCTGACTCCCACGAACACCTTTCCTGCCGTATCGATCCCGATCTCCTGAAAATGCTGATACAGGTTCCTTGACTCATATTCCGAGTTGATCTTCTGGAACACCTGCTCTACATCATTCTTTCTCGCCTGCCAGTATTCCATGGGATGGTCTGTGCGAAGCATCTGCTCTGCCCTGGTAATGGCATGCTCCAGTTCTTCCTTCCCAACCGGCTTAAGCAGATAATCCACGGCTTCCCGGCTCAAAGCCTTCTTCACATAGTCGAATTCCTGATAGCCGCTTAAGAATATAACCTTCACATTCCAATCGTTCTTCCTGATCTCCTCGATCACATCCAGACCCGTCATCTTGGGCATCGCCACGTCTGAGACGATGATATCCGGCTGGAGCTTCTGCACCTTGCGAAGCAGCTCCTCTCCGTCGCAGGCATCCGCGATCACCTCTGCGTCCAGCTTGTCCCATGCGATCAATTTCCTAAGCCCTCTTATGATCACCGGCTCATCATCTGCCAGTATCACCTTAAACATGGCTCTCCTCCTCCTTCATTATCGGTACGGTCCATTTCTCCTCTTCTCTCATTACCGGTAATATGTATTTGACGATCGTCCCAATTCCTTCGCAGCTGATGATCTCCATCCCATACTCTTCCCCAAGGATCAGTTTTACCCTGTCATGGGCATTCTTAAGGCCGATACTCGCCTTCTTGCTCCTGGGATGATTCACCGTCTCCTTATTCTTAAGCAGCTCCTGCACTTCCTTAAGCTTCTGGGGCGTCATGCCAAGACCATTGTCCATCACACTGATCAGGAGCTTATCTTCTTCCACCTGTACATTGACCGCGATAATGCCGCTCGCCTCCCTCGGACGCAGCCCATACTTCACCGCATTTTCAACGACCGGCTGAAGAATCAGTTGGGGCACCTTAAGGCTTAGAAGCTCTTCATCCACATTGATCTCCAGATCAAACCGGTTCTCGTAGCGAACCCTGACGATCTTGAAGTAATTCTCCACATTCTCAATCTCATCCCGCAATGTGACGATCTCCCTCGCCCCGCCGATCAGGTATTTTAACTGCCCGGAAAGCCCGTCCAGAAGACCCGCCGTCTGGAAATCGTCATTCATCACCGCCGTCATACGGATCACATCTAATGTATTATAGAGATAGTGGGGCTGTATCTGCGTCTTCAAGATCTCGATCTGTGCCTCCCTCTGCCGGATCTCCGCGATATAGACCTTCTTGATATGCCCCTGCAGATTCTCCGTCATCTTATTCAATCCCTTCGCAAGAAACCCTATCTCATCATTAGACTCCACCGTCACCCTGGTATCAAGCTCCCCCTTCTGAATCTTCTCCATGGCTGTCTTCAGCTGCAGGATCGGCATGCTAGTCTTCCTGGAATAGAAATAATACAAGAACAGAAGCAAAACCACGCTGATACAGATGATCAGTATCGTATTGTTACGGATCTCCTGATAGCTGTTCTCCAGGTTGAACCTGGGAATCTTGTGAACCGCGATCCAGTCGGTCCCTTCGATGTAACTGTAGATATAGTACATGCCGTCTGCGATTATGTACTGATACCGGGCATCCATTTCAGGCAGATATTCTGCTAATTCTCCCAATTCCTGATTGATCCGGCCCGCATCCGGGTGATAGACGAATACTTTCTCCTTCTTGTCTACGATATACATCTCGCTTCCCGCGTTCAATTCCGTTTCATTTACCACATCGGACAATGCCTTGATATTGACGTCAATATACAAGGTTCCGATCACCTCTTCGTCGGCTGACTGGATCGTCTTGGTATTCCTGATATTCCTGGCTATGGTGAAATCCAACATCTGCGGATAGTAATAGTAATCCGTCAGATGCGTCGGTATCAGCTGCGCCTGCTTCCGATCCCTGTCATAATACTGCCGGTTCCATCTCTCGGCAGCCTCCGAAGAGAGCACAGCCTCCGAGGAACGGACTACCGAATACTGCCTTCCGTCCACCGTTATGAAGAACACATGGTCAATGCAGGGATTCCGGTACAGGATGGATTCAAGGATCCCCGACATCATCACCGTCCTTCGCTTCTCCTGTATAGAATCATCCTCCATGAGTTCATAGAAGTAATCATACCCGGTGATCCGGTATTCATACAGATAATTCGTATTGTCCACCATATCCTGGTACACACTCTCCACCCCTCTGCCGATAGACAACGTGGTCCGGTACATATTAGACAGCAGATTCTCCTTGATGGATTCCGCATACGCATTGTAGATCGCGATCCCCATCACCAGCAGCGGCAGGATCCCGATCAGTATCAGCACGACTACGGACTTGATAAACAGGCTGACAAACGGCCGCTCTTTCCCTTCTCTGTGTCTCATTCCTCTTCTCCTAATGTATGGTCTGCGCATCATTCCATGATTCATCCAGCCGCCTTGCCGCCGTCTCCACATGAATGGTATTCGTTGCCAGAGAATACAAGATATTCTCCATATCCTGCGTGAAATTCTCCGGCGTCTCAAAATTACCGAAATATGTCTCGATCTTATCCGCATACCGGTAAGAAGTAAGGAGATTCTGCTGCACGATCGGCGCCGCATACAGTACGGCGTCCTTCGTCGTAGGCATGGCATACATCGCCTGCAGAATCTTGCGGTAATTCTCCTTCTGATAGCTGAATTTCAGGAACTTCTCTGCCGCCGCCTTCTTCTCTGGATCCGCGGCACATTCCCTTGAGATCGCAAGCTGCGATCCTGACTTATGGATCACCACCGGTTCCCCCTTCTGATCCGGCATATAGAACCAGCCCATTCGGAACTGCACCGGATCCTCCTCAAGCTCTTCACCCAGGGTCGTCTTATCCGATTCGCTGGCCAGCGGGTAGGATTCCAGGATCTCTGTAAACATACTTGGCTCTGTCAGAAACATCGCAGCCTTCTGATTCAGGAGCTGTACAATGATCTGATTATCATTCATATTGATGGAATCTTCAAGAACGAAGCTGCCGCTCATGAATTCCTGATATTCCTTCAGGACCTCAAGCATATCCTCATCCTGGAAAGATACCTCTCCGGCTTCCCTCTTCTTCTGCCATCCGGGATTCTTCGCCTCTACCCTGGTGAGGAAGAAATAATTCAGCCAATTGCTGTTGGTGTCGCTTCGGCTTCCTCCCACTGCAAGAGGCGCCACATGATTCTCCTTAAGCGTCTCGCACACACTGATAAATTCATCATAAGTAGCCGGTACGGACAGCCCATACTGCTTGAATATAACCTGATTGTAGATGATCCCGATAGAAGTATCATAGAACGGGAGTGTATAGACCGCCCCGTCGATCTGGATGGGGTTCTTGGCAAGCTTCCCAAGATCGGCTGAGATCGGCCCAAGCTTATCTGCCTCAAGGAACATATATGGATCCTCTATCTCGAAGATATCCGGGAATTCCCCCAGCGCTTCCTTGGCTTTCAACTGCTCCGTATAGCTTCCGTTGTTGGAATGCTCTGTGACGATAGAGATACCTGGATGTTCGCTTGTGAATTCTTCGCACAGCTCCTCCATCGCAGCCGTCCATCCGATATTCTCTCCCGTATACAGGACAGACAGCTCCGTCTCATCCTCCAGATTCTCCTTCTCAAGTATGGACAGCTTCCCCTTCTCTATCTCTCCTTCATCCTTCGTACATCCTGCCAATCCGCATACGGCTGCGGCCGCCGCTAATGCAACGGCCGCTATATGGCTTCGTCTCATATGTATCTCCTTCCTTATCCAAGCGCCACATCCAGGATCATCATCACCAGAAAACCAACAATGAATCCCAGAGTCCCGGACTTCTCATTCTCTCCCGCATTGGCTTCCGGTATCAGCTCCTGAACGACCACATAGATCATCGCCCCCGCCGCAAGCGACAGGAACCAGGGCATACCCGCCCTCACCGTCCCCGCAAGCGCTGCCGCCGCAACACCGAACACCGGCTCCACCACCGCCGACATGCTTCCGATCAGGAATGCTTTCTTCTTACTGAACCCGTTCTGGATCAGCGGCAGGGCAACCGCGGTCCCCTCCGGGAAATTCTGGATCGCGATCCCAAGGGCAAGCGCTGCCGCCCCGGAAAATAGCGCCGCATCCTCCGGATTCTGTGCCGCCAGTGCGAACGCAAGCCCGATCGCCATCCCTTCCGGGATATTATGGGCTGTGATCGCCGTCACCAACATGGCGGTATTCTTCTTCACCCCAAAATTCTCCCATCTCCCGATCAGATAATCCACCGCCAGAAGAAGCAACACGCCCAGAAGAAACCCGCCGGTCATCACAAGCCAGCTGATCTGCCCGTTCTCCTCCGCGAATTCGATCCCCGGAAGCAGCAGCGACCACACCGAAGCAGCGATCATCACCCCTCCGGCAAACCCTAGAAAGCCGCTCTGAATCCTGCCTCCCATATCCTTCTTCACGAAGAACACTCCCGCCGCTCCAAGCGTCGTCACCGAGAAGGTCAGAAGTGTCCCAAGTAATGTCCATATCATACCATTCATTTTCCCACCTCATCTCTAATATACGGCGAGAAACACAAATGGTTCTTAAAAATTCTGGAATGCCCTCATAGAAGCCTCTTCCTCAAACTGTCTGGAATACAGCTCATAATAATATCCTCTGACGCCAAGCAGCTCCTTGTGGGTTCCCCGCTCAATGATCTTCCCGTCCTTCACCACCAGGATCAGATCAGCCTGACGGATCGTCGACAGCCTGTGTGCGATGATGAAGGAAGTATGCCCCTTGAGCAGCCTCGCAGTCGCCTGTTGGATCAACTGCTCCGTCTGCGTGTCGATGGAGGAAGTCGCTTCATCCAACACGAAGATACTGGGACTGGCCAGGATCGCCCTGGCAAAAGAGATCAACTGCTTCTCTCCGGTAGAGAGCCTCCCGCCGCTCTCTCCTACGTCGCTGTCATATCCCTTCTCAAGCTTCCTCACGACCTCGTCTGCCGACACGTTCCCTGCCGCCTCCTCGACCTCCTCGTCAGTAGCCGTAAGCCTCCCGTAACGGATGTTCTCCCGGACTGTCCCTGAGAACAAATGCGGGTTCTGCAGTACATAGCCGATCTGGCTGTGCAGCCATAACTGGGATCGCTCCCTGTAATCTACGCCGTCGATCAGGATCCTTCCTTTCGTCGGTTCGAAGAAGCGGCCCACCAGGTTCACAAGGGTAGATTTGCCCGCCCCGGTCTCTCCGACGATGGCCACGTTCATGCCCGCCGGTACATGGAGATCGAAATGCTCCAGAACGAACTCTTTCCCGTCCGGATACCGGAAGGATACATCCTCGAACACAATATCTCCCTTGATCTTCTCCCAGTTCTCTCTCTTGGGATTAAATGCATCTCCGTATTTCTCAAGCACCTCCGCTCTGTCCACCACATTCGGCTCCTGCTCCAGAAGATCCATCACACGTTCGATATTCGCCTGACAGGAGATCAGCTCCGCCAGAAGCCTTGCAAGCTGCTGGATCGGCTCGAAGATGATCACCGCGTAAGAGATGAACACCGACAGCGTCCCAAGCTTCATGATCTCCTCCTTCACCATGTATCCGCCCTGTGCCAGCACTACCGCCGCCGCAATCGAACCAAATAGCAGGATCGTAGGGATATAGACTGCGTTCAGCTTCGCCGAATGGCTTGCCGCCCTGTGCATCTGTGCCGTCCTCTCGAAGAAAGCCTTCTCATTGTCCTCCTCGATCCCCATGCTCTTGGAGGTCTTGACCCCCGTGATCCCTTCGTTATATGCGCTCGTGATCTGTGCGTTGATCTTCCTCACCTTCCGGTTCCAATGAAGGATCTTATTCTGGAAATAGACCGTCAACACCGCGATACAGGGCACGATCAGCAAGATCACCAACGCCAGCCTCACGTTCAGGAAAAACATGATCCCAAACACGCTGACCACATAGAGCAGCGCCCAGAACATATCCACAAGCCCCCAGGCAACCACCGTGGCAATTCTTAAAGTATCGCTCATCACCCTGGCATGGATATATCCCACCGGAGTCGTATTATAGTAGGAGAATGATAATCTCTGCAGATGTTCGAACTGCGCCCACTTCAGATCCTTACCCACATTCATCTCAATGGTCGTCGCCGCGCGGACCGAGAAATAGACGCACATCGTCTGGATCACGATCACGGCCACGTAAGCAAGCGCGAACCCGGAAAGGCCCGTTAGCCTGTCCGCAGTAATAAAACGGTCGATGGCGTAGCTCTGGAACAGAGGCACCGCCACGTCGATCCCCGCAAGGAAGATATTGAGTCCCAGAGTAACAGCGAAATATCTCTTATAAGGCCTGAAAAACGGCAGCATCTTCCCCCATACCTTGATGCTGAACGGTTTGTCATATTCCTGCTCTTCGTATGCCGCCATCTTCTACACCTCCATCCTCTCTCTGTCATCCTGGCTCATCTGTATCTCATAGATCTTCTGATACAGTCCGCCATTCTTGATCAGCTCATAATGCGTACCTGATTCCTCCATGCGGCCGCGGTTCAGCACCATGATCTGATCCGCTCCCATAAGCGTGGTGATCCGATGGGAGATCAGGATCACCGTCGTCTCCTTCATATGCTCGCCAAGCGCTCTCCGTATCCGTGCATCTGTCTGGGAATCCACCGCAGACAGGGAATCGTCAAACACCATGATCGGCGCCTTTTCAAGCAGCATCCTGGCGATCGCAACCCTCTGGCGCTGGCCGCCGGAGAGCGTGACGCCCCGCTCCCCTACCAATGTGTCGTATCCGTCCGGAAATGCCATGACCGCATCATCAATACAGGCAATCTTCGCCGCACGGCGGATCTCCTCCATGGACGCATCCGGCGCAGACGCGGCTATATTCTCCCGGATCGTCCTGGAATACAAGAACGGCTCCTGCAGGACCATACCCACCAGGCCCCGCAGTTCGTGAAGCGGGATCTCACGGATATCCTTCCCGCCAATCCTGATACTTCCCTGTCCGTCCGCAAGTTCATAGAGACGCATCAACAGCTGCACGATCGTCGACTTGCCGCTGCCGGTGCCCCCAAGGATACCAAACGTACATCCCGCCGGGATCCGGAAGCTGATATCCGATAACACAGTCTTGCCGTCTTCGTATCCGAAATTCACATGGTCGAATACGATATCGCTCTTATCCGGCATCTCCCTCAGGGAACTGTCCGCCTTCTCTGGTTCTTCATAGGATTCCTCTCCGGCCCGGATGATATAATCCACACGCTCGAAAGAGACCCCCGCCTTGCTCATATCCGAAAGGATACGTCCAAGCCCGCGGATCGGCCATACCAGCGTCGTATTGTACGATGCAAATGCAATAAATTCTCCGACGGAGATGCTGCCTTGTACTGCTTCCGCCGTTCCCAGCACGATAACCGTAACCACCTGAAGCCCCGTGATCAGATCGCCCACGCCCCAGTATAACCCTGACAGGGTCCCAAGCCTGATCCACAGATTCGCAAATATCTCATTCTTCTCCCGAAACCGGTCCATCTCAAACCGCTCACGGCCGAACGCACGTACCACACGGACTCCGGTGGCGTTCTCCTGCACCACCGTCGACAGCTCCCCTTCCGCCTCGTCCGCCACTATGAAACGCTTCGCGATCAGCCGGTAGAATACCGCCGAATATATGATAACAACCGGAACAAACAACAGAACCACCAGAGACAATCTTACATTCATCGACATCATCATCGCGAAAGACGTCACAATCAGAAATACGGTACGAAATACCTCCAGCAATTGGGTCACCACGAAATTACGGATCACCTCCACGTCCGAGGTACACCTCTGTATGATATCGCCGGTCTGGTTCTGATCATGCCACTCCATAGGCAGCTTCTGCACATGGGTAAACAATTCATCCCGCATATTCTTCGCAAATGTCTCTCCCGCCATAGCCGTGTTCGACCGGCATATGTACTGTGATATCCCTGACAGCAGCGCAACGGCAACCAGCAGAACCGCCAGCATCCAGAGGTGTTCTGACAAATACTCATACTTATCCCCTCCCAGCACCGAATCAATACTGAACCGGAAGATCTGAGGCGTCAGCGCATTCAGACCCGTCGTCGTCAGAGACGCCAGCACCGCTATTGCAAAATATCTCTTAGACCCGTCGAAAAAATGGCGGATCAGATTCCTCTTCCTGTTTTTCACATCCATTATATCTCTCCACACAGTAAGAACCCGGCTTCGCCGGATCCGATACAACAATCAAAGTTTCCTAAATATGTACAAAAAAGACAGCCATAAAAGACTGCCTTTTATCATTTGTAGCTCCCCCAAAATGCCGGTTCCTGTATTTTGACTCCTAGCATATGCTAGGTGGGTGTCCGCATCCGCTTTTCTGCCTTCCACTGCATAACTTGGAGGCCTGGCATATTACGGAGATATAAGAGTCCCGTTTAAAGTTTTGTAGGTTCAAAATTACAAGAGTATCGAGCACCCCAGGTTTCCTGAGACTTATTATACTCTATTATTTCACTTTTTTCAATAACAATTACAAAAATCCGTAAAACCCATTTTTTTACAGTTTTGTCTTCTATAACAGATCTCTCACAAGCTCCTTCATCTTGTCCGCATCGCACTCCAAAGTATGCAGCGCCTTGGCATCAAGGATATCCCGGATCGCCTGGGGCAGCTCTACGCCCGACACTCTCTTCAATTCCTCAAGGAGCGCGAATTCATCCTCGGACTGATATTTCCCGTCGATCGCCGTCATAACGCTCTTGACGAATTTGTACGGACTGGCAGTCGATGCGACCACACACTTCCTGGCGTCTTCGCTTCTGCTCCTGTACTGTCCGCAGACATGCGCTGCGACAGCCGTGTGCGTATCCATCACATATCCTGTCTTATCGTAAATGTGCTTGATGCAGGCGGCAGTCTCTTCCTCCGACGCGAAACCAGCCGCAAAATCAGCAAGCTTCGTCCGCATCTCGTCCGTGACCGCGTAGCTTCCTCCGTTCTTAAGCCCCGCCATCAGCTCCTTCGTCTTGTCTGAATCCTCTCCGGTGATCAGATAGATCAGCCGTTCCAGGTTACTGGAGATCAGGATATCCATAGAAGGAGACGAGGTCAGCACAAACTCACGGTTCTTGTCATAGGTACCCGTCTCAAAGAAATCAAACAGCACCTTATTCTCATTGGACGCGCAGATCAGCTTCGCGATCGGCACACCCATCTGCTTCGCATAGTATGCGGCAAGAATATTGCCGAAATTCCCTGTAGGAACCGCCACATTGATCTCTTCTCCGTCCGCGATCTCTTCATTCTCCAATAATTTCGCATAGGCATAGACATAGTAAGCAACCTGGGGAACCAGCCGGCCGATATTGATGGAATTGGCAGATGAGAACTGATAGCCCTTCCCGGCCAGCTCTTTCGCAAATTCCTGATCCTCGAAGATCGCCTTCACCCCGTTCTGGGCGTCGTCGAAATTCCCATGGATCGCAGCCACAGCTACGTTCCCTCCCTTCTGGGTCACCATCTGCAGCTCCTGGACCTTGCTTACGCCGTTCTTAGGATAGAATACGATGATCCTGGTCCCCTTCACATCAGCGAAACCTGCAAGCGCCGCTTTCCCTGTGTCCCCGGAGGTAGCCGTCAGGATCACGATCTCATTCTCCACATGGTTCTTCTTCGCAGATACAGTCATAAGATGCGGCAGGATCGACAGCGCCATATCCTTGAACGCGATCGTCGCTCCGTGGAACAACTCCAGATAATAAATCCCGTCCACCTTCGCAAGCGGCGCGATCTCCTCCGTGTCGAACTTGGCGTCATATGCCCTGGCAATACAGTCCTTCAATTCCTCTTCGGTAAAATCCGTAAGAAACTGCTTCATCACCGCATAAGCCGTCTCCTGATAAGACAGACCCTTTAATTCCTCCATCGAAACATCCAGAACCGGCAGCTTCTCCGGCACAAACAATCCGCCGTCCGGCGCCAGCCCCTTAAGGATTGCCTCAGACGCGCTCATTCTTAATTCAGAGTTCCTTGTACTTTTGTAATACAGACTCATCTTCTTCTCCTTCTTCTTACCTCTTGCTGTTGGTGTACTTAACCAGTCCGCCCGCCGCGATCAGCTTCTGCATGAATTCCGGGAATGGCTGTCCCTTGAATTCCGTACCTTTGGTGCGGTTATAGATCATCCCGCTGTCGAAATCTACTTCCACCTCGTCCCCTGCCTCGATTCCCTTCGCAGCCTCCGGGCACTCGATGATCGGCAGACCGATATTGATGGCATTCCGGTAGAAGATTCGGGCAAATGTCTCCGCGATCACACAGCTCACCCCCGCGGTCTTAAGACACAGCGGCGCATGCTCTCTGGAAGAGCCGCATCCAAAATTCTTATTGGCAACGATCATATCTCCCGGCTTCACCCTGTTCACAAATTCCGGATCAATATCCGCCATTGCATGGCTCGCCAACTCCTGGGCGTCAAAAGAATTCAGATATCTTGCCGGAATGATCACATCCGTATCCACATTATCTCCATATTTGAATACATGTCCTGTCGCTCTCATTATCTGCCACCTACTTTCTCTGGATTCGCAATCTGTCCCGCGATCGCGCTCGCTGCCGCCACCTCCGGCGATGCGAGGTAGATCAGGGAATCCACATGTCCCATACGTCCTACAAAGTTACGGTTCGTCGTGGATACACATCTCTCGCCTGCCGCCATAACACCCATATGGCCGCCCATACAAGGCCCGCAGCTCGGTGTATTCACCGCACATCCCGCATCCACGAAGATATCCAGAAGACCCTCCGCGATACACTGCTTATAGATCTTCTGTGTCGCCGGTATCACCATCACACGCACATCCGGATGCACCGTCTGTCCCTTGAGGATCGCCGCCGCCTTGCGCATATCCTCCATACGTCCGTTGGTACAGGACCCGATCACAACCTGATCGATCCTGATCGGTTCCATCGCCTCGATCTCGTCGATGGTCTTCGCGTTGCCCGGAAGATGCGGGAATGCAACCGTTGGGCGCACTTCCGCGAGATCGATCTCAATTACCTCGTCATACTCGGCGTCTGCATCCGCCTCATAGATCTTATATTCCTTCTTCGAATGCTCCTTCATATATGCTTCCGTCTGCTCATCCACCGGGAAGATCCCGTTCTTAGCGCCCGCTTCGATCGCCATATTCGCCATGGTGAAACGGTCGTCCATAGAAAGATTCGCAATGCCGCTGCCTGTGAACTCCATGGATTTGTAGAGCGCCCCGTCCACACCGATCTTACCGATGATATGGATGATCACATCCTTGCCGCTGACATACGGTCCCGGCTTCCCTGTCAGCACGAACTTGACAGCGCTTGGCACCTTGAACCACAGCTCGCCGGTCGCCATACCCGTCGCGATGTCCGTTGTACCCACTCCGGTAGAGAATGCTCCAAGCGCTCCATATGTACAAGTATGAGAATCTGCCCCGATGATGCACTCTCCGCCAACGACAACGCCTGCTTCCGGAAGAATCGCATGCTCAACTCCTGACTTGCCCTGTTCAAAATACCAGGTAAGCCCCTGCTCTCTTGCGAATTCCCTGATCGACTTGGAATTCTCCGCTGATTTGATATCCTTATTCGGTGTAAAATGATCCGGCACAAGAACTACCTTGTCCTTATCATATACCTTCTTGGCCATCTCATTAAATATGGGCAGCGCCATCGGTCCTGTGATATCATTGGCCATAACTACGTCAAGCTTTGCCTCAATAAGCTGCCCTGCCACTACAGAATCCAGTCCTGCATGAGCAGCTAAAATCTTCTGCGTCATTGTCATTCCCATCACGACATTCCTCCTGTTCTTCTATTTAATCAAACAATCATATGTGGTATTCTACCACAGATGCACCTACTTTACAAGAAGTTCGGTTATTCGCAATGAGCCGGATCCTTTCAGAACCTACTCTATGACACGGTCAGCGCAGTACATGCTCAGACCTGCCTGAACTGTTACTCTGCCTTTCTTCTCATGCGTGACCTCAGCTCATTAAGCATCTCTCCATGATGCCGTGATTGCATCCGCGGAAATGCTCCAAGCAGACGTCTGGTGATCCGTGTAGTGCGTTCCGAAAGTTCTGTATATCTTCCCTTCAATTCTGCGTACTTGCCGCGAAGCTCTGCCGTGATCGCTCTCTGCTCTTCCCTGTAACGGTTCTCCCGTATCTTCTCCTCCATACGCTCAATCCGCTCTTCTATGAATCTCTTCTGTTCCTCCGACGCATTCTCAAGCTTCCCGCGCAGTTCTGCTGCCGACTCTTCCAACTGCCTTCTCGTCTCCTGAGACCGCTCCAGAGTCTCCATCACATTCTCATGGATATTCTCACCCAGCCTGTCCGAGATCTCCTTGAGTTCTCCGGCGATCTTATCCATCGTTTCAAGCTTCTTGTTAAGCTTCAGGACTTCCGCCGCCGTAGCGCACATATCAACGAATGTAACTCCCGAAAACACTACAGCCAACACGATTCCCAAAGTAAACGGAAGCATCTCAACCCCTTTGCGGAACACCGGATGGATCACTCTTACGATCACCACACAGGCAACGCCCCAGGCAAGAGAGAAGACCAGACACACATATCCTCCGATATTCAGCGGTTGGTTCGAATAGTCCCACCACTTGTGATGGAAGATCTTGTCCATCAGATAGCCCGTCATTCCCTCGATCGCAGTGACCAGCGCCGTGGACACCAGATACAGCGCCGCGATACTCAACTCCTTCGTCTCTAACAGAATCACGACACTGCCGACCCCTATCCCGTAGACCGGGCAGATGGGCCCGTTCAAGAATCCCCTGTTCACGAACCTCCTCTGCTTAACCGTTGCAAACGCAACCTCCGTACACCACCCTAAAAAACCATATATAAAAAAATACGAAACAAAATAGTATATCTGCATCTTTCTCCTCCGGTAACTGTCAATAAATCTTATGTTTACCAGTATACTTCACATTGCTATCTTCGTCAAATAGTGATATGATAGATTTACAATAGATAATAAGAATCAATAACATTTACAAGGAGCGATACATATGACACTCAAACAAGGGAAGAATCATCTCACCTACCGTGTCCGGTCCATAGATATGGAACTTCAGTTAGAACGGCGCCTCGAAGCGCTTGGACTCACCGAGGGGTCTCTCATCACGATACTGAACAATGATAAGAAGGGATCTCTCACCGCAAGATTCCGCGGTACCCGGTTCGCTCTGGGCAGGCGGATCGCAGACCACATAGAAGTTACGGAGGTGCAGGAACTATGAAAAAGACCGTCAATGTAGGCTTTATCGGCAATCCAAACTGCGGGAAGACCACCCTCTTTAACGCATTTACCGGGGCGAACCTGAAGGTTGCCAACTGGCCCGGCGTAACGGTAGAGAAGAAAGAAGGGAAAACGGTCTACGAAGGGCAGGAATTCAAGCTTATTGACCTGCCAGGTATCTACAGCCTGACTTCCTATACTATGGAAGAGACTGTTTCCAGGGAATGTATTATGAGCGATGAAGTAGATGTGATCGTCGACGTCATCGATACTTCCTGCCTGGAACGCAACCTGTACCTGACGCTACAGCTCATCGAGCTTGGCAAGCCTGTCGTTCTTGCATTGAACATGATGGATATCGTGGAAGAGCGCGGTATGGAGATCGATCTCCATCGTCTCCCTGAGATGCTCGGCGTACCGGCCATCCCCGTCTCCGCCAGGAAGAAATCTGGCCTCTCCATTCTGATGCATGCGGTTGCCCACCACAGCCAGAACAAAGAGGCCGGTCCGTTTATCCACCACCATACCGGCAAGTCCTCCTCCCACATGCACAATCATCACGAAGAGTACGCCATGGTCTACGAGGACTATATTGAAGACAAGATCGACATCATTATGAGACATTTGACCGAACAATACCCCGACGTGGCTAATCTGAGATGGCACGCCATCAAGCTGCTTGAGATGGACAAAAATGTAACCGAAAGCCATCCTCTTGACCTTCACGATGTCATTGACCGCAGCTATGAGAAGGATATCATCAACCAGAAGTATGATTTTATCGAGGAGGTCATCGACGAGATCCTGGTCAACAAATCCGCCAAGGAAGAATCCACCGACAGGATAGACCGTTATCTCACGCACCGGTTCTTCGGACTTCCCATCTTCCTTGGGATCATGGCGCTGGTATTCTTCCTGACCTTCACGATCGGCGACTGGCTAAAGGGATATTTTGAGATCGCGCTGGAACAGATCTCACTGCTTACCGCCGGCGGACTTGACTCTCTCCATGTAAGCCCGATGCTGAAATCCCTGGTCATCGACGGGATCATCTCGGGCGTTGGCGGGATCCTGACCTTCCTGCCGAATATCTTCATCCTATTCCTGGCGCTGGCCCTGTTGGAGGACAGCGGATATATGGCGAGAGTAGCCTTCGTCATGGACGATATCATGAGCGGGCTTGGCCTGTCCGGGCGTGCTTTCCTCCCCCTCCTCTTAGGGTTTGGATGTTCCGTTCCCGCCATCATGGCCTCCAGGGCATTGGAACACCGGCGCGACCGTTTTAAAACCATACTGATCACACCGTTTATGTCCTGCAGCGCCAGGCTTCCCATCTACGTCCTGTTCTCTTCGATGTTTTTCGGAAGATACGCCATGATCGTCTGCTATTCCATGTATCTGCTTGGTATCGCCGTCGCCATCACAACCGCGTACATTCTCTCAAGGATCGACGGAAGCAAGGCCGAGCACGCGCTGCTTATCGAGCTTCCGGAATACAAGTCCCCCAATGCCCGGACCATATTCATCTATGTATGGGAGAAGATCAAGGATTATCTGAGTAAGGCCGGAACCGTCATCTTCGTTGCATCTGTGATCATGTGGGTCATCTTAAACTTCGGTCCCCATGGATACGTCACGGATATCACCCAGAGCTTCGGTTCTCTGATCGGCAAAGCAATCGTTCCTCTGTTTGAACCCGCCGGACTTGGGTACTGGCAGATCATTGTGGCTTTGATCGCCGGAATCGCGGCAAAGGAAGTGGTCGTATCAAGCTGCAGCGTACTGTTCGGAATTCAGAATATCACGACCGCGGGCGGCATGGACGCCATGGTCGCCACCTTAGGCGGTCTTGGCTTCGGCATGGCGAACGCCTACGCACTGATGGTATTCTGCCTGCTGTATATTCCCTGTACCGCCACCATCGCTACAATCCACAGGGAACTGAAAAGTGTGAAACAGACCTTAGAGATCCTGGCTTATCAGATGTTCATCGCGTGGCTGATGAGCGTGATCGTGTATCATATCGGAATACTATAAATACAAGAACCCTCAAAAGGATGACATTTCATAAGGAAGTTAAAACAAAAGACTTCGTAATCAGCCAGAATGATTGGATTGTAGGCAAATTCAAATCATACGGAGGAATTCCAAAATGGCAAATCAATCTTTGAGAGATTAGGCGGCGAATATGAACAGCAAGGAGATTCTCTAATACCGTGCTTAACTGTACCCGCTGAAGAAGAACAGGCAATAGGAATATGGGGACAGCGGCATCTGGACTATCTGAAGCAGTACCGCAAAGTTACATATACCAATCTTCTCACAAGCGGCAGACTGAACGCCTATCTTGCTGACATCGACAGGCAGGCACAGGAACGCTCCCACAGGCTCATAGAGGACATGAAGCAATCACAGGGCAGAACGGAACAGCTTAAGGCAGAAACGCCTTAGAATGTACAGGAAAAGTCAACAATCTTAGCGTATATGCAAGGGAAATCGTAGAGCAGGAAATAATTTATACATAAACATATTGTTACCCCACTTATAATATGTAGTTTTTGAAAGCGATGTTTTCTATATATTGCACAAGTACACCCGCATTTTTTCTCTTGCACTAAAATATGATATGCTATATTATAGATAGAAATGGGAAAGCCACAGAAGCGGCTCTACCCCCGAACAATAACTTTTTACCTCATAAGAGGCAAGCCGTCACTATTGCGAGTAGTGGCGGCTATTTCTTTTTCCCTTGTAAATCTGATAAAACAAGTTAGCAAGGGCAACAATGAGTATTCCAATCTGAATTAAATCAGCATATGTAACATACATTGTATCGCCCTCCTTTCTTTCGTCTAGAGGGCTGTTACACCCTCCGAAAATACAAGAGGGGTAAAGCCGCCATTTTTTCGTTCCAAAAAAACTATATCGGAACAGGCAGGAATGGTAAGAGGAAAATGCGCCGTTTCCTACAGCGCGCTCTGATAGACAGTATTAAGGAGATGAGATTTTAATTCGATGTTTTTGTGCGGGAGATAGGAACTTTAGTTTGCTGGGCGACACCATGTTTCCTGCTTTGGGATTCTTCCGGAAATGTCAAGTAGTATTTAATTTCTTGATTTTATTCGTTTAACCGTATATAATTATAGCGAAGGAACTTATAGAAAGTGAGGGAGACAGAAAATGTTAGAGTTTATTTCTGCCCCGGAAGCGGCGAAAAAATGGGGCATTTCAGAAAGACGAGTGCAAAAGCTATGTGAAGAAAACCGTATACCGGGCGTGGCAAAATTCAGCCGCTTGTGGCTGATACCAAAGGACGCTGAAAAGCCAGCAGATAAAAGAAAACGGGAGGAAAACAGAAAGTGAAAATATTTATTGTTGAAGATGAAACAGAGATTTGTAAAGAGCTGTCCGTTCTGTTACAGAAATATGGCTATGCTTATGAAAGCAGCACTGATTTCGCACATATCACAGATCATATTTTGAAAGCGGAAGCAGACCTTGTACTGTTGGATATAAACTTGCCATATCAAGACGGTTATACGATATGCCGTGAGATTCGGAAACAATCGGATATTCCGATTATCGTTCTGACAAGCAGAAACACAGACTTTGACGAATTGATGAGCTTGAATATCGGTGCAGACGATTTTATATCAAAGCCTTATAACGCACAGGTATTGATAGCGCGTATTCAAAAAATATTAAAAAGGACTTATGAAGCACAACTTAATTCTGTCCTTATTCATAAAGGTCTGACAATCAATCTGCTAAAGGCTGCTGCTTCTTATGGGGATAAAGAGGTAGATTTAACAAAAAATGAACTTGGCATACTGCGTTTGCTGATCGTAAACAAAGGCAATGTGATACCGCGTGACGCGATCATAGATGAATTATGGCAAAGCGACGAATTTATAGACGAAAACACACTCAATGTCAATATTGTGCGATTGCGTAAGAAGTTATCGGAGATCGGTGCGCCCGATTATTTGGAAACAAAACGTGGATTGGGGTACAAAGTATGAAACTGACCGATTATATAATTGACCGCCTTTTTTCTGCTGTACTGTTTTTGGCAGCTATTATTTTTTCTATGGGGCTTCTTTGGTTAATGGGATTGCGTTATGAATTTATTATTTATATCGAAATAATATTCGGGTTTTCCTTTCTTGCAGCGTTTGTTTGGGACTACATAAGAAAAAAGAAATATTACTACGGATTTATGGCTTTATTTGACGGACTTGACGACAAGACTTTATTAGCAGAGCTTGTAGAAAAGCCGGGATTTCTTGACGGGAAATTGTTATATCAAATTCTACACCTGTCTAATAAGTACATGAATGATAAGTTGGCAGAAGCGGGAGCTGCTAATCAAGAGTACCGGGAATATATCGAAATGTGGGTACACGAAATAAAAACGCCGATAACCTCTGCCCATTTAATCATTGAGAATGACAAGAATATTTCTACAATCCGCATAGATGATGAATTGAATAAAATAGACCATTTTATAGAACAAGCTCTTTTCTATGCGAGAAGTACAACATTGGAAAAAGATTTTAAAATAGAAGAGACAACCTTGAAACCATTGGTACAGGAAGCGTTGAAAAGCTATTCCAAACAGATCATTGATGCCCACGGCAGACCTGTATTTGAGAATTTGGATATTCCAGTATTTGCTGATCGGAAATGGTGTGTATTCATTATAGGGCAGATTATAGCTAATTCTGTTAAATATGCAAAAGAAAATCTGATCCTCACTTTTGAGGGGAGTTCTTTTGATAACGGGTGCAGCCTTTCTATCTCTGATAATGGAATTGGTATAACCGAAGCAGATATTCTGAGGATTTTTGATAAGGGATTTACCGGGGAAAATGGGCGTAAATTTGGAAAGTCAACAGGTATTGGGTTATATTTATGCCGGAAATTATGCCATAAGATGAATATGGAAATATCGGCGGCAAGCAGTTTTGAAAATGGGACAACCGTAAAGATTACGTTCCCCAAAGAAAATCTTTATTCATGACAATAGAAGACTCGCGAAGCGTGGAACCTTACATTTCGGTAATGTAAATGTAATTTTATTTAATGGCACATTTTAATTTCTGAATGTACAATATGAAATATCAAAATCGCATGGCAATTTTGATATTTCAACGAAAGAAAATACTTCGTATTTTCTTGAGTCTGGCGAAATCAACGATGAAAGGAGCAAAATTATGACCCCCACGATTTTAGAGGTTTCAAACATTCAAAAATATTATGGAAACAAAGGAAACATTACCAAAGCTGTTAATCGTATTTCCCTGTCTGCCCACAAAGGGGAATTTGTCGGTATCATGGGTGCGTCCGGCTCTGGTAAGACAACATTGCTGAACTGCATTTCCACAATCGACACAGTAACCAGCGGAAAAATTTTAGTTGAGGGGAAAGACATTACTACTTTACGCGGAAAACAGTTGTCAGCTTTTCGGCGCGAAAAGCTGGGCTTTATCTTTCAAGACTTTAATCTGCTTGATACATTGACTGCGTATGAGAATATCTCCCTTGCCCTGTCCATTTCCGGCATAAAAGCAAAAGAGATTGATAAAAGGGTACAGAAAATTGCAAGGGCATTGAATATCACGGAAGTCTTGGAAAAATATCCCTATCAAATGTCCGGCGGACAGCAGCAGCGTGTAGCCGCCGCCCGTGCAACGGTAACAAATCCGGCTCTTGTTTTGGCTGATGAACCTACGGGAGCGTTGGATTCCCGTTCTTCCCATATGCTTTTGGATATGCTGGAAGAATTGAACCAAAACCTTTCTGCAACAATCCTCATGGTAACGCATGATTCTTTCACAGCCAGTTATTGCCGCCGTATTCTTTTTATTAAGGACGGGAAAATTTTCAATGAAATTCACCGTGGGACAAAATCACGGAAAGAATTTTTTGAAGAAATCATGGAGGTAGTTTCTGTATTGGGAGGTGAAAACAATGATAGAAGGTAAATTGATTATTCGCAATGTACGCAAAAACATACAGGACTATATGATTTATTTTCTGACGCTTACGGTTTCGGTAAGTATGTTTTACGCTTTCAATTCCATTCAGACCCAGCCAGCATTAAATGATCTTGACACAACAAAGCAAATGCTTTCTGACCAGCTAGGGATATTGCTTTCTGTATTATCTGTTGTAGTGGCTATTGTGCTTGCATTTCTTATCCTGTATGCAAATCAGTTCCTCTTAAAACGCAGGAAAAAGGAATTAGGGATTTATACATTGTTAGGAATGGAAAAAGGGAAAATATCAAAGATTTTTGCAGGGGAAACCTTATGCGTGGGTATTCTGTCCCTTGTGTTTGGGATTATATTAGGGTTGCTTTTGTCACAGGGACTTTCCATATTTTCTTTACGCCTGTTTGCAATAGATATGAGTAAGTTTCAAATTGTTTTTTCCATAAGTGCGCTGAAAAAGACAATCAGCTGTTTTGTATTGATTTTTCTGATTGTTATGATTTTTAATGTGCGCACGGTTTCTTCGGTCAGGCTGATTGATCTGTTGACCGCCGGCAGGAAGAATGAAGTCATGGCATTAAGGAACAAAGCCGCCGGGATTTCTTTAGCCGCGCTTTCTATCCTTTGTATTGTTTCTTCCGGCGTGATTATTCAGCACTATGGTATACTTCCCAGCCGCGAAAATTCATGGTTTCAGATTGCAGTAGTTTTATTAGCAGCAGGGACAGCGCTTTTCTTCTTTTCTGTATCGGCAGTATTGCTTACAGCAATACAGGCAAACAGAAAAATTTATCTGAAAGGGCTGAATACCTTTTTAAGCCGACAGATTGGAAGTAAAGTGCAGACAGATTTTATGACTATGAGCATAGTATGTGCTTTGCTTACCATATCTATTTGTGGTATATCCGTGGGGATAAGTTCTGCTTTAACCATGAATGAAACGTCTAAGGCTGCGCTTCCTTATGATCTGAATGTTGTTGCGGATATTGATGTAGCGGGAGAAACAGACATTGCGGCATACCTGAAATCAAGGGACGTGGATATGGGTATCTATGCAGACAGCTTGGCGCAGATCAGCCTTTATGAAGCAGAAATAACCTATGGAGATTTATTTGAAGGGCAGGACTTAAACTTATGGCACATTGACGAAAACATTCCCGAAATGGGTGTTTCGGTAGTTTCCATTTCAGATTTTAACCGAGCATTAGCGGCACAGGGGAAATCCCCCATAAATCTTGCTGATAATGAATTTCTCTTGAACTGTAATTACAAAGGTACTTTGCAATATATTGATTCGTTTTTGCAGTCCTGTACGGAAATTGACATGAATGGGACAATTTTACAACTGGGTGGGAAGAAGCCGCTGGGTGAAACCGTTTTGATGACTTCGGTAGGCAATAATGACAGGGGAACCTTTATTGTTCCCGATCATATCGCTGCATCTTTAGCAAAAGACATGAATATTTTGTTAGTACAGTATAAACCCGGTATAAATACAGATGAAATATTGCAGAAAATGATACCGATTGGGCTAGAATGGGAAACAGAGGGGTATCGGTATACTGAAAAAAACATGCTGAGCAGTATGTATTACGGCTCCTGCGCGTTGCTGGTATTCTTATGCTGCTATATCGGGCTGGTATTTCTGCTGATATGCGCCGCGCTGCTGTCCCTAAAACAGTTGACAGAAACCGCAGATAATATTTACCGATATGGTTTATTACAAAAGCTGGGAACGGATAGCCGGTTGCTTTTCGGAGCATTATTCAAGCAGATAGCGATATTCTTTGCCTCGCCGCTTTTGCTTGCAGGAATGTTTTCAGTCTTTGGAATTGGAAAAATCACAGCGATTGTAGAAGAATTTCTAAATATGCACATATCTACAAATATTGGTATTACTGTTTTGATGTTCTTGATCGTGTATGGTGGATATTTCATTGCCACTTACCTGTCATGTAAACATATGGTTATGGAAAAACAAATATCAGCAAACTGTATGGACCTTGCAGGAGTTCGATAAACCGCCGGAGAATTGATAAATTTTTCAGCATTAAAAATTTAGAGAGATGCAACTCATACAATCACATCTCTCCCTGATCCGGACTGCAGATATCTCTAAAGTCCCTATATGCTGTTCTCTTAACCTCTTCCCCGCAGCTTAAGATATGGGATCTCGATCGGATCTATCGGATCGATCGGGTTCTCCACCTGGCCCTTTTCCTTCCTCTTGCGCATCTTCAACAAAGCTCCGCCCTTGTTATAGAACCAGAAAGAGTACACCAGAAGCTTGTTCGCCTTCCCAATCTTGTCCTTCGTCGTCTTCCCATATATCGTGCCGCCTACTCCGATCGGAACCTTGCTACGGATCAGCGAGATCAGCTCCGTCTCGCAGGTCACCCGCTCCGGCAGCTCCGTATACGCCAACGACACACAGTCCAGCTTATGAGAATCACTGCCCCCAATGGCAGGCTTCTTATACTTCATGGCAAGCTTCATCGCGCCTGCGTTGGACTCCTCCGGCTCACACGCGTTAAATCCTTCAATAAAATCGAATCTCTTAATGATCTCCGGCGACTTATAGAACTTCTTCGTATGCGCGAAACTCAGATACTTCTCTCCGCAAGGGTGTGCCGGCCCTAAGATCCCGCCGTGTCGGTGTACGAAATCAATCAGGACGCTCACAGGCAATCCCTTGATCTCCAACAGGCGCATCTTGACCCCCTCTGGCATGATACAGATAATATGTCCCGCATCATAAGTGTCATACTCGATCCCCTTCAATACAACAAAATCCTCGTGGACCTTCCCCTTCATGTGATATTTCCAATGGCGGTATCCCTTGTAAGTATCATGGTCCGTAATCAGCATTCCCTCAAATCCATGCTCTTTCAACTTCGTGATATATTCATCCAGACCCACTTTACTGTCGATAGAGCCCTCTTTAACATGACAATGCATATCAATCTTCATATCTAAGGCCTCCTTCACTCATATTTCTCTGGTTCTAACATTCCTGTGTCTTGTTCTATTATATCACATCTGCTCTAAAATACAACCAAATCGAATCCTCATGGATGAAATTCCCTATAGTAAAATAAAAAAGTTACCGCTCACCGGCACGCCCGTAAACAGTAACCCCTGAATCATAATTCTTCGTTGATGATCGTTATGTCATCATCCTCTTCTTCCATATCATCACTGCCGGTATCCCTGGCAGAAGTCTTCTGGGTGGTCTTGCTCTTCTTACTCTTCTTGACACCTCTGATCTTCCTGCTGCCAGATTCGTCGTCGTCCTCTTCCTCCTCCAGTATACGCCTAGCCTTCTCGACCTCTGATTCCCTGGACACCTGGTCTCTCATCTGTCTGGCATATACTTTCTCTTTCTTCCCGATCTTCCTGGACTGCACCATGAACTGTGTCCAGATTCCGATTAATGCCAACACAGCTCCTACTCCATATCCAAGCCATATATTCCCGCCGGCAAAAAGCAGCGCCGCGGCCGATATCCCGGCAGACAGAGCTCCCGATATCCCGGTAATGATTACCACAATCGGATCCGTCCAGATCAAAGACAGCACCGACATCAGCAGTGCAGCCCCTCCGCACACAGCCAGCAGAATTATAATCTGAGGGATGCGCAGAGACATCACGATGCCCGCCGTATATAGGAACACTACCAGAAAAACACCCAGCTTACGGACTGCCGCTGCAAACACAGCAACCATAACCGCACATACCAGTATCGTAACCGGAATCATCGTACCGGAAAATTGAAACCCGAAAACCACGGCTGTTCCGATCCCTGCTCCCACTGCCAATCCTGCGATCGCCGATAATACCCGGATCAGTTTCAGCCCAAGGAAACAGACGATCAGCCCAATCACGACTGCCACGATCCGTACAATAAATACCATCTGTGAAGTCCACGCCAAAAATGTCTCAAGCTGTCCATTCATTGACAAAAGCGAATCAATCTGTCCGTTTGTCATCTCAAGTAAATTATCTCCAATCCACATTCCTCAAAACCAATCCTATTCGTACAATGCAATTGCTCCCGTCTCTGTTCCGTTCACAACATAGTAAACGGCATTCTCTTCCGGCTTGATGTATAATTCTATAGATTTGATATCCTTGATCTTCTTGCCGGATGCCGTCCATGCCTTCTTCACATTCGCAACGATCGCGTTCTCTTCTATCTGTTTTCCATAATGCTCAACAACCGCGTTCACCTTGATCTCCTTTTTGGCTGTCTCTTTCTTCACGGTCTCTTTCTTCACAGTCTCCTTCTTCGCTGTTGTCTTCGCAGGTGACTTCTTCACTGTATCCTTCTTCAAAGTAGCTTCTTTCTTTACTGTTGTATCTTTCTTCGTTGTTGTTGATCTCGCAGACGTCTTCTTCTCAGGTTCTTTCTTCTCAGGTGTCTTCTCAGGCGCTTTTGTTTCTGCTTTCTTTGCTTCTGCAACTGGTTTCACTGATTCTGCCGCAGCTTCTGCCGTCGTCTTCTCAGGCGCTTTCGTCTCTGCTTTCTTTCTTACTGCCCTTGCCGGTTTCGCTGCTTCTGTTGATTCTGCTGCAACTTCCGCGGCAGATATCTTCGCAGTTTCAGTCTTCTTAGTTTCGGATACTTCCTTCTTTGTAACCATTATAATTCCTCCTAATTTCTCCTAAGCTTCTTCACCGAGTCGTGAATATTATAACACATTCTTCCAGAAATGCAATCACAACTTATAGTATCTCAGAGAATCAATCCTGCAGCCACACCGAATCCAAACAACGTAAGAATGATCTTCAGGTTCTCCATCTTATCATGATTCACCCTGCACAGCACCGCGAGTCCGACTCCTGCCCCCGTACACAGACCTGCGGTCACAGACGCAAAAGTTATGGCCTTGCCCAGATACAACTGCGTCAGAATGACCGAGGCCGCACAGTTTGGAATCAGCCCGATCACGGCTGCGATTACGGGCTGGAAGATCGTATCTCCCAGTAAAAAGGCTGATAACTGCTCAATCCCGAATAATTCTACTCCAAGATTCAGCACACCGGTAAATATAAACAGATATACAAGAATCTCTGCCGTATGTCTCCATGCCGCCCTGGCGATCCCAGTCTCTTCCATGCGATCTTCCCCATGCGTCCCCCACTCCCTGCGCAGGCTTCCTCTCTCCTTGGGGACTGTTATCCACCTGGCAAGAAACAGGTCTGTCAGATAACCGGCGAGAACAGCGATCACGACTTTCGCCGCCAACAGCGGGCCGATCGCCGCAACCGCATCCGGATTCCCCAGCAGGATCAGCACCGCCTCATCAGAAGTCGCTATGAATACCGACAGAAGCGTCCCCGTCGAGATGATCCCGCCCGTATAGAGATTCGCTGCAACGACACAGAATCCACACTGGGGAATACATCCAAGCAACGCACCCGCCACCGGACCTGCCCTCCCCACCTTCAAGAGTATCTTCTCGGTAAATGCTCCCGAATACTTCTCCAATACTTCGATCAGCATAAAAGCCGCGAACAGGTAGGGCAGCATCTTCAATACGTCCAAACTGGTGTCAATGAGAATTTCTTTCATCATCTATCAACTCTGTCCACGGTATACCGTCTCTAATATATCTGCCGTACCTTCTATCCCAAACCTGCTTACATTCAGAAGCATCTGATGGGATAATATGCTTCCCCACTCCAGTCCTGTGTGGGATTCGTAATAATATTTCCGCTCACGGTCAACACGCTTGATCTTATCTGCCGCCTTCTTCTCCGACAGATCGTATCTCTTTGCAATCCTTTGTATCCTGTCTTCCATATCCGCGCAGATGAACACATCAAGACACATCGGATGACCCTTAAGTATCTGTCCCGCACATCTTCCCACAATCACACAGGGTCCTCTCTGTGACAGCTTACGGATAATCTCGGATTGCAGCTCATATACCTGCTCGTTCAAAGGCTGCGTGTAATCTGCCGACCGAATCGCTTCCCGGTATTCCATCGGAGCGATCACATATCCTGTCAGGAAACTGTTCAGGGTCGTCTCATCTACTGCCCTGGCTGTCTCCTCTCTGATATCCAACCTTTCTGCCGCCATCCTGACCAGATTGTTATCATACAATGGAATATCAAGCCTTGTTGCAAGTATATTGCCAATCTCGTGCCCCCCGCTTCCAAACTGACGTCCAATCGTAATAATCTTGTGTTCTGCCATTGGTATTCCTCCTTCCTGGTACAAAATACTCTTTACTGCTACTTCCATTATACCCCTATTTCAAGGAAAAATGCCAACTTTTATTTCACATCTACCAGATAATTCTTCTCCCGCAGTACATCTTCTATCATATCCAGAGTCTCTTCTTTGTCAGCAATCACCTTATGATAATGGTAATTGGAAGTAATATTCTTAAGAGGCCTGGATTTGCCGCTATGAATGTCCGCTATGAATTCGGCTACCTTTCTTCTGGAATTAATATTCAATTCCGCTTCTATCCGTCCGTACACTCTGTGATTGATCATTACATTCTTAATCATTCCTCCAAGATCTACGATCGCGCATAATTCCTCTTCTAATTGTTCATCCGTGTGCTGCACCTTGAACACCCTGCTCACGGAACCTGCCGTATTCAGAATATATCCCCTGTTCGTAGAAATGATGTCATAGCCTGCCGCACGGATCAGGGCTATATCCTGCACGATCACCTGGCGGCTCACCTTATATATGGCAGCCAGCTTCGTACCTGACAGCGGAACCGCGCTCTTCTGAATCTGCGCAACGATATCCTCTCGTCTGTCCAAACCGGTCATAAATCTGCCCTCCTTCATAAAACCTCATCTATACCGCGTGAAGGTTCTTAAGAGAGATATCCAGTATCGGCGCGGAATGTGTCAGCGCCCCGCTTGAAATATAGTCCACGCCCAGGGATACCAGACGTCCGATATTCTCCTTCGTCACATTGCCTGAACATTCCGTCTCGGCACGTCCGCCGATCACACGGATAGCTTCTTTCATCTCTTCCGAAGACATATTATCAAGCATGATAATGTCGGCGCCTGCTTCCACAGCCTCCTTTACCATGTCAAGGTTCTCTGCCTCAACCTCTATCTTCCTCACAAAGGGCGCATACTCCTTCGCCATCTTCACCGCCCTGGCAACGCTTCCCGCTGCGCCGATATGGTTGTCCTTAAGCAGCACCCCGTCTGACAGATTATATCTGTGATTATACCCGCCGCCTACACGCACCGCATACTTTTCGAATATCCGCATATTAGGCGTTGTCTTCCGGGTGTCTAACAGCTTCGTTCCGCTGCCCTTGAGAAGCTCTGCAACAGAATGCGTATATGTCGCGATCCCGCTCATACGCTGGAGATAATTTAATGCGACACGCTCACCGGACAGGAGGACTCTGATATCACCTGTTACCTTCCCCATCAACTGCCCTTTCTTCACTTCGTCTCCGTCCGCACAATAGAACTCGACCTCAGTCTTCTCATCCAGCAGTTGGAATACTCTCCTGAAAACATCCAGGCCCGCTATGATCCCATCCTGCTTGCAGATCAGGTCCACCTCTCCTTTTACTGCTTCCTTCATCACAGAATTCGTCGTCACATCCTCACTGGATATATCCTCTCTCAGCGCCTCCAGGATCAATTGATCCGCCTGCAGGATCATCGTTATCTTATTCATATCAATCCACTCTCCTTATCTTCTTTTATCTTTTCGGCTGCTCTTCCTGCGAACACCAGACTCTCAAGCAGAGAATTGCTTGCCAGACGGTTCGCACCATGAACACCGTTACAGCTGGTCTCTCCTACCGCATACAGCCTGTCCATCGACGTATGGCTGTCCGAATCCACCCAGATCCCTCCCATAAAATAATGCTGGGCCGGCACCACCGGGATCCACTCCTTCGTCACATCATACCCCTCTTCCAGACAATGCCGGTAAATATTCGGGAAATGCTTTAAGATCTTCTCCCTTGGGATCGGCTCCATAGAGAGCCATACATAATCTGTACCCTCTGCTTCCATCTGTTCCCTGATGGCCTGTGCCACGACATCACGCGGAAGCAGTTCGTCCACAAACCGCTCTTTCTTATGGTTATACAGCACTGCCCCTTCTCCCCGCACAGATTCCGAGATCAGAAATCTGCGTCCAGGTTTCAGGGAATAGAGCGTTGTCGGATGAATCTGAACATAATCCAGATTCTCCAGACGTATCCCATGCGCCTTCGCTATTCTGACCGCATCGCCGGTCAGATGCGGGAAATTCGTAGAATGCTGATAATTACCGCCGATTCCGCCGCTGGCAAGAATCGTATGATCTGCATAAATCTTAAGTGTCTCCCGCTGCTCCTGATCCGTCCCATCCGCCTTCCCGGCCAGAATTCCCGCACATGCGCCATTTTCTTCTATAATATCTGTCATCTCCGTATACTCATAGATCGTCACGTTCGCAAGCTCCTTCACCCGCTCAAGCAGAGTACTGGTAATCTCTTTCCCTGTAATATCCTCGTGAAATAATATCCGCGGCCTTGAATGCGCCCCCTCTCTCGTATATATGAATTCCCCGTTCTCCTGCTCGAACCGGACTCCGTAACCGACCAGGTCCTGGATCACCGCCCGTGAACCCCGGATCATAATATCTACAGACTCCCGGCGGTTCTCATAATGCCCTGCCTTCATCGTATCCTCAAAATAACTGTCATAGTCTTCCTCGTCTCTCTGTACACAGATTCCGCCCTGTGCCAGAAAGGAATCACTGCTCTCCAGATCTGATTTGGTGATCAGCACAACCTTCATATCTTCCGGAAGCTTAAGTGCGCTGTATAAGCCTGCTACCCCACTTCCTACTATGACTGCATCCGTATGTATCTCCATCTTCATCTTCCCCCGATTACGCCAGCTCAAGCATCCGCTCAAGAGGCCTGACCGAACCTTCCCTGAGCTCTTTTGTCACATGAATCTCATTTTCGCCGTTCTTCAGCACATCTCTGATCTTCTCTAATGTGATCATCTTCATATCCTGACAGACTGGTTCCGTCTCGGTGAAATAGAATCTCTTCCCAGGGTTCTGTCTTTCAAGTTCAAACCGGACCCCCGTCTCCGTACATATAATGAATTCCTGACACTCACTCTTATGGGCGTATGCAATGATCCCAGACGTACTCCCGATATAATCCGACATCTCCCGCACCGCCTGCGGGCATTCCGGATGAGTCAGAATCTCTGCCTGCGGGTGAAGCTCCTTCTCCTTCTGAATCTCATGTACCGCCATCTTCTCGTGGACCGGACAGTACCCTTCATTATATACAAAATGCTTCTTTGGCACCTGTTCTGCTACAAAGTGTGCAAGATTCCTGTCCGGTATGAAAAATATGTTCCGATTCGGCAGCGCTTTCACAATTTTCACCGCATTCGACGAAGTGACACAGACATCCGAATGCTTCTTTAACTCGGCTGTAGAATTAATATAGCACACCACCGCAAGATCCTCGTATTCTTCCCGCATCCTTTGGATCGTCTCTGCATCTGCCATATGCGCCATTGCACAATCAGCTGACAGCTCCGGCATTAGGACCGTCTTGTTTGGGTTCAGTATCTTAGCGCTCTCTCCCATAAAGGACACCCCGCAGAACACAATCGTCCGCTCCTTCAGATCAACTGCTGCTTTACTTAGATAGAACGAATCTCCGACATAATCTGCAATCTCCTGCACCTCAGGGGCCACATAATAATGTGCAAGAATCACTGCATTCTTCTCTTTTTTTAATCTCTGGATTTCTTCCGTAATACTCATATCCCTTGTCTCCTTTTTTAAATTCACCCCATTATATCACTGTATATTACATATGACAAGACACATGAATAGACAAAATATCCATAAATTCTCTTTTACTCATACACAAAGCATTGATCATTCCCTGCTGATCCTCTAACAATCCGCGGATCTCCCTGTCATTTTCAGCACAATGTTCAAGCATATATCCAAGCCGCTGATAATACAGACCGGTCTCTCTATCCTCTTCTTCTTCCTCCTTCTTAAGTCTCCTGCACCTCTGCCATAATTCTTCCGCATTTTCTATCATTGCCGGCCTCCCGTTACTATCTCCTCACTCCAGAAGAATATACACCTTCGTTCCAATTATCCCGGAATATTCTCTCTCCTTTTTCAACTTGATCTTATCCAGATATTCACATTTCTCTTTCATATTGTCCGTTGGAAGAAAATTGCCGGATGCATCGTATCTCTCAGCATTCGAAATCTGCAGTACCAACGCCTCGTTGGGAATCCTGGGCTTCCTTCCCTGCGCTTCCGAATAGAGGAAGCTGCCTTGATCTTCTCGATTCCTGGGATTCCTGACCCTTATGACCTCCTTACAGGTTTCCCCTGCCATCCGCTTAAGCTCATCCGTCACTGCTGCCGTTCCCTCTTTCAGCTGAGTCTCCAGAAGCTTTAGCTGGTCTTTCTCCAGATATTCGATGTAAAGATTATTCCTCAGATAGATAAATTCCAACCCCATCGTGGATTCTCTCTCATACAGATTCTTATTCGCAGGTTTCTTGCTTACGAATCCCAGTCCGCTGTTCTTCAACTCATCATCCAACGCTCCAAGATCAAGAATTTCCAGCAGATACGCATCCAGATTCGCCCTGTATACTGCCTGCATACACAGATAATACCGGCTGAGACTGTCTCCGTCTATCAACCCTTTGTCCTGGCACAGTTCATGGTTATAGCAATATATATACTGATTGTTCTCTGCAGCTTCTACCGACGGAATCTTAAGCTTCCCGGCAAGCTTATACTCCTGATGTACCTGTTCCATATCCTCCTCCTTCTTACATCCCTGTCCAATCCAGCACATCACCAACGTCAACACGGTTATTACAATGAATCCAAGATATCTTCTCATATGCTTTCCTCCGGTATATCCGTCATAATTCAACAGACTGGATCCTTATATATGCATCCCTTGCCCGGTTCTTGTCCGGTTCCCTGTAATCCGAATCCTCCGGAGTGATATAATACTTCTCTCCCCAGGATGAGACCTCTATTCTGCCGTCGTCCATAAGCCCGGTCACCGTCATCGCATGACCGCCATCCATATAAGCTGGTTCATCCGCTTCATCCACCAGCCTGACCGGACAGGTACTTATAATGATCCGTTTCCCCTGACTGATCTCTTCCTCACATCTGCCGTAGATCTCATCAGGCGTACACTCAATATTCTCGATCCCTGCCTGCAATCCATAACTCCTCATATATCTCTCAAACCGATACACCCTGTCCTCCTGCGTTGTTCCCCTTCCAAACGTTGCCGAACTGTCCTCGTCAGCATTATAAACGTCATATGTCCATCCGGCGATTCCTGCTCTGTTATGATTATCACTGGCACAATACAGATCCACGATAAGATGATCATAGTTAACATATGTGTCTCCATTTACATCTTCAAGAAACAGGGGAAATCCAAATATTTTCTCAAACTCCTCTTCTTTTCTCCTGTACGCATCCACAATGATATTGGCAAATGCCACATATCCGCAGCCTTCACTGTTCAGCCTGGTCAGCAGCATCCCGATTTCTTCATCCGAATAATCCGAATACTCTTCATAACTTCGGACCAGTTCCCGCAGGCTCTCCCTGTCAGAGGCTTCCCCTCTCTGCCATAAGGTATAGGGGCCGTTCTGATCCCCGCCTTTATCTCCGCAGCACATGGCAAGACGCACACCTGCATTCCTGATCTGACTGCGCCATTCGCTCTGAAAGACCGGCATGTATCTGCCCATTTGGAATGCGCCGCCGATTTCGTCCAGTCCTTTTTGTATCCAGGACTCGATATCTCCACTGTCTGCAAACAGATGGGCCGTCGATGCGGCGATCTCATCAAAACGTTCCGTCTTTTCCAACCATTTCTCATATAGTCTCTGGCTGTTATCGGCAAGGCGAGCGTACTGCTCTGCTTTCCGCCAGTAATACAGCGATAGCAGAGGCTCTCCTTCCGCCGCCATTTTTCTTCGGAAGAAGACTTCACTCGAGAGATAACTCTCCTTCATATTATTTGCATTTTCCATCTGACAGAATATGTTCTCTCCGTCCAGCACTTCACTGCCTGCAAGATCGCCGAGGCTTCTAAAATCCGCCGCATCCGCATCATTGGCAATCTGCATCCCTTCTATAAGAAGCTGATAATCCGCAAGCTGCTGTTTGAGCGTGTCAAACGCTGTGCTCTCTATCTCACTGTCTCCTGCAAACCGGCCAATACTCTGATAGACGGTCTCAAGCGCCCTTTGATCCTCCTCAAGGCGGTTCGCCGCTTTGGCGCACTGACACTTCAATTCAGACGGATTCAGATAATCAGTTCTTTGCATCACTTTCACCCCCTGTCATTTTGCTGATAAGACCGGATACCGATTGCCGTTCCCCCTCAACTGCCCCATCATCTCATCAAATTGTGCAAATGCCGCGCCAAGCCCCCGGATATTCTTCACTTCCTGATCTAACAGACTCCCAAGAGCGGCAATCCGCTCCTGGGACCTTCCGTATGCCTCCCTGCCCTTTTCATTGGCGGGAAGGGTCGTTTTATTGTCCTGCGGCGTTAATGGTACATTCACTAGATAGGCTGCCGCGCCTCTTATCTGTCCTGCTTTCTCTTCAACCCTGCCCTGATCAATATTTATTCTATCTGCCATTTCCTTTCTCCTCATATCTGCTTTCTGGAATACGGACTCTGCGATATACACCGTTCTTAAAGAGCAGTCCGTCCCCAAACTTCGGATACTCCCTCATACTCGCAACCGGGAAGATGGGCACGATCCCCTGCGGTCCCAGCACAAGCCCGTTTGCCGCCTGCTTCACCATTCGGTCCATCTCACTGATGCCGTGCACCTTCGCCGCATGTACTGTGACAATACAATTAACTCCAAGCGTTCTTCCCTCTTTGAGCATCGCCGCTATCCTGTCAAGCTCCATATTCACAAATTCCGCGAAATCATCCAGATCATCTATCAAGACCGTGTAAAACGACATTTCTTCGATCACCTGCCTGGGAAGCATCCCCGGGCATGCCTGAAGTCTCTCCTGCAAGAACTTCCTCCTGCTTTTCAGTTCCTCCGACAATTCCTCCATAAAAAGTTCCAACGCCTTCTTCCCATCCACGTACAGTGTATTGGAATTCTGCCGGAGTGCATAGAGCTCCATGCTCTTTGAATCAAACAGGTAAGTCTTCCCCAAATCTCCCGCCTGATCCGCGAGTACCTTAAGGATATTCGTCTTCCCGGTTCCTGTATTCCCAATGATCACAAACAAGCCCGCCGTCTGATCGAAGCCTTTCCCCACTACCTCTTCTGCATCCAGGCCGACCAGATAACTGCTCCCATCACTCGTATAATCCCTTAACATCCCTGAGCCAAATTCCTGCGGCAGAACCGAGATATGCGGCGCTTCCCTGCCAGGACAGCTCCTGCGGATCTCTTGTATGAGCGTCTTCAATCCCCTTGTATAGAACGCACGCTCTGTGCAGTCTTCCATAACATAGAGCTGCGCCTCATGCACAGACTCGCCGCCTGTCAATACGCGTCCTTTGACCTCCGTCTGTCTGTATACCGTTCTTCCCGCGGCCAGGAATGTCTCATTTTCATCAAAATTATATCCTGCCAGCTTATTTTTGAAATTATTCAAAGTAGCCTGACGGACCGCACTGACCCTTGCTGCCGCTGCAATGGTATAGATTCCAAGTCCCAAACCGTCCCGTGTAAGCTTCATAAAGAATTCTTCCTCTTCTATCCCCATCTCTTTCACAACATCCAACTGATCTACCGCAACGATCACGGCCCTTCGCGGATTTCCTGACAAGTCCCGGCAAGTCTCCCATGAAGAGCACGCCGACTTCGCTAACAGCTTCTTTCGGGCAGTGATCTCTTCCATAATCAGCTTCTTAAACTTCTGGTACCGCTCTTCATCATCAAGAGAGATATAATCGGCTGTGTGCGGCAGTTCCTTCAAAGGCATACAGCCATGATTTCCGCAGTCTACGATATAGAAATTCACCATATCCACATCATAAGAAACTGCAAAGCTTGTCAGCACAGTCGTTAAAAATACCGTCTTACCAAAACCGGCGGAAGCCACAAACAGCAGATTCCCGTCCCTTTCAGGACAATACTCCATCTCTCTTTGCTCCTGCATCTCCGGGATATCCAGCTTCCCGATACATACTGACAGATTCTTTTCTGTTCTGCCTGCTTCCTTCCGTTCTCCTTGGGCTGCATATGGACTGATGAGCATGCTCTTAAGGGGCGGCATCCAAGGCTTTTTCACTTCTACTTTGCCTTCCTCCTCTGCAATCTTGCAGATCTGCTCCACTGCCGCCTCAAGCTGTGTCCTGCCGGAACGATATTCCCCTTCTCTGCCGCTTAGATCCTTATTGACCAGTTCTCCCTGCCCCAATTCATTCACCACATAAATACGTTCATCAGCCGCATCCCCGCCAGTATCTTCTCTGTACGGCGCTTTACTTAACGCCGCCTGGAACAATTCATAGGTCTCGTTATTTCCCACCTTAAGATAGGCTCTTCCGGGTATCGCAATATTCGCTGCATCCATCGTCCTCAAGACCTCTTTGCTGTCCATTTCCTCCTGCACCTTCAGACACAGCTTAAACCGGCTGTTACTCCATATCTGCTCATCCACAACGCCGGAAGGCTTCTGCGTTGCCAGGATCAAATGCACCCCAAGGCTTCTCCCTATACGCGCCGCCGAGATCAGCTCCTTCATGAAATCAGGCTGCTCCTTCTTAAGCTCCGCGAACTCATCACTGATGATAAAAAGATGCGGAATCGCTTCAGACGCTTTTCCTTCCTTGAACAGCTTCATATAGCCGTTGATATGGTTCACATGATAGCTCCCGAATATCCTCTGTCTCCGGGACAGCTCCGCCTTAACTGAAATCAATGCCCTCACACCGCCCTGGCCGTCCAGATTCGTGATCGTTCCCAGATGATGCGGAAGTTCATGGAACAAACTTGCCATCCCGCCCCCTTTATAGTCGATCAGCAAGAATCCAACTTCATGAGGGTGAAAATTCACTGCCAACGACAGAATATAACTCTGGATCAGCTCTGATTTGCCGGAACCGGTCGTTCCGGCTATAAGGCCGTGAGGACCATGGGCCTTCTCATGAAGATTCAGATACAGAATATCATCTCTCGACCGCATTCCCAGAGGTACTGCCAGAGACTTATAGGATTCCCCCTTCTTCCACCGGCTTTTTATATCAAGCTCTTCCGGATGCCGGATCCCGTACATTTCAAAGAAAGTGACCTGTTCGGGAATTTGGCCCCCTCTTCTCTGTTCATGCACCAACACGCCCAGATTTCTTGCCATCCACTCACAGTCTGCATCCCGGGCATCATACAGCTTTAATCCCTGTTCCAGATACTCTCCCGCCTCCGTCAGCAGCACTCCTTCCTCGGAATTCTGGATAGACAGCATCGTTCCGATGAATTCTGGAAGGCGGGCCTGGATATCACTGGTATATACAACTGAAAAGCCCAATGCGCTCCCATCCATATACAGATATTCCATAATTCCATGGTTCAGTATCCAAGCCGGTTCATCGATCAGGAACAGATAATGCGGCAGATATCCGCCCGTCTTCTTCCCGTCTCCAGACCTTCCTGCCCGATCCTTCAATATCTGGTACATGCTTCCAAGCACAAGATCCCTTGCCCGCGGGGAACTAACCATGCCAAGCACATTCACAGAACGCAGCCGCAGATGAGGAAGCCAGCGCATCCAGGCAAATTCCTCTTCGTATATCGGGTCATAGACTGCAATAATTTGAAGGTCATGATAACTGTGGAAAAATGCAAGCTGGACTGTCAATATCTTAATCTGTTGATGCAGGACGTCCTTTGCCCCTGTCAGCCCAAGATGTGCTTTCTTAAGATTGACCGCCTTCGGCTTATCCACAAGCGAGTATCTTCGCACAATCTGTCCCGCAAGCTCGGCCAACAGATCCTTATCTGCATCCCATGCCGGTTTCTTTCCTTCCGCCGTATATGCCGGTTTGCCCAAATAATGCCCGATCAGCACAGTAAGAAAATCATTATCCGAATACATCCTCTCATAAATCCTGCTGTCATACCGCCTCACCATCTCGCACAGGTCCGCCGTATCTGGATACTGATAGGCATAGATTTCCTGTTCCTGTTCATACATCTGTGTAATCTCCTTTTTCTTCCCCCAGAGATATTCTCTATACTGTTCTTCTCTCTTCTGGTTCCGCTCCTTTCGCCCCCGCTTATCGTCCATATATTTTATCACGGAGAAAAGAGCCGTCACCCCCGCGCCTGCCGCAGAGAGAATCAGATAGACACCTCGTCCTGCAATCAGACCGATGATGAACGTCACCGCTGCCATACCAAGCGGGGGCATAACCGCCATAAGGAGTTCTTTCTTCTTCTGTTTTTCTTTTTCATTTGGGAATTCTATCAAGATTTTTTCCGTTGACGGCCTTTTTATCAGCCTTGGTGAGCGTTTGCAGACTGGAAACCCCTCGGGATTCTGTACCGGCGGGCACTCTGGAAGTACGGTCTTATAAGCATCCGGAGAACCCCAGACGGCGATCTGGTCTTCCCAGACTTCAAGCTTTAGATTCCTGAGAAACAGCACATCGCCGGAGTGCATCTGGAAATCTCCCGTCGGCATCTTCCTCTGGTTTCGATAGAGATGATCCTCGTCTGCGGCTTCATAGAATACCCGCATCCCTCTGATATAAAAACGGCTCTTTAGAGCCAGTATCCGGAGTACGGCTTCTTCCCCGGAGGAGACGGTTAGATTCTCATCCCGCCAAAATAGGCGCCTTTCCCCGCTAAGGCAGAATACGAGCTCTCTATCCTTAAACTGCCATATATTCTCCTGATATCTATATCCGTCTTCCTCCAAGGGCATCTCACAATAACCATACCCCGTCTCCGTAAGCAAATATCTCATAAACCGGCTCCTATTGGTCAGATATAGAGAAAAGCCGCAATCAGCAGAACCAGCATGATCGCCGAAGCCGTGCATGCCCTGACCAGCCGCTCGTAAGTTCTTCTCTCCACCTTCTTCATACATTTCTTCTCGTGTTCCAGACAGCTTTCATAAGCTTCCACAAGCAGCTTCTTCTCTTCCTGCACTGTCTCAGGTTCAAAGAATTCTGCATCCGGCTCCTTTGCAGTCAGAAGCTCCGGCTCCCCATACAGATAATCCTCATAGGTTCTGGCTCCATCCATTACATACCCGATCAACGCCTGATACCGTCTTAAGAATTCCTTCCTCCGGTCCTTCCCGCCGGGCAGGGTACAATCACGTCTCTTCACTCTCACTCTGCCCAAGATATCATAGTATAGATTCTCAGGCTCCAGTGAGAATTCATATCGCAAATACAATTCCTCAAGTTCCGCCGCCGCGATCAAAAGCGCCAGCCTCACAGGCCTGTCCGCCTCTTTTATCCCCTCTAACGTCTGCATTCCCCGCAGATCGTAACTCATGCAGATGGTTTCCTTCTCTTCTTCGATCTTGCAGGGAAGCAGCAGATGATGACTCTCCTCCAACCGCCGGAAATCATAAACCGTCTTCGCCGTCATATCGCTTCTTCGTATCCTGTCTCTCAACTCTCCTTCCCCCCTTTATACAATCGGTCTCTAATACAACTCACACTCAACGAGGAGAATATCTCCCTGGAAGACGTGTCCTTCCCGGAAACTGAGCATAGAATTCAAATATGCCTTCTGCCGAAGTGAATATACCCTGACCTGCCTTCCATGGCATACCGATGTGAAATAGCCGTTTCCCTGAAGCCTCTGGTATACCTCTTCTATCTTCTGCTCCGGCTGCACCATGATATCAAGCTTCTTGTTATCTGCCACAAATGTAATGACCAACTTCCGCCTCCTAACCGCGGTTCATAGCGCCTGCTGCCCGATCGAACTCCGCATACTGCTGTGCATTCATCACGACTCCCTGGCCGATGGCACTGATAAGCTCCCGCATCGCGCCAAAGCTCGGCGCCAACTCCGCCACTCGGGCGGCGAACCCTTCATAGCCGCTTCCTTCCCATAACTCCGGGAGCTGGCGGTTCACAACGTCATTCAGATAATTCTGGAGCGCCGTAACATCCTCCACATGACTTCCAATCTCGCGTCCTCTGGCAATGACATCCTCTGTGTTCATTCTGATACTCATAGGCAATCTTCCTCCTCTTTCTGATGATCTTAGATAATAGGTCTCACATGGGTTTTTTAAGAACGGAAGGTATCGCACAGAACCTTCCATACAGATTGATATAAATCTGATTAATAAGAAATTCACTTAGATGAATTAGATCCATACTTGACAGCGCTGTCTGTATGTGAATCGTATCATACATGACTCACACGGATATGTCAATAACTAACCGTTCGACAAATGTTCATCCTCTCTCTTTTGCACAAAAAAAAGCTTCTAATTTTAGAAGCTTTTCACAAACTTTATTTCTATATAAAGATAGACTGACTTATCCAAGTACTGAGACATCTTAAGATTTGCCACCTCGCTTTAGTATAACCAGGAGATTGGCAGCACTCAAAGAATATCTTTCTTACAATACCGATAGAAGCCCGCACTGATTCCAATTACTGTAAACACCAGCCCCACAGAGAGATACTCCATGTTCAGACATTCATCCGCTATAATATCCGCACCCTCCGTATATCCAAACGGCGTGATATATTTCAGGAATTTTGCGTCTTCCGTCAGGTTTGCGATGATATTAAGGAAATAAAGAAGCGCCGCCATTCCAAGCCCGACTCCCATACCGCCGTGACTCAGGAACGCAGAGATTCCAAAGCAGACCGACGCCACCTCAACCTGCAGGACATAATACGCAAGAAACAGAAGAAAAAGCGGACGGTTATCCAGTGATTCCCCGATTATCTGCATAGACAATAAGGTAACGGCAATAACAGCAATATTCAGAAACAGGATCTGTATCATTATGGAAATATATTTCCGCATTACAATCTTCCGCCGGCTTACCGGGTGCGTCAACAGGAATTCTGCCGTCTGCTCCCTCTCCTCTTTCGACAGGACGGAGATACCAAGAAGCGCCGAGAAAAATGCTCCTCCAAGCCCAAGGATGTTACCGCATTCCACACCAAAAAACCCCATGAATTCACCGAAATTCAACCGATCCATGCCAAATGCGGCTGAAAAACTGCCCATCTCGGCAAACATAGTGCTTACATCCCCCATCTGCGTCTCCATCTCCGGATAGATCAGAACACAGAGCGCTAGCATAAATGCGATCACGGCCGTCCATATCATCAAAGTTACTTTTCCCTGCCTTAATTCATGTTTGATCAGAGTCATATCAATTCTCCTTTTCAATATAATGACTTTTTGACGCTTGTATCATAATAATGCATGAATATCTCTTCCAGATCCGGTTCGGTTATGGAGATATCCGTAAGCGGCAGCTCGGACAGGGTACGAAGCAGAATGTTAAGATCTCCGCCGTAGAGGAAGCTTATGGAATCCCCGTCTGTTTGTATGTCTTTGACCTGTGTAAGCTCTGGCAAGACGCCGACACCGCTTAGCCTCACCCGCCTAGTATCGGTATGCCCCAGGCTCTCCGTAGTGTCTGAGACTAACAGGCGTCCTTCCCGGATGATGGCAGCATGACGGCAGTTCCGCTGAATCTCCGAGAGAATATGTGAAGAGACGAATATGGTCGCACCTTTGGCGTTACGCTCTTCCAGTATGGCATAGAATTCCCGCTGCATCAACGGGTCCAGTCCACTTGTCGGCTCATCTAAGATACACACCTCCGGCTCATGCTGCAGCGCACAGACGATAGATACCTTCTTACGGTTGCCAAGAGACAGCTCGCGGATCTTCTTACTCACATCCAATTCCAATCGATCGCAGAGGTTCGCCGCTTCCGCACGGCAGTTCCTGCCCCTTAGATCCGCGGAGAGTTTTATCACATCCTTCACCCTCATATTGCGGTAAAAGGATGCTTCCGAGGGCATGTATCCTACATGTGAAAGGATCTCTTCTCTCTGCCGGATACTATCCCTCCCAAGAATCTGCGCACTCCCGTCCGTTGGAGCGATCAGGCCCAGAAGAATCCGGATAGTAGTGCTCTTCCCGGCTCCGTTCGGTCCGATAAATCCGAAGAAATCCCCCTCTTCTACCGTCAGATTCATATCCGTGATTCCCCGTGATCTTCCATAATATTTCGTTAGTGAATTCGTCTTTATTGCATCCATTATCTCTCAAGACTCCTTTCTCAGATACACATTCTTCCAGAATGCCAGCATCTCCGAGAAATCCGCTTCCAATGTCTTCGCCTCCAGAACCTCACCCTGCTGAGATATCTCCCACAGATAACCCACAGACATCAGGTAAATCTGGCGATGCATCATCGCCAGATCCAGTCCCGGGATAAAATCCTCCGGGTCAAGCCCTGCAAGGGCATCCGCCGCCTTCCTGTTAAAGTACTTCCGGTAGCTTCTCTGGATATCTTCGCAAACAGCCGGATCCTTCTCATAGAATGCTTTCATGGCAAACGCAGATATATCCGGATATTGACACATGATCTGAATCTTCGCGTACATCCCGCGTTCCATCATCTCGAACAGGTCCCTGCACTCATAGCAGTGATTCCGGGTAAGATACTCGATCGTGATATCCGCCGCTTTCTCCCACAAAAACAGATACAGCTCCTTCTTATTATGAAAATAGTGAAACAGAAGGGATTTGCTGATTCCCGCCTCATCCGCAATCTCCTGCATGGGACTCTTCTTATAAGTATTCTGGGAGAACACACGGAATCCGGCATTGATGATCCTCTGCTGTTTCTCAATCGGCAGGAAATAGAATTTCTCATTCATATCAAAACCTCGCTGACTAAAATGGTCAATGGTTATAACTATTATTATAATCCATTGACCATTTTTGAGAAGCCCTCTTTTACATATTCACGGTTGCGGCTGTCATGCCAGTTATTGTTCACACCTGCTTCTACAAGGCACATAAGAATAAATCTGATTCCTATCCTCTCTGATCAAAGTCCGCAGCGCTTCAACCGCCACCCGTACCGCCATATCCGTATCGTGAACGACCGGGTTGGGAAGCCCTTCCTTCTCCCGCTCCTGATTCGCGACCACAAGGAAGCAAGAACCTACTCTGACACGCAGGCTGCTTGCAACGACGAACAACGCCGCCGATTCCATCTCAGATGCCAGACATCCCAGTCTCTTCCATGCTTCCCACTTGTTCAGCAGTTCATAACTGACCGGTTTGGTCTCTGGAGAATGCTGTCCATAGAAGGAATCCTTACACTGTACCACCCCTACATGATAATTCCCTCCCAGCTTCCCGGCTGCATCCGTCAATGCATTAACGATCCGGATATCCGCTACCGCCGGGAATTCGATCGGCGCATACTCCCGGCTGGTTCCTTCCATACGGATCGCACCGCTTGCGATCACGACGTCACCGCTCATCACTTCCGTCTGCATGCCGCCGCAGGTTCCGATCCGGATAAATGTATCGGCCCCTGACATTACCAGCTCTTCCATCGCTATGGATGCCGACGGGCCTCCGATCCCTGTAGACGTCACACTCACCTTCACTCCATCCAGATACCCCGTGTAGGTAACATATTCCCGGCTGTCCGCCATCAGCTTCGCGTCATCAAAATATTTCGCGATCTTCGCACAGCGCTTAGGATCTCCCGGCATGATCACATACTTGCCCACGTCCCCCTCGCCTACCTGGATATGATACTGCTTTCCTTCAATTTCTGAATAATTCATAGAATCCCTCGCTTTCTTAAGGTAAGTATACCAGAAAGTCAGCCCTCTCTCAATCAGTTTAAGTATCCCGTAGGATCTGACAACAGCCTGCCCGATCGTGCCCGCTCCGTAACGGTTAATGACAGCGGCATACTTCAAGTCCAGATCACCAGAAATATCATGCGGATCAAATGCGATAACAGAAGTCGCATCACTCCACGATCAGCGGTACGATCTCGCTTCGCTTCACATCCACAAGCCCTTTATCCGTCAGTTTTAACGCGGGGCTTACCGGAAGTCCCAGAGTTCCAAGCGACATAACCGGATTACTGTGCCGATACCCCAGATCCTTAAGGCTGTCCCGGACTGCTCTAAGCCCGAGAGCCGTCTCTCTGACTCCCTGCTCGGAAAGTATGCCGCACACCGGCAGCGCCAGCTCTGCAAGGACCTTTTTGCCCTTAACGGTCAGGAATCCTCCCTGCAGTTCTTGAATCCTTCTCACAGCGAACAGCATATCCTCCGGGTCGTCCCCTGCAACAAAAAGATTGTGATGATCATGGAAATACGTGGCGGCAACGGTTCCGGTATTCAGGCATGAGCCGGTAATGAATCCGTAACCGATATTCCCGTTTTTCCCATGACGTTCTAAGACCATAGCAAGCAGGCACCCGCTGCCCTTCCAATCCACTATATGATCCCGCACCGGCATGGCAATCAGCTTCTCCTCCGTCTGCGTCCGGTCCGGGTGCACCTCTATCACGCGAACGGTAACTTCATCTCTGCCGTTATCCGCCCTGACCCCAAAATCCGCAAGCGTCACCGGCGGCAGGCAGACACTCCGGTAAAAATCTTCCGGGAACCGGTAGGATACCGGAACCTCCCGCCTGTTTTTCTGCGAGAAGATCTGAACGCCGTTCTTGTATACATACGACGGCTCCATCACCGCAGGGTCGTCAAGCAGTACAAAGTCTGCAAGCTTGCCGGGCGCAATCACTCCTCTGTCATACAGATGCATCCTTCGGCTCGGCGTGTATGTGGCGCAGTAGATCGCCATTTCCGCAGGGAACCCGGTCTCTATTGCCTTCTGTACAACATAGTTAAGCTGCCCTTTCTCGTAGAGGACATCCGCCATGGTATCGTCCGTCACAAAACCGCAGTATTCATAGAGCTGATTTTGACAGATATATTCCAGCACTTCCGGTTTCAGCATCTTGTCCTGTATCTCGAAGAACATGCCGTTTTCGATCCGCTGCTTCACCTCTTCCAGAGTATGTTCCGTATGATCGCCGTCAATCCCCAGATATAAGAACCTGGCAAGATCCAGATCCAGAAGCGACGGGCAATGCCCCTCGATTACATAACCCGGATGCTCCTTGCAAAGATAATCCAGAAACTTCGTGATCTCCAGATCATTTTCCCGGATGATCTGCCTGTAATTCATGATCTCCCCCACACAGACAACATCCTCTTCATTCAGCAGATGCTTCATGGCGCCGCAGTCAATGATCCCCCCTGTGGTCTCAAGCTTCTCATTGGTTGACGGCACGCTGCTCGGTATCCCGTAGAAAATGTCGATCGGCGCATCCTTCGCCGCAGAGATCATCTCCAGAACTCCGCGGGTCCCCTTGACATTAGCCATCTCGTGAGGCTCTGATACGATCGTTGTCACACCGTACGCCGCGACGCAGTCTCCAAAAGGCTCCGGCGTCATCATACTGCTCTCGATATGCATGTGAATATCCACAAGTCCCGGAATCATATATTTCCCATCGGCATCCAGCACGGCTTCCGCCTGAAAGTCCGTATCCCGCTTCCGGTCAATATAATAGAATCTGCCGTCCTTCACAGAGACATCCGCAGGAATAAACCGCTTCAGATAAGTGTTGAATACCTTCGCGTTCCTGATCAGCAAAGAAACTGATTCCATAAAGCTTCCTCCTTAAACAATAGTATAGAAATAGAGCATGCAGACTACCACAAGCACATACATAACAGGCTCGATCTCCTTGATCTTCCCCGCCGCGATCTTCATGATCAGATATGCCGGAAGCGCAACGCAGATTCCGTTCGCGATATTATTTGCAAATATCGTAAATGTAACACAGATAAACGCCGGTACATATTCTGTGATGTCTGAATAATTCACATTGCGCATTCCGCTCAGCATATTCATACCGATAAAGATAAGCATCGGCCCTGTTGCCGCGGATGGAATGATCAGCGCTATAGGCGCTAAAAACAGCGACAGCGCGAAGAATATACTTGTGAAAACCACTGTCAGCCCGGTCTTGCCGCCGGCTTCTACACCTGCGGAGGATTCAAGATAAGTAGTCATGCTCGGCATAGTGAATAACGCACCGAAGCTGGTCGCGACCGCGTCTACCTTAAAACATTTGTCAATTCCCGGAAGATTGCCGTCCTCATCCAGATACCCCGCCTTCGCGCCCACGCCGAGCACAGTCCCGAACGTAGAGAAGAAGTCAGGAACAAACAGCGCGATCAAAAACGGAATATACGCAAAATTCAAAGCCCCCGCAAAATCGACCTGAAGGAACTGCTTCCCTATATTGGCCGGAAGTGAGAACAGGCTCTCCGGAAGCTTCGTCACCCCAAACGGAATGCCGATCACGGTGGTGACCAGAATTGCCAGGATCATTCCGCCCGGAATGTTGCGGACCTTGATGACAAGAAGCAGAATGAAGCCGATTACTGCAACGATCACGGACGGAGAAGTCAGGTCTCCGAATGCAAGATTATTCTTATCCGCATTTGCTACGATCAGCCCGCAGTTCTTCGCACCCAAAAGGGCGATAAACAGACCGATGCCAGCGCTCACCGCATGCTTCATACTCACCGGGATCACACGCACAACGGCTTCTCTAAGCCCCAGGAATGAGATCAGGATAAACAGGATACCGCTCCAGAAGATAACGCCCGCAGCGATCGGCGCGCTGATCCCTTCATTGGATATCATGGAAGCCACGATCCCCACGCTGCCGAGTCCCGGCGCCAACGCAAACGGACGGTTCGTATAAAGCGCCATTGCGCAGCTCGTCAGAATGATCAGAAGAACCATCGCCGTAAGCACTATATGCTTGTCCAGACCGGCTCCGCCCAGAATATTGGGAACGGTTGCAAGGACATAGGCCATTGTGACGAATGTGGTCAATCCCGCCAGAAGCTCTGTTTTCACATCTGTTTGGAATGCTGACAGTTTAAATTGTTTTTCAAGCCAGTTTTTCATTTGTTTTACTCCTTTTCCTCTTGATAATAGTCCTATATTTATAGTATGATGAGGAAAATAGAATGTCCAATTCATATTTTCCATAAAAACTATGCCAAATTGGAATATATCAGGGAGCGAAGCATGAATTTTCAGGAATTGAACTATATCTTATGCATTGCAAAGCATCAGAATCTTACTAAAGCAGCTCAGGAGTTATATATCTCTCAGCCGACTCTGACAAAATATCTGCAGAGGCTTGAGCGCGAAGTGAACGGGAAGCTCTTCGTCCGCAGCGGGAACAGCTATACGGCAACCTATCTGGGACGAAGGTATATGGAGTATGCCAAGAAGATACTGGCGGTGAACCAGGACTGGGAGAAGGAGCTGCAGGATCTTACCTCCTACAACGAGGGCGAACTGAATATTGCATTTCCGCTGATGCGCAGCTCATGCATGGTTCCTCAGATCATGACGGTATTCCACAAGCAATACCCGGGAGTCCGTGTCAACCTAAGAGAGGAGACCTATGCCATTCAGGAAAAACTGCTTCTGGACGATCAGCTTGACTTTGCGATCTTTAATGAGGCAAAGCCGCACCCTAAGCTGGAATACGAGACGCTTCTTAAGGAAGAAGTGCTGCTTGTGATGCCAAAGGGGCATCCTCTGGCATCTCTTGGCGTGAAAAAAGACGGAAAAGAATATCCCTGGATCGATCTTCGGCTGCTTGGTCAGGAGCCGTTTATCCTGCACTTCCCGGAACAGACGACCGGGCAGATCGCGCTTGAATTATTTGAAAAATACGGAATCTACCCGTCTGTTCCCATACGCACGAGGAACACTGTGACCTGTGTCAAGCTATGCCAAAAGGGGATGGGACTGTGCTTCATCCCTGAAAATTATATGAAAAATATTGAGCTTCAGGAACCTCCTCTGTGCTTTTCCGTCGGCGACGAGGGGGCGTTCAGCACGCTTACGATCGCCTTCCGCAAAGGAGCTTATCTTCCGGCCTACGCACGGGATTTTATACGGATCGCGCAGCAGAATCTCTGACACGCAGCACTGACACGCAGCAAAATCGGTATTCTCACTGACTCAGATAACTATCTAGCTGACTTATATGCCACCAACAAAGCAACCGTCAGCATCAGCGTGAAAAACTCCGCAAGCGGAACAGCAAGCCATACACCCGTCACCTCTAAGAATTCCGGCAATACCAAAAGGAACACTGTAATAAATCCAAACGTCCGCAGGAAAGATATGGCTGCAGATGCTTTTCCGTTCGATAATGCCGTAAGTCAAAGCCCCCGCGACAGTCGCCAAATGTGCATGCAAGCATGCCCCCTTGGCTCGTTGTTCGCGGGAATAAAGCAGATGAAAAAATATTGCATCCTGAGAACAAAAAACTGAATGAAAAAATGCTGAATCCATTCTTGGTAATCTCAAAACATTCCTGTTATTCTCTGCAAATATCTTTGCAATGGTTTCCCCGCCTAGCATGGAAAACAGAAATACAACCTAAAATCCCGTTCAAATTATACACATGTTTAAGGTGTCAGCCCATATAACTCATATATGTCTTTTTGAAATGGCGTAAGTTCCGTTGTGTATTTTTTTCGTGTTCCATTTATACTGACACTACGGACAGTTTTCATTTCACTTATTACTTTTTGAAGATCATGATTTTTATACCATCCGGCTTCATTCATCACCTGCTTTAGACGAGTTGTGATCAGAAGTGCAATAAACTGTATGAAGATTCTGCCTTCCATAGCTGCCGCTGAATGGATACGCAAACGTTTCATATCAAGATCATTTTTGAGATCATCGAAACATTTCTCAACAGCATCCTTGCTCCGGTACACCTCAAGAGCTTTTGTCGTATCCTTAATGTGATTACTTACAAGCACGAACCAGCCGATATGGTTCCTTTTATGCTTGCTAATGGCTTCCTCATTGTAATCCACCCTGATGCCTCTTATAGGAGTTTTATGGATCAAGAAGAACTTATCATAATAAGAGGCATGCTCCTTTACATGCCTGCCGGCCATAAGTTCTTCATAACAGCAGTGCAGGGTATGGTCAAAATTCCGTTCGTCTGACGCCGCCTTGAAAATATCGTGGTAGATGTGGATATAGAACCGATGCCCTTTCCAATTGGAAGATTCCGTGACCGCATACAGTCCATCCCCAAAGACTGTACAGTAATTATGATGGGAACGGATGCTGTCTCTGTGGTGTTCCACTGCCTTGCAGGCAAAACCGACAGTAAAAGGTACTCCAATCAGGAACTTTTTATGGCTGGCATACATTGCGTCAAGGTTCGGTTCACTATAAAAGCCTTTGTCCATGACAAAATGGCATGTTGGGCTCTCCAGAACGGATATATTAGCTATGCTGTCTTCCAGAGCGTTCACATCTTTAATGCTGCCGGGAATGATCCTGTAATACAGCGGCATATGGGAAGTGACACCAGTGAGCATAAGGAGGTTGATCTGTGGCAGTTTTTCCCCGTCACGGTTGTATCCCCAGCGGACAAAGTCGATCAGTTCGCTATAGGAAGATACACTGGTGATATCCATTGCATAGACATCCTTCTGGCTGTTTACATCAATCCACCTGCTGAAAAAGTCCTGTTGCAGTGTGGGCGTAATCCTTACAAGGAGTTCGCTCACCCGCTGGCTTGCAAGCAGGGAACGGCACGGTGATGGATACATCCGCTGCCACTGGTCAACGTGGCGCAATGCCCCGCCTTCGCTGACAAGGTAATACGCACATGTCAGTATGCATCTCCAGTCATCCGGAAAGACTGTACTGAGCGGTTCCATCAGCCCTATGTCTGAAACAGCTTTATCCAAAAGGGACTGTATGCCGGTATTTTTCACAACACAGCGGCCAGCAGGTTCTTCCGTTTGAGCCCTTTTACGGGCAGCATCGCCTTTCCTGCGGTTGGGAACCACTTCACCTGTTACTGGATCCAGATGCCCAATGCTCTTGCGGATATGTTTGACTTTTTTAGTTTCCTTATCATAAATTGAAGTGTTGCTGTAAACATAGGTTTTACCATTTGGATTTTTGACGTAAACAAGTGATGACATGCCGTTGCTCCTTTAAATATGTATATAATATTTTCACTTATATTATAAAACTTATACACATATTTGTAAAGAGGGAGCGCCTAAAAACCCCGTATTTTCAATGGATTCATACTATCATACAGTCAATCTGTGTATAATTTTTTCGGGAGATTAGGATATATTGTATAACTGTTGATTTTACCGGCTCGGCTAACTGCGTTGTCAGTTTATTAAGCCATCTGCATATATCTTCCGCACATGAAATACACTGTATATGGTCAATGGGCAGAATGCACGTTCCTGATTTCTTTTTCCGGCTGTATTCGGAGGGGGCATTCCCAAACCTTGTCAGATAGACAAGCCGAGAATTTTTCGCATATTGATAATAGTCGTAGCATTGCCCTTCCTGTTCTCCGGCATAAATTTTGACTTCGATAGGGATAAAAAAGTGTGGATTTTGAATCACGATGTCAATGCGCCGTTCATTATCTATCACATATTCTGCTGCAACCTCTGTACGTGCAAGCAGTATATCGCTCATGGAGTATTCATTTAATACATCATGCATAAAAGATTTTAAAAACGATATTCCGCACCCATGCTGCCGCATTTGTACCTACTTCAAGATAATAATTCCACAGCATTTTAAAATCCTCATCTGCTACAGAAGCAGCATGAATTAAAATTGCATATGAGTTACAAGCTACCAAATCTGTAAAGCAGTCTGTTGATACCAAAACGCTTTTCTTATCAGGCAGCATTTTCCCTATGATATTTTCCTCTATGGCAGTAAATCCATAGGTGAAAATATAGTATGTCCGAAGCATTCTTTCACCTCCACTATCCAAATTATACCACAACATCACGCCAACAGTATTGCGTAATGCCAAAAAATTATTTTCTAGGCATTTATTTTAAATTTTGAAAAATGATTGACTATTTTCAGAAATATGGTATTATACTATTAGTGGTGAGTCCTACCGCAAAGTGGACTGCTAAAAGCGTTAGCAACTCTAATGGAGTTACTACACAAATGGCTATGTGGAAACGCATAGCCATTTTTAACGAGGAGATATATGCAGACAGATTTTAAATTATACAAGGTGGATATGAAATATATCCGTAATCTACATAATATAGATGATAAAGTGCTTTCTGTTTCGCCACAGGCAGGAAAAGATAACAGGGTTTTCATCGGGATTGTTGTTATTTGTGGCGTTCACAAATATTGCATACCACTTTCATCGCCAAAGGAAAAACATAAGAACATGAAAAATTCTATGGACTTTTCCAAAATTGAAGTAAATGGAAAATTATTAGGCGTTCTAAATTTTAATCTGATGATACCTATTGAAGAAGAGCAATTACAGCTTGTTGATACCACCATTTTTAAGAGAGATAGGGAAAATATCAGATATTATAAGAAGTTATGTACTTTGGAACTGGAATGGTGTCAGACGAATAATGAGGTAATCTGCAATAAAGCCAATGTCCTGTATAAGAAATACCTATCCAATGAGCCATTTGCAGGCAGGAATCGCTGCCTGAATTTTCCCAAATTAGAGGCAGAATGTGAAAAATATAATTTAAAGATCAAGAAAGGCACAAACTGAACCTCTCTTGATACACATTACCACAGTTCCAGTGAACCTAGGAAAAGTTTTAGAAACAACACATTTCTATTGATAGGGGAGGATGGAAAAGTTATTATGTTAGTAAATCAAAATAAAGATACTTATGACAGAAAAACAGATGAATATATTGTTGCGTACATTGACCTTTTGGGTGTAACAAATAAGATTAAATCAAAGGATAGCCAATTGGCAATGAACAAACTACATAATCTTTATACACTTTCGGTAAAATTAACACGAGATGTTCAAATTGAGGAAAATCAGGACATACAATTCAAAATTTTTTCGGATAATATTATAATAGCTAAAAAATTGTCAAATCAGATACCCCAACGAACTCAAGAGATTCGAAGCCTTCTAATGTGTGCTGGACACTTCCAAGAACTTTCTGCTGGCGATAGTGTGGGGTGGCTTTTACGTGGAGGCATTTCTATAGGACAATTATTTATAGATGATGTTATGGTTTGGGGTGAGGCACTTTTAAAATCATACTATTTAGAAGATAAAGTTGCAAATTATCCAAGAATAATTATTGATAAAGATATTGTGAACGAAATTATCCAAAACAATGTACTATGTGAATATTTAAGAAAAGATTTTGATAATTTATATTTTTTAAACTTTCTGAATGATTGTCATTTTTGTGGCGAAATGTTAATGAATGGATTTCAAATCATGCAAGAAGAAGCTGGTATAAAAATAGATGAGAAATTGTATCAGAAATTTAGTTGGCATATGAATTTTGTGAATGCTGAATTAGATAGAAAAAATGAAAAGAAAGATAGAAAGTATCGCCTATCAATGCTTTGATACAATTATAGCAAATAGCTTATCAAACATATATTAGCATGAATGAATAAGATACAATTTTAAAAGGAAAATCTTAAAGGAAAAAGTGGGAAACTCTTTAAGATTTTCCTTTATTAATTTACAAAAATTCCAATGAATCTTCTGCATCCACCCACATCTGCATATTTCCCTCAAGATACAATCTTGTGTATTCAAGCGGTTCGTCTATTGCCAAAGCATTAAAGGCACATTCGGAGCAGGGAGTGGTTTTCAATCCTTTTTCTGCTTTATTGCAGTCTATCCGCAAAAAGTAACCTACATAAGTGTATATGTCAATGCTGTTATGGTGGATATTGCATAAATCATATTCATTATTTATCTGTCCCTCTTTTCATTATTTTTTTGAAAGCATTTCAACAGTTCACAATTCCCGTATGTTTTGTGTTATAATATTTTATGTGATTTTGTTTCCCTCATTTTTTCCCTTATCAGGTTTGTAATGTCCTATGGGAATATATAACACGAGGGAAACTTTAAGGGAAATCTCACCTGCGATAAACTTAGTGTTTTCAAGGGTTAGCGGGTATTTTAATAACAAAATATAACAGCTAATATTTCCCTTAAAAATCATCAAATCACAATCGGAAGTTGTGGAGGTATACTAATGGAATACAAAGTGGATGATAAAGAACTTAATGCTTCAACTTTTCTTTCCTTTGTTAATCAAGTATGGCAAGGCGATTATGACATCGAAAGAACAAAGGAGACATTTTCCAAAACGCTGAATATAACCGCCTATGATGACAAAGTGCTGATAGGGTGTTTGCGTATTCTTTCGAATGGTTATTATTTTGGAACAATTACAGAGTTGCTTGTTCTTCCAGAATATCAAAAACAAGGAGTGGGAAGTAGACACAATCGGTTGCAAAAAGAGTATGCCCGTCACGGGAGAAAGGAGTAAATGGCAAGACATTCATTTATACAGATGTCGAAGCTACCAAATGTCAAGGGAAGAATATCCTATATTACAAGCCGCGCAAGACAGGAAAATCTCTATGCCACCTACCGTACCGCCAACAATGAATTTTGGAAGAACCTTGCAAGGGAAAGCCAGCAGGAATTTAAGCGGAGCGCAGGAAGTCCTTGAAGATTTTACAGAGGAGTTCCGCAGGCAGTATGGTATGGAGTGCGTGTCAGCTCTCCACCACAACAAACGCAAAACAAACTATCATATCCATCTTATCTTCAGCGAAAGAAAACTGCTCCCTGAGCCTGATATTAAGACAGCCACACGCAGTGTATTCTATGATGAAACAGGCAAAAGGGTACGCACCAAGAAAGAAATCACAGGGGAGGACGGGCAGATACGAAAAGGCTGTACCATCATTAAAAAGGGCGAGGTTTACGAAAGCCGCCTCTTTACCGTGAAAGATGATAAATTCAAAAGCGAGCCTTTTCTCCGGGAGGTTAAAGAGATTTACACCGACCTTATCAATCGGCATATCTCCGATCCCGAACAGCAGTTAAAGGTATTTGATAAGAACAGCGTGTATCTTCCCACCAAAAAAATCGGCAAGAACAATCCCAAAACCGCCGAGATTGAAGCGGATAACACCGCAAGGCAGGAATGGAACAGGACAGCGGATATGGCACTAATATCGGGTATTCCCGAAGCAAAGACTTTAGAAATCAAGCAGACTGAGATACACGAAAAAGCAAGTCAGTCAATCAAGAGCAAAGGATGGCTGCCAAATCTGTTCCGAGGGATTGTGACAAAGGCAAAAGATTTTCTGCAAAACCTTATTCAGGAAAAAGATATACCGCTCAAGCCTACACTTGATATTGATATGGGAGAGTTCCGCCATATAAGAAATCTGATGATAAAGGTGCAAGATAAGGCGATAAAAATCAAAAACTTGCAGGATAAAGTTTTGCCGCAGTTGAAACAGCAACTTGCCAATACAAAGGGACTTTTCAAAGGCAAAGAACGAAAAGCGTTAGAGGTAAAAATCAAAGAAACCGAAGCGGAGATTGCCGACAGGCTGGATAAAATCCCCGATACGCTCAAAGAGGACGGTTATCCCGATATACAAGTTTTTATGCGTACTTTCCGAGAAATGGAAAGCGTTGTGGAACAGTACAACCGTGACCTTGCCGAGTGGGAATATCAAGTCAGCAGGAAACCGACAGCCGCCGCCAAAGAACAGCACAGACCGCCCGAAAAGCAGAGCGTGCTAAAACATCTGCGAGAGATACAGGAACGCAACAAGCAGAGACTACCGCAAAGACAGCGTAAGAAATCCTTTGACAGAGATAGCCGATAGGCATTGAAAAACCGCCGTTATAGCGTTTCCCGCAGCGGCGGCATACATAATCATTTTCTGATTACAAGCGTGATTTTTATATCTCATTTTTTAAGTCCTATTATAGTATTTCCTCATCACAATTTACCGAATGTTTTAATAATGTTTTTCAAAATGTTTATACAGAACAATTCCTAAAAATGTTTGCAGTAGGAATAAACCAAATATAATTCCTATAATCCATGCTTCAATATGAAGTAATGCAAGTACAAAAGCAACAAACAAGTACACGAAAGTCATTAACTGATACACTAAAGAACCAGCTTTCATTCTTAAAAATACTTTTCTTTCATCAACACTATTGATAATGATTTCTCTATTTATATTTTCCAATTTTTCTTTATTTTTTGGCGTTTCATAATAATAAATTTTAAGTAATTGAACACATGAAGCAAAAGCTAAGCCGAACCCCATTGCGTAAAAAAGTGTAGAGTAATAGCCAGTGTTAATAACGAAATATCCAAAACAAATAAAGATTATGCCTATAATAATCTCAATGATAAATGATAATTTTTTCTTCATTGTCAATTCCACTTTCATACGACTACATTTTCTTATCTAAATAACGAGCTGTTATAACCCATGTAATTTGCCCGACAGCAATAACTCCTGTTATCGAAAAAAATACAACTTTACTCATATATCCCATAAAGATAAGGGCAAATAATACAAGAACCAATAATGTAAGTGTTACTTTGTAAGCATTCGCAAGAGAAGCGTTAATAATTGCAATATTTCTTTCATCATTTTCTAATATTTGCACTTCTTTTGTCGGCTTACTGAATATATCACACCCCATTAAAATCAATATTATCCCAATAAGTGTTGTACCATAGACAACCAAATCTGGACGAGGTACAGGTAATAGTCGATGTACGCCTAAACCATAAGTTAGTAAACCACCTAAAAAAATTATTACACCGATGAACAATTCGACTTTTTGTATCTTATGCCTCATTTACTTTCCTCCTCATAAATAAAATTTCTTCAATGCTCATTTGAAAGTATCTTGCGATTTTAAAGGCTAACATGATAGAGGGATTGTATCGTCCATTTTCTAAAGAGCCTATTGTTTGACGAGATACTTCAAGAGCAGTAGCTAAATCTTCTTGTTTAATACCTCTTTGTTTTCGTAATTCTTCTAATCGATTTTTCAAAATATCCCCCTTCCTACGGAAAGCATGCTTTCCATACCTTTATTATAGCAAAAAAAGTTCTGATGTCAAGCACACTTTCCGTTTTGGATGATCATTCTGCACTTTTCCAATTGCTATCTTTACGAAGCGTATACTTGTGGCGTTATACCTTTTCTGAGAAAACGAGAGAATTTTTTCTTTAGGAAAAGCGGTTGCCCTTATAAGCAGTCAGGGAAAGAGTAAACTTGTGTGAAATCATATAAAGAGATAAGGCGAACACATTGCGACAAATCCTTTGTTTTCAAAGCATTTAGAAGATTTTATTGACAACCTATGAAGCGCAATGATCGCTCATAATTTTATGTTTTCCAATTTCCGATTTAACGGGCAGACATCCACCAACAGGTGGCTGCCCGCTTTGAACATTTTGACGAGTGGTAATTGCTAATAGTATTCCCCCTTCAATGCTCCTATCCATTCTTCAATCGCCTGTACCAGCCGGAATTGCTGATTTTTGTTACTGCTCTCTGTCATTGATTGTTTTCATATTTGAATTGATATCCTTTTACTTCTTCGAATCTGTTATCTAACACATAAAAAACCTTATGTCTTTTGACCGAATATACAAAAGATACCCTCGTTGCCCATATCCCTTCCTGCCGAACAGATTTTAAGAGCTTCAAAGCATCTGTAACCGAAAAATCAGCATTTTGCTTCTCCAGTTGTTCCTCTGCCCTTTCAAATCTATCGTCTCCGGGCACAATATACGGTCTGGTTATATCTGGATCAAGTATCGAATAATTGGTCATCAGAGAATATCTTTTGTACTCAAAACGGTGTCCAACCCCTCTATGATATTCTGCAAGGATAGCTTTATTGCATCTTTCAAGCTCCCTTCGGTAACCAGACAATTCACCCCAAGATCTATGCTGTTCGCTCTTAGCCGGAATATAGATATATCCTGCTTGGACATATTTTTGTAATTCCTTAACCAACACATCCGGGAGAATTTCATTTGCATTTATATATTTCATATACAGGCTTCCTCCTTGATCCTCCTAAAAACCACACGAAACATGTATGATCAGGTTCTAATTCAAGCAGCAAAGCCAGCTATACTTCTACATCAGCGACTTATATTCCTCCATGCAAATGTCGCTTATTATACTGGCTTTGCATGGAGAAAGCCTTGATTTTTTCTTTTTTTATTCCTGCACATAATATCCTCCGATACGTTTATCCCTATTCTTTCAATGCTGCTTTCACAGCCAGAATTTCTGTTCTCTCTAATGAACCGGAAAACAAAAAATCCCATATTTATATTTATTATTGTTTCCCGTATATTCATCGATCACATTTTTCCAGAATAGATAAGCAGGCTTCTCTGCCCTTTTCTGTGAAGTAGTTTTCAAACTTCGCAGGAACATTGCCGTTAAAAATATCGCCGACCGCCTGCGGGAACGCAGAGAAGAAGTTGCCGTCTGTCTGAGTCAGCCCGACACCGATACAGAATGCCAATGACACCAGAATCATAGTGCGGTCATCAAATACGCATTCTTTCAGCATCTTCATCCCTTCATACATGATGGATCCAAACATCATGACCGTACATCCGCCTAACACAGCCTGGGGCAGTGAATTGAAGAAGGCTCCAAGCGGCGGGAACAGAGACGCTAGGATCAGGATCAGCGCGCCCATCAAGATCGTAAATCGATTGATTACACCTGTCATCGTGACAAGCCCCACGTTCTGACTGAAGGACGTCAGCGGCAGGCACCCAAAGCACCCGGAGATCGTACTGGAGAATCCGTCCACGGCTAACGACCCCTGAAGCTCCTCGATCTTGATATCACGCCCCAACGTTCCTGTGCAGACAGCCGTCGTCGCACCCGTCGTCTCTGCCGCAGATACCATGAACACGATCGCGATGGTGAAGAACGCGCCGATATCAAATATCGGCTTATGGCTCGTGAAGAATACGATCTGAGGAATGCTAAAGACCCCAACCTCTCCGATCGTCTTTGATATACCGGAAAAATCGATCATCGGCGCAATTCCTGCCGCCGTAAATATTCCGGACAGGATATAGCCGAAGATGAGGCCCACCAGAATATTCAGATTCTTATACACACCTTTCAGCAGATAGCGTGAGACAAGACATACCACCAGCGTAAACCCGCCTACCAACAGATGATGCCAAGCCCCGAAGGACTCTGAACCGCTTCCTCCCCCCCCAGGAGTTCATGCCTACCGGAAGAAGGGATAAACCGATTGCGATCACCACGCAGGCAGATACCACAGGCGTCAGATATTTCTTCCAGTATTTCGCGCTTAAACCTACCACGCCTTCGAAGATACCGCCAAGGATCACGGCTCCCACCATTCCCTCGTATCCAAGCTTTGGATTCGTACAGATCATCAGCAGGCTTCCCAGGAAGGTGAAGCTGACTCCCATGACGATTGGAAGCTTAGACCCTATCTTCCAGATCGGATAGAGCTGCAGACAGGTTCCGATCCCCGCAACAAACATGGCACACTGCAGCAGACGAGTGATCTCCACCGCCGTCAGGGCTTCTCCCGTTCCCCTGACCACGGCTGCCCCGCAGACGATCAATACCGGAGCCAGGTTCGATACGAACATGGCAAGCACATGCTGCAGTCCGAAGGGGATCGCCTTGCCAAGAGGCACCCTCCCATTTAATTTATAGATATTTTCTTCACTCACAGTTGTAATCAGTTCTTCTCTTTCATTATCCATCATTATCCTCACATTATTCTTGTTGATATAAACAACTTACCTGGTCTACACCTCGTCGGCTTCTTTCTCCTTCCCCAGGCGCCGCAGCATAGTCTTCTTCACCGCCCGGAAGATATTCTCATATCCCGTACATCTGCACAAATGACCAGACATCAGCTTGCGAATCTCGTCATCTGAGAACTCTTTCTTCGCTTCCAAGATCTCCACCGCACTCATGATGAATCCCGGGCTGCAGAATCCGCACTGTACTGCGGCCTCGTCGATAAATGCCTGCTGGATATCCGAGATCTCCCCGTTGGGTCCGGCAAGCCCTTCCAAAGTCAGGATCTCCTTGCCTTCCGCCCACACAGCCAGATAGATACAGGAATTAAAACACTCTCCGTCTATGATCACATTGCAGGCGCCGCATTCTCCGACCTCACAACCCTTCTTCACACTGGTAAGCCGGTAATCATCCCGCAGCATATCCGTTAGAGACGCCCGGACATCGATCATCTTCTCCACATGCTTCCCGTTGATGGTGCAGGAAACTAATTTGTACTGTCTACTCATCGATCTCACCTCCCGCAAGACGAATGGACTCCCTCAGCGCCCGTTCTGCCAGTACCACCGCGATATGCTGCCGGAATTCCTTAGAAGCCCTCCAACTGTCGCGGGGATTGATATCCTCCAAAACTGTTCTGGCAAAGGTCTTCACATTCTCTTTCGACACCGCTTTTCCCTTCGCCGCTGCTTCCGCCACAGGCGCACGCATAGGAACAGGCCCCGCCACACCGTAGGCGATCCTGACATCCTCCATTACCTTCTTATCCGAAGACAGCTTCACATTCACCGAACAGCCTGTAGTGGCAATATCCATAGCATTTCTCATGGCGTACTTGATATAGTGTCCATGATATCCCTCATAAGCAATCTTGGGAATAATGATCGCCGTCTGCACCTCTCCCGGCTTCAAGTCTACGACCCCCGCCTTGATGTAGAAATCATGGATCGGGATTCTCCTTACCCCATTAGGTCCGGTGATCTCCACGATTGCATCCCATGCATGAAGCGTAGAAGCAGAATCCGCAGACGTCACACCGTTGCAGGTATTCCCGCCGATTGTTCCGATGTTGCGTATCTGCGGTCCGCCTACCATATCGACCGCCTCTCCTAACACATTGATATGCTCCTGGATGATCGGATCTCTCGTGATATGGGAGAAGCTGGTAAGAGATCCTATCCGGATCGCCCCGTCTTCCTCATAGCTTATCCCGCGCATCTCATCAAGACCATAGATGCTGACCAGCTCCTTCCCCGCACGCTTTCCTTCCCGCATCTGCACCAGGACGTCGCTTCCGCCGGCGATGATCTGCGCTTCCGGGTGTTCTATAAGAATCTTTACCGCGTGCTCAATGCTCTCTGCTTCATAAAGTGCTTTTATGTCATACATATTCTTAACCTCCATTTTTTGATTCCCGCGGACAGCAGACCGAACAAACCAGCATACTCATTCGACAGCTGTCCTGTCTGTTACAGATCGGCTAAAGCAGCCCTTCCTCCGTGAATCTCCGGAACAGATTATGCGGATTCACAGGAGCCTCATTGACTCCCACTCCCGTCGCCTGATAGACTGCGTTGCGGATCGCAGGCGCTACCGAACAGGCCGGCGGCTCGCCCAATGCCTTAGTCCCAAACGCACTGGTCGGTTCTGCATTCTCCACGAATACCGCCTTAAGCCTTGGATGATCCATGAACGTCGACAACTTGTAATCCAACAGGTTATTATTCAGCGCACGCCCTGTCTTCTCATCGAAGATCAGCCGCTCCGACATCCCGTATCCGATTCCCATGCTCATACCGCCGTGTACCTGTGCCTCTGCGAGCGCAGGATTGATCAGCGTTCCCGCATCATGGGCATTGACGATATCTATAAGCTTCACCTTGCACATAGGGATATCCACCTCCGCTTCCGCAATGGTACATCCGAAGGAATAGGCATTGGATTTAATCTGGGACGTACTCTCCGCCGACAGATGCTGACTGTTGGTCAGGCTGTACAGCGCTTCCGTTGACAGTTCTCCAAGGCTCATCAAGATTCTTCCGTCTGTGGTGCGCACAATATTACCCTCCACGATATCCAGATTATATTCCGGCATACGTGTCAATTCATGGGCGTATTTTAAAATACGCTCCTTTAAGAGCAGAGCCGTCTGCCGTATGGAGTATCCTGCCGTATACGTCTGCCGGGACGCATAGGCTCCCGTCCCAAAAGGCGTCACATCCGTATCCTGACATGACACTACATGAACGTCTTTCAACGGAACTCCCAGTACATCCGCCGTCATCTGCGTATAGACGGTATCCGCCCCCTGACCGATCTCCGTCTCCCCAAGCTGGACCTGAAGCGACCCGTCCTGATTCAGAACCATCCGGCAGGATGAGGTCTCCAGGGAAATGGGCCACACAGCCGTATTGTACCAGAAGACGGACACACCGATTCCCCGCCGGATATCACCGGTCTGATTCTGGTACTCTTTGAACTTCCGTCTATAATCAATTGCCTCCATAGCTTTATCAAGACACTGGTTAAATGTATCGTCATACAGTTCATTTTGGGAAAATGCATCTACATATCCCACCGGCATCAGATTCTTACGCCTGAAGTCTATCGGATCCATCCCCATCTTCGCCGCCACGTCCTCAGTATGACATTCCACTGCCCACATTGCCTGAGGGATTCCATAGCCGCGCATTGCCCCCGCTACTGATTTGTTGGTAAATACAGTATAAGCATCCACCTCTACATTTTCACAGGGATATAGCTGGGGGAATGCCCCTGCTCCCTTCGCTACGATGCTGTGACCGTGAGAAGCATACGCCCCCTGGTCGGAAAATGCTTCCAGCTTGCGTGCCGCGTAAGAACCGTCCGGCCGCACCCAGGATATAATATGGCTGCGGATTGCATGACGCACACGGTTGGATACGAAAGTATCCTCGCGCGGAATATCAAGCTTCACCAAATGTCCGCCAAGCTGCATGCACAGCCATGCACACAGCGGTTCGTACAGAGCGTCCTGTTTATTCCCGAACCCGCCTCCTATGTATGGTTTGATGATGCGCACCCTTCCCCACTCAATCCCCAATGCCTGGCCCACGATCCTGCGGACAATATGAGGAATCTGGGTGGAAGCCGTTACCGTGATCCTGTCTCCCTCCATCTCGGCATAACAGATAAAATTCTCAATATGGCAGTGCTGCACCGTCGGCGTGTCATACCAGCCTTCTATCTTCGTAAGCCCCGGCTCCTTGACGGCCTCTTCATAATTCCCCTTTCGTATGGCTGTGTGCTTCAGGATATTATTCGGATACTCCTTGTGGATCTGAGGCGCTCCCTCCTTCATCGCCTCCTGCACATCCAGCACAAAAGGATACTCTTCATACTCCACCTTAATCGCGCGGAGCGCCTGTGCCGCCGATACTTCATCCTCCGCCACGACCGCTCCGATGTCGTCTCCATAGAATCGGACTTCCTCGGTCAGAACCAGACGGTCCGCCACGTCCTGATGTCCCGGATCCGTAGACCACGGATGTCCCGCTGTTGGGAAATAATGCTTCTCCTTCACATCAAAACAGGTAAATACCTTCACAACTCCCGGAATCTTCTCCGCCTCGGAGGTGTCAATAGACACCACCCTTCCATGGGCGATGGTTGAATGTAACACTCTGGCAATATATGCACTCTTATCGCACAGATCATCCGTATACCTCGTTCGCCCGATCACCTTATCATAGGCATCTACACGGGTTACCTTCTTTCCTGCATACATTACTGCTCCCTCCTTCTTACTTCTTAAATGTCTGCCTTCTGACAGACTTCACCGTTAATATAGTACGCGATATGCTGCTTCATCTTCAGATATCCTGCTTCCGGAATAATGATCTTCCCCTTTTTGACAGAGATCAAATCATCTTCCTCCAGTTTTTTTATATTACGATTCAGCGTCTTCACAGAGAACCCGATCTCCTCGGACAATTTTTCCCTGCTTGCCTTTATTTCCAGCGGCTTTTTCAATGGCTGCTTCTGCTCATACCTACGGATCAGATGCATCATCAGCCGCTCCCTGCTCTCGATGAACAGATACCTTCTTGCATCAGCCGTCTGTGAGATCAGTCTGCCCGTATTCTCCTTCGTCCGCAGATACAGCGCCTCCACATCACTTCGCAGCCATTCCATATAGTAAATGATCGGTATGATAAGCACCCTGCATTCGGTCAATGCTATCGCACTGATCCTGTAATTCGAAAGATCTGCAAAATACTCGATCTCACCAAAGAAATCCCCTGGGCCATAATCCTTAAAATAATAAGAACGTCCATACATGGGCCACTCGATCCCGCTCACCTTCCCGGATAATATTATATAAATGTAATCACACTTCTCTCCCGCCTCAATCAGGAGCTGACCTTCCTTAACATCCGCAACACTCATATAATACTTTACTTCTTCTGTACAGTTTTGAAACAGTCTCTCCATATATTCCTGCTTTTTCACCGGCAGTTCCTTGAATACCTCCATGGACCTCACCTCTTAATCCTATTTTACCAAATGAATCATACAAATAAAAAGGACAAGAGACCTGATTTTCTCAATTAGTCAAAAAATAGCAACTCACCCAAAAAATATCCCTTTTCCCCACCTTTTTAATTCTGTTTTTATCTAAATTAGACAAAAACAGAGTGTAATGTTACGTTTCTTACATAACACTACACTCTGATCGCTGCATATTATCTATACTAAATGGCACGCTACCATGTGTCCCGGAGCAACCTCCTTAAGCTTCGGCATCTCTCCGAAACAACGGTCCGTGGCGAATTCACACCGCTCTGCGAACCTGCAGCAGTTCTTGGGATTGATCGGGCTTGGGATCTCTCCCTTGATCGGGATTCGTTCGTTGGCCTTGGCTTTCTTAGGATCTGCCTCCGGAATCGCCGACAACAGAGCCTTTGTATACGGATGCTGCGTATTCGAGAACAGCTCCTCCGTCTCTGCGGTCTCCACGATAGTTCCCAGATACATAACCACTACACGGTCCGAGATATATTTGACAACACTCAAGTCATGGGCAATAAACAGATAAGTAAGCCCCATAGTCTCCTGAAGGTTCTTAAGCATGTTGATGACCTGTGCCTGGATGGATACGTCCAGAGCGGAAATCGGCTCGTCACAGATAATGAACTCCGGATCTACCGAGAGCGCCCTGGCAATACCGATACGCTGTCTCTGCCCGCCGGAGAACTCATGCGGGAAACGAGACATGTGATCCTTGTTAAGGCCTACCGTCTCAAGAAGCTTCTCCACCTTCGCATCTGCTTCCTTCTGGGACATCCCATGCTGCTTTAATCCCTCGCCTACGATCTCCTTGACTGTCATACGCGGATTCAGGGAAGAATACGGATTCTGGAAGATCATCTGTACCTTCTTGCAGAACTCCTTCTTCTCCGCGCCGCTAAGCTTCATAATGTTCTTGCCGTTGTAGATAACCTCTCCCTTCGTGGGATTATACAGACGGATCATGCACCGCCCGGTGGTGGATTTGCCGCAGCCCGACTCTCCTACCAGGCTGACTGTCTCTCCCTTGTTGATGTGAAAGGTCACATCATCTACCGCTTTCAAAGTCTCCTTGCGGCTGATATGGAAATATTTACATAGATTATTAACCTGTACGAGAGGCTGATTCGTCTCCTGATTCGCCATTATTTCACCTCTCCTTTCTTTATCACGGTTTTCTTCATATCGGTATCCGGTGCAAACTCATGCGGCAGCCAGCAGCAAGCGGCATGCTCGTCAGAGAGCTGATAAGTCTCAGGCGGTGTATCGATACATACATCCATACAATATTCACACCGGGCTGCAAAGGGACATCCGACCGGAGGGGAGAATAAGTCAGGAGGTGTCCCTTCGATCGGTTTTAATTTCTCACCTTTAGCGGTATCCAGCCTCGCGATCGACTGCATCAGCCCTTTCGTATAAGGATGAGAAGTGTTGTAGAAGATCTCGTCTGCGGTACCTCTCTCCACGATCTTTCCTCCGTACATAACCAGAACACGGTCACAGAGCTTCGCAATCACTCCCAGATCATGGGTGATCATGATAATAGAAGTTCCCAGCGTCTTCTGCAGGTTCTTCAAGAGGTCCAATATCTGCGCCTCAATAGTAACATCCAGAGACGTAGTCGGCTCGTCAGCGATAACGATACTCGGGCTTCCTACCAGCGCGATCGCGATCATGACACGCTGCTTCATACCGCCGGACAACTCATGCGGATACTGCTTATATCTGCGCTCTCCGTCAGAGATTCCTACTAATTTCAGGATCTCCAGAGCCTTCTGCTTCTTCTCGGCCGCGCTCATACCCTTCTTGCCCACGAAGACCTCTTCGATCTGTTTGCCGATCCTCATGGTCGGATTCAGGGATGTCATCGGATCTTGGAAGATGAATCCAATCTCCGTCCCCCGCATATTACGGAGCGCCTTCTTATCCATCTTGAGCACATCGTCGCCCTTGTACAAGATCTGGCCGCCCTCGAAGAATCCCGGGGGCTCCGGATTCAGTCTCATGATACAGGAAGAAGTAACACTCTTCCCGCAGCCCGACTCTCCTACGATACCCAGGATCTCACCTGGACGCACTTCAAAGCTTACATCACGGACTGCCTTTACGACACCTCCATAAGTACGAAAGGAGAATGTCAGATTCTTAACTTCTAATAAATTTTCCATCTTCTTACTCCTTTCCTATTCTGTTCCTCGAAGCTTCGGGTCAAATGCATCACGAAGTCCGTCGCCCAACAGGTTCAGGGCAAGCATGGTCGTACAGATCAGCGTTGCCGGGATCACGACCTGATAAGGATTGATACGAAGCTGTGCGATACCCTCTTTGGCCAGTACTCCCCAGCTGCACCCCGGCGGCTTGATACCCAGACCGATATAGCTTAAGAATGCCTCCTGGAAGATGGCTCCTGGGATCGCCATGGTAAGATTCGTGATAATGAGTCCCATGACATTCGGCAGGATATGCTTCACGATAATCACCATATCCGGCACACCCAGGATCCTCGCTGCCGCAACGAAATCCGACTCTCTAAGCTTGAGCACTTCACCCCGGACGAAACGGCAGCTCCCGATCCATCCTACCATACACATGGCTATGATCAGACAGTGTACGCCGTTACCGATCACCACCATCAGCAGGATCGTAACGATCATGCTTGGAATTCCATACAATACATCTACGATACGCTGGATCAGCATATCCACCTTACCGCCGTAGAAGCCGGAGATGCCTCCCATGATCGAACCGACGAAAGCATTGATCATACTTGCCGCGAATCCGATCGTAAGGGATACTCTCGCGCCCATCCAGGCACGTACCCAGAGATCCCGCCCCAGGGAATCCGTACCGAACCAATGCACGGATGAAGGCGGCTGGTTCATCTTCTCCACACTCTGAGTCGCATAGTCAAACCCGCTTAACATCGGCGCAAATATCGCCATAAGTATATACAGTCCGATCAGGCACAGGGAGAAGAACGCGATCTTATTCTTGCGGATTCGTCTCCATGCATCCTGCCAATAACCGATATTTGGGCGGGAAATGGACTCCATGCTCTTAGCGTTCTTTCCAATAATATTAAATTTATCTCTTGTTATCTCTGCCATATCCGCTTCACCTACGCTTTCTTTCCGCTGAGTCGGATTCTCGGATCCACGATACCATACAGGATATCCACGATCAGGATCGCTATGACAAGGAATGCGCCGTAGAAGATCGTCATCCCCAGAACCAACGTATAATCAGCCATATTAATACTGTCAACATAATATTTGCCCATACCCGGAATCGCGAACAGCGCCTCGATTACGAAAGTACCCGTGAGTACAGCCGCAACCGTAGGACCCATGATCGTAATGATCGGGGTGATCGCATTACGGATCTGGTGCTTGAAGGTCACGCGGAACTCTGACAGTCCCTTTGCCCTGGCCGTCTTCGTATAATCTGAGGTTACGACCTCCAGCATACTGGAGCGCATCAGACGCGATACCGATGCCAGGGTATAGAATCCCACAGCAATAGACGGCAGGATGGTATGCTTGAAGCTGGTATACTGCGCAACCGGCAACAGCTGCCATTTGATCCCGAAGAAATACTGCAGAAGCGACCCCATGATGAAGTCCGGTATGGACGTTCCTATGATCGCGATCAGGATACAGAAGAAATCCAGCTTCTTCCCGCGGTTCAGCGCCGCTATGATCCCCAGTATAATTCCGAAAAAGAACGCAAAACACAGCGCCCTGATCCCTAAGTCCGCAGAGAACGGGAAAGATTCGGAGATAATACGGTTGACCGTACGTCCTTCATACTTCATGGAGTAGCCAAGATCACCGCGGATAACATTCTTCATATAGGTTACATACTGTACCGGCAGCGGTTTGTCAAGGCCGTAATACGCCTCTAAGTTCGCCTTGATCTCAGGTGTCATCTTCGGATTGGAAAACGGATCACCCGGCAGCAAACGTACCAGCACGAACACGATACTTACAAGTACGAATAATGTCACGATTGCAAGCAGCACTCGTTTTATTATATATTTTGCCATGTGTTTCTCCTTTCTCTTGTCTTGTGGCAATTATTTGACAATTTTGATTATCCCACACCTCTTAAATTTCCCTGAATAATCAAAATTGTCAAAAGGGGAACCGTATTACGGCTCCCCTCGCTTAAAACCATGCTTTACAATTCACTAACGATTATTCTGCTAAATCTGCATATACAAGGTTAAAGTCGTATCCAACGAAGTATACGTTGAAGTTCTCGATCTTCGGATTCACAAGATAGGTATCCTGGCGTAACTGAAGCGGTACTAAAGCCGCGTCTTCTTCAAGGAAAAGCTTCTCAGCCGCAAATAATAGATCCTGTCTTGTCTTCGCATCTGTCTCAGTCGTAGACTTCTCAAGATACTCGTCATATTTCGGATTGTTGTAACCGGAGTGGTTGTACTGTCCGTCGCTGATCCACAGCTCAAGGTAAGAATATGCGTCAGAGTAATCCGGTACCCAGCCGGTAACTACCATATCATAATCAAGATCCTGCTCTCTCTGGAGTCTCTCTTTGTAGGTTACCTGCTCGATCTCTACCTTGATACCAAGGTTCTTCTCATACTGCTCCTTTAATACCTCTGCCTGCTTCTTAGCATTCTCCGTATCGGTTGTAAGAAGTGTGACTTGGATATCTGCCGGTGAAGATACTCCAAGCTCCTTTACTGCCTTATCAAGATACTCTTTTGCCTTCGCGTCATCATTCTCAAGCGGGAACGGCTCATACGGATAAGCCTCGCCGTATGTGGTATCTGCTGATGTTACATTTGGAAGGACAAGTCTCTGTGCCGGTACATATGTATCATAGTTCACAAGTGTGTTGTATTCCTTCCTGTTCAGGCCAAAGTTCATCGCGAATCTTAAGTTCTTATTCGCAAACGCCTTGCCCTCTGTCTGGTTGAGCATGATATAATCATCCGCGCCTGTGAAATATGCCTCTGTGTTCAGCTCGCCTTCTGCATACTGAGGAACCATATCGGAAGGAACGATGGTAATGTCAACCTCGTTCTGTTCGAACATCGCCACACCTGTCTTAGCATCCAGTACGGTCTTGATGCAGATCTCGTCAAGCTTGATGCTGTCAGCATCCCAGTAATCCGGGTTCTTGGTCATGATCAGCTCGTCGCCGTGCTTCCACTCAGACATTACGAATGGTCCGTTGTAAGCAGCCTTCTCCGGATCTGCCGCATATTCTGCACCATACTTTTCAACAAGGTCTTTTCTTGCCGGTCCGAACGCACACATAGAAGCCATCGCATCAAAGTATACTGCCGGATGCTCCAGCGTGATCTCTACAGTCTTATCATCCAGAGCCTTTACTCCAAGCTCTTCTACCGGAACCTCACCGTTATTGACAGCAGTACCGTTCTTCAATATATATCCGATGAATGCATAATCAGCAGCAAAATCTGGATCCATCAACCTCTGCATACCATATACATAATCCTCTGCCTTTACATCCTCACCATCACTCCACTTCAGACCGTCACGCAGATGGAAGGTATATACCAGACCGTCGTCGGATACTTCCCATGTCTCAGCAGCATCGCCCACTACTTCGCCTTCCTTATTCCTTGTCAGGCAGGCAAGTACATGGATATTGGCAGATGCAGAACTGATCGAGTTACTGTTCTGCGGGTCCATAGACGGAACATCCTCACGCAAAGTATATGTAACTCTCTTCTTACCGCCTGCATCGGAGCTTCCGCCGTCAGAATCTGATCCTGAACCTGCTCCGCTGTCTCCTCCTCCTGATCCCGGCGTACTGCAGCCGGTCACCATTGCGGCTGTCATAGCCATTGCTAAAAATGCGGCTAATAATCTCTTCTTCATAAAGAATCCTCCTTTTTATTATATTAGCTCTATGTAGCTTAACAGGTCCTCATATACGATGCGCATACAACTCCCTGGTTCTACCAATCCTATGCCAGTATATACTGACTATACTCTATACTTTAGTCTATCATACGCAGATGAATACTGTCCCGGCGTCACTCACTGCAAATCCCATACACATGATAGCTTTCTTCGTCTACCATACACAACGGAATCCACCTCGTTCCCTCACAGATGAACGTAAGCCTCTCTTCCGCCGGCGCCATCTTCTCTTCTATATCCGTCTCCGTAAACGGAAGCTTCAAGAAGCCCTTCTCCTCGGACAATGCCGCCATAACAAACGGTCCGTAGGCAATTGCCGCCCTCTCCGGGATATCCGCTGCCCGAAGGATTCGGAAACTGAATGTAAATGTGAGTTCAAACGTGATCTCCTCCGAGAAATCCCTTGTAAATACCAGGTAACCGTCCTCGTCGGGTTCTACGGCAAGCTTCCTGCCATTCTCTTCTATCTCATATCCCCGTACACGAACTCCATTCTCTTCCGCACCTGCGGCGTTCACAGTCCACTTCGGCAGACGGATCTTGATTGTATGGACTCCAGAACCCTTCACGGTAATTCTTGTCCTCTCCGGATGACCGCCGACCGCCTCCTGCCGGATATGGACATCCCTTTCTGCCCACTCAAGCACAGACGGAATAAAAAGATTCACATAGAACTCATCCTCCCGGTGGAAATAGATCCCATCCCTGTACTTGAAATGACTCTCCATACCGGTGCCGTGGCAGCAACTATTCTCCCACAGGAATTCCCTCTTCGCTCCCGGCTCTAACGGGAAGAAATACGTGCTCTCCCCTGTAGGGCGCTTGTCTTGGGACGCCAGGATATGATTCAGGACCGTCCTCTCATAGTAATCCATATAACAGCTCTTCGGCTCATACTGGAATAACTCCTTCGTAAGCTTCAGCATGTTATAAGACGCACAAGTCTCCTGCGTCTTCTTCGTAAGCAGATCTCCGATCCGATCCTTAGCGAAGAACTTCTCGCTCTCCCCGCAGCCTCCCGGCGCATAGGTATGCCCGTCCGTGACGATCTGCCAGAAAAACCGCGCCATATCATAGTACCGCTTCTCACCTGCAGCCTTGTATATCTCCAGTGCGCCAAGCATCTGCGGAATATGCTGGTTCGCGTGCATCTGGTCAAGCTCGTCCCTCTTCTGCTCCAACGGATAGATCAGCTTCTTATTGTCAAACAGCTTCGCACAGTCAATGAATTCTTCCCGGCCTGTCAGCATATACAACTGTGCCATGATCACATTCATCGCCCCGAATTCACCGGCGATATACATGCTCCACATCCTGGTCCGCTGCTGATATGTAAGCTTAGAAAGCCTTCTCCACACCCACAGTCCCAATCTCTCGGATACTGCAAGCGCTTCTTTTGCCCCTGCATATGTATAACAATCCAGCAGCCCCGCGAAGATCTTATGCAGCGTATAATACGGCGCCCAGATCGTCGGATACTCCACGTATTCCTCCAACTGGTCAAACTGGTCCGGGAGATACCCGCTTAAGAAGCCCTCTCCCACACCTTCCATCTTCGAAAACGCGTCCTGGCACTCTGCCAGGCTCTTTACCATATATAACGCCTTCTCCTTGAAGCGCTCATCGCCGGCCGCATGATAACACAGCGCCAATGCCGACATATAATGCCCCGTCGTATGTCCCTTGATCTGGCTCTCCCACTTCTCCCATCCGTCCAACGGTACTGCTCCGCAGGTATCAAGGCCCGCAGCCCGCCGGAAATTATACAGCATCCTGTCATCCTCGACAGAAAGGAGATACTCCTTCATCCGCTCCTGGGCATCATAGAAAGGACTCTCCGGCAAAAGTCTGATCACTGTATCATCGCATCCGTGTATACTGCCTATTGATTTCATCGATAATCACCTATAACGTTAATCCATTAACGTTAATCTCTCCCGAAATAAAAATAAATATGATTAATTTTATCATTTTCCGGCACACTGGTCAAGAAAACTCTAACAAACAATGCACTGTAAATTGTTGACAGTTTACCATGATCCTTAAAAATACGGGAATTGTCAGCATGACAACTCCCGTATTTTAGAAAAATTTAATAATACACCCTATTCCTTTTATATCCTCTCCAACGCCTCATTCGAGCCTATCAGCATCAATATCATCCCTTCCTTCAGCGACACGTCCGGATCCGGCGTAATCTCCACATGATCTCCTTCCTTCACCCCGACTACATTCACTCCATAGGTTCTTCTGACATCCAGATCCTTCAGCGTCCTGCCGATCCAGCGCTTTGGCACGGCAGTCTCTACAATACTGTAATCCGGCGATAATTCAATCCAATCAGCAAGGTTCGCAGACAGCAGATTCTTCGCGATCTTCCGCCCCATCTCTTCTTCCGGGAAAACCACCGCATCCGCCCCCACCTTCCGAAGTACCTGGGCGTATCTTGAATTATGCGCCTTGCACAGGATATACGGGATCCCCATCTCTTTCGCCGCCAATGTCGCCAGTATACTGCCCTCCAGATTCTCAGATGAAGCCACAACAATCCCGTCATAATTCCTTGACCCCAGAGATTGCAAGAGGTCCGGATTGCCGATATCAGCCTGCATGGCATAAGTGACCTTATCTGCGATATCATTGATCCGCTCCATATCCTGATCCACGGCTACAACATCGCAACCTAACTGCTGCAGGGTCACCGCAACACTTGCGCCAAAGCTTCCAAGCCCCAATACCACAAACTGTTTCTTCATAAATTATGTCTCCTTTTCCTGTAACCTACTCCTATCCGACCATGATCTGTTCCTTAGGAAGCCTTCGAATCTTGTCTCTTGGATGCGTCTTCCCTGCAAATGTGAGCACCAGAGACAACGGTCCCAGTCTTCCGATATACATCATGATCATCAGGACCACCTGACTGGCCCAGCTAAGATGCGGGGTCAGATCTGCCGTAAGTCCCACCGTTCCCACTGCCGACGCGGTCTCATAGAGGACATTGACCATTGGAATACTGTCCGGTTCGATCACTAGAATCGCAATCGTCCCGGTAATAAATACAGTAAATGCTACCATTACAACGCAGAACCCTGTACGGAAATTCGCCACTGATATCCGCCTGCCCATGCACTCTGTATCATTACCTCCCCTTACGAACGTAAGACATGCAAGAAATAACATGGCAATGGTTGTCGTCTTCACCCCGCCTGCGGTACCTCCCGGCGAACCGCCGATAAACATCAGTATCGAACAGAATAATTTCGACTCTCCATGCAGCGCCCCCTGGGAAACCGTATAGAATCCTGCCGTCCTTGTAGTCACCGACTGGAACACAGACGCCATAAGCTTCTCGCCAAGGCTCATACCGCCTATCGTCTCCGGGTTATGATATTCGGCAGCAAATACGAATACCGCCCCGGCAATGATCAGAGACACCGTCATAATGACTGCCAGCTTCGAATGCAGCCTGAGTCTCGTGAACCACCAGCGCCCCGGTACTTCTCTGTGAATAAGCTCCTTTGTATTCTCAATAACATCAAACCAGACCGTAAATCCTATACCGCTTAATATAATGAGCAGTATCGTTGTAATATTCACCACCGGATTCACCGCATAATCTGCAAAGCTGTTCTCTCCTAAGATGTCTATCCCCGCATTACAGAACGCCGAGACTGAATGGAAAACCGAATACCATATGCCCTTGATCACGCCATATTCCGGAACGAACTGCAGCGTATACAGCAATGCCCCGCCGCCCTCCACTATGAGGGTTCCCAGAATCACCTTCTTCACCATCCTGACAATTCCGCCCAACCGCTGCGCGCCATAGGCTTCCTGCAGGACTACTCTCTCCCGGACCGTGATCTTCCTTCGAAGCAGGAAGAAAAATATCGTTGCACATGCGATAACGCCCAGACCGCCAATCTGGATCAATATAAGCAATACCACTTTCCCAAACAGGGTAAATTGAGACGCCGGCACGATCGTCACCAATCCTGTCACACACACCGACGTTACAGAAGTAAATAGCGCGTCTATGAACGCAATCGGCTGCGTGTTGCTGACCGGAAGATACAGCAATATCCCGCCGAGAAAAATCACACCTAAAAATCCTACCGCCGTTATCTGCAGCGTATTCCATCTGACACTTTTTGTTCCCTTCACGGCATAGCTGCTCTCCTTCCTATTCATTCAAAAAGTGTAAAGCCCTCAATTACAAAAGACCTTACACCTTTTTGGTTAAGATTTATCATCATTGCACAATGCTTCATATTTTTCTACAAGCTGTTGATACTCTTCAAGCGTCTTACATTCTTTCAAATCATTCAAAATACGGACTCTCTCAAGTTTCCTTGCTAAGATTTCAATCGTCTCGGCTGTATTTGGCATATCCTCACCTCACTTCTTCAAACGCTACTCTTTGATTCTGTCAATTTCTGTTAAATTAATTCCAGATGAAGTAAGTATAACTTTTAGAGTATTATATCTTACTTTCATAGCTTCATATACCTCTGAGCCTTTATCAGCTAATAACATATAACTTTGCAGTTGAACAAATTCCTCAACATTTTTCTGCATTAACTCTTTTTCAGTCATATCCCCATCCACCTCTCTTTTAAAATACTGCTTTCTTTGGTACTTTTATTATATCAATCGGCATTCACCGTGTAAAGCACTATTTCTGTGAACAGTAACGGACAGCAGCAGACCAGCAACAGACCAGTCTGAATATCTCTTGTAACCCGCGAGCCGCAATGTTATAATTGAGGAATCTTCTCTGTACCAGGAGAATAAACGGAGGACAAAATGAAGAAAATACTGATCGGAACAACGAATCCTTCCAAGATCCAACGATTCATACAACTCTTATCCGGATACGCGGCAGAATTCTGCACCTTAAAGGATCTGAATATCACGAAAGAACCGGAGGAACGAGGACACACCCCCAGAGAAAACGCCGTTTTAAAGGCAAGGTTTTACGGGCAATATTTTGATTCTGTGATCTGCAACGATTCCGGGTTATACTTTGATGAACTGGCGCCGGGCGATCCCAGACAGCCGGGCCTTAATATCCGGACTCCGAACGGGCTGCCAAGATTAGATGATGAAGAGATGATAAACTATTATTCCGAACTGATTCATTCCCTTGGAGGAAAGGTACTGGCATATTACTTAGACGGAATTGCAGTTTATCATAAGGGTAAGATCTATTCCTATATGGAGGATACCGCGATCACAAGGGAAAACGCCTTCTATATGATCGACCGGCCCTCTCCCAGAAGACAGCCGGGCTGGCCTCTTGATTCCATCTCACTATACCGGGACAGCCTGACATATTTCGTAGACGAAGAAAATGAGAATTCCGATGAAGATGATGATGAGATTGTACCGGCCGAACATAAAAAACGGCTGGTGGATTTTCTTGCAGAATCACTGTCGCTTCCGCTAACGTCCGATAATGTATAAAGTGGATTGCCATAACTCGAAAGTTATCCTGACAATCCACTTTAACTGGTTACCTATTATTCGGTGTCACTTCGTATAGTCTGATTCAGGACTGCCGAAACCTCATAGTAAATGAATTGATTATCAGAATCGTCTCGAAAAACTCCTATCAGCTTGAATACTGTTAATACATGTTGAGTGTTTTATGTTAGAAACGATTCTTTACAAATACGAAACGAAATAATCAACACATTTACTATAGAAAGAGGTTCATTATGAAAATTCAAAAAAGTAACGATATTACTATCTGGCAAAGTCCAAACAGACGTGAACAACGGGACAAGCCCTATGGCTTTTCCTGTAAATATCATATATCAAGCGGAGATACAAAGCAATTAGAAAAAGCAGTAACATGGGATAACTGTATTGCAGAATATAAAGACGGCTATAGAAAAACAGACCATTTTATTCAGGCGGACTGCCTGCTTGCTGATATTGACAATACGCACAGTGAAAATGAAGCTGACTGAATAACGCCCGAAGATGTTGAAAATGCACTGCCTGATGTTCCATTTTACTATTACCCCAGCAGGAATCATATGAAACGCAAGAATGGACAGGCACCACGCCCCAAGTATCATCTGATATTTCCGACACATATATTGGAATCCGCATCTGAATATTATGCAAAGAAACTGGTGTCCATGTTTCCGCAATTATATTTTGATTCTGCTGTAACAGGGGCGGCACAGTTAAATTTCGGGGTAGAAAATCCCGTTGTATCGTATGTAGATGGGAAAACAAACTTAACGGAGTATATTTTATCCAATCATCAGGAAATACCTCTGCAAACGCCAGATACAAAGCCAAAAGATACTGCCGTCATCCCACAGGGACAGAGGAACAACACTTTACACAAGTTTGCACTATCTGTTCTTACAAAATATGGTGTGACAGACGCTGTATATAATCTGTATCTGAAAGAATCACAGAAATGCTCTCCATTATTGGCAGAAAAAGAGGCACAGTCAATATGGAATGAAGCAATAAACTATTATAACGATACGATAAAAGTACAGCCTGACTATATAGAGCCGTCTATATATCAAAAAGCTTCATTAATAACCCAATGGGAAATACCACCTGTAAATCCTGTTGCAGTTCAGCAATTATACAGTATAGATAAAAGAGACAGAAAATTCACCATTACAGTCACCAGGCTGATTTTAGAAGCGATTGGAGTTACAATAAAATTCAATGATATGAACAGACGGACGGAAATTAATGGAATACCTGAAAAATACGGACAGGATGATCTGAACAATCTTTTAGCCACATTTGTATATGACATTGCGTATAAACTGTCATTTAAAAAAGTGATCTTAAAGATTGCATATGAAAATCTTCATGTAATATCTATGGAAAATCATTATCACCCTGTAACGACACTTCTGCATGAGAGGTCATGGGATCATGTGGACAGGTTTCCAGTAGTCTATGAAATATTAGGCATTACCGATAAGAATTACCAGTCCCTTATAAGGAAATGGACCATACAAACAATTGCTGTCCTCTTTAATTCTGACGATACGCCTGTTACCGCAGAGGGAGTGCTTGTGTTACAGGGAAAACAAGGTATCGGAAAGACACAGTTTTTCAGACATCTTGCAATTAAGGACAGCTTCTTTAAGGGCGGAGCTACTTTGGATATGACAAATAAGGACAGCCTAATGTCAGCTACGAAAGTATGGATATGCGAGCTGTGAGAGATAGACAGCACTACGAAAAAAGAGCAGTCAGCGCTCAAAGCCTTTCTTACAGAACAGACAGACCGTTATCGGGAACCATACGCACGCTGTGAAACGGTTCGTCCCCGCAGAACCTCTTTTTGCGGAACTGTAAACCCACAGGATTATTTGCGGGACGAAACCGGAAACCGCCGATTTGGGACGATACCCATTGAGAAGATAGACTTAAAAAGAATTTTTGAACTCTCCCCTGAATGGTACGCACAGTTTTGGAGACAAATACTCACCATATACAAAAGAAACCCGAAAGGATATCTTCTTACAGAGAACGAAAAGGATTTCATCAATCGTAATAACCAACAATATGAACAACTGCTCTTTGGCGAAGATGAATTTCTGACTTGTGCAGACTTCCAAACCGACAAAGCGTTATGGAAATGGCAGACAGCGGCTGAAATCGCAAAGGCTCTCAATGAAGAGTTTAGAAGCCTTCATATTTCAAGTGCAAGAATCGGTAAGTTACTTGGCAGAATTGAGGAACGGGAACATATCGTATTTGAAAGGAAAGCAGTAAAAGGCAAACGCCTCATACTATGTCCTCCAATAACAAAAACAGCAACCAATAATACCTGTCAGATTTCTGATTTACCAGAATACAGATTCCGTTCTCTACAGATTTTGTCCGACGAAGAATCCGTAAGCTTCTAAACTCAAAAACGTTCGCTGGACATTTTTATTGTATGCTTGGCAACTGATATAGGGTGCAGGGTGTAAGATACGTTATATATAAATGATAAAAAATCAGTATGAGGTTATACTATATTTGATATACTACCTCACCTCTTACACCCTGCACCCTTTCCTGAATAAATTCTTATTGTATTTCATAAACAGATTCTCCTTACATAAATTCTGTAATAACTGACAAAACAAGTATATGAAAATGTATCCAATAAACTCCAAGTCAGATGTTTTGCTGTAACTGATATACGAACAGTTTTCGTTACTTAAACAGCATGAAAAGATACAACTCTCACTTATTTTATCCTCATACTTATGTAAGGTTTTTTCATAGGTATTTTTTGTTAAACTCTTACACCTTTTGTAACCTACTTTCTTCAATTTCCTTTAAAAACGCGCGCCCTTTCTGATTATAATAGTCTATCCGTTCCTGGGCGGTCATATCTTTTGTGACAAAGTAATTGTATTCACGCAATTTATGAATATCTTCAATTGTAAAATTGGGGCTTAGAATCGGTTTTTCCATAATCATTCCTCACTTTCTAATAATACGGACGGATTCAAAATTTCAATCGGTCTGTATCCTTTCAAATTTGTAATTGCACGTACTCCGCGAATTGTTTTGATATTAACTATATGCTTAAAGTTCCATGAGATAATACAATCACACTCGTTCACAACAGCCGCCCCGATATGCTGACAATCATCATAACTTTTTTGCGTCAAAATTCCCATATCTATGATTTGTTGTGCAACCTCCGCGGCATCATTAGAAATATCAAGGGTCGTAAACGAAATCTCTCCTAAATACTCCCTTAATCGGCTTCTTTTTGGTTCGGGACAGGCTGATATTTCTTCTAATGTAACCGTAGACACATATACCTCATAAATCCCCTTACGGAACAACTCCCATAACTGTAACGTATCAGCCATTTTTGCAGGAACGTCCTCTTGCATCAAATGACTAACAACAGATGTGTCTAAATATACTTTTAATCTTCGCATGGTTATCTCTCCTTACTTACAGTATAATATAAGATCGTAAAATCCTCAATGATTACTGTTCACTCCGTTCATAGCAACATTTAATTTTCTTTATTCTATGCTAATTCCAAGCAGGATATTTACCGCTTTTTGTAATTCCTTTTTCTCTCTGTATGCCTGTATAATCTTCCACTCTGTATCACTCAATTCCTCTTTCGACAGCTTAACACCTAATAATGAACTTGGAGAAACCTTTAAGGCATAGCAAATTTCAGCAAGCATATCGGCGTCCGGTCTGTTAATTCCCTGTTCCCAATTTGAAACACGTCCATTACTGACGCCAAGCTGCTCTGCCAGTTGTTTCTGACTTATTCCAAGCTCCTCTCTGTATTTACGGATTCGATTTCCGATTTCGTATTTCATATATTCACCGCCTTTTGACTAATTATACATTCAAAACTTTACAAAGGCAATTTCAAATCAAGATATTCTTGATATTCCGTTGACAAAAACAGATTATCTGTGATATTATGGATTAAAATCAAGAAATCCTTGATAGAAAGAAGTGATAATATGAAAGTTTACGAAAAAGTCCGGGAGTATATTGTTGATAACGGATACAAATTAGAGCAGATGAATGTTGCACTGGTATGTGAATATCTGCGGAATGTAGGACACGATATACCCAAACCAGACAGACATATTTGCAGGATTCTAAGCAATGAGTATCTTGCGTTTTCAGATAAAAAGGAAGTAACGCATTTTGAAGCGTTCGACATTATAGTGGAGCTATCAAAAATGACAGGGAAATCAGCCGCAGAAGTAGATTATATTCTTTGGTCTTATTGTGCAGATGGGTATGGGGAAGTCTGTACTGCAAAAAAGGCAAAAGGCAAAATATGTAAAGTAAAAAAATACTGTAAAAAGAAAGGAAACTGAACCACTACCGGCTAAAGCCGGTAGGTTCGATTTGCTGCTAAAGCAGCCTGAAGTTGTCCGTGCTCTTCTTTATGCTTTTGTACTTTAATTTTATCCAATCTCGAAGTTATCTGATTTGTTTTTCTCCTGCAAATCCTGGTTTTTGATATACTCTCTGATGATTTCATCCGTCACATTTCCACTACTTGCCACAAAATATCCTCTTGCCCACAAATGCTGTCCCCAGAATTGCTTATTCAAATCCTTATATTCCATTTGCAACTTTCTGGATGTATTCCCTTTGATATATTGTACCAATTTGCTTGCAGACAAGTGCGGTGGAGCAGATACCAGCATATGGATATGGTCTGCTCCTACATGCCCTGCCAAAATTTCCACATCATTACTTTGACAGATGATTCGGATCAGTTCTCTTGTCCGTATTGCTATCTTCCCTGTAATCACAGGTTTCCTGTACTTTGTAATCCACACCAAATGATACTTAATGTCATACGTACAATGTGACGATTTTCTATAATGCTGCATATTCTTCACCTCAAGTTTAGTATCTCTATTTTTTCCCTTTTCTAAACTTGAAGATATAGGGTTGACCTAAAGGTTTCGCCTTAAGGCGAGGGTTTTAACCCCATTATACAGACAATAAACTGATTGAACGTATTGATATTACCAAAGAAAGGCTGGTTGTCCGTTTTTAAATCAGCTTAGACGAGTTTCTGCCCCAGTCCCGAATCAGTAATAACGAAGTGGTACCGATATCTACACCGTAATCTTCCTCTTCTCATGCTCTGCCGCGACTTCTTCCACTGATTTTTCCTTCAGTCTTACCGCGCCCTTGTATCCTTCCTTCGTCGGGATCAGATCGCCTTTTGCAAGATTCTCCTTCGCCTGGGTAATGGCTTCCTGATACTGCGGCAGCCATTCCTCCTGAGCTACCAGCATCTCATCTATCATCTGCCAGATCTCCGGCGGATTACATACCGCACCTGTCAAAGGATCCATAAGCGCAGCCTGTTTTAGCAGGTTCACATCCCCATGTACCGCGGCCTCCACGGCAAGCTTCTGCACCCATATGGACTGAGAACATACCGCCGCACACCCCAGAGGCAGATCTCCTACCTTCGGTACGCTGATGCCGTTGCCGTCCACATAACAAGGAACCTCGACTACCGACTCATCCGGCAAATTGGTTATACATCCCTCGTTCATCATATTGAAGTGTCCGCGGTACTTCCTTCCAGTCTCAAGCGATTCGATAATATAAGAAGCATGCTCCTTCCCTCTCTCGGATCCGTCTAATTTCTTCGGCTCTTCTGCAAGGATCTTCGGGAATTCTGTCTCGAACCAGTTTCTCTCTTCTCTGGTGACACGGAGATAACCGGCAGTCTCTCCATTGATCCAGTTGTCCAGATTAATCCAGTCCTTGATCTCATCCGGACGTTTCCTGTACCAGGATACATATTCAGAGAGATGTCCGTTCGACTCCGTCGAATAATACCCAAACCGTTTCAGTACATCAATACGCACCTTCTCTTCTTCAGAGAATTTCTCATGCTTCAAGAATCCGGGCAGAATCTTATCCAGCATATCCTCTCCGTGATGCTTCACTGATATGTACCAGGTCTGATGATTGATCCCGGCACATACGATATCCAGCTCCTCCCTTGGAATTCCTAATACTTCCGCAATCTGCATCTCCCCGTGGATCTCCCCGTGGCACAGACCTATCGTCTTCACCCCGCCGTATTTGTTGCATGCCCATGTTGCCATTGCATTCGGATTAGAGTAGTTAAGCATGATGGCCCCCGGCTCTGCCACTTCCCTGATATCCTTACAGAAGTCAAGCATTGCAGCGATCACCCTCTGTCCATACATGATACCGCCTGTACATAAGGTATCCCCGACACACTGATCCACACCGTATTTCAACGGAATCTCAACATCTGTCTCGAATCCCTCCAGGCCCCCGATACGCACGCAGTTAACAATATAGCGCGCATCCTTGAACGCCTCTCTTCGATCCGTAGTCGCCTGGATCTTCACCGGAATCCCGTTCGCGTCCAAGTCCCTCTGACAGAGCGCCCGAGTCTTCTCCAAGTTGTCACCGTTGATGTCCGTAAACGCAATATCAGCCTTCTGCAATTCCGGCACAGACATAATGTCTGTAAATAATGTTCTCGCAAATACAAGGCTTCCTGCTCCGATAAATGCAATCTTAAAACTCATAACCATACCTCCTGATTCAATATGGTTCTATTATAAGCTTCTTTCCGATATCATGTGTAAAGTATTGAAGCTCAACAGACAAAATGCAAGATATTACCGCATTTTATTTTACGGCGCTCTTCACATCCACATAATTGTATCCCTCAAAACTATCCGCCAATCTGCAGCCCCCGTATATTTCTAATTGTTCAATTAACCAGTATCACTCAAGCTGTGATCCCGCTCTATCGATAATATGTAAAAATACTCTTTCTCTCTATATCCGAAGCACCTGATCTGAGAATGCTTCCCACAGCGGAATTTAGCAATCTGTTTGTCTGCAAATTCCGTATATATAAAATAGTTCTTCTTATTTGATGATGGTTTGTAGCTCTTATAGCAATAAAAATTATCCTTCAAAATCTCTGTCCACGGTTCTGTCTCAAATCGATCCAATGCTTCTCGAAGATCCTCTATCTCTGCCTTCTGCAAAGCCAGTACACTTTCCATCCCAGCATCCAGATAATCTGTTCGTATCTTACCTTCACCGTAACTTAATTTCAAGTATTCGTAGATATTTATTTCTCTATACTGCAATAACAAATCAAGCAAATACCTGGTTGTAACTGCAGATATAACCGGTACTGTCCCACCTTTATAAGATATCTGCAATGTCTTATCCTGATAATCAGAGTGCGGGAATGAGATCACATCCGTCTTCCGCCTGGCGGCCTCCTGCAGCGAATCCTCAGAATCCGTTGATTCCACATCCCAAAACGGAGGATCCATAACCAGAGAAGAAAGCTCTCTTTTCCATCTCTTTACTTCATCCCGCTGCAAAGGATCAACCTTCCCTTTACGGTTCTGCAAATCTAAAATCGTCATATCTCTTGTAATCTTTCTGGTATATAAAGAACTATGCTTCAGCAAATAAACCCTATGCTGTCTGAGAATCTTAAGATTTCTGCTCATATCCGGTAATACCTGATAGAAATCATCCTGATCCTCGAACTGACCGGCCAGTGATTTCTCATTAAGTAATAACTCCATCTATATTCCCTCACATCCCAAGCAGCTCATCCAGATCATCATCAAACTGATCGAAGAGCCCATACGGATGATTCTCTTCCGCACCTTCCTGATTCAGTCTGATCTTGTATAATTCTGTCTGCATCGCAGTATCTAATTCCAGAAAATAAACAGCAACATTATCCTTTAAAAGACGCCTTTTCTTTATACACTTTCTGACACCGTTGTAAATATGGTCACTATGCGTCTCCAATATCACTTGTAAACCGTGATTCGAAATATATGCAAGGAATTCTACAAACCGGGATTGTGCTCTTGGATGCAGATGTATTTCCGGATTTTCAATAACCAATACGTCTTCCGCTTTACAAGACAATGCTGCTATAACCAATGCTGCTATATACGTAACTCCGGTTCCTACATTTCCTGCTCTATAATAGCGATTATTTTGTGAATTCGAATACATGGCTATTACTTGGTCCACATCTGTTACTATATCTGTTTGAATATGAAATCCCAGCAGATAATCCAACCAATAATTCACCTGATTATTCAGGCTCATCCCCACCGTTTCCGAATCATATGCAAAAGCGCTCTCTGGGATCGGCTCCTGACCATACATCCCCAAAAATGAATACGCATATTCTCCATGGTTTCCGATTTCACGCGGTTTTTCTATATTCAGATCATAAGCCTTTTTCACGCCGATACGGTCCGCCGACAGATATACCACATTATGCGCCGATACATAATCATTCACACCTTCCTCAGAGCGCAGCATCTGCGCTGCTGCAGTAAAACTGTCCCCTGAAACCAGTCGCATTACCGAGGCACTCGTTGTAGTCCCTTTCTTCACATCCATTTCAAAGAGAATCTCTTTATTCCCTTTTACATGATTCCTGATATCGGCAAATTTCCCCAACACTACATATTCACTGTCTGTTTCCTTTTGAGTGTGCTGCTTCTGCATCTGGACCATATATAGAAATGCCTGAATAATCGATGACTTCCCCGCTGAATTCACTCCGGACAACAATGTAAACATCCCCAGATCCAATTCGGCTCTGTCAATACTTTTGAATCCGTCCACCAGTATTCTGCTTACCATCCTATCAACTCCTCATATTTATCTGTCACCATCTGGAATCTTTCATCCACATGTATCTTACTATCTACATTATAGGTCAAAGCAGTCAAAAATACACTGTCTTCCAACATTTCATCTATTGCCGTCTGAATTTCTTCCGGTTCGATCTCTTCTTCTCCCTCCGCCAATAACGCAAAGAAATAAAACAGACTTTCAAATAAAGTCATACTGACTGGCCGGCGGCGGCCGCTGTCTGTTGGGATGCGGAATGCATCTTCTCCCCGAATATGATAAGCCATATCCATTACCTCACAGAACAATTCTTCCAGTTCCCTAAGCCCTTCCACACTCATTCGGTTTAATTGTTCCATGGTCTTGCCCAGGAACTCTTCTATGTCGCTCCTGTACCTTACTTTCTCACCATTCTTTTTTAACAGCTGTCTGTTTCTCCAGAAATAAAAGCCTATTGCACGCAATATAATGTACTTATCTTTCATATGGACAGGACTGATCGAATACCCCGTAGCGGCTCTGAATTCTTCTCTTTCTGCCAATCGATTCAATAATCTTGTAGACCGCCCCTGATACAGCGCATTGCGCATCTCCTGGTTGTTCAGAGGAGTACCGCCTCTATTTACTCTGTCAAATATATCAAAACGCACTCTGTCAGGAGTCGGATATTTGATGATCTGCAAGATCAGCTGAAAATCTTCGATTGCAGACGCAAATCTGCGCATTTCTTTATCATCCTCTAAATCGCCGAATCTGTAACCATTCAATTCAGTCAGAATATTCAACCCTTTCAATGCAAATTTATTATCCATATAGTCGAAAAAGGTCGTAAGTCTCTGCCTTCCATCTACGATCACAAGAGTCCCCTGCATTGTCTCGGCCAGATAGATCAGAGGAAGGGGAATACCCATGATAACAGATTCAATCAACTCCGATTTCTGTTTTGTCTTCCACACATAATTCCTCTGGAAATCCGGATCCAGACAAATAGCTCCTCTGTCATAACGGCGCTTTATCTCAAAGATCGAAAATTGCTGCCTGTCAATTTTTATGTTGACAATCGGATATACCGATCTCCCGGCTTCCGTATTCATTCCATCATATCTTATTGTCCCGGCATCATCCACGCCGTCATCTTCTTCGATTTCCGCACTCCAGTTTTTCATCACCCAACTCCTGCATACTTGTCAATTCTTATGCCTCATCGATCGCCTTCCCGATATCATGGCGCATGTATTTGTTATCGAACTTCACCCACTCCGTCGCCGCGTAGGCATTGGCCCTGGCTTCCTTAAGGTCCTTCCCCTTCGCCGTAACTCCTAGCACGCGGCCTCCGTTGGTCACGATCTGCTCTCCGTCAAATTTAGTCCCGGCATGGAAGCAGTAATACCCTTCATGCTTCCCAAACTCCTCCAACCCGCTGATCGGAAGTCCCTTATCATACGCCACCGGATATCCCTCGCTTGCAAGCACCACACACACGGCCGCATTGTCTTCGAACTGCAGATCCACCTGGTCAAGCGTGCCGTCCACACACGCCTCTACGACCTCGATGATGTCGTTCTTCATCCTTGGCAGCACCACCTGCGCCTCCGGATCACCGAATCTTGCATTGTATTCCAACACCTTGGGACCTTCCTTTGTCAGCATCAGGCCAAAGAAGATCACACCCTTGAACGGCCTGCCTTCTGCCTTCATAGCATCTACCGTCGCCTGATAAATATATTTGTTGCAGAAGTCCTCTACTTCCCTGGTATAGAACGGACTTGGAGAGAACGTTCCCATCCCGCCCGTGTTAAGCCCGGTGTCTCCATCCCCTGCACGCTTGTGATCCTGCGCGGACGTCATGGTCTTGATAGTATTGCCGTCCACGAAGGAGAGTACGGACACTTCACGGCCGGTCATGAATTCTTCGATCACCATCTCATTGCCCGCATCTCCGAATTTCTTATCCAGCATGATGGTCTTGACGCCTTCCTTCGCCTCCTCAAGCGTGCTGCAGATCAGTACGCCCTTCCCAAGCGCCAGCCCGTCCGCTTTGAGAACGATCGGGAACTTCGCCGTCTCAAGATACGCAAGCGCCTTATCCGGATCGGTGAAATTCTCATACGCCGCCGTCGGAATGTTGTATTTCTTCATCAGATCCTTAGAGAATGCCTTGGACCCCTCCAGGATCGCCGCATTCTTTCTTGGGCCGAACGTGCGGATCCCCGCCGCCTCAAGCTCATCCACCAAACCGCCGACTAACGGGTCATCCATCCCTACGATCACAAGATCTATCTCCTTCTCCTTCGCGAACGCAACGATCTTATCGAATTCCATCGCACCGATAGGCGCACACTCGGCGTACTCAGCAATCCCTGCATTCCCCGGCGTACAGTAGATCTTGTCCGCCTTCTCGCTCTTTGAGACGCAGTATGCGATCGCGTGCTCTCTTCCGCCGCTTCCGACAATTAATACCTTCATATTCTACCTCCTGTCATATATCCAATCAATAACTCTGCATCGCAGCCACAAGCGCGTCCTTCTGCGGCGCCGCTTCAGCAGAATAACCCACAGACATCACAAACACATATCCATCTACCAGACGCAGATACTGGTCCATATGCATCTCTCCGACCGAAGCATCGTAAACCATCTTCTCATGGACGCAGCGGTAAGTCTCACCGCCGATCGTCTCTTCCGTAATCCCCTCAAAGGTCAGCCCCAGACTATCTGTGATATCCCGCTCTATACTCTTCTGCATCAGATTCAGGTACTGGTCTATCGTCATGCTGTTGAAGACCTTCTCAATCCCTATATTGACCGTCACACTGCCGGAATCTTCTACCGCCCCCAGTACATACCGCACATTCCCGTAATCCTGGGCATTCTCAAGTCTCTCCTGCCCTTCTTCTGTCATGAACTCATCTGCCGCAATATCCTGCGCATACCCCAGTTCATCTCCGGACAGCATAATATAATTCTCAGGCAGCTCCATCCTTAAATTGAACCACTCGTTGGTATAAGAATTCCCGTCAAGTGAACCGTACATTGTCTGGTCTTCTTCTCCGGAAGCGTCGTCCGTATCATCAACGTCCGTTCCATCCGTTTCTTCCGGCTCTGTTATCTCTTCCTCTTCCGGCTCATCTTCCGGCCACGAATAATCTTCGGCGCCCCGGACCAACGGCTTCTGTGTACTATACCTGTGCACCGCTGTAACCAACAACCTGGCAGACGTCGCGATACCCGCTACTCCGCAGATGACTGCAGCCACCACCAATACCTTATTCCAATGCTTCATCTTCGTTCTCCTTACTGACTCACAATAGCTTTCCCCGCCCGTACTGTCACTTTTCCATTCGCGATCAGATCAATGGCCCGGGGCAGTATCTTCCACTCTGCCTGCTCCATCACGCGCTTCTGCAGAATCTCCGGTGTATCATCTAGCTCCACCTCCACTGCCTTCTGAAGGATGATGGGACCCGTATCCGTCCCCTCATCTACAAAATGCACGGTCGCCCCCACAACCTTCACACCGCGCGAAAGGGCCGCCTCATGCACCTTAAGCCCGTAGAACCCCGTACCGCAGAATGACGGGATCAGAGACGGATGAATGTTGATGATCCGATTCCTGTATTTCGAGATCATAGCCGGAGGGATCACAACGAGGAAGCCCGCAAGTACGATAAGGTCCGGCTTCCATTCATCTACTGCTTCGATAAACTTCTCATTAAATTCTTCTCTAGACGCATAATCCTTCGGCGAGATACACCGATTGGCAATCCCATGGTCTCTGGCTCTTAACAGGGCATAGGCATTCTTATTGTTGCTGATCACTCCGGTAATCCTGGTATTGGTAATACTGCCGGATTCCACCGCGTCGATGATCGCCTGTAGATTCGTTCCTCCACCGGATACAAGTACCACTACATCTAGCATAATGTAACTCCTTTATCTCCTGCTTCTACACGGCCTACCACATATGGCTGCTCACCTGCCGTCCGTATCGCCTCCATTGCCTGATCCGCATCGGCCGGATCAACCGCGATGACCATTCCGAGTCCCATATTGAAGGTATTGTACATCATCTCTTCTGCAATATCCCCCTTCTTCGCCAGAAGATCAAAGATCGCAGGAACCTCATAGCTGTCCTTCTTGATCACCGCCCTTGCGCCCTTTGGCAGCATCCGCGGGATATTCTCATAGAAGCCGCCGCCCGTGATATGGCTGCAGCCCTTGACAGTCACACCGCTGTCCTTCACACTCTTCAACGCCCTGACGTAGATCTTCGTAGGCTCAAGCAGCGCCTCGCCAAGCGTCTTCCCCAGTTCATCATAATATGTATCCAGCGATTCCTTCGTCATCTCGAATACCTTGCGCACAAGCGAGAAACCATTGCTGTGGACACCGCTTGACGCCATGCCGATCAACACATCGCCCGGTCTGATATTCTCACCGCTGATGATCTCCTTCTTATCTGCCACTCCGACCGCGAATCCCGCCAGGTCATACTCATCCTCCGGCATAAGTCCCGGATGCTCCGCAGTCTCTCCGCCTACCAGCGCACAGCCGGACTGCTTACAGCCCTCTGCCACGCCGCTCACGATAGACGCGATCTTCTCAGGATAATTCTTGCCGCAAGCGATATAATCCAGGAAAAATAAAGGCTCGCCGCCCGAACATGCGATATCGTTGACACACATGGCAACCGCGTCGATACCGATGGTATCATGCTTGTCCATCAGGAACGCAAGCTTCACCTTGGTTCCGCATCCGTCTGTCCCGGACAGAAGGACCGGCTCGTCCATCTTCTTGATCCCGCTTAAGTCAAATGCTCCTGCAAATCCTCCGAGACCGCCCAGCACCTCCGGGCGCATCGTCTCCTTCACATGCTTCTTCATCAATTCTACTGATCTGTATCCGGCTTCGATATCCACTCCGGCTTTCTTATAATCCATACGCTCTACCTCTCCTCATCTTGAGTCTGTTTCCTAATATCATCCAATTGATTACCGGGCCAGATACGCCTCGTATCCGATCTCATCTAACTTCGCTGCCTTCCCCTGCACGGTCTCCTTCATCTCCCTGGAATAATCCTTAAGCTTATTCAATAATTCCTCATCAGATGTTGCAAGGATCTTCGCTGCAAGGATCGCCGCATTCATACCTCCGTCGATAGCAACCGTTGCAACCGGGATTCCCGGCGGCATCTGAACGATAGAAAACAGTGCGTCTTCACCTGCCAGATTCTTGCCTGACATCGGCACGCCGATAACCGGCATCGGAAATAGCGCCGCACACATACCCGGCAGATGCGCCGCCATCCCGGCTCCTGCGATGATCACCTTCATCCCCTTTCCCTCTGCAGCCTTCGCCCATTCGAAGAATACATCCGGCTCACGGTGGGCAGAGATGATCGTCATCTCATAATCAATCCCTAATTTCTCCAGCATCGTCGCAGCCTTGCTCATGACCTTAAGGTCTGAGTCGCTGCCCATCACAATTCCTACTCTTGGCATACCTCTTCATCCTTTCTTCTGTGTATATTTTTATAATGCATTTTCATGCGTTCATGATACCTTATTTATCTTGATTTTTCAATGGCTCGTTGAGAATCTCGGTTCCGGGCAATACGAATCTGCCCTCCGACAGCAGCACGATCTCTTTGCCTTCTCTTGTGATCACCGCAATACGCGCCAACTCCTCATACGGGATCGTGATATCCGTATGGCACTGATAATACGCCTTCGACACATCTTCTTTGCGCAGGATGGATACGGAGTTATCCTTGGCTATAATCTCCTTCCCGTTGGGATTATATACCCTGACATCCTCGCTCCAGCTATAGCAAGTATCCCCTACCGCAAAATGAGGACCCATCTTCTCGGCGATCAGGATCGGCATCTTCTCTTCGATCCCGTATTTCCTCGCCGCCACATAAGCCGTGGTGTTCGTCCCGATGGCGAACTCTCCCAGCGGGAGGGACGGGTGCTTATGGAGGATATTGTCGAAAATGTACTCCTTATTCTCTGTCTCCTTCTCGAAATTCCCGCAATGGTAATCCGTGATCATCCCGTCGGCAAATGTGATCTCAAGATCCCTGTACTGCAGCTCATTCAGGTAGACCTTGCTTACATGCAGTGTTCCGTCGGTCCCTTCAAGTACCGGAGAAGTGAATACTTCCCCTACCGGTATATTCACGTCCGCCACGCAGTTCTCGAATATCGTCTCTTTCTCCGGATTGCCGAGCTTATGCAGATACACCTTAAGATCCGTCCTGTTGCCGTTGCCGCCCAGGATATGGACATATTCACCCTGATCCAGGGCATCGATCAACGTCTGCTGTACCCGCTCATAGGTCTTCGCATCCAGGGTATTGATACGGATGATCTCGTCGAAGATCTCTTCATACTGTTCCCCGATCTCCGGCAGCGGATAGGCAACGATCGTAAAGCTCCTCTCATCACCCCTGATATACTGGTTGACGATCTGGCTCTGCCGGCTTAAGAAATGAAGCTGCAGTTCCTCCTGCTTCTTCGTAAGGCGGATCACTTCTTCCTTCTGCACAGGCGTAAACGGCTCTTCACCGAACATATCAATACATGCCGGCCCTGCCATCTTTCCTGCCTGGGCCTTATGGCGCTCATATGTGGTCTGGATCACCTCAAGCTTGCGCTCCACGAACTTCTTATCCAGGAATAACGCCTGGTCATTGCGATGGTCATACTCATACTGCTTATTGGCGATCGCCCCGTAATAGCCGATCTTCAGGTGTTCTCGCTTCGTCAGCACGCTGACCGGAGAACGGTTCACAACAGGTCTTAGGCCCATTTTCTCAAAATTCTCTATAGCCCTGCGGATCACCCTCTCGAACCCAAGCACATAGCGGATCTCCACAACACCCTTCTTCGACAGATCCTTCCCTGTATTGACGAATCCTGTTCGAAAGCCTTCTGTGTAGACATCTGCCATCTTCCGGATCACTTCCTCCGGAAGTCCGCTGAGATGCCGTGCCGTGCGAAGCTCGTTCTCACTGATATACTCGCCGAACCTGTACAGGTACCTCAGATCCTCAAGGTCGCTGTTCCGAATGATATCCACAGCAAAGGACACTTCCGGATCGACCTGTTCACGGATCCTGTCTGCAGCAAACACATCACAGTAATCACTGGCATACCAGTAAATATGATCCCTGATCTGACTGATCCGCTCATTCTCCGGCGTCTCCTCCTCGAACAGATTATAGACCGCTATCAGAAGCTCATACAGAATATCCAGATACTCTGTCTTCTGTTCAAACACATATGCAACAGCGCCCCGAAGCTCCGTATACAGGAAGCTTAAGATCTGCCCATATTCCTCTCCCAGCTTCCGAACCGCATAAGACGGGTTCGCATAGCTTGTCTCATACGCCCCCGGCAAGATATCCTGATACAGCCGCCGGTTCCATTCTGCAAGCTCGCCAAGTCCCATCTCCCGGAAGGTTCCGTCTGTGAGCTTCATCCTGACCTCATCGATCATCCCGACAAAATCAGCCATCTTCCGAAAATACTCCCGGAAGGGAGGCTTCACCGTCTCCTCAGTCCTGATATCACGGATACGTCCCGCCGCTAATTCATATCTCTCATCTATCATCTCACAAGCCCCCTGATAAATATTACCGCAAGTCCGAGAAATACCGCCGTATTGATGCCGATTCCCACCTTGCACGTGATGTAGTTCCTGTCTCTCTCCTTAAGGCCGCGCAAACCCAGCCATATCCCGATTCCGGTAAGCGCCATGGTCCCCAGTCCCACAAATCCTATGAGCATACCGACCTCTCCCTTCTCCCGAAAAGAGATAGACACCATTAAAAACAACAGAAGAAGAACCACAAAAGCATAACCGCAGGAATAGATCCCTTTCCTCGCATGGCGAGGCTTCGCCTGTCCATACTTCGTGATTCTCTTCCTCTGCTTCTCTCTGGCTTTCGCCAGCGCCTTTGCCCTATCTTCTTCTGTTACGATCTTTCTTCCTATTAACATATCTTCTCCTTACTGCGGCGCAGATTACGAATATGACATAACCCGCAAGCCCTCCTATGGTATTCAAAAGCAGATCGTCCACATCGAAGCTGCCCACCTTCGTGATCAACTGAAAAGTCTCTACACAGAGACTAAGCCCGAAACTATAGAAGACCGTCGTGAAAAAACTCCTGTATCGGCTTGCCATCGGCATAAAGAAACCAAACGGCATAAAAATGATCACATTTCCAAACAGATTCGTAAACATGGCAAACATGCCGACCTGGTCCCTGTAATTCCAGAATCTCTTGATCTCCCTGAAAAGCACAAGGTTATAACGGTACTCCTCCATCTCGCCTGTCCGCCCATACCAGTCAGAAAATAATAGAAAATATATAATAAACGCAATATACAATACAAATAATATCTTTCCTAAAAACCGGATTCTCTTATATCCTTTCAAATTCAAACAGCAGGATCCTTTCTAAAACGTAAGTCCTTTTTTCCATTTTAGCAGACGCGCTCCGCTCACGATCGTAATAATGCCGGCTGTGATCCCCACGATCGTCACGACAACACCTACCGCAATACTTGCGATCCCGGCAAAATTCATCGCCTTATAGATCTTTTCATTCATACAAGCCTTCCTCCTATACACCGTACTGTTTATAATATGCGTCAATTGCAGCTTTTAATGTATCATCAATAATAATTCTTCCCCGGCACTCCCTGTTATAAAGATATTCTACCACCTCGTCCATGGTCACAATCGCATTCGCCCCGAATCCATACAAATCCTTGATCTCATCTAACGCGCATTTCTTCCCGCCTTTGCCGACCTCCATGCGGTTCAGCGATACCATAAGCCCCTTCACTTCCACGTCTGCCTGGGCCTTGATAATCGGGAAGGTCTCTTCGATGGATTTGCCGGAGGTCGTCACATCCTCAATGATCACTACTCTGTCTCCATCCTTAAGCTTACTTCCCAGGAGAATCCCCGTATCACCGTGATCCTTCACTTCCTTGCGGTTCGAACAGTACCGGATATCCTTCCCGTATAATTCGCTGATCGCCATCGCCGCCGCAACCGAAAGCGGGATTCCCTTATAGGCCGGCCCGAACAGTATGTCAAAATCAAGACCGTAGTTATCGTGGATCGCTCTCGCGTAGTATTCTCCGAGCCTGCGAAGCTGGGTTCCCGTCACATAGGCGCCTGCATTCATGAAGAACGGCGACTTCCTCCCGCTCTTCAATGTAAATTCTCCGAATTTCAAGACATCAGATTCTACCATGAACTCGATAAATTCCTGCTTATATAATTCCATCCTTCTAAACCTCCCATATCTACAGACTTTATTCTATCATAACTCAAATCTATTTTCAATTTATTCCTGCAGGCAACGAGCCAAGCGAGCATGCTTGCATGCACATTTGGCGACTGCAGCAGGGTCTTTGACTATCTCACCGCGCCGACCAATTCCCGGACGTCATTCATCCGATTCTGCCTTAAGTATTCTTCTATCCCCTCGATGATCTCCATCGTCACCGCCGGATTATGGAAATTCGCCGTTCCCACCGATACGGCGCTGGCCCCCGCGAGCATCATCTCGATCGCATCCTCAGCGCTGGCAATCCCCCCCATACCGATGATCGGAACCTTCACAGCCTGGGACGCCTGATATACCATCCGCACGGCGATTGGGTGAATGGCTGGACCGGAGACGCCTCCCGTCTGGTTCGCCAGAGCAAAAGTCCGCCGATGGATATCGATCTTCATCCCCGTCAGCGTGTTGATCAGAGATACCGCGTCGGCTCCTCCTGCCTCTACAGCCTTCGCCATCTCGGCAATATCCGTCACATTGGGACTGAGTTTCATGATCACCGGCTGTTTCGCGTACTTTTTGACTTCCTTGGTAATATCCTCCGCTGACTTAGGACTCTGTCCGAACGCGATACCCCCTTCTTTTACATTAGGGCAGGAAATATTGATCTCCAGCATATCTACAGCTTCATCCGCAAGCCGTTCTGCAACCTCGCAGTAATCCTCAGCGGATTTCCCGCAGACGTTGACAATAATCTTCGTATCATACTGTCTTAAGAAGGGAATGTCTCTCTCACAGAATAGATCGATCCCCGGATTCTGCAGTCCGATGGCATTCATCATCCCTCCATAGACTTCCGCGACCCGGGGCGTAGGATTCCCCGGCCACGGAACATTGGCAACTCCCTTCGTAGTCACCGCTCCAAGTCTGTTAAGATCTATAAACTCCGCGAACTCCGCACCGGAACCAAATGTACCGGACGCTACCGTCACCGGATTCTTCCATTCTACTCCCGCAATATTAACCTTCATATTCATCAGATCTCCACCTCCGTCGACAGGAATACCGGACCGTCCTTGCAGATCCGTCTGTTATGCACATTGCTGTGGCTGTCCCGCTCCTTCGTCTGACAGACACATCCAAGACAGGCGCCGATCCCGCACGCCATCCTCTCCTCCAGAGATATATAGCATACAATGTTATTTCTACCAGCATATTCCTTGACCGCGCGCAGCATAGGCCCAGGCCCGCAGGCATAGATAATATCCGCGGCAAGCGCATGTCCGGCAATGGCATCCAGTACATTCCCCTTCGTCCCCACACTGCCGTCCTCCGTGGAAATGTAGACTTCACCGTTCCTCTCAAATTCCTCTCTAAGGAACGTATGGGCATCACGGTACCCGACAACGATCTGCTTCTTATCACATTCCAATTCTTTGGAAAGCTCCAGGATCGGAGGCACGCCGATACCGCCGCCGATCAGGAACGCCTTCTTCCCCGCGGCTTTCTCCATGGGAAACCCATTCCCCAGCGGCCCGATGATCGGAATCGAATCTCCGGCGCTCAGTTTGGAGAATTGCTCCGTACCTGTCTTCTCACCTGTCACACGGTATACCACACGCAGCGCCGCACCCGCCTTATCAATCTCACAAATACTGATGGGCCTTGGAAGCAGCTTGCCCGAGTCCATGGTATACATAGATATAAACTGGCCCGGAACCGCATCCGGCGCAGACTCCGCCTGAATCCACATACTGTATATCCCGTCCGCAAGCTGCTCCTGCGATACCACAACCGCTAACTCTTTCCTTCTCTTCTTCATTACATTTCTCCTAGTCATAATGTATTGTTCAACGCTTCTCTGATATCCGCAGCCATATCCTCTACCGCAGCCCTTGAGGCTTCCCCGAACGCTTCTTCGCCGTATTTTGCGTATTTCTCCTGTCTGTACGCAGCAATGATCCCGCGGGAGGAATTCACGATAGCGCCAAGGCCGTCCTCATTAAAGAAATGCACCAGATCCTTGCCTTTTCCTCCCTGTGCGCCGTATCCTGGCACCAGTATATATGCCTTGGGCATGATCTTCCTTAAGACCTTCCCCATCTCCGGATAGGTAGCGCCCACAACCGCTCCCACATAGCTGTATTCCTCGCCCATCAGGCTTTCTCCCCAGGCAGCCACCTTCTCGCCTACCAGTTCATACAGAGGCTTGCCGTCCACCAGCCGATCCTGGAATTCGCCGCTTGAGGGATTCGAGGTCTTGACCAGTACGAAGATCCCCTTCTTCTCCTCCTTACATACCTTGAGAAATGGGTTCACCCCATCTGACCCCAGATACGGGTTCACCGTCGCGAAATCCTCATCAAAAGGCGCGAAAGATCTGCTTCCCACCTTAACATGCCCCAGATGCCCCACCGCATATGCCGCCGAGGTAGAGCCGATGTCTCCTCTCTTCACATCGCCGATCACCACCAGCCCTTTCTCCCTGCAGTAGTCCACCGTCTTCTTGAAAGCCATAAGCCCCGGAATCCCGAACTGCTCATACATGGCGATCTGCGGCTTCACCGCCGGGATCAGATCGTAAGTCTGATCCACGATCTCCCTGTTAAACTGCCATATCGCCTCCGCCGCCCCCTCCAAGGTCTCGCCGTACTCTCCAAACGCTTTCTTCTGTATGTGCCCCGGCACATAATCCAGCATCGGATCAAGCCCTACGACGATGGGCGCTCCTGTCTTCTTAATATTCGCTGTCAACTGATTGATCATCTGCTTTATCTCCTTTCATACACAACCCTACCGTCCACCAGAGTATATACCGTCTCTCCAGTCACCTCATATCCGTCAAACGGCGTGTTCTTCCCCTTCGACACAAATGTATTCTTATCGATCTTATAAGTCCTTCTCGGATCGAAGATCGTAATATCCGCAGTCTTCCCCTCTGAGATACTGCCCTTGTCCTCAAGCCCCAGGATCTTCGCCGGATTATAGCTCATCTTCTCTGCCATATCCATCACAGTCAGTACGCCCGTCTTCACAAGAGAAGTATAGGTAAGCGCGGCGGAAGTCTCAAGCCCTACGATCCCAAACGCCGCATCTTTCATAGACTTGTCCTTCTCTTCGCCGGCATGGGGGGCATGATCCGTAGCGATCACATCCATCACCCCGTCTTTCAGGCCCTGCTTGAGAGCCTCCACATCCGCCCGGCTCCGAAGCGGCGGATTCATCTTATAATTGCCGTCGTCTTCCCTGATATCATCCGAGCTCAGGATAAAATGATGCGGGCATACCTCCCCGGTCACCGGAAGTCCTTCCTCCTTCGCCATCCGAAGAAGCTTCACACTGTCTGCCGTGGAGCAGTGGCACAGGTGGAGCCTCACCCCAGTCTCCTTCGCAAGCAGGATATCTCTCGCGACGATCACATCCTCCACGGCATTCGTGATTCCCCGAAGCTCCAGCCGCTCGGCGTTCTCATCCGCATTCATAACTCCCCCTTCTACCATCGTCTGGTCTTCGCAGTGGGCAAATACCGATATCTTGCACTCCTTCGCCGTCTTCATCCCCTGTCTGTAGAGCGAAGCGTTCATAACAGACTTGCCGTCCTCGCTGACGGCATGGCAGCCTGCCTCAGCCATCCCCCGGATATCTGCCAGTTCCTTCCCTTCCTGCCCCTTCGTAACGGCCCCAAGCTGGATCACGTGAGTTAGGGATTCTTCCTTCGCACGTTCATGAACCCTTAGAACCTTCTCCTTGTCATCTGTGACCGGCTTTGTGTTCGGCATGGCGCACACAGTCGTTACCCCGCCCTTCACTGCCGCTCTTCCTCCGGTCTCCAGAGTCTCCTTGTATTCCAGCCCGGGATCCCGGAAATGAACATGGAGGTCGATCAATCCCGGCAATACATAACAATGCTTCGCGTCGATCACCCGGTCAGCCTGCCTGTCAATGTGCTCTGCAACCTTGCAGATCTTATCTTCCTCAATGTACACATCCGATATCCCGTCTTTTCCGGTAAGCGGATCTACTACATGTCCGTTCTGAATCAGAATTGTCATATACACCCCATCCTTTCTAGTTTCACTATATTCTATCATACCAAATACAAAAAGGGAATGCCTAATGCATTCCCTTCTGAATCAATTCATTCTACCCGATCTTCTCTTTCAATACTTCCAATGCCTGATCCAACTGATTATCAGCCTCAGGATCTTCTTCGTTCTTCTCGTACTCGATCTCCACATCCGGGGTGATACCTTTGCCGTTGATATTCCTCCCCTTCGGGGTGAAATACTCCGCGATCGTAAGCTTCACACAGGTTCCGTCCTTCAAGTCGAATATCTGCTGTACGACGCCCTTGCCATAGGACTGTGTCCCCACGATCGTACCAATCCCGTAGTCCTGGATCGCTCCCGCATAGATCTCCGATGCACTGGCGCTGTTGCCGTTCATCAGGACTGTCAGCGGCAATTCGAACCGGCGCCCGGCGTCAGATTTCGTCTCCTGCCTGTTGCCGTCCTTATCCTCCGTGTAGACGATCAGCCCTTCCGGAAGCATAAGATCCAGCATCTCGCAGACCGTGCTTAAATTGCCGCCCGGATTATTCCGAAGATCCACGACCAGACCCTTCATGCCCTGATTCTTAAGGTCCTCCAGCGCCTGCTCATACTGCTCATAGGTCACCAGGTCGAATTCCGAGACCGCCACATAGCCGATTTGATCCTCCAGCATCTCATACTTTATCGTCTGCGCCTGGATCGTATTTCTCACCGCCGTCACCGTGACCTCTTTCCTGTCGTCGCCGCGGTATACCGTCAGTTGAACTTCCGTCCCCTTCTCTCCCTTGATATGGGATACCACTTCTGTCAGATCCTTGCCTGTCACTTCCAGATCTCCGACCTTATAAAGGATATCGTCGTCCTGCAGACCAGCCTCCATAGCAGGGGACCCCTCATAGATCTGCACCAGCGTTACGATCCCCGTCTTGACATCCTGGCTCAGCACCGCGCCGATTCCGTCATACTCTCCTTCCGTGGTCTCCACGAGCATTCTCGTCTCCTCTTCGTCATAGTAGACAGAGTAGGGATCTGACAGCCCGCTTATGAATCCCTTATAGATTCCTTCTTCAAGCTCCTCTTCGTCTACTTCGCCAAGATAGTTCTTATCGATCAGCCCTTTCAATACAGACATCTTCTTATCCGTGTCTGCAGAATGCCTCCCTGTGCCGGCAACGAAACTTCCTGCCCGCAATCCGCAGGATACAAGCCCTACGATCAATAATACAGCAAGGGCGCCGCAAAGCGCCCCTTTTATAAAACTCTTCTTATCCTTCATTCGACCTCTACCTTCATATATCTTCTCTTTGCCCGCACAGCATGGGCTTGAACTACAGATAGTTACGCGGATTCGTCGGCGTCCCGTTAAGCATAACCTGGAAATGCAGATGCGGACCGGATGAATTGCCTGTTGAACCTACCGCACCGATATTCTGCCCCTTGCTTACTGTCTGTCCCGCGCTGACATACATGGAATTGCAGTGCATGTAATATGTCTGCAGGCCATTGCCGTGGTTGATTACGATCAGATTACCCGCGTTGCCGCTATAACTTGCGGAAGTGACCGTCCCTGATGCCGCCGCATAGATCGGAGTCCCCGTTCCGGCCGCAAAATCCATTCCCTTGTGGTTGGTACTCGCACCCGGGATCGGCTGTGCGCGCCATCCGAACTCGCTGGATATATAAGTGTATCCCGGACAAGGATGGGTGAACATACCATTGCCCGATACCACGGATGCCCCGGCAGAACCGCCGCCGCTCCCGCTGGAATTACGTGCCGCAGCCGCTGCGGCAGCCGCGGCTGCCGCCTCTTTCTGCTTGCGCTCTGCCTCTGCCGCCGCTTCCTTCAGCTTCTTTAACTTCTCCTGCGTAGCGCCGATATCGTCACTGAGCTGTGCGATCTCATCTGCTTTGTTCTCCACAAGGTCATTCAACTCACCCTGCTTCACAATCAGGTCATTCTGCATGACCTCGAGTTCTTCATACTCCTTCTTAAGAAGCGCTTCCTGCTCTTCTACGTCCTTGACGATCCTCTGGAACTCCACCAGCATATCCCGGTCATATTCAGATATCGTCGAAATGTACTCCGCATTGTTCAGAAATTCACTGATTGTCTTGGACTCGCACAGAATCTCTATAAACTGTGCATTCCCGTTCTCATACATGTACTTGATTCTCTTCTTCATGCTTTCGTACTGGTCATTCTCGTCGACCCTCGCCTGTATCAGTTCTTCTTCTTTCGCACTGATCTGGGTCTCCTTCTCGTCGATCTTCGCCTTCGTCTCCTCCATCTCGGCGACGATCGCACTGAGCTGTCCCTCTAAGGCACTCTTCTCCTCTTCTGCGGCCTCCTTCTTCCTCTCAAGCTCTTCCGCCTCCTTCTCAGTCTCACTGATCTCCGAAGCGCTTGCCTGTGAGGCAAGACCAAGACAAAGTACCAATATCAGCAGCAGACTGACTGCCTTCCTTCTTAATATCATATGTCCCCTCCATATTATTTATAACTGATCTGACCCGTAATCTGTTACCAAATTATACCTGAATTATACCTTCAGATGCTTACGGATCGTGAAGAAACTTCCAATAAAACCAATTCCTACTCCAAGCGCGATCCCGACCGGAAGAAGCGTCTTATAGACATCAAATACCGGAAGGAAATCTATGATATTGTTCAAAAGGCTGAACTTGGTCATTATATAAGAAACAGCCTTATCATACATAAAATACAGCATCACCAACGGAATCAGCGCTCCGATTACACCGATCATCAGACCCTCTATCACGAAAGGCGCCCGGACGAAACCATCCTTCGCCCCTATGTATTTCATGATCGCAATCTCCTCACGCCTTACCGTGATACCCATGGTTACTGTGTTGCTGATCAGGAATACGGATACCGCGAGCAGGATCGCAATGATCGTAACCGACACATATCCCACCAGCTTATTCACACTGGTCAGAGTCTTAGCCACAACATCAGAACGGTTCACCTTCCTGACTCCCGAAAGCCCCTTCGCGAATTCAACGATATCCTTCTGCCTGGAAACATCTGACAGATACACCTCGAAGTTATCGGAATTCCCCAGCGGATTGTCTGTCTTGAATCCATCCGCAAGATCTCCCGCCTCTCCGAAATAATCATCCTTGAATCTCTCCCATGCCACCTCGGCGCTGACGTATTTGACTTCAAGGACGCCTTCCGCATCCGCAAGCTGCTCCCCGATCTTGTCCTTTGCAGCCTGCGTGGTTCCCTCGTCGAAGAGCACGGTAATCGCAACGCCCTCCTCAGCCTTCTCTACTATGTAATTAAAGTTCACTACAATGGAGTAGAACAGGCCAAACAGGAAGATACAGGCTGACATCGTCGCTATAGACGCCACGGAGAACATCTTATTTCTCCCTATGTTCTTAACCCCTTGCTTCATCGAATATCCGAATGTACTAATTCTCATTTTTATACCCACCTTTTTTCTCGTCGCTTACGATGACACCCTTTTTCATCGTAACGACCCGCTTCTTCATCGCATTTACAATCTCCTGGTTATGCGTAACAACCAGTACGGTCGTTCCTCTGTCGTTCGCCTCTTCAAGAAGCTTCATAATCTCCCATGAATTTGTCGGGTCCAGATTACCGGTCGGCTCATCCGCAAGCAGGATCGCAGGCTCATTCACAATAGCCCTGGCAATAGCGACTCTCTGCTGTTCACCGCCTGACAATTCCTTCGGAAATGATTTATACTTCTGAGCCAGACCCACAAGCGACAGCGCCGCAGGGACCTTCTTCTTGATGATCCTGGTAGGCGTCTCTGTAACACGCTGGGCAAACGCTATATTATCATAGATATTCCGGTCCTTAAGCAGACGGAAATCCTGGAACACGACCCCGATCCCTCTCCTGTACATAGGAATCTTACGCCGCTTCATCCGGTTCAAATTCTGACCGTTCACAATAATGGTCCCCGATGTAGGCGCAAGCTCTTTCATAATAAGATGGATCAATGTAGACTTACCCGATCCGCTGTCGCCCACGATGAACACGAATTCACCCTGCTCGACCTTGAGATTCACGCCGTTTAACGCAGCAATCCCTTTAGAGTATTCTTTTGTCACTTCTTTTAATTCGATCATACTTTCCTCCTGATTATTACTATGCATTCCCGAAAGATACTGAAAACACATTAATACTCCATTGATTCCATATACTTCATATACTTTACAACCATAAGGGCAATCTTAAAAGTAATGGCATCCTCAAACACTCGAAGATCCAGGCCGGTACTCTTCTGCAGCTTATCCAGACGGTATACCAGCGTATTACGGTGGATATATAGCTGTCTGGACGTCTCTGATACATTCAGATTATTCTCGAAGAACTTGTTGATCGTCGTCAGGGTCTCTTCGTCGAAATCATCCGGCGACTTCCCCTCGAAGATCTCACGGATGAACATCTTACACAGCGGGATCGGAAGCTGATAGATCAACCGCCCGATACCTAAGGCGCTGTACGCGATCACATTCCTGTCCCCAAAGAAGATCTTACCCACATCCAGGGCAAGCTTCGCCTCTTTGTAGGACTTGGACACCTCCTTGATATCGTTGACGATCGTTCCGTATGCTATCAGGACATCTTCTTCCCCATCTTCTACAAGCAAGGCATAGATACTCTGGGCCGTCTTCTCTAACTCCGCATGACCGTCACTGGGTTCTAACTCCTTCACTATGATGATATTCTTCTCATCGACCGCCGTCACAAAGTCCTTCGCGCGGTTACCCAGAAGATTACGCACATTATCAAGAGCATTGCTGTCCTTCTCATGCTTTGTCTCAATAATATATATAATACGTCTTACCTCTGTGTCAATATGTAATTTCTTGGCACGGTTATATATATCTACCAAAAGTAGATTATCAAGCAGAAGATTCTTAATAAAATTATCCTTATCAAACCTCTCTTTGTATGCGATCAGAAGATTCTGGATCTGAAACGAGGCAATCTTCCCTACCATGTATACATCATCGCTGCCGCCGTTGGCAAGAAGCACATACTCCAGCTGATGCTCGTCAAAGATCTTAAAGAACTGATATCCCTGTACCACCTGACTGTCGGCAGGGGAGTCGACAAAAGAGACTACCTCTTCTTCATAATCCGCCTGCTCTGAAAATGTACTCGCAAGAGACTTGCCATCCGTATCCATAACACAGAAATCGATCCGCGTAATTCCTTTCAAGCCTTCAATCGTATTCTGAAGTATTTGATTAGATATCATATTCTATATCCTCCCCTCATTTCAATATGCATAATTCACAACAAAAAAAGGGACTGTCTGGTTAAAATGCATACCGCTAGACTCTATATTAATATATATAGACAAAAAAATAAAGAGGAAATCATACTTTTTTGTTGATTTCCTCAATTTTTAAGAATTTCATTTGATTTACAGCCATGTACATAGTGACGAAAAATCATCTGCGCTTGCTCTTCTCAATCTCTTTTTTAAAAATATGCCGGACAAAAAACTGGGCGATCCTTCCCTGTCCCGCGCCGTTCTTCCCTACCGGTATGTTCTCTTTCCCAAGGCCGAGCCACAGCCGGGCATCCAGAAGGCTCTTGTTCTTCAAGATAAATTCTTCTTGCAGCGGAGACGCCAGCGCCGCGAGGATACAATCCACTTCCCCGCCGTTGATATCATTCACCAACATATCGTCCGCCCGGTTACTGGCAGATACCTTCGCAAGCCCTACGACCTGCAGCCCGTAATAATTCTTCTGCAGATAATCGAAGATCGCCTGCCCCTCAGCCTCGGATTCTACCAGAAGATAGATCCTCTTGTGGTTCTTATGCAGATACCTCATGAACATCTTAAGAAAGACACGGCCTTCCGTCTCCTGAAGGTGCTTCCTGTCCGTGATATCCGCCGCTTCCAGGATCGTCTTATCTCCCGCCAGAATCAGATCAAATCTGCATATATCTTCCTTGAGCTGCTGCATACTGTCCATCTGCATCAGTCCGCCCACCGTTGCCATCTCTACGATATTCACCGGTTCCGTTCCCATGTATTCCATGGTCTTCTTCATAGCTTCTTTTGCTGAACAATTATCTATATCAATATCCAAAACGCTAATCTTACTGTCCATATCCTCACCCGTAAATGAATTTTCCAGTTTTTCGATTATAGCAAATGGACCTTTTCTTTTCAACCTTTATCGTTAAATGTTCATACTAATTAATATTCGTAATAATTTCGTTACTTTTAATGTGCATCCGGACATTGACTCAGTTCTTTCTTCTTCTTTGTCATCAGCCCTCCGATCCTCCCGGTTTCCTTTGAAGAGAGGGATCTCCATCCTTCCTCCATCACCTTGTCAAGAAGGCCTAATTCTTCAGCAATCTCGTATTTTAATTTTTCTTCCTGTGTCAGCTCGTCAAGCCGGATCGGCTTATTCTTTTTACCTGCCATGGATATTCCCCTTTCACTCTTTTAGAACCGCAGGACGATATCCCATATACGGTTCTTTCACTAAGTATTAACAGGAGTGAAGGGGAATATACATCTTAATCTAATATCTGCCCGGCGCGTCCGGAATGATGATAGCCGCGACGATATAGACGAAGATCCCGGTTCCGGTAAAACCGAAGATCGCCAGCACCAGCCTGATCAATGTCGCGTCTATGTTAAAATATTCTGCTATGCCTCCGCATACTCCGCAGATCATACGGTTTTCTCTTGAACGATATAATTTCCTTGGTTCCATATATTTCTCCTCCTACTCAAATTCTATGATCACAGAACCTACGCCGCCTTCAATCTTGATCTCTTTAGCTGCGCCGTTATCAATGCTCTGCTCTCTCCCAAGTCCTGAATAACTGCTGTCTCCGCAGATGATCTCCCCGATACCGCATTCGATATCATAGTTGTATTCTTCCTCCTGACCGGACGCGGTATACGTGATACTTCCCACTCCGCACTTCAGATCTGCCTGGCTTCTGACGTCTCCTCTGGCCTCGACCGTCCCTGCGCCGCAGTTAAACTCTGCTTCGTCCGCCAGAAAATCGTCTACGATCGCCTCTCCGGCTCCCACCTCTACCGCCAGGTCCTTCGTGTAGATGTTCTCGATATACAGCGTTCCTGCACCCAGACTTAAGGATATTTCCTTGAATGTCGTCTCTCTGGGGAGCGTAACCGTGATCGTCCCTCTGCCTACATTATTCACACCGTATATTTTCTTCTTGCTGGTAAGCTTAAGCTCACTGCCTTCCTGATAGCACCGAAATCCTAACTTCTGGCTTAAGTTATCCGTGTCCACCCGGATCTCGCTGCCTTCTCCTTCCTGGAACCTTACTTGCCCGGCAAAGATCTCCATATCGATCTCTGTCACTTTGTCAAAAGTCTTATGGATATTCTCTGCGGTCCGCCCGGGATCCTCCTTACTGCTCCCCCATCCGTTGTTATGCCATCCGATCCCGTACGGGAAACGGTCATGTATCATACCTGTTGTAACCCCCATTCCAAATGCAATCGCGCAGCATACCAGGCCAAGCGCCAGAGCTGAGCCGCACACGATCCAGAATATCTTCCATCCTCTTCTCATCTACACCACCGCCCTTCTCTGAAACGGCCGGCTTACGATCCACACGAATCCTCTGCATATCCCCGGAAGGACGATCATACATACCCTTACGCTTGCCACAGTAAGCACTACGCCCACAACGGTAAGGATCAGCCCCGTTCCGATCAGCGCCAGACCGACCGCGATCTCCGGCGCCAGACTCACCAGCCCCGCTATGAATACACACACACCTGCGAACGCGATCGCAACCGACGCAATCACCAGCGTGAAGAACAATACCAAGATCGTGAATCCCACAGCGGCTATCGTAATCAGAATTGCGGCCGCAACCGGAATACCGACCGGAATCGCCACGAGAACAAGCATGATGATCAGAAAGATCTTAAGCGCGCCGTTCGTCCTTGGCGGCGTCTGTTCGCCGCTTCTCTCATAGCCATATCCATGGTAGTCATATTCTCTCCGGCTCTGCTCTGTGTTCCGGTATCCATGCCCTTCCGACTTCTGTCCGCTCTCCTTGTATTCTCTTCCGACAGGCACATCCTTATTCTCGAATCTTGAATCCGTATATCCCTTCTCGGTGAATTCTCCATGTTCCTTGGAGGCACCTCCAAGATCCGCCTTAATCGTTGCCGCCACCTGCGCAGGATCGCCAAGCTCAGCGATTACCTGCTGCTCATTCTCTTCCCCTGCATCATCAAAATAATCATTATAAAACTTCATTGCATCTCTTCGTTCCTCTGCCGGAACATCCTGTAACAATGCGGCTAATTCTGTCATAAATTCTATGCGGTTCATACAGCCACTCCTCCCTTAAACAATTCATTGATCTTAATCGAATAGCTCTTCCATTCCCTCCGGTACAGATCCAACTGCGCCATGCCTCTTGCCGTCACCTTATAATAACGCCGGTTCCGTCCGTCGATCTGCCTGTCGTACACTTCCAGGCATTCATCCTTCTGAAGCCTTCTCAGCACTGGATACAGGGTGGATTCAGATACTTCTATGGTCGTCCTGACATCCTGAGTGATCTTATATCCATAGGTTCCTTCTTTCTCTCGGGATACGACCGCTAAGACGATAGCATCAAGGAGAGCCGCTCCGGTGTTAAATACCATATACTCACTCCTTTACTTGGAATATAATAATATCTATTCATACAATATTATTTTTATGTTCATATTATATGTTGTATAATATGATTTGTCAACCTATATTATAAATTTTTTTCAACTACACGGCTGCAAGGCAAAGAAATAAGACACAGCGCAGGTAATGTCAATCTCTTGTCAAGCAAGGTCTGTACTGCTCAGCTCTGACGCTTAAATTTATACTTACACTCTCAGAGTACATTGGATTTTATTTTCTCATTTTGCTTTATCAACGCAATCTTATTTAAGCCATAAAATCCCTGTATTCTGCTTTTTTAACTTTTGTTGTTATCTGCTCCTTCACCACCTTTCCACATGGTCCTCTATATCAACCGTATTTGTATCTTTTTAGCGATCTCTTCCTTGTATTCTCTCAATGGAGTCTCTTTCATGGATTCCAGTATCCTCCTGTGCTTTTGCTCCCTACTCTGCTTTACCTTTTTCCATATTTTTTCCCAAGCCTCCATGATCTGGCTGATCATGTGCCCAATCTGGATCAGATAATAATGGTTTTTCAGTGCCTGATAATTCCTGCTGTACTGGTGTTCCAGATGGTATCCCTGCCTTTTCTGCGCGTTGAACCCATCATTCTCGATTCTCCATCTCATCCTTCCGCGCTCCACCAGTCCTGCCACATTTTTTCTGGTGATTGGCAGATCTGTGAGAAACCAGAATTCTTTCCGGATCGTTTCTGCTTTTCCCTTTTTCCTGCCCTTTTTGCAGATATGCTCCCCGCTTTCTCCATACTCTGCCAGATTTACCTGATGTCCTTTATAATCTATATCTGTCACGTAATCATACCATTCCTTCCCAGTCTGTGTTTCGCGCTCCTGGTAATTCTTCTCCATTTCTTTCAGTTCTCTGTATTCTTCCCCAATGCTCGGGATGCTCCCCTCCTTATACCGCAGGATATACCGCCAGTTTTTTCCTTTGCATCTCTCAAAGAAACCTTCACAGGCATACAGACTGTCCCCGCACAGGCAGATCGGCAACCTTGGAAACGCTTTTTTCAGCTTTTCCATTAAACGCCAGCAGGCCTTCCTTTCACAGTCCTGTTTCTCCATTTCTTTTCCCTCTTCATTATCCACAAATTCCGTCTGAATACTGATCAGGATTTTCGGATGCAGTACCAGCTTTGCTTCCAGCACATAATAATAGTTCTCCTGATACTCTTTTTCCGTCCCCTTGTTATGGGTCCGGTGCAGGCTTTTCCCATCCAGTTCCCTCCGGCTGCTGCAAAGCTGCGTTCCATCTATGATCACCTGCCAGTACTTGCCCCTGATTCGCATATTTTCAAAAGCCCGGCTGCAAAGAAGCCTGCTGCAAAGGCGGTTTAAGATGTCCTGCAATTTTTCCGGATCTACTTTTTCCAGATACCGGTTGATGGTTTCCCAGTAGGGAAGCTCCTCCACGGTCTGTTCCTCCCCGGATAGATGCCAGATGTTTTTGATCATTTCACTGGAATTGAATTCTTCACTTGTTTTCCTCATACTGCTGATGTAAAATAGAGAAGAAAGGATACGGGTCATAAGAAGTAACACAGCAGGATAGGTAATATAGCTCTGGTTTCTGGGATCTGGAATCTGTTTTAACAGGGGTAAAAGATCTGGGAAAAAATGCCGGATTAGCTTGGCTAATTCACATGCAAGGTTCAACTGTTCCAGGTGTTCCCTAACCTCTTTTCTTCTGATTTTTATTCTTGCTTCATAGTAAAACCTCCTCTCTTTTATGGTGGTGCGAAAAAATAGTTGTTTGGTTACTTCTATTATCGCGCATCTTCCCATAAAATGGGAGGTTTTTTTATTAATTTTTTTTTAAGCGTCAGAGCTGTGTACTGCTATAATAAAAATGCTGTTTCAGGATAACAGTTCAGGTATTCAAATATTTATACTTCGGGAGGAATACAAGATATGAACCAACAAAAGAAAAGTCTGCTGTCCGTACATATCGCCGTACTCGGATTCGGCTTATCAGGTTTGTTCGCAAAACTGGTCGGACAGCCGGCGATCGTGATCGCCTGGGGAAGAGTCGTCTTCTCTTCCATATTTTTATTCATATTATTAAAGGCACGGAGACAGTCCATAACATTAAACTGCCGGAGAGATTATCTTCTCCTTGCATCGGCCGGGATCCTCCTAGCGATCCACTGGACAACCTTCATGCAGTCCATACAGGTTGCGACCGTGGCGGTGGGAACCTTGACCTTCTCGACCTATCCGCTGTTTGTCACCTTTTTGGAGCCTTATTTTTATCATGAGAAATTACAGAAAACAGATGTGGTCTGCGCACTTATCATGCTGGCAGGAGTAATGCTGATCGTGCCGGAGTTCCATCTTGACAACTCCATGACGCAGGGCGTGATCTGGGGAATGATCGGAAGCCTGTCATATGCGCTGCTGTCCCTGATGAACCGGAGATTCTCAGGCAAATATCCCGGGACGCTGGTATCGCTGTACGAGCAGGGAACCGCCGCCCTCGTGCTGTTCCCTGCGCTTTTTATCCTCCTTCCCGCGTTCACCGCAAGAGACATCGCAGGACTTCTGATCCTTGGTATCGCATTCACCGCGGGATCTCACTCCTTATTCATCAGCGGTCTTAAGCACGTGAAAGTACAGACTGCAGGAATCATATCCAGTCTGGAATCCGTATACGGGATCCTGGCGGCGCTTGTGGTCCTTAAGGAAGTCCCCGGCCTAAGAGAGCTTATCGGCGGCGTGATCATCATGGGAGTAGTCTTCTACTCTACCCTGGCTTCCGCCGGCGAACAGCACACCTCCGACTGACGGCAGCATGATTCCGTCCATCATGCGCCGTTATCACGTTATCATAAAAAGCGGAGCATCACGGCCGCCGCGCACTGCGCCGCCAGGATCACCGGAAGCCCCACGCTGAACTTCGGATGGCGCGTCTTATGCCGGAATACCTTCATTCCGGCATATGCGCCTACGCTTCCTCCAAGCAATGCAGCCGCGATCAGCGTCTTCTCCGGCACTCTCCACTGGTGGTGCACCGCGCACCATTTATCATATCCAAATATCCCAAAACCAACGGCATTTATCACGGCTAGATACATTCCTCCAATACTCATTCTTACACCTCTACCTCCTGTCCGATCGTAAATGAATAGATGATCTTCTCCTTTATCTTCTTCTCTGTCATCTGTTCCAACGCCTTTCCATAATAATCAAGCTGGGCATGATATTTCTCCGCCAGTTCTTCTGCCCGGAAGACCTTATCCGTCTTGTAATCCAGCACCACAAGACCGTCCTCCTCTTCAAAATACACGTCGATGATCCCCTGTACCAGGATCAGCTCTCCCTCCTGTTCCTCAGGATAGATCTCCCTTGCATCCACGCCAAGGACAAAGGGCTGCTCCTTCCATAGCTTCCCCTTCTTCGCCGCCTCCTTCATCCTTTGGCCTGCAGAGCTCTTAAGAAAGCGAAGGATATCCTCTGTCCGGATACAGTCCGCCATCTCCCGGCTCATCTTTCCTGCTTCTTTGAATGCCTCTGCCGCGGCGCTCAGATCATCCGCGTCATATTCCAGAGAGAAGTCAAGAAGCTCCATCAGCCTGTGGTACGCTGTACCTCTTGAGGCGCCGGTAAGCTCTTCCTCTTCCTGCAGGAATCTCGGGATCAGCGGCACTACATCCGGCTCCTCGTAAGGTGTCTCACCGTTTTCCAAGGATTCCTCCCCTAAGGATTCCAATAAATAGATCCGTTTCTTAAGCTCAGACACTGTAAACTTAAGCTTCTGATTCCTGCTGTCCTCATAAGGGTAACGATAGGCAAACTGCCTTTCGATACTCTGATTCATCTCCGTATCATAGACTCTGTCCGAATCCCAATTTTCCAGAGCCGCCCGGTGAAGCCTGCCTGCCGTCTCCTCCGTCACCTCTTCCCGCACGATATCCTCGAAAGTCAGAACTTTCCTTACGATCGGTACGTCTTCCTTCACCCTCATAAGCGCAGGAAGAATCCAGTCCCAGTATGTGACCGCTTTACTCAGCCGCCCAAATGACAGCGCTTCCTCCTTGCGGTTCCTTACCATCTCATATCCGGCCCATTTTTTCTCCAGATTCGATATGGTCCCTGTAATGATCAATTTCTCCTTCGCCCTGGTAAATGCTACATACAGCACCCGCAGCTCTTCCCCAAGACTATCCAGCACCTCTTCCTTCTGCATGGCTTTCTTGATAATACTGGGACTCTTGGTTCTCTTCTCAATATCAATGGCATCCAGCCCCGCTCCCATCCTGGAGTGGAGGATGACGCTGCTTCTCGCATCCTGCATATTGAAGCGTTTCCCCATTCCCGAAGCGAATACAACCGGGAATTCCAGTCCTTTGCTCTTGTGGATGGTCATGATGCGCACGGTATCCGACTGCTCATCCTCTATGCTTGCCTCTCCGTAGTCCACATTATACTTCTGAAGCTGCTCGATATAGCGCACGAAATGAAACAGCCCCTTATAGCTGGCCGCCTCAAAACTCCTCGCTTTCTCCACCAGCATATCCAGGTTCGCCTTCCTCTGCCGGCCGCCCGGCATGGCGGCAGTCAGGTCCCCGTATCCCGTCTCTTCCAAGATCTTCCACAGAAGCTCGTGCATCGGCGTATAGGGAACGATCCTCCGAAACCTGTCTATCTGTCCCAGACAAGCTTCCAATTTCCCCCGGACCGCCGGATCCTTCCCCTCTGCGCGGTAGCTTAAAACAGCCTGACAGAAGGGAAGCCCCCTGTACTCTGCCCTGATCACCGCCAGCTCTTCTTCCGTCAATCCGCCAAAGGATGAGGCCAGTACCGCTGCCAACGGGATATCCTGCCTTTGGTTATCAAGAACCCGCAGATAGTCAAGCAGCACCCCGATCTCCTGTGTCGCAAAATATCCTTCCCGCGTTCCCGCGTAAGCCGGAATTCCTTCCCGGTTCAGCACCTCGGTAAATAGATCGGCGAAGCCTTCCACACTCCTTGTGAGGATCACGATATCCGAATAGCGGACCGGCCGGAACTCTCCCGTCTTCTTATCGATCACCTGATGATGCGACCTAAGTTCCCGGATCCGGGCAGCGATCGCCCTGGCTTCCAATTCCCGTTCGCCGATCCCTCCGGAAGTCTTCCCTCCCTCCGGATTCCGGGCGGCTTCCTCCTGCTCATTCACATCGCTGTCAATGATCAGCACCTCCGTCTCAAGATTCTCACCTTCTTTATAATCCGCCCCCACGTACAGCGCCGCCTGGTCGTCATAGGCGATCCCGCCAAGCTCACGGGTCATGATCTGCCGGAAGATATGATTCACACTGTCAAGAACCTCCCGTCTGCTGCGGAAGTTCTTATGCAGGTCAATACGCTGTTCTGCCGGCGCAGCCTTCTCAGACTCCAAGGCGCCGGAACCGGTCTCATCTCCCGGTTTATCTTCCTCCGGCAGCGCATATGTATGAAACTTCTCCATGAAAAGCTCCGGCCTTGACAGGCGGAACCGGTAGATACTCTGCTTCACATCCCCCACCATGAAGATATTATAGCGCCCCTTAGATACCGTAGAGATACTGGTAAGGATCGTCTCTTGTATCAGGTTGCTGTCCTGGTATTCATCGATCATGATCTCCTGAAACTGTTCCTGGTATTCCTTCGCCGCCGCAGACGGTACAAAGCCTTCCCCGTCTTCGCCTCTTTCTGTCAGGATCCTGAGCGCATACTGCTCCATATCGGAGAAATCTATCATATTCCGGGCGCGCTTCTTCTCCTCGAATCTCTGTGAGAACGCCTGCACCAATCCGGCAAGCTCTTCCATCGCCGGACGGCACGCCTGGATATCCAGAAGCATCCCTTCCGCATCCTGATAGAAATACTGCTCCGCCAGATCTTTCACGATCCCCTTCACTTCATCCCGTATTGCCTTAACCCCGGCCACTTTCTCCTCCGATACCGTCTTATCCCGGTTTGCCGCAAGCCGCACCCAGGAAATCTTAGCCGCCGCCCTGCACATTTCCTCAAAATCACTGACAGATATCAGCTTCTCTATAATCTGCTGATCCTTAAAGAGCGCCGTTTCATAAACCGCAGGTCCGTCCGCTTCCTGACAGAGGGCGATCCCGGCCTCTATAAGCTCTGCCGCTTCCTTAAGATATCCCGCCGTGTTCTTCATGATCAGCCGTATAGAATCGCTTGCCTTAAGCTCTTCAAGCGTATCGATCTGATAAGACCTCACACAATCCCGGATCCATCTATCGGCATCCGGATAGCTCCGGGAGTATTCATAGATCTTAAGGATCAGCTCTTCGATCTTCTTATCATTCCTCCCACTTCCGTATGCAAGGGTAAAATCAAGAAAACGCTGCTCTTTCTGCTGATACTTCTCCTCTAATACCTCTCTTAGCACATCCTGCCTAAGCAGCTTCAATTCACCCTCTTCGCCCACACGGAAGCCCGGATCAATATCGATGGCATGAAAATGATCCCTGACCACAGACAGACAGAAGCTGTGGATCGTGGTGATCCGGGCATTGTGGATCAGCGTCGCCTGCTGCTTTAAGTGTTCGTTATCCGGTTCCTCCTCAAGCTTACGCTCTATGGCATTGCGGATACGCTCCTTCATCTCTGCCGCCGCCGCCTCTGTAAATGTTACGATCAGCAGATGATCCACATCCACAGGATGGGTTCCTGAAGTCAGCATCGCAATGATGCGCTCCACCAGAACTGCCGTCTTCCCGGAACCTGCCGCCGCCGACACCAGGATATTCCTGTCTCTTAATTCGATGACCTGCCGCTGTTCTTTCGTCCATGCTACGCCCATCACTTACTCCTCCCCTCTTCTGCCATCATTGCCGCAACCGCTTCTTCCTTGCTCATCTTCCCGATATCCCGGTATTCATATCCCGGAATCTTCATATCAAATCCGCAGATATGCCGGTACTGACAGTAATCACAGCCCGTCTCCTGCCCCTTCCGGTAAGGGGAAACTTCCGTCCTCCCCTCAAGAATTCCCCGATGTGCTTCCTTAACCTTCCTTGCCGCATGCCGCATCATTAGCTGAAACTCCTCCTCTGGTACTGCCTTCGAGTTCTTGGCAAGGCTACCGTTCTTATTATATTTGATCGGAACCGCAAGAGACTCCCCGCTCTGGCAGCGATCCATATGCAGGAGCACATCGTCCTTAAGATTGATCAGCCCGTCCGGTTTAAGCTCCTTCAAGATGGCTTCCTCTTCCCCCCCTTCCTTCTTCTTATCCACCAACGGATCGTGGATCCGATAATAGAACACTCCTGCCGGAACCACCTCACGGTCAGGATAAAGCTGCTCCTCAAGGCTGACTGCCGCATCCATATAAACCATCAACTGCAGCTGCAGTCCATGATACAAGGAGACCACATCGAAAGCCTTACTCCCAGTCTTATAGTCCACCACCTTCACGTAGACCTTCTCCCCCTCTTCATAAGTATCGATCCGGTCGATCTTCCCGTTCGCGAAACGGATCTCATTGGCAGACGGACGGAAATCCCCCGCCTCAAGCTGCTTAGTCAGCGCCCACACCGTCCGCTCAAGCATCCGTTTCATACGAACGATCAGATATTCATCCCGGGCAGAACTATAGAGGATCGCATTCCCGTAATCCGTGACGGCTTCCTCCACGCTCTCTTCTATATACTGCCTTCTGGCATCCTCCGAGACAACCGTCCAGTCAAGGCCGTCCTTCTCAAGCTTCTTCGCATATTTCTCCAGGGCGCTGTGACACACGTTACCCAGATCCACCGCCTGAAACTCATACTGCTGCCTCTCTCTGAGCCCAAGGCCGTACGTCAGGAAATGTGCAAACGCACAGACCGCAAACCGCTCCATCCTAGTAATACTGTCCTCAAAATCCTCCCCGTAGAGCCTCCTTGCCACAGCCTGGGTCAGACCATCCGCCGGCCGGCGGTAATACCCTGCCGCAAGCAGCTCTTCCACCTTCTCCTTCCAATTTCCGCTCTTCTTATACCAGCTATACAGCTCCTTCCACACATCATCCATGCCGTTATCAAGACTTCTGAGCCCCTGGATCAGATACTCAAGCCCCATCTTCTCTGTCAGCTCCCGCTCCTTAAGCGTCTTCTCCTCCTCGTCCACAACAGAAAGCAGCGGATACATCCTCCTTAAATCCTGTATCAGATATGCCGGACGGATGCTCTTGCCCTCCGCGGACACCTTACTATAGTAGATCTTAACCTTCTCCGAGGGTTTGGTCAGGTTCGAATAGAGGTAGAATTTCTGGATATACGCTCTCTCCTTCCCGCCCGGCGCCAGCGCCAGCTTCTCCTTCTGGAAATGCTCCCGGTCCCGCTCGGACAGCAATCCTGTGCGAAGCAGCGCCCCCGGAAGCTGCGAATCATTGGCTCCAAGAAAGAATAACGCACGGATGTCCTTAAGCCTGGTCCGCTCCACATCTCCAGCTACCACCTGATCTGTCCCCGGCGGGATCACGCCCACCCGCGCCTCCTCAAGCCCCGCGTCCAGAAGGCGGCAGTATTCCTCAAGACCAACCCGCTCATCTCCCAGAAGCTCCACAAACTTATCGAATAACTCCACAACAATCCGGTACACCTGAGCATATTCTTTGGCAAGGGCAAGCTCCCCCATCGCCTGGAATTCTTCTTCCTGCCTCTTAAGCCTTACCTGAAGCTCCTCTCTGACCATGAACTCATATACTGCAAGCGTAATATCCCTGACCGTCTTCTGCCTCTGCTTTAGCACGAACATCAGCGGATCTGCCTTCTCCACCAGCAATACCCGGAAATGATTCATGCGCTCCAGATCCTTCGCACTCATACCCTTAATGAGACGTACCCATCTCTCCTGCCATCTCTTATATCCCTTGATGCCAAGGCCCAGGACATAATTCTCCAGTTCATCCACTTCTTCGAAGGTAAAGCCGGCAAGATTCGTCCGAAGGAAACGGAACACACTCTCATAGGTGAAGTTCTGCTCTGCCATATTGAGAAGGCTCCGGATATATTCTACGAAGGAATTCAAAAGCACACTCCTCTTGTGATCCATGAATGCCGGTATCTCATACAGATCAAACGCCCGCTCAAGATAATCTCCGTACACATCCATATTGCTTACGATCACGCCGATCTCCCGGTAACGCATCCCCTCTTCGCGCACCAGACGCCGGATCTCCCCCGCCGCGGCCAGCGCTTCCTCCCTGGGATTCCTGGCGGCGTGGATGCTCAACGCGTCTGTTTCCTTGTCAAATGTTCCGGCTCCGTAGCGGAACAGGTTCTTCTCCAAGAACGCAAGCGCTTCGTTACCGCTGAACCGATATACCGGCTCTTCGTATCTGCAGATCGGTTCTTCTATCTCAATTCGGCTCTCTCTCGCCAGAGAAACCAGTGTAGTCACCATATGCTTGCTGAGCGCAAATAACTGATATGGGTGGCGGTACACATACGGATTCTCCCTCTCATCCATAGTCACCGTCACCATAACCTTGCGGCATCTTCGCATAAGCTTAAGAATCAACCGGTTCTGCACCGGCGTAAAGCCTGTAAACCCGTCCAGAACAACGGTGCTGTTCCCCAAAATTTCCGACTGCCCCACCATACGGTTCAATACATCCAGAAGTTCCTCCTTCGTGATATATTTCTTCTCAAGATACTCCGTAAATCCCCGGTACAGGACCCCGATATCCTTTAATTTGTAGTACAGCCTGGAATCCTCGCCGATGGTCTCCATCACCTTCTCTAACTCCTCCTGCCCGATATCATACTGGGTGAATTCGGAGATGACGGACTTGACCTCGCTGATATAGCCAAGCTTCTTCATATTCCCCTTCAGGATACACAGCTCATCCTCGTAATCCCCCGCAAGCTTGCGAAGGATCAGATTCTTCCCCTCATCGTCAAGTACGGGAAGCATCTCCCCGCCGATCTCTTCGAATACGCGGTAAGCGAGCCTTGCAAAGCTTAGGACGTCGATGTTCATGATCCCTTTCCTTGGATGCATGGTAACCAGGTCCTTCTGCGTCTGCATGGTAAACTGCTCGGGCACAAGGACGATGTAATTCTGCTTCGGGCAGCGCATAGATTCCTCGATGATATGATGATACAGGTGATATGATTTGCCGGAGCCTGACGGCCCGAATATGAATTGCAGGGACATATGCTTTCCTCCTCATTTCATGGTATTGTTTTATTGTACTATACATATTTTCCAAAAACAATCATCAAAATATACCCTGTGCAGTTCCTTGTTCCAAACCGCACAGGGCATTTCTATCCCGCAAATTACCGTTTTTTGATACTGTGTCCTAACGCCACCTGCTCCAGATTCGCAGGCAGGTTCCTGATTCTGCGTCCCGTTGCGTCCGCGATCGCGTTCACGATCGCAGGCGCAACCGCACAGGTCGCCGGTTCTCCCAGCCCCTTTGCACCAAGCGGTCCATATCTTCCCGGAATCTCCAATACGATCGGCGTCGTCTTCGGCATGTCAAGTGATGTAGGGATCAGATAACCGTCCAGATTACGATTCATGATCTGTCCTTTATGAAGCTCCACCTCTTCCATAACGGCATAACCTACCCCCATGCTCACACCGCCCCGGATCTGCCCTTCTGCTTCCGCCTTGTCAAAGGCATGTCCTACGTCGTGCACAGCGAAGAATTCATCGACGCTTACGAATCCTGTCCGCGTATCCACCGTTACCTCCGCAGCCGCAGCCCCGTATACATAGGAGAGATATGCGTCGCCGACACCGCAGCTCTTATCATATTCCAGGGGCGGGGCCGCATAATATCCAAGGGCATTCAGATGATCGCTCGCTGCGAACACATCGCCGATCACCTGCTGAAGCGAAACTTCATTGTCCGGCTGACCGGCCGCAATGATCTTATTGTCCTTAAACTCTACTTCCCGGGTATGCAGATACTTCTCCGCATAAGTGATCAGTTTCCCGCGCAATTCATCTGCCGCCCGGTAGATCGCACCGCCGGAGAACACCGTTCCCCGGGTTGCCACCGTCGGTCCCGCATCTGTAAGGAAGGTCGTGTCCACTCCGCTGTAACGGATCTTTTCATGGGGGATTCCCAAAGCCTCGTGAACGATCTGCACCACCATTGTACTGCCTCCCTGGCCTACCTCCGCGATACTGGAACAGACCGATACGCTTCCATCCGTCTAAATAGAAACCATTCCGCTGGCGGTATCGATCCCCTGGCCTGCCGCCCCGAAGGATTCTCCTCTGTGAAGCAGCGATATTCCTAACCCCTTCTTGCTGCGTTTGTGCATCTCATTATATTGCCGGATCCTTTCGCGCCGCGCCGGGAAATCCACCACATCTTCCAATGCTTCCAGACACTCGGGGAGAGTAACATCCTCCATGATCTGGCCGAACGCGGAAGGTTTTCCATTTTCCAGCATATTCAGCTTCCTGACCTCAATCGGGTCTTTCCCCAGATATCCTGCTATCTCATCGATCAACATCTCTGAACAGAAGTCCACCTGCGGGGAACCAAATCCCCTCAGCGCATCCGAGTAGACCTGATTCGTATATACGCTTACTGCTTCTGTATCGATAGCAGGGACACGGTAAGGTCCGGAAGCCTCGATCGCCATACGGCTGGTAACCGGGAATGTCTTACTGGTATAAGCGCCCCCGTCCAATGTCAGCCGGATCTTCATCGCAAGCAATCTGCCCTCTTCATCGAACCCAACCTTATAATCTGCAAAAAGCGGGTGACGCTTCGTGCCTTCTATAATAGATTCCTCCCGATTCAAAACCACTTTGCACGGACGTCCCAGCAGGCGGCTTACCAATGCCGCCCGGGCGGATGCCATTGCAATATCATAATTCTTCCCTCCGAAAGATGCGCCTATAGTCGTCAGCACGACACGCACATCCGTAAGCGGACATCCCAGCGTCTCCGCAACTACCTTTCTGATGGGAAACGGACTGTTCACCGGACAGCGCACCAGCGTTTCCCCTGTGGCAGGATCATAGGAAGCCACCGCCGCCTCCGTCTCAATACACACATGCTGTACCCGCGGAGTCGTATAACTGCGGCTGATTACGTGCGGAGCCTCGACCAATGCTTTCTCGGCATCTCCCCGCCGGGTAATATACCTCGCGATACGATTTCCCGTCTCATGAACCTGTGGAGCATCCGGTTCCAATGCCTTCGTTGCATCCAGAAGAGCCGGGAGCTCTTCATATTCGACCCTGACCCTCTCTGCCGCATCTTCCGCAGCAGAGAGGCTTTCCGCCGCTACCAGCGCAACGCCGTCACCGATATAACGCACCCTCCCGAGACACAGAACAGGCCGCTCTCTTGGCAGCGACGGGATGCCGGGGATATCCTCAGCCGTAATGATCCGTATAACTCCCGGCATCCGGGACGCCTCCTTGCAGTCGATCGAACGGATGATTCCATTCGGCACCGTGCTGCGGACAACCTTGGCGTATACCATCTGCGGCAATTCAATATCATTGGCATAGACCGCCCTGCCAGTTACTTTTGCTAAAACATCTTTACGTTTATTCATTGCACTTTCCTTTCACCCATGCCGGAGCGCCGCCCAGATGAGCGGAAGTCCGGCTCCGATCTGCAGGCCGATCCCCTTCATCCGGATCGGGAATACCTGTAAAAGTGTAGCCAACGGAAGCGCCTGTGCCATCTGCGGCATCCCTCCGTTCAAGTCAAACACAAGATCATGCTCTTTCTGTCTTTCGTATCCATTTTTTATCTCCTTTTCATTTCTACTCCTTTTTACTTGCATGCCGTACCGCCTGTCTTTTTACATCGTTCAGTTGTCTCCTCCCTCCTCTTCTTATATTTTCCAAACAATACCGGCTCAAGATTGCAAGGATTAAGCATGCATCTTCCATGTAACAAAAAAGGAGCCTGCGACCTTTGTGAAAGGTCGACAAACTCCTTGCTTCTGAATACGATTTTGTTATATTTTTATTGTAACAATTTTTTTCTATTATGTCAATATTTTATTAAAAATATCTATACCAAGCATCTATATCGTCTCTTTACATCAGCATATTGATCAGAAAGCTATTGTCCCCCTCCTGCTTCTCATCATCCGCATTCTGGGCGACCTGGCCCATGCGCTCCTTCGCCTTCGCGAGCATCGCCTTGACCTTCTTGACCTCATTCTCGTCGCACATATCGTTGGCAAGACCATTCTCACAGTCTGATAAATCCTTTTTCAGAAGGCTTATGACCATCTGCACCTGCTCCGGCGTCTTCGCGGAGGCAAGCTGTCTTGCACGCTTCCCCTGGTTAAATCCAACCTTGCCTGAGGGCTTCTTCTCTTCCTCCGCACCCTGCGTCTGATCGGCGCCGATCTGCAATTCGTCAAACTGATTCTCCTTCAGGAGATCTGAATCCTTCGCATTCCCTTCCGTATTCCCCGGCTTCTCTGCCATGATCTCTGCAATACGGTCTCCCGCGAAGATCTCGTCAAGCAGTCCTTCCGGTATCGGCTTCCCGGCAGTCCATCCCGGCACCTTCTCCTTGATCGAATCAGAAACCTCCTGCGAAAGCTTAAGTCCCAACTGCCCAAGTGTCCAGCACGCAGACAGCCGGTCCTCCCTGTCGAGCGTCTTGTAATACTCATTCAAGGTTCCCTGGTAGGCTCTCTCCTCTGCCGCATTATCTCCCGACATCCCGTTATACTTATAATATGCCTGCTTCACATTCTTAAGAACATGCTCCTTCATCTCATCGGACACATCGATGATCTTCTTATAGTCCGATCTGCCGGTAACCAGCATCCCCTCCACCCCATATGAATTCTTGAAATGTCCGGATCTTAAATCCTCAATTGTGTTCAATACTGCCTTCATCTTGCTCTTCTCCCTTCATTATCATATCATTTCGTAACATTACCGCCAGGATAAATGTCCTGCCTTTCACCTTCCAGTCAACCGTCCCCTGGTATTTCTCTGCCGCGCTCTTGATATTCATCATCCCGATCCCATGTATCTCCTTGCCTTCCTTATCACTTACCGGGAACTCCGCCTGCGGCTTTCGCCTCACACTGCCGTCAAAACTATTCTCAATCTTCAAAAGCAATAACTGCCCTCTGACCAAAGCTGCCAGCCGGATATATGTTTTCGCCGACGCATCTCTCTTCTTAAGCTTCACGCAGGCTTCCATGGCATTGTCCAGCGCATTTCCAAGAATCATACCGATATCATAGCTTCTGATATGCAGCGCCTCCGGAAAGAGCAGCCCCTCAGCATTCAGTTCAATCTCCGGTATGCTGCGGATGATCTCGTGATATTTCATATTAAGGAGGGCGTCCACAACCGCATTCCCCGTCCGGAATGCAGGCTCCATCTGATCCATAGTCTGATCGATCTCGGACAGATATCTTTTAAGCTCCTTTGTCCCCTGTCCCTCGCTCACCGAAGCTAATTGCTGAACGACAGCCAGAGTATTCCTCATATCATGCTTCATACTCTGAATCCCGGAATGGAGCCGTTCAATCTCTCCGATATGCTCCTTAAGACCTTCCACCTGTTTCTCCAGAACGATCCGGCTGTTCTTCTCTCTGTTCAGCTTCAGGATATCCTGGATGGACTTGACCCCGTACAGGACCGATGCCAGAGACAGCAGAAGAATCGCCGGAAGCACAGCCATCAGTACCGGATATCTGTGGTATAGGAATTCCTGGGAATTCTCTTCCACTATTACGAATGTCACCCGCAGCAAGGTACACAGAAGCAATGCCGACAACGCCGGAATCAGGATGAACAAAAGCTGCGTTCTCGGCATATCAATATCCTTCTCCCGGTAATCCCTCACAATGCGCCTAAGAGAACCCCGGATCAACAGAACCGCTATCATGATCTGAAGGAAATGCATCCCTGCCACGCTGATTTCTGACAGAAGCCGGAAGGTCTCAAGCTTCGTGAACGTTCCCGTCTTCAGACACCAGTTCCACAGGGAGAGTAACAGGCCTGACGGCCAGTCCATCAATATGACTGCCAGATAGACGCTGACGCCGATCACAGCCTGGAATGCGACCGCAAGGAAGCATGTGACCGCATGGCGCGCCTGATATAAGAAGAGCGCCAGAACCGCAAGAATACAGAGCGACACCGCCTGCTTCCCGATCACGGCACGGCTCTCATACTCTGCCGGCCAGATCACATAAAGCAAAGTCCGAAGCAGCGTATAGGATACCGCCGCAATGAGACCGCCGCACCGGCCCTTCACTCTGCACTCCAGGAAGCTTCCGAAAAAATACTGCAGATAATATCCCTGAGCCAGAAATAATACAAACTGCATAAAAGAAAAATAGAATTCCATCGGTTTAGACACAGGATACTCCTCACTTTCAAAAGAGTTTCTTATGTTAATATCGGCAGAGTGATCCGTTTGTATTGATAAAATGGAATAAAACGACCGTTTTTGGGAATAAAATACTGCCGCTGCCTTTTCACACCAAAAAAGTACAATTCACATCAATGCCGGGGATAAGAAGTAATGACTACACAAAAACTCTTGTAATACTGAAGAAAATACACTATTATATTCTTGTTGTATTATATATAAATGTTTGATCATGTAATGAATCTTAAAGGTAGGTGTCTATAATGGATATAGCAAAACAAATCATTGACCAAAGAATAAATAAGATATTAGCAGATAATCAGGAAATTTTTACGGATAACGATAATGAGAGAAATCGTTCCAAAGCATTTTTGCTGCTAGGAGTTGCTGCCTATTTAGACATTGATCTGATGGAGGCAGTACAGTTTTTGACTGATGGGGGAAACGACGGGGGATTTGACGCAGCTTATATTGTAGAAGCACAGGATTCACAATTAAATGTAGTATTGTTCCAATTAAAGTATTCAAGAAAACTGGATAAAGACAGTAATTTTCCGGCTAATGCAGTTGAAAAAGCTGTGAATACCATAAAATGTGTGTTTGATCCTTCTACGCATATTGAATTAAATGTACAGAGCAGAAAAAAAGTAGAAGAGATTCGATCTTTTATATTAGACGGTGCAATTCCATATGTGACATTCGTGATGCTTAATAATGGTCTGGCCTGGAATCAAGAGGGTCGAAATCATATTAATAATGCTTTTGCAGGTCAGAGCCAAGTTCGATTTGAGCATTTCTCCCATATTGATATTATGCGCTATATTAATAGGGAACAAGTTATTAATACACAAATTTCTTTGAGCGGAAAGGCTATTCAGGAAAATTTTAATTATAAAAGAGTAATTCTCGGACGTGTTTCCGTAATGGAAGTATACAAATTGATGGAAGAATTTGGGGATAGTCTGCTGGAAAAAAATATCCGTCGCTATTTAGGAAAAAATGTAGTGAATGATGGAATCACAGAAACTCTATTGGATACAGATAAACGTCAGAATTTTTTCTTTTTCAATAATGGGGCGACAATGATTTGCAAAAAATTTAGTTTTAATGCGTTGCAAGAACAGAATTGGATGGTTAAAACGGATGACTTACAAATCATAAACGGTGGACAAACATGTAAAACGATACATCAAACTGTAAAAGAAAATCCCAATCTGGATTTTTCACAGACATATCTGTTAGTACGTCTTTATGAAGTGGAAGACACTGAAAATCCGGGTATCATTCAGGATATTATATATGCGACAAATAGCCAGAATCCGGTGGACTTTAGAGATTTAAAATCAAACGATGAATGTCAACGGATTTTGGAAATCGGCGCACATGATCTGGGATACGTCTATAAACGAAAGAGAGATAATACATTAAATATAAATGCGATACCATCGACAGTCGCGGCTGAGGCTGTCTTCGCAGTATGGCGGGAATGTCCGCATTTGGCAAATTATAGACGTAATGAATTTTTTGATAAATATTATTCATTGATTTTTGATAACCTGAATGCTGCTCAGATGGTGGTTGCTGTACTGATATTTCGTTATTGTGATAATAATAGAAAGAAAGAGAGTGAACTGGATGGAATTAAGGAGCACCGATTGTATAGTCAATATTTTTTGTCATATATGATCGGTAAGCAAATATTAAAAAAGTCAGGTATTACATTGCAAAAAATCACTCATATTAATTTTAATGAAATAAAAAATTACTTTGAACAAAACAAGGAATTGATGTACAGTAAGGCAGAACAGGCAATGGTGAATATCCTAAAAGACTATTTTAACAATGAAAATCTGTCGGAGATAGATGGACGAACGATGGCGGCAGCATTTAGGCGATTTGATATCATGGAGCGATATCTGAAAAATGAAATGTGGTGGGAAGAAAATATGGAATGAGAGTATCCTTTAGACACAGGATACTCCTCCGTTCTGTAAAAACCACATATAGGCCTTCACGAATTCACCATGCTTCTTCTTAGTCAGATAGACCGTCCCGCCGCCGGCAAGACTGATGCTGTCCGCACTGTACTCCACGATATACGCCATGTTGACCAGATATCCCCGATGACACCTGTAGAAGCGCTCATCCAGTTGCTCCTCCAGCCCGCTCATGGCGGCATAGATCTCTATCGTCTCTTTTACCGTGTGGATCTCCGCCTTCTTCGCCTTGCTCTCTATATATAAGATATCGCCCTGATCTATGGTAAGGCTTCTCCCCTTCGTTCGGACGAAGAGCTGCCTGCGCCGCCCATCCTTCTTCTTCTTCGCTTCCCCGACCGCCCGGCCGAGAACTTCGCGAAGCTTCCCCTCATCTATCGGCTTCAGCAGATAGTGAAACGCCGACACATCGAAGGCTTCAAACACGTACTCTTTCATCCCTGTGACAAAGATCAGTACCGTATCCTCCTGCTGCCTTCGAAGCTCCCTCGCCGTATCGATCCCGCTTACGCCCTCCATCTTGATATCCAGGAAAATGATATCGAACTTCGTATGAGCGGCAAGCAGGCCTTCTCCTGCGGCGTAAGACCAAACCGTGCAATCCGTGAAATATCTGTGTATGAAGTTCTTGACCTGTTCTCTGATGATCCTCTCATCATCGACAATCGCTATATTCAAAGTCTCACCTTCCGCTTTCGAAAACCTGTTATTTGCATTATATCTTAAGCGGTTCCCTATAAACCGCTTCAAGCGCCACATGTATCGCGCCTAAAACCCCCTCCTGATTCTCCAGCTCAGAAAACACCAGCCTAGGAGGATATGGTACGTGTACTGCAAGCATCTCACTCCACTTCTCGGAAAACAATCTGCCGATGCTGTTCCCAAGTCCGCCGGATATGATAACCGCTTCCAAGTCCAATACTGCTGAAATATTGATCAGCGAAATTGGTAAGTAGGTAAGTCCCTTACGGGGCTTACCCCTCTCAGAACCGGACGTGCAGCTTTCCCGCATCCGGCTCCCTGCAAAGCTAATACATCTACAACTATCCGTATATACTTACATAGATACGTGGTCGGACGAGTGGGAATTGTCTCATCAATTCCTTATATCCTTCCTTTGTATAGCTTCTTCTCTGGCTTCTTCTATTCAGCCAGTAGAATAACCTGAACCATACTACATTATAGAATGAGTTCAGGCTTCTTGAATTGTCAGTAATTCCGTAGTAATGATAGTAACCAGTTAAGATTTCATTCAGCTTCTTTACTATCTGGTTTATACGTAGAAATCTCATATCTCTTATCGTAGCATTTATTTCCTTGCTTTTCTTTGCTAGTTTTTTCTTACTGGTCTTCCTCTTCACTCTGAACTTTCCCGTTCTTCCATGCGAACAGTAATGCGTGAATCCGAGGAATGTAAAGGTCTCCGGTTTCCCGTCTCCACGTTCTTTCCGGTTCCTTTCTGCAAATCGGCCGAATTCTATCAGCCTCGTCTTTTTCTCCTCCATTTCCAGTCCAAAGTGCATCATTCTGCGCTTTAAATATTCATAGAACATCTCTGCGTCTGTTTTGTATTGAAAGCAGACTACAAAATCATCCGCATATACCACCAGCCCTGCGTACCCTTTCATGATCGGCTGCATTTTCTCCTTGAACCACCACACCAGTACATAATGCATATATATGTTTGCGATTACTGGTGAGCAGACCGAACCCTGTCCGGCTCCTTCCTCTGTCTCTTCATATCTGTAATCTTCCATGATTCCGGCTTTTAACATCCGGCGTACCAGCCTGATGATATTTGGGTCTTTTATTCTTGATTCTATGAACTTTATTATCCATTCATGGTCCAAGTGGTCGAAAAATCCTTTTACATCCGCATCCAGTACCCAGTTTGTCTTTTCTTTTTCCAGCATTCCGTTCAGCTTTCTTAATGCCTTATGACAACTTCTCCCTGGTCGGAATCCCATCATTTCATCATAGAAATGCGGTTCGAACACTGCTTCCAGTACTCGTCTCAATGCTTCCTGCACCAGTTTGTCTTCATAGCAATAGATACTGAGCGGCCGTGTCTTTCCGTTTTCTTTCGGTATCTCCACTCTTTTTGCTGGCTTGGGCTTGTACGCTTTCTTCTTAAGCTTTTCCTCTAATTCTTCCAGATTTTCCTCCAGCCTTGCCCCGTATTCCTCTTTGGTTATCCCATCGGTTCCTACTGCTTTCTTTCCATCCATTTCCTTGTGGCACTCTTTTAATAATTCCTTATTTATCAAATGCCCTATGGACGTAAATACCATGTCTGGATGTTCGCCTGATAGTTGTGATATTCTCGCCAATTTCGTTTCCATAGCTCCTCCTGTCTCTGCGTACAGTCTATGTTTCCTCTTTGATATGACTTTGCATGGCTAGCCTGCGAGGACAGGCATTTCTCGACTTCCACTGTATGTTTTACCGTGTACTATTCGGCCATCCGACTTCTGCTGGCCATTTGCGGTTCTCCCTTCGACAGTTGTTCCGCATACCTGATGTACGCAACTCATCTGGAACCAGACAGACCTCCTCCAGTTGACTTGAAATCCTTGATTGCATGACCAACCTCAAAACTCCGGGGAAGCAACTGTATTCTCGCTCTTAGTGACTACAGTTGTGTTGCTTTCAGTGTATAGGAGCACCTCTGCCTTCCCACTTTCATTTTCATATCGAAGCTATGTGCAGTTATGCCCTGCAATCTCGCTGTCTACGCTTAGCAGACAGCATCTCTGCTGTCCACCCAAGACTCGCTTGGTGCGGTATAGCTTGTACCTTACACCGTAGGACTTTCACCCACCGAATTCCAAGCCCTTAGCTGGGCGCACCCTACATACAAAAATATCTCATCCAGAATAAGCTTCGCATAGACGTCGTTTTTCTTATATTTCTCAATCAGCTTATTGATCTCATCCTGGAAATCAGGCCGCATGATATAGTTCTGGATCTTATCTCTGGATATCGTATTCTCCAACACTCCGACCTCGTCAAATTCTGTCCGAAGCTTCGACGGATCCCCTACCATGAATCCAATCTCTCCCGAAGCCCGGTGTGCCCCCGGATATAATTCACCATTGATGATAAATGCAGCCCCGACACCGACTCCGTAGTTGATCAGCGCAAAATTCTTAAGCTCTCTGCCTGCCCCATGCCACATCTCCCCAAGCGCACCCAGATTGATGCTGTTCTCAATGACGACAGGCACCGTAAATTCTTCCCCGATCTTCGTTCTGATCTGAGCCAGATCGATCGGCGGCAAAAAGGGGGCCAAAGTAACACGGTCTTCTGAAAGAACTCCCGGGACGCCGATACAGATGCTTAAGATAGCGGATTTATCCTTTCCGCTGGCTGCAGCGACATCTAAGAGCATCTCTCTGAGCTCGTCGACAATCCCTATCCCGCCGTCTTCAGTGTTCGTCGGCCTCTCAAGGCTTGACAATTCCCGGCCGAGAAGGTCCGCGAACATCACCCGGATGCGGAACCTCCCAAGATCGACTCCTAATACAAATCCCCGTTCCGCATGATAAGACAGCAGCGTGGATTTGCGTCCCAGGGAATTGTCCCCCTCACCGACCTCCACCACATATCCGATATCGATCAGGCTCTTTACATTGGACGAGACCGCCGGAAAACTCATGCCCAAGTGCCGGCATAAGTCCGCCCTTGACATCGTTCCCCTTGTCCTAAGGCAGTTTAATATCAATATTTTATTTGATTCTCCCAATGCTTCAGGCGTGCCGCCTTTTGCTTCGGGTATACTGTCCTTACTCATAAGACCTCCCCAACGAATATGCAGTCCGCATTTATTGTAATTATTATATCACTTTCATTTCACCGCCGCAATTATTATGTGATCTACCCTATCTGCTGGTACAACTCCACATAAGAATCCCGCATAAAACAAATCTGCTTTTCCAGCAGCGCATCATGTTCTGGATTCTCCTGTATTATCTTCAAAGCATTAACCGCTTCCTCCATAGAATCATACTCTGCTTCCCATATCATGGTATTGACCGCTCCCTGCTTGACTGTCTTTTTCATGCTGTAAACAGCGTTGTTTCTCAACTGTTTTTCAAGCAAAATAAGTCCATGAATTTCACTCCCGGTTTTATCATGGTTCTCCATACCTTTGGCAGGGATTTGAAATGGAACCCACACATCCTCTGCCTGATCTCTGAGGGCGGCTACAGTGATAACGGTTTCTGGCGTAATGTCAATCACTTTAACTATACTTTCCTCCGTAATTCTTTCCGCACCGCACTTCTCAATGTAATGGAAGCCAGGATCGGACACTCTTTTAAAAATGACGATGACCCGTTTGAAGACGATTTTGGAGAAGAAGGTTTTTATATCTTCTAAATCCTTGACCGTCTGTTTTGTATACCTTAAACACATATCTATCTAACATATGTTTTTCTTTGTGTCTCAATAGGTCGGAATTTCCTATAAAGCAGCGAAAGCACTTCCTATACGATAAAGGCGGTGATGATGCAGGAACCTGGGGGGAAAAGGCAGCGACACGATGCAGGCAGCGGAAGGGAGCTTCAACAAGAAGTCCCCCCCATGAGCCGAACGGCATCAAAGACCCCGAATATTCCATCGAGTGCGGCGTGCAGGAATTAAAAGCCGCCCTTGTTTCAGTCGAGGTGGAGAACCCGATTGACCTGGAGCGTATCAAGCTCGCCTTGCAGGGCTACAACTTCGGCAACGGGTATATCTCATGGGCGAAGACCAACTACGGCGGCTATTCCTATGCAAATGCGGTGGAATTTTCCGCAATGCAGGCACAGCGGCTCGGTTGGGAGAAGTACGGCGACACGCAATAGCCCGCCCATGTGCTGCGCTACTACCCATACGGGCGGGCATTCACAAGTGACGGCAATCAAGCCATTATGGAAGTTGCCTTAACGCATCTCGGCAACGAGGGCGGGCAGTCTTATTGGAGCTGGTACGGCTTTGGCGGGCGTGTGTGGGAATCATAAAAATTCGAGAATGGGGTGGTCTATACCGTGGAGGGCAACTCTGGGGATGCCCTAACTATTAGTTGGACAGGGCAAAAGGAAACCAGAGGTCAATCCTCTGGCTGCTCTTTTGCCTTACATATCCCCTTCGCCGTCCCCGCTATGATAGTCAGTTCCGCTTCATCAAAAAAACATCCAATTGACTGCGTAAGATTATTTTTCTTGCCAAAGTCCATGCGATATAATGTTGTAGTGAACATTTACGGTTGCAGACTTGTTATAGTTCATATTGATGGATATAATATTATGGTATGTTGGGCAGTCAGATATATTTGAATATATGGCAGCACAGGAAAGCGAAAAAATAGAACGTATCACTTCGGTGGGTACGGCAGATATCTAAAAAAATCAGATTGAGGGCGCAATAAACATCTATCGGATATGGCTTATTCTGAAAGATACACAAAAGCCTGTTGATATTCGAAAAAAAGTAGGAACTTGACCACTTTTTGACTTTTAAGCTTTATAATATTTTGGATTAGGAGGTTTTTGCTATGGCATATAAGATACTCATTGTTGATGATGAAAAAATGCTGACTGAATTATTATCAAGCCACTTGCAGGATTGTGGATATGAGACTTTCGTATCGGAAGATGCGGAGCAGGCAATAGCAATGTTGAATATATATCCAGATTTAATTTTGCTTGACATCAACATGCCCGAAATGGACGGATTAGAACTATGCAAGATTATCCGTAATAATGTTACCTGCCCTATTTTGTTTTTGACAGCTCGGATTACAGAACAGGACAAAGTAAACGGTTTGCAGGTCGGCGGCGATGACTACATAACCAAACCTTTTAGTTTACAAGAATTGACCGCAAGGGTGGCGGCTCACCTGCGGAGGGATGAGAGAAGCAAGTGTACTCCTAAAATCGTATCTTCACAAGGCTTAATTGTAAATCTTGCTGAACGCAAAATTTTTTATGGAGAAAGGTCGCTGAACTTATCAAATCGTGAATTTGATATTGTCGAGTTTCTGATGAGTAACGCTAACCAGATATTTGATAAAGAACGGATATACGAAGCCGTATGGGGCTTTAATGCTGAGGGCGACAGCAATGTTATTAAAGAGCATATCCGAAAAATCAGAAATAAACTGACTGAAGCTACGGGCAAGGAATATATAGAAACAGTTTGGGGGATGGGATATAAATGGAAAAAATGAAGAAAGTAAAATCTGTTAAAAGTGCATTTATCTGGACGGTTGCCATTACAATGATAATTGTTTTTACATCCTCTGCTTTGACAATTTATATCTGTTACCATGTGCAGAAGAATATCCTCCCCGATTCACAGGAAATTTGGCTGCATACACAGACTATTATGGCAGATGGGACGGTATCTGAGGCAAAGCAAAGATTGATACTTGATGAACCTTCTAAAGTGTCTATACTTACCCCCGCTAAATCGGAAGAAGAAAAGTTGGGGGATACAGAATTTACAATAGAGAGAATAGAATCCAGCTTCTCCACACTCCGCCCAAAACAACAGTTACTATATAGAGCAATAAGCATTTCTATGGTAGGGCTTCCTTTTATCTATTCAGTTATAGGAATCATGTTATGTGCATGGTGGTTTTATAGGAAAAAGCTATCGCCGCCAATTCAGATTCTTGCAGATGCAACAAAGCATATAAAGGGTCAAGACCTTGATTTTACAGTTGCTTATAACAGTAACGATGAATTAGGCAGGCTCTGCACAGCTTTTGAAGAAATGCGGCAAGCTTTGTATGATAACAACCGACAGCTATGGAATATGATTGAGCAGCGGAAAATTTTACAGGCATCAGTGGCACATGACCTCAGAAATCCGATTGCGATTATAGAGGGCTATGTCGAATATATGCAGCAATGCTTTACAAATGGAAGTCTGAATGATGAGAAATTGCAGCATACACTATCCAACCTTGCGATAACCTCAAAACGACTTGAGCGTTATACAGATTATATTCGTGATTTGAATATCATTGAAGAAACCGAAACAAAGTATTCTGTCGTTCAGCTACCAGATTTTTTGAAAAATGCTACAGAAAGCCTTTCACTTATTGCAGGACAGCATAGCCTGGAGATTGAATATCATTCTACAGTATCCGAATGTCAAGTAAAATTAGATGAGCAACTATTTTACCGTATTGTTGAGAATATCTTTTCTAATGCCATTCGGTATGCTAATAGCAAAGTGAGTTTCCTATACACATTTATTGATGATGTACTTACTATAACCATTACAGACGACGGCAAAGGATTTTCAAAGGCAATGCTCCGCAAAAAGAATACCTTTCTTTATTCTGAGGATAAAACGGGTGAACATATGGGACTGGGATTGGCTACAAGCCGTGTCCTTAGCCAGAAACACGGCGGATGTTTAGAACTTTCAAATGTTACTCCGAGTGGAGCTTCTGTAACAATTAAACTTGCAGTCCACAAAATGAGTTGATATTTTTATTTCTGCGAGCAATGAGTCAAGTGCCGTGCTTAAAGCCAACCATGGAGGATTTGCATAAATCCAATGCAGCGTTTAACATTTCAACGGAGCGTTTCTTGAATATGGTGTTTCTTGTGATATTATAAAATCGGAAAGAAGGTGAAAATATTGAACGTTCAAAAAACAGGCAGTCTGATTGCTGCTATCAGGAAAGAACAAAATCGCACGCAGCAGGATTTAGCGAATGAATTGGGAGTATCAAGTGCAGCTGTTTCAAAATGGGAACGAGGTATCGGATTTCCAGATGTATCTCTTATTGAACCATTAGCTGCATCCCTGGGGATTTCCATAGCAGAATTATTCAAGGGCAAAAGAACAGAAAACAACGTTGCTAACGAATATGAAAGTCTGTTGTCAGATGTTGTAAAAGTATCAGCAAATGAAATAACCAAGAAGAAAAAAATAACGAATTGGATGATTGCTATTACTGTTGCTGTTCTTTATTTGATGATTTCTGTAATATCACACAAGTGGGAAATAACCTGGGTGGTCTGGATTGTATATTGTTTTTATCGGATTTTTACTGAATATATCTATAAAAAATATTAGGAATCTACAGAAATGTAAGAAACGGAGGAAAAAATGGTCGATTATTCACAATTTGAGGCAAGTGTAAAATCCGGCATCCATGCAGATGTGAGCCGGATACGGCAAAAGGATGAAATAATAAAAGCCGTCGTCAAAAAGCGGAGAAGCTCTGCGATAATCTGCGTGTGTTTCCTATGTATGTCAGGAATTTCTTTGTTTAAAAGCTGGATTCCCGCCGTTATCTGTTTCCTTCTTGCATTGTTTTTCCTATGGCGGGCTGTCGGAAAATTTTCTGACGAGTATTTACGGGAAATGTACGAGGAGGGGCTTTTGGTTCCCGGCATGATCGTGAAAATGGAACCCCTTACTATCATGGCAATCGCAAACATGACCGCGCGGGATGGTGCGGCAACCGTAAATGGGTGCTACTGTCTGGAGGTAAAGGAGCTTGACGGGGCGCAAAAAATTCTATTTGAAAAAATCCCCTGCTCCTGTTTTTTCTGCTATGAGGGCGGCGATTACCATTCTTCCTTCCAGCCCCATCCTCTCTATTGGGGAACGGCAGATCAGCAGTCTGTTCAAGAAGCGCTAAGACAGGTGGAGGAAGACAACAAAGAAAATACCCGAGATGAATGGGAAGTGCTCAAGGAGGTTGCGCGGCAGTTCCCTGATTTGGGAAACGGAAATTTGATTTTATTGGATGAAAATTACGTTCCCTTCGGTAAAAAGAACTACATGGACAGCAACTATAAGCCCCTCAATGAAGAAGCTGACACCAAGTAATATGTTCCATTTAGGGAAACGCTGATGAAAGCGTTTCCCTCGTCGCAAATTCGGGATTGATGGATGAGATAAACCATATGAGGAATGCAAAAATGATGACGATTTGGTCTTGTATCTTTCAAAGAATTTGTGAGATGACAACTTCCCATTTGACATATTGGAAAATCAAAATATGATACCTTTGCCTTAATCTTTAATAAGGTGTACTGAGATTATTTATTTTTCGGAAGAAACGTAGATGGAACGAAAAAATAAAATTTTGAAAACAGTTTCAGTTGTTCTATTGTTATGCAGTTTTGCTGTACCAATGTATAATATTTTTCCTAATGGGCTGATAGTCAATCAGGATTCATGGTTTTTTACTGAAACTTTTAAAATACTTTTTCAAGAGGGGGTAGGAGCATTTAATTATCTTGGTGTTGTATTTCATCTGGCTGTATGGATTCCCGCTATCATACTATGTATCGGTTCTTTTGCACAGATGGACAAGATTGTTCGCTTTTCGGCAGGTATCGGCATTGTCCTTCTTTTGATAGGTCTTCTGCTTGCTGTTGTTTTGACAAATGAAATAAAATTGATCCATCCGATTGTTGGATACATTTGTATTGGATACTGGATTGACTTAATTTTATTCCCATTTATTGAGCAACATAAATACATAAAGAGTAAGACACATAATACGCAGAACCAGCAGGCTTGTGAGAAATCACAGTTTGTTGGTTTTTTTATGTAATTTTCTATTCCTTGACCGCATTTTGACATTTGGTTTTTATAATTGAAATACACCAAATATGACAGGAGGATAAACAATGCGAAAACGAATATTATCATTAGTTATGATTTGCGGCTTGCTATTCACTACGACAGCTTGCGGAAATTATAACATAGAGGACGGGAAAGCTCCCCCGCAAAACACGGAAGAAAATCCATTCACAAAATCAGAGGAAGATGGCTCTTTAGGTTTTCTCAGCCACGAGGAAGTGAGTCCCACCAGAGCTGATGACCAAAGTGTTTTACCGTATGAGTATAACGGCGGAGAATTTATCTTGGACTATCAGTTTGTATCAGAGGGAAAATTGGATAACATAGGCTTCCTGCTCTTTTTGGACGGAAAGCCGCAGGCATACAAGGTGAATGATACGAGGGCGGAATATGAGTATCTCCATTGTTTCCAAACATCAGAAAAACACGAAGAAAAATTTTCGTTTGTGTTTACACCGAACACGGGAAAAAAAGGTGATACCCTAAATATTTCAATCATGAGCATTACCAATCCCGCTTTCCAACCCGATATGAAAGAAACATCAAGTTACGGCTGGTATCACCAACACCTTGAAAGAGTGCTGAAACTGCATTTTAATGAGGATGCTCCAGACAGCGATATCTTTTATGGAGAAAGTGAAAATATTTTTCGTGATGTCAGCGTTGCAGAAGAAAAAATCACTTCCTCTTTTATTGAAAATGAGCTTGTGAAAAACGGTTGGGATGGAATTACTATGGATACATTGGATAGCGGCGTTTATTCGACTATTTCCTATGATGGCGAATTAGTGTATGACAATATCAATCTTACCAATAAAGATACGCTTACAGTACGTTACACGATTTGCGGAACGCCGGGTACAAGGTATGGCATATCATTCTTCTTAAATCATAAGCCCATATCGTTTGATAAAGTGATTTCATACGATGCAACATTAAGCAAAGGAAATGTGTGGATAATTGAAGCCATCATAGACCCCTCTAAATTAGATGACTTCAATACTTTCTATGCGGTAGCTGTTGCTACAAGCAATGATTGTTCTACAAATAAGACAGGCTCAATTCTGCTTTATAAGGAGGGCTGAAAAATGAAAACGAGATTTATGTGCATTATGCTTATACTTGCTTTTGCTCTTAATCTGTCAGCTTGTGGTAATAGTCAGGAAAATGTGAATCGTTCTGAAAACGAAAGCTCCATAGATGCACCACAATCCGAAGAAGATAACACATCGGAAAAAACAGGAAGCGGAAGCAGCGACAATAATAAGTCCAACCCACAGAATAGTGATACAGATAAAAGTACTATGGATGTTGGCACAGTGAATGGCTCGGCTTTCTCTGGAAAGGTCAGCGGCTGTTATTATGCTGATGGCAATCGGATTATTGTTGCAGCAGATAAGCTCTATCTTTATGATACTGGGAAAAGAGAGACTATAGCAAGTGCGGATATTTTTTTGAATGAGTTATGTGTGCAGCCTTATTCGGACGGATATTTCATTGTCGGTGAAGAAAATGACAGCGGCAGCACGGGTTCGTTTGCAACGGCACAAAGCAGTAATAGAATAAAAGGATACCTATTAAATAAGGATTTTGTTGTTGTGAATACGATTTCCTTTAGTGGGCTGCTAAATGATGATTTTGTCCTCCAAATGGCGAGTGTCGCCATTTCACAGGACGGAAAACAAATCGCTTTCGGCGGATTACAAGGACTTTACCTCTATGATACTTCTTCCCAAAAGGTACGTACCATTCTGAGCTATTCCGAAAATGGCAGGGCAAATAATATGGAGATTGTAACGATGGATAGTCTTGCATTTACGGGAGATAAAACTTTAACTTATGTAGGCATGGGAATAAGCTCTAATGGCGGGGATGGAGTCTCTGTTTATGGAACAGTATTTACAGACAATGCAAGTCTTAGTATTACAAAAAAAGCCGACTATGAAGTGAATGTTGAAGAAGTTCAAAAGGGAGGGAATATACTTGCCATGCCCCAGAGCTTTAACAAAAATAATGGGACGCTGTTAATGCTTGATACTGCATCTAATACAGAAAAAAAGATTACATTCTCAAGCAGCAGCGAAGGAAAGGACGGGGTTTTCTGCTCTGAGCAAGGTAAATATGTTGCTACTTCCATTTTGAGAGAGGCAAGCGTAACAATTAATATTTATGACACAGTATCGGGAAAAGTTATCCATACTGAAACGGTCAAGGACAACAACGGTACTTACTTCCAGCGTGTCCCGCAGATTTTAATTTTGGATGAATCCGACGCCTGTATCGTTGTGCTTGGGCGAGGTATTGGCGAGGTAAGCACCTTGATAACAACATTTGGCTTTAAGGGGTAATAATCTATGAAAGTATCATTTCAGAATGTTTCAAAACAGTATAAAGGTAAATATGCCCTAAAGAATTTTACCACTGAACTCTCGGAGGGCGTCTATGGACTTTTAGGGGCTAACGGCGCAGGAAAAACAACGCTGATAAATATATTTGTCGGCATTTTGGGCAGCGATAATGGAACTGTTTTGATAGACGGTCAAGATGCAAAAAAAATGGGCAAAGACTTTTTATCAAAAATCGGATATATGCCGCAATACCCTATCTTCTATCGGGATTTTACGGTAATAGATTTCCTGTTATATATGTGTGCATTAAAAGGAATCCCTGCGGAACAAGGAATAGAACGAGCTTTTAAGCTTCTGGGCATTGTCAACCTTTTAGATGCGAAAGATAAAAAGATTGGCGCTCTTTCTGGTGGTATGCGGCAGAGAGTCGGCATTGTCCAGGCAATGTTAGGCGACCCTAAAATCCTTATTTTAGACGAGCCTACGGCAGGACTTGACCCAAGTGAACGCATCCGCTTTCGCAATTTGATTTCACAGTTTGCACAGGGACGGACGATTTTGCTGGCTACCCATATCGTTTCTGATGTCGAGTGTATTGCAAAAGAGATTATTATTCTCAAAGAAGGCACTTTGATTACGCAAGGAACTACCGACGTATTAGAACAGAGTATCTATGGTAAAGTGTGGGAAGTGACAACAAACGCCAAAGAGGCTGCCTGTCTTAGCAACAAATATTATGTCAGTAATATGAAGCAGCAGGGCGAAAATTTTTCAGTAAGGATTGTAAGCGATAGTTCGCCCGCAACAAACGCAGTAAAAGCTTCCCCTAACTTGGAAGATGTATTTTTATATTATTTCCGCGGGCAATGAGTCAAGTGCCGTGCTCGCACGAGCATTTGACGAATGCCGCGAGAGTCGAAAGACATTGGAGAGAAAAAATGACACGCTTAATCAGATATGAATTTTACAAATTGTTTTGCAAGCGGTCAATACTTGTTGTACTTATTCTGTTCAGCGTAATAAACCTGTTCAAAATAAATAATGAATTTCATTCCTATTCCTACTTGGCAGACGGGAAAGACAGCCGCAGTTGGAACAGCGTGTATTGGCAGCTCTATGAGAAATATCGCGGTGAGATAACTAACGATAAAATCAACAATCTTCTTGACCTATATCAGCCGTTAGCAGACGCTACGGCTGATATGACGGCAAGCACAGACACAGATGACCCGAATACGATGACGGGAAATATATATAGTGACGAAAACATCTTAGAAAAATACTATGTACAGCCTATGGAATATTTCTATAATTATCGGACCTATGCTTCGAAAGCAGCAAAGAAGGCAAAAGAAAATGCTGCATTTTACAAGGAACAAGGACTTAACTTTGAAGTGCGTAAAAACAGTGTAATTTACAATCTTTATTCTGGACGGAATATACCAGCTTTTGCCTATCAGGAAATGTATAACTATTATTTAAACTATGATTTTTCAAATATATTGGTTTTGTTCCTTTGTTTATACGGAATTATCGGCACTTTCGTCTATGAAAAGGAAACGCAGATGGATATGCTGTTACTGACGAACCCTAATGGCGGTAAAAAAACCGTATTCGCTAAAATTGTTGCAGTTACTTTGTTTGTAATAAGTGTTGTAATATGGTTTTCCGTACTGGATTATCTTGGTTTTTCCTTTTCATTTAGAACAATGGAAGGATATAATCTTCCTCTGTATGCCATCAGCAATTTCAGTACGGCTGCGGTAAACTGCAATTTGTGGCAATATGTAGTTCTATCCGCAATTACAAAAGCAATCGGCATATGGACTATGAGTATGGTATTCCTATTGATTTCCATGTTTTGGCGTAACGCTCTTATCCCATTTGTCGCTGACTTTGGAGCAGCCTTATGTTTGATTATTACAGGTGCGTCACAGAGTTACTCAAGCAATATTTGGCTAAAGATAATAAACCCATATTCGCTGCTCACTAACCGCATTTTGTTCGGTAAGACTGAATTTATCGGTTTTGCGGGCTATCCGATACAAAGTTTTTTGGCAGCTATTATTTTTGCTGTAATATTGGGAATGGCTGTAATAACGGTAATGGTTATACTTTCTAAGAAGAACTGCCATTGCCGGGACAGGAGGATAAAATGTCTGGATTCATGTACGAAATAAAAAAGATAATGCTCCACCAAAAAGGGCTTTGCTATATCGTCCTTGTTCTATTACTTGGCACCATTTGGCTCGTTGCATCAGACAATCCTTATAATAGTGCAATGGAACAGTACAAAAGTGAATATGAATGGTATCTTGAAAAGGTAAATGGATACTGTACTGATGAATCCTCTATCTATCTGGAACAGGAGGCAGAGAGAATTGCAGAAGCCAAGGGGAAGAAAAGCTATCTTTTGGGAAGCTACTATGATGGCAAAATCAGTGAAAGTGAATATAAAAAAGAGAGCCAGGAAATCAAAAATGTTCTGGAACATCAAAATGGATTTGAAGTCATATATCAGCAATATCTCTACATCTGCGAAAATGCCCAAAACCGCTATTTTCTTCAAACGAACGGATGGACGGGGCTTCTTGGCAAAGGTACGCTTAATTTTGTCCTCTTCCTTGGCATTTTGCTCTTGGTTACGCCCGTATTCTGTTCCGAGTATAGCTGCCAGATGGATGCTTTGATTTTGACCGCAAAAGAGGGACGAAAAGGCTCTTTGCATAAGCTGCTCATTGTTATTTCAGGCGTCCTCTTGATGTGCGTAAGCATATCGCTCATTGAATACGGATTTTACAGCCTCAAATATGGACTGCCTAATGGGAATTATCCCATCCAAAGCCTTAGTTACTTTGCAGGCAGCAACAAAAGCATAACTTTATTCGAGGGATATATATATATAGGATTGCTCCGTCTTTTTGGCAGCGTGTTTTTAGCAATGTTTCTTATGTTTATTTCTGTTTTGGCGAAAAAATATGCGGTGACCCTGCTTGCAGGTGCAGTATCGGTCATTATTCCCTATGTGGGTCTATCCAAAACAATTATTTACCGTCTGCCGCTGCCTTTGCCATTTCTGCTCGGAACAGACTTTTTTGCAGGAGATATTGTTTTAAGTGATGCTTTTACAGGTGATGAGAAAATTGTTTTTGCAGAGATTCATACTATTACACTGCTGATTTTGTTTTCAGTATCCGTATTCTTATGTATTTTGGCTGCCGCTTGGATTTTACGGAGCAATTCTAACAAATGGCAAATGAAAACAAGGAAAATGCGGAATGTACCGACTCTTGCTATCATACTTAGTTTTGTATTGACAATGACAGGATGTTCAGATAACGGAAAAATCCAGAATTCTATTTATAATTCATCGGCGGAATATGATTGTATGGGCTATGAAATAACACAGGACGCAGAATCTTTTGATTATTATCTTAAAAATGCTTCCACGGGAGAAATGCTTCATTTAGTACGCTCACCTATGTTTGGGGCGTTTTCTGATGAAGAAAAGGTATGTGCGTTTTGTGTATGTTCACCATATCTATATTATACAACATCGGTTACGGAGAGCTATGTGAACCGTGTCGGAAACTATAACAGCAGTATAACAAAAGTGTCGGTAGTAGAACTTAATTTAGATACTTTTGAGGAAAAAATCGTTTTTGAACAGATTACAAATTCTGGCCGTTCCCTCTTTGGCATTGATTATGAGACGGGTGATAAATGGAAGTTTTTAGAGTTCCATCATGATTTTTTTATAAATAATGACAGCATATTTTTCATTGGCAATGATGGTATAACAGAAGTAAACCGTTTCACGAAAGGCATTACAAAACTTGACGTCCCTACAAGTGGAAATATCTCATTCGATGGAGAAAACATTTTTTACAAAAACGAGCAATCGGTTTTAACAAGGTATCATGTTCTAAGCGGCGAAACTTTTACTTATGAAAAAGTAGTTGCGTATGATTTCTGCATGGATGAGCAGTCGATTTATTATGTCTCCAGAACAGACGGAAATCGTGTATATTCCTGCGACAAGGATGGGAACAACAAAAGATTGATTAGCGATACGCCCGCAATGTCGGTTACTTGTGATGCCGGCAACATTTATATATTAGCAAAAGAAAGCGGGGAGAACATCGTTTTATCAAAAAGTCGTTGAATAATGCCTAATTCTTGACCAGTTTTTGACTTTCCTATGAAACAATATATTTTGGAAAAAGGAATGAGGAACAAATGCGGCAATGGATAAAAAACAACACAGAAAGAGAAAAAAGGTCAAACGGCTTGTGATAGCTTATCTGCTCAGGGCAGTCGTTATACTGATACCAGTAATAATGATAATACTTATGATTTGCGGCTGTCTTTACATATGCGAAAAGTTTACAAAGGAAGATAAAAAAACAGATATATGCACAGATATATATACCAATACATATACAGATACGAACGCTGGCAATGGTACTGCTCCTATTACTTCAACAGCTGACTACGTTTCAAAGTTTTGCGTCATCATAGATGCAGGACATGGCGGAAGTGACGGTGGGACTGTCAGTGGAAAGATTATAGAAAAGGATATTAACCTTTCGGTTGCATTGAAGTTAAAAACGATTCTGGAGGATAACAATATTGAAGTTATTCTGACCAGAAACTCCGATGAGAAGATGAGCCTTGCACAGCGGACTTCTGTTGCAAACGATTCCAATGCAGATTTTTTTATCAGCCTTCATTGCAACTATTATGAAGATGATGCGCAGATAGCAGGTTTGGAATGTTATTACAATAGTCCAGACGCAACGGAAAGCAAAGCATATGCAGAAAGCATAATCCATGCAGTTTCGCTAAGCAATGACGTGAAAACGAGATATGCAAAAACCGAAAACTATTATGTTTTGCGGAATACTCAAATACCTGCTGTTCTGGTGGAAATGGGATTTCTTTCAAATTATTCTGAGAGTCAAAAGCTGTTAAATAACGACTATCAGGAAATCTTGGCGCAGAGAATGGCAGAAGGAATTTTTAACAAGATAAAGGGAGATGAAAACTTATGAAGAATCATTCAAAAGGCAATAACAATAAAAACGAAATAGAACTGTTATTGAGAAAAGCACTTAGAATAAAACAAAAACCCAGCCAAGAACTAAATGACTCTATTATTCGTCAATACGAAAAAAAATATTGAGCAAAGAAAAATTACCCGCCTACTATCGGAAGTGCAAGCAAAAAGTTTTGATTGAGCACAAAATATACAAGTACCAGTCATCAAAGAGCCAGACACTTTAGATGCAAAGCCAATGAACGTGTGAGCAATCATAATTTGTTTTTTACATAACAAACTCATCTCCACCAAATTAAATGATGTGACTCTGTATAATTTTGACTTGTGCCTAAAATTGGCTTACAGCTCGTAAGCCAATTTATTCAGACAACTCGTTCTCTATTTCTTCAACCATCGGCAGGCTGCTCTTAAATCCTTCACGAAGTACTTTCGTCAATTCATATTCCGCAATCCCGATTGGCTGTGAAATATCATCAAGTGCATACTCGGCGACAACATCATCCTTATCCTTGCAGATAAGAATTCCAATCGTTGGATTGTCCTGTTTTGTTTTCATTTGCTTATTGACAGCAGTCACATAAAAATTTAATTTTCCTGCAAATTCTGGCTTAAATTTCTCTGTTTTTAACTCTACGACAACATAGCAATGCAGACGGACATGATAAAAAAGCAAGTCTATATAGAAATCGCTTTTACCGACACGCAAATGTACCTGTCTGCCTAGTACACCGAATAATAAGTAACCAGCCATATAACTTGCCTGATTTTCCATCTGCGTCGTTGTTGTCAATCGGCGTAGCGCCCACTACGCCTCATTCCTCCGCCTTGCATATGAAAAATCATTCTGCGTTATATGGCTAGTACATCATTGCATAATTAACAGTGTATAATGTGCTTGATATCTGCGTCAGATGTGCGTCTACAAGCCGACGGCGTAGCGGGCTACGTCTAGGATTGGAGGCGTGCAGCTGGCACAGATAGCGAGTGCAGAATTCACTGCTAATTACGCAATGCTGTACTAGTACCTAATTCCAATAGAAACTGAGTAATCTGGTTGATAAGAGCCTCTTCTAATTCCTTTTCATCATATTCTTCCCTCAGTGTCAAAAAATCAAAATTGTACGGATTTTTCAATGTCTGTTCTGCTAAATCAGACTGAGGTTCTGGCAGCTTTAACTGAAAATTAGTAACAGCTTTACCCTGTCTACTATATAGACCTCCGTCTATTTGATGCTCCAAGACAGTCCTGCTCCAACCGTTATCCATCGTTTTCTGTATATAGAATAAGGCTTCTTGAATATCTTTACACTTATACATAATTCTCTGGTTATATCCCCACGGGATACCTTTAACCATTTTTTCAATTAGTTCCATTTGGCTTACAGCCTGTAAGCCATTTTCATCGGAGTTGTAAAATTTGTACCAATATCGTATACTTTTCAAATTTTGTACCGAAAATCCTGACATATCAGGAAAAGTTTTCTGCAAATCTTTGCTCATTGTTGTAAGAAAAGCATCGCTCCACTTTGCATTTTTCTGCTTTGCAACGATATCTCTGCCTATATCCCAATACAAATCAAGCAGCTCATAATTTACCTTAACAGAAGCTTTTATTTGGCTATGTTTTATTCTGTCTTTTATATTCGCTATCCATGCCTTATATTCATCATCCACCACAAAGCCGACCTCTCTATTTGCCACTTATATTCCTCCTTCAGTATATCCTATCCAGAGCTTGCGTATTCGTCTCCTAATTTTACCATACACTGATGAATTTTTCCACCTCCGCAAAAGTTAAAGGTGGCATGCTCTACTCTATAGAAGTCTAATCTCGCATCCATTAACATCTGATATATCGGCACCTTCTTAGGGCGTTCATACTTCTCTTTTATTTCTTTCAGTTCACGTTCCTGCGTTATATTTTCTTTTGCCTCCAATTCCTGCATTATATTCCGATCATGCCTTTCCTCGGCTATCTTCTTCAACTCTTCCATCGTTTTTAGTACGCTTGGAGATACTCTGTCAATCATAATCGCATAATTCACACCATCTTCAATATCCTTCGCATACTTTTCAAAAGCCTGGTCTAATGCAGCAAGTTCTTCTTCCATCGTGAGTTTTCTATAGCGTTCTATTCTTCCATTACTCATAAACTCTATCCCGTTAAAGTCATCACCTGTGCTGTTATCTTGTATCCACACTTCCCTGGTGCCGTCATTATATCCATCTACAATCTTATTATACATATGTGTATATGCTTTCATCAAATTCCCGACATGACCGCTAATATCTAAAAAATCCGCTTCTTTTGATTGTAAATCATTATACATCTTCCGCAAATCTTTAGATATAATCTCTGTACTGTCGCATGTCGTTAGTGTATTGACATTAAGATGAGACTGAATGTAATCGTACACTTTCTGCTCTTCTTGCGGCATTGGTATATAATGTAAATTTCCTTTTATATACTCAAGACCCTCTTGCGAAATATGAACCTTATCTTTTGAAACCGGATTCATAAACAGCGTTAACTCATGTAATTTCCCCATGATATTTGAGTTTTTATTATTTCCATTCTGATGGCCATTACATCCTTGGTTCAACTTTGCAAAGATATTATTATAATTCCCATAAACCTTCATTTAGTATCCTTCCTGACTTCTTCCATCAAGTTCATCATATTCTATTTTATATCCTTTATCATTATCATTTACAACTCTGTAACATCCCAGAGGTTCCTCACATTGTTTTTGCCTGAATGTGTCAAAATCTCCATGAATGATAGCTTTTTCTTCCGCCTGTTTTTCATTTATCGGTACATTCTTTATTGCCTCCTGTCTGGTAGTCTTAATCTCAGCGGTGATTTCATCTAATTTCTTTTCCAATAGTTTTATATTCTCTTCCGGCGTCTCTCCATTGCCAGAAGTTCCTTTCATTAACAATAATGAATTTTGTATTGACTGTTTTTCAGCCTCCAAAGCTTCTTGCCTCTTCTCCCTTGCTTTATCCATACTTTCTAAACCTAAGGGTTTCGCTTGCTTGTTATTTTTTACCATCGTCAATGGATTGATATAATTGGGTCTTATATTATTGATCATCGTTGTCTGCCTCCATATTCGTTTATTTTAACTCTCACTTAGCATATCGGATTTAATCTTATTTTTACAAGACCCATTTCGTAAACGGTCATTCCATGTTCGCAAACGGCAGCAAACACAATAATATTGACAGTCTGAAGCAATTTTCACTTGTTTCTATTTCCATTGTTCCTTCATATTTTTCAACAATGTGTTTAATGTTTTCCAAACCAGTTCCATACTCGAATGTATAATTCTCTGGAAGCTTTGTATTCGTTACTTCTGCAATTAAAAAGTGATGCCTTCTACGCACAGCGATTACTATTTCAGGATGAACATTCTTTTCTTTTATACAGGCTTGTATCGCATTGTCAATTGCATTTGCCTTTTTTTGCTTCTTCCAGATATATATACTGCCTCTTTATTTGATCCTGCAGCCTTTTTGTTCTGTCTCTTCTTTGGATAACGTGATAATCTTACTAACTAATTTCAAAATAATAAAAAAAATAGCACATGCTCCCAAAATCCATATCAAAGCCCAAAGATCAGACTGATCCTTAAAAGACTGATTCATCCGCATATCCAGTCCAAGCCCGCTGCGGACTACCCACACAATAAATACACACGGCAGAAGCAGTGCATATAGATAAGATGATATTTTTTGCTGTCCTGTATAGGCATACTTTTTAGCAACAAATTGCAATGTTATAACTAATAATATGGCCAGCGTTCCTGACACAAGCATCTGTATTACGATTCCTATGCACTCTCCAACATTCTGCTTTACCAGCCAGCGCATAGAAATTGTCTGGAATCCCTCCATAAAAGTAGAAAGTGTCAAAACAATCATTGTTGGAGCAATTGCAGCTATCCACTTCAGATTTAACAAAAACCTGCAAAAGCAGACGATAAGCCCCATATGCAGAATCAATCTGGGTACTCCTGCACTATTGCAATACATCATTAAAAATGTAAGCGTATCACTTAACAAAACATATGGTATCATATACTTTTTACCCTGTATCCCGGTAAAACTTTGTATAAAACTAAATTCCGCGGTATAAAGCCAACCATTAATAAATAACCACCAAATATAAAATCCAATGGAAACAATTTGCAACTCTGTTTGTTTACGCCTTGAAACTAATATTCTATCTCCTCTCGAGATGATTGCCGTCCCTTCTTCCCGCCCTATAACATACTTCATATTTATAATATAGCTTCTATGACAGCGGAAGAACCCCCCGTCCAATTCATTCTCCAACATATCCAATGATCCCGGGTAATCGTAAGCGTCTTGCATCGTATGGATGATCACTTGATGGTTAAATACCTCACAATATAAGATATCATGTATATCAATTATTCTCGTTTTTCCTGCCTTCACAAGCGTCAGCATCTTATGATCTATTTGTTCCAATCGGCCTATTGCCCTATCCAACGCCAAATAAAGACGTTCATCTGAGACAGGTTTTATCAAATAATGTACAGCATCCACCTCAAATGCATCCAAAGCATACTTCTCATAAAAAGTAATAAAAATGATACGGCTTTTGCGATAGAGCTGTTTTGCAACCTCAATCCCGCTGATCCCCGGGAGCATCATATCCAAAAGATGTTTCTACTTTTTGATGTAATTCTTCTAATATATATTTTTCATCTTCACATACAGCTATCCTATACATTTCTTTTTCCTTCTTTGCCTGCCAAAGGACATTCTATTCTATTACAGTTCTTCTATAAACTGCACTCCTTTTTCATGTGCCAGAACCTCTATGATCTCCGCATGCGTACGATGTATCTGGCTGGAAACCGTCACCGTATAACTGAGCGTTCCCGGCTTCCCATTCCTTTCATATCCGAAGAAGCCTTTATTCACCCGGATATTGCTCACCTCCAGCTGATGCTCCCTGGCATACCGCAGCAGCCCGCTGAAAGCGCCGTTTTCAACATTATACTCAATATACAGATCCAGATATCTTGACTTCCTCCTGATCCAGATATCAACCTTAAGAAGCCCTGACACCGTAAATACGATTGCCAGTCCGCCCAAAACGGCGCCCTCGTAAAAACCGATCCCGATTGCCAGTCCGCAGCATGCGGCAGCCCACAGACCTGCCGCCGTCGTAATTCCCATAATCTTATTCCTTCCGGTCAGCACGATCGTTCCTGCCCCCAGGAAACCGATCCCGCTGACCACCTGCGCTCCCAGCCGTACCGGATCTCCGGTCTGATATGCGGTACATACATATTGATTGGTCATCATCACCAGAGCCGACCCCAGACATACCAGAATATACGTCCGAAGCCCCGCCGGACGGTTCTTGGTCCCCCGCTCTATCCCAAGTATACCGCCGATAAGAACGGACAGAATAATCCGAAGAGTAATTGATAAAAGATTTAGGTCCCGAAGATATTCCATCACTGCATCACACTGCTCCCAGCTTCCCATTTTGCTGTCACCTTCTCCCTCTTCTTTGGCGCATTTATCGTGCAAATATCACTCTCTGACAGATATCCTTATTATACCATCACTGTTCTTGAATTTCACCTGTAATCTCCCCATAAGCCTGACCGTTGCGGAGCAATATCGCCCTTGCCTCCCGGAAAACAAAACCGAAATCTCAGAGACGTAAAAAAAGAATCCCACAGAACCTCCAACTCTTAAAGACCTGGGGTTCCATGGAATTCTCTCTAGATTTGACATATTTATGTTAGTTTAAAAAACGCAAAAATGATTCATAAAAAAACTTTTCCTTTTTTTCCTCATTATTTTGAGGTATCCCCATCCTGCTAAGCGCCTTTTGAACCGCTGTTTTTGCCGAATACGCAGTATTGCCTAAGATATCGCGTCCTCCGCCATTATAAGCACTCACCATTGACATGGCAAACAACTCCGTCAAACAAGTAAGCTTCCCTCCTGAATCCATTCCATACCCATTCATACCGCTTGCTTTCTCCGCTTTATTCCAGGCATCTTTCACATCATTCGGCGCCGATGGCCCCAAAATGTCCAATCCATTATATGTGTTTTTACTTTTTGCAGTCTTATTATTATATGTATTTACATGATTGTTTGTATAAAAACCTACTTCCATAAAATCACCCTCACATTTCTTTGCTATATTTGCAGCCAGTCTCTCTCTTGCAGCATTGCAGTATAATTCCATATTTTTCCTGGATTCCTCAGAAATACCCTCAAAAAAAGATACATTTAACAGATATTTGTTGTCATTACTGTCTGGGCCGGCAGTATTCTCCGTATAATTGAGCAGGAAATTAAGCTCATCACTCCATTGGGCAGCCTGCCCTGCATGACCGATTCTCCTCCATGCATTGATCAATGTCTGAGCTCCGGAAACAAAATTAAATCTTTCCTGAAGTCCCTTTTCCTGTCCTTGCATACAATCGTAAGGATTTCCTATCGTTCTATCTCCCGGCTTGAAGTGTGCCAATGCCTGCAATTCAAGGGTGCTTGTATTATATGGATTAATTTGCTTCACGTTGATCTTTTCTTCAAAATACTTTCCATGCTCATCTACACCTTTTGCAACCAGAACAGGATAGTCGTCCGTAGACTCCGCGGCATGGAAAAACTTATACCCACAATTGCCCGTACTATAATAAACAGTAATTGAGTTACCATCTTTTAAAGCATATTTACCTGGTATTTTCTCCAAATCGTCCCAACTGATTCCCTTTCCAACAGAGGTTTGTTCAATGTAAACCGCATTACCAGATATTCTGGTTTTGAATACATCGCCCGAACTGTCTTTCCAGTTTCTACTCGGCGTCTGGTATCTTGACCGATCTGTTGACGGAGAATGATTTCTATACAAAGTATCTATCATTCCAAATCTTCCTCCTTAAAATTAAAATTGTATCTATATAATATTTTTTCTTTTTTTACACGTCAACCCATTGTCCGTAAAAATGCATTTTTGACTGTCAAAACCTAAAACAAAAGCTTAACTTGAAAAACCTGATCCTTACTTTGGTACATGATCATTCCCTCATATTTATTTACAATTCGTTCCACACTTTTCAGCCCATACCCGTGCCTCATTTTATTCTGTTTCACAGACACAGGTCTCCCATCCTTCATAACCGGCGCTTCACAAACAGAATTTTCTATTTTTATAAATAGTAGCTGTTTTTGATTCTCTATTTTTATGGATATCCACCTATCCGCACTCATCTCCATTCTTTTACACGCTTCAATGGCATTATCCAACACATTGCCTAACAGGGAACACGTTTCACAATCATTAAATAACCATTTTACAATAGGTACTGTCTGGATCGTAAACGCTATTTCCTCCTGTTCTGCCAGAATCCTCTTCTGCTCCAGCAGCATGTCCGCAATCTGGTTTCCTGTCCAGACCTTTCTCTCTACATTAAAAAACTCCTGTTCTATTTCTTCTATATAATCATCTATCCCTTCATAATTTCCTTCTATCTTATAATTCTTTAAGACTAACATATGATGCTTCAGATCATGGGATAACTGCCGGTTCTTTTCCATAACTGTTTCTAATTCTTCATATCTTTGCGTCACCATGGCATCACGCATAATCAGCAGTTCCTTCTCCTTTTCAAGCGTCTTATTCTTCAAGTACACCATTCCTGAAAAAAGAATGACAAATACAACTACCAAAAGAGAAAGCCCCGCTATCCCGCCTTCCTGCTCCTTTCCTTCACACATCATTCTTACAATTACAAATTGATAGAACCTTAATATCAGGCACAGCATTATCATAATGATCAGCAATATGCTCTGAAATTCACGTATATATGCTTTATCAAATTTCTGTCTGACGATCTGATATACACAGCACGCAACGATAAGCCTAACACATAAAAAGAGTATACATTCCATTGTTGAATTCGCAAATAAATAGACCGCATTTTTAAAATCATGTCTTATTACTATCATACTCATAAAAGCTGCGAAAAAATCCGCCAGCGCTACAATGGTATGATACAAAATAGTTATGATAATTCTTAAAAATCTATACCGCCCATTTATCAACATCACACATATACATGTGGTAACAACACCTATAAGAAATGCAGTACTCGAAAAAAAGATCAGACTGCGATTTCCTCCTATATTTATACCATTTCCGACAATACTTACATATAGAATTACCCAATCTTTTTTTCGAAAATATTCTTTCTCTAATACTGTTCCACACAACAGCCAATACAACATTCCGCTTTCAAAAACAGCAATCCCTATAAGAAGAGCCTTAATACCCATTACAGATTCCCCCTGTACAGACTGATCTGCTCTTTTATTTTTTTGAAGCTGATTCTATTGACGAAGATCCTTGCCCCATTATCCATCTGGACCATACCATCCTTCATACTGGCAATGTGCGAAACATTTATAATATGTCCTCGTTCAATTAAAATAAATTCTTCGCTTACGAGTTCTTCGCTCAGTTTTTTTAAGGAAATCCTTTCTTTATAAGCGCCGTGTGCGGTTATATAGCAAATATATTTTGCTCCCTTTTCCTTTTCTATATATATGATATCCTTATAATATACCCGTACCTTGCTTGTAGGCGTACCGATCATCCTGAACTGCTTCTTCTCCTTCTTCACCCGGTCAATCAACTGTCTCAGAATAGACGGCAGTCTCTTTTCCATATCATCCTTGAGAATATATTGATATGCTTCTATGATATAACTCTCTGCCGCATACTCAAGATATGCCGTCAGGAATACCAGATATGGGCCGCCGCCCTCTTCGTGTATTCGCCTCCCTAATTCCAGACCGCCCATGTCCGGCATATCAATATCCGAAACCAAGATATCAAACTCATATCCCTGTTCCATTTCCTGAAGAAAATCCTCCGCCCGTGTATAAGCAGAGAGGTTCACTTCATCCTGCGGCACGATCTCATTCTCCACACACTTTCTGACATTTTCTAAAATTGCAGCCTCATCATCTATAAGTGCAATATTCATCACCTGTCTTCTCCCCTGTCAGATCCTATTTTGCCTCACATACTTCATATGATACCACAAATCGAATTAATTTCATCTATTTGTCCTCAAAACACCTCTTTTGACCATGAAAAATATCCGAAGCCGCATTTCATTCCCCAAGAATATAATATTTTCCTTTGTTTACATTGTGAAACACAACTTCCTCTTCCCGGACATATAGCTTACAGGTATTCTCCCATAAAGTATTTTCCCCGTCCTGCTTTATCACTTTTCCGCAGTGATATGTATATTCTCCAATCTGTTTGTTCAATGCTTTTTCCATGATATCCTCCACTGCGTCAGATATCTTCATCGACTGTAAGCCTCGGTTCCATTTTCCCAACAACTGATTGATCCGCATCTTCTTCAAAGGTATCTTCTTACTTCCCCAGCTTCGTTTGGGGAACACATCTTCCTCTTTCTCCCCAAGTGCCTCTAATACAGCTTGGAATTTTGCCCTCACGCTCTCGTAAGGATAGCCCATCTCCAGGTAAGCATAGATATGCCATACTGCTTTGTCCAGATACCTCGCATCACCTGTTGTCTCGTACTTCTCTCTGAGCCAGATAACACTCTGTTCTAATACTTCTTTGCTTGACAACCCAAGGGCTTCTATATTAAAAAGCCCCAATTTGATAACCTCTACCTCCATACTATTGTATCTCTTCATTCCATACTCCTTTATATTTATATAAAACCACGTATTACACTGCATACCATAGATTATAACAGACAGCATATCGTACCGCATCATATTGTCCGCGAAAACTATGTTTTTGACTTCTAAAGTCAAATATCTATGTAAGTTCCGGCATCCTTCAGCATAGCAGACGCATGCTGAACTAGAAGTTCATCTATTTCCTCTGACTTATCACATCCTTTTTTATTTTAACCCTTCTGATCCTCCATTTCACACTATTATTATATACAGACCGCGATAAAACGCTTGCAAATTCCGAAATAAACAAGCATAATCAAATATAAACAAGTTAAAACACGAAATCCTCCATTCACGATCCGGCTGGTGTGGAATTTGGAAAAGCTGCTATGAAAAACTGAACTTGAAGTTGCTATAGAAACTGTTAATTTGAAGGAGTTATGAGAAATGTATTGTATATTAGTGACAGGTATTCCGGCAACAGGAAAAAGCACTATGGCAAAAGCCATGTCAGAAAGGATGAAACTTCCTGTTATTTCAAAAGATACTATAAAAGAATTGCTGTTTGACAATGTTGGTTTTCAGTCGAGAGCAGAAAAAGTAAAACTTGGAATTGCCAGTATGGAAATCATGTATTATGTCGCAGGTCAGCTTATGGAAACAGAACAACCTTTTATCTTGGAGAATAATTTTGAATATTCGTCAGAACATGGAATCAAAAACCTCTTAGAAAAATATCAATATCCCTCATTGACCATTACCTTAACAGGTGATTACAAAGTCATTTACCAGCGTTTTCTGAAACGGGAAAACAGCCCTGACAGGCACAGAGGGCATATAGTGAATGACTGTTATCCAGAAAAGAAAGAGAATAGTCCGAATACTCTAATAACAAAAACTATTTCTTATGAAAACTTTGTTTGCGGAATAGAAAAGAGGGGATTTGATGCCTTTTGCGTTGGCGGCAGGCAAATCAAAGTTGACACAACAGATTTTTCAAAAATTAATATGGAAGAGTTAATTTCACAGATTGAGACATGGAAGGCGGAAATCCTGCATAATTGACGCGCATGTTTATTGGGAAAAGGGCAATGAGAAAAGAGAATCCCGTGGAGCTAAGACTTAAAAACCTAAATTCCACGGAATTCTTTTTCTGTCTCTGAGGTCGTTTCCCGTTTCTCTCCTTCTGACCAGGAATGACTCTTCTCTGCCTAATATGATGATTTACACTTCACATCATTCGCAGTGACCGTGTATAGATTGACGCCGTTAATGCTTTCAATTGCCATTCTTTATCTCTGTCCTTCGATCTGTTCTTCTCAAATATATCCATATAAAAATCAAGCATTTTCTGACACCGTGATGCATCATCATAAAAATGATTGATCAGATGCTTTGAAATCAACTGCTTATATCCATCAACGAAATCCATCCGATCTGTAGGACCCAAATAGCTTCCCTGCGAAAAGTGGCAAATCTCTTCATCCGGCTTATAATGGACCTGTAATGCCAACATTTCTAAATAGGTAGCATTATGCGGATCAATATCGTTCAAAGAAAACGTCTGTTCCATTTCTCTGCCATTCGCGTCTATCGTTCTTGCAAATATCACTGGATTTTCTTCTGTAGAACCTTCTGCGTACCACATAGCATAATCCATTACGGCATTGCAGCCTAAAGCAATAGAGCCTTCTTTATTCTTTAATAAAGACGCTGCATCAAACGTACGCATAACACTTACAGTTGAACCAGATGGTGCTATCTCGCTAAAAACACTACTTTTATTCTGAACAGCAAAGGTACGCGGTATCGGTGAATATCTCTGCATGTTTCCTATCGTTATACTCATGTTACATAGCCTCCGTACTATATATTCTATTCTTTATTGAGAATGATGCATATATCTTAAAGCGCCCGCTTCCTGGAGATATACGCCGGTATAACACGCTCTGTGAATATTAATATTCTTCAAAAACTGCTCAAGGAGATCGTCTTCCCACTCATCATCCGTGATCGTATTCAGAAGTTCGTACAGATTAAAACCTTTCGCCTCACTCATTTCATACCTTAGATTGACATTCCCTTCTGCACTTCGGTTCCCATAGGTAACCCTCAGCAGGCCATCGAACGATGTACTGTTACGGTCTACCAATTGCCCGCCCATCGCATCGACTTCTTCCTGCGTATACCTGCTCTCCTTATAGAGAAATACGAAACCTCTTGGCGGCTTCATATCCACATCAATAATATCTCCCTGCCTGCACTCATACAATGTCCAATGCTTCATATATGCATTGAAACTCTCATATATCGAACCTGCCATCTTTGTATCCAACGGAGCTTTCGTCCCTGCGTCCTTCAACATATCAGACGCATGCTGCGTTAGAAGATCGTCTATTTCCTCGGATTTATAATAGTAATCGGAATTATAATATACAAAATTCCGGTTGCCGGGCATTCCATACTGATCCGCTATCTGCTTACCTTCATCATGATTTGCGCCAAAGGCTTGCCGTACCAAATACAACTTAAAGTGCTGATATACCGAAGAGACTACTTTACCATAATATTCTGCATCATCTTTCACCGCAACACCCATCTCGCAGTCAAATTCATGAATCTTTCCAACTAAGCTGTCAAATTCAGCTATCACATCCTCAATGGACTTATTTCCTGAATAAACTCCATCAAATAAATCCTCAACTCTCTGAACGGAGCTTCTATCCCCTGAAAGTGATTCATATGCATGTACACGGTTTTTACATAGTTTAAGCTTCTCTATCCACGACAAGTTATCAGATATATGAACAGAATCCTGCCTATTGCCGGCAGCGAGCGGTGTCGCACCGCTTGCTGCCTCCTTAATCTGTACATTATTTCCGGCATTTGAAATCGTCTGCTTATAAGATGTATTTTGAACATTTCCAATCATCTTTAATAGATATCCTCCACACCGCTCATGTATTTATATTCTACGCTGATCTTCGGTTTTATCGAGTAGCTTCCGCCTGGTGAACGCAGCCATATCTTCCAAGTTCCGTTTACAGAAGCATTTCCTCCGCCATCATAGTTTATAGCGTCAAACGGGATATCTATAGTAGCAGCATCATTACCCATTGCTTCATTTTCAGGAATAATGCTTTCTGTAGCTTGAGCAATATACCCATTTCCAAATATCAGGAAACAGATACTTAATAATACAATTATACTTTTACACTTTTTCACTCTTCATTCTCCTTGTATTATAAATTTATAAGATATCTTATGTTTCCTAAATTATACACATTATTTTTTATATTTCTACCCTTTGGCACTAAGGCGCATTTTTTGGCACTAATCAGCATTAATCAGACAAAGTAACACCCCGCCATATCCATTAAGAAGCCCCGGATTCACTTTCTCCTGCGGCAACAATCGCACCTCTTCCCTTTGAAAATACCGACGATACATGATATCACCTTCTCCCAGCACCTCGGAAGCTTTCTCTAATATCCAGAGATTCCCGCATATCCCATGGCACAGGCACCAACTGTCCCGTCTCCAATATTCCTTAAGCTTCCGATATGCCCTCTGCATATCGGTCTCTATATGCATCTTCCATTTTGGATTATCCGTATACTTATAACACTCCATTCTTGAATATAAGATTCCCGGCGCTCCATGACACCACGCCGCCGGTCCGGTCTCATCCGCTCGCCGTTCTCCTTCACGTACATCAATCCAGTTATTAATCTCACGGCAGTACAGAGATTCCTCATATTCCCATGCTTTCTCTGCCAGTTGTTCATATTTATCATTGGAAGTCAACGCCCACAGATGAATCATCGGCATCAGTATCCCGCTGTTCCCGTGCGCTGCTCCTGCCATAGGCGCTGTTCCTTTCTCCGTGACCCATCCGATTCCCTTCTGCTGCTTTTTTGCTGCTCTTTCCAGTACACTCATTGCTCTTTCTGCCATATCCAGATATTCCTCATCCGGTGCAATCTCATACAACATTAGTAATACATGCGCCGCCCCGGCATTTCCCGTCAGAAGATCATATCGTGTCTCTTCTTCAATCAACTGCGACACTATACGCGCATGTTTCTTCGCATACTCCAGATAGATTTCTTCTTTCCCCGCCTGATATAACAGCAGATATGCATACAAGATCGAACCTTCGCCTTCATACGCTCCTGTATTTCTGGACTGTAGCTTGTCCGGCGAAGATAAGCCCTCATCCGTATACCGGAACAGCCTCCGCCTTAAAGTATCATACATATCGGCAATCCCCTGTCTGTTAGAATATTTTACCAGGCAATACATCAATACAAGCATTCCAGATAATCCGTCATAAAGGTAAACATTCATCGGGCGCATCGTCCAGTTGTTCCTGTTATCATCAGACAATTGGACGGTATACCAGCTCACTTCACTGTGCTCCTGATTCCACACCGCATACTGGAGCAGACGTTCTGTTAGTTTGGTAATATTCTTTTCCAGTATTGTAAGATCTCTCTTTCTGTCGGCATTCAGCTTCAAGAAATACTCTTTCTCCGACCGGTATATGCGGTTCAAGTAACGATCTGACTTTTCCGGCATCAACTCCATTGCCAGATCAATATATTCACACTGCTTCTCCATATCCGCACCACTAAGTCTCTTAAGCTTCTGATACAGCAGTTCTATCGGCCTGCATGTAAAATATTCTCTGACTGTCCGTCCGCGGCCATCTCTCAGATCTTTGGAATTCATAGCATAATAAAAATATGGAATATCACCATCCCGCAAAGAGGATATCTCACTGTCTACAATCTCTTTCTCATGCTCTTTTCTCCCCTTCCACATAGAATAGAGGAATATCTCACGCTCTGCGCCGTCCCTTAACAGACTTGGATGATAGGAACTTGACAGAATCATACTGTAACGCTGCGTATCCGCGATCAGATAACGGCCGGATAATCCTTCTAAGTTCCGCAATATATTGCAGAACTCCTCTTTTTTCCTCATAACCGCACAGTAAGCAGACCGGAATCCACTCTTCAGATTCCCTGCATACAGTAACGGTTCTTGAAACTCTCCCTTGATGGTCGCAAGATTCTGATTTCTCGAAGATTCTGGATGCCGGTATTCAATCCTCATATCAGAAGTCCCGCCCTGGACAACTACCGGAACCTTGAACGGGTAGCGCTGCCCTTCTATCCCGCTTATCATACTGCTGTCAACTCCTCTGCCATCCCGATTCCAATGATAGAAGGGCAGCATCCCCGTATACAATACTGATTGTGACAATTGGTAACAGATCTCTTCATCCGCAGTAGTCCGGTTCTGATTATATCTGATGTTCGTTAAGGTCTCCAGGTCGATCAGCACAGGATATTCACCTGATGCAACAATATTCTCACAATGCATATCCTTGGTTCCCAATAAATATGTCAGGAACAATTGTACACCTAATCGTTCATAATAACATTCCAATTCTTCCTTAGAATCACAGGACGCATATTCAACAATCGCGCACCAGCTATGATCTGAATAGGACAAGATTGCATATTCATATTGATCGATCTGTGTCTCTTTGGACAGCCATTGCAGCATTTCAGAATATTTCTTTTCTGTTTCCATGGAACGCGGCTTACATAGAATCTCCATCCCATTATCCAGAAGAACTCTTACAACATACTTTCCCTTATTATGTACATCTGAAAAACCGCCTTTTAATCCCTGGATATGATCTACCGATCTCCCATTGCACAATCTCTGTTGTATCGCCTGCTTATCCGTCCGAAACCAATTCATAATGTCCGTATAGAATTCCGCCGTATTCTGAACAACTTCCTCTATACAACGGCACAAGACAGGATAGTATTCAAATATTCGCCGTACGAAGTCCCCTTTCGCAACGATCTCTTTACAGAAATGCTCATATTTTTCTCTTGCGTTCTCTCCCTCCAGATGCCCGGCGCTGTCATGATCATGCATCTCAACGATCAAAGTTCGGATAGAAATATCTTGCAGGTGCATCACCAATTGCTCTTCAAAATCTATAAATACACTTTGAGAAATCTTATCTTCTTGAATTTTTGATCGCAGCAAATGATATCCATAACCAATTATACCTTTGTAAAACCCGGTGAAAAACAAATTGTTTTTCACGCCGTCTTGAGCAGAATATGCCTCGTCCCCCCGGTAATTCTCTATAAATTTGATAAAATCATCTGTTCTTGTTGTACTGCTTTTATAGGGTTCATCCTTTAAATAACAATTAAAATTTCTATAATTGTGCAAAAGTAATTCAACTATATTTTGTCCCAGCAGTTTTTTCCAGTAAGTATATTTTTGAATATTGACAGTTTCATTCTTTTCAGAATATTTTCGTTCAAATAAGTATGTTGTTTTTCTTTCATGAAATAATAAGTTTTTCTCCATACAATTTAATTTATATATTGTAAACTCATTATATTATACAATATCTCCTTAAAAAACTGATCAACAACATTTTAAAGTAAAAACTACACCACACTTCATTGTATATGTATACTGATTTTCCACTGTCTCTTCATCTGGAATCAACTGTTCAATTTCCTCAAGTTCCTGAGACAAATCACCTGCATAAATAAAATTAGAATTTTGTTCCATATCATATAACTCCTCATACATAATCTAATATTTTCTCCTAAAAAGATATAACAACCTCAAAGATATTTTGTTCAATCTGAAAAGTAATTACACCGTTATATTTATACACAACACGTTCCACACTTTTTAATCCATATCCATGTTTCCGTTTATCCTGTTTTACAGATACCGGCCTCCCCTTTTTCATAGCCGGCATCACATCAATAGGATTACTGATTCTTATAAACAGAAATTGCTTCTGCTTCTCAATCTGTAATGATATCCACTTATCTTCTTGTTTTATCCTTTTGCACGCATCAATTGCATTGTCCGCAAGATTACCTAACAGCGAACAAGTCTCATTATCCGTAAACGGCCAGTCATCAATAGGGACAATATCAATATCAAATACAATCCTTTCTTTCTCTGCCAGGACTCTCTTCTGTTCAATCAGCATATCTGCAACCGGATTACCGATCCAAGAATATACTTTAACTGAGAAATATTCCTTCTCCACTCCATCTATATAATTACAAATCCCTTCACAGTTTCCCTCTTTTCCATATCCTCTTAAAATAATAAAATGATTCTTCAAATCATGTGATAACTGACGATTTTGTTCCATTACACTTTCCAATTCATGGAACCGTTGTGTCACCATCTCATCACGCATAATCAAAAATTCTTTTTCTTTCTTAAGAACTTTATCCTTCAAAAATAATCCACTTATAAAAGAAATAAGCAACAAAATACTCACAAGAGATATCCCAATGATGCCTGCTTCGTTCTCTCTATTTTCGTATATCATTCCTACAATTAATATTTGGTATTTCCGCAGCATCACACACATAATTATAGCAATAACCAATAAAATACCCTGGAATTCATAAATATATAATTCTTCTAATTTTCTCTTATTAACTATACTTATTCCCCCTGCTACAAGAAGTCTTGAACAGGTAAAAAGAATACACTCCACCCATGAATTCGCATAAGAATAAACCACTCTGTCAAATTCTTGCCTTAAAATCATCATTCCCATAAACGCAAAGAAAAAATCTACTAAAGCCGTTACAGTATAATATAAGATAATGATAACAACTACCGTTTTTTTATGTTGCTTTTTTATAAATAATATACAAATACAATTAAAAACAATACAAATAACAAATATATCCTGTGAGAAAAATGTCAAACTGCGATTAATCCCCAAGAGCACTCCCATCACGGCAATATTTCCCCATATAATACCCCATTCTCTTTTCAGAAGATATTCTTTATCCAAAACAGTCCCAAACAACAACTGATACAAAAGCCAAATCTCAAAAGTCGATATTAGTATCAGCATAATTCCTACACCCACTATAATTTCCCCTTATATAGATGAATACGCTCTCTCACCTCTTTGAAATAATTTCTGCTGACAGTAATCTCCTTGTCATTGTCCATCAGAATCGTTTTCTGCATACTGACAATATGATTGATATTGATAATACAGCTGCGTTCTACCATGATAAATGCCTCGCTGTCAAGTTCTTTAAGTAATCGTGCCAGCGTGATCCGTTCTCTATAGATACCATCTACAGTTATATACTGTATGTATTTGTGTCTGTTTTCTTTCTCGATGTATATGATATCCTTGTAATAGACCGCCACCTTGCTCGTCGGCGTACCAATCAGCCTGAATTGAAGTTTCTCTTTCTTTACAAGATTAATCAGTCTCCTTAAGATACGCGGAAGCCTTCTCTCCATCTCGTCCTTAAGTATGTATTGATATGCTTCTACCCGATAGCTGTCAATAGCGTATTCCGTATAGGATGTCAGATAGATCAGATACGTCCGGATTCCCTGTGCTCTCAGCCTCCTTCCCACATCAAGCCCGTTCATCTCAGGCATTAAGATATCTGATATCAGAATATCAAATTCATGTCCCGATTCCGTCTCCTTAAGAAATTCATTCGCACTCGTATAGGTGAAGAGATTCACCTTATCTGTCGTTGACACTTCCTTCTCGACACATATTCTGATATCTTTTAAAATTGCTTCTTCATCATCTAGAATTGCAATATCTATCATAGACCTTCTCCTCATTAGACCCCAACTATTCCAAGCCAAATACTGATTCTGAATGGGTATACATAATTAAGTATACCACAAAATCCATATTTATCATCTCTTTGGCCCTAAGATGCATATTTTGGCTGCAAACAGTAAAAATAATATGTGGCTTTTACCACGAAAATGGATTAAAACCGCATATTTATGTATAGAGGATGTTATATAATTGTTACAAAGTAAGCAGAGTGGATGTTGCATCATTGTCACAATAATATGTATTCTAACCAACTTTTATATTTCACTCAAATTGACCAGGAACAATAAATCCTATTCCTTCTGCTTTCATAGCCGCTCGTAAAGCTTTGTCCGAAGTAACTACATATATTGGATTTTCTTCGGTAGAATAAATAATAGCTGTTGATGCGATCAATGCATCCTGAGAACCAAATTTATGTCTTGCTGCATGCATCATAAATCCTTCTGCTCTATTAATTATCTCCTCATTTATTTCCAATACATTTATTTTTAAAATAGAGCTTCTCCCATCTATCATTTCTTTAACTAATTTTTTCATTGCAGCACACAACTTTTTATTCCATGGTCTGGTTCCTTCAAAAAAATATCTTTTTCCGCACTTCTCGCCCTCTTCTGAAATTTGTCGTCTACAAGTCTGCCACTGTGAAGGTACTCCTCTACCATATTTTCCAATTACAGACAATATCTCCAATTCGGTAATCTTAGAAATATAACATTCTCCTTGTCGTATGTCTGCAAAATCATATCCGTCCTTCCTTACAGTTTTTCCAGACAAATAGCTAAGTAATTCGAAGAAAGCATTCGTATCTAATAAGTATTTCTTCATTTGCGCTGCTTACTCCTCTTCATTTAATTTTGCATCATCCATTATTGCCTTCATATCATCCATAGAAAAAGGTTCTAATTTTTCTTTAATCTTATCTATAAGTTCCTGTAAATCAGAATCTGGGCCTTTGTTCACATATCCATCTATTCCAATATTTGCCAATGCCTTTATATCTGCAAATTCACTAAAATTAGTATAAATTATCACAAACACATATGGTCTAATTTTTCTTATTTCTTTCAATACATCTTCTCCACTAAGCTTCGGCATTTTTAAGTCTAGCAAAATCAAATCGTAATCCTTCTTTTTAACTAACTCTAAACCTTTCACACCATCCTCTGCAATATCAGCATTTATTCCATTTAACTTTAAGGCCCCCTTTACAGGTTCAGCAGTCATTATTTCATCTTCTATTATTAATACTCTATTCATTTTTTCCCTCTTTTCTTGTTTTTTTTGATATAGCAATTATAAATTTAGCACCATTTTTAAACTCTCTATCCACTTTGATATTTCCATTAAATATTCTGACAATATTCCATATTATATACAAGCCAAGCCCTTCTCCACCTCCATTTTCATCATTAATACATTCTTTTGTTGTGAAAAAAGGTTCAAAAATTTTCCCTAAATACTCTTTCTTAATTCCAGTTCCATTATCTTGAAAAGTTATCACATATTCATTTTCCGTTTCAGAAATTGTAACCAAAATAATTCCTTTTTCTCCATTTTCCTTTATAGCATAAATGGAGTTTCCTATTAAATTATAAAATATTTGATCGAATTTTATATTATCTCCAAATATTACAAAATTAGCATTCGCCTCCAATTTCCACTCTATATTTTCTTTACTTAATCTTGAAGCAAAATCTTCAAAAATACTATTTATTTCTTCAACCACATTAAAATTAGTTTCCTCATTTTTCTCAGAAGTAATTGGTGAAAATCTATCTAGCATTTTTTTTATTCTGTACGTTTGTGATAATATATTTTCTAGTAATACATTTAATTCTGCATTTGTATTTACTCCCTTATCCATTTTCATCTGAAATAACTGTACACCATAACGTATATTTGTAATGGGTTGTCCTAATTCATGGGAAAAACCTTTTAATAATTCACTCATTGATATCAATTTTCTACTATGCTCAAGTTCAGCAAATAATTCTTGAATGGTCACCAACAATGCTTCTGCTGCATCATCTTCCTGCTGATTTCTATCTTTATAAGTCTTCTTTCTTAGTTTCTGCTTTTCTGTAATAAAAGACTTAATTTTCATTGCTTTATCAAGCATACCAAATTGTAAGTAAAAATTATATAACGTTCTCATTATCGGTATACTATTTTTTCCACATATTTCTATTTTTTTTAACGCATTATTTCTATCTTCAATGCTCCCTATTTTAGAATAATAAAACACTAATTCGTATAATATATTAAATTCACCTTGAGTTTTAATATCTGGATGTTCTTCTGTATATTTTTCTGCTTCCGAATAATCATCCAGTTTTCTACATATTCTAAATAATGTCCTCACTGTCACTTTATCCTGATCATATGCAAGTATAGCTACAATAAGTCCTAATGCTTCTCTATATCTTCCTTTCTTCTCCATCGACGATACAATAGACTTATCTATTCTTCTATTCGATATGTTATGCTTAATCCCTAATACTTTATAAAACAAAATATAAATTTCAAACGTATTTTCAATTTTACGAAGATATGATCTTGCTTGTTGAAATTTTTTATCATTTTCAAACAGAGAAAGTTGCGGTAAATCTATATAATGCGATATGATTTCACATATAGTTGCTATTACATCTTGATTCAGGATTTTTGTATCTAATATTTCCCTAACTTTTAATAAATATCCACTTATATCTCGTCCCGTCTCATAATAACGCTTCAAGAATTGTGCAAAATGTTTTGCATATTCCACATTATTCTGGATTTTCATTAAAAAATCAATATATGCCATTCCTGCAGCTTCATAATTATTTTCTTGAAAATATAAGTCGCCTAAAAATTTTTCAAAAATATTTTCCTCTGGATATCTTTCTTTTGCCTCCAAAGCTATCGTTATGGCTTCTTCAACATTACCATGATTTCTACTTTTAGAAATTTTTCTTGAGTAACTATATTTTGATATATTTTCCATTACTCACTCTCCAAAATGATTTTCTTATAGTTATTATACCAATTACATTTTAACATGTACATTAAAATTTCCACTTTACCTCCACTTTTCCATCATCATACACATATATCCCATTCACATACTTATCCAACATCTCCTTTGACGCTTTTCACAATCACTGCTCTCAGCTTTATATGCTTCAAACAGGTGCTGTAAGTCATATTTTTACTTACTTTCTTCCATGTAACCTTATTCCTTTGTAATAATTCTGCTGACCGCAAATAGTAAAAACGGATCCCACCACAAAGTGAAATCCGTCTCATCACGCTAATCTTTTCTTCATATAATACCGTTCATGCCCCCGCGGGCAATCGTCAAGCACCCCAAATACTTCATAGCCCAGCCCTTCATAGAATTCCTTCGCCTGGAAATCAAACGTATCCAGATGGATTAGATACGCCCCCTTCTCCCTGGCGGTCTCTTCCGTCTCCCGAAGCAATCTCTTTCCGATCCCATTGCCCCTGCAGCAATCGGCAACCCACAGCACATCCACATCCGCACAGTTCCAGCAATACATCCTGGCAATGATCCCTGCAATCACCTCTCCTGATTCTGCAACTGCCTTCCTGCTAAGATCAACAAACAACTCTTCCTGCCTTGCAGGAACCTGTGTCAGGTTGTAAGCGACCAACCGGTCAACAATATATCTCTTATCCTCTTCTTCGCAGGCTTGTATCTGATACACCTAGACGCTCCTTAACTTCTCCGCAAATTCATTACTCAGAGTGATCTTCGCCACGTAAAACACATCTCCGGTCATGTAGACAGTCCAGTCGTCCTCAATCTCCACCTGAAGATCTCCTCCCGGCATATGGACGATCACCTTATTATTCGTCATCCCAAGCTTATAGGCAACTCCGGCTGCCGCACACGCGCCTGTTCCAGACGCCAGCGTATAGCCTGCGCCTCTCTCATAGATCTCGATCGCCACATGTTCCTTGTCAATCACTTTCATGATCTGTGTATTTACACGATTGGGGAAATATCTTGCCATCTCGGCATAGTCGCCGATCTTGCACACCAGCGGCTTGGAGATCTCACGCATCGGAATCACGCAGTGCGGATTCCCTATGGACACACAGGTAACCGGATACAGGGTTCTTCCGAATACCATATCCTCATTGATCACCTCACGGCTCTCACCTGTTACCGGAATATCATCGCTGTTGAAGGATAACCGTCCCATGGACACCCGCAGACGGCTTCCGTCTTCGTTCAGGAAGGTTACCTCCGCCGGTCCGTTGCCCGTATATAATTTGAAATTCTTTTTCTGTACATAGCTTGCGTCCTTCAGATATTTTGCGAAGATACGCACACCGTTTCCGCTGGTCTCAGACTCACTGCCGTCAGGATTCCACACCTTCACATGCATACCGTCTTCCCCAAGGATCGGTCCTTCTAAGACACCGTCCGAGCCAAGCCCTGCATTACGGTCACAGATCATCTTCACATTCTCCGGTGTCAGCTTAAGCTCATTTTTATTCGGATCAAATACCACATAGTCATTGCCAAGCCCATGATAACGCTCCAATACAACCTTCATATTCCTTACCTCCATACCCTGTACGGGATATTCTTCCTGATTACGATTCTATTTACATCTATCATAACAGGCATTATTTCCCTTTTCAACACAATTCATGCTAATTACCTTGCAAATAGTGCCATTTTATAATATGATGTACTCAAAACATTTGCATACCTAAAAAGGAGGCGTACCATGGATCAGTATGTTAAAAAAGGCTATCTGAACAGTGAATTCCGCCTGTTCCATCTGACAGACCAGGAGACCCGCGAAGTCGAATACCACTACCACGATTTTGACAAGATCACCATATTCCTTAAGGGCTGTGTCAGTTATTTTGTAGAAGGCAAATCCTATGACCTGAAGCCCTATGATATCGTACTCATAAGGCACAATGACCTCCACAAACTGACCGTGGATAACTCTACGCCTTATGACCGGATCATCGTCTATATCTCTGTTAATTTCATGAAGGCATACCAGACAGACTCCTACGATCTGAGCTATTGCTTCCGCAAGGCAGAAGAAGAGCACTCCAACGTGCTGAGGATCCCTTCTCCGGAAAAAAGCTCGCTGTTCCGCTCCATCACACGCCTGGAAAAGTCCTTCTCAGACGACGGATATGCGGCTGACTTATTCCGTCAGGTGTTGTTCCTGGAATTCATGATCCACCTGAACCGCGCTGCACAAAAGGACCGGCTGGAATTCATCGATACAGACAATTGCAACTCCAAGATCCTGGATATCCTACAATATATTAATGATAATCTGAATGGGAAATTAGATATTGACTCACTCGCCGAACACTTCTATATCAGCAAGTATTATATGATGCGCCTGTTCAAGCAGGAAACCGGCTACACTCTTGGACAGTATACTTCCCAGAAGCGGCTCCTGCTCGCAAAAGAACGGATCCTATCCGGCATACCCGGCACACAGGTTTATTTTGACTGCGGATTCAAAGACTACTCTACCTTCTCAAGGGCGTACCGGAAGTTCTTCGGCGAATCTCCGCGGGACACACTGTCCCTTACCTGACGCTGACCCTCCCGCAGATCGCAGCAGGAACATATGCTCTCACGAAGATTCCCTCCTCCCGGTAATCTTCCTCCTGCATCTCACCGTATCTACGAATCAGCTGGATCTTACCCGCCTCCTGATAAGGATACAGCTCTTCAATATATACCTTCTGTTCCCGCAGCACCGCTTCAACCGTCTTCATAAGCTCCGGGATCCCCTGCCCTGTCTTAGCCGACAGCTTCACCGTGTAATCCGCATGAAAATCCCGTATCACCTTCTCTTCCTCTATTCGGTCCTGCTTATTAAAAACGGTGATAACCGGTTTATCCGTCACTTCCAGGCTTCTCAGCGTCTCATATACTGTATGGATCTGCTCATCCATCTGCGGATTCGACGCATCCGCCACATGAAGGATCAGGTCCGCATACCTCGCTTCCTCTAACGTACTGCGGAACGCCTCGATCAGATGATGAGGCAGCTTGCGGATAAATCCTACTGTATCCGTAAGCAGAATCTCCTGTCCTCCCGGAAGCTTAAGCCCTCTGGTAGTTGGATCCAGCGTCGCAAACAGCTTATCCTCCGCTAGAATCCCCGCTCCGGTCAATGTATTCAGAAGGGTAGACTTCCCTGCGTTCGTATACCCTACAATGGCCGCGACCGGAACCTGCTTCTTACTTCTCTGCTCCCTTGTAATCTCCCGATGACGCCTGACATCCTTAAGCTCACGGTTCAGTCCGGCGATCCTGCTCTTGATCAGCCTTCTGTCCATCTCCAACTTCTTCTCCCCCGGCCCTCTGGTCCCGATCCCGCCGCCAAGCCGGGACATCGCTCTTCCGAATCCCGTAAGCCGGGACTGACGGTACTTAAGCTGCGCCAATTCTACCTGTATCTTTCCTTCGCTGGTTGACGCCCTTGCAGCAAAGATATCAAGGATCACCAAGGTTCGGTCCATAACCTTGGTATCCAGCTCGTCCTGCAGGTTCTTCATCTGCACCGGCGATAATTCATCATCACAAATAATACCTGTTGCCTCCAATTCCCACAGCAGGTCTTTGATCTCTTCGATCTTTCCTTTTCCTATATATGTCCCCGGATGAATCTGTTCTCTGTTCTGTATCACCTTGCCAACCGTCTCAGCGCCGGCGGTATCCGCCAGTTCTTCCAGCTCCTCCAAAGATCTGCAGGTATCATCCTGCTCCGCCGTGCTTACTCCTACCAGGATCACACGCTCTGTCTCTTTTCCGATCTCAATCATACCTTTGCCGTCTCGTCTTGAATATTCCTTTCTTTCCTGCTATCTTGTCTCTAAAAACTGCAATTCCTTCTGCGCCGCCGCATCCTCAGGATATTCTGCAATATATTCGCCGAGCCGTGCTCTGGCATTCTCCCAGTCTCCTGCCTGTTCCAGCGCCACGATCAGATTATACTTCATCTCCTGATTCAGTTCGGCGCTGTTCCCCTCCTGCTCGATTCCCACCTGGAAATGATTCTGGGCGGATACAGCATTGCCAAGCCTAAGCTCACAGTTCCCAATAAAATTATAGAGCGTTCCCGTCTTCTGCGCGCCATTCTCCAACGCATTCCGAAATGCCTCGCCGGCGCCCTCATAGTCTTCCTGCTCCCATTTGGCGATTCCGATCCCTCTGTAGGCATCCCCGATGTTGACCTCGTCCTCCACCGCCTCCTCAAAATGCTCGATCGCCTCTTCGTACTGCCCGTTCTCCAGACATTCCACTCCCTTTTCAGATGGATTGCCGCAGCCGGTCAGGCCGGCTCCCACCAGAAAAACAGTCATTATGATCCCTATGTGCTTACTATTCAGATATTTCTTATCTATACACTTCATATTATTACATTTCCTTCTTCTGAACGTATGGTGAAATTACTATACCGTATATTTGGCAACCCAGGCGGAATTCAAGAATGCCACAAGCATTACGCCCAGCTCCGCAAGAATCGCCTCCCACATGCTGAAAAATCCAATGACCGCAAGAGCAAGCACCACAAGCTTAATGAACAGCGCAAATACAACATTCTGGTTCACAACCTTCAATGTCTCCTTCGATATCTTAATGGCATCTATGATACCCGGCAGTTCGTCTTCCAACAGAATGATATCCGCCGCCTCAATAGCAGCCGCCGATCCAAGCGCTCCCATAGCAATTCCTACATCCGCTCTCGCAAGCACCGGCGCGTCGTTAATCCCGTCGCCGACACACACCAGCCTCTCCGTCCGATCCTGGATGCTCAAGAAATCTTCTACATGCTCTAGCTTATCTTCCGGCATCAGATTCACATACGCATAATCCATCTCCAGCTCTTTGGCAATCGGTATGCTTCCCTTCTCCGTATCACCAGTCAGCATGACGAGCACTGCATTGCATTTGTCCTTCAGATACTTGAATGTATCCTTCGTATCCTCCTTCACAGAATCCTCGATCACAATATAACCCGCATAGATCTTCTCCACCGCGACATAGAGTATCGTCCCTGCCTGCCTCACATCCGTACATGCTATATTCTGCCATTCCATGAGCTTTTTATTCCCCACAAAGACGCGTTTCCCTTCGAATATGGCGCTCACTCCATACCCTGGCATCTCACGCATCCTGTATACCTTCTTCTTATCGACCTGTCTTCTGTACTCCTTGAGCAGAGATTGCGCGATCGGATGATTCGAATAGCACTCCACATGCGCCGCTATCTCCAATAATTCCTCTCTTGTCATGTTGAACGCCCTGATATCCGTAACTCTGAAAACTCCCTCCGTCAGGGTTCCCGTCTTATCAAATATAAATGTATCCGCCTTCGACAGATCCTCCAGGTAATTCCTTCCTTTGACCACGATCCCCTGGCGCGCCGCCGATGCGATCCCTCCAAGAAATGCAAGCGGTATGGACAGCACCAGACCGCAGGGACAGGCGATCACCAGGAAGATCAACCCTCTGTAGATCCAGGTATCCCAGTTCCCATAGGAAAACGACAGGGACGGATAGATCATGATCGCAAGCGCACATAAAAGAATCGCCGGCGTATATATCTTCGAAAACCGGCTGATAAATGTCTCGCTGTCAGCCTTCTGATCCTGTGCTTCCTCCACCATCTTCATAATCCTGGTCACCGCAGAATCTTCATACGCCCCTATTACCATCGCTTCCACCGCCGCACTCAAGTTGATACATCCGCTGTATATCTTATCTCCGCTTCCCACAGACCTTGGAAGAGCTTCCCCTGTCAAAGCCTTCGTATCAATATCCGATATCCCGTATGTAACAATGGCATCCGCCGGAATCCGCTCTCCCGGCTTGATAATGATCGCATGTCCCGGTCTTAAGGAAGATGGATCCACCTTGAATTCTTTGCCGCGGACAAGCCGTGTTGCATACTCCGGCCGTATATTGATGAGATCTTGGATCGACCGCTTCGTATTGTCCGTCGAGAATGCCTCGAACAGCATCCCCATGTTAAACAACAGCATGACAAATACACCTTCTGCATATCTCTCAATCCCAAGCGCCCCGGCTGTTGCAAGAATAATCAGCGTATATTCTGTCATAAACTTCTTCTGCATCAAACTCTCCTGAAGCCTTCGGAACGCCTCAAAACCAACGATCAGATATGCGGCAAGAAACCATACAAACTTCACTTCGGCATCTAATGTATAACGTGCAGATGTTATAACAGCCAAAATGTACACAATACTCCCCGCCAAATAAATGATGCATCTTCTACCCAACTGCTTTGTCATGCTACTGTCCCTTTTTGATAACTATATGAAAATCATTCTGTAATATGCTCCATCCCCTGATTGATGATCATCTGGATATGCCCGTCAGCCAGCGAATAGAATACGGTCTTCCCTTCCCTTCGGTTCTTCACAAGCTTCATCTGCTTCAGTACCCGTAATTGATGGGAAATCGCAGACTGCGTCATCTTAAGAACCTCGGCAAGATCGCAGACACACATCTCTGATTCCAACAGCACGCATAATATCTTGATCCGCGTAGAGTCTCCGAAAACCTTATAGAAATCTGCCAACTCCTTCAAAAGTTCTTCGTCCGGCATCTTCCCGCGAACCGTCATAACTGCCTCGTCATGGACGTATGTCACATCACAGCATTCGACCTCTGTCTTCTTCATATATGCCTTCCTTTCAATAAATAAGGCGAAAATCCGCCCATTTAATTATGCCAAACAGTATCTTGGATTTCAACCGTTTGGCATAAAATAAAACTAAAATTAATATTTTCGTAATGTTTTCTAACTCTTTCTCACCGTATACAGTACACGAATTGAGTTCAGCACGCAGAGCATCGCCACACCCGTATCGGCAAATACCGCCATCCACATATTAGCATACCCGAAAAATCCCAAGATCATAACCAGGAATTTGACTGTCAGAGCAAATACAACGTTCTGCATCGCAATCCTTCCGGTACTACGCGCAATGTCTACAGCCTCCGGTATTGCATCCATTGAGGACGTCATGAATACCACGTCGGCCGCCTCGATCGCCGCGTCGGCTCCGCTTCCCATCGCCGCTCCCACATCGGCCCCCGCAAGGACAGGCGCATCATTGATCCCGTCGCCGACAAACATAACCGCGCCGTGCTTCTCTCTTATCTTCTGCAGGTTATGAAGCTTATCCTGCGGCAAAAGCTGTGCGTGTACCTCATCTATCCCGGTCTGCTGCGCCACCGCTATTGCGCTATCCTTCGCATCCCCTGTAAGCATTGCTGTCAGAAGGCGCTGGGACTTCATTCTGCTCACTGCACTGCCCGCCTCTTCCTTGATCTCATCTGCGATCACAAGATATCCTTCCAGCCTGCCGTCCACCGCGATCAAAACTTCCGTTCCGTATACATCCTTCTGATATCTCCCAGTATCTATCTGATAGTCCTCCATCAGCCCCCTGCTTCCGCAGAGCACAGTCCCTTCCGGGAATACTGCACGGATTCCTTTCCCGGATATCTCCTCTGCCTGCTCCGGACGCGTAAGCGTAAGCTTCCTCTTCTGTGCTTCTGTTACAATGCTCGTTCCAATGGGATGAGTAGAACCCAATTCACAGTCGGCCGCAATCGTAAGGATCTGCTTCTCCGTCAGCCGGTCCATGGTTACGATCTTCTGCACTGCAAAATTCCCCCTGGTGATCGTTCCAGTCTTATCCATCACCACCGCCTTGATATCCTTCAAAGCTTCGATCGCAACACCGCCTTTGAACAGGATCCCCTTTCTCGAGCCCGCACCGATACCTGAGAAGAACGCCAGCGGAACACTCAGCACCAGAGCGCACGGACAACTGATGACAAGGAAGGTGATCGCCGTATAGATCCAGTAATTCCACTCCCCGGTTATCAATGACGGAACGACAGCCGTCAATATTGCCGCCGCCACCACCGCCGGCGTGTAGATCCTTGCGAATCTGGTAATAAAACGATCGATCTTCGGCTTACTGGCAGCCGCGTTCTCCACAGAATCCAGGATACGGCTGACCATGGATTCACCAAGCGGCTTCTGTACCTCAAGCTTCAGCACACCCGTATCGTTGACACACCCAGAATAGATCTCCTTTCCCGGAAATACCTTCACCGGTACCGGTTCACCGGTTACAGGCGAGGTGTCGATCTGGCTCTCTCCCTCTATGATCCTCCCATCCAGAGGAATACGGTCGCCGGGACGGATCAGGATAATATCGCCGGCCCTGGCGTCCTTCGCCGGAATCGTCCGGGCTTCGTTCCCTTGTACCAGACTGACCGTCTCCGGACGAAGGTCAACTACCTCCATGATCTGCGAACGGCTGCGGCTCACCGCAATATCTTCGAAGATCTCTCCGACACGGTAAAACAGCATAACACCCACCGCCTCCGCAAAATCTCCGATGGCAAACGCAGCAAGCGTCGCCACACTCATAAGAAAATTCTCGTCGAACACATGACCCTTCGTCAGATTCTTCACCGCTGTCCATACGATCTCTAAGCCAAGAATGGCATAAGCGGCCACAAACAGCACAACGCCAATCTTCGATTCTGCCGTCGTCCTCTCTAATACTTCCCCGGCAATAAATAAGACTGCGCCTGCCGCCACCGACAGGATCTCTTTGCGGTTATCTGCAAACACGCTTTCTTTCTTCTTATATGTCACAGCTTCCTCTTCTCTTGGAGTCACGGTGACCTCTGATTCTATGGATGCGCAGATCCTCCTGAATTCCGGAAGCAGTTCTTCCTGGTTATCTGCCGCTACCGCAAGCTGCTTCGTCGCAAATGTGATTGTCGCCATCTTCACTCCCGGCAATTCCCGGATCTGACGCTCCATCTTCGCCGCACAATTCGCGCATCCCAAGTTATCAAGGATATAGACACGCTTCTCTACCCCCTCTGGCATAGACGCTACTTCCTGGCGCTGTACAGGCTCGTGGTCGTGGGCATGATGGCCGTGATCATGACCGCAGCCACAGTGATCATGATGTGTATGGTCATGGCCGTGATCGTGACCGCAGCCACAGTGATCATGATGTGTATGGTCATGGCCGTGATCGTGACCGCAGCCACAGTGATCATGGTGTGTATGGTCATGGCCGTGGTCGTGACCGCAGCCACAGTGATCATGGTGTGTATGGTCATGGCCGTGATCATGGCTATGGTTACAGCCGCAAGTATCTATCGTATTCCGTCCTTTCTCTTCCATGGTAAAATCCTCCTGAATTAAAAATGTTTCCCCTTTCATATGAATAGATATTCATATGTTCATACGGAAATGTAACCACAGAAAAAGGATTTTGTCAATACTTTTCAGGAGATTTACCCGAATATTTATCGCTGTTAGAAATTATGGAAACATCGGCTGCCAGAACTATATCATACTCATAATCTTCACATAATCCTCTGTCTTATCCCGCATAATGTGCATTCCCCGCTCCAACTGATTCAATGGAAGGCGATGCGTGACCAGCTTCGCCGGCACAATCCGCTTATGTTCCAGACGTTTTAACACATAATGCCAGTCGTCCGATTCTTCATGTGTAAATGCAGAATTCCACGTTCCCATTACCGTCAATTGATTCCGAAGGATCTTCCAGTATATTGATTTCTCCAGGTTCATATCCCCAAAGGGATTCCCAACCAGCATGATCCTTCCTGAAAAGGATGTCTGATTAATGGCCTGCACCAGTGTTGCATTCTTACCTACACACTCAAAGAATACATCTACTCCCGTCCCCCCGGTCCGTTCCATGATCCACTGGTCAGTGTCATATTCTCTGATGTCACAGTAATGATCCTCCTCAAGCCCCAGCTGCATAAGCGTCTGCTTCTGGAATTCTTTATTGCCGAATACAAATACATTCTGCATTCCCGCCTCCATAAGGAACATATACAGCAGCAAGCCGATCGTACCAAGACCGCAGATAGCAATACTGTCAGATTTATTTACCCCAATGCGCCTCATCGCATGAACTGCCACTGCCATCGGCTCTAACATAGCCGCCTCTTCATAGGTCACCTGCTCCGGCAGGCGTATCAGATTCTCTTCCGGAACTGCCGCATATTCCGCGAAGCCTCCGTCCCTTCGAGAACCCAGATAACTGTAATTCCGGCACATCTCATACTGCTTCTTACTGCACGGCGGACACAGTTTACACGGTATCAGCGGGAATACGCCTACCCGCTGTCCCTGCCATGCAGGATCTGCCAACGCTCCTGTCTGCACCACAATACCGGAGAATTCATGTCCGGGAATCAATGGGTGTATGTGGGCTCCCGTCTGATAGATCCGCGGAATATCAGAACCGCAGATGCCCGCCGCTTTTACGGCGATCAATACTTCATTGTCCTCAAGCGTTGGTCTGTCCGCTGTTTCAAGTCTCAAATCATTCTCCTTGTGTAAAACCCATGCTTTCATATCATTCACTCTCCCTTTCTAATTTGCAGACTCTCAGAATCTCTAAGCCAATTATTTGTTTGAAGGCAGATTTTTTATCAATGTTTCTAGTATTCGGGCAAGATACCGTTCAAATTGATTTTGCTCCTTTTCTGAAAAGTCTTGATAAAACAACATGTTCATCTGCTGAGATACAGCTTCATATTTTTCCTGCATTGATTTTGCATACTCCGTAAGCGACACAATGGTCTGACGGCGATTCTTTGGATTGATATTCCTTTCCACAATTCCCTTATTTACCATACCATTTATCACAACGGATACCGTATTTTTAGCAAGAGAAGTTTTTTCACTTATTTCGCTGATTGTAAGATTGTCAGTTTTCCATAAAATAAATAAGATTCTTCCCTGCCCGCCGCTTATTTCCATGCCATTTTCAAGTAATAGCCTTTCAAAAATCCTATCTTGAAGCTGCTTTATCTGCGTAATATAAAATCTACCCTTTGTTTCCAATCTATCACCTCTAATCCTATTAGAACAATTCTATATAGAACAATTATAAGTTTATCATAGCTGTGATAAAAAAACAACTTAAATTCGACATCTTCTTCCAACCCCCTTTACAATTTTACTCCTATATAGTATAATCCTATAAAGGAGGACATTGCTATGGAGATTCGAGGAGGCAATATTATTTCACAGATCAAGCGTCTGAGCGACAGAATCTTTGAACGGATCCTGTCTCAGAAGAATATTGATGCCTTCAATGGGGCGCAGGGCCGGATCCTCTATGTCCTGTGGCAGGAAGAATACATTTCCTTAAGAGAACTCGCTGACAGGACCGGGCTTGCCGCGACCACCCTGACCAGCATGATCGACCGGATGGAAGATTCCGGTCTTGTCTGCCGGATCGCCGATCCGACGGACCGCAGGAAGACTCTGCTTACGCTCACAGCAAGGGCGCGGATGCTTCAATCTGACTATACGGAAGTATCGGATCAGATGACGAATATCTTCTATACAGGTTTTACTGAAGAAGAGATCCGCCAGTGTGAGAGGATGCTTGAACGGATCCACACGAATCTCAAGAACGCAAGACCAACGATACAATGATGCCTGATACACATGATCGAAAGGAGAAATTATCGTGAACGCAGAAGTAAAAGACTTTGTAACACAGAAGGTAAATGAACTGATCGCAGCCTCTTCCTGCTGCCCGGAAGCTAAGGAGACCGCTCAGAACTGGCTGGACGCTCTTGGAACTGACAAGGAAACCGAGGCAACCAGGAATCTCATCGCAGAACTCGAAGAAGACATTATGCCGATCGACCAGTTGATCGCTTTCTCTGGATCTGAGGCCGGTGCACAGCTATTCGGAGAAGAACTGGCGAAGAATATACACGCCCACGGACAGGAATTGAAAGCTTCCGGCGCCAAATATTGTGATTGCGCCGCATGTGCCGCGTGCGAAGCGATTCTGGAGAAGAAAGAAGAGCTCTTATAACAGCCTTAATATCTGTGTCAGATGTTCCTCTGCAAGCCAATGTTCTACGCTCCGTTCCCTGCCGGACAAGCAGTGCCGGAGAGGCGCATCTGGCACAGATTGTAAATGCAGAATTTATCGTATACGCAATGAATCCAGATCCTTCCACTCATCTTCCAACATCGCCATCAATATGTCATCTGCATAAGTATCCCCATCTTTCACAGCGTCTCTCAGAACTCCCTCTCGCTTAAAACCCGCCTTGAGGTATGCTTGCTCCGCCCTCGGATTAAAAGAGAATACATCTAATTCCAACCGATGCAGATGAATCTGTTCAAAGGCAAAGCCGCAAGTCATACGGATCGCCCAGGAACCGATTCCTTTTCCCCGGAAATCACTTCGGAAAATCCCTATACGGAAATTCGCACTCCGCAGATCCCAGTTAATCTCATTGATAACACTTTCACCGATGATCTGTCCGTCAGGATCAACAATCAAGAAATCATAGCGGTTCTCATCATCAATACATGACTGGAAGAAGCTTACAACCTCATCTCGGGTAAATGAAGCTTTACACCCTGTAAGACGTGCAACCTCCGGGTCAAGCGGGTTATAGTTTTGCTGATAATAGTTTTCAGCATCATTTTTCTCTGAAGATCTGAGGATATATCCATCCTTCTCCCACATTGCTTTAATTTTTCCCATCACAAAAATCCTCCGTAAATTCATTTGACAAAAAAACGGAAAAAGAAGAGACTTTGAAGTCTCTTCTTGCAGCATCCTTTATTCCAGATTCCCCATCTCCATACGCTTCAGCATATCGTATACCTCAATCCTCTTCGCATTCATCTCCGGCAGCCCGATGAAGATCGTTCCACATATATACTTCTCTTCCTTGGTCTGTTCTATCCTTACCACCTTAAGAAATGCATGAATCACCTCGTCCGTCCAGATCTTCAGATTAGTCTCGTACACCGCCCCAATCTCTAATGGTCTGTCACAGATAAATCCCACGCCAGTCTTCGATACGTCCAGAACTTCAATCTCTACCTCCTCTTCCAATAAATTATCTCCCATATTTTTAATCAATAACTGAGCTGACAAACTCATACGCATGCTGTTTCTCTTCTCTTCCATCTCGTTTACTCCTTTCACAGCAATTCTTTCCTATTATTTTAGCGTATTTGTCTGTTTTTGTAAAGCAACGAACCCCATTATTGCATATCACGTCTCTGTACCAATAGAAGCACTTCTTTTTTCAATCTCTCTGAACAGACTTCCGCCTTTCATGTATAATAGTTGAGGATGAAAGAATATTCCTGAATGTATTCGGATTCCTTGGATAATCTATTTAGCCAGGCCTACTGGCCTGGTTATTTTTATATATATTGGACCTTTTTTTCATTCCAGTTTGGGTATAAAGTATCTCTATCAGGCTGAAACACCATCCCATGGGTATAATACTTAATCTAAATGAAAAGAGGCTATCACTATGAACAACAATACGAATCTGAAGCAAATCGTCATGACAGCATTGTTCGCCGCACTGGCATGTGTCGCGACTATGTCTATCCGGATCCCAACTCCCGGAACAGGCGGCTACATACATCCCGGAGATGCCATTGTAATCCTCTCCGGGGTCATCCTCGGACCAGTCTGGGGGCTTCTGGCAGCCGGGATCGGATCGGCTATGGCAGATCTGCTCGGCGGGTATTTTATCTATGTACCGATCACATTTGCCGTCAAGGGGCTTATCGCATTCATCGCAGGCATGATCTACCACAAGTTGGGGAAGACCTCCAAGACCCAATACACCGCTGTCATCCTCGGAGGAATCACAGATATCATCCTCGTAGCCGGAGGATATTTCCTCTGTGAGATCCCGCTGTATGGTGCATCTGCCGCGGCAGCAAGTATCCCTGCCAATCTGATCCAGGGACTTGGCGGACTTATCATCGCCTTCGTGCTGTACCCGCTCCTGCTTGCCGTACCAGATATCAGGAAGATAACCTATCACTCTCATGCATAACAGATATACAGACAAAGCTCCCGTGTATGGGTCCGTACACACATGACCTACGGACCCACGCGGGAGCTTTCAATGCCTTATATCTCCTGACCCTCTGCGATCAACGCCATACTTCTCGTGATCTGCTCCTGGTCAGCCTCGGTCAGTTCAAGGAATCTGCATCCGTATTCGAACTTCGCCGTCTCCTTCTCTATCACCCGCAGCACTTCACAATACATAACCGAAGGCTTATCTCCAGACAGTTTCACCTTCAGCAGAAATGTATCGCCCTTGTGATACCGGTATTCTGTTCCTATACTCGCTCCGCCCACACTGATATTCAACAGCCTGCAGACTCTCTCATCATCGCCGGGCGATACTGCAACCGCATCGATATCTGTATTCAGACGTGTGAAGGAACGCTCGTTCTCAACTCTTACAACCGTCAGATTTCTCACCTGCCATACATGCCTCTGTCCGGGTGTGACGATTCCCTCCATAAAGACAGCCTTTCTCTCACAGTCATTAAAACCGCGGAGCTTAACATAGAGAGATTCCGATCCGCGATATGACTCTATGTCCACATCCTGAAAAATATCCCCTTCCGAGAACTGATAAAGCTCTGCCGTATCCTTATACAGATTCTTAAGATTCGCAATAAAAAGCATACGATCTTCCGTGTCTTCCACCACTACGCGCATACCAGAGTAGATCTCAAGCTCCTTTATATCCTTTTCCTCTCTTTTCCCAAATATATCAAACAGCCTCACGTTGCACCCTCACTATCCTTTAACTAAAACTACAAATACAGATTCTTATATACCTTCTTATCCTCCACGATCAATACAAAACACAGCACTACAAAGAGACTGCCGGTAATCAAGACTGCCGCCCAGGCGGCGTCAGACGTTCCAATGCCATAGATAAAACCAATCAACAATTGATACACACTGGTGATGCCTGTACGGAGAACCCCTTCCACTCCATTGATCCTCCCTCTGTGGCTCGCCGGCATACGCTTCGTCAGGTATGGGCTCTCCGCAAGCATACTGAATACTTCCCCCCATGTCAGAATCACCATAGCTATGTAATAAACAGGGATCCGTCCGGCGAACAGCCAGAACATCGCAAAACCTGCCACCAAAAGAGCCTGTCCAAGCATGGTCTTAACCGTATCCGAAACCTTCGGGAACATTCTGGTGATCAGCGGAGTGAAGATAACTACCACAATACAGTTCACACTGGTGATCGACCCGAATATGACCGCACCGCTGCCGCCATGGATCCTCGCCAAATCAAGCGGCATCAGATAATTATACATCTGATAGGTTGCATAGAAGCCGCTGACCGCCAGAATATAGAGGATGATCATCTTGTTTTCTTTCAGAACCGTCCAGATCCCTTCTCCCTCCCTGCTGGTCTGATAAAAAGCCTTCTGGCTGGTATCCTTCATCGGAGTGATATCCTTCACCAGAAAGAAGATCAATACCGTAGAACAGCCAATCGCTGTTCCGCTCAGCAGAAAAGCCAGCCACAGATAATCCTGGAGCAGAAAACCTCCGATCGTCGGCGACATCACGAAGCCCAGATTCGTACAGAGATACTGCAGTGAATATGCCCTCTCCCGATCATCCGTTACGGTAAGGTCTGCCGTAATGGCATTATAAGACGGTTGCTCCATATTCTGACTGGTTGCGGCAATGAACATCAATATAATTGACACCGCAGACAAGGGGATCACCGCACAGATTACATAACAGACAACCGATATACTGTCCAGAAATACAATATTCATTTTCTTATTGAAATGATCCGCCATCTTCCCGCCTATCAGATTCGTCGGCAGCGACAGAATTCCAAACGCTGACATGACCCATGCAATGTGCTCGGCGCTCATTCCCATCTTCTGACTCAGGATCATAGTAAGCATCGGCCACACCATAGCTCCCATGGCAGTAACCAGGCGGCCGAAGCAGAGGATATAATTCTCCCTGCGCAATCCCTTATACATTATAATCCCCCCATAACTCTGCATCCATCCTTCTCAGCTGCTCTTCATCAGCACTGTCTGGTACTTTTGACGCTCGTATCATATTATAAAGGACAATCTATCTTTTGTATAGAGGATTTGTGCAAATACCGACCAAATTCAACACAATCTTCATTGAGAGGGGAATCCTCACTATAACTCCTGTTATTATCTTAATTCGTCCAGGACAGAACTTCCAATGGTTCCATCCGGCATATCCAGTCCAAAATTATCCGCGATCGTTGCTCCGATCACCGCAAAGGTCTGTGCATCCTCCAGCTTCCCGCAGCCTTCCATGGATGGGGAATACGCAAGGAACGGCACCTTTTCCCTCGTATGATCCGTGCCTATATGCGTTGGGTCATTGCCGTGATCTGCCGTAATGATCAGCAGATCATCTTCCCTTAGAAGTCCCAGCAGTTCTCCCAGCTTCACGTCGAATCGCTCCAGCTCCTTCGCATACCCCTCCACATCACGGCGGTGTCCCCACAATGCGTCGAAATCCACAAGATTCACATAACACAGCCCTTCAAAATCCTTCTTCGCAATCTCAATCGTCTGCTCCATCCCGTGTACGGAGCTCTTTGATTTGTTCGATTCTGTTAGACCTTCTCCGTCGAAGATATCGAAGATCTTTCCCACGGAGATCACACTAAGCCCGGCATCCTTTAATACATTAAGCGCAGTTCTTCCATATGGCTTCAATGCATAATCATGGCGGTTACTGGTCCTCTTGAACTCACCCTTCTTCTTGCCCACATACGGTCTTGCGATTACTCGGCCGACCTTCCATTCATCCTTCATGGTGATCTCGCGGGCAATCTCGCAGCAGCGATACAACTCCTCCAACCCGAAGGTCTCTTCATTTCCGCAGATCTGAAGAACGGAATCTGCCGATGTATACACGATCATATGTCCTGTGGCGATCTCCTCTTCCGCCAGCTCCTCCAGGATCTCGGTTCCGCTGGCGCTCTTATTTCCGATGATCACGCGCCCCGTCCTCTCTGACAATTCGTCCAGAAGCTCCTTGGGGAAGCCGTTCTCCGTAAATGTCTGAAACGGCTTCGTTATATAGAGTCCCATCATCTCCCAGTGACCGGTCATGGTATCTTTCCCGGTACTGGCTTCACTCAGATATGTATAATATCCCATCGGCCTCTCAGCCGCTTCCACCTGCTTCAGGGGATGGAGATTCGCCATTCCCAGCTTCTGCAGATTGGGGATATGGAATTCCTCCATGCGCTGTGATATATGACCGAGCGTATCCGTTCCCGCATCACCGTAGTCTGCCGCATCCGGTAAGGCTCCCACGCCAAGCGAATCTATCACGATCGTAAATATACGTCTGTATCTCTTCATTTCTTATACCCTCTTTCTCACTCTTTATGCTGTTTTAACTGCAATAAGCTTATATACTCGTTACTACCATCGTGACCAGTTCTTTGAAGGACTTTGCCACACGGTCTGCAGTTTCCTGCACCTCTTTGTGATTCAATTCCTGCTTGGACAAGCCTGCCGCCATATTGGTGATACAGGAGATCCCGCAGACCTCTAATCCCATATGGCGCGCCGCCATCGCCTCACATGCCGTACTCATGCCGACTGCATCGCCGCCCCAGATCCTTGCCAGCCTGACTTCCGCGGGTGTCTCATAATTCGGTCCTGTGAACTGTACATAGACGCCTTCCTTGATATCAATCTTACACTGAACCGCACATTTCCGGATCACGCTCTGTAAGCGCACACTATATACCTCGCTCATATCCGGGAATCTGGTTCCCAACTCTTCTATGTTAGGTCCGATCAACGGGCTTGGAACCCCTGTTGTGATATGGTCCGTGATCAGCATGAAGTCTCCAGGCTTATAGGTGTCGTTCACACCGCCCGCCGCATTGGTAAGGAGTATCTTCTTCGCGCCGAGCATTCCCATCAGACGGGTCGGCAGAACCACATCAGACATGGGATATCCTTCATAATAGTGTACACGTCCCTGCATGATCACTACCGGCGTCTCCTCCACATATCCGAATACGAAGCGTCCCTTATGCCCCTTGACCGTTGATACCGGGAATCCCTCGATCTCGGTATATTCGATGGTATCCACGATTCTGATCTCGTCTGCATAATCTCCCAGCCCGGAACCTAAGATCAAAGCAACCTCCGGCTTAAAATCAATCTTCTCTTTTACACTGGCCAAACATGTCATTAATTTGCTATACATCTTTTCACATTCCTTTCTTTGTTTGAAATTATGTTGTAAATAAATTATACATAATTTTCGTTCTTTTCAAAACGGCATCTGTCGTATTTGGTGGATTTTTATAATTTTAGGATATATGCACAAAAATATGTGCACATTTTTTACTATTTTTCACAAAAGAATTGCGTAATCGAACAAGAGGCAGGTGAGCCTCTCACCTGCCTCCTATAAATGAACTGCAAATCTTTGTAAAAAAAGCCGTCAATACAATTAACATAACAGGCTTTACAATCCTTGAGCCGCCCTTTTCAAAAACTGCAGCGCCGATATAATTTCCTGCAATACCAAATACTCCTGCTGCCAATCCCAATGTCCAAAGTACACGGCCATTCATAAGATAAACTGTAAATGCCGCTATATTCGTTGCCAAATTACTGATCTTCGTCATCCCATTGGCTTCCCGCAGATTCATATGAACCACCCCTGTCAGCAGCAGCAGAAAGAAGGTACCGGTGCCGGCTCCATAAAACCCGTCATACACCCCTACGCCAAATGCAACCGGAATACATAAGCAGATCATCTTCTTAGCGGTATACACTTCTCGTTTTTTATCAAAATCTTTTTCCTTCAATACGTAAAAAGCAACTACCGGAAGAACCAGGATCATAATAAATCCAAAGATCTCATCATCCACTAACATCCCCAATCCTGCTCCCGCCGCGGAACCCGCCAGGGCACAGACAATACACACAACAGCCTGTCTAAGCCTCACATATCCGTCTTTCATATATTTCCCCAGCGCGACGGCCGTTCCAAGTCCTGCCCCTAACTTATTCGTTCCGATCGCGAAATGGGGAGGCAGACCGGCGAGCATATATGCCGGCAGCGTGATCAGGCCTCCTCCTCCCGCAATCGCATCAATAATCCCGGCTATAAACGCCAAAGGACATATGATCAAGAAATGTTTCATTTCCAAAGACATCTATCTTCTTCCTCCTTTTTCACAGAGGATCCATACGGTCAAGAGGCATTACTCCTTTTTCAAAAAGATATCTCTGCATTTTATCAAGCTTCCTTTTATGATGTATAAATATCACCTTATTCTCGTTAAAAAATGCCACCGCAAGCAGATCGATCAATATGATCACAGATGTCATGGAATTCAAAAGGATAAAATGCCTGGTACTGCATATGATAGACACATCAGCCATAAGAGACGCCGGACTTGAGACTCTGTCTGAAAAGCACAGTATCTTGATTCCATTGACACTCAGATATTCTTCTACCGCCAGCGTCATCTTACTATATTCCGCAAATGAAAATACAACGATTAGATCCTTTTCATCTGCAAAAGCCAGTGAATGCAGGATTTCCGGCGTGGATTTGCTCCCGACATCCTCAATATTAAGCCCCAGGCGCGTAAAACGGGCATGGAAATACCGGGATAACGCACTGGAAAAATCACATGCAACACAGTAAATCTTCTTAGCATTCTGCAGCAGTTCTACTGCATCCTTAACAGCCTTTTCATTTCCCGCTTCCCAGATCGTCGCAAAATTCTCCTCCTGCTGCGTCTTATTCCGTCTGAAAAGCTCTTCGAACGGAAGATCCGAAAAGGCTTCTGTAGTAATAGGTGATGTCCAATCCGGCTTTCCTTCTTTCAACTGATTCCTCATATCCTGAAAACTTGTATAGCCGATCATTCTGGAAAATTTGATCACAGTCGCCTCTGTCGTCCCTGTAGCAGCGGCAATCTCCTTCAAACTTGCGAAACAACAAGTATTCGTATGCTGCTGAATATAATCCGCAATCCTTTTCTGCGTCTTACTTAACGTATCGTATTGATTCTTAATTTGCGTCAAAACATCCATGACCGTCTCTCCATTCTGCGTTGTATTGTCTATTCAAAAGTGCCTTTCATCTTTAATCTCTTTTTCCATAGTGCTTCCTGTCCTTTTGCAAATAACCCATCTATCTCCAGATGGTCATCAAGCACAAGTAAATCGGCATCCGCATTGACCGCAATACAACCTTTGATCCCTGTTTTTCCCAGAAGATACGCCGGTGTTGTTGTAAGAAGCCTGATCGATCGCTCCAAAGGCAGCCCTTTCTTTACCAGTATCTGAACTGTCTTATGCAGGAATTTCGGAGATGCATATGTAAGTCCGACACACTTTCCATTTGCATCAAAACGCGGCTGACTTCCGTAAGCATCACTGGATAGAGTAATGTGGTCCAGTTCTACCCCCGGCTGGTCAAGGGTATATAAAACAGTCTCTGCATTCTTCAAAAGCTCATCGTCATCACATCCGGCCGTAAAATCTATATATCCGCCTCTGCGCACAAGCTTTGCGCCCTGCTCTGCCAATTCATGATTCCTGTGCATATGTGTCGGCAGCAATTTATCCGGAGGAAGATCCGAATGATCCAGTGCATAGAAAATTGGTTCCAGACCCTTCTTTCCATTTCCCATGTGGATCGTTACCAGACCCGGAGCACCGCTTAAGAGTCCGGCTCTTCTTGCAGACGTTGCAAGACGTATCAATTCCTCTCCTGTAATATTGGAACTTCTATGATCAGATGCCGCTGTCTTGACTCCGATGATCGGCGGAATCATCACGATATCCTTCTCAACACTTTCTGTAATCGTTGAAGGCGGATATCCGTAGAAGCTTGTCAGCGCATACGCCGTAATTCCCTCTTCTGTCAAAGCTCTTGCTTTCGCCACCAGGTTTTCCACACTTCTCGTAATTCCATCCGTACCGAGAAGTCCTACTACCGTTGTAATCCCGCTCATAAGAAATGTTGACAGCTGTGATTCCGGTACTCTGGATGCCGGGCCTTTTTCCCCGCCGCCGCCGGTTATATGGACATGCAGGTCAATGTAGCCCGGAATGACATATCTTCCTTCCAGATCATACACTTTTACATCCGGCAGATTCTCATATATACTCAAATCTTCCTGAATCCGGCAGATCTTTTCGCCGGCAATCAAAATATCCTTATTTCCTAACGGATCAGGTGCATAAACATTTGCATTCTTGAGTAATTTAATCATAGACTTCATCTCTCCTATTCCATCTCTTCTTCATATTTGCACTTCTCTTCCTCGGTAATTTTTTTGATTCCGATGCCTGTGAACCCGTAGAAGATCGCAATGATAAATCCCACATAACAGAGTACCGCCCATGGCAGATAGTCCAGAACTTCCACGCCAAGACATGACGTCATATAAGCGCCCGCCGCAGACCAGGGAACCAGCGGAACAAATACCGTTCCAGCATCTTCCAGTGTACGCGAAAGATTCTTGGGGTGCAGCCCTCTCCTGACATAAGCCCTTCGGAACATCTCGCCCGGGATCAATATAGATAAATACGAATTTCCTGTTGAAACAGCCATAATCATACAGGAGACTACAGTTGAGGCGATCAGTGTACCTGTATTCTTTGCTACTGATAGAATCTTATTCAGAATTACATCCAACGAACCCGATCTGCTCATGATACCCGCAAAACAAAACGCACAGAATACCAGCAGACACGTGCTCATCATACCGGAAAGTCCTCCTCTTTCAAGAAGTTTTAGCACTTCCTCTGACGCTGTTTCCGGATTCCATCCCTCACGGCTCACCATAGATACTGTAAAACCCGTGGCGCTGCTTGTAATAACATTTGCAAAAGAGGCACCCTGAAAAATAATCGCTTCCATTCCTGCCACTACGCTGGAGAGTATCATGACCGGAATCGTTGGCTTCTGCATAATGGAGCCGACCAAAACTACTATAATAGGCAAAAGTAACAGAATATTCCAGTGAAACATCTGGTCTAATTGCGCCAGCATCGTTGTAACTGTCTCCGATGACGCGTCTGCACCTGCCGCAACTTTGCTTCCCGCTATCGCATATACAACAAGAGAAATGATACTTGCCGGAATCGTCGTCCACAACATGTGTCCGATGTGCTCATAAAGCTGGCTTCCTGCCGCGATCGGGGAAAGATTTGTTGTATCGCTGAGCGGCGATAATTTATCTCCGAAGAAAGAACCGGCCACCACTGCGCCTGCCGTCGCCGGCAGCGAAATGCCCAAAGTACCGGAGATACCCATCAGCGCCACTCCCATAGTCGCCGCTGTTCCCCAGGAAGTTCCGGTACAGACAGACACAATCGCGCTGATAATAAATGACGTCACCAGCATCCATCTGGGATTCACAATCTGGACACCATAATATATCATCATTGGTATCGTACCTGAAATCATCCATGTACCTACAACAGCCCCCACAGAAATCAAGATCAGTATCGCCGGCATACCGCGGGCAATCTTCTGACAGATCTCTTGCATCATATCATCCCAACTATACCCCAGCCTCCATGCCATGGTTCCCGCAAATACCGTAACCAATATTAATAACGGCTCTGTAGCCAGTCCCATCATGCCCTTCCCTACCGTGAGGACAACGAGCATAACTATAATCGGCATGATTGCTTCAGAAAATGTCGGAACTCTCTTTTCTTTGATTTTTTCTTTCTCTTCTATCATTTGAATCTCTCCTTATCAATCTTTGATTTCAATCTATTTAACAGAAGCGCTCCTTGAGATACTCCTATTTTATATGTATCTATTTACCTGTTCAATTCGCAGATTATCAAAATTAAGATTCAAATTTTTATATATTATTCACAAATATATGCAATAAATATCCTCGTTTTTTATGCATATACTCTAATTATCACCTATTTATCCGATTATTAAAGTAAACCACTGAATTTATTTTAGTAAGCAACGAACCACAAAGCGGGAATCCGCTCACATTCTTCTGCATCTCTTCCTGCCCCAGCGGCATGGGTCCGACAGCAAACGGGTCACCGCCCCCTTGCAGGTCAGAAGAACCGGTATCAGGACGATCAATATACAGATCATAAGCAGGCTCTTCACTCCGTACAGATCCATTACCAGCCCGGAATACAGCAGACTGATGATTCCTGTAAAACTGCTGTATATCGCATCCGCCATATTATGCCCCAGATTGCGGAACGCAGGAGAAACACTCTTCTCCGTAACACTTCTCATGGTAGGCAGCAGAATCCCCACCCCCATATTGTAGAGGAATGATCCCGCAAAGATCGCGCCCGGCGACGCGGCATAAAATACCAGTATCAAATTCAGGAATGGCAGTCCCGCAAGCAGCATGTAACGCAGACGAAGAGAATATCTTTCTATCCTGTCCGCCAGAGCTATGAACGGCACCTGCACAACCGCACAGATGAATGCATCGATCCCCAGATCGGAGACATTGCCTCCAACATTCTTAAGAAGCGGCATTTTCAGATTATTCACCGGCGCGATCGCAAGGCCCACCAGAAACAGAATCACGATCAGGTAACGATATTCCCCGCTTGCAAATACCTGATTCAGAGAACGAAGCCCGAATTTCCCGCCTGCCTCAGTCTTAGCATTCCCTTTATCCGATACTGCTCCCCTGCCTTCCGGGAGTAGGGCTGCAGCTGTAATGCCCATGATCAGAAATACGGTCCCAACAGACAACATAAGCGAATACCCAAATTCAGAGATCATCCTTCCAAGCACAACGGATGTGATTGCATAAAAAAACGACGGCAGGCAGCGGATCTTACCATAGACTGAGAAATTATTCTCGCAGATAAGCAGAAGCCAGGAGTCTATGTTCGTCGCATGCGGCAGACACACGAACCCAAGCAGCGGATATAATACTGCCAGCATCGGTATGCTTTCATAGGAAAAATAAATCAGATACATCAATACACCCGCCAATAAAAAGCAGGCAATCGACACCTTCCGATTCGTATGAAACCGGTCGCAGACCATGCCCCAGGCAAATGATCCCACAAATGACGCCAGCAAAAAAGACGCCATAAATATACTTACCATTGTATTGGTAATCCCTTTTGACAGCAGATAAGACATTAAAAATCCAATAAATGAAGCATGAAAACACCAGTATGATATCTCGATCACAGCAAATCCAATCCAATGACGTCTCTTAATAGTCTTCATAATTCTTCCCCTCTCGTAAAATTATTAATCAAATTATAGAAAACCATTGACGTTATGGGAATATCCTTTATAATCTGAAATATAGACAAAATTGAACTTGTTTGGAGGAGACGTGTCTATGCTACAATACTCAGCATATCTTTACGACCAGGATCTTGACAATTATAACGTGGACCTCCCTTTTCTGGTCCATAGCTGCGGCAAGATCTCTATGAACTGCGGCAGGAATCTCAATATAGACCGGCTAAACGGCAGGCAGGATTTTCAGATCATCTATATCCATCAGGGAAAGGGACATTTTATATTAGATAACAGGGAGATTGTACTGGATGAGGGATGTACCGTACTCTACTATCCGTTTGAGATACAGCAGTATTCCTTCCGGCACTTCGAGAATGCGCAGTTCTACTGGCTGCATTTTTCCGGAAATGATATTCCCGGTCTGTTAATAGAAGCCGGATTAGACCGGCAGATCATAGATACCGGCATGGCGTCCTACATCCCCGCCTTGTTCGAGGGTATCATCCGGGAGCTTATCATGAAACAGCCGGGATATCTTCAGATCGCCAACCTCAAAGGCCAGGAATTGGTCTGGCTGCTTGCGCGCGAAGCAAGGAAACAGGCAAACCGGAACCGAAACGGCTATAATGCAGAGATGGAGGATATCCTGGAATTCATCCACCGGAATTACTATCAAGATCTGGCCATCGAACAGCTGGCGAGAAGCTACGGGACAAGTACAAGCTGGTTTATCAAGGAGTTCTCCCGCTATACCGGCCTTACCCCCAAGAAGTATATCAATGAAGTGCGGCTGAACCATGCGAAGGAACTCTTAAGTTCTACCAATTATAATATCAGCAAGATTTCTAATGTGTGCGGCTTCGAGAATCCGCTGTATTTCAGCCGCTATTTTCAGAAGAATTATCATATGGCGCCGACGAAATACAGGGACATGGGGAGGCGTTAGTACGCCTCCCGCCGCCTTTACACAACCGCTTCTATCAGCACTTTCTCTCCAATCCGCAGCTCCTTGACCCCTATCTCCTTTTTCTTATTGAAGTTAAAGCTGAGCATGTATCCCCGGTCCAGATGATAGTATTCCAGATATGCCGCCAATTGCTCTTCCCCACGCTCATGATACGCATTCCCGCGCCACACCTTGAGCTCGATCACGAATTGTTCCCCGCAGTAATCCACGATAACATCTGTTCGTTCCATATTCCTGGTCCGGGACTCTATATAATAATTCCCGGTTCCGTTAATGATCGGCCGCAGATATAATAGAAAATACCGCCTTCCGTCTTCCTCATAGAATCTCCTGTCCTGATCACCATACAATTCATCAAAGTGCTCCACGAACCGCTCCAGCACCTTTCTCATATTCAGATGTCCGTTCTGAACAAATTGATTCTTATCGTGCAATGCAGCTTTGTAAATCTCTGTCTCCTGCATCTCTCTGCCTGCCAAAAACATATTATAAAGACGTGTCTCAAAAATCCGGTTAGCTACAACCACATAACCGTCACAAATCCTGACAAATCCAAACATCACCGCCATATCCGTTGCTTCATCATCCGGATTGTAAGTAATATTCTTCCCTTCAAAAAGCAATTCCGACAATACATTCCTAAGCTTTGGATAATCCCCCAGTTTATTGGATAAGGATTCAAATAATGGATTCTTCTCCGTAATCAGAAGGCGCACAGCTTCCTGTACCCCTGGTTCTGTCCACACTCCGCCTGCAAGTTTTAGCTTCCCGCTATGGAAAGCGCCCTCATCTAAGAGCTTGCACAGACGTGACACCAAAAATGGATATCCCGATGTATATTCATATATAAGTTCTGCTATAGAAGAAATATCCATCCCCGTCCGGCAATCCGCTTCATAGTCTCTCAGCATTCCGGCAATATCTTCCGCTGTAAAACTCATGTCTACATCAAATTCCGACGCAATGTTCCATGGGCTGTTCATCCTGTGCTCCGAATCCTTCCGAATCTTCTGCTTTAGATTCCGAATATCATACACCCCCGCCAGAATTACCGACTGGAAAGTCGGACGTGTCGTTCTCTGGTTAAAATACCCTCTCAATTGCGCAAGGAAATCCAAAAACACTCCATTATTGGACGCCGTGTCCACTTCATCGATCATCAGTACAATCGGTTTGGACGTTCCCCTGCACCACTCACTGAGACAGATAAACAAGCGTGCAAGCTTTACTTGCTTTTGTTCCCCATCTGCAAATGCTTTTAGCTGGTCTAATATCCCTGCAGGAACGTCTTCTCCTCCTACCGCCGCCATTACTTCTCTTGCAAATGCAGACACAAAGGAGGCCTCTGACTCAAAATCTTCATGACTCAACATCTGAAAATCCAGGCTGAGTACACAGTAATCATCTTCCAGATACCTCGCCAGGGCGTGCAGCATCGTAGTTTTCCCATACTGCCTTGCACGGTTTATCGAAAAATATTCTCCCCCATCTATCAAGCACCGGACCTCTTCCAGACGGCTCTCAAGGTTTACCATATAGTGCATCTCGGGCCTGCAGACACCTGTTACATTGAATCTCCTTCTCACGTCTCTCACCTGCCTGTCTGATTTCTTATTTACACAACCGCTTCTACTAACATTTTCTTACCAATACGCAGCTCCTTGACCCCTATCTCCTTTTTCTTATTGAAGTTAAAGCTGAGCATATATCCTCGTTCCAGATGATAGTATTCCAGATACGCCGCCAATTGCTCTTCCCCGCGCTCATGATACGCATTCCCGCGCCACACCTTGAGCTCGATCACGAATTGTTCCCCGCAGTAATCCACGATAACATCTGTTCGTTCCATATTCCTGGTCCTGGACTCTACATAATAGTTCCCCGCCCCATTGATAATCGGCCTCAGATACAGCAGAAAATATCTGCGTCCCTCTTCTTCTATAAATGTCTGCTGACGGTCTCCGTATATTTCATCAAAATGCATCACAAACTTCTCCAATACCAATCTCATATCCAGACGTCCGTCACAGATAAACTGATTCTTATCCCGCAGTGCTTCATTATAAATAGGTTCTTCCTGCATATCCGTTGATGCCAAAAACAAATTATACAGCAATACTTCGAAAATTCTATTTGCTATCACTACATTATGATCAGCCTTCTTAACAAAACCAAACATCAATGCTGTCTCAATCGAACGCATACCTACAACATAGGGAATCTCCTTCCCGCGAAGCAGAAGCTCCCCAAGCATCCTCCTAAGTTCCGGGTAATCTTCAAGCTTATTGAACAATGATTCAAATAAAGTATTGGATTCCGACAACATGATCCTCACTGCCGCCAACACACCTTCCCGGGTCCACACATTTTCTGTATGATTGCTAGTTACTTTCTCGTCAATCAACTTACAGAGATACGAAACCAGAAATGGATATCCTGACGTATAGTCATATATCATTCCAGCGATCTCTCCGACATCCATCCCAACCTTGCAATCTGCTTCATATTGCTTTAACATCCCAGCTATATCAGCAGCCGAAAAGCTCATATCCACCGGGAAATCTACTGCTATGTTCCATGGGCTGTTAAATTTATGCTCCTCCTCCGACCGAATCTTTCGCTTTATATTCTTAATATCATAGACACCGGCCAGAATCACCGAATGGAATGTCGCTTTGACATCCCGGTCTATATAGTACCCTCTCAGCTGCGCAAGAAAATCAAGAAATACCTGGTTATTACTTGCACTGTCTACTTCGTCAATGAGTAAGACAACAGGTTTTTCGGCCTTACTGCAGATTCCGCTTAGATACTCAAAGAGTTCAAACAATTCCAATTCTTCTCTATTCTCCTGCAAGGCCTGTTTCAAAGCACACACTGCCTGGGTGGCCGCACTATGTTTCTGTACACTCTCCATCGCCCGTACAAAGAGATTCGCGAATGCCAACGAAAATATATTCTCATTTCTGAACTTTGAAGCGCCTAATATCTGAAAATCCAGGCTGATCACCATATAGTCCTTCTCAAGGAAATCAGCTAATGCCTTCAAGGTTGTCGTCTTCCCGTATTGCCGGGCACGATTAATCGTAAAATAATCTCCTCGATCTACCATTTCCTTTATCTCAATCAGCCTGTTTCCAATATCTACCATGTAATGCAGCCCAGGCCTGCAGACACCTGTTACATTGAATCTCTTTCTCACGTCTCTCACCTGCCTGTCTGATTTCTTAATATTTATAATTGTACGTAACCCGCGATAAAATAGTTCCCCTCTCTTTAACTGTATTCTCATTTCCATTGGGCCAAATATCGATTGGCAGCTTCTACAACACTTTCCGGAAACCCAAAATGATCCAACAGCTTTATCGCATTTCTCTGCTCACAGATTCCCTGATGAAGCTTATAATCAAATACAATCTCCTCGTTCCTGGCCTTCTCACTGAAATAGTAATTCGCATAATGATCACTGTCTAGCAGATCAATCAGCTCCACATCATGGGATGCCACTATCACGATACAATTCTTACGCTCCAGATACTTTAAGATCGCTGCCGAAGCCGCGATCCTCTCCTGGCTGTTCGTTCCCCGGAGGATCTCATCTATTACCGCTATGACGAGGTTCCCTCTGTCAATCACTTCTACAATCCTCTGCAGCGATCTAACCTCTCTTACAAAATAACTCTCCCCCGCCAGCAGATCATCCCTGATCGCCATAGATGTATATACCTCTGCCTTTGCTATACGCGCAGTCTTCGCTGCACAAGTATGGATACTCATAGCCAATATCTCATTAATCGCGACCGCTTTAATAAAGGTGGATTTCCCGGACGCATTGGATCCCGTAACGATACAACTGTCATTCAGGCTGAAATCATTGTAAACCGGCTCTTCCAGCAATGGATTGTACATCTCCTCATAACTGATCCCACCCCCTTCATCGAACTCAGGAACACAATACATCGGGATACTTCTTCGGAATGAAGCCGCTGAAACCGCCATATCCAACTCCCCAAGCAGCTCGAACACCTGATAAATCACGGTTAAATATTCTTCCAACATCGTCAGGATTCGATTATACATCACAAAGTCAAATAAAAAGGCGCCCGTTATATACATCGCAAATACTTCCATAAAATCTGCTGAATATTTTCTTCGATGTCTTCCATTGATGAATTTCAAGGATTTTGTCAGTTTCCTGACAACCTCCTGATTCTCTCTAAATCCCCCGAATACTGCATCATTCTTCTCCTCTGCAAACTCTCCGCTGATCTTTAGAATGCTCTGTACTGCTATCATAAGATCCATATTAATCTCATACTTTCCTTTCATCAAAGCATAGATATTTATATTCACTAAGAAAATGATCCCCAAGAAAGCATACGCATACGTATGGCGCAAAAGGATGCTCATAACAATTGCCAAAAACAGCAGCAATTGCAGCAAATAGTAAATCCATATTTTACTCAGCTTAAAATGATCTAACCCATTCAAGAATGATGAGATATAATAATTATTCTCTCTTTTGCCTATACGCAATAGCTTTTTTTGTATATCTATTCTGGCGTCTTGATGATCCGTCACAAATATGATCTTATTTTCCAGAGCTTCCAGCCTCGAATCCTCATAGCAAAGGGTCCTCAGACTCCGATACAAATACTGATCTCCTACCGACGAACAGCACATATTAATTCGCGCAAAGATTTTATCCATACTAAGATCGTTCCAGGTGATATCATCTATATGACCCCGGCAGTCTTTGCTCTTCCTTTCCTTCCAAAATATCTTAATCTCATCAAAATTATAATCCTTATACTCTGGTTTCGCCCCGAATTGCTTCAAAAGCATATGGTGAGCTTTTTTCCGATTCATATGGGAACTATACAGACCGCCCACCAAAATAGCCGTAATCAATCCTGCTATAAGAAATAATTGTTCCACTTTTTCTTCTTCACTTCCTTCGTCTGGTCATTCCTGACAATCTGTCCGAAAACTGATTTCTACAAGTCCGTCAGTATCTTCCGCTGATATTTCTCCGGGAATATCTGCAGAAAAACAGGATGCCAACGGAAGAAAAGAGCCAGCCGGAGATCTCCATTATCTTATTCTGTATTACAGTTTATCACGAGAATCTTTCATGTGCAAATGAAATAAGATCACTTTTTATCTTGACATCTAATATTCTCCAAAATACAATAATGATGTAAATGCACATCAATGTTACAAATGTTGCAAAAAATGAAGACCAGTTAAAATCTCGGAGGTAGAATAAGATGAGTCTTAGAAAATGCGCATGTATTGATACTCTATACACTGAACTGGAATGGAAAGACCGATTCCAGGCCGCCAAGGATGACGGCTTTGCCGCCGTGGAATTCTGGGACTGGAGAATCCGCGATCTTAAGGAGACGCGGGAAGCCGCCGAGGCTGCCGGTATCCTCATCAGCGGCTTCAACGGAGACGCCGACTACTCGCTGATTGACCCGGCCCATAAAGGAAGATACCTGGAAGAACTGAAGAGATCCATCGAAGCCGCCAAAACCGTCAATGCCAGAAGCGTCACCATCCATTCCAACGCACTTGGCGAAGGTGGCATCGTAGTGAACTCCTACGATGATATTTCCGATACCGTGAAGCTCTGCTCCATGTACGACACACTGCTTGCCTGCGCAAGGCTGGCAGAGCAGGCAGAGATCAACATGAACCTGGAAGCTCTGAACGTCACCACCGATCACGTTGGAAATTTCCTGAAATACACCCAGACCGGTGCGGAGATCTGCCGTTTGATCGATTCCCCCAGGCTCAAATTATTGTATGACATATATCACATGCAGATCAACGAAGGCTGTATCTGCGATACCATCAGCAACTATGGAGACCAATTTGGCCACATCCACGTGGCCGATGCGCCGGGCCGACACGAACCAGGCACCGGAGAGATCAATTATAAGAAGGTTCTCCGCCATCTGGAGGCGCGCGGATACCGCGGACTTGTGGGATATGAATTGTTCCCGCTGACCGATACCAGACATGCGGTGCAGGCGATCATGGAGAATTGTTAAATTCTTAAAGAGCGTTTTCAAGATATTCTTCCAGACAAATTCCCCGCTCATACATCTCTGCCGCTGCCTCCGTCCCCACATAACGGTAATGCCAGACTTCCTCTGCCACGCCGGTAAGCTGTGTTTTATTCCCGGGATATCGGAAAATAAATCCGTATTTATAGCTGTTCTCCTGAAGCCATGAATACACATCGTAGGTCTCTCCGTTGATATCTACCGCAAGACCTAACTGATGTTCACTGTATCCCGGTACCGCAACCCACTGTTCTGCCAGCTTCTTTGCCTCGCTGTCCGGATATCCTTCTTTTTCATATTCCATGATCTTCTCACCATAAAGGCTTTGCTGCTTCTCAGGTGTCCGATAACCGGACACCACAAGCGGCAACTGTCCCCCGTTTCCTTCTCTCGCAGCATCCAGCATTTCCGTCAACGGAGCGTAGATACGTTCGTCTACCTGTTCGCCGCCCTGTACTTCTGCCAGCTTTGGTCTGTAGTCTTTTGGAATGTGATTTTTATTATTTACCAGGATCAGATTCCATGGTGTATCACCGCCCTTCCCATCCTGCTCATCATGGTTTACATTCCTTATCTGCCTGTCGTTCAAAAATAACTCTCTTCCCAGTTCAGCGTTACTTTTCCTGGCAAAGCCAATAATTATCATAAAAGAGAGCAAAACCACAACAACAATGCTAACTGTCTGTATCATCCCTGTTCTCTTGCGCCTGCGGCCACGATGTATATTTCTTCTGCCCTTTTTCTGATTATACTTTCCTGTCATAATAAAGCTCCTTTCTGTCTGTAAAAGTAATGCCCTTGTTCAATATCAATTGTACTGAACAAAGGCATCTCGAACTTTAATATGAAGTTGTTTCATTCCTAAGAAGATCCTAAGAAAATCCTAAGGCAGACAAACCATGACCGTAACCGTGTCGCCTTCGCTGGCAGCGCGGACAGACCCGCCATGCAGGACGGCAATCTCCTTTGCGATCGCCAGACCAAGGCCCGTGCCTCCGGTATCCGTAACACGCGCCTTATCCAGACGATAGAATTTATCAAAGAGGGAAGATAATTTTTCCTCCGGAATATGATTCCCTTCGTTCCGGAACGCGATCATGACCTGTCCGTCTGTTTCTCTGGCAGAGATAACAATCTCTGTACCGGGATAACTATATGCAGCCGCATTTCTCAAAATATTGCTGAATACCCTCACGATCTGATCCGGATCGGCATAAATCATCTGATCCTCATCAACCTCTAACACAACCGAATTCCCATGCTGTGCAAAGACGGGAGACATCTCATCGGATAGCTGTACCAGCATGTAATATAGATCGATCGGTTCTCTGGACAGCTTGATCTGCCTGGAATTATAGCGGGTGATCTCAAAGAATTCATTGATCATCTCTTCTAAACGATACGCTTTATCCAATGTTATATGAACATTTTTGGCACGCTGATCCGCAGGCATGTCCGGTTCCTCGTCGAGAAGGTTCAGGTAGCCGATCACGGAAGTAAGCGGAGTACGGATATCGTGGGCAAGATACATGACCAATTCGTCCTTCCGCTGTTCTGCAAATATGGTTTCCTGTCTCTGCTTCTCTAACGTCTGCTTCACTGCATTCAATTTACGTTCGAAGGGGAACATCTCTGCTGATAAATGTATCTGCCCGGCATCTTCCGCAAGTAAGGCATCAATACCCTGATTGATCTCCTGAAAATAGCGGCTCATCCAGCGGAATAAGAAGTAAAGCAACACAACGAAAATCAATAAAATTGCCGCAGCGAAAAAGATCTCTTTGCAACTTCTAAAATAATAATGATATATGAGAAATGCCTGTTCTTCTTCCATTCTCATAAAATATTCCAAGAACCACACGATCAAATTGCCGCCCCGCTGTTTCCACAGAAACAGGTATAATACGATCACCGCTGCGACGGAAATCACAGCGTTCACGCAAAACCGCAGCATGATCTTCATCTGAAATTCTAAATATTCGTTTCTGACGCTATCCTTCAATTTTATACCCAACTCCCCATATGGTTTTTATATATTTAGGCTTGCTTAAAGTGTCATTCATCTTCTCACGCAGATGACGGATATGAACCGTAATCGTGTTATTTGATTTGGTGTAATACTCATCCTGCCAGATCTGATGGAACAATTCTTCTGCACTGATCACACACCCTTTATTTTCCAACAGGATACGCAAAATAGAGAATTCCGTAGGAGTTAATACCAGCGGTTTATCATTCAGAAAGCATTCATGTGTATCTAACCTCATCATCAAACCGGAATGCGAGAGCATATGCTCTTCCTTCTCCGCTTCTCCTGAATGCGCCGGATTATATTTCTTGTAGCGCCGCAGTTGGGACTTGACCCTTGCTACCAGTTCAAGCGGACGAAACGGCTTCGTGATATAATCGTCTGCCCCAAGGGTAAGCCCCGTGATCTTATCCGTCTCTTCATCCTTGGCTGTCAGCATAATGATCGGATACGTATGTTTGGAACGAATCTTCTGGCACAAAGTAAATCCGTCTGTCTCCGGCAGCATAATATCCAAAATAGCAAGATCAAGCTCGGTTGTGTTGATACATTCGAGGGCTTCTGCGGCAGAATAGAACTTAAAAACAGTAAAATTCTCATTGCTTAAATAGACTTCTATCAGGTCGGCGATCTCGGCTTCATCATCAACGATCAATATTCTGTCAGACATAGGATTCTATTCCTTTCTGCGGGTTATCCTTAAAATTATAATACCCTGTTCGACAAATTATATCAAACAGGGCTGTTACATACTTTAATATACGATTATTTAATTCTTAAGATAATCCTAAGGCGATCACTTAGCCTGCAGATGGATCATCATCCCCATATAATCACCGCTTAAGCGGTCCATCCAGTACCCCGCGTTCATCAGCGCCGATCCGGTCAGGTTGAGCGCCGCATAAGTCTTCTCCGTACCATCCGCTCCTTCCCGGTGCACGTCCTCATTCCTGACCTCTGCGGAAACGGAGATAACCTTCGTCTCATATACGGTTTCTTCCTGCAGTCCTTTCAGCCTAAGCCTTCTCGCCGCCCCGAAATACCCCGGCAGCGCATGTATCTGGATATAAGTCAGAAGCGCCTCCTTCTTATCCTTAGACACGACCATCCAGCACGCATAATCCGGATTGCCCAGTGAATCTTCTATCCGGTAGAGGTCTCCGTCCTTCACAAGCCCGTGGTATTTATGATAGAGATCTACCTGCTTACGGATAACCGCTTTCTCATCCTCGCTCATCCGCGCAATATCCAGCTCGTACCCGAATGTCCCTGCCATAGCGACATACCCCCGCGTCTCAAGTGAAGTGATCCTGCCGGTCTGATGATTGGGCACCGCACTTACATGGGCGCCGATCGTTGAGAGCGGATAACACATAGAAGCGCCCATCTCAATCTTGATCCGTTCTATGGCGTCCGAGTCGTCCGATCCCCAGATCTGCGGGCTATAGTAGAGTACGCCCGGATCAAACCGGGAACCTCCCGCGGAACAGTTCTCCAGCAGAAGTGATGGGAAATCATCCCGAAGCCTCCCCATGATCTCATATACCCCCAGAACATATCTGTGGCACAGCTCCCCCTGCCGGTCTGCCGGAAGCGCCGCCGACGCCGTCTCCGTCAGGGTACGGTTCATATCCCACTTGATATACTCCACATTCGCGCCGGATAATACCTGATGGATCATACCGTAGATATGATCCCGCACTTCCTTCCTGGACCAATCCAGCACATATTGATGGCGGAACAAGGAGCGGTGTCTCCCCGGAATCTGGATCGCCCAATCCGGATGCGCCCGAAACAGCTCTGAATCCGGGCTTACCATCTCCGGCTCGATCCACAGCCCGAACTTCATCCCGAGATGATTGATCTCCTTCGCGAGACGTCCGATCCCTCCCGGCACCTTCTCTTCATTGACAAACCAGTCTCCTAACCCTCTTCTCTCATCATTCCTGTTCCCAAACCAACCGTCGTCCAGTACAAATAATTCAATCCCGCACTTCGCCGCCTCAGCCGCAATCTCGGTCAGCTTCTTTACGGTGAAATCAAAATACGTCGCCTCCCAGTTATTTACAAGGATCGGTCTTAAGGTATCCGGATAGACATCACGGATCAGATGCCTTCTGTACAGATCATGGAAGGTCCGGCTCATCTTCCCAAGCCCCTGGTCAGAATATACCATCACCACCTCCGGCGCCGTGAAGCTCTCTCCCTGTCCAAGCTTCCAGCTGAAATTAACCGGATTGATCCCCATCACGATCCGTGAGCCGCGGAAATGATGCCCCTCCGCAACTCCGAGAAAATTCCCTGAATATACCAGGTTCATGGCGAATACTTCCCCGGTATCTTCCGTCACATCCGAAGAGATCACTGCCAGAAACGGGTTGTCCGTCGGCCCAGACTCGCCCCGGGTACTTCCCGTCGTGACCTTCCCCTGGCGCAGCGGCGTACGAACCGGCCCGCATTCCCTCTCCCAGCTTCCATGAAGCGTCAGCACATCGAAGTTCTGATGGTCGAATTCCAGACAGCCAGACATTGCCCGCTTGAGATAGACAGCCTTCTCGTCTTCGTTCGTAATAAGCGCCGCGCGCGTGATCACATTCAGATGCTCGAAGACCGTATAGAGAAGCGTCACTTTAAGCTTCAGCACTTTATCCCTGCATACCAGTTCCAGCGTATTACAGTCGCCGTCCTCCCTCTCGAAGGTTGACGGCAATCCATTCAGATGCGTTTTCCCCGGATAGATCTTATGGGATTCATAACGAAGGTCACATGCATGGTACCCGTCAGCGGTTTCTACCTCAAGGCAATGTTCACGGTAATCCCCGCAGCCATAAGTCGGATATTCGAAGGGGACCGCATCCATGATCCGTCCCGCCTGCCCCGGCAGCACCGAAGGACGTACCTGATACAGCGGCCCATACAGATAGTTAACATCTGAATCTATGATCTTCTTCCCATAATATAAATGTGAGACAAACTTGTCCTCGTCAAAAATACCGATAATGTAACTGGTATCCAAAGCATCCAGTTTAAAAATCCCCGCCTGTTCGTTGAATAAAATACTCATAAGAATCTCCTCCTCTCTTTCTCCATTAAAACTACCGCATCCTTCCTCCATTTGTCAAGAATCTCTTCTGATAAAATGGTCAATCCGATAAGATATCTCCAATAGAAAACGTACATTACTGTTATTCAATTCTACATGCGTCAGATTCCGGATACATTCCAGCCGATACGTCAGGGAATTGCGATGGATGTATAAGCTCTGCGCAGCCTCTTTGATACTGCAGTTACATGCCAGGTAGATTTCCAGGGTATGATATAGATCCGTTCCGGCAGCATGGTCATAGCGTCTCAGAAGCCCCAAAGCCGGATGGCAGTATAATCCAAGCCGCTCCCGTTCTCTTGTAGAATCAAGCAGATCGTAAAAAGCATAATCCGAATAGAAGCTTACCTTCTCTTTTGGACATAGCTTAGACGCAAGCTCCAGAGCCCGAAAAGCCTGCGCGTACCGTGCGGCAAAATTCTCAACCCGGAAAAAAAGATTAGAAACACCGATCCGCAGATATTCTTTTGCCGCAAGATCTTCCAATGCTTCTGTCATCTCAAGAGACAAGCCAGGGGCATCTGCAAGTGGAACTAACGCGGCAATACCATTCTCATGGAATGTAAAACGCGTATCCGGCTGAATTCGTACCAACTCGCGCGCCACATCTTCTTTCAAATGCTTCTGCCCCAAATAACGGCTCTGCTGAATGCTGAGGGCGCACAGATGCATAGAAAACTGAAGTTCCGCAATAGCCGGGGCGATTTCTTCCGGAGGCGCGCCGATCAACAGATCATAAAGCAATTTCTGGTAGATTGTATTTCCCGGAACCAGATAGGGCGCATAGCGGGAAATCGCATCGCCTGCCGCCGAACTGATAACCGGTAACAACTGCAAATGCATAGAAGAAATAGGCGTCTCTTTCTCAAGCATCAGAACAATTCCTACAAAATTCCCCCGTATGAATATCTTACTGGACAGTTTCCGAAGCGGGGACGCATAGCAGGTAACCACCACCGGATCCGAGGTCCTGGCTGCGTTCTTCACAGCCTCGATCTCCTGCACGGCACTCACAAACTCATAGGTACAATACCCCAGCCGGATATTCTCTGCCCAGAGAGGATCATCAATTGTAAAAATCGTAGAATGTGCCAGTATCTTAAAATCAGCATCCAAAAGGATCAGCGAGTTCCCAAGCTTAGCCGCCGCCAGATTGATCACCGGCTCCATACTGCGGGAATGCGCCGCACAATCCATCATCTCTCCATAGAATCCCCGGCCGCGGGATTCATCCAACAGAACCTTCGCCGCATTAAACACCTGAAAAAGTTCTTTGGCGTCTACCAGGGCAAGGCTTGTATTCCCGGCCCAAAGAGGAGCCGGCGCCGTATTCTTCTCCGAAAAGGAGTCCAGACCGTCTATATCCCATACCAGCACACACTGTGAAGGCAGATTAAGGTTCGCCGTATTCTTTTTCAAAAAAGAAGCATAGCCAAAATAAAGGGTGTTGTTGTCAAATTCTATTTGTGTACCGTCAATAAACGCTACATTGTCCAGATTAAAGATATCCTTAGAATATATGATCTCGGCGAACGCCCCTGCGGAAACTTGATTCATCAGGGTTGTAAACAGCATAAAATCACCTCATAATCTTCTGCATTTCCTTTCACAAATAGTATAGTGCACGGTGCACAAATTGTCAATTTGGATTCGGTTAGCACAACCATTTTCATTTATCTTCATTCTGATTATAATAAGTGCATGATAAAGAACTGAATGACTTTAGAACCAAAAAAGGAGCGAATGAATATGAGATTTGAGAACAAGGTTGCAATCATAACAGGATCAACAAAAGGTATTGGAAGAGCTACCGCCATTTTGATGGCGCAAGAAGGCGCCAAAGTAGTTATCACAGGCACAACAGAGGAAGCCGGCAGCGAGGTTGTGTCCATAATCAAAGAAGCCGGCGGAGACGCATTTTTCCAGAAAACAGACGTTACCTCCGCAGAAGCGCTTGATGCACTGGTGAAGGCTGCATTGGATCACTATGGGAAGATAGATATCCTGGTAAATAATGCCGGTATAGGCGGCAGCCTGGCAAATATGAACCAGATTACCGACGCCGAATGGGACAAGGTGCTCGCCACCAACCTGACTGCCGCATTCCAGATCATGAAGCTTGTGATTCCTGTTATGGAAAATAACGGCGGCGGCACCATCGTCAATGTAGCTTCCATGGCCTCTACGGCGGCAGGCCGGGGCGGGATTGCCTATACAACCGCAAAGCATGGATTCTTAGGACTGACCCGTCAGATTTCCCTGGATCACGGGCATACAGGCATCCGGATCAACGCGGTTCTGCCAGGACCAATCAACACCCAGATGATCGCAAGGATCCTGGAGATGCCGCAGCATCCGCTGAATATGAAGATTAAGATGAGTCCTTCCGGACGTCCGGGAGAACCCGAAGAAGTAGCAAAAGCCATTGCCTTCCTTGCCAGTGATGAATCCAGTTATATTCATGGCGCCTCATTAGCAGTGGACGGCGGTTATTCGATTTTCTAACCAGATGAAAAGGAGTATTATTATGTATGATAGATTATTTACAGAAGGTAAGATTGGCTGCGTGACCCTGAAAAATCGTCTTGTCATGTCTCCTATGGGCATTGGGCTGGCGAATCTGGACGGCACGCCCAGCGAAGATATGATCGCTTATTATGAAGCCCGCGCCATAGGCGGTGCAGGACTTATCATCCCGGAAATCACCAGAGTCAATGATGTACACGGACCAGGTCTTATGCGCCAGTTATCCGTTACCCAGGACAGGCATATTGAACCCTTAAGCCGCCTGGCTTATGCAGTACACAGACACGGCAGCAAGATCTTTATCCAGCTCCATCATCCGGGCAGGGAGACAGTTACCGCTCTTCTTGGAGGCGCACCGGTAGTCTCTGCTTCAGATATCCCTTGTAAATACTTACAGCAGCCCACAAGAGCGCTCTCCACAGACGAAGTCAGGGAACTGATCGGCCAGTTCATAAGCGGAGCCATCCGGGTACAAAAAGCAGGCTGTGACGGTGTGGAGCTGCATTGCGCCCACGGCTATCTGCTGCAGCAGTTTTTATCCCCTTATACCAATAAGCGGACCGATGAATACGGGGGAAACTTTGAGAACCGTCTCCGCATGGTCAATGAGATCATCGCAGGCATCCGCGCCGCCTGCGGACCCGAATTCCCTGTCGGCGTTCGTCTGTCGGTTGACGAATTCCTGGATAAGACCGGCGTTACGGAAGAATACATCCACATTCAGGACGGCGTGAAAATCGCCATGGCTCTTGAAGCTTCGGGAATTGATTTCATAGATGTATCTGTGGGGATGTACGAAACCGGTATGACCTGTGTAGAGCCGATTTCCTTCCCACAGGGCTGGCGCCGCGATCTAATCAAGGCAGTGAAGGATCATGTGAAGATCCCGGTGATCGGCGTATCCTCCATCCGTGAACCCGCCGTGGCTGATAAGTTCCTGGAAGACGGAGTGGAAGATTTCGTATCCATGGGCCGAAGCTGGCTTGCCGATGAAGAATGGGGCAAAAAGGTTCAGGAAGGCAGAGAGCATGAACTGTGCAAATGTATCAACTGTCTGCGCTGCTTTGAGAGTTTAAATGAATATAACGCTGCCGGACTGCCTGCAGAGTGCGCGCTGAATCCGCGTCTCGCCAGAGAGAGGAAATACGGAGACCTGGCCCATGATCCTGCCCGTCACTCTGTCGCCGTTGTGGGCGGCGGTCCCAGCGGTCTGATGGCTGCCAAGACATTAGCCGAACGCGGCTGCCGTGTAACTCTTCTTGAACAGGGAGATACTCTTGGCGGAACGATCAATCAGGCAAAGATGCCGCCCCATAAGGAACGGATGGAATGGATCATGGATTATTACAAGGCCGCTTTTGACAAACTGGGCGTGGAAGTCCGGCTCAATACTGCCGCGACGGCAGATATGCTCTTTGACCTGAAACCAGACGCAGTCATAGTCGGTACCGGCTCCAAACCGGTGATTCCTTCCCGCATTCCAGGAGTCCAAAAGCCCCATGTTTACAGCATTCCTCAGATCTTGACAGGCGAAACGGACCTCTCCGGCAAGAAGGTGGTTATTATCGGCGCCGGCATGACCGGTATCGAGACTGCAGAGTATCTGGCTGTCCGTAAGTGCAGTGTAACGATTGCCGATATCCTGGATCAAGTGGCTCCCACCGCTAACCATACCAATGTAGGGGACGTATGCGGCCGTCTGGCAAAGCACGATACCAGATTCCTGCTGGGCCACGCTCTGAAGGAAATACGGGAAGATTCCGTGATATTAGAAAAACAGGCGGATCATACAGAAGTTACGATTCTTGCCGACGCAGTAATTCTGTCTATGGGATATCGTCCGGATACGTCCCTGGTTGATGAGCTGAATGCAAAGGGTATTCCGGCGGTTGCGGTAGGAAGCGCAGTCAAGGACGGCACCATCGCCCCGGCCACCAGGAGCGGCTATGAAGCAGCCCGTGCACTCTTTACCGAGAAGAAGAAAGAGACCGCATTCTATACACCCAAGTCCGATATCCCCAACTTCGGCAAGGTCTCTCTTATGGATGAACAAGAAGGCTTGTATCTGGCTTATCTGACGGACCCGCAGGCGATTGCCCGGATATTGCCTCCGCCGTTGAAACCGTTCTCCATGCCGGTTGTTACTCTCTCTGTCTGCCATATACACAAACCGACCTTCGCAGACGATTATTATGAGGCAATCCTGGGCGTATACGCAACCTATGGGAAATCTCTTGGATTATATCCGGTGGGATTGGTTCTTGGCGGACCGGGCGCTGAGATGGCTGTCCAATGCGGACGCGACAACGGCTCTATCCCAAAGAAACTGGGAGCAGAATTTGTAATCCGCAGAAATGATAATACGGTAACAGCAGGCGTTACCCGCCGCGGAACCCAGTTGGTTGACATCCATATGGAATTAGGGCAGTATAACAGTCCGCTCACCCATGCCCTGTACCAGAATCCCGGAAACGGAAAGCAGGTATTTGGCGGCGGCTTCTACTTCCATTTCGACCGGATGCCTGACGAAAATGGAGTTTCTCATTTCGTCAACGGGGCCCTACTGCAGAATCTATGTGAATATAACTACCAGTCCTGGGAGCCTGGCACAGCCTCTCTGACACTGAATTCTTCTCTGGACGATCCGTGGGCAGAACTGCCGATCAACACTATTGTGGGCGGCGCGTATTCCAGGAACAGTCTGTTGGTGCATAAGCTGAATCTGGTAGAGAAGTTAGACGCAGAAGAAATCGTGCCGTATCTGCTGACCGGACGGTATGACCGGACCGCATTCATGGAGACCGGACGGATATAGGCATAAGTCAGAAGGCAGCAGGGAAATGATTATATATGAGTACAAATATCATTTCCCTGCTGCCAAACGCCAGCTTCTCTTCTTCACGGAGCACTTCAAGATTCACCATCGCTTTTTCACACTCCTTAGCCTGTCATATTTTCTCCATTCGTTATCACCCCAGATACGCAATCGCGGCTTCCCGGTCCATCCAGATATGGATTCCGCCCCCGGATTCTGTAAAACGATCCGTCTCATAGCTTTCGGCCCTCACCCACTCTCCCGTCCGATACCAGAAATTCTCATCCACATAGGAATGGGCTTCCGTAAAACTCTGGGAATAGTCCTCGGTTCTTATCGAGAGCACCTTCGCCTTATCCACCCGTATCTCATATGTAGTTCCCTGCAGCCGCCGCGCATCCGCAGGTATCAACAACTGCACGATTCGCCTCCCAAAGCACACCTTCCACCCGATAAACGCCCCGCTCATCGGACACCGCGGCTCATAGAACTTCGTACGCTCATCCGCGGTTACTCCCCTAAGCGCCGCTCCATGAAGCGCCGCCGCAAAGATATCCGCACCGGATATATCAGCACCGGTCATATCGCAATATCTGAAATCTGCAGAATGCAAAAAAGCATCTTGCAGAATCGTCCCCCTAAGGCTTGAGCCTTGAAAAAATGCATTCGACGCAGAACAGCCCGACAGATCCGCGCCGTTAAGCCTTACATTCCGGAAATCACTTTTATCAAAATTAATTCCCCGCAGATTCCAGCCTGACAGATCCAGATCCTCAAAAAGACAGCCCGACAGATCAAGCGGCTCTCCCTCTCTTCTCTCAGAAATGATCCTCTCCAATTCTTCTGCACTGATCTTCCTTAACATCCAGCCACCTCTTCTTTCTTCATTGCGATTATCTAAACTGTACATTATACGGTCGCATCCGCACCATGCGGATGTCACAATACACTTATTCTACCCCGCTCCTTACTTCAATGCAAGACTTCTGTTATTTTTTATCATACACAAAATAGTATAGATTGCAACTTTGGAAAAAGAAAATAAATATCCCTTAGGATATTTTTCTTACTCGCTGAGGTTTTCATCTCCCCATTGTTTCATGTGTTCAAAAACAGGAATGAAGCTTTTGCCTAAGTCAGTAAGGTTATACTCCACACGGGGAGGGATTTCTTTGTAGTCATAACGGGTAATGAAACCGTCCGCTTCCAGTTCCCGAAGCTGCTTTGTCAGGCTTGATTCCGTAATGTCGCCGATATGCCTGCGAAGCTCTCCAAAGCGGTGTATATCCCGAAAGGCGATGTAATAGATAATTTCGATTTTCCATTTACCGCCTAAGATTTTTTGTATGGTAGAAATTGTTTTGCAGCGTTCAACAGCCAATGTACTTTTTTTCATTCCTGCCACTCCTTTCAAAGACAGTATAACACACCTTTTCTGAAAAACCAATGTACATTCACAAATTATGTACTACAAAAAAGTACAGTACTTGTAAAATCATTGTTCACAAGTATAATTAGTATAAACTACAGAAAACACCCTGCGGGCATACCTTTTATACACAAAAAGCAGCGCAGGAATAAGGAAAGGAGATGTGTTTATGCACTACACAGGAACGATTTGGCGACCGCCGTATGAAGCGGCATCAATTTTGTTAGAAGTAACGGCAGGCTGTACGCATCATAAATGCAAGTTTTGTACTTTATATAATGACTTGCCGTTCAAATTCAGAATGTCCCCTCTGGAGGATATTGAGAATGATTTACAGGAGGTTAAAAGAGCAACGAAAGGTTGGAACAACGAGCGTATTGACCGAGTGTTTTTGACGGGAGCTAACCCTTTTGTTTTGTCTTATGACAAATTAACTGCGATTGCAGAGCTAATCCACAAGTATATCCCGTCCGTAAAGTCTATCGGTTCGTTTGCAAGGATTACTGATGTTACCACGAAAACCAATGAAGAACTTACCAAACTGCGGTCTATGGGATATGACGGTCTGACAATAGGAATAGAAACGGGCGATGATGAAGCCCTGCGGTTTATGAATAAGGGATATACCTCTGCTGACATCATAGAGCAATGCCAGAGATTAGATGCAGCAGGCATTCATTACAGTTTCTTTTACTTGGTAAGTATTTCTGGAGCAGGTCGTGGAGAAATCGGCGCAAAATTGACGGCTGATATATGCAACCAGATACACCCTACGCTCATCGGAGCAAATATGCTTACGATTTATCCCAATTCAGAGCTTTATACGGAAATACAGCATGGAAACTGGCATGATGAGGGCGAACTTGAAAAATACAAAGAGCTACGGACACTCATTGAAAATTTGCGGATACCTACCATCTTTGCGGCAATGGGAGCTTCCAATGCGTACCAGTTTCATGGGAAATTGCCGAAAGACAAGAAAAAGCTGCTGGCATTTCTTGATGAAATCATAGGAAATGTCAGCGAAGAAGAGTTACAGCGGTATAGAAAAAGCGTTCATCATCTGTAAGTGAAGCGCCCTGCGGGTATACCTATATGCGAAAATTTTGTAGCCTCTATAAAAACGAGTACAGGTGGAATTTTTTTCAATTTCAGCACATTTACCAACACTTTCTAAAAGCCTATTAACTTGAAATCAGTAACAGTTTATGTTATATTGGAATCAGAAAAGAGTGCCGCCGGAAGACGGCTGGCTCAACAAAAATTAAGCTATAGAATAGCCGCCTAAGTTTGCGAGACCGGGGCGGCTATTTCTGTGTCTTATGATTATCGTTACGCCCGATGGCGTATCCGAGGCTAAAGCAACCAACACAAAGGCTGAGTACTGCCCTCTCCGGAGGGACTGTGACCCTCCGTTTACATAATCCGTCTTTGAGCGGAAATACTGGAAGGGAGGGCGACGCTTACGGAAAGCAGCAGAACAGGGTGCTGTTCATCCGGTATATCTGGATCAGATTTCTTCAAAATATGCGAAGAGAATAGAAACTCTTACCTCCGTGACTGATCATTCTCTGGAACCGCCTATAACATGCACAGAAGCACCTTTTTCTTTCATTTCCCGGTTCCTCTCCGGCAGAGATAACAGGGCGGCAGCACTTTTTGCTATCCTATTTAGACGTATTTCCTTTTGAAGAAGGTAGTAGATAGCGCATAAGATAAAGCAAAAAGTAAAATTGTTGAAACAAATGCTATCCCCATGCTGGTTTCGAAATGTTCAACAATAAACCACATGATTGCATTATCCGTTAGCTTTGACCAGATGCCCAAAACAAGTATGAAAAAGCACCCTTGAATATGTCTACATAATTCTATCAGTTAGCCAAAATAATTCATAATTAGGCACTTGCTATTATTCGGCTGTCCGCGTACAATTATATACTGATACAGTTTGAAGAAAGGGCTCATTGCTTGCCAACGCTTTTGCTTTTCGCTTGCCACACCTCTGATTCTCGGTTTCATAAAAGCACACAGATAATTTTCGTTATCACGATATAAATTTGATTTCCGCAAACCGATTTAAGGATTATTTAATAACTTCTATGCTACAATCGAATCACAAAGCGAAAGGAGCAATAGAAATGTATTTACAAATACTGAAAAAAGACCTTAAGCGCAAAAGGGCAATGAATGTGATATTGCTGGTATTTATTATACTCGCGTCGATGTTCATGTCCTCCGGCGTGAGCAACATCATCACTGTGACGACTGCGCTGGACAGCTATTTTGAGATGGCGGACGTACCCGATTACTGGGCGATGAGCGAAAACAAATCCTCAGACAAGGACATTTGCGGGACGCTTGAAGACGCCTCCGCGATAGATGAGTTCCGTATTGAGGAGTTTGTCTCGATGTCCCAGTCAAATATTACGCGGGTCGGCGAACCGCTTAACGCTTCCAATCTCAATCAGAAATTAGTATTACAGAGCGACAGAAATATGGGGATAAATTATTTTCTGGACGACGGAAGTATTCTTAAAAGTGTACCGAAAGGAAAAATCTATGTCTCCCATTTCACGGTGAAAAACATGGGACTTAAGGTCGGCGACAAAATTACTGTCGAAATAGAGGGCGTAAGCCACGAATTTACCTTTGCGGGCAGTTTCAAGGACGCTGTCTGCGGCACGGAATTGATAGGCATTAAAAGGTTTATCATGAACGGCGAGGAATTTGACGAATATATGTCCGACGAAACGATGAAAAATATGTACGGCGGGAAATGCTTATACATACACACCGCCAATCTTGACAAGACCCTGTCCCAGATAGCGGATATATCCGACAGCTTTACCTTTGCGAGTGGCGCGGATACACTGGGTCAAGCCTATATTTTTAACATGATAATCATGGGTCTTATCCTTGCGGTGAGCCTTATTCTTATCATCATATCCTTTGCGGTACTGCGGTTCACCATAGCCTTTACCCTCTCTGAAGAATTCCGCGAGATAGGCGTTATGAAAGCCATAGGCATACGGAACATAAAAATTCGGGGGCTGTACCTTACAAAATACTTCGCTATTTCCGCTGTCGGCGCAGCACTCGGCTTGATACTCAGCTACCCGTTCGGGAAAATGCTTATAAATTATTCCTCGGAGTCTATTATAATAGACAGCAGCAATAACGGATTTGTAAACATTGCCTGCGCGGTTCTGACAGCAGCTGTGATTCTCCTGTTCTGTCTCAGCTGCACGGGCAGGGTGAGCAAAATGTCCCCGATCGACGCTGTAAGGAATGGGCAGACGGGGGAACGCTTCTGCAAAAAGGGCGTTATGAGCCTTGGAAGATCGCGGCTTGGCACGACGGTTTTTCTTGCCGCAAACGATATTGTAAGCAGTCCCAAACGCTACGCTGTCATTACCTTTACGTTTTTTCTGTGTATGTCGCTGCTGATAATGCTTTCCAATGCCACGGCATCTCTTAAAAGCGGAAAGCTGCTGAAATATTTTGGGCAGGCGGACTGCCACGCCGTTACGGACATCGGCGATGAGGCTATGAAGTTTATGGCCGAGGACGGACATGAAAAGGTTGAAAAATATCTTGCGGACATGGAGCAGACCCTTGCGGAAAACGGTATGCCCGCGGAATGTATGACGGAGTATTTTATTTATACGACGATAAGCTACGGCGAATATGAAAGCAAGACAGCTATACTTCAGGGTACGGGAACAACAATGGATATGTATGAATACTTAGAGGGTACTCCTCCCCAAAACAGCGACGAAATTGCAGTGACAACCCTTTTGGCAAAACAGCTTAAGGCGGAGATAGGCGATACCGTTACTGTGTCCTACCCGACGGGCGAAACAGCGGAGTTCATCATAACCGCTCTGTATCAGGCAATGGTCAACCAGGGCATATCCGCAAGGGTTCATACCGACTGCGATATCAACTATATCGCAGCAAGCGGCTCTCCCAGTACGCAGATAAAATTTACCGACGACCCCGACGATGAGGAAGTATTACGCAGAATTGAAAAGATCAAGGAGCTTTACCCTAAGTTTTCAAGCGTTAAAACAGCGGGCGAAGACGTAAAGGACACCACCGGAGTCGGCGACGCCATAGACGCGGTGAAAAAAATGTCCGCCGTCCTTACGGTAATATTAGCCGCGCTTATAACCGTGCTTGTGGAGCGTTCCTTTATCGCAAAGGAGCAGGCGGAAATCGCCCTTATGAAAGCCATAGGCATCAGGAACGCAAAAATATACGGACAGCACACGTTAAGATTTTTCATTGCGGTGACGGCGGCTGTACTTCTTGCGGAGCTTTTGGGTATGCCCATTACAAAGCTTTGCTTCGATCCTATTTTCAGGACGATGGGGCTTGAAATGGGCGTAGAATATATGCAAAACCCTGTGGAGATATACGCAGTATTCCCCGTTATCGTCCTTACCGCCACAGCCGTAAGCGCGTTTTTGACCTCCTTGTACACAAGAAAAATCAAATCCTCCGATACAGCAAGCATTGAATAATGAAAGGAAGAATCTATTATGAATATTCTCGAAGTAAAAGACCTCTGCAAAACGTATATCGTAAACAAGCGGCAGAACAACGTATTGAAAAATGTAAATTTCACGATTGGCGAGGGAGAAATGGTCGCCGTTATGGGTCCGTCAGGTTCTGGAAAATCCACGCTGCTGTACGCAGTTTCGGGCATGGATAATTTTACCGCAGGAGAAGTGAGTTTCTGTGGGAAAAATATCGCAGGGATAGGAGAAAAAGAACTTGCAGCCCTGCGCCTTGACGAAATGGGTTTTATCTTTCAGCAAATGTATATGCTGAAAAACCTCACCATATTGGATAATATCATACTTCCTGCAACGCAATCCAAAAAGCAGCGTGATCCCCGCAGGAAAACGGCGCGGCGCGGCCAAGATTTCATGCGCAGGCTCGGCATTATCGACATTGCCGACAACGACATCAATGAGGTTTCGGGCGGTCAGCTCCAGCGGGCGTGCATTTGCCGCAGTATGATAAACAACCCGAAAATGATCTTTGCCGACGAGCCGACGGGGGCATTGAACCGCACTTCCTCCGACGAGGTAATGGAAGAGCTTGTAAAATTAAATTCTGAGGGAACAACAATCATGCTCGTTACCCACGATGTTAAGGTCGCGGCAAAATGTACAAGGGTCATGTACATTGTTGACGGGAACATAAAGGGAGAGTACGACTTAAGCGAATGTTCCACACAGATAAGAGAAAGGGAGCGCGCATTGAATAACTGGCTTCTGGAATTAGGGTGGTAATATGGATATTCTCATTGTTGAGGACAACAAGGAACTTGCCGATCTGCTGTGTGATTTTCTCCGTGCGGAAAATTACACGGTATCGGCGGTCCAAACAGCCGAAGAAGCCTTGCCGCTGTACGAAAGATACGGCGCAAGGCTTGTCGTGCTTGATATCATGCTGCCCGGCAGGGACGGGTTTTATGTTCTGGAAAAAATCCGTACAGAAAGCAATACGCCCGTACTGATTGTAAGTGCGAAAACGGAAAAAGAAGACAAGCTGAACGGATTGAATCTCGGTGCGGACGACTACATTGAAAAGCCCTATGATATTGATATCATGCTCGCAAAAATAAGCGGGATTTTTAAGCGGCGGTACGCTCTTGATGAAATTACTGACGGCAATATACGCATAAATAGGGCGAGCCGCACCGTTTACAAAAACGGAAAAGAGCTGGAAATGACCACGAAGGAATTTGAACTGCTCCTGCTTTTGATGGAGAATATGGGCAGGGCTTTAAGCAAGGAATACATTTTCGGGCAGGTCTGGGGCAGCGACAGCTTTTCGGAACAGCAGACACTGACAGTACACATAAAATGGCTGCGGCAGAAAATAGAGGACATCCCAAAAAGTCCCAAAAAAATAGTGACTGTATGGGGAGTGGGTTATAAATATGAAAGCGTTTAACAGAATTTTTTCGGCAGTTACAGTTGCTATAATCCTATTTTTTACTGTTGTGAATATGATTCTTGCTGCCGAAAAGACCGATGGGAGCAGGCAGTATCGGGTGGAGATAAGCCGTCTTGTCCATGAAATAGAAACGAATGGGTCTGCCGACATTTCCGAATGTGTGTATGTAACAAATGTTGAGCGATACGGAGAAAAATTTTACAGCACGGACAGCGACTATGTGATCTATGAGATAAACGGAGAACTTTACCGTTTCGATTACAATATAAACGGCTATTCCAACAAGACATATTTTATGGGAATTGTAAATGCCATTCTCGGCGTTATAGCGATTTTATTTATCGCAATTATGCTTTATATAAAATACGCGATTCTTGCGCCCTTTGAACGCCTGAGCAGTCTCCCTTACGAGTTTTCAAAAGGGAATCTCACCGCACCGGTAACAGAAACGAAAAACCGATTTTTCGGGAAGTTCCTTTGGGGAATCAATGTTCTCCGCGAAAACATCGAACAGCAAAAGCAACGGGAACTGGAAATGCAGAAAGAAAAGAAAATGCTGCTGTTATCGCTCTCTCACGATATTAAAACACCGCTCTCTGCGATAAAGCTGTACTCGGCGGCACTGTCGAAAAATTTGTATCCGGACACGGAAAAGCAGCACAAAATCGCTGAAAGCATCACCGAAAAAGCGGACGAGATCGAGGGCTATGTTTCGCAGATCATAACGGCTTCAAGAGAAGATTTCCTTAGCCTTGAAGTGGATATGGGCGAGTTTTATCTTTCGGAGCTTATTGAAAAAATCACGGGATATTACAGGGAAAAATTGGCGCTTATCAAAGCAGATTTTAACGTCGGGAAATATAAAAATTGTCTGCTTTCAGGGGATTTGAGCAGGAGCGTTGAAGTGCTGCAAAACATTATGGAAAATGCCCTCAAATACGGTGACGGCAGACGTGTGGAATTGATTTTTCCCGAAGATGACGAATGCGTCCAAATTGCGCTCAGGAATGGCGGTTGTACGCTCAGCAGGGACGATTTGCCGCATATTTTCGAGAGCTTTTGGCGCGGCGTTAATGCGGAAAACATTCGAGGCAGCGGGCTGGGACTTTACATTTGCAGACAGCTTATGCGCAAGATGAACGGCGAAATTTTTGCAGAGATCGATAATGACATCATCACTGTCACTACGGTTTTTGCAAGAGCGTGATTGATTTAGAGATGCGCAAATGCCTGTCTGAAACGACCAGTGGATGCAGCGGCCGGAAGCTTAAGGAAGTATGATTATTCTAATGCTTGGGAGCCACCAATTTAAAGCTTGAGAGCCACCCAAAATCCGTCCTGATTTTAATGCTTGGGGGCCATCTATAAGATACAAGATATAGTTGTACTGAAAATATCATGAATTGTCCAGAGTAATTTTGGAATGTTCCTGAATAAAATTAAGAAATAACAAAGCAGACCTTTGGCCAGCTATGTTGATACGAAATTCCTCGAAATCTTATTTTTCCAGCATATTCTCTTTTTGAACGAAAGAAGACAGAACCTTTGATGACCGGCTCTGCCCTCTCTTTGTCTGCTAATCGAAATCACCGAGACAATCTTTTGCATAAAACTTGAACAAAGCTTAAAATAACAGCTTCAAATTAATGGCAAATAAATTTCACCTCATTTTTTCTTTCTTACTTCATTAAAAATCTGAAGCTCGGAAAGTGCCTCCATGATGGCAAGTTCTGATATCCCTTCAACAGTGGTTCCTGTTCCAGGATTAAATAATTCTTGCTGTGCATCAGCTCTGAAATCATAAGATTTTAGTTCGGCTGTATACCATGCCAGGATTTCATCCCTTAAATTGTCTGCCAGATCAAGCAATACTCGTAGATTTCGTATTTTTTGTCGAATATCATTAGGAATGGTCGGTTCGTCTAACTTTATTTTCATTAAAAACCTCCTGATAAAAGGAATAAATGTTGTGGCATCTAAAGAGTTATCAGTGTTTCCTGCTTACGGTTGATTTATCGTCTGCCACATACAAAAATAAATCTGCGTTTTTATGAGTTTAAGGACTCCATAAGTTTTCTGGCTTTTTGAGAATCGTACAGCTTTCTGAGGTTATTTTCGGTAGTCGGTATGGAATAAGAGTTATGTATGATCCGGTCCATAATAGAATCGGCCTGGGTTCCGCCGCCTAACCGTTCATGCCAGTCACAGACCTCGTATTGCCCGACAAAGATCGTCGGATTATTTCCACAACGCTGTTCTACCAACTCATATATGAATTTTGACTCTTTCTCATTGATCTTATAGTTCAGCCATTCATCTATGATCAGCACTTTATAGTTTCCCAGTTTCTTCCGGTATCGTACCTGCTCTCTGAGGTTATCTTTGTGGGCCTGAAAATGTCCCAGCATATCCGGCATTCTGATATAACACGTCCGGAGAGTCTGTTTACATGCTTCTACACCCAGGACACATGCAAGATAGGTTTTCCCGGCACCCGTCGGGCCTGTAATGATCAGGTTTGTTGCAGCACCTACGAATCCCATGGTTGCAAGATTTGCGATTTTCTCCCTACTGATCTCTCGTGCATCACAGTCTAAAGTTTCAAGGCTTGCATTGGGATACTTTAAATCTGCATTCTTTGTCAGCCTGGTGATCAGTCTGTTCTGCCGTTCTGTTATTAGAGCTGAGAGCAGATGTTCCAGTCTCTCATTGTAAGTCAGGTCAACAAAAGATACTTCTTTTTCCTGAGCCTCGATCACAGCCACTAAATCACTGAGTTCTAATACTGATAATTGTTTCTTGATCTCTGTATTCATAAATTTTTACCATCCTCTCTATAATAATCCGCACCTCTTACGATTCCCTGCTTATGATCTTTTACGTTCTTTTTTGTAAGATCATTTTTTCTGTTTTTTGCAGCTCTTTTCACATAAGGCATAAGCGTGTTGTAAGTAATCAGATGAAAGTCCTTAAGTGCAAGGCTGCAAGCTGTTTCAAGGATATCTTTACCATATACACCAGCGATATCCAATACGGTTCTTGCATCTACAAGAGCCTGTTCTTTTACTTTTGCATTGTCATACAACCTGCCTATCACGGTTCTTGTACTGTTGCCAATAGCTTCTGCTTTATTCAGCGTTGATTCCATTGTATCCGGAGTGTATATTGGATATGGAAGATGGGACATCTCTGTTCTTTTCGCATTCCGAATGCCTGTGGGAATACGTTTATGCTCAGCTACTAATTGATGTGAGGCGTAGATACAAACAAGAGAACTGTTATACTGCACATCAACGTATTTATTTATGTAACTGCTTGGAACAGAGTATTGTCCCTTGTGAAACCATATATGGGAATTCGGGCCTACTTTGTGATTATATGACCACTCACAGATCTCAAAGGGAAGCATTGGCAGGGTTCTGAGATATGGTTTTTCCTCCAGCTCATAAATTGTTTTTCTACTGCCGTTTCTCTTTTGGAAGGGTTTGTCATTTAGCCTGTCAAGCACTTTTCTGATTGCCGAATTAAGCCCTTCTATAGAATGAAAAGTTTCATTTCTGAGCATGCCGATGATCTTTCTTGCAATTTTTCCCACCGCGCCTTCGACACTTGCTTTCTGTTTGGGTTTCTTTACCTGTGCCGGCATAATTGCAACCTGGTAGTGTTCTGCAAAAGATAAATAGGAATCATTCAGCACGACCTCTCCATGTTTCGGGTGTTTGATCACGCCTGTTTTTAGGTTGTCACAGACAATCCTTACAGGTGTCCCGCCAAAGAATTCCAGCATGTGGACATTGCACGACAGCCAGTCTGATTGGTTCATAGAAGCGGCAGCCTCTACATAGGTATACTGGCTGTACGGAAAAGCCGCAACAAACAGATATGCCGTTTGCTGTTCCTGTTTGTCAGGATCCATGTAGCTCATCGTAGGACCTGACCAGTCAACCTCCAGAGTTACTCCCGGTTTGTGTTCGATATGACTGGTATAATTTTTATCAGCTATAAAGCGTTTATAGCCATTTGCGAATGTAGCATAACAGCAATGGGAAATCCCTTGTGCATTACACTTTTCACAGTATTCCTCCCATAGCAGCATTTCTGTAACCCCGACCTTTTTCAATTCACTGTGGACATACAAATAGTCCACTGGAGCAAATCTGTTTCTTGGCCTGAAGGTATGGGGATAAAAAAGGTGATAGATCTCGTCATCGTTCATCAGACATATTTCATCCCAGTCTTTGTCACATTTGTCATAAGATTCTTTCACAAATGCAACAGAATTACGAGAGACCTTCAAAGTTTTAGAGATCTCTCTGGCACTTAGATCCTTGTGAAGAAGTTCAAGGATCTGTCTTACTTTTGTTTTCTTAAACATAGAAAACCTCCTTTAAAATGTATTTGAAAAGTACGGGTACTTTTCATAAACACATCTTAAAAGAGGGATCTTATCTTAAGCAATATATTTGGATGACCACAATATATAGTGGTGGCTCCCAAGCTTTAAAATACACTGGATCCAGGTGGCTCTCAAGCTTTAAATAGATGGCTCCCAAGCATTAGAATAATCAGTTAGCTTTTGCCGCTTGAAAACCCGCTTGTATCAAGGCTTTCCGGGCGCGGTTCATGGGGGCCCGGTATGTTTCTATGTCCGGCCCCCGTTTCCCGGCCCAAAAGCTAACATCTGAGAGGAGGTAACTTTGGAAAAAGCGCAGGAATACAAGTATTATTCTACCCAGCGGCCCGTTGACATCGGCACGTTCCCCAATGGCAAGGAAAACCCGCCCATCCGGATCGAAAACTACGAGGGCCGGATTTGGGTGGAGCATGATACCCGGCGAAAATGAAATACGATAAGGAGCATAAGGACAGCTTATCGAAGTACCCCGAATTAAAGGAACGTATGCAGAGCCTTTTACAGAACGGCGAGAAGATAACGCCGAAACAGTGGAAAGCCGAGATACAGTCTTTGCAATCCGAATATGACAGTATCAGTAAAGAGCAGACCAAAACAGCCACAGAATTAGCGTATGCGGAAGTTATCAGCTACAACAAAAAGAACCTTGCAAGGGAGCTTCAGAACGAGAACCGACAGCATAACAGGCAACAGAACAAAACGAAACGGAGGGAGGAAGAAATTTAATGAAAATCTAATAGAAATATGAGTGTGATTGTGGTATTCTATTGAAGATACAAATCGGAATTTGGAGGTGGAGATATGACGATAAAAGAGCAAGCAAAGTGTATTTTATATGACCATGGCTTATTAGCGGAATTAGGCAGATATGGAACACCTCATATTGTTGGAAGTTATCGCATGGATATGATGGCATGGAATGATTTGGATATTGACATTGAGAACGAAAATATGTCATTGGATAAACTATATCGCTTATCACAATTTGTTATAGATAAATTTCATCCTATATGGTATGAGGCGAAGGAAGAAATCAATTCCGAACATAAAACAGTTTGGTTTCAAGGATTTGAGGCATTTATAGGAAATGAGCTTTGGAATGTAGATTTGTGGTTTTTTGATAAAGATACAATAAAGTTAGCCGAAGAATATTGCGATAAAATTGTAATGCAAGTAAAAAAGTCGCCTGAATTAAAAGAGCAAATTATTCGTCTGAAAAAAGAACTTATTGCACATAAATTGTATTCCTTTGACCAATATACCAGTATTGATGTATATCATGCAGTTTTAAATCAACATATAACAGATATCAAGAATTTTCTTACAGATTATGTGAGGGCTTAAATTCCAGTTTGTCTAAACAACCATTATTACAATCACAACTGAATAAGTAACACAGCGTCAGAGCGTATAGAACAGTCTATGCGCTCTATTTTATTGTAAAGGAGCAGATTTATGAGCAAAGACAGCAAGGCACAGCATAGAGCCACCCGACAGCACCCACCCACAAAAATTATCGTGGAAAGGCACTATGTAGGCACTGAAAAAATGGAAACGGTATTCAAGCGGATAGCCGAGGAACAGATAACAAAAAGGGTTAAGGAGATAGCGGAAAACAGCGTAAATTAGCACTGGAAACGGAAAAGGGAATATAGTATAATAGGAATTGAGGAAGTCCCTTTTCATTAAGGAGGACGACATGAAAAGGGCAAAACTGAATAACGACAAAATCACTGCTTTATATTGCAGGCTTTCCAAAGATGACGGCACGAACAATGAGAGCATGAGTATCAGCACACAGAAAACCATGCTGAAAGATTATGCAAAGCGCAACGGTTTTCTGAACTGCCAGTTTTACGTTGATGACGGTTACAGCGGTACAAACTACGACCGCCCCGCTTTCCGACAGCTTATCGAGGACATACAGGACGGGGAAGTGTCAACGCTCATCACAAAAGACCTGTCACGTTTGGGGAGGAATTATCTTGAAACGGGTACATATATCGAGGTGTTTTTCCCCAACCACAATGTACGTTACATTGCTATCAATGACGGTGTGGACTCCATAGACAACGCACAAATGGACATTACACCGTTCCGCAACATCATCAAGAACACGAGGTATTTGGGAGGGGTAAACTGCTAATTTCTCTCCAATTCGACAAATCAGTGTGCAACAATCAAATATCGCTGCTGTTACAGAATGTTTCCGTCTGGCTGCTGATGCGGTCAGGCGCTTTTTTGCCCGATCACACCAGACCAACAAAGCGGTAGTAAATTTTAATGTCCTGGTGTCTTTGACCGTCTATGACGGTTCGTTCTCCAACTTCAATGCGGTCAATCAGTTCCTCAATGATTTCCCGGTTCAGTTCCTGCAAGTCCAGATACTGCCGGATGGTTCCGGCCCACTGGTGGATATTGGCGATGTCCTGCTGGGCTTTCCGTTCCCCGGCTAACAGACTGTCCAGGCGTTCCGATTTCTGGATGCGTTCCTGCTCGTTCTTTTGAATCAGAACCGAGAAGGAATCGCCGCTGATTGCCCCGCTTACCTTATCTTCATAAAGTTTTGCAGTGATCTGTTCCAGCTCCTCCAAACGCCGCCGTAAACGGCTGATTTCCTGTCGGCAGTCCTCTTGTTGAGCGGCGCTTGCGGATTGTATGTGCTGTTTCAGCTTATCCAGTACAGCGGCTTCATCGGTTGCCACCGCTTTGCCATGCGCCCGGATTTCACTCAATACCAGGTTTTTCAAGCTGATCTCAAAAATCCGGTGCCAGGAGCAGATGCTGTGTCCGGTAGTGGCAAACCGGGAGCAAAAATAAGAAGTATAGTGCTTGACAGTTCCGTTTTTCCGGTGCTGTGTTTCGCGGGCGGCAACCAGAGGATGCCCACAGTCCGCACAGACCAACTTTCCGGTAAACAGAGATGCTTGGGGCGGCGTATTGTTAGCGGAAATCTGTTTCGCCGCCTGATTGATTTTCTGGACAGCCTCCCACAGCTCCGGCCCGATAATCGCCTCGTGCGCGCCCTCATGGGAAATCCATTCCGATTCCGGTTTCCTTATCATAGTCTTGTCTTTATAGGAACGGGAGCCGGTGCAGTTCTGTGTGAGCGTACCGACATAAATATCATCGTTCAGAAGGCTTCGGACGGTTGCGTAAGCCCACAGCCGCGAATACTTGCAGCTGCCATTTCCGTAATGGACCGCCCAGTACCAGCGGGGAGGGAGAATCCCTTTCTCATTCAGGGCGGCGGCGATTTTCCCATAGGCCATGCCGGACTGACGCATCTGGAATATCTGCCGCACAACAGCGGCGGATTCCCCGTCAATGACCAGCCTGTGTCTGTCCTCCTCGCTCTTGCGGTATCCGTAAGGAGCGTAGGCGGCAAGATACTGACCGCTTTTCTTCTTTGCATGAAGCACCGACTTGACCTTGCTGGACAGGTCCTTGAGATGGTAGTCATTCATCAGACTGCGGAAGTGCAGCATATCGGTGTTGTCCCCCTCGCTGTCCAGGCAGTCCAGAACCGACACGAACCGGCATCCGAGGGAGGGGAAAATGACATCCGTATAACGGCCTACCTCCACAAAATCCCTGCCCAAGCGGGAAAGGTCCTTTACCAGAATCAGGTTAATCAGGCCATGCCTTGCGTCCTCCAGCATTTCCCAAAATCCGGGCCGCTGGAAGTTGCCCCCGCTGTACCCATCGTCCTGATAGGTCTTGACCTCGATCCAGCCGTTGAGCATGACGAATTTGGAGATGATTTCATATTGGTTCTTAATGCTCACCGATTCATCGCTGGGAATATAGCCCTTCGCTTTTGCGGAATTGGAAGCGTCATCCACACTCAGGCGGCAGTAGATACCGACTTTATATTGCTTCGCCATAATCCTGCCCCCTTTCCTGTGCCAGCGCCCCGTCCACATTCCCGACATAGCGGTAGTACACCTTGACCTCACAAATCCGCTGCCCGTTGACCTTCTGGGTATCGCCAACCTCGATCCGGTCTACCAGTTCAAAGAGAATGGTTTCGTCCAGTTCCGAGATTTCAGTATAGCGGCGGATAATTTCCAGCCAGCGGTCGGTATCCACCTGGTTTTCCAGGTGCGCCCGGACTTTCCTTTCCAGTTCCGGGACTGCCTCCGCCTTTTCTGCCCGTTCCGCTTCATATTTCTGCATCAGGGTCTGAAATACCGTTTGCGGGATAGAGCCGGTGCATTTATCCTCGTAGAGATTCTGCATCAGGCGCTCCAAATCTGAAATACGGGCTAAGAAGGATTTTAATTCCTGCTCATAGGAGAAAAGCCGGGTGTGGGATTCGTTCTCCTTCAGCCGGAGAATCTCGCCCATCAGCCGGTCCGGGTCATATTCCGCAAAGCGGGCCTTTTCCCGGATGTCCTCCAATACCAGCTGGGTCAGCACCGTTTCATAGATGGTGTGGATGGTACACGCGCCCCTTCCGCTGCGGGAGTAGTTGCCGCAGATGAAAGAGCTGTACCGTCCCGGCCTGCCATCCTTATAGGTGAATTTTTCGATGTGGTTCCGCATTTTGAAACCGCAGTCGGCACAGTACACAAGTCCGGTGAAGATGCTCTTGCAGCCATCGGACGGAGTGCTTTTCCGCACCTTCTTTTTGCCGATGCTGGCTACGGTATCCCACAATTCCCGCGAGATAATGGCCTCGTGGGTCCCCTCTACCCGAATCCACTCGTCCTCCGATTTATTGACGAGCTTGCGGGATTTATAGGAGAGTGTGCCGCTTTTGCCCTGTACCATATTCCCGATGTAGACCTCGTTGCGGACCATGTTTTTAACCGTCTGGTCGGCCCACTTGTGGTTGACCCTGCGGGGGTCGCTCTGACCCTTGCGCTGGTAGTACAGCACACCGGGCGGCTGAATCCCTTCTTCATTGAGCGCCACCGCGATGGCGTGAAATCCCATGCCTGATGCCCGCATTTCAAAGATACGGCGAACAACCGGCGCGGTTTCCTCGTCAATCACCAGATGATGCTTATCCAGCGGGTCGCGCCGGTAGCCATAGGCGGGGTAGGTTCCCATGAATTTTCCGTTTTCGGCACAGGCTCTCTTGACCGCCTTGACCTTCTTGCTGGTGTCCCGGCTGTAAAATTCATTAAATAAGTTCAAAAAGCACATGACATCGGTGCTTCCGTTGTCGCTCATGGTGTCAATTCCGTTGTTCAGCGCGATGAACCGGCAGCCAAGGGAAGGGAACAGGTAATCCGTATATTGTCCAAATTCGATGTAGTTGCGGCCAAAACGGGAAAGGTCCTTCACCAGAATCACATTGATCCGCTTTGCCTTTGCGTCCTCGATTAACCGCCTGACGCCTGGGCGGTTGAAGTTCGTGCCGGAGTATCCGTCGTCGATATAGACATCGACCTCATTCCAGCCGCGCTGCCTGACATAGTTTTGAAGCAGCAGCTTCTGGTTCTCAATGCTGACCGATTCCCCGTCACGTTCATCGTCGTTGCTTAACCGGCAGTAGATGCCCACGTTGTATGTTGTATCCATCATCTTTCTTTTACCTCCCGACCATCTCAGAATCCATACCTCGTGCGGCAAAATGGCTCCGCAGGTTTTACCCTGCATGAATATCTTACCGGAGAATCCACCGCCGCGCAATGATACGGCAGGCCGCGAGGCTTTCTGTTATTTGGAACCGCTGGCAGCTGGAACGGCTTCTGACATAGCGCGTCTGACTGCCAGCTGTTCCAGCGTCTTTCCCAGGTCCTTTTCTCCCGAAAAAAAGCTGGTGACGCGATAAATTGTTTTCCCGATCCGCACCTCTTTGTAGGAGCTTGTCGGGGTTGTCTGTTTGGTCATAAAGACGCACCTCCGTTCAAAAATTGTTTTTACTCTATGGTTAAAAAGTAGCCGTATCGACAGATAGGGGCGGCGGTTGCCGCTGGATACCGTCCGGTACGGCTGCTGCAATTCTGTTTGGATGGTTCGTCATATTTGCCACGCCCCCTGACGATGGGGACATAACAGGCCGCTCCCGGCAGAGCTGTCATAACTCCGCAGCGCCGTTTTTCTCGTGCGCCGCAGGGTTCCCCCCAAGTCTTTGGCGGGCCGTGAGGAAGTATCTTTAAGCCCCCGCACCATCATCGCGCCCGGAACGCCATCTCCGGGTTTAAGGCTGGACGTAGATCGCTCGGATTGCCTGTCTGTCATCACCTCCTGCAAGCAACCGTCCTGGCGGCGCGCCTTTTCCGCTTCGATACGGGTTATGTACCTGTTATGCCGTATATTCAGTTGTCAAGCTGCAATGAGGGGCAAGAGGACTTGTCCCTTCAATGTGTAGGCATTGGGAAAGGCGATTTGTTAAGCCTTTTTCAAAAAAATCTTGATTTTATTTATTCGCTGTGTGATTGCGCTCCGGGAACAGTTCCACAGCCTTGCGACATCGGCCTGCCGGTATCCGTCCACAATGAGCAGGGTCAGCAGTTCCAGATCGTCCTCCGGCAATTTGCAGAGCCGCCGGTACAGCAGTTCATCCTCCAGGGAGGACAGCCAGCCAAACCGCCGGGAATCCACATCGCCGGTGTCCCAGGTGCAGGACAGGGATTCAAATTTTCGGAACAGGCAGGACTGCTCGCTCTCGTCCTCACACTGTTCGCTGGGAAGGGCCTGTACGCGGTTCTGATAGGTTCGCTGGCTGCAAAACCAGGTCCAGTCATATTCCTTCATCGCCGCGATCTGCCTATCGTTCATACCGGCTGCGCGGTATTCCTGTTCCAGCCGGGTCCATTCTGCATCAAACTTCCTTTTCTCATATCCATAGTGAAAGCTCATAGTTTTCCTCCATTTCGATTCAGGCGTGGTTGACGGGTGAATCGAATGGAGGCGGGGACCGGCAGCGGTACACATCGGGAGGTTTCCCTAAAAATCGACAATAAGAAACGCCAGCTTCTCACAATAAGAAACTGGCGCAACAAAAAAGACTATGATTATGCCGATTTATATGGATTGATAATACTGATAGGTAACTATAATATCCCGGAGGAGGGCCTATGCTTTTTTTAATTGATATATATCATAGCTATTACAAATGAATATTGCAGACATGGCGGTATCCTCCTATACACCGCCCATGCTGATTGCTGAGGGTCATCTGGAGGTCTGCTTTTTAGCAAAAAGAAATGGCGGCCTTGATTACTCAAAACCGCCGAAGAAATCAGCTGTGCAGGAAAGCGCACAAAATCCTCTGCCTGTCAGCGGTTTTTTTCTTTTCCCCGCTGTGGAGGCAGATGTTTGAATATGTAAGCTCACTTCATTCCACAAAGAACAGAACCCGCCGGATCAGCTCCGGGATATTTACCGGGGAGGTGATATAGTCGTTCACGCCCTCATGCCGGTATTCATATTCCGTGGCAAGGTCGCTGTTCTCGGTGAGGATAAAGAACGGCAGAAGCCGGACAGGGGGATTCTTCATTTGGAACATCCCCTCCACCCGCCGCAGCGCATGAAACAACTCCATTGCTGTACCGTCCGGCAGTTCCACATCACACAAAATCAGTTCTATTTCCTTATCCTCAAAAATCCGGCGCTTGCCGTCGTGCGGCAGTCGTTTATTTATTTTGTTTCATTTTTGCAACACTAATCATTTTTACTTTCACCGGAAAAAGTTGAAGTAATCGGTTTTTTAGTCCCGGAATGATAATTTCTTTATTCTTTTGTAGGCCGCGAAAAGCAATTTGAGCAACTTTTTCCGCTGACATAGCAGTGTGCGGAGTAATAGTCCCCTCTCTATTAAAGAAATTCGTTTTGGTAGCTCCGGGGCATAAAGTGGAAATTACAACACCCTTGGATTTTGCTTCATATCGGATAGCCCTTGTATAGTTCAAAACAAATGCTTTGCTTGCAAAGTATGTTGAAGTATATGGGCCGGGCTGAAAGGCACCTGTTGAAGCAACATTAAGGATTTTACCTGTCCTTTGTTTATACATATCCGGTAGAAATAACTTGCACAACAAAACAAGGTTCGTTACATTTACAGTTATCATCTGTTCATCTTGTCGAAGATCAATTTCGTCTGTTGCTCCCACTAAACCAAATCCTGCATTGTTAATCAATACAGCAATAGAAATTTTTTCCTTTCTTATCTGGTGATATAATTGTTCCGCTGCATCGATTTTGGTCAAGTCTTGTTCAAAGATATAAATTGGAATGGAATAGCTGGTTTCTAAAGAATTTTTTACATTATCTAAATGGTTTTGGTTAGAAGATACTAAAACAAGCCCATAACCATTCTGTGCAAACAATTTTGCCAGTTCAAATCCGATACCACTTGTTGCGCCGGTGATTAATGCAAATTTCAAGCTGAACACCTCCTTTTGAGAATGATTATACTTCTCCAAAAAGCGGCTGTAATTCACCTATGTTAATTCATATCTGGTTTTTCAACTTTTTTCTAATTCTGCTCATAGAAGCAGCCTTAATACCAATATAGGACGCTATATATTTTAGCTGTAACCGCCTCTGCAAGTTTGGATATTCCCTGCAAAAAAATATATAGCGCTCTTCGGCAGTAAGCAGTAAAAGTTTTCTTGTTCTATCCTCCAACTTTCCGATTTCGTTTAAGTACATACTATGAATGAGTTGATTTACGCGTTGATCTATTGACATGATTTTCTGTATTAGAAAATAGGGAAGTTTAATACATTTACATTCTTCCAAACAATCCACAAAAAAAGTCGAAGTGTCTTTGGTACGATAACATTCCGAACCAAAAAAACCATTTTCATAAACAAAACATTTTGTAACCTCATTTCCATCATCATCAATATAATAGCCTCTGACAAGTCCGTAGATAATAAAATAGAAACAATTTATCATTTCGCCCATTTCAATCGGCATAGTACCTTTTTCAAATATTATAATTGAGGCACCTGTATCAATAATATTTTCAACGCTGTTATCAAAATCAATTTTTAGGCATTTTTTATTATATTCACTTGGACTAATAACCATTATATACCTCCTAGTTTATGGATACTACTCTCCTACAAGCACGCCCTGTACCGGCCCTAAGAGCAGGCCGGAAAGCAAGCATATCACATTTCCCATATGTAGGCGCATGTTATCTATGACCGTAGGGATTGGTATTTGCAGAAACGCGGAAGCCACATAGACTGCCGCAGCCATAACGCCAACCATAGCAAAAAATTGCGGTAAAGTTCGTCATGGCCTGCCCCAAATTCAGAGCGGGCATTTCCGCAAAGGAATCCACCTTGGAGGCAGCAGCATACGCAGCCATACAGTCGGTTCCAAAACCATTGATTAGAATTTTTATCTGTCATCATGCGGCAGCTATTACACAGAATGATTTATCTTATCTTTCCACTTGCCGGACAATAGCCGACAGGATAGGCTAATGGTACTCACAACAAAGCTCAACGGCCTGCACAGCAGAACACCGACAAAACCAAAGTAATGCGCCAGCACAAAAGCCGAGAACGTGCGGAAACAGAGTTCCAGCAGCGTATTGAACAGTGGATAGGCAATCTCACCGGCTCCACGCAGGAAGTTTGTCAACAGATAGAGGCTTACGCACAGGGGGAACGTCACGGAAATAATACGCAGATATTGAACCCCTATCGGTATGACTGCCATTTCCTTTCCCACCACCAGAACCATGAGCAGCGGCGAAGCAAACCACAGGATTGCCATAGCAAGTGTGGTAAACACCGCCGCGATCTTGAAGCTGTCTTTTAGGCCCTGTCGGGTGCGGTCATATTCCCCGGCCCCTACATTCTGTCCGATATAGACACTTAACGCCACGCCTAAATTGACGGCGGGGATTGTTAAGATACTTTCAATTTTATAGGCCGATGTATAGGCCGATATTTCATTTACACCAAAGGTATTGATAATGCCCTGTATGAAAAACATGCTGATGGCGGAAGCCCCGTTCTGGACAATCCCCGTGATACTAAGCTGCAAGATCGGGACAATCAGCCCGGCACTTGGGGCTGTCCTTATTACCGGGTGTTCCTGCCGGTATAAGTGCAGGCCAACCAATACAGCCGCCAGAGCTTGTGAAAGAACCGTGGCGGACGCAGCCCCGGCAATCCCCCAGCCAAAACAGGCCACAAATAAGTAGTCCAACAGAATATTGAGGACACAGGACAGGCAGATACACCTAATCGGTGTTCGGGAATCCCCTTTTGCCTTAATCAGCGCAGAATAAAAGTTGTAGATTGCCAAAAACGGAATCCCAGCCGCTACAATCCGAAGATAAAGGGCCGCAGGGCTTGTGATTTCCTCCGGTATCTGCATAGCCTTAAAAATCCACCCGGCAAGAGCAAAGAACAGCACAGCCAGCCCGAAGCCCACGGCTACTATCAACGTCTGCACGGAACCATAACATTTACAAATCTGTCCTTTATCCTTGGAGCCGTATAGCTGCGCCACAAGGATAGATATGCCGGAAGCAATCCCTAAAACAATGCTGTTGATGATAAGCGTCGGCACATAGGAGTTACCCACAGCCGCCAGCGCATATTTACCCAGCACATGCCCCACAATGGCCGTGTCGAAGATGTTATAAAGGTTTTGTATCACGCTCCCCGCCAGCAGCGGCAGGGAGAATTTTAACAACGTGTTCAGGGGCTTCCCCGAAGTCATATCCAGTTCCATAGGCTTACTGCAAATATCTTCTTACGGCAGGCCGCAGGGCGATCCCCAGCGGAACAGCCACGATAATAGATACAACGGCGTTGACGCTGGACACAACGGCTTTCTGTGACAGGGTAATCATAACGACCTCCAACGGCAGGCCCAAAACGAAGCGGTGTTCGATGTAGCTCTTTGAAAGATAAAGAAGCACATAGGCAAATGCGCCCAATGCCGAACCGATAATATACCGCTTGTGTGAGCTTATCCCGGAATTTTTGTGAAATGCGAACATGCCGCAAATCCACGCCATAAGAAACTTAAAAACAAAGGTGAACGGCGCGGACGTGATGTAGGCCGGATTCGTCAGGTCAAAGAACATGGAGCCGATCCCCGCCGCAAGCCCACCCTGTACCGGCCCTAAGAGCAGGCCGGAAAGCAGGCACATAACATTTCCCATGTGCAGGCGGGTGTTGTCTATGGCCGTGGGGATTGGTATTTGCAGAAACGCGGAAGCCACATAGACCGCCGCAGCCATAACGCCAACCATAGCAATTTGTTTCAGTGTGATTTTCTTTTCCATCTTGGAACCTCCTTGTGTGTAAAATTTATGCCTCCTTTAGAGCTGCCTGTTTCCTTGCAATATGCCGGAAATACAGGAAGCGGATCAGCAGACCACCCAGCCAGCCCACGGGTGCGGCAATCCAGATACCGCGATAAGCCAATTCGGTTCCAGACAGCAGGATTGCCGTGGGAACCTGTAAAAGACAGAGGGAACCGATTGACGCAATCATGGGAACCAGTGCTTTCCCATATCCCAGCAGCAGACCGTTCAAAATCTGCATAGCTGCAAAAATCAGATAGAATACCGATACCGTCCGCAGGTAGCCGTTCCCGATCTGGACAACGCCGGGATCACGGTTGAACAGGGAAATAAAGAGGGACGGGAACAGGCATATGACAATGGATATGAGGATTGAGATACCCACCCCCATAGCCAGCGCCGATTTGCCGCCCCTGATTACCCGGTCAATTTTCCCGGCCCCGTAGTTCTGCGCGGTAAAGTTCGTCATGGCCTGCCCCAAATTCAGGGCGGGCATTTCCGCAAAGGAATCCACCTTGGAGGCCGCAGCATACGCAGCCATACAATCGGTTCCAAAGCCATTGATTAGAAACTGTATGGACATAAAACCAACGCTTACAAATACCTGTTGCAGCATGGCGGGCGTTCCGATCACCAGACTTTTCTTCAACTCGTGGCGGTCAAGCTGTAAATCCCAAAGTCGGATAAACAGGTCGGGGTAACGCCGCCGCATGTAAAGCATACAGGTAATGAATGAAAAAGCCTGCGCGGTCACGGTCGCAACCGCAGCCCCGGCCACACCCCATTTCAGGGCGGTAATGAAGAAAATATCCAGCACGATATTGATAAGCGTTGCCGCAATCAGAATATAAGTCGGTGTCTTGGAATCCCCGACGCCTCTAAGGATATTCGTCAGGGAATTGTATGCGAATGTGGGGATCACACCGATAAATATAATCTTCAAGTAAGTATCTGCTATCGTCAGCAGATTTTCAGGCACCCGGAACAGCACTAAAATCTGATAGGAAAAGCAGGCACCGGCTGCCGCTATGACAAGGGAAAGAACCGCTGAAAACAGAAAGCCGGTATCAACCACCTTTTTCACCTGCCGCATATCTCTGGCTCCAAAGTAACGGGAGGTCAGGACGCTTGCGCCCAGAGAAATCCCCGTGGACAGCGCAATCAGCAGGAAATTGATCTGATAGCTGAATCCCACCGCCGCAAGGCTTTCTTTCCCCAAAAAGTTTCCGACAATCACGCTGTCGGCCACGTTATAAAGCTGCTGAAATAAGTTTCCTACCAGAATCGGCAGGGAAAAGTAAAAGATCGTTTTCAGCTCGCTTCCCTGTGTTAAATCTTTCATTGACATTCTCCTGTGTTTCCGTGCAAGTCACCATGTTGTTGTAATATCTCTTTTAGCTTTATCAGCAGACAGTCCATTTCCTGATCCGTTCCCACCGCAATACGGAGGTAATCGGAAATGCGCTCCGGCTTGGAAAAATGGCGCACATAAATCCCAGCGGCCCGCAGGCTTTCGTAAATCACACCGGCCTTTACAGACGAGTGCGTAACGAACAGAAAATTGCTTTTGGAATCCTGAAAGGAAAAGCCTAACTGCTTCAATTCCCGCTTTATACGCTCTCTGGTTGCGATAATCAGGGCGTTTGTTCGCTCAAAGTATTCCCTGTCCCGGACTGCCGCCGCGCCCAGTGTTTGCGTCAGGCGGTTCATGGTATAAGAGTTAAAGGAGTTCCTGACATCGTTTAAGTAGCTGATAAGCTGCGGGCTTCCAAACGCATAGCCGACACGCAGGCCGGCAAGGGCGCGGGATTTTGAAACGGTCTGGATAATCAGCAGGTTATCGTATTTATCCAGCAGCGGGAACGCGGATATGCCGCCGAAATCAATATAAGCCTCGTCCACGATCACCACCACGTCCTGATTGTGGCTGATAATATCCTCTATCTCCGGTAAGCCCATCAATATCCCTGTGGGGGCGTTGGGGTTAGGAAAGACTACGCCTCCGTTCTCCCGGAAATAATCACTTTTCCTGATCTGAAATTCACCGTCTAAGGGAATCTGCTCAAACGGTATCTGAAACAGCCGCGCCCACACGTCATAAAAGGAATAGGTAATATCCGGGAACAGCACAGGTTTCCCGGAATTAAAAAAGGTCAGAAATGATACGGCCAGCACATCGTCAGAGCCGACACCTACAAATATCCGGCTACGGTCAATCTGGTAGAAATCCGCAAGGGCCTCCACCAGAATATTAGAATCCGGGTCGGGATATAGCCGGAGTTCCCCTGTCTGGAATTGTTCCAGTGTTTCGGCCACACGGGGAGAGGGCGGGTAGGGATTCTCATTCGTATTCAGTTTGATGATGTCCGCCTGTTTGGGCTGTTCGCCCGGTATGTAGGGAAGCACTTGGCGGATATTCTTTTCCCACGTTTTCATAAGCAGCCCCTTTCTAAGTCCGGTACCGGGACAGGAACCGGAAAATCCGGTTGACGGCTTCTTTCAGGTTTTGCAGGGAAGCCGCATAGGAAATCCGTACAAAGCCCTCCCCACACTCACCAAAGGAATCGCCGGGGACAACCGCCACCTTTTCCTCTTTCAGCAGCTTCAACGCAAATTCGCCGCTGGATAAACCAAACTCCCGGATATTGGGGAACATATAAAATGCTCCCTGCGGTTCAAAACAGGGCAGGCCCAGCCTTTGCAGCTCATGGTAGAGGAATTTTCTTCTCTGGTCGTAGGATTCACGCATGGCTTCTATATCCCCGTCCCCCTGTTCCATCGCTTCGATGGCCGCATACTGGCTGATGGTAGGTGCACACATTACCGCAAACTGATGGATTTTTACCATCTGTTCGATAATCTCATGGTTTCCCAGCGCGTACCCCAGCCGCCAGCCGGTCATGGCAAAGCTCTTGGAAAAACCGTTGATAATTATGGTTCGTTGTTCCATGCCGGGCAATCCGGCGATACTACAATGCTTCACGCCATAGGTAAGCTCCCCGTATATTTCATCGGATATAACAATCAAATCGTGTTTCTGAATGACAGGTAACAGGGCTTCCAAATCCTCCTTTTCCATCACGGCCCCGGTCGGATTGTTGGGGTATGACAGGATCAGCACCTTGCTTTTGGGTGTAACCGCCGCCTCCAACTGCTCCGGCTTCAGACGGAACCGGTTTTCCTCTGTCAAGCGGATTGGGACGGGAACGCCGTCAGCCAGCTTAATACAGGGGTAATAGGAAACAAAGCCCGGTTCCAGATAGATTACTTCGTCCCCTGCATTAAGCAGCGCCCGCAGCGCAAGGTCAATGGCCTCGCTGCCGCCAACCGTGACAATGATCTGGTTTTCAGGATTGTAAGTAAGCCCGGTTTTCCGTTTGGTGTAGCTGCTGATTGCAGCCCGAAGTTCTTGCAGCCCCGCATTGGACGTATAAAAGGTTTTGCCGGACTGCAACGCCTGTATGCCTGCCTCCCGGATATGCCACGGGGTATCAAAATCCGGTTCCCCGACGCCGAGGGAAATCACGTCGGGAATTTCGTTCGCCATATCAAAAAAGGCCCGTATGCCGGAAGATTTTAGGTTCAATACTTTTTGTGACAGCTTTTCCCTCATGGCGTCACCACCATTCTTTCGTCCGCCTGCTTTGCCTCAAAGCTCACGCCCAGCTCCTTATATTTTGTCAGCGTGAAATGGGTAGTGGTACTCTGGACTTCCTCAATGGAGGCCAGCTTTCCCGACACGAAAAGGGATATTTCTTTCAGTGTTTTCCCCTTTACCATGACAAGAAAATCGTAAGCCCCGGACATTAAGTACAGCGTCACTACCTGCGGATAGGCATTGATTTTCTCTGCCAGCTTTTGATAGCCCTCGCCGCCCTGCGGCGTAACACGCAGCTCTACCAAAGCGGTCACATCATCATCATTGACTTTGTTCCAGTCAATCAATGTATGGTAGCCACAGATCACATGCGCTTTTTCCAGACCGGCTATTTCCCTTTGGACTTCTTCTTCCGAAATCCCCAGCATAATTGCAATTTCATGTTCTGTCAGTTTGCTATTGTTCTCCAACATGTGAAGAAGCTGCTCCCTGATTACTTGTTCCATGTTCTTACCTCCTTGCGCTGCATATAATCATAACAATTATAACAATAGCATTGACTTTGTACGGTTTCAACAGTAGAATTGTATGCAAGACAATGTTTTTAAGGAGGTGCGCTATGCCTGTAAACTCGTTTGAAGATTATCCGCTTACATGGAAGCCGAGCAAGGCCCTGTTAAAATTCCCGATGTATATATCCCTTTCAGAGCTTTTGGAACAGGACATTTTAAGCGGGAGGCTTCCGCCCAAAACAAAGCTGCCGCCGCAGCGGGAATTAGCGGACTTTCTGGACGTGAATTTAAGTACCATCACCCGCGCCTTTAAGCTGTGCGAAACAAAAGGCTTAATCTATGCGGCGGTGGGAAGCGGGACGTATGTTTCCCCCAATGCGGCCCTGCCGAATCCAGACACGCAGGAGGAAGCGGAGTACATAGACCTTGGCCCCATCAAGCCCTACTATCAGTTCAATTCCATTGTGGCCGATACCGCACGGGCAATCCTGCAAGGCCCGAAGTCGGAAAAGCTATTTGAGTTCAGCTTTACCTTGGGGACAGCCCACCATAAACAGGTCGCGCAGAAATGGCTTGCCGAGTTCCAGATCAACGCCGCTATGGAGGATATTATTTTAACGTCCGGTACACAAAACGCGCTGGCGATTGCGCTTCTTTCCCTGTTTCGGGCCGGAGATAAGATTGCCACTGATACCTATACTTATTCCAATTTCATCACTCTTGCAAAGCAGCTTAATATCCAGTTGATACCGATAGAGGCCGACGGACAGGGTATGCTGCCGGACGCGCTGGAAAAGCAGAGGAAGCTGCATGAAATAAAGGGGATTTATTTAATGCCCTCCTGCACAAATCCCACGGGGATCACCATGCCGTCAGAGCGCCGGAAAGCAATCAGCCAGATTATCAGCAGTCAGGACATGGTTCTGATTGAAGATGATACCTACGGCTTTATCGCGGACGATAAAATCCCGCCGATGGCAACCATGATCCCCGCGCACACCATTTACCTGCACGGAATTTCAAAATCCCTGTCTGCCGGGCTGCGGATCGCTTATCTGGTGTTTCCGCACCGCTTCCAGAAAACCTTTTTGAATACGGCCAATAACATTAACCTGAAAATCCCGCTGCTCAACGCGGAGATTGCAAGTGAGCTGATTGCAGGCGGGGCCGCGCGGGAGATCATCGACAAGAAGTGTATGCTGTCAGAGGAACGGGGCCGCCTGTATACCAGATACTTTCCAGAACAGCCGCCAACGAATCCGTACAGCTTCTTTAGGTGGCTTCCGCTCCCCGCAGGCTGCAACGGCTACAACTTTGAAGTGCAGGCAAAAAATCACGGCGTAAAGGTATTGTGTTCAGACCGTTTTGCGGTGGGGAATACCGCCCAATTCGCCGCGATCCGGCTGGCTACCTGCTCCCCCCGGACAATGGCCGATCTGGAAAACGGTTTGCAGATTATTCAAACGCTTATAAAGGAAAATCAGACGGTGATCCAGCGGGAGGAATTTATCATTTGAGTTGACACGACAACAGGAATTATAAACTGTAATAAAAGTGCATATTACGTCATTCCCCGCGCATAGTATGAACTATACAATGTAAAGGGGTGAAATGATATGGCGAAAGGAACAGAATATCCCGGTTTTGAAACGCTTGGAGCGGACATCAAAGAAGCGCGGAAAGCATTGGGATTGTCCCGCAGGGCATTGGCTGAACAAGTCAGTATTGATCCCCGGTATCTTGCAAATATAGAAAACAGCGGCGATCTTCCCAGCGTCCCGGTACTTTATGAGCTGGCGAGGATATGCAAGCTCCCCATAGAACGCTACTTCCACCCGGAAGCAGAGCCAGAGGGCAGCGAACAGCGCCAGAGGGTCGGCCACAAATTAAAGCTGTGTCCCGAACCGTATTTGCCGATTATCGAGGGAGCCATTGACGGAGTTATCAAAATCAAAGAGTAGAGGACGTGAAAAGCGTTCTCTATTTTTTGTGCTTTTATCGCTTCCAGCCCGCATTTGGCGGGCATTTTTTTGTGGCGGAAACGCCTTATAGACGTAGAAACGGTAACGTAGTTATCCCGACTTTTTGATTATCCCGACCATTTCCGGAAAAGCAGATAACTATGGGCTTTTGCTCAAAAAAGGTCAGGATAACTTTTTCATAAAAGGCAGATATTTGACCGCCCGAATGCAGATGTTTTGACGCAAAAACTTATATCTTCTGTTGGCACAACGTAATAATCTATATCCATATCTTTTGAAAGGATTTTGGCTTGTTCAATTTGATTTCCCGAAATATCGGTAGCCCTCCACTTCGCCCCATACTGGTACATATTTCTGGGAAGAACCCCTGTCCCTGTTCCAACATCAAGGATAGATTGTCCGTCTATTGATAATTATATTTTTCGTTTTATATCCTTTTTGCTGCATTTCAGAATTGAATTTTTCAAAGTCACTTTTACGTTTTAATTCTTTTTCTGTTAATTTTCTTTTATCGTTATCCATAGATAATTCCTCCAAATTTTATACGCTTATTCCATAGCCCGCATTTGTTCAATCAGGGATTGCTTTTTCTGTCTGCGAATGGTCCATACAGACAAGATTATCTCCATTCCGAACAACACCAGAATGAACAGGCCCATTTCCAAAACCGGGAATTGATATGGCACTACTTTTCCGGCAAAAATGGCAATGCTCATTTTTCTGCAAGCAAAGATGGAAGCCGGAAGCCCAACGATCAGCGTCGCCAATGTTGCAAAGAGCGCATAGCACAAGCCCTCGCAGATGTTCATTTTACATAGCTGTTTTTGTGTTAGACCGATGGAACGCAAAACACTGTTTTCCTGCTTTCTGGACATCTGGTTAGAGAGTGTCGTATTGATAAGGTTGATAACACCAAAAAGGAATACCAGCCATGAAAGCACCTCCATACTCCCGAATGCTGCCCTATCTTCCGCCTTTTTAACTTCAATCAGCGTACTCACTTCGTCTAAAGCAAGGTTGCTATGGCTGGCTACAATATTTTTTAATTCACTTTCCACATAGTCCGCTTTCTTCGGATCACTTACAATACTCCATGAATAGTCAAAAGAGGTAATTTCAGGGTGTAGTTCACGGAACAAATCATGTGGTGCAAATGCAACAGCCCCATCAATAAGTAATTTACCATGCCCGGTATATGTGCCTGCTCCAAATAGTCCTGATATAGTAACAGGAACGGATGACTGCCCCTCTCTGAAAGATATTTCGACCGTTGAACCAACTCCCATATCTTCATAAGAATCTACAATCGAGCGTGAAATTACGATACTATGAGAATCTGTCGGCATCGTTCCCTCCGTCAATGCAGCCTCAACCTTAGCATAATTCTGGTCGGTCAGCATATCACAGTTTCCAGAGGTCTGATTGATGTCCGTCTTAAAAGTTGTATTAACTGCTTGTCTTTTTACAATTACATCTGTGATGCCATCAATAGCCAGTATTTCCTGCTTTAATTCCTCATTCAGTGGATTTCCTGCTGCCATAATTTTTTCTTTTGACACCTCGCCGGAATCCAAATAAATTTTATAGTCTCCATCTGGAAAATAAGACCTTGCCTGCGCTTCCGGGGAGCGCGTTAATACAATGGAAGATACCACAAGCAGAATAATTCCGCCCAAACTCAATGAGGTTACAATAGCAACGGTCTTTTTTCGGTCACGCTTAAAATTCGCAATTCCCATTGAAACAGGATTGAGCTTGATATTCTTTTTCCGGCTGCGGATGTCCTTTTGCACCGGGGTAAAACGGACGGCTTCAATAGGGGAAATTCCTGCCGCAATCTTTACTGGCTTACGGATGGAAATAGACACCATAAACCAGCAGCTTATGAGTGTCAGGGAAATCATAATCACATAGGAAACAGCGTTAAATCCCTTGGAAAACAGGAGAAAACCAGCGCATACGCCCAGCACTGTACCAATCAAAATTCCGATACTGCCGAGTTTGCGTCCCTCCCGCTTTACAATCCGCTTGATTTGCTTTGGCGTTGCACCAATCGTCCGAAGCTGCCCGTAGCTCCTGATTTTGTCATTGATGGAGATACGGAAGATACTCTGGATCACAATATAGCCGCCGATCAGAACAATGGCAATCACGCCAGCCATTAGTGCAAAATCAAAGGATTTAGAAGCATAGACAAAATACTTGCTGTTCATTTTGGGCATAGGAAGCTGATATTCCTCCGCAATCTCCCTGCAATAAGAGGTCATCAGTTCTTCGCCCAACTGCTCGCTGTTTTTGAAATGGACATAGGCACGATATCCAGCCGGGTCAAACCCTTTCCATTCTGTCAGGGCAGCTTTGGAAAGAATGATAGCGCAGGTATTCGCTTCTTTCTCATTTACGCTGTCCATAATGCCGGTAACGACATAATCACCATGAAAGCTCTCGGTATCTAAGGTCACAGTGTCCCCGATCTTGGCATTGTTTCCATAGGTGGAAAGAAAGTATTCGCTTACGACAACTTCATTTGCTTTTTCAGGAACCCGGCCCTCTAACAACTTCATCTGTGCCTTGGTAATCTCCATCATTTGCGCGTCGCAATACACATAGGACGCATGATAGCCCTGTTCCGAAAGTTCCTCACCGAGCATATAGTAGCCGCCTACGCGCTCAAACTCCGGCACTCCTTTTAGGGTTTCAATGTCGTTTTCCTCTACGCCCAGCCAAACCGCCTCATAAGTATCGACAACCTGATTGCGCTGCATTTGTGTCAGGGAGGTAGATACAATTCCCGTAAAGCAGATCAGAAATGCCGCCAGCGCAACGGCGATCACTACCATCAGATTCCGGCGCTTCTCGCTTTGCAAACTTTTCTTTGCCAGCTTCTTTGTAATGGCGCTGGTATCATTTTCAAAAGGCCATGTCATAGCCTGCCACCTCCTTATTCCACAATCCTGCCATCCTCAATGCGGACAATCCGATCTGCAAGGCGGGCAATGTCATTGTTGTGGGTAATCATCACGACAGTTTGCCGGAACTCCGCGCTGGTGCGTTTGATAAGCCCCAGCACCTCGGCGCTGGTCTTGCTGTCAAGGTTGCCGGTCGGCTCGTCGGCCAGCACGATAGCCGGTTTGGTAATCAGGGCGCGGGCAATCGCCACACGTTGCTGCTGGCCGCCGGAGAGATTGTTTGGCATATTTTTCAGTTTATCTTCCAGCCCCAGCAGGTGAACGATCTCGTCCAAAAACTTCTGATCCACCGTGTCCCCGTCCAGCTCCACCGGCAGGACAATGTTCTCATACACATTCAGGATGGGAACAAGGTTATAGTTCTAGAAGATAAAACCGATGTTACGGCGGCGGAAGATGGTGAGCTGTTCGTCGTTCATTTTCGACAGCTCTTTGTCCCGGACAATCACATTGCCGGAAGTAGGGGTGTCCAGCCCGCCCATCATGTGAAGCAGGGTGGATTTGCCGCTGCCGGAGGTTCCCACAACGGCCACAAATTCACCGTCATTTACGGAGAAGTTCACACCGTCAAGGGCGCGGGTAATGTTCGGCTCTGCGCAATAATGCTTTTTCAGGTCAATCGTCTGTAAAACGCTCATATTCAAAGCTCCTTTCAAGGCTTTCTGCCTGTTGATAAGGGTATTGTAAAACCAAAATGTCCGCGAAATGTTACAGCGGCCAAAAAATTTCATTGAAAACCGGGGTGAAATGTTACAACGCTCGGACATTTCAGCCGAAAACCTGCCACTGGCAGCTTTATCGGCACACTACTGCGAAAATTTTTATGACAATTCCCGTATTTGATCTACCAGAGATTGTTTTTTTATCTGCCGGATTGCCAAATACGAGAAAAGCATTTGGACAGCAAGCATCAGTATAAAATAACTGAACATTTCAACTGTCGGAAAATGATAGCTTACTTTTCCAAAAATACTCATTGCACTAAAGACGGTGCAGAGAAGATATCCGATAAGAGTTCCGCATGATATGGAAAGAAGCAGCACCCCTAATGTATAGAACAAGCCCTCTGTCAATAACATTTTTGAAAACTGCTTACTGCTCAAACCAACCGCTTGCAAAACACCCAGTTCTCGCTTCCGTGTCAAGATGTTTGTTATCAGTGTGTTTAGCAGATTGATAATGCCAAAAACCCCGATAAACATAACAAAAATGTAAACTGGCATACGATAATTCAATAGTTTTTCGTTGTATGCCTCTGCCCAATCATTCAAGGTACTGACATAGAGGCTGGAAGTCGGTGGAATTATCTTTTGGATTTCATCTTTTGCAGCTGCCCATTTACTGTCATCTGTATCTACAATAAATTGATAATTGAGGTTTTCAACAGGAACGATCTTTGACAGCATTTCTAAAGGAATAAATAGCGTATCATATCCGCCATACGGGATATCAGCGTCCACAATTCCCATTACTTTTACTTCCAATGTTTGTCCGCCAACTTCAATCAGAAGTTCGTCCCCAATCGCTGCATCCCACCCAAAAGTTTCTTTCCACTGTGGGCCATTTTCAATAATAATGCCATTATTATTGAGTAGTTCCTGCAAATCTGCTGTACCATCAATCAAATATTCTTCAAGCAATTTTTGAGAGCTTGGCATATATGCGTCTGAAACAACCGGTTCAATATCTCCCGTTGGCATACGAACATTCAAAACGGTGCCCTGGTATTCTTTTATTTCTTCCACACCATCTATGTCCAAAATGGATTCTCTAAAATCTTCTGTGAGCAGATTTGATTTTTGGAGTTCTGAATATTGTTCGCTGTTATGTGCCTGCGGCCCGTAATCGCCTAATTCAAGGCGAATTTCTCCGTAAGGAAAACTCCTGCGCGCCATCGCTAAAGGATCAATGGAATTAAAATATGCAGAGCTTGCCATCAGCAAAATTCCACATACCCCTAACGACAGGATCGTTAAAGCGGTTTTCTTTCTGTTCCTTGCAAAATTAAGGAAAGCTAAATTTTTCGCGGATAGAGAACGATGCAACACTTTTGTACTGTTGGACATTACATCATTATTGCCCGCCATATAACGGACTGCTTCAATAGGCGTAACATGAGCAGCAGTTTTGGCTGGCTTAATTACAGCAATCATAACGCATAGATACACAAACAGAGCTGTGACAGCGGCAATTACAAATACCATTAAAGTGTTCCAGCCTTGTGGGACAAGGACATACCCCGCTATTGCACCGGCTAATATTCCAATCGGAATACCAATTCTGGAAAGATGGAATCCCTCTCTAAAAACGATTTTTTTCATCTGTTTTCCAGTTGCCCCTATTGTCCGCAGTTTCCCATATTCTTTTGTTTTTCTGGCTATGGACACATAGAACAGACTGTAAATAACAAGGGTACAAGCCAAAGCGATAATAAGACTGATAAATGCTATTACAGCGATATATTGGCTGCTTCTCTGTTCAATGAGAGAAAAATAATATGTTGAAAACTGCATTTGCTCCGGCTGTATTTCCAATTTTCTGCACAATGTTGATAATTCAGCTTGTATAGCGGCCTTAGACCAACCATCAGATTCATTCAAACGGATATAAGCGGAGTATGCCGGTTCGCTGATCTTGTTTTCAATATAGGACTGCGACACGAATACGGAATAATTTGAATTTTCGACAGGCAAAATACCACATAAGGTATAATCTTTTTCTCCATCTCCCAGATTTAACAATATAGTATCGCCTATGGATTTGGACAATCCAGCTCTATCAAGAAACGCCTTTGTGATAGCAATTTCATTTGTAGATTTGGGCAATTCTCCCTCTAAATCAGGATATTTTGCTAATTTCATCAGCGTTTCGTCCATTGAACGAACGGTTAATTTGTAGTCCCCATAAGATACTAAACCCAACAAATGACTTACACCCACTTGAATCCTATCGTCATTTACTAATTTCGTAATGGTATCATTATCGACTTCATTGATAATTGCCTGATAACGCCCAGCCGCATCATTTAATGATTTTCGCTGCGAAGCAAAAAAATACAAGGCCGTTGTCATTATCAAACAGGTAGCTAAGGCAATCGTAATGATAATGAGGATGTTTCTACTTTTATCTGCTTTTAAGTTTCGTTTTGCCAACTTTTTTGTAATGGCGCTTGTATCATTTTCAAAAGGCCATGTCATAGGCGTATCACCTCCATATTTGATAAGGCTATTGTAAAACCCAAATGTCCGCGAAATGTTACAGCGGCCAAAAAATTTCATTGAAAACCGGGGTGAAATGTTACAACGCTCGGACATTTCAGCCGAAAACCTGCCACTGGCAGCTTTATCGGCACACTACTGCGAAAAAATTTACGGCGGGCAGCCGGGAATGGCCGTCCGCCGCGTTCTATTTTGTCGGCAGCATAATGGAAAATTCCGAACCCCTGCCCGGCTCCGAAACTACTCTGATATAGCCGCCCTGCCGCGTTATGATCTTGCGGGCCAGATACAGGCCAATGCCCACGCCCTGTTGTTCGTGTACTTCTTCCTCACGATAGAAGCGCCGGAAAATGGCGGCCTGATTGCTTTCGGAAATGCCCTTGCCGGTGTCGGCCACTTTGATCTCCACATACATTTCCCACAGTACCACCGACACAGCGATTTTCCCGCCTGCCGGGGTGTACTTCACCGCATTGTCCAACAGGTTAAAAAGGGCTTCGGATGTCCATTTGCTGTAAGCGATGAATAATCTAGCGTTTTTACAAGTCCCGAAATCTGTGCGATAATCTCTTTAACTGGAGAAGCATCTCCCCATTTCCCGGTTTTTGTATTCAGGGCATGTTGACTATCAAATCATTCGATTGCTCTATGCACGCTTACTCCAAATAGATTAGGAAGAGGTGAGCTTTCATGGCTCAGAAACGTATCAAACGTACAGATCAAGAATGGTTTGATCTGATCAAGGATTGTAAGACTAGCAGCTTGAAAGTCAAAATCTGGTGTGAACAGCATGAAAATACCCTTCTTGCGCTGCGCAGCCTGTGTTAGGCGATATTTCCGGAGTATCAAAGCTCTGCCTTATAACAGGGCGTACAGATATGAGGCTTTCCATCAATGGCCTCCTGGCGATAATCCGGGATATTTACCAGATGGACCCTTACGCAAACACACTGTATCTTTTCTGCGGCAGGAAGACAGACCGGCTCAAAGCACTGTATCATGATAAAAACGGTTTTGTTCTGCTTTATATGAGGCTGGATTCCGGGCGTTTTCAATGGCCGCGCTGCGCATCCGAAGCAAAGATGCTTACCAGACAGGAATACCGTTGGCTCATGGAAGGGCTCTCGATCGACCAGCCCAGGGCCTTGCGTCCATCAGGAAAACGGGATTTCTAAGCCGCATTTGTGAAAAAGAGAGAATTTAAAAATCTTTTCCAGGCCCTTCAGAGCCGGAAAAAGAAGCGCTGTCCACAGGACCGCAGATTTTCCGGAAACTTATCAACAAACAGTCGCCTGCTGGAGGTTTTCTGTGGATAACGATCCTGGCAGATGGTGGATAAGTCTGCATTTTGGGAAGTTATCCACACATCAGGAGTTCGTCAAAATGCCGACAGACGTATGCGGTTCCCTTCTACCGCCAGGAAATGGACTGGCTCCAAATGGGAGCCCCGCTTGCCAGGGAAACGACTTCTAACTGGTGTATCAAATGCGCGCTGACATATTTTGAGCCTGTTTATGACCGGCTCCATGAATATCTTGTCAAGCGTGACCTCCTCCATGCGGATGAAACTGTCTGTCAGGTTCTCCATGAGGAGGGGCGGACGGCGACTTCCACCTCATATATGTGGATCTATCTCACAGGAAATGATGGCCTCCCGCCCATCATCCTTTATGATTATCAGCCCGGGAGAGCAGGGAATTATGCGAAAAACTTTCTGGAAGGGTTCTGCGGACTGCTGGAATGCGATGGCTATACCGGATACAACAGTGTCGAGAATGTGATCCTGGTATGCTGTCTTGCGCATTGCCGGAGGTATTTTTTCGAAGCAGTTCCGGCAGCCCGCCGAAAAAAAATAAAACTGCTGGACATCAACTCACCGGAAGAAATCCCGGAAGATGCGGCTGACCCGGAAAAGGCAAAGGAGGACAAGAGGATTCCGGCAGAGATCGGACTTTGCTATTGCAACAAACTTTTTCGTATAGAACGGACACTAAAAGCCATGTTTCCGGAAGAACGTAAGAACAAACGCCTGGAATTGGAAGTCCCTGTCTGGGACAGTTTCTGGTCCTGGCTTGCAACGGTAGAGCCGCTGGGCGGAAGCCTGTTGGAAAAAGCGGTAAACTATGCGGCTAACCATAAGGAGCTTCTGGGCAACTACCTGCTGGATGGGAGATGTGAGATCTCTAATAACCGGGCGGAACGATGCGCAAAATCCTATGCGACCGGGAGAAAGAACTTCCTTTTCCACGATACCGTGAATGGAACGAGATCGAGCGCCATCATCTACAGCCTGGTAGAAACGGCAAAAGCGAACAACCTAAACGTGTTCCAATACCTTTACACACTGTTGCTTTACATGCCGGACTATAGACAGGAGCCCGCAGGTGTGGAAGCAATGATGCCGTGGAACGACTTTATAAAGGAACGATGTTCCAAGGTGATGGACACGGAAACAGAAACACCGGAGAACCGGGGGCAGATACCGTTCTGATAGCTGCCCCTTATTTGTGATGAAAAAATAATCACTGATAAAAAGCTATATTCGTTTATAGTTCCAGGATTCTATGGAGCCTTTCCAGTTTTGAACTTATAATTCTTATATACTTCGGTTCATTAAAAACTTGATTATAAACAAATCTTGAATCACATCATTCACTTGTCAGTCAAAAAGATTATCCCACAGATTTTAGAATATGTAAAACCGGTAGGTTATTCATCGCTTACGGAGTAAATTACATTTCGCCACTTGCAGAAGTTTTAACGGTTCACAAGACCATTACCGCTGTGCAAAGTACAAGAGCAATACGGGAAGCTGTACGGCTCATTTTATCCGCGAGGAAGTGTTGAAGCAAATCGTATGGAGCAGGATATTTGACGTGACTGCCCTTTTCTTTGATGACATCATGGCTTTCCATGAAATGATGTACGCACAACGCTCTGCCGAAATGGAAAAGGAAATGAAGCGCAGGAAACGTGAAGTCGGACAGGCAAGGAAGCGTATAGCGGAACTTGACCGTATCTTCAAGCGGATTTATGAGGACGACATAAGCGGCGCAATCAGCCATGGCAGATTTTTGAAGCTGTCCGCAGAGTATGAAGCGGAACAGCGGGAACTGGAAGAAAAGGTCAAGGCAGACCAACAGGAAATCGATACCTACGAACAGAACAAAAGTGATTTTGACAGCTTCGCTGCGATTATCCGCAAGTATGTGGGGATAAAGGAACTCACCCCCGCAATCGTCAATGAATTTATCAAGAAAATCATAGTCCATGCGCCGGAAAAAGTGGACGGGAAACGGGTACAGAAAGTGGATATTGTTTTCAACTTTGTAGGGGAAATCAATTTCCTTTCTGCCACGCAACCGAAACGGCAAGGCGCATAGGAAATCAAAAAGACGGTGCAGCCCTTGTAATTGGGGCTATACCGCCTAATCTAAAATTACTTCCCTATCACCACAAACCTTGATATTTACAGGACTTTTCAAACTCCCCGAGTTGGGCTCGGACCAACAACCCCACGGTTAACAGCCGTGTGCTCTACCAACGGGGGCGTTCGCACACCGAAGAAATATGAATTTTTACGCCCCTTTTTCTATGCGACTTCTCGGCGGATTAACACGCCTGAATTTCAGAGCCCTCTCTGGAGTTGTCTCTGGACAATCTTCATCAAAAACAACTGGTCTCTTTCTTGCCTCCGCAAGAGAAGCCTTTTCATCCTCCGAAAAAGCAAGAGATTCAATCATTTCCTTCGTCATTCCATTAGTATTTACCATAATACAGCCCCCTTTCAAAATTTGTTGCAAATCTGGCAGATATTAATCTCGTAACATCTGTTTTTTCTTCATCCCCATCAATTTGCACTCTCTCTGTATAAACAACAAATATAATATCATTTATTTCTCCCATAAATGAACCTATATTTCCGATTACAGTTCCTCCTGAAGAAATATTCGCGTATCCCACCGATAAATCCCCTATTGTATCATAACGATCTTCAACTTCACTATTCTCTTCATCATACAGTTCAATCCTATCATAATCAAAAAACACTCGGGCAGCCTGTTTAAAAGATATACCATGATGCTCAATATTATACTCATTCTTTCGTTCATCATATTCAAATATCATATCTCCCAGTGTAAATGTAACAGTTCTTGATTCCTCTTGATTAATCACTCTCACCTCACTTATAAACTCAATCAAAGCAATATTTTATTTTCTTTACAAATATATTATCATATCCTCTAAATTCTCTCAATCTATTTTTCTCTATCTCTATTCTGATTCACAGTATTATGCCTGTTTTAAGTTCTGTTTCTCACTCTCTATAACGTAAAAATCTGCAAACATTGATATCTACTGGCTCTCCCTAACTCCTTGAGTTAGACTTGAACCAACATTACCACGATTAATAGCAGCCTGCCTACCAACGAGAGCGTTCGCATACTCAATTTTAAACGCACCTTTTAACCTCTTTCTAATTCCTTTCAAGAATTTTATGATAATATATATGTCATATTTTTTGCTCTTACAAGAACATCCTCTTCTGTCCAAGATGTATGTTCATCAATAAAATTCTTAACCCAATCATAATTAGATTCCAAATAATACTTTTGTCTCTTATCTGCGTAAGTGGCTTGACCTGCATTATTATTCAATTTAATTTCTAACAAAATTAAATTTCCGATGTTTAATGCCCTTTCTCCAGAACTTTCAAGAAGTATATGTTCAATGCTACCATTATCTGGAAAGATTTCTTCTTTTCCATTCGTAAAATAACAATACATCTTATTAATAATGTATTTGACTTTCATATTATCTGGTGTACCTTATTTCGAATACTTAAGTTGAATAAATTTATTTTTAAAATCAATATATGAGGGATATTGTTTATCTAATTTATCCTTTAATTCTTCTATACATCTATCCACCTGCTCTTTTTCGTCTGACATTTTCTTAATTTTCGAGCAGAACTTGCGTAAGGAGAATCTACCACATTAGCTCTTCTTGAAAGTACGGCATTATAAATAAAATGAAATCCTTCTAAATTGTTGAACGGCGAATTGTAATCGGAACTAACAGCGAATTATTTTAACATGTTCTGAATATTTGACTGCGCAGTACCGTATTTAACCGCACGCTGCCAGTAAACAAACAACACACTTCTATCGGCAGTTTTAAAATCGAGTAGGAGGTAGGTGGTTAATTCACCTACCGACCTCTCACACCACCGTGCGTACCGTCCGGTACACGGCGGTTCCTCAGTTTACGCTGTAACAGATTTGTAGTAAGAAAAGAAATATTGAAATCCGTCCTTCTCCAATCGCTCGTTAGAAAGTGCGGTATTTAGAATTGGGCTTCCGGCTATTCGCCAGTAGCCTTTTCTTGAATTTGCCAGTATCCCTGCGTTTGAATGGCTGATTCCCAGCTTTTCCAGATTATGATATCTTGTCTTCACCCTTTTCCAGCGTTTCCAAAATACCATGCGGATTCGTCTCCGCATCCACTCGTCAATCTGTTTGAGCCATTTTCCCATATTTGCCAGACAGGCTAAAAAACGGATTGTAGAACTTGACCGTATTTTCAAGCGGATTTATGAGGACGACATAAGCGGCGCAATCAGCCATGACAGGTTTTTGAAGCTGTCCGCAGAGTATGAAGCAGAACAGCGGGAACTGGAAGAAAAGGTCAAGGCAAACAGCAGGAAGTCTATACCTACGAACAGAGCAAGAGCGATTTTGACAGCTTCGCCGCGATTATCCGCAAGTATGTGGGGATAAAGGAACTCACCCCCGCAATCGTCAATGAATTTATCAAAAAAATCATAGTCCATGCGCCAGACAAGGTAGACGGGAAACGGGTACAGAAAGTAGATATTGTTTTCAATTTTGTAGGTGAAATCAATTTCCTTTCTGCCACGCAACCGAAACGGCAAGGTGCATAGGAAATCGCAAGGACGGTACAGCCCTTATAATCGGGGCTATACCGCCTAATCTAAAATTACTTCCTTATCACCGTAAACCTTGATGTTTACGGGCTTTTTCAAACTCCCCGAGTTGGGCTCGAACCAACAACCCCACGGTTAACAGCCGTGTGCTATACCTTCGACACGGTCGCACACCGAAGGATTATTTTTCCATGAGTTACTGCTTTTTGCAGATTTACTGCATATCAGGCGATAAACCTATCCACCCTTTCACAACATCCACAGCATAACCTACACCTTTCGCTATAGTCTCTATATCAACTCCTAAGTTGTAAAAGTTTCTGGCATCTTCCTGTGCTTTTTTTAATTCTCCATTGAGTTCCCCTTGTCTCTCTGATTCTTCTCTCATTTTCTGTATCGCTTCACACACGTCAATCTTCATCTCACTTTCTTCATATTTTAATCCAGTATTTGTGATTACCTCAATCACATCTACTGCTCTGCGTTCCATTTCCCTAAACCGCTGTTCGTTATCTTTAAGTATCCAGTTTAAATTCTCCGGATTTTTGGAGTGTTTAATAAACAAAAGAACCTCCCGAAGACTAGACCTAAATTTCATGATCTCTTCATCTGACATCTGAGCCGGTGCAATCAGCCTTAGATGATAGTTGTCCATGCATGCCAGTATTCTCGGGTCTTTCACTTCCATCATATCAAATAAACTTCTCGGTCCCGTCCATTCATCCGACCCGAAATAAATTGTTACGGTCACTGAAGGTATCAGCCTGTCATCATCTCAAAAACCGCTCAGGAATTCATCAGAAGTCAGGCTTTTCTTCTCTTCATTAGAAATTTCTTCTCCAATCTTTCCTCTTTTTCTTTCTTCAACTCCTTACGATGGGATTTTGCAGCTTCCGTAACCTGTCCGGCATATTCCAGTGCGTCGTATAGATTGTTTCTGACCGTCATCGCATTGTGAATTTTTGCCTGAGCCTCTGTGCCAAAAATGACATATTCCAGTTTCCCATCTGTCATAACTGTACACAACTTCTGCGCATCACGGAATTTCTGAACCGGAACCACTGCCCCATCCGCACCATATGGAAGTGCAATCTCTGTAGGGTCCCGTTCCTCCAACTGTTCCGGTGAAATTACCTGCTCTCCACCATAAATGTAATAGTTAAATACATCTGCGAACACATTTGTGTCCGATATATAATCTTTTGTAATCGTATCTGCCTTCAATGGGCGCTCACCACCTTTCTTGCCCGTACAGAATATCTCCTGCAAAATATCTGCTCTCTAAAAACATTTCTCAGCCGGTTCTTTCTGACTGTTTTTATTATACTAAACTCCTAACCGAACTTCAACAAAACATAAGGTAAGCGATGAATAACCTACCGGTTTTACATATTCTAAAATCTGTGGGATAATCTTTTTGACTGACAAGTGAATGATGTGATTCAAGATTTGTTTATAATCAAGTTCTTAATGAACCGAAGTATATAAGAATTATAAGTTCAAAACTGGAAAGGCTCCATAGAATCCTGGAACTATAAACGAATATAGCTTTTTATCAGTGATTATTTTTTCATCACAAATAAGGGGCAGCTATCAGAACGGTATCTGCCCCCGGTTCTCCGGTGTTTCTGTTTCCGTGTCCATCACCTTGGAACATCGTTCCTTTATAAAGTCGTTCCACGGCATCATTGCTTCCACACCTGCGGGCTCCTGTCTATAGTCCGGCATGTAAAGCAACAGTGTGTAAAGGTATTGGAACACGTTTAGGTTGTTCGCTTTTGCCGTTTCTACCAGGCTGTAGATGATGGCGCTCGATCTCGCCAAAAAATCACTTCCCTCCATGCCGTCCTTTTTCTATATCTGCGAATACCTGGGCGTGACGCCGCAGGAATTTTTTGACGAAGGGAATGCCAACCCGGAAGCCTTAAAGGAATTTATCGCACAGGCAAGGCAGTTGGATTCCCGGTCATTTGAATACATCCTCGGCATTATGAAGGAATTGAATACCAAAAGGTAAAGCGGTCACACGGCCGCTCTTTTTTATTCTATCCGTCAATCTCCCGGATATACCCAATCCATATACCGGCGAAAAACCAAGAATTGTCCTTGCCTGGCAGTGTTCTCATTCCCCAGCACTTTTTAATCCGAAATTCCTAACCGCATTTTATTTGTAAACGTTTCTGCCCTCTTGCATATTCCCGGCAAAGTGGATATACTAAAAGTAAGAAAGTTGGAATTTCTCACTTTAAAACCATACACCAATACCCATATGCCCCAAGACTACGGGCACAGGAAAGGAGCTGATATTATGCTTGCGGAACTCCGCCAAAAGGCACAGATCACAATCCCAAAGGAAATCATTGTAAAACTCGGCCTGTCAGAAGGCGACAAACTGGATGTCTTTGAAAAGGACGGCTCCATCTGCCTCATGCCAGTTGCCGTCTATCCGAAAAAATACCTGAATGAGCTGAAAGAGGAAATCAGCGGTGTAAAAGCGAAACTGGCCTCCGGGGAACAGCCCGTCTTTGACAGCGTGGACGCCCTGTTTGATAAATTGGAGGCAGACTGATGGCATACGAATTTACCTTCACGCCACGGTTCCAGAAGCATTTCAAGGGGCTCACCGCCCAGGAAAAGAAACAGCTAAAAAACAAACTGGAACTCCTGGCGCAGAACCCCTCCCACCCGTCGCTGCGCACCAAACGGATCCAGGGCACCACGGACCTTTTCGAGTGCAGCGTCAACATGGACATCCGCATTATCTGGTACTATGAGGGCGACAAAATGATTATCCTGGTGGACGTGGGCCATCACGACATTTTAAAACAGTTCTGATTGCAGAAGCGGCGCCTCCCGAAAGGGTTGTGCCGCTTTCCATCCTTTTTCTGTACTTTCCCTTATCACTCCCCGGTGCTCCCAAACCCTCCCGTGCCTCTTTCCTCCCCAAGCCCGGAAACAAAGTAAGCGATGAATAACCTACCGGTTTTACATATTCTAAAATCTGTGGGATAATCTTTTTGACTGACAAGTGAATGATGTGATTCAAGATTTGTTTATAATCAAGTTCTTAATGAACCGAAGTATATAAGAATTATAAGTTCAAAACTGGAAAGGCTCCATAGAATCCTGGAACTATAAACGAATATAGCTTTTTATCAGTGATTATTTTTTCATCACAAATAAGGGGCAGCTATCAGAACGGTATCTGCCCCCGGTTCTCCGGTGTTTCTGTTTCCGTGTCCATCACCTTGGAACATCGTTCCTTTATAAAGTCGTTCCACGGCATCATTGCTTCCACACCTGCGGACTCCTGTCTATAGTCCGGCATGTAAAGCAACAGTGTGTAAAGGTATTGGAACACGTTTAGGTTGTTCGCTTTTGCCGTTTCTACCAGGCTGTAGATGATGGCGCTCGATCTCGCTCCATTCACGATATCGTGGAAAAGGAAGTTCTTTCTCCCGGTCGCATGACCCGCGCTTCCATACGGACACCTGCGTCCAGGGAATGGCTGGAGGAATGTTTCCTGAACCGCATTACAAGGAAAGTGAATAAGGATTCTACCGTCTCCATCGACAAGGTATCCTATGACGTCCCTATGCAGTTTATCTCATCAAAAGTGGAGATCCGCTTCCTCCCGGATGACATGTCCTCCGCCTTCATCCTTTACGAAGGGGTGCATTATCCCATCCGCCCTACGGATAAGAATGAGAACTGCAGGACGAAGCGCAACAATACACCTGGCATCGACTACTCAAAGTTAGGGGGTGGCTGTTGATGTTCCGTTCTTACTATGGATTGTCTTTCAATCCTTTTGACAAACAGATGGCCCGGGAAAAAGACCGTTTCCTTTCCAGGGACATCTCTGAGATGCTCTCCCGGCTGGATTACCTCAAGGATACCAGGGGCATTGGTCTGTTCACGGCACGCCCGGGCATGGGGAAGTCTTTTGGACTCCGCTGTTTTGCAAAGGGGCTCAACCCGAACCTTTACCATATGGAGTACATCTGTCTTTCCACCGTAAGCGTCATGGAGTTCTACCGCCAGCTCTGCTCTGTACTGGGAGTAGAGCCTAGAGGCGGCAAACCCGGGATGTTCCGGGCCATACAGGAGCAGATCCTCTACCTTTACCGGGAAAAGAAGCAGCCCCTTCTTCTGGCCGTTGACGAGGCCCAGTACCTCTCCACAGGCATCCTGGAGGACATTAAGATGCTCATGAACTACGGCTATGACTCCCTGAACTGCTTTACGCTCATCCTGTGCGGGGAACCGCACCTGAACAATACCCTGCGCAAGCCTGTCCACGAAGCCCTGCGCCAGAGGATCACCGTGCATTACAACTTTACCGGGCTCACAGATTCAGAAGTGGCGCAGTATGTACTCCACAAGATCTCCTGTGCGGGAGGCTCTGCCTCCATCATAGAGCAGGCCGCCCTTTCCGCTGTCCACAGCCATTCCCAGGGGAATCCGCGTCTGGTGGATAACCTGATGACAAATGCCCTTACCCTTGGCGCACAGATGGAGAAGAAAGCAATTGACACGGAAGTCATACTTGCCTCCGTCAGCAGCCAGAATCTTGGATAGGGGGTGTTGTTTTTGGAATACAGATGTTTTTTCAGGGATGGTTCCCGCATAGAAACCTGGACAGGGGAGATTATCCTGCTGCGATGGCGGCCTGGATGGTATGAAGCTGAGATGAATGGACGGGGGACATACTTCCACATCCTGGCCGGAGTGCATAAATACGGAAACTACCTGTGCATCCCGAACCATGATGTGGGATGTGAACTATCCGATTTTTCTGATATTTTCTGGAATGAGGGGCGGATCAGCAATCTAATGCGGAAGGTAGATGCCGTAACTGTTGCTGCCGGTTTGGCTTATCTGCCGACTCTGGCTGACAAACAATAAAAAATCCAACTACATCATGTGGCTATGGATCTCATAATGGGATTCATGGCCTTTCGATTTCGAAAGAAAAGCTATACCAACAGCGTGCTGCATTTTTGGCGGTATTATACATTTGTAGACAGCACTGCGCAGTCAATGCGAAAAAGGTTGGAAAAATAATTTGCCGTTTATGTCTCCCTCAATTCGCCGTCCAACAATTCAGAACCTCAACTCCCTTGTCGATACTGTCCGGCATGAAATTATAGAACGCTACCGCCCCGGAGAAGATGACCCGTATCTCCGGATTTTACAGGCTGCACACATTGAGGATGACGAATATTTCAGCCACATGATACAGGATGATATAAGCGCAATCGTCCGGGATATTCGTGCCGCACACAAATCTGACAGTGAGAGTGCGCCGCCGACTACCATTGCCGAAGAACTAAAGCAGGATTTAGAGGATGTTGCAACTTTCAAGGGAAGCCCTCTTGAAAAACAGGCTGCGCTTTACTGTAAGCGGCTGGGTATCAATTATAACAAGCTGTCTGATGTGGAGTTCCGGCAACTTGTACATATCCTTGAAAAGTCCAAATACTTCAAAAGCTATGTTGGCCAGAGAAAGAAACGGAAATAAAAAAACCGCTGTTGCATGGTTGTGTATGTTTCCATGTAGCAGCGGTTTCGTGCTGGCGGTATTTAGTTGGGAATGTGGCTTGATATACTGGTAGTTGCCAATATTTTAGTCTTTCTTCATATCCAGCCTTTTTGCACTTTCTTCAGCCATGTCTGCTTCAACATCAAAGCCATTTTTACGAAGTTTCTCAGCAATTTCCTGATACAGCTTATATGCATCCTTGTCCTTCCCTATTTTTTCATATAACATCGCCTTACAATATAACTCATCATAAAAAGGTGTTCCTATTGCACCGGCTCTATCAAAATATTGGATTGCCTCATCATATTTTTCAAGTTTCCCACAAACTTCTCCGCCATGGATATATAACTCCCAAGCATCCGGAAATTTTTCTACGGCCTTTAAAAAGCATTTGTAAGCTTCCTCTATTTTATCCGCATAAATATATGACACAATCAATAAATCCATTTCTTTGGGATTCTCCGGCTCTGATTCTGCCCTTACTTTTTGCTGGCGGACAGCTTCCTCCCCTTTCCCCACTGCAAAAAGGAAAGAAATACGGCAGGCACAGGCTCTGTAGAATAAATTTTCATCAAAGTCGGAACCTTCTTTCAAAATAGTATTATACCACTCCATCGCCGTATCTTTACAATATTCGAACATCCACTGATGAATGATGGCATAATTCCATTTATCTTCCATGGAAAGTACACCGTCATGCATAAGCTTTTTATACTCCAAAAGACAATGCATAAAATCTTCCGGTTTTCGTGTTTTTTCATAGACAGCGGCCAAACGTTGTGCATAGTTATTGTACGCAATGGAATTCTTTTTGTAAAAATCATCTACCGTTACTCCATAGAGCCTTGCTAACTCAGGAAGAGTCAAAACGTCCGGTAAAGTTGTTCCGCATTCCCATCGCGAAACAGTCTGTACATTTACATTCAGATTGTTGGCTACTTGTTCCTGCGTAAAATTTTTTGACAAACGGAACTTTTTTAAATTCTCACAAAATATAGTTTGATTCATACTTCATCACCTCGAAATTTTTGTATTTTAGAAGCTTCTGGATTAGATTATAGTTAAAAACAAAAAAGAAGGTAATGTCTTATTTTGTGAACAGTATCGCAAAATTTGTATAGTCATAAACAAACTGACGTGGGTTGTGATACGATTCACAATTCTTTTACCAGACATAGTGTCAGATCATCATCATTCCTGCAGACGGCATCTGTTTCACATAAATATAAATCAACTCGCTGTTTATGATTTCCTCTGCCCGGTTTCGGATATTGTTCATCCGGCCTAAAATCCAAACTTATATAAAATCCAAACTTTTCTGAAAACAGCTTGATAATTGGGGATTCTTGCCGGAAAAAGTTTGGATTTCGTTTCACAAAGTACAATACTCCAATTATGACAAAATGCGTAAAACATTGCTATTTAGCTCTGTTTCAATCAATTTATTCTCATTTCTGACAAGAGAAGTACAAAACAAAATCCAAACTTTTATATCAAAAAATGCCTTAAATAAAGGATTTACAGAGGAACGTTTGGATTTCTTCTAAGTTTGGATTTTGCAGCAAATCCAAAAGTTTAGATTTGGCCTACCCATTCAAGCTGGTTTTGGACTTTCAGTTCCTCGGTCACTCCCTCGGCAGTTTTCATCTGCTCGATGATTACGTCCAGCCGTTCCTCCGCCTGTTCGTTCAGACCAGCAAGGTATGTCCATAATTTCCCTGTCAGGATAAGGGAACTGTACTGTGCCGGATGTTCCTGTTTGAGATATTCCCGGTGCAGCCGCCCATAGCGTCCGATGGGGCGGTTTTCTTCCGCCAGCTTCAAGTCCGGGATATAATAATCGCCTACCAGAATATAATCAATGCCGTTCTCTGTGATTCTTTCTTTCAGTTTTTCCATTATCGTTCCCTCCTGTGGCGGAAGGCTCGTCACTGGCCAGTTCAATCACGTCCATAATGCCACAATCCAGCGTTTCGCAGATTCGTGCCAGCGTGTCCATGCTGATGTGTTTTCCCTCTTTGCCCATATTGGCAATCATATTTGTGGTCAGTCCAGCGGCAAGCCTTAAATCCTCTTTCCTCATGTTGCGCTCTATCAGCGTGTGCCAGAGCGGTTTGTAGCTGATGTGCATTTTTCTCCCTGCCTTTCTGCCCCGGATGGGCGCTTGTGATTATTCTAATGCTTGAGAGCCACTGTTTTAAAGTTTCGGAGCCACCGATTTTGTATATTTTAATGCTTGAGAGCCACCACAATATGTAGTAACACCACGGGCATAGTAAGGTTATCCTTAACCGCTTGATTACCCTACACCAGAATTGCTTTAGAACTGCAAGGGCTGCAATGCAGTGCATTTACCCTTGCAGTTCTAAAGCAATTCTGGAACAATATAATAAGCGGTATAAAATAGCACATACTATATCTAGTATTCTTAGATGACCCTCAAACATTAAATTACAAGTGGCTCCGAAGCTTTAAATTGGTGGCTCTCAAGCATTAGAATATTCAGTTAACACTCACATGCCTGTTTTTGCAGCCATGCGATCTATTGTGCCTCTTTCAAGGCTTGACATTTAAACAAAGAAAACCCGTAAACGCTGATGTTTACGGGCTTTTCAAACTCCCCGAGTTGGGCTCGAACCAACAACCCCACGGTTAACAGCCGTGTGCTCTACCATTGAGCTATCGAGGATTATAATATATACATGTACCTTCAAAACTGCATACAAGAAATCCTGTTCATCCTTCTTCTACCTATCTCCGCTTTGGTCATGCCCTCGACCGATTAGTTGCGGTCAGCTCCATACATTACTGCACTTCCACCTCCGCCCTATCTACCTTGTCGTCTTCAAGGGGTCTTACAACTTGCGTTGGGATATCTCATCTTGAGGGGGGCTTCACGCTTAGATGCCTTCAGCGTTTATCCCCTCCCGGCTTGGCTACTCTGCCATGACCTTGATAAGTCAACAGATACACCAGCGGCCAGTCCATCCCGGTCCTCTCGTACTAAGGACAGCTCCTCTCAAATATCCTACGCCCACGCCGGATAGGGACCGAACTGTCTCACGACGTTCTGAACCCAGCTCGCGTACCGCTTTAATGGGCGAACAGCCCAACCCTTGGGACCTACTTCAGCCCCAGGATGCGATGAGCCGACATCGAGGTGCCAAACCACTCCGTCGATGTGAACTCTTGGGAGTGATAAGCCTGTTATCCCCAGGGTAGCTTTTATCCGTTGAGCGATGGCAATCCCACTTTATACCACCGGATCACTAAGTCCTACTTTCGTACCTGCCCCACCCGTCGGTGTCGCAGTCAAGCTCCCTTCTGCCTTTGCGCTCTCCGAATGGTTTCCGTCCATTCTGAGGGAACCTTTGAGCGCCTCCGATACCCTTTCGGAGGCGACCGCCCCAGTCAAACTCCCCACCTGACATTGTCCCCAGGCCGGCTTACGGCCTCTGGTTAGAAATCCAATACTGCAAGGGTGGTATCCCAACAGCGGCTCCATGGCAACTGGCGTCACCACTTCTCTGCCTCCCACCTATCCTGTACATGCAATACCGAATCCCAGTATCAAGCTGGAGTAAAGCTCCATGGGGTCTTTCCGTCCTGGCGCGGGTAACCAGCATCTTCACTGGTACTTCAATTTCACCGGGTGCATTGTCGAGACAGTGCCCAAATCATTACGCCTTTCGTGCGGGTCGGAACTTACCCGACAAGGAATTTCGCTACCTTAGGACCGTTATAGTTACGGCCGCCGTTTACTGGGGCTTCAATTCTAAGCTTCGCTTTCGCTAACCTCTCCTCTTAACCTTCCAGCACCGGGCAGGCGTCAGCCCGTATACTTCACCTTTCGGTTTCGCACAGACCTGTGTTTTTGCTAAACAGTTGCTTGGGCCTATTCTCTGCGGCCAGTCTTACCTGGCACTCCTTCTCCCGAAGTTACGGAGTCTTTTTGCCGAGTTCCTTGACAATGCTTCTCCCGTCGGCCTTAGGATTCTCTCCTCATCCACCTGTGTCGGTTTACGGTACGGGCACAATAAGAACGATAGCGGCTTTTCTCGACGCATGGCTCACATACTTCCCTACTCTTCTTCGGTCCGCATCACGTATTCGGATCATTGTACGGATTTGCCTCTACAACTCCTACCTCGCTTGCACCGGTCTCTTCATTCCCGGCTTATGCTCTCCACACGTGTCCCCACAGTTCTGTCTTATTGTGGTACAGGAATCTCAACCTGTTGTCCATCGACTACGCCTCTCGGCCTCGCCTTAGGTCCCGACTTCCCCAGGGCAGATCAGCTTTACCCTGGAAACCTTGGATATTCGGCCGGAAGGATTCCCACCTTCCTCTCGCTACTCATTCCGGCATTCTCTCTTCCATACCGTCCACAGCTCCTTATCGGTACTGCTTCCTCCAGTATGCAATGCTCCTCTACCGATCATTTCTGATCCCTAAGCTTCGGCAGTGTGTTTCAGCCCCGGACATTTTCGGCGCAGGACCTCTCGACTAGTGAGCTATTACGCACTCTTTGAATGTATGGCTGCTTCTAAGCCAACATCCTAGTTGTCTTTGAAATCCCACATCCTTTTCCACTTAACACACATTTTGGGGCCTTAGCTGTAGGTCTGGGCTCTTTCCCTTTCGACTGCCCAACTTATCTCGTGCAGTCTGACTCCCATACACCATCTCGGCGGCATTCGGAGTTTGATATTCTTCGGTAAGCTTTGACGCCCCCTAGGAAATTCAGTGCTCTACCTCCGCTAGACTTGTATGAGGCTAGCCCTAAAGCTATTTCGAGGAGAACCAGCTATCTCCGGGTTCGATTGGAATTTCTCCCCTATCCACACCTCATCCCCACCCTTTTCAACGGATGTGGGTTCGGACCTCCATTGCCTTTTACGGCAGCTTCATCCTGGACATGGATAGATCACCCGGTTTCGGGTCTGCTCCGACCGACTTACTCGCCCTTTTAAGACTTGGTTTCCCTTCGGCTCCCTTCCTTATAGAAGTTAACCTCGCCGGCCAGCGCAACTCGCCGGACCGTTCTACAAAAAGTACGCGGTTCACCATATATAGGTGTTCCACAGCTTGTAAACATATGGTTTCAGGTTCTCTTTCACTCCCCTCCCGGGGTCCTTTTCACCGTTCCTTCACAGTACTATGCGCTATCGGTCACTAAGGAGTATTTAGCCTTACGGGGTGGTCCCCGCTCATTCCCACAAGGTTCCACGTGTCTCGTGGTACTCTGGATCCCGCCTTGTCATTCGTCTTTTCGCTTACGGGGCTTTCACCCTCTCTGGCCGGCTTTCCCAAAACCGTTCTGCTAAAACTCATGAATCAATTATGCGGTCCGAACCCCAGGATGCATGCACCCTGGTTTGGGCTCTTTCCATTTCGCTCGCCGCTACTTTGGAAATCGATGTTTCTTTCTCTTCCTCCGGCTACTTAGATGTTTCAGTTCACCGGGTTCCCTTCCTTACGTTATGGATTGGCGTAAGGATGACGGAGGTCTTCTCCGCCGGGTTTCCCCATTCAGATATCTCCGGATCGTTGGATATGTGCTCCTCCCCGAAGCTTTTCGCAGCTTATCACGTCTTTCATCGGCTCTTAGTGCCAAGGCATCCACCATATGCTCTTTTCTGCATGACCAACTGACTCGCGGAAACGGGATCGTCCCGCTCATCCTCACCGGCATAGCGTTGCCGGCGTTGGCTATAGGTCAATTATTTTTCTTCGTTTTCTTCGAAGTATTACCTCGGATGTCTTGAATTAGATATTAATATCTTCATCATTTCATTTATTTCTTGTATGCGGTTTTCAAGGTACATGTTGACTGAATGCTTTATCAGTCATTAGAAACCTGAACACTTGATGAGGTCCCTCACGAATCTAGTGTGAAGGTTGTTCTAAAGCTCCGCTTTAGAACTTCATTCTATTTCAAATCTCTAATCACTGGTAAAACCATCGCGGTGAGCACTTAGAGTCTGTTTTTTAGACTCTTACGTGCGACGCATGCAGAATACTTAGTGAGGTTTTTTACGAACTTAGTATTCTGTAGTATCGAAACAGCACTGCCCTGCTGATTGGGTTGGCGCCGATGAGTTGTAGCTCATCCATGCCCGTATCTATGTGAAAATCCCTCGGATCTTTTCGACGGCTTCTGCCATCTGTCAAATATTCCGAACACTTTCATTATACGATATTAGGTGTGTTCACTTCACATTCGTTCAGTGAGCGACTTAAAAATCTAACCTCAGCCATTCTTCGAATGTCTTCACTAAGATTTTTATAGTCTGGCAGCCACCTGCTCTCCCACACCGTCTCCAATGCAGTACCATCGGCCGCTTAGGGCTTAACCATCGTGTTCGGGATGGGTACGGGTGTTTCCCCTAAGCGCATCGCCACCAGACATTGCCAACGACCCTTTTGACAGAACCATTAACTTACTCTCTCCATCCTTGATAACTAAACAATAGACAACATTCCCTTACTTCTTTTCCTTTAGAAAGGAGGTGATCCAGCCGCACCTTCCGATACGGCTACCTTGTTACGACTTCACCCCAGTTATCGGTCCCACCTTCGACGGCTCCCTCCGATTGGTTGGGTCACCGGCTTCGGGCGTTACTGACTCCCATGGTGTGACGGGCGGTGTGTACAAGACCCGGGAACGTATTCACCGCGACATTCTGATTCGCGATTACTAGCGATTCCAGCTTCATGTAGTCGAGTTGCAGACTACAATCCGAACTGAGACGTTATTTTTGGGATTTGCTCACATTCACATGCTTGCTTCCCTTTGTTTACGCCATTGTAGCACGTGTGTAGCCCTGGTCATAAGGGGCATGATGATTTGACGTCATCCCCACCTTCCTCCAGGTTGTCCCTGGCAGTCTCTCTAGAGTGCCCACCTCAAATGCTGGCTACTAAAGATAAGGGTTGCGCTCGTTGCGGGACTTAACCCAACATCTCACGACACGAGCTGACGACAACCATGCACCACCTGTCTCCAGTGCTCCGAAGAGAAGGGACGGTTAAGTCCCGGTCACCGGGATGTCAAGATCAGGTAAGGTTCTTCGCGTTGCTTCGAATTAAACCACATGCTCCACCGCTTGTGCGGGTCCCCGTCAATTCCTTTGAGTTTCATTCTTGCGAACGTACTCCCCAGGTGGACTACTTATTGCGTTGGCTGCGGCACCGAATGGCTTTGCCACCCGACACCTAGTAGTCATCGTTTACGGCGTGGACTACCAGGGTATCTAATCCTGTTTGCTCCCCACGCTTTCGAGCCTCAACGTCAGTCATCGTCCAGCAGGCCGCCTTCGCCACTGGTGTTCCTCCTAATATCTACGCATTTCACCGCTACACTAGGAATTCCGCCTGCCTCTCCGACACTCCAGCCACACAGTTCCAAATGCAGTCCCGGGGTTGAGCCCCGGGCTTTCACATCTGGCTTGCACAGCCGTCTACGCTCCCTTTACACCCAGTAAATCCGGATAACGCTTGCCCCCTACGTATTACCGCGGCTGCTGGCACGTAGTTAGCCGGGGCTTCTTAGTCAGGTACCGTCATTTTCTTCCCTGCTGATAGAGCTTTACATACCGAAATACTTCATCGCTCACGCGGCGTCGCTGCATCAGGGTTTCCCCCATTGTGCAATATTCCCCACTGCTGCCTCCCGTAGGAGTCTGGGCCGTGTCTCAGTCCCAATGTGGCCGGTCACCCTCTCAGGTCGGCTACTGATCGTCGGCTTGGTGGGCCGTTACCCCGCCAACTACCTAATCAGACGCGGGCCCATCTTACACCACCGGAGTTTTTACCGCTGTACCATGCGGTACTGCGGTCTTATGCGGTATTAGCAGTCATTTCTAACTGTTATCCCCCTGTGTAAGGCAGGTTGCCCACGCGTTACTCACCCGTCCGCCGCTCAGTCACAAGAATCCTCATCCGAAGAATCAGATTCAAGCGCTTCGCTCGACTTGCATGTGTTAGGCACGCCGCCAGCGTTCATCCTGAGCCAGGATCAAACTCTCGTCTAAAAAGTTAAGGTTTGGTTTTACACAAGCCTTAGCATTTAGACGCTTCGCAATACTTAGCGAGGTTTTTCACAAGCTTAGTATTGCCGAAGCATCCTTTAAGTCCAATCCGGGTCAAGAAAAATGCTCGCTTTTCTTTTCCCGTTTACTTTACTGTTTTTAGGTTGACATCTTTCGATGTCTCGTTCTGAATTTTTCTCTTATAAGAAATTTTCAGGGATGTTGTCTATTGTTTAATTATCAAGGTTCTTCGCTACTTTCGCATCTCTCGCGAGTCAGCTTTGATATAATATCATGCATCTTTATGTTTGTCAAGCCTTTTTTTAACTTTTTTCAACATCTTTTTTCATGCACCATATTAAACGGAGAAGGAGGGATTTGAACCCTCGCGCCGCTATTAACGACCTACTCCCTTTCCAGGGGAGCCCCTTCGGCCAGCTTGGGTACTTCTCCAGAGCTTGCTGATTTCTCACAGAAAAAACTACCGTCCGATTGACTGATAGTTTTTTCAACGGAGAGGGTGGGATTCGAACCCACGCGCCCTCTCGGACAAACGGTTTTCAAGACCGCCTCGTTATGACCACTTCGATACCTCTCCATATATTCAATTAACCCGCCGCGTTTCAGCGACATAGATGATTCTACCACACAACAATTCTGACGTCAATATCTAATTTCCATTTTTTCCACATTTTTTTATTCTATTCTAATAAATGCTATAAAATCCGATATTTAACGACTTTTTAGAAAGGCTATCGCTATTTTCAAGTCTTCCGGAGTCGTAATCTTGATATTCTCATAGGACCCTTCATATAGCTTGACTGCAGTCCCCATCATCTCTTCCACGACCATAGCGTCATCTGTCACATGAATGCATTCCTGTTCTGCCAATCTGGAATATGCCTCCACGATCAATGCTTCTTCAAATATCTGGGGTGTCTGTACGATCCATACATATTTCCGTTCCGGAGTCTTAACTGCAAAATCATTTTCATCTATCAGCTTAACAGTATCCTTACTCGGCATTCCTGCCACACAGGCTTTGTGCTTCTTTACGCTTTCATAGCCTCTTTTTATGATTGCTTCATCTACAAATGGGCGCGCTCCGTCATGGATAAATACATATCCCTGCTCTTCCTCCAGACCGGCTCCCTCCCGCCGCATTGCCTTAAGCCCTCTCCACACAGAATCATAACGCTCTTTTCCGCCCTCTGTGACTACGCTTACTTTACTGAAGTGATATTTTCTTACAATCTCATCCTGGACATAGGACACTTGGCCGCTTCCCGCGACAAGTATAATCTCATCGATCAGATCCGAATCCTGAAATACCTTTAACGGATAATAGATCAGAGGCTTCCCGTCCAACTCAATATACTGCTTCTGAACCGCGGTCCCCATGCGCTTCCCCTGGCCTGCTGCCAGAATAATTGCCGTACATCTCTTTCGTTCACGCATCTTCATGTGTTATCTCTCTCCCAGTTTCAGATTCGGAACCGCATTAAGATCCCATCCATGCCTTGTTCCATTGATATACTCGTAATAAGCCGCCGCTCCGATCATAGCTGCATTATCCGTGCAATATACCGGGGACGGATAATAGAGCCTGATCCCCCGTTCTTCGCACGCTGTCTTCATCGCCGCACGAAGCGCGCTGTTAGACGCAACGCCTCCCGCGATCGCGAACCTGTCCGCCTTAAATTCCTCCACTGCATGCATCGCGTTCTCTACCAGCACATCCGTCACCGCCTTCTGAAAAGACGCTGCCACGTCAGCCTGATCATATTCGATCCCTTTCATCCGGCACCCGTTGATATAATTCAGCACGGCGGACTTTAATCCGCTGAAGCTGAAATCATATGGAGCGTCCTCCATATGGGCGCGCGGAAATATCACCGCATCCGGATCCCCCTCTTTTGACACCTTATCTATCTTGGGTCCTCCCGGATACCCAAGTCCGATCGCCCGCGCCACTTTGTCAAATGCTTCGCCCGCAGCGTCGTCTCTTGTCCTTCCGATAATATCAAAACTGCCGTAATCCTTCACCCGCACTAGGTGCGTATGTCCCCCAGACACCACAAGCGACAAGAACGGCGGTTCCAGCTCAGGATGTTCAATATAGTTCGCAGCAATATGTCCTTCTATATGATGTACCCCGATCAGAGGCTTCTTCGCCGCGTATGCGATTGCTTTCGCCTCCGCAACTCCGACCAGAAGAGCGCCCACAAGCCCCGGACCATATGTAACGCCGACCGCATGGATCTCTTCCAGTGTAACTTCCGCTTCCGCCAATGCAGCCTCTATTACCTGATTGATCTTCTCAATATGTTTCCTGGAAGCGATCTCCGGAACGACCCCGCCGTACAGGGTGTGCAGCGCTATCTGTGAAGATATGATATTAGATCTCACTTCACGCCCATTCTTAACAACCGCGGCCGCCGTCTCATCACAGGAACTCTCAATCGCAAGAATCAGCGTATCTTTTTTATCGGTATCTTTCTTATCTCCCATACTTACACTCCTATTCCGAAAATACAAGTTCCACTGTTCTTCTGTCCTTCGCCGCTATCGCCTGGGGGAATATTGCCCGTACTTCCTCCATATACTCTTCGGGCTTCGTAAGAGACGGACTGTAATGAGTCAGCCACATTTCCCTGACATTGGCATCTTTTGCCAGATGCGCCGCTTCATAGAATGTCATATGCTTATATTCTTTGGCCTTCTTAAGCTTGTCCTTCTCTCCGTACATCCCCTCACATACAAAGAGATCGGCTCCCGCAGCATTATTTCTGATAGAATCCGTCGGTCTCGTATCCGTACAATAAGCGATCTTAAGCCCTTTCCGCGCCGGTCCAAGAACCATATCTGGCGTATAGATACTGCCATCCACGTCCACCGTCTCACCCTTCTGCAGCATTCCCCAATATCTCTGCGGAATCCCTGCAGCATTTGCCCGGTCCACATCAAACCTTCCGACTCGGTCGATCTCCAGCGTATATCCGTAGCACAGGACATTATGATTGACCCGAAATGCTTTCAGCCGGTAGCCATTCATCTCGAATGACTGCTCCGGCTCGGTAATCTCTCTATATCTAATCGGAAACGGCAGCTCCGGCGCTATCACGCGCAAAGCGCCCACCACGCGCTCCAGCCCTTTCGGCCCCACGATCGTCAGCGGTTCTGTCCGGTCCGCATTACCCATAGTGAGCAGTAGCCCCGGGAGGCCGCTTACGTGGTCGCCGTGATAATGTGTAAAGCAGATCACATCGATCGCTTTAAAGCCCCATCCTTTCTCCTTTATTGCTATCTGGGTCCCTTCTCCGCAGTCAATCAGAAGACTGCTGCCGTTGTACCTGACCATAAGCGACGTCAGCCACCGGTACGGCAGGGGCATCATACCTCCTGTTCCCAACAAACATACATCCAGCATATTCTACCTCGATCTTCCACAATCCTGATTATATTTTTATCCGAAAACTTCTAACGAATTCATCGTAGCAATCCTCGCAGAGATCGAACTGGTCTACCTGGTTATCTTTCCTTGAGAAATATCCCCATCGCTTCTCCACTTCAAGCACATCCTCCTGTGGAACCCCCTGGCGTACCAGAATCTCTTTCCCGCATTTATTGCAAATGATTTTCTCGATCTTCTCTGTTTTCTCTAATTCTGTTCTGTACTGGCGCATACAATTCCTCCTGTGAGTATCCTGTCACTTTCTCTTATTTGTTACGCCTACATTATATCTGCTTCGTTTCCCGCATTCCAGTGGGAACTGCTGTCAACGCTGCCACCTGATTTCCAAAACTTTTGACTGCGCGCCGACAATCTCTGCTCATGAGAACCGCATCCTCCTTAGGCTTCTCATAATATCCTCTCCGAAGTCCGTCTCTTGTGAAACCGCATTTCCTATAGAATGCGATCGCTGCCTCATTGCTCTCCCTGACTTCCAGCATCAGCCGTTCGATCCCTCTGTCGCCGCACACTTCCAGCGCCCGTTCAAACAACAGACCGGCAGCCCCTTGGCGGCGGTTCTGTGCGTCTACTGCGATTCTTGCGATTTCGCCCTCATTCAACACATAGTATAAGATGACATAGCCTGCCAGCTTCCCGTCTTTCCATGCGCCGATCACCGCCGTATTATTCTGGCATAAGGTCTCCCTGATCCCATTTTCCGTCCATGGGTCCGGGAATATCTCGCTCTCCAGAGCCGCAATCCTGGCCGCATCCTGCCCACCGGCCTCACGCAGAACCCACATCTTATAACTCCTCAATATCCCGGATCAATTCATCCACACTCTCTTCCCGGGTCGCCCAGCTCGTGCAGAACCGCACCGCACTGTGAGTATCATCTACAGCCTCCCAGAATGCAAAGGAATACTTCTTCCTAAGGCGCTCTATATGGCTGTTGGGGAGAATCGGAAACTGCTGGTTCGTATAAGAATCAAACCGCAATCCATACCCCTTCTTCACAAATGCTTCGCGAAGCCGGATGGCAAGCCTGTCCGCATGCTTCGAAATCTCAAAATACAGCCCACCGGCAAACAGAGTATCAAACTGGATTCCAAGCAGTCTCCCTTTCGCCAGCATCCCTCCATGCTGCTTGATGAGATAACGGAAATCCTTCTTAAGCACCGGATTCGATATTACAACCGCTTCCCCGAATAAAGCGCCCACTTTCGTTCCTCCGATGTAAAATACATCCGTCAGCTCCGCTATATCTGCAAGCGTCAGTGTATTCGGCTCTGCCATCAATCCGTAACCCAGCCGCGCTCCGTCAAGGAATAACGGAATCCCCAGTCTCTCGCAAGTATCATGAAGCGCCAGCAATTCTTTCCTGCTATAGAGCGTCCCATTCTCTGTCGGCTGAGAGATATAGACCATGCCTGGCTGCACGATGTGCTCATGGTCTGCGTCGTTCCAGTGCACGTCGTATGCATGCTGCACCTGCTCTGCCGTGATCTTGCCGTCTTCACTTGGAAGCGGCAGGACTTTATGTCCGGTTGCTTCTACCGCACCGGTCTCATGTACATTGATATGCCCGGTCACCGCCGCTAAAACTCCCTGATAGGAGCGGAGTATCGCACTGATCACGGTAAAATTCGCCTGCGTTCCTCCAACTAGAAAATGTACGTCAACGTCCGCGCCCCCGCATAAGCCTCTGATCTTCTCCCTTGCGCTGTCGCAGAACGGATCATTGCCGTACCCTGCCGTCTGATCAAAATTCGTCTCCTCCAGCCTATTTAAAATCTGGGGATGCGCCCCCTCCAGATAATCACTTTCGAATCTAATCATGTCCCAGCCTCTCCCTTCTCTCTCGTTCAGCCTGCGACATCCTGAGATAGTCTGGCTGATGCTCTGCCGCAGTCTCTATCCTGCCTGCCCTATAGTACCGGATACCAAGCGACGCCACCGAAGCCGCCCGCTGCCGATTCATATGCGCCGGTGCGAACGAAAGCTTCCTGCCCGCCATGATACTGTCAACAAGTATATTTGCAAAAACCGGAACCCCGTCCCCTAAGAATATGACCTCTCTGTCATATGCACAGAGCCTCTCGCCCAATTCCTCAATACTGACCGCCATCTGATCCTCCAGTATGATCAGTTCTTCCCCCTGGAATTCATAGATTCCCGTATATACCTGTCCTCTTCTGGCATCCATGATGGGACACACGATCTTATCGGTGCCGCACAGATTGTACGCAAGCCCCGCAAGCGTAGGCACATGGATCAGAGGCTTCCTAAGCGCAAGTCCAAGTCCTTTCGCGGTGGCCGAGCCTATTCGAAGGCCGGTAAATGATCCCGGCCCCGCCGCCACTGCAATAGCATCTATCGTATCCAGGTCAAGCTCTATGATCCTGACCACCTCATCCAACATGGGGAGCAGCGTCTGTGAATGCGTCTTCTTTAGATTCATCGTATACTCTGCTATGGTTACCTCTTCTGTCTCTCTGGCCTCTACGACCGCTACACTTGCAACAAGGCCCGAGCTGTCCAGCCCTAATATCCGCATATGCTAATCCTCCGATAATCAAATCCTCTCTCCGGTTCCTTCTCAATCCGAACCTCCGTATAATGTTCCGGAAGAATCTCTTCGATCAAGTCTGCCCACTCGATCAGGCTGACTCCTTCTCCATAGATATAGTCCTCATACCCGATCTCGTCCATCTCTTCTACATCCCCGATCCGATAGACATCAAAATGATAGAAGGGCAGACGCCCTCCCTCATATATCTGCACAATGGTAAATGTAGGGCTGCTGACCGGTTCCCCGATCTCAAGTCCTTCTGCCAGGCCCTTGGTAAATACCGTCTTCCCGACACCAAGATCTCCGATCAGTGTATAGACCTGTCCCGCCTTCGCCTCCCGCCCCATCCTTACACCTAATTCATATGTCTCACGTTCGCTGTTCGTCTCTATAATCATGAAGCCGTCTCCATCCTATATTCTTGTTCTCAAGGCGCTTCCTATTATATCACATCTTTCTTTCTTGTGCTACTCATGATATACTTATTTTACAGCCATGAAAATTTACTAAGGAGGCAAAATCATGAAATTTACATTCTACCACAATAATATCAATGTCCTGGATCTTAAGAAATCCATTGATTTCTATCAGAAGGCGCTGGGACTGACTGTCACACGGGAGACAGCTGCCGAAGACGGAAGCTTCAAGCTGGCATTCCTTGGGGATGAGACGACCCCGCATCTCCTGGAACTTACCTGGCTCCGTGATATGGACAGGCCTTACGAACTGGGCGATAACGAATCACATCTGGCAATGCGTACAGATGATATGGACGCCGCACTGGCGCTTCACAAAGAGATGAACTGCGTATGCTTTGAGAATCCGGAGATGGGCATCTATTTCATCAATGACCCGGACGGATACTGGATCGAGATCTGCCCCGCATCCTAAAACACCGCATTTCACCTGCGGGAATCTCAGATCAGGGCGGACTTCCGCTGCCGGACTCCGCCCTGTGTGCACTACATTTTCAAGATCGGACTGATCTTCTTATAGATCAACAGCACGATCAAGGATACCAGAAATCCCTTTAACAGATTAAACGGCCCCACTGCAAATATGGCAAATGTAGCCAGATCCTTGATATAACCGTTGACGGCCGAGCCCATACCGATCAACGCATCCATCGGCATCCCAAACGCCTTGGCATAGGCCGGCAGCAATACGAACGCGTTGAGGAAGCATCCTACAACCGTCATGAACACCGTTCCCACAGCCATACCGATCACCGCGCCTGATTTGGTCCGCTTTCTCTTATAGATCACCGCCGCCGGCACCACAAGCGAACAGCCGATCAGGAAATTAGCGAATTCGCCGACTCCCGCCGTGTCCGTTCCGTTAACAGCGAAATTCAGCAGGATCTTAAGGAATTCTATACCTGCGCCCGCAAGCGGCCCCATCGTAAAACAGCCCACCATCACCGGCACCTCACTAAAATCAATCTCATAGAATGCCGGAGCAAACGGCAATGGTATCTCAAACAGCATCAATACAACCGAAATCGCCGCAAGCATTCCCATCTGCGCCATATATCTTACCTTCATCCCGGGTCCCTCCTTTTCCAAATTGTTATTATAAGCCGTTATCTCCATTAATACAAGATATACCCATTCGTTAATTTCTAAAAAAATTATTATATATTCATGAACATTTTGTTATATCTCTTGAGACTTCTGATAAAACATACTATAATATAAAACATTTTAGTAACAGGGCTGCTTGTCTGAACTGTTGCGCATTTCAAGGAGGATTTGGCACGTGAGTATAAATAATAGGAAATCCAGGGAAAATACGGCAGATTTCTTCAATGACGACTTCGAAGTCATCTATCAGGAAGAGGAATACTCTAATTTCCTGCGCAAGGAATTAAATGACGAATCTACCGATGAACCATATGATTCTGAATATGCGGATGACCGTTATGTCACCGAATATAATGACGGACGGCGCGATACGGATTACGGCGGCAGATACAAACGCCGCAGTTACGGCCGACGCAGTTATGACCGCTATGAAGACATCGATTATGACGATGAAGATTATAACTATGACTATGACAACCACCGCAGCAGCCGCTATAAGAAGAGACTCCTGTCTCCTGACCTGATCTCTCCTGCCTCTAAGACGGCCGCAACCAGCATTAGATTCATTTACCGGCTTATCAGCCTGCTGCTGCGCAGTGCAACCCTGATCCTGATCGGCGTTATCACTTATACGCTGGCAGTTAATTTCTGGGAAAACCACAGGGCTTACGGCGATATCATCCATGCCGTGCTCGAAAAGAATTATATTCTCGCAGCCTACGCTATAGTTGCCGCCTTCCTGCTCCTGTTCGAACTCTTCTCTTTCCTGTTCGTCCTTGCCACGAGCAGAAGAACCGACTATAGAGGCCGCAAAGTGGATACCGGAAGCGGACTGTTCTCCTTCGTATTTATCTATGCCGGTTCATACCTTGCTTTCTTCTTCCACAGTCTGGTTCCTGTCTCCCCATCGCCGCTTCTGGGCATACAGGGCGCCCTGAAGGTATACGGCTCCATGCGTTCCGTGCTGCTGCCTCTGTGCATTGCCGGCATCATTAGCTGCCTGGTACGGAAATTCGCAGTACGGTAGCCCATTCGTAAAAGGGGATGCAGTATCATTCTATCCTACTGCATCCCCTTGTCTAATTCAGGAAATTATCTATTATGATCCCTTCCGCCTCTTCTTCTGTCATTCCCAGAGTGCGCAGCTTCACCAACTGTTCATCGTTGATCCTGCCGATCGCCGCCTCATGGATGATCGCCGCGTCTATATGCCTTGCGTTGATCTCCGGAATCGAGCTTACCTCGGCATGATCCATAATGATCGAATCGCACTGCACATGGGCGTGGCAGCTGGCATTGCCCACTGCCTTTGGATGGAACACCTGCCTGGAGCTTCCCTTCGCCACAGACCTGGAAATGATCTGGGCAGAGCTTCCGTCTCCATTCATCCGCACTTCCATGTTGGATTCCGCCAGTTGATCGTCATGGGTCATTAACTTCTCTATCACATATAACTTAGAGCCCGCGCCCATCTCCACCTCGGTCTCGCGCACGGTGGAGTCGACCCCCTTGATCTGCGCCGTGTCCAGGGTAAATACAGCCTCTTCCTCCAGATAAATCGCCGTAACAGGATTCAGCACCTTCGAACCGGTTCCTTCACCCTCGCCGTAATGCTTCTCTTCATAGCGTACATTAGCCCCCTTTCCCACATGGAAAGAGTGGATTCCTTCGTGACGGCTCTCATTGCATCCGCTGTTATGGATCCCGCAGCCCGCGACGATGGTCACTTCCGCGCCCTCGGCGATATAGAAGTCATTATAGACCTTGTCCTGCATTCCGGATGCATCCACCACCACCGGGATATGCACCTGTTCCCCTTTCGTCTCTCCGTCTATGAAAATATCGATCCCCTGCCGGTCTTCCTTCTTCTTGATCTTAATGTGTTCGCTGTCTCCGTGACAGAGTGCGATCCCATTGTGGCGCAGATTAAAGGCTCCCTTCTGCTTAAATCCGGATTCGTCGATCTGACGCAGTATCTTCTCTGTAATCTCATCTAATTTTGTCATCCTTCACGCCCTCCTGCTATATATCTGCCCGATTCATGCAACTGCAGCTATCGCCCTTGTCCATAAGCTTCGGCAGTATCTCTTCCCTGGCTCCGATCGCCCCGATCGTTCCGTCCTCGATCACCATGATACGGTCTGCCATTCTGATAATACGCTCCTGATGAGAGATCAATATAAGACTCTCCTTCTTCTTATCATGGATCTTCTCGAATTCCCGGATCAACATCGAGAAACTCCACAGATCGATCCCCGCCTCAGGCTCATCAAAGATACAGAGCTTATGCGGCTTCGCCAGCACGGTCGCGATCTCCAGGCGCTTCATCTCACCGCCGGAGAGCGTCGCATCTACTTCACGCCGGATATACTCCTGGGCACATAAGCCCACTCTGCTCAACAATTCACAGCATTCGCATTCCTTAAGCTCGTGTCCTGCGGCTAAGGACAGCAATCTGTCAACCGTCATTCCCTTGAACCTTGGAGGCTGCTGAAATGCGAACCCAATCCCGGCATTCGCCCGGTGGTTGATATCATAGGAGGTGATATCTTCCCCATTAAGCAGGATCTGCCCGCCGTCCGCAGATTCGATCCCCATGAGCACCTTGGCAAGCGTCGACTTCCCGCCGCCGTTGGGTCCGGTGATCACAAGCATCTCACCGTCATCCACATGGAAACTGATATTCTTCACAATGCTTCTTTCTATTCCATTCTCATTTACCTTAAATGTGAGGTCCTTTACTTCAAGCATATATTCTACGCTCCCTTTCTCGACTTGTTATCCTGAGGGTCAGATAAATCTGACGTAAGACCCACGGCAGACTTCATCGGCCATAAGTATAACTTAATATATTATAAAGTCAGCGAGCGTGTTTTTCAAGCCAATTTATAATGATTTAACTCTCGCACGCTTATCTTTCGACATGGGCTTTACTCTTAAATCAAAGATTTTATCTCATCCCTATAATCATCCCAAGAATATACGGGACAAGCCAGATTGCCCAAACAGCAATACTAAATCTGTGAAAATTCTTTGCCGAGTCTTCATTATTCTTTACCAAAACAATCGTAGCCCATATTGCATGCACAATCATTAAAATAATCGCAAGCATACCCGTTACACCATGTAGTGATAGTTTCCCTGTAAACATAGACTGTTCTGCAATCTGCCCCATCAAGATTGTACCTGTTGTATCCATGCAAAGTCCAAACCAGAAAAATATCAGATGGTTTTTTTTCAGTTGTTTGCTTCGATGCTCTGACCACACACCGATTGTATAAAAAACTAAAGCCAATGTTATTGTAACAATTGCGGTTATTAATTTTCCTGTCATTTTAAACACTCCATTATTTCTTATATGCTGAATTTTTAAAAATTTACACCTTGACGTAGCTATGAAGATTTGTTATAATATTCGTTGTTGGAACAGTCAAGATTCTGAATGTTCACAGTAAGGCGCAGTAGCCAAGTGGTAAGGCATGGGTCTGCAACACCCTGATTCACCGGTTCAAATCCGGTCTGCGCCTCTTAGAAAAGCCCAGAAATTCAAAGTTTCTCGGGCTTTTTTTATTTTCCAGACTACGTTAAAACAATCAAAAAAACCGGTCTCTATTTTAATGAACCTCAATCCCATTCACTTCCAAATGGTCATCAATAGCAATGACCAGACAGCGGCGGCCATCGATCATGCGGGTTTCTACCAGATCAGAACGTTCTGGATTCACTTTCACCACTACATCGGGCGTCTCTATCTGGAAGGTCTTGACATTGGCGATATTGGACGCGAGAAGGGTTTTCTTCTCCCCGACTGCCATTTCAAATTCCTCATCAAAAGACTCTAATTTCTCCTGAGATACTCCGCTCCTTGTGAGCAGCTTCTTGACATCCGGTTTGGAAAGCTCCAGCGGTTCCGGTTCTTCTTTGGCTTCTTCCAGCATCTCATTCAAATTGTCATGAATGCTGCGGATGACCTCGTAGCCACATTCCTCACCGAGCGTGTCGCTTATGATGGTCTGGAAAGTTGTCTTCTGATCGCCTGCCGTCAGCGGAATCGTGCTTCCAAGAACATTAGTGATCAATTCCGGCTGAAGATCTTCTGGTTTCTTAGTGTAATACAGGATGCTGTGTACATTGCTTGCACGATCCTGAAAAGCCGGAAATAGAAAACCTTTCGCGGGCACTTCCACGATCCAATCACGGATCCTGTCTTCTATGTTATTAGTCTCAGCGTTATATGTAAGTCCGGCCTTTGTCAGGTTCACCGGGCAGATACTGCATAGAATATGCTCATACACGGTATCCGACGCATCGAACATCTCCAGTCCGTCCGAAGATCTTCCCGGGATATCGTAGACTGCATGGATCAGGATGATATAATAGTTCTCAGCATAAATATAATTCTCAATAACCTTATCATAGAACTCTTCGATCAGCACATCATCCTCCAGCTTGCTGTCCCGCAGCTTCAGAAGGAATTCTTGTGTTCCGCCGTTTAATTCCTGATCCAGCGGAAATTCCATATTGATCAGATTCTTTCCAAGCGTTCCGGAAAGAGTATGTTTGAAAATGTCAAAATATTTGAACGCTTCTTCCTCCGGAAGGGACAGAAATGCCTTTTTAAGTTCTGCCTTTTTCTCTTTTTCATGATCCACGTAGCAGCCGCAGATACGGGTGACCGCACAATTTTCAGGAGTAAATTGCCTGCGGATCTCCAATACTTCTTTCTTGTTCATAATTACTTACACTTCCTCTTCTCAGAATGTATTCAATCTTAGCATATTTGCGGAGAGTTTACAACTTAATAAAAGAAAAAGGACCCGAAAAGCAGAACTTCAGGGGTCTTTTTTGAAAAATAATTCTGAAAGGTAAAAATTATGAAACACAATTTCGGGGGATGCTTGAAAGCATGATTTGTGTTCCAAATACAATATATCATGGGAGAACGTGTTTTGATATAGGTTACAGAGACATAAATTTTAAAAATAATTGTACTTAGAGCACAAAAATGATATACTATAAAAAGGAATATATAGAATTGAGGGTAAAAAGAAGGGAGTATTCAGGATGGCAGTTGAACTGGAATATTTGTATTCGAAGATTCCGCCGCAATTCAATGTAAAGCTGCATACCAATAGCTGCTTTGATAAGACGATCGCCTGGATGCATACCGTAGAGGAGATAGAATTTATTCCGATGCTCCATGGCGACGAACTAGTCTTTAATTCAGGTTTGAGCGGCACTTCAGAAGAGTGGGTGCGAGACTATATTGACGAGCTTAACAAGGTCCATGCGGGCGGTATGGTCATGTCTTTCCGTGGCAAGAAGAAATTTCCGCAGAAGATCGTTGATTATTGTAACGAGATAAGATTCCCTATCTTTTCGGCAGCCTGGACAACACCGTATATAGATATTATGCGCCTGTTTGCCGAGATACTTTTGAAGAATGAACAGAGAGAAACGAACCTGATCGCTGCGCTGAAGAATGCGATCTACTATCCGGAGAATGAAGGATTGTATCTCAGCCATTTTGAGAGAAATGGATTTTTCCGCGATATGGCATATACGATCATTATACTTAGCTGCCATGCATATGACAATGATGAGGGAAATGAACGTCTGCATAAGATTGAGAAGTCTATCCGTTACGTTATGGGAAATACGATCACATACGAAGAGAAAGGGCGGCTTACGATTCTTGCGGCCGGATCTGTAATGTCAAAGATACAGGAAGAAACCCAGAAGATCTGCGGGAATGATCCTAACGTATATATCGGAATCGGTACGATGGTGGACGGAATCCGAGATATCCACCGCTCCTATGAAAATGCTTATACGGCATATCAACTGACCAAGACGGCGATTCCTAAGAACCTGCTTAGTTATGACGAATTGGGTGTTTATAAGATTCTTGCGGATGTGAAGGAAGAGGCAGTCTATCCGGCATTTGTACAGGAGACGGTTGGCAGTCTGATCACGTATGATGAGAAGAATCATACCGATTATATGAAGCTTTTGGAAATTTATTTTGAGAATGAATGCAGTGCAGTGAAAACATCAAAAGCAATATATTGTCATAAGAATACCCTGGCCTACAAACTAGATAAGATCAAGAAGATTCTTGGGTACGACATTTTGAAAAATGAGAATCGTGTGAAAATCATGCTTGCAATCTACATATTAAGACTGGGAAAAGAATATTTTTATTAAAGGGCAAGACAGAGGAGGAATGAAAGGATGAATGAAAATCGCGCAAAGAGGAATCGTTTGTTAGGGGAAAGGATCATAAAAGGGCTTGTGTCCCGCAACATGGAAGGTTATTATGCCGAGACGAAGGAAGCTGCCCTGGCAAAGGCTTTGGAGTGGATCCCGGAGGGAAGCAGCATCTCATGGGGAGGCTCTGTGTCTGTCAATGAGATCGGATTAAAGCAGGCGGTCTGCGAGGGAAATTATAAGACATATAACCGAGAAGCAGCCAAGACTCCTGAAGAAAAGAGGGAAATCGAACTGATCGCATATGACTGCGATTATTTCCTCACAAGCGCTAATGCGATCACGGAAGACGGTATCTTAGTCAATATAGACGGAATTGGGAACCGTGTGTCTGCAATAGCCAACGGTCCAAGGAATGTTCTGATGATCATCGGAATGAATAAGGTAGTAAAGGATGTGGAAAATGCGGTGTCCCGGGCCAGAAATGAGGCTGCGCCTGTGAATGCTCAGCGGTTTGGTCTGGATACGCCGTGTTCTGAATATGGAACTTGTTTTGACTGTAAGTCAAAAGACACTATATGCTGTCAGTTCCTGGTAACCAGATTTTCAAAAGCTGCGGGGAGGATCAAGGTCATACTTGTGAATGATGATTTAGGGTTTTAAGTTACTTTTCACACCCACGCCATCTGCAAAATAAAGAAAAGGTTGCTGCTTTGGCGTTAAGCTTTAGCAACAACCTTTTCCTGTTTTATTTTGGGCGGGCGTTTCCGTTCATATATTTCTGATATCTTCTGATATACATCTACATTTTGTGAGCGTAACAAATAGACTATGCTTAAGCCATTACAAATATCGTTTAAACTTTCTTGGCTCCGCAGAGTAATTGCCTGCTTCTGTTTTCGTTTGTAGACTCTTGCCAATCTTTCACATAGGGAATTATTGGCTGGAACCCGTTTGTCATGCAGGAACAATAATTCACTTTCTTTATATTCCCTTAACCGGAGAAATAGATTATACCCTTCCCTATAATACTCAGTTGGCGGCTCATCCTGATATTCTTTCTCCGCCTTGTTCAGGATTTCATCATACCTTTTCTCGAATCCCTCAACAATTATCGGATCAAGTTCTTTCTCCCCCAACCCATTTCGGTAATGCAGCATCTCCTGGAACAATCCGTGCATCTCCTTGTTCCATTCCAGCTGCGGCTCATTCTGCTCGCTGCCGATCAGATAGCGGCAGTCATGCTGGGTACACTCCTGATGTTTTGTTCCATAACGGTAAAATGTCTTGTCATGGTCATGCAAGACAATCCCAACATAATTCTCAAGCGGCGTTCCTTCTATTCCTTTATGCCCTTTTTTCTCCCTGCCTATATAAAGTGCCACATCTGCGATCGGGGATGCAAGTATAAGGACCTGCGCACTGTGCCCATTTACAGATGCGTTTGTAAAATCTGCATTCATGACCGGAGACTGCATTAGTTTCTTTATAATCTCTTTTTTCTCTTCCGCTGTTTTCTCTGAAAATTCCCTGGTAAGACCATTGATCATGCCGTCGGACAGTTCGATCTCGCCTTTTGTCAATTCTGAGATTAGCTTTCTTATTTTTCCATGGGATACGTTGCATTCATTGCTCAGGAGAAAGGCAAGTGCCTTCACCGTCCCGTCATAGTTCACTTCATTGATATATCCTTCTGGAAATGGAGCATGTACACGGGCTCCGGTTCTTTTGTCACGGTATTCCTTTGTCGTATATTCCATGACCGCTACAGACATCTGGATGACCACTTTCTGTTTCCGAATGATTTTTCCTGTCTCATAATAATTCTCTTTATCCAGGTATTTTGCAGGCGCAGGGATTTCATGTGTCTCTGTTACGGCATGGAGCTTCCTGCGGTGTCCGGCATGGCCTGGCTGTCCGCCTGGTTTCCGGTCAGTTTTTACCCGGCTGTTCGGGATTTTTTTCCTGCCGGGTTTCTGCTGGGAAGAGGGGATGGATGAATTCTCAAAATCCATATTGACCTGCGCAGTCAGTTTTTGGTTCAGGCCTTTTTCTTCCTCCAGTTCAGCCCCTACCCTGTAGAATTCCTGTCTTATATCACGGCATTTATCTAATGCTTCATCTCTCTGGCGAACAACTTCCAGATTCTCTTTTTTGAGCTTTGCAATGAGACGGTCCTTCCTGTCAAGTTCTTTCTGGCATTCGTGGTAAAGATCATCATTTGCTTCCATCCATTGCTTCCGGACAGACCGGATCTCCTTACGTGCCTGTGCTAATTCTTGTTTTAATTCCCGGATATTTTTTTCAAGTTTCCGAATAATACTCTTATATTCTTCTTCTAATTTCCGGTATCTCTCGCCGGATTTAAATTCGGCGATCTGCTGTGCCAGTGATTTCACTTTGTACTGTAATGCACTTGTATATTCAAATGGATTCATCTGTACTCTCCTTTGATGAATTAGGGGCGGGAATCTAATACCTGTGCCATCGTTCTGCTTAATTCTATTGTCTCTTCCAGTTGTAATGTCAGCATGGAAATATATTCTTCTTTCTGTTCAAGAAGCTCTTCCGAAGTCCGAATGCATTTTTCCTGGATTCGGATTACATTTTCTGCTTCTTTAAGAGCATTCTCCAATTTAGAGATCTGTAATTCATATTTTTTTATAAGTGATGTTTCTTTACTCATTGCTGCCTCCGCACTTGTAATAAAAAAAGTATAGCAGAAATCTGGAAAAAAAGCGAATGAAGGAAATCTGGTATTCGTCATTTTGCCAGGGATAAATCGTTGATTTTTCAAGACAAATGGATATCAAACCACGCAGAAAAAGATGTGAGAAGGGGATTTTAAGACGAAAAACAGAAAGGAGAAAATGTTATCCACAAGAAATACCTGAGGACAAAATATTATTAACATTTTGTCCTCAAACGTATCATTTACTGTGGATAAAAATTTTTTCAATTTCAGCACATTTACCAACACTTTCTAAAAAGCCTATTACTGGCGTGGGTGTGAAAAGTAACGGTTTTAAAAATTATTTTTAAAATATCATAAAAAGTATTTGCAAAAATTGGAGTTCTGTGTTAGAATACTTTTTGTGAGCGGAGATGGCGGAATGGCAGACGCGCTAGATTCAGGTTCTAGTGGGAGTTCATCCTGTGAGGGTTCAAGTCCCTTTCTCCGCATTGACTGAGAATCCTGGAAACCTTGAAAGCAAGGTCTTCCGGGATTTTTCTTTTCTCCAAATTTTAAAATAGGGCACACTAGTACACCGAAAAATAAGTTCCTAGTACATCATTGCATTAATCTTGAAGTAATAGTGCTTGATATTCGTGTCAGCTGTGCGTCTACGAACCGACGGTGTAGCGGGCTACATCTAGGTTCGTAGGCGTGCAGATGGCATGGATAGCAAGTGCTTATTACTCAAGAATTAATGCAATGATGTACTAGCCATATAACGCAAAATGATTTTTCATATGCAAGGCGGAGGAATGAGGCGTAGTGGGCGTTACGCCGATTGACAACAACGACGCAGATGGAAAATCAGGCAAGTTATATGGCTGGTTACTTATTATTCGGTGTACTAGATAATCCTCCCCTGACGCATGACCTCAAAAAATATCGGGTAGGAGGCTACCCATTAGTTGAGCAGCCGACCTCCCACACCACTGTACGTACCGTTCGGTATACAGCGGTTCAATAGTTTTCACGCAACTTTCAGATAATAGTCAAGCATGGATATATATCCCCAGCTCTGACGCTTAAATTTATACTTACACTCTCAGAGTACATTGGATTTTATTTTCTCATTTTGCTTTATCAACGCAATCTTATTTAAGCCATAAAATCCCTGTATTCTGCTTTTTTAACTTTTGTTGTTATCTGCTCCTTCACCACCTTTCCACATGGTCCTCTATATCAACCGTATTTGTATCTTTTTAGCGATCTCTTCCTTGTATTCTCTCAATGGAGTCTCTTTCATGGATTCCAGTATCCTCCTGTGCTTTTGCTCCCTACTCTGCTTTACCTTTTTCCATATTTTTTCCCAAGCCTCCATGATCTGGCTGATCATGTGCCCAATCTGGATCAGATAATAATGGTTTTTCAGTGCCTGATAATTCCTGCTGTACTGGTGTTCCAGATGGTATCCCTGCCTTTTCTGCGCGTTGAACCCATCATTCTCGATTCTCCATCTCATCCTTCCGCGCTCCACCAGTCCTGCCACATTTTTTCTGGTGATTGGCAGATCTGTGAGAAACCAGAATTCTTTCCGGATCGTTTCTGCTTTTCCCTTTTTCCTGCCCTTTTTGCAGATATGCTCCCCGCTTTCTCCATACTCTGCCAGATTTACCTGATGTCCTTTATAATCTATATCTGTCACGTAATCATACCATTCCTTCCCAGTCTGTGTTTCGCGCTCCTGGTAATTCTTCTCCATTTCTTTCAGTTCTCTGTATTCTTCCCCAATGCTCGGGATGCTCCCCTCCTTATACCGCAGGATATACCGCCAGTTTTTTCCTTTGCATCTCTCAAAGAAACCTTCACAGGCATACAGACTGTCCCCGCACAGGCAGATCGGCAACCTTGGAAACGCTTTTTTCAGCTTTTCCATTAAACGCCAGCAGGCCTTCCTTTCACAGTCCTGTTTCTCCATTTCTTTTCCCTCTTCATTATCCACAAATTCCGTCTGAATACTGATCAGGATTTTCGGATGCAGTACCAGCTTTGCTTCCAGCACATAATAATAGTTCTCCTGATACTCTTTTTCCGTCCCCTTGTTATGGGTCCGGTGCAGGCTTTTCCCATCCAGTTCCCTCCGGCTGCTGCAAAGCTGCGTTCCATCTATGATCACCTGCCAGTACTTGCCCCTGATTCGCATATTTTCAAAAGCCCGGCTGCAAAGAAGCCTGCTGCAAAGGCGGTTTAAGATGTCCTGCAATTTTTCCGGATCTACTTTTTCCAGATACCGGTTGATGGTTTCCCAGTAGGGAAGCTCCTCCACGGTCTGTTCCTCCCCGGATAGATGCCAGATGTTTTTGATCATTTCACTGGAATTGAATTCTTCACTTGTTTTCCTCATACTGCTGATGTAAAATAGAGAAGAAAGGATACGGGTCATAAGAAGTAACACAGCAGGATAGGTAATATAGCTCTGGTTTCTGGGATCTGGAATCTGTTTTAACAGGGGTAAAAGATCTGGGAAAAAATGCCGGATTAGCTTGGCTAATTCACATGCAAGGTTCAACTGTTCCAGGTGTTCCCTAACCTCTTTTCTTCTGATTTTTATTCTTGCTTCATAGTAAAACCTCCTCTCTTTTATGGTGGTGCGAAAAAATAGTTGTTTGGTTACTTCTATTATCGCGCATCTTCCCATAAAATGGGAGGTTTTTTTATTAATTTTTTTTTAAGCGTCAGAGCTGATATATCCCAACTTGGCTATTATTTTATTGGTGAGGGCAACACTTAATATCTGCGCTGTCCTCCAGTAAATGACAGAGAAGAGCAGATAGAAGAAGTGTCTGTCTCCTCCATCAGTCCTTTCATGTCTGCAAGTTTGTAGTAATTTATCCCCCCTCTGACATACTCCGCAAGTTTCTGTCTCCGGTAGTCGTTACTCCACCCTTTGTTTTTCTGAGTGATCTCCCTTATCCTGCCTTTCATCTTTTTGGCGCTCTTTGGGTGTTCCCGGAATCTGCACTTCCCTCTGTTCCTGTAAAATGCGTATCCCAGATATTTTATTTTGCTTACATGTGTTACCGTTGTTTTGGCTCGGTTTACTTTCAGGAATAGCTCTCCCTCTATGAATGGGATGATGTTTGCAAGCGTCCTCTCCGCACTCTTCTTGCTCTTGCAGAATATCAGCGCGTCGTCCGCATACCTCACAAACCGGTGCCCCCTGCGTTCCAGTTCCTTATCCAGTTCATTCAGCATCACGTTCCCACACAGTGGGCTTAACGGCCACCCTGTGGCACGCCTTCCTCCGTTTTCTCGAAGAATCCGTTGTGCAATACTCCTGCATTCAAGTATTTGTGTATCAGCGATATCACACGTCCGTCCTTGATTCTCCTTGATAACACCTCTATTAATTTACTGTGGTTTACCGTATCAAAGAACTTCTCTAAGTCCATGCTCACCACATACACATACCCTTCGTCTACATTCCTCTTGCAGGCTCTTAATGCGTCGTGCTGGCTCCTTCCTGGTCTGAAACCGCAGCTGTTCTCTGAGAACTGTGGTTCAAACAGTGCTGTTAGTTCCTGTGTGACCGCCTGCTGTATCAAGCGGTCTACGACTGTTGGTATTCCTAATTTCCTTACCTTGCCTTTCTCTTCCTTGGGTATCTCTACCCTGCGGACTGGGTTCGGTTTATATTTCCCTTCCCGTATCTTCCGGATGATTTCGCTCTGGTTTTCTTTCAGGTAGTTCCATATGAAGTTGTCTGTCCTTAAACCCATCTTTGGTTACATTCATTTACTCACATCTCCTAAAGTTCAGTCCTTCCCATGACGTTTGCAACCGCCATAGTACTATGACCTCTGCTGACTTCTCGTGGTAAATCTTATTTCAACCGCTTCCGCGAATGTTCTATCGCTTTGGATGCGTCCACGAGACCTCCCCGGGTACTCACACGCTCTTTCCCTCTTATACTCGCTCCATAAATACTAAATACAATTTCGTGCAGTTATTGGACTTTGATTTGTTACGCAATCTCATCCTTGCATTTAGCCTCAAATGTAGTAAGCCAGAGTTTTGCCTAATCCTTTCTTCAGATTCCACCTCACGATGGACACCCTTGGCTTCGGCTGTATCCTTCCCACTGCCGGGCGGATTGGGGACTTTCACCCGTTAGAACGTGTGCCCACCGGGCACACATAAAAATGGAGCTCTTGTTTTTACACAAAAAGCTCCACTACTGTTTATTTATTTATTTGAATTTATGATTCCTTCGATATCACGACCACCGTAGAATATTCGAGCTACTGTAACCGCCCTCTCCTTGTCATCAACAAGATAATACACAATAAAGTTGTCTACCGGAAGCTGATGCATTTTCATCGAATGCCAAGGTTCCCATTCAACTAACACATAACGAGCTGGCATAAAATCCAATGAACGAACTTCCATTCGTATACGCTCCAGCTGAGCTGCAGCAGTTTCCGGAACAAGGAGTTCATTTGCAATATACAAATAGATTTCACGTAAATCACCAAGTGCATCTGCAGAATAGCCGACATTATAGCTATCCGTCATATGCCAAACTCCTTTGCAAGTGCCGCATCGACTTCATCTGCAGAATATACCTTTCCTGCTTTGATGGAATCGACACCCTTCTGGAGCTCTGCATCAAGCTCTTCTCTAGTCATTGCACCAACAGCTAACGGTTTAGAAGAAGGAAGTTTCAATTCAAATGGCATACCCTTTTTCAGTACAATCTGGCTATAAAGCATTTGAATTGCACTGGATGGAGAAATGCCAAGCTGAGAAAGAATGCTCTCAGCATTATCCTTGAGATTGGTATCTATTCTTGCATAAACAGCGGATGTATTTGCCATAGTAATCTCCATTCCGCCGCCTTTCAATTGGCGGCACAAATAGTAATGAAAGTCTTCCAATTTTCCACATTATTGATAAAATAATTCTTAAAGAAGCTACACTACAAAGCACGTGGAGGTGAGTTGTAAAGACTTTCTTCAGTTTTAGACAGCATAGTAATCAGTGTAAGTTTCATATGTGTGATAGAACATAAAGGCAATAAGGACGATACAAAAGATTCCAAGTGGATTGGCGATTTATTTCGATTAGGTCTGGTTCCGGGAAGTTATATTCCCTGTAAACCAATCCGTATCCTGCGTGAATTTACAAAATACCGTTACAAGTTAATCTCCTGTCGCTCCAGCGAAAAGAACAGATTTCAGAATGCGCTTACTGTCTGTAATGTCGCATTAGATTCGGTTGTTTCCGATATCTTCGGGAAATCAGCCACTTCTGTTATTGATTACCTAATCGAGCAATCGGACAATTCCATCAACCACGAAGAAATAGCTTCCAGACTGCTTCGTTCCCTAAAGAAGAAGTCTGACAGGCCATTTATTGGCTGTCCTCTACTTTCTTTCACAGTATCGCCTCCTTTTTCTTTATTATATTCGCTTTTGCTTGCGATTGCAAGCATTTGCATAGATTATTTTATGACAGAACTTTGAATTTTATATGCCTCTTAAGGCAGAAAAGAATATTTATGGGATTTTTATCAAGACTATTTCATTCTAGAGACAAGCCCACCAACAGCACCAATGGTCGCGTCCAGGCAGACCATTTCCTGCTTTTCACAGGGGAATGTCTGTGGGATTCTTTGCGGGATCGTATAGCCCTTCCGGCGGAGACGACGTGTATGGTAGTCAATAGCCTTCGCCGTTATCCCATGCTGTTCACACCAGATTTTGACTTTCAAGCTGCTGGTCTTACAATAAATGCAGAGGACGGCTTGGAATATCTGATATTCTATGCACCGAGCAATAACCATATATCAAACTGACAAATATAAAAAACGCCCTATCAAAACATATCGTCCTAATAGGGTGTCTGTTTGTTTGTACACAATATCCTATATCATCCCAAAGTGCCTGAATGCATCCATAATAGCTGCTTCTTTTTCAGGGGTACATTTCGGCACTTTCGCATCCTCACTCTTTGGCAGATTATAATTGTCCCTCTTATCAAGCCCGCACTTATCTTTTATCTGTGCAATATAAAGGCTGGATACGTTTTAATCATGCTTTCTTTCACATACTCCTTAATCTTCCCATAGGTAGTCTTCTCCGCTGGCGTGTAATTACTCTCTGCATCAGGCTCCATTGTTACCTCAATTCTAGGTGTATCTTTTTTGAGGGATAATTTGACAACCGTCTCAACATATTTACCGTTGTCCAAACCAAATTACATACCTTTTTATTTCTTATCTGTCTTTTGTTCCAATAGTTTTATAGAATTCAAATAATCTTCTTCTACATCACTGATGGTGCTTGCCTTATATTTTTATATTCATCTGTTGCCTTATCAACAGCTTGCTTATGAGAAATATTACCATTTCCCTGTAACAACTGTTCCCCACTCATTGTAAGTATGCAATCCAGATGTTTTGCCCAGTCTTTCATAGTCATTGTCTGTTCACGTTCCGCCTGACGCTCTGCAAAATCCAAATATCCAGACACAAGCTGACCCATTGCCCGAAGTTCCTTTTCACTTAAATAATTTTTAGCAATAACAGCTTCTTTTAAGGTTGGTTGATTTCCCACAAATGTTGTAAGCCCCATAAACTCTTTTTCAGCATCTGCCCTTGTGTAAATAACCTCAGCTGCCGTCTGACCATGAATGGCATAATGAATTTTGTTCTGCACCTTAATTCTAAATTGTGTACCGCGCTTGGATTTCACACGATAACCTACAGAAATAATAACATCCAGATTATAATAGTCAACCTGATAAGTTTTTCCATCTGCCGCAGTTGTTGCAAAATTTGCAACAACTGATTCTCTCACCAGTTCTGTAAGTTTCGTGGTATCTCCACCGATTTCCACGGTAATACCCTGTATTCTGCTTGCCATTTATCCTCTCACCTCCCATTTTCAAGCACAAAAAAAGAAGCATTTCTGCTCCGTCAAATCTATCTATTCTCTAATATTCACAAGACCTTTTGTCTTCTGATCTACATCTGTTGCATATGGTGGTTTATCACAATCCACCCACTTTCCTGTTTCCGCATCTTTAACTCTCCAAGACAAATCATTATCCTTTGGTCTGGGAAGTTCTAAATCAATCAGACATTCATCCATCAATTTCTGTTTTTCTTTCCTGTCACACAGAAACAGTAGGTATCTGTACTGTTTCCCTTTAAAATGGAGAATGCCATACTTCTTCATCTGCTCCATTGTCGGTCTTACCGTAATCCGGCTATCCTTCTGTCCACCCGGCACCAGAAAAGATTTCATCTGACGGACATGTATCTTCACACCGTCTTTCATGTACATTTCCCCATCAGAACTTCCTTGCATAATAAAAGCACCTACCATTTCTGATAGATGCTTCATCTCATTTTTATATAATTTGTAACAGCTTATTCAAGCACTTTCCAATAACCAGTCTTTTTAGAACCAACTCTTTCTACATATCCATTTTCTTTCAAAAATGTCAGATTATTTTCTACTGCCGTTTCGCTAATCTCCAGTATCTGATGCAATTCGCTGGTAGTAATATTAGGATTATCTCTCATTTCTGTTATAATTCTTTGTCTTCTTGAGTTTAATCCTTTTTTATTCCCAACTTTATCCTCAACTTTTTTCCCAACTTTTTTAATCTTCTGAAGTGGGATTGTTACAACGATTGAATTTTCTCTAAAAGTAAATGCTTCCTTTCCGTAAGTTTCAATAATCTTAGGCACTCCTCGACCAGATTTCTCACTGATATGCAACTGCAAAAAGATTTCTGATAGCTTTTCATTTACTGGAATTGATTCTCCCAAGAAAAATCCTTCCATAGTCTGTGCCGGTGCCAATGTTCCTCTCGATAAGATTTCAATTCTGTTTGAGAATACAGAAATCATCGGTTCATTTCCACTAATCCACAGATTGTGCAAAATAGCATTTATGATTGCTTCTCTAAAAGCCTTATTATCAAACAACGGTGTTTCCGGACGTTCCACTACGCGCTCACTTTCCTCTGTCTGAATCAAATTTAATACATCTGCGTATCTTAATACCTCATCCAAAGTATAGAGCAAACAATTGTTACCAAATTCTCTTACCGAAAACAAATTGGAACCTTTCGTTTCTCCTTCAAAAATTGATACTCTTAATGGAAAATGTGAATTATCTGAAAGCAACTGTGCCAACAGATTATATTCTCCATCCTTATTTCTTAACCCAAGATTCTTCTCAAAGGTTCTTTCATTTAATACGATTCCTTTTGAACCATAATATCCAAACAATTTAGAGAATGTCAGTTCCTGATATTTTGCCGGTAATGCCTCAATCGTCTCCACTCTTCCATCCAAAATCTTAAATAACTGAATCTCCCTCTTCGGGTAATCTTTTAAGTTTGCTTTAGAAGAGCGTCCTAAATCCTGATGCGTAAGTTCATCAATTTTAAAATCTATAAGGACATAGCATCTTAATAGTCGGTTATATAAAACCAAATCCACATAAAAATTTTTATCATGAAATGTAAATCTCTTTTGGCGCTGTTCAAACAGAAAACCCTTACCTAATTCTAAAAGAAACTTTTGCATCTTTTCTATTACTGCTGATTCCAAATCACTTTCATGATAAGAAGCCCTGTCTTCTAATCCCGCAAACTCCAATACATATGGAGTATGTAAAATATCTTGCGGTTTTTGCGGAACAGCTCCTTCATTTGCCAGCCTCATCACATCATTTTTATCTCTGCTTAATGCAAGCCTTTCATACAAGCTAGAATGAAATTGTCTTTTTAAAGTATTTACATTCCAATTCGAGCGTATCGCCTCGTTCTCATAAAAATCTCTTTCATCCCTGTTTTCTATACGCATAAGCACTTGATAATGCGTCCAACTGAGTTTAAAAGGTAGATTGTTATATGCCATTTCCAATTGTCCAATACCCGATTGGATAATTTCAAAAGTCTGCTCGAATCGTCCAATTCCCGACTGGATAATTTCATCTTCCCTGTCTTTATATGTCACATAAAACTGCCGCATCCCTGCCACATTGCTTCTTGAAAAACCTCTACCATATTCTTCTGTCAGATATGCTGACAAAGAATCTACTATTTTAGCTCCATATTTTGCTCTTTCAGAGCCTTGTTGTTCCTGTTCAACAATATATCTCCCCAGCAAAAAACTTGTGAGTACCGTAATTGCATTTGCCATTTGTCCCATATTGTTTCTGGCACTATCAATTAACTTCTTTGATTTATCATATAAAGTCTGAAATTCTTTATTATCTATCATTTCCTTTTTTTCATTCTTCACTCTTGCACCTCCAAATAGTATCTTAACTATACATAGTTAGTATTATATGATAGCTTTAGATAAGCAACACAAGCATTGAAATTATATATCTCTTTTTCGGCTAAGCATTCCAAATATCTTTCAGTTGTTCGGAAATTCCGAACTACTGATTTGTCCTCTAATGTTTTCTTATTAAACAAATTCCTTTGTATCCCCACACCCCACATCAACCACCGCCGAAGCCTCAAAATACTTCTCTATCCTCTTATTCCGATTCCCCACTTCATCTTCTACAAACACAAAATGCCTGTAGAACTGCCTAAAATAAAGGATTTCTACATATGTTTCCTTTGTATTCCCAGCACACATTCTGTGTGGCAAGTATGCGGAAACATATCTACCGCCCTTCCTCTTACCACTTCATATCCTCTCTCCCCCAGATACTTCACATCCCTCGCCAGCGTAGCCGAATCACAACTGACATACACAATCCTCTGCGGCTGCATCTGCACCATCGTCTCAAGCACAGATTCCTCGCACCCCTTCCTCGGCGGATCCACCACGATCACATCTGCCCGTGCCTGCTTACCGGGATGCTCTATAGCATAATTCGCATAGAATTCTGGCAGAACCTCCTCCGCCTTCCCCGCATAGAACTCCACATTGCCGATCTCATTGATCCTGGCATTCATCTTCGCATCCGCAACCGCCTGGGGAACAATCTCCACACCGTAGACCTTCCCCGCCTTTTGCGCCAGGAACAGAGAGATAGTCCCGATTCCGCAGTACACATCCCACACCGTCTCCACCCCATGAAGCCCCGCATATTCAAGCGCAGTTTCATACAGCTTCCTGGTCTGAACCGGATTCACCTGATAGAACGACAGGGGCGAGATTCGATATTTCACATCTCCGATATAATCCGTGATATAACTCTGCCCCCACAGCGTGATGATCTCGGTACCCATGATTACGTTCGTCTTATCCGTATTGACACAGACCGTGATGCTGGCCATCCCCTGAATCCGCGAAAGCCTGTCCGCCAATTCCTCTGTATGCGGGAGCTGTCTTCCATTCAGCACCAGGCAGACCATGATCTCATCCGTGGCAAAACCATAGCGGAGCAGTATGTGACGCACTAAGCCTCTGTGCTGTTCTTCATCGTAAGGCTCAATCCCATATTGCTCCATATAATCGAGGATAATCCTTAGAATATCGCCGTTTATCTCTACACCGAGACTGCAGTCAAGGCACGGGATAATCTGATGAGTCCGGCCTGCATAGAACCCTGCCGTTGGTCTGCCGTTTTTATCCCTTCCTACAGGATATTGCGCTTTATTCCGGTATCTGTAAGGCATATCCATCCCACAGACCGGCTCAAACACCGCATCCAACACCTCCCCGGGAATCCCGCCGATACGCATCAGATTGTTCCTAACCTTCTTTTCTTTGAATTCGAGCTGCTTCTCATAGCTCATAGCCTGAATCTGACATCCGCCGCACTGCCGGGCTACCGGACACTTTGGTTCTGCACGGTATTCTGACGGGAGTATAATATTCATAAGCCTAGCATATCCGTAATTTTTCTTGGCCTTCATAATCTTGGCTTCTACGACATCTCCGATTATCGCATCTTTGATAAACAGCGTATATCCATCGACCTTTCCAATGCCTTCCCCTCCAATTCCCATATCCTCTATCTCAACTGTAACCACATCATTCTTCTGCATAAATATACCTCTTTTTCCATTTGGATACAGGGCAAAATTCAATTTGGGACGTAGTAAACTGTCATTTTACTACGTCCCCATCCCTATCGTCTTTCTTAGATTGGTCTCAAACAGCCGGTTATACCCCAGCCAGTCATACGTATTCTTATCCTTGAATATCTCCGTCAGCGTCTGCATCTTCGCATCCGCGCAATCTGCAAAATTCAGTGCAAATGCCTCTGCGAGCGCAGGCTTCTTCGGCGATCCATATTCCAGTTCCCCGTGATGTGCCACAATACAATGCTTCAGCTCGCTTGCCAGTCTGTCCGGAAAATCCGGTATCGACCTCGCCGCTTCGCTGATCATCTCCACCCCTATCACAATATGGCCGAGAAGCTGACCGTCGTCCGTATAGTCATTCTCCGGAAACGGAGACAACTCCTTGATCTTCCCGATATCATGGCAGATCGCCGCCGTGTACAGGACGTCACTGTTCAGGATCGGATACGCCCCCACCATATATTCACAGAACTTCACAACACTAAGCGTATGTTCCAGAAGCCCTCCCGAGAAGCCATGATGTACGCTCTTAGCCGCCGAATGTGCCTTGAACTTCCGGATAAACGCCTCGTCCTTCACGAAATAATACTCTACCACCTGTCTCAGATATGGATTCTCAATCTTCTTCACATACCCCAGCAGTTCTTGATACATCTTCTCTGTATCCTTCCCGCTGGTCGGCAGATAATCCGCCATAGAATATTCTGTCTCTTCCGCTTTGCGGATCTGCTTGATATTCAATTGAAGGTTATTGTTATAATTGATGATCTCTCCATATACCTCTATAAAATCCATCTCATCATAATCCGCGATTCCTCCCGAATTCGGATCCCAGACCTTCCCGTCCAGCACCCCGGTCTTATCCTGAAGGATCAGATTATCATATGGTTTCCCGTTTCTTGTCTCTGCAGAGCGTTTCCCCTTACACAGATAAATGTTCCTGATTGTCTCTCCCTCTCGAAGAGTGTTGATAAATCTCATATTTCCGCCTCTTTCTGTCTCAGGAAATGTGAAGAAATAATGCCATCTCTCACAGTTCCCTATTCTCATGCTGTCTTTTCTTCAGAACGATCACATACGTCCTTTTCTACTCCTTACTCCCTACCGTCACAGTGAAATCAATATCCACATAACCATCGGCTCCCTGACGCTGTCCCTTCACCTTGACTTCACTTCCGACCTTCTTTTCCATCAATGACTGATGGTAAGCGCTGTAGGATGCGACCTCATCATCACCGATACTGGTGATGACGTCACCGCTCTGGATTCCCGCCGTCATGGCCGGAGAATCTGCCTCTACATTCTTCACATACAGACCCTTGGGAATTCCCTGCTCTTCTATCTCCTCAGTGACATCCACGCCGTAGATACCGATATACGGAACGCCCTGCCCGTTGGACAGGCATTCGATTATGTCCTTCACGTCCGTAATCCCATATCCTATGATCAGCTCCGTACTTCCTTCCTCCGCCGCACTCTGATCGATCAGGGCAATCGTCTCTCCCTTCAGATTCACGATAAATCCGCTCCCGTTTTTCGAACCGGCAATGTCCGTATTGATCAGACGATATTGCCTGTCAGCCAGATCCAGAGTATTCTTCCCAGATGCGATCGATCCAAATCCCATGGCGCCGGCATACCCAAAGGGCTTGCCGAGAACGATCGCCACATCCCCCTTGGACACTGCGTTGGAGCTTCCCAGCACCGCCGTCTCAATCTGTGCCCAGGTCGAGTCCTCCAGATCAGAACGGCTCACGGCATAGATTCCGATTCCTAGAGTTCCGTCACTCTTCTTCAATACCGCCGGGTACGCATTCCCATCGTTGAAGATTACCCGCAATTCCTGAGCCTCCTTGGCAACAGACGACTTGCCAAGAATCAGAAGCTCCCTTCCGTTATCCGCAACGATCAGGCCGGACACACTGTTCTTATAGTCCTTCGCCTCCTCCGTCCAGTCCTGATCCTTCGCAACCGCAACGATCTCTGCCACTGAACGGTTCGCTTCAATACCGATCGCCGTCAACGACTGCTGCATCTGCCGGTAGCTGTCTGCGTCAAGCGTCTGCTGTACCGCTGGTTCTGCCGGCTCCGCCTCCGGTTGTACTTTATCTTCTTCCGGCTCCTCCTTAGGAATCGTGACTTGCGCGGGATCATCCTGGAAAATGCCTTCCATCACCGGTCTCAGCGCAGTGAAACTGAAACAGGCGCACATCCCAAATACCAGACCAAAACCTGCCATTTTAAAAAATCCTTTTCTGATTCCTCTGCGATCCCGCTTGATCGTCTCCTGCATAAATAAATACTCCGACGGCTCCTCCTGCGGTTCCTCTTTTGGACGTAATTCTTCTTTTGGGTCTCTATGCTCTTCCATAGACGCATCCTTCTCCTTTTATAAATCCATTCCGGGTATACGCCCCATCGAATATAGTATAACCTATGAACGGCAATTGTTCAATATTTCTCTCTTTCTTTTATGGCGCAAATAGGTTAGAATATATCCAGGTGATGAATATGAATAAGAAAACATTAAACAAACTAGAATACAATAAGATTATTGAGCAGCTCGCAGACCATGCCTCATCTTCCAGCGGCAAGGAGCGCTGCATGAAGCTTAAGCCTATGACTTCTCTGCCCGAGATCACGATTTCCCAGCAGCAGACGGCGGCCGCATTTACACGGATCGTTAAGAAAGGCCGGCTTTCCTTTGGCGGGTGCAGCCCGGTCAATGATTCCCTGCGGCGCTTAGAGGTCGGCGCGGCTCTTGGAAGCGGAGAACTCTTACGCATCTGCAAGCTTCTGGAAACTGCCGGACGCGCCAAAGCATACGGCAGGCACGACAACAATGACGACCAGGAAGACTGCCTGGACCCGTTTTTCCGGCAGTTAGAGCCACTGACCACATTATCGGCAGAGATCCGCCGATGCATTTTAGAGGAAGATGAGATCAGCGACGATGCGAGCGGTACATTGAAGCATATCCGCCGCTCCATCAGCCAGATGAACGACAAGGTTCATTCCACGCTTACCGGCATGGTCAACGGATCTCTGCGCACTTACCTGCAGGATCCTATCATAACCATGCGCGGAGACCGCTACTGCATCCCGGTCAAGGCAGAGCACAGAGGCCAGGTTTCCGGTCTGATCCACGACCAGTCCTCCACCGGTTCCACACTATTTATTGAACCGATGGCAGTAGTCAAACTAAATAATGATCTAAAGGAGCTCTACAGGAAAGAGCAAGAAGAGATACAGGTAATCCTTGCCCGCTTAAGCGAGGACACGGCAGCATATACAGAAGAGATCCGCAGTAATTACACTGTTCTTGGCGAACTGGATTTCATCTTCGCGAGAGGCGGCCTTGCGCTGGATATGAATGCATCCATGCCGTTATTTAATACAGAAGGCCGCATCCACATCCGTGAGGGGCGTCATCCGCTTCTTAATAAGAGACAGGTTGTCCCCATCACCGTAACCCTTGGGGATACCTTTGACCTGCTGATCATTACCGGCCCCAATACAGGCGGTAAGACGGTATCCTTAAAGACCGTGGGGTTATTTACACTGATGGGACAGGCGGGACTTCATATCCCGGCATTAGACCGTTCCGAGCTTGCCGTATTCGAACATGTATATGCCGATATCGGAGATGAGCAGAGCATTGAACAGAGCCTCAGTACCTTCTCGTCTCATATGACGAATATCGTATCCTTCTTAAAGCACGTGGACGAGCATTCACTCGTTCTGTTTGACGAGCTTGGAGCCGGAACAGACCCTACCGAAGGCGCCGCCCTTGCTACTGCGATCTTGAACCATCTGCATCAGCGGGGGATCCGCACCATGGCGACCACCCATTACAGCGAATTAAAGGTATACGCCCTGTCCACTCCTCAGGTGGAGAATGCCTGCTGCGAGTTCGATCTGGAGACCCTCCGCCCTACCTATCGGCTCCTCATTGGAATCCCGGGGAAGAGCAATGCATTTGCTATCGCAGGCAAGCTTGGGCTGCCTGATTATATTATAGAAGAAGCCAGGACACATCTGACCGAACAGGACGAATCCTTTGAAGATCTGCTCACAGATCTGGAGACCAGCAAACGCACCATCCAGAAGGAACAGGATGAGATCAACGCATACAAACGTGAGCTGGAACGACTCAAAACCGAGGTGCGCCAAAAACAGGAACGGTTAGAAGAACAGAAGGAACGGATCCTCAGGGAAGCCAACGAGAAGGCCCACGCCATCCTGGCGGACGCTAAAGAGACTGCCGACGAGACTATCCGCAATTTCCATAAGTTCGGCAAGGAGAACATTTCCGCAGCAGAGATGGAGAAGGAACGCGAACGTCTCCGCAAGAAGATGGCTTCTGTCAGCTCCCATACAACGCTGGAAGCGAAGAAGCCCCGCAAGCAGCATAAGCCGTCCGATTTTAAACTGGGTGAATCCGTCAAGGTCTTAAGCATGAACCTGAACGGAACGGTCACCTCCCTTCCTGATGCCAGGGGCAATGTAACCGTACAGATGGGAATCCTCCGCTCCCAGATCCATATCTCTGATCTGGAGATCATAGAAGAGACCCCGTCTTACTCCGCCAAGCAGATGCATAAGACCTCCAAGGGTAAGATGAAGATGGGCAAGTCCTTCTCTGTAAGCCCAGAGATCAACCTGCTTGGGAAGACCGTGGACGAGGCTGTCGCGGAACTGGACAAATATTTAGACGACGCCGCACTTGCGCACCTGTCCTCCGTCCGTGTCGTACACGGTAAGGGAACCGGTGCATTGCGGACAGGCATCCACAATTATCTTCGACGCCAGAAGCATGTCAAATCCTTCCGGCTCGGTGCATTCGGCGAGGGGGATGCCGGCGTCACGATCGTCGAACTGAAATAAAAGGAGACAGATATGGTAAATAAACAGAAAATCTTAATCGTCGACGACGACGAGAATATTGCAGAACTGATATCCCTGTATCTTACCAAGGAATGCTTCGATACCATGATGGTGTATGACGGTGAGAAGGCGCTCATCGCCCAGGAAACCTATCAGCCCAACCTGATCCTTCTGGACCTTATGCTCCCTGGGATCGACGGCTACCAGGTGTGCCGGGAGATCCGGGCAAAATCTGCCGTTCCAATCATCATGCTGTCGGCAAAGGGAGAAGTCTTCGACAAGGTCCTTGGACTGGAGCTGGGTGCAGACGACTACATCATGAAGCCATTTGACTCTAAGGAACTGGTAGCCCGGGTTAAGGCCGTCCTCCGCCGCTATCAGGCCATTCCCAAAGCCGAGACTGCCAGGGAAGACAAGGGCAAATGCGTGGAATACCCCGGCATTTCTATCAACCTCACCAATTATTCCGTGCTGGTTGACGGACTCAGAGTCGATATGCCGCCAAAGGAGCTGGAGCTGTTATACTTCCTTGCTTCCTCTCCGAACCAGGTATTTACCCGGGAACAGCTTCTTGACCAGATCTGGGGATACGAATATATCGGAGATACCCGTACCGTTGACGTTCACATCAAACGGCTCCGCGAGAAGATCAAGGATCACGGCTCCTGGGGCATCAGCACCGTCTGGGGCATCGGGTACAAGTTCGAAGTGAAATAAACCTAACTATAAGGAGACTACATGCGCAGCACGTTACACTTGAAATTCATAATCGTATATATCATCTTCGGATTCCTGAGCATTTTCACAGTGGCGACACTGACCTTCAATCTGACCGAGAGTCCGCTGGAGGAGAAGACCGCCACCTCCCTTTACCGGGAGGCCAGCCTGATCGCAAGCAATTATCTGCCCGCCTACTTCGATGAGACCCTGGAGCTGGGAGATGTACGTCTCCAATTATCAGGTATGGAGATACAGTTGGAGGCTGCGGTGTGGTTCGTCGGCAAGGACGGAACGATGATAACCTCCGCAGAGCCGGAGACTTATCCTCCCGCCCCCAGGCATATTGAAGCCTTTAATCCTGCCGAGAGCGGCGGACAACAATATCTGACGGGCAATTATCACGATTATTTTGAAGAAGACGTCATGACCGTACTGGCGCCGGTCGTATACGGATATACCCCGAACGGATATCTGCTGATCCATAAGTATACCTCCGATATCCGCGACACCCAGAATGTCCTGATGCACGCCGCGATCATCACGGTATTGGTGATATATCTCCTCTCATTCATGATTCTTCTGGCTTTCCAGTATTTCATATACCGGCCGCTGCGCAAGATCACGGAGGCGGCCACACAATATGCATCCGGCAACCTGGAATACGAGATCCCTGTCAATACCGAGGATGAAATGGGCTATCTGTCCGCGTCTCTGAACTATATGTCCTCCCATCTGCGGGATATGGACGATTATCAGAAGAAATTCGTGGCAAATGTCTCTCATGACTTCCGTTCCCCTCTTACATCCATCAAGGGCTATGTAGAGGCTATGACGGACGGTACCATACCGCCGGAACTGTATGACAAATACTTGAAGATCATTCTGTTTGAGACGGAACGTCTGACCGACCTTACCCAGGATCTTCTGACCCTGAATGAATTCGACACTAAGAATCTTCTGCTGAACAAAGAACTCTTTGACATCCACGATATGATCAAGCAGGTCGCGGCCTCTTTCGAGGGCACCTGTACGCAGAAGAAGATTTCCATAGACGTGGTGCTTGCCGCCAAACACCTGAATGTCAACGCCGATAAACGCAAGATCCAACAGGTACTCTATAACCTTCTGGATAATGCAATCAAGTTCAGCGATCCTGACTCTGTAGTTACGGTCGAGACAACCGAACGCGGGGATAAAGTCTACATCTCTGTGAAGGACGACGGCATCGGCATTCCCAGAAGCTCTTTGAATAAGGTCTGGGAACGCTTCTACAAGTCTGATCTCTCCCGCGGAAAGGACAAGAAAGGGACCGGCTTAGGCCTTGCCATCGTCAAGGAAGCGATCCAGGCTCACGGAGAGAATATCAATGTGGTCAGCACAGAAGGCGTTGGGACAGAGTTTATCTTCTCGCTGCCCAAGGGATAAGAAAAACGCAGGCTTGACAGGCTGCGTTTTTTATATTTCCTTACTGTACGATCACCGTCGGATAACCGGCCTGTTTCAGCTGCTGCTCCATCTCGACCGCATCTTCCATATCTGTAAAATAGCCGACCTGGACACGGATATACGGACCGGAATCGTCCAGGAAGGCCGGAAATCCCTGTTCCAACAACTCATTCAACAGTCTCTCTGCATATCTCCGGTTGCGGAAAGCACCTACCTGGACACGGAAGCTGTCATTCTCGATAATTCCCTCTGAACTCAGCGTATCTAAGACACCTCCTGCGATCGCCCGCGCAATATCCTGGAAGTTATTGTCAAATAATTCATTGTCTACATCCGAATTAATAAACCCAGCTTCCACCAATAATGCCGGCATCCTCGTTCTTCTAAGTACCACCAGGTTGGGGCGGGCTTTTACCCCAAGATTCACGAAACCGACCGCTTCCAACTGATCGTTGATATCCTGCGCCATCTGATATTTCAGACCGGACAGATCGTATACCAGCGTCTCCACTCCCGACACCTCATTGTCCGTCGGATACGAATTCCTGTGGATCGATATGAAGAAATCCACCCCCGCATTGTTGGCTTCCATCGCTTTCTCATAGGGCGTCTGGTACACATCTGTTGTTCTCGTATATTGTACGTCGATCCCATTATTCTGAAGAATCTCTCCTACTGCCAAGGTCAGCCTCAAGGCATCATCCTTCTCCTGTCGGCCGTTGTAGACTGCGCCCGGGTCACGGCCCCCGTGTCCGGCATCCAGCATGATTGAATACGGCATAAACTGCTCCTGATACTTTTTGCATTATTATATGCCGAAAATCCTTATGATGTGATACATCCCGAACAATCGCTGAGAGATCTGTCTTATTTCAGACTCTCACCGCACATTCTTCGTCGCGACAATACTGACCCCTGTTCCGGCAGCATCGTCCAGTATAACATCCCCGATCTTAACCGGCGCCGATACAACCACATCTTTCAGCTCTCTTACGCACTCCAGCACCTTCTCCTTAGGTATATCCTCCTTCGTCTTAACCGAGACCATACTCTCACTGCCTCCCGATACCTTCACCGTGGAGGTCACGATCCTGGTCGGATCGGTCAATTCTTTTCTGGCATAAGTATCTCCCCGTCTGCAGGTATTGCCCGCAACGCTCACGATCTCCTTCCCATCCATGACAACCGTAAGCATACAGCCCAATGGGCAATTGATACATATCAGATTCTTCTCTTCCATCACTCTTGTGCCTCCTCAATCCTCACATTTATCTCCCTCAAATCAGGATACTCCATAAGCTGCTTTTTCGTAAGCATGATCTCCTCCATCTCACCGGGCGCGACCACTGCTTTCTTCCTCCGGGAGATCATCTCGCCGTCAAAATAGACGCTGACATAACAGTTCTTATATACGCCGCCCACCCGGAAACGCACCGTCAGATGTTCTCCCATCCGTTCGGCGCATATAGTCTCAGGCACCGTATAGCGCACCCCGGTTCCCACAGTAAGACGAACGAAAGGAGTGGTTGCCGTCTCCTTTGCCGACCGCACATACGCCGCCGCGTTCTTTCCTGCCGCCGCCGCTTCCTCCGATACGAAATCCACCAGATCATGTACATGAAGCACATTACCGCATGCGAAGACTCCCTCTATATTCGTCTCTAGGCTCTCGTTCACCCGCGGGCCAGATGTGACCGGATTCAACTCCACCCCCATACCTGCGGAAAGCTCGTTCTCCGGGATCAGGCCGACCGAAAGAAGAAGTGTGTCACAGGAATAGAACTCTTCTGTTCCCGATATCGGCTTACCCTTACAATCAACCTCCGCCAGCGTAATTCCCTCAAGCCTTTCCTTGCCCTTGATATCAACCACCGTGTGGCTCAGCTTAAGCGGTATTCCATAATCGTCAAGGCACTGCACGATATTCCGCTTAAGACCGCCGGAGTATGGCATCAGTTCCGCCACGACCTTTACCTTCGCGCCCTCAAGGGTCATCCTTCTTGCCATGATCAGGCCGATATCGCCGGAACCCAGGATAACTACCTCGCGCCCCGGAAGATACCCTTCCATATTCACAAGCCTCTGAGCCGTACCCGCCGAGAATATACCCGCCGGTCGGAATCCCGGAATGTTCAGAGCACCCCTTGGTCTCTCCCTGCATCCCATCGCCAGGATGACCGCCCCGGCGCAGACCTCGAACATCCCCTCTTCCCGGTTCATCGCCGTCACGACTTTATCCCGACTGATGTCCATGACCATGGTATTTAACTTGTACTCAATATCCAGATCCAATACCTGCTCGATAAATCTCGCCGCGTACTCCGGTCCCGTCAACTCTTCCTTAAATGTATGAAGCCCAAACCCGTTGTGGATGCACTGGTTCAGGATGCCTCCTAATTCTCTGTCACGTTCCAGGATCAAGATCTTGTCGATCCCGTTTTTCTTCGCGGCAACCGCAGCCGCAAGACCTGCCGGACCGCCGCCTATGATCACAATGTCTGCTGACAAATAGTTATTCATATCTCTGTTCCCTCCCCTATAGTATATCCTTATTCGTGCCTGCAAGAATTCTGGATGCTCCACCGGATTTCGTGACGTCCCTAATGTCCATATCCCATTCTCTCGCCAGAATCTCCATTACCCTTGGAGAACAGAAACCTGCCTGACAGCGTCCCATTCCGGCTCTTGTTCTGCGTTTTACACCGTCCAGAGATCTCGCCCCAAGAGGACGCCGGATCGCATCAATGATCTCGCCTTCCGTGATCATCTCGCACCGGCAGATGATATTACCATATGCAGGATTCTCCTTAATAAGCCTTGCCTGTTCTTCCTTTGACAGCTCCGCCGGCCTCAAGATGCCTTTCCTGACAGAGATGAAATCCTTCTTCTCAGTGAGTTCCATACGCTCTCTTAGGATACCGGCGATCCGTTTCCCTACCGCCGGACAGCTCGTAAGTCCCGGGGATTCGATACCGGCGCAGTCGATAAATCCCGGTGCGTCCTCCAGCTCCTCTATAATGAATTCGTCATCCTTCTCATGCGCCCGTAGCCCTGCAAAAGATGTGATCACCTGCCTCATCGGGAGATTCCTCGCGTTCATTCCGACCTTCTCAAGCACCTGATCAAGACCTTCTCTGGTCGTGTTCGTGCCCTCCTTATCCTCGATGTCTATAGCGGTGGGTCCAAGGATCAGATTGCCGTGGGCAGTCGGAGCGACAAGAACTCCTTTCCCAAACTTCCCCGGAAGCGTGAAGACTGTACTCTTCACATGGTTCCCCGCACTCTTATCCAGCAGGCAGTAATCCCCTCTTCTCGCCGTGATCTCTATCTTACGGCCGCTGACCATATTGTGGAACCGGTCTGCGTAGACACCCGCCGCATTTACCACGAATCCGGCTCGGAAGATTCCCTGATCCGTAATAAGCTCATAGCCTTCCTCAAGCCGTCTGATCTCCTGTACTTCTGTACAGAACCGGAATTCTGCGCCGTTGGCATACGCATTCTCTGCCAGGGCGATATTCAGCTCAAAGGGGCAGACGATTCCCCCTGACGGTGCATACAGCGCGGCGTACACATCTTCTGTCACGTTCGGCTCTTTTGCCAGGACCTCTTCTCTTTCAAGGATCTGAAGCCCCTTCACCCCATTAGCGATCCCTCTGTCGTACAGCTTACGAAGCTTCGGCAGATCTTCCTCGCTTCGGCAGATCACCAGCGAACCGTTGCGCACAAACGGAATATCCAGTTCTTCCGACAGCTTCTCCATCATCTCATTCCCCCGCAGATTCATCTGCGCTTTCAGGGAACCGACCGGCGCATCATAGCCGGCATGGACGATTCCGCTGTTGGCCTTAGAGGTCCCGCAGCATACGTCTTCCTCCTTCTCAAGTACACATACCTTAACATGGTAGCGCGACAGTTCTCTCGCCGCTGCACAGCCGGATACCCCGGCTCCGATAATGATTACTTCATATTCTTGCATCTTCCTGACTCCTCTCACTCTGATTCATCCGCGGCATCTGCCGAATGCACATGCAAGCATGCTCTCGCGGCAGTCGCCAAATGCGCATGCAAGCATGCCCGCTTGGCTCGTTGCCCGCGGAAAGAAAAAGAGTCGGCAAACAGACGCATCTCTCTCAATGCGGTGATTGCCTGACTCTTTTCTCGTGCAATTCTCTCTTCAATTATTCTCATCTGGCCGTCTGCAGTCAGATCTCTTATTCCTCGTCCTTCGCCCATCCATAGGCATACTTGACAGCCTTATTCCACCCCTTGATCTTCTTCTCCCGTTCTTCCATTGCGATCGCAGGCTCGAAGGTCCGGTCGATCGCCCAGTTCTTAAGCACATCTTCCTTGCTCTTCCAGTAGCCTACTGCCAGGCCCGCCAGATACGCAGCTCCCATAGCTGTCGTCTCGACGCACTGCGGACGCTGTACCGGGGCGTTGATGATATCGGCCTGTGTCTGCATCAGGAAATCATTGGCGCTGGCGCCCCCGTCTACCTTCAGTGACGCCAGGGAAATGCCTGAATCCGCCTTCATCGCCGCCAGTACATCATTAACCTGATAGGCCAGGGATTCTAAGGTCGCACGGATAATATGATACTTATTCACTCCGCGGGTGATCCCCACGATGGTTCCTCTCGCATACTGATCCCAGTGCGGCGCCCCAAGCCCTGTAAATGCAGGCACCACATAGCACCCGTTGGTATCCTTCACCTTCTTCGCCATATATTCCGAATCCGCAGCCGAATCAATCAGGCGCATCTCATCTCTCAGCCATTGGATTGCCGCTCCTGCTACGAAGATCGATCCCTCAAGAGCATAATCCACCTTGCCGTCAAGTCCCCAGGCTATGGTGGTGACCAGTCCATTCTTCGAGAACACCGGCTTCTCTCCGGTATTCATCAGCAGGAAGCATCCGGTTCCATATGTATTCTTGGCCTCCCCCGCCGTAAAACAGGTCTGCCCAAATAACGCCGACTGCTGGTCGCCTGCCGCCCCTGCAATCGGAATCGGTCCGCCAAAGAAGGATGGATCCGCTTCACCGTAGACACAGCTTGAAGGCTTCGCCTCAGGAAGCATACATCTGGGAATATTCAGCTCTTCTAAAATCTCATCATCCCATTCCAGTGTATTGATATTAAAAAGCATGGTGCGGGAAGCGTTGGAATAATCTGTCACATGGACCGCGCCCTTCGTAAGCTTCCAGATCAGCCAGGTCTCTACCGTTCCGAACAGAAGCTCTCCTCTCTCGGCTCTCTCCCTTGCTCCCGGCACATGGTCCAAGATCCATCTCACCTTCGTCCCCGCAAAATAGGCATCGATCACAAGCCCGGTCTTCTCCCTGAACTTGTCTGTCAATCCCTTCTCCTTCAGAGAATCACAGTATTCCGACGTTCTCCGGCATTGCCAGACGATCGCATGATAGATAGGTTCTCCCGTATTCTTATCCCATACGATCGCTGTCTCTCTCTGATTGGTGATCCCGATCGCGGCAATATCCTCTGCCGCTGCTCCGATCATATTCATCGCCTCCACAGCTACGCCCATCTGGCTCGCCCAGATCTCATCGGCATCATGCTCCACCCAGCCCGGCTTGGGGAAATACTGCTTAAACTCCCGCTGGGCAACGCTGCACATCCCGCCTGCCTCGTCAAAAAGAATACACCTGTTGCTGGTCGTTCCGGCATCCAATGCCATTACATATTTGGCCATACTTCTCCTCCTGTTCTCTTATCTGCGTCTTCTAAAACCCACATCCGCTTCTCATTCTACACCTGCATGTATCCTGTATCTGCCGCAGATCACATCCTATCCTACATCCGCCACACGTCCTGGTGCGTCGTAGATACCGCGATCGCCCCTGCGTTAAGCGCTCCCATCACAGCTTCTTTGTCCGTGATCAGGCCGCCCGCAATAATGGGCGTCCTGGATGTTCTGCAGATCTTCTGTATCACCTTGGGCATCAGTCCCGGAAGCACCTCTATAAAGTCCGGCTTCACAATCGACTGCTGCTGCCTGATACTCTCCAATGCCATGGAATCAATCAGGAAGTACCGAAGGACCGTACACAGGGACAACTCCCTCCCTCTTCGTATCAGGGACGGCTTCGTTGATATAATCCCGTCTGCCTGCGTATTCTTCTTGATAAAATCAACCGCCACTTCCTTCGAATTTAAACCCGCGATCAGATCCACATGAACCATGGCCATCCGTCCCGTCTCCTTCACCTGGCTTACAATCTCTCCGATCGAACAGATATCGCCGAACAAGATAAAAACCACCTTGATATCCTCAAGCCTGCAGCATATCCTGAGGCCTTCCATATCTTTCACTGCCGCAACGACCGGATTCCCCTCGATCGCATCATAATACTTCCTGTCCATTCTACTCTCCTCTAGCACAGCGCTGCAGAACTCACTATTAATTACGCAATGCTGTACTGGCTGCTTGCGAAAAAAAGAGCAAACTTCACAACAACACTTCTGCTGCCCTCATTCGCTCTCCTATCTCAACACTGCTATTCAACTGTTATAACTATATCATAACAAAGCGAACTTCACAACTGTTTTTTACAAATATTCATTAGCCTGCCCGCCAACAGCAAAAGTGTATTTCTCCGCCAGACTATGGCCGTTATACATCCGGTACCCGCAAGTCCAAGGAGAACAATACCGCCTCTGCGGATCGGTTCTGCGACTGTCTCTTGCTGCTCCCGGATTACCTGATCCTTCGTACTTTCTTGAACAGGAACTCCCAGCATCTTCCTGATCGGTCCTGCAAACCTGTTAAGAAGGCTTTGCTTATGCGCCACTGTAAAATCCATACATGATACCGCACAGTTGCCTGCTTTGTCATATGCCTTCACCAGGACTTCGTAGTCTCTGCACTCTTTTATCTCATAGGAATAGGTCTTTTTCTCAGCGCTGGTCTTCTGTAATTTCCCATTGATCCGAATTTCCTCGATATAATCTTCCTGATTCTCAAGCGATACTTCGAGATTCATTGCTTCCTCGTAGACCTGTCCGTCCCTGGCATTTCCGAATATGATCCGCGGCGCCGTTCGGTCAATGGCAAATTCTGCTTCCGCCCTGCCTTTATTCCCGGCAGAATCCTCCGCCTGTACTTCTAATACATGCTTCCCTTCTCTCAAGATATTCTCTCCGATATGGTACGGCCTGCCGTCCAGACATACTGAGTAAGTATAGCTGGTAAAGTCCTTTACCGTTTCTTCCGCCGGATATTCCCAGCAGAAGCTCTTCATATACTGCCCGTCCAGCTCATCTACATGGCGGATGACCGGATCCTCACTGTCTATGATCACCTGTCCCTTGCTGCTGCCCTCATATCCCGCCTGATCCCATGCGCTGACGCTCAGTTGATAGATTCCATCTTCATTCAAGGTCTGCCGTGCACTTTTGCCTCCTTTTTCTTCCTTCCACTCTTCTGCCGCCAGATATATGACCTGTCCTCTGGGATCCTCCCATCTGGCGCCTGCCTCTATTTTCCCGACAGCATTCTCCTCCTCTATCAGATATTTAACCTCCACCGGTTCACTGGTGATCATGTAGTCTGATACCCCTTCCACCGCTGTTCTTGGCGGGCGCTGATCGATATAGAGACCGCACGTCTCTCTTGCAATATTTCCGGCGCGGTCTGTCACTCTCACCATTACCGGAACCGCCTTCCCGCCTGCCGACGCACAAGAGATCAGGAAACCGGCAGAAGCTTCCTTACTGCTTCCGATCTTCTGGCTGCCTACAAAGCAGGCAATCTCTTCAATCCGGCTCCCCTTGACGCCATCCTCACCGGACGCATTGATGAAAACCTCCTTCTGATACCAGGCTTCTGCTCCCAAAGGTGTCTGGATCCTGACTGACGGCGGCTGTGTATCAACCAGAAAAGTCTTCTCTAACGCATATTCTTCCACACGTTTTCCTGCTTCATCCTCCATCCATACCGACAGATGATTGCTGCCTTCAAGGAAACGCTCCCTTCTGATCTTGAAGCTGCCGTCTTTTTCTGTCAGCCCGCCTTCTTCCCTGCGCCCGCTGCTGTCAGTAAAACAATACCTGGTAACCCCTCTCTCGCTGTTATGCCACACTTCCGCTTCCGGTCTGGTCTTGTAATATCCGTTCTGTCCGTCCTCCGGCGGGATGACCGTCTTGAAGCATTCTATAGGCGGTTCTTCCGTATCGTCTTTATCTTCCCCGGAAGTTCCTGGTTCTTCTTCCGTGCCATCTTTGCCATCTCCTTCCGGCTCTTCTTCCGTGCCGTCTTTGCCGCCTCCTTCCGGCTCTCCCTCAGGTTCTTTCTTTCCCGATCCGTCGGATGGTCCTTCCTGTGTTCCTCCTGATATCTCATTTCCCTCTTCCCATGACCCATCCGAATCTGCAGCCGTCTCCCGGTCCGGGCTTATATTCTGCTCCCCGCAGCTTTCATCCCAGGCATATGCCGGTCTAACGGCAGGCGACTGCTGCCAGTAGATCAATCCCAGTATTACCAACAACGCAACAATATTCTTCATCTTCCTACCCATACGTGATCACCCTCCACATGTATTTCATATTCTCTTTGCAGCTTCTGAAACTCTTCCATCTCAAGAATCTCCCTGCTCTGACCGATATATCCCTGTATTGTCTGGACGCACAGCCCGCGGTCTACGGTGCCGTCCTGACACAGCAGCCGGATATGCATGATCTTAAGCCCTTCCGAATCTGTCTGCTCCTCAACTCCCCGAATGCAGGCATCCAATGCCCGGTCATTTCGCCCGCAGCTCTCATATAATACAATAATTTTCCTGTAGATCTCTTCTCTCTTCCCATTATCTTCCGTCTGCTCCAACAGCTCTTCATAGATACGCGCAGCTTCTTCTGATTCCCCCACCCTCTCACAGGCGGAAGCCATATACTCCTTCACTTCCTTTGACTCTTCGCTCTCTTCCTCCAGTTCGTCCAAACAGGCTTTGCCCAGCCGGAGAATGGACTCTGACGACCGTCTCGTATTCAGCGACCCGTAGCCCCTGATCAGACACCGGTACCAGCGTTCGCAGCCTTCCTCCGGCGCCGCTTCCTCCAGCGCCTTCAAGTGTTTACCCAGTTCCCCGGGTTCCTTTCTTCTCCCCAGAAGCGCCTCTACCACCTCCCGCAGATCATCTGCCGGTGTATAATCATTCTTAATCTTCTCAAGATAACGGATGCTCTTCTCATAATCTTCCACATCCAGGATATACGCCATCGCAAGCTCCATATAAGATCTGTATTCTTCTGTCAGCTCTTCTCGCGGTCCCCCGGTTTCCTGTACCTCTCTCAAATCCTCAGATCCCCTCATATTCTGATCGTCTCCTATTTTCTGAGTTTTCCAGTCTTCCCGTGATGTCTGGGTTACTGCTTGATGCCGCCCCATTTGAATCCAATCCGGAAACTTCCACGCCGCCGCAAGGAACAACGCTGTCCCTCCGATCATGAAGGCCTTCTTTCTTCTGCTGATATGGCTGTGTCTTATCTTTTTTCGATATTGCGGAATATTTCTGCGAATTTCTGCTGCATTTTGATATGCCAATTTAGACTGATATTTCAGACATTTTGATATGATATTTCGAAATCTTCTTTCCTCCCGCCTGTTAAGCGGCGGCTGCGGTACCGTAACCGACAGAATGTATTGGATGGTCTTCCCCGCCCCATAGATGTCAAGCCCGGTACTTGCCTTCTGGTAGTACGCCTCCTCCGCCGGGAGAAAACATTCCCGGACAGCACGCTTCTGCATGAATTTTAACTGTTTTTCGTTAGAACCTGCCTCCAGGTCAAGGAAATACAATCTCCCCTCTTCCGTGACCACAATACTGTACGGATTGACATACTGATAACAAGGCTTCTTCCTGCACTTATGGAGCATCCCCAACTGCCCTGTAAGATCCCGGATCAGAGCAAACAGACGGCCCTTGGAGATTCCTGGCTGACTTTTAAGCCAACCTGCCAATATCCATCCCTCCACACACTCCGAACTGATATAACAGGTTTGTCCGTGCTCAATCAGACGCAATACGTCATACTCTTCTTTTGATGCCACTTGCATCACCTCTTTTTCTTTGCCAGATTATTAAAATTACTAACGGGAAAATCGAATATCGAATTACCAGATCTAAAAGATTCTTTTGAATATTAGAGTGATTTATATATTACTCGATTTCATCTGAAAATACAAGTATTTTTTGAAAAATAAAATAAATATTCCCGGACAGCAGAACAGATCTGATTCTGTCCCGCTGCCGGGAATTAAAAAACCGTCTTTTACAGAGGTCTATCTATAGCTTAACTCTGTCGGAGTAAGCAGATGTCTCGGAATTCCGTCAACCATAACCGGTGACACATCTCCCTGGATCAAAGGCTTCACGTAGGAAATGAACTCATTCGTCACATAGGTACCTTCTTCGTTCACCCACTCCCTCGGAACAAGCTTCTCATCATTGGCGATCTTGTGGACATCCTTCACCTCAGTTCCGCACTGATACGGATCATCGGACAATCTCTGCAGGACTACCATCTTGCCGGAATCTCCCTCGTCCGCTGCCTTCACTGCCGCACCGCCTACCTGATATGCTTCCAGGATGTCTACACGGGATGCCGCATGTGATGCGGAACGCTGCAGGGTACTGAGCTCAATCGCACGAGTCTTACATCCGATCTCGCCCGCAATAAAGCTTGCAAGATAAGACGCTGTTCCTGATAACTGCTTATGTCCGAATGCATCAACAAAGTCGATACTATTGCCAAGTTCACACACATAGGTGCCGTCTGCCGTGCGGATCCCCTCAGAAACCGCAACTACGATAGATGTCTTCTTCTCTACCAGCGCTTTAACCTTCGCGCTGAAAGAATGGAGATCGAACTCGATCTCCGGCAGATAGATCAGATCCGGACCCTCGCAGTCCTCGCCCATGGACAAGGCTGCTGAACCTGTAAGCCAGCCTGCATTACGTCCCATGATCTCTACGATCGTAACGATTCCCTTCTCATGCTCTAAGCAGAATCCGTCACGGATGATCTCTTTCATAGATGTTCCGATATATTTTGCAGCGCTTCCATAGCCCGGCGTATGGTCCGTCAGTGCCAGATCGTTATCAATCGTCTTCGGGCATCCGATAAATCTCGTTGAAAATCCTGTAATGATCGCGTAATCAGACAGCTTCTTGATGGTATCCATGGAATCATTGCCGCCGATATAGATAAAGGCTTCAATATCCAGCTTCTCAAGAATCGCAAAAATCTTGTCATATACTTCGCGGTTCTCATGGATCTCAGGCAGCTTGTACCGGCATGAACCTAAAAATGCCGCCGGCGTCCTCTTCAATAATTCCGCATCCAACTCTGTCTTGATGTGATCTGACAGATCGATATATCTCTCCTCTAACAGCCCCTGTACACCATGAAGCATACCATATACCTTCTGCGCTCCACGATCCTTCGCTGTGCGGTAAACTCCGGCAAGGCTTGAATTGATCGCTGCCGTTGGTCCTCCTGACTGTCCAACAATAACATTTCTCTTCATAGTTAATGATTCCCTTCCTTCCTTAAAATTGCTGACGATAGTAATATCTTAGTATATTTTGGCGTAAATGTCTACAAAAAATAGCGTCATATCCGCCAAAAACTTCAAGAAATGCCCTACTCTGACATCTCCGAAACTGCAGTCTGCGCAAAAATATATCCCTTCATACATCCGTTGCCCGTGACGTCGATTACTTCTTTGTCATCCACTTCCACTTCCATCTCACAGTTATTCCTGCACACCTCACAGTTGATCTTCTTCTTCTCCATCAAAGAATTCCTCTCCCGGCAAACAATCTGCCGATATGATAAAAGTCCCCACAGACAATCTGCAAGGACTTAAAGCGTGGGCGAGAGGATTCGAACCCCCGACCTTTTGGTCCGTAGCCAAACGCTCTATCCAGCTGAGCTACGCCCACATAAAACACAAGGTTATTTACAACGATATTCATTATAGCCTAGTTATCATAGAATGTCAAGATAATATTTTAACTTATTTCGGATCTGAAAAGTTTAATATTAAATGCGAAGGGAAGCGAAAGCCTCCCGACGCATTATTTTTTTACCTAAAAACAGCAAAAAGGCCAAGAAACGGCCATTTTATAAAGTCTGTATTTATCGGTGTAGGCTGACAAGTTTTAAGTTCGGTTTTTAAGGTGAAAACCGGGCAGCGGTGGAGAACATCAACGCTTTAAAAGGTTCCATGTCGTTCAACAAGTTTGCGGCTTTTAATGTGAAAGCCGATACGGTCAAGGCGGCCCAGAAAAAAAGACGCCAGCCGGAGCGCGTGAAAACCGGTGGAAAAGTACACGCCCGAAAAATGCAGATTTTACAAAATGGCCGTGGCATGAAACCAAATCACAAGGAGGTGAGAACGTGAGAAACTACCGATATTTGACGCTGGCCGATCGCGAGAAACTGGAGTCCCACTATCTGAAAGGAGAACGCCCGCAGGACATAGCCGACACCCTCGGTGTGCATGTGGCGACTATCTACAAAGAGCTGAAACGCGGCGACACTGGGAAACTCGACAACAACATGCGGCAAGGGTACAGTGCAACGCTGGCCCAGTATCGCCTCCAGCAGAGCTTCAAGTGCAGAGGGCGAAAAGTCAAAGACGAACAGAAAAGCCCTGAAACTGTCACAAGCTAACCAGAAAGAAAGGAATACACCACCATGGCAAAAATAAACGGTTTTCAATACGGCGCGGAGCTATTATGCAAGTCGTCGTTTCCGGCCACACTGGAGGCTGATAACCTCCCCTGCATTATCGAAGTAATGGTCTACCGGCTCAACGCCGTGGCCGCTACCAGCTATTCACTTGACGGGGAGGATCCTCTGCTCCATTTCCTCGGACTGGATAAAACAGATACATACATCACCCGGCATGAGATTGACGATCTTTTCACCGTCGTTCATGCCAGAAAGGAGGCAGAACCATGGCAGCAATAAACACGATCGCAAAAGAATGGGCCAACGAGATCCGCGACGGGATCGCGTGGGTAATCGTCTGGAAAACCGGCCGGAGCTGGAACGCTCAGGCGATGTGGCTGAACTCAGACACGGACACATTCGAGCCGGAGGATCTGGAGCAGGCCCGCAAGATACTGGAGCAGGATCCAAACGCCGTTATGATAAATGGCTACTACTGCGGACACTTCGGCGAGGACATGACCGTGGCAGAGCTGGCGGCAGGGATCCGCTGGCACTACGAGAACGGCTACAACCTGCTGGACGGCTCGACGGCATTTCCACCGGGGCCTATGGAACACCTGGCAGATCAGCAGCAGGAAACAGATAAATGCCCAGCGCCCAGCGCTCTGTATATTGACGGGAAACGCTTCACCGGACAGATCACAGAGCTGACGCTTCCGCGCTTCTCCCCTCCTGAGCTGAACCTCCCAGAGCTTCGGAGCCCGCCCAGCATGGAGCTGAACCTCACGATCACACCGAACACGGCCGCGGCTATTCTGGAAGCCCTACAACCGGCAGTGCTACGCTTTTTCGAGGCGCTTGTCAACGCTGCAAGGGAGGCGTGGGCTGGGATCAAACGATCGGCCAAGGCGGCGGGCAGGATCGTGGCCCGGATCGCTGGCAGGTGCATAGACGCCATGCTCTACAAAGCAAACGATCACCCGAAATGGTGGCACTACTACAAGCACGCTAAAAAGTACCGTGTGCGCAAAAAATACCGGCGACGACTGGAGCAGCAACTCTGTGATAAGCTGCTGGCCGCCGCTGCTGGATAGGAGGTGGACACATGAGCAAATCTAAACCGTACCGCGTATGTCCGAATTGCGGCTGCAATTTGGATCCCGGCGAGCGTTGCGACTGTAAAGAACGCGCGGAGCTGGACGCCGCCAAAGAAGCCGCGCAGCTGGCAGCAGACCTGACGCACATAGACCGGCGCGAGCCCGTACTCATGCCCGGCGCATAAGCGGCGCACGCTATGAGACATGCCGCGAGTGCGGGCTGGAATGGAATATAAGCAAACAAGCGACGATCCCGTGGTATGGCTATCTCTGCCCGCGGTGCCGGGCAAAGTATAAGCAGCCACGCAGGATCCAACCAAAAGGAGCGAACACATGAGAAACGAGGTTATTTTTGACAGAAAAGGGATCCCGGACATTATGGTGGTATTCACCCCGGACGAGCTGGGCCTCCCGGCAGAAATCAGAGGCAAGGCCGTGAAGGAATACGCAATCAGCAAGTACCCCAATACCCTGATCGGGGGCGTGCCCTACTCCATGCCCTACCAGCAGCCAGCCGTCAACGTCAACCATGACGAAGCGATCCGGCTCTGCGAAAGCAAGGGCCCCGGCTGGCACCTTCTAACAAATGACGAGTGGGCCGCCCTGGCACACCAGAGCCGCAAGAATGGCACCCTCCCCCGCGGAAACACGGACTGCGGAAAGAGCCACAGCCACCCGGAGGAAACCGGCACTACATACAAAGACAGCAGCGGCAGCAGTAAAACCCTGACCGGCTCCGGCCCGGTGACATGGAACCACGACCACACAGCCGAAGGAGTCGCCGACATGTGCGGCAATGTCTGGGAACACGTCGGCGGGATCCGCTTCATAGACGGCAAGGTGCAGGTGATACCGAGAAACGAGGCAGCAGCAGGCGCGGATCAGTCCAGAGACTCAAAGGAGTGGAAAGCGATCTACACAGCCGACGGCGATCCCGTCTACTACAACGTAGAGGACGGCGAGATCAAGCTCCAACCGATAGCACCGGAGGGCAAAGACTACGACGGCGTACAATTCACCGATCTGAACACCTCGGCGCTGGAAGTCCCGGAGAAGCTGATCGAGCTCGGCCTCTACCCTGCGCCCGGATATGAGGGCACGGACTACTTCTGGCTGGACACTGACGGCGAAAGGATCGTGTTCCGCGGGGGCGACTGGGGCGACGGTGCGGGCGCTGGTGTGTTCTACTTCCACGGCTACTACTCCCGCGCGCTTGTCGACTGGGGCGTGGGCTTCCGCTCCGCTTTAATTCGATACTCTGGCGACTCTGGATCTCTGGATAATCTGGACGACGAAGCCACCGATCTGAGCGACGCGCCGCAGGAAGTCAAAGACGCAATCAAGGCCAACGCTGAAAAGCTGGAGCATAAAGAAACCATGACGGATTTTACAAAGGACTGGCCCTTCCCCCTGCCTGACACACTGCCGGGCATGATCCGGCTGACACTTGCCAAGGTACTGACAGACATATACACAGCCGCAGGCGGGCAGGACGCGCTCGGCTTCCAAAGTCTGGCCTACAATGCCAGCGAGGCAGAAATCAAAGTGGCGATCCCGATTGCCTCACAGCTGGCACAAATCAACATAGCAGCCGAGGCCATGAGGCGCGGCATGGAGCAGCTAAAGCTCGCCACCACCACCTCGCTGACACTGACACTCGGAAAGGAGGCAGCCGATCGTGAATAATCTCCGGGAAGTATTCAGGAAATATAAGGCCGTCGTGTTCTTCGATACCGAGACAACCGGCCTCGACGCCAAAACCTGCCGGATCATAGAGCTGGCAGCAATCAGGATCGAGCGGGCAGGTGACGGCACCCTCTACACAGCGGGCCGCGCCGACATGCTCATAAAACTGCCAGACGGACAGCGGATCCCAGAAAAGATCACAGAGCTGACCGGGATCAAGAACGAACAGCTGGAAGCCAGCGGTGTGACTGAATACAACGCTGCAGCAGCCTTCGCCTTCGAGTTTTTGACCTGCAGGCCCGTCCTTCTGGTGGCCCACAATGCACAATTTGATCTTTCATTCACTCAGGAAATGCTCGGCCGGTACGGAGACGACGCGCTGCAACTTTTGAAAGACTGCGACTATCTGGACAGCCTGACGGTGTACAAAGACCGGAGGGACTACCCGCACAAGCTGGAGAACGCGATCGCGGCCTACAATCTGGGGGACAAGGTAAAGAACACCCACCGGGCGATCGACGACGTGAAGGCGCTTTTTGAGGTATGCAGAGCTATGGACGACGAGCGGCCCGATCTTCTGAAATATGTGAACACCTTCGGCTACAACCCGAAGTACGGAGTCAGTGGACAGCGGATCGAAAAAGTGAACTACTGGCCGCAGCGCTTCAACAAATACATGCAGCCACCAAGCTGCACGCTACCGGCCCTGATGAAGAAAAGGAGGAAATAAAAAAGACATGATTAACACGAAAACAGAGCGGCACCCACCACGAATGAGAAGCCGCTCCGCAGGCTATCGCGCAAGCCGTCGAAAGCCTAAAACCATTTTACACCGCTTTTCTCTGTTTTTCAAGCGGGGAAAATGGAAACATGCGCTTGTTTTGGTGCTGGCCGTCCTGGCTGGGCTGGGCGTTCTTTTCCTGCTGCACTGGCTGATCTATTCGTCAAATGGAAGCGACACCACCGCAGCATACACGCCGGAGTCCTCCGCGCTGCCGGAAATCATCATAGAACCGGAGGACAAGCCGCAGGCGTACATATTCAAGGACGGCGACGGCCACCCGGTAGACTGGGAACACCTGACAGACGCATGGGCGAAAGAGGCCGGTTACGAAAAGCGCTACCTTCTCACCGACGACGAGCGGCTGGAGATCGCGCAGGTAATCACTGCGGAGGCTGCGGGCGAGCCCTTCGCTGGCAAGGTGGCCGTGGCCCAGTGCATACTCCAGACATGCGAGGACGAGAGGATCCGCCCGTCCGAAGCTCTGGAAAAGTACAGATACAGCAAAAGGCGGCCGGATCCTACCGCCGAAGCTCTCGAAGCCGTGGAGGCCGTGTTTGACTTCGGACACGTCGCAACCAGCGAGCCGATCCGGTACTTCTACGCGCCGGAGCTTATAGAAAGCAGCTGGCACGAGTCGCAGGCGTATGTAATGACAATTAACAACCATAGATTTTTCAAAGACATTAACCGCTGAAAGTAATCATCAACCAAAGGAGGTAGACCATGGCAGGAAGTCCAAAGGCTGCCGCGCAGCCGAAAACCGCAGAAACACCGCCGCGGGAGGCCATGAGCCTGCAAGAGAAGTTTGTCAAGCTCCGGGAGGCCGTGCCTGCAATCACGCAGCGCCAGCACTCGGAGGGCGTAAAGTATAAATTTGCAAAGATTTTCGACGTTTACGAGCTTCTCACCCCGGCTATGAACCAGTACGGCGTCAACTTCGACATTGTGGCCGAGACAGCCACCAGACACGCCGAAAACGGCGATCCCGTGTACTATTCACATTTTCAGCAGAACACCCAGAGGGGCGGGCTGATCGTGTGGGTATATGAGGCAGACCTGACGATCCGCTGGACGAACGCAGACGATCCGGAGGACATTCTGGAGGTAACGCTTCACGCGATCGGAACCAATGACGGCGGGCCGGACAAAGCAAAGGGATCCGCGTGGACGTACTGCCTCAAATACTATCTCTTTGAAAAGTTCGGCATAGATCAGGGAGACGACGATCCAGACCTGAACGACCGCGGGCAGACAGCGCCACCACCGGCCGCAAATCGCCCCACAGCGCCTCAAAACGGTGCCGCAGGAAGAAATACCGGGCCGCAGCAGCAGAACGCCCAGAACGGGCACACAGGCGCTTCACGTCCCCTAACTGACGCGCAGCTCTCCCGCATGTACCGAAAAGGTGAGGACGCCGGGATCACGCAGGCGCAGATCAATGAGGATATAGCCACGCGGTACAGACAGCAGGATCCGCACAACCTGACACGCGCCCAGTATGATGAAATCTGCAACCGGCTGGACGCCGTAAAGAAACAGCAAGGACAAGGAGGAAACTCGAATGTTTAACCATGCAGGGCTTCTGGGCCGTCTGGCTCAGGAACCGGAAATCAGATACACCCAAAGCGGCGTACCCGTGGCGAGCTTCGACCTCGCCGTGCAGGTGCCGAGCAAAGACAAGAACACCCCGCCCGACTATATCCCGATCACATGCTGGGACAAGCAGGCCGAGTTTGCCGGGCGCTATCTCACCAAGGGCCGCCAGATCGTAGTCGAGGGCCGGATCTCCACCCGGAAATATACCGGCAGCGACGGAAAAACCCACAAAGTCGTAGAAGTCAACGCCTCCCGCCTTTATTTTGCTGACAGCGGGCAAGGAGGCACCGGGGACTATGACGGGAGCGGCCAAGTATAACGGAAAGGAGGCAGGGCTATGGCGCAGGACGCAAAAAAGGGCTTTTTACTCTATTACGACTACCGGAAACACCTCTCACTTTTAAGCGACGCAGAACGCGGGAAGCTGCTCATGGCTCTGCTGAACTATGGGGAGCACGGAGACATGCCGGAGGATCTGGACGGTATGGCCTTTATGGCTTTTTCCTTCATCACCGGGCAAATGGACAGAGACGCCCAGAAGTATGCCGACACCTGCCGGAAACGCAGCGAAGCAGGCAAGCAGGGCGGGCGGCCTAAGAAAGAAACCGGAAAGCAGGACAAAGCAAAAAAAGCAAATGCTTATTCTGAAAAGCAAACCGAAGCAAAAAAAGGTGATACAGAGAAAGAGACTGATACAGAGACAGTAACAGATACAGACACAGAGAAAGGGAAAGAAAGCTCTACCCCCTACCCCCTGAAAGGGGGCCAGCAGGATCCCGTCCCGTATTCAAAAATCGTGGAGCTTTACCACTCAATCTGTACCAGCTACCCGAAGCTGAGGGCCGTCGAAGGAAACCGGGAGAAGCAGATCGCGGCACGCTGGAAAAAATACAAGTCCCTCGACACCTTCCGGGAGCTATTCGAGAAGGCCGAGGCGTCGGACTTCCTGAAAGGGGAAAACGACCGGGCGTGGACGGCCGACTTCGACTGGCTGATCCGCCCCACAAACATGAGCAAAGTGCTGGAAGGGAAATACGACAGCGGCAGCAAGCCCAGATCGGGAACCACGCAAAGCCAGACCGGGGGCAAGCCCTCCACCATGGACGTGCTCGCCGGTATTATCGCAGACGAGGAAGGAGGCGGCGTTTTTGACTAAGGCAGACGCGGCAAAGCTGGTGGCGATCGTCGTCACGGCCTACCCAAATTATGACAAATTCAGAGACGAGGCAGCAGTCACCGCCACAGTGAACCTCTGGGCCTCAATGTTTCAATCAGACGACGGCCGGATCGTAGCGCTGGCACTGAATAAACACATAGCAACAAACAAATGGCCGCCCAGCGTGGCAGAGATCCGGGAGCTCATGCTGGAGCTTATGCACCCAGACCTCATAGAGCCGGATCGGGCGTGGCTCGCAGTCAGTGACCTTCTGTACACGGCCGGGGAAAACAATCACGGCGACCTGCACCAGCAGCTCCCGCCACTGGCGGCCCGTGCCGTCGAGGCGATCGGGTACTGCAACCTCTACGAAATGCACCGGAGTTGTTACCGGGGCGGCAAGCCCGGCATGGATCGCGTGGCCTTCATGGACATTTACAAGCCAATGTACGAGCGGGAGAAACAGCGGGCCATGACACCGGAGGGGCTCACCTCGCAGATCGACGCCGTGGCCTCTGCTATTCCTGACAAGGGCCAGCGCCTACTCGCTGACCGTGAGCAGGCCCGCAGGGAGCATGACGACACCATGAACCGGATCGCATACGGCTGGAGCCGCAGGGCTCTGGAAGCGGCAGACACGCCGCTGGAACTCACAGACGGGGAGGTGAAAAGCTAATGCAAATTATAACCGGAGAAGCCACCGAAGCGCTGCGCCTGCTGCCGTCCGGCTGCTGCAGCACATGCGTGACCTCACCGCCCTACTACGGGCTGAGAAACTACGGAGAAGCCGGGCAGATCGGGCTCGAAGAAACGCCGGAGGAATACACATGGCGGCTGGTGGAAGTTTTCAGGGAAGTGCGCAGAGTATTAAAAGACGACGGCACCCTCTGGCTGAATATCGGCGACAGCTACGCAGCCAGCGGAAAAGGACGGAACCGCGACGGACGTTTCAATGAGAAGGCCGAAAACATTCAAAGCTCTGGACAACGGAAAAGCAGGATCCGGCGCACATGTGAAGGCAACGGGCTGAAACGCAAAGACCTGATCGGGATCCCGTGGCTCCTGGCCTTCGCCCTCCGGGCAGACGGCTGGTACCTGCGTTCAGATATTATCTGGCAGAAACCCAACGCTATGCCCGAAAGCGTAAAAGACCGACCTACACGGGCGCATGAATATATTTTTCTACTCAGTAAAAGCGAGCACTATTTCTACGACGCCGAAGCAATCAAAGAGCCGGCCGTAGGTTTTCCGGGAAGCGAAAACCCGGACGCCAGAAGGAAAGGCAATTCAAAAACATTCAGGGGCGGCGGTGCATATACGCATAACCAAGCAAAAGAAAACAGCGCCAGCGTGGAAAGGCAGAGCCACGGCCTCGTCCCAAATGAAACCGGGACAAGAAACCGGCGCACCGTCTGGACAATCGCCACAAGGCCCTACAAAGGCGCACACTTCGCCACATTTCCAGAGGAACTGGTACGGCCGTGTGTCCTGGCTGGCAGCAGGCTCGGCGACACCATTCTGGATCCGTTCTGCGGGAGCGGGACTACCGGAGCGGTGGCAATTCAGGAGGGCCGGGACTTTATCGGGATAGACATAAACCCGAAATACTGCACCATGAGCGAGCAAAGGATCAAGGAGGTGAGAACGTGAAAAAACTATTGATCGGAGGGAGCCCCTGCACACACTGGAGCATAGCCCAGCACAACGGGCGCGAAAAAGAAGCAAGCGGCATAGGCTGGGAGCTTTTCAGGTGCTATCTGACAGCAAAAGAAAAATTCAAACCGGACTTTTTTCTCTATGAAAATAATAAAAGCGCCTCGGAGGCTATAAAAGAACAGATCAGCCATGAGCTCGGCGCTCCACTCCATTACATCAACAGCGCATTAGTAAGCGCACAGAACCGCCAGCGCTTTTATGTTCACAACTTCGGAGATATAGGACAGCCGGAGGATCGCGGGATCCTGCTCGACGACATTCTGGATACCAGCGACGGCGAACAGTTTTACCAGCTGGCGCATGTCTCAAAAAACGCCGCCTACTGCGTAGCCTGCCGTGGCAGGTATAAAGAAAACGGGAAAATCGGACAGCACCTCGAACCGAGGACGGACGGTAAGACAAATACCCTCACCACCGTGGCAAAGGACAATCTCGTGGCGCAGACGATCAGGATCGGAGATATTCAGAGTCCGGCTCAGGCGCATAGAGTTTACAGCCCCTACGGAAAAAGTGTGAACCTGACAGCAAACGGAGGCGGGCAGGGGGCAAAAACCGGGCTTTATATGTGCCCGATCGACCTCGCGGACTACACTCTGGAAAAAGACGCCTACCACATTGTAAAAAACGGGAAGATCGAAACCAGATACGGGATCCAAGACATAAACCTGCCGGACGGCGCTTATGTGATCCGAAAGCTAAAACCCGTGGAGTGTGAACGGCTCCAGACAATGCCGGACGGGTACACGAAAGGGATCACCGAGACGCAGCGGTATAAATGCCTCGGCAACGGCTGGACAGCTGAGGTAATAAAGTTCATTTTAAGCCACATGAATATACCGAAAAACGAGCCTCTCGTCGTTTTGTCAATGTTCGACGGGATCGCCACCGGGCGTTATGTTCTGGAAAGCCTCGGCTTTACGAATGTAACATACTACGCATACGAGATCGACGAGCCGGCCATTCAGGTAGCAATAAAAAACTACCCGGATATTATTCAAATGGGGGACGCCTTCGACCTGCACAGCGACGACTGGAAACTGAAAGAGGCAGCAATTCGTCCAGACATTTCTGCAGAAACGAAAGAACCTCAAAAAGAAACACCAGCAAAGAAAGACAGAAGCGCAACCAAAACGCCGGCTTTTATCGCGGCAGCGCAGCTCAGACAGCTGGCAAAGGAACGCAGAGCGCTGGCAGACATTCACCCAGAAAGTGAGATTTTCACCAATGATGTGACCGCGATTGAGTACGCTGTCAAAGTGCTGGAGGCTATGGCAATTTAGAAAGGAGCAACACCATGAGAAAACGGTTTATTTATATCTGCTCCCCATGCCTGGGAGATATGGAAAAGAACATCACCAAAGCGCAGGGCTACTGCCGGGAAGTCGCCGAGCTTTTCCCGGACGTGGTGCCGATCGCGCCGCACGTTTATTGTACGCAATTCACGGACGACACAAACCCGAAGGAACGGGCCCTCGGCATGGAACTGGGGATCTCTCTGCTGGGGATATGCTCAGAGCTCTGGGTGTACGGCATGGACAATCCCAGCGAAGGCATGAAGGCCGAGATCGAATACGCGAAGGAACACGGGATCCTCGTCCGGGACGCAACGGAGGCATACCAGAGCGCAGGAAGCGAAACGCCGGACACCGAGCTGGGCGACGCGCTGATCGTCCTTCCCTGTCACGTCGGCACAATGAGCGGGATCTCCGTCGTGAAGTCTACCACCGTTCAAATACCCGGCGAGGCTGTCATAGAACTGGCAAATGAGCTCAGGAAACACCCCGGCCATGACATAACCATGGAGGCAGATCAATGAGCTGGGACACGGTGCCCGGAAAAAACAGCGAGGGCTACCGGGATCCGACTGCTGCCACCGCCCTCTCAAATGTGCAGCGCAGCCAGCGCGGGCTCCAGAGCAAACGGGCCGGGGAACACTTCGAGAACCTGATCTCTGCAAGCCTGAACTGGTACAAAGACAAGGGCGTGGCCTTCATTGAAAAGACGCCGGAGCCTATGTGCCCTCTCCGGCCGCCTAACCGCATGGGCCAGTTTCTTGCCTGCTATACCAAAGCGGGGCAGCCTGATTTTAAGGGGACGCTGACCGGAGGCCGGGCCGTCGTATTTGAGGCAAAGCATACGGACAGCGACCGGATCGAATATGGACGGCTGACCAAGGAGCAGATCGACAGCCTGACAGAGCACCACCGCCTCGGAGCTGCCGCCTTCATCATGGTGAGCTTCGAGCTGCAAGACTTCTACCGGGTGCCGTGGGAAATATGGCGGGACATGAAAAGTCGGTACGGCCATAAGCACATGACGCAGGCAGAGCTTGAACCCTTCCGCGTCGAATATATCGCCGGAGTGCTCAAACTGCTGGAAGGCGTGGAACTTGACGCTCCAGACATTGAACAGAAAGGAGATCAAACAAATGAATGAGGCATTATTAAGCAGCAAGAACTTAAACTGGTGTACGCCGCCGGAGTTCTTCGACGAGCTGGATCAAGAGTTTCATTTCAATCTGGATCCGGCCGCCACCGATAAGTGCGCCAAATGCGCGAAATATTTCACACCGGAAACCGACGGCCTGAAAGCAGACTGGGGAGGCAGCCGCGTATTTTGTAACCCGCCCTACGGCCGCAATATCGGCGAGTGGGTGAAAAAGGGCTACGAGGAAAGCCAGAAGCCCGGCACCGTCGTGGTTATGCTCATACCGGCCAGAACGGACACCTCATACTACCACGATTATATTTTTGGCGGGAAGGCTGACGAAGTGCGCTTCCTGCGGGGGCGGCTCTATTTTACCGACGAAGAAGGCGATCCAAAAGGAAGGGCACCCTTCCCCTCTGCCGTCATTATCTGGCGCAGCAAAGACATGGCACAGAGCCTCCGGGACATGGTGCTGGATCTCATTAAGGGCAAGCCAATGACCGCAAACGAAATCGCAGCCACCCTCTCCGATCGAGGACATCAGGTGAACCGCAGCGACGTGGGCCCGATCCTCACAAAAGCGCAGGCAGCAGGTAAGATAAAGAACGCCGGAAAGCGGGCGTGCAGCGTGACGGGACGCTCTGCAATCGCCTGGACAGCAGTGGAGGGCGTATGAACGGACTGGCAACCATACACGACGACTGCCTCGAATATGAGCTTGAAATCATTTCCATAGCGGAGGAATTAACCGAAAGACGCCTAAAAGCCTACAAAAGCGGGAAAGCAGAAAGTTTCAAGGCTATCATTTCTCTACTGGAAAGTATCAAGCAGGAGGCTGAAACCTACAAAGAATATTTAGACGAAGTAAAAAGTTAAAAGGAGGGATCCCAGACATGAAGAAACAGAAAACCGAGGCAAAGATCAACCTCGAAGCGCTGGCCGGTGGTGCCTTCGCCGAGAAGCTCAACGAGGCGCTCATTCAGGTGGCCGACAATATCCAGAACCCGAACACCGAGGCCACCACCAAGCGGCAGATCAATGTCACAATCAAATTTGCACCGAACAAAACCCGCCAGCTCGTCAACACCCAGATCGCCGTCACAACCAAACTGGCCGCCACCGAGGCGATCGACACTCAAATGATTATGGGTGTAAACATGAGAACCGGCCAGCTGGAGATCGCAGAGTATGACGGCCAGATCCGGGGACAAATGAGCCTCTCCGACCTCACCCAGCCGCAGGAAAAGCCGGAACCGGCAGCAGGCGACGCCCAGCAGACCAAAGCGGCCGAGGCGGCAGCAAGCACCAAGGAGCAGGAAGTCGCCGAACCACAACCCACCGGAAAGCCGCTGGATCTCAAAAACAGAAAGAAAAAGCCGGAGTCTGAAAAGGCCGAGGCGGCAGCAGGCGATCTCGTGCCTGGCAGAGACTTTGATCCTGACACCGGGGAAGTATTAAAAGACGGGCACCCGGTAGACGATCAGAAAAAAATAGTTGCAATCGGCCAAAGAGCCGCACAAGCATAAAAAAGGAGGACAAACACATGGAAGGTATCAAGGAAGCAATCGCTTTTATCACGGGACTGGCAGTAAAGGCAGAAAAGCCCGAAGTCGTGCAGATCAATGGAAGAACCTACTGCACAAAGGATTTAAGGCGCTACGACGCAGCGGACAAGGCGAAACCGATCAAGGCGACCACCCTCACCTCTCTGGTGGACTACATAAAAGAAAGCCGGGAAGAACTGCGGGATCGCATGATTATTCAGGTAATAAGCGCCACCGAGGTGCTGCTCTATTCTGGACTGCTGCCGGAGCGGGATCGAGAAACACTGTTCGAAGTCAACGCCCTACTGCCTCAGTTTGAATATGGCCGGGAGTACGATCAGGAGAGTTTTCTCGTGTCCATGCAATCATGCTTTATGGCAAGCGACGACCGCGAAGCCGTCACCATTCTGGCGAGCAATATCACCAACACGCAGGAGCAGGCATATTCAGACAATGGCGTCACACAGCAGGCAACCATGAAAACCGGGATCACTACAAAGGAGAACGTGCTGGTGCCGAACCCGGTCAACCTGATCCCCTACCGCACATTTCTGGAGGTAGAGCAACCCGCGAGCGACTTCATATTCAGGATCAGCGAAGGCAGGGGCGGCGCTCCGGTATTCAAGCTCGTGGCAGCAGACGGCGGGCTCTGGAAGTCTCAGGCTGTCGAGAATGTAAAAAAATATCTCACCGAAGCGCTGAAAGATATACCGGATCGCGAGCATATCACAATTATTGCATAATATCCGCAAAGCAGAGGGCCCGTGCGGCCTCTCTGCTATCAGGAGGAAAAAGACAATGAAAAAAGGAACGTGCCTTTTGTGCGATCGTTTCTGGACATGCAACAAAAGAAAAGCCAACGGCGGGTGCGACGAATATATAAGAAAAAATAAAAAAGCAACACAAAGCAAAGAAAAGCAACTAAAAGCATAAAAAGCAAATGCTTTTTAAAGGAGAAAAAATGGAAATTTTCAACTACTCAATAGTGAAAGTGCTCAACGAGGAACGCCTAAACCGCGTTGTATGGGTGAAAATGATCCGCGACTTCTACGACGGTAAAAAAGAAGTCTCCGCTGGCTTTTTCCCGGCCGAGTGGGAAGCATATAAAAGCCGCGGACAATATCCAGAGACGAGAGCTCTTGACGAACGCGCGGTCGCCTATTATGAAAATATGCCGGACGCCGAATGGTACAAGTCACGGCACGCCGCGAAGCTCTCAGACTTTACCGACGCAGAAATCGTCGCAGAGTTTAACAGAAGGCTGGACAGCCCACTATTTCATAAGATCGGGATCGAAAGCCGGGCCATTATCAAAGGAGAGAACGCATGAATATAAGAACATGTAAAAGCTGCGGAAAGCCGATCCTCTGGATCCGCACTCGCTCCGGCCGCTCAATGCCATGCGACACTCGGCCGGTAAACTATCGAATAAAGCCCGGAGGCAGCACAAAGCTGGTAACACCTGCCGGGGACGTGATAAGCTGCGAAACAGTGGACGATCCGGCAGAAGCTCAGGGCTGGGGCTATACGCCACACTGGAGCACCTGCAACGCGCCGGACACATTCAGAAGGAGAGAAAAACAGTGAACGGAGAAAAGGCGAGGCTCTGCCCCTTCAAAAAGCAGATCAAGAGGACATTCAAATGCGGGAAGCATGGAGAGCCAGACATAATCGCAAGCGACCGCCTCGGCTACTGCGCAGGGGATCGGTGCATGGCGTACAAAGACGGGCATTGTCTCCGGCTTGAAAGGCTGGAGGACATACCACTGAAAAGGAGGACAAGGAAATGATCGCACTCAACATTCTGCTGGGCGTCGTGGCCGCGGTGCTGCTGCTCGGCGTACTGGGCGAAAAGGACAACCAGCGCCACAAGTCGATCGTGCTCGCCTTCGTGGCCGTGATCGCGCTCATTATCTGCATGAATACAATTTTTTAAGGAGGACGCAAAAATGGGATATAAACCGAAGATCATCACCGGAAAAGTGACCGGGACGGGCTGGCCGATTGACGGCCATGTGCTCTACTTCTCCCAGTGGGACTATGACAACTACGACAGCTGGCACCTCTACGGCTGGGACGACGCAGACGACGAGGCCGTCATGGAGACAATGTTCATCACCGAGACGGAGGCCGGGCTCTGCTGCTACGACACGCTGGAAACCTTCGCGGAGGTATGGCGGGCGAAGAAATGGGAGCCGGAGGGCGTGTTCTGTCTGGAGCTCGATCAGGTGGAAGTCATAGAGGTGAAGCAGGAAGAACAAAAGGACGACACCCGCGAGAAGCTCCGCAAGTTTGGCATTGACCTGACGCCAAGGAAAGACGGAGAAAAGGGCGGGATCCTCTGCCTGCCTCTCGACGAGAACCTGAACGGAGACACCAAAGCAAAGCACCCGGACTGGGAGCTGATCGACTGCCCCAACTGCGGGCGCAAGTGCTGGAAATCGTCTGAAGCTGACAAGCTCAAAAAAGAGCAGGGCGTCCAGTGGCTCTGTACACGCTGCGCTCTGGAGGCGGGCCTCGTCTCCCCCTTCCGGCAAAACAACACACCGCACCCGGAGGGAAACCGGGCGCAGAGAAGGAGGGCAAAGCATGGGAAAAGAAAATAAATGGACAACTGGCTGCCGAGTAAATGGCTGGTGCGCCGCAAGTTTCTGGGCTTCAAGAATACCACAAAACCAGCCACACCCAGAAGGGAACCGGGCGCAGAGAAGGAGGGTAAAACGTGAAAAGAGAAAACAATAAGCTCTACGCTCTCACCATTCTGATCTCAGCACCGGCATGGATCGCACTTCTGGCAGCAAAAGGCTGCGGATCCGTCGGCATAAACTGGCCCACCGCTATTCTGGGGGCCGTCTGGATCCCGGCGCTGACGCTGGCGGCCCTTCTGGCGCTCACCGGCGTGCTCGTCCTGCTCCATGAGGCCACGAAGCGGATCCACGAATGGAAACGCCGCCGGAAAGTCGCCCGGACGCTCTGGGAGTCCGTGGAGGGGCTCACCCTGAACAATATCGGCCCGATCTATGGGATAAGGCGACAGCCGGGCGAGAAAAACCGGAGCTACAAGCGCAGGATCCTGAAAGCAGCCCGGACGCTGGACACTGTAAACGTACAGAACGCGCCCACACCGGCAACCGGCCAGAAGCTCGACGCGATCGCGAAAAAGCACGGGCTCAGGCGCTACCCTCACGAGACAGACGAGCAGCTCCAGAACCGACTCCGGGAGGCCGTTCTCAAAAATCTGGAGGGAGGGCGAAAAAATGGCAGAGTATAAACCAGAAGCCGAGCCGAAAGCGTGGGCCGACGGCGTGCCAGTATTCTGCGCACACGACGCGATCGTGGACGTCGCCATGCTGGTGCCGAACCCGAAGAACCCGAACCAGCACCCGGACAGCCAGATCCAGCTACTCGGCCGGATAATCAGGCAGGCGGGCTGGCGGCAGCCGATCACCGTCTCGAAGCGCTCCGGCTTCATAGTGAAGGGGCACGGACGCCTCGCCGCTGCCCTTCTGGAAGGAATGAAAGAGGCACCGGTGGACTATCAGAACTACACCTCGGAGGCCGAGGAATACGCCGATCTGGTGGCTGACAACCGGATCGCGGAGCTGGCAGAGACAGACAACAAGCTGCTGGCTGACATTTTCGCAGAAATCGACACCGGCGAGATCCCCATGGAGCTGACCGGGTACACGGAGGACGAGGTGGAACACCTCGTCACCGCGCTGTCAGAAGCCCTTCACAATGATCTGGAAGAACCGGACGACATACCGGAGCCGCCAGAGCCCGATCAGGTAATCACCCAGAAGGGCGACCTCTGGATCCTCGGCCGTCACCGCGTCGTCTGCGGGGACGCTACCAACGAAAAAGACCGGGCAATGCTGCTGGACGGCGCACACCCGGAGATCCTGCTCACAGATCCACCCTACTGCTCCGGCGGCTTCCAAGAATCAGGGAGATCAGAGGGAAGTATAGGAACCAAACGATACGACGCCAACGGGAAGGAAATCAAAGTCACGATCGCCAACGATTCCCTCAGCACGCGCGGGTATCAGTCGCTTATGAAACAGATCCTTCAAAACTTCGACGGCCGCGTGGCTTATATTTTCACAGACTGGCGCATGTGGGTGTATTTATTTGACGTCGTGGAAGGATCCGGCCTCGGCGTCAAAAATATGCTGGTATGGAATAAGAAAAGCCCTGGCATGGGTATGGGCTGGAGGACGCAGCACGAGCTCGTCATGTTCGCCCACCGCACAAAACCAAAGTGGGACAATCACAAAGGCTACGGCAACGTACTGGAGGCCACGCGCTCCGGGAATGAGCTGCACCCAACACAAAAACCAGTGGAAATACTGGAAAAACTGCTCGACAATACGGACTGGGCCGAGGGCGTTCTTGACACCTTCGGAGGATCAGGCACTACCCTGATCGCAGCCGAAAGTGTCGGGCAAGCGTCGTTTCTCATGGAAATGGAACCCCGGTTTGTGGACGTCATTGTACGCAGGTACATAAAAACCACCGGAAAAGACACCGGGATCCAGCTAATCAGAAAGGGCGCGCTGCAGCCGCGGGAAGTCTACGAGAGCATATTCAACGAATAGAAACAAAAAAGGAGACGGGGCCAATGGGCCAGAAGAAAAAGACCGGTGAAAAACAGCCGAAAGAAACCGACAAAATAAAAAAGAAGCTGGAGCGCGTCGCTACGCTGAAACGCCGGATCGACAATCTGATCGAGCGGCTGGAGTATCTGGAGTCCACCATGGGCTCCGCTTCCACTCCAAATCTCACCGGGCTGCCGGGCGGTGGAGACGGCACCAGCAAAACAGAGCGAGAAGTCGCGAAAAAGCTGGAACTTGAAACGCAGCTCCGTGACCTGATCGACGACGAAGGCGAAACCCGCAGAGAGCTGGAGCGCATGATCGGACTTATGAAAAAGCCGGACGAACAGACCATCATAGAAATGCGTTATTTTGACGAGGCAAGCTGGTGGACGATCTGCGCCGTTCTGTACGGGAAGGAGGACGACTACGAAACAAATAGCCAGCGATACCTAAAACGGGCCTTTAAAATCCATGGTTCGGCCCTGCAAACCCTCGCAAAAATCGAAAAAGAAAATTATTAAATTTTTATAAACAAAATAAAAAACGCCTCCAAAATGCCCGCAAAGCCTTATTTTAAAGGGCATTTCAGCGTATGGGGATAAAAGGGGATAAAAAGGGACAAAAGGGGATAAAAGGGGATAATGCCGTGTGCTATACTGTAAAATAGCGAAAGCCGTCTGGAGAGCATAAACGCCGCCGGGCGGTTTTCTGTTTTTCAAAACAGGATTGCTACACCACTTCCCTGCGTGCTATAATATCCCAAAGATGACTAAAACAAAAAACCACGGGAGGTTATCAAACATGGGAAGCAATAAAAAACTCAGCTTATGGGGAGACATTCTCAACCAGAAGCCCCAAAAACAAACACAACCGCAGGGGAATGTGTGGGAAGTGACGGTAAGAAATGCAAACGGAGCCCCGGCAATCCTCTGTAAAAATGGCAAGGAATGGTTTCATGCAGACAAAACATGGCCCTCTCCGTCTGGCTCTTATTACATTCATACCGGCATGGACGGAAACGCCAACGAAGGGATCGCAACCACGACAAAGAATGAAGGGATCCGCATACGGAAAACGGAGGACTTCGTGGAAGCCGCTCTTATTACAGACGAGGGCGTGGGCTATGCAATAACAGACGAGGGCGTCCTTTATGTTCTGACGGCAGATACAGCCAGCCAACGCCGATTATGTGAGGACTACGAGCCAAACACCTACATGCTAACCCCTCAGCTATGCGCTGTCATTTATGACGCAGACAGCGACGACGATCTGGAGGCTGCCTATCTCAAAGTGATTGACCTTAAAAGTTTCAAGAGCTGGAAAAAGAAAATCAGATACAACGCAGAGCGTGGAAAGAACCTGATTTTTAAGATTGAACAAAGCGGCAGCATAATAAAAGCAATAATGCCAGACCAGAGCGTCCACGAGTTCACGACCGACGGGAAAATAAATAAATAGAAATCTGAAACCGCTAAGGAAATACCGAGGCGGTTTTTCTTATGCCCTGCCCTCCAGAAAAAGACTGGGGGGAGGGTAAATTTTTAGTAGAAAGGAGGCGCACACATGAGCAGCCTATTCTATACCGGGCAATCAAGACGCACAAATGGAGCCTTCTCTGTAACCATGAAAGACGGGGCAAAACTGGCAAAAAAACTGGAGAAACTAAAGGACGGAGGCGAGACAGCAATCAAGAGAACCGTGTCGGACTTCACCTCCAGAGCTCCGGCATGGGTAAGCAAAGGGATCCGGCAACATTATGGTGTAGATACCGCAGCAATCAAAGAGGCGGGCCCAAAAACAAAACGGGGGGCCACCTCCACAAATGTATCGGGGATCAGCGTTGACGGGGCGTCCCTCGAATACAAGGGCGAAACCTTAACTCCAATACATTTCAAAATGTCGCCAAAAGCTCCACGAGGTTTACAAGATAAGCGCCAGCGAATACCGGGGCAAATGGTTGACTTTAAGGGCGCAGCTGGCCCGGTAGGGATTGTTAGAACCCCAAAGCCGTATACCGTAAAGGCTACCATTATCAAAGGGCAAAGGGCAAGCATGAAGGCCGGGACATATCTTGCCTCGTCCAGTAAGAAAAATGCAGACGCCCCCACTCTCCCCTTCCAAAGAACGGGGGAAGGAAGAACACCCGTCGAAGCTGTCCGCACTCTGTCCGTGCCGCAAATGATAAGCGGCAAAGCAAAGGAAACGATTGAGGAAACAATCGGCAGCAATCTGGAGAAGCGCTTCGAGCACCATATACAGCAAGCCATGAAGTGAAGCAAAGAAGCAGGCAAAGCAACGAAGCAAACACAAAGCAAATGAACACAACAAACCAATCACAAGCAAAAGAAAACAAAATAAAGCAATTAAAAGCAAAATAAAAGTGATTGAACCGTTCAAGGCAAACCGTGAAAATTTTTCGACAAGCCGCAAGGTACTGTGACAGCTTCCCAGAGCCCTGCGGTGCTGGCGAGCCCAAAACTCGCGCAGACTCCAAAAAATTTTTTTAGGCCGTTTCGTTTCGTTTGGACACCGGAAAGGAGGTGGAGCCATGGCAGACGCACCGAAGCAGAACCTACAAACAACGGCAACAATAGCAAAACTTTTCGAGCTTGACGAGCGCCGGGTGCAGCAGCTCGCAAAAGCTGGCGTCCTTCCTGCGGCGTCCACCCGTCCGTATAAGTTCGACCTGCTCCCGACGATCAAGGCATACATAAAGCACCTGCGGGAAAAAGCCAACGGCAAGGAGGCCAAGACTGCGGACACCGCAAAAGCTGAGGCCGACAAGCTGAGGGCCGAGGCCGACCTCAAACAGAGCAAGGCCAAGATCGCAGAAATGCAGCTCAAAGAGCTGGAAGGGAAAATGCACCGGAGCGAGGACGTGGAGGCCATGACGAACGACCTCGTGTACACCGTCCGCAGCATGATAATGGCGCTGCCCGGCCGTCTGGCTATGGACGTATCTCAGGCAGCCAGCGCAGCCGAAGCCTCGGCGCTGATCCGCTCCGAGTGTCACAAAATCCTGAACGAGCTCGCGGGCTATAAATACGATCCCGAAGCATACAAGCGGCGGGTAAGGGATCGCGAAGGCTGGAGCGAGGCGCTCGCTGATGAAGCCGACGACTAAAAGAGCCGCTCAAAAGCTAAACGCGGCCATAGGCCCGGCCGTCCGAAACTTTAAGCCGCCGGAGGATCTGACGGTGGCAGAATGGGCCGATAGACACCGCCGCCTATCGCCGGAAACCTCCGCAGAGGCAGGCCCGTGGCGCACAACGCGCACGCCCTACCTCCGGGAGCCTATGGAAGCGTTCACCGATCCGAAGGTGAAAAAAATTGTCATGGTGGCGGCCTCTCAGGTGGGAAAGTCTGAGCTTGAGCTGAACATAATCGGCTATATCATAGACCAAGATCCGGGCTCTATCCTCTATGTGCAGCCCTCGCTCGACGACGCCCGCAAGTTCTCCCGGCTGCGTATCGCTCCAATGATCCGAGACAGCAAGGTGCTGAAAGCCAAAGTCTCGGACGTAAAAACGAGAGACTCCGGGAACACGATCCTCCAGAAGTCCTTCCCCGGCGGTATGCTGACAATCACCGGATCCAACAGCGCCTCAGCTCTGGCCTCCACTCCGGCCCGCTACATCATAGGCGACGAGCGCGACCGCTGGGCCATAAGCGCCGGAACCGAGGGCGATCCGTGGGCTCTGGCCGAGGCCAGACAAGCCACATTCTACAACGCGAAGGCCGTCGAAGTATCGACGCCGACCATTAAAGGCTCGTCCAATATCGCGGACAGCTTCGAGAAAGGCACGCAAGAGCGCTGGTGTCACCAGTGCCCTGAGTGCGGCGAGTACGGCGAGATCATATTCGACCGGATCCACTTCGAGCACACCCACAAGAGGATCCGCGGGAAAAAAGTCTACAAGATAACCGGCCCGATCACATGGGCCTGCCCGAACTGCGGCTGCATTATCCCGGAGGAAATCATGCGGCGGCAGCCTGCGAAGTGGATCGCAGAAAACCCGGAGGCATACGACACCGGCGTGCGCTCCTTCTGGCTGAACGCCTTCTCGTCTCCATGGACTCCGTGGGAGAAAATCGTGCTCAAATTCCTGCAAGCGCTGGACGATCCTCAGAAGCTAAAAGTCGTTTACAACACGCTGCTGGGGCAGCTCTGGGAGGATCGCGGGGACATACCGGACGAGGAAGGCATGATGGCGCGTCGGGAGGACTACGGCACCAATGCCGACGGCTCCCCGGTGGAAGTGCCGGAGGGCGTTCTCGTCCTCACCTGCGGAGTGGACACGCAGGACAACCGGCTGGAGTATGAAGTCGTAGGCCACGGCCATTACGGTGAAACGTGGGGCATAAAAAAAGGCTACATCATGGGAAAGCCGGACACCGACGAAGTATGGGAGCGACTCGACGACGTGATCGAGCATGTCTACCACTTCAAGGACAGCCAGCGGGGCCTCCGTATCTCGATCACCTGCGTGGACTCCGGCGGCCACTACACGCAAGAGGTGTACCTGCGCTGCCGGGCCCGGAAAAACAAGCGCGTTTTCGCTATCAAGGGCGGCAACGGCGAGGGGATCCCCTTCGTGACGCCTCCCTCTCAGGTTAAGATCGTACTGAACGGGCAGACAATCGGCAAATGCTGGCTCTATACTCTGGGCGTTGACGCCGGGAAAGAGCTCATAATGTCAAGCGTTCTGGTGCAGGAAGCCGGGCCGAAATATTGCCATTTCCCCCTCGGCGAGTCCTACGGGTACGACTCTTATTATTTCAGCGGCCTGCTGTCTGAGAAGCTGGAGCTCACGCAGACGAAGCGGGGCAACCGCTGGACATGGGTAAAACTGCCCGGACATGAAAGAAACGAGGCCCTCGACTGCCGCAACTATGCGCTGGGGGGCTTTAAGATCATAAACCCGGACATGCAGGCGGTGGAGAAACGGCTCAAAAGCCTGCCAGCAAAAAAGGCACCGAAGAAACCTGCAGCACAGAGGCCGCGGCAGAACCGCCCGGCCAATATTTACAACGACGACTGGTAAGGAGGCACACACATGGCAGCAAGACGACGATCGAAGGAAACCGTGCGCACGGAGCTGGAAAGGACGCGCACCCGGCTGGATCTCTATCTGGCCCGCGAGCAGGAAATGCTCAGCAAGGACGGCGTGCAGCTCTACACGATCGGATCCAGAAACCTGCAAAGATACCAGACACCGCTCACCGCTATTCAGGACGAGATCGAAAGGCTCAGGAAGCGGATCAGCGAGCTGGAGGCAGAACTGGCGGGACAATCTGCCCGCCGTGCGGTGGGAGTAGTCCCCCGCGACTGGTAACGGGTAAACGCCGGGATCCCCGGCTTTACTACGGCAACACCGGAGGGAAGGTTTCGCTCCTTTACTCCCCCGGCGCTGCCGTTTTTTATTACAGACAAGGAGGTGAGGAAAACGAGGTACGACAAAAAGACGGGCCTTTATCTGCCGGAAACCGTGCGCCCGAAAAACAAAGGCTACGGCGAAGCGGGGGCCAGCTGGAGCAAGCGGGCCGTGAAGGGCTTCAACGCACCCAGCGGCTCCGCACATGAGGACATAGACTTCCACAACTTCACCATGAGGCAGCGGGCCCGCATGTTATACATGGCCGCACCCATGGCGACCTCAGCGATCAAGACCAACCGCACAAACGTGGTAGGCGTCGGGCTCCGCCTAAAGAGCCGGATCGACAGGGAGGCGCTGGGGCTCACGCCGGATCAGGCTGAGAGGTGGCAGAAAGACACCGAGCGGGAGTTCTCCCTCTGGGCGTCCAATAAAAGGGCCTGCGACGCCACCGGCATGAACAACTTTTACGGGCTCCAGCAGCTCGCGCTCGTGTCGTGGCTGCTCTCCGGCGACTGTATCGGCATTGTGAAGCAGTACAAAACCACGCGGCTGCTCCCCTACTCCCTGCGGGTACACCTGATCGAAGCTGACCGGGTAGCGACACCGACCGGGGCGGGGCTCGGCACGTCTCTGTTATATACCACCGGGAAGAACCCGGACAACGGGAACACCATATACGACGGCGTGGAAGTAGACAAGGACGGCATGGTGGTGGCCTACCATATCCGCAGCACATACCCCTTCGAGCTCGGCGCACCCGCCCTGACAGAGTGGGCCCGTGTCCTGGCATATCAGGAACACACCGGACTCCCCAACGTGCTGCACGTCATTGACACGGAGCGCCCGGATCAGTACCGTGGCGTGAGCTATCTCGCGCAGGTGATCGAGCCGCTGCTCCAGCTCCGGCGCTACACAGAGTCCGAGCTCATGGCCGCGGTGATCGAGTCCTTTTTTACTGCCTTCGTAAAGACGGAGGCGTCAAAGGAGGAAATGCCATTCAACGAGGTGAACGAGGACGCAGAAACAGAACCAAGGAACCCGAACGACTACAACATGGGGCCGGGACAAGTCAATATTATGAACCCCGGCGAGGACGTCGTTTTCGCTGAGCCCAAACACCCGAACGGGAGCTTCGACAAATTCGTGGAGGCGATCAGCTCGCAGGTGGGCGCTGCTCTGGAAATACCGTCCGATCTGCTGCTGAAAAAGTTCAACGCCTCGTACAGTGCAAGCCGCGCGGCCCTGCTGGAAGCGTGGAAGGCGTTCAAAATGCGCCGGGAGTGGCTGGGGGACAACTTCTGCCGCCCGCTCTATGAAATCTGGATGAGCGAAGCGGTGGCCCGCGGCCGTATCTATGCGCCGGGCTTTTTCGACAATCCGGCGATCCATGCCGCATACCTCGGCAGCGAGTGGCTGGGCCCGTCTCAGGGACAGCTTGATCCGGTGAAGGAAATCACCGCGGAGATCCTCGCGTGCAGCGAGGGCTTCTCTACCCACGAGCAGAGCACGATCCGGCTCAACGGCGGCCAATGGGACAGCAACGTGGAGCAGCTGCAACGCGAAAACGAGAAGCTCGACGGGCAGACACCGGATCCGCACCAGAGCGGAGGCGCTGGAAGCACTCAGGAAGGCGCTCAGGAGCCACAGGAAGGCGAAGAACCGGCAGAGGGGGACAATAACCCACACAACCCGGAAAACGCCCGCAGACGAGGCGCTGAGGCGCTCCGCAGCCTCGTTTTAGCGGAGCAGATCAAACAATCCGTAAAAGGAGGGCAAGCAGATGAAACAACTCAGTGAGCTGCGCATGGGGCCGACACCGGCACCGGTAGCAGCACCAACCGCCACGGCGACAAAGTTCTGGAACGTGGCGACCGTCGGCGACGACGAGGCCGAGATCACACTATACGGCGACGTTATGAGCAAACAGCCGACAGACTGGTGGACGGGCGAACCTGAGCCCGGACTCTACATCACCCCGGAGGGCTTCATGGAGGATCTGGCAGCGGTCAAGGACAAAGGCCACATCACCGTCAAGCTGAACAGCTGCGGCGGCGACCTTTACACCGGGATCGCAATCCACAACGCCCTGAAAACCCTCAGCGGAGAGGTGAACGTCGTCGTGGAAGGGATCGCGGCAAGCGCCGCCAGCGTGATTATGTGCGCAGGCGACACCGTGACCGTGTACCCCGGATCCCTCGTTATGATCCACGGCGTAAGCGTGTATCTCTGGGACAGCCTGAACATTCAGGACATGAAACAGCTTATGAAGGGAATGGACGCCAGCGAGCGGGCCGTGGCTGAAATCTACAACGCCAAGACCGGGATCGCGGTGGACACCCTGCGCGGCATGATGACAAAGGAGACGTGGCTCACCGGCCGGGAGGCTCTGGAGAAGGGCTTCGCCGACAATCTTCTGGAGGACGAGGACGATCCCGACATGAGCATGAGCCACGACCGGAAAGTCCTCTACGTCAACGGCATAGGCCACAACGTCGAAGGGCTCCGTCACATACCGGGCACAATCCCGATCCAGAAAAGTGCTAAACCGGCCGCAAGACCGGTAGCAAATAAAAGGCCGACCAATCAGGCGGCAAAACCAAAAGGAGGTAAAAACCACATGACACTCGAAGAACTGAAAGCTCAGGAGCCTGATCTGGTGAGCCAGATCGAGCAGGCCGCAACGAACGCGGCAAAGGCTCAGGCAAGCGCCGACGCGGTGACAGCTGAACGGCAACGCCTCGCGGACATTGACTCGATCGCGGCCTCTATCCCCGATCAGCAGCTCGTCCATGACGCGAAGTACGGAGAAAACCCCTGCACCGCTCAGGAGCTCTGTTTCCGCGTTATGCAGCAGAGCGCAGCGTCCGGCCAGAACTTCCTCGCGAACTATGAGGCAGACGGAGCGGCCTCTGGCGTCGGCGACGTGGGCGCAACTCCCAACGGCGGCGCGGGCGTCAATCAGGAAGAACAGGACGCGGCAGACATTCAGGCGGTAGTGGCCGCCTACAACCAGACCAAAGGAGGTATGAAGTAATGAGCAGACTCGACGAAAACCTCGGCGGCGTGGGCTTCGACAACCTGATCGCCGACAGCTACCCGCCCGCGGACGTATTCAGCGTGCAGCTGGCAGCCGGGCAGGGGATCCTCGAACGCGGCACCCTGCTGGCGTTAAAAGACGACGGCACCATGGAAATGATCGGCACCGAGACAACCGGAAAGGCAAACGCCGTACTCACGGATCCGGTGGACACCGGAGACGCCGCAGAGGGCGAAGCGGTGCCCGGTATCGCATACCGCACCGGGCATTTCAACACCAACCGGCTGATCGTAGCTGAGGGCTACACAATCACGGCAGCAGACAGAGAGGCGCTCCGCGTCGCGGGGATCCTGACCTCTGAGGCCGTGGAAATCTAAGAAGGAGGACAGAAAAATGGCTTTTAATTACTATGATACACACCACCTGCTTGCCTCCGTGCAGCAACTCCCGCCTCTCCACACCTTCCTGCTGGATCGTTACTTCCCCACGAACGCAGCGACCGACATTTTCGCCACCGACGACGTGCTGGTGGAATACAAGAAGGGCTCCAAGAAGGCGGCACCGTTCGTCGCTCCCCGCAAGGGCGGGATCACGATCCTGCGCGACGGCTACACCATGAAGCGCTTCACGCCTTCCTATATCGCACCGAAGCGCCCGCTCACCATTGACGACCTGAAAAAGCGCGGCTTCGGCGAGGCTCTCTACACCAAGCTGACACCGCAGCAGCGACAGGGCGTAATCATGCTGGGCGACCTCGACGAGCTCCGCGCCATGAACATGCGCCGCAAGGAAGCCATGGCGTCCGAGGTGATTTTCACAAACGGCTGCGTCATGGACGAGTATGTGGACGACCTGCACAACTTCGAGGAAAAAGAGGTGCGGTACTACGACGGCGAGAAAAACCCGGCAGTATATACTCCGGCTGCTACTCTGGACACCACAGAGACAAGCGGGAAACGTTTTCTCGCAGACGTGGCGGCCATGGGCTACATGCTGACGTCCCGCGGCCTTGCCTTCACCGAGGTGCTGGTGGCTCCCGACGTCGCCGACGTGATCCTCGCAAACGAGTGGATCCTGCGCCTGCTGGATAACCGCAACTATCAGATCGGCGGCGTAGATCCTGCCACCCTTCCCTCCGGCGCGACCAAGATCGCCCGCCTCAATGTCAAGGGCCGCATGATCGACCTCCTGAGCTATGAGGACACCTACACCGAAGTGGACGGATCCGTCAAGCCCTTTATTCCTGCAGGCATGATCGCAGCGGGCGCACCGAGCGCCGGGCGCACCGTGTACGGAGCGATCACTCAGGTGGAGCAGTCCGACGGCGAGTTCCACACCTACACCGGCGTGGACGTGCCGAAGTACCTCAGCGACGCGAAACACAACGTCCGCGAGCTGATCCTGAGCTCCGCGCCTCTCTGTATGCCGAACAACGAAAACCCGTTTATCGCCGCGAAAATGCTTTAATGCTGGCGGGGAAAGGAGCAAAGCATGGTAAAAATCAGAGTAACATGTGGCGGCTGCGGGATTGAATACACGGACGAGCACGGCAACGCACGGCACACACTGAAAACAGCCGAGAGCGGCCCCTTCATGTGTGACGCCGGGCAGGCCGAGCGCCTCGTCCGTCTGGGCGTGGCTGCCTATGTAACCACAAAGGAACCGGACAAGACCGAGGGCAGCAGCGATCAGGATCCGGGGGAAACACCGGACACCCAGACCGGATACCTCTCTGCTGAGGATCTGGAAAAATGGGACTTCAACGATCTGCGCAAGCTCGCGGCCGACATGGGACTGAAACCCGAAGGCAAGAAAAAAGCCGATTATATCGCCGCGATCGCAGCCGCAAAGGTTACGGCCGGTGACGACAACACAGAGGACGGCAGCAAGGACGAGGGAGACGACGAGCTCCCGGATCTGGGAGCTGCCGATCCTGAGTAAAGGAGGCAAGGACATGATCCAAATGGTAAAAGGAACCTACGGACGCATGGCGAACGGGCGCGTGGAGCCTATGACGAAGCACTCCGGCCCCTTCTCCCTCTCAGAAGCCCGCGAGGCCGAGCTGGTGAAGGCAGGCGTGGCCGTAAAGGTGGAAGCGTCCGATCAGGCCAATGACTACAACCGCATGAAAATGGCAGAGCTGCGCAAGGCTGCTGCAGCTGCGGGAGTGGACGCAGAAAAGGCAAAAGCGGCCAAGAGCAAGAAGGAACTGATCGGCCTGCTGGAAGCTGCGGCGAAACCTGCGCCGGGCTCCGGCAAGGAGTAAGCCGGTGGGCTTCAAAGAGCAGCTCCAGAAGGATCTCGACTCTGTTTTCTTCAACCTCGACGAGTTCGCAGAGATCCACCGCGTCGAAGGGAAAAAGATCCCCGTCGTGGTGGACAGCGACCAGCTGAACAAGCTCAAAAAGGGGCAGATCCTCGGACTCATAGAGGCCGACATGCTGCTCATGGGAAAAGAGGCAGATTTTCCGGCCAATCTGGAGCCGGGCCGCCTGCTGAACGTAGACGGCCGCGAAATGCTCGTGGCAAACTCAGGCAGGGATCTGGGACTCGTCGAGGTGGCCCTGCGGCAAAACAGAACGGGCTAAGGAGGTGACGACATGACACTGACACAAAGCATTGACAAGGTGGTGGGCTGGCTCGCTGAGAACGTATGCAGCCAGATCACCCTCAAACTCCCGGACGACGACCGGAACGGCGCGGAGTACCCCGTGGAGTATGTACACCCGGCAGCCTTCCCTCTTTATGTGCCGGGAAAAGACCGGCTCCCCCCTTCGGTGCCCGCTCCGATCCCTTCGGTATGCGTGCAGCTCATGGAGGGGAGCGACGATCTGCTGAAATTCAGGCGGCAGCTCCAGCTCCGGCTCTGCCTCTCGTGCTGGAACCCCGGATTACATGGAGCCGAAGTGCTTCATGCGAAGCCGGACGCCTCAAAGATCGGCGGCTTTTCCTACTACCGCGTGACCGGGGAAGCTGCCGAAACATACACCCGCAACATGGAAGGCTGGCGGGACTCTCTCAACTTCGCGGACATTGTGCTGCGCGAAGTCGAAAACGCGGAATTTATAGCAGGGCACCGGCTCGTGAAGGAGTCCGGGATCAAGTACGGGCCGTTCGTTGAGGACGGCAATATATGGGACTACTACCCGTACTGGCACAACTGGATCAGCTTCACGCTGGAGGCCGGAGTCTCTGCGACGACACCGAAACAATACGAGGATCTTTTGTAAGAAAAGGAGGTTTTATTATGCCATATTTACACGGCGCATACGGCGAGATCGGCGACTCCAAAGTAACCGAAGTCCGGCAGGGAAGCGTGATCTGCGCCTATATCGGCACCGCACCCGTGAACCTCGTCCGAGGCTATGCTGAGGCCGGGATCATCAACATGCCGGTCAAGCTCACCGGCATGGGGGACGTACAGAACAAGGCCGGGTACTCCAAGACCGGCTGGGAGGACTTCACGCTCTGCGAGGTTTTCGCTGAGCACTTCGACAACACCGAGGGGGACATAGGCCCGATCTATATCGTGAATGTGCTCAACCCGGACATTCACCGGGACACCGAGCCGATCACCGAGGAACTGACCGTAAAGAACAACCGCGTGGAAATCAAGAGCGCGGAGATCATTCTCGACACCCTCGCGATCAATGACATGGCCGAGGGTGTGGACTACACCCTGAGCTACAACTTCTCCAAGGGGGCAGCCGTGGTGCAGTTTACCAAGACGCCCACGACCGAGACTGTCACCTGCTCCTATAACACAGTGGACGCCTCCATGGTGGACGCTGCCGACATTCTGGGAAAGGAAACCGAGGAAGGGGAATACACCGGCCTGCACGCCATGAGCCTGCTCTACCAGTATTGCAACGCGGTACTTGACATTCTGGCAGCGCCGAGCTGGAGCCATAACCCGGAAATCTACCGGGCCATGGTGAACACCGTCACAAAGCTGAATGGGCACTGGGACGGCTTCGTCAATGCGGACATACCACTGGAGGACGAAGCCGGGAAACCGATCGACACCATGGAGAAGGCGAAAAAGTGGGCCGAGGATCACGCATACAACAGCGAGCGCAGCAAGGTGTACTGGCCCAAAGTCAAGGACGGCACCGGCCGCGTGTTCCACCTCTCCACCGTAGGATCTGCCACCATGCTGCGCGTTGACCTGAGCCACAACGGCGTCCCGTTCGAGTCGCCCTCCAACAAGGCGATCATGGCAACGGGGCAATACTTCGGTGAAAGCTCCAATAACCGCGGCTTCGACCAGCAGAAAGCCAATACCCTGAACGAGTCCGGGATCACGACGGCGTGCTTCTGGGGCGGCCAGTGGGTACTCTGGGGGCCTCATACGGCCGCGTACAAGTACGAGGACAGCATAACCGGGAACATGGACGCCCGCGCGATCTTCGACGTGAACCTGCGTATGCTCATGTACATCACCAACCAATTCCAGATCGACCACGGGACAGAGATCGACTCCCCGCTCACTCCGACGGCTAAGGACACGATCCTGAACGACGAGAAGCGCAGGCTCGACAACCTCTGCGGGATCGGTGCCCTGATCGGCTCCCCTACCGTGGCATTTCTGGAGAGTGCGAACCCGGTCAACCAGATGATGAACGGCGACTTCGTGTGGGACTTCACCGTCACCAACACACCGCCGCTGAAATCTGCAACCGCCCGCGTATGCTACACAGACGAGGGCTTCAATGCGTTTTTTGAAAGTGAATAAGGAGGTGCAAAAGCATGGGAAAATGGGTAGACATTAAAGGCCCCGTAGTGGCCGACACCGTTTACTCGGACAATGTGCTGGTGGCGAAGGACACGTCCTTCACGCTGCCGGGCATTGAGTTTTTAACCGCAGACGTGCAGGCCATGGGGACAATGACCGTGCCGCTGATCGGGCTTCTGGAAAATATGGAGCTCAGCGTCACGAAGATCGGCGTGGACAACGGCCTCAGCCGCCTGAACCGCCTCGAAAAGCAGAACCTCGAATTTAGATGGGTGCAGAGCGTTATCAGCTCGGACGGCTCCCAGTCTACTGAGGGCTGCAAGGCGTTCGTGCGGACGCTGCCGAGCAATATCCCGGAGATCGGCGTGGAGGTAGGAAACGCGACGGAGATCGAAACGACCTACAACGTCACGCGCCTGCAAATCTACGCGAACGGAGTCGAGGTTTTGTGCGTCGATAGGCTGAACCAGATCCTCCGCGTCAATGGCAAGGACTACTACCAGAGCATTGACAATCTTCTGTAATCAACCAACAAAAAGGCCGCCGGTCAATCACATGATCGGCGGCTTTTATTTTCAGAAAGGAGCAAAACCATGGAAAAGAAAGACAAGAAAAAGGACGGCACCCTGACACTGAAAAACCCGATCCAGATCAACGGCGAAACCGTCACCGAAATGCGGTACGACATCAACGAGATCGACGGCGTTCTCTTTGCTACCGCCGAGGCTAAAAAGAAGGCAGCGGCAGGCATGAAAAACGTGTCAATCTCCGCGGCGGCTGAGTTCGACTTCGGCCTCCACCTCTACCTCGGCTATGCTGCCATTATCGCAGTAAATCCGAGCTATGACTTCTCGGACATGGAGCGGATCAAAGGGCACGACGTTGTGGAGGTTATGCAGATCGGCCGAAATTTTATGCTCGCGTCGGACAAGGCTTCACCGGAAAGCGACTCCGACGAGCATACAGAGATTACGCCAGAGTCTACCACACAAGCACCGCAGACCTCGAAAAAAAGCCAATCATAAATTTTATTCTTGAATACGCCGAGGCGGCCGAGGATCTGGCCGAGGAACGGAAACGCGCCAAGGAAAAGGCCAGGCCGCCGATCGGTATAAAACCAAAGCACAGAAGGAGGTGAGCACATGGCGAGAACGCTCGAAACCTCGGTCGAGATCTCCGGCGTCCTGAGTCCGTCGCTGCAAGCGGCAATCAGGAACGCGGTCAACCAGCTGGAGGAAATGAGCGAGGAAACACTGGAAGCCGCCGGAGCTGCCGAGCGTCTGGCTGCTGAAATCAGCACGCAAGAGTCTGTCCTGAGAAGCCTCGAACGAGGTTATGCCGACTTTATCGTGAGCGGCGAGGAAGGCACAGAGGAAGCCCGCGCACTCGCGGAGCAGATCCAAGAGCTCAGCAGCGAACTGGACGAAAACCGGGGAACGCTGGAAGCTGCGCAGCAGGCAGCCGAGCAGCTCGCCTCCGGTATGGACGAAACGGCCAGCGAGGCCGACCAGTTGAGGAACACGATCAGCGAGCAGGAAAGCACCCTCGAAAAACTCAAAGAGCGGTACGTCTCCCTTGCATTATCTGAGGACGACACGACCGACGAGTCGAGGGAGCTCGCCGAGCAGATCCAAGAGCTGAGCAGCGACCTGAACGAGAACCGGCAGCGACTCCAAGACGCGGAGAACGCGGCCGATCAACTGGACAACTCGCTGGAACAAGTAGACGACTCGGCCCGGCTTGCGGACGAAGGCTTCACAGTCTTTAAGGCTACGCTTGCGAACCTCGCAGCAGACGCAATCCGGGCGGCAATCGACGGGATCAAGGATCTGGTGAGCAACGTCATGGAGCTGGGCCAGAACTTCACCAGCACCATGTCGGAGGTGCAGGCTATATCCGGCGCGACCGGCGACGAGCTGGAAACGCTGGAAGCCTGCGCCCGTGAGTTCGGCGCGACGACGACCTTCTCGGCGTCCGAAGCTGCCGAGGCCCTAAAGTATATGGCACTGGCCGGGTGGGACGTAGAGCAATCCACGAGCGCCCTCGGCGGCGTTCTCAATCTGGCCGCGGCCTCCGGCATGGAGCTGGGTGCTGCCTCCGACATGGTGACAGACTACCTGAGCGCCTTCGGCATGGAAGCAGATCAGGCGGCATACTTCGCCGACCTTCTGACCTCTGCTCAGGCAAGCAGCAACACCACCGCCGAAGCTCTCGGCGAAGCATACAAAAACTGCGCCGCCAACCTGAACGCAGCCGGGCAGGACGTGGAAACCGTCACCTCCCTGCTGGAAGGCATGGCGAACCAAGGCTATAAAGGCAGCGAGGCTGGCACCGCTCTGGCTGCAATCATGCGTGACATAACAAACGCCATGGACGAAGGCCAGATCAAGATCGGCGACACCTCCGTGGCCGTCATGGACGCAGAGGGCAACTTCCGCGACCTGACCGACATTCTCACCGAGGTGGAAGCCGCAACAAATGGCATGGGGGACGCTGAGCGGGCCGTGGCCCTATCCTCCACTTTTACGGCAGACTCCACCAAGGGCCTGAACCTGATCCTCAACGAAGGCATGGACAGTATCGCCGGGTATGAGGAAAGCCTGCGGGGAGCCAGCGGCACCGCCGAGGAAATGGCGGCAATAATGAACGACAACCTCTCCGGCGATCTGGCGCAGATGAACAGCGCATGGGAGGAACTCGGCCTCAAAATATACGAGCGCTTCGAGGGATCCCTCCGCTCTGCCGTCCAGTTTGTCACCGGCTCAGTGATACCGGGGATCGAGTGGCTGCTCGGCCACCTTCCTGAGCTGGGCGTGGCGTTTAGCGCTCTGGGCGTCGTAATCGCTGCAATCAAGTGGGAGTCAATCACCCAGAAGCTCACCATGGCAAAGGGAGCCGTCCAGGGCGTAATCGGAGCCATAGGCGGCATATCTGCCCCGGCGCTGGCCGTGGGCGCTGCCATAGCTGCGCTGATCCTCGCCTTCGCGAACCTCTGGAAGAACAACGAAGAATTTAGAGCCAAGATCACGGCGATCTGGGACGGGATAAAGGCCAAGTTTGACGAGTTCGGGCAGGCAATCACCGACCGGCTCAACGAGCTGGGCTTCGAGTTTGAGGACATAACCGAGGTACTGAGCGCCGTCTGGAACGGCTTCTGCGAGCTGCTGGCCCCCGTATTCGAGGGAGTATTCCAGCAGATCAGCAATATTCTGGGCGTAGTGCTGGACGTGCTCGTCGGGCTTTTCGACGTGTTCGCCGGTATATTTACCGGTGACTGGGATCGAGTCTGGCAGGGCGTCGGGGAAATCTTCGGCGGCGTCTGGGACTTCGTGGTGGCTACCTTCACGAACTGGATCGACACCTTCAAGGGGCTGGCCGACACCGTTCTGGGCTGGTTTGGCTCCAGCTGGGACGAAGCATGGAGCGCGGTCAAGGACTTTTTCGAGGGGATCTGGAACGGGATCGCCTCATTTTTTACCGGTATATGGGAGGGGATCGTCTCCTTCATCACCGGGACACTGGACACAATCGCGACCACATTCTCAAATATCTGGAACGGGATCACCTCGTTTCTGTCTGGGACATGGGAAACGATCAAAAACGTGGTGCAGGTGGGCGTCATGGCGCTGGGCGAAATCCTGAACGCCGCCTTCCAAATCATCACTCTGCCCTTCCAGTTTATCTGGCAGAACTGCAAAGATTTTATTATCCCGATCTGGGAGAGTATCAAGTCCACCGTGTCCGGGGCACTGGACGCGATCGGCGGCTGGATAAGCAGCAAAATGGAGGCAGCAAAAGCCACATTCACGGCCGTGACGACCGCGATCAGCAACGTGGCAAGCACTATCTGGAGCGCGATCAGCACGACCGCCTCGACAATCTGGGAAAGCATAAAGGGAGCGATCAGCAGCAAGATCGAAGCAGCCCGCGCCGTGGTAAGCTCGGTGACGAGTGCGATCCAGAACGTCGCAAGCGCAGCATGGAACGCGATCAGCTCCGTGACTTCAAGTATCTGGAACACAATCACCAGCACGATCACCAACAAGGTGAACGCTGCACGCAGCGCCGTGTCGAGCGTGTTCAACAGCATAAAATCGACGATCAGCTCGGCCCTGAACTCGGCCCTCAGCACCGTGTCGTCGATTTTTAACAGCATACACTCCGCGATCTCTGACAAGATAAACGCGGCCAAAAATGCGGTAAGCTCCGCAATCAGCGCAATAAAAAGCGCGTTCAACTTCTCGTGGAGCCTGCCACACCTAAAGCTCCCGCATATCAGCATAAGCGGCAGCTTTTCACTATCACCGCCAAGCGTGCCACACTTCGGTATTGAGTGGTACAAGGAGGGCGGCATTTTAACACAGCCGACAATCTTCGGAGCGTCCGGCAACAACCTTCTGGCAGGCGGCGAAGCTGGAGCCGAGGCCGTGGTGCCTCTGGCTACTCTCTGGGAGAAGCTGGACACCATGATCCACGAGGTATTCAACAGCGCCAGCTCGACCGGTGGAACCTCTGACGCAGGGCTCACCAGCAAGGCCGGGGAGCTGCTGACTCTGGACAACTTCTCGCTGGGAAGTCTGGCAGACAACGGCGGCGTGGTTATATATTACGACTTTTCCGGCTTCACATGGAGCCCACAGATCCAGACGGGCAATACCGGAGACGGGGACGACGACCTCATGGCGCAGCTCAAAGCGCACGAGGCTGAGTTCTTCGACTGGCTGGAAGAATTTATTCAAATGCGGGAGGTGGCCCAGTATGCGTAGAGTAACAGCCTACAAGGAATACACCACGCGGGAGGGCGACACCTTCGACGCGCTGGCCCTCGAAATGTACGGCGACGAGACACTCGCCCACTATATCATAGACTTTAACCCCGACCATGCGGACGTGCTGATCTTCGACGCAAACGTGGCCCTCCGGCTGCCGATCGTCGAGGACGTGGAGACGCCGGACACGCTGCCGCCGTGGCGTCGGGACACTGAGGGCGAAGGGGGCAGCCCGTGAAACTTTTCTACAATGGGACGGACATATACAACGACGTGTCGCTGAACTACTGCGTGCATGAGATGTACGCAGAAAAGCAGGCCGACACGCTCGTGCTCCGTTTCAATGACACCAAGGGGATCTGGAGCAAATGGAACCCGGCAGACGGTGACGTCCTCCGCTTTACTGAGGGAGCAAGCGACACAGGAAAAATGTTTCTGCACTCCATGAAACCCGAAAACGGACTCTTTACGATCCGGGCCATGGCTATGCCAAAAAGCGGAGCCACCAGAAAGTCCAAAAGCTGGGCGGGCGTCCGCTTCCTGCAACTGGGAAACGAGATCGCGGCGAACCATGGCCTCGCTTTTCAGAACTACGGCTGCACGGATCAGGTGTACCCGTATCTGAGGCAAGAGAGCGAGACAGACTTCGCTCTGTTTTCCCGCCTCTGCACGCTGGAGGGCTTCCAAATGCTCATATACGACGGCAAGCTGCTGGCGTACAGTGAACAATACATTGAGCAGCAGGCCGTCGCTGGCACGCTGGAGGTGGACGAAAACGGAAACTTTACCTACCAAGACAACCGGAGCGCGTGCTTCGGATCCTGCGAAGTAACCGCGGGCAGCTTCTCCGGCACATTCTCAGCGCCGGACGCAAAGAACACGGCCGTGCTCCGGGCGAAATGTATCGCCGAGGCGCAGCTCCGGGCTCCGGGGCTCCCTGCCTCCGGTGATCACGTCGCGCTTATGAGTAACAGCAACGCGGAGGCGGCCCGCTTCGCCAAGGGGCTGCTGAGGAACGCCAACAAATACGGGCACACGGGCCAATTCTCCAAGGCCCTGCTGACCGGCTACGCTGCCGCAAGCCTGCTGCAGCTAAAGACCGAAAAAGCAAGCGCGTGGAACGGCCCCGTGTTCGTCTACAAAGTGCGCCATGACTTCGTAGGAAATAAATCAACCTTGTATTTCAGGGATCTGCTGGAGGGCTACTAATGGGACAAATAAACAAAGGCAGGATCGCCAGCATAAAAGGCAACACGGCCCGCGTGGTGCCCTCTGACGCAGGCGCAAAGCCTACCGCAAATATCACGATCCCGTGGCACCTGAGAGGCGACACGGGAAAATTAAAGAAGGGCACGGCCGTGGTGTATGTCGAATTTGACGACGCCACCGGGCTGCTGCTGGGACGCGCCGACGGAGAGTGGGGCGCATATCTCCCCCACCTGACAGCCGGAACCATAACGGGGGCCGTGCCTGACGGAGACGTCACGGCGGCAGGCGTGAGCCTGAAAGGCCACACACACACCGGAGCGCATGGCGAAACCAGCGGCCCGCACTAAGGAGGGATAGCATGGCAACAATGGCAAAATGGGGCCCGAAAACATGGGCCGTGAGCTCTCAGAAAGTCGTCGCCCTTCAAGACCTCAGCTTCTCCTATTCGCAGGTGGCGGACAATAACACCTCCACCGAGGAAAAGAAAACCACCAACGAGAGAGGCACCGAGCTTTTCCCGCTCAGCTTCACCACGACGCTGCACTCCGGGGCGGGCGTAGACGTCCGGGCAGAGATCGAGAGCTGGAAAGCGCTTGTTACAAAAGTAAATTATTTCTATCTGGGAGGCAGGCAGCTGGGCCCGAAGCTCCAGCTCAGGAAAGTGTCCGTCGGCAGCGTAAAGACTGACGACTCCGGCCGCATACGGCTGGCGACGCTCTCCTTCGAGTTCAAAGAGTACGATCCAGACACCACCAGCGTGAAGGTGAACACCTCGGCGCTGAAAGTATCTGCCACCAAAACGACCAAGGCCCAGAAGAAAAAGACAAACACCGCCGTCAAGAAGGCGGCAAAAAAGACAATCAAGGTGGGCGACTATGTGAAGCCTACCGGCAAGAAATACGCAACCGGCCAGACGATCCCCGCATGGGTAAAGCAGCGCAGCCATAAGGTGAGCCAGATCAAGGAAAGCCAAAACAGGGTACTGCTGGGGCACCCGAACGGGATCAACAGCTGGGTGTATCTGAGCGAAGTCACGCTCGTGTAAGGAGGGAGGACATGCAAGCACATGGAAACGGGAACCCGGAAACGTGCGCCTCCAATCTGCTGCGGACGATCCGCGGCGAGGTGCCATACGACCGCGTGAGGGGGCGGGACGGTGCCCTGATCGACCAGCCGAACGCCACGGACGAAGCCGTCGCGGACGCTGAGTGGGTGCTGGAGACATTCGAGCCCCGCGTCAATATAAAGGACATACAGATCAACCCGGAGGCCGGGAACCCCGGAAACTTTAACACCTATGTGGACATTGAAAGGAAGGAGGACGAGGACGCATGAGCGAGCTCAAATTTATTGACACCGAAGCGGGGCCGATCCGGGACGGAATACTCGAAGATCTGGAGAACGGCGTCGGCGATCCCCTATATCCGGGCGACGAGCGCCGGATCTTCGGCGAGGCTCTGGCTCAGGTAGTCGTGGCCGTGTACAACAGCGTGAACGACGCCTGCCGCCAGAAAATGCTCCGGTATGCCCGCGGGGACGTGCTGGACGCTCTGGGAGAAAACCGGGACACCGCCCGGCTCGATCCTACCTTCGCCACCACCACGCTGCGCTTCGGCGTAAATGAGGCCGTGTCTCATAATATCATCATACCGGCCCGGCTGCGGGTGACTGGCGACTTTATCCACTATTTTCTGACAGACCAAACCGTCGTTCTTTATGCCGGGCAGCTATTCGTCGAGGTGGGAGCGACGGCCGAGAAAGGCGGCGCAGACTATAACGACGCAGCGATCGGGGAGCTCTCCCAGATCGTTGACCTCTCAGACGTCGCCATGATTGACTATGTAACCAACACGGAGCCGACGGGCGGGGGAGGCGATCAGGAAACCGACGAAGCATACCGGGAAAGGATCCGGGAAGCGGAGAACCGGCTCAGCACCGCGGGCCCTGAAAAGGCGTACCGCTACTGGGCGCTATCTTCGAGCCCGATCGTCACGGACGCGGTGGTGGAGTCTGAAACCGAGCGGATCAGCAGGACGCTGAAAACCTATGCCGGGCACGCCTTCCAAGGTGGCGCAAACCTGATCCCGGAGTCTCTGGCGGTGTATCTGCCGGGCGGCTCCGAGGCTGTGGCAGGTACCGACTATACGGCCAGCTACGACGACGAGCTTCTGACGCTGGCCCTCTCCGGCTCTCTGGCAGCGGCCGACGAGGTAAAGATCGAGATCACCCGGAACATGTACGGGCGCGTCAAAATCGTGCCGATCTGCGCCGGTGGAGAACTGCCGGACGAGGACGTGCTGGAGGCCGTGCGCCGCGTCTGCTCTGCGGACGACGTGAGGCCCCTCACCGACATTGTGCAGGTGGAGGCCCCGCAGGTGGAGCTCTACGACATAGAGCTGACCTACTACACGACCAAGGCCAACGAGTCCGAAGTCGTCAAAAACGTGGAAGGCCCGGACGGGGCGATCAACCGGTACATATACTGGCAGGGCTCCACTCTGGATCAGGACATCAACCCGGACGAGCTCAGGAAGCTGATCCTCTGCCCTCACTGGATAGAGAACCCGATCGGGGCCACCCGCGTTATCATCACCAAACCGGAATACAAAGAGCTGCCGAGCACCACCGTGGCGAAGTTTTCCGGGAACATCAACGTGCAGCACGTTGTAAAGGATTGAAAGGAGGTGGAACATGGGCGGCATGAAAGTGTCTGAGCTGGAGTTTGTGCGCCTTCTCCCTGCCTTCATGCGGGACGACGAGGCGGCGATCGCTCTCAGCAAGGCCATGAACCGGCTCATAGGAGAACCCAGCAAGCGCTTGAAAACGCTCAGAGTGTGGGACAACATAGACAACCTCAACGAAGCGGAATGCGACGAGCTGGCGTGGGAGCTTGACGTGGACTGGTACGACTCCACCGGCATGAGTCTGGAGGAAAAGCGGGCCACGCTAAAGATCGCCCAGCAGATCAAGCGAAAGCGCGGCACAAAATGGGCCGTGGAGCGCCTGATCTCCGCATATTTCGGCGAGGGCTACATCATGGAGTGGTACGAAATGTACGGCACCCCGTACACCTTCGTGGCGCTCACCACAAACGCGCACATAACGGCCCAGAACTATGAGAAATTCGTCGAGGCCGTGAAGGCTGCCAAGAATGTGCGCTCTCATTTAGCTGGCATTTTTTACTTTTGGCAGCAGGGGCCGGATCCGGGCGTCGAGTACGCTCTGGACTCCAGCCTTCACCGGTACAACTTCGTGAAATGCGGCACCCGTCCGAGGATCGCGACGGTGGGCTTTATTGTAAAGCAAAGTATTGAAACGGAACCGGAGGAAAAGCTGCACCTTTACGGCTTCCCCCACTCCGGGACAATTATATGCGGCACACACCCACGGCCCGGAACTCTGGGCGCAGCTGCAAAAAACGAGATCGCCGCCGAAGGATCGGCCGACCATATCCGGTACAACTTCAACCGGAGAGCTGGAACCTACCCGCGGCCCGGTATTCTGGGCGCAGTCGTAAAGCCGGGCATTGAGGCGACGCCGGAAACGGATCCGCAGCTCTACGGCTTCACCAGCTCCGGGACGATCACCTGCGGCACCTACCCGCGGCCCGGCACACTGGGGCATACGCTCCAGAAGCCGATCGGCTCCAATCTGGAGACAGAGCTCACCGGCTACGGGTATAAAGGAGCCGGATCCCTTGCCTGCGGCACCTATCCGCGCACAATGGCCGTAGGCGCAACCATAGCAGAAAAAGCGGCCGCAGCCGCGAGGCTTTTCTGCGGGGCGTATGGCTTTATAAAGTGCGGAACACAGGGAACCGGTACAAAAGGCGCGGTCATAACCAACAAGGCAGCTACAGTGGCGGGCCTCACCTGCGCGGCGTATAGCTTCGTGAGGTGCGGGACACGGCGCTGCGGTGAATAAACAGAAAGGAGGGCACGCACATGGCGTATTTTTCGGACAATTTCATGGGGCACCGGAGGAAACAGTGGCTCCGCTCGATCCACGCCGTAGAGGCTCAGGTGGGCGCGACATGGCACCGCGGAACCATCAACAAGAAAACGATCGAGGACGACACTCTGGTGATTATGGCGACGTTTCCGACGCTGGACTCCGTAGAGTGTACGATCTCGGCCTCCCGCCTCATTGACGTGCGCGGAGAGGTAGCAGCCTACCAGCAGCGCGTCATAGAGAAGGTACAACGGCAGGGCGTCCTCGTGAAGCTCACGATCCCGATCTATGAAGTGACAACCTAAAGGAAGGAGGAAAAAGGCATGTACAGAAACACCCAGTGGATTGACGAAGTAAAAGATCAGGACACCGAGGAAGTCATTCAGGAAGGCACCCCGCAGAGCGCCGGGAACTTCAACAACATGGAGCACGGCATTTCAGACGCACACCTCGCGGCAGCCCTGCTGATTATTCAGAGCGGGCTCACGGCCGATCAGGTGGCGACGGAGGAAAAGGCGGTCACGCTCAGCAATAGCCAGAGCTACCCCTTCAATAACTCCACCCAGACGATCGCCCTCAACACCGTGAGGAACTTCACGGACTACACCGTGGAGGCCGAGATCACCGACCACGACGGCAACGTCGGCGACGTGAGGATCTTCGACCGTATGCTGAACGGCTTCAAGGTGGCCTACGACGGCAGCGCCAAAAGCGCCACCATTAAACTGAGAATTAAAGGAGGAATGTAACCATGGCCAAAACCAACAAAGTGACCGTGATCGAAAAGAACGCGGGCCAGAAAATCGACTTCGAGCAGAGCGGCACCCGCCTGATCTTCGGCGACGACGAGATCATGCTGAACGCTGCCAAGTACCAGAAGGACTGGGACGTGGAGGTGGACGTCTGCCGGGATAAGTCCGGCAACCTGACGATCGGCACCGGCTCCGGGCTGCGCTATGTGGCGCAGGTTATGATCCCGGCCGCGACCTACACCGAGACAGAGATCCCGGCAGCAGAGGAAACAGACGAAGCTCTGGCAGCTGAGGACGCAGCCGAGGACGGCGACGGCATGAACCAGAAAACCACCGTACAGAGAGACAAGAACCCGCTCGACATGGGCGACGTGACCGTTATTCTCTGGAGCATTGACTAAGACAAGGAGGACATGACAATGGCAAATTTTGATCTTTCCATGCTGGCACTCAAAAGCGTGTGCCCTAACAACACGATCGAGGTGGACGACACCGATCTCCCCTCCGTGCTGGTGTATATCCCGGCATTTAAGAACAGCGACGTGCTGACCGGCGGCAACGACTCGATCCACCCAGCCTTTATCGTGAATGGCGTCCAGATCCCCGGCTTCTACTACTCCAAGTACCAGAACGTCGTACACGCTGCGATCAACACCGAAGGCTACAACGTGACGGCGGCGTACAGTCTGCCTGGCGAGGATCCGGCCGTCAATATCGACTTCGACACCTCCCGCGCCCGCTGCGAAGCCAAGGGCCACGGCTGGCACCTCTCCACTAATGCAGAGTGGGCCGCGATCGCCCTCTGGTGCAAAAAGAACGGCTTCATGCCCTACGGAAACAACAACTACGGCAAGGACACCCGCGAAAGCAATTACAAGGCGATCCCGAAGTCTACGGACAGCGGACGCACTGGACGCGTGGCGACCGGCACCGGCCCGCTCACATGGAGCCACGACAAGACTCTGGGCGGGATCTGGGATCTGAACGGCAACGTGTGGGAATGGCAGGGTGGGATCCGCTTCGTATGGGGCGAGCTCCAGATCCTTGCCAACAACGACGCCGCGGATCCTGACAACCCGCAGAACGAAACGAGCGTATGCTGGAAGGCGATCAACGCCGCCGACGGCTCTCTGGTGGAGCCTGAGTGTACCGTTTCCGGCTCTGCGAAGCTCTCCGGCAATACCGTGAAGCTGGACTATGTGAGCAGCAAGTGGACATACAGCACCACCATTTCCAGCCTCGCAGACCAGAACCGGAGCTGTCTCTTTGCAAATGTCACCTGCACCGCTGCGATCGGCGCGGCCACCAAGGTGCTGCTGCGTTCTCTGGCGCTGCTGCCTGACGAGGGAACCACCGAGGCCAGCTACGAGGGTGACTACTACTGGCTGAATAACGGCGTAGCCGAGCGCTGCGTGATCCGCGGGGGCGACTGGAACGACGGTGCGGACGCTGGTGTGTTCGCCTTCTCCGGCTACAACTCCCGCGCGGATGTCAACTGGAACGTGGGCTTCCGCTCCGCTTATATCCCGAATATCGGGTAATCTGGCAATCTGAAAATCTGGCAAGGGGCGGCCCCCACCAAAGGGCCGCCTCTCACCTTTTAAGGAGTAAAGCATGGATAATTTAGAGCTGCGCCAGCGTATCGCCCGGAGCATGATCCGGGTGGCCGAGCGCACCCAAAATATGAGACGGCCGGAGAAATTCGAGTACCGTAAGCACATGACGAACGCCTACGCGGAAATGCTGGAGCTCTGCATTGAGGCCAACCGTTCACGGGGCAACCGACGGCTGGAGCTCCAGAACAAAATGGACACGAAGCTGGACGTGCTGCGCACTCTGGTGGACACGGCAGTCTCGCCGGAGGATCGGCTGATCTCTCCGGGGCTCCACGAAGTCTGGAGCAAAGAACTGAATGAAATCGGGCGTATGCTCGGCGGCTGGAAAAAGTCGAACGAGTGAGCCCGTGGGGAATGTGTCAAGAAAAAAGGAGGCGCTGCGTGATCCGCGGGGGCAACTGGAACAACGGTGCGAACGCTGGTGTGTTCTACTTCAACGGCAACAACTCCCGCGCGAATGTCAACTGGAACGTGGGCTTCCGCTCCGCTCTTGCCTTATTTTGTTATTGTCTGCGGGCTACGGCCCGGCAGAAACACCGAGGCAAAAGGGACGCATTTCCCGGCCGTCAAGGCCAAAGATCAGCGCCCGTGCAGCCTGCTGGTGAAAGTCACCAGAGGCGGCGAGCAAACCGCGGAGGCTGGCCGTTCCCTCGCAAGCGGGTGAAGGCGGCCGGGATCCTATGGTGTGGCGACCATAGAGGAACGGACGCGCCAAGGAGTGTCACACGCGGGCCATTATTTTGACAGTGAAGGAGTGAGGACATGGAAACATCAAACCGGCCCTCCCTTCTGGAGAGGATATACTCGTGGGAGAACCTGCTCAACGCATACCACGAGGCAGCGAGCGAGAAATGGTATCGCAGCGACGTTGTGGCCTTCTCGGCCAATCTGGAGGAAAACCTGATCGACATACAGAACGCCCTCATGTGGCACACCTACACCGTGGGCCGGTATCGGCAGTTCTACGTCTCAGAGCCGAAGCGCCGCCTCATAATGGCGCTGGGCTTCCGGGATCGCGTCGTACAGTGGGCCATATATCTGCAAGTAAACCAAGAGCTCGACAATGGCATGATCTACCACTCATACGGCTGCCGAGTCGGCAAAGGAACCACCAGAGCGGCCGACCGGCTGCAATACTGGGCCGAGCAGGTGGACAGAAAACCGGGCCCGCGCTGGCACTACTTAAAACTGGATATTTCAAAATATTTCTACCGGGTAGACCATGAGGTGCTGCTCGGTATTTTGTCGCGAAAATATCCGGGCGAGGACGGTTTTCTCTGGCTCATGCGCATGATCGTATGCTGCGATCATACGCCGTTCGGCCTGCCTCCGGGCAAAAGCGCCGACGAGGTGCCGCCGTCTGAGCGGCTTTTTGAGGTGGGTATGCCGATCGGCAATCTCACCAGCCAGCTGCTCGCGAACGTCTGCCTCAATGAGCTGGATCAGTACATCAAGCACGAGCTCCGGGCCCACCACTACGTCCGGTACATGGACGACATGGTGCTGCTGCACCAAGACGCCAAAGTGCTGAACGAGTGGCGCGTGCTCATTGAGGAATACCTCAACAACGTGCTGCACCTCGAACTCAACAGCAAGACCACGATCGGCCTCGTCTGCCGGGGCGTCACCTTCGTGGGCTGCCGGATCTATCCGGGAAGGCGCAAGCCGACGCCGCAGGCCGTCAAGAAAATGAAGGCCCGTATGCGGTATATTGCCAAGGAGTACGAGGCGTGGCTGATTGACTTCGACGCGGTGGACGCAACCATGCAAAGCTACTTCGGTATGCTGGGACATTGTGCCACCCGCGGGCTCCAGAAGTGGATCGAGCGAAACATCATTTTCAAACGCAGGGAAAGCGAATTTTCTCAGGAGGTGAACACATGGACATAACAGCGATCATTATAGCCGCCAGCATACCCTCGGCGCTGACGGGCTTTTTCTTCTGGTGCATTGAGCACCGGATCCAAAAGAGGGAGAAAAAGAGGGAGGACGAAGAACAGCGCATAAAAGACGAGGAAAAGGAGCGGCAGAAAGAGCAGGAAAAGCGCGAGAAGCTCCGGGAACGCCAAGAGCTCCTTCTGGTGCAGGGCGTAGGCGCTGCAATCGCGCTCGGCGAAGCAACGGCCAAGGCCGTGCAGAGGATCCCGGACGCTCATTGTAACGGAGACATGCACGCGGCCCTCGACTATGCGGCCAAAGTAAAACACGCACAAAAGGACTTTTTAACCCAGCAGGGGATCGAAGCCCTCTACGACTAAAGGAAGGAGGAAACCATGCAGGGCTATGGAGAAACCAGAGCGAAAGCTCAGGAAGTAGACACGCCGGATCCCGACGAGAGGATCCGGCAGCTCTGCGAAGAAAACTGCAGACTCAGGAAGCAGATCAGGCAGCTGAAAGCTGCTGCAGCAGCGAAGAAAAAAGTGGAGTTTTCAAAGCTCGTTTTTCTGGGCGTGAGTATCGTCACCATAGCGATCACCGTCTTTTCCTGCCGCATGATCTGGCTCACCATGGACACCTCGGCGCTGGCCTACCTGATACCGGCCGTGTTCGCTGAAATGGCGAGCGCGACCGGTTTTTATTACACCAAAGCCAAGGCCGAGAACAAGATCAAGCTCATGGCGGCGTCTGGCGTGCAGCCGGAGCCGTCAAACTTTAACGAATTTTAAGGAGGCGACAACATGGCACCAACCGGAAACAACACCGAGGCAAGGATCTGGAACCACCTCAAAGGCTGGATCCTGAACGACTACGGCGTGGCGGCCCTCATGGGGAACTTATACGCCGAGAGCGGCCTCAATCCCCGGAACCTGCAAAACAGCTACGAGAAACGCCTCGACTACACGGACGACACCTACACGGCCGCCGTGGACTCTGGAGCGTATTCTGGCTTCGTCCGGGACGCTGCGGGCTACGGCCTCGCCCAGTGGACGTACTGGAGCCGCAAGGAGGCGCTGCTGGCTTATGTGAAGGCGGCCGGGGCCTCCGTGGGTGATCTGGAGGCTCAGCTCGGCTTTTTACGCAAGGAGCTGGCCGAGAGCTACCCCTCCATACTGGCGGCCCTGAAATCGGCCAAAAGTGTGCGCGAGGCGTCGGACGTCATTCTCACCAAGTATGAGCGCCCGGCAGACCAGAGCGAAAAAGTGAAAATCAAACGGGCAGGCTACGGCCAGACGTACCTCAGCAAGTACGCAGGCGGCAGCTCTGCCGGAAAGGAAGGCGAAACAATGAGACAGAAATTTGTAAGCATGGCGGCGTCCTATATCGGCTGCAAGGAAGCCGACGGAACCCACCGCCAGATCATTGACATTTACAACGGACACAAGCCCCTTGCCAGAGGCTACGCCATGAAATATACAGACGCATGGTGCGCCACCTTCGTGTCGGCCATGGCGATCAAGTGCGGCCTGACTGACATTATCCCGACTGAGTGCGGGTGCGGCCAAATGATCCAACTTTTCCAGAAGCTCGGAGCATGGCAGGAAAACGACGCCCACGTCCCGCAGCCCGGCGACGTTATCTTCTACGACTGGGACGACTCCGACATCGGTGACAATACCGGCTGGCCGGATCATGTCGGCATTGTGGAGAGTGTGAACGGCTCCGACATCAAAGTGATCGAGGGCAACATGAGCGACGCGGTGGGCCGCCGCACCCTGAAAGTGAACGGCCGGTACATCAGAGGCTATGGCGTGCCGAAATTCAAAGGCGGCAGCTCCAGCTCCGCAGGAACCGGAACCCCTGCCCCTGCTCCGTCTGCTGGCAGCCCTCTGGCCTTCCGTGTGGGCGACGTGGTACAGTTTACCGGCTCCACCCACTACGCCAACGCCAACGCAGCAAGCGGCCCGGCCTGCAAACCGGGCAAGGCCAGAGTGACAGCGATCAGCAAAAACTCCAAGCACCCGTACCACCTGATCGCAGTCTCAGGATCCGGCTCTACGGTTTACGGCTGGGTGGACGCCAGCACGGTGCAGGCAATCGCCGGAGGCGCGATCAGTGTCGGGGACACGGTACATTTTGCCGGAGGCCCTCACTACACCAGCGCCAACGCTGCGAGCTCTAGCAGCAGCCCGAAGGCTGGCCCGGCCAAGGTGACGGCGATCAGCAAGGGGGCAAAACACCCGTACCATGTCGTACACACCAACGGGCAGTCCTCTGTCTATGGCTGGGTAGACGCCGACCGGGTGACAAAATGAGCATAGAAACGATCGCAAACGCAGTCCTCGGAGTCATGGCTCTGGCTGCGCTTTTATTCTGGATCCACGCGATCACAAACTGGGACGGGAGCGTCTCATGCGACGAAACTCAGTGCGACGCCTGCCCCTTCCCTTGTGATAACCACAAAAAAGAAGGAGGTACAAAGAAATGAACGGAACAATGCAACAGATCGTGAGCGCCTGCGTGCCCGTCCTCTGCCTGCTAATCACGGCGGGCGGGGCCTATGCCGTAGCGCTGCTCCGCAGGGAAACGGCGAAACTCCAGAAGGAGATCGACAACGAAACCGCGAACAAATACATGGACATGGCCGTGGACGCGGTAGAGCAGGCGGTGGCGTCTACCGCCCAGACCTTCGTTGACGCCCTGAAAAGCTCCGGCGGCTTCACCAAAGAGAAGCAGCTCGAAGCCTTCCAAAAATCCAGAGACAAAGTGCTGGAGATCCTCGGCGACACGGCCGTGGCCGCCCTCAACGAGATTTACGGAGACTTCGACGCATGGATCGACACCAAGATCGAGCAGGTATGCCGCGACCTCAAACGCCCGGACAACGGGGAGGCAGCGACAACAGCAGCCACCACGGCAGCGGCTACCGCGGCCAGCGTAGCAACCACGATCGCAGCCACAACGGTGCAGCAGCTCGCAGGCGAAGCACCGGCCAGCGAAAGCACTGTGGAGGTGGAGATCGAGACAGACACCGGAAACAATTAAATACATTGATCGCTGCATATGGCAGCAGGCAACAAAGAAACCCGGCGGGAAAACCTGCCGGGCTCTTTTTTTGCGTGTAATTTAGAAACAGCTCATAACTGCCTTGTATGCCTTCGATCTCGTGTTTGGGCTCTCGTAATCATTCAGATCCCGGCCCTCTAAAGACTTCCAAAGACCGGGATCCGCCTCGACCATATCCGCAAACCGTCCAAAAGCCGAGGCCGCCGGATCCTTCCGCGGATCTTTAAAACAGCCGCCAGCTCGGCTAATATGTACGGCATATGCAAAAAGTACCGCCCTGTCCCTGGCGCATAGCTGCGCAATCATACTCTGCAAAAGTCCCTTTTCGCCGGTAAAACTGGAAAAACACACGCCGCAATCCTGCGCATAATGCAGCAGGCCCGGATCCGGCTCTCTGTCCCCGTCAAAGTCCATGCGCCTGCTCAGCATAGTGCCGAGATCGTCCTTCGTGCAGCCCTCTGGCACTTTTAGGTTTATTTTCTCTGCAAGTGCAAGCTGCCGATCCGTCGGAGGCTCCAGCGCTTCACACCTGACATTAAAAGGCCCAAACAAGCCCGCGGCCTCTGCCTCTATGATTGCAAATTCCTGAGAAACCGCCCGCACTTTTTTGAGCTTCCGCTTCCCTTCGCTGTCCTTCCCCTCTACCCAGTAAAAACAATAATTACAAAACCGACCAAACGGCCCATTTTTCACATTTTCCATGTCAAAACCTCCTGAATTTATTTTTGTGTTTTTTCGCTTTTAGTCATGTTTGGGATAATTATAAGCGTGAACTCGTGGTACTGTCAATACGCCATTTACCTATCTTTGGGATAAAGAAGGAGACGCAAACATATGAAAATATACCGATACATGGACGGAAACGCCAACGCCTCCGGCCGCAAAATAAAAGAGCTCCGGGAGGCTGCCGGACTGTCTCAGGAGCAGCTCGCTGCAAAAGTTCAGCTTGTAGGGCTCAATCTAAACCAGAAAGCGATCAGCAGGATCGAAACCGGCGACAGAGTGGTGCCAGACTTCGAGCTACTTTTCTTTTCCGAAGTGTTCGACGTGTCCGTGGAGACTCTGCTGGACAAGGACACATAGGGGCGGGAAACCGCTCTTTTTTTATGCGAAAAAGTGCGAAAAATGGAGAAATCAGCTTGACTTTATACAGCTAAAGCTGTATAATAATATTACAAGGTAAGGGAAAACCTGAGTAAACGAAAGGAGGAAGGAAAACACAAGGAAGGAGGAAACACGGTGGATAAAGACAAAGAACGGCAAACAAAAGAACTGCTCGAAGTTCTGGAAAAGGCCCTGAAAAGTGAAACGGTCGAGCGTATCACTATCACAATAAAGCCGAACCAAAAACCCAAGCAGTCCTAAGACTTCAAAGCGGTGGGAAGTTCCCGCCCGCCGCTTTTATTATATCCACCCCAACCCATAAAGTCAAGGAGGCCAGAAATGGAAATCACCGTAAAAGTAAATTATAAAAATAGCAATCTGCAAACGCTCAGACAAGCCGCGGGCCTCTCCCAGTCACAGCTTGCAACGGCGGCCGGAGTGAACGTCCGAATGTATCAATATTATGAGCAGGGAACCCGCGATATAAGCAAGGCACAACTTTCCACCCTGCTACGGATCTGCAAGGCACTGGACTGTAAACTCTCGGACATTGTGACGGACGCGGAAACGTCCGAGCTACTGGCAGAGTACGAAAAATAAGCACCAACAACGATACAGTGGAGGGGCGGCTTCGGCCGCCTCTTTTTTCTTTTATGGAGGTATTAACATGAAACGCTTTAAGCATTTAACCAAAACAGACCGGCTGCGCATAGAGGCGCACCTCAGAGATAAGAAATCCCCGAAAGAAATCGCAGAGATCCTCGGCGTTCATATTTCCACCGTGTACCGCGAAAAGAAACGCGGACAATATACCCACCGCAATAGTGACTGGACAGAGGAAACCCGATACAGCCCGGACATAGCCGACGATAAATACCGAGAAAACCTACGGGCAAAAGGCCCGCAACTAAAGATCGGCGCGGATCACAAACTGGCCGAGTATATTGAGCACAAGATCGCCGAGGAAAAGTACAGCCCGGAGGCCGTCCTGGGCGAAATCAAAGTGAAGGGCCTCCAGTTTGACACGGAGATCAAAAGCAAAACCACTATTTACAGCTACATAGACAAGGGGATCTTTCTTAATCTGACAAATAAAGACCTCCCCGTCAAACCCAACAAAAAGCAAGGCTATCATACCGTAAAGAAGGCAGCCAGACCTCCAAAGGGTGAAAGCATAGAAAAACGCCCGGAGGAAATCAACAGCCGGGAAACCTTCGGTCACTGGGAAATGGACACGGTAGTGAGCGCTCGTCCATGTAAAAAAGTGCTTCTCGTACTCAGCGAACGTATGAGCCGGGAGGAAGTCGTGCGGCAGCTCGTGGACAAAAGCGCCGCCAGCGTCGTGCGGGCTCTCGACGATCTGGAACGGCGCTACGGTGAAATGTTCCCGATTGTTTTCAAAAGTATCACCTGCGACAATGGAACCGAGTTTGCCGACTGCGAGGGCATGGAGCAGAGCTGCCTCCATGAAGGTGAAAAACGTACAAAATTTTACTATTGCCACCCGTATAGTGCATACGAACGCGGCACCAATGAAAACATAAACAAAATGATCCGGCGCTTCGCTCCGAAGGGTACGAGCTTCGAGGATCTCACCGACGAGCAGGTGGCCCAGATTGAGGAATGGGTGAACAACTACCCGCGGGGGATCTTCGACTTTATGTGCTCGGAGTCTGTATTTCAGGCGCAAATTGAGGCCCTCACGGGGCCTCAATAATGTTTTTTATAATTTTTTCGCATTTACTATTGACTTTTGCCAACTTATTTCGGATCGAATGGACTGGCCTGTCTATTTTATCTGCATCTGGACTTTTCAAAGTATCCAGTTTGATGTTAACATTAGAAAATGTACATCAAGATTCATGTGAGAAGGATATGATATATTATGACGAAAAAAATTGCTGTGATCAATGACCTGTCGGGCTTTGGGCGGTGTTCCCTCACCGCCGCCATCTCTGTGCTCTCTGTGATGGGTGTGCAGGCATGCCCCCTTCCGACTGCACTGCTGACCGCCCAGACAGGATATCCAAGTTACTACTGTGATGATTATACCGACAAGATGGAATATTATCGTTCGGAGTGGGAGAAGATGGGGCAGCATTTTGACGGGATCTATACCGGATTCGTTGCAAGCGAGGAACAGATTCGGCAGATCTTCCGATTTGTGGATACCTTTAAGAAAACGGATACCTTTCTCCTGGTGGACCCGGTGATGGGCGACGACGGAGATACTTACTGTATGTATACCCTATCTCTTCTGTCACAGATGAAGAGACTGGTTTCCATGTCCGACATCATTACACCCAATCTGACGGAATTATGCCTGCTGACCGATGCCGATTATCATGCGCTGGCCGGCCGCAGGGATCATCGCGAGCTGATACAGGCAGTCCAGGAGCTTGGACAGGAATTATGCCGCAGCGGACCAAAGACCGTAGTCGTTACCGGGATTCATTTTCAGGATGATGACGGTACGAAGCAGATGGGGAATCTGTGCATTGACCGGGAGGGGGCTTCTCTTTCCTCTTTCCCATATGTAGGCGGCAGCTATTCCGGAACAGGGGATCTGTTCGCCTCCTGTCTGACCGCCGGCATCGCGCGGGGAGATTCTATTCCTTCTGTTATAGAGACGGCCGGCACGTTCTTGGAGCTTGCCCTTCTTGACTCAGTCAGAGAGCAGGTGCCGCGCGAGGACGGGGTGAACTATGAGAAGTATCTGTCTCTTCTGGCAAAGTATCCTAATCCGATAAAGTTCGGCTAACCAATATGCCAGACCCATCGGCAATTTGGCACAGAATATTTTCTGCGCCAAACTATCCAAATATTTAATTTCTATATATTATATACCACAGAACCAAAAACTAAACTCCATCTTCCTGCTCACATCCAACAGATATTCAGGATGCGTCAGCGCGCCCCAGCTGTCGTCTCCCGCAATGCCCATCTGGCCTTTCGCTGCGCGCACGACCGTATAGTGCACCTCCGGAAGCTCATACGGATGCATTGCATTCTCCAGCTCATGAGGCGTATACGGCAGAGCCGAGAAGGTCATCGGTCCGTTCTCACTGGTCATGGCAAAACGCATTCCCCGGCCTTTGCGGTCGCAAACTTCCGCATACCTTACCTCTTCCTTGCTGCCGCATTCCTGCGGGACAAGATATGCCGCCATATTATCCTTCACAAGATTCTCATAGATGCCGAGCTTAGCCCCCTTCTTACGGTCCGCATAGGTCTCGGCAGGTCCGAGCCCATACCATTTCACATGATCATAATCGGCGCTCAGCTTGAACATCATACCGAACTCCGGCATATCTCCCAACTCTTTCACCGGATCATAGGTGAGGGTCGTCTTCACGCAGCCGTCCCCGAATACCTCGTAGGCAACCCGGCACTGCGCCGCCGGTATCGTACAGAGATTATATGTGAACGCAACTTCGGCGCTGTCTGAATTCACCTTGACTTCCGGCCTGCATGGAGCAAACAGTTCCTCTCCCGGCGCTTTATGGGATATATACATACTTGCGATCTTCCACTGTGCATAACGGCCCTGCATCTGATTCCCGCAGTCATTATCGACCGGCGCCCTCCAGAAATTCGGCTTCGGTACTGCCTCCAGCATCTCTCTTCCGGCGTACCGGTAAGATACCAGACCTCCTGACAGGATGGAAAACATCACTTCAAAATGTTCCCCTCTCACACCGATATTATGCGTGCTCTGTATCACTGTCACGCCCTTCCTGCAGGCCTTCGCCAAACCCTTGCAGCAAGCGCCCTCACAGACACATGACGCATCCTCGACCGAGTACACATACTGTCCGAATGCAACCTCGTGTCCTCTCTGCGCCCAGATCTGGTCTTCCTTCGTATGGAAGGAAACCGTAACCGTATACTCTCCGGCAACAACCTCCTCAGGAACCGGAAGCGCATAAACTTCTGATGCAAGAGGCTCTACACAGGTTTCAAGAGCAGCCCGCCTTATAACCTTGCCGTCCCTCGCCACAGTGACCCGGCACTCGAAGGTATCTGTACTCACGAACAGATTCTTGTTGATAACTTTGACCTCTGACCGGCCGACCTCTGCCGTAATATTCTGATAATTAAACTTCACTTCCTGCATCTTAGGGGATGCTTCACGATCTCCATATACGATTCCGTTGCCGCTGAAATTATAATCCGTCGGACGCTCGCCGAAGTCGCCGCCGTAAGCCTGGAAGTCCCTTCCGTAACGGTCCTTCTTATAGATGGACTGATCGATATAATCCCAGATAAATCCGCCCTGATACAGAGGCTCCGTATCCGTCAGATCGGTGTATTTATGCATGGCGCCGCAGGAATTCCCCATGGCATGCGTGTATTCACAGCAGATAAACGGCTTGCTTCTGTCCTTGGCAAGGAATTCCTTGATCCCTTCCACTGGCGTATACATCTGACTCTCCATATCACTGGTGTCATTGTACCGGCGGTCATGATGCACTCCTTCATAATGAACCAGACGGGTCGGGTCAAGCTTCCGGAAGAGCTGCGACATCTCATAGATGTCCCTGCCGCCGTAAGATTCATTCCCGCAGGACCATATCAGGATCGCCGGATGATTCTTATCCCGCTGATACGTAGAGTTCACACGGTCCAACATCATCTCAAGCCACTCCGGCCTGTCATTTGGAACCACCTCGCTGAAATCGCCGGTCATCATCCCCGTATCCCAGGTTCCGTGGGATTCCAGGTTATTCTCATCCATCATATAGATACCGTACTCGTCGCAGAGCCTGTAGATCAGGGACGCATCTGGATAGTGACAGGTACGGATCGCATTGATATTATTGCGCTTCATAGTCTCCAGATCCTTGCGAAGCTCCGCTTCACTCACATGACGTCCGCTCACGGCGCTGAACTCATGGCGGTTCACGCCCTTGAATACGATCCTCTTCCCGTTCAGAGTCATAATGTGATCCTTCATCTCAAAACGCCTGAACCCAACCTTCTCCGGGATGATCTCCTGCAGTACACTCTCCGCATCATAGATCTCAATCCTCAGATCATAGAGATTCGGCTCTTCCGCACTCCAAAGCTTTGGTTCCTCCACTGTGAAGGAATAAGCATTCTCTTCCCCAAGCTGCTTCTCCTCCCGGAACACTGCCTGTCCGGCTCTCTCAAGGACAAATACCGCCTTCCCGGCTTCGGCGCTGCCAGATACCATCGTCTCCAAACGGACAGTAAGCGCCGCTCTCTTCAAGGTCTCATCCGGCACTGCGCGGATCTCAAGATCTCTTACATGCACATCCGGCACCGTATAGAGATACACATCCCTGTAGATGCCGGAGAACCGGTAGAAATCCTGGTCCTCACACCAGCTTGACGCGGTCCACTTGAATACCTGCGCCGCCAGCTTATTCTCACCTTCTTTCACATAATCAGTCAGCTCGAATTCGGACGGCGTAAATGAATCCTCGCTGTATCCTACGAATTCACCGTTCAGCCACAACGCAAGCCCGCTCTCAGCTCCCTGAAAGGAGATAAATAATCTTCTGCCTTTCATCTTCTCCGGTACGGTGAAATATTTTACATAGCTTGCTACCGGATTGAAATACTCCGGGATCTCACCCGGCCTGATCTCGTCATGCCCTTCCCATGGGTACTGCACGTTCGCATACTGAGGCACATCATATCCCTCCATCTGGATATGTGCCGGAACATGAATATCATCCCATGTCCTGCAGCAATAATCCATCTTCTCGAAGCCAGCAACTGCCGATCCGTAATTCCTGGCATAGTGGAATTTCCATAGCCCGTTAAGGCTCTCCTTGAACGTCTCACGCCCTGCCTCCATATCTGTTCCGGACGCATAATAGCTGTGATCAGAATGTGCATCCAGCCTTCCGTCGCGAAAATACTGCGGATCCTTTAATTTGTCATAATCAAATATATGGCTCATAATAACCTCCTTCATAATAGCCTTCTGCCATCATTATATTATACACTAGCCTAAAAAAGTGTAGTATGTTAAACTAAATAATATAACATTTTGAAACAGGTGACAAGTATGCCGATACATTTTAGAAATTCTCATATCAACGAACCTTTCATCTTCGATTCCATAGGGAACCGCTGGATCCAGGACCGCGTGTTCCGCCCCAAAGGCTATCCTCTCTATCATTATCTGCAGACAGAAGAAGGGCACGGTATCATTGAGATCCAGGACGGCAGCTACACGCTGCATCAGGGGGAAGGAATCCTGATCTCTCCCTTCCTTAAGCATTCCTACGAGAAGGTCTCAGAAGAATGGGTCACCTCTTTTGCAACATTTGCCGGAACCATCAGCGGAAGCATTGACAAGATGATCGGAAACAGACCCTTCATGCTGATAGAAAAGGAGCAGGGCGCCCGCATCCGTACGCTGATCGACAGTATTATGGATGATTGGGATTCCCTGTCCTCCGACTCACAGACCCTCTCTATCAGATGCTACCGCCTGCTGATGCATTTTACAGACAGCACACGCGCCCGCGCCCTTGCAGAAGAACCGCTGTATCAGCGATATGTAGAACCGGTATTAAAGGAGATCGAAACAAATTACGCGTCAGAACTCACAGTACAGGATTTAAGCCGGAAGGTGTATGTCACGCCGCAATATCTTTCCCGGCTGTTCCGGCGCTTCCTTGGCTGCTCGGTCTATGAATACTTAACCGTCTACCGGATCAACCGGGCCAGGGAATTTCTGGTTTCATACCAACATATGGAAGTCCAGCAGATCGCCCGCAGAACCGGATTTACCGATACCAGTCATTTCATCGCAATGTTTAAGAAGGCTGCCGGAATCACACCGCTTGAATTCCGGAAGCTTAACTGATATGATAACAGGAAAAGCAAAGGAGATAATTTCACATGTACAACTATAAGATCGTAGAACAGGTAATCCGCAGACCAAAGCCTCTGACAGGCATCCTTCGCGTAATCATGATCATTTTTGCAGCAATTCTTCTGTTACTTGGCGTCACAATCTCTCAGGGCTTCATGCTTCCGGGTTTTCTTCTCGTGGTTCTCTATTACTTCTACAACACTTACAGCCAGAAGGAATATGAATACATCCTGGAAGACAACCACCTGACTATCGACGTCATCTTCGGCAAAAAGCACCGCAGATCCGCACATTACCTTGATATGGACTCCCTGGAGGTCCTCGCTCCCAACTGGCATAACGCCGTAGCAAAATACCGGAAAAACGGCGGAAGCATCCGTCTTGTCAAATATGACTATACCTCCTATGAGGAGGATACTCCCTTCTACACCATGATCATTACGGAAAACCGTGAAAAAATCAAGATTCTGCTGGATCTTAGTGACTCTATGCTGCAGATGATCAAGCGTAGATATCCTGACAGAGTCTTTCTGTCATAATCCTCTTATACTTATAACACAAAAAAAATGTCACTTCTTGTCAAATCTCATACAAAAGCACTATTTATAGTCGAATTTGCACACTATACAGTTGATAATGCAAACAATCTGTCCCTCTATACTGATATAATATCCTCATAAAAAGTGCTTTTAAAAGGAGGACAAAGATTATGAAGAAAAAGTTACTTTCAGTACTACTCGTAGGAGCCATGGCATTTTCACTTACTGCCTGCGGCGGCGGTTCAGACGACAGCAGTTCCGGCGGCGGGGATTCCGGTTCTGATGAAGGCGGCTCCTCAGGCGGGGATAAGTTGGTTGTATGGACTTGGGATCCGGCATTCAACATCCCGGCAATCGAAGAAGCCGGCAAGATCTACAAGGAGACCGTGAATGACAAGTTTGAACTGGAAGTCGTTGAGACTCTGTCTGACGACTGCGAGACTAAGCTTCAGACCTGTGCAGAGTCCGGGGATTTCGGTACTATGCCGGACATCGTTCTGATGCAGGATAACTCCTATCAGAAGTTCGTTTCATTCTATCCAGAAGCATTTACAGACCTGTCTGACAGCGGAATCGATTTTTCACAGTTTGCAGAAGGTAAGCTGAGTTACTCCACAGTCGACGGTAAGAACTATGGTGTTCCATTCGATAACGGCGCGGTTGTTTCCTGTTATCGTACAGACATCCTTGACCAGGCCGGATATTCTATCGCTGACATCACCGATATCGACTGGGATAAGTTCATTGAGATCGGTAAAGTAGTAAAGGAGAAGACCGGAAAATACATGTTATCAGGACAGGCTAACAGCCAGGATATTATCATGATGATGCTTCAGTCTGCAGGCGCTTCCCTGTTCAACGAAGACGGCACACCGAACCTGGTTGGCAACGATCCTCTGAACGAGTGTATCGATATCTATCAGAAGATGGTAAAAGAAGGTATCTTCTATGAGGTTAATGAGTGGGATGAGTATGTATCTTCTATCACTAATGAGCAGTGTGCAGGAACTATCAACGGTAACTGGATCATGGCTACGATTATGGGTATGGAAGACACATCAGGTCTGTGGGAGATCACCAATATGCCTAAGCTGGTTAAGACTGCCGATGCAACAAACTACTCCAACAACGGCGGTTCTTCCTGGTATGTAACCTCTAACTGCAAGAATACAGACCTTGCATTCGATTTCCTTGCCAAGACATTCGCAGGAAGCGAAGACCTGTATTCAAACATCCTTCCTACAACAGGTGCGATCGGTACATGGGGACCTGCCGGCGAATCAGAAGCTTATCAGGCGCCGCAGGAATTCTGGAATGACAAGCCGATCTACTCTACGATCGTAGAATATGCTGAACTGACGCCTACTAACAACACAAGCGCTTACTACTATGACGTTCGTGAAGTTATCTCTACAGCAATTCAGGATATCATGACAGGTGCAGATGCCGAATCAACCTTAGAGCAGGCTCAGGCAGATGCTGAATTCTACTATCAATAAGATGTTGTTATAAAACACGCAGGGGAACCGCCATGCGGTTTCCCTTTTTGTACACAAAATTTACCATATTGCGGTCTTTGACCGCAAAAGTAACAAGCTTTGAGAACCAAGGGGGTTTGAAAATGGAACAGAAAAAGAAAGGTATGACCCTGATTGCAAAGCAGAAAGCCGCCGGCTGGGCTTTCCTCACTCCGGCAACCCTGATGATTGCAGTCATGAGTTTTTATCCCATGATAAGAGCCTTTATCCTCTCGTTACAGACAGGTAAAGGAGCCAACTACAGATTTACCGGTTTTTCCAACTATGCACGTATGTTTCAGGACAGGGTGTTCCTTCGCTCTGTCGGCAACACGTTTTTCTATCTGGCAATCCAGGTACCGATCATGCTGGTGCTCGCCATCCTGCTTGCACAGCTTCTGAACAACAGGGATCTTCGTTTTAAAGGTCTGTTCCGTACCTGCGTATTCCTGCCGTGTGCAACATCTCTGGTTTCCTATGCGATCATTTTCCGCTTCCTGTTCGCTCAGGACGGTCTTGTGAACAATGCGTTGGTTAAATTAGGACTTCTGGATCAGGGATTTAATTTCCTGGGTACCGCCTGGTCGGCGAAGATGGTAATCATCATTGCGCTGGTCTGGAGATGGACAGGTTATAACATGGTATTCTATCTGGCCGGTCTTCAGAATATCGAATATTCCGTATATGAAGCCGCGAAGATCGACGGCGCCAACGGCTGGAAGACTTTCTGGGGGATTACCGTACCGCTCCTGAAACCGACTATTATTATGACGTTCATTATGTCGATCAACGGTACATTGCAGCTGTTCGACGAGTCTGTCAACCTGACAAACGGCGGACCTGCCAACGCGACGATCACAATGTCCCATTATATTTACAATACATGTTTCCTGCGTGCCCCGAACTTTGGTTATGGAAGCGCTATGGCATTCTTTGTATTTATCATTGTAGCAATCTTGGCATTTATTAATCTGAAAGTAGGTGATACACGTGACTGAGAAGAAGAACAAATCCATGATTCAGCGCAGACTGATTCCTACCTACATATTTTTGACGATTTTCTCCATCATCTCAGTGTTTCCGTTCCTGTGGATGATATCCGCTGCTACGAATAACTATATCGACATCTCCAAAGGACGCCTGATGCCGGGCGCGTTCGCAGCAGAGAACTTCCGGAATCTGGTTTCTCAGCAGCCATTGGCACGTGCGATGACCAATTCTTTCGTATATGCCATCTCCGTAACAATCATATGTCTGTTCATCTGCTCACTGGCAGGTTACGGATTCGAGGTTTACCATGACAAATGGAAAGATAAACTGTTCTCTATCCTTCTGCTTGCAATGATGGTTCCTCAGGTTGCGACTATGATCCCTCTGTTCCAGATGTTTTCGAAGGCAAAACTTCTGAACACAACGATCGGTTTCTTCCTTCCGATGATATCGACGCCGTTCATGATCATGATGTTTCGTCAGAACGCGAGGGCATTCCCGATCGACATCATCGAGGCTGCGCGTATCGACGGTCTGAATGAGATACAGATCTTCTTCCGCATGTTCTTCCCGACTATGAGATCGACCTATGCGGCGGCGGCTGTTATTACATTCATGAATTCATGGAACGCATACCTGTGGCCGAAGGTAATCATGACAGACGGCAAGTCGCTTAACATGGTAATGTTGATCGCCAACACCATCGGCGGATACAAGATTGATTACGGTATGATCATGATGGGCGTACTGTTCTGTTCTATTCCTACTATGATCGTATTCTTTGTATTACAAAAACAATTTGCAGAAGGTATTACCGGCGCTGTCAAATAAAACCCTGTTACAAAGTCCGGCATGTTTCCATACAGAGGTACATGCCGGACTTCTTATTAATTTCGCTATACCCTTATATTTAGATATCCTCCTGCAGCCTGCGGACTTCTTCTCTGTCTTTCTCCGAGAAATTCATCTGGAACGCCGCCGCTTGTTCTGCCGCCTTATCCTCATCAGGAACCCACTCTTCCATTCCGGCCGCACGGATCCCATACTTTGCGAATAACGGAAACAACACCTCCAGCCTTCTGCTGAAATCCTCATATCCGGGACTCTTCTCTCCGCACCATCCAACCTCCGCTGAAGCTGCGAATCTGGGCCAGCTCATTTCCTCCAGCGTTATATGACTGCGGATGAATTCTGTCCATATCAAGACTTCCGTTCCCAGAACAGAATCCTTCCCATGCCCGCCAAGCTCCCGCGGATTCATGTTAAGCTGATACACATCCTTCAGAGAATGCATCCCATAGGGATAGTCACAATAGCAATTCTCTACCACCGAGAGGACTGCCTTCCCTCCTTTGTCAAGATGTGCCTTGATCTGATCGTCCTTATCCTCCGTCCATAGCTGGACTACTGCCTCTTTATCGAGGTTCCCGCCATAGACGGCTTCATTCCAGACAATCGGAATCCTTCCTTTTGACAGCAGGTACGATGCGATACGATTGCAGAAATATCCCTGCAGCTCCTGCTCATTCTGAAAGCCTTCTTCTTTCATCCGTTTCTGACAGTACGGACACGCTCTCCAACGCTCCTTTGGAGCTTCGTCTCCCCCGATATGGAAATACTTGCCCGGGAAAAGCTCCAGCAGCTCGTCCAACAGATTGTGGATGAACGCAAAAGTCTCTTCCTTCCCCGCACAGAAGAGCTCTTTAAAGATTCCCGCTCTCATTCCAACCTCCACCGGCTCACCTGCACAAGATAATTCTGGATATGCCGCAAGGATCGCCGTTACATGCCCCGGCATATCAATCTCGGGCACTACCTCTATTCCAAACTGCCCGCAGTAATCTACGATCTCTCTGACTTCCTCCCTGCGGTAATAACCGCCTTCCGGCTGATCGGAATGATAATTCCCAAAATAATCTCCTCCGCGTACGGCGCCGATCTCATGAAGTCTTGGGTAACACTTGCTCTCAATACGCCATCCCTGGTCGTCCGATATATGCCAGTGAAACCGATTCAATTTGAACTCTGCCGACATACGGATCATCTTCTTCAACTCGTCTATTGGAAAATAATGTCTCGCACAGTCAATATGGAACGAACGGTAGGGATAAGCCGGCCGATCTGCCACCTTCATACAGGGAAGCATATCTCCGTATACCATTCTCAACTGGTCAAGCGTTGTCCGGGCATAGAAAAGCCCTATCTTCCCGCTGCCTGTAAGCATGATCCTCTCCGGTGCAATCTGTATCCGGTATTCCTCCTTCTCAAGTTCCGGACAGAGCTGTTCTTCCACTCTGGCATCCTGCGCGGCAAATCCATCCATAAATATAATCTTTTCTGGTCTTGGCAACATAATATTTTCCTCCTTCTTTGGTATCGATTACCACCCTTCTTCCGAGTGGATCCAATATTTCAAAAGCTGCTGTTCAAAATTCTCCGGGCGTTTCCGCCACTCACTGGGCGAGACCCCCGTAATCTGTTTAAAATTCCGGTTAAATGTAGAAAGCGTAGTAAAACCGCATTTCCCTGCAATATCTGCCATCGATTCATCCGTATTCTTCAGATAATTGCATGCCGTCTGCACTCTCACCAGATTAATATATTCCAGCGGGCCCATCTGCATAAATTCAGTAAACACTCTCCGGAAATGCGTCTCACTGATATGGCACCATCTCGCCAGCTCTTCCACCTTAAGCGTCTCCATATAGTGAAGCGAAATATAATCCAATGCCCTGGAAACAGGGGTCGTCACCTTCCCGCTGATCTCCGCCGGCCCTTTCTCCCCCTGATTCTCCCTTGCTATACTCACCAGAAGCGCAACCATAATCCCCTTGGCTTCTTCCATGTAGAATTCCTTCGTGTCCCGCATAATATCAAGAAGCTCCCGGATCATCCTCGCAAGATGCGGCGCCTCCTCTACCGCCCTGAATATTGCACGGGAATTGATCCTGTGCAGAAGATAATTCATACGCTTGACGTTGCCGCCCTTCCGATACACCTCCTCCAAAATCCCGTCAACATCCACGAACAGATATTCCCATTTGCTGACGGTTCCCAAATCACTGTTCGTCGTATGGGGATAATTCTTGGGAATGATCGAGATCTCACCCCCTGTAAACCGATAATCTCTCTCTCCCAATGTAAGCGTTCCCTCTCCTGAGTAACAGTACCCAATCTCCAGATAATTATGGAAATGCAGATAGTCTACATCTCTTCCGTATGCCTGCACCCATCTCTGCCCAAGCAGCGCAAGGATCGGACTGCCTTCCGGCATCCTGTAATACCGAAATTCCATCTTGGGCTTTTTCTTCTTTGACATATCCTTCTTATCCCCTTTTCATACAACTTATGATTTTCTTAAGAAATTTTATAAACATTTCCAGATTTTGACATACTTGCGTCACATTTGTTTTATATAATAAATCTATCAAATAAATGGAGACGGTAATCGTACTTTACATTACATATCAGGAAGGTATGGTTACCGGACTTCGACTAAAGACAATTAGTTTAAATTTTGATAGATTTTTCATCCCCCTCCATGGGCCGGTGCAAGTGCATCGGCCCTCTTTCCTTATTATAACAAAAAATTATTAAATTGGGTATTCCTCTTCATAAGTTCTTGTGTTATAATGTAACGGTATGAAAAAGTATTAAGCAGCGGTGGTCGAGATGGCTGATGGCATCTGCCTCGAAAGCAGAAGAGCTGCAAGGCTCCGGGGGTTCAAATCCCTCCCGCTGCGTCAAAAGTCCGGTCTTCCGTCGTCATGACGGAGAACCGGACTTTTTCAATTTATTCTCTTACAACAGCCTCATCCATACTCCCGGAACGAAACCCTTCAAGATCCAACGTGATATATACATACCCCAATCTCCTGAGATATGCGGCTGCATCTTCTCTTCGTTCCATTATCTTCCCAATATCGTCCCTGTCTACCTCCAGCCGCACAAGCTTATCATGGACTCTCAATCTCACATTCCCCAATCCAAGGCTTCGAAGATACGCTTCTCCCTGCTCTACCTTGCGCATCTCCTCATAGGAGAGTCTGACGCCGTAGGGAAATCTGGTCGCAAGGCAAGGCGTAGACGGCTTCTTAGATACGGAAATTCCGTACTCTCCCGCAAGCCGTCTTACGTCCGCCTTTGTAAAGCCCGCGTCTGCCAGCGGACTGATGATCCCAAGTTCACGGACAGCCCGGATTCCCGGCCGATATACGTGCAGGTCGTCCTCATTCGTGCCTTCCAGAATACGGGATACCCCCAACTGCCCTGCTTCCCTTATAAGTTCCCCAAAAAGATACCGCTTGCAGAGATAGCATCTGTCCGCAGGATTATCCACGATCCCCGCTCCTTCTAATTCATCAATCTTCAACACAAGGAAGACGGCGCCCGTCTCTTGTGCCACTCTCTCCGCTTCTTCTAATTCAGCCTTGGGATGCAGCATCGTGTGAAGCAGAATTCCGTAAGCCTTCTTGCCCGTTACTCTGGATGCATCACAGGCAAGCTTCAGTAACAAGCTGCTATCCACACCGCCGGAAAATGCAATGATCGCATCTTCTGCCATGTACTCTGCCATGTGTTTCCTCAATAATTCCTTCTTCTGTGTGTAATTATTATTCATAGCACTTCTCTATCTGCACACATGCCTCCTTCTGGAGCTGCCTCCATACATCCTGGTAGGGAAGCTTCTTCTCCCTGCTGATATCCGCCGCACTTTCATACTCCGGATATACCCTGATAATATCAGAGCATCCTAATCTGCATACCTTCACTTTCGCCTCTCCGAGAGAAGTTGTAAGCGTTCGGATCTCCCGGCGCATCACCGTGCGCTCCATCCGGACTCTCCGTATTCCGATCGTCGTCGTTTCCTTGAAAATGATCTCCTCTATCCTTGGAACTGTCTCTTCCGAACAGAGCACATTCAACTGATATGCCGGACGGTTCTTCTTCATATACACAGGAATATAATTCACGTCCCTGGCGCCCGCCTCAAACAGACGGTCCATCACATATCCCAGGGCTTCTCCCGTACAGTCGTCAATATTGCTCTCAAGCTTATATACAAAATCCGCCGCTTCCTCCGTATCCGGCTCGATCAGCATCCCCCGAAGGATGCTGGCCCTCCCGTAGTCCCTCTTGCCTGCTCCCATTCCGGTCCGCAGGATCTTATACCTCTTAGGAAGCCTGTCTGCAGTCCGCACTGCCGCCACGATCGCAGCGCCGGTAGGCGTCACCAGCTCTGCCTCCGTATCCGTCATATGCAGCGTGATGCCATGATCCCCGGCAATATGTACCACCGCCGGCACCGGTACGGGGATGATCCCGTGCTGGCATCTCACAGTCCCTCTCCCCTCGTACAGTTCCGGTACAATCACTTCATCCACGGCCAGATTATCCAAACAGACTGCCGCCGCCACAATATCCACAATAGAATCTACCGCGCCTACTTCGTGAAAATGTACTTCGTCAATGGATGTTCCATGTGCCTTGGCTTCGGCTTCTGCCAATACCTGGAAGATGGCGAGCGCCGTCTTCTTCGCCCGCTCTGTAATACCGGAATGTAAGATGATCTCCCTGATCTCCGGAAGCCCCCGATGGATATGATCGTGAGTATGTGCATGGTGATGATGATGCTCATGCTTATGTCCATGCCCATACAGATATTCATTGTCATGATCATGGTTCTCATGCTCTTTATCAAGAATCACACGGAAATCACAGGCATCCAGTCCTGACTTCTTCACCCTGCTGATCTCAATCTCGAATCCGGACACCGGAAGGCTCCTTAACTGTTCCTCAAGAAGCCGCTGATCCGCCCCCAGATCAAGCAATGCTCCCACCGTCATATCTCCGCTGATCCCGCTGTAGCACTCCAAATATAATGTTTTTGCCATTTCCTCTTATCTCCTTAATATTATAATCTGTGATACTCAAACCAATTTACTTCTGCCTCCGACATCAATCTATCGAATATACCCACATAGCCTTGATCTGTCCCGCGATCTCCGCAAATACCCACTCGGTATCGCTGTTCTTCCGGCTAAAGGGATCATTCACCCGGACCTTGCCGTCCGCATACCCTGTCAGCACGATAAAATGGCCGTTCTGTGTAAAGTTCCCGGGTCCCACCGTACAGATGACCGGATGTCCCTGTTCCAGTTCGCTCCTCACCTGATCCTCCGTCAACTGACCGTCATAGCAGGAAATATTCCAATTGGCGCCTGCTTCTTTCATAAACCGCCAATAGGTATCATTATTCCCATCTATATAACCATTCTCCATCGCATACGCCGCCACATTAGCCGGAGTGATGGACGGGTCGTTCAAAAGCCCCGACGCCACCATAGCCATACAGGTCGGTCCGCAGCCGCTGACGGCTATTATACTTGTCCCATAAACTGAATATCCCCATCGCTCATCCCACTGGTACAGCTTAGGGATCTGCCCCTTAACTAATTCATCTCCCAAAGTCTCCGCACCCGGCTCATTCATCTTATCCCCATAATGCGCCACGAAGTCAACAGTCTCAGGATTCTTGTCCAGCAACTCTATCACACTGTCCGGGTATCCCTGTTCCTGCGCAATTCTCCGAATACGGGCCACCTTCTCTTCTTCCGTCTCCTCCTCTATCGTGATCTGCCTGACCTTCCGGTCGCCCCCTCTTCCTTCGGCCTCCACAATCTTCTGAACCTCGGCTGTCATCTGGCTTCTTCTCACATACCAACCGGCCGCTCCTCCCACTATCAGAATCAGCATGCATCCCATCAGGAAAATCTGACGCCGTACCTGCTGTCTCCTCTTGGAATGTCTTCTCTTCCTGTAATTTCTATTCCTATAAGCCCTGTCTCCATAGCTTCTGCCTTCATAACTTCTGCTTCCATGTCTTACGGATCCTCTTTCTAAACTTCTATCCAGGCTCCTGCTCACGCACATCATCCTTTCACTTGCAATTCACTTGGCGCTTGTTATGTCGTTAATTATACCCCTCTGTCGAGAAGGTGGCAACTTAAAGTATTCTTAATATTCTTAATATTTTTTATTTAATACTTGATATTTTTACCAAAAGATGATATTATATAACCCGGTTAAAGAAATAACAATAATTTAATATCTGTCGGGGTGTGGCTCAGCTTGGCTAGAGCGCCTGGTTTGGGACCAGGAGGTCGCAGGTTCGAATCCTGTCACCCCGATATCCATGCGGGTGTAGTTCAATGGTAGAACACTAGCCTTCCAAGCTAGATACGTGGGTTCGATTCCCATCACCCGCTTTTTTTGTATCCAAAACAGACATATCACCATTCATATTTTAAGGAGGGAATTGAATGAAGATCGTATTTCTAGACGTGAAGACCATCGGAGAAGATATCGACCTGTCCGGCTATGACCGATTAGGAGAAGTTGTAAGATATCCCTTCTCCACACCCGCCGAAGTCCCGGAACGGGTAAAAGATGCGGATGTTATCGTACTGAACAAGGTTACAGTCAATGAAGACACCATCGGAAGTGCATCCCGGCTCAAGCTGGTCTGCGTGACAGCTACCGGAACGAATAACCTGGACAAAGAATACTTGGACAGCCGCGGCATCGCCTGGAGAAATGTGGCAGGCTACTCTACGGAATCTGTAGCACAGCACACATTCGCCATGTTGTTCTATCTGTCAGAGAAGCTGCGGTATTATGACGACTATGTAAAAGAAGAACGCTACGCATGCGATACTCTGTTTACACATTTTGAAGAACATTTCTATGAGCTGAACGGTAAGACCTGGGGAATCATAGGCCTTGGCAATATCGGAAGACGGGTGGCTTCTATCGCCGGAGCCTTCGGCGCACATGTTATCTATACCTCCCCGTCAGGCGCCGCCCCTCAGGAAGGATACCGCCAGGTTTGCATGGATACACTGCTTGCCGAATCGGATATTATCTCTGTCCATGCGCCGCTGAACCAATATACCGAGAATCTGATCGGAGCTTCGGCGTTCAGGCAGATGAAGAGCTCTTGCATCTTCCTGAACCTTGGCCGGGGACCGATCGTCATAGAACAAGACTTATATGACGCACTGAGGCAAGGAGAGATCGCCGCGGCCGGACTGGATGTACTGTGTACAGAGCCGATGAGCCCGGACAATCCGCTCCTTCAGATCAAAGACAGCCGGAGGCTGCTTATCACACCGCACATTGCCTGGGCGAGCGTGGAAGCCCGGACACGGCTGATGGATATCGTACTGGGACAGATCAAGGAGTTCTTCTGCCTGGTATGATAATCAACTGACACACTAAATCTCTCAGCATCAGAATAAGCCCGCCGCATGCTATGAAGCAATCTCCCAGATTTGCCGTGATCCGATCGAGATGCCTTTCCCCGGTCCGTATCCCGATATAATCGATCACCCTGCCTCTTACCAGTCTGTCGAAGATGTTGCTCGCCGCTCCGGCACTTAAGAGGGTCATGCCGAACTGCCTGAGGTATGGTCCTCTTCTGATACCGAGCCGAATACCGCCGGCCTTCCCGTCAACACGCGCAGTCCGTATAATCCGAACCGGAAGGAATGTCAGGATATCCCAGATCAGGAGCCCGATTCCCGAAACGATCGTCGCATACCTGACCACCTTAGGCTTCCCATCCAGGATATTCATCAGGAATCCCCTGTTGTAGACCTTGCGTATGACGATCCTTCCGCCTGCAAGCTCCTTTTCTTCTCCCGGTTCTATGTTCTCTTCCACCTGCTGCTTTATCAGCACGTCAATCCCCAAAAGCGACGCAAATATTACGAGCATCGATGAGATCATCTTATATCTCCTCTTTGATCTTCACGATCTGTTCTTCCTGCTTCTCGACCTCTTCCTCACGCTTCTCGATCTCTTCACACAGGGAAATATATTCTGTATCGCTTACCTCTCCCTTCTGGAACTTCTCATATACCATACGTCCGATATCCTTATAATCCCTCTCATTGGCACGTTTGAGAGAGCGGATCTCTCCCTTGATCTTCTGGATCTCCAACGTATCCTCCGCTTTCTTACTCAGATCACTCGCCGTATCTGTGATCTTCTTCCCTAACTCACCAAAAAAATCTGCCATCGTAATTCCTCCTATTCTTTGCTGTCTCCGATAATGAACCTGTAAACAGACTGTCAAACCCAGCCTTTGAGACAGGTGTATGATTCTATAACTGTCTCAGGATATCCAGAGAACGGTACAGATTCATAGCTCCGAACCCCCATTCCCGGTTCGGATTCTCCATCCCCGGTCTCTGCTCCGCTCCAAGCAGGATAATATTCCTGACCTGGCTTGAATTCACACCGTATGGATTCGGCTGTGCAAGAACCCACTCCATCAGAAGCGCCGATGCCCCTGCCGCGATCCCCGCCGCAACACTGGACCCGCTTCTGACTACAAATTCTCCGTTAAGTCCCGCACCGGTCACCATCGTGCCAGGTACCGCATAATCCGGCTTGATCCGTCCATCTCTAGTATACCCCCTCCCCGAGTTAATATCAACCGTATTATCGATTCCATTGTAATAAGCCACCGTCATCGCAACCTGGCTCGTTCCCGGTTCTGCAAGGGTGGTATCCGGATCCGCCTGCAGGAAATTTACTTCCCCGGACAGAAATTCCTGTACAGGAAGCCACATATGGAATCTTCCGTCTGACATCCGCACCGGCTTCACGTTGATTTTCCAGATTCCCTGCGCCGGATTCCTGAACCGCATAAATATCAGCTGAGAATCATTGTTCTCCAACAACAGACGATATTCCACCTGTATATTCGTCTTATCGAACAGAAAATTCTCCTGATACTCATAGCCCTGCTTGATAGATATGTAACCCGTCCGCTCCCCGGAAGGCGACGTGAACGCAACCGTCATAACATTGGGAACCGCCGTCCACAATTCCGCGACAAACCCGTCTACTCCCTCTTCCACACGGATCTCGGCCTCTGCCGAATCGTTCATATCCTTGAATTCGTAGGAAAAATGATGCCTATGGACTGCCCCATTCCCCGCGCTTACCACCACACTGCGGTTCAGGACAGAAGAATAGGCGTCAAGCATCATCGACAGAAGAGACGAGCCGTTATGCCCTCCTAAGTTCGTCCCCAGGGCAACACAGACAGCAAGCGGCATATCTCGCTTCTTTGCGAGATCATTCAGGTATTTCAAGGCAAGCATGATATCATTTTCCTGAAAGCAGGTTGCATCCTGGCGGATCGCATAGAATTCTTTCAGATAAGTCTTAGCCTGTTTAAGCTTCACTACTGCGATCGCCGCCTCCGGGGCTGCCCCGATAAACCTCTTCTCCAGGTTCGCGCCTCCCGCCGCGACACTGGCAAGAAATGTTCCGTGACCCTCCGTATCCATACTCGGAACAATCTCAAGCGGATTCTCCGAGCGGAGCGCTTCATTGATCATCTCCTCTGTATATTCACTGCCGTAATCCAGTCCTTCCGGGGGTGTCCCATCCTGAATGGTCTGGTCCCAGATCCCGGCAATTCTAGTGGTGCCGTCAATATTCTTGAAGAGATCGTTGCGGTAGTCGATTCCCGTATCCAGGAACCCCACCATGATCCCATTGCCCTGTAGATTCAGCGTCGGATAAGTCTGGACAACACTGATCCCTGCGGCATCCATCGCCTCCATATCCATCAGCTCGAAACAGTTCGGTATAGAATTATACCGGTAAGACTGCAATGATAAGGGCGCCATACCCTCACGGTTCGCATAGACTGCCCGAAATCCGAAATCCATCTCCTGAACACAGACGTCCGCCCCACCGATCTCCGACGGTTCAACCGCTCTATAGATCGGAGAGATAAAGTCATAATAATCCTCTGACAATATCTTCTCCCTGCAAGAATTTCCATTCATAATATAAAATACCCCATATACTTTTTATAGAGTATATGAGGTGTTCTGTTTATCCTATTCTTCATCTTACTCGATCCGCGCCGGTTCCTGCCCTCTTAACATGATCAGCGGCCCGCCGGTTCCTTCTATGTACTCCCTTGTGATCGTCACCTGCCCGATACTGTCGTCCTTGGGGATCTCATACATGATATCCAGCATGAACTCCTCGATGATCGCCCGAAGCGCTCTCGCCCCTGTATCCTTCTTCATGGCCTTCTTCGCGATCGCAGACAGGGCGCCGTCATCAAACTCAAGCTTCACCTCATCGAGAGCCAGCAACTTCTGATACTGCTTCAAGATCGCGTTCTTAGGTTCCTTCAGGATCTTGATCAGCATCTCCTCGCTTAAGCCCCGCAGGGTAAATACGATCGGTAGACGGCCAAGGAACTCCGGTATCATACCGAAGCTTCGGAGATCTTCCGTCGCAACCTTCTCAAGGATCGTCTTATCATGGTCATATCTGTCTTTCAGTTCCGCGCCAAAGCCGATCGAGGACTGCTTCGTCAGCCGTTCCTTGATGATCATATCCAGATCCGGGAACGCGCCGCCGCAGATGAAGAGGATATTCTTCGTATTCACCGTAGTGAGCGGCACCATGGCATTCTTACTGTTGGCTCCCACCGGAACCTCCACTTCACTTCCTTCCAGGAGCTTGAGCATCCCCTGCTGAACGGATTCCCCGCTCACATCCCTCTGGTTCGTATTCTTCTTCTTCGCGATCTTGTCGATCTCGTCGATGAAGATGATCCCCTGCTCCGCTTTCTCCACATCATTGCCTGCCGCAGCCAGGAGCTTGGATACCACGCTCTCGATATCATCGCCGATATAGCCCGCCTCTGTAAGCGAAGTGGCGTCCGTGATGGCAAGCGGCACGTCAAGAAGCCTTGCCAGCGTCTTGACCAGATACGTCTTCCCGGAACCGGTCGGTCCGATCATCAGCATGTTCGACTTCTCGATCTCGATCTCGTCCATGGTCCCAGTCGCCACACGCTTGTAATGGTTATAGACCGCCACAGACATGGCCTTCTTCGCATATTCCTGCCCCACCACATACTCGTCAAGCTTCCCCTTGATCTTGTGGGGAGCCGGAATATTCCGGATGTCGATCAGAGGCTTCTTCTCCTCCCCTTCCTTCTTCTTCTTGACCTTCTGCTTCTTGGGGATGTTCTTCTCCATATCCGCCATATTCAAGATCTGAACGCCCGGTATATTCATATTCATCAACTGGCTGTAATCGATCTGTCCGCTCATCATAGCGTCAAAGCTCTTCTGCATACAATCGCTGCAGATGGAGATCCCGTTGGGAAGGTCGATCATCTTCCCCGTAACCGTCTCCGGCCGCCTGCACACGAAACAGATCTTCTCATACTCGTCCTCATGGTTTTTGGTCTCTTCTACCTGTCCATTCTCTGCTTTCTCTATATCGTTCTCATGATTATCCTGACTGGACATCTTTTTTCCTCACTTTCTGCTCAATCTATACCTAAGCCCAGCTGGCTAACTCCCTACGCTTCCGCAGTATTCTGCTGCACCATATCAAGAAATGTCTCCTCAGATATGATCGGGATACCCAGGTCGTTCGCCTTCTTATTCTTAGATGATGCGGACGTCACGTCATTGTTGATCAGATAATTGGTCTTGGATGTGACAGACCCCGTCACCTTGCCGCCCAGACTTTCGATCAGTTCCTTGACCTCTCCCCGGTTGGCAAAATGCTCCACACTGCCGGTGATCACAAAATTAATCCCCGCAAATATCTGCTTCGCCTCTTCCGCCTTTTCTTCCGGGATATTAAGCTCCTCTAAAAGCTCCCGAAACCGCCTCACATGCAGCTCGGAGGAGAAATAATCTACGAACGCCTTCGCGATCACTTCCCCGACGCCCGGAATCTCATTTAACTCTTCCTGCGTCGCCCGAAGCATGGCTTCTGCATCATACCCAAATTCCCTGCAGATCATCTTCGCATTGGCAAGACCGATGTTGGCGATCCCAAGCGCATAAATCACCCGGGGCAGCGTCGTCGTCCTCGCCTTGTCTGCGCTGTCGATCAAGTTCTGATAAGACTTCTCCCCGAATCCCTCCAGAGACCGGATCTCATCCCGGTATCTGTCCAGATGGAAGATATCCGCATATTCCCGGATATATCCAAGGGTAATGAATTTCTCCAGAGTTGCCTCAGACAGTCCTTCGATATTCAGCGCGTCTCTGCTGACGAACAGAGCAAACGACTTCACATGCTTGGCCTGGCAGTCGGGATTGGTACAGTACAGCGCCTTCGCATTGGCGACCTGCCGGATCTCGGTCTTCCCCCGGCACACCGGACACTGCTCAGGGATATCCTTCACACCGCTTCGCGTGAGGTTCTCCGCGATCTGCGGAATGATCATATTCGCCTTATAGACCTCGACCCGGTCGCCAATCCCAAGCTCCAGATCCTCCATAATACTGATATTATGGACGCTTGCACGGCTGACCGTCGTACCCTCTAACTCCACCGGCTCGAATATCGCGACCGGATTAATAAGCCCTGTCCTCGACGGACTCCACTCGATCTCAACAAGCTTCGTCTCCCGGATCTCATCCGCCCACTTAAACGCATAGGAATCCCTCGGGAACTTAGACGTCCGTCCAAGAGACTGACCATATGCTATATCATCATATATTAGCACAAGTCCATCCGACGGAAAATCATTATGCGCGATTTTTTCTGAAAATTTTATAACTTCCTGCTCTGCCGTATCCGCCGTCACCATATGGTACTCGACGACTTCAAAACCCTGCTCCCTAAGCCACTCCATCTGATATGCCCTAGAATTATGGAAGTCTACATCCTCCGCCTGCACTAGTGAAAATGCGAAGAACCTGACATTTCTCCTGGCTGTGATCTCATTATTGAGCTGCCTTACAGAACCGCTGCAAAGATTCCTTGGATTCTTATATCTTGCATCCGCATCCTCGATCTCTGCATTGATCCGCTCAAAATCCCGGTATCCGATCACTGCCTCGCCTCTTAAGATCAGCTCCCCCTGATAAGCGATCTGAAGCGGAATATTCTTAAATACCCTGGCATTGTTGGTTATCACCTCGCCGACTTCTCCGTTTCCGCGGGTTACCGCCTTATAGAGCCTCCCCTCACGATAAGTAAGGACGATGGTCAGGCCGTCCAGCTTCCAGGACATCAGCGCCTTCTGATCTCCCAGGAACTTCCTTAATTCTTCCACCTCCTTCGTCTTATCCAGCGAAAGCATCGGACTTTCATGCCGCTCCTTAGGAAGCTCGCTTAACACCTCGTAACCTACGTTCACCGTAGGGCTGCCCGCCAAAGTGATCCCAAGCTCTCTCTCCAGCCCCAGAAGCTCATCATACAGCTTATCATACTCATAATTACTCATAATCTCCCTGGATTCCTGATAATAGGCGCGTCCGGCATCACCCAAGATCTGCACCAGCTCCAGCATTCTGTCTTTCTTCGATCCGCTCATATAATTCCTTTAACTCCTGTTCCGTTAATTTTCTGCTCTCTCCCGTCTTAAGTCCCGAAAGTTCAATATTCATGACCCTTATCCTTACCAGTCTGGTCACCCGGTATCCCAGCGCCTCGCACATCCTGCGTATCTGCCGGTTAAGCCCCTGGGTCAGTACAATGGTAAATGTATATCTGCCTGCCGCCTTCGTCCTGCACGGCCTGGTCACCGCATCAAGCTTCTTCTCCCGGTCTGTGATCCTGACACCTTCTGCCATCTGCCTTAAGAATCCGTCTGTCACCGGCTTATCTACCGTCACCTTGTATTCCTTCTCATGCCCGTATCTTGCCCGCATCATTCCATTGATCAGATCTCCGTCGTTGGTCATGATCAGAAGGCCCTCCGAGTCCTTATCCAGACGGCCCGCATACGTGATCCTCTGAGGGTAATTCAAGTACCGGATAATATTCTTCCGCTCTCTTTTGTCCTCTGTACATACGATGCCCGCGGGCTTATTCACCGCCAGGACGATCCGTTTGCCGCCGCCCCCGATCAGCTTCTTCCCGACTCTGACCTCCTGATGGGCCTCCACCTTCATCCCCGGGACAGCCCTGATCCCGTCAACCGTCACCCGGCCGCTCTCGATCAGCCGGTCTGCCTCCCGCCTGGAACACACTCCGGCATCACTTAAGTATTTATTCAGCCTTACCATCACCTAAGCACCCCGTTTATATTCTCATCCTCTGCAAAAGTATTTCCATTATACAGGAATAATACGCTTGTAATCTTATTCTCTTCCATGATATCATCCAGGCTGCCCTTGTAATACGCCGGGTCGATCACGATCACTTCTCTGTAATAAGGCGTCAGAAACGGAATCAGGCAGTTCGCGTAGGAATCCTTCACAAGCAGCAGCCGGTCCGTAGTATCCGCCGTAGTCCGAATATTTACCCTGGCATGGTCGCCGCCAAGGAACAGACTATATGCGTCAGTTTCCTTAAGCTTCGTCCGGTCATACAGGGTAGACGTCTTCCTGCCCTCATCCACATATTCAACCACGATCTGAGGTTCTTCCCCCTTCTTCTCTGCGTCATATATATAGATGGACTCTTCCACGCCTCCCCCATATCCGCTCCTGGCCGACAGATTCCCGTTAAATATATTCGTAACCACATATTCCTGCCACTTAGGCGTCTTCTCCTGATCAAGCCCCATAGTCTCCGAGAGCTTCTGAAAAGCATAATATGCTCCCCGCGTTGTCCACCGGCTGTCCGTGCGGTAGTAGATCTCTTCCTTCCTGTGCTCCTTCAATGTCTTGCTGACATCTACCCAGACGACCTGCTCTCCAAGCTCCTGACGGATATCTTCAAAGATCTGCTCCTGATCCGCCGTGACCGCGAATCTGGGAAGCTTATCCTCCAGAATATTGGCAGAATTCGGAACCAGCATCAGATACATGGGAACCTTACCGTAGCTTGACCGGAATTCTCCCATGGCATCCAGCTTCTCCTTCATCTGCTCCTGATCCGGCCTGGCCACGTCTTCCAGCAGATATTGATCCTCTCCCTTGAATACACCGTTAGAATCCCGCCTTCCCGCCAGCAGATCCATATCGTTCCGCACCGACAGCCACAGGCTCCGCCCCGTAAACTGATCGGACCGGTACTCCTCATACTGTCTCATAAAGCTCCCGTCTGCGACCGCCTTAAGAGATATCTCTGGCCGTCCCAGGAGCTTGCGGTTCTCCTTTCCCGAGTATGATCTCTGGATCGGAATCAGCTCAATCAGGAACATCAGCCCCAGCATCCCCAGGAGCACTGCCGCCGCTGTTTTTCTTCTATATAGTTTTCCGGCTTTGTTTGATCTCTGTTTCATCATTCTTCTCCGAATTCCCAGAATATCCCTAAAAGGCAAGATACAAAAACGGTCCGTGAGGTCCCGTAGTCAGATACGCAAAACACACCGCAAAAATCAGGGCATATACCGCGGCATTCACCACGGCCCAGCCCTTGTCTCCCTGATCCGCAATGCTGTCAAATCCCTTATGTATGAACGGCATCAATCCCAACACCATGATGATGAACCATGACAGATTCGTGACCAGAAGGTACATTCCCTGATCGTCAACCAATCCAGAAGCTCCCGCCCCGAACATGACTCCCAGATAAGACAAGGCTTCACCGATTCCCGGACTGAAGAAGAATACCCAGCCGATCAGTACCAGCACAATACTGTATATATGTCCCAGGAATCCCGGCAGCCCATCCAGCATTCTCCACAGGAACAGCTTCTCCGCAGCCATCAGGATTCCGCAATACAATCCCCACACTATATAGTTCCATGAGAGACCGTGATACAGACCGACCAGAAGCCATACCGCAAGGATATTCCTCACCTGCCTGCCTTCATCTGTCTCCCCGCCGCCAAGAGGATAATACACATATTCCCGGAACCATCCCCTAAGAGACGTATGCCACCGATACCAGAACTCCGTAGTGCTCCCCGCAATATAAGGATGGTCAAAATTCTTCGGCAGGTCGAATCCCAGCATCTTCCCAAGTCCAACCGCCATATCCGAATATCCGCTGAAATCATAATAGATCTGAAGCGCAAACGCCGCACATCCAAGCCACGCACTCAGTACAGACATCTGCCCGGTCTCGAGCGATATGACCTTCGCGTACACCACTCCTATCGTGTCCGCCAGCACCGCCTTCTTCATAAGCCCAAGAACCAGATACATCATCCCTTCTCCAAGCTTCCCCACCGATAGCTGCCTTGTATGAAGCTGTTTCTCAATGTCGGGATACCTCACGACCGGACCTATAAGAAGCTTCGGGAACATGGTAACATAAAGCGCAAAGTCCATGATATTCTTCTGCGCCTTTACATTCCCTCTGTAAACTTCTATAATATAAGATAATATCTGGAAAGTATAGAAAGTCATGCCGATCGGCAGCCTCTCTCCCTGATACGGTATATCGACCGGAAGCACAGCGCCCAAACCAGTAAGTACCGCTCTTCCGTATTTAAAAAATCCCAGAACACCGAGATTCACCGCCAGATTGATGATCAGACTAAGCCTTGCTCTGCGGCGGTTCTTCGTCTTGCCCGCAATATCCAGCCCGCAGATATAGTTAAATATGACAGAACATATAAGTACAAGTACCCCCACCGGTTCTCCCCAAGCGTAGAATACCAGATTTGCCAGAAGAAGCACCGCCTCCTTAAGCCTGCCCGGCGCCAGGTAATACAGGATCAGAACCACCGGTAAAAATGAAAACAAAAAAACAACACTGTCAAATAACATGAATATAAGCTTCCTTTACTATCTACTACAATTCCGCAATCTCAGCCATATGATCCGCCCATTCCGTGTAGTATTCCGCCGTCAGATGAATGCCATCCTCATAATAGTACTCATCCTTGACCAGACTGCTGTTATCAATAAAAGTTACGCCCACTTCGGCGCATAATTCCTTAAGCTTCTCATTATATTCGGGAATACAGCCGTACAGCTCGTTTTCGTCGGTCACAGCCTGCTCGACCGGCAGAACACTGTTGACATAGATCCTTGTCTCTGGCAGCTTCTCCTTAAGCGTGTCCAGTACGCTCTTATATGCCATTGCAAATATATCCGCATTCCCCGACGCCGCTTCTACATCCTTAAGGCCGTAGCATAAGAACAACACCTGCGGACCTACCTCCGCCGCTCTTGAAACATGATTCTCGATCATGCTGACTTCCGATCTGCATACGCCTGTATCCTGCTCTGCCGTAACATATGCACCGTCCAAAACCGCCTGCTCATACAAGCCCTGGGCAATTGAATCGCCTATCACATATGAATTGGCGAACTTCTCGCTCAGCGGCCTGTTGGCCCACGCCTCATCCGCCGCCCGCTCTGCCTCCTCTAACGCCTGGATCTGACCGTCGATCTCTTCCGTATCTTCCGCCTCCATCTGTTCAAGCCTTGCAAGACCCGCCCTTGGATCTTCCCTGGGGTTCATCACGCCTATGGCAAAAACGATCCCTCCGAAGATCATCCAGACGATCATGGCAGTAACCGCCATGCGCAGGACGATATCCCTGTCTTCACTTTTCTTCGTCTTCTTCTCTTGTTTCTTCACGATAGCCGCGTACTCCCTCTGTCAGGCAACACTTCAGACAAACTGCCCTGTTACATCCATACAGCTTATAATCTGTACACATTGTACTGTTTTTCCCCTTAAAAGTCAAATATATGCTATACTAAAATTATACCCATCAGAACACACCCTAGCGGAAAGGAGATCATTATATGAATCTGTTTACATTATCAGCCAAATCCTGTATGTCTCATCTGCTCCTTCGTGATACCTTCGATCAGTTTGCATTGATCGAGGGAGAGATCACCACATTCTGCAGATATACCATAGACGGCTACCTTCACAAGGATTTCTTCGATGAGAAGCCGGAGCAGGATTACGCCTGCTGGAAGGATCTGCGCGAATATTGCCTGAGCATCATCCGCGGGAAACGCACCCCGCTGAACTTCAAGATCATACTGTCGCTTGCCCCCGGAGACTTCAAAGCATTCCTCCTGGAACATCAGATAACCTCTTTCAGCCCACAAGACATTACCGGGTTGTATCTGAACTTTCATTATGACGGATCGATCCTACAATGTGTCACAGGCATTTCCATGAACACCTTCTCCATGGACAAAACACTGGAAAAGGAATGGGACGCCTATGCCGAAAGATTCCTCTCGTCAAAGGGAATCGAGCGGGAAGCATAGCAATGCATATTGCTGTCGGGGCTTATTTCTGATTGGCCGGCTCGACTGCCACTGATTTCCCTTTGATCTTCGTATGATTCACAGAGTTGATGATCTCCCTTGCATACTCTGTAGGGACCTCTACAAACGTGTATTTATCGTACATATCGATCGTGCCTACGACTCTGCCCGGAATTCCGCTCTCGCCTGCCAATGCCCCAAGGATATCTCCCGGCCTTGCCTTATCCTTCTTACCGACATTAATAAACAGACGGACCATCCCCGGTTCTTCCGCCCCCGTATCGGCAAATGTCTCCTGTGGCTCTTCTTTGCCCCCTGCGCACAGCTTCAAAAGCGCCGCCGCAATATCCATACTGGTATAATCAGAATCGTTGACCTCCGACTGGACCAACTGCAGATATGCGGTCAGATCTTCTTCTTCGATCATCCGGTTCACCGTATCCATCAGCTTCTCTATCTTGGTATTCGCCACGTCATTCAGCGACGGAACCTTCTGCGCATAGATCTTCGTCTTGCAGTACCTCTGTATCTCCTTAAGCTTGTATGCCTCCCTGCCGGAAACAAAGGAAAAGGACCGTCCCACGCGTCCCGCTCTTCCGGTCCGGCCGATACGGTGTACATAATATTCATCATCCTGCGGAAGATCATAGTTGAAGACGGCCTCCACTTCATCCACGTCGATCCCTCTCGCCGCAACGTCCGTCGCCACCAGGATATCCGTCTTCCCCTTGCGGAAGCCCTCCATGACCCGGTCTCTCTGCGCCTGCTTCATATCTCCGTGCAGCCCCGCGGCAAAATATCCCCTGCCTAAGAGCCCGTTTACCAGAAGATCCACCTGCTTCTTCGTATTGCAGAACACGACCGACAGCTTAGGATTATAGATATCAAGGATTCTTGATAACACTTCTTCCTTATTCTTCGGCTTTACTTCATAATAATACTGCTCAATGCTTGGAACCGTCAGTTCCTTCTTGGTCACCTTGATAAGCTCGGCATCCGTCTGGTATTTCTTCGTGATCTCCAGGATCGGCTTAGGCATGGTCGCAGAAAACAGTACCGTCTGACGCTCTTTTGGCACCTCTTCCAATATCGTCTCAATATCCTCCCTGAAGCCCATGTTGAGCATCTCGTCCGCCTCATCTAATACGACCGTGTGAAGCTGGTCCATCTTCACCGTTCTTCGCCGCATATGATCCATCACACGTCCAGGTGTTCCGATAATCAACTGTACGCCGCTCTTCAGGGAGCGGATCTGCTTCACGATCTCCTGCCCGCCGTAGATCGGCAGCACCTTGATGCCGTGCATATAATACGCCAGATTGCGGATCTCCTCCGCTACCTGTATGGCAAGCTCTCTGGTCGGACACAGTACGATCGCCTGCAGCTTCTTATTCTTAGGATTGATCTTCGTAAGAAGCGGTATCCCAAATGCGGCCGTCTTGCCGGTCCCGGTCTGTGCCTGTCCGATCAGATCCTTCCCCGACATCATAACCGGGATCGCTTTTGCCTGGATCGGCGACGCTTCCTCAAAACCCATCTTCTTCACTGCTCTCATGATTTCCGGACACAGTCCCAGATCTTCAAATCTTACTTCTTCCATATAAAAACATTCCTTCCTGATTTATCATATGAACATCATAGACTTTAACACTTTATAACAGCACGGTCTTTGGTAAGATAAAAAATACCCCCTGCCTGATACCAAGCAAAGAGTATTCACATAGTGTCGGTGTTCATCATACCACATCCGCATTCAAGTTGTCTATAATATTTTGCATTTCTAAGTCTCTGCTTGACATTTTCTCAATGTTCCCGCACGATTATATGGAGGTCTCTGATTATATGGCTGATCATCTGATTGGCAGATTATACGAATAATAAGGAGAATTCCTGTAACAAAACGTACCCCGGGGAGTCTAATTAATAAAGGAGGTGATACACCATGGATTTCGAGGAAATGTACCGATTGTATTTCAAAGACGTCTATCTCTTCATCCTGGCCATGAGCAAAAGCCCGGATATTGCCGAGGAGATCACTCAGGAAACCTTCTTTAAGGTATTGAAGAATATCAACAAATACCGCGGCGAATGCTCCGTTAAAACCTGGCTCTTTCAGATTGCCAAGAATACTTACCTGTCCCACATAAAAAAGACGAAACACCAGGAGACAGAAGATAAGATCTCTGACAGTGAGAGTTCTTCACAGCACAGCATGGAATCCATGTGTATCAGCAAGGATGAAGCGCTCTCTATCTATAAGGTCCTTCATTATCTGGAGGAACCTTACAAGGAAGTGTTCACGCTGAGGACGCTCGGCGAGCTGTCCTTCCGGGAGATCGGCGAGATATTCGGCCGGAAGGAAGGCTGGGCAAGGGTCACCTATCACCGGGCAAAATCAAAAATCCGCGAACAGATCATTTTCAAATGAAAGGGGTACGAATATGAATACTACGAATAATACGAATTCCAAACATGACCAAAGCTATCTGAACGCTTCGAAGAATGCACCCGTACCATGCGAGGTGATCCGGGATCTGCTGATCCTGTACGAAGACGACGTTTGCAGTGAAGAAAGCAGCCGAATCATCAAGGATCATATCGAAGACTGCGCCGGCTGCCGCAAGGCCTATGAACAGGCCAAAGAGACGTTCCCGCCTGTCTCTGCCATCCCGGAAGAGACTGACAAAGAAGGGGCGCGGTTCGTAAAATCTCTCAGGAAGTACCGCCAGAAGATCACCTTCCTGAACATTATAATACTCGGTTTCTTTCTATTGGTTGGCGGAGCCTTAGTTAAGATCGGCTGGACGGAATTCCTGGAATCAAGCGTCTTTGCCGTACCGGCAGAAGATATTAAGATCACGGAACTCTACCAACTGGCGGGCGGGGACATCTACTGTACGCTGGAATTCCCGAAGCTGGTCAATCCGCCGATACTGGGATCAATGGACATTATTGACAAAACCTCGGACAAACACGAAGGCTTTTACGAATTACATTGTCAGTATCCGTTGTCTGTAGACGAAGAAAAATATTTTTATTATGACACCATGAGCATCATATTCCCCGCGGAAGTTTCCGGAGATTTCTATTCAAATCTTGACCCTGATTCTACTTATACTTGTACTTCTATCAATTATCGGGGAAAAGGCAAGAAAGACAAGCTTGTGATCTGGGAAGAAGGGCAGACGCTTGAGAAGGCCCCGAAGCATATAGAAGAAAAAGCGATCCAGGCATACCAGATTGACGGAAATGCTCAGAAAGCGCTTGATGAGATGGAATTAATCGGCGAGACAACGTCTCAAGATGAACTCCTTGAACGCTTCATAGATTATTACCGCAATATAAAAAATCCTGCAGATTGCTTCCCTATATATGTTTCTAAGGAATAAAGACAATGCTAAGGGGCAGTCGGCTAATACCGATTTCTTCCGATTTTAAAGAAAAATAGAGACACCCTGCGGAAATGATGCCGTTTAGCACTGGCACATTCTGTGGGGTATCTCTATTTATAGGAGGAAGCATTATTTTTGGCTACACTAAATAAAGGTTCCCCTTCTGTTGAACCACACCTTTCATGAAGCGATATTTTCTTCTTTTTTTCCTTTAAATTTTTGGAGTTTGCTGTTCAAGAAGCGATGATATTTATTGTTATTTCTACCTATCGCATACAGCATAAACTCCTTGTATACATTAGTAATCATTTTACTATATACCACTTTGCATACCGGTTTTTACCTTTTGTCGCAATAATTTTCTCATTTTTTAATATTTGCAATAGATTTGATACTTTTTTTGATTTTTGATTTTCACTCAATACATCCGGTAATGCCTTGTCTAATATATCCATCAATTCATGCTTACTTGCTTCTCCCATAGATTCTAAGGCCTTTACTATTAACTGTTTGCAAATATCATCATCTAATCCTTTGTTTCGTATATAGTCCGCTTTTTGTCCCACAATATCTGCTACTTTAAAAGCCACAAATAAATTTGGATACCTCCCCTCTATCAAGCCTTGCTTTTTTAATATCCTAAAATTTTCTTTAGATATTGTTTCTTTCTTTTGAACCTTATCTAACAAAAATACAGTTTGTATATCTAAATCGCCATTTGAATATAAAAGTTGTGTGTAATTTTTATCTATGATTTTTCCAAATACAGTCACCTTAACCCGGTTGAGTGTTTCTAAATCATATGTTGGTAAAGGAAAACACTTATCTCTTTGAATTTGATACATCATCGGTATTCCCATAGAATTAGTATCAATCATATACAAATTTACCATTGCATTGCACAAAAATACATTTCGATAATAAGGCGGTTTATATCCTGGCTCCAACGCTTGTTCAATAGTTTCCGGGATAAATGCTCCTTCATTCATAAAAACAAGTTTATCCTCAAACTCTTCAATATTGATTTTTCCACGTAAACGATAATCTTGATGAGCAATACAATTATTTATAATCTCCTTTATCAATTCTGGCTCATACTGATCAACCTCATCCGGAAATAGTGTTTGCTGCCCAGCAATATAGCGATACTTTACATTTCTAATTCGAGAATATACTTCGTCTACTGCCAAAAGTAGAGGCATGTCAAAATGCTCATATGTTTTCACTGTATTGTCAGCATTGTACAAAGTCCATGTTAATCTTGGAATAAAACCGTCAAAAAAATAACTGGATTCACTTTTCCCTAAAAGAAGCAATGCTGTCCTGGTAATTTCTCCTTTAATTGTTATTCCCGCTTTATTTAACACTTCAATGTCTGATAACTTTTTTAAAATCTCCTGCGCTTTCTTACGATCCTTTTGGCGTTTTGAAAAAAGTTCACGTGCCCGTTTAATTGCTTCCTCATCCAAATCTTCTATAGATGCTCCTTTTACTATCTCCTTTGACCAGTCCACTCCTATCTGGCTTCTGATTAAATCAACCTTATTCATAGGCAAAGGCGATACAGATTCATGTTCTCTTGCATATGCCGCTCCTTGCCATGTGGTCGGTATTCCCCGTATTGCTGGAGGGATCTGAAATGCAATAATTCGACATCCCTTCATAGTTAGTTCATAGATTTCCATAAATGTCAATCGCTCATTTGTTCCATTCACTATTTCCTTCTTTAGGCTGTGCAGTCCTCCTTGTTTCCGAAATTCCGTTCCAACAATCTCTTTCTCATCAGATATTCCAAAGACCAGCCATGCTTCTTGCAATCCTCGCAAATTAGCTTCATTACTCAAAGCATAAAAATATTTTCCAATATCATTGAAAGAATAATTGCTCCTTGCTTCTTTAAATTCAATTACTTCATTTTCAAAAGTATCCATTAATTTTAAGATCTTCTCTTTTAGCTGATTGTCTGCATAAATCATAGTATCCACCGCCTTTTATTATTTCTATGACTAAATTCTATGACTAATCTATAACTTTCTAGAACTAATTTAAAACTATTTTATACCAAATCAAGTCATTATACAACGACCCCCACAAAATTAGTGAAGCCTTTCAGCATAAAAGACTCCACTTCACTTTGTGTTTCCATTTTTTCTGTAGTTTCCTGTAACACTTGGTCAATTTTAACCTGATTGACCCTCGAGGCAGTCGCCAAATAATTATGCTAGTACATCATTGCGTTAATCTTGAAGTAATAGTGCTTGATATTCGTGTCAGCTGTGCGTCTACGAACCGACGGTGTAGCGGGCTACATCTAGGTTCGAAGGCGTGCAGATGGCATGGATAGCAAGTGCTTATTACTCGAGAATTAATGCAATGTTGTACTAGCATGCTCACTTGGCTTGTTACTCGCAGGAATAGATATACTTGTTTTTACTCAAGAAACTTAGATTTTCTTCCGTAGCTTGTAATGTAAACGCTTTTCTGTGCACGGGTCATCGCAACATACAGCAGACATTTCTCTGATGTTAAAGATTCTGCTTCAGAGATAGAATCCGTTTTGTTGATTGCAGATAATAACGGAATAATTCTGTTATTCACGGCGGCAATAAACACATATTTGAACTCCAGCCCTTTTGATTGAGAGCAAAAAGCAGTTTTCATTTATCTGACTAACTTATTCATTAAAAAATCAATCCGATGTCATTCAGAAAGGCGCACAATCGAATTAGCTATTTCTGCCATATGTGAATCATGCGTGATAATGATACAAATTTTATCTGCAAATAATATATTTACCGATTCCCGCACCAATTCTTGGGTATCGACATCTAAGTTGGATGTTGCTTCATCAAAAATCACAACATCTGGATTTTTGATAATCATTCTTGCAAACGCAATTTTCTGTCTTTGTCCACCAGATAAATTCTTCCCGTTTTCACTTATTATAGTTTTTAGTCCATTTTCAAATTCAGACATATCAAGTCCCGCTTTTTGGAGAATTGAAGTAATTTCGTTTTCTGTCAGCTGTGGTGCAGCATACATCAGATTATCTATCAAAGTTCCAGAGAACAAAACAATATTTTGTGCCACAATGCCTATTTTTTCTCTTAAATCAGATAACGAGATTTCTTTCAATTCTATGTTGTTTATCTTTATAGAACCTTTGTAGTTTTTATAAAATCCCATGAGCAACTTAGCAATCGTTGTCTTACCGCTTCCGTTTTTTCCGAGTAATGCAATTTTCTCATTTTTATGAATAACCATATTAAAGTCTTGAATAACATTGTGGTTCGTGTACCCAAATGAAACATCTGTAAACGATACTTTGGTAACTTTCTCTATTTTTCTCTTTCCCTCAATTTCATTCTCTGTTTTAAGCCTTAAAATAGTACCGATTCTAGATAAAGCAGCAGTCCCCGGCTGCACCATAACACTAATACTTGCCAAAATTTGTATAGGTGCAAATATTACTGTTGCATACTGTGAAACTGCCCAGTAATCGCCCATAGACATTTTTCCATTAATTATAAATAATCCAGAACAGATAATGAGTAAAACTGAAAATATATTAGTAAAACCTTGTATACCCTCAGAAGCAAGGTTCATTTTCTTATTACGTTTTATGGATTGGTCTGCAACATTTCTTATTTGCTTAGCCATTTCATTTGACCGCTGTTTTTCTAAATTCATTTCTTTAATCGTTGAAATACCACCTATATTTTCTTGAATCTTCCCGGATGTTTGTGCATTAGATTCAAGTAATGTTTTTGAAACTTTTTTAATTTGTATACTTGAATAATTAGTAAAGTAATACAAAACAGGCAAAAATATAATCAATATCAAGGATAATTCCCAACGTATCGACAATATAAATATCCACGCTCCAACACACGAAAATATACTGGTCAAAAATTTTAAAAATACAGGTGAGAAAAAAACATTTAGGGAATCAGTTTCTTTTACACGTTCTAAAATATAGCCTGTCTGTTGTTTATCAAAAAACTCCATAGGTAATTTTAAAACCTTTGAAATCAAGTCATTTTTAATATCTGCAACAAAGTAGTTGCTAGTCCGGATCAATGATTGGCTGATTAAATAATTAGCAAAAAAACTGATAATATAAACAAATAGCAGACATATTCCACTCAACAAAACGGTTTTTATTGATAGACTTGCAATACCGTAATCCAGAAGGATTCTTGTAATGAACGGCGGACACAAAGTTATAAAGGATGAAAAGAGCATTAGTGCAAATAACGCACAAACTTTTTTCCTTTTGAAATAGGATAATAAATAGCCATAGTTTTTCATAAATATTCCTCCAATATTTGATTTAATTCAATAAATGCAGACGTTTTTCTTATTATATCAAACGGCTGGCTTGAAAAGCCTGACACAAAAACATTGATAAGCATACTATCTTTTATGGGATTCTCCTTATACATTGTGATAAATTTTTGTATTAATTCTAAAGCTGCATTTTTTTGACTGCTTAGACAATAAACATATGCCATGTTCATATAAACCATAAAATATAAATTGCGGCTTAGCCCTAATACTGTTATAAGAGTGCATTGCTTTTCTAAAATATCTTTTGTGTATGTCAAGTCGTTTTTTATCCAATATGATACCTTATTACGCAATTCATATATCAACTGTATTCCTAACATATTTATTGTTGAATCTATTATGTCAATGGCATTTGCATTATTTTCTCTTAGTATTAGGCTATTCTTCATGTCTATTGCCATAAATTCATTTTCATCAACAAGGCAGGCAGACGCATCTTCGTATTTTTTAATCATAATAAACAAATGTGCAAGCAAGAAATGTTTTTGTGATTGAACGCTATCATCTATACATCTCTGACATATCAAAATCATCTGACGGATTAAATTTTCACGAATTTCGGAATCTTTTTCTAAAACTAGATATGGAAGTACATTTTTTAGCAAATCAATCTTTATCCTATCATTTGTTGGATATAAATAAACCAGCCTTTTAATCCGTTCAATTCCATTAAGACACTTTCCACTTGCAAATAACTTTATACATTCCTGCCTGTTTTTTAGATATTCTTCTTCCGACAAATCATTTGAAAATCCAAACAGACAATCAATGGAAATATTAAAATATCTGGCAATCACGGGGAACAGTGTAATATCTGGATACATTTGTCCATGTTCCCATTTAGAAATTGCTGCGCTTGAAACGCCCAATACTTCCGCTAACTCTTCTTGTGTAATACCCTTTGCTTTGCGTAATCCTTGTATAATTTTTCCAACAGGTAATCGCTCCATAATATTTTTCTCCTCTTCGTATTGTACGATTTTTAAATTCTGATTTCCATGTATAAGCGGTTAACAATAACTACAATTTTTTATAACCTATTGTTAATATAGCATTGTACCCACAAATTATCTACAATAGGTTTTATGGAATAAAGAATGAGAGGGATTCCGTAGTAGTCGGCATTGTGGAAAAATCCAAAAGTTTAGATTTTTCCATAATGCTTATTTTTTGGTCTTTTGTTTCTTTGGTTCGGAATAGTGTGGTACTGGCGGTCTATCTCTTGTTTTCGGTTGCTTGCTTCTTTATCGTACATGAGCATTTGCGCCAGGGTTGTCGTTGCCGTAACCTTCCAGCAGATTGACAACGCCCCAAACGCCAAGGCCAGCGCCCAGCGCGATAACCAGTACCTTCAAAGTGTCGATTGCGCTTGTAAAAAATTCCATACATTTTCCTCCTTAAATTTGTTGTGATTGGTTGGATAGGGACAAAAAAGCCCGCCGGTTGAAAAGTCAATCGGCGGGTGCATCAGACGCGGGCGGCGCTTCGAGTTCACAGCTTTCAAAAGCGTCGTCCGGTCGGACGGTCAATCTCCGGCTCAGATATTTTGCAATCAATGTTAACAACTTAGTAGTGGCATGATATCACAATAGGATTAAGCTATTAAACCAATAATAGCAGATGATAGAAATGATTAAAATACACTGAAAAAAGGGCAGACTTTCCCCTTGGTTGCTATCAGCTGTTTTTTTAGATATGGCGTTTGTATTGTAGAATATAAAGAAACTGGCACCACCACCTTTCTTAAATGGTATTAGTGTGTAGTCTTGTTATTGTAATGATGTTTGACTTTTCTTGGAGTTGTACGTAGATTTGATTCCCCGCTGCCCTTTTTGTCACACACCCGGTGAGATACGGCAAAATCAAATATACAGCGGATGATGCCATACTTTTCTGTGTCTGTATCAGCATCCATATATTCTCCTATATGACGGCTCAGGTATCCGACAAGCTCATTCATGTTTGTCATATATTTGTTCTGATTCCCTTTCTGGTTTATGGTGCTGTCAACAATGCCGTCCGTCTCCCGCTTTATGGCAAGAGCCAGGTTTGCAAGCAATACCGATATCCAGAATTCCTGGAGAACGGAGTTCTCGGAATAGCCCCGGAAATTAGTGAGCCCGATCTTTTCTTTGACAAGCTTATAATTCTCCTCCACCGGCCATCTAAGGAAGTAACACTGGCGGAACAGTTCTTTGGCAAGGTCAAAATCATTTGTGATCAGCGTTTCCACCGTCCCACTTGGGAGGTAAAATTTAAGGATGCGTACTTTCCTGCCATCAAGGAAAAAGATATAGTCACTGATTCCATTTCGATCCGCCGGTACAGGGAGTGCATCAATATCCGTGTTAAATTTAGTCCTTAACCGGAAGAGATATCCGGCATGTAAGGTGTCTTCGATAAAAGAAAATAAATTTTTTGAAGCATATCCCCTATCGAAGACAAATATGGTGTATAATAGATTCGTCCGTGCTTTGCTTTTTATATTTTGCATATGCCTTATGGCAAGGGTACGTTCACCGACGCTCATGGGTTCGAGCTGTGCATCAAGGATGCGGTGATTCAGTACATCAAAAGCAACACTGGCAATGGCAGTGGGAGAGTTTTGGCCTCTCCCTATGCTGCCGTATTTATCAAGAAGAGTCTTACGGTTAGGAAGAGGTATTTTAGAGCCGTCAACAGCAATGATCTGCCGTCCCCATACACCCATGAAACGTGAATGGAAATCCAGGGAATCCCTGCTGCAAAGGAAGTCAAGTACACGTTCGAAGCATTCTTTGAAAATAGAGTGATCAATGCCGGAACGGGCCTTGCTGAAAGCCTGTTGGGAACATTTCACAGTATCAGAGATTGGAATTCCTGATATATGCCGCAATTCGGTAAAGAATTCATCCAGTGATGAAGAAATAGTTTTCTTGGAATTTCTTAATAACAGTTTGATCAATGTCCAATAGGGAAGTTTCCCGCAATTGCGTGTAAAAGCCCCTTTTCTGTTTCTGACCCGTTCAAGGACATGTGGATCAAGTAATGTGTTACAGATAATATCGACTAAGATTTGAATTAAATTCATACGATGCAGCCCCCATAAAAAAGTAATATAAACAAGGGCTGCGCCGCATTTTTTGGAGCTTATGTCAATAGTAAATATGCTGGTTTTTATGGGCGAATTTTGTACAATATTTTAATCGTATTAGTGGTTATAAATAAAGAAAGACACAGGGAATCCCGTGCCAATTAAAAGAAACACTATATGTTGTAGTTGCTTGAGTTAGGTTGTTAACATTGATTACCAATCTGCTGGCTCTGGCGATACGCATACAAACAATGATAGCATCCATCCTTCTGAGGATCGTCCTTGCAGGAGCAATTTCCCATCACATGAAGTGCCTTTTCAAAAATCTCAATCAAGGCATTTTTCTCATGCATCAACTGTTTCAGATAACCAGTACCACCTGGGACAGAATCATAAATCACAAGATACTGCTTACGATAGTCTGCATCAGGAACAGGCACTTCACTTACAGTTGCTCTCAGATGGTCAACATTGCCGAAATACTCTTTCATGCCAAGCATAAATGCCGCAACAAAAGATTCCATTTTTACAGAAGTGGAATCCATTGTGGTTGCAGGAACAAGCAGGCGAAGGATTTCAGTGCTGAATTCACGATACATAAACAGGCATTCTTCATAAGCGTCTGTCTGCATCAATGCAGGCATCTTCCTGGTTTTACAAACAAAGCTATGGTTAGCTTTGCCGTGTTCGGTCTGAATCTTTCCGCAATACCTACAAATTCTAAAGCCCTTACGAACTTCTTCTACACCAGAAACCGATAATTTCTCGCCCGTCATATCACTCTCACCAAAATTGATTTCTCGAAGCGTAGCTTTACGAACAAACTCATAACCAAACGGAAAATCTTCGTTGTCCATACGATATGCACTAGAAATATCTTGGTCTTCATCCACGTCCACCAACAGCTGCTTGCAGTAAAAAACGTTGTTTCGATCATCACTTTCATCGTTAATCAGGCTCTTGGTATTCAACCGCTCTGCACGCAAAACCACACCGTTGAAATCATCTGCCGGGAAGCTGTCTTTATCATACACACACCAAATCTGCCCCTTTTGTAGCTTATTCTTTTTCACGTACCTCTCAGCCATACCAATTACGCGCATTGTCTCTGCAGCACAAGGTACTTTTTCTTCTCCAGATGTTCTTGACGGCGTTTCTTCTTCCATGCCTCCATCCCTGCTTTTTTAGGCACCTACATCACTCCAATCTATAATCTTTTTCAGATAAGGATCTGCACCATATTTACCTTCCAAATACTGTTTATCATACTTTGCGTCCTTACGAACAGATTCTCCCTTATCATTTTTAAATTCAACCAAAGAATATAATCCTGAATTCTGTCCCCTTCCCTTTGCCACAAACCAGATTTCGTCTCTCCTGAATACTTCGTTATTCATGGTAGACAGATCATGTGAAGTAAAAATTAACTGCCCGCCCTTCTTGTTTATACTCATATCTGTAAACAACTTAATTACATATTGAAGTAATACTGGATGAATCTTTGCGTCCAGCTCATCTATGACCAGCGTAGTTCCATAAATCAGACTTTTTGCAATAAACGGAAGTAACCCGAACAATTTTCTTGTACCACTGGATTCTTCCGACAATGTGATTTCTGCACTATACCCATCTACAGTATGCTTTGTAAAAACCTCAATGCGGTCATTATCCTTTTCTTCAATTCTAAAATCTTCGATATCCAAATCCATCTCTTTTATCATATTCAATATTAAATGTTTTATATCTTCGGACTTTGCTATCGCTGTTCTCAGTTCCTGATAGGGATTTCCGTAATTCAGAAAATCAATAGCATCTTCAAACCACTTCAATACATCGCTTACAACCTCATTTTTCTTGTAAGTAATCCCAAGATAAGAAATCAGCGGCAAGGTTGCTGAAAGATCCTCGCTTATCTTTAGTCTTCCAAAAATCCCTTTTAATTCTGTTGAATCTGTATCTCTTCTGAAAAGCGCCGAACGTCTTCCCGTATCCATTTTCACTCGGTCAAGACTTTCATAAACAACTTCATCCTCTTTCACATGAAGAATATAACGATACTCTGCTTTTGCTGTTCTAAAAAATAATTCAAATTCCGTAGGTTCTTCTTTCGCCTGTTCAGAAAACGCAAATGGTTCTACCGGGATTTTACGGGCTTTATAATCGCAATCAGCTTTATCACAAGTAGCGCAGAGCGGTCTTAACACCTTGGAATCCAATGTATGCAATGCTTCTAAAACATTAGATTTTCCGCCTCCATTTGGACCATAAATCGCAGAAATTGGCAAAAACAATTCCCCATCTATATCTTTAATAACTTTATTATCATGATCTCATATTTATATATTTATCGTTCTTTTCATGATAAAATGGGGCAGTCGGCTAATACCGATTTTTTCCGACTTTAAAGAAAAATAGAGATACCCTGCGGAAATGCCACCGTTTAGCACTGGCATATTCTGTGGGGTATCTCTAATCACCAACCCCCACTTCAAGTGGGGGTTTGAAAAACGCCCCCAAGGGCTCTGTTACTGCTCGCCTAAAAGGCGGGTGTCGCAAGCGTATATTACTTGCTGCCGCTAAAAAGCGGCTCCTTCACTTTCTTCTTTCCGGGATTCTTCTGACTGTTCCCGGATGTATTTCTTTATGGCATCCTCTGTTACATTTCCTACTGTTGCCACATAATACCCTCTTGCCCAAAATGCCTTATTCCACTTACTTTGTTGTTCCGGATGCCTGTCATATATCATCAGCGTACTCTTCCCCTTCAGGTATCCCATAAAATTTGAAATGCTTATCTTGGGCGGAATGCTCACGCACATATGCACATGATCGGCACACACTGCGCCTTCTATAATTTCTACTCCTTTGTATTTGCATAAGGTACTTAATATCTCCCGTACATCGTATTTCAACTGACCGAATAATTTCTTTTTTCGATATTTTGGTATGAATACAATATGATACTGGCATTTCCATCTCGTGTGTGATAAACTTTTACTGTCCATTTGGACCGCCTCCTATTCTTGAGATTGGCTTGCGACACCTTTCTCATTTTAACATAGGAGGCTTTTTTATAATATCCTCTTCGTCACAACCTACTCTATTCTCCCCAGCATAGCTGGGGGATTAGCGATTTCATTTATAGGGGGAAGTATTATTTTGGGACACACTAAATAAAGGTTCCTCTTCTATTAAAGAGCTATAAGCATCTTTGCAATGATTCCCGCACATAAAAATGGTCCGAATGCGATCCGCTCCCTTCGGCTAAGCTTCTTTCTAAGAAGCATCCAGATACAATAACCCCCGGCCAAGAAAACTGCCAGTGCGAATGCCTCAAGATTAGCTTCCCATCCCAGGAATATTCCGCTGGCAGCCATTAACTTAATGTCTCCGCCGCCGAAGCATCCCGGCACGATCCATGTAAGGACCAGAAGGGGAACGCTCACACAGAATATCCCGATCCCTCTGTCCGCAAGACTGATTGCAGGGAAAAACGGAATAGAGAAGATACCTGCCGCCGCTATTCCAAGGACGATCACATTGGGGATGCGCCTTGTATGGATATCTTTCCATGCGGCCGTGGCTAATAAGAGAAGAAACATATATTCAATCAATCTTTTCATAATCAATAAATGAAATATCCTATAATAACTTCTTATACATCTGAGAACTCATGCCATACAGCGTCCCTATTTTTTTCAAGTTTACTTACCTCTTGTATTAATCCATAACAATATTCATCATATTCTGGTTTTACAATTATCAGATCATCTTCATCACATTCATAAAACTTGAATGCATTTTTATAATATCTTACCAGTTTTTTCATATCTGACACTTCAAATTCTTCCGTTCTGTCTGCCGCAAACAAATATATGTATTTGCATCCTACACGCTTCGTTATATCTAATATTGTAGGTACTATTTGTTCCCAAAACAACCAAAACCCTAAAGGTATTCCCACTTTCTCAGGTATCTGATAGCTTTCATTTTTACAAAAATGTCTCAGTTCGATTGCCGATACACACTTTTCTACCTTCCAATTTTCAACTTGTCCTGTAGCCTTGGCTTCCATCTTTGATTCCACTCTTTTATCCGCTATCTCAAACAGAACGTCTACTCTTTCACCATATAAGGACAGACCTGCATCATAGTAATTCTCTCTTGCTTTCTCATTCCCCTCTTTTTTGGCTTCAATCAATATATCAACAAACTGTCTTTCATCCTCTGTCAATCTATATTTAAGATTTTCACCGATCAGCAAACCGCATTTAATAGAAAAAAACAAGGCAATTCTGCCGGATTTATCTTTAATCAAGTAAACTCTTGTTTCACCTTCAGTATCCTCAGCCCATGCCTTGTCTTCGCTTGTAATATATAATTCAAGTTGATTCCTGGCTTTTTTCGATACAAAGCTTTTAACCAACTCTTTGTTATAGGGAGTAGATGTTAGTACTTCACATTTGAATTCTCGAAAGTAATTCCGCTTTTCCGCCGTGTTAATAATACTCACCTCATCTCTATGTTAACGCTCTCTTGCAACAAGTTCTTTCGTTGCATCCACCTTCATTGCATCCAGAGAAAGTGCGACATCCCCATCTTCACCCGATGCAAGACCTGCCCTTGCCTTTTTCCATGAAAATTCCTCATGCGACAAGCTACTCAATTTCCAAGAAGAAAGCGATCCATATCTGTCAAGCACTCTTTTCAGCAACTTCTGAGTAGTTTCACTTACCCCTTCCACAGCCGATACAAAGAATGTCTCAAACTTATACTCTCTTCTGACTTCTTTCAATACAGGGCCATACTTCCAACCATAAAAAGTGCCGTCAAATAAAGGCTGATTATAGCACATGAGGGATTCTCTCTGTGAAAAATACATAAGCTTATGCATTTTCATTTCATCCATATATACACCAAATTGCATATAATACATATCATACAACGCTTTTGCTACACACATTGTCTTTTCCATATACATCCCTCCTCGTTTTATTCCCGCTTGCAGCGGATCTTTGATCGTAGTATTAATAATTTACCATTTCCAATATTATTTTACAACATTATACCCCAAAATGACACAGTAAATTTTGTTAAATGATTAGCAAAATGGTAACAGCTTAAACTATCGGCATAGGAATACCTAAGACAGCAGCAACAACTGCTCCTCCCGAAACTGCAGGTAATCCGGCATCCCCTTATCTTCCAGCATCCGCCACTTATCCTTCTGAAGAAACCAGCACAAATTCTGCATATCCTGCCGTTCTTCCCCGTCCCCTTCTTCGCCGCATGGATCCGTCTGCCCTGTCTCCGGGAACAGATAAAAATTCTTCTCAAAAGGCAGCTCCGCCTGTCCCGCAAGCCGCACCCTGATACAGTTCTCCCGCCGTTCTCCCCAGACAGGGATAAATTCATGCGCACGGAATCCGACATAAGCGGTCCCCTCCGGTATCTCTCTTTGAAGCGTAAGCTTCGCGCCCCAATCAAGCGCCTTCATCCTGTGGGCATCAAGCCGCTGGATCCTCGATATATTCTTACATCCGGTAAGGCGCGCCGCCTCCCTCTTGCCGGGATTGGCGAAGATCTCTTTCGTCTTCCCGGATGTGACCACCGCGCCTCTGTCCATGATGATCAATTCTTCACTGAACCGATAGATCTCATCTCTGTTGTGGGACACCAGGATCACAATTCCGCGATAATCCGAGAGCATTTCGATCAATTCCTGCTGCAGCCGGTCCTTAAGAAACATATCCATCGCGGAAAACGGCTCGTCTAATAAGATCACATCCGGTTCATAGGCCATGATCCGTGCGAGCGCCGCCCGCTGCTGCTGCCCTCCGGACAGTTCTCCCGGCAGGCGGTCCTTTAACCCCTCTAGTTGGAAGGTTCGGATCATCTCATCCACTCTCTTTTTCTTCGCCTGTTTCGATCCTTTTAACCCGGCCTCAATATTCTTCGCCACCGTCATGGTCGGGAATAATGCGTAATTCTGAAAAAGATAGCCCACCTTACGCTTCTGCGGCTTCACATTTATCTTTTCATCTGAATGATAGAAGGTATGCCCATTCACCGTGATTTCTCCCTGATCCGGCGTCTCGATCCCTGCGATGCTCTTTAGCGTCATGCTCTTCCCGCAGCCGGAAGCGCCAAGGATACCGATGCGTGAAGACTCGCTCTGAAATTCAACATCCAGACAGAAATCTCCTAATTTTTTCTTAATACGAACCGCAACCCCCATCTGATTTCCCTTTCTTTCGTCATTACTGCGCTGCATTGTCTACCACCGCTTCACCGTCTTCATCCTTTTTCCTAAGATCAGGTTCATCAGGATAATCACCGCAAGCGCAATGAGTATCACAGCCGCGACCCAGATTCCCGCCGTCGCGTAATCACCGTCCTGAATCACCATGGCGATCTTCTGGGATATCGTTCCCGTCTTCCCCGGAATATTTCCCGCCAGCATAGAAGTCGCCCCGTACTCTCCAAGAGCCCTTGCAAATGTCAGGATCGTGCCGGATGCGATCCCAGGCCCCGCACTTGGAATCACCACCGTCCAGAAGATCCGCATCTCGGACATTCCAAGCGTCCTTCCCGCATAGACAAGATTCACGTCGATCTGTTCAAACGCCGCCCTGGCATTCCGGTACATCAGAGGAAATGCGATCACCGTCGCCGCGATCACGCATCCAAGCCAGGTCTGCACTACCTTGATATCAAAATTCTCATAAAGCAAGATTCCAAGAGGTCTTCTCCTGCTGAATAAAAGCAAGAGGAAGAAACCTGCAACCGTCGGCGGAAGAACCATGGGAAGCGTCAGGATCCCGTCTATGACCGCCTTCTTCCCCGACGCCATTTTGACTGTTTTTCTTGCGGCATAGATTCCGAGAAAGAAAGATATAAAAGTCGCCGCCGCTCCTGTTTTCAAGGAGATCCACAGCGGACTCCAGTCCAGATCATTCATAATTTCCATTATCGCTTCCATATCATTACTCCCATCACATTCAATTACTCCCATCATATTCAAAATCCCGCCGCTGGCAGCGGCGCATCAGACATAGAATATGGAACTATTCTACATCCGTATCAAAATAATAAGAATCGAATATCTCCTTCGCCTCATCCGACAGGATAAACTTCATAAAATCATCCGCCGCTGCCTTCTGCGCAGCGTCCGCCTCATCATTCACCACCCGGGCAGCGGGATAGATCACATTCCCTGTCAGATCATAACTTACCGTCTCCAGAATCTTAAGCTGATCCTCATATCCGTAGATATCAGAATAATAAACGGTCCCGACCTCGCAGGAGGCTTCCGCCACCGCAGACAATACCTTGCTCACATTGTCCTGCTCGCTGATCTCTAATCCTCCCAGCGCTTCCGAGACCTGCTCTGCAGTAATCGCAGACACATCCTCAGCTTCCTCTAACACTCCCAGATTCACCAACGCCTGTCTGGTATACTTCCCGGCCGGAACGCTTCCTCCTGCCAGCGCGAAGCTCTCTGCCCGGTTTATGTCTTCAAGCCCGGTCACCTTCGTCCCGCTGTCCTTTAAGGTCACGACCACCACCTGATTGTTGAGCACATCGGCCCTCGTCCCTTCCTCCATAAGCCCGGCCGCCTCTAACTGGTCCATCTGCTTCGACGCCGCTGAGAAGAAAATATCGCACTCATACCCTTCCTGGATCTGAGTAAGCAGCGTACCGGAACTGTCCGCATTATACGTGATCTTCACCTCCGGGTGCTCTTCATTGTATTTCTCCGCCAACTCTGTCATAACCGCATTCAGGCTGGCTGCAATGAATACCTGGATCTCCGTCTCTTCCGCGTCGCCGCCTTCTGATCTCTCTTGCGGTTCTGCGCCGCCTTTCGCGGACGGTTCCTTCGACGCCTGATCCTTGGACAAACTGCCGCATCCCGTCAGCATAACTCCCATCAGGATTCCAATCAATAAATCGCTTACCGCTCTCTTAAACATCCGTATCCTCCTTTTTCGATTACTTTTTTCAAAGTAATCGCTGTCCATTGAAAAAGTCTGCTGCAAGCAAACTTTTCAAATCATATTTTCTCTATCTCCTCCCACAGTCCGAGGTATCTCCCATCAATATCTGGATTCCATGCTCCAGATGCGGCAATATGTATTCCAAGCTCTCCTGAACTGCCTTCCTGCTCCCCGGCAGATTCACGATCACAGTCTTGTTCCTGATCACGGATGCGCCCCTTCCGAGCATAGCCCTTCCGGTTATCGACAATGAATGCATACGGATCGCGTCCGCGATACCCGGCGCATTTCTCGTGGCGACTGCCATGGTAGCCTCCGGTGTCCGGTCACGCTCGGAGAACCCGGTTCCTCCCGTCGTAAGGATCAGGTTCACCTGCCTGCCGTCGGACAGCCGGGTCAGTTCCCTCTCTATCCTCGCCTGATCATCCGGGATGAGCAGCTTCTCCGCGACCCGGTATCCCGCCTTTTCAAGCATCTTACAGATCAGAGGCCCGCTCGTATCCTCCCTCTCTCCCTTGGCGCCCTTATCGCTCATGGTCACTACCGCCGCTGTATACCGCGTATCCTTATCTTCAAGCATCCGCATCTCGTCCCCTACGGAAATGCTTCCGCCGCGGATCACCTGGGCGAATACTCCCTGGGTCGGCATGATGCATTCTCCCATCTTCTGATAGATCTGGCAATGCGTATGGCATTCCTTCCCGATCTGCGTCATCTCCAGGATCACATCATTGCACTGGAATCTCGTTCCTACCGGAAGATTCCTGAAATCATATCCTTCCACCACCAGATTCTCCCCAAAGGCTCCGGGTTTCACCCCCGCTCCCTTCTGGTTAAATGCATCTATCTTCTCCGCTGACAGCAGGCTCACCTGCCTGTGCCAGTTACCGCCGTGGGCATCCCCCTTAATTCCGAATCCCACCTGAAAATCAGCGGTCCCCACATCCTTCTTCTGAATCCCGCGCCTTTCACTGGTGCAGACTGCTCTTACAACTCCCATCTTTATCCTCCTATCCCCGCCATCCGGCGTTTCTCCTGTATATCCTTCTTCGTCTCATCTCCAAATGCATGGCATCTGGGCTTATGATAGATCACATTTTTAAGCAACCTCTCTAACTCTTCATCCGTCATCCCGCTTCGCATCTCTTCTTTGAGATTCACCCGGCTCTCGAAGTTCAGGCAAGGCTTCAAGATCCCGTCAGCAGTCAGACGGATACGGTTACAGCTTTCGCAGAACTCATGGCTGACCGCGCTGATGAATCCGATCCGCCCCTTAAAATCCTCTATCTTGTAATAGCCCGCCGGGCCATTTCCAAGGATCTCATCTACTAATTCCATCGTTCCGAAACGATCTTCCAGAAGTTCCTTGATCTCGTCCTGCAGAATCCTTGCATACCCGGTTCCCATCCCGATCGGCATCATCTCAATAAAGCGGACCGTAATCGGATATTCCTTCGCAAGCGTCGCTATCTTCGCAAGCTCCTCTTCATTGCAGCCCTTCATGGGAATGCAATTGACCTTGACCGGAATCTTCGTCTGCGCAGCTGCATGAATCCCGCTCCACACCCTGCCGAAATCATCACACCTTGTAATCTGGTGAAATTTCTCAGGATCCAGGGTATCCAGGCTAACATTGATACCTGTGATCCCTGCCGCTTCCAGTTCAGGAAGATGCTCTTCCAGTAACGCCCCGTTCGTTGTCAGGGTGACGGATTCGATTCCCGGGATATTCCGAACCTTGCGGATGAACCCGCAGACCCCTTTGCGCACAAGCGGCTCCCCTCCGGTGACCTTTACCTTCCGTATCCCGGTCCCGGCGGCGATCCTTAAGAACCGCAGGATCTCTTCATAAGTCATGATCTCGCTGTGCTCCACGAACTCCACGCCCTTTGCCGGCATACAATACCTGCATCGGAAATTACAACGGTCCGTTACCGATATTCTCAGATAATCTATTTCTCTTTGATACTGATCTCTCATGACATCCCTTTTCCTCTCCGCTCTTATCTATACAGACTCCAGGAATACGTCGATTACGCCGCCGCAGACCATACCTTCTTCTTCGGCATCCTTCCCGGTCATATTGACCTGGCATAATTTCGTCTTTGGTTCCTGACTCCTAAGCATCCACAGCGCCTTTCGCAAGACCTCCGCCTCTGCGCAGCCGCCGCCTATGGTTCCCACACATCTTCCGTCCGGCAGTATCAGCATCTTCGTGCCGACCGCCCGAGGCGCGGAACCCCTGCGGGCTACGATCGTTGTCATTATCTTTCCCTCGTTCACCGAAGCATCCGCATTCTCCTTGCCCTCACCCTGCGGCGTCTCTAAGATTGCCCGAAGCATCTCTTTGGAATACCCGCCGCTTAGCTTCTTCCTGTTCTTTGCTTCTATGATCTGAGCAATAATGCAGACCGCGATCTCCTCCGGCGTCTCCGCTCCAATGTTAAGCCCGATCGGAGAATGTACGCGGTTCACCACATCCGTATCTCCTCCGGCTTCGATCACAAGCTCCTTCACCAGCGCCGCACGTCTCCGGCTCCCGATCATGCCGATATATGCATGCTGCTTTCTCACAATACTCTCCAGACACGCCTGATCATACCGATGCCCTCTCGTTACGATCACAAAGAAGGTATCTCTGTCTCCTTCTATCTTCTTAAGCCCTTCTGCAAATGATTCGCAGATCACCTGCGAAGCTCCTGCCCGCCTTGCGTTGTCTGCAAACATGGGGCGGTCCTCCAGCACCGTAACATGGAACCCTACCATCAATCCCATCCGAATGATAGGAATAGACACATGTCCGCCTCCGCAGATCACCAGCTTCTTCTCTCCTCCCAGCAATTCGCAGAACACCTTCTGACCGCCGACAGATACCAGGCCGTGATCCTGAATCTGTTCAATCTCTTCTCTGTGCTCTGTAAAATATCCTTCATCAGAGGATTCCCAGGCCAGCCTGCGGTCTATGACCAGCGCCTTCTCCCCCGCCGCCTGTCCTTCTACGACGGTCAGTGCAAGATTCTGACGGTTAGGATCCGCATTCTCTATCCTGTTATAAAATTCCATCATATTATGACCACCTTCATTCTTCTTCTCTCCTCTTTGCGCCTACTTGCCAAACCCGCAATTGGGGAATGTACAGACCGGACAGGACAGGCATAAGCCCCCTTCTCCAAGGATATCCAGGTCCTTCTTCTCTAATATCTCTCCCGCCATCACTCTCGGCAGCACCAGGTCGAAGATCGTCCGCTTCGCATACATGACGCAGCCCGGCAGTCCCATAACAGGAATATTCCCCTCATAGTACGCCAGAAGGAACATCGCCCCCGGCAGTACCGGCGCCCCGTATGTTACAACCTCTGCGCCGGAGTTACGGATCGCAAGCGGCGTCTTGTCGTCAGGGTCCACACTCATACCTCCGGTACAGATCACCATATCCGCGCCCTGTCCGATCAGCTTCTGAATACATGCCGTAATACGCTCGTGATTATCGTCGCTGACCTCATGACCGATAATCTCCGCGTCATATTCCGACAATTTTTCTGCGATCACCGGGGTAAATGTATCCTGTATCCTCCCGTGAAATACTTCATTGCCCGTGGTGACGATCCCCACCTTCTTCTTCTGAAACGGCAGGATCGTGAAGACCGGAGCATCACCGCCCGCCTCTTTCGCACGTTCCATCTTCTCCTTCTCGATCACCAGCGGAATGATCCTCGTTCCGGCGATCTTATCTCCCGCTTTCACCGGGAAATCCCCGTGGCGGCTGGCGATCATCATCTCACCCAGCGAATTGATCCGGTTAAGCTTCTCCCTGTCGATCTTGAGGACACCGCCGCACTCTGCGACCAGCTCAATCTTGCCCTCCTTGACCTCGGTCGGCCTCATATGGTCATTCTTGCAGATATCGTATAGAATCTGCGCCGCCTCATTCTCATGGAGCATGTTCTCGTTATTCTCCCAGATATAGATGTGATCCTTGCCTACGCTTAAGAGAACCGGAATGTCCTCTTCGCGGATCACGTGCCCCTTACGGAACACCGCGTCCTTGGTGACTCCCTTGATGATCTGTGTAATATCATGACATAATATCTGTCCTGCTGCATCTTCTGTCTTCATTAATTTCATCTGTGTCTTCTCCCCATTATCTTTTTTTGTTCGATTATTTTTTCAAAACAAATCGGTGTCCAAAAAAATATCTTCAAATAATTCCAGCGCCGCCTTCTCCACCTGTTCTTCATACCGTTCGAACTTATATAACAGCTTCTTGCCGCGCTCCGTTATATAAGCCGCGCCGCCGTTCTTCCCGCCGTGCCGCCGTTCAACGATCTTGTATCCAAGTTCTTCCTCCGCCGTGCGGATGATCGTCCATCCCTTACTGTAGGAGATCCCCATCTTCCCGCAGGCTTCTCTTACCGATTCCAGCCTGTCGATCTGCCGAAGCAACGTCACTGCCCCGGGCCCGAAGAAAGGTCTGTGATTCGCAAGCCTTACCTTCACCTGCGGCCGCATCAGCTTCTCATCATGAAGCTTAAGAATATGCTGATAATTCCCGGGTTCGTCCGCATCCACTATGACTCCTTCATCATCAACCGGCACCTCATACGCCGCAATTCCCAGGGAATCCAACGCACCCTTAAGCCCCCGATCTCCCTGATACTTAAGTATAGAAGGAATCAGCCCTGCATCAAAACGTACCGGATGCCCTCTTCTGCCGTTATACTTAGGGATCACGATCTCCCCCGGCTGCTCTAACAGACTTCTTAATGTCTGCTCCGTAAAAAAGGGAATGTCCACCGGACAGAAAAAAACCTGATCACAGCGGTTCTTCAAATACTCCAATCCCATTCTGGCAGAATCGAACAACTCCGAGCTCTCATAATTCTCCTTCTTCAAAAACGTGACGCCGAAGCGGTGCAGCGACTTCTCAACCTGCTTTGCCGAAGCACCCGTTATCACTGCAATATCCTTAATTCCGGCTCTCTGAAAATTAATGACGATCCTCTCGGCTAACGTCAAGTTCCCGATCTTCACGATCTGTCCGCCGTCATCCGTTCCAAGAGGCCTGTCCGCCGCTGCGATTACTGCACCTACATTCATATCTGTCTCTTCCTTCTGCAAAATATAGCTGCCATTACCTATGAGTGAATGGCCTGATACTTATACAAATGATTGTAACATATTTTATTATTGTAATAATAAATTATCACATTTTAACAAATATGTCAATAATATATATTTATAAAGTAAATAATTCAACACAATGCCTACACATCTTCCTTGAAGCCTTCCCCCACAACCTCATTAGATTCCATAATGATCGTAAATGCCTTCGGATCGATCTGCCTCACCAGCTTCTTGATCGTATACATCTGCTTATTATTGCATGCACACATCACTACATCCTTGTGCTGCTTGGAATAGCTCCCCATTCCCTTCAGGATCGTAGACCCTCTTCCCGAATATTCGTCGATGCATTCCGCAACCTGCGAGCCATGCTCCGTCACGATCAGCGTCATCTTGCCCTCATCGATTCCATACAGGATCCGGTCCATCACGATCGCCATCAGATAAGTCACGATCACACCATAGATGAATCCGTCAATGTCCTTGAACACAAGCACGCTTCCCAGCACGATCGTCGACACATCCAGGATAAAAGTAATGATTCCAAGCGTGATATGAGGCTTCACCTTCTTAATCGACATGCTGATAAAGTCCTGTCCTCCCGTAGATGAACCGCGCATGAATACGACCGCATAGCCCGCGCCGCTCAATATCCCCATACAAAGCGCGGCAAGCAGCCGGTTTCCGTCATACACCGGAAACATCGGCGCAACGTAATCCATAAATACCGAAGATATGATCATCGTCTTGATGGATTTAAGGAAAAACGTCCTGCCAAGGAACTTATAACAGAAGATGGAAACCGGCACATTCAAGAGAAGCGTCCCCGCACCGACCGGAAGCCCGCACAGATGGTAGAGAACGATCGCAATTCCCGAGAACCCTGCCACCGGAAAATTCGCATTCAGCGCAAAATTATAGATCCCTACGGCGATCAGCATGCTCGCCGCAATGTCGACCAGAATATCTATCCCTAATTCTTTCCATTTAATACTCTTCATCACAGTTACCTCCCGCTTCACAACTAATAGCTCAATGATAAAAGAGCAGCTGCAAACTATAAAAGTATAATTCGCAGCTGCTCTTCTGATTATTAGTATATCCAGTAATTATCTCTTTGTCAAGACATCCCTTTCCTGACAATCCTGTCTCCGTACTTCTCCCGCACCTTTGCAAGCGCCTGGTTAAGCTTCTCCCGCTTCGGATCCGGCTGAAACTGCGGGTCAAACAGGCTTAGCTGCTCCGGTTCGTCCTCCTGGACAAGCTTCGAGCTTCGGATACCCAGAAGACGGACAGGCGTGCCGTCCCATAATTCCCGGAACAATACTTTCGCTTCCTCATAGATATCCTGATCCTGGTTCGTTGCCCTGCCAAGCTGCCTCTGATGGGACACGCTCTCGAAAGTATGGTACTTGATCTCCACACTCAGCATCTTCGCCTTCTGTCCTGCCCTTCGAAGCCTTCTGCCGACGCTGGCGGCAAGAACTCGCAACACCTCTTTCGCCTCTTCTTCAGAGACCGCATCCTGAGATAAAGTTGTAGAATTCCCGATCCCTTTCGCCTCCGCCGGCTCAGCCTCAACCACGTCGCTTCCGATACCATTGGCGAATTCCCACAGTTTCCTGCCGTGGCTCTTCAGATGCAGTTCTATAAGCTTCGGATCCATACGCGCCAGATCTCCGATGGTATGGATATCAAGCTTCTGCAGTATCTCTACACTGGAATGCCCCGCCATATAGAGTTCAGATACAGGCAGCGGCCACATTTTCACCTGTATTTCTTCGGGAAATAATGTATGTACCTTGTTAGGCTTCTCGAAATCCGACGCCATCTTCGCCAGAAGCTTATTGCTCGAGATCCCTACATTGACCGTATATCCATATCTTCGGCAGACTTCATTCTTAATCTCCATCGCACCGTCGACCGGCGAACTGTAACGCTTCACGAATTCAGTGACGTCCACATAACATTCGTCCACACTTACCTGCTCAATGCTGGCCGTATATTCTTCCTGACCTCTTGCCGTACCCACCCGGGTATATTCCCTCAGGAAATCCATAAGCCTGTCGCTGTACTGCCTGTACAGCTTGTGATCCGGCGGCTCCATCACAAGTCCCGGGCACTTGCGGAAGGCATTCACGACAGGCTCCCCTGTACGGATGCCGTACTTCTTCGCCGGGATCGACTTCGCAAGCACGACACCGTGCCGTGACTTCTGATCTCCTCCGATAATGGACGGAATCTGTCTTAAGTCTCTCTTCGCACCGTTTTTCAGTTGTTCCGCCGCCGTCCAGCTAAGGTAAGCAGAATTCACATCTATATGAAATATGACTGACACACTTTCCGCCTCCTGACACAAATTTGTTCCAATCATAACACAGATCCGGCTCGTTTGCACTACACAGCTGTGATTCGCTGATACATCAACGGCGCAGTATACACTGCGCCGCCATCCTCTTATACGACCGCTTCTATCAGCAGCTTGCCGTCTAATTTAATCTGCCGCATCCCGGTCTTCTTGCTCTGATTAAAATTAAAACTGAGCATGTATCCCTTTTTCAGATGATAATATTCCAGATATTCCGCCAGTTGCGCTTCACCGCGCCGGTTGTATTCCTGTCCATGCCAGATCTTGAGCTCGACAATACTTTGAATGCCTTTGTAATCAATAATGATATCCGTCCGCTTCATATTACGTGTTCTGGCCTCGATATAGTAATTCCCGCTTCCGTTGATGATCGGTTTTAAGAACATCAGGAATATTCTTCTTCCGTTCTCCTCGATAAATCTGTCGTCTGCATTTGCATAGATCTCTTCAAAATATTCACAGAATTTCTGCATTACCAGCTCCATATGGAGGATGCCGTCTTTGACGAACTGATTCTTCTCCATATCGGCAACTGTAAAGATCCTGCTGTCTGTCTCATTTTCAGAGCTCAGAAGATTATATAGTTTCATCTCGAAAATTCTGTTAGAGACGCTGACCATTCCCTGTTTTTCGGCCAGAAACCCGAACATCTTCCCTATATTGACCTTGTGGTTTTCGATCTCGTAGGCATATTTTTTCCCCTGAAACAGAATGCTATGGATCATCTCTTTTAGTTCAGGATATTCTGCAAGCTTCTTACTCATATCGTCAAATAATGCATTGGGCGCTTTCAACAGTTCCCGGACCGCACCTTGGAACCCCTACCGGCTCCACCCTTCCCGACCGTTCTGCGCCATAATCTGGCACAGCCTGGATACCAGGAATGGATAGCCGGACGTATATTCATATAAGATACTGCTCATCCAGGCAATATCGATCCCCATATTCCAGTCATTTTCATAATCCCTGATCATCGAGGCAATCTCGTCCGGAGAAAAATTGATATCCAGATCAAAGTCAGCCGCGACATTCCATGGGCTGTTGTATTTGGGTTCCGCACCCGGATGGAGCTTGAGTTTCAGATTCTTTATATCGTATACACCGGCAAGTATCACCGATCTGAAAGTCTGATCCTTCCCCTTCATCTGCTCCAGATATTTTTCTCTGAGGAGCCCCAGGAAGGACAGGAAGATCTGATTGTCCGAACTCTTGTCTACTTCATCGATCATCAGAATGACATCCCGGCCGCAGCTCATGCAAAGTTCTGTGATCCTCTGTCCCAGATCATCAAAAGGGAACTCCTGTGATATGGGCTGCTGCCAGTCATTGAGTATAGACCCCTCTATCCCCTGCGCCTTCAAGATCCGCGCAGTCTTACGAATGAATCCCGCGGCCAGTGTATAGAGCGAAACGAATAGTTCGTCTGCGGATTCAAAACTTAAGCTTAACACAATATAGTCATTTTTCAACTGCTCTTCTAAGAGATATAACGTCGTCGTTTTCCCGCATTGTCTTGGACGGTCTATTGTAAAATACTTTCCGGGCGACACATAACGGGCAATAATCTGCTCAATCACCGCCGATGTATCTGCCATGTAATTGAGCTTTGGAATACACACTCCCGCCGTATTAAAACATTTCATAAGATACACCTTTCTTTTACACTGTTGATGACTCATCCGCTTCCTGAGTATAATTATATTCCAGCTATCGTTTTTTTACAAGTGCATCTCCCTCTGGAATCGTTTCCCGAAAAAGTATTATTATTTTACACCCGTACAGGCTGTAAGCTTCCCGTCCGCAACATCGATCAGAATCGTATCCTGTGCACCCACGTCGCCCTTAAGCATCAGCCGCGCGGCAAGGGTCTCCACATTCTTCTGCAGATACCGCTTCAGAGGTCTTGCTCCGTAGGTCGGGTCATAACCGCCCTCCACCACATAATTCTTCGCCTCTTCCGTAAGCGCGATCGAGATCTCCCGGTCTGCCAGCCGCCTGTTCACATCCGCCACCAGTAAGTCAATAATGCCGTAAATATTTCCTTTCGTCAGCGGCTTGAACAGGATCATCTCATCCAGACGGTTCAGGAATTCCGGTCTGAAATGCGCCCGCAGATCATCCATCACAAGCTTCTGACTCTCTTCGCTGATATTGCCCTGCTCGTCAATTCCGTCTAACAGATAGGATGAACCGATATTCGAGGTCATGATCAGAATCGTATTCTTGAAATCCACCGTGCGTCCCTGGGAATCTGTGATCCGCCCGTCATCCAACACCTGCAGAAGGACATTGAACACATCCGGGTGGGCCTTCTCCACCTCGTCAAAGAGCACCACCGAATAAGGCTTCCTGCGGACTGCTTCCGTCAGTTGTCCGCCTTCATCATATCCCACATATCCCGGAGGCGCTCCGATCAGCCTGGATACCGAATATTTCTCCATATACTCGCTCATATCGATACGGACCATGTTGCTCTCATCATCAAACAGATTCTCAGCAAGCGCTTTTGCAAGCTCCGTCTTCCCCACGCCCGTAGGACCAAGGAACAGGAAGGAACCGATCGGCTTGGTCGGATCCTTGATCCCCGCCTTGGAGCGGATGATGGCTTCCGTTACCAATTCTACTCCTTCGTCCTGGCCGATCACACGCTTATGAAGCTCCTCCGCCAGATGAAGGGTCTTGCTCCGCTCACTCTCGTTGAGCTTCGTAACCGGAATACCAGTCCAACGCGACACGATCTTGCCGATCTCATCATCCGTCACGCTCTCATGCACCAGAGACTTGTCTTCATCCTTCACCTTCGCTTCCTGCTCTTCTAACTGCTTCAAAAGCTGCGGCAGCCTTCCGTACTGCAGCTCCGCTGCTCTGTTCAGGTCGTAAGACTGCTGGGCCTTCTCAATATCCTTATTCACCTGCTCGATCTCTTCCCGGATCTTCTGCACACGCTCCACATCGACTTTCTCATTGTCCCACTGCGCCTTCTTTCCGGCAAATTCTTCCCTGTACTCTGCCAACTCCTGCTGCAGATGTTCCAGACGTTCTCTGCTTAAACGGTCGTCCTCCTTCTTAAGCGCCGCCTCCTCGATCTCCATCTGCATGATCCTCCTCTGCAGCTCATCCAATTCCGCCGGCATAGAATCAAGCTCCGTCTTAATCAGCGCACACGCCTCGTCCACCAGATCGATCGCCTTATCCGGCAAAAAACGATCTGAAATGTAACGCTGTGACAGTGTGGCAGCCGCAACCAGCGCGCTGTCCGTAATCTTCACGCCATGAAAGACCTCATATCGCTCCTTCAATCCCCGTAATATAGAGATTGCGTCTTCCACCGTCGGCTCCTCTACCATAACCGGCTGGAAACGGCGCTCTAAGGCCGCGTCCTTCTCAATATACTGACGGTATTCATCCAGCGTCGTCGCACCGATACAGTGAAGCTCTCCTCTTGCGAGCATAGGCTTCAGCATATTGCCCGCATCCATGGCCCCGTCTGTCTTGCCTGCGCCTACGATCGTATGAAGCTCGTCGATAAAGAGAATGATCCTCCCGTCGCTGTTCTTCACATCCTCAAGCACTGCTTTCAGACGCTCCTCGAATTCTCCGCGGTATTTGGCTCCTGCCACCAGGGCGCCCATATCCAATGAAAATATGGTCTTATCCTTAAGACCTTCCGGCACGTCGCCACGGACGATCCTCTGCGCCAGACCTTCCACGACCGCCGTCTTGCCGACGCCCGGCTCCCCTATGAGGACCGGATTATTCTTCGTCTTCCTGGAAAGGATCCGAATCACATTGCGGATCTCCGAGTCACGCCCGATCACAGGGTCTAACTTCTGCTCCCGCGCCCGCTCTACAAGATCTGAGCCGTATTTATTAAGCGTATCGTAGGTGTCTTCCGGATTGTCGCTGGTCACACGCTGATTGCCTCTGACCGTAGACAAGGCTTTGAGAAAATCATCCCTCTTGATCCCCATTTCCCGGAAGATCGTCTTAAGCTCCTTATTCGGATGCTTCATCAGAGACAGGAACAGATGCTCTACCGATACATACTCGTCTCCCATCTGCTTCGCCTCGTCCTCCGCATGGATCAGCGCCTTGTTAAGATCCTGGCCCACAAACTGCTGCCCGCCCTGCACCTTCGTGCGCTTGCGCAATGCTTCCTCTGTACGGTTCACGATAATGTCCTTGTCAATCCCCATCTTCTCCATAAGCTTCAGGATCAGGCTGTCGTCCTGGGTAAGAAGCGCATACAGAAGATGCTCCTGCTCGATCTCCTGATTGCCGTATTCCATTGCTGTACGCTCACAGTCCTGGACTGCCTGGATAGACTTCTGCGTAAATTTATTTATATTCATAGTTACAGCCTCCTTTTAAAAATGCTGAATAGGTAGTTGTTCTATTTACGATATAACAATAACGCATTTTATTAGCCAAGTCAATGGGTGAGTGCTGAAATTGTATGAAAATTTTGTTAAGTCTTTTTAGGCGCAGCAAATCAGCCCACCAATACTCCGTTATTTATGTGGTGGGCGCTTGTAAAATGATTATTCGTTATTTTTCATTCTCATCATCTTTATTTTTTTCATTCTTAATCAATCCACGATAAAACAGCATGGCACAAACTGCTGATATCGTACCTGTCGCTGTCTGGTCTAAGTGAATGTTATGCATATTGCAAAATATACTGATAATCATTAAAGTAATCAATACCACTGCTGCTACAGCAGCCCCTTTTAATAAATGCTTCATAGCTTCCTGCTTCCTTTCCAACAATAAATTCATTTACCATGGAGGTAGTATACCAAAGAAAACGGCAATTTTTTCAAAACAGTCATAAAATGCCCTAATTCATGAATAAGTGCGTTTTTCTTTTCACAAAACACTCGCTTATTCGTCATTTTTGCAAGAGGACGGTTGATATAAAGAATGGTATAAAGTATAATTAGGAAGGTGTTAGTCAATAACTGTGTTGGTAACTCTGTTTGGCGGTTTATGCAATCACTTGAACCTCTATATTTATGAATATTTTGGGTTTACCAACATCTATATATAGTGCTATAAATGTTACCAACACACTTGTTGACTAACACCATTAGGAAAGTAAATATCGTAAGAAGGAATATATTGAAATGCTGCTTTCTTTTTTTCGGCTTTCCCTTGCTATTCGCAATGTATGGCCCCAACATATGAACATCAAAGCGTTTAGTGTGCTTTATATACTGCTGTTGGCTGCCGGAATGCCTGTAACGCTCTTCGCCTGTGTTCCATACGGTCTGTTCGGTATTCTGGCGGCGGTATGTATTTATGGATTGGTTACCTGCCGGGACACCGCACCACAGAATGTTTTTATGGGCATGACCGGATGTGTGCTTGCCGTTATGACAGAGAATTTGTTGTCAATTTTTCTTTATACACTGATTCCCTCACCTTTATCAAATCAGTGGTATTTTTCTTTCGGCGTCAGTTTGATTTATATTTTTCTGTTTTATTGGATCACGCTGCTTTTCGGCAAGCTGCTGAAAAAGATATTCCTATCTGGCAAGGGCATTTTGCGCCTTTCGCAGACATGGTATGTGATAGACGCTGCATTACTGCTCCTTATAACCATCTATCTGTTTGATAATTTGATTCCAGGCCAGAACGGTTCTATCGGCAGAATGATCTACAATAACGTCTTACACATTTCAGGGTATCTGCTTGTGATGTGTTTTTTACTTCTGTCTATGCGCCGCTCCTATCTGGAACAGATACAGGCCGAAGCAAAGCAGAAAGCCCTGCAGGACTTACAGAGCTACACTCAGAATTTAGAAGCTATGTATAACGGCCTGCGTTCCTTTAAGCATGATTATGTTAATATTCTGCTCTCTCTTTCCGGTTATATTGAAGATGGTGATATGGATAGATTAAAATTCTTTTTTGAAAGCAAAATCTTCCCAACGAAGAATCTGATTACGAAGGGAGATTATAAGCTAAACCAGCTTAGCAACATCGGTGTATTAGAAATCAAAAGCCTGCTCTCCGTAAAAATGATTTACGCCCATGAATTGGGGATCGATATCACCATTGATATTCCCGGCAAAGTGGAAAGTTTTCTGATAGACACGGTAGACCTTGCCAGAATACTGGGAATCTTTTTAGACAATGCAATTGAAGCCGCATTGGAGACAGAACAGCCGCAAATAGGCTTAAATATTATTCAAGATAAAGCCGGCGTATCAATCATCATAAGCAACAGTTTTCGGGATAACGGTGTAATGCTGCATAACTTAAAGCGAAAAGGCTTTAGCACAAAAGCCGGGCATCAAGGAATCGGGCTTTGGAACGCCCAGAAAATCATCAGTTCTTATGACAATGTGCTATTGGAAACGACAATGAAATGCAGCTATTTCATACAACATATAGAACTTACTGACAAAAAGGAATAACATCATATTCAGAGAGGAGCTATCTCCCCCCTCTTTCATGAGGGGAATCAGGGGGCTCATAAACAAACTCTCTCTATCACACAGCTATGCGGCTTATCCTTATTATCTCTGGCATAATTGATCCCTATCAGCAGGATTTCTCCAACATATCCGTCAAGCGCCTGAATATACTGTCTGTCCTTAATCTGCTGTATAGCTGCATTTGCAGTTTTGTCATACTTCAGTTCTATCACAAGCGCAGGCTTATTGACTTGCGAAAGCGGCAGAAATACCACATCCGCGAAGCCCCGCCCGGAAGGTAATTCCCTGATGAGCCTGTAGTCTCTCCTCGCGCTGTAATATGCAAGCCCAATTGCACAGCTAAGGGAATTCTCATCATTATAAGTTAATATAGACGCCGCTTCCATATGTGCTTTGTCAAGCCCTAAGGCAACGCTTTCCTCATTCCCGTTCAAAGTATCCGAAAGAAGCTGTTCTGACGCCCTAAGAATACGCATAATCTCCGACCAGCCGCTTACACTCATGGCATTCTCAAATTCTCCGATAATCTCCTTATTCGGAATGAACGCCTCCCCTGTCTCTGGTTCATACCCCAGGTAGCCAAGGTGGATCAGCAACGTAAGGACATCATCCTTCGTCTTAAAATTACGCATATCATTCTGGAAACTCAGAGTATTCACTTTCACCCGCTCCCCGCCGAGCATCTGCACAATATCCATCCTAAGCCCGTCAAAATCCATATCCATATAAATCTTCAGCGCCTCATAAGTCTCCGTAGAAGTCCAGTAATTAGAGAAAATGCGATTCCTCATTGCCGCTACGACCGATCTTGGATTATAGATATGTTTAAACTTTCTAAGACGGTATCCGTCGTACCAATTACTGACCGCGTCAAAGTCCATATTATACCGGCCGCACAGACCTTTTACTTCATCTTCTGTAAAACCGGTATATTCTTCAAAGACAAACTGCTCCGTCATAGAATATTCCCAGAACATATTCAGTGCAGAATGCTGCCCGTACTTCTTCACAGGAAGAATCCCTGTCATATACGCAAGCGCAACATAAGGCTGGTCTTTCAGAAGATTCCTCAGGAAATCAAGGTATCGCTTCTGCAGCGTCTCAGATTCCTGCCGTTCCCGCATCACACAATCCCACTCATCTATCAGAAAGACAAACCGGCTGTCTGTCTTTACATAGATCCGCTCAAGAGCCTCCGCTAAAACAGTTATCCGTTTGGGGATCAGATCGCCGTATTCCTCCCTGAGTTCTTCTATGACAGCTTCTTCGATATATTCTGTCACCTGCCGGTTCTTCGCCCTAATCACAAATTGCTGCATATTCAAGAGAATCACATCATATTGATTCAGATGTTCCCGAAACGTCCCGTTATCTTCTATCTTAAGTCCTTTGAACAGATCGGAAGAATCACACCCCCGGCTGTAATAAGCAGCCAGCATCTTAAGCGCCATCGATTTGCCGAAACGCCTGGGCCTGCTGACGCATACATATTTATCCTCCGTATTAAGAAATCTATTCGTGCATGCGATCAGATTCGACTTGTCCACATAGATCTCAGAATGAACGGATTCCCAAAAACCTTTATTCCCCGGATTCAGATAAATCCCCATAAACCACACCACACTTTCCACAGAACTTAAGAACTCGCCTTTTTATTTAGTTTACCATTGGCGTATGCGGTAACGCAAGGTCTACTTATTCTCCTCCCGCAGAAGCTTCGGTTCCACCTTACTGATATGCGTCTCCAATGTATTCCGATCCACCAGCGCAGGCACAACTCCCTGTCTGGATACACAAAAACCCGCGGCATACGTCGCTATTCGGATCGCGTTATCCATTGAAAATCCTTCGCTCATATAGGATGCAAAAGCAGAGATGAACGCATCCGCCCCGCCCGTCGCGTCAATCGAGACAAAATCCGCCGCCGGATAATACTTCGCAGTATCATCCGTCTTCAGATAACATCCATCCTCCCCAAGTGTAATAATAACCGCTTCTATCCCTTTTTTCAGAAAATATTCTGCCTGCTCCTCCACCGAACTTAAACCGGGACACAATGTAGCCGCCTCCTTGCGATTGGGGATAAAGATATCGGTAAGCTTAAGAAGTTCGTCTGGAATCATCTTTAAAGCCGCAGGCTTCAGAATATTCTTCACACCGTATTCTTTCGCCGTCCTGGCCGCTTCGATGACCGTCTCAACAGGGATTTCCGTCGCAAGAAGACAGAACCCGGCATTCTTGAACAGATACTGCCGCTTGCGGATCCCTGCTGCCGACAGATTCCCATTCGCCCCCGACAGAATCGTTACTGCACTCTCGCCGCCTTTCTCAATATAGATATAAGCCTTCCCGGTCTGTGCGTTCAGATCTCTGTGCACGCCCTGCGTCGTTACATTCTCCCGCTCTAACGTATCAAAGAGAAACGCCGCGTCTGCATCATTGCCGATCTCACCGATCAGAGAAACTTCCCTGTTAAGCTTCGCCGCGCCTACCGCCTGGTTAGCCCCCTTCCCGCCTGCCGCAGTAGCAGAATTCAAGATCGTTGTAGTCCTTCCCGACTGCGGAAGCCAGTCTACATTGAATGTGACATCAAGATTGATACTGCCGACAACCACGATTTTTCTGACGCGCATAAATGACGGCGGCTCCAGGCTGTCCTCATTGTCAAAAACGTACGGCGCCGCAAATAAATATTCCGGGTCATGCTCCCTCTTCTCACATTTATCGATCAACTCCCTGCATATATAACTGCCGAATTCACAATACGGAATCTTAACGCTTGAAATATGAGGAAAGGAAATCCCTTCTCTGACATCGTCCTTCAAACTTACCAGCGACAGATCCGACGGAATATAATAATGCAGCCGTTCCATCTGCTCGTACAATATCAGCGACGACGCAAAATGAGAACTGACAATCCCCGATATCCCGTAATTGATTATTTTAGAGAAATATTCCCTGTCCGAAATATATAACTCCATCTTCTCACTGTATGGTATCTGATTCTCATAGAGACACTTCTTGAAGCCTTCTAACACAAGGGCGGAACGCTGACTCTTCTCTTTGAGCAAACAGGCAAGTCTCGTGTGCTTGTAATCCAACAGCTTTTGAGTCAGTATGTAGCCCATCCGTGCAAAATCTATAAGAAAAGAACACTCTGTATAGCCGTTAATATAATAGACCGAAATGTTCTGCTCCGTAAAATAGCGTTCATACTGCATACTCTGTTCAGATACCGGCTCCCATATGATCCCGTCTGCATTATTCTTACACAGAGACGTAATATGCTTAAGTTCCATCTCCATGTCGTTCCCGCTGTCATACAGCAAAATGCTGTACCCGCTCTCCTGTGCCGCATGCAGGATACCGTTCAGCATCAGGTTCGTCTGAGAACCGCTTCTTAACAGCACCCCAATCTGAAAGCTTTTTGCAGTAGATATGTTTTTCACGTTACCATATGGCGTATAATTATAATCTTTTACAATTTTCAATACACGGCTGCGGGTTTCTGGATTGATATTCTGATCTTTGTTATTAATGATCTTGGAAACTGTAGATATGGAAACACCGGCCAGATTCGCAATCTCTTTAATTGTCATAAGTTTTTCCTCGTCTTATGTTTTATGTAACCATTATGTATGATAATCCATATTTTGTCAACGTCCAAAAGCGTCAAGCTGTATAATATGCACAAGAAAATGCTATAAGAAAAAATTTTTATTATATATTTTTCAAAATATATGTTGACATCCGTAAAAATGTAATGTAGTATATACGCATAAGAAAACTGTTTAGGAAAATATTTTCCTAAACAATATGCCAATTCATACTTTTAACAAGCTTTACAACAGAAAGGAGAATTATGAGTAAGGACGAAGCAAAGAAAGAATGGGAAGCATTTACCAGAAAAGTATTGATCTATATCGCCCTGATCATTATGGCTGTCGCAGCGCTTTTCCCGATTTTATTCTGCCTTTCCGCGTCACTGCGCACACAGGATGATCTGTTTCGGAACATGTTTCCGTTCTCGATCAAATCCCTGATACCCACTGCCGCTACTCTCGAGAATTATGTGATCATTTTTACAAAACATGAATTCTGGCGTCCGATCATGAATACGATGATCGTAACCGTATTCACGATCATATTCGGATGCATCTTAAATTCCATGGCGGCCTTCGCATTCACGTGCTTTGAATTCAAAGGCAAGAAGATTCTCTATCCGCTGGTTTTGATCTCTTTCATGGTGCCTTTTGAAGCTATTGCCATTCCATTATACAGTGTGGCAAGCAACCTCAGTATGGTGGATACATACGCCGGAATGATCATACCCGCCGTTGCCGACGGACTGGTTACTTTCCTTTTTATCCAGTTCTTCAAGGACATTCCCCCAAGCCTGGTAGAAGCGGCAAGAGTAGACGGAGCCAAATGGCCCACGATCTTCACCAAGATCATTATGCCGATCTCCGTTCCCGTGTTTGTTACGGCAGGACTCATGATCTTCATGAACCAATGGAATTCTTATATGTGGCCGTTGCTCGTCGCACGCTCCAAGGACATCCGCACAATCCAGATTGCGATCAGCCAGTTCAGCGGAGAACGTTCTATACAGTGGACCTATATTTATGCAAGCTCCATGGTATCCGCAATCATCCCAATCTGCCTGTTCCTGCCGTTCCAGAAACATTTCGTGGAGGGAATCACAGCAGGCAGCGTGAAAGGATAGACTATGAAGAAAATATTAGTAATAGGAAGCCTCAACCTGGATATGGTCGTGAATGTAGATCATACGCCGGCGACAGGCGAGACAATCTTAAGCAATAATATGGAAATGATCCCAGGGGGCAAAGGCGCCAACCAGGCATGCGCCGCAGGATATCTGGGCGCCGATATCACCATGCTCGGCGCTGTCGGCTGCGACATGTATGCAGATATCCAGATGGCGAGCCTTGGCAGCGCCGGCGTAGACACGTCGCGGATTATAAAAAGAACCGATACAATGACAGGAACCGCACTGATCACCGTAAACAGCGATGGGGACAACTGCATTGTGGTCGTCTCAGGCGCGAACGCCACCTTATCATGCAGCGATATTGACAATAACATAGACCTTCTAAAGGAAGCTGACCTTATCATCTTCCAATTGGAGATCCCGCTTGAAACCGTATGTTACGGCGCAAAAAAAGCAAAAGCATTAGGGAAGACAGTTATTCTCGACCCGGCTCCTGTTCCGAAGGAATTCCCTAAGGAACTATACCGCTATGTAGATATCATCAAACCGAACGAGACTGAGCTTCGGATGCTGACGGGGATCGACCGCATCGAATCTCACCTTCCCGAAGCCTCCAGACAACTCAGAAATCAAGGAGTTAAAAACATTCTGGTAACCCTTGGAGAGAAGGGCGTCTATGTGGATTCCGAAGAGGCCGGGATATGCAGGATCCCCGCCATTCCTGTAGACGCCATTGATACAACCGCTGCCGGCGATTCCTTCACAGCGGCGCTGGCTGTCATGCTGGCAGAAGGAAAGAGCCTCCAAGAGGCCGCCGTCTTCGCAAACTATGTATCCGCTATCGTAGTTACACGAAAAGGCGCCCAATCCTCTATTCCTACGCTTCAGGAAGTACAGCAATACATACAGCATATAGAAGCCGAGAAAGCAAACTGATACAAGCCAAACTGCCCCGCCCAAACTGCCGCGTTCAATCCTCACTCTCCTGCGGCGCGGCGATCCGCAGGAATTCCTGCATAGCCCGTGTCAGATAAGCATTCTTCTTGTAATACAGATATACATCCCTCTGAGCCTCCGGGGCGTCCAGCTTATAATAGATCACCGTCGAATCCGCATGCAGATGCTTGATCAGGGTATCATTGACGATCGAGATCCCCATTCCATACTGAGTGAGATGATAGGTCGTCATTACCTGATCCAGCTTCAGTATATAATTAGGCTGGATATTCTCCCTCTGGCAGATCGCGTCTATCCTCTCCCGCGTATCGTTGTGGGCGCGCAGCACCACAAAAGGATCATCCTTGAATTTCTTGAGCGGCACCCCGGGAAACCTGGGATTCCGGTGAAGGTCCTTCTCCACGTCAGACGCAGTCAACTGGTAATTCGCCGCTCTCCGATTGCTGTCATATGACGCCGGAACCGCCAGTAGAAGCTGTTCGCGAAAACAATGCTTCCTATGGTAGATCTGCGGATTCAGATCATAGTTATCTATCACGATATCCAACTCCCCGTTAAATAACTTCTGTTCCAGCTCCATCGTTGATCCCTCGTAAAAATCCAGGTTCACATGGGGATATTTCTGCCGGAACTGTTCTATAAACGGCGGAAAGATAAAAGAAGCGAAAAAATACGTGCCCCCAAGGGACAGATGGCCTGCCCGAAGTTCCTGGAGATTCCCGACATGATAAGCAAATTCATCCTCCAGATCCAGTATCTTCTCCGTAGTCCGTATATATTCTTTCCCGCACTCCGTCAACTGGATCGGGCTGACACTCCGGTCGAACAGCGGGGCGCCTATCTTTTTCTCTATCTTCTTGATCGCTGCGCTGAGCGCCGGCTGAGAGATATAGAGATTCTGCGCCGCTTTCGAAAAACTTTGCTCCTTATACACTTCCATCACATAGTTCATTCCATGAAACATCTTCTTACCTCATATTCACGGCAGATCATCCGGTTTTTTAATTTATAATATCCCACTTTGCCATCTAATGCAAGTATATGTACATAACCTTTTGACTCTGATATTATATAACATATATAAGCATTTCTTTATAAGCATTTCTTTTACTTACACAGCAGACTATAGTTTTTTTGCAATATTTTCCACATATCATAAGTATTTACTTATAACAAATATATAATTATAAGTATTTGATTTTTATGTCCTGAATTCCTATAATAAAATCATAAGTCAGAATAAACCAGTCAAAAATAATATAACCTGAAAACAGCAAGATAGCATGGAGGACAAATTATGAACTATGCTGAAGAATCATTGAAAATGCATTATAACCTGAAAGGGAAGATCGAAGTCGCTGCAAGAGCCGCCGTAGATTCCAAGGAAGCTCTAAGCCTTGCCTACACGCCCGGAGTTGCAGAGCCTTGTCTGGAGATCCAGAAAAATCCCGACAAAAGCTTCGATCTCACCCGCAGATGGAATACCGTAGCCGTCGTAACCGACGGAACCGCGGTCCTTGGATTAGGAGATATAGGACCGGAAGCCGGAATGCCTGTAATGGAAGGCAAATGTGTCCTGTTCAAGGCATTCGGCGATGTTGACGCGATCCCATTATGTGTACGCAGCAAGGATGTCGACGATATTGTCAAGACTGTGAGTCTTCTGGCCGGAAGCTTCGGAGGCATCAACCTTGAAGATATCTCCGCGCCGCGCTGCTTCGAGATCGAAGAAAAGCTGAAGAAATGCTGCGATATCCCGATCTTCCACGACGACCAGCACGGAACCGCGGTAATCACCCTGGCCGGACTTCTCAACGCCCTGAAGGTAGTCGGCAAGAAGCTCAATGAGGTCAAGATCGTCACTTCAGGCGCCGGAGCCGCCGGAATCGCCATCATCAAGCTTCTGATGTCTATGGGGCTTAAGAACGTGATCATGACAGACCGTCAAGGCGCTATCTACGAAGGACGCGAGGGTCTGAATGATATTAAGAAGGAAATGGCTAAAATTACCAACAGCGCCCGCCAGAAGGGAACTCTTGCTGAGGTAATCAAGGACGCCGACGTATTTATCGGCGTATCCGCTCCTAAAACACTGACTGCCGATATGGTAAAGACCATGGCCAAGGATCCCATTATCTTCGCCTGCGCCAATCCTACCCCGGAGATCTTCCCGGAGGAAGCCAAGGCAGCCGGCGCAGCCGTAATATCTACCGGGCGTTCCGACTACCCGAACCAGGTCAACAACGTGCTTTGCTTCCCGGCGCTGTTCAGAGGCGCTCTGGATGTACGGGCTTCTGAGATCAACGACGAGATGAAGGTAGCCGCAGCGCATGCGATCGCGGACCTGGTGTCACCGGATGAACTGAACGCAGAATATATCCTGCCGCAGCCCTTCGATCCAAGGATCAAGGACGCCGTAGCCGCAGCAGTAGCCAAGGCCGCAAGAAGAACCGGCGCGGCAAGGATCTGACGCATATATTCTGCAGCTCTCAAAACCATGCAATAACAGATACCAACAGAAAGGACGAAAAATAATGAATACAGATAACATGATCACAGAAGAGAAGGATTACCGTACAGAAGAAGACTCTATCGGAGCAAAGGCCGTACCCGGAAGCGTTTACTATGGTGTACAGTCCTTAAGAGCCGCCGAGAACTTCCGTATCACAGGGCTGAACATGCACCCGGAGATCATCAACAGCCTGGCATATATCAAGAAAGCATGCGCGGTCACAAACTGCGAAGTGGGTATTCTTGACCGGAAGATCGCCGACGCCATCGCTAAGGCCTGCGACGAGATCTTAGAAGGGAAGATGCACAAGGACTTCATCGTGGACCCGATACAGGGCGGCGCCGGAACCTCTATTAACATGAACGCCAACGAAGTGATCGCCAACCGCGCTATAGAGATCTTAGGCGGCAAGAAGGGGGATTACTCCATCGTCAACCCCAACGACCATGTAAACTGCGGCCAATCCACCAACGACGTTATCCCTACGGCCGGGAAGATGACCTCCCTGCGCCTCCTTAAGAATCTTAAGGAAGAGCTGCTCCGCCTGCATAAAGCATTGGTTGCCAAGGCCGAGGAATTCGACCATGTGATCAAGATGGGACGCACCCAGATGCAGGACGCCGTACCGATTCGTCTGGGGCAGGAATTCCGCGCGTATTCCGTCGCGATCATGAGAGATATCCGCCGTATGGACAAGGCCATGGAAGAGATGTGTACTCTGAATATGGGCGGTACCGCAGTCGGAACCGGAATCAACGCAGATGCCGCTTACCTGAGACGGATCGTTCCTAATCTTGCGGAGTTATCCGGTATGGAACTGGTACAGGCCTTTGACTTGATCGACGCCACACAGAATCTTGATTCCTTCGTAGCCGTATCAGGAGCCATCAAAGCATGTGCCGTCACATTATCGAAGATCGCCAACGACCTGCGTCTGATGTCATCCGGTCCCAGAGCCGGATTCGCAGAGATCAACCTGCCCGCACGGCAGAACGGTTCCTCCATCATGCCGGGTAAGGTGAATCCGGTCATCCCGGAGGTTGTAAACCAGGTAGCGTTCAACATCATCGGCAATGATGTGACCATCACCATGGCTGCGGAAGCCGGACAGCTTGAATTGAATGCATTTGAACCGATCATCTTCTACTGCATGTTCCAGTCCATCGATACACTGGCCTACGCAGTACAGACCTTCGTCGACAACTGTATCACCGGAATTACCGCCAACGAAAGCCGCTGCCGTTATCTTGTCGAGAACAGCGTTGGAATCATTACCGCCATCTGCCCTCACGTCGGATACCAGAAGGCCGCGGAGATTGCCAAGACCGCTATGAAGACAGGCGAATCCATCCGCTCCCTTATCTTGAAGGAAGGAATCTTGAACGAAGAAGAGCTAGATGAGATTCTGGAGCCTACACATATGACCGAGCCGGGAATCTCTGCCAAAGAACTATTGAAGAAGAGAAACGCAGAAAAACTTTAATATTACTAGGGTGTAAAGTCCTTAACAACTGAACAAGGACTTTACACCTTTAATTTTGGTCATTTAATTGTTACTCTTTTATCTTATCAAGTTCAGTCAGATTAATTCCTGAAGCAGTTAAAATAATTTTTAATTCAATGTACCTGTCTTTCATAACTCTGTACGCCTCAGAATTCTTATCAGATAGCAGCATATAATTCTGTAACCGGGAAAACTCTTCTACATTTTTTTGAAGCATTTCTTTTTCTGTCATATCTTCACCACCTTTTTTAAAGTGCTGTTTACTTGGTACTTTTATTATATCAATCGGTGATTGTGGTGTAAAGCCTTTCCCTTCTTCTAATGAATCCGTATGATCTGCTCATACAGAAGGATCTCCTTGTTGTTCACGCTTCGGTTATCATGGTAATGCCCGAAAAACCACTTCTTATACCGGCACATCTCCTTGATCTTATCAAAATATCTGGTCAGGATGTCCGGCTGATAGGTTCCGTCCGCTATCCTCTCCTGCGTACTGGTCGCGCAGCAATGCGAAAAGATAAAATCCACCTCCCAATCATTCCTGATCAGATTGCGGAGCCCCTCCGCCAATTCATCCTCCGTAGGCATCTCTTCCTTCCACCAGCTTACATGGTTGATCCTGTACAGTTCCTTCTTCTTATCCAGCTTCTTCCTCTTCTCCCGAAGCCTTGGATCTCCAGCCTCCAGGATCCCTCCTGATATATCATGGCTCTTCGCGCCGCCAAAGGTAAATATCTTAAGTCCGCTCAGTTCATAGATCTGTCCCCGCATCAGATGAATGACCGACGGCATGATATACTGCACCTTCCCGCCGCACCACTGTGATACTTTCTGTTTTTTTAACAAATCATAATTCTCATGATTCCCATCTACCCAGAGAGTTGTGAAGGGCTTGCTGTCCAGCCATTTCAGCCAATACTTCTGCTCCCGCGATTCATCCCAATAGCCAAAATCCCCACAAATGATGACATAATCGTCCTTGCCCATACCTTTCTGCTCCGGGAATATTCCTGTGCCAAACCGCCGGTAGTCCCCATGACAATCTCCGGTTACATAAATCATATTCCCCAGTCTCCTCGCATTCTTCTCTTAACTTTAGATTTTAACATTTTTTTACTCTCCAGGCAATTGTTATGCCCATATTCATAAAAGATTATCAACTGGGAAGTCTTTCCAGAAAAAAACGAGGCGGTATCCCGCCCCGTTATCTTACTCAGCCTTCACCTGAACACAATTCTCAGTCAGCCACTCTCTCACCAAATTGTTAAGCACCATATCCTTCAGATCATCTTCCTCTGCAGAATCCTTCAGCGCATCTACATCCTCGTAACCAAAGCTCTCGGCAATCTTCTTGAGCTGCTCTTCGTATTCGTCGTCGCTCATCTTGATCTTCTCTTTGTCCGCGATCGCCTCTGTCACCATAGTCTGTTTGATGCTTGCCTTAGCAGCATCATCCACCTGCTTCTCGAACTCTTCCACGCTGTATCCCATCTGATCCTGGATAAATGTCTCATAATCCTGCTGGTAATACTCTGCCGTCGTCTTATACTGCTCTACCAGAGCGTCGGAGACCTTCTTCACCTCTTTCTCTGGATACTTCTTGATCTCCGTGTTATCAAGAACCTTCTGCCATACAGACTGGCTGATACCGTCTTCATAGTTCTTCTTGTTATCCGATTCCAGACGCTTCTTGACCTCTTCCTTATACTCCTTCACATTCTTGGACTCACTGGACACGCTCTTCACAAACTCGTCTGTAAGTTCCGGAATGGACTGCTTGGATATACCCTTGACCGTGATAGAAAATACAACATCCTTACCCGCATATTCTGCATTATTGTAATCGTCCGGGAACTTCCCCTGCCAGTCATATGCATCTCCGATATTATGTCCGACCACGCTGTCTTCAAAACCCTCGATAAATGTACCTGAACCGATCACCAGCGGATAATCCGTAGAACTTCCGCCGTCGAATTCCTCTCCGTTGATCTTACCTGTGAAATCGATCGTCGCCGTGTCTCCTGACTCTACCGCACGGTCCGTGATCTCTTCCGGGGTCGCATTCGTCTGGAGGGTCGCCTGAATCGCATTCTCCACATCCTCATCCGTAACCTCACCCGGCTTCGCCACTTCGTTAATCTCAACTCCTTTATAAACAGAGATCGTCATCTCATCCGTCTCCAACCCCTTGCTGCCGGAACATCCCGCCAACATCACGGAAGCCGCAGCCACACCTGTTAATAATACTGCAATTCTTTTCTTCATACTACACCTCATCTAAATCATACTATAAATATCGTTTTCATCCTATTATGTTATACCACATTTGCCCCAACTTTCAAAGCATTTTCACATATATTTCACCATTTCTTTTAGAGCACCGGCGACAGCAGCCTGCAGAACTGCTCCTTTATGCGCACCGTAAGATCCCGCTGTTCGTATTTCTTCCGGGTCACCAAGGTACTCCTGGTGATATCATTCTCAAACGCTTCCATCAGCTTCTCCGTAGTCCTCGCGCTGTATACCACCGCATTGACTTCAAAATTCAGGCTGAAGCTTCGGATATCCATATTGGCCGTCCCCACGCAGGTGACCAGACCGTCTACACACATGCATTTCGCATGGAGGAACCCGTTATCATAGGTATAACATCTCGCCCCGGCTTCGATCATCTCCCCGATATAAGAATAGGTCGCCCAATATACGAAGGGATGGTCCGGCTTGCACGGGATCATGATCCGCACATCGATCCCCGACTTCGCAGCGATCACCAGCGCATCCCTGATATCATCATCCGGTATGAAATACGGCGTCTGGATGTAAATGTTCTTCCTCGCCATATGGATCAGCCGCAGATAATTGTCGCGGATCTCCTGGCTGCTGGAATCCGGACCGCTGGAGATGATCTGAACCGGATCCCTTCCGCCCCGCACATAGGTCGGGATCTCAAAAAGCCGGTCCTCCAGGAACAGATTCTCCCTTGCCGCATAATTCCAATCCAACACGAACCGGACTGCCAGTGAAGTGACCGCGGAACCTTCGATGCAGATATGCGTATCTCTCCAGTACCCGAACTTCTTGTTCTTACCCAGATATTCCCGCCCCACATTGAAGCCTCCGACGAATCCGATCCTTCCGTCTATCACCACGATCTTCCTGTGATTGCGGTAATTCACACGCAGCTGCAGCTTCCCCAGAAGCGCCGGGAAGAACTCGGCAACCTTGATCCCCGCTTTCTCCATCCTCGCCCAGTCAGAACGGCGCATGCTTCTGCAGCCCATGCTGTCGAACAGGACACGGATCTCCACGCCCTGCCGCGCTTTACGCGCCAGGACCTCTTCAATCTCCTTCCAGAGTTCGTCATTTCTTATAATATAATACTGCACATGGATATAATTCCTTGCATGGTCCATCTCTGAGAGAAGTGTCTGGAACTTCTCTCTTCCGTCGGTAAATATCCGGATATCATTGTTGTCCGTCAGCACCGCTTCTCCTTCGTTGAGATTATACAGGATCAGCCGCTTGAAACGCTCAAGCTCCGGATCGCGGAGCCTTAATTTCTTCCGGTATATGGATTCCTCCTGTCTGCGGACGGCATACTTGATCTCACCCTCGATCTCCTTCATCTTGAACATCCTGTCCTTGCGGAAATTCTGTCCAAGGATCAGATAGAGGATGAATCCAAGCCCCGGAATAAAATACAGCAGAAGAAGCCACGCCCATACTGTCGTGGGATTCCTCCGCTGAAAAAAGATGATCAGCAATGAAAATACAATATTGATCAAAAAGAGATGGTCAAGCATCCATCGGTATCCTTCGACGGCGCCTTCCCCTATGATCTCCAGCATTCACTTCCTCCTGTCTATACTACTGCTCCATCCGGCCGGAAATTGAACCTCTGATCGGATGGAGCGCTGCGTCACGCCTTGATATATCCCAGGAGCGACTGTGCATCCATCGTAAGCTTGCTCATCTTCCGATAGTTCGCACATTGCGCCTGTCTCTGGCCGTCCGCCACGATCTGCGCGCCGTGAGCCGCAAGCTCCTGCGTAAGCCTGGCGCCTATATCCTCCGGCTTCTCGGCCTCCCCCTTAAGCAGTTCTTCGATCTCGGCAATCAACCGCTCCAGTTCATCTAGCATCTCGTCGGTCACCTTCGCCGTCTTCCAGAACGCATCCTCAGCCGACCAGGCCTCTTTATCTTCCTTCTTGTCGGCTCCCTCCTCAAAACAGTAAGTCTTCTGAGCATTCTCCTTGGCAAGCTGCACGGCAACGTCTTCCTTCAGAAGGCCGAACGCCTTCTCCATGCTGTCAAGCTCTTCCTCCATCGTAAGCTTGCGGTAACGCACAGCGCGGCCCTCGATCTCAAACTCCACACCGTTGAAATCCTCTCCCGTGCTCTGGTCTAACACCCAGACCTCTCTCGTGCCATTCGCATAGCCTTCCCTGATCTTCTCCTGCATCGCCAGATGGGTGCGCGCCAGACTCTCGGCATGATCCCTCACTTCCCTTCCGTCCCTTAACCCCATCTCTTCCTCGTAACGGGCCGACATCTCATTATAGAGATTGCTGCTGGCGCCGTTGGCGCCGATATTGTCAAGCCTCTTCAATATATAAGACCTGCACAGTCCGTCCATCAGGGACAATCCGTCTCCCATAACCAGCTTCGTGCCGTTCTTTGGCAATGCTCCCTCCTCCATAACCGTATCATCCGGTAAATGATCGCGCAGGAAATCCATCCCCTCTTTCGAGATCGACACCTTATCCTTCGATACCGCCTTCTGGGATTCTATGAACTGGTCCGCGAATTCCACGATCTTCGTGCCATTCTGGAATACCTGGACCTGAGAATGATTCCGAACATTCAACTTGTCCAGAAGAAATGTATAATCTCCGTAAATCTTCATAATAAGCCACCACTTTCTCTCTTGGGAACCGCCGCTGCAATTCCTTCCCTTACCTTAACTATCGGCTGTCCTTTTATAAAAGATAAGGTAATACACAAATCTCTTGCACTTGCCTTTAAAGAATGGTACAATATTTCTCATGAAACGCAAGATTTTAGGAGGTTCACTCATGAGTACGTTTACCATCGTAATGCTTGTCATACTGATTGTTTTGATCATTGCATGTATTGTACTGTATTTTCTTGGCAAAAGAGCCGAGAAGAAGCAGGCCGAACAGCAGGAGCAGTTAGCCGCCGTAGCTCAGACCGTATCCATGCTTATCATTGATAAGGGACAACTCCGTCTGAAAGACGCCGGCCTTCCCCCAATCGTTCTGGAGAATACGCCCAAGTATCTCCGCCGTTCCAAGGTTCCTGTCGTCAAAGCGAAGATCGGCCCTAAGATCATGACTCTGATGTGCGACGCAGACATTTACCCGCTGATCCCGGTCAAGAAGGAAGTCAAGGCTACCATAAGCGGAATCTATATCACCGCAGTCAAGGGTCTTAGAAGTCCTCTCGAGACGCCGCAGAAGAAGAAGGGCTTCTTCGCAAGGATGCGTGACAAGGCAAAATCAGCCGCCAAGTAACACTAACTTACATTGATCAAAAGCATTGGATCATTACCGGTCCAATGCTTTTATATTCATATCTATGTTGCAGTCCGCGATCGTCTCGCTGTTGACGTCCAGTGCATAGTTCACATGAACATCGATGCTGCTGTCCGTCACATCCACCTGCATATCCTTCGTATGTGTTCCAACCAGCAGTTCTCCGTAAGGAGTCTCATACTGCGTGATATTGATCTTGTCCTTCTCGAAGATCATATGGGTATTCGATAAACCGCTCTTCATGATCTCAAGCTTCCCGCTCTCTGCGATCCGCACTTTATTCCTGATGGTTCCGGGCATCCCTTCCACCACCTCGTCATAGATGACATAATGCTTATCATTCTTATAGTAGTACGTTGCCGGAGTGATCACTTCAATGGGTTCTTCTCCTCCATCCTCCGGCACACCTGCCGTCTCATAGTGCAGGCCGGATATTCTCAGTAATACTTCCTTCGTCATAACCTCACCTAATATTCTTCTATATTAACTACCTTCGTTGCCGCCACATCATAAGGAAGGATGGTATTCGCAAGCCGGGTGAACTTCTCCGCGGCATCGCTTACATAGAACTCATACGCCGCAGCCTCCTCTGACAGATTCGCCGTCCCGCTCTCATCCAGTATCTTCTTAAGATCCACCGCCGTCTCATATGCTGGATTTACTATATGTACCTTTTCACCGAAATATGCCATGATCCTTGAACGAAGCAGCGGATAATGGGTGCACCCAAGAATCATCGTATCCATATCCGTCTGTCTCATATCCGACAGATAGATATCGATCACTTCCTCCGTGATCCTGTGCTTGGCAAATCCCTCTTCCACTAGCGGTACGAACAGAGGGCACGGCTTCCCGATCACAGCCGCATCCGGACACATCTCCCTTATCACCTTGGTATATGTCTCGCTCTGTATGGTCGCCTCTGTACCTGCGACACCGATCACTTTGTTCTGGGTCGCCTGCACTGCTGCCCGGGCTCCCGGGACGATCACTCCTATGACCGGAATATCCGTCTCTTCCTTCACCGCATCCAGCGCCAGCGCGCTCGCCGTATTACAGGCGATCACGATCGCCTTCACGTCCTTCGTCCGCAGGAATCTGATGATCTGCCTGGAATACCGTATGATATTATTCCTGGACTTACTTCCATAGGGAACCCTTGCCGTATCTCCGAAGTAGACCATATTCTCCCGCGGGAGCTGGCGCATGATCTCTCTTGCTACCGTCAGGCCCCCCACTCCGGAATCAAACACTCCGACAGGCGCCGTTCTATTCGCATTACTCACATCCTGAATCTCCTTTATTCATTCGTAATACTCATTGTACCGCCTGAGGACTGGAATTTCAAGTTCTATCTTCATCATCCAGCTCTGACGCTTAAATTTATACTTACACTCTCAGAGTACATTGGATTTTATTTTCTCATTTTGCTTTATCAACGCAATCTTATTTAAGCCATAAAATCCCTGTATTCTGCTTTTTTAACTTTTGTTGTTATCTGCTCCTTCACCACCTTTCCACATGGTCCTCTATATCAACCGTATTTGTATCTTTTTAGCGATCTCTTCCTTGTATTCTCTCAATGGAGTCTCTTTCATGGATTCCAGTATCCTCCTGTGCTTTTGCTCCCTACTCTGCTTTACCTTTTTCCATATTTTTTCCCAAGCCTCCATGATCTGGCTGATCATGTGCCCAATCTGGATCAGATAATAATGGTTTTTCAGTGCCTGATAATTCCTGCTGTACTGGTGTTCCAGATGGTATCCCTGCCTTTTCTGCGCGTTGAACCCATCATTCTCGATTCTCCATCTCATCCTTCCGCGCTCCACCAGTCCTGCCACATTTTTTCTGGTGATTGGCAGATCTGTGAGAAACCAGAATTCTTTCCGGATCGTTTCTGCTTTTCCCTTTTTCCTGCCCTTTTTGCAGATATGCTCCCCGCTTTCTCCATACTCTGCCAGATTTACCTGATGTCCTTTATAATCTATATCTGTCACGTAATCATACCATTCCTTCCCAGTCTGTGTTTCGCGCTCCTGGTAATTCTTCTCCATTTCTTTCAGTTCTCTGTATTCTTCCCCAATGCTCGGGATGCTCCCCTCCTTATACCGCAGGATATACCGCCAGTTTTTTCCTTTGCATCTCTCAAAGAAACCTTCACAGGCATACAGACTGTCCCCGCACAGGCAGATCGGCAACCTTGGAAACGCTTTTTTCAGCTTTTCCATTAAACGCCAGCAGGCCTTCCTTTCACAGTCCTGTTTCTCCATTTCTTTTCCCTCTTCATTATCCACAAATTCCGTCTGAATACTGATCAGGATTTTCGGATGCAGTACCAGCTTTGCTTCCAGCACATAATAATAGTTCTCCTGATACTCTTTTTCCGTCCCCTTGTTATGGGTCCGGTGCAGGCTTTTCCCATCCAGTTCCCTCCGGCTGCTGCAAAGCTGCGTTCCATCTATGATCACCTGCCAGTACTTGCCCCTGATTCGCATATTTTCAAAAGCCCGGCTGCAAAGAAGCCTGCTGCAAAGGCGGTTTAAGATGTCCTGCAATTTTTCCGGATCTACTTTTTCCAGATACCGGTTGATGGTTTCCCAGTAGGGAAGCTCCTCCACGGTCTGTTCCTCCCCGGATAGATGCCAGATGTTTTTGATCATTTCACTGGAATTGAATTCTTCACTTGTTTTCCTCATACTGCTGATGTAAAATAGAGAAGAAAGGATACGGGTCATAAGAAGTAACACAGCAGGATAGGTAATATAGCTCTGGTTTCTGGGATCTGGAATCTGTTTTAACAGGGGTAAAAGATCTGGGAAAAAATGCCGGATTAGCTTGGCTAATTCACATGCAAGGTTCAACTGTTCCAGGTGTTCCCTAACCTCTTTTCTTCTGATTTTTATTCTTGCTTCATAGTAAAACCTCCTCTCTTTTATGGTGGTGCGAAAAAATAGTTGTTTGGTTACTTCTATTATCGCGCATCTTCCCATAAAATGGGAGGTTTTTTTATTAATTTTTTTTTAAGCGTCAGAGCTGTTCATCATCACGCAATAAAACGCTCCCCAAAAAGGGGAGCGTACATAATATATTCTCACTACAGTGCCAGTTCCTTCGCTATCTCATACTGATATACCGGGATTCCCTTCTGCATGCCAAGCGCCTCATTGATATCAAAATCAACATACTGTCCATGCTTGTATCCCACAACGCGGTTGGATTTGCCTTCGATCAGAAGATCAACCGCCATCGCTCCCATAATAGACGCATAGACTCTGTCCTTACAGGTCGGGCTTCCGCCTCGCTGCATATGTCCGATGATCGTAGCTCTGGTCTCCATACCGGTCGCAGCCTCGATCCTCTCTGCCATCTCTATGGAGCCGCCAATACCCTCTGCATTGATGATGATATAATTCTTCTTGCCGCGCTTCCTGCACTCCTGGATATCCGCCACGATCGCAGCCTCATCATAACCATGCTCCTCTGGCAGAAGAATACGCTCTGCACCATTGGCAATACCGCACCACAGAGCCAGATACCCGGCATCTCTTCCCATAACCTCGATAATGGAGCATCTCTCATGAGATGTGGACGTATCACGTACTTTGTCAATTGCTTCCATCGCCGTATTCACAGCCGTATCAAACCCGATCGTGTACTCGGTACAGGCGATATCCAGGTCGATCGTTCCCGGAACACCGATCGTATTGATCCCAAGATTCGCCAATGCCTGCGCTCCGGCGAAAGATCCGTCTCCGCCGATTACTACCAGCCCGTCAACGCCGTATTTCTTAAGGATCGCAGCAGCTTTCTGCTGCCCTTCTTCTGTACGCATCTCTTCACAGCGGGCTGTCTGAAGAATTGTCCCTCCGCGCTGGATCGTATCAGAAACATCTCTCGCGGACAGGTCAATGATCTCTTCGTCCAACAAACCCTGGTAACCCTTTCTGATTCCTCTGACTCTCAGGCCCTTGGTAAGACCTGTACGGACAACGGCACGGATTGCCGCGTTCATTCCCGGCGCATCGCCTCCACTGGTCAATACTCCGATTGTACGTATTACTTTTGCCATAAATCATTCCTCCATTGTAGTCATTTTATGTACTCTGGGATAGAGAGAACTCGTTCGTATCAATGTTTCCCTTGTTTTTCTCTCGTGCTACATTTTACAGGAATTACCTGACGTTTTCAATGGCTTTTTCTATCACTTTTACACAAGATTCTCCCAGATAATTCGTCATTTTGTTCAGCAATAATTTATCGGCATTCACGCATCTGTTCGCCGGCAGGCGCTTTATGGCCTTCTCCTTCTTGCAGTATATAACAACGCTGTCCTGACCGTCCGAATCCGCAAGCAGCCCCAGCAGTTCTCCCTCCTGCCTAAGGTAGGTATCCTTATCCGGATACTGGAGCCACAGCTCCCTCTTCGTCTGTTCAAACGGAATCACCTTCTCGCAGATCAGCTTGCTGGCCGCCTCGTCCTCCTCGGATACCCTTCCCCGGATGAACACCTTCCCCTCTTCGTCCAGGTATTGCTGATTCTTCTCATAATCCCGCGGGAAGACCACGACCTCCACGGATCCCGCCAGGTCCTCCAGGGTGACGAACGCCATCACCTTATTCTGTTTGGTGTATTTGATCGTCTTCGCCGTGATCATGCCGCCGATCGTCTCCCTGGCTCCGTCGTGTACCTTGGTTCTTCCGGTATCTTCATCCAACTGGAAATCAAGAGTCGTCCTGGTGATATTCTTCCTCCACTTCTCCTCGTACTCTTCCATGGGATGGCCGCTTAAGTAGACGCCCAGCACCTCTTTTTCGAAGGCAAATTTCGTCTCTTTCTCATACTCTCCCACATCTGGAAGCGGGACGTCAAACTCCGCCTTCTGGTCGTCGGCCACCATATCGAACAGGGACATCTGACCCGTCATGGAATATTTCTTCTCCCGGTTCACCTGATCCATGATCTGTACATAGATGACCATGAACTGCTTCCTGGTCCCTCCCAGGCTGTCGAAGGCGCCGGATTTGATGAAGTTCTCTATGGTCCGCTTATTGATATCCTTGCCGGACAGGCGTTCGATAAAATCCTTCAGGTTCTTGAACTCTCCTCTGGCCTCACGCTCTTCGACGATCGCCGCGATCACCGGACGTCCGATGCTTTTGATCGCGGTAAGCCCGTACCGGATATTCCCGCCATCCACCGAGAAATTCCCCACGCCCTTATTGATGTCCGGCGACAGGATATCGATCCCCATCTGCCGGCAGGTATAGATATACTCTGCCACCTTGCTCGGCACGTCGATCACGGACGTCATAAGCGCCGCCATGAACTCTACCGGATGGTACTGCTTAAGCCACGCTGTCTGGTACGCCACCACCGCGTAAGCAGCCGCATGGGATTTGTTAAACGCATATTTGGCAAAATCTATCATCTCGTCATAGATCTTGTTGGCTGTCGTCTCCGGGATCCCGTTGGCGATACAGCCCGGCACTCCCTCGTCTGCATTCCCGTACACGAAGCTCTGGCGTTCCTTCTGCATGACGTCGCCCTTCTTCTTGGACATGGCGCGGCGCAGCAGGTCGCTGCGTCCCAGGGTGTACCCCGCCAGATCGCGCACGATCTGCATAACCTGCTCCTGATAGACGATACATCCGTAGGTCGGCGCCAGAATCGGCTCTAACTGCGGACAATCGTAGGTGATGGTTTCCGGATTATTCTTCCCCTTGATATACTGGGGAATGAAATCCATCGGCCCCGGCCGGTACAGGGAGATCCCCGCGATCACATCCTCCAGGTTCTGCGGTTTCAGTTCCTTCATGAATCCCTTCATCCCGCCGCTCTCCAACTGGAAGATGCCGTCTGTCCGCCCGGTTCCGATCGAATCCAGGACATTCTTATCATTATAATCAATCTGCTCCATATCGATCACGGCGCCCGTGCTCTCGCCTGCCAGCCTTGCGGCGTCCTGGATCACCGTCAGCGTCCGAAGCCCCAGGAAATCCATCTTCAGAAGCCCCAGCTCCTCCAGCGTCGTCATGGTGAACTGTGTCACCACAGAACCGTCCGACCCTAAGGAGAGCGGCACATACTCATCTATGGAAGCCTGACTGATCACGACGCCCGCCGCGTGCATGGACGTGTGTCTCGGAAGCCCTTCAAGCCTTCTGGACATATCGATCAGCTCATGGACCTGCTCGTCCTCCTGGTAAAGCTTCCTGAAATCCGGATTCATCTCCAAGGCGCGCTCTAACGAAACCGGCTGGTTATTCTGCCCTCTCGGGATCATCTTCGCGATCCCGTCTACAAACGCATAGGGAAGGTCCATGACTCTCCCCACATCCCGGATCACACCCTTGGCCGCCATGGTACCAAAGGTTACGATCTGCACCACCCGGTCGGTCCCGTATTTCTCCACCACATAATTGATGACCTCCTGTCTCCGCTCGAAGCAGAAGTCCACGTCAATATCCGGCATGGACACACGTTCCGGATTCAGGAAACGCTCGAACAAGAGCTGATACCGAATCGGATCAATGCTGGTGATCTCAAGACAGTACGCCACGATACTCCCGGCGGCAGATCCCCTTCCGGGGCCCACCATAATCCCGTGATCTTTCGCGTATCTGATAAAATCCCACACGATCAGGAAATAATCTACATACCCCATGGACTTGATCACAGACAGCTCATATTCCAGGCGCTGCGTCAACGCCTCGTCCACATCGGGATAGCGCATCTTAAGCCCCTCATAGCAGAGGTGGTTCAGATATTCCCATGAGGTATATCCCTCCGGGACTTCGTACTTCGGCAGCTTCGTGACTCCGAATTCGATCTCAACATTACAGCGGTCGGCTATCTTCTGGGTATTCTCAAGCGCTTCCAACGCATAGGGGAAGAGCTTCCTCATCTCATCCTCGGATTTGATGAAATACTGACCGCCCTCATAGCGCATACGGTTCTCGTCGGAGAGCTTCTTGCCGGTCTGGATACACAGGAGCATATCATGAGGCTTCTCATCCTCCGCGTAAGTATAATGGACGTCATTCGTCGCCACCAGCTCGATCCCCGTCTCCCTGGACATCCGAAGCAGGGACTGGTCCACAAGCTTCTGCTCCTGCATCCCGTGATCCTGAAGCTCCAGGAAGAAATTCCCCTCCCCGAAGATCTCCTGATACCTAAGAGCGGCTTCCTTCCCCTCCTCATACATATTCCGCAGGATATTGCGCTGAACCTCCCCCGCAAGACACGCGCTTAAGGCGATCAGCCCTTCATGGAATTCCCGCAGGACCTCCATATCCACACGGGGCTTATAATAATACCCTTCCGTGAACCCCTTCGATACGATCTTCATCAGATTGTGATAACCCGTGTCATTCTCGGCAAGCAGCACCAGATGATAGTACCGGTCGTCTCCGCTGCCCGCCGCTTCTTTGTCGAAACGGGATCCCGGCGCCACATAGACCTCACAGCCTAATATCGGTTTAATCCCTTCTGCCTTCGCCGCACGGTAGAAATCAATCACCCCGAACATCACCCCGTGATCCGTGATCGCAACACTGTCCATGCCCAGTTCCTTTACCCGCGCAATACATTCCTTTATCTTATTCGAACCGTCCAACAGACTGTATTCCGTATGGACGTGAAGATGTGCAAAACTCATACTCCCTCCTCGCTCGCTGCCTGTAGAAAAAAAGTGCTCCCCTTCCGCCAGGGAACACTTCGCACATTAGTACACTACTCTCCGTCAACCATGAACTTCACCAGTCTGTCGATATCTTCCTTCTCATATGCAATGATCTCAAGCTCCGGAATCTCTCCGTTGGAGAAGATGTTCGCCATAGATACATACTGTGACAGCTTGGACTTCAGATTCAATCTGTCTCCCTCGCCGGTCACCAATTCAACCTTACCGGCACAATCGTCGATCACAGCAAAAAATTTATCAATATTAGTTATATTCTGCACCTTCATAGTGACATAAGCTCCCTTCTCGTTCTGATACCATCATGTGTCTACTCAATTATATCCTATTTTTGACAGATTTCAATAGATTTTTCACGAATTTCAATCTTTCCTGACTTCAAGAGCCGCCCGACTGCCCGCTTGAACGCATTCTTGCTCAATCCTAATTCCCGCTTGATAAGCTCCGGGTCTGCCTTGTCTGTAAACGGCAGCTTTCCGCCGGATGCTTCCAGGCGTTCCATGAGCATCTGTGCGTCCGTGTCCATCTGAAGAAATGCTTTCTCCCTCACGGCAAGATCCAGTTTCCCGTCCTCCCGGACCTTGATAACACGCGCATGGACACGCTCTCCTACTCTAAGGTTTCCAAACGCCTCTCTCTTTGGTATCAGCGCGGAATAGCAGTCATCTACCGCCACAAAGACGCCGAAATTATCGCTGGTATCGTAAACGATCCCTTCTACCTGGTCGTCCTTCTGGTACGGCGCATCCTGCCGCAGCTTCTCATACACCTTCATCGTCGCGCACAGACGGCCGGACTTGTCCACATACAGGGCTGCAAGCACCTCGTCCCCTTTCCTGACCTTCGCCGTCTGCTCCCTGAACGGAAGAAGCAGATCCTTCTCAAGCCCCCAGTCAAGGAACGCGCCGATCTTTCCCACATCCACGACCTTAAGCACCGCAAGCTCTCCTAATGTGAGCTTAGGTTCGTTCGTGGTTGCGATCAGCCTGTCCGAAGAATCCTTATATAAGAATACCTCCACCGGATCTCCCGCTTCCAGGCCTCTTGGCACCTGTTTCTTCGGGAGCAGCACCTTCTCTTCCTTGTTGCCGAGATATACTCCGAATTCCACTTCCTTTACGATCATCAATCTTACTTTCTTTCCCAAATTATCTGCTAACGCCATAGCTTACCTCTTCTTTCCGTATCACTGAAACTCCACCGCCGCGTAAGGCTTCCCAGCCTTATCACACAGTTCCACTACTGTCCTGCCTTCTTCCTTTGCGGTTCTTGGATAAATAATATCGCCGTATACCGCCGACTTCTTATATTCTACCCGGAGCTGACGCACTTCCTGCGTCTCCTTAATTACTTCTAACGCCATCTGCACATACTGGCAGTTATTCACATGTTCGTTCGTATCGATATGGTATTTCCTGACCGGAAATGCCTCCCCATACTCAAAATCTTTCGGAAGTACGATCTTACGCGGCGCATATTCCATCGGGAACGGTTCTCCTGTACCATAAAGTTCGATCTCACGTTCATCCGGTTTCGCAGGCCGTCCCTTCTCTATATCCATATAGACCCACACCGAATTCGCATATGCCGCTGCCTGCTGCCTCTCGTCTGACATACAGAAATTCCGTGTTCCGAACAGCCCATCGAACTTCGTTGCCCAAGTGCTGACTCTGATCTTTTCTCCCATTACCGGATATCTCTCAACCACCACCTGCCAGGCCGACAATACCCATGCCCTTCTGCGTTCGGCACAGTGATCGATCCCTACTCCCAGCTCTTCCGAATGGAATGTACTGCAATCCTGAAAATAATTGATGATACCCGGCAGCGTGATCCTCTTGGTATGATCCACCTCACTGAACCGGATTCTTCCTTCAAATGTATATCTGTTATTCTTTTGCACTAGCCACATAACTCCTTTCTGCCGTGATCACACACTCATAACGCGGATCTGTGATCTGAAGAAGCTTGATCAGGGTCGTCTTAAGCTCATCCTGCCTCTTCGCATCATATTCATAGGGAATCTCCATATCGAAGATCAGGTTCACCTGTTCCTCTCCATTTATCATACGGAAATCATGGATGGACACCGCCGGATCCAGCGCCTTAACGATCTGCTCCACCTGGCTGTGTACCTGCATCACATGCACATCCTTCGTCTCTACCGGATCCATATGGATCACTAAGAACACGCCGAGCATACGAAACGCATCCCGTTCGATCCGGTCTATAATCTCATGGGACGTCTCGATCTCCACATCGTTAGGCACCTCTGCATGGATGGACGCCATATTCCTGCCCGGCCCATAATTATGTACGATCAGATCATGGCTTCCAAGGACTCCCTCATACCCTTCCACAAATTCCTTGATCCTGGCATATTCTTCCGGCTCTACCGCTTCCCCGATCAGCGGTTCCAGCGTATCCTTCGCGATTCCGATCCCTGCCCACATGACTACCAGCGACACTCCAAGCCCTACGATCCCGTCGATATTGACGCCCGTTATCCGGAAGAAAAGAACCGAAGCAATCGTCGCCGTCGTTGTAACCACATCACCCAGAGCGTCCGCCGACGTTGCCAGCATTACCTTAGAATCGATCCGCCGTCCAAGCTTCCGGTTAAAGAAGCACATCCACAGCTTCACACCGACAGACAGTATCAGAATCACCACCGACACCGCCTGGAACCTTAACTCCTCCGGATCGCGTATCTTCCCCACCGCATCCTTGAGAAATGTGAAGCCGACCTCCATGACCAGAAATGCAACGATCAGCGCGGCGATATATTCGATCCTTCCATGGCCGAAGGGATGATCCTGATCCGCCGGCTTGCTCGCCATCTTCACTCCCACCAGCCCTATCACCGAAGAGCCGGCGTCGGACAGGTTGTTGAACGCATCCGCCATAACAGATATACTGTGCAGGAGATAACCTATCGTCCATTTTACTGCAAATAAAAGCACATTGCAAAAGATGCCCACCACACTTGCCAATACTCCATAGGCAGTCCGGACAGACACCTTCTCTATCTCCGTATATTCCTTCACAAAATGCCTGACTAAAAATTCAGTCATGAATTACCTCCATTATCTCCAAAAAAGAACCATTTTATCTTAAAGTCTGACGTAGCCGTGACCATCTCGTATTCTTCTGCCGTCAGGACCTCCTTAAGGCCCTTCCTGCCCTCATCGCTGACCACCGTACAGGTCGTGTCGGTAAAGCATAAGCTTGGATACAGGACGCACCACCAGTTATGCCCTCTCGCCTCTCCAAGCCTGACTCTGAGCGCCTCATACTCCCCCTGCGGGAAGAAGATGTCGCCGTACTGCTTATCCGGGAAATACGCCAGCTCAAGCTCCGAAGCACAGCCGTATGAGAACCCCTCTTCCTTAAGCACCTGGCCGGCCGTATCTGTGATCTCGTCAAGATGCGCTTCTATCCAGGCTCTCGTCTTCCCGGCATCCGGCTCTTCCTTAAGCTCCGGCGTCATATTCTCTTCCATATATGCAAGAACTCTGTCCCGCACCTTAAGCTTTACTGCCTGGTCTTCTTCACTGTCGCTGTTGGCAAGGACATGGAACCGCAAGACCTCCTTAGCCAGCGTCTCCTGGGTTCTGCTCATCTTCGCCTCCACCCATTCTATCCTGCGCTCCACTAAGATCCCCGTCAGCAATGCAGCAATACAGACACCCAGTATAGCACAGATCACCTGCCGAATTCTATAACGAATCTCAAAATCTTTTCTCATATTCATATGTAACTGCCTCCTTACCTGATCTCTTACTTGATCTCTTATTTGATATCAGGAGTCTTGACATATAAATGAGATTTATTCAGACATTCTGTTATTTATTCAATTCTTCTTAGTGCGTATCACATCCATGACCGCCTCTACCTGATTGTCAATATGCTTACACACGATCCTGGCCGCATCTTCCTTCTCCTTATTCTCGATGTGCCGGATGATCTCTTCATGCTCGGCGAGAAGCTTGGGGTAGGCTTCCGGCCTCTTCAGATATTCGATACGGTAACGGTACATCTGTTCTCTTAAGTTATTCAATAGCTGGATAAGCTTCTGATTGTCCGTCGCCATGTAGATAATATCATGAAAGGCCACATCCGCCTCCGCGATCTGGGTGATATCACCGCTCTTAAGCGTCTTCCTGAATTCTTCCGCCGCACTCTTAAGGTCCGCGATCTGAGCCTTCGTGATCTTGCCACAGGTGAGTGTGACCGCCAGCTCTTCCAATGCCTTGCGGACCTCCAGAACATCCCTTAAGCTCTTCTCCGAGATATCCGCAACCTCTGCCCCCTTCCTTGGAACCATGTGTACAAGCCCTTCTAATTCCAGCTTCCGGATCGCCTCTCTGATGGGTGTCCGGCTGACCCCAAGTTTATTCGCAAGCTGAATCTCCATAAGCCTCTCTCCCGGCTTTAATTCCCCGCGCAGGATCGCCTGGCGCAGCGTATTGAACACCACATCTCTCAAGGGCAGGTATTCACTCATATTCACCTTAAGCTCCATCCTTTATCCCCTCCTTGCATTATGTATGCTGGTCACGTATGTCTGTCTCGTGAGCTTAAGCTCCTTGATCCTTACAGCCGCGCGCCGGGCCTTTCTCTTATCGTCATACAAACCGAAAACCGTAGGGCCGCTGCCGCTCATCATAGCGTTTAATGCACCTTCCCGGCACATGACTGACTTAATCTTATCAATCACCGGATATTCCTCTATGGTGACTTTCTCAAGAACATTGCCCATGTTGGCCGCCACCTCATCCAGATTCTGTCTCTTAAGGCCGCCAATGATCCCGTCGATATCAGGGTGATCTGCGATCTCATGGGAATCAAGCTTCTCATATACCGCCTTCGTAGACACACTGATCGGCGGCTTGGCAAGCAGCACATAACACTTGGGCATAGCCGGCAGCGGGGTCAGCTTCTCCCCGATCCCTTCTGCAAGCACGGTTCCTCGCAAGATACAGTACGGTACATCCGCCCCAAGCGTCACTCCCCGATCCATCAGCTCTTCCATGGTAAATCCCAGCGAGAACATGCGGTTCATTCCGAATAGGACCGCCGCCGCATTCGAACTGCCTCCCGCCATCCCTGCCGCTACCGGGATGTGCTTATCAAGCGTAATCCTCACTCCCTCCCGGATGCGGCATTCCTTCATCAAAAGATCTGCTGCCCGGTATGCTAGATTATTCTCATTGACCGGAAGATAGAAGAGATTGGACGATAGATGAATCCCCGGTTCCCTTATCCGCTCAATCAGGATCTGGTCATAGAGATAGACCGTCTGCATGACCATGCGCACATCATGGTAGCCGTTCTCTCTCTTTCCTAATACATCCAGACCCAGATTGATCTTGCCCAGTGCTTTTAATTCTAATTTATCCATAAATGTTTTCTCCTTGTATCTTGTATACAGTGTACCTATAGTATACTCATATTTTCCTTAAAAATCAATAACCTGTCTCCAGCTTTTATATCTCCAGACTCCAGATCATTGACTTCCATGATTCCTTCCACCGTAGTATTGTACTTCTTGGCAAGATCCCACAGGATATCCCCGTCACGGACAATATACCCCGTGATACCCGGCCGCTTCTCTATCTCCTCCATATCAAAAGGCACAAATTCTATCTCCTTGATATTCCTGATGCGGACCGGCGCTTTGAGGAAGCTGTTGAATGCCAGGACTGCCTTGACTTCGATCTCATCCGTTCCAAGAAGCCCTACCGACAACTGTTCCACCGCATAGGTAAGCCCGTATCTCATATCATCCGCCGTCCCATTGCTTTCCAGCAGATAGGCGAAGGGCACCATCCCCTGCCAGGTATCAAATGGGATCTCATCATCCGCTTTGACATACAGGAAGCTTAAGTGCAGCACTCCTTCTATCTGGATCCCTCCCTCCGTACTCTCGGTATGCTCTATCTGTATCCGCGCGCTGTTGTGGCAGATCTGCAGGATATCGTCCTTGATCTCCGGCAGGGACAATTGTTCGGATACCTTGCATTTGGAATGATTCTGCAGCAGCAATCGTTCCATCTCTTCCTCAGTGATCTTCGGCGTGCATATCTGATCCAGGGAATACGCGTCCGCCAGGATCTCAAGCCGTTCTTCCTCGTACACGGTCAGCCGTACCTCCAGGGTAGCCTCGACTCCAATCAGACGCATCTCGCCGTCTTCGTCCATCCTTACATCTATATTCACATCCGTAAGCTCCGGATAGATCTGATGATACATATGATCCTGTGCCCCGTAACATTCAATCCGCCCTTCATATGGAACTGCCTGCTCGATCCAGTCTGTCTTCCCGTCCAGCGATTCATAGAAGCAGAATAACTGTAATTCTCCCTGAAGCCGCAGCTCGTCGGCTTCCAGACGGGTGTCCAGCTTCCTCCCGGTCACCTCTGTCCACAGCAGTGTCCCGATATTCTCCTTCGTTCCGCTTATAGATACTTCCTCCTTGATCCGATAGGTATCCTTCTTCGTGGTAAATACCTTTAGGAACTCTTTGCTCTCGAACCTCTTGTAGAGCGGCGTCTCACACTCGATATCCACCGTAAGCTCAGACTCCTGTTTCCCTTCAGAACAGATACTAAGCTCCGCCAGCGTCTTGATGCTCAGTTTCCTCGAATGAATCGCCGTGACAGTGATATCTGCGCTTGACGATTGCACAAACAGATTCCCTGCCGGTTCCTGCTCCAGATAGATCATTTCCTCGAAAGGGATCCTCCCTTCCAGGCAGGACAGCCTGGTCTCTCCTTCTTCTGTCACATATAACACTTTAAAATTCAGCTTCCCGGACACCCGTATGTAATTCTCTACCACCTTCATATCTTCTACGGTGAGCGTCCCTTCCCCCAGGATCACCTTCTTCACATCATTCTTCGCGTCAGGTACATTGTAGTCGTCATCAATATAAAACTGATCGGTGATGATATTTCCAGTCTTGTAGGTCTGCATCTGCTTCGTCACATATTCCATGATCGAACCTCCTAATCAAATTCTATCTGCTTATCCGTATACTCTGTCTTTATCACCACATAAGGGCAGGTCTTCTTCTTCAGGATCTTCTCTTCCTTTCCCGGACCTAAAAGGCCGGTCTCTATGTGTATCTCATTCTCCGTCTCATAGCATTTATGGACTTCTACGCTGTATCCGCTGGTCTCCTTCTGTCCATATCCTCTGGCTATATACAGATATCCCTTGTCCCCATAGCTTAATTTGACCTGTCCTTCCTTCGCCTCCTCGATCTGCGCCATGAATTCTTCTGGAACATCATCCTTGTCAATTACGGTAAATTCTATATCTCGCAGTTTTTTATCATCCGCCTTCCTGACAGAGCATGCCGTCAGTATCAGGATGCATATCGGCAGCAGGAGAAGATATGTTTTCTTCACGGGTACTCCTTGGCATAAGGTAATCTCTCTACATCATACACAGTAACTCTATGAAAAATTCCAATTTTGTAGTATAATTAATTTTATTTGACTTGACACTCAACATGAAGGAGATATTTATGAGAGACAAAGAACGACTTTCCGGAATTTTGCTGCACCCCACCTCCCTTCCTTCAGCCTATGGAATCGGAGATCTTGGGCAGGCTGCTTATGAATTTGTTGATTTTCTTGAGAAGGCGGGACAGCACCTATGGCAGATCCTTCCTTTGACGCACACCGGTTACGGTGATTCCCCGTATCAGAGCTTCTCTGCTTATGCAGGGCAGCCGCTTCTGATCAGTCCCGACCACCTGTTGGAGCTTGGACTGTTAGACGCCTCCGATCTTGCCGGCGTACCCGCTTCTGACCCGGAGCATATTGATTACGGAAGCATTATTCCCTGGAAACAGGCCGTCTTCGAGAAGGCATATGAACATTTTACGTCTGACGCGTTCCAGGCGCTTCCGCTTTATTCGGAATTCTTAGATTTTACGGAGAAGGAGAGCGGATGGCTCGATGATTATGCCCTGTTCATGGCCTGTAAGGCGGTGAACGGCGGAGTTAGCTGGTTAGAATGGGAAGAACGGTACCGGCTTCCTACGCCGACCTTCAAGAAGAGACTGCGCAGCGCTCTCAGGTCGCGGATCGGCTTCTATCAGTTTTTGCAATTTCTATTCTATAAAGAATGGCTTGCCCTCAAGGCATATGCCAACGCGCATGATGTGCGGATCATAGGGGATATCCCGATCTTCGTGTCCATGGACAGTGCTGATGTATGGGCGAACCAGCATCTGTTCCAACTGGACTCCAAGGGATTTCCGCTGAAAGTAGCCGGTGTTCCCCCGGATTATTTCTCTGCGACAGGGCAGTTGTGGGGGAATCCGCTGTATGACTGGAAGGCCCATGAGAAGGAAGGCTTCTCATGGTGGATTTCCCGTATCAGGCATCAGCTCCGGTCCATCGATATCCTGCGGATCGATCATTTCCGCGGCTTCGAAGCTTACTGGTCTGTTCCGTACGGCGAGAAGACCGCCATCAACGGCAAGTGGATCCCCGCGCCCGGATATGAACTGTTCCAGGCGATCCAGGATGCTCTTGGAGACGGTCTGCCTATCATCGCGGAGGACCTTGGCATCATCACACCGGAGGTTGACGCATTGAGGAAGGCTTTCCATTTCCCTGGAATGAAGGTGCTGCAGTTCGCTTTCGACAGTCTGGGTGAGAGCAGCTATCTGCCTCACCGGTTCACCACTGTGGACTGCGTCTGCTACACGGGTACCCATGATAATGACACTTCCCTTGGCTGGTACCGAACCCTTGACCCGAAGTGCCAGAGGAAGGTCCGCCTATACACCAACAGTACAGACGCCTTGAAGCCGGGATGGGCGCTGATACGATCGGCCCTCTCAAGTATCGCCGCTTATGCCGTCTTCCCGCTTCAGGATGTCCTGGGATACGGTTCCGACGCCAGGATGAATACCCCCGGCAGCGCTTCCGGCAACTGGGACTGGCGTTTTACGGGCGGCGCCCTGCGTGATGAGCTTGCCGAAGCTCTGAAAGAGATCACTGTATTATACGGAAGACATGTACTGCGGGACACCCCCGAGGATACGTCAGACGAACCGCAGGAGGAGACATTACCCGCCAAAGGCAGCCTGACCGGGGAAGAGACACCGGTCAATGAGAATTCTCCGGCAAAAGACAACAGCAGGACAGGAGGAATCGGCAGATGATACGGTTTATATTATTAGTCCTGTTCCTGTTCTCTTTCTTATTATTCGGGATTCCGGTGTTGATCGTCGAATGGTTCCGGCGCAGGTTTGATCAGGAGGCAAGCGACTACCGCTGCCTGCGGATCGTTCAGTGGGCATTCAAGGGCATTCTTAGGATCACCGGAGTAACGGCTACCGTGATCGGCGAAGAGAATATCCCGGATGAACCTGTGCTTTTTATCGCGAACCACAGAAGTTATTTTGATATCCTGCTGACCTACTCCCGCTGCAAGAGACTGACCGGATATGTGGCCAAGAAGGAGATGCTGCGCTATCCCATCCTGCGGGACTGGATGACACGGCTGCACTGTCTCTTCCTTGACCGGGATAACCCCAAGGAAGGCTTAAAGAGCATCCTCCAGGCAATCGACTATGTGAAAAGCGGAATATCCGTATGCATCTTCCCGGAAGGAACACGCAACGACGGCGAGGAACTCAGTATACTGCCCTTCCACAGCGGTTCCTTTAAGATCGCTGAGAAATCCGGCTGCGCCATCATACCGATCAGCATGAACAATACTCATACCATGTTCGAGAAGCACATTCCAAGGATCGAGAAGACCCATGTGGTGATCGAATATGGGAAACCGATCTATCCCGGAGATCTGGATAAGGAGACCAGGAAACGCATCGGAAGCTATTGCCAGAGTATCATACAGGAGACCATTAACCGCAATCAGGAACTGGTATAAGCAAAATATTAATTTACGAAACGATACACTAGTGCTATAATAGGAAACACTACATTCCAATTCCAAAGGAGCTAGAGAAATGAACAGACGAGATTTAACTTTGCTGACAGACCTGTACGAACTGACCATGATGCAGGGCTATTATGCCCAGGGGCAGCAGGAGAAGGTCATCTTTGACGTTTTCTTCCGTCAGAATCCGTGTAATAACGGATATTCGGTCTGCGCAGGACTTGAACAGGTGATCAATTACATCAAAGATCTTAATTTCACCTATGAAGATGTGGATTATCTGAGAGGTCTCGGCATATTCAGCGAAGATTTTCTGCAATACTTGAGCGGTTTTCATTTTAGCGGCGATATCTATGCCATTCCGGAAGGAACCGTTATATTTCCCAAAGAACCGATCCTTAAGGTCATCGCGCCGATCATGGAGGCACAGCTTGTAGAAACGGCTATCCTTAACATCATCAACCACCAGTCGCTGATCGCCACCAAGGCGTCGCGCGTGGTATTTGCCGCTAACGGCGACGGGATCATGGAATTCGGTCTGAGACGCGCCCAGGGACCGGATGCCGGCCTGTACGGCGCCCGCGCGGCCATCATCGGGGGATGTGTCGGTACCTCCAATGTCCTGGCCGGCCAGCTCTTTGACGTTCCCGTGATGGGAACCCATGCCCATAGCTGGATCATGAGCTTCCCCAACGAATATACGGCTTTCAAGACCTATGCCGAGATGTACCCCGACAACTGCACGCTTCTGGTGGATACCTACGACACCTTGAAATCAGGCGTCCCCAATGCCATCCGTGTATTTGAAGAATTCCGTGACGCGGGGAAAACATTCAAGAAATACGGAATCCGTCTGGACAGCGGCGACCTTGCCTATCTGTCAAAAGAAGCACGGAAGATGTTGGATGCGGCTGGATTCGCGGATGCTTCCATCTGTGCTTCCAACGATCTGGACGAATATCTCCTGCACGACCTTAAGATACAGGGCGCCGCCATTGATTCCTGGGGAGTGGGAACGAACCTGATCACCTCCAAGGACAACCCTTCTTTCGGCGGTGTGTACAAGCTTGCCGCGATCCAGAACGAGGCAGGTGAATTTGTCCCGAAGATAAAAATTTCAGAAAATACAGAGAAAATCACGAATCCCGGTAACAAAACCATTTTTAGGATCTATGATAAAACAACAGGAAAGGTTAAGGCCGACCTGATCTGTTTCGCCGACGAGATCTTTGATACCGATGAGGATATGCTTCTGTTCGATCCCATCGAGACCTGGAAGAAGACGAAGCTTCCCGGCGGATCTTACACCATGCGCGAGATCCTTGTACCTATATTCCGAAACGGTGAATGCATCTATAACTCGCCTTCTGTCAAAGAGATTGCAGAATACTGCAGACAGGAGAAGGAGACTCTGTGGGATGAGACGAAGCGGTTATTCTACCCGCACAGAGTCTATGTGGATCTGTCACCCAGGCTATACGAAGTGAAGAAAGCTCTGCTGAATAAAATGAGTGTTACCGAGTAAGTTACAAAAAAGGAGACTATTGTATGAAGATAATTGTATTAGCGGGCGGGCTCAGCCCGGAGCGCGATGTTTCACTGACTTCCGGCGCCGGAATCTGCAGGACGCTGCGCGGGATGGGACATCAGGCATTTTTGATGGATGTATTTTTCGGTTTCCCATATGACGCCGATAAGCTTGAGGAGGTGTTCAGCCTTCCGGGAGCCGGGCTTGAGATCGCGGACGGTATTAAGACTACGGCTCCGGATCTCGATGCTCTCAGACAGTCACGTCCGGACCAGTCTGACTGTCTGCTCGGCCCTAATGTCATCGAACTCTGCCAGATGGCTGATATCACATTTATGGGGCTTCATGGCTCCATCGGGGAAGACGGCAAATTACAGGCAACCTTCGACGTCCTGGGAATCAGATATACCGGACCCAATGCACTTGGATGTTCCCTGTCCATGAATAAACTTGTGGCAAAGCAGATCTTCAAGATGTCAGGAGTTCCCACGCCGCGAGGCACTTCTCTGACCAGAAAGACGAAGGATACACCGCTTGCAGAACTTGGTTACTATCTTCCTCTGGTCATCAAGCCATGTGCCAGCGGTTCCAGTATCGGCGTATATATTGTACATACTGAGGAAGAATATACAGAGGCAATCCGCCGCTCCTTCGATACCGATATGGAAGAGGAAGTCGTAATCGAGCCGTATATCAAAGGCCGCGAATTCGCCTGCGGCATTATCGCCGGCAAGGCGCTTCCGCTTGTTGAGATCATCCCTAAGAGCGGATTCTTCAATTATGAGAACAAGTATCAGGACGGCGGGGCACAGGAGATCTGTCCGCCCCAGTCTATTGATGCCAAGACACAGGCACAGATACAGCAGGCGGGCGAGAAGGCGTTCGAAGCGCTGCGGATGGATGTATATTCACGGGCGGACTTTATCGTTGACGATGAGGACGGAAGCTTCTACTGTCTTGAAGTGAACGCCCTTCCGGGAATGACCCCTGCAAGCCTCCTTCCTAAGGCGGCCAAAGCGGCCGGTCTTGAATACAACGCCCTGTGCCAGCGGATCATCGAAGAATCCTACAAAGCACGATATTAAGGAGGCCCGTCCCATGAAGAACCTCACATTGAACAATATTACACAGACCTGCCAGGGGACTTATCACGGAGATCCTTCCATCCTTGACAGGGAAGTGGAAGGCGTCGTTATTGACAGCCGTAAGGTCAGACCCGGCTATCTCTTCGTTGCCATTGACGGCGCGAATATCAATGCACACAAATTCATCCCTGATACGATCCGTTCCGGAGCGCTCTGCGTCGTATCCCACGAAGATCTCGGTGAGACGGATTACCCTTATATCCTGGTGGAATCCACCGGACAGGCGCTTCTTGACATCGCGAAGCTCTACCGGGATTCCTTCGATGTAAAAGTTGTCGGTATCACCGGAAGCGCCGGGAAGACTAGTACCAAGGAGATGATCGCCTCTGTCGTCGCACAGAAATACTGTGTGCATAAGACACTGGGGAATTTTAACAACGAATGGGGGCTTCCGATCACCATTTTTGAGATGAACGAGGAGCACCAGGTCGCTGTCTTGGAGATGGGCGTGAATCATTTCGGCGAGATGCGCAGGCTCTCTTCCGTCGCGGCGCCGGATATCTGTGTAATCACCAATATCGGTGTGGCACATCTGGAATTCTTCAAGACCAGAGAAGGGATCTTCCGCGAGAAGACCCAGATGATCCAGGACATGAAGAACGGCGGAACCATCATCCTGAACGGAGACGACGATCTGCTGGCTCAGACGGCGCCTATCAAGGGCGTAAGCCCCGTCTTCTTCGGATTCGGCGATAACAGCCAGTTCCGTGCCGGCAATATGCAGGCTCTTGGACTTAAGGGAACCGCCTGTACCATCTATCTGCCGGACGGAACCTCTTTCGGCTGTACGATACCGCTGCCCGGTATCCACATGGTAAGCAACGCCCTTGCCGGCGCTGCCGTCGGCTATACGCTGGATCTTACTCCTGATGAGATCAAAGCGGGCATCGAAGGGCTGCCCTCGCTTCCGGGACGCAATAACATTATCAAGACCGAACGGCTGATCATCCTGGATGACTGCTACAATGCCAATCCTGTCTCAATGAAAGCCTCGATCGATGTGTTAAACATGGCGATCGGACGCAAAGTTGCGATCCTTGGCGATATGAACGAACTTGGCGAGGATGCGCAGGAGCTGCATCTGAATGTGGGCGAATATGCCGCCCAGCAGGGTATAGACCTGATCTGCGGGATCGGCCCCCTCTCCCGCCACTTAGTTGACGGCGCTGCGGGATGTGATTCCCTGGCCGAAGCGCTCTGGTTTAAGACAAAGGCCGAATTCCTGGATGCAGCAAAAGACCTGATCAAAGAAGGGGATAACGTTCTCGTCAAGGCCTCCCATGGCATGCAGTTCCCTGAGATCGTAGACACATTAAAAGCCTTAGGAGAATAGTATGGAATATCAGATACTTGCTCTGGATCTGGACGGTACGCTTACGAATTCTGCAAAAGAGATCACGAAGCCCACTCTGGAAGCATTGACCAAGATACAGCAACAAGGAAAGAAAGTAGTTCTGGCAAGCGGACGCCCAACCAAAGGCGTCCTGCCGCTTGCCGAAGAACTTCATCTAGAAGAATACGGAAGCTACATCCTCTCTTTCAACGGCGGACGGATCACCGACTGCCGAAGCCAGGAGATCATCTATGAGAAGCATCTCCCGGCGGACGTGGCGGAACCGCTCTTTTATATTGTCAAGAAATATTCCGGGATCGACATCGTCGGCTATACGCCCGATACCCTTCTCTCCGGCATCCGGCCGAATCAATATACGGAACTGGAATCAAGGATCAATCACATGCCGATCATCGAAGTGGAGGATTTCCCTTCACACATAACAGAACCGGCCAATAAGATCCTGATCACCGGTTCACCGGAGATCATCTCTCTAGTGAAAGCAGAGGTTGCAGATTATTTCCACTCTTATCTCTCGGTCTACTGCTCCGACCCCTTCTTCCTGGAGATCATGCCAAGAGGAATCGATAAGGCACATTCCCTGCTGCGGCTCTTAAGCGGCATCGGACTGACTGCCGACCAGATGATCTGCTGCGGCGACGGATACAACGATTTGACCATGATCGAGACGGCAGGACTTGGCGTCGCCATGGCGAACGCGCAGCCGGCGGTACTTGAGAAGGCCGACTATATCACCCGATCGAACGACGAGGGCGGCGTGCTTCATGTGATCAATAAGTTCATGCTCCGCCAAACTCCGGAATAAAGCTCTCAAGGGCGGCTTCGCCCTCCTGGATATAGCCGTATTCCACACCCAGCTCTAAGGCATAATCCACCACCTTCTCATATTCTCTCTTCGTCACTCTTCTCCCCAGATGCTTATGGTCTCTTACCTGCGGCATCGGGGTATACTGGTTCATGATACTGAGCAGGATGCGGTTCCCGTATGTCTCATACAGATAACGAATCACTTCTCTGGACTCCCTTACATGGCCCGGAAGCACCAAATGACGCACAAGGACACCTTTTGTCAGCAAACCGCTCTCTTCTTCTATCTGGAATCCCCCCGTCTGAGATACCATCTCTCTAAGCGCCTCTTTCGCATACGGCGGATAGTCCGGCGCCCCGGAATATTCCGCTGCCAACGCCGAATCCATATATTTCATATCCGGCAGATAGATATCCACATAGCCTTCCAACATCCGGATCGTCTCTGCCCGCTCGTAACCGCTCGTATTATATACGACAGGAAGGTTCATTCCCTTCTCCCTGGCTATCTCTAACGCTTCTATGATCTGCGGCACATAGTGGGTCGGCGTGACCAGGTTGATATTGTTCGCTCCCTGGCTCTCAAGTTCCATGAATATCCCGGCAAGCCTTCTTACCGTGATCTCTGTCCCGATCTCTTGCTTCCCATGCTGCCGTCCGTTTCTGGAAATCTTATAATTCTGGCAGAAGATACACCCAAGATTACAGCCCGAGAAAAATACTGTACCGGAGCCGTTTACCCCGGAAATGCAAGTCTCTTCCCACATATGAAGGGCCGCCCTGGCAACAATAAGCCCGGCGGCCTTCCCGCAATATCCGCGCTGTCCCGCCAGACGGTCGGCATGGCACTGTCTGGGACACAATGTACAATCTGTAAGATAAGCTTCCATCTATGCCCTCCTGCGCACGAACTTAAGCGCCGGATACCGGTATCCGTTGTTCTCGATCTGCTCCGGTTCCTCTTCCAGCAGCATGTATCTGCTGCTCTTTCTTGTGCTGTAATCGTATGCCAGGATCAATTTCTCGAATTCCTCTTCGTCCGCTATATCGATCGCGGCTGCATCCATGATCTCATCCTTCATATGACTCTCTATGAATTCCTCGATCTGTTCCTTGCTGTAGCGCACCTGAATCCGATTCAGTCTCAGCACGTCTTCTTTGTTAAGCTCTTTCGTCTCCTCGTCTTCTGCAACACGGCCCATGAAATCCTTCCTGGACCTCCTCCGCTTATACAGGGGCTTCTCCGACAGCATTTCCACAAGAGACAGATTCAGCTTCTCTGCTGTCTTACAGAGCATCCCGTCCGGATCTTCACTCGCTGCAATGCGGTTCAAGAGCTGCACCACAAGCCCCTTCGTATCCGACTGGCCGCTCAAGAGATAATTAAGCCTCGTCACCGTCGCCCGCACGTATTTCGTGTGCTCCTTGTCCATATTGGATATACGGTGTTCAATGTCGTCGAATCCCCTCTCGATCAGATCCAGGAGTTCATAAATATCGTCTGACATATCTCCCATCATTCTGGCGGTCTTCTGAACATTCTCGATCCAGCCCTCATCCTCGCGCATCTCTCTGAGACATTTCTTAATATCCATCTTATAGATGTAGAAATTGTCGGAGGTCTTCAAGATATGGTATTTCCTGCGCACGACCGCTTCTACATAGCCGTTGAGGTGCTCTTTCAAGAGTTCACCGTATGTCTCCTGTTCCAATAATCTGGCAAAGAACTTGTCCATGTTATGAAGCATATCCTGCAGCGCCTTGTTAAGTCTCCTGGTATTCACGAGGGCTGTGCGCAGCATGCCAAGGTTCCCCCTGGGATCGTTCCGGAAGGAGAAGAGCGTGGCATAGACATTCTGGATATAGATATCCGTCTCCTCCAACTCATCTGAATCCAGGCGTTCGAATGCATCGATAAATACTGCCGAATAGTCCGGGATCACGATATTCGTCACCAGGGTATGGTAATCTTCGATCCGCTTAAGCCATCCAGTCTTAAGAAGCCAGCTTAAAATCCGGGAAGAGGGTGTCTCCAGCATGTCGTACTCGGTCTCATTCTCTTCCGCCTTAAGATCAAAACGCTTCCTGGCGTTCATATCGCTCAATGCCTGGATGCACACTTCCCGGGTGAGAAAGTAGTTGCTGTATTGATATTCTTCGTTAATGCACAGAAGTGCTTCTATGTAAATCTCCCGGTTTACACTTCGGAAGAGACTCCAAAATGTATCCGGGATTTCTTGTCTAAGCTGCATTATATGGACTCCTGAATATTATTTATCTTTGGAAAACAGGGATTTCCAGAAGCCGGGTTTTTCTTCGGGAGCTTCTTTGAAGCCGATCGCAACCGGAGCGCATGCTGGGACTACGAATTCCAGTCCGTCTTCGCTCTCGGTAACGTCCGGGTAGATAATAGTTCCTGCTTCCGTTCCGTCTATTGTGTGGGGATAAATGTATGCAACGACGGCTTCATGGCTGTTCTTCCCTACTCCCTGAGGATACGGAATCTTGATAGTCAGGCCGTCGGAGGATACTTCGTCGGTGTCGGCGCGTTCCCATTCGGCAGCGTCCTGGTTCTTGCGCATCAGGGTGGGATCGTAGGTGTATATGTAGGTCTGGCGGATATCCTGCTTCATGACTGCACCGATCAGTCCTTTCTCGATCTCGCTCGGCGTATCGAAATCCGGGATCCGCCTCAGGCGCTCCGGAACTCTGGATACTCCGGTCTCCAGATCCAGCCTGTACATCCTACCCTTCACTACTGCCACTCCGTGGGGTACCGGTTTCTTCACCACATCATTGATAACGCCAAAGACAACCGGCAATTCTTCCGGGAGCACATAATTCTTGGTGGCAGGGTTGTCGCCAAGCGAATACTTCTTATTCTCGTCTTTCCAGATGAGCCGGATCTCCTGATCGTTTCCCGCTTCCCTGGTGGAAACACCTGTGATCAGATCCGCCGGGAAACTTACCGGCAGCTTCTCGTCAGCCTGATCGGCGGAGAGATACCCTTCCACGCGCAGATCTCCATAGATAGTTACGTCGTTATCCCTGATATTCCCAACCACTTCCAGATCGCCCGTATCCCATTCCAGACGCTTCGGCGTGATGCTCCACTCCTTCGCGGCGCTGACAGGGCCTGTTATGACATAATTGCCCTCATATCCTTCTTCCAGGAAGAAGTCAACCGTGACTCCATAAGTACCGACCTCTGTAGCACTCACAGTTCCGCCGACCGACACCTTGAGCCCTTCCGGCAGGTCTGCCTTAACCTTCAGTGTCTTCTCTGTACCGTCATACTCATAAGAGGTATCTGTCTTCTCCTCCCAGTTGATCTTCGTGACGTCTATCTCTCTCGGGGATACGCTGACCCCAAGAGAACATGCCGCTTCCTTCCCGTTCTCCTTATAGACCAATGTCACGGCAGTCTGTCCTACCCTTAAGCCGCCTTCCTTAATCCCTATTTTATTATTAGATGCAGCCTTGGTTGCTCCCGAGCTGTAGGTCACCGTAACTACCATTCCCGTCCGGTCAAACCGCTCTCCGTAGGTATATGCAGTCTTCTTCGGCGGTGTGGTAAGGCTAATCCCCGTCATCTCACCGGCATCCAATACCTCGAAGGTCTTCGACACCTGATCGTCTCCGTCTTCCGGGTTGGTAAATGTAACCGTGTAGGTTCCTTTTTCCACGACTTCTGCCGGGCTGATCTCCATCTTCCATTCGTCGCTCTTCATCCTGTTAAAAATACGGTTCCTGACTACAACCGTACCGTCTATACGGATGCTGTCTTCGATATATTTCTTCACATATTCGGTATGGTCTTCTCCCGTACCATACAGCATCCTGTCCGGCACCGAGAACATATTCTCCGTCATACCGCTGAGTATATAGAACGCCCCGTCTCCGCCGATATAACCGTTACCTGTCAGGCAGTCCGCGCTTCCGATCCTCAGCGTGCCGTTATTCATCAGGTTGCCGTCCAATGCCAGCGAATACGCCGAAGAGATAGTAAGCGTCTGTCCGTTTGCAATCGTCAATACCTTATTCACCGGTATAGATAAATCTTCTTTGTTCAATGTATACGTACCGTAGACCTGTCCGGCATTACCCTCGAACAATACGCCGGATATAAACCCGTCTTTACCGGCGCTTACGCTCCCTGCATCGATCCATGCCGTTCCGTCCTTATCAGAAACAAGCGAGCCTCCCCCTGTACCTCCGATCTTCGTTGCGCTGATCCTGCCGCCGCTGATCTTGATAGTTCCGCAGTTGGTATTCTTCGTATCCCTTCCGCCGTTATCCTTAGACGTTCCTCCGATCCCCGAACCGGAATCCGGCGCATCCGTTCGCGCTTCCAGCGTTCCGCCTCTCTGCGCGGTGATCTCTACAGACGCCCCCTCCGGTACCGCAACTGCCGCATAGCCTCCGGAATGCAGGATATTCTCTCCCTTCAAGGTCAACGCAGCCTTCGCATCCGGCGCGATATAAAGAGGGTTATACCCGCCGCCGGACGCAGTATTGATCTCTACCTCATCGAACATAATATCATGCTTCTTACCGCTTGCCACCGTAACTACATGATCTGTTTCCTTCCCGTTCGTGGTTATGATATAACCGTCTCCGCCTGCCGGACCTGTCTTCTTCTTGCCGTCTCCCTGCCTGTAACCGTCAGAGCTGATCTCAATATCTCCCTTCGTTAGATCAAGCTCCACATCGGCCGCACAGACCGACATCCCGAGCCACAGGAAACACAGCGCCGACGACGCAAATATGGTTAAGGCTGCTGTTCTTATCCCCTTGATTCTATTCTCCATATGATCCCCTATCTCTTTCTCTTTGTTCTAACCCTTCTTCTGCCAAGCCGGCGGATCTGAAGCAATCCCCATATATCTGCGGCAGCAAGGGCAGCTAAGGCTGTATAAACACCAATCTGTGCCTGATCACCGGTGGAGATTCCCCGGCCATTGCCGGTTCCGCCGCCGGAAGAGCTGCCTGTGCCAGTTCCGCTTCCGCCGCCACTGCCAGTTCCGCTTCCGCTTCCGCCGCCGGAACTATTGCCCGAGCCGTCTCCGTCTCCATTTCCATCTCCTGAACCGTCTCCGTCTCCTGAGCCATCTCCATCTCCTGAACCGTCCCCGTCTCCTGAGCCATCTCCTGAGCCGTCCCCGTCTCCTGAGCCGTCTCCGTCTCCGCCCGGCGGGTTATTGTTATCTCCAGGGTTATTATCATCTCCATCGTTATCAGACGGATCTTCGATCTCCTCCCATCCTACGGCAACCGGCGCCGGTGCCGGGATCGTAAAGCGTATTCCGTCATCCGTCTTAGTTGCCCTAAGATACACGACGGTTCCTGCTTCTACTCCATTGATGGTCTCCGGATATATATAAGCAACGACTCCGTTATACTTATCTCCCGTGATTCCTTCCGGATAAGGCATGGTAACGGTAAGTCCTGCCGAAGGAACAGCGGAAGCCTCCGCCCTCTGCCATCCGGAATCACCCTCACCCCTGCTAAGAAGTGTAAGGTCATAAGAGGTAATGTATCCCGGGGCAACTCCCCTCTTCACAACCTCTTCTACCAGCCTGCCCTCCAACGCGCCCGGAGTCTCATAATCAGAGATCAATCCATCCGGTACCTTGGATATCCTCGTCTCCAGATCCATCCGGTATTCCATCCCGTCTGCCGGCTCAAGCTCCGGCGGAAGACCGATCTCCTCCACTTCATTGACACTGCCGGATACTACCGGAAGTTCCTCCGGCAGATGATAATTCCCCGCTGCGCTTCCTTCAAGGCTTAGCTTATCATCTTCATTCTTCCACTCTAATGAGATGTCCTTATCCTCTCCGGCAACCTTGTCATGTATCCCTGTGATATTCTCTGTGGAATAGCTTGTATTGACATTGCCGTCTCTGATATCGGAATCCACCACTCCGCTTACGCCCAATTCTCCATAGATATTGGCCTCGTCATCTCTCGTATTGCCCACTGCTTCCAGATCGGTTGTATCCCACTCCAGCTCCTTAGGTCTGATGGTCCACTCTAATTCTCTACTGACCACCGTACCGCCTGCATCATCCAGCATGTAACGGTCTTCATATCCCGGCTTCAGCCTGAACTCCACCGTCACCTTGTGCGTACCGGCGTCTGTCGCCTCACCCGTTCCTGTCACGGCCATCTCTACCCCTTCCGGCAGAAGCTCCTCGTCGAAAATAGGACTGTGGGGCTCTCCGTCATACTCGAAGGTTGTATCTTCCTCGTTCCATTCGATCCCCGAGAGGTCAATCTTCTTCTTTCCTACGGTGATTCTCGCCTCGCACTCCAGATCTTCGTCATATCTGCCCGTATAAGCGATCGTAACAGATGTCTGCCCGGCTCTGAGACCTGTGCCGTTCGTGATACTAATGTCGTCTGTGATATCCTCCGTTCTGCCATTCCTGTAGGTTACCGTCACGACCATTCCTGCCGGATCGAAATTATCGCCGTCCACATAGGACACTTTATCCGGAGGCGTAGTCACTTCCATCTTAACTGCCGTGTCGTCAGAATATACCCGAAAGGTCTTCTCTATGGTCCGGTTAAACGGAACCGTTGTAAATGTAGCCGTATATGCTCCTGCATTTCTCACCGTCGCCGGCCGAAGTGTCAGATTATACGGCGGATTCGTAAACTGCCTCCCTTTCAGCGATGCCCGGCACGCAGCCTTAAAGCTGTCCTCCAACTTCGTCTTCACCGACTCCGTCTGATCCTCTCCTTTATCTATCAAATCCTGCGGACCTTCAAAATCATCTGAGAACAGATAATAATTCCCCCCGCTTCCCAGATCCCCATTCCCGGCCAGGCAATTCCTGCTGTCTATGACAATACTTCCCGCTTCTGATGAACCTGCGGCCGCCGCACCAAACGCAATACTATCGGTTCCTGATAATGTCAGTATATGCTTCTTGGGTATGTACAGCACTTTACCTGCATCAACCGTCAGCTTCTTGCCCTGGGAGATTGCGATATTCTGACTCAATGTATAAGTAGTCCCATAAATCTTGCCCTCATCCCCCGAGAATAAAACTCCGCCTAAGAATCTGTTTGTTCCGTCTGTTCCGGAGCCGGTACCCAGCTTCAAACTATCGGCCTCTATCCATGCATTACCGGTTCTGTCGCTTACTAATTCGCCGCTTGGACTCACGCTGCCGCCGACACCGATTCCTGCCGCGTCCGTTCCTCCGGATTTCGCTGACACATAACCGCCGTTGATCGTAATCGTACCTACCTGAATCGAGTTTATGCTGTCGGAACCCGCTACGCTTCCGCTCCCGATCCCTGCACCGGAGCCTGTACCCATGGAGCCCGAAGGCCATGTCGGACCTTTTCCGCCGGTTGCTTCCACATATCCGCCGGTTATCTCAATATTTCCACAGCCGTTGCCATAGTCACCGCCAATCCCGGCAGCTCCGTCTCCGCCGACTGCTGTCACGTGCCCTCCTTTAATTACCACCCGATTCCCCGATGCCGCATTGCTCTCTGCTCCGATGCCTGCAGAACGCTGCCCTCCATTGGCGGTAATGGTTCCTCCGTTGATCTCAAGAGTCCCATAGGACTGGATTCCTGCCGCCTCGTTCGCATTGCCTCCCGTTGCAGTCATCACACCGGTACTATCCTCTGTTATAGACAGAAATGCATCCGGAAAAGCCGGCATTCCTACCAGAACGGCAGATCCAATCCCATGGAATGTATTATTTCCCGTCAATGTCAAATAAACTCTCGGCGCACTGCCGCTATTGTTAACACGCGTCACCGCAAAACAAGTTGCTGCATCCGCTGTCCCCTGCTTCCTGCTAATATTCACATTATCAAACGTAATCTTATGCTCTCCGCCTCTGACGACAATGCCGCAGTCGACCTCTTCGCCGCCGCTCGTGATGATAAAGTCCTGCCCTTCCTGATACTGCCCGCCGTTCGCACCGTTCTGCCTATACCTGTTCTCCTCGATCTCAACCGAACCATTCCGCAGATCAAGCTCGATCACCTCACCGGCGGCGCGCACTGACCCGCCCTTCCATACAAAAGCCAATATAACTGCCAATACTCCCAAGTATATCGCTGCCTGTATATTCTTCTCTCTTATCATATCTATATTCAACCTCATATTCTCTTCCAAGACCGTAATATCCCATTAAACATGATAAGTATAACACAAGTATTTCTAATTTTCTATAAGGCTTTTCGATACTTTTCTGGCTTTTCCGGCAGTATTTTCCATTGGATAAACCTAGTACAGCATTGCATTAATCTTCGAGTAATATGCAATGCTGTACTAGAGCCAGGAACCTGTTTTTAGATTCCTGGCTCTATGACTCTGCCTATGCGCTTCTATCAGCTTTCAAATCGCTATTCATATACTTTACCTGTTTAACTTTTTCTTGTTGGGACATTTCAAGTTCATCAAGGATATTTGTTACTTCTGCTGAAGTCACCGGCTTTTTGGATACGTAGACAGAGCCCTGTAACCAGGAAAAACCGTTTTTCAGCATATGACGTTTAATTACTTCATAAGCGTTATTCCAACTTTCGCTTGGATAATATGTCTCTAAAGCTTTTGTGTCGAGGTCAAAAGCTATTTGTTTTCTCGTCTCTGCCATATCAATACACTGGTGCTGCCAGAACCTTGAGAATGTCACAGTTTTCACCAGGATCATCCTCATCAATCCAGCGCCATGATGCGATTTGATTGAGAACATCATGCTCTCGTTTTAATTCTAGCATCCCTACTTCAAGACAGCCAAACTTATCCTCACCACCGCTAAACACAAGTTCATAAGGATTATTACTGGAATTCTCAACACTGCCGGCACGGTTAGAAAAGGCTTTTTCTGCAATTTTTCGTAATCTTACTAAAGATTCACTAGGTACTGTCTTTTTTATTTCGATAATTGAACTATACATATGGCACTCTCCTTCGAAATGTTTGCCGTTGCTCTTTCAATTTAGTATATAAAATTTTGTACCGGAATTCAAGCCGAATTTACGGTTTGACCATCTGCCATTTAACCCTGACGATACTCTACATTGCATAATCACTACGAAAGAGACGTACATTGTCACTACATTTTCTTCCTGACAGGAATCCATATCTCTGTATAGTAATTCTCGTCACTTGTTCCCTTCGGATACTTGTCCGGCGCGTCATACATCTCAACACAGTATCCCGCAGCAAATTCATAATCCTGCAGTGCCGGAAGCCACTCGGAAAATATCTTGACATTTACATCCTGCATGGACTCCGGGAGTGAGCCCTTACATGGAAAGACCGCCCATGTGAACGCAGGAATGGTCCTCACAGTATACCCTTTGGGGATCTCTGCCGCCGGATGATAAACATCCGCGATCAGATATTCGAACTGCTCGTTCCCCATCTGCGGGTCGATATTGATACCGAACATCCCCCGTACATGTTCACATCTCCCCGCGGTATAATGCTCCTGCCAAAACATTGAAACCGCCTGCTGTGCATTCTCATAACTGAACTCCTTTGATACGCCCAATACCGTAAAAGCCTCTTTTTTCGTAATTCTGTAATCCATAACATAACCACCTTTCAATGCAATTGTGAGTTTCAGCGGTGCGAAGGTCTTAAGCATCGTATAATTCCTGCGCACTGCCAGAGGCGTTGACCCATGAAACCGCGAGAAAGACCTTGTAAAGCTGTCCGGAGAATCATATCCATACTTCATGGCAAGCTCCATGACCGTAACATCACTGGTAATCAATTCCTCTCCCGCAAGCGCCATTCTGCGCTTTCTTATATATTCCATAACGGAATATCCGCACAGCATACTAAACCCCTTGTGAAAATAAAAAGGAGACATATTGACACTGTCCGCCACATCATACAGAGTAATGTCTTCTGTGATATGCCTTTCAATAAATCTAACTGCTTCACTGATTGCTTCTGCCCATTCCATAATGACCAACCTCCTTGCTTCCAAATATACACCTGTTCCTCTCATCTGTCCCGTCATTGTTTGTTTTCTTTTGTCGTTTTTCTTTTGTCTGGAATTTTCTTGAATTTTATGTCGAAAATTGTTATGATATAGGAAATGTGGTATACGCATTAGAATATTAACACAAAAAGGAGGGAGTATTTGTGTCTAATGAATTGAATATTACCAGTGGAGAAGCCGCAGGAAATATCGCAGAGACGTCTACAGGGGAGAATACAGGGGTTATAAGCGATAACAAGATTGTTCCGATTGCGAATAAAACAAACGCTGTTGAACCTGCCGCTGATCCTATACCATCGGCCGCCGATGCCGGGGCTTCTGTTCCCGCTCAGGCAGCACCGCCGGTGATACAGGCTCCGGTACCGGATGTTCAGACATCGGCAGTTCCGGCCCAGCCCATCACCGGGAGTACAGCCACAACCATTCCGGAGCAAGCCGCATCAGAGAACCAGGCAGCGCCTCAGACGGCAACAGAGACCCAGACATCTGCGGCTTCATCCCAAACCACTGCTGAATCTTTGGCACAGAGCAAAGCACAGGAGTCTGAAGCTGCCCCAAAACGTATTTCCAGTACTTCTTCGTACAGAGAAGACCGGGAAGATTCTTTTGATTTCGACGAGGACGACAGACCTAAGAAGCGTTTCTTCCGTTCCCGTCACGAGGAAGAATCTAGAGATAAGCTGATCCTTTCCCGCATCAATGACGATGACCTCTTAGAGTATCTTGCCCTTGAACAGCGCAGGCTTGAATTCCTGCAACAGGCCAAGGAAACCCGTGAGAAACGGCTTCTCATGGCATTCCAGCTTCTAATCTCACTGGCAGCCATCGTTGCGGTTACCTATCTGTTGAAAGATAATCCGACGATACTCATAAGTATCCTTTATATTGTGGGAATCATCGCTGCTCTAATCATATGGAAGAATCCTCATGATAAGGGAAAATGGAGACATTGATGATAGAATATTGGAATATAACTATGCACGCCCGGATTGTTATTAATCTGGACGTGCATTTTCAATTCAGTATATTATCGCAGAGATATTTATTTCGCTTGCGCCATTGAGAATAATGTGTCTTGTAAAAGTTTAGAGAAATTGATATTATTTTTTTCAGCAAAAGTATTCAGCCATGCAGGAATAGTAAGGTTCTTCCTTACAGCTTTTTCACCATATTTTTCCTCATAGGCATCAATGTCCAATAATAACATATTTATCATACACCCATTTTCAGCAGTTATTTCAGAATAGTCTGAAGCATGCGGGATTTTTTCTCCGTCTTCAAGTTCTCCTAATATCCAACCGCTAGCTGCGTCAATCCCCATTTCAATAGCTTGTTCTAAGTTTTTTCCCTCTGTTACACAGCCAGGCAAATCCGGAAATTCCACCATATATCCACCGCTTTGATCTGTAAAAGGCTTAAATACTGCCGGATAAATTAATTTCAATATATTCACCTCCATTAATATCGTTTGAGCAATGAGCTTAAAGCCCCGCTTGTCTCATAATTGATTTTACTGTATCAGGATTCAAATCCCCTCCATGTTCCGGGATTGTAACTTTTCCAGGCATAGTCGGATGTTTGTACTGATGGTGTGATCCTTTTTGCTTTACTTGATACCATCTTTGCCCCATTATAATGCGCATTATGCGCATTGTCAATATACGAATCAGAAATTTAATACATCCCCGCCAGAACCACGCTCGCCGCTAGCCCGGCAAATGTAGCAAGCATCGCCCCCGTAAGCGTATACCTTGTCTTCGTCACCTTTGCCGTCATATAATAGACACTCATCGTATAGAATATGGTCTCCGTACAGGACATACTGATCGACCCGATCAACCCGATATAGGAATCCGTTCCATGCTCCTTGAACAGATCAAGCAGAAGCCCCGTAGCCGCAGAAGATGAGAACATCTTCACCACCGTCAGAGGCACAAGTTCTCCCGGGAAACCTATGTATTTCGTGAATTCCCCGATCAGCTCCGACAGGAAATCCAGGAAACCGGATGCCCGCAGGATTCCCACAGCCACCATCAGCCCCACCAGCGTCGGCATGATCTTGATCACGGTAAAAAACCCGCTTTTCGCCCCCTTAATAAAGGTGTCATATACATTCACCTTCATCATGATCCCATAACATACGATTCCGAAGATCACAAGAGGTACGATAAAATCCGTCATATACAGCAATAATTTCACAAGGCATCCCAACTTCTGCTAACATTTATTTTATTGTATGAACCATCTCCTCGTTTTATACGGATAAGTCAGGACCGCAGGCTGCCCGTGAAAAAAGCTGCCCATAACCTATGAACAGCTTTTTTACAATCATCATATATTTTTAGTAAGATTTGCCCCAGTAAGCCATATGCTTCGCCGGTTTCCCACACCAGATACACTTGTCTGAGATCATATCCTCATCCTCGATCAGACATCTGGTCGCCGCGCCGCCCGTCACATACTTCACTTCGCCTTCACACTCCGGATCACCGCACCAGCAAGCCTTCACGAATCCGCGGTTCGCCTTGAACTTCTCGGTCATCTCGTCCATCGTAACCGCCGTGTCGATGTGGCTCTGAAGGAAATCATCCGCCCTGTCGTACATATCCTGCTGGATCGTCTCGAGGATCTCCCGAAGCTTCGTCTCGATCTCATCCATGGATACCACGATCTTCTCGCGGTTGTCACGGCGTACAACTACTACCTGGTTCTTCTCGATCTCCTTAGGCCCGATCTCGATACGGGTAGGTATTCCAAGGATCTCCTGCTCTGAGAACTTCCATCCCGGACTCTTCTCCGAATCGTCGATCTTCACTCTGTAGCCCGCCTTCTTAAGCGCCGCCAGCAGCGCGTGCGCCTTATCAAGCACGCCTTCCTTGTGCTGTGCGATCGGAATGATCCGGCACTCAACCGGCGCAACATGCGGAGGCAGTACCAATCCGTCGTCATCACCGTGAACCATGATCAGGCCGCCGATACTTCTCGTGGACCATCCCCAGGAAGTCTCATAAGCACTCTGTAACTGGTTATTCTTATCCACATACTTGATGTCGAACGCGTCCGGGAACCCGCTTCCGAAAAAGTGGCTGGTCGCAGACTGCAGCGCCTTGCCGTCGTGCATCAGCGCCTCTATTGTATAGGTATCCTGTGCTCCCGCGAATTTCTCATGCTCCGCTTTCCTTCCTGATACAAAAGGCATCGCCATCGTCTCTCTGTAGCAGTCCTCATATACATGCCACATCTGGATGGTCCTCTCCTCTGCCTCTTCATAGGTTGCATGAAGCGTGTGACCCTCCTGCCACAGGAACTCTCTGGAACGCAAGAAAGGTCTTGTCGTCTTCTCCCAGCGAAGAACAGAATTCCACTGATTCCATACCTTAGGCAGATCTCTGTAGGAACGTACAGACTTCGCCCACAGATCACAGAACAACGTCTCTGATGTAGGACGGAAGCACATTCTCTCCTGTAATCTCTCCATACCTCCGTGAGTTACCCATGCAACCTCCGGTGCGAAGCCCTCTACATGGTCCGCTTCCTTCTCAAGAAGGCTCTCTGGGATCAACGACGGCAGATATACATTCTCTACGCCTGTCTCTTTAAAACGTCTGTCCAGATCCGCCTGGATCAGTTCCCAGATCGCATAACCATTCGGTAAATAGTTAAGGCATCCTTTTACACTTGAATAGTCGCACAGTTCAGCCTCACGCACAACATCCGTGTACCACTGTGCAAAGTTTTTATCACGAGGTGTGATATTTTTTACTAACTTTTCCTTTGCCATGTTTCTCTTCTCCTTTTCTTCTCCGTCAGGGCCCCTGCCCCGCGATTCTAATATACACGCTCGGAAGTTCCCGGCTGCATTTTCCTATGCTGCAGAGCGGTCTTTGCTGCTCAATATTACGCAGGACCGCTTTTCCGGCATAAAAAAACACCAAACCATCGACTCCCTCTGTCAACAAAAGGGACCGAAAAGCTCGGCGGTACCACCCTAGTTAACTGCGACCCTTTCGCAGTTCTCTCTTAACCGTCATTAACGCTGACGAACGCTGCATTTTCACACAGCGGCTCCAAGGTAGGTTCATCACAAGTCAATCCAAGAATCTCTCAGCCGCGGACTCTCTCTCTGTGGGATCTCTTCTGCAATTACTATTCCTCTTCACAGCCAAACCCGCTTAACGCAACTAACATTGCCGGCGGGTTATTCGATTAAACGTAATTCTAATAGACAATGGGCAATTTGTCAAGGAGATTTTATCACCTTCCCAATATATATACAAAAAAGGTCAGATACGCCAATAAGAACAGCGCCCCTTCATTCCTTCTTATCTCCCGCTTGGAAAGCGCCGCCCCGTACACGATCAGGCTGGCCGCGATCAGGATCAGTGTATCATATACCGCCGTAACGTCAAGTACGATCGGCGTGATCGTCGCGGATACACCAAGGATCAACAGAATATTGAAAATATTAGACCCTACCACATTCCCAACCGCAAGGTCGTTCTCCCCTTTGCCTGCCGCCACCATAGACGTCACCAGCTCTGGCAGCGACGTCCCAAGGGCTACGATCGTAAGTCCGATAAATGTCTGGCTCAAGCCGAACCTCACAGCGATCCCCGTGGCGCTGTTCACCACCAGTTCCCCGCCCAAGACAATCCCCGCAAGACCGCACACGATATATACCGCACTTCTTGCCGGAGTCAGCACCTTATATTCCTCTCTGTCTTTGCCTGCTTCGCCTTCATCTTCATCCGTTCCGTCTCTGGATGTGAGCGCCTCTCTCACGGTCGCGTAGAGGAACATCCCAAACAGAATCAAAAACAACATACCGCCCCATCTTCCCAGTACGAATGTCCCGCTTCCGCTTAATACCTTCGTGACAGAAAAATCAGAATTCAGCAGCAGCAATATGACCGCAACGAATATCGAGAACGGAAATTCCTTCTTTAGCAGAGACCATTTTGCCTGCACCGGGTTCACAAGCGCACAGCAGCCCAGGACAACCAGCAGATTGAATATATTAGACCCCAGTACGTTACTCACCGCAAGATCATTCTCCCCCTTAAGGGCCGCGGTGACACTGACCGACAGCTCCGGCATACTGGTCCCAAACGCCACGACCGTCAACCCGATAATGATCGTCGGCACCTTCAGGATACGCGCCACGCTGGAACTCCCGTCTACAAAATAATCGGCCCCCTTGATCAGCAATACAAATCCCAGAATCAACAATATATAATCCATAATCCCAATCCTCATTCTATCTTTTTCTATTTGCATATTTTAACAGATTATGCTTAAATGATAAGAGCAATTCCAATTAAAGTCAAGGAGAAGTTACATCAATGAACTCACGCACCCAATTTCCGGAAATATTATACGAAGACGCACACATCCTGGTATGTGTCAAGCCTCATGGAACCGCTACCCAGAGCCGGCAGGCCGGGAAGTCCGATATGGTGAAGCTGCTGAAAAACTACATTTATCAGAATGCTCCGGACAAAGGCGAACCCTATCTGGCTGTCATCCACCGCTTAGACCAGCCGGTGAAGGGCATACTCGTCTTCGCAAAAACCCCTTTTGCCGCCAGGGAATTGAACCGCCAGCTTACGCATCAGGGATTCGGCAAATACTACCGGGCGCTTGTGGAAGGACGGCCGCCCAAGGATGCAGACACCCTGGAAGATTATATGGCAAAGGATAACCGGACGAACCTGTCTTATATCTGCGCCCATGATACCGCCGGCGCCAGGCTTGCGAGGCTTTGCTACCGCGTTGTCCCTGAAGACAGGCGTTATTTTCGGGAGCCGTCCGGCGATCCGGCCAATCGCGGTATCTTGGGACCGCAATCCGGTACGCCAAGACCGCTGCTTCACGGGGATCATACGGAACTTGAGATCCGTTTGGACACCGGCCGTCACCACCAGATCCGCGTGCAATTATCACATATGGGCTGCCCTATCGCCGGCGACACCAAATATAACCCCAACTGTAATCCTCACGGCTCCTTCTGGCAGAACATCTGCCTGTGCGCCTGCCGCCTTGAATTCCGTCATCCGCAAACCCGTGAATTGCTGCAATTCCGATTGGAAAATGCCGTTATATAAAGAGAGAGAGGGATCAATCCCTCTCTCTCTTTTACTCTTCGTTTTCTTCCAGTGCTTCTTCGTATCTCTCGAGTATAATACTCTGTATACGTTCCCGCGTTCCAGAATTGATCGGATGCGCGATATCTCGATACTCTCCATCCAGTGCCTTCTTACTAGGCATGGCAATAAAAAGACCTTTCTCACCTTCGATGACCTTGATGTCATGTACTACGAACTCATCATCCATGGTAATAGACACAACAGCCTTGAGCTTGCCTTCTTTTGCCACCTTTCTCACTCGTACATCTGTGATCTGCATTTCACTTGCCCCTTTCTTTTTCGTGCACTAACATATCGATAGAATTCTTTCGCAAGTCTCACCAGATATTGAGGAACTGTGCAGAAATAATCTGTACAGCTCCCAAGTAGTCCGCACACTCGAAACAGCACTACAGCGCATATCTCTCGTTCTTCTCAACAACTACTTTAACTCCATTTGCTCCAACATGCCGTGTGTTCGCTCTGATTGTATCGCGGCTTTCAACGATGCAGTTCTCAATGTAAGTATTATCCCCTAGATACACATCATTCAGAATAACTGAATTCTTGATCACACAATTATTCCCGACGAATGTCTTCTTGAATAAAACAGAATTCTCGACCGTACCATTAATGATACTTCCACTCGCCACAAGACTGTTCTTTACGATCGATCCTGGATTATACTTTGCCGGCGGCAGGTCACTCACCTTGGAGTAAACTTCCGGGTCCTCCTTGAAGAAATAATTCCTCACTTCCGGCTTAAGGAAATCCATGTTCGTCTCATAATAAGCCTCTACCGTTGATATGTTGCTCCAGTAATCTTTTATCTCATAAGCGTACATCCTCTTCAGCTTCTTATATCTGATCAGGATATCCGTTACGAAATCATGTCTCTCTTCCTCTGCGCAATGCTCGATCAGATCGATCAGAAGTCTCCTTCTGATAATATAGATCCCGGTCGATATCATATCCGAAGACGCCAGCATAGGCTTCTCTTCGAATTCCTCAATGCGCATGGTCTCATCCATCTTCAATATTCCAAAGCGGCTGGCATCATCATTCGGGTTGCGTCTCTTGCAGACGACCGTCACGTCTGCCTTCTTCTCAATATGATATTCCAGCACCTTATTGTAATCCATCTTATATACGGCATCCCCGGATGTGATGATCACGTAGGGTTCATGGCATTTCTTAAGGAAATCCAGATTCTGACAGATCGCATCTGCCGTTCCCCTGTACCAGTATCCGTTATCTGCCGTTATCGTCGGGGTAAATACATAGAGTCCCCCCTGCTTCCTTCCGAAGTCCCACCATTTGGATGAGTTCAGATGTTCATTCAGTGAACGGGCATTATACTGCGTCAGGACCGCCACCTTCTGGATATGTGAATTCGACATATTGCTCAATGCAAAATCAATCGCCCTGTAGCTTCCCGCAACCGGCATGGCCGCGATCGCCCGCCTCTGAGTCAGCTCACGCATCTTAGGACTGTTGCCGCCTGCTAAAATAATACCTACTGCTCTCATACTCGTCCACCTGCCTTTATCAATGTCTCTCCGCTCTCCAGGATACCGCCTGGATAGTCTTCTCTCGCTGTCAATCCGCTGATGGCCGTATTCTTACCAACCTGTACTCCGTCCGGAATCACAGAGTTCTCACCCACCGTTACAAGGCCGAATGAGTAGATCGCCGGCTTAAGCTTATTCGGCACATCACTGCCGATCCCGAATGTTACATTGTCACCGACCACACAATTCTCTGCAATAATCGACTTGTCGATCACACAGCCCTTCCCGATCCGGACGTCCTTCATAATAATAGAGTCCCTGACCACCGTGCCCTCTTCGATCGTTACGCCTGATCCGACCACGCAGTTATGCACCTCTCCGTATACTTCCGAACCATTGCCGATAATACTCCTGTCAACCACAGCCTGTCCGGAAATATACTGCGGCGGAAGGATCCCGCTGTTCGTATAGATCTTCCAGTATTCCTCGTAGAGATTGAATTCCGGAATAATATCGATCAGCTCCATATTCGCTTCCCAGTAAGACCCCAATGTCCCTACGTCTTTCCAGTATCCGTTATACTCATACGCGAACAGCCGTCCTGTCTTCTCATGGCAATACGGTATGATATGCTTCCCGAAATCACAGCCCGGTACATTCTCCAGCGCGATCAGCGCCTCCTTCAGTACCTTCCAGGTGAAAATGTAGATCCCCATGGAAGCCAAGTTGCTCTTAGGCTCCGGCGGCTTCTCCTGGAACTCTGAAATCTTGCCCTCATTGTCCGTCACCACGATACCGAATCTGCTCGCTTCCTCCTTAGGCACCGGCATAGCCGCGATCGTCACATCTGCATGGTTCTCCTTGTGATAATCCAGCATCACCTCATAATCCATCTTATAGATATGGTCACCGGACAGGATCAGCACATACTCCGGATTAAATGTCTCCATATAATCAAGGTTCTGGTATATGGCGTTCGCCGTACCCGTATACCATTCACTGTTGCTGCTCTTCTCATAAGGCGGAAGAATCGTAACTCCGCCGAAATTACGATCCAGATCCCACGGAATACCGATTCCAATATGTGTATTCAGTCGTAACGGCTGGTATTGCGTTAGCACACCGACAGTATCAATTCCTGAGTTAATGCAATTGCTGAGCGGGAAGTCAATTATCCTGTATTTGCCTCCGAATGCAACGGCCGGCTTAGCCACTTTTGCCGTGAGGACTCCTAATCTGCTCCCCTGGCCTCCTGCAAGCAGCATCGCTATCATCTCTTTTTTCCTCATGTCATCACCCCTTCTCAGTAGTCTGGTTTTCATTATACCACATATTTCGCTCTTAGTGAACAATCTTTACAAAAAAATTGAATAATTTGTAAACATTTTATTAAAATATCACAAAAAATTTTGACTTGGTTTTTTTACCATATATGTATATAATAATATGAATAGAATATTATTTTTATGACCGCTATTTTTTTATGAGGAAGGTATCTTATGTATAAAATTAATTTTCAACAGCCTGTACACGTACACTTTATCGGCATTGGCGGCATCAGCATGAGCGGTCTTGCCGAGATCCTGCTGAAGGAAGGATTCCGCGTCTCCGGATCCGACAACAAAGAGTCCGCCCTGACACATCATCTGGAGAATCTGGGCGCCGCCGTGTTCTGCGGGCAGAAAGCTTCTAATATTATATCCGGGATCAACGTCATAATATACACGGCAGCGATCCGCGAAGACAACGAAGAATACCAAGAGGCAAAGCGTCAGGGACTTCCTATGCTGAGCCGCGCCGAGCTTCTCGGCCAGCTTATGACCAATTACGCTACTCCTGTTGCAGTATCCGGCACCCACGGCAAGACGACGACAACTTCCATGCTGTCCCATATCCTGCTTGCCGGCAAGAAAGACCCGACCATCTCCGTTGGCGGCATCCTGAAGGCCATCGGCGGCAACATCCGGGTCGGAGGTTCGGAAGTATTTGTCACGGAGGCCTGCGAATACACCAACAGCTTCCTGCATTTCTTCCCTAAGATCAGCATCATCCTGAATATTGACGCGGACCATCTTGATTTCTTCAAGGATCTTGACGACATCCGCAACTCTTTCCGCCGGTTCGCCGCCCTTCTTCCAGAGGACGGGACCCTGATCGTCAACGGAGCCATCCCGGATCTTGCCGAGATCACGGACGGTTTGCGCTGCCGGATCATAACATACGGCAATGATCCTTCTTATTGTTACAGCGCCGGGAATATCTCTTACAATGAGATGGGCGAAGCTTCCTTTGACCTGTCCAAAGACGGGAAATATATAGATCGGATCTCTCTTTCCGTAGGCGGAGAACACAATGTATCCAATGCGCTGGCGGCGATCGCGGCAGCCGGACTCCTGTCGGTTCCTCCCGCTGCGGTCAGGGAAGGCTTGAAGGATTTCCGCGGAACAGACCGGCGTTTTGAATACAAAGGCGAGAGAGACGGCGTTACCATCATCGACGACTATGCGCATCACCCGACAGAGATCAGGGCTTCCCTGGCAGCCGCGCGCAATTACCCCCACAGAGAGCTCTGGTGTGTCTTCCAGCCTCATACCTACACCCGTACTAAGGCGCTTTTCCCGGAATTCATCGACGCCCTGGCGGATACCGATCATGTGATCCTTGCCGACATCTATGCCGCAAGGGAGACGGACACGCTTGGAATCACTTCGGAGGAGCTTGCCAAGGCGCTGAGGGCGAAAGGCTGCGATGCATATTACTATCCTTCCTTCCGTGAGATCGAAGATTTCTGTGTGGAAAGATGCCAGAACGGGGACTTGTTGATAACTATGGGCGCCGGAGACGTTGTAAACATTGGGGAAGAGCTTTTGAAGCGTTAGTTATCCACATTTTCCACAGATTTTTATCCACAAAAAACATGGATTTTGACTCAAAAATTACTTTTTTGTCCGGCCTTCTGATGCTATAATAGCTCTTACGAATGAACCAACCGCAAAAGGAGGCTTGGCATAAATATCATGACGAAATTAACCCTGACTAATTACGCACAGTGCAATACCACTGTGCTCGAGAATGAATTTATAGACCGTTATATGCCCATGGCGAACGGCGAATACGTGAAAGTATATCTCCTTCTTCTGCGTCACATGAACAGGACGGAAGGGATTCTGTCAGTCTCTGAGATGGCAGATATCCTGGAATGCACGGAGAAGGATATCCGCCGTGCATTAAAATACTGGAAGAATATGGATCTGGTGGATTACCATGAGCAGTCCGAGACGGACGAGCCGCCGGCTCCATCTCACACGCCGTCAGTCTCTGCGTCCTCCGATGCTCTTCCTGACACTGACACGCCGCCGGCTTCCGTACCGAATATCCAACAGTACCGGGAACGCAAGGAATTCAAGGAGCTGCTCTTTGTTGCGGAGCAGTACCTAGGCAAGACACTCTCGTCTGTAGATATTGATACGATCACTTACTTCTACGATACGCTCCATATGTCGGCCGAGCTGATCGAATATCTGATCGAATATTGTGTCGAGAACGGTCACAAGAGCATGCACTATATCCAGAAGGTTGCCCTGTCCTGGAGCGAACAGAAGCTCACCACGGTATCTGCCGCCAAGGCGAGCGCCGTTCTGTACAACAAGAACTGCTATTCCATACTGAACGCCTACGGTATCAAGGGCCGGGCTCCGGCTGCTGCCGAGACCGCCTACATTAAGAAGTGGAATGACGAGTACGGATTTTCTCTGGATATCATCTTAGAAGCCTGCAACCGGACGATGAATACCATTCACCAGCCGAATTTCGAATATACCGATACGATCCTTAAGAACTGGGCGGACAAGCAGGTCCGCTGCCGCAAGGACATTGACAGCCTGGACGCTGATTTCCAGAAGGAGAAGGAACGCCGCAAGAAGCCTGCCGTCAAGCCGGCAGCCGACGCCAAGGCCAACAAGTTCAACAATTTTACCGGACGGTCTTACGACATGGATTCCCTGGAGCGGCGTTTGGTCCAACAGTAACTAACGGGCTGCATACTGTACCCAATACATTACCTGCAAGGAGAGATTTCCGACTATGGCGCTCACCAACTCACAATATGACCAGATCATGCATGTCTACGAACAACGCCGGCTTAACAATGAATACCGGCTCAGAGACCGTTTTCAGAAGGCGTATACCCTGATCCCCGGCCTTGAAGATCTGGACCGCTCCATCGCATCCCTGAGTGTTCAAAAGGCGCACAGGCTTCTTAGCGGCGATGACGACGCCCTTGATTCACTGCGCGGGGAACTGCATACACTGATCCATAAGAAACAGCAGCTTCTTACTTCCCACGGGCTGCCCTCAGACTACCTGGAGCTTCATTATACTTGTCCGGACTGTCAGGATACTGGATATATTGGAGACCGGCAATGCCATTGCCTTAAGAAGGCAGTGATCGGGCTGCTCTATGAGCAGTCTAATCTTCAGAACATCCTTAATAAGGAGAACTTTTCCACATTTTCACTGGAATACTATTCCCGCAGCCATATTGATCCTAAGACCGGACGGTCTTCACTGGAAGCAATCCAGACCGCATTGAAAGTATGCCATAATTTCACAGATACATTTTCCGCTGAATTTCATAATATTTTGCTATATGGGGACACCGGGGTCGGCAAGACATTTCTGTCGCACTGTATCGCGAAAGAGCTGATCGATACCTCTTATTCCGTGATCTACTTTACTGCCGCCCAGTTATTTGATCTGTTTGCACAGAATAAGTTCGGCAGGCGCGAAGAGCAGAATCCTGACATGCAGAGCCATATCTATGACTGCGACCTGCTGATCATCGATGATCTGGGAACCGAATTGCCGAACTCTTTTACCGTTTCACAGCTATTTACCTGTCTGAACGAACGGATCCTGAGACAGAAATCAACCATTATATCAACCAATCTCGCATTGGATGATATACAATCCATCTACTCGGAGCGGACATTTTCACGAATAAGCAGCAATTATACGATCCTGCGTCTGACAGGTGACGATATCCGCATCCAGAAAAAATTACTTAACCTGGGAGGTACGAATGATGCTACGCCGCAATGACCGTATTCTTGAGAACATACCGATAGGAGCTTTGGGGATCATCGCTCTTGACGGCTGCAAAGAGATGGGCAGCAAAGTAAACGATTATATTGTAAAATGGCGCAGAGACGAGGGACATGCTTTTAAGGACGATGTTGTTTATAATGGTTATGAACGGGATACTTACCTGATCGACGTGAAGGTGCCCCGTTTTGGCTCCGGGGAAGCCAAGGGCATTATCAACGAATCCGTCCGCGGCAAAGATATCTATCTCATGATAGATGTCTGTAACTACAGTCTGACTTATTCACTGACCGGACATATCAATCATATGTCCCCTGACGACCACTATCAGAATCTGAAACGTGTGATCGCCGCTATCGGAGGCAAAGCAAGACGGATCAACGTCATAATGCCGTTCCTGTACGAGAGCCGGCAGCACAAGAGAAGCAGCCGCGAATCTCTGGACTGTGCGCTTGCTCTTCAGGAGCTGGTACGCATGGGTGTGGATAATATCATCACCTTCGACGCACACGACCCGCGCGTACAGAACGCGATTCCTCTGAACGGATTCGAGACCGTGAGGCCGGCTTATCAATTCATCAAAGGGCTTCTCCGCCGTTTCAACGACCTCGAGATCGACAGCGAGCACATGATGGCGATCAGCCCGGACGAGGGCGCCACCGGACGCGCCGTCTATCTTGCCAATGTGCTGAACCTGGATATGGGGATGTTCTACAAGCGGCGTGATTACACGAAGATCGTCGACGGACGCAACCCGATCGTAGCCCACGAATTCCTGGGTTCTTCCGTGGAAGGCAAGGATGTGATCATACTGGATGATATGATCTCCTCCGGCGACAGTATACTGGATGTTGCACGCCAGTTAAAGCAGCGCAAGGCAAGGCGGATCTTCGCCGCTGCAACCTTCGGATTATTCACGAACGGACTTGAGAAGTTCGACAAGGCTTACGAAGAGGGGATCCTGGATGCCGTTCTTACGACCAACCTGATCTATCAGACGCCGGAACTTCTTGAACGGCCTTATTATGTCAACTGCGATATGAGCAAATATATTGCACTCATGATCGATACGCTGAACCACGACGGATCTATCAGCAGTATCCTGAATCCTGTAGACAGGATCCACCATGTAGTGAACAGATACAAAAAAGGAGAGACAGTCTGACGGCTGTCTCTCCTTCTTTGTATCCGTCGGTAACGGTTCAAATCCTTTCTAGGCGATACTCGATCCCCAGTTCATCTAACATCTGCACCTCTCTCTTCTGGCATGTGAAGATCAGCGCCTGCTTCCTGTACCCGGCGAGCCACTTCAGCGTATTCTTAAGACGTCTGTCATCATAGAAGACGAAAGTATCGTCCAATATCACCGGATACTCTTCCTCCCGCAGCACGTCGCCGGCCGCCATGCGAAGCGCAAAGTAGATCTGCTCCACCGTCCCGCGGCTCAGCTGCTCAAGCGGGATTCTTCTGCCTTCCTTGAGCACGCTCATATGGAGCTTCTCTTCGATCAGAAGCTTCGTATACCTGCCCTCAGTGATCTCAGAAAGAATCTCGGAAGCCGCGCCGTTAAGACGTTCCTCAAGCTGCCTCTGCAGTTCGCCGGACAGCTCGTTAAGCCTCTCTTCCGCCAGACGGATCGCCATCCTCTTCTTGTCAAATTCCCGGAAATCCTCGCTGACCTCATCCAGCTCGGCGAGCTGTTCCTTAAGGTTGTCATACTGGATCTGTCTCTCCTTAAGTTCTTCCCGCACATGCGCATACTCCCACCTGAGCTTCTCTAACGGGATCTTCTCTTCCTCAGGCGTGATCTCCTCCAGTATGATCTCCGGCAGCGTCTTCTCCTGCTTCTTGCCCACCTTCATCCGGTTCCACACATACACCCCGCAGGTCAGAAATATAATGATAGAAACCAGATAATTCCAAGGCTTTGCGATGAACATAAATGCCAGGACGATGATCACCGCGAACAGGACCAGCTCCACAGGATGGATCCTCCACTTATCCGGCCTCAGCTCGTCGATCATCCGCTTATTCTCCGTGTTCTCCGCCTCTTCGTATATCTCTTTCTCCTGCCGGTGTCTTAGCTCCTCCGCGATACGTCCGCACTCTTCTTCCAGATGATGTACGTCCCGCCAGACATAGGACGCCTCCTGTTCGATCCGTTCACGCTCTGCCTGCTTCCTGACAAGGGACTCCTTCACTTCCCGCTCCAGCATCTTCTTCTTCTCACGCAGGCATCCAAGCGTCTCCGCAAGGTCGATCTCGTTGTTCCCCGTCGTATAATAATTGGTCGCATAGTTTTTGAATTCTGCCTCCAGCGCCTGCCCGGTCTCTACCTTCATCTGTCCCACAGAGATCGTATTCTCATAGCTTGCAGCCTTCAGCCCGCCAAGCAGCATCTCCAGATCCCCGTCCGCAACCGAGAGCTGCTCTCCGTCATCCTCGCAGATCAGCTCTGCATTCTTCTTATATCTGTCAAAATTCCGGTCTATCCGGAATATCTTTCCTCCGCTCTCAAACCTCAGTGAACCGGAATAATAATTGGGATTCTCCCACGGCTCATAGATGCTGAATGTATCATATACAGACGCCCTTCCGCGCCCCCTCTCCATTCCATACAACATTCCCTTGATAAATGTATGGAGCGTAGATTTACCGGATTCGTTCTCTCCGTACAGGATATTGATCCCGTCTTCCATCTGTATGCGTCTGTCAGTAAATTTACCAAAATTTTTAACTTCCAATTCCTGAATCTTCATAAACCTCTTCTAGTCTCCATTAACGCCTGCACGCCTTCACACAGCGCCAGGTATTCCACGCTGTCCTCATCATAATCCATCAGGCTCTCGATAAATCTCCCCAGAAGGTCTCCCTTGTTCTGCCCAAGAAGTCTGGCAAAATCATAGGCCGGCTTCGTCTCATCCGTCAGATCCGTAATATTCCCGTATGGGTCCATATCGTTAAGATCGAACAGGATATCCGGGTCGCGGAAACCCTTCACCGTCACCCGGTAAATATTCTGCATTCCCAGCTCCTTGATCCTGTCTCTGATACACTCCTTAAGACCATGGCCTGTCATCTTCTTCTGCACCATGACCGGCAGATGAATATACTCTCTTAAAGCGCACGGAATGAATTCTATCCGGCAGCCCGTACCGGTTAGATCTCCTTGAATATATCCGTGTCTGCCCGTATCATTCTTATCGATCGGCTCTAACGCGCCGGAATATGCGATACGGCTCTCATACACAGTACCTGCTTTGGACTGCGTCTCCATCAGATTCCAGCGGTTATCCGCAAGGATCTGCGGCTTATGGATATGCCCAAGCGCCACATAGTCATAGCCAAGCACACTCAGACGCTCTTTCTGTATCGGAATATGCCTCTCATCCCCGCCGTGAGCCAGCAATATCTCATATCTCTGACGCCCCTCAGGCAGCGCCGTGTCATATCTTCCTTCCCTGATCTCTCTTGCGTAATAACTCATGCCGTATACCGCCAGCGATAATTCCGGCAGTTCAACACAGGACAGTTCCTCGCTCAAGATCATATGTACATTCTGCGCCCATTCAAACGTCCGGTAATAGGAATCCCTTTTCAGGTAATCGTGGTTTCCGGCTGTCAGCACTACCTGTGTATCCGCCATCCTCTCAAAGAGACTATTCACTTCCTTCAATTCTCTGAGGAGGGGCTGCCTGTGGAACAAATCTCCCGCGATCAGCAAAACTTCTGCTTTCTCTTCATTACAGATCTCTGTCACCCTTGCCAGGCTGTTCCAGATCTCCTTTTCCCTCTTTGCGCTGTACGCGCTTCCTGCGTCCGGTTTTGCCCCCAAATGCACGTCTGCGATGTGTATGAACTTCATCTGCTGTCCCTTCTTCCTTCTCCGTCTTCACCGGCAGCTCCACAATAAACTGTGTCCGGATATCGTCGCTCTTCGCGCGGATCCTGCCGCCGTGCAGTCCTACAATCTCCTTTGCAATCGCAAGTCCCAGACCTGCGCCTCCGGTCCCGCTGGAACGGGAACCGTCGACACGGTAAAACTTCTCGAATATCGTCTGGAGCATCGCTCCCGGGATCTTATCTCCCTGATTCACAAATACGATCTCAACGTCCCGTTCCTTCATCCGGGCTTCTATCCGTATCTCCGTATTCTCATGGCAGTATGCGATCGCATTCCGCAATATATTGTCAAATACCCGGGCAAGCTTATCCGGGTCCCCGTATACGACCAGGTTATCCTCCACGTCCACCTCACAGGCCAGACGCTTCTCCTGCAGAACCCCGTACAGCTCGTCCGCCAGCTGCTCCAGCATAAAAGACAGGTTGATCTCCACCGCTTCCAGCTCAATATCCTGGAAATTATACCGGGTGATATCGAAAAATTCATTGATCAGTTCTCCTAGACGGATGGATTTCTCCAGCGCTATATGCGTATATTTGATCCGGTTCTCCTCCGGCATCTCGGTATGGCTGTCCAGCATACTCAGGTAGGCGACGATGGAGGTCAGCGGAGTCTTCAGATCGTGCGCCAGGAAGAGTACCAGGTCGCTCTTCTTCTTCTCACCCTCTTCCGCCTCCAATTCCTGCCGTTTTAGAGTCGCTTTGATCTCATTTAACCGGATCTCGATCGGCTTCAGCTCTGTGATGAGATGAATCGGCTCCGTGGACTCCGCAAGGATATTCTCGATCCCGTCCCCGATCTGGTCTACATACTTCATCATCTTGGACAACGCCGCATAATAAAACAGCGCAAAAAGGAGCAGGAAGCCGACGATAATAAAGAAGTACTTATTATTGCCGATCAGCTTCCAGTACAGATTAATAGCCGTCTTCTCCTTCATATTCAGAGACATCAGGAATTCTACGAACATCTCCGCGAAGGTATCGTTATAGATACCGTCGATCACATAATTGAGAATGAATCCTCCGACCAGGACCGTCAGCGCGGTGACCAGGACCGTCTGGAGCAATATGCTGAACTTCAGCTTGCGATAGTTATTCTTCAATCTTGTACCCTACTCCCCATACCGTCTTGATAAAGTCTGATTTGCCGGTGGGTCCGCTCATCTTCTCCCGGAGATGCCGGATATGCACCATCACCGTATTGTTGCTGTTCTTATAATATTTCTCATTCCATACTTTTTCAAATAATTCCTCAGAACTGATCACCTTGCCCCTGTTCTCACACAGAAGCCAGAGAATATCGAATTCTATGGGCGTAAGCGTAAGAGGCACCTCGTTATACACACATTCATGGGAGGTACGGTTCAGCAGAAGTCCGCCGAAATCAATAATGTCTCCCTCTTCCTTCACACCGTCATTATACTGGGTATATCTGCGTATCTGCGCCTTCACCCGTGCAACCAGCTCCAACGGGTTGAAGGGCTTCGGAATGTAATCGTCCGCCCCCAGCGTAAGCCCCGTGATCTTATCCATGTATTCCGTCTTAGCCGTCAGCATAATAACCGGAAATGTGTATTTCTCGCGGATGATCTTCAAAAGCTGAAAACCGTCGATATCCGGAAGCATGATATCCAGGATCGCCAGATCGATCTTCTTGCTCCTTATGCAGCTAAGCGCATCCTCACCTGTATAGAACTTGAACACGCTGTACTGATCGTTCTGCAGATATAATTCTATAACGTCCGCAATCTCTCTTTCATCGTCTACAACTAAAATATTCATACGCTTCGTAATCCTTACAGTTCACAATTATTAACAGTTCTTGGGAACGGGATCACGTCACGGATGTTGCTCATTCCGGTCAGGTACATCACACATCTCTCGAATCCAAGACCAAACCCGGAGTGTCTGGTAGAACCGTATTTGCGAAGATCCAGATAGAACTTGTAATCTTCCTCTTTAAGCCCCATCTCCTTCATCCTTGTGAGCAGCTTATCGTAATCATCTTCCCTCTGGCTTCCGCCGATGATCTCGCCGATCCCCGGAACCAGGCAGTCCACTGCCGCCACTGTCCTTCCGTCTTCATTCTGCTTCATGTAAAACGCCTTGATATCCCTGGGGTAGTCCGTCACAAATACCGGACGCTTGTACACCTCCTCGGTCAGATATCTTTCATGCTCCGTCTGCAGATCCGCGCCCCAGGAAACCTTGTATTCGAACTTGTCATTATTCTTCTCCAAGATCTCGATCGCTTCTGTATAGGTCACTCTGGCAAAATCCGCGGACGCAACATGGCGAAGCCTTTCAAGCAGCCCCTTGTCGACAAATGAGTTGAAGAAATTCATCTCCTCCGGCGCTTCCTCAAGAACATAGTTGATCACGTATTTTAACATAGCCTCCGCCAGCATCATATTGTCATCCAGATCTGCGAATGCCATCTCCGGCTCGATCATCCAGAACTCCGCAGCATGCCTTGTGGTGTTGGAATTCTCCGCACGGAAGGTCGGTCCGAATGTATAGATATTACGGAATGCCTGCGCATACGTCTCCCCGTTCAACTGGCCGCTCACGGTAAGGCTTGTCTCCTTCCCGAAGAAATCCTGGCTGTAATCCACGCTGCCCTCCTCCGTCTTCGGCGGTTCCTCCATATCCAGCGTGGTCACCCGGAACATCTCCCCGGCGCCTTCACAGTCGCTTCCCGTGATCAGCGGCGTATGCACATAGACAAATCCTCTCTCTTGAAAGAACTTATGAAGCGCGTATGCCGTCAGCGATCGCACCCTGAATACTGCCTGAAATGTGTTCGTCCTCGGCCTAAGATGTGAGATCGTCCGAAGATATTCGAAGCTGTGTCTCTTCTTCTGCAGCGGATAATCCGGCGCAGACGCTCCTTCCACCTCCACGGTATCGGCTTGGATCTCAAAAGGCTGCTTCGCCTGCGGCGTCGCAACAAGCGTTCCCGTCACGATCACAGCCGCGCCTACATTCAGCTTGGAAATCTCAGCAAAATTATCCATCTTGTCATGATACACGATCTGCAGCGCTTCAAAAAATGTCCCGTCATTCAACACGATAAATCCAAATGTCTTGGAATCCCTGATGCTGCGCACCCAGCCCCCTACCGTAACCTTCTGATCCAAATACTGTTCTTTGCTCTTGTATAACTCCTTGATCGTCGTCAATTCCATATTCTTTTACTCCTTTTTCAATATATTTCTTTTCCAGATATAATGCACTCTCTTTTGCGCGTGCAGGATTCCTTGACCCGCAAAAGACCGTTTCATACAGCCTGCGGCCTGCACATGTACCCTATTATAACACAATGGAGATATTTTTTAAAGGCAGAGCTTAAGTTCACGTGTCAGTCACGTGTCAGTGAAAACTCCTCAAACTCTGTTTGACTGAAAGCTTGATTTTTTCTATATTCCATGTTATACTTTCAATCGTTGCAAAGCCCGCAAAACCAAGGTCATATTGGGCTTGCCGCCGATTTCCGGCGTTATGGGAAGACAGCAGAGACATCTGCCGGATATCTTTGCTGCCCGCTATGGCGCGTGTGTTCGAGACCTTCCACACGTAAAACAAAACTAAAGGAGACAAAACAATGAACAAATCAAACACAGCTTTTCTAAGCCAGGCAGCTATGATCGCTGCCGTCTATGTGGTGCTCACTTATGTATTCGCACCATTTTCTTTTGGAGAGATACAGGTTAGGATTGCCGAAGCGCTTACTATCCTGCCGGTATTTACCCCCGCCGCCGTCCCCGGTCTTTTTATCGGATGCCTGATCGGCAATATATTAGGCGGTGCAATACTCCCTGATATTATCTTTGGAAGCATTGCTACTCTGCTCGGAGCCTTCTTCACTTACAAATTGTTCGGAAACCGTCCGCTGCTGGCGCCGCTTCCGCCTATCATTGCCAATACGCTTATCGTACCTTTTGTACTGCGTTTTGGATATGGTGTGGCTCTCCCGATTCCGTTCATGATGCTTACGGTAGGGATCGGAGAAGTCCTGTCCTGCGGCGTACTTGGGTTAGCGCTGTATTATGCATTGAAAAAATATAAAAATATCGTCTTTCTTCCGGCTAAGAATTAAGAAATAGAAATGAGGCATAACTTACCGTGTTGGGTGTTATGCCTCATTTTTAATTCGGGGTAACAGGATTCGAACCAGATAAACATAATTTTACGGAAACGGCGTATTTTCAATAAATTCTGAACAGAAGAAACGGCCGTTATGCTCTACCGGACTGGCATAACGGCCGCTTCTCTCTTTCTACACGATTATCTCTCTATCTATATTATCATTCTGCCCTTCTTCTGGCAATCTTTATTTTTTCCCCGGTAAACTACCATCCTTATCCAACGAATTACGCATCATCTCATACAATCCTGTACTGGCCAATCCACACAGCACTATGGATAGGATGATATTTCTTTTTATTGGTACTATTTTCTTTCTACTAATTCCGGCATTTTTCATTTTTTATGTTTTTTCTTGATGATATGGACTTATACAGCATCCCATTTAATATTTTCCGGCATATTCTTTATTCCTCCATCGTTTATTCTGATGTTCTACTACCATCCGCTTGCAGGACAGATAAGTGGCAAGAAAGCAGCTCCCATATACCACAAGGAACAGTACAACTGTGAAACCTAAGTTTGTTGAAATATGGATGTTCATAAAATCCTCTACGATTTCCATTGCTTTTCCCATCAGGACGGCAGAAAAAATACCTGCCACTGCAAGCGGAGCCGCAAAGAAGATTGCTGTCTGAGACAGCAGGGCTCGGTTGATCTGTTCCTTCTTTGCCCCCAGCTTTTGAATCCATAGAACATATCATACATCATGTTCTTTTCCGCATAACGGTAACCGTGGGTATCATCCAGCCCAATCGGGATCATTTTCTGCAAGACCGCATCCGAATCAGCATCTGGCCGGTATAGCACCAAAAGCACATTTACATCTTTCGTAAGACTGTGAACAACCGCATCCGGGACAATCAGCGTCCCCCGGTCATTGTTCCCGACAGAGGTCATAAAGTAGGTTTCCTCTAAAACCGTATCCGATGCCCTTTGCAAAGGAATTCCTGCCAGCACTAAATCCGCATGGCTTTCCAATGCTTCTTCCACATACTGAAAAGTTCCCTTGTAATTACAGTTCAGCAGGTATTGATTTTCTGTCAATGCCACAGGTTCTTTTCCCTGCATTTTAAGGGCGCGGTTAAAATCCGAAACAGCAAGTACAGAAACACTGCTGTCTGAAATCCCTTCGTCAATGGGCCACAGCTCCACATTCTGACCTTCAAACAGACTGCCATAAGTAAAATCTGCTTCATAAATGCTGATCTGCTCCATATTCTCCGCATAGCCGGATAAGTCGGCATCTTTGGATGCGAGATATTCCAAAATGCTGCTGTCACCGTCCATGCTGACATTTGACAGCACATTCAAGTCATAGGGTGTGGCAGACCCGGACAGTTCATTCATGGCAAGCGCGGTGCTTACGCCAACCGATACAGCGCAGATCGTCACTGTGAGCAATCCGCAGACAATCGTCATGATAAAATAATTCGTGCGGATTTTACTGCCAACCTGACGGACGAGGAATGTGTTCAGCCCCCTCAAATAAACGTTACTATTTGCCCGGAGTACCTGGACAAGCACAGTAGACAGGGAATAAAAAAAGAGGAATGTCCCTGCCACAATCAGGATGCCCGCCGCCTGAAAAGACCGGTTCTCCCGCGAGGGCAAAATACCGTTTCTGTAGAACATCACCCCGGAAGACAGGATGCAGGCCAGGGAAACCAAAAACAGCAGCACGGGCAAAAGGCGGCTCTGATTTTGTGATGTTTCATTTTTCCTGCCGGCTGTCAAAAGGTCGATCAACTGTACGCTGGAGACAGACCATACATTAAAGGTCATGACAAGCAGAAAAATAACCGCAAAACACAGGACAGTCTTCTGAAAAGCCCCCATTGAAAAGACAAGCCGGAACTTTGACAGTTCAATGGCAAACAGTTTTAAGGCGACTAATGATATTCCCTGCGATAATGCAACACCAAGGCATAGGCCTGTCACAAGCGCAATCACCCCAACGCAGAATGTTTCCCCTGCAAATATCCGGGAAATGCGGCCCTTTTTCATGCCAAGAACCATATAGAGGCCCAGTTCTTTTTTCCTCCGCTTCAGTAAAAACTGGTTCGCATAAATGATCAGGAACGCAAGGACAACGGCAATCAGCACTGTCAGTGTAGAAAGCAGGATGCCGAGCTGGTCATACAAAAGCGTCTTTGTCATACCCATTTCTGAAAAAGCCGGCTGGTCTGAAATGGAATTAAATGCGTAAAAGACACTTACCGAGATCATAAGGGTCAAAAAGTAGATCAGGTAATCCCGGATATTCTTCCTCACATTTTTTATAATCAGTTTACAAGAGGTCATTCTGCTCACCTCCCAAAACGGAAACAGATTTTCCCATCCTTGATAAAAAGAATGCGGCGGCAGTAGCTTGCAGAAAAGGCGTCATGCGTTACCATGAGGACCGTAGCGTCAAGGCGTTCATTCATTTCTGTCAGCAGCAAATGTTCCGTGAAATGAAACAACAGATCCATGGATTCTCCTATCACTTTTGGAATTCAAAAGTTCCGAAGCTCAACAAGTATAAAAAGAAATCGGATCCAGATCCATTAACATTAATCCGAGAAGAAGACCGACCGTCTGTTTTATCAACCATAGAAGCAATCGAGCGTTTTGTCCTCTGCTCTGAAATCTCTATGGGGATTATCCAGATGAGTGCATTGAATTCTGCATTCGTAGAAATGATTGAACGGCACCGTTACCTCCGGACATCTCACAAAGGCAAAGTGTCCGAGTCAACTGTCATTGATTATCTGAGAAAACATTTTTTTCGGCTTTTGTTCCTGAACCGCCATTCACACATAAGTCGATTAATTCTCAGCATGCAGGAACCGAGTTTTGAAGAAGATAAATCGGCGTAATCACTTAAATCTCTCAAAAACGTTGATTCCTACATATACAATACATTTCTATGCTCCAATATGCAAGCTCTGTAGCTTTTGGGAAAAAGCTCACATTGGACTCGCACCATCATCTTCGTGACCGTTTAGCGGAAGTATCATTATCAGGAAACAGTGTCATGGCGCAAGGTTCCCACACCTTGTTTGCCCTAAAACAGTTCTCGCTCCTGCCTGTTCATCACAGGCAGTCATGGCGTGTTCCGGCACAGCTCGGCTGTTTCATACGTCTTACAGGATTGCCAGTATTCAGTTGTCAGTGATCGGCTCTTTTTAAATCCACATCACAAATAAAATGGTTTCGTCTGTCCAGTTAAATTTCCAGCTTGTCCGCACCGTACTTGCGGATAATCCGGAACAGGATTTCTTTCTCTTTCCCCTCCGATTTTCCGTACAGCCTGCACAGTGTTTCAAGCTCTGTTTCTGTAAGGGTATTGGTATAGGGCTTGTAATTTTCTGTAATGAAAACCCCGCCGCAACAACCCGGTTTTGTATAAATTGGATAATCAAAAGACAATACGAAAATATCATGGTGTATCGTGCGCATAGTAACGCCAAGTTCCCACGCAAGCTCCCTTGACGTTATATGTCTTTTGACGGATAAAATGCTGATAATTTCCATCCTCCGGTGTGCCGTATCCATGCCGCACCTCCTCTCACTTCTCGGCTTGAAAACTGCCGGATTTTTTTATGTATTCCTTTCACAGTACGGTCCGAATTCATGTATGATTGACAGTACGGTTTCCCTGTCTTTTCCCGTACAGTTTACAGCGAGTTTTTCCAAGCATTCCAGTTGTTCATGGGAAAGTGAGTTCTGGTGTTTCCCTGCCCCGTCCATGAGGAAATAGCCGCCGTTATATCCCTGTTTTGCTATCACGGGAAGTTCTTCGCCTATGACTTCAAAATCCCTGCGTATGGCATTCTTCCCGACACTGTACATAGCCATGAGTTTTGGCACAGTCAGCCTTTTCCCCGACAGCAGCATACGCTCAATTTCCCGCCGCCACTGGAATGCGTGGTCTAACATTTTTCCACCCCCTTTCTCCGCTGTTTGTGATGTTAATTGTAGATAAAGGAAGTTCCCGTATACGGGTATGTTCCTCAAAAAAAATCCTGCCTTTTCTTTCAGACAGCTAAAACCAAAAACTTTCCCTTTGAAGTAATAGCAAGCACTGCCTGTGTTCCCTCACAGGCTCCGATTTTCCCAAATCCCCACTTCTGGGAATTTTGAAAAATCTGCTTGCAGGGGGAAGTTTCCCCCTAGCCCCCTCTGCGTTCAGAAACCACGAAATGCCCTGCCGGGATTTCTGATTTTTTCACTCATTTTTTGCACGAACATCCCCCACGGCAGGATTGAATATTGTGTAAAATCTTCTCAAAACCCCATCCGAAGAAAGGAGATAAAAAATGGCAAACAGGGAACGCAAAAATGAGCTGAAAATATACCTGAGTGACAAGGAGCAATACATACTGGAGCAGAAAGTAAAAATCTCCGGCATGAAAAGCAAATCCACTTTCCTCCGCCGGCTGATTTTGTACGGCTTTGTCTATGACATTGACTATTCAGACCTGCGGGATTACAACTACACGCTTGGAAAAATCAGCGGCAATCTGAACCAGATAGCAAAGCGCATGAACGCAACGGGCAACGTATATAAAGCCGATGTTGAGGAAGTGAAAAAACTGATGAAACAGGTATGGGATACACAGAAAGCCATGCTTGCAAGGCAACCCACCATGAAACAGTAAATTATTTCCAAATTCCTTCCGAAAACAAAACATCCCCGTTAAATTTCTCCCACAAATCTGCAAAAGCAAAACCGCAACAGAACCCAAAATCAGACAAATTTCGCACCATTAAAAAAGGTGTACCGCAGGTAAGTTTCATTCTTCCTTGCGATACACCTTGATGTGTAAAGTTATCAATAATTCTTTTGTTTCTTTTAATTCTTTGCATCAATATTTTAAGTTTTCTTTTTCGCATGATTTATCTCCTATAACAACTCGTTTTTCACTAAATTTATCAAAAAGAAATTTATAAATTAGTTCAAAAAAACGGCAGCTTTGATTTTCACAAAGCCACCGTTCCATAGGCATCCACAAGCAACTCTACTCTGCAACAGCTTTTTCTTTTACCGCCATGTGGCGATGATGTCGTGCGGCAAACATTCTTCAAAATATCAATTGTTAATTACCTTGATTTTATAAACTGTTGGATAGTAAAAAGGTGTTTCTTCAACAAAGGAATCTTTCAAAATAACTTCAACGGTATTTCCCGGCTGTAAATCTTCAATTTCTATCTCTTTTCCGTCCATCCCAACTAACTCTGTTTCTTCGCTTATATGAAGAGAATTGAGGGGATTAGAATAGATTTCTGTTGTACGTTCAACGATTAAACGAATTTCTCCATCCGGCTGTATAATGGTTTCTTGAATGACAGCTTCAAAAGATTTTTTTGACCATTTTGGCGATTGGGTAACAACCACCAAAACAGCAACAACTATGACTAAAATAGCCATAACTGCAATCATCAGTTTTTTCTTTTTCATCCTTAACCTCCTTTACGCTGAAACTTGATGTTTTTTGAAACCAAGTCTGGAAAGCGGTATGAACACCGCCGTTAATATCGTGTACACGATTGCTCTTACGGCAAGTGCATCCATAACGAAACCGCCAAATTGATAGGAAATATATTTACTGATTTCGGGCATAGTTGCACGATAGGGCAGTAAGAACAATATTAAGTTATATAATCCGGTTGTTCCATTGGGCGTTAAGAACATGGGGATAAAAAGTACAGGTACAAGCACAATCAATACTACATATGGACTTTTCATATTTGCAGAGAGAACCAGTGTCAGCCCGATCATTGCAAACAAAATCAGGTAGATTACTCCCAAATTGATAAGAACAGCCTGCATAAATGTAAACGGATAAGGTATTGTCGTCCCTGCAATCTGCAAGGGAAGATTCCACCCATCCATGCCAAAGGCTGCAAGCGGCAATCCACAGGCAATTAAGACATGAAGCGTAAACGCAATCAGACCAAAAAGGAATGAGGATATGATTTTTGCTGTTATCAGCTTTGTTTTTCCATATTTGCCCGCCAAAATAACTGCATCCGTCCCCGTCTGGTACTCCCCGGAAAAAACAGGGGCAATCACAATACAAACACAAAGCAACGCAAACATGAAAAGTTCAAAGCTGCTAATAATGATTTCCCATCCTCCGTAATAGCCATATTGTAAGGGTGTATCTACTTTACTGTTCATATTGCTCCAATATGTCTTTTGGGCATCAGATAATTTGCGGGACGGCATATTTAACAATGCTTCAATTTTTTCTTCCCTTGTCTGATAAAAACCTGCTCCGTTTGTCATATCCAAATCCGGCAATTTTTTCAAACCCGTGTTTTCACCCGGCGCATCATAATTTGCGGCTATTGTATTCAAGAGCTTCTCACGCGGAGCAACAAAGTTCCAATAGGCATCACCGATTAAAAACTTTTCATTCCCGTTGTATCCTACTCTTCTGTATCAGGAACTAATATTTGGGAAAAAGCCTTATTCGCAGCCTCCATAGCCTCTATTATTCGGGACTCCCCATCCTCTTTATTCAATACTTCATAAAATATTTCTGTCAAACTCATGATATACCACCATCTCCACTACTATGATGATTTGTTCCAAATGATACCCCAGCTTATCCAAACAAACATATCCTGCCGGCCATACTTTTTCTTTCTGATATTTTCTTTCTGACAGTTTCTTTCAGCATGATCCGAATTAAGCTTCAAAAGCCTGCAAAACAGGGATTTAACAGCATAGTAGACAATAAAACATAATCCTTTTTCTACTTATCCATATGATTATTCTTGACCATACAAATCTATGTTGGATACCATCCTGGTTACTTCTTCATTTATATCTTTTAATTCCTTCTCATCCACCGGATGATTGCCCAAAACCAGCAGAAATCTGCTACTCCAAAATACACGATAAAATCTACCAGATCCTTTCCTTTACATCCACTTTCTATAGCGCATGAAAACCGGCAGTAGGACTATATCCCCTTCCGGCTGCTTCGATTATTTATTGTATTTACGGTATTTTATTTTTAAACCGTACCTCCAATAAACGGGATTGCGCCATATCATCCCTACAGATAAACCCTGGAAATAGTCCTGCCTTCCCCTAGAGAGAACTCTGACAGTGCATAAATACCGCTGCACTTGCCCTATATTATCTTGAATGAAGCTATGATTAATTACAGAAATTACAGTGGCATGACATACCCTCTCAAGTTGGACTTTGGCTTTATCTTAATTTCAAGTTGTCTATAAGTCAAGGATTATCATCATTTTTTTCACTAACTCTGCAATTTATTTATTGCCTGCCGGCATCCCGCCTCAAACATAGGTTCATTTTGCAACAGTTCGTCCTCCTTTTAGAATATATGTTTGTTATATAAGTATTATAATACTTCTTATAGATTACAGGAATACTATAATAAGTATATAATAAAAATGCAAGTAAAATTTCCACATATATCAACAGGAGATGGCAAACGTGGATGAAAATTATGGACGCTTAGAGATTCGGCTGAATGAATTGCTAAGAAAAAGAGGATTAACGAAAAATAAATTATCGCACAAAGCGGAAATGAACTGGAAACAAATTGACAATTACTGTACCAATAATATTACCCGGTTAGATGTATTTGTTTTATGCAAGCTCTGCACCGTACTGGATTGCAGTATACAAGATCTATTGGTTTTTTACCCGCCAGAAAAATCCTGACATCGCGCCATCCTCTTTATGCCCGAAATGTTAGAAAGAAAAAAATTCCGTAAACAAAGAAGCAGGCATATATAAAATACAAGCCGGCATACTTGTGAAAATCACAGTCTGCCGGCTTTTTATGCCAAAAATAATATCTAAGCTATCTTGCTATTTATACACTATTTATTGCAGTTTTCATAGCCTTTACATATCCGCCCACATGCTCCGGCGCTTCTTCCCCATACTTTTCCAGCAATTTGATGATTGCGGACCCTACGATAGCGCCGTCGGAAAGAGCTGCCATTTTTTTCGCCTGCTCCGGTGTGGAGATGCCGAAGCCGATGGCGCACGGCACATCCGTGTTCTCCCGTACTACTTTAATAATTGAGGCAAGGTCGGTCTTGATCTCGCTCCTTGTTCCGGTCACGCCAAGGCTGGACACGATATAGAGAAACCCTTCCGCCTTCTTCGCGATCATAGCGATACGGTTTTGGGACGTAGGCGCAATCAGTGAGATCAAATCCACGCCATACTTACGGCAAAGCGGCAGGAACTCCTCTTTTTCTTCAAAGGGCAGGTCCGGCAGGATCAGCCCGTCAATCCGGATCTCCTTACAGGCGGACAGGAATGCTTCCGCGCCGTAAGAAAAGATCACGTTCGCATACGTCATAAAGACCATCGGGACTTTCACATCCCGGCGGAGCCCACGGACCAGGTCGAAGATCTTGTCTGTCGTCACGCCCGCAGTAAGCGCCCGGAGATTGGCCCCCTGGATGACCGGGCCCTCCGCGGTGGGATCGGAAAAAGGAATCCCAAGCTCGATGAGATCCGCGCCGTTTTCTGCGGCCGTGCGGACAACGGCGGCAGTGGTTTCAAGATCCGGGTCCCCGCAGGTGATAAATGGAATAAATGCTTTCCCGTTTGCAAATGCTATTCTGATATTACTCATGGATATCCTCCCCTCTGTAGCGTGCGATCGCAACACAGTCCTTGTCGCCTCTGCCGGATATTGTAATGACCAGGATCTTGTCTCTTCCCATCGCCGGCGCAAGCTTCATCGCGTGGGCGACGGCATGGGCTGATTCGATGGCGGGGATGATCCCTTCCGTTCTTGAAAGATACTCGAAGGCTTCTACCGCTTCATCATCGGTCACGGGAACATACTCTGCCCTCCCAATATCGTGCAGATGGGCGTGTTCCGGACCGATGCCGGGATAATCAAGCCCTGCGGAGATAGAATAAACCGGCGCGATCTGCCCGTATTTATCCTGACAGAAATAGGACTTCATCCCATGGAAAATCCCAAGCCTTCCGGTGGCAATGGTGGCCGCCGTCTCAAATGTCCCGATACCTCTGCCCGCCGCTTCGCAGCCGATCAGCCTTACGCCCTTCTCTTCAATGAAATGATAGAAACTCCCCATGGCATTGGAGCCGCCCCCGACACAGGCAAGAACGGCATCGGGCAGCCGCCCCTCTTTCTCCTTAAGCTGCTCCTTAATCTCCCTGGAGATCACTGCCTGGAAATCGCGGACGATCGTCGGGAATGGATGCGGTCCCATCACCGACCCGAGGCAGTAATGGGTATCGCTGATCCGGGATGTCCACTCGCGCATGGCCTCGGATACCGCGTCCTTGAGGGTTGCCGTGCCGGTCTTCACCGGGACGACCCGGGCGCCAAGGAGCCGCATGCGGTACACATTGAGCGCCTGACGGACCGTATCTTCCTCCCCCATGAATACCACGCATTCCATCCCCATCAGGGCAGCGGCGGTGGCTGTTGCCACACCGTGCTGTCCCGCCCCCGTCTCGGCAATCAGGCGGGTCTTCCCCATCTTTTTGGCAAGCAGCGCCTGGCCCAACACATTGTTGATCTTATGCGAGCCTGTATGATTGAGGTCCTCCCTCTTTAGATAAATCTTCGCACCGACTAAGTCCTCTGTCATCTTCCCGGCATAGTAAAGCCGGGATGGCCTTCCTGCATACTCGTTGAATAATTCCATCAACTCCCTGTTGAACCCGGCGTCATTTTTATAGTGATTATACGCTTCTTCCAATTCAATCACAGCGTTCATCAGTGTTTCGGGAATATACTGCCCGCCGTGGATGCCGAAGCGTCCGTTTGGATTTGTCATAGCTTCTCTTCCTTTCTGACAGCGGCCGCAAACGCCGCCATTTTTATTTTATCTTTTCTCCCGTCAGTCTCAATGCCGGAGCTTACGTCCACGGCATAGGGGTACAGATACCTTACCGCCTCTCCCACGTTGTCAGGCGAAAGCCCTCCCGCAAGGAAATACGGCCTTTGGATATCTTGTATCAGCTTCCAGTCAAATATCGTCCCCGTGCCCGCGCCGGAATCGAGTAAGATATAATCTGCCGTGCTTCGCTGTGCCTGCGCGGCGTCATATTCATTTTTTACGCAAAACGCCTGGATCACCGGGCAATCCGTAAGCGTCCGCAACTTCTTTATATAGCTTTCATCCTCTCTGCCATGCAGTTGGACAATATCGATAACGCCTTGATCCAGGAGATCCGTCACGGTTTTTGGATTCTCGTCTACGAATACACCCACGGCCCGGATGTCCGGCTCAAGCAGCGCTTTTAATTCTGACGCCTGTCCATAGGTCACATACCGCCTGCTTCCCGGCGAGAATACGAATCCGATATATTCCGGCTTTATCTCATTGGCGGCCCTGATATCGCAGGGATGAAAAAGCCCGCACATCTTAATCTTTGCCATCTTAATCCTTGCCATCATACACCCCGCAGTTCCCGCAGCCTTGCTTTTTTATCAACCGCCCTCATCAAAGCCTCTCCCACCAGCACCGCATCGGCGCCAATCTCCAAAAGCGCCGCCACATCATCCGCGCTATGGACGCCGCTCTCGGAAACGAACAGTACATCCTGCGGAATCAATTTCCGAAGCCTTCTGCTGTTAGCCGTGTCCACGGAAAAATCCTTCAAGTTACGGTTATTGACACCGATCATCCTCGCCCCTGCCCGGAGAGCCATCTCCACTTCGGTTTCATCATGGGCCTCCGCAAGGGCGGACAGGCCAAGCTCGTCACAAATGCCGATATATTCTGCCATCTGTTCTTCTTCCAGAATAGAACAGATCAGCAGCACAGCCGATGCTCCTAACACCTTTGCCTCGTAGATCATATAATCATCCACCGTAAAGTCTTTGCGGAGGCAGGGAATCTTCACGGCATCTGCAATCTCCCGGAGATATCTCTCACTGCCCAGAAACCATTTGGGTTCGGTAAGGACGGAGATGCAGTCCGCCCCTGCCTCCTCATATTCCCCGGCAATCCGGACATACGGAAAATCCGGGGCAATCAGCCCTTTGGACGGGGAAGCCTTTTTACATTCGCAGATAAAAGAGAGCCCCGGCTTTTTCAGCGCGTTTTCAAACGCAAAGCGTTCTCTTGCCGTTCCTGTCAGTGACATGGCCTGTTCTTTCAGTCCTTCAAAAGGCACTTTCTTCCGTGCTTCCTTCACCCGCTCCCTGGCATGTTCTGCAAGCTGGTCTAAGATTGTCATGACTCCGCCTCCGTCATATCTGCAGTCTGCGTTTCCGAAGCGCCTCCCGGACAATTTAAGATCGGCGTTTCCGAAGCATCCTGCGGACGGTTGCTGACCTCGATGAACTTTTTGAGCGTGTCAAGCGCCTTCCCGGAATCGATGAGCTCTGCGGCAAGCGCGATGCCGTCTCTCATGCTGTCTGCCTTTTTGCCGATATAGAGCGCAGCGCCGGCATTCATCAACACAGCGTTTCTTTTGGGTCCCTTTTCGCCGTTTAAGATGGCGAGGACGATCTTCGCATTTTCTTCCGGCGTACCGCCCCGCAGCTCCTCTTTCGTGCAGCGTTCAAACCCGAAGTCTTCCGGTGTGACCACGGAGGATTTGAACCATCCGTCGCGGATCTCACATATCTTGGTAGGCGCGCTCATGGAGATCTCATCCAATTTATCCTGACCGTACACTACCATGCCACGCTTGATCCCCAGATTGATCAGCACCTGCGCCAGCGGTTCCACCAGATAGTCGTCATAGACGCCAAGAAGCTGCATCGACGGCGTGCCGGGATTGGTCAGGGGCCCCAGGATATTGAACACGGTGCGGAATCCAAGTTCCTTACGGATGGCGCCCACGTACTTCATGGACGTATGGTACTCCTGGGCAAAGAAGAAACACATGCCTACTTCTTTCAGAAGTTCTATACATTTGTCAGGGCTTTGCCGAATATTCACCCCAAGGGCTTCCAGGCAGTCCGCCGTCCCGCACTGGGAGGAGGCGGCGCGGTTGCCGTGTTTGGCCACTTTCATTCCGCCTGCCGCCGCCACAAGCGCGGAAGTCGTGGAAATATTAAAGCTATGCGCATTATCCCCGCCGGTGCCGACAATCTCAAACAGTTCCATATCCGTCTCTACTCTGGTGGCGTGCGAGCGCATAGCGGCGGCACAGCCTGCGATCTCGTCGGTCGTCTCGGCCCTGGCGCTCTTGGTGGAGAGCGCCGCGAGAAAAGCGGCGTTTTGTGTAGGCGTCGTCTCGCCGTTCATGATCTCATTCATGACGGTGTATGCCTCGTTGTAAGTCAGGTCTTCTTTGTTTACGATTTTGACGATTGCTTCTTTGATCATTGCTCATATCTCCTTTATGAAATTTCTAAGTATTGTTTTACCGTCGGGCGTCATGATGGATTCTGGGTGAAATTGCACGCCGTAAACCGGATAGTCTCTATGCTGTATTGCCATCACCTCGCCGTCTCTGGTGAACGCGGTTATTTTTAATTCTTCAGGGATGGTATCCCTGTCTGCCGCAAGGGAGTGGTATCTGGCAACAAGAGCCGTTTCAGGGCAATTTCTAAATAGCGGGGAACTCCTGTCAAAGGTCACCTCGGACTGCTTGCCGTGCATCAGTTCCCTGGCATAAGTTATGACCGCGCCAAACGCCGCGCAGATGGCCTGATGCCCCAGGCAGACGCCAAGGATAGGGATATCCCTGCCAAGCTCCCTTGCCGCTTCCATGATCACCCCCGCATCCTGGGGTCTTCCGGGCCCCGGTGAGAGTATGATGCGGCCGGGATGTGTTTCTCTGATTTCTGTTACTGTCATCTCATCATTGCGGATCACCTTGATATCCGGTTCAATCTCCCCTATGAGTTGATAGAGATTATAAGAAAAGCTGTCATAATTATCAATCAATAAAATCATCATTCATCCTCCTGTGCAAGCTCCAATGCTCTAAGAGAAGACTTCGCTTTGTTCAAACACTCCTCAAATTCTTTCTCAGGAACAGAGTCCGCAACAATCCCGGCTCCGCTCCTCACAAATACACTGCCGTTTTTCTTATAAGCAATGCGGATAGCGATACAGGTATCCATATTGCCGGTAAAGTCAATATAACCGACGGCGCCGCCGTAGATGCCGCGCTTGTTGTCCTCCAGTTCTCCGATCAGCTGACAGGCCCGGATCTTTGGGGCGCCGGAAAGTGTGCCCGCCGGAAGCACCGCTTCGATAGCATCCAGGGCGTCGTAATCATCACCGATCTCACCGCTGACCGTAGAACCGATGTGCATCACATGGGAAAACCGCTCGATAGAATGCAGCTTTTCCACCCGTACTGTTCCAAATCGGCTGATCTTGCCGAGATCGTTCCGTCCAAGATCCACAAGCATGTTGTGTTCGGCAAGCTCTTTTTCGTCTGCAAGAAGTTCCGCCTCCAATGCCCGGTCTTCTTCCTCCGTTTTTCCTCTCGGCCTGGTGCCTGCAAGGGGAAATGTGTGGAGAACGCCGTTTTCCAGCTTTACAAGGGTTTCCGGCGACGCTCCCGCAACCTCAACATCCGTACCTGAGAAATAGAACATATACGGAGACGGGTTGATCGTGCGCAGCACCCGGTAAGTGTTAAGAAGGCTGCCTTCAAAGGGCGCCGACAGGCGGTTGGAGAGCACGATCTGGAAGATGTCCCCCTCGCGGATATGGCTCTTTGCCTTTTCAACCATGCCGCAGAACTGTTCCCTGCTAAACAGCGGCGTCACATCCCCGGTCAGCCTGCCTCCCGGTTCCTTTTTCTTTGTGCCGTTACGGAGAAGATCCGCAAGCTGCTTTATCTCCATTACTGCTTTATTGTAACCGGCTTCTGAAGCGGAGAGCCGCATATTCACAATCAGAATGATCTTCTGCCTGACATGATCAAAAGCAATGACCTTGTCAAACAGCATCAGGTCAACATCTTTGAAGGCTTCGGTATCCTTCACCCGGCAACGCACGGCCGGTTCGCTGTATCCCAGATAATCGTAAGAAAAATATCCTACAAGCCCCCCCGTAAAGGACGGAAGATAATCAAAACGGGGACTCTTATAATCAGCAAGGATCTGACGCAGGTAATCCGACGGCCGATCCGTCTTTACCTTCAGATTGCCTGCTTTCATCTCACCGTCAATGCAGGTAATCTCCATCTTAGGATCAAATCCCAGGAACGTATACCGCCCCCATTTGTCATCAGGCTGCGCTGACTCAAGCAGATAACAATGGGCAGATACGTTTTTCAGTATCCTCAGCGTCTCGATCGGTGTGGTAAAGTCAGATAACATCTCACAGCTTACCGGCGCCACATTATATCTGCCTGTTGCTGCAAGCTCCCTGATCTCACTTATGTGTGGTAAAATTTCCATCTGTCTGCCTCCCTAAAAAATAAACCTTTTTGGCTTCACTTCTGCCAAAGGATTTCAGAATACAAAGTTCTCCGTATCATAAAAAAACGCCCCTGACAGAATCATAGAATCTGTCAAGGACGAATAAAGTACATCATCTAAATGTACAACGCTATCCGCGGTGCCACCTTGATTCACGGCATGAGCCGTGCACTTAGCAGGATACCAGCATATCCCCGGCATATGACGTCTGCCTGCAACGTCGCAGAATACTCTGGGAACTCCCCATTTGACTGCGCCCTCCGCGGTCCATTTGACAACTTGTTTCTCACCCGGCTCTCAGCATCCCGGACTCTCTGTAAAGGCATCATTGCCGTTATCTCCGCTTCAACGGTTTGAAGTATTAAATTATTAAATCGTTTTAAACTATAGCACAATATTTTCTAAAAGTCAACTACATATTTTTGCGTCCAGCTCTGAAGAATGAATTTTTAAAATCGAATCCTCCTGCAATGCTTTTCAATGACATTGCTTAATTCCACATTTATCCTGTTTTCTCGGAAAGTTATCCACATTCATATGGTGGACTTCCCCTGTCTAAACTTAAAATGTGGATATTTTTTCAATTTCCTATTTCATTCCATCACCACCTGTTGTATAATAATCTTGCTATTCGAGATATATTGTTGTATATCTCTTGATATACGATACATCTTCATTCGTTACTGGCTGTCTTCGAAAACTTTCCAGCAATCTTGAAGATGTATTTTTTATACTTTGGTTTATGTCCTTTATCAGCGGACTCCATGACAGATAAAGCTGCATCACTATATCTGCTATCTGGGTGATCAGGTAATGATTCTTCATGGCATTGCTGTCTCTGCTGTTTAAATGTTCAATGTCATAAATCCCGTTTTTCTGGTTATTGAATCCTTCATTCTCGATTCTCCAGCGTCCGCGCCCCGCTTCTATCATCTCTTCCAGGTTCCGCTCTGTCAGTTCTATATTTGTGATCCATTGGTATTCATGGATCTCTGTCTCTCCATCTTCCTTTTCTGCTTCATACCAATATCGGTACATATTTGCGGTCTCTTCTTTTCCCGCCACATCTTCCACATGGTTGATATATTCTCCATCCCCACTCTCTCTTCCTATTCTCCCCACTTTCCTTGCCCCACCGCTTTTCTGTATCCACTCGTAACTCTCTGCCAGTACTTTTTGCCGTGTTTCCTTCTGGGTCAGGATATACTTCCAATGATTCTTATTACAGATCTTCATGATCGATTCCGCTGCATATAAAGCATCCCCTTGCAAACAGATGGGCAGTTTCGGGTAATCCTTCCTCAGTCTTTCTAATAGTCTTTTTGCTGCATTGATCTCACAATCATTCTTCGATACTTCCTCATTTTCGTTTTCTATAAATTCTGTATCCAGACTTATCATTATGTCCGCAGACAATACCAGCTTTGCTTCAAGAACCTTATGATAATAACGTTTTACCTTTATTTCCTTCCCGTCCTCTTCACGGGTAATTGTCGTTACAAGGCAGTTCCCGCAATGCTTTTCCTTGAAATAGAACAGTCCTGTCCCGTCAATAATAATTCTCCAATATTTCCCCATTAGTCTTGCACGGTTAAAACTTTTCATCCGGATCAGGCTCTTTACCATATGTTTTCTTACATCTGCCAGACACTTGGGAGACAATTTCTCCAGATAATAGTTCAGAGTATCACAATGCGGCATTTCCTTAAGTTTTTCATCACCAGATAAAATCCGCAGAGTACCACCAAAGCATTGGCAAAAATCACACACAAATCAAAATCATCTATTTTGCAGGGGTTTGGAAGGAGCAATGAAACCTCGACTGCAATTCCATCCGCTTTTGCCATCTTTATCTTCTCTCTCAGCAAAATATCCACTACTGGATTACCCGTCTGACAAGGAAATGACAATGTGGCTGAGACCGTTTTCAGCTTTTGCAGATAGACTTTGCTCTCTTCCAGTTCGTTATTGTTAAGCAGGGCGCTCAATACAGTAAGATGATTTTTAATATCGTGGCGGAATGCTTTTGTCTGTTCATAGCGCATTTGTGCCTCGGCAATATATTTTTTCTGTGCCTGGACTGCCTGGAGCAAAGACTGCATTTCTGTTTTGGTCTGCAAACTGCGGCATAAGTGACGATAGGCATACAAGGTACAAAGTAAAGCTCCCAGCCCTAGGGCTTGCAAAAACAGCAACGCAGTATGTTCCAACAGCAGGGCAGGAGACAGAACATCATAGTAAATCTTTGTGTATGAGGTCTGCATGATATACAGTTCAGCGGTAAAGAAAAACAGAACAGGGAACAATAAGCATCCCATGTTTGTCATGTGCCCAATTTCTTCCGGCGATATGGATTTTATTACGATTGTATAACAGGCAGCACTTATGATCAGGGAGACCGCTGTTGCCGTTATGATCATTGAATATAAAAGTAAGTGGGACGTTACATGGGGAAATATCGCCGCCTCTACCGAGTTGATAAGCCCAAAGGAAAATCGGGAGATGTAATTCGCGAGAATTGCCGCAGCCCAGGACGCAGAGGGACGATTACCCAGAATGAAACGGTTTACCCCATACAAAATAAGCAGCTCTATCCCAATCACTATGACCCACGGGAAAGAAAACTTATTTGCAGTCCAGTCCAAAATGCAAGAAATGAAAATGTATATGGCAAAATGATATGCCCTCTGTTCTTTCCCGGTAAGGCTGGTGCAAAACAGATGTGCATAATGCCCTGGGCAATCAGGCAAAAAATATTAAGCCCTATGCTAAAATAATCCATATCAGCCATTCCTCTCTTTTAAAAGCAATCTTCCGTCCATTCATGTATTGTGAAAGCTGGTTTGAAATTTCCTGCATTATAATCGGTTCATCATCGCAGATTGCGAATTTAATCATTTGTTCACCTACTTTCTTCTGCATGTTATATAATATCAATTTCATAGTAAAAGGACAACCTCACTGTCACAGAATGTCTAAATTATGTAATGAAATGTTCTTGACAAAATGCAGGCTCCAAAAGCCTTGATATTTCCTCTGCACGGGGATGTGCGAAGAAAAACCACAGTTTACCGTTGAAACTGTGGCTTTCTGATACCCTTCAAGAATATATGCTAATTTTTAAAGCAAAGTGCGAAACCCATCTGTGCCACGATATCACTGTAAACCTCACGCCAGGCTTCTTCTATAATTTTTGACCTATTACGCTCCTCTCCCTCGGCAGACCGTCCGAAAACTCATTCCCACAGTCTGCCGGATTTTCTAAGCGGCAGTCGGCTTTCTAAACATCCTGGCAGGATATACCTCATGGACGGCGTCCTCAATGATCTCAAACGCCTTTTTACAATCCTTCGCAGTGACGATAAGCGGCGGAACCATACGGATAATATTGGTTCCGATTGCAGTAAGCAAAAGCTTCCTCTCAAAGCAGGCGTGCTTGATCTCCACACTGCTGATCCCATCCTCAAATTCCACGCCAACCAGCAATCCCTGGCCCCGTACCTCTTTGACATGCGGAAGCGTCTTAAGCAGATCCATGAAATATTCTCCCATCTTCTTCGCATTTCCCGCCAGATCATTATCTAACAGTTCCGTGACTGCCGCCAGCGCCGCCGCGCAGCAGACAGGATGTCCTCCGAAGGTCGAACCATGTGCCCCTGCTGTAAATGCCTTTGCCACTTCTGCCGTTGCGCAGATTGCTCCGATGGGCATGCCTCCTCCCATGGCCTTCGCCATGGAGACGATATCCGGTTTTATCCCGTAATTCATATAACTCATAACCGCGCCTGTTCTGCACCAGCCGGTCTGAACCTCGTCAAGCAGCAGCAATATATCCTTCTCATCGCAGAACTTGCGAAGCCCTCTCATAAATTCAGGCGCCGCCGGATTTACTCCGCCTTCTCCCTGGACCGGCTCAATCATAACCGCGGCTGTGTTCTCAGTACAGGCGGCTTTAAATGCATCAAGATCATTATATTCTGCATAGGTAAAGCCCGGCGTCATATCCCCAAACCCAATCTGGCACGCGTTGTCCGGCTGTCCCGTCGCGCTCATCGCCCCAAAGGTCCTTCCATGAAACGATTTTGCCGCCGTAACGATATTATATCTATCGGGGCCGTATTTTTCAACGCTGTATTTTCTCGCCATCTTGATCATAGCTTCATTTGCTTCCGTTCCGCTGTTCTGGAAGAATATCTTATCCATTCCTGTCGCGGTGCAGACCTTCTCCGCCAGAAGAGCCTGCGGAACAGTATATGGATAATTGAAGGTCTGCATGATCTGCCCTGCCTGTTCCCGGACTGCCTCTACAACTGCCGGATTGCAGTTGCCGACAGAATTCACCGCGATCCCCGCATAAAAATCAAGATATTTCTCGCCCTTCTCATTCCGGACGTACATATCTTTCGCGGTTTCTGCCACAAAATCAAATCTTTCATAAGTCTCAATCATGTATTTGTCCACTTTGTCCTTGATATCCTGTGCGGTTAACCCTGCCTCTTTTAATAACATATTGTCCTCTCTCCCGTCTTAAGCAAATTAGATTCTGTTGTATTTTTCATTTCACCAAATAAAAAAACGCCTACCTACCTTTATGGTAAATAAGCGTCTTTGCTAAAAAAACTGTTTCAGTTGTTCGGAGCTCTCACAACATCTTTACTAGAATCCTAGCACTTCTTTTCACAAATATCAATTGCACAAATTCACAAAAATCTCTTTTTATTTTATGATAAATCTCTCTTTTGCACAAACAGACTGTCAATACCATCGAACTCTTCCGCCGCCAGCCATTTATCCCTCATAATTTCGCTAAGAGGTCTGGAATCAGCCGTTTCAAAGTCTGTTTTTTCCCTGATCATTTCACCTAAAAGCAATGATGAGACACATCTGCGTTCCGGACGGTTATCAAAAGTTCTGGCTGATCTTGCCGCCTCTTCTAACTGTTCGTACATCTGATCAAATCGTTTCAGGCGTGCGAACACGGCAGCCATATCACAGTGAAGCTTCACCGTCCTCCATTCTGCAGGAGCTTCGCCGTCAAAAATAAGTTTCTCCAGCTCAAATGCTTTCCGGCATACCTGCAGGAGTTCTTCATCCTCAAGAAGCCTTTCGTCAATAAGCAGATATATTCCGTGGCAAAGCCCCTCATAGCTCTCCCGTATCCTTCTGTAAACGAACGGGAGTCTTTCGTCTTCATTTAATCCCCACCAGATCTGTGCTTCCCTGCAATATCTTTGGGAGGGCAGCGTCTCATAGATCGCCCTTCCGATCTCCCTGCGCCCCATCTCACAATGGTTAAACGCAAGCCTTCCTGCAGCCTCCAGCCGGATATCCTGATCGGGGCAGTATTTCATGATCCGCTCCCCAAGCATCGTGATCTCAGAGTCATACTTCTGCATATTTTCCTGCCACTCCGGAATGTTTCCGTCACTGTCGCCTGCCAGGAACAGCGCATACATCAGCTTATTCAGCAATTCAAAATTATTGGGATATTCGGCCGTCCCTTTTCTCGCAACAGCGATACAGTCATATATTCTTCCCTGACTGACCGCTTCCTGAAATTGATCCAGATACTCTGCAATCTTCTCCTTTTCCACCGCTTCATCCACGCCCATCAGGCTGTCAACTGTGACTCCGAAAAATTCGGCGATTACCGGTATCAGTTCTATATCCGGATAGCAGATACTATTTTCCCAGCGGGATACGGATTGGCACGCAACTCCAAGGAATTCAGCAAATTCTTCCTGGGTAATATCTTTTTCATGGCGCAGACACCTGAGCTTATTTCCAATATTCAATTTCATTGTTATTCTCCTATATCGTTTTATTCATGTCTTCAACTGAAAGGTGCGCCTCTTTCTGCCTGTTAATTTACCAGATTTACCCGAAACTGACCATAACACGGTGGATGATATTTATTCACGCAAACCGTGATTGGGGTTTAAATCTGTTATGTGAACTCCCGTCAAATACAGAATATCTGTCGTGTCAATTCTTTTCCACTGTTCGTCCACATGATTCTATTGATAAAATCTTCAATTTTCTCCTTGCTGTACCCATTTTCAGAGGCATTGGCAATATAGTCCGCCTCCATTAGAATTTGATAGTCTGCTCCGCTGATGTCGATATACGTGTGATGATGGCCAACAAGAAATGCCACACGGTCAATCTGTTCCGCCGTCAAGCCAGTATCACTGAGGAAATCCCTTGCCATAGTCATTCCCTCAGTCTCCTGATATTTCCCGTTGGTATTGCCATATTTTTCACGGCACAATGGACAGGCAATGTCATGGATAATGGCTGCAATTTCAAGAATATACTGCGTATTAGCATCCAGACATTCCAGTTCTCCAATAGTCCTGGCATACGTCCATACGCGGATAAAGTGATTGATGTCATGAAGATTACCTTTAGAAAATGCAATCATCTTTTCCATAATCTGTGAAATAGTTATCATAAACTGCCTCCCTATAAATCCATATTATCATTTTCTGCCAAACGAGAGAATAAATTTGGAAGTCTGTCAGGCAAATAGTTAATATTTTTTTCCACACTCTTTCCTAAGTCAATTTTAACAATAAAACCTCCATATTCATTTCGCTTTAATAAAACACATCTTCCTGATGGGTCAAAAGCATATGCTAATGGAATTTTACCAGCAAAATGAGAACACCCAATAACATGTATTTCATTTTCAATGGCTCGTGCCTTTGCTAATGAAGTCCATTGTTCAAACTGTAAATTATGATACATTCCTGTTCCGATTATATTAATCAATAAAACCGGATTATCCAAACACATAATCCTCGCTACCTCTGGGAAATGTATTTCATAGCAGATTGGTATTCCAACCTTTCCAAATTTAGTATTCACGCAAGCAATTTTTTCCCCATTCCGTTTTCCTTTTTGCTTTTCTCCTTTAGTCAAAATACACTTCGTATATTTATCAACGATTTTACCATTATCTATGACCAGTGCTTTTTGCTGCCCGTTACTGTCTAAATCCTTGAAACCAGTAATAACATATTTTTCTTTTTCTTTTATAATATCAATTGCTTCCTGCAAAACATTATTATCTAAAAAACCTTCTGGAAAAATATAAAGGTCTGCATTATTTTGCGATAAAAAACTATTTAATTCTTGTACACTGTTATTTTCTTGAGGAACAGCTAACAAAACATTCAAATTCATTTCCTCCCTGTGTTCAAAAAATCCCGATTTTTTCTATTCAAATAAATATGCACACGGCATGGTGATTAAGGCTGCTCTTCTAAGCTGAAAATCTCTGGTCACCATCCAGCAAGCCGGCCACCATCTTAATTGTGATCTTAAAAACTATATTAACCTGTATGAATAAGAAAGCGGCAGACTTGAATTAGTTTACTATTGACGTTTCGCACTCTTTGACAAGTGAATCTAACTTATCTTTTACGGCTTGTTTAGCAATTCTATCCATTTCATCTACTGTTTTTGTTCCACCAGAGGAAGCTAATGCATAGGGATCATTTAACGCCACATTAAAATCTGTCAGCATTGACCAAAGCTGATGATGTGTCCACTGTCGTTCCTCCTTCGGAATATTGGGATCATAATAGTCAGACCAATCACACAAATATTTTGCAGAAATAAATGTCAAACTGTCAATTGGGGCAGAAACAGCTTCTTTGTAAGCGTCAGCATAGTAAGATTTGATAGTATCCTCCGTATCTTTCAACTGCCCTAAATAGGATTCAAAATAAGTCTCACGGGCAATGGAACCGTCGGGGTCAACTTTCCGATAAGGATCAACCTCCAACTTAGGTTGATTTTCACTTTTCCATTGCTTGAGCATATCCATGAAATCTTCTTTTGTCATAGCGCTAAGTTGATTTTCAGCTTTATCCGCCAAAACTTCCAATCTGTCACGCCCCTCTTGAGATATTGTTACTTGATCTCTATTAGAGGTATGATTTACCGCCGTGTTTTTATCTTGTGCCGTTGCAAAGTGAATGGCTCTCATAGAAGAAATTCGGCGATTATCAGTGTTCAATGTCACGTTCATAAAAGGCCTCCTCTGTTAATAATATGACAGAAACAATTATATCATATTCTATATTGAAAGTATATACTCAGCCTTTAGGGCTATACGCTGCTTCTGGCCTCCGCTAAGCTCCACCACACGCAATCAGAAGGAGGTGCCGGTAATGAATCATAATACCGGTGAGGGATGTGCAGAACTCCATCCTGGTGAACATGGGAACCGATGGACAGGTATCCGTCTATTCGGAGAATTACTTTGCAGAAGAAGAGGTGGAACCGAGACCGTTTATCAAGGACAGCTACATTCTCTGCGGTTCTTCTCTTTGCGGCGGCAGAGCTTATGCACTTCTGGCAGATTTTTTTAAACAGACCGAAAAGGCAATGGGTGTAGAGGATGTTGATCCCTACCACATAATGGAGTCTCTGCTGGAGTCGAAAGAGGAAGCGCAGAAAAAAAATAAAACGCTGACCTTTTATTCAGAAGCGCCGCAAGCCGTATAATATTTTCTTCAGATATAATTACGCCGCTTGGATTATTGGGAGAATTTAAAAGAACAGCTTTTGTTTTTTCTGTAATAGCCTGTTCCAACGCTGAAAAATCAATTTGAAAATCTTCCTGCCTGGTTTTGACTTCTACAAATTTTCCTCCCGCCGCTTCGACAAACACTTTATACTCAGGAAAATAAGGGGCAAAAATAATATATTCATCACCCGGAACTGTAAGCGCCTGAGTGATAATCCTAATCCCCGAAGCAGCGCCGCAGGTAATATAGAAATTGTCTGGCCGAAAGGAAGTTCCAAAGCGGAAGTTCAGATTATCCGCAATCGCTTTTCGTGTTTCGAATATTCCCTGCGCTGGTGTATATCCGAACAACTCCACATCATCTTTCTGATTTAACAGCTTTTCCATTGCTCTACGGACACCCGCAGGTGCCGGAACATTCGGATTGCCCAGACTGAAATCAAAAACTTTTTCTTTTCCAATCTGTTCCATCCTCTGTCTGCCATATTCAAAATTTTCTCGGATAGCGGATTTCTTTTCCCCTAAATTTACCATTTCCTCTGCTATCATTTTAACGCCTCCCGTTTTCTCTGGAGATAACGTCCTATCCTCACCATTGCCTCCTTCAATTCATCAATAGAATAAGCATAGGACATACGGACGAAGCCTTCGCCTGACCTGCCAAACGCACTTCCCGGAACAACAGCAACTTTTTCTTTCTCCAGCAGTTCCATAGCAAATGCTTCGCTGGACATTCCAAACTCACGAATGTCCGGAAACATATAGAAAGCCCCTTCCGGTTCAAAACAGGGAAGACCTAAATGTTCTAATTCATAATATAAATAGCGGCAGCGCTGATCATAAGACTCCCTCATGCAGGCAGCATCTGCCTCTCCATTTTTCATTGCTTCAACCGCCACATACTGGCTGACCGTGGGTGCACACATGATCGCATATTGGTGTACCTTTGTCATCTGCTCCATAATTTCCTTATGGGCAAACACATAACCCAGACGCCATCCGGTCATTGCAAAATTTTTAGAAAACCCATTTATCAGGATCGTCCTGTCTTTCATTCCCGAAATGCCGGCAATGCTTATATGCTCTTTTCCATAAGTAAGTTCGCTGTATATTTCATCAGAGATTACAAGTATATTATGTTTTTTAATAACTTCTGCCAATTCTTCCAGATCATCTCGTTCCATAATTGCCCCGGTTGGATTGTTTGGATATGATAAAATAAGGGCTTTGCTCCGTGGCGTAATTACATTTTCGAGCCGCTTTGCGGTTAAACGAAAACGGTTTCCTGCTTTCAGCTCGACAGGCACAGGGATTCCATCTGCCATAACAATACACGGCAAATAGGATACAAAACTCGGCTCAATATATAAAATCTCATCTCCCGGATTGATGATCGTCCGCAGAGCAATATCAATCGCCTCGCTTCCGCCGACTGTAACCAATACTTCGCCCTCCGGCTGGTAAGACACCCCAATCCGTCTTTCCGTATAATTACATATTGCTTTTCGCAGGCTGTATAAGCCACTGTTTGACGTATAAAAAGTCTTGCCTGACTGCATAGCCCATGTTCCCACCTCACGTATATGATACGGTGTTGCAAAATCCGGTTCTCCCACGCCGAGTGATATCACACCCGGAATCTCATTAGCAACATCAAAAAATTCCGGATTCCCGACGGTTTCAGCTGTAATATTTTTTGCGACAGCAATTCTTTCATGGTGTCACCACCATTCTCTCATCCGGCCTGTCCACAGCAAGGCTTACCCCTGATTCTTTATATTTCGTCAATGTGAAATGGGTTGTTGTATTTTGTACTTTGTACTTCCTCAATGGACGCCAGCTTGCCGGACACAAACAGCGAGATTTCCCTTAATGTTTTTCCCTTTACCATTACCATAAAATCATAAGCTCCCGACATCAGGTAAAGCATAACCACCTGGGGAAAATCTTTAATCTTATCTGCCAGCTTTTCATATCCGTCGCCGCCCTGCGGTGTTACCCTCAATTCTACCAGCGCAGTGACATCTTCATCGCTGATTTTGTTCCAGTCAACCAATGTATGATAACCACATATGATATGCGCTTTCTCCAATTCCGCAATTTCCGTATGAACCTTTTCCTCTGGCACTCCGACCGGGCAGCTTATCGAGGACTGCGGTCGGTCAGCAGGTTGTAGGCAACCGCCCCGGAAAGGAGCGGGTCGTACTGAAACACGGTCAGGCAGTTGCTCATGCTGTTGCGGAAGCCGCCTTTCTCGGTGGTTTCCAGCATGGCCTTGACTTCCTCAACGCTCCGGGGCGGCTCGGCGCTGTCTGCCATGTTCACTATTTCCTGCCGTATCTGGGGCGGTAAATTCTGCCATTCGTCTTTCAAGGTTCCTCACTTCCTTTCCGTGTCCTGTGATAAGCGCCGCCCGCTCCTGAATGTCCCCGGAGAGAAGCACGTCCATCAGGTATTCCACCCGGCTCATGTTCTGCAGGGCTTCCACAAACCGGGGGTTCCATGCTTCATCGGGCTGGTGTGGGGCGTATTCCTCCTTCCAGCGGCGCAGGAGATGGTAATAGTCGGACAGCACCCGGAAGCAGTGCCGCTCCATGCGCTTAAATTTCTGTTCCTCTGTTTCCTTCCGCAGTCGTGGCCGGATAGGTTCTTTCCCGGCGTTCCTCCCGTCCTCATAAGGGATGGAGAAGTCCTGTGCCAGCATGAGGGCGGCTTCCCTGCTCCCGATACCGTGGAGCAGGGAAACAAAGTCAATCACGTCCCCGGTGGCTCCGCAGCCGAAACAGTAAAAGCGGCGGTCAACTTTCATGCTTGGGTTCCTGTCGTTGTGGAACGGGCAGACGCACATCCCGTTCCGGTTCACTTTAATTCCATAACGCTCCGCAGCCTGCCTTGTGGTGACGGACTGCTTCACGGCTTCAAATACGTTCAATAGGCGTTCCTCCTGATAATCCCAACGTGGGCGACACAATGTCGCTCACGTTGCCAATAAATTCTGTTCAAAAGAAAAAGGCGCTTGTCTGCGGTTATAAATCACAAAACAAGCGCCGATTTAAAGTTCCATATTCTGTTGTTTCTCTGTCCGGGGCGGCTGGCTTTTTGCTGCCTGCTCCTGCCGGATGCGTTCCTGCCGCCCTTTCAGGCTCTCCTGTACGGACGGCTTCCTCCCCGGATCGGCGGTCTGGCGGTACTGTTCGGATGGCAGCACTTGGTTTAGCCAGTGACGCACGTCACGGAGTACCTTCACGTCCGCCTGAACCGCTTCCAGCTCCTTCCTCTGTCCGGGCAGGGCGGCGGCAAGCTGTTCCCGTTCGGATTCCAAATCTTTACGGGAGTAAGAGTTGCCTTTCAGGTTGGCTTTCAAATACCGGATGGCGGCATTGTAAGCGTCCAGTTCCTCCCGGTGGCTCTCCGCAAACTTTTCCTTTTTCTTCTTCCAGCCGATGGCGGCATACTCCGCATGGACTGGCTTGTTTGCTTCGTATTTGTCAATGTAGGACAGCATGGTGTTGATGGCTTTTATGCGCTTCTCGCTTTTTTTCATGCCCCCCATGACGGAAACAGCGGCATTGCTGATTTCGTCCAGCCGGGTGTCAAGGCTCTCCACGGTGGAGATTCCTTTCTTCCGCAGGAAGTCCATAGCCGCCTGCACTTTATTGTAGTCGGCAACGGTTCCTTTCAGCTTCCCTCTGGAAGTCCAGTCGGCACGTTCCCCGCTCCGCAGTTCCAGATACTGAAAAAGCAGCTCCGAGAGTGTCGGCTCCTTGGCCTCCTCCAACGCTTCCAGCAGCACGGCCTTTTTCTCCTTTAAATCGGCAATCCAGCCCTTTAAGTGGCGCACCATCTGGCGGATGGACTGCATGAGGGAGTTGGCGGCTCTGATGTCCCGGTTCAGGTTGCCGATGTTGGTCTGGATTCCCTTCTTCTCCATCTGGCAGGCGGCTGGCCCCATGTGGACGGTGGGGATTTGGTCAATCCCTTGTCGGGCATAGGAGCGCAGGTCAAGGCGTTCCGGGCGGTCGTTTGCTTCCAGATAGCGGTTGGCCGTGTCCGCCCATCCCTGCCGCCAGATTTCGGCGTACTTCTGGTCGTTCCAGTCCACGGTATTTTCCTTGTGGCTTTTCCATCTGCCGGATGGGAGCCGGATTCTTTCGCCGTTTTCATCAAGGTCGTATACCTTGCGGCTCTTGGGGAGCCATTTCCCTTTTTCGTCCATCGCCCGCATGGTGAGCAGGATATGGGCGTGGGGGTTCCCGTCCCCCTTGTCATGGATGGCAAAGTCGGCAATCATGCCTTTGGAAACAAAAAACTCCCGGCAGTAGTCACGGAAAAGGTCGGCGTACTGTCCCGGCGGGATTTCCCTTGGGATGGCAAGCACGAACCTCCGGGCAAGCTGGGAGTTCCATTGTTTTTCCTGCGCTTCGGCAGAGTTCCATAGGGTGTTGCGGTCTGCAAACTCCGGCGGCACATGGGGCGGGAGCATGATTTCTTTGTGGGTGACTTCGTTCTTGTAAGGATAGTATTTCTGCTCTTGGTCGTATTCAGAGAACAGCTTTTCGCCGCTCTGGTAGGCGGCGGCAGAAACAGCGGATTCATTGTTGCTCCGCTTGATGATGGTGATTTTACAGTGCGGGCATGGCAAGTGTGCGCCCTCCTTTCTCCCGGATTCGGGGCAAAAAATAGCAGGATACCTTTTCAGATTTCCTGCTTGGGTGTGCCGCCGGTGGGCGGCAGGTATTTAGTTTTTTGATAGGCTGTCAGTTCGTCAAACTGGAATTTTATTTCTTATCATTTTTCTTCATTCTTACTTTACCAGTTACGTTTTTTACTACTAGCTTAAAAACTTTTGTATGCGGCATTACTAACTTGTTAAATGGAAAATCCTCTTGATGATAATGCCTCATCAAAATATATAAAGCATTGTATTTTTCGTCATCGGAAAGCATTTCTATGTATCCTTGTCCAATAACGCTTTCATATTCCATTGTACAACTCCCACGTTCCATTTCTGTTACTAATTTATGCTCACAATCCATTTCAAAGCTGGCTCGATTATCTTTTTTGATTAATTCATACTTAGTACCCTCCATAGCCCCATGAAAATACAATTCTATTTTATCTTCTTTTATATCCATTCCAAAATTGAGTGGTAATATATACGGGTAGCCATTATTGTTTAAAGCAATCCGGCACACATCACATTTTTCCATGATAGCTACAATATCTTTAAATTCTTTTACTTCTCTATCCGAACGACGCATTTTTTATCCTCCCTCGTATAACCACGATTTATCGCTGGCACTATTATACAACTTTAACTCGATAAATGGAATACGTTTTCTGAAAGATTTTCGGGCGGCAAGCCCACAAAGAGGTAGCTGGCAGAGCCAGCGCAGGGGAAGGGTAGCTTCCCCTGTGATGATTGGAGCAGATTGGAAATCTACGGAAATCATCCGCTGTCCGCAGGACGCTCCCGGCAGGGCGCAATGCACCACTTCCCTAAGTGGTGTATAATTGCGCCCTATCCAAGAACTCGGATAGGGTGCATTATCCGAGATTTTTAATTATCCGAGGAAATTCTTAAAAACCTTTTGTATGCGGGGGTTCATGCAAAAAATCTCGGATAAAATTTATCCACATGGGCATAGTACAGTTAAAGCTATCAAACAGGAGGTTTTAACTATGGGTTACCATACAAGGGAAACCAACACAGTGCCATGCGGATACCACGAATTGAATCCGGAAATGGAGGCTCTTTTAGCGGAGTACCTTGAAGACGGGAAACGCAAGGGGCTTCAGGAAAGCAGCATCCATCTTCACGATAAGATTGGGCACTACTTTTTATCCGCCCTGGCTGATACAGGCTGCGCAGCGCCGCAGGCAATGAACGCCCAAAATGTAGGAGCGCGTGTTTAATGGTCAGCAGCAAATGGTACCTTTCACACATCCGGACATTCCTCAGATATGCATATCAGGCCAGACATACCGACAGGGATTACAGCGGCATCGTTCCTCTTTTCAAGAGGCCGCAGCCGTACCCTTCTGTTTATACAATAGAAGAAATCCTGAAAATTGAAAACAGCGTAGACCGGGACTCCCCACATGGAAAGCGTGATTACGCAGTGCTGCTTCTTGCGACACGGCTGGGGATCAGGAGCGGGGACATCTCATCCATGACATTCCGGGAACTGGATTTTGGCAGGAACCTGATTCTGCTTACACAGCACAAAACCGGCGTTGACATTGAACTTCCCATGGTCCCGGATGTAAAGGCCGCCCTGAAACAGTATTTAGAGGAAGAACGATCCTGCTATGACAGCCCGTATGTATTTCTCCGCATCGTTCCCCCTTACAGCCATATCTCTGTGCAGGCAATCACCAAGATCGTCAGGACTGCCATTATGGCAGCTGGAATTGATCCGGCGGGACGCAAACAGGGCGCACATGCTTTCCGGTCGTCCCTGGCAAGTTCCATGGTCAATGACAACATCCCTTATGAGGCGGTAAGGAAAGCCCTTGGGCATACAGACCAGAACGCCATCCAATCCTATGCCAGTCTGGATGTGGAGCAGCTGCGGAACTACGCCCTCCCGGTCATGGAGGCGACAGGTACATTTGCCGCTTTTCTGGAGGGGAGGTGGAGCCTGTCATGACACAGTTCCAGTCGGTTTTCAAACATGAGCTTGCAGAATATCTGGAAATCAGCCAGGGGACTGTCAGCGATGGTACTTTGCGGAGTACACGCAGAACCCTTTTTTCGTTCGATTCACTGCTGGTGGCAGAAAACGCCGACAGGGTTACGGAAACAGCCATCAATCACTGGATCAGGGAACTCCAGCAGATAAACGCGCCCAAAACGGTCAGCGATAAGGTAAGCTATCTCCGCAAATTTTTGCGGTACCTTCAATACAAGGGGTACAGTGTTTTCATGCCCGCCTGCCCCAAAACATCAGACAGCTATGTCCCATATATTTTTTCGGACAGGGAAATCCAAACGCTTCTGTCCTGCGCCGACAGCTGGGCCAACAGGCATACAGACCCGAAAACCCGCCGGACAGACATGGAGTTCTGTATGCTGCTCCGGATGCTCCTTGGGTGCGGGTTCCGCCTGGGAGAACCGCTTGCCGCCAGGGTAAAAGATATAAATTTCCGCAATGGGACCATCCTGATTCGCCATGCCAAGAACAACAAACAGCGTGTTGTTCCAATGGACAGGACATTGACAGAGATGCTGGAAAGATACTGCATTGCTATGGGGATCAAAACAGAACCGGAAAGCTGTCTGTTCCCGGCAGCCAGGGGCCAAGAGTTTTCCGTCAGTAAAGGAACCTTTGATTTTCGGTTTAGGAACCTCTTGCGGGAAACCGGCCTGTATGTACAGGAAAAATCCCATTCCAGAGGGCAGTGCCTTCATTGCTTCCGTCACTATTTTGCCATCCATTCATTTGCGCAGGCAGAGAAAAACGGACGCCCGACAGATGACTCTGTTCCTTTCCTGTCAGTCTATCTTGGGCACCATGACATGGACGAAACGGAGAAATATCTGAAATTCAGTGGTGATATGTTCCCTGAATATACGGAGCTGTTTGAAGATTATGCCGCTGGCGTATTCACGGAGGTGGCGTATGAGGAAAAATAAGCTTCCTGAATTCATGCTCCTCCTGGAACAGTTTTTTACGGAATATATGCCGCTCTCGTCAGGGCTTTCCCCTAATACCACGAGATCCTATAAACATGCCTTCCGCCTTTTGTTCCAGTATGTTTATCAGGAAAAGAAGAAAAATGCTGGCGAAATCCTCTTCCGGGATTTGAATTTCGAGACTATTGACGGCTTCCTGAAATGGATCGAAGCAGAACGGGGATGCTCAGTATCCACAAGGAATCTCAGGCTTTCAGCATTGGCCTCTTTTGCCGGTTACGCACAGAACAGGAATTTTGAAGCAGCGACTGTGTTTGCAAATGCGGTGAAAAGAGTGCCTGTAAAAAAAGAGGCCGTCCAGCCGAGGATCACCTTTACGCTTGATGAAGTTTCAATCCTGCTCCGGCTTCCTGATCCCGGGAAACGGATGGGCTTCCGTGACCAGGTCCTTTTGAACCTGATGTATGCCAGCGGAGCCAGGACACAGGAAATCTGCGATCTCAAAGTCAGGGACTTCCTGGCCGAGAAAAACCTCTATAAGCTTACAATTACTGGAAAGGGAAACAAAACCCGGAGGATCGTGATTGCAAGGCCTAGCGGAACTCTCCTGGAACGATATCTGGAGGAAACGGGAAAGGCCGGTCGGTTGGAGGCCTACATCTTTTCCAGCCAGACCCATCCGCAGATGAGCATTTCCTGTATTGAGGAGATTTATAAAAAATATATCATGCTCGCAAGAACCGGGCATCCGGAAATGTTCCTTGAAAAACGCTACACCCCGCACACCATGAGGCATACGACCGCCACACATATGTTGGAAGCCGGGGTACCAATTATGGCAATCAAAAATTTTCTCGGACATTCCTCGATCTCCACAACAGAACGGTATGCTGAACTTTCACAGGGAACCGTAAACAGGCATATCCGGGATTGGAACGAAAAGTGGTTTTCCCATCAAAAAGAAAATCCTGTTACACAAAAGAAAGAGCATCAGCTCCCTGACTTCCTGAAATAGTTCTTACATTATCCGAGGCAACTTCTCCGAAAGCCTTTTATGCTGGAGGTTTTGAGAGTTTCCTCGGATAATTGATTATCTCGGATAATGCACCCTATCCAAGAACTCGGATAGGGCGCACTTATACACGCTTCGCGTGTGTGCGCCCTGCGGGGCTTTGCCTGCCTTCGGCAGTCAACAGGGGAAACGACAATTCCCCTACGGGCTTGCGCCCTACCCTTTAGTGGACTTTGCGTTCAGATAAAGGCTAAAAAGCAGCCTTTATCTGCCCACAAAGTTTTATAGTGCCGCCCGCCACGTTTCGGCAGATAATTTCTATGAATGCTCTTTATTCATTTCCGTCGGGGATTGTGGGTTTACTTTTTCTGTCAAAATATTTTGCATCGTCCGGCGGAAATACGAATCAGAAAAGAGAGTATTCAGAATATCTTTTACTGAATCATCATTCAGGGCGGCAAGCTGTTCTTTGGCAATATTCAGCCTTTCTCTGATAAGGTATTCAAAGTGGCTTCCCCATACGATGTTGCGGTGTCGGCGTTCCTTTTCTGTCATACCTTTTATCTGGTTACGGAGTTTCGCCTGCCTGTGTTGTGCAATGGCAAGCTCGGCTTTCGTTTTCTGCAATTCCGCATCAATTACCGCTCTGTTTCTTAATTTATTTTCGCTCATTTTCTCACTTCCTCTCTGCCTGTAACGCTGTTAATATTGCATATCAATAACAGGCACACAAAAGAGGACACCCGTATCCGGAATGCCCTCTCCTGTGTTTCATCACGCCTGTTTATTTTTCATCATAATCCGTCTTAAACCGTACCGTTATAAGCATAACTTTCCGCACGAGCCTTTCGTACAGTTCCCTGTTGAATCTGCCTTCCTCAATGCTAAGCCTTGCCATGTACGGCTTGAACAGCCGAATCACCTCCTGCATAGCAAAATAATCGCCATTTACTGCCTTTTCCAGTGTTTCAAAGGAAATGTCCCTGTCTTTAAATTTATTCTCCATGACACATTCCCTCCACCAGCCACCGGAGTGTTTTTACCGTATCATTCCTCCATTTGCAGACAGTGCTTTTTCCGTCCATCCGATGAAGTAATACATCAGCACAATCTGTAACTGTCTGTCCGACAGTTCCCTTAATGCCTGTGCCAAATCACCGTCCACTATGCCGATTTCATAACCCATGACATAAAAATAGTCAGCGTGGTATGTATCAAAGATTTTATCAACCGTTTCCAACTGCTTTTCGGAAAACATCTCCATGTGCGATTCCCGTTCCGCCATGCGCTTGCGTTCGTTGTAATAGTTAATTTTTTCGTATCTCAATGCCATGCGGCAGTATGTCACAAACTGGCGCACCACCCTGTCTTTTTTATCTTTGTTTATCAATGTCCTGTCCTCTATTTCTGAAAAATTGATTTATCTGAAACGAAGTTAGGACTGGCGGGGAACGGCAGTGTATTGTTGCTTTTAGAAACAGAAAAGCGCTCATTGGTTTTCTTCCAACAAACGCTTTCCCGCCTAAGTTTCAGTGTAAATATTCCTTTTTCCTAATTTGGGACAACTTCCAAATCAAGCTCTTCTGCAATTTTTCTTATAGTTTTTGCCGAATTGTGAAGTTTCTCCATTTCCTTTTCATTCAAAGAAATAGGAACATGGGTTTCGATTCCGTCTGCCCCTATAATAGCGGGCATACTAAGGGCAATTTCTTTAATCCCATAATTTCCATGCATGATAGAAGATACCGGAAGAATAGATTTTTCATCCCTTACAACGCATTCACAGATACGCTTAACCGACATAGCAATTCCATAATAAGTAGCCTGCTTTTTAGAAATAATATCATAAGCGCTGTTTTTTACATCTTCCGCAATCTCCCGCATTGCTTCCTCATGGTTGAAATGTCCACGCATCTCACAAAAATCATTCAATGGAATACCAGATATATTCGTGCTGCTCCATGCTGCAATCTCACTATCCCCATGTTCGCCAATGATAAAGGAATGAATGCTACGGCTGTCTACCCCTAAATGTTTACTAAGCGCATATTTTAGCCTTGCGGTATCAAGAACCGTTCCGGAACCAATTACTCTTTTTTCAGGAAACCCGCTCAGCTTTACAGCAGCATAAGTAAGAATATCAACCGGATTTGATACAATCAGCAATATTCCTTTAAAATTGCGCTTTGCAATTTCAGGAATGATGCTTTTGTAGATAGCAACATTTTTATGTACTAAATCGAGCCTTGTTTCATTCGGCTTCTGGTTTGCCCCGGCAGTCACAATGACAATAGAAGCATCCATCAGGTCATCATAGCCTCCTGCATAAATCTTCATCTGTCCGGCAAACGGAACGCCATGCGAAATGTCCTTTGCTTCTCCGTCTGCTTTATCATAATTTGCATCAAGAAGCACCATTTCAGTGAACAGCCTGCTCTGCATCAGTGTAAATGCTGTTGCAGCGCCTACAAATCCACAGCCGATGACTGCTGCTTTTCTTGGGTTAATTGTTTTTATCATCTCTATTCCTCCCATTCAATAGCGGGTAGTGTCAAATCTACCACTATATTTTTTGTTGCAAACCTTATAATTCCAAGGATTACACCACTTTTTCAAGAAAAAAAGCAATGACCTCCCTTTTTTGTGTCAATACTATTACTAACCCACAAACACTGAAAGGAAAATCATTGCTTATGGATATTATTACCTATTTACTCTCTCTCATTCAATCTCTTTACCAGCAAAACTGCTGGTTGATCAACTTTATCTGCAGATACATCCCTCTGAAACAGTGGGCCTTTGATGATTCCCATTCTCCAAAATACCAGAAGTTCAAGATTGATGAACTCCCTCTTATCACCGACTTCCGCCAGGACTGGACTTATAAAGAATTAATCCCTTACTTTGAAAAACGTTATGGTAAAAAGATCCGCCCTGTCAGCCGCCGGTCAGAATGCGATATCCCGGATGAATGCACCTGCCCCCGCTGTAATGCGCCGAAACCTTTCCTTTACAAAAATAATGGTTCCAAAGGGCAGCTTCTCTGCAAGGTCTGCAGCGCAAGGTTCTCACCCCATGAAAGCCGCTTCTCCTCTGTAAAACTACGCTGCCCGCACTGCGGCAATGCCCTGGTTCCCAAGAAAGAACGCAAACACTTTATCATCCATAAGTGCGTCAATCCCAAATGCCCTTATTATCTCTACAACCTCAAAAAAGTGGATAAAGAAGACCTCCGAGAGGATTACGGCAAAAACAAATATAAACTCCACTATATCTACCGTGAGTTCACGATGGATTTTTTCAGCATGGATCTAAATACCCTTCCTAAAAATGCCTCATCCCTGAAATTTAGCAAACATAATGCCCACGTAATGTCCCTGTGTCTGACCCTCCATGTCAACCTCGGCCTCTCTCTGCGAAAAACCTCGCAGGCCCTGAAAGACCTGTACAACATCAACATTTCCCACCAGCAGATCGCCAACTACTGCAAGACTGCCGCTGTCTGCATTAAGCCCTTTGTTGACCAATACCCTTACGAAAAAGGGGATGTATTTACTGCCGATGAAACTTATATAAAAATCCGTGGTATCAAAACCTATGTCTGGCTTATTATGAACGCTGCGTCCCGATCCATCATCGGCTATCAGGTATCGGATAACCGTGGTGTCGGTCCCTGTATCCTCGCCATGCGTATGGCTTTCCGGGGACTGACAAAGCTGCCGGAAAACTTCAAGTTCATTGCCGACGGTTACAGCGCCTACCCACTCGCCGCAATGGAATTTGTAAAAAAGTTGGGGAAAGATTTTACCTTCAAAATCACCCAGGTGATTGGGCTTACCAACGACGATGCCGTTTCTACAGAACATCGTCCGTTCAAACAGATGATTGAACGCCTCAACCGCACCTATAAGGCCTCTTACCGTCACACAAACGGCTTTGACAACATCGACGGTGCTAATTACGATCTTGCCCTCTGGGTCGCATACTATAACTTTCTCCGTCCGCATAAACACAAGAAATACAAAGTACTCAACGAAGTAGAAATGCTACAGAGTGCCGACAACATGCCGGGTAAATGGCAGCTTCTCATCTTCCTCGGTCAGCAGACTATCCTGAACATGCAGAAAAATGGAAACCCTGCATCGGAGCGGAGCTGTTGTCAATAGAACCGTGGAATACCGGAGCAGACGGTAGCGCCGTCTGTGAGGATATGCCGCGAAAGTCTATTGACATAAGGCTCACGGATTATCCTGTTTAGCAGAAAAGGGGCAACTGCGCCCTTTTCCTGCCTTCCGGCGAGGACGGGTTCGGGCAGAGCCCGAAAATGGGTCAAGGGACTGGTCCCTTGTGGGTTCTTAGGGCAACGCCCTAAGCCCTCGGAGAGCTTTTCGGAATCAATATCTGCAGTTTTCAAGGTTCATTTGAGCCTATTTTTTTCAGCTCGTTTTTTCATAGATTACTTGACACTACCCAATAGCGGAAACAGGACAGGAACGAACGGCATCCTGTACCATGCTTTCGTTTTCCGATGCAGAGTCCTGATACCCCTCCGCCTTATCATCGTCATTCATACGGAATACATCAGGTGCCATCCCAACACACAGCCCGCATCCAATACAAGCATTCTGATCTACATTCACCCTCATGCCGCATCCCCCTTTCGCTAAAATACAACAACCAGCAACATTTTAAACTGCTCTTTACCCAAGACCGCATGAGGGTGTTTTGCGGGCATTACGATAGATTCTCCCTCATGCAGTTCATACTTTTTGTCATCAATCGTAATCTCGCCAACGCCATCCAAACAAATCACAAAGGCATCACCACTGGACTCATGGCTGCTGATTTCTTCTCCCTTGTCAAAAGAAAACAATGTGACACTCAGCGCATTATTTTGTGCTAAAGTCCTGCTTACAACCTGATTGCTTTGGTAAGCAACCTGTTCCTTTAAAACTAAAATTTCTGCCTTGTCTATATTTTTTATTTTTTCCATACTGTTCGTTTGCTCCTTCCCTCAGCCTGATTTTTAACCACCCGTTCAAGATGTTTCTGTTTTCACCTCAAACCCATGTTTCTCAAAAGTTTCAAAAACTTTGTCCATAGGAATATTTTTTATGGCAGCTCCATTTGGTATCGTCATTACCTTACCCATTACAGCTAAAGACATAGGCTTTATAATTTCCTTAAACCCTGCTTCTGCCAATACCTCTTTTATTTCAGGATTTTCACTTACCAGCTCTGAAACTGTTTTTGTGAAATCAACAACTTTACCCATTCGCCTATCTCCTTTTTTCTAACCATGTAATATATTTCTCCTGTATGCCGTCCTGTTCCGCTTTTTTCTCAAACGCTCTTGTCTGTTCATCAATCTGCGCTTTGCATTCCTCTGACAGTGTTCGTAATGCATAAGTGTAGCAGACGGTATCTTCTTTCTCAATGTGACGCTGCAATAAATCCACATAACCCGATGCATGGGTGACGATATCCAGCTTTCCTTCTGTAGTCGGAACACTGGCATACTGCTTAACTGCGTTCTCCAATTCCCCGATATGGAATCTTCCGAAGTCATGTTCCACCAGCTGTCGCCCAGCAAACTAAAGTTCCTATCTCCCACACAAAAACATCGAATTAAAATCTCATCTTCTTAATACTGTCTATCAGAGCGCGCTGTAGGAAACGGCGCATTTTCCTCTTGACCATTCCTGCCTGTTCCGATATAGTTTTTTTTGGAACAAAAAAAAGAGAAAGAACACCAACCTCCTACAGTTTGTTCTTTCTCTCACACCAGCGTGCCTGCCATATACGGGATCATGTCCCACTCGTGAGGCTTTGGCACTACCGACATATACTATGATAAGAGAAAACTCCCTATTTTGCAAGCTGATCCGTATAAAAACTTCATCAAAAGCACTATTTGAGTCTTTCATGGTTGGATTCCGTCCCCAGCTGCAGACCTGTCCCTTCTGCGGGGCAGCAGGCAGCTGCAAGATCCATGCCTATTATGACCGTTCCCTGGTGGATTTCATAGATGGCGCCCCTGTCCGACACAGCCTCTGCATCCTTCGCCTCATCTGCACCTGCGGCCATACCCATGCCATCCTCCCGGATTTCATCATCCCCTATTCCGGCTACGGCCTGTTCTTCATCCTCCGTGTCCTGGCAGAGTATTTCCTGCACCTCTCTACTATAGAGGGCCTCTGCAGGCGTTTCTCCATCACCCTTTCCCAACTGCACCGTTTTCTGGAACTCTTCCTGGTGCAGAAGGAAGAATGGCTCGGGGCACTTTCCTCTATGGAAGTCTCTTCCCTCTCCTTCCTGAAGACACTGTTCTCCCAGCCCTCCTATTCTGATTTTGCTTCCGCCTTTGTCCGCCGTTTTGCAAAATCCTTCCTCCAGTCCCATAAAAATCCGGCGTCTTACTGCCAACAAGTGTTCGGTCCCTGAACTGCTTTTCCACGACCACACGACCAGGCATGGTCTCCCTGAGGAAACTCCTTTATAATGGCAGAAAACCATTTAAGGAGGATATTTTTATGGACAACAAACAAAAGAACCTTTCGGACGCTGCCGCCATGGCACAGTTCCGGCTTGCCCTCATCGCACCGGTCATCCATGGCCTTTATCCTGATGCGTCCAGAAATGCCTATTACCAACGCATCACCGAGAACCCGCTCACCCTGCCTGATGGTTCCGCCTTCCGCTACAGCCCCAAGACTATCAGCAAGTGGGTGTCTCTCTACCAGAACGGCGGCATCGATGCACTTATGCCCCGGGAACGCTCCGACAAGGGCGGCACACGGGTCCTGACGGATACAGCCATCGAGGAGATCTACCGGCTTAAGGAAGCTTTCCCAAGGCTTAACTCCACGCAGATCCACCGCCACCTTGTGGAAGAGGCGTTCATCCCTGCCTCTGTCAGCGTGTGTGCTGTCCAGCGTTTTGTAAAGAAACATGACCTGAAATCGGCACGTAACCCGAACATGCGGGACAGGAAGGCTTTTGAAGAGGACGCCTTTGGGAAAATGTGGCAGGCTGATACCTGTTACCTTCCATATATCACAGAAGACGGCCTGCGCAGGCGGGTCTACTGCATCCTGATCATCGATGACCATTCCCGGTTCCTGGTGGGCGGCGGGCTCTTCTATAACGACTCAGCTTATAACTTCCAGAAAGTGCTTAAGGATGCTGTGGCTGCACATGGAATCCCTTCTAAGCTCTATGTCGATAACGGTTCCAGCTACTCGAACGGGCAGCTTTCCCTCATCTGCGGCTCCATCGGAACGGTCCTTTTACATACAAAAATCCGGGATGGCGCATCCAAGGCTAAGATAGAACGCCAGTTCCGGACACTCAAGGAAACCTGGCTCTATACCCTGGATCTGGATTCCTTAAGCTCCCTGGCACAGTTCAATGGACTCCTTAAGGATTACATGCGCTCCTATAATACTTCCCTCCATTCCGGCATCGGCACTACACCCCTTTCCCGTTACCAGCAGACCCGCGCTTCCATACGGACACCTGCGTCCAGGGAATGGCTGGAGGAATGTTTCCTGAACCGCATTACAAGGAAAGTGAATAAGGATTCTACCGTCTCCATCGACAAGGTATCCTATGACGTCCCTATGCAGTTTATCTCATCAAAAGTGGAGATCCGCTTCCTCCCGGATGACATGTCCTCCGCCTTCATCCTTTACGAAGGGGTGCATTATCCCATCCGCCCTACGGATAAGAATGAGAACTGCAGGACGAAGCGCAACAATACACCTGGCATCGACTACTCAAAGTTAGGGGGTGGCTGTTGATGTTCCGTTCTTACTATGGATTGTCTTTCAATCCTTTTGACAAACAGATGGCCCGGGAAAAAGACCGTTTCCTTTCCAGGGACATCTCTGAGATGCTCTCCCGGCTGGATTACCTCAAGGATACCAGGGGCATTGGTCTGTTCACGGCACGCCCGGGCATGGGGAAGTCTTTTGGACTCCGCTGTTTTGCAAAGGGGCTCAACCCGAACCTTTACCATATGGAGTACATCTGTCTTTCCACCGTAAGCGTCATGGAGTTCTACCGCCAGCTCTGCTCTGTACTGGGAGTAGAGCCTAGAGGCGGCAAACCCGGGATGTTCCGGGCCATACAGGAGCAGATCCTCTACCTTTACCGGGAAAAGAAGCAGCCCCTTCTTCTGGCCGTTGACGAGGCCCAGTACCTCTCCACAGGCATCCTGGAGGACATTAAGATGCTCATGAACTACGGCTATGACTCCCTGAACTGCTTTACGCTCATCCTGTGCGGGGAACCGCACCTGAACAATACCCTGCGCAAGCCTGTCCACGAAGCCCTGCGCCAGAGGATCACCGTGCATTACAACTTTACCGGGCTCACAGATTCAGAAGTGGCGCAGTATGTACTCCACAAGATCTCCTGTGCGGGAGGCTCTGCCTCCATCATAGAGCAGGCCGCCCTTTCCGCTGTCCACAGCCATTCCCAGGGGAATCCGCGTCTGGTGGATAACCTGATGACAAATGCCCTTACCCTTGGCGCACAGATGGAGAAGAAAGCAATTGACACGGAAGTCATACTTGCCTCCGTCAGCAGCCAGAATCTTGGATAGGGGGTGTTGTTTTTGGAATACAGATGTTTTTTCAGGGATGGTTCCCGCATAGAAACCTGGACAGGGGAGATTATCCTGCTGCGATGGCGGCCTGGATGGTATGAAGCTGAGATGAATGGACGGGGGACATACTTCCACATCCTGGCCGGAGTGCATAAATACGGAAACTACCTGTGCATCCCGAACCATGATGTGGGATGTGAACTATCCGATTTTTCTGATATTTTCTGGAATGAGGGGCGGATCAGCAATCTAATGCGGAAGGTAGATGCCGTAACTGTTGCTGCCGGTTTGGCTTATCTGCCGACTCTGGCTGACAAACAATAAAAAATCCAAATACATCATGTGGCTATGGATCTCATAATGGGATTCATGGCCTTTCGATTTCGAAAGAAAAGCTATACCAACAGCGTGCTGCATTTTCGGCGGTATTATGCATTTGTAGACAGCACTGCGCAGTCAATGCGAAAAAGGTTGGAAAAATAATTTGCCGTTTATGTCTCCCTCAATTCGCCGTCCAACAACCAGCATTCCATTGCGCACCAGTTTTTCTGCAACAGGATCGGAATTATTAAGCATAAACCGAAACAATATCTGTTCTTCCTTTCCATGATGATGCTTGTCTGCATAAGTTCTTGCAAAATCAATACACTCCAGAAACTCCTGAACATCAATGTCTGCCCCCTCAATCACAGCACAGCAGGTTCTCCTTAAATGCTTAGTCAGTGCTACGATATTCTCATGTTCTTTCATCAGTAAATCAATTCCATACATTATTTATCCCGCCTTAATCAATGTGAATGTCTGATTTCCTAAATATTTGTAGGAAAAACCGCTGCCCTCCAAAATACCTGCGACCAGCCTCTCCTTCAGGTCATAATAATGACTGACATCTCCTTGTAATGCTTCCCAATATGGCAAATGTATATCCACAGTCTGTTTCCATACTACTGCCTCCTGACTTATGGAAACCACAGTATTAACCCTGTCACAAGGCATTCCGTTCAATAGCAGATTATCTAAATGCCTATAAACTTCTTCTGCGCTTGTTTTCCCCGACAGTTTCCTGCTCCGTCCATACTCATATGCAGCATTCGCAATATCCGGCATACATTCAGAATGGGCATCCATCGTTGAGATGACCAGAAAAGCAAGGCGGTTTTCAGCGGCAGCGATTTTATCCTGTAACCAGCCATGTATATTACTGTTATCAATCATATTTTCAAGACTGCCTTTCTCCACCGCCCCATACTTTTGTTCCATTTCGGAAAGAATGCCATCATCATACCCGTTTTTGCTTATCATATCTGATAATCTTTCAACTAGCCCGTTTTGGAACTCTATTTTTCCGTATAGCCAGTGATGAATCGAACCTAAAAATGCGCTCATTGCACTCCTCCTATGAATTCAGCTTTTTCAAGAGTTCATCGGCATCCAGCCCATGCACCATGCAGGCATCCGCAAGGCTCTCCATCTGTGAGGACGGGCACCCTAAACAGTGCATCCCCATCTGCATCAACACCTCTGCCGCCTCCGGTTTGGTTCTTAAAATTTCTCCAAGTAACATTTCCTTTGTGATTGCCATATTATTTTCCTCCTATCTTTCTTTCCTGTTACAACACTTGCACTTCCTGATTTTTTTCGCCAAACTTTTCTTTTATCTCGGTGCAGATTTCTTCCCTGCTTATGCCTCTTTGTTCCTGCGTCTTAATCATCTTATACGCTTGAAAAAGCGGTGAAGGTCCAATTTCCGAGCTGAAAAATCCGATCCCCTGATTCCATGCCAAAAGTTCAAACACATCATCCAGCGCTGCGGATTCAAGACCATAGATATATGCCTTTACCAGTTCCCGCACAGCCTGCCTCATTCTTCCTGCGCCAACTGCATTTGTCAGGGAAAGAAGCAGACGCATTTCATAGGGGAGAGTGCGCTTCTCACTCTGCCATGTTGCCTGCCAAAAATCCGCCGCGATACGCCCTAAGTCCTCATCAATCATAGGATAATTCAGCAATGCAAGCGGACGGTATGGTGCAGAGCCTTCCGGCTCTTTTTCCTCTGTCCGGTAAAACCAGACATGAAACTCATTTTCTGCCAGCTTCTCTGTATGATGTATATACCCCAGCATATCCATCTCCTTATATAGCGGGTAAGGTTCAAAAGTCTGTATGACCTCAATTCCCTCCCCGGCTTTTAGCGTCATGGCACGTCTTTGTAAGCCGGGAAAGAAATTTCCCTGCACATGGCGTACATCCACTTTGAAGAAGTCTTTCTTTTTATCCTTCCATTCCTCGTACTTTATCATGATATCCTCCTTTATTTATTTTCTTGCTTTGGTGATTACATTATAGTAAAATAAGCAGAGCAAGTATGTTTGAATTCAAACAAAGAGGTGAGATTTTGGAAAAATTTTTAAACGTATTAAAAAAATGCCCGCTGTTTGCAGGATTATCCGATGACGAGATTTTAACCTCGCTAAAGTGTATCGGAGCAAAAGTCAGAAAAAACGCCAAAAATCAATACATCCTTCAGGCAGGAGATTGTACGGACTGTATCAGCCTGCTTGCGTCTGGGACTGCTTTAGTCATTCAGGAAGATTTATGGGGAAACCGGAACGTTATGACAAATCTTATGCCGGGCGACTACTTTGCCGAACCCTTTGCCGCCATTCCTGATGCAGTTCTCAGCGTCAGTGTTGTTGCGACAGAAAATTGTGAAATTGTGGAAATAAATATGAACCGCCTGATTACCATGTGTTCCGCTGCCTGCAGCCATCATAACCGCCTGATTAAAAACCTGATTACAGCTTTTGCCCAAAAGACACTGTTGTTTAACGAGAAGATAACGCACATGAGCAAGCGAAAAACACGTGATAAGCTGCTTTCCTATTTATCTGCTGAAGCAGCCAGACAAGGATCACTTTCTTTTGACATTCCCTTTGACCGCCAGCAGCTTGCCGACTTCCTCTGTGTAGAACGTGCAGCAATGTCTGTAGAATTATCAAAGCTGCAAAAAGAAGGGCTTCTGAAAACCTTTCATTCTCATTTTGAATTAAGTCCAAATGCCACAAATTAAAACAGGTCAATCTATACATAGCAGATTGACCTGTTTACAAAATACATATTTGTTATCAAATCAGCGGTTGCCTTCTGCAATCCCATAAACGGATTGCAGAAGCATTTTTCCTGATGATGTCTTAAAAACACAATCTATAACATTTCTGATATTGGCTTCCTGATATCCGGATTCGTCAGCATTAACCAAATAATCAGCTTCCAGCAAAATCTGGTAATCAATCCCGTCAACCTCCTGAAAAGTATGATGATGTGCGACCAAAAAGATGATACGGTTCACCATCTCGTTCGACAGCCCTGTACCCTTCAGGAATTCTTCAGCTAATACAGCGCCTTCTTTTTCCTGAAGTTTTCCATTTGTATTTCCGTATTTTTCCCGGCACAAAGGACACGCAATATCATGTATAATAGCCGCAATTTCTATTATTCTCTGTTCATCATCCGCTACTTTCTCACACTCTGCAATCGTTTTTGCATAGGCATACACTTTCATAAAATGATTGATATCATGAAGATTTCCTTTTGAATACTTTACCATTTTAACCATGATTTCTGAAACAGTCATATCATTTCCTCCTGTTATCTATACATCGTCTATAACCAATAGTCCACAAACTTACCAGTCACATCGTACAATTAAAAGCCAACCTTATGGCGAATCGTCATCCAAAACATCAATCCGTTCTATTTTAAAGACATTTAATGTGTCCACATCAGGGCAGGCAAAAACCGCTGTCCCCTTCTCCTGTCCGGGTATTTCGCCGCCGTATCTTAAAATATCAATATATGGAAATGCAACATGCATAGCCATAGGACAGAGTTTTCCACGCTCAGTATCAAAATCAAAACTATCACCTATTTTGTGACCCCTATGACATCCTTTCGTGCCTTTTTGATCAATCAATGTGATCTGGATTCCAGGTTTTTTCATATTTTAAGCACCTCCAACTCCTTCTCAATCGGTATTCCCTTATATATATCTGTATTGTTTCTATTGTTTTCAATCAGGCTGCTCACAGTGTCCATGGCTTTTTTTGTACTGTCATACAGGCTGTTTCCCTCCATCAGTTTTCCCAATAAAACGGAAGAAAAAATATCGCCCGTACCCGGAAACCTGACCGGAATGTTATAAAAAGGAATTGTAAATCTTTGTTTCGTTTTATGATCGAAGCCTGCAACCACATCTTTGCCATCCTGCTGAATGCTTGTGATGATTACCGATTTTGCGCCCATATTACCAAGCCTTTGAATCATTTCATCTACCTCCGAGATTGTTGCAGATTCATGATACTCCACTCCTGTAAGTCTGGCCGCTTCAGTATAATTTGGTACAATATAATCGGCTACTCCTACCAGTTTCTTCATATGTGCAACCGTTTGCTCTGTAACTCCATTGTACAGGGTTCCTTCATCTCCCATAATTGGATCAACAAATATCAGGGTTCCTTTCATGCTTTCCTTTCGACAAAATTCTTCTATGATTTTTACCTGCTCCTCTGAAACAATAAAGCCTGTCGCTATCACATCAAAGCAGAATCCCAATTCCTCCCATACTTTAATAGTGTTCTTCATATAATCTGTTGTTTCAAGAATATCGAATTTTCCATAATCCAACGTATTTGATACTAACGCAGTGGGAAGATTATATATTTGGTACCCCATATATGACATCAATGGAAGCATGACCGATAATGCCACCTTTCCATATCCTGCCAGATCATTTATCAACAATACTTGCTTGCCCATTTTCATCATGCCTTTCAGTTAATTCAATTCATCTATAATGAAATAATTATATACAGGGAGCAGGTTTTCGTCAAGATTTGTGTATACAAGCACCAATATATACATTAAATATCCGCCACACTCCGGAATTTTATGGATTTCTGTTACGTGACTGCTTTTATTGACTTTACCCATTTCACTCAATCCGAAATTCTTATCCCCTGTTCTGCAACTCCCGTAAATGTCTAAGCTGAGCTTCGCTTAATGTTCTCGGTTTCCCAATCCTGACAAGATTTTTGGGTAAAACATAGGTCTTACTTACTTCCGTCCATGACTTTAACCTTATTACCTCTGGAAACTCTTTACATAGCTTATCCATTTTCCGTATCCATGCCAGATTAGCTGTGTAAATTGTTGCTTCGCTTTCATCTGCATTAAAGTTGATAACAACCTCCTGCTCATATCTTGATAATTTCATTCCATGCTCCTTTCTCCAGTACCGAAACTGGCACCAATCCAATTTAACGGTACCCTTCCGGTACCAAATAAATATACTCAATCTTGGGCGGTTTTCTATCATTGCTGTTTTCCCCTTGCTGTTTCCTGACAGGCAACCCTTGTCGGCACTGTGTCGTCCAATATTGGCGCTCAAATTTTCTTAAAATTGGTCTTGGCGGTTTATATCAGCTTGGACAGTCATTCAGTTGTACTGTCATTATCCAACAAAACGCCCTGCTTTCCCGTATATCCACCATGTCAGAAATCTTCCAAAAAACAGATTTTTTCTATCATGCTGGAAATTTTCGGTAGGAATCCGCCTGTTTGTGTGATATTCTGTTTTCGTAAAGGAGAGATTTATCTATGAAAACGCAATTAAGCATACAGGAACGCCTGAAAGACCTGCGTGTAGAAAAGGGAATGACTTTAGAACAACTGTCACAGCAGACAAAAATTCCTGCTTCCACGCTTGGCTCTTATGAATCTGATGATTATAAAGAAATACCCCATAGGAACATCATCGAATTAGCAAAATTCTATGAAGTATCAACGGATTATCTGCTTGGTATGACTGAAAACAGACAGCTTGACAACATTGCCCTGTCCAATCTGCACCTGAGTGACGCTGCCCTGACACTTCTCAAAGACCGCAAAATCAACACACTGCTCCTGTCAGAGCTTATCACTCATGAACAGTTCCGAAAACTCATGCTTGACTTGGAGATATATGTTGACGGTCTTGCTGATATGCAGATCAAATCACTTAATTTTGTGGTGGACACAAGCAGAAAGGCACTGATGAAGCGGCACAATCCTGATGAATACAACCTGCAATTAAACACGCTGAAAGCACAGCACCTTGAACTGAATGAATACTTTTCCCATGTGATTGATGACGATATGCACGCCATTATCAAAGACATCAGGAATGCCCATAAAGGCGATATTGATTCTGCCCCTCCTAAGACCATAACCGAACATTGGGAAGAAATTCTTGAAAAAGCTGAAAACTTTGCAGGCACTTCCAAACAGAAACTTGCTTACATATTCACCCAATTTCTAAAGATTAAACCAACCGAAAAGAATATTGATGATATGGCAGATATGCTTGGACAGTCTGAAATCTTAGAACCTGATGCAAAAAAACGCCGGAACAGTACGAAAAGGAAACAGTCTAAGGACTAAATAACTGCAAAACAAAAGGAACTGCATCTATCCGCAATTCCCTGTTACTGTAACCATATTTTATTATTCCTCTGTCTTAACCAGCTCCACCACATCATTCAAATTGCAATCCAGCGCATCACAAATCCGTATTAGTGAGTCCATAGAGATGTGCTGCCCCTTGTTCATGTTGGCAAGTACATTTGTGGTAAGCCCTGCTTCAATACGCATTTGGCTCTTAGTCATTCCCCTCTCTAAGAGCAAATGCCACAGAGGTAAGTAACTGACTTTCCGCATAGCAACCCTCCATTGTTCGGCTAATTTTTCCTGCCCGTTTTCTGTATCTGTTTTGTTTATTCTATCAGAGATATTGCCTTTTATCAATCAAATCTTGACTGTTGACGGTATTTCCTGTTGTTTTGCCAATCATATTTTTGCTACACCTATTTGGGTATGAAGTGCTTCATGCCCTGGCTTTTTGCTCATGTGAGATAAAGAAGTAAAAGAAGTGTAAAAAATTTTGCCGTTCCCTGTCCGGCTGACTGCCGGACGGGTCGGGCTTTAGTCGGGCAATTCTACCTTGCCGACAAAAGAATAATAGATTTCGATTTCCTGTCTGCGGAGCTTCCCCCGGCGTTTCCCGTCAAGTGAATATTCTAATGCTTGAGAGCCACCAATTTAAAGCTTCGGAGCCACTTGTAATTTAATGTTTGAGGGTCATCTAAGAATACTAGATATAGTATGTGCTATTTTATACCGCTTATTATATTGTTCCAGAATTGCTTTAGAACTGCAAGGGTAAATGCACTGCATTGCAGCCCTTGCAGTTCTAAAGCAATTCTGGTGTAGGGTAATCAAGCGGTTAAGGATAACCTTACTATGCCCGTGGTGTTACTACATATTGTGGTGGCTCTCAAGCATTAAAATATACAAAATCGGTGGCTCCGAAACTTTAAAACAGTGGCTCTCAAGCATTAGAATAATCAATATTTTGAAATCCACAAAATTTGATATTGCATTGGTAAAACCATATTTTAAGACAATTTGCTTTACCCTGCTCCTGCCGATTGTGTTTGCTGCAATCAACCGTTCTTTGCTGACGGGGGTATCATTCGCTATGTGCTTTATTGCCATGACAACGGGATATACCTTTTCCATCACAGAAAAAAACAGCATGGATCGTCTGTTTGGTATTTTACCTGTTCGTAAAAGCGAGCTTGTAATCGGACGATATGTTTTCGTCCTTGCAATGGGGCTTCTTTCCCTGATTATTTCTTTGATTGTACAGCCGCTTGTCTTGAAAGTGCTGGGGGAAACAGTTGGTGTATTTGACATTGTGACTGCCGCTATTGCAGGAATATTCTTATTTGCACTCTATACGGTGTTCCAGATTCCGGGATATTACAAGTACGGTTCAATCAAAGGACGGGTATTTATGTATATCCCAGTGGCCGGTTTTTTGGTGACTTTACTTCTTCTCTCTAAAATTCCAGCTATTGGAAACTCAATTATTTCAGTCGTTGAATCTTTCCCGATACTTCTCGTTTTTCTTGCAGTTTTTGCTATTGTCGTGATGTATGCGGTTTCCATCATCTTGTCCATTAGGATTATGAAGAAGAAAGAAATGTGAGGTGATTGTATGGATTTCACAATTTTAGCAGTTGTGCTTTTGATCGGTGTTGGTGTTCCTATCCGTAATAAACTCATACGGAAATATCGGGATAAAAAGAAACAAGAAGATAATAAGGATAAACTGAAATAATTTATAAACAGCGCCGAGAAGAATATGAAAATATCTTCTTCGGTGCTGCTTTTTAATAGAGTCATATTTTGCTGATAGATTTTCAAAAATCCGTCCGCTGTAACATTTCGCGGACATTTGCCTGTTATACTATCTGCAAAAAGCAAAGGAAGTGAGGATATGAAACAGATTTTAATTGTCGAGGACGACAGTTTTTTGAATAAGATGTTGGCCTATAACCTGACCGCAGACGGGTACGGCTTGACTTCTGCCCTAAATGCCAGGACCGCAGCCGATGTCCTACGCCAGCGGGAATTTGACTTAGTGCTGCTGGACATCAACCTGCCGGACGGGAATGGTTTTGAGCTGTGCAAACTGATAAAGCCCCAGCACCCGGACACCATTGTAATTTTCCTGACCGCCAACGATCAGGAGAGCGACCAGATACGGGGCTATGAGGTGGGCGCGGTGGACTACATCACAAAGCCCTTTGTGATCGAGGCCTTGCAGCGAAAAATCAAAGCCATGTTCGCCATGCTGGAACACCACAAACCGGCCAAGGACATTTACGACGACGGGCGGCTGTTTCTGGACTTCTCGGAGCAGACGGCTTCCTTAAACGGCAAGTCCCTGACCCTATCCCCGATGGAGTATAAAATGCTGAACCTGTTCCGTAAAAATCCCCGGCAAGTGCTGACCCGTGGGCAGCTTTTGGAAAAGCTGTGGGATATAGACGAAAGGTTTGTGGACGAACACACCCTGACAACCTCCATCAGCCGGATTCGCAGCAAGATCGAATCCGACGGCGGCGCGCCCTACATCAAGACCGTTTACGGCATGGGCTATCAATGGACGGGAGGCGAGGCAAAATGAAGGTTAAGAACCTCTCGGTAAAGCGGCTGTTTGGCCGGGTGGCAATGGGGCTTGTCCTCTCCATGTCCGGAATCACCATAGCCCTGTTTCTTGTGACAAAACAGATTGCGGTGCTGCTGACGGGCGGGGCGCTGCTGTTGTGCGCCCTTGTGGGGATTTTTGTACTGACGCAGGCGTTTGGAAAGCGGCTGTCGCAGTTTACCGCTGACCTGTGCCAGACTTTAGACCACATGATCGCCGGGAATGAAGCGCCCCAGCGCCCGGAGGACAGCGAAACCCAGCTTGCCAGAATCGGACACCGGCTGGCAAGGCTTTACCAGATCATGCAGGAGAACCGCCGCCGGGTGGACGAGGAACGGCAGGAGTTACAGACCCTTGTATCGGATATTTCCCATCAGGTGAAAACGCCGGTAAGCAATCTGAAAATGGCGACGGACACCCTGCTGGAAAAGCCTATGACCGAGGCAGAGCGCACCGACTTTATCCGGGGAATCCGCAGCCAGACGGATAAACTGGACTTTCTCTTTCAGGCCCTTGTGAAAACCTCCCGGCTGGAAACGGGCGTGATCCAGTTGGATAAGAAATCGGGCCGCCTCTTTGATACCGTGGCGCAGGCCATGAGTGGGATCGTGTATGCAGCGGAGAAAAAGGAAATCGCCGTGTCCGTGGACTGCCCGGAGGATTTGACCGTTTCCCATGACAGCAAGTGGACATCCGAAGCCCTCTTTAACCTGCTGGACAATGCAGTGAAGTACACCCCGGCAGGCGGGAAAATCACGGTGTCTGTGGTGCTGTGGGAAATGTATGTGGAGATCAAAGTGACCGACACCGGCAAGGGCATTTCCGAAAGCAATCAGGCCGCCATCTTCCGGCGCTTTTATCGTGAGGAAGAAGTACACGAACAGCAGGGCGTGGGCATTGGCCTGTATCTGGACCGCGAGATCGTAACGCGGCAGGGCGGCTATATCAAAGTGTTTTCGAAGCCGGGCAAGGGTTCGGAATTTTCCATTATGCTGCCTACAAAATAGAACGCGGCGGACGGCCATTTCCGGCTGCCCGCCGTAAATTTTTTTGAAATGTCCGAGCATTGTAACATTTCACCCCGATTTTCAATGAAATTTTTTGGCCGCTGTAACATCTCGCGGACATTTGGGTTTTACAATGACCTTATCAACAGGCAAAAAGCCTTGAAAGGAGTTTTGAGTATGAGCGTTTTGCAGACGATTGATCTGAAAAAGTATTACGGCACAGAGCCGAACATCACCCGCGCCCTTGACGGCGTGAACTTCTCCGTGGAGGACGGCGAGTTTGTGGCTGTTGTGGGAACCTCCGGCAGCGGCAAGTCCACCCTGCTTCACATGATGGGCGGGTTAGACACTCCCACCAGCGGAACCGTGATCGTCCGGGGCGAAGAACTGGCAAAGAAGAACGACGAACAGCTCACCATCTTCCGCCGCCGCAACATCGGCTTTATCTTCCAGAATTATAACCTTGTTCCCATCCTGAATGTGTATGAGAACATCGTCCTGCCGGTGGAGCTGGACGGGGACACGGTGGATCAGAAGTTTTTGGACGAGATCGTTCACCTGCTGGGACTGGAAGATAAACTGAAAAATATGCCGAACAATCTTTCCGGCGGACAGCAGCAGCGTGTGGCGATTGCCCGCGCCCTGATTACCAAACCGGCTATTGTGCTGGCCGACGAACCGACCGGCAACCTTGACAGCAAGACCAGCGCCGAGGTGCTGGGGCTTATCAAGCGCACCAGTGCGGAGTTCCGGCAAACTGTTGTGATGATTACCCACAATGACGACATAGCCCGTCTTGCAGATCGGATTGTCCGCATTGAGGACGGCAAGATTGTGGAATAAGGAGGTGGCAAGCTATGACATGGCCTTTTGAAAATGATACCAGCGCCATTACAAAGAAGCTGGCAAACAGAAGCATTAAAGCAGATAAGCGAAGAAACATCTTTATTATTGTAACGATTGCTTTTGCTGCCTGCCTTATGACCGTTCTTGCGCTCTATACATTCGGAAAATCACATGAATTGAAAACATTCTTACAGGGGCGCTACCAAGCGGCAGTTATTGATGTGGATTTGGAAACAATCAATGATTTAAGGCAAGATTCCAACATTGAAATGGTAGGAACAGAGGCTTTAGTTGATAGTTTCCGTGTTGATGATTATACATTGAATGTTAATTTTCGGGACAGCAATAATCTGTATTTGTATTCCACAGAATTTGTTGGGAACTTACCTGATAAGGAAAATGAAGTTGCAGTTTCGGAAGCCTATTTGAAACATATTGGCCGCCCTGTTGAATTGAACCAAGAAATCGAATTACCGTTGCAAAATGGGAAAAATGCAAATTTCACTGTATGCGGTCTTTTACATGACGATGGTGCAAATAGGCGGTATCAAGTATTGGTATCTGATTCTTTTCTGCAATCGTATTTTCAAGATCACATCCCTTATAATGCTACACTACGGATAATGGGAAGCGGATCATTCAAAGAGGACGAATTGAAAAATTTGATTAAATCTTGTTTGACCCCTTATGGAATCAGAGAAGAACAGATCGCTTATAGTTCGTCTTACTTTGATAGTGTTGATAACTCAAGCCGAGATATGCTGGGTGTAGCGGCAATTAGTATTCTAATTGTGATTGCCTGTTCCACCGTTATATACAGCCTATTTTATATTTCAGTCGTTGGGAAAGTCAAAGAATATGGCCGTTTAAGGGTAATTGGCATGACCCAAAAACAGATTAAACGCATGGTAAAAAGAGAAAGCTGGCAATTATCCCGCACTTCAATTCCATTAGGGATTGTAGTTGGCTGCTTAATAGGATATGTGCTTGTACCCAAAGGCTGGAATTGGCTTAATACATTGGCAATTATCGTTGTTATCTCCATATTGACTGAATTATCGGTTGTTCTATCAATTCGCAAGCCGATTAAAATTGCAGCAAGCATTTCTCCCATTGAAGCTGTACGCATATCAACGACAACTGAAAACGAAAAGTTAAACACCAAAAAATTAAGGAGAAAACTAACTCCTGAAAATTTAGCTAAAATCGGTTTTATGCGAAACCACAAAAAAGTGATTTTGACTTTAATATCATTGGGATTTTCAGGAATTTTACTGATGAGTGCAGCAACATTTCTGGCTTCTATTGATGAAGAAGATATGGCCCGGCAGTCATTTGGTGATAAGGAATTTTTGATTACACTTTCCGATGAATATAGCGACAATTCCTTGAAAGATAATCCGCTGGACGATAGCATGATAAATCTTTTGACAGATTCTCCATATATCACAGATGTTAAATCTATAAAGGGATGTTCCGCAGACATTTTACTTCCAGATAAAAAAGAACCGTCCTCGTTCCGTGAAATTATAGGATTGTCGGACGATGAATTTTCCAGCTTATCGAATAACCTACTATCAGAGGAAATAAGCTACCAAGAACTTGTCGAGAAAAATGGTATCTTAATTGACGACACAGCCGGTATGCTAAAGTCATGGGAAGATTATAGTGTTGCTTTAGGAGATGTGGTAACAATAGTATCTTCTTCTGGAAAGAAAATCGAATTATCTGTCGTCGGAACTATTGACATGAGCGATACGGACTACAACGGAACATATTTCTTTGTCCCGGAAAATATACTATCCGAGATATATCAAGAGAAGAAGAATTTTAATACTGAATTTGTCATAAATGCAGATGTGAACCAACTTCCTGCGGCAGAAAATGTCGTCTTAAATGCAATCGGTGACAATCCTGATATTCAATTTAATAGCTTTGATGACGCACTATCTTCCATAAAAATGCACATGACAGGGTATCAGATTCCAATCTACGGGTTAATTGTTTTTATTGCAATTTTCGGTATTATCAACCTTTGCAATACCTTGATGACGAACCTTGTATCCAGACAACAAGAATTTGGCGTATTGCAATCTATTGGTCTATCAAATAAGCAATTATATAAGATGTTGAGAATGGAATGTTTGTATTATGTGTTTGGGACAATGGCAATAACATTTATTTTCGGCACAGCAGCAGGTTATATTCTATGCCAGATATTTAATCAAGTTGGAGTGTTCGGAAAATTGCATTATACTTTCCCATTCTTGCAAGTGCTTCTATTTTTTGCAGTCCTCGTAGTAATTGCATTGATATATTCGACTTTAGCCATTCGCTATTGCCATAAGCAATCTCTTGTAGACCGCATTAAGACAATGGAATAACCTTTTGGGATCGGCGGGGCGGCGTGTGCTGCCCCGCTTTTTTCGCCATTTCTCAAAAAATTTTTGAAATGTCCGAGCTTTGTAACAATTCAGCCTGTTTTTCTGTCGAAATCAAAGGCACCTTGGACATTTGTGTAACATTTGTAGTTTATGCTTGTGGTAAATCAATATTGGGGGTGAGGACATATGAAAAAGATACTGCTGATCGACGACAGCGACACCTATACATGGTGTCTGCAAAAATACTTACAGCACCGGGGCTACCCGGTGAAAACGGCTTGTACACTGAAAGAAGCGCGGGCCGCCATCCAAGAGGAAATGCCGCTGGTGGTCTGCTGTAATCTCGATCTGCCGGATGGTTCCGGCATGGACTTTCTGAACGAGGTGCGGGCCGCAGATAAGGAGCTGCCTTTTATTCTGGCGTCCTGCCATCACAAGGACGACTACGAACAAGAGGCTATGCGCCGGGGCGCGACGCTGTGCATGGACAAAATGAAAGGACTGCTGCTGCAAGATAAGCTGGTGGAATACGCCTACCGGCAGTTATCCGGCGAACCAGATTCAACTTTTCATAAGCTGCTCTTTGTCCATGCGGAAGATACCAGCGCCGGAGTGCTGCGGGCTGCTATGCTGCAAAAGGGCCTTGACCTGATTCTGGTTTCCTCGATTGGGGAGGCCGAGCGCCGGATTTTTGAGGATGAGGAAATAGACCTGATCTTGTGCGATCTGGAACTGCCGGATGGCACAGCAATGGAGCTGTTTCATACGCTGCGGCGGGTGGCAGGGATGTTCCAAATGAAGAATCCCCCTGTCCGGCTTCTGCCGTTCTTTATCCTCACCGAGAACAACGACCTTGCCACGGAATATGAATACCGGCATGAGGGCGTGAACGACTATATAACCGCCCCGGTAAATATCCCGGAGCTGGCCCGGCGGGTTCTGTTCTTTGTGGAATGAAACGAGCCTACATATCCAAACATCTGCCTCCACAGCGGGGAAAAGAAAAAAACCGCTGACGGGCAGAGGATTTCTTGCGCTTTCCTGTATCACTGACGGATACGGCGGTTTTGAGTAGATCAAGGCCGCCGTTTCTTTTTGCTAAAAAGCAGACCTCCAGATGACCCTCAGCAATCAGCATGGGCGGTGTATAGGAGGATACCGCCATGTCTGCAATATTCATTTGTAATAGCTATGACATATATCAATTAAAAAAAGCATAGGCCCTCCTCCGGGATATTATAGTTATCTATCAGTATTATCAATCCATATAAATCAGCATAATCATGGTGTTTTTTGTTGCGCCAGTTTCTCATTGCGAGAAGCTGGCGTTTCTTATTGTCGATTTTTAGGGAAACCTCCCGATGTGTACCGCTGCCGGTCCCCGCCTCCATTCGATTCACCCGTCAACCACGCCTGAATCGAAATGGAGGAAAACTATGGGATTTCACTATGGATACGAAAAAAGGAAGTTTGATGCAGAATGGACCCGGCTGGAACAGGAATACCGCGCAGCCGGTATGGACGATAGGCAGATCGCGGCCATGAAGGAATATGACTGGACCTGGTTTTGCAGCCAGCGGACCTATCAGAACCGCGTACAGGCCCTTCCCAGCGAACAGTGCGAGGATGAGAGCGAGCAGTCCTGCCTGTTTCGGAAATTTGAATCCCTGTCCTGCACCTGGGACACCAGCGATGTGGATTCTCGGCGGTTTGGCTGGCTGTCCTCCCTGGAGGATGAACTGCTGTACCGGCGGCTCTGCAAATTGCCGGAGGACGATCTGGAACTGCTGACCCTGCTCATTGTGGACGGATACCGGCAGGCCGATGTCGCAAGGCTATGGAACTGTTCCCGGAGCGCAATCACACAGCGAATAAATAAAATCAAGATTTTTTTGAAAAAGGCTTAACAAATCGCCTTTCCCAATGCCTACACATTGAAGGGACAAGTCCTCTTGCCCCTCATTGCAGCTTGACAACTGAATATACGGCATAACAGGTACATAACCCGTATCGAAGCGGAAAAGGCGCGCCGCCAGGACGGTTGCTTGCAGGAGGTGATGACAGACAGGCAATCCGAGCGATCTACGTCCAGCCTTAAACCCGGAGATGGCGTTCCGGGCGCGATGATGGTGCGGGGGCTTAAAGATACTTCCTCACGGCCCGCCAAAGACTTGGGGGGAACCCTGCGGCGTGCGAGAAAAACGGCGCTGCGGAGTTATGACAGCTCTGCCGGGAGCGGCCTGTTATGTCCCCGTCGTCAGGGGGCGTGGCAAATATGACGAACCATCCAAACAGAATTGCAGCAGCCGTACCGGACGGTATCCAGCGGCAACCGCTGCCCTTATCTTTCGATACGGCTGCTTTTTAACCATAGAGCAAAAACAATTTTTGAACGGAGGTGCGTCTTTATGACCAAACAGACAACCCCGACAAGCTCCTACAAAGAGGTGCGGATCGGGAAAACAATTTATCGCGTCACCAGCTTTTTTTCGGGAGAAAAGGACCTGGGAAAGACGCTGGAACAGCTGGCAGTCAGACGCGCCATGTCGGAAGCCATTCCAGCTGCCAGCGGTTCCAAATAACAGAAAGCCTCGCGGCCTGCCGTATCCTTGCGCGGCGGTGGATTCTCCGGTAAGATATTCATGCAGGGTAAAACCTGCGGAGCCATTTTGCCGCACGAGGTATGGATTCTGAGATGGTCGGGAGGTAAAAGAAAGATGATGGATACAACATACAACGTGGGCATCTACTGCCGGTTAAGTAACGACGATGAACGTGATGGGGAATCGGTCAGCATTGAGAACCAGAAATTGCTGCTTCAAAACTATGTCAGGCAGCGCGGCTGGAATGAGGTCGATGTCTATATCGACGACGGATACTCCGGCACGAACTTCAACCGTCCAGGCGTCAGGCGGTTAATCGAGGACGCAAAGGCCAAGCGGATCAATGTGATTCTGGTGAAGGACCTTTCCCGTTTTGGCCGCAACTACATCGAATTTGGGCAATATACGGATTACCTGTTCCCCTCTCTTGGATGCCGGTTCATCGCGCTGAACAACGGCATTGACACCATGAGTGACAACGGAAGCACCGATGTCATGTGCTTTTTGAACTTATTTAATGAGTTTTACAGCCGGGACACCAGCAAGAAGGTCAAGGCGGTCAAGAGGGCCTGTGCCGAAAACGGAAAATTCATGGGAACCTACCCCGCCTATGGCTACCGGCGCGACCCGCTGGATAAGCACCATCTGGTGATTGACGAGGAAACCGCGCCGGTTGTCCGCCGTATCTTTGAGATGCGGGCATCAGGCATGGGATTTCACGCCATCGCGGTGGCGCTCAATGAAGAAGGGATTCAGCCGCCCGGTGTGCTGTACTACCAGCGAAAGGGCCAGAGCGACCCCCGCAGGGTCAACCACAAATGGGCTGACCAGACGGTAAAAAACATGGTCCGCAACGAGGTCTACATCGGGAACATGGTACAGGGCAAAAGCGGCACTCTCTCCTATAAATCCCGCAAGCTCGTCAATAAAGCCTAAATGCGTAGAAAGGTGGTATCTTTTCCGCTGACGCTCGGCTTCTTTCCGGCGGCGCACTCTTGCGGCGCAGTCCGGGCAGTATTTTCCACGGTTTGACTTGGGGAGAAAATACCCGCCGCACTCGGTACAGCGTTTCCTGTCTGCCCGGTGGAGTAGGGCGGCTTCCAGTTTCCCGTCCAGCGGCAGCACGGCGGCAATGAACCAGCGGCATAAAAGAGAATAGCTGATACTCTGCACACATACGCAAGGCTCGCCGTTATCCAGCAGGATACAGTTGCCGTTATCGTAGTTGCAAGCTGCGGAAACATTTCTCCCTCTGATACCTACAAACCTGCAAAATGCAAAATGGACGTTGATTTGCGGAAATTTCCCCTTATTCCTTACAACACCACACAAGCCGGAATAGGCGGAGATTTACGGAAATTTCTCTTTGCCTGCCCTCCACGGACAGCTTGCGTATTTGCCAAATGGGAGAGGAAATTTCTTTCTATCCCCTTTGCACGGCATAATACTGGCGATTTTTCAAAATGCCAAAAATGGGCGCAAAAAAACAGGAAACCTTTTCTTGATTTCCTGTCTTGGTGTGCCGTTCCATGTAGCGGCGGTTATTCAGTTTACAAATAAGCCGGATTTAATTTGCCCCAGTGTTGTTCCTTTTCGCAATTACAGCAAGTAATTATTTTCCCGGTTTGCAATCTGCAAACCAACCAATTTGTAGGTTGCATATCCTCCCATAACCAGCGGCTCTGCTTTGCAAATTTCTTCTGCTTCTTCACGGCTCTCTGTTTTTAGGATATACATACCTGCCATTCCCGGATAGCCTTTAAAGACACCGCAGATTTCCAGCTTTCCCTCATCGTCCAGCTTTCTTATGTTCTCAACGTGTTCCATAACTACCTGTTTTGTCATTTTATTATAGGTCTTGCTTTTCTCAATCATCATCATATACATCAATTTTTCCATACGATTTTCTCCTTTACATTCTATGGGGATTCACTGAGGGTATTATATTATATTTATCCGGCAATAGCAATCTGTCTGTCATTCTCTGGAAACAAACTTATAGCCCACGCCTATAACGGTCTTTATGTAGGTAGGCTTGCGGTTGTCCGGCTCTATCTTTTTTCGCAAGTTGCAAATTACATTGGCAACGCTTGACTGGCAGCTTTCACTTTCCATGCTCCATACAGTTTCAAAGATTTGCGCCTTTGTAAATACCCTCCCCGGACTGGTGGCAAGGCAACAGAGTGCGCCATACTCTAAACGGGTGAGATTTATGTCTGCCCCGCCTTTCAGTACCCGGCGTTGGTGTAATCTGATTTCCAATCCTGGAAAAATCAGTGTGGGGAAGTGCGGCGGCGGCATGGCTTCCAGCGGTATTATATGGGCAAGGCCAGCTATGGCTTTTTCAATCGCTTTTTCTTCTGTGCCATTGAATGTAAGCATGACTATTTTCCCGACAAATATCACCTCCCATTATGTAGCCTGTCCGTCAAACCGAAAACGGAACAAAGCAGAGATAAGCCGCTGTTTTATGCTATCCTCGGTGTCTGTATCTATATGACCATTTTCAAGGGCTGCCATACGGATACGCTTGCTGTAATGTCGTAAAACCTCTTCCACGGCTTCCGGCTCTCCGCTGGTCGCCCGGACAATCGTTTCATAAGGCAAAAGATTCGGATTCCCCATGTGAAAGCACCTCCATTTCTTTATGCAGGAGTTGTAAAGTCCTATGGATTTGATACCCGGTCGTACTCCGGCAGCGTCCGTACATTTCCCCGATTTCCCGCTGTGTGTAATGCCTGAAAAAGTAAAGGAAAATGATTTCCCGGTTTTTCTCCGGCAGAGCTAACAGGGCGGCGGCAAGTTTTCCGTTGGTGAGGATAACTGTCTGACCGCACATCGTAATGGAGTATTCTTCATAGGGTGCTTCAAAATATTCGTCTGTTGTGCCTAAAGGGTAAAACTTTTCTTCTGTGAGGTATTCAAGGGATATTTCTTTTTGTCGCCGTCTGCTCCTGTCACGCCATGCGTTGATAGCCGCAAAGCGTATGACGGTCTTGCAAAAGCCGTTGAACGTATACATGATATGTTCTTTGTATGCTTCTGTACAAGCCATAAATGATTCCCCCTTTCTCCCACATGGGGCGTGCATGGTTTCGTTTTAATGCTATATTGCATTTGGTACATGGATAGTTTATCATAGAATAGTGACAAGGGCTGTCACCATTCGGAAAGGAGTTCAAAAATGTCAAAAGCAGAACGGCTTATCGAGATGATGATAACAATAAATGCAAAAAAAGATTTTACTGTAGGCGAATTGGCAAATGAATTTTCCGTATCAAAAAGAACCATACTACGTGACTTGCAAGAATTGGAACAAGCTGGTTTCCCTCTTTACTCCGAAGTTGGGGCGGCGGGTGGGTATCATATCTTAAAAGAACGCATTTTGCCGCCTATTGCTTTTTCAGAAAGCGAAGCAAAAGCTATTTTCTTTGCCTGTCAAGCCTTGCAATATCACCGTGACTTGCCGTTTGAACAGGAAACCATATCCGTCCTAAAAAAATTTTTGAATTGTCTGCCATTAGATGTACAAAACAGTATTACGCAGATTCAAAACAAGGTAGTATTTTGGATTCCAGACAGACATTGCGATTCGCCATTACTTAAATCAATGTTCCTTGTTGTGATAAACCGTCATGCCGCAACAATACGGTATTCGTCAACATATTCTGAAAGTACACGCACAATTATACCTATCGGCTTATATGCTATGAATGGACTTTGGTATTGCCCCGCCTATTGTACAACGGCAAATCAAATCAGAGTATTCCGGGTTGACCGTATTAAAGAAATCATAGAGGAAAAGCCCTATCCAAAAGGGAAATACCCTATTCCTACGTCTATTCAAGAATATCTTGAAAAAACAGATGTTAGGAATGATTACCATATGAAAATCCAACTAACGGATATAGGCGTTAAACGCTGTGAAAGTGAATGTTTACTTGCAAGCGGATTAACAACATTTCCAACGGGCGGCGGGATAATCGACATGGAAATAAATCATGCAGCTTTAGAATGGGTTGCCGATTATATATTGCCATTTGGGAACAACGCCACTGTGTTAGCACCATTGGAGCTAATAAAACTAATGCAGCAAAAAATATATGAATTACATCAGCATTATTGCAGTTTGGAAACAAGTATGAATGAATGAGAGGGATTCCGTCGTCATCGGCATTGTGGGAAAATCTAAACTTTTGGATTTTCCCACAAATCCAAACTTAGAAGAAATCCAAACTTTCCTCTGTAAATCCTTTATTCAAGGCATTTTCTGATATAAAAGTTTGGATTTTGTTTTGTACTTCTCTTGTCAGAAATGAGAATAAATTGATTGAAACAGAGCTAAATAGCAATGTTTTACGCATTTTGTCATAATTGGAGTATTGTACTTTGTGAAACGAAATCCAAACTTTTTTCGGCAAGAATCCCCAATTATCAAGCTGTTTTCAGAAAAGTTTGGATTTTATATAAGTTTGGATTTGTGGGAATGTGTATAACTGGCTGTCTCATGGAATTGTGGGTAACTCTGTTTGCAGGACGTGGGAAAGCTGCACTTTAGCTTTTCCATGTGCTGTGAATAGAGTTATCCATGATTCCATAGCCTGTTATGCACATTTCCATAATGTTTGTCTTTTGGTCTTTGGCTTCTTTGGTTCGGAATAGTGTGGTGCTGGCGGTCTATCTCTTGTTTTCGGTTGCTTGCTTCTTTACCGTACATGAGCATTCGCGCCCGGATTGTCATTGCCGTAGCCCTCCATCAGATTGATTACGCCCCAGATACCAAGCCCGGCTCCAAGTGCTACAACAAGGGTCTGCAAAACGTCTACTGCGCTATTGAAAAATGCCATAAATATATCCTTTCTGCCGCGTCTGCGGCTGTCCGGCAAGCGGACAAAAGGCGGTCAGCGTATGGTCGCCGCCGCATAAAAAAACCGCCCTCTGGTAAAGGCGGCTGTCCCCGCGCTGCGTAAGTCCTGCGGCGCGGCGGTATTCAGTTGTAAGGGGTGCGGCTCCTGCCGCTGTGTACTGCGCCGGAAAGTGGGGGCGCGTATCATGTAGCCGGTATGGATAGATGTGATTGCTTCAATCGCTCCCTTCTGTGTCCTGCTGTGCTGCCGGACGTTTTTTTCAGACTTGCGGGAAGTGAATAGCTTGCGTAGCAAGGTGTTCGCTTCCCGCAAGTTCACAAAGGGGTAGCTGCCGCCAGGCAGCGTAGGGGAAGTGTAGCTTCCCCTGTCCCCCGGCGGTCTGCCATGCTGTCACTGTTGCGGGATAAGCCCCCGGCGCGTGACATACTCCGTTGCAAAACGGCGGTGTTCCGCTTCCTTTTCCCGCCAATACTCCCATAATGCAGCGTCGGCGGCTTCCGCAACATTCATTAAAAACCGTTCAAGCTGCTTTTGTTTTTCCTCTGCGCTACGTTTCCTCATGGTCTGCGCCCTCCTGTAAGTCTGCCGCGTCAATCTCGTAATAGTCAAAAACCTCGTCGGGCTTGACAATGGCGGGGCGGCGTTTAAGGTGCTTTTCCATGTCAAAGGCGTTCTTCGGGTCTGCGTCGGACAGGTACTTGTATTTCGGGTGCTTCGTTATGTCGAATTTGTCCGAAAAGAACGGGCGCACCCCGCGTAGCTGCAAGATACATTTCCCTCCGTCCATGACTGCGATTTCATCTTCCGTCATAAGCTGCTTTCCCAATTTCTGATAGTTCAGCCCATGCGAAAGCTCCCGCCCCCTTGTTTCGGAAGTGTTGAAGCTGTCTATCGTTTCCTTGCCTAAAATCTCCGATATTTCTTTGAGCGTCGTTTTTTCCTTGCCGCCCAAGAAAAGCGTGGTGTCGCAGTTGCCGACTATGGTATCGGCGTTGTCCTTGTAGATTGCTTTTAGCTGTGACTGGCTCTGCAAGATGATTGACGCAGATATTTCCCGGCTTCGTATCGTTGCAATGAGCTTTTCAAACTTTGGTATCTGCCCGATATTGTAGGCTAAGAATCCGGCGCCTTACTGCCTCACGACAGCAGGTTTCCGAACCCTCGCCCCGGAACCGCACGTACACCTCTCGATGTATACGGCTCCCCACTATACATCCTCTACAATTATTTATGGATTCTGTCATAGCAGTCTCCACACACTACAAGCGTTTTTCTTTTCTTCTTGTTCATGATCGCTCCCCATTCTGTATTAACATCAAGGTCGCTCATACTTTTTACTTGATACACTTTGACCGCTGACACGTATGCACCGCACATTTCGCAGACGTTCGCCTTGTATCTGAAAAACAATTCTTTTGGCTTGTTCATCTGCTCATATTCGGGTATGATGTCTGCATAACTCCCAAGGGCATATTTCACCCTGCGGAATCCCTCATTATAGAGGACTGCATACTTTGTACCTTTCTGTGTTTTGTACGGCACTTTAAACTCTTTGTTTTTGGTATATTTTAGCTTTGCTTTTGTCATTGTGATACGGTATTTTGCCGCAACGGTCTTGTACAGGCTGTATTCCATGACATAATGGAACTTATTTAATACGGAAACATTGCTCGCAAGACGGTAGTAATTGTAAATCCCCCGAATCTGCGCATTGTACTTCCGCACCATTTCATGCACTGGCAGGAAAATATAGTCGTTCCGCTGTAACGGCTTCCAGACTTCCTTTTCCCCTGCCCTTGAAACGATTTTCAGCACACCGTAATTTAACAGCTTCCCCACCCATTTCTCTTTTGGCAGGTACAGCTTGATTTTGCCGGTGTAGGCTTTAACAGTCCCTTTTCCTTTGGCTTTTTTCAGCGCACTGTCGTTGCATACCGTAACGTCATAGCCGAGGAACCTCGCTTTGTCGTCACTGTTCGTGATGAGCGTCTTTTCCGCAGACAATTCCAGTTTCAGCGTTTCCTCAAAGAACCTCCCAATATCGGACTTAATCTTTTCAGCATCTTCTTTGCTTCCGATTACGCCGATAAGAAAATCATCGGCGTAACGCACATACTGTATCCGCTTATAGCCTGTGTCCATTGGGTCGCCCATAGGGATTTTCTGGAACTCCCTCTTTAAGTCTGCCAGTCGGCGTACTGCTTCCTGCTTTTCTGTATCACAGTAGCCGTCCCATTCTTTTCGGATTTTGGCTTTGCACCTTTGGCGGTATGACTGTTTTCTGGAGTACTCATTGTTCCTTTTTCTGCCCGTGCCTTTATCAAATCCCTTTTTGTAGTCCTGCATAAATCGGTCAAACTCATTAAGGTAGATGTTTGCAAGGATTGGGCTGATGCCAGAACCCTGGGCTATGCCGCTGAAAGTGGCATTGTACTCCCAGTTCTCCATATAACCTGCACCCAGGAATTTCCAAATCAGCTCAATAAAGGCTTCATCTTTAATCCGCCTGCGCAGGATATTTACAAGGCTGTGGTGGTCTATCGTATCAAAGTACGATTTTATATCCCCCTCCACAAACCATTTCACACCCGTGAAGTTCTGCTGTAACTGTAAGAGTGCCGTATGGCAGCTCCTGCCGGGTCTGAAACCGTGGGAATAGTTGGAGAATGTCGGGTCATAAATACTTTCAAGAATCATCTTAATGACTTCCTCCACCAGTTTGTCGTCTGACGACGATATCCCAAGCGGTCTCATTTTCCCGTTTTTCTTTTTGATATACTGTCTGCGGACAGGGTTCGGTTGATAACTGTGGTCTTTCACCGCATGGATGATTCGCTCCACTCTTTCTTTACCGTAACCGTCGAGTGTCAGCCCATCTATGCCGGGTGTCATTGCGCCCTTGTTGGCGTAGATGTTTTGGAGAGCCTGCAAGTAGAAATCCTCATTATAAAGATTCCTGTACAGTCTCTCATACCTGTAGTTTTCCTCTTTCGAGTGTTTCTGTAGATTCTCCAAAATAATCTTTGGACTTCTCATGATGTCTCACACACCTTTCCTAAATTATTTCAGTCGTATAGCTGTCTCCCTTCGCCATGTGAACGGTATTACCGCCTCGGACTACTATGGAGACTCCGTAGCCATGCAGGATATTCAGACACTGTATGCCATAGCTTAAAATGGTAAGCGTTCCTGTTTAGGCTATCCTCGTTTAGGCTTGTCTGTACAAGCGTGTCATGCTGTCGGCTATGACGTTCGCCGTTTTCCGCTTATTGCGGCTGGTCAGTGCGGAATGTGATGTGTAGACGCAGTTCGCAAACTCTGCGTACACCCTGCACTGCCTGACGTATAATAGCTATCTTCCGTCAGTGCTGACGATAAAGCCCCTCTGGCTGTCATTTAAGCAGTGTAGCTGTTTAACCTCATACATGACATTTCATCTTGATGCCCGTTCACAGCCTGATAACTGGCTGAATAGCACCGTTGCCGACATGCTATACTCCCCGTCGGGTTTCCCTTTCGGATAAGTCGGTTGATGATAGGAATTAGGCTTCAAATGAAGCCCTCACATTGAACCTACTATCTTGCTAAAGATAGATTACAAACAAGCCCGCGCGGAACGAATGGGTTCCGCTTACGAGCGCACCGCAAATTCATCAAGTAAGCACCTTACATGGACGGGAAGCCGCCCGCCGTATTCATCATCTGCTTTGTCGCACAAGAGGTTGAATAGCTGTGTGTAGAGAATACTCACGACAAAGTTAAAGGTGTCGTCGGTGTCGCTGATAATCACGAAAAGGGCGGTCTTTCTGTCGCCTATGGTGTCAAGCTCCATTTCGTCGGTTTCCATAAGCTCCCGCAGCTCCTTAATGTCGAATGGGGCTAACCTCGCGCCGCATGAGATAAGTATGCTTTTTGCGGTCTTTCCTGTTGCAACTTGTCAAGGACATATTCATCATTTTTCATCACTTTTTCTTGGCTTGCCTTGTTTTCCATGCTCTAAATCGTGGAGAATGACACGCTTTAGCTTGTCCTTTACGTTTTGGGTACTGGTATCAGAAAAATGTACCTCGACTAAGTAGGTTGTCTTATCAATCTTCTTTTGCAAACAGGGCGTTAATCGCCCTGTGATGTTGGTCTGAATATTGTCGCTCATGTTCCTCCTTTTGGACGAAAAAAAGGCACATGGTTTACAATTTACTATTCCATGTGCCTTTACGCTGTTATAAGATTGTTTAATTTCTTGCTATGCCATAACTGGTGTTGCTAACTCCTTGACTTCATCAACTGACAAGCCAGAATACAATGCTATTTTTTCTAATGGCAGTTCTCCGTCTTTAATCATACGGAGCGCATTATCTATTCTAACTTCTTTTGCTTTTTCATTCCTCATATCTTCCATAATTTTGCACATGATCGCCACTCCTTTCTCGTCTTGCTTGAAATATCTTGCTTTTTTAGCAAGTGCTTCATAGTTCATATCATCGGGATTAGTGCATGAAAAATCGTGCATTAGTTTGCCGATTTTATCATTGCCCCTGTATTTCCCATTAACATATATGATATGCGAACCGTCACCAAACAATTCATTTCCCTCATTGGTCTCCACATACCGCTGTATGTGATATACAGCTTGATTTTTGCCCATAACATCATTCTCTGTAATAAAAATAACATAACTGTCGGGAATATTTTCTGTGTCATCTCCAGACTTCAATATATGTGCATCTAACAGACTGCTGTTGTGCCTTGCCCTTTTTGCACCTGCTCCTGCGTCTGACCTTTGAATTTCTACGTCAAATTCTCTCTTGGTGCTATCAATTGCATGGACATCTAAAATAGCAGAACGCCCTTGTAAATTCTTCAACAGTTCTTGAGTACGAACCGACTTTATTATTATATCCTCCCGTCCTAAAACAATCCGAAGTATCAGTTCCACGCCCTCATAATTATCTGCAAGGCAGACAGTCATAAAATCATCATCTATATATCGGAGCGATTTCAGACGCTCTAAATCCTGTTGATGAGTATTCGCTGTTATGCTCAAAATATCACCTTCTTTCGCTGTTTTCATTATACATCAGACAATGCCTTTTGAAAATTAAATTTTCCATAAAGTTTCCTTAGCTTTCTATACGCTCTGACACTGTGTAATTATTTTGTTGTGATTGTAGTATGGTAATGGTTGGTAACAAGTTGGAACTTTACTACTGCTTTTTACTAAGTTTCTTTACGCATATCCAAATTACGATAGCAGTAATATTTCCATCTGCCGGGCAGTTCTGTTTTCAAAGCATCAAGTTCCGCATCAGAAAGGAGAACATTATGGAATCTCCCATAAGCGGCGGGGGCGGGCGTGTCTTTCTCTCCCTCTTTCTCTATCTCTTTATCTCTCTCTATCTCTAACTCTCTCTCTACGCTACAAACCTGTTTCAGATTGTTACCACCCGTTTCATCCGTGTTACATTGTAACAGCCTGTCATTTCCGGCAGCCTGTTTTTTCCTCTCCCTATGCTCCCTCACACGCATAGCTGAAGCCGTTTCAGAACCGATGATTGTCGGCACTTCCGTTAGCTGGTACTCGTCATCATCGCCAATCTCTATCAGCCCGTGCCGCTGTAAAAACGCAAGCGTCAGCTTCACATTCTCTGCGTCCTCGTCAAGCGCAAGGGCAATCTCCGAAGCGAAATTGTCCTCCACGCCCTCAAAGTAAAGTTTCCCCTCGTCCTTTAACGACAGCAGCATCATTTTCAGGTAGATAATCGTATGCGTATCGCCGCCCGCTATGGAGCGCAGCTTCTTGATACGCTTGTCCGAAAACCAATCCGCTTTCAGCTTCAGCCAGTAATACCTTTTTGCCATAAATGCCTCCTTAAACGCACAAAAAGGACAGCCCAGACTTTTCCCATAAGTCTGTGACTGCCCTTGCGCTGTGTTTGATGATAAATATTCAAAATCCCTTAAAACATTTTCTGCAAACAGTTGGGAAGAATTGCAGAATCATATGTGGGATTATGTATTCAGTTTTTGATATTTTTGTTCTAAATTTTCAGCTTGTCCGCACCGTATTTGTGAATGATGCGGAAAAGGATTTCTTTCTCTTTCCCCTCTGCTTTATCATATAAGCCGCATAAAGTTTTCTGTTCCGTCAGCGTGAGGGTGTTAGTATAAGGCTTGTAATTTTCTGTGATGAAAACCCCACCGCCCTCGCCCGGCTTTGTGTAGACAGGGTAATCAAAAGACAGTACGATAACGTCATTCATTATCGTGCGCCTTGAAACCTCCAGTTCCCATGCAAGCTCCCTCATTGTCGTGTGCCCTCTGGAGGATAAAATACTGATGATTTCCATTCTCCGGTGTGCAGTGTCCATGCCACGCCTCCCGTCATTTTCTATGTAAAACTTTCACAGTACGGTCCAAATTCATGTATGATTGACAAAACAATTCTCCTGTCCTCTGAACCACAGGTCACAGCAACTTTTTCCAAGCATTCCAACTGTTCCTGCGTGAGTGTGTTCTGGTGCTGCCCCACACCGTCCGCAAGGAGATAACCGCCGTCATATCCCTGTTTTGTGATAACGGGGAGTTCTTCGCCTATGATGTCAAAATCCCTGCGTATGGCTTTCCTGCCGACACCGTACATCTTCATCATTTCCGATGTGGTCAGCTTTTTCCCCGACATCAGCATACGCTCTATGTCACGCCGCCGCTGGAATGCGTTGTCCTTCATGTTTCACCTCCTTCCGCTGTTTGATTTCCTGTGACTATTATAGAAAAAGTAATGTTCCCCCTATGGCTACCTTCCTCAAAAAAGTTGGGTTATTTTTTCAAAAATGGTAAAAGTTATACCGACTTTTTTTGAATAAATCCCGTATTTATCAGCGTTGTCGAAAAAGTCGGTATAACGTCATAGCAAGCACTGCCTGTGTTCCCTCACAGGCTGAATTTTTCCAATTTTCCCAAAAGCGGAAACTTTAAAAAATTGCTTGTAGGGAGAAGTTTCCCCCTAACCCCCTCTGCGTTCAAAAATCACAAAATGTCCTGCCGGAATTTCTGATTTTTTCACTCATTTTTCTGCACGAATATCCCCCATAACGGGATAGAAGATAGTGTAAAATCCTTTCATAATCCCATTACAGAAAGGACAATAAAAATGGCAAACAGAGAACGCAAAAACGAGTTAAAAATATATCTAAGTGACGATGAGCAGTACATACTGGAACAGAAAGTAAAAGCCTCCGGCATGAAAAGCAAATCCGCTTTCCTGCGCCGCCAAATTTTGTATGGTTTTGTCTATGACATTGACTATTCCGAACTTCGGGAATACAATACCGCACTCGGAAAAATCGGCGGCAACCTGAACCAGATAGCAAAGCGCATGAACGCCACAGGAAACGTATATGCAGCTGATGTAAAGGAAGTCAAGGAGCTGATGAAAAAAGTGTGGGATACACAAAAGTCCATGCTCTCAAAACAGCCATGCATGAAACAGTAGACCAAAACAAAATGTCTGCTGAAACACAGGGCAGCAGCAACCGTATTTCTTATACAAATCCTTCAAAGCGAAACCGCATCAAAATCCAAAATCAGACAAATTTCGCGTCCATTAAAAAAGGTGTACCGCAGTGAAGTTTTAATCTTCCTTGCAGTACACCTTGATGTGTAAAGTTGTTCGTGATTCTTTTGTTTCCCTTATTCTATGGAGCGACATTTTCAATTTCCTCTTTCTCATTATTTACCTCCAGATTTAACCCATTTCATTTTAATTTTCCAAATAAAAACGGCAACTTTGTTTTCCAAAGCCACCGTAAAATCAAGGCACTAAAACATGGCTGCTGTACGACGGCTTTTTTTCTTTTGCCGTCGTGCGGCAGATTTAATAATTTTTCTATATGGACTATGCTGCGATATAATTAAGAAAATAACAGTAGTGTCATTGCTGAAATCCTCATTTTATCTCGGCTTTTCTGAAAACTAAGTGTGTTGCTGTCAGTGAAATAACAATTACCGCTGCTGCAAACACCGCCGACAATGCCAGTGTTCTGCTATCGCTCGTTTGTGCAAGGCTAAAACAGGTCAGCCGGAAAACACTCTCGCTGATGAAGTTTCTAAGGATATTGCAGGACACAAAGCTGAACACAACTGTTACAGCTATTCCCGATGTAACTTTTTTGAGGGCAAAGACAATAAACATAACGATACAGATGTTAGCACATATCTGCAATATGACAACCAGCAGCCAAACAAAATCCGTTACAGAAAATATACTGGTGTCAAACCTGTACTTAACAGCAAATCCAATAACTGTTGCAAAAACATAGGTTAAATGAAGCAGCACTGCCATGATAATGGTAGTAATAGTTCTTGCAATAAATACTGAAAAACGGCTGTACCCTGCCTTTATCTCATTATGTATCGTTCGGTTTAGAAAATCATTTCCAGCAAACCAAGCTGCAACAAGTGAAATGATAAACATAAAAGATGTATCGCAAATCGAAAGAGAAAACACCGTTGCTGTATCAAGATTTTCCGGGAGTTTAAGAAGTCCAAGGAAAAATCCTGCTGCTGCAAGAACAATCGCCGCAAGATACATGATAATAAATCTTTTCGCTTTGTATTTTTCAATGATTAACTGATTATACATTGCTGTCACCTCCCGTAATTCTAAGGAAGTATTCTTCAAGACTTTGCCCCGTAACGGAAAGTTTTTTGTCCACGTTCTCTTTGTGTTTCCACCCAATTTTCAACATATCCGCAATCACAGCAGACATAGCGTATAACCGGGATTTTTTTCATCAATGTAAAGGTCGAAGTATAAATATTGTTCCCGCTGGCATGGCGGTTTTGGTTATCGGGAACACGGACAATATTTTGTGAGCTGCATTTAGGGCAGCGTTTTGTATTTTTCATGGTATTATATCCTCCTTACGACAAGTGATAAGCTTAAAACTTCAGCTATGACAATGCAGAGCAAAACCCATATACTTATAGACCACATACCGATAAGCCCTGCAACCAAAAACATAATCAACGGTACAATATACTTTCGTGGGTGGTGCCATAAATCATTTTCCGCAGAATCTATGACCTTGCCCTGAACGGCTGGGGGTGTATGCGGATTGCCAAACAGCTTATGGAGGATAAAATCCCTTCCTTGCTTCCAGCCGCTCCCGTTCCTTCTCCATCTCCGACGGATATCTTCAATGGAAATTTCCAGTGTCCGCAAATAAGCAATTCCGCCCTGTTCCAGTTCCGTTTTGACTGAAAAAAGAGCCGGATAAGCACAGACAAGCCTACATAATCGCTTTGGAAAACCACAACAGGATAACTGCCGTTACTAGCGAAGATACGAAACAGGAAATCGAGATAAAGGTTTCCTGTTTTTTTACGCCCATTTTGCCTATCTTCGGCTTTACAGCGGAGAAAATACCGCCACAAAGCTGGCACAATCTCTGCCACGCAAGCCGGGTGAAAACAGCGAAAGTCAGCACAGCGGAATCCGTCAGTTACTAAGAGCAAGCCCGCCTTTTTGCGGCTTGCGCCGCTTGAAAAAATCCACCCACGAAAGGAGGTTCACAGCCATGAAAAAGTACAACACGCCCCACCGTCACCGAGTTATCAAGACACGCTTGACCGAGGAAGAATATGCAGAGTTTTCCGAGCGTGTCACCCTCTGCAAAATGAGCCAAGCCGAGTTTATCCGGCAAGCCCTAACCAAGTCAAGCATACGCCCGGTCATTACCGTTTCCCCGGTCAATGATGAACTGCTTTCTGCTGTTGGGAAACTCACAGCCGAATATGGAAAGATAGGCGGCAATCTCAACCAGATTGCCCGCTGTCTGAACGAGTACGGCGCACCTTATAACGGCCTCTCCCAAGAGGTACGAGCCGCCATATCCGGGCTTGCCGCTTTGAAGTTTGAAGTCTTGCAGAAAGTAGGTGAAGCCGTTGGCAACATTCAAAAATATCAGCTCTAAAAATGCCGACTATGGGGCGGCTGAACAGTACCTAACCTTTGAGCATGACGAATTTACCATGAAGCCCACGCTTGATAAAAATGGGCGGCTTGTTCTCCGTGACGATTACCGCATTTCCTCTTTGAATTGCGGTGATGAAGATTTTGCAATCGCCTGTATGCGCTCCAATCTCAAATACGGCAAAAACCAGAAACGGGAGGACGTAAAGAGCCACCACTATATCATCAGCTTTGACCCCCGTGACGCACCCGACAACGGCTTGACAGTTGACCGGGCGCAACAGTTAGGCGAGCAGTTTTGCAGAGAACATTTCCCCGGACACCAAGTCCTTGTCTGCACCCACCCGGACGGGCATAACCAAAGCGGCAACATTCATGTGCATATCGTCATAAACAGCTTGCGGATTGCCGAAGTGCCGCTATTGCCCTACATGGAAAGACCAGCCGACACAAGGGAGGGCTGCAAGCACCGCTATACAGACGCAGCTATGGAATACTTCAAAGCGGAAGTCACTCCAACACCTATGACATCATCCCCCGTGAGGAATGGGAAGTCCTTGAGGGCTGCCATGAAGCCATCGTAAGCCCGGAGGACTGGGAGAAGGTGCAGGAACTGATTGACCGCCGCCCTCCCATCATGGAGGGGAACGCCTGCCCCTTCTACAACCTGTTCCACGGCATTATCTACTGCGCCACCTGCGGGAAGTCCATGCAGGTACGCTATGAGAAGGTAGGCAGAACCGGGAAGAACCGCTTTACCGGCGAGGAACGGGAGCCGATAGACAAGGCGTATTATATCTGCCAGACGTATAACCGGCTGGGGAAGAACTCCTGCACCAGCCATAAAGTGGAAGCAAGGGATTTATATAACCTTGTATTGAAGGATATTCAGGAACTTGCGGCAATGGCGTTGAAAGACGTGGAATCGTTCTACCAGCGGATTAGCAGCCGCATGGAGCGGCGGTATCTGGCGGACGCTTCGGAGATGGAGAAGGAGCGGGAACGGCTGGAAGCAAGGAACCGGGAGATTGACGATATGTTTTTGAACCTGTATACCGACAAGGCAAAGGGAATCCTGTCGGAGCAGCGGTTTGTGAAGCTGACGGCGGCAATGGAACGGGAACAGGAGGAAAACCAGAAGCAGCTAAAAGAATTGACCCTCTCCTTGCGCCGTTCCAATGAGCAGGAAAGCGATGTCCGCACCTTTATCCGTGAAATCCGGCAGTATGCCACGATACAGGAATTGGACGAGGGTATCTTAAACCGCCTTATCAGCCGGATTCTGGTGGGTGAGGTGAAAAAGGTTGACGGGGAGAAGTTTCAGTGGACTTTATTGAGGTATTGGCTAAGCTGGAGCCGCCCCTTGACAAGCGGTTTATTAAAATCATGGACGAACAGCTTGACGTAATCCCGTTTGAGTTCTCGGAAATGTTCATTGACGGTTTTAAGCTGGGGGCAAAGATGATGGCGGAAGTTTTCAGAAGCGAGTAGGAGGACGGGGACAGGAAAAAGGCAAACGCTTTGAGGGGAGCGGCTGCCTTTTTTGGGGCTTGCTGATAAGTTGGAATTTACAAATCAACCATCCATTGAAAAATACTTTAAATCTTGAAATTCGTCATCCATAAATTCAAAAGTAAATATATGTATATCATCAAATGATTGTTGTAAATAATTTACTTGCCCATTGTCATAGTTAATAACAGGCTTTCCCAGCTTCTCTTTGATTTCATCAGTGCTGAAATCTCCAAATGGAACCATCCATCTGTATAATCCACTAAAACACTATTTGCCTTATCCCATATATCAGAATTTTTTCCTGACATAATAGAATCCCAAAATACTTTATCTCCTTTTGGGTAAATACCGTTTGGCAAAGTATCCACTGCTGCATTAAGAGCGGCAGCACATTGAGATGCTCCAATTTCATCCAATGCTTGTACCGCTTCACGACCATAGACTGAAAAGCCTTCTTCAAAAAAATTGGGCAAAGCATCGGCTTGTGTTGCACTCTCCATTTCCAATACCAGAAAAAGCACTTTTTGCGTGTGGTTCAGGTTAGATAAATCAAAATCCCCATCCACTCTCTTTGTCACGAAAGACCACAATATTTGTTCTAATGTCCGGGAAAAATCATCATTTTCATCCATAGCAAACAAGGCATTCCAATCTAAGTTTTTAATAATATTCTGCATTTTTGCTTCTTTTTCTGCCCATCGCCTTTGCATATCTTTTTTTGACATTGGCATTTTAATCTTTCCTCTCATTAAATTACGATTATTTAGTTCTATAAACTGGAATTTATCTTTCTAACTTAACAAGATATTCGGTGGTACCTTCTTCATACTTTTTCTGACCTGTCAAATGAAAGCCATGCCTTTGGTAAAAAGAAATTGCTCTAATATTTTTTTCTAATGCCCATAAATTATTTGCATGGAGTTCTTTAATTGCAAATTCAATTAGTTCATTGCCAATTCCCTCACTTTGAAAAGACGTATCTACATATAATTTACAAATTTCTGTTCCGTCCATTTGAATAAAGCCCTTTATCAATCCATTATCAAATACATATATGTTTTTGATAATTTCATCTTTTTTGAAGTAATTATCTACTAATGAAACAACCTGCAACTCCCCAAAAGAAAAACTTTCATCTTTGAATATAGGGAAAAAATTTATCCTATTATTGAATACATATATTTCAGCTACTCTTGATAAATCATCTATTATTGCTTTTCTGATATACATCTTATATCTCCTTTACAAATCCCGATTTTCCAGTATGCCAAACTGGAATTGCTTTTATTGTAAATCATTTTTAGAAATTGCTATTGAAGGATAATGAGAAAGTTCCGTCAAATCAACATTTAGTGGCACACTATAAATCATGTAATAATTATTAGGATTGACGGCAATCAATTCATTCATTTTTTCTTCTGCTAAGTCCTTATTATTCGTAGCATACACAACTGATACAACACCTACTTTATCATTTTCCGTCCCCTGTATATTTCCGCATAATATTATTTTTAATGGGGCGTTCCCATTCAAGCCTTGCTTAATATAGTCCTTATATTCAATAGTTTGCCCTCCATCAATACCGATTTGTTGTTGCGTTCAGTTTAGCACATTTATAGAACATCTACAAGATTCCGTGTATGAAAAAGCAAAAAGAACGCTTTTGATATTGCAAAATATCTGAGCCGGAGATTGACCGTCCGACCGGACGACGTTTTTGAAAGCTGTGAACTCGAAGCGCCGCCCGCGTCTGATGCACCCGCCGATTGACTTTTCAACCGGCGGGCTTTTTTTGTCCCTATCCAACCAATCACAACAAATTTAAGGAGGAAAATGTATGGAATTTTTTACAAGCGCAATCGACACTTTGAAGGTACTGGTTATCGCGCTGGGCGCTGGCCTTGGCGTGTGGGGCGTTATCAACCTGCTGGAAGGTTACGGCAACGACAACCCTGGCGCGAATGCTCATGTACGGTAAAGAAGCAAGCGACCGAAAACAAGAGATAGACCGCCAGCACCACACTATTCCGAACCAAAGACCAAAAAACAAGCATTATGGAAATGTGCATAACAGGCTATGGAATAATGGATATCTCTATTCACAGCACATGGAAAAGCTAGCTTGTTTTATCTGCCTAATCGTATATGATTATATATATGACTGTTAAAAAAAACGAAAAAAATTAAAATTGTTTGTAACAAATCGCACTTGAAAAGAACTAACAATATGAGGTGCTGATATGGATAAAGAAAAAATTGATGAAATATATCGTGAAAACGCCGCCATGATATATAAATATCTATGCGGCTTAACGCAGGACAGCGGACTTGCCGAAGAACTGACGCAAGAAACATTCTTTCAAGCAATTAAAGGAATTGATAAATTTAGGGGAGATTGTAAAATTTCCGTCTGGCTATGCGGTATTGCCAAAAAAATATGGTACAAAGAACTGAAAAAAAGAAGCAGGCACAAAACCGCCCCACTGGACGACACGATACCTTCCACAGAAAATGTTGAAAGTAAAAGCCTTGACAATTTAGAAAAAATTGAAATATTCCGCCTAATGCACAACCTTGATGATGTAACAAGAGAAGTCATGTATTTGCGATTAGCAGGAGAACTACAATTTTCTGAAATTGCGGCTATTTTGGGAAAAACGGAAAACTGGGCAAGGGTAACTTATTATCGGGGAAAACAGAAAATAATGAAAGGAATGAGAGAATGGAACTAAGGGAAAAAGAATTAGCTTGTGAGATTGTCAGAGATTTACTTCCTCTCTATATTGACGAAATGGTAAGTGATGTTTCTAAAAAAAGCATTGATAACCATTTAGAGCATTGTACAGAATGTAGTGAGATATATCACGATATGGCTTGTCATTTGGAAATGGAAACGCCGTCAACAGAAATTTCAGATGTAAAAAGATTTTTGAATAAAACAAAGAAAATGTATCTGTTATATGGCTTAGGTTGTCTTAGCTTTATTGCAATACTGATCTGTCTGATTGTGGATTTGGCGGTAAACAAAGGACTTACATGGTCTTTAATTGTCGGAAGTTCCTGCCTGTTTGCAGACGCTTTTATATATACTCTTTCAACCTGTAAAAAGAATAAAGGCTGTATTGCAATGGCAGTAATAAGCATTGGGGTGTTTGTCCTGCTTTCTGTCATACAGATTACCTGGTATTATCTGATTGGAACAGGGACATTTTGGCTTTTCCGTTATGGTGTGCCTATCCTGCTGTTATGGCTTTTTGTCCTTTGGCTTCCAGTGCTTGCAAGAACATTTCTAAAATGGAATATTTGGGATTGCATAGCATTGTTCCTATTTTTGGTAATCATAGGAAACTATGTCACAAAACTAATCACGGGAGATTATATGTGGGAAGACGCGCTCCATATGCAGGGATTTATAGGCAATGCCCTTGGAGAAGTAATTGGAATTATAATATTTGGAATGATAGGGAGGATTGAAAAATGGAGAAAATAATCAGTGTAAAAAATCTAAGAAAAGCATACAAAAAATCGAACCGGTTCGATTCGGAAACTGCCGTTCAGAATGTATGCTTTGAGCTTGCACCCGGAAATATCATGGGACTATTGGGGACAAACGGGGCGGGCAAAACTACGACATTAAAGATGATTACAAATTTGTGTTCCAAAGATAATGGGAAAATCATCATAGACAACGTATCATTAGACGAAAATCCCGGACTGGCATTGTCAAAGGTTGGGGCGGCACTTGACACCCCTAGTTTTTATCAAGAACTGACTGCAAGAGAAAATATAGAATGTTTTGCACATCTATATGAAAATATCCCAAACGGGCAGGTTATGGAATTGCTTGATTATGTCGGACTTAGTTCACAGGCTGAAAAGAAAGTGAAAAAGTTTTCTCTTGGAATGAAACAAAGACTGGCATTGGCAAGGGCTATGTTAGGACAGCCAAAACTGATTATTTTAGATGAACCGGCAAACGGATTAGACCCGCAGGGACAGATTAACCTATACCGTCTGATTTGCGATATGGCGAAAGAACGAAACACAACATTTATCGTTTCATCACACCAACTGCATGATATGGAAAAATTCTGTACCGATATTTTAATTTTGGATAAGGGAAAAAGTATCTTGCAGGGAAAAACGGAAAACATTTTATCCGAAACAACAAATATCGTGGACTGCATACTGGAAGAAACAAACGCTGCCCGGAGTGTCCTCTCCGGGTGTAACGGAATTAGTTTGGTTTCACAGAAAGGAAATCAGTTTACAATCAGACTTGAAAATATCTGTTTTGATGAATTTGTCAAAAACCTTGTAGCAAGCCATTTGCATATTCACTATCTTTCCATGCGGAAACACTCATTGCAGGATCTTTTTCTAAAACTGACAGGGGGAGCAGAGTCATGTATCCATTAACAAGATTATATGCAAGAAAACTATACAGACAAAAATTGATTTACATTTTTTTTGCCTGCTTTTTTACAGCTTCTTTCTTTTACGCTTTTCTAATTTCAACACCGCAAATGGAAGAAATGCTGAATATCAATATTGGAATTGTCGGGAGAAAAAATTTCCCTGAATTTATGATGCGGTTTTATATCGGAACAGTAGGTATTCTTTTTAATGTATTTCTGCTGACGCTGTTTATTTGTGAAGAAGATAGGAACAAAATGCTTTACCAGCCTTTATTGCATGGAGAAAACCGCAGCAGAATGATACGTTCAAAAATCTATGTTGCTGTCAGTATGTCAATGATTTTTGTTTTGCTGGTGGCTTTTATCAATTACATAACAGCCTTTATGCGTTGGGGCTATGAAATCTTTGAACAGGCAGCCTTTATCAGAACCATAATAAAATATCTGTTATCGGGTATCTATATGTCGGTTATAACGCTTGGGATATTCACACTTTGTATCTGTACCCGAAACGCATGGAAAACAATATTTTTTGTGATTATTTATCTATTGATTGACCAGTTTATATACAGTTCCAATATTGCTTTATTACAAAAAATATGGGTTGGATATTACCTTAATCTTTGGACGTTTGCATATGAGTATCAGAAAATACCATTTAGCGAACTGCTTATAGGAATATCCATTATGATACTGTACGGAATTGCTTTTTTTCAAATATCCCTATACAGAACAAAAAAAATAGATTTTTGAGAGAGGTAAAAAATGATTATAAGATTATTAAATATACAATTTGCACGACTGAAAAGGCAAAAGATATTATACTTATTTTTTGTCGTAATGGCAGTGATTATCATTTCCAATGCGCTTCAAGAAGATAGTGGCACGGCGAATTTCGCCGCGGGATATTATGCAGGCGGTAAATTTCCAACAATGTGTATGCAGTCCTATATTGATATTGTCGGTACACTATTTCTTAGTTTTATCAGCGCAATATTGATTTGCGGAGAAAAGGCAAGCGGTATGTTCAGACAGCCTTTGTTGAATGGCGTTTCCAAAAAACAGCTTTTAATCGCAAAAACTGTCAGTATTTTCACAGTAGCGCTGATCTGTTTTTTGTTTGTGATAATCGTCAGCATTGTAACAGGTTTCTTTTTATGGGGCAGTCATATCTTCGATCATGCACAGGAATATTTGTTACAAATGTTGTTATTGGCTTTTCCGCAGATAACAATGGTTCTGTTTTTAGTGCTTTTATCCTTGTATATGTCGAATATATCCAGTATGATGTGCGCTTCTCTGATTATTTTATTAGTCAATAATTTATTCAGCCAGTTTTTTGGCAGTTACATATCGTTTATAGACTTTATGTATTATCTGTATGCTTTTTCCGGGTATAACGGAATGGAATTAACAGGCAAAATGATTGTATTAGGAATTGCTGTTAATGTCATAACAGGAATTATCCTTGTTTATGGAATTAGCAGACGCACGAATAGTATGATAATGTAAAAACACATTGCACTTTGAAAGTGGGCGATAATATTATGAAAATACTGTTGCTGACATTTGATGAACATGAAGAAAAAGCGATTGACAAAATCTTAGCAACAATCTCTGACTGCGTATCACTTGAAGCTGTTCAGACTATTCCAGTCCCTGCTTCGGCAATGTCTTTTCCGGGACTGGAAATAAGGCTGCACCAACGCCGGGTATTAAAAGACGGGGCAGACATATACCTCACACGTTTGGAATACGGCGCACTCTGCTATCTTACTGCCAGTCCGGGACGGGTATTCACAAAGGCACAAATCTTTGAATCCGTGTGGAGTATGGAAAGCGAAAGCTGCCAGTCAAGCGTGGCAAACGTGATCTACAATCTGCGGAAAAAAATAGAGCCGGACAGTCGCAAACCCACCTACATAAAAACCGTTTTAGGTATAGGCTATAAGTTTGCTTCCGGGGAATAATAACCGAATAACCGCCGCCCATCACAGCGGCATACCATGACAGGAAATCAAAAAAGGTTTCCTGTTTTTTTGCGCCAAAAACCGCGCTGATTTTTCAACTTTGTCGAAAAGTTTTATCAAAAAGTTTCCCAAAACTTTGCCATATTTGCATTTTTCTGCGTAGTAGGAGGAATCCGATATACCGATTGCTCTCTACATTCTAACAGCTTAAGCAACAAGATGGGTAATTCCTTACTGGCTGTAAGGGAGATTAACCATAAATATATTGTAGTAGGCGGAATTGTCATCCCCAATATCACAATCGCATTTACTATGCCGCTATAGTAAACTATCCAACTAAAAAAATATAATAAACAGCAGATAACTATGATGATAATAAAAGGGGATACGCATATTTTTCTGTTTTCTCTGTTTCTAAAAATACATAAAGCAACAATCATCAATACTTGACATACAGATGCTACTGTATCAATCGTTTCTGTGATTGATTTTGACTTTAATATATCGTTTGGCGCAGGAATAGCAAACCAAATAAAATTTGGTATCATAATAATTAGAAATAGCAGTAATCCCCAAATATCAAAACTCAACTTGTATTTTTTTAACATATAATTTCCTCACAAACTTGAAGTTACTCGTCTTTTGGTCTGGGACCATTTGGCAGAGGTTTTCCATTTTTATCTCGGTTAATAGGAGTTGCTTTAAGATGAAATTGTATACAGCCATCAGCACATGGTATATCCATTTCATATTTTTCCTTTTCACCTCTATATGTAAAATCACCACCACATCGGATAACTTCACACCATGTGTATACTTTTATCATTGTTTTAGGACACATTCCAGCAGGACATTCATATGAAAAGACAAATTTATCTCCTTTTTCCAATCCAAGCCGACAGTGTCCTGCTTTTCCCTCTATTGCTGTTAATTCAAATTGCCAATCTTCAGTACACCATTTTTGCATACTAATAACCTCTAATGTTAATATAAATAATCTGCTCAACAATCTCGATTTGTTATTGCGTTTAGTTTAGCACATTTATAGAACATCTACAAGATTCCGTGTATGAAAAAGCAAAATGAATGAATTCTTCACTTGACAATGTGGCAAAGAGTTGATGAGCCAGGATGAGCTTGCGGTGATGGACGGGGGAAAATGTATCCTCCAGCTGCGGGGCGTCCGCCCGTTTTTGTCGGATAAGTATGACATCACCAGGCACCCCAATTTCCAGTACACCGCCGACGCGGACGATAAGAACGCCTTTGACATTGAAGCGTTTTTGTCCACCCGGCTCAAACCAAAACCCAACGAGGTCTACGATGTGTTTGAAGTTGACGTAGACACCGAGGGCGAATAATCCCGTTCCGCGAGAAAGGAGTGATCTTATCTACCCGCCAGGGTCCCTGAAACCTGCCTCGGTTGAGGCCATTGGCGTACAAAGCGGACAGCTCAACAAAAAAATGAAGAAGGAGGATAGCCGGAATCGAGCCGCCCAAAACGCAGGGCGGTTTTGTTGTCCGGCTTTTGTATGCCTATGAACCAACGCTAACCACAAAGCGATTCCGGCTAAATTAAAGTATGGAATTTTTCAACAGCGCAATCGACGTTTTGCAGACCCTCGTGATCGCACTCGGAGCCGGCCTTGGAATCTGGGGCGTCATCAACCTGCCGGAAGGTTACGGCAATGATAACCCTGGTGCGAATGCTCATGTACGGTAAAGAAGCAAGCAACCGAAAACAAGAGATAGACCGCCAGCACCACACTATTCCGAACCAAAGAAACCAAAGACCCAAAGACAAGCATTGTGGGAAAATCCAAAAGTTTAGATTTTCCCACAAATCCAAACTTATATAAAATCCAAACTTTTCTGAAAACAGCTTGATAATTGGGGATTCTTGCCGAAAAAAGTTTGGATTTCGTTTCACAAAGTACAATACTCCAATTATGACAAAATGCGTAAAACATTGCTATTTAGCTCTGTTTCAATCAATTTATTCTCATTTCTGACAAGAGAAGTACAAAACAAAATCCAAACTTTTATATCAGAAAATACCTTGAATAAAGGATTTACAGAGGAAAGTTTGGATTTCTTCTAAGTTTGGATTTGTGGAAATGTGCATAACTGGCTATGGAATCATGGATAACTCTATTCACAGCACATGGAAAAGCTAAAGTGCAGCTTCCCCACGTCCTGCAAACAGAGTTACCCACAATTCCATGAGATAGCCAGTTATATACATTCCCACAATGCCGACTACTACGGAAGCCCTTGTCAATTCTTAATATCTTGACATAACTAATTGAATTTGTTAAAATACAAACTGGATTAAAAAAGGAGGAGCTTTATTTTGCCGAAAATAAAAATTGATAAAGAATCGGTTATCAAGGAAGCTGCATATATAGCAAATACGATAGGCATAGAAAACCTATCTTTAAAAACGCTTGCATCGCAATTAGGCGTTAAGTCGCCATCGCTTTATAACCATATAGATGGGCTTGACGACCTAAAACAGCAGCTTATGCTATATGGTTGGAAAGAATTAGAAGACAAAATTATTCAATCTGTAATAGGATTTTCTGGATATGATGCGATTAGAGCTATGTGCTACGCTTTTCATGAATATGCAATAGAGAATCAAGGAGTTTTTAGCACAATGCTTTGGTACAATCAATTTGAGAATGAACAGATGAATGAAGTGACTTCAAAAATGTTTTCAATTTTTTTCAAAATAACTAAGTCACTAAATATTTCACAAGATAATTGCATTCATTTAGTCAGAATGTTTAGAAGTTTTTTAGAGGGCTTTGCATTACTTGAAAATCATAACGCCTTTGGTAATACACAGTTGATAAAAGATAGTTTTGAATTATCAATAGACATTTTAATTGAGGGAGCAAAAAAATTAGAGGGGAAATGATAGCGCATGGTATATCAGAAAAAAACAAGGGAAAAGGTTTTATGAATCGAAAAATCAGGCAAATCATTTGTGTAATACTGTCACTAATTTGTGTTATTGCTATATGGGATAAGCCTGTTTTGGCATATGAAAAAAGTAGCAATTATAGCGATATTGACAGCCAGATAAAAAAAGAAATAAAGGAATTACATATTCCCGGAATGGCGATAGCCATTGTAGACTCTAAAGAGGTTCTGTTTTCTGAAGCTTATGGAAATTGCGATAATTTAGATACGCCTTTTATTATAGGCTCATTGAGCAAATCATTTACAGCATTAGCTGTTATGCAGCTTGTGGAAGAAGAAAAAGTAGATTTAGACACGACAATATCTGATTATATTGATACATCTGATTATTTTATAAATGTGTCCGACGGAGATAAAATTACTGTAAGACAGCTTTTGAATCAGACAAGCGGTTTAGGGACATATCAGCGTTTTGGAAATGCAAAAATAACAGAAAGTTACGGACAACATCAATATGCAAATATCAATTATGGATTGTTAGGAGAAATCATAGAAACAGTCAGCGGAATTAGCTATTCAGAGTATATGGATAAAAGCATTTTTTCTCCACTAAGTATGAATCATACGGCAGCAACACTTGTACAAAGCAAAGAAAACGGATTGATAACAGGATATCGAAATTATTTTGGACTTCCGATTGCGGGAGAGCCGGACTATCCCGATAAACATTCATGGTCTACCGTTCCGGCAGGTTATTTAAGTTCCAGTGTATCAGATATGGCAAAATATCTGCAAATGTATCTAAATGGAGGAATGGGAATAGTCAATCAGAATAGTTTAAATACTATGCTTTATGACAATGTATATGTAGATGATAACACTCCCTATTATTACGGAATGGGGTGGACTTTGACAGAAGAATATACAGAGCCTGTATTGGGGCATTCAGGGCTGGTTGAGAATTATATGTCTAATATGTATCTATTGCCGGAAAGCGGATTAGGAATCATTTTCCTTATCAATATGAACGATTATCTTGTCACGAATCAATTGGCAGATATTATCTCCCAAAATGTGATATTTGCTCTTTTGGGCAGAGAACAATATGATATATCTGGCAGCCCGTATATTGTAAGACACCTGTTGCTGAATGGAGCATATTTAGCGTTGGTTGCAGTGGCAGTATATCCGATAGCAACAATAAGAAAATGGAAGAAAAAGAAACAGACAACAAGACTGATACTCTTTGACATTACAAGGCATGGCATATTGCCACTATTGTTACTCTGTTTGCCCTATATGGTAGGTATTCCATTATGGGTAGTATGGTATTTTGTAAAAGACTTGTTCATTGTATTGCTGTTAAATTCAAGTTTGCTTTTGGTTATAGGCTTATACAAAATATTTTTTGCAATATTCAAGATATGACAGACTACGTGCTGTTATTTCTCTGAATTATTAAATGTAACTGTCAACCATAAAACGCCCATGTGGGAGAAAGGGGGAAATCACCTATGCCTTGCACAGAAGCATACAAGGAACACATCATGTATACCTTCAACGGCTTTTGCAAGACCGTCATACGCTATGCAGCACTCAACGCATGGCGTGACAGGAGCAGACGGCGGCAGAAAGAAATATCCCTTGAATACCTCACAGAAGAAAAGTTTTACCCTTTAGGCACAACAGACAAATATTTTGAAGCACCTTATGAAGAATACCCTATAACGATATGCGGTCAGACCGTTATCCTCACCAATGGGGAGCTTGCCGCCGCCCTGTTATCCTTGCCGGAGAGAAACCGGGAAATCATATTCCTTTACTTTTTCGGGGATTATACACAACAGGAAATCGGGAAAATGTACGGACGCTGCCGGAGTACGACCGGGTATATAATCCGCAGGACGTTAAAACTCCTGCAAAGGAAAATGGAGGTGCTTTCGCATGGGAAATCCGAATCTTTTGCCCTATGAAACGATTGTCCGGGCGACCAGCGGAGAGCCGGAAGCCGTGGACGAGGTTTTACGGCATTACAGCAAGCGAATCCGAATCGCCGCTATTGAAAACGGGCATATAGACAGGGATACCGAGGACAGCATAAAACAGCGGCTTGTCACTGCCCTGTTCAAGTTCCGTTTTGATGAACAGCCATACCGAAAAACTGAATAACCGCCGCTACATAGAAGCGGCACACCAAGACAGGAAATCAAAAAAGGTTTCCTGTTTTTTTGCGCCCATTTTTGGCATTTTCAAAAATCGCCAGTATTATGCCGTGCAAAGGGGGATAAAAAGAAATTTCTCAAAATTCCCGCCTATTCCGGCTTGCGTGGTGTTGTAAGGAATGAGGGGAAATTTCCACAAATCAACGTCCATTTTGCTTTTTGCTGGTTTGTAGGTATCAGAGGGAGAAATACCGCCGCTGCTTTGGCAAAATCCCCGCTTGCGGCACTAAAGGTATTGAGGGAAGCCCATACAGAGGAAGCCGCCACTTTTTAAGAGCAAGATTCTACCACAGTACCAAAATTCGCTTATCGCTCATTTTGTCCTATGGGAATCTTGTTGGGGTTGCCACCCCAAGCCCGCCTTTTTGCGGCTTACGCCGCTTATGATTACCGCCGCTTTTACGGCAAGCGAAAGGAGGTTCACAGCCATGAAAAGATACAACACGCCCCACCGCCACCGGGTAATCAAAACACGCTTGACCGAGGAAGAATATGCAGAGTTTTCCGAGCGTGTCACCCTCTGCAAAATGAGCCAAGCCGAGTTTATCCGGCAAGCCCTCATTAAGTCAAGCATACGCCCGGTTATTACCGTTTCCCCTGTCAATGATGAATTACTCTCTGCCGTTGGGAAACTCACAGCCGAGTATGGCAAGATAGGCGGCAACTTGAACCAGATTGCCCGCTGTCTGAATGAGTACGGCGCACCCTATAACGCCCTATCCCAAGAGGTACGAGCCGCCATAGCGGAGCTTGCCGCCTTGAAGTTTGAAGTCTTGCAGAAAGTAGGTGAAACCATTGGCAACATTCAAACATATCAGCTCTAAAAATGCCGACTATGGGGCGGCTGAACAGTACCTAACTTTTGAGCATGACGAGTTTACCATGAAGCCCACCCTTGATGAAAATGGGCGGCTTATTCCCCGTGACGATTACCGCATTTCCTCTCTGAATTGTGGTGAGGAAGATTTTGCAATCGCCTGTATGCGTTCCAATCTGAAATACGGCAAGAACCAGAAACGGGAGGACGTAAAGAGCCACCACTATATTATTTCCTTTGACCCCCGTGACGCACCCGACAACGGCTTGACCGTAGATAAAGCGCAGGCGTTGGGCGAGCAGTTTTGTAACGAGCATTTCCCCGGACACCAAGCCCTTGTATGCACCCACCCGGACGGGCATAACCACAGCGGCAACATTCATGTGCATATCGTCATAAACAGCTTGCGGATTGCCGAAGTGCCGCTATTGCCCTACATGGAAAGACCAGCCGACACAAGGGAGGGCTGCAAGCACCGCTGTACAGACGCAGCTATGGAATACTTCAAAGCGGAAGTCATGGAGATGTGCCACCGGGAAAACCTCTATCAGATTGACTTGTTGAACGGGAGCAAGAACCGAGTTACCGAGCGTGAGTATTGGGCGAAACGGAAAGGACAAGCCGCACTGGATAAAGAGAACGCTTCCCAAGCCGCCACAGGAGAGCCGCCCAAACAGACCAAGTTTGAAACCGACAAGGAGAAGCTACGGCGCACAATCCGATCCGCCCTGTCCTCTGCCGTTTCCTTTGAGGACTTTTCCGGGAAGCTGCTGCAACAGGGCGTGACCGTCAAGGAGAGCCGGGGGAGATTGTCCTATCTCACGCCGGACAGAACGAAGCCAATCACAGCTCGGAAATTAGGTGATGATTTTGACCATGCCGCCATACTGGAAGCACTCACCCAAAACGCACAGAACGCCGCCAGAGCCGCCGAAACGTCCGCACCCAGACAGGAATGCCCCCGCAGCATAAAAGACCGTTTACAGCGGAATAAAACCGCCATAAACGCACCGAAACAAGACGCTTCCCAACGGGAAGTTGTACAGCGCATGGTAGACATAGCCGCCAAGAAAGCCGAGGGCAAGGGGAAAGGCTATGAGAAATGGGCGACCTTGCACAACTTGAAGCAAATGGCGGCTACCATGAGCGTTTACGAGGAATCCGGCTTTTCTTCCCCGGAGGAACTGGAAGCCGCCCTTGCCGCTGCCAGTGCCGGACTGCATGAAGTGACCGGGAAACTGAAAACCGTGGAAAGCACCTTGCAGGAGAAAAAGGACTTGCAGAAACAGCTATTGGCGTACATCAAGACCAAGCCAGCCCGTGACGGACTGCGGGCGCAGAAAACGGAGAAAGCCCGAAAAGCCTACCGGGAGCAGCACGAAAGCGAATTTATCATTTCCGAATCTGCCGCCCGGTATTTCAAGGCACAGGGCATTACCAAACTGCCAGCTTCCAAGACCTTACAAACGGAGATTGAGCAGCTTACCAAAGAGAAAAACGCCCTTTACAACGAGTACCGGGAGAAGAAAGCAAGCGTCCGGGAATTGCAGACCGTAAAGGGCAACCTTGACAAAATATTGCGCCGGGAGCCGGAACGGGGAAAGGGGCGGGAAAATGAACGGTAAACGCCCCTACATGGACTACCAGCAGTACAGAGCCGCCCGCCGTCTTGTGCATGAGTGCTGCAACTACGATAACGGCAACTGTATCTTGCTGGATAACGGCGAGCCTTGTGTATGCGTCCAGAGTATCAGTTATTCGCTTATATGCCGCTGGTTCATTACCGCCGTTCTGCCGCTGGACGGGAAGCTGGAAGCCGTCCTTTTGCACCGGGCAGACAGGAAACGCTGTACCGAGTGCGGCGGGTATTTTCTCCCCAAGTCAAACCGGGGGAAATACTGCCCGGATTGCGCCGCAAGAGTGCGCCGCCGGAAAGAAGCCGACAGACAGCGGAAAAGATACCACCTTTCTACGCATTTAGGCTATGAAAGAAGCCCGTAAATCAAGGCTTTTTTGACCGCCCTCAACAGGTAGCCGATACATTTATCCTTTACCCCCGAAAATGTCGTTTTAACTGCGTAACAAGAAGCCACAGACAGGAGGTGAGAACCATAACCGAATACATCACAGCCGACACCATATTGCCCCGTTTTCTGCCCTATCCCTATTTTCTGCTGAAAATGGACTTGTCGCATACCGCAAGGCTGCTCTATGGGCTGCTTCTTGACCGTTCCACCCTCTCACAGAAGAACGGCTGGCATGACAGCGAGGGCAGGACGTATATTGTCTATCCCGTTTCGGAGATAACGGAAATGCTGGATAAAGGCAGCACCGCCATAAAAAGCGCACTGAACGAGCTGGACGCTGCCGGGCTTCTGGTGAGGGAACGCCGGGGCTTCTCCGCACCCAACCGCCTTTATATAAAAATACCGCAAATGCCAGTGGTACAGTTTTCCGACCATATGACAGCCATACAGCCGGAAAACCGACCCTCTGATAGCCGGAAAACCGACCCTCATAAGGGCGGAAAACCGACCTTTGCGTTGGACGGAAAACCGACCCCTAACCAACTTACTATAAACCAACTAAAAGAGAACCAACGAAAAGGAGTGAGTGGGGAGCAGCCCGCACCCTTTGGCAGATATAAAAACCTTTTCCTCTCCGAATCCGAGTATGCGGAGCTGAAAGGGGAATACCCGGACAGGCTGGAACGGTTCATTGAGGAATTGAGCGAGTACATAGCCGTCTACGGGAAAGTGTACGCCAACCATGCCGCCGCTGTCCGTATGTGGGCAAAACGTGACAGGAAAGGCACAGGAAAGAAAGGAATCCCCGATTATTCCTACAAGGAGGGCGAAAGCCTTTGACCGCATAGACACAACGCCCCGTAAACAGGGCGTAAAAGACCATGAACAAGGAGGACGATTTTATGAGTGATTACGATAACGCCATTTTCCGGCTTGCCACGGCACAGGAAGCAGAGCTGGAGGACTATATTGGGGAGGACGGGCTTTTATATTGCGCGAGCTGCCGCCAGCCCAAAGAAGCCTACTTCCCGGAGGGCAAGACCTTTTTTGGACGTGACCGCCACCCCAAAGAATGTGACTGCCAGAGAAAACGCCGGGAAACGCTGGAAGCCAGCCACCGGGAATATAAGCACCGGGAGGAAGTGGAACGGCTGAAACGAAAGGGATTTACAGACCCGGCTATGCGGGAATGGACGTTTGAAAACGACAACGGGAAATGCCCCCAAATGCACAAAGCCCATGCTTATGTGGAGTGTTGGGAGGAAATGAAAGCCGGGAATATCGGTTATCTGTTATGGGGCATGGTAGGCACAGGCAAAAGCTATTTCGCCGGGTGTATCGCCAACGCCCTCATGGAGAAAGAGGTTTCCGTGTGCATGACAAACTTTGCCTTGATACTCAACGACCTTGCCGCCAGCTATAAGGACAGGAACGAGTACATAGCCCGCCTTTGCAGCTTCCCTCTGCTTATCCTTGACGATTTCGGCATGGAGCGTGGCACGGAATACGGGCTTGAACAGGTTTACAACGTGATAGACAGCCGATACCGAAGCGGCAAGCCCTTAATCGTGACAACAAATTTGACGCTGGAAGAATTGCAGAACCCGGAGGACACCGCCCACGCCCGCATTTATGACCGCCTTACGGAAATGTGTACCCCCGTCTGCATTACCGGGGGGAATTTCAGGAAAGCCAGAGCAAGGGAGAAAATGGAACGCCTTAAAAAGCTGCTGAACGGAAAGGAGATTTGCCTATGACCGACACGCCCAAGAAAAGCACCGCCACCACCGCCCGCCGCCCGGATTGCGTGACCGAGGTACGCCGGGGGAACACCGTCCTTGTGGTTTCCGGCTACTTCAAACAAGGCACTACCGCCACCGCCGCCGACAAGATGATGAAAGTGCTGGAAGCCGAAAGCGTAGCCGGACACAAGCCGCCTTTTACCGCCTAAGTTGTGGCATGGAAAAGCGGTCATGCCGTGGAGCGTGACCGCTGGAATAGTAATAAATGACACCATGTTTATTTCTTGCTTGATTGCCGTATTTCATTTGCCAGCAGCACGATACCATACAAACCGCAAATCAGTAGAATTATATCTTCATAGGCATTGAAGATGACTGATTTTATTCCGGTCAATCCCCATATGGTCAGTAAAGCGAGGAGCAGCTTGTTTTTTCTTTTATAGCCAGCATAAACCGTCATGCTTATGCTGATTACGGGGCAAGGCATGATGTATGTTACCATTTGCGGGAAAGAATTACCTAAAAGAATGGAAACAAAAGGGTACGCTAAATAAAGCACCAGTAGAAACATCTGAAATGCGGTAGGTGTTTTGAGTATATCGTCCTTGTTATGCAGACTTTCGTATAGGAACAGAACACCGCAAGTGATATACAACGGAAATGCAAAAAATTTCTGAATAGGCTCTGTTCCATACCAAGCGAAAAATCCAATGCCTATAAAGAGGTTAATAATCCCAAGCGAGAATTTTGCCGCCCACTTTATTTTTTTTGTATAGGACAAAGCAACCGCTATGAGTAAAAAAATGAGTAATGCAATTTGGATTATCCATGTTTGTCTGTTGTAATTGCCGATAACATCCCAAAAAACTTGTGCGTCCATGTGTTGCCCCCGTAGATTTAGTTTGTCACTTTGTAACGAACTAAAGTATAGCATAAAAATTTGATATTTTCTATAATAAGCTACTTGCTATAAACCGTAACAAAAAACCGTGATATTTTTCGACATAAAGTAGCAAAAAGGACTGTACAGACAGCCCCGCCCTATGTTATTGCTTTCTCAAAACATAAAAATAGAACGATGTATTTTGATTTTGGGCATAAACATTGAGCCTGACGATTTGGCAGACTTGAGAAAAAGTATTAACAGGCTGGATGTTTATTGTGCTGCTAGTTCCGGATAGATTTTCCGTTTGGTTTCAATCAGGGCTCCCATAACCCGCCTCCCTTTATCGCTGACCAGATATCTTCTGGAGTGTGGGATTTTCCGGATCAATCCATGGCCCCTGAGTTTTGAAAACTCCCGGCTCATTTTCCCACGACTTTTTGCAGATTCAGCCCCTTTTTTATAGAGACTTTGTCGGATATCGCGGTTGGTAAATCCACGGATCAGATAGCGGCCATCACAAATCGTTTCGAAAAGATGGAAGGTTTCAGGGGACCATACATTATATCCACTGTAAGTTTTTCCCTTTACTTTCTTTTTCTGGCAGACATGATTGATTTCCTCTTCCACGCTTTTTTGAGGAATCACATGGCACATGGATTCTAAAAACCGTTTGTTTGCGGTTTTTGAAATCTCTGCGTACCGATAGAGGTTAGCAATGGATTTCCCCATGGGAACCCACTGCCTGGAAGCCGTTCCGTCCTTATGATGGACCTCCTTATAAACCTTAAATTCCTTTGGGTCATTGATCGTCATTTCTATCCGCAGGCAGTTAAATTTATCATACATCTTGATACTGTTGGACTTCAGCTTGAATTTAATCCTCCAGCCTACTGGGCGTTTTCGGTAATCGGAGACTGCTTCTCCCAGAAACTTTGCATTTAGTTTACGTCCCAGAAAGGAAAATACATCTGTGCATTTGAAGTCATAGAATGCGTGCCCAACCAGGGAGGGATAAAGATCCTCCAGAGCTTCACGGCTCTCAAACATCACATCGGTTGCGAACTCGCATTGGTCAACAGACCAGTGGTAACCCTGATGGAAGATGGTTTCCAGCATATCAAGATAAGGGTTTACTTTATGCGCAAAGAAATCGAGCTGGCGGCAGAGTTTTTTTGAGTCAAATTGATCTGCCAGTTCCTGTGCTTTTGGAATGTCACTGATTTCTGAAAAAGAATTATCATACATACGGTAGGTGATCCCGTTTTTATCAAACACATGCTTCATCATCTCCCTGCCGTTGATGTACACCTGGATCAGAAATGGGAACCATGTTTGGAGTTTTACATGCATGAATCCAAACTCTTTATCGAGGTAATAGAAGTAATAGTATTTACATTTGCGGGTAACGCTGCGCAGTTCCAGGAGCCCGGAGGAGTTCTTTACTGGTTGGAGCGTCTGGCATCCTTCCACAACAGATAAGATACAGATCAGTCCTTGCTCAACAGGATTTTCGAGAAGGATTTTTCGAGCGTTTTCCTCTTTTGATATTTGTGAGGAAGAGAGGTAGACCAAAGGCCGGCCTTCTTTGGCGGCCATTTTCTCAACATAAGAGACAAGGTCATTGGTCATTTGGTTTGCATAGGCAGAAAAGTCTTTGAGAAGGAGGTTCATCTGTGACAAAAAATACATTCTACCCGATACGGAAAAGAAGGGGAAAAGGTAACCTTTTATAATCATGCGGTCAAAAAACGCAAAAGTACCATTGATTTTTTTCTGGAATTGTTCTAATATAGTGTTCATAGGATCATCCTTTCGTATGAATGCTTGCAGGGGAATTTAGTTCCCGATGGATTTGGTACAAGATACCGTATATGTGCATTATAGCACGTGCATCTACGAATAGGATGATTCTTTTTGCTTTTTTGCTTTTAGGTTTGATTGCAGCCGTAGGCTGCGGTATGGTATACTAAGCCTACGGAATAGTGGGACTGGCTGTCGGAAACGGAGGACATTATGTTAAGACAGACCACCCAACAACTCATTACCGCCCTTTATCCGAGATTGTCGCACGAGGACGAGCTTTCCGGGGAATCCAATTCCATAAGCAACCAGAAGCGGATTCTGGAAGCCTACGCAAAACAGAACGGCTTTTCCAACCTCAAATGGTACACGGACGACGGATTCTCCGGGGCAAATTTCCAAAGACCCGGCTTCCAGTCCATGCTTGCCGACATTGAAGCGGGGCTTGTGGGAACGGTTATCGTAAAGGATATGTCACGGTTAGGGCGAAACTATCTGCAAGTGGGAATGTACACGGAAATGATTTTCCCACAGAAAAACGTCCGCTTCATTGCCATCAATGACGGCGTTGACAGCGCACAGGGCGAGAATGACTTTGCGCCTTTGCGAAATATTTTTAACGAATGGCTGGTGAGGGATACGAGCAAGAAAATCAGAGCCGTGAAGCGGTCAAAAGGCATGAGTGGGAAACCTGTCACAAGCAAGCCCGTGTATGGCTACCTCATGGACGAGGACGAAAATTTTATCATTGACGAGGAAGCCGCCCCCGTGGTAAAGCAGATATACAGCCTTTGCCTTGCCGGGAACGGTCCGACCAAGATAGCCCGTATGCTTACGGAACAGCAAATCCCCACGCCGGGAACGCTGGAATACCGCCGGACAGGGAGAACCCGCCGCTACCACCCCGGCTATGAGTGCAAATGGGCGGCGAATACCGTGGTACATATCCTTGAAAACCGGGAATACACGGGCTGCCTTGTGAACTTCAAGACCACCACACAATCCTACAAGTGCAGCAAGATTATCTACAACAGCGAGGACAAACAGGCAATCTTTGAGAACCACCACGAGCAGATAATCGACAAGGACACATGGGAGCGTGTGCAGGAGCTACGCAAGCAGCGCAAACGCCCTAACCGCTATGATGAAGTGGGCTTGTTCTCCGGCATACTCTTTTGTGCCGACTGCGGCAGCGTCATGTACCAGCAACACTATCAGACGGACAAGCGGCGGCAGGACTGCTATATCTGCGGCAGCTACAAGAAGCGCACGGCAGACTGTACGGCGCACTTTATCCGCACCGACCTGTTGACCGCCGGAGTGACCGAGAACCTACGGAAAGTCACCAGCTACGCCGCAAAGCACGAAGCCCGGTTTATGAAGCTGTTGACCGAGCAGACCGAGGACGGGAGCAAACGCCGCAACGCCGCAAAAAAGAAAGAGCTGGAAGCGGCAGAAAAGCGGATTGCGGAACTCTCCGCTATCTTCAAGCGGCTGTATGAGGACAGCGTGACCGGGCGCATATCGGACGAGCGTTTCACGGAACTGTCGGCAGACTACGAAGCCGAGCAAAAGGAACTGAAAGAACGTGCCGCCGTTCTGCAGGGCGAGCTTTCAAGGACACTGGAAGCCACGGCGAACGCCGAAAAGTTTATGAAAGTGGTACGCAAGTACACCAGCTTTGAGGAACTCACCCCTACCCTGTTACGGGAGTTTGTGGAGAAAATCGTAATCCACGAATCGGAAGCCCTTGACGGGAAACGCCGGGGGAAGCTCCGCAGACAGGAAATCGAAATCTATTACTCTTTTGTCGGCAAGGTAGAGTTGCCCGACTAAAGCCCGACCCGTCCGGCAGTCAGCCGGACAGGGAACGGCAAAATTTTTTACACTTCTTTTACTTCTTTATATCACATGAGCAAAAAGCCAAGGCATGAAGCAGGTCACGGCTAATTAGAGGTAACCAAAAGAGGAAAGGAAAAGCACAATCCAGACGGAACCGGCGATACCGTCAAGAAATATTTGTGAGTTAGCAAGAATCCTGATATAATGGGTACAAACGCCCATCCGGGGCAGAAAGGCAGGGAGAAAAATGCACATCAGCTACAAACCGCTCTGGCACACACTGATAGAGCGCAACATGAGGAAAGAGGATTTGAGGCTTGCCGCTGGCCTAACCACAAATATGATAGCCAACATGGGAAAAGAAGGGAAACATATCAGCATGGACACACTTGCCCGTATTTGCGAAACTCTGGATTGTGGCATTATGGACGTGATTGAGCTGGCCAGTGACGAGCCTTCCACCACAGGAGGGAACGGCAATGGAAAAACTGAAAGAAAGAATCACAGAGAACGGCATTGACTATATTCTGGTAGGCGACTACTACATCCCGGACTTGAAACTGCCGGAGGAGAACCGCCCCATCGGACGCTATGGGCGGCTGCACCGGGAATATCTCAAACAGGAACACCCGGCAAGCTACAGCTCCCTTATCCTGACCGGGAAATTGTGGACATACCTTGCCGACCTGAACGAGCAGGCAGAGGAACGGCTTGACCTTATTATAGAGCAGATGAAAGCCGCCGAGGAAGTGACCGAGGAACTAAAAGCCCGGAACCAGCTTGAATGGGTAGGACAAATCCAAAAGTTTAGATTTGGCCTAAAATCCAAACTTATATAAAATCCAAACTTTTCTGAAAACAGCTTGATAATTGGGGATTCTTGCCGGAAAAAGTTTGGATTTCGTTTCACAAAGTACAATACTCCAATTATGACAAAATGCGTAAAACATTGCTATTTAGCTCTGTTTCAATCAATTTATTCTCATTTCTGACAAGAGAAGTACAAAACAAAATCCAAACTTTTATATCAAAAAATGCCTTAAATAAAGGATTTACAGAGGAACGTTTGGATTTCTTCTAAGTTTGGATTTTAGGACGGATGAACAATACCGCAGCCGGGCGGAGGAAATCATAAAAAGTGAGATGATTTATTTATAGAAATGTGGTAGAATCATTTTGGGCAATAAAATCGGGATTTAAGGATGAGGGATAAAAATGATAGAATCGGAATTTAAAACAAAAGCACAGGAATTGATTAAGTTAATGGTAGATACGATTGCAGACAAAGAATATACAAAACTTGTATCCAGTATTCCACCGAAATCTTCATGGGCCTCTTTTATTGACACAGAACAGACATCAGAAAATGCCTGCTTGGGATTTGGAAAATGGTTAGTTGAGCAATTGGCTATGTGGGAAGAATATGAAGATAAAAAGTTTGTGGTAGACCATTTTCAAAAATCCTGTATGGAGGATATAGATGCTATGGATGAAGCAAGGCTTGAAATTGATAATAGGGATATAGTGTGTTACAGGCCAACGAGTTTTGGTGAAGAGTTGGATTTTTGGTTTGAAATAGAGTTTTTCATAGAGAATGGACAAATAAAGGCGGTATTTGATGTAAATATATAAAAGTTCAAGTTCCACTTTATTGAGTAGATAAAGAAAGCGAAAAATCGGGATTTGAATATGCAGAAAGGGCAGGTATGAAATACAAGGAAGAAGTAAAAGACCTATTTTCGGTTTCAGAAGATTATTATTTTGCACACTGTATCAGTGCGGATTTTGGCATGGGGAAAGGGATCGTTGTTGAATTTAACAAGCGATTTGATATGAAACACATATTACAGAGGAAATATCCCGAATACGCAAAACATTTTATGGATTGCAAAATCAGCGGCGATTGTATTTTAGAAGGCAGAGTATTGAATCTCATTACAAAAGAGAGATATTTTCATAAACCAACCCTTGCAGCCATGAAAGCTGCACTACAAAAAATGAAAGAGATATGTGAACGAGAAAGTATCTATAAAATTGCAATGCCGACTATTGGCGCAGGGCTTAATCGTTTGAAATGGTAAGATGTTGCAACCCAAATAAAGAATGTATTTAAAGATACAGAAATTGAAATTTTGGTTTGCAAATTAAAGTAGTTTTTTCGCACGATCAATTTCTGTTTGCTGGTAAGAGAAATAGAATGAAAAAATCGGGTTTTTGAGAGGAGTAACTATCATGATAATTTCGCTTAGAAAATTCCAGTTTATTGAGCAGATAAACAGAGCGAAAAATCGGGATTGATGGAGGGCAAACTATGGAATATAAGGACTATATTAAGCAAGGCTTGAATGGGAACGCCCCATTAAAATTAATATTATGCGGAAATATACAGGGGACGGAAAATGATAAAGTAGGTGTTGTATCAGTTGTGTATGCTACAAATGATAAAGACTTAGCAGAACAGAAAATGAATGAATTGATTGCCGTCAATCCTAATAATTATTACATGGTTTATAGTGTGCCACTAAATGTTGATTTGACGGAACTTTCTCATTATCCTTCAATAGCAATTTCTAAAGATGATTTACAATAAAGGCAATTCCAATTTGTCGGGAAGTTGGAAATCCTACTACTAAAGAAAGGACGTATTTCTGCAAACGGTGTCCTGTTTACTTGAGAGAGGAAAAATTTATGGAACTAAAATTTGAATGGGACGAGGAAAAAGACCGTATTAACCGCCAAAAACACGGCATATCTTTTAAAACGGCTTCATACGTTTTTCGTGATGAATATTACATAGAGATGTATGATTTCGAGCATAGTATGGAAGGAGACCGTTATATTGCAATCGGTATGGTTGGCGATTTATTGTTTGTTGTATTTACCGAGCGAGGGGAAAATATCCGGTTAATCTCTGCAAGATTGGCAACAGAAAGTGAAAGGAGGCTTTACTATGACCAAAACTTTTACAATTAAGGATGGCCAGGCTCCTACGCAGGAGCAGTTGGAGGAAGTCAGGGCAGCGGCAAAGCGGGAAATTCAATTTGATGAAGATTCTCCTGAATTGTCCCCGGCAATGTTTAAGGCGTTCAGGTGTTCCGTGGCACAGCGCAACAGAAAAAAGAAGAACGCATAGAAATTCTGTTACGAATCAAGGGCGCACCACCACGGACTTTCCGGCTTATGTATTGAAAATTGAATAAGAACCACCCAAAATGCCGTTGCATGGAAAAACCTAAGCAACGGCATTTCCTTATCTCCGCTTCATCCGTAAGTAGGAAATAATCCGTATCTGTCAATTCATGTGTATTTCTGATACAATCACTTCAAATTATGGAGGTATTGCCTATGGATAAAAATGAACTTACAAAGACAGAACTCTGGACAAAACGTATCCAGGACTTTCATGAAAGTGGTTTATCCCAGAAAGAATGGTGTCAGGAGCATCAAATTCCACAATCAACTTTTGGCTATTGGATCCGGAAGCAAACAAAAGAACAGCCAGATGAACCTATTTTTGCAAAACTTCCTTCCCAACAGGAAATCTCATCTGATCTTTCAGTCGGCGGTGTGCCTGTAACGATCTATCTTCCCGGAAGCATCCGGATTGAAATTGGTGCCGGGTGTCCTGTCGGACTTATGGCTTCTTTGATCCATACACTGAGTGCTTATGCTTGATCTGGCCGGCGGAACAACTGTGTATCTTGCATGTGGTGTCACGGACTTACGAAAGAGCTACCAGGGATTGGCGGCTATTATAAAACTAAAATTCCATCTGGATCCGTATTCCCGTTGTATGTTTGCCTTCTGTAATCGCAGACGCACATCAATCAAAATCCTCCAATGGGACGGGTCAGGATTTTGGATCTTAATGAAGCGGCTGGACCATCATTCCTTTCACTGGCCGGATACACCAGATGAGTTGAAAAAAGTTACGTTAAAAGAAATACACTGGCTGTGTGACGGATTATCCCTGGATCCCAAGGGCGCTTTTAAGGAGCACCATCCCAAGATTGTCATCTAGCCAAAAACGGAGTCTGTCAATTCGCAAAAAGCTGAAAATCTTAGGATTTTCAGCAATTTTTCCTCTGTTTTTCTGACGCATTTCCCCTCGAAAACAGCACGGTTTTATGGCCTTTTTCACCTGCTCAGAATCGACCCTCGGTCTTCCCCCTGTTCTCCCTCTGGCTCTGGCAGACTTCAACCCCTTGCCTGGGCCTTCTCTGGCCGCTGCATTTTTCCGCATTTTGGACAGCTGTAAATTTTATCCACCTTAAGGTTATTGAGGGCCACCATATGCAGGATGCGCCTGGCAAGACTGGATCCCCTCTTGGACATGTGGACTTTGTCACCATTGAACTTGCCGGACTGCTTCACGGCAGGATCCAGGCCGAAGTAAGCATAAAGCTTCTTTGGGGAAGAAAACAGGTCAAAGGAGCCCATTTCAGCGATCAGGACGACTGCGCTGAGAAAACCGACACCACGCAGGGACTGGAGAAGGAAGATGCGGTCATAAACCGGTGTCCCTTCCAGCTTATCAACAGCCTTATGCAGTTCCTCAAGTATCCTGTCCAGATGCTCCTGGTATTCCCGGTAGGTTTTGATATACAACTGGATCCGGAATGCATTGCTTTGAAGCGCGCGTCCGAAAACAGCGGCATCCTTTGCGGCAGCACATATGGCATCATATTTGGAAACGGCATATTTTTCACCGAAACGTGCGGTTTTGCGTATGGTTTCCACAAGTTCGTCTTTTGGAGCGGCAAGCATGTCAGCGGCAAGGGGGTAAGCTTCCAGAAGCTTTAAGGAAGTCTGGGTAGTGACCTTGCTAAACACCTTCCGATATGCGGGAAAGGACACTTTCAGTTCCGACGTAAGCTTCAATCATGGCTTTCCACGAAATGATGTACGCACAACGCTCTGCCGAAACGGAAAAGGAAATGAAGCGCAGAAAACGGGAAGTCGGACAGGCAAAAAACGGATTGTAGAACTTGACCGTATCTTCAAGCGGATTTATGAGGACGACATAAGCGGCGCAATCAGTCACGACAGATTTTTGAAGCTGTCCGCAGAGTATGAAGCGGAACAGCGGGAACTGGAAGAAAAGGTCAAGGCAGACCAGCAGGAAGTCGATACCTACGAACAGAACAAGAGCGACTTTGACAGCTTCGCCGCGATTATCCGCAAGTATGTGGGGATAAAGGAACTCACCCCCGCAATCGTCAATGAATTTATCAAGAAAATCATAGTCCATGCGCCGGAAAAGGTGGACGGGAAACGGGTACAGAAAGTAGATATTGTTTTCAACTTTGTAGGGGAAATCAATTTCCTTTCTGCCACGCAACCGAAACGGCAAGGCGCATAGGAACTCGAAAAGACGGTACAGCCCTTGTAATCGGGGCTATACCGCCTAATCTGAAATTACTTCCCTCTAACCGTAAACTCTTCCGGGGTAATCTCGCCGGGGACAAAGGACTGCCGGACATGGTAGGCAAGTACATCGTCCGCGCCGCGTACCCGGCCAGTGGTGGAAATGTACTCCCGTTTCGCTAGCAGAAACTCGGCGTCGGCTACCCGGCTGTCACACGCAAAGCCGGTGACGAGCCTGCCGTTATCTGTCTTTTGCGGGTTGGATACATAGTCAATAATGTCACTGACCGCTTGGCTTTCGGTGCGGCCCTTGCCGGTGTGCAGCGGCATGATGCGTGTGGCGGGATGTGTATTGTTAAATCGGGGTTTCCTCCTTTTCCAGTATTCCTTTTTCTACATTGATATGTTATAATAGTAGTGTCTATAAAAACTACTTTATATATAAAGCACTACAAATACACCACAATGTCAAGGAGGAAAAATATGCTGTCCAAACCTGCTACAATGCTTTTAGGTTTCATATACGAAAAACCACTTAACGCATACGAGATAATAAAACGCTTAAACTACATGAACGTGAAATGGTGGTTTAATATCGCTGATTCAACGGTATATTCGACCTTAAAAACCCTTGAGAAAAAGGAATTTATATCTGGCACTACCGAGAAAGTCGGGAATATGCCAGACCGCACCGTTTACAAACTTTCTGATAAGGGGAAAAGCGAATTTATAAACACTTTAAAAGCATCCATCCTGCAATTCAACTACGATACAAACATCTTTTCTATTGCCGCTTTTTTTCTAAGTACATTTACACCTGATGTACAGCAGGAACTTTTGCAGGAACGGCTTAATATTCTGCAAAAGTACCGTGCAGGGATTGAAAAACAAATCAATCCGTTATGGGAAAATGAAGTTTCTTCCGCCCATTCTGCAAATGTAAAAAGAATGATTGACCTTGTAGATGCTGAAATAACGGGAACAAACCGTTTACTTGAAAGCTGCAACGCCAACATATAACATAAATCTGTGAAATGGATAACAGACTGTGAAGTGGCTCTACTCTATGACACGTTCAGCGCAGTGAATGCGCAGACCTGTCTGAACTGTTACGATTTTCTGCAATAATTCAACTATATCCTACCCGTTGCATAATCACGTTTCCGTACTGACAATCGGAATCATACTGGACGGCTTCGTAATCCTTACAACAAATAAAAAATCAAGGAGTTATAAACAAAACGAAACATTTACAATATTTCCGTATGAGCCGCCCAGTGCATTTTATTTTGTACCTGCAAAAAATATAATTGAACTTTCTGCTTTTGGGTCATAATCAATAAGAACGAATATCACGGATACGAGCTAACAATTCATCAAAATACTTTCCGCCTCCGAGATTCTTAAGCCGATCATCATCTAATGCGAACCCTTTTTTCATATATTCCTTCAAAATAGAAGCAGCCCATATTCTAAACTGTGTTCCTCTCAGGGATTTTACCCGATAACCAACGGAAATAATAACATCTAAATTATAGAAATCCATCTGATAGGTCTTGCCGTCAGAAGCAGTGTAGGCAAATTTTGCCCAAACTGCTTCTTTTTCCAATTCTCCTTCTTTAAAAATATTTCTTACATGTTTTCCAATTACGCTTTTATCCCGTTGAAATAATTCGGCCATTTGATCTATAGAAAGCCAAACTGTATCATGGTCAAATGTAACTTCTATTTTTATGACTCCATCTTCTGTAGTGTACATGATGATATTTGATTGCGTCATAATACAACACGAAATATCACACGGAATAGAAAAACCGACGTATATACGTCGGTTTTTAAATCGGGGTAACAGGATTCGAACCTGCGACCTCACGGGGCAACAAGCAACGCATTTACGGGCTTTATAAGGGGTATTTTATAACCCCAACCAAAAGCCAACCAATGACAAATATAAACAAGCGACCCAAGGGTCTGAAAGGAGAACTTGTATATCCGTTTAACAGAAAAGCTTATTAAATTCAATTGATTAGTGAAAAACTACTAGCCATAGATGTTTGTCTATGGCTAATTTTTTGCCATTACACCAACTAAGATTATGTATTCTATTTTGAAAAACTGGCACTTGTCGGCAAACTGAAAGTTGTCGAGTTTTATATATTGACCAAAAGTTTGATTTAAGAACTATAAGACTTTTTTCAAATAATATCTATAATGCTTTTCTGGACAATTTTCTAATATACCAAATACAATATACCCTTGCTTCTCATAAAATTCTTTGGCTTGAAAATCAAATGTATCAAGATGAATAAGTTTAGCACCTTTTGATTTAGCATCATTTTCAACTTCTTCTAAAAGTAAGCTACCAAGTTTTTTCCCTCTATAACTAGAATCGACCCACAATGTATCAACATAAACCACATTCCAACAATACATCCTTGCTACAATACCAGCAACAATCTTATCATCCTTACCGATTTTCTTGCTTAAATCTATGAAATTTTCTTTCTGTTTAGCCTCAACCTGAGATAGATTATATTCCACCAGTCTATCAATGATATAATCCTGTTCTTTCTTTGAACATACATCAATTTTCATAATATAATTTCCTTTCATATAATAAATCGGATTTGTCTAGATTTACAACTTCTAACTTTTCTTGCTGTCAAACTGGAAGTTGATTTTTATAATTTTTGTATCTCCTTCAACGCTTTTTGAATGTCCTTATAAACCAACGACTGCATACTATCGTCATAAACAAATGTATTCGCCTTATGAAGTGCGGAAAGAATATCATTCTTTAATTCCGGCTTACATTTTGCGATAATCGGCAACAGCTTGATACATTGTCGTGCTGTAATGGGTTTGACATCTGTGATGTGCTTCAAATATTTATCAATGACTTCATCAATCTTATAATCTTTATCCCATTTTGCATTATAGGCAAGTAATATAAGCCCTCTTGTGCGAATATAAGAATTATCATTGTCAAGCATATCGCTTAACCTATCCATATACGGATAAACACAATCCGTTTCTTCACTTTCTTTTTGCAAATCTTGTAATGCTTTGTATGCAACATTATTATTTTTATCGAACAACAATTCAAATGTTTCTGCTATATTTGCTGACACAATAATCCCCCTTTAACTTCTGATTTCACGGCTTTGCAAACTGGAAGTTGTCTGATTGTCTTATATCAAATACTCATTAGTAGTACAGTGTTTTTGACGGAGGACATTTCTTTGACAATGACAACGCCTTTTTAGGACAATGGTGAATACACCTATAACAATGTATGCACTTTTCATTATTAAATAATGGGTATCCAATATCGTCCCTACATATACATTGTACCGGGCAATTTACTACACATTTTCCACACGAAACACAATTCTTTTTATGAATGTAAATTGGGGGAGAAAACCGTTGTCCAAAAAATTTATTGGGATAGTTCAAAATGCTGTATATCTTAAAACGTGGAATGTTGGCGATTATTGGGTCATTACAATGCCTGATAAAAGCGCTGACATCATGCTCTACTTTTTTGTCTAATCGTTTCTCATGACAAAACCATATATTCATGGTGGGGGCAATTAAAACGCCGTCAGTAGCCGCACAGCGATAACTCTTGCTTAAAATCGTAATTATATTTTTCTTCTCACACTGTTTTCCGAATATCCTTAAAGTATTTGCTGAATATAATCCACAGGTTGTAAAAAGGAAAGCCGGAATAGATTTTTCAAGTCGCTTTATCTGTTTGATAAAGGTAAGTATGGGCTGTGCAGGGGCGGCGTGAATGGTGGGAAAACCTATCACCAAACTATCATAATTATCTATAGCTATATCCGTTGACAATTTTTCAATAGAAACCAGAGTAGCTTCATGTGAGCCATGCAGTAAATCAAATATTTTTGTAGCAACCATTTTAGTGTTACCTACGCCAGAATAATAAAGAATTAAAATGTTCATAGCCCACACCCCTTTTACAAAATTCTATTCGCTCCATCTGGCTAAGACAAACAAATTCTAATTTTGTTTGACTTTCACTACTCACAGTATAATTTGATTTTATAAAATACACAAGTAAAAATGTATGAGAGACTTTCACACCTCCGCATACCCTTTTATCCATTCCATGCTAATAACAGCAACAGCTCGTTATTCTTTTACGTAACAAATCAATTCGCCAACTTCACAATCAAAATAATCACATAACTTACAAATCAAATTTGCGTCCAGCCTTTGAAATTCATTTCTGCAATATCTGTTAAAATTTGACCTCGGAATATCCAACTCTTTGCAAATGGTATTCTTACTAATACCTCTTTCTTTCAACAATTCTTCTATCCTTAACTCTAAATGTCCATGATTCATATGCATCACCCCTACACAAAGTATATTTAATAAATCTTTATGCAGTAATTCACTGTATAGTGAGGCACTATATAGTTATCCCCGTAGGGAACTTAGGAAAGAGAGGTACATACACATGAAAAGAAAAGTCATAACTACACTTTTATTGCTCTGTTTAATTGCCGGAATCTGCTATTACATCAGTCTGCCCGATTATCATGTCCGTAACAGCATGTCATTCAGCAATCAAGGCACACGAGACACGGAGCTAACTGTTATTGTTTACAAATATTGGGGAATTGATGAGACTATTCGTAAAATCGTAACAGAACACAACAAGATTAACGGCACTCCTACTACCCTTGAAATCAATCTCTATTATTCTGCATGGCTGATTCGTTATGGCGAGAAACCCTTTAAAACCGTTGTTTTTAAATATGACTAAGAAAAAAGAATAACAGACAACACTTTTGCAATCGTGCTGTCTGCTATTCTCTGTATACTTCCCACATCTAGTTCTTTCTTGTTCGTGTTCTTTCAAAAACCAACGTTCCGAAGGATGCCCAGAGCGACGGTTCCTAACAGGGCGGCGGGTCGGCTGGGCAAGTGGACGCCTTAGATTACTTCTGCTATTTCGTCACATATTCGATTGGACTATCTTCAATTCCCTCATATTTCTTTGTAGTAAGAAGATTGTTAATAAAGTCTAATACCTTGTTTGTATCTTCATCATCCAGTAAGTCCAATTTAGTCAAAATGTCAATGTCTGTTTGATTTTCCACTTGTATTGATATGGGTTCAGATATATCCACAACCGCTTTAAATTTCTTCTTTTTATGAACTACATCAATATCTGTAGTCAATCCCATAACATGACTTTTGCTTACGCCAAACAGTTGTGATAACCTATCCCATATAGAATCATCCCTTGGAGTTCCATTCCCATTTTCATAGTTAGTCAGCATACTTTGTGAAATTCCCAACTCTTTTGCCAATTCCGCAACTGTGATGTTATTTTCTTTTCTCAATTCTTTTATTTTATTCATCGCAATCCTACTACGAAAGAAGTGTATTTCTATGAAACTCCAATTTACAGCCATTCAAATTCAGATTCAAAAACAAGTAATACACAAGCACATAAACGTAAAGTATTTGATGAAATGTCGGCTCACAAACAATATGACAGCTTAAAACGCAAGCAAAAGCACTACGAACAAACCCGTTGGGAGATTGCCCGTATTGTTGACTGCAATTTTGATAACAAAACGAAATTTTTAACGCTGACATTTAAAGAGAATATTCAAGACATCACTGAAACCAACAAAGAATTTAAGTATTTTATCCAACGACTAAATTACTATCTGTATCAAACCAAAGTCCAGACATTGAAATATATTGCAACGTGGGAGAAACAGAAGCGTGGAGCAATCCACTACCATGTTATTTTCTTTGATTTTCCATATGTGGCAAAAGAGAAGTTACAGAATTTATGGACTCATGGTTTTATCAAAATAAACCGCATTGATGTAGACAGCATGGAGAACAGAGGACGTTATTTAAGCAAATATTTTGGTAAAGACCTAGAGTTAAAGGAACATAAGAAAAAGGCATTTTTCAAATCTCAAAACCTTAAAATGCCGATTGAACAAAAGTTAATGCTTACGGATGATATTCTACAGGATTTATCACAAGAGAATATTGTCTTTCAGAAAGAATATACCAGACAGGTGTATGATGCAAAATCTATAATTACAAACGGCTCACCCCTTAAAGACAGCAGTGTTACATATCTAAAAACTCAACTACCACCGTCTGAAGACGGTGGGTTGTTGTGGTCTAAAGACCACTTTTTGCGCCTGAAAGTCGCTTGCAGGCTAAAGCCTGTTTCATTTGCGACTAAAGTCGCCTAAAAGCTCTACTCTAAGTAGCTATTGTTCCTCGATTTTGAAATTATCTTCTTCTTTTCCCTGATTTTCGATATAGTTTCTTATCGTCTCTTCATCTACTTCTCCTACTGTCCCGCAGAAATATCCTCTTCCCCACATATGCTGTCCCCAATATCTCTTTCTCAACTCCGGGAACTCATCCTGTAACAACTTTGACGACCTTCCTTTCAGATATTGCATGATCTGACTTGGCGCCAGATTGGTTGGACACGAAAGCAGCATATGCACATGATCCACTCCTATACTGCCTTTCAGTATCTTTATGTTCCGTGCATCACATCCTTGCTGCAGCAGTTCCCGTAGCCTAAAGGCTACATTTTTTCTTAGTATCTTATATCTATACTTCGTTATCCACACAAAATGATACTTAATATCATATACGGTATGACTACTGCTCCTATATTCTGCCATTTCTACAGCACCTCCTATTGCTGTATTTTATCACAATTGCTACTGAAAGGAAATGCCGCTAAAGCTTGACCGCCTAAAAGGCGGTGGATTTAACCTTGCGCTTGGAAATTAAAAAGGGGCGTGATTGTACTGGCTAAACTGAACGCCCTTGAAATCCTGCAATATGAGAAAGCCATTATGTCGAGAGCCGATTCAATAAAGACATTGTATCAAGAATTAAAAGCTGGTATACTTTCGCTAACGGATATACAAGAACAGGTTGATATGAATAAAAAACAAGTTCTTGATTTACACAAAAAAATGTATAACTACTGGCAAGGGAAAAATGGTAAGTGGTACAGCTATTTACCGAAAGAGAGGGTTGAACCGCCAAAAGGAAAGCAGATTGAGAGTGTCAATGAGGAAAAACTGAATAATAAAATCATAGAGTATTATACCAATGAGGAATCTCGAAAAAAACAGAAAAAGGCTTGCCCTACTTTCTTAGAAGTCTACTATATGTGGCGGAGTCTAAAAGATTTGGAATTGACTGACAATTCTATTTACAAATATAATACTGACTGCAAGCGTTTTTTTGAGGATACAGATTTTGGAAATATGCCAATAAATCAGATGACCGAAAACACCATACGGCTGTTTCTTTTACAGACTGTAAAAGAATTAAAATTATGTAAGAAGTCATGTAGCAAACTTTTTGGTTACATCAAAAACACAATTCGTTATGCAAGAGTTGAAAAGATTATCCTTGATAATCCTATAGAGTTTCTCGAACCAAAAGACTTTACAAGACATTCTGTAGAAGTAGAGCGGACAAATGCTTCATACTATACCGACAATGAACTTCTGACGCTTCTAAATGGCTTGCATTGCCATTATAGTTCTGCTCCTACATATATGCCGGCATACGCTGTTGAATTGGCTATATACGGGAATGAGGGTGAGTGAGCTATGTACACTTAAATGGACGGATATTGCCGATAACTATATCAGTATCAACAAATCTGCCAAATTCAATCGAGTACATAAAGTATATTCTGTTGGTAGCACTAAGACGAAAAAAGCACGAGTATATCCGATGGACGCACAAATCACAACGTTGTTTGAAAGAATCAAGCAAGTACAGACAGAATACAGAATTTTGTGTGAATGGATATTCACGGATGGAAATGGTGGATATGTCCATGCAGGAAATATTACCAGCTATATGACTAGATTATGCAGAGAATATGGTTTAAGCGGTGGTGGTATCACCAAGCTACGCAAAACGGCTTCTTCTGACTTACAGACCAGCGGTACACCAAAAGCGATTGTTGCAAGTATGCTGGGTCATACTACAGAAGTCAATGAAAAGTATTATACTTATGACACCTCAAACCTCGACCAAAAGAAAAAGATTATCCAGAACAGAAATGTTAAATTCAAAGAATTAACACCTGCCGGATAATCCCAACCAAAGCCAACCAGCTTTTTTAACACTTTAAAAATCAAAAACCCGCATAAAATGCGGGTAAAGTCGGGGTAACAGGATTCGAACCTGCGACCTCACGGCCCCCAGCCGTGCGCTCTAACCAAACTGAGCCATACCCCGATAGTATTATTTTACCGAATCCTGACAGATAATGCAAGCATTATTTTTAATTCTATGTTAGAATATATATACCATATGCGAAAGGAGTTCAAAAATGAAAATAATCGTAATCGGGCCGCGGGGCAAGATGGGACGATTGATCACTATGGCCGCCGCTTCCCGCGATGATATGGAACTGGTCGCAGGCGTTGGCCCCAGAGGGCGCAGTTATATCGGACAGGATCTCGGAATAGCAGCCATGACCGGTTCAGAACTTGGCGTGCCGGTAACTGACGATCTTAAAAGCGTGATCGACAACTGCGATGTGATCGTTGATTTTTCCACAAAGGAAATGGCGATGGAAGTCTTGGACCTGGCAATTGCACATAAAAAGGCGCTGGTATGCGGAACCACTGGATTTGGCCCCGAAGAGATACAGCGATTCCAAGATGCCTCCAAGAAGATCCCCATGCTCTATGCCGCCAATACCTCCAAGCTTGTCAATGTCATGAATAAGCTGTTGGAACTGGTGACCTCAACCTTGAAGGACGAGATCGACATTGAGATTCTGGAGATGCATGACCAGTGGAAGAAGGACGCGCCCAGCGGAACATCCAAAGAGATGGGGGAGATCATGGCACATGCCCTTGGCAAAGAATTGAGTGATATCGCGGTCTATGGGCGCGAGGGGGCGGCTCCCCGTGAACCCGGAACCATCGGTTACCATTCTCTTCGGGCAGGGAATATACCCAGCAGCCATACCGTATTCTTCGGCGGCATGGGCGAGCGGCTGGAGATCACCCACCACTCTTATAATTGGGAATGCTTCGCGAGAGGCGCATGTGACTGCGCCGCATTTCTTGCAGATAAGGAACCTGGATTCTATACGATCAGAGACGTACTGAATCTATAATCAGCACAGCATAAGAAAGATTACAGATAGGAGGAATTATCATGATTTTAGTTAACACAGATTACATCACAGGAAGAAAATTCGAGATGATCGGTCTGGTACGCGGTACCATGATCCAGTCCGTACATTTTGGCAAGGATATTATGAACAGCTTCAGGACTCTGGTGGGCGGCGAGCTCACTTCCTACACAGAGATGATGAACGAGGCGCGGGCAATCGCTACCAAGCGCATGGCGGAGGACGCTCAGGCAATGGGCGCAGACGCAGTCGTCAACATCCGCTACGCCTCAAGCTCCATCGTACAGGGCGCCGCGGAGGTTCTTGCTTACGGAACCGCGGTAAAATTCATTGACTAAATAAAGGGAGAATAATAAGAAAAGATGATATTGACAAAACCTGCAGTAGAAATTATTGATATGGATGATTATCCGGCAATACTTAAGAAAATCGAGAAGATCGGAAGGGTCTGCTACAAGAGCGAAGACCGGATCACACAAGACTCCGCCGAGAAATTTATCGCCAATATCCTCAAGAGAGGCCACGAGTCTGTAATCGAACATGAATCTGTGACCGTTAAGGTAATCTGTGACCGCGGTGTGACGCACGAGATCGTAAGGCACCGGGTCGCAAGCTACAGCCAGGAGAGCACAAGGTACTGCAATTATTCCAAAGATAAATTCCAGAATCAAATCTCCGTGATAGACCTGTCAACCGGATTCTCCTATGATCTGGACGATCTTGCCGACAGCAGGAAGTATCAGATATGGCGCGACGCCATGGAAGCGTCTGAGAGATATTATTTCCAGATGCTGGAAGCCGGAGCCTCCCCGCAGGAAGCAAGGTCTGTCCTGCCGAACTCTCTGAAAACAGAACTGGTCATGACCATGAACTTAAGAGAATGGAGACATTTCTTCCGGCTGCGGATCGACGGCGGCGCCCATCCGCAGATGCGTGAGCTGGCAATGCTGATCCTGGAGGTATTCAAGGAGAAGCTGCCCGTATTTTTCCAGGATATTGATACTGCGGACTGTACTGAATGATACTGTCAAATACGCAAAACCCATCTCGGCTGCACCTGCCTTGATGGGTTTTATCTGTTATATGCTGAAAATGCAGTCGCATCCCGTCTGTCTCAGGAATTCTTCTTTCACACGCCGCCTTTGTCCTTCATCCTCCAGACCATTTGTCTTCAACTGCACCGATTTTCTCTCTGGAAGATAAGACGGATTCTTAAGAAGCGTTATCCCGCATTTCATACAAAGCATCTGCACCGTCTGAAACAGCATATTCTGATTCACCTTATCCGCAATATGTATCCTCCATCCAATCTGATCAGCCAGACCCTGCAGCTCGTCCTGATACTGCCTGCCGATCATAGGCGATACGAAGGCAAGCTCCAGATATTTCCCTTCCTGATCTGACTTAAGGCTCTTCTTATCCGGTCTGTGCGGCAGTTCTTCGAATGTCTGGTCTATACAGAAGAAAGCCAGATTCTGTTCCGCCATCTCCGTCTGTATATCCCGCGGAACGAAGAAGTCCTCAGGCAGTCCAGCCGTCCCGGACCTCTGCATCACCGCATCCGCCGTTCCCCGGCCCGCGGCATCCGCCGTCTGACCGTTGACCAGCAATGTCCAGCCGGTTGCCTCCCGGAACTTCTCTGCCGCCTCTGATACCATATCGTCCCCGCCGTTCCCGGTGAGCGTAACGGAATAATACTTCTTATCCTGATAATAAGACGTCTTGGCGATCCGATCTCCCAGAAGTACGGTGAGCAGCAGCGCCGCCGCACTATGGTTCATAGACGGGCTGACCTGTATCTTCCAGTCAGATGAAGTACAGAATATATCCGCCGATTTGCGAAATCCCTCCGCGTCAATGCTGTCCGGATAATCGAACTGCATCCATACTTCTCTCTTATCCGGATAATAACTGAGCTTCCGGTATTCATAGCCCGGAAATGCCTTTTGGACCCGCTGTTCAAGTTCCTGTATCGTCAGTTCCCTGGGCGCCGTCGCCTCCGCAACTGCCTCCGGTGTATTTGCCTCAAAGAGGAACAGACGGCGCACATTCGGTGTGAAATACGGACTGCCCATTAACGTCTCCTGCATATTCTGTAGTATCTGATCATCCGTAACGGCTCGTCCATACCAGATCTGCGCGATCTGAGACACTGGAAATATCTTGCCCTGATAATGCTCCCGCCAGTAATCCCAGAGCCGCTTCGCACCTTCCGCGGTAAATTCCTTCTGCATCTGCATAGTATGAGACGGTACATATGTCAACTGCTTTCTCTTGTTATGGAGCAGCACCTCATATTCCTGCCCGCATTCCGGCAGATAGATCTGACGCCGATAATCCTCGGCAGCCAGCTCATTGCCCAATTCGTCTATAGCATCCCGGTTCCCATGTACCAGAAATACACGCCGTGAAGATAACTGTTCCAGAAGCGCCACGATCTCTGATTTATCACCGTGGGCGGACAAACCTACCTGTTCGATCCGGCACTTCACCGGAAGCGTACATCCGTCAATAGTCAGCTTCCGCTCCTTCGTCTCTTCCAACAGATTCAGAAGCTGCCGTCCCGGCGATTCCTCATCCTGATACCCGGTAATGATGATGCATGCATCTTCCCTGGAGGCCAAAAACCTGGCATACTGCGCGCTTGGCCCTCCGGTAAGCATACCGGAACTGGACACCAGGATCACCGGCTCTTGCCCCGATAACAACTCCTCTCTTTTCTGCGTGGGCGCCACAGGCTGGATCTCTTTGGTATAAAAAGGCTCATTCCCCTTAAAGATCCGCCTGCCAAGGGCATTCTTCAGATAAATGGGATTCCGGGTGTATATGGTATTGATGTCACGCACCATACCATCCACATAGACAGGTACAGACGGAATCTCCTGATTCTGTATCGCCGCGCGCAAGATCAGCAGAACCTCCTGCGCCCTTCCCAACGCAAATACCGGGATCAGTATCTTCTTCTTCTGCCCGACACATTCCCGAACCAGCTCAACCAGCCGCCGCTCTTCTACCATTCGGTTCGAGTGCAGCCGATTGCCATAGGTGGTCTCCACGATCGCCGCGTCCGGCCGAAGCCTGGGGATCCGTATCCCCTCGATCGTACGCTGGGGAAATGCCGAGAAGTCTCCCGAATAGAACAAGCTTCCTTCTTCCGTCACCAGATAGACACAGGCCGCTCCCGCGATATGCCCTGCCGGGTAAAATGTCAATGTAAACTTATCAAATATAGGAAAAGGAGTCTGGTAGCCGATCGGATGCACCCTTCCCAGCATGGCAAGCACATCCTGCTCCGAATAATGCGGAATCTCATCTTCTCTATACTTCATGATCTTCAGGCTGTCATAGAGCAGAACCCGGGTCAGCTCCGCAGTCATGGCAGTCATATAGATCCGCGCATTCGGATAGGCTTTGCTGATGATCGGAAGTGTCCCGATATGGTCCATGTGGGCATGGCTGATGATGACGGCATCCACGCCGCCCTGTTCCTGTACAGTCCGAAAATCCGGAATCGGATCCTTGGTTGCCGTCTGCCGGATCCCGGAATCCAATAAGATCCCTCTGCCTGCAATCCTGATATAGATACAGCTTCCGCCAATCTCCATGGCGCCGCCGAGAAAATGTAGATTCATAATCGTGACTTCCAGCCTTTCATTAGAAATTTGTTATTTAATTATAGCTATAATGGATTGCATAGTCAACCATAAGCGCCCGTCATCTTACGGCATCCGTTATCCCTAGAAGTTTCTTAATAACCCTCTGTATTCTCTCAAATTTATTTTTCCGTCGCTATAACTTTCTTCCAACATAGCTGCAAATTCTTCTCTTGTAACCTGATTTTCCCCAGCTCCGTCAGCGTCCTTTGGGACATATTTGCTCAAGTTCTTGAATTCCTCCTCATCTGTATGCTCCTCCTCCGTTCTATCCGAAAATACAACTTTTATTCCTGTCTGCTTAGCTTCCGCCGAAGACTCTACAACCTCTATATTCTTTTCATAGAAATCTTTGACCAACTCCAATTCCTGCTCCCCCTGCGCGGGATACAGACCTTCTTTCAAAGTCCCATCAACCAGTCTGACACATTCCTCCAGATATTCTCTGAGGACTCCGGAATGCCTCTCTGAATAACCTCCAATCGGCATCTCCAGCTTGAAGAAATCGTATCTCTGCAAATATCCCTTTTTCATGGCATGCCGTGAGTATTCTCTCAAGAAATCACGATATGCTTTCTCCCCATTCATATTCCCTGTAATCTTAAGATTCCGGAAACGTTCTAAGACCTTGATAAAAATCTTGTTGCTGTCAATGCTGCAGTAATTGAATATCACAATTTTATCAAAATCCAGCTCATCATTATCGCTAAAGGCAAAATAAAAATCCAGCGCTCGTTCTATGATATCTTCCTTGGCTGACTGAGCAAACGTATCTCTGTCAACATATATATTCAATGCTCTAAAAAGCGATACCCAATCATTTTCTCCCCACCGGAATACCGTTCTGTTGTCCTTGAAAAGATCCCCCTGACACGCCCTGACAAGGAAATCCCGCCATCTTTTTTCTCTTGGTCTCTGATCTTCTTCCAGTACATCTGATATGAAAACCTGCGCTATCGCTTCTGCATTTGTGAATTCTGACCGTCCATTTGCATACAGATTTTTAATAAGGCGGCTGATCTTCTTATTATATTCTATATTCTTGATCAACTCTTTATCTTGATTCAGCAATACATTACCAGACCGTTTTCCTGCCCCTGCGTTAGCGGCGTCTCTCTGCATCAATATTTCCTGATCCGCTTCATCCTGCTGGAACTTGAACTTATACCCCATCAAGATGAGCAATCCTAGCTTATCTTTGTTCTGACGCACGATCTGATTCTTTCTGGCCGATCTGCCCTCAAGCAACATCCTCTTGATATCCTCAGACACAAGACCATACTCGACCCGCTCCTCTTCCCCCGGTATCGTAGTTGACCGCGCTTCTCCAAGCTTACAGCCTGCCACCAGCTCCATAACTGTATATGACATTTCCAAATCTGATTCGTCAGACGGCAATACCAGACGGATCTCATCAATCATATCTCCCTCAAACGCAAGCTCATCATAGATACCGCGGAAGAAATGCTTCATAAAATAAAATGCTATCACCGTCCGCCAGTTCTTTTTATCCGCATATTGCCCAAATCCCACCGTACTGTTGACTTCTGATACGAACTGCTTGACCTTCCTTGGCGTAGGGTTATTCATTGACAACTGCAGCTTCAATGGAAATCCAAACGTCTCCTGAAGTAACCGTTCTATCGAAAAATGCACAAACAAATAGTCAAAATCTTCCGAACGCAGATCCTTATTCACGTTATCCATCTCTGCCAGAGCCTTCTTGATCAGCTTCTTCTCGGATACCGGCGTCAGGTTCATTGTATAGGGAATATACTTTTCTATGTAGTCATACCCGTAGCCTAATACCGCCATTTTCTTCAGATCAAACTCATAGATAACCTTCACATTATGCTGCAAAAGCTTCGCCGTAAGATCCAAGAGCTTCGCTATCTGGTCTTTATTCTCATCAGATATACGGTCAAGATCCTCATACACTAACAGAATCGGATTCTCTAATTTGTCCAGATCCGCACAAAAACCTTCAAACGCCGTAAGGTCACTCGATGCGTCCGGGTACAACGTCTCATAGATCTTATCTGTCCATCCGCTGTTCGCCATCAACCGTTGGAGCCTTCGGGAATATTCGGGATATATACGGTTCCTCCACAATACGTTCTCAAGCTTCTTGAACAGATAAGCATCGATCTTGTCCATATTGCAGGTCAACGGCTCAACTTTGATGACCTCATATTTATCCCTTTCCTTTCTGGTAAATTCATCCACCAGAAATGTCTTGCCGCTGCCCCAACTTCCATTCACACCAACCACGCCGAATGTTTTCAAATATTTTCTTAACCTCTCCAGATCATCAGTACGCTCTGGAAATAATTCTAATCTCTCACCTGGCTTCCTGTGCAATCTTCTCTGCTGCTCCATGATTGCAGACGCATGCCATAGCCAAAAGATAATCATATATTCTATCAGTATCCCGATGAGCAATAGTATCCTGACAAGAGTCATATGACTGATCATGTTCTCTATAGTGCAGCCGCAGGCAAGCTTGGCAAGAACATGGCCGGCCATGATACTGATCCCTGACAGAATGGACGAAAGAAGCATCCGTATATTCTTGCATGTACCGACAGAAAGAAGGATAATGGCTGTTATTACGGTGTACACGCCCAGAAAAACATCGACGGGTGTCTTGTTTAATATGAAATAAAATGTTATGAAGCTGATCAGAGCCAGAGTAAGGCCTTTTGCTGATGCTGTATAGCAGGTATTGTTCCTTTGTATCATAGCCGTCCGCGAATCTCTTTTCCTTATCATTTTCCATTTTTCATTAATTTGTCATAATACTACATAGCTTTCTCTTCCGTAAGATTATAATACTTTTGAAGATTTATAAGAGTTCTTTCCTTTGGAATCTGCTCTGCCAGATTATTCAGAATCTTCTATTGATTTATCATTTTAAAATTTTAACGGATGAAAACAATGTACTTCTCCATATTTAATTTCTTGAATTCCCAACGATTTCTTACTCATATACTCCGCCTACTCATTGTTACTTTATTAACAATATCCTCTTAAAAAAGGTAAGCAAATAAAGAGACTATTAATCTCCTAATTCCTTACCTCTGATAAACCACTATTATTTTATCACACTACTCGCCCTGAAGCAAATCTCTCATAATACTGCTTGGCCTTCTCTTCCGTAAGATCAAAATATTTCTGAAGCTTTACAAGAATTCTTTCCTTGGCAATCTTCTCTTCCAGATTATCCAATATTAATGCCCGTATCCCTTCTGTCCTTCCCTCTTCCCTCCCCTCTTCTCTCCCTTCTGTCCTCCCCTCTTCTCTCCCCTCTTCCCTCATTCCTTCATACTTAATCTGCTCTATCGTACTCACATGTATTACCTCCTAGTATAATAATGGTGTAGTCAAGAATGACTACTGGTTAATAGTTACAAAGTCCAATCTAATAAATCTATATAGATATAACGGAAGGAGGAGTTCCCCCTCCATCAGAAGTTATAAAGTAACATTATTTACCATGTCTGAGGTTTCCTTAATGCACCAGACAAAAGATAGAGGTATAATCACTGGAGGCAGGATCATTGACGACACCTCCTTGGGAACCGGCCTTCCGGCTGGTGAAACCTCTTAGAAAGTCTGTCAGTCCATTCGGTGGTGATTTATGTTTTGGCTGGTTGGGAAGCCCCAGGCTAATACCTGTATAAACCGCTAGGTTGTGTATCCGCCCTCTGGAAATGGATGCCTGCCAGAAAGGATAAAACCATGAAATACCCAAAAGTACTTATGATGCTTGAAAGCATCCCTTATCTCTCAGTCGGGCTTGATGTCGGTGCAGACTTCACCTGGATGTCCATCATGCTGCCCAATGGCATTCTCACCGGGAAACCTTTTAAGATCATTCATTCTGATCCGCAGTCCCGTGAGCTTGCTGTCGCAAAAATAAAGGAAGCACAAGAGATGTATTCCCTCGAAAGCCGCTGCTTCCTTGAGTCCACCGGGATCTACCACATCCCGCTCCTGTACTTCCTTCGTGATAAGGGGTTTGACTGCTCAGTCATTAATCCTATCATCACTAAGAATAGCACAAATATGAACGTAAGGAAACTGCATAATGATAAATTTGATTCAAAAAAAGCTGCCAAAGTCGGCCTGGATGCTTCCCTTAAGACTTCCATCATACCAGATGATGAGGTCATTGACCTGCGCAACCTGGTACGGGACTACTATTACTTCAAAGACCTGCAGTCCGCTGTCGTCCTGAAGCTCACGGCGGAACTGAAAGTGTCCTTTCCCGCATACCGGAAGGTGTTTAGCAAGGTCACTACCCAAACTTCCTTAAAGCTTCTGGAAGCTTACCCCCTTGCCGCAGACATGCTTGCCGCCCCAAAAGACATACTTGTGGAAACCATACGCAAAACCGCACGTTTCGGTGAAAAATATGCCGTTTCCAAATATGATGCCATACGTGCTGCCGCAAAGGACGCCGCTGTTTTCGGACGTGCGCTTCAAAGCAGTGCACTCCGGATCCGACTGTATATCAAAACCTACCGGGAATACCAGGAGCATCTGGACAATATACTTGAGGACCTGCATAAGGCTGTTGATAAGCTGGAAGGGACGCCGGTTTATGACCGTATCTTCCTTCTCCAGTCCCTACGTGGTGTCGGTTTTCTCAGTGCAGCCGTCCTGATCGCTGAAATGGGCTCCTTTGACCTGTTTTCTTCCCCAAAGAAGCTTTATGCTTACTTCGGCTTGGATCCTGCCGTGAAGCAATCCGGCAAGTTCAATGGGGATAAAGTCCACATGTCCAAGAGGGGTTCTAGCCTTGCCAGGCGTATCCTGCATATGGTGGCTATCAATAATCTTAAGGTGGATAAAGGGACAAAAACACCAGTAAATCCAGTTATCCACGGCTATTATACCGACAAATGCAAAAGCAAGAAGAAAAACGTGGCTGTCGGGGCTGTCATGCATAAAATCTGCAATATCATTTTTGCCATGCTCCGGGATAATAAACTATTTGAGATCATCACTCCTCAGGAACACTGTGAGCGGTATCTGGCAGCGCATCCCGACAAGATACAGAACGCAGCCTAACAGGTTTATCATGAATTTTAAAGATTTCCACATGGGTGGGCTTATTAAAGTTACCCTTTTTTACATCAACTGCTTGAAAAAAACTTTTTTAACATTTTTCATTTTACCTATTGACATTTCTTAGCTGGACTTGTGCAACGCTTCATTATCAGAGAAATCTATATACTCTGATACCGTATCCATAAAGTCATCCTTATGCGGATACATGATTGTATTCAGGAAGCGTAAAAGCTCGTATTCTTCGTCTTCCTCATCCCCATTATACACCGTATTTCCCAATTTGATAACCACCAATGTCATCAAATCATAATTTTCTTTGGAAACTGTATTGGGCGCTGTATTCTTGGTATTGACCATCTCATAGACCGATATACTGTACTGGTCCTCCTTAGGAATATCGTCCCTGCAGATCCATATGCTGTAACATTTGGACAGTCGATTATAATCCGTTACGTTCAAGGCAAGGGATAACTGAGAGGATAAACGCCTCGCAAGGTAATACATGCCTCTCTTCTCAATCGGATACCCTACGTCATATGTCTTCTGTGGTTCTACGTCTATATGTAAGTTAATCTGTATATCTTCTGTGGAAATCTGTGGATTCCTGGCTCGAAATGCCAGATCGAAAAGAGACGTCTTCTCATTTAGATTATTATACTCTGTCGCATCACTTCGGATCTTCGTATTCGTTCTTCCCGGAGAGACCTCCATCGTACTGGTTATCGAGTCCACCTCTATAAATCCGGCAACCTCTTTCCAACTATATCCTTTGTATTCTGCGATCGTATCCCGAAGTATAACCGCTAATACTTCTGCGTATTGCAATAGTGATTTACTTTGAGTATCTAACCCCTTCATATCTTCCGTAATCTGGAGCGCGCTGAGCGCCTCCGCGCTTCCCTGGAGTCTATTCATGCTTTACCACCTCACAATGTAGAAAATAATGCTATTTATGCCAAATCATGGCAAGTTTCTACTTTTTATGATGGTACAGAAACGAGGAAATGTCAATCAAAACCATTCGACAATTTTCGACTCAAGACTTATAAAGGCACGGAACTAAAGAATTTCTTCTCCCATTCCTTACCCTTTGATAATTTTTTAATATCTATTACTATCCATCACTATACAGTTATGATATTTTGTTCTCCTGAAGTAAATTTTTCATAATGCTGCTTAGCTTTCTCTTCTGTAAGATTGAAATATTTCTGAAGCTTTACAAGAGTTCTTTCCTTAGGAATCTCTTCTTCCAAATTATCCAATATTAATGCCTGTATCCCTTCTTCTCTTAATTCTTCTGTCAATTCCGCCGCTAACTCTTCTGTCAATTCCGCCGTTAACTCTTCTGTCAATTCCGCCGTTAACTCTTCTGTCAATTCCGCCGTTAACTCTTCTGTCAATTCCGCCGTTAACTCTTCTGTCAATTCCGCCGTTAACTCTTCCCTCATTCCTTCATACTTAATCTGCTCTATCGTACTCACATGTATTACCTCCTTATGCAACGCTTCATTATCAGAGAAATCTATATACTCTGATACCGTATCCATAAAGTCATCCTTATGCGGATACATGATTGTATTCAGGAAGCGTAAAAGCTCGTATTCTTCGTCTTCCTCATCCCCATTATACACCGTATTTCCCAATTTGATAACCACCAATGTCATCAAATCATAATTTTCTTTGGAAACTGTATTGGGTGCTGTATTCCTGGTATTGACCATCTCATAGACCGATATACTGTACTGGTCCTCCTTAGGAATATCGTCCCTGCAGATCCATATACTGTAACATTTGGACAGTCGATTATAATCTGTTATATTCAAGGCAAGGGATAACTGAGAGGATAAACGCCTCGCAAGGTAATACATGCCTCTCTTCTCAATCGGATACCCTACGTCATATGTCTTCTGTGGTTCTACGTCTATATGTAAGTTAATCTGTATATCTTCTGTGGAAATCTGTGGATTCTTGGCTCGAAATGCCAGATCGAAAAGAGATGTCTTCTCATTTAGATTATTATACTCTGTTGCATCGCTTCGGATCTTCGTATTCGTTCTTCCCGGAGAGACCTCCATCGTACTGGTTATCGAGTCCACCTCTATAAACTCGGCAACCTCTTTCCAACTATATCCTTTGTATTCTGCGATTGTATCCCGAAGTATAACTGCTAGAACTTCCGCGTATTGTAATAGTGATTTACTCTGGGTATCTAACCCCCTCATATCTTCCGTAATCTGGAGCGCGCTGAGCGCCTCCGCGCTTCCCTGGAGTCTATTCATGCCTTACCACCTCACAATGTAGAAAATAATGCTATTTATGCCAAATCATGGCAAGTTTCTACTTTTTATGATGGTACAGAAACGAAGAAATGTCAATCTAAACCATTCGACAATTTTCGACATAGAACTTATAAAGACAGATTCCGTCATGGTATTTATATTTCGATATATGGATAAATGACTTCGGTAATATTAACTTTATCATTCGTAATTCCTCCAAATTTTTGACTTTATCCAAACAGTTGTACTGCCTAAAGATAAATGTCCTCATTCCATAATTTTTTAAGTCTCTTATTCCTTTCAATGTAAGTAGTAAATAATCCGTACCTGTTCATAAATCTACGCATTTGGTAAAATATTCCTTAAAGATGAATAGAGATTCATCCGTACTTTGACAAAAAAATCCACCTAACAGTTTCTGCTAAGTGGATGTCCCCTCTGGTCGTTTGGTACGACAGTTTTCCGGTATTGTTTCTGACCAGGGCAATAGTGGAAGAATGTCTTCTTTTGTCGGAAATGGAGCCAAATCTTTCATCTTTTCCAATATGTAGGTCAGATAATTATAGGGCTTGAGTCCGTTCAGGATCGCCGTTTCTGTTATGCTGTATACGGTTGCGCTGGCCTCTGCTCCTTTGATACTCTTAGAAAACAGCCAGTTGCGGCGTCCTACCGCAAAGTTCTTAATGGCTCTCTCAGCGGCCGTATTGTCGATACTCAAATGTCCGTCATCCAAGTATCTTCTTAAGTATTGTTCCTGGTTTATCGTGTACAATACCGCTTCTCCTATTTTCGATGATCTGTCTACTGCATCCTCCAGAGAATGCAGCCACTCAAAGAAGGCATCTAAAAGCGGTTTTGATTGCTTCTGACGCTCGGTATATTTTTCCTCCGGCGATTTGCCGCGGAGCATTTCTTCTATCTTATAGAGCATGCCGATCCGCTCCATTGCCTGATATGCAGTTGTTTCTTTCAGCTGCTCTTTGGTGAAATCCTTTTTCAATGTTGTAAGGGCCTCATCAAAGCGCCGCCTTGCGTGGGCCATGCACCCTGTCACGGTAATCCTCTCCGGGAGGCTATGGTACGCCTGGTATCCATCACAGGTAAAATAACCCTCAAATCTATCTCCCAGAAATTCCACCGGGTGGTAGCCGCCCCGGGTTCTCTCATACTGGAAGAGAACCATTCTCGGAGATCCACTGTTCTCATCCGTAAGATACACCCACATCCAGTTCTGTGTCGTACCTTTCTGCTCCGGTTCGTCTATGACCTGGATCCGTGTCTCGTCGCCATGGATATACTTACTGCAAAGGAATTCCTCCTTCATTAGGTCATAGACCGGCTGGAGATACCGCCCGGCACACAGGATGATCCAGTTTGCCATCGTTTTGGTTGACAGATTCAGATCATACCGTGCGAATTCCCGCTCCTGGCGTGCAAGCGGCATCCCATTTACATATTTGGCGTTCATGATACCTGCAACCAGGGATGGTGTGGCAACACTCCCTTTCATAAGCGCCGGGGACTTCTCTGGCCGCTGCATTTTTCCACATTTCGGACAGCTGTAAATATAAGTGACCTCTTCTACGACTTCAAAACGGGCCGGAATAAATTTCAGATATTTTACTTTCTCTGTCGTCACTACCTTGTATTTCGTCCCGCATTCCGGGCAGAACCGTTCTTCCCCTTCCAGCTTATGTTCGATCACCTCTGTCGTTTCAAAAGAAGAAAGATCTTCTTCCTTTTTTCCAGCAGGTTTTTTGCGTCTGTAAGAGTTCGGATGAATCTCTTCCATTTCCGGTTCCGCTGCATTCGGATCCGCTTCCTGCTCGGCCTCATTGAACAGGTTCATCTGCGTATATCCGTCCGCATATTTTTCACTGGAAGCACCAAACTGTTTCCGCCGGGCAAGTGTCAGCCGGTCAGAAAGCAGCGCATTCATGAACTCCAGCTCCTTCATTTTTTCCGTCAGGAGCTGGATCTTGGTTTCCTGCTTTTGCTGATGTGCCTGCATGGTTGTAAGCAGTGTGATCATATTTTCTTTGCTCATTTCCTGTAATTGTTTCTCAGAAAAAAGTGGTTCCATAGTCCGGTGCTCCTGCCTGTTTTTATCTGAAAAAAGTATACCATAAAACTGTGCTGTTTTCGAGGTGAAACGCATCAGAAAAACAGAGGAAAAATCGCTGAAAACCCTGAGATTTTCAGCTTTTTGCGAATTGACAGACTCTGTTTTTGGGCTAAATGACAATCTTTGGATGGTGCTCTTTAAAAGCTCCCTTGGGTTCCAGGGATAATCCATCACACAGCCAGTGTATTTCTTTTAATGTAACTTTTTTTAATTCATCCGGTGTATCTGGCCAGTGGAAGGAATGACGGTCCAGCCGCTTCATTAAGATCCAAAATCCTGACCCGTCCCATTGAAGAATTTTGATTGATGTGCGTCTGCGATTGCAGAAGGCGAACATACAACGGGAATACGGATCCAGATGGAATTTTAGTTTGATGATAGCAGCCAGTCCCTGATAGCTCTTTCGCAGATCTGTGACACCGCATGCAAGGTATACAGTTGTTCCGCCAGCCAGATCAAGCATAAGCATTCAGCGTATGGATTAAAGAAGTCATGAGTTCAATAGGACATCCAGCACCAATTTCAACCCGGATACTTCCGGGAAGATAGATCGTTACAGGCACACCGTCGGCTGATAGATCAGATGAGATTTCCTGTTCAGAAGGGAGCCTGGCGAAAACAGGTACATCTAGTTGTTCTGGTTTTGTCTGTTCTTTCGTTTGTTTTCTGATCCAATAACCCAAAGTTGATTGTGGGATCTGCTGCTTCTGACACCATTCTTTTCGAGATAAACCGCTTTCGTGAAAATCTTGGATTCGTTTTGTCCAGAGTTCTGTCTTCGTAAGTTTATTTTCATCCATAGACAATACCTCCATAATTTGAAGTTATTGTATCAGAAATACAAATGAATTGACAGATACGGATTATTTCCTACTTACGCTTTAAATCCTCTATTAATCTTTTACATTCCGGCAATACTGGTTCGTATTGCCGGAATGTTATTCTATACGAAAATTCCAGGTTTCATTTATTGCTCTATTCAACTTCCCGATGAGAAGAAAGTTGTTTACTTCTTAGTGATCTTTAAAATATACTGGTATGAAAATTCAATACCTTTACAAGTCAGATTTTCACACATATGGGGCGGGTCGCTTTGAGAAAACCCTGTAGGACGTAATTCAAAACATCTTAGTGAGCTAATAAATCCCTATAAACTATTCCAGCCTTACAGCATATTCTGAAAAAAACGACAAAAGAAAAAGCTCCCTGCTGAAAATCAGGTTTTCAATGACCTCACTTTCAGCAGGGACTATTTTGTCACTATCCAATATTCCCCGTCGCCACAATATTCACACCGCACCCGCATATATCCGGCACGATCACATCATATCTGGCTACCGGAGCCTTGACAGTCTGCTTCCTGATCACTTCCATGCAGTCCATCACCAGCTCTTTCGGAACCGGCTGTTCGGACCGGACCGGAAGCAGATGATCTTCTCTCCCTTCTACCTTCACCGTCGTAGTCAGGATACGGACGGGATGCAGGAATTCCTGACGCCCGTACTCCTCGCCCCTCTTGCATGTATAGCCTTCGATAGAAGTTACACTATCTTCCGTGCCCTCAACATGAATGCGGCATCCCATCGGACAAACCGTACAAATGATCTCTTTCTTCACAGCTATGCCTCCTTCACCACATTGATTATTACGTCGTCTGTTATATCATCCAGCGGAATCTGAATACTGCACATCTCACCCGGGTTCACTCTGCGCTCCTTCTTCGATGCGATCACACGGTCTTGACATCTCGCCTCGATCCGCACATCAAGCTCCGGTGCCAGTACGCGGAAGAATAGATTCGCTTTCGCTCCCTTCTCTTCGCGCAATCTCTGCGGACACAGATAACGCACATTATTGCCGGTTACAGACTCCACTTCTTTTCCTTCCCCGATCTGACCCATAGCATATAACGCGGCATATTTCCCGGCCTGTAGGCTCTCGGTGGTAACGTTATCAACAAGATCGTTAACATGGACGACGTTGCCGCAGGCAAATACAGACGGAACAGATGTCTGCATATATTGATTGACTGCCGGTCCGTTTGTGACCGGAGAAATCTCTATCTCCGCCTGTCTTGTCAGCTCGTTTTCCGGGAGAAGCCCTACCGATAACAGCAGCGTATCACAGGCAATATATTCCTCTGTCTCCGGTATAGGTTTCTTATTCTCATCTACCCGTGCAACATAGACGCCTTCTACCCTCCTGCTGCCGGCAATACGTGTGATCGTATGTGATTATTCTAATGCTTGAGAGCCACCAATTTAATCCTTGGGAGCCACTTATAATTTAATGCTTGAGAGCCATTACAATATACTAGATATAGTACGTCTATTATTTACCGCTTATAACATTGTCTCAGAATTATTTTAAACCTGCAAGGGTAAATACACTGCGTTGCAGCCCTTGCAGGTTTAAAATAATTCTGAGATAGGATAATCAAGCGGTTAAGGATAAGTGTACTTTGATCATAGATACACTATATATTGTGGTGGCTCTGAAAGATTAAAAGAGACTTGTATTGATGGCTCTGAAGCCTTAGAACAGTGGCTCTCAAGCATTAAAATAATCAATGTGATCGTCGGCGTGCTACGATAATTATAGCCGCACTGATCATACACTTTGAGATTCCTGACATCCTTCTGTTTTTTCTTCATACCCGTATGCTCCTTTCAAAGTTTGTTTTTTTCGCATTATATCGGGTATATTTGGAAATGTCAGCGCCTTTTGCCAAAATATTTTCATTTCAATCCAATTTATATAGAGAGTGAAACCCCTCTCACCGCTTCGACAAAGGCCGCCTCAGCTCCATTTTCTTTGCGATCTTCTCCGGCACTTCGATAACTCCGAACCGATAAAGCATAGGATAAATGAAAGAAATACCTCGGATGTCTCCCAGTGACTTCGGTCTGTCAACAATTTCTCCCTGCAGCTCCACCGCCTTCTGAAATGCCAGCATAAAAGAACTCCACACCACCGTCTTGCTTTCCTTTCGCCTGCTCACGATCAGTTCTTTGTTACATTCTCCATTCCGTCCCCTCTTCAGCTCATACACGAATGGCAGCCCGGTCGCCGTATGAAAAGGATAATTCTGAAATGCTACCACCGTCTCCCAAAGCTTATCCTCACCCATATCAGTAGCCAGTTCCCTCACCGCCTGCTGCCTGCTCCGGAATATATTGATCCGCTCCGCATTCAGTGACAGTTCCTCCGGCTTATAAATCGCCTTCGTATAAGGCAGATATCCATTGACAGATGACTTTCCAAGTCCGATTATCCTCTGGATCTCCGCAACCGTCTTTCCAGCATAATACAGTTCATTAACTTCATCTGAAATATCATTGCAGTAGGCTCCGGCCGTGATCAGCAGCTTCCTGATCTTCAGTGCCGACATGCCAAACTCTTCCGCCGTCAACTTCAGCTCCCTGGTTTCATCATAGGACTCCACCACTGCTGCCATCAGTTCCTTCATGATCTTCTCTGCATCGTAGGCAAGTTTCTTCTTCGGTCTAGACATAAGAAACCTCCTACATACCGTACTTTTCAGCAATCTTTTTCAGAGGATCTTCTTTTACAACCATGTCCTGAAAAACCATCGGTTTATAATCTTCAAAGACAGGAATTCCCTTCCACTCCGGTTCAATACATTCCAGATAATAATCCATAGTATCCGAATTGTGTAGATATCTTATAAGTTCCTCCGCAGATGGTTTGCCGCTTTCCCCCCATAGAACTTTTTTCTTAAGAAATTTAACCCCTTTCTCTTGTTTATCAAGTATTCCGTGAACATATGGATTAGTGAAATACTTTATTATTGTGGCATCATCTGTTACAATTACTCCGTCAAATTCCAACCCTGTAAAATCATATACATCGGTACATACAATTTTGATAATATGTTCCTCTTCATAAGCTTCCTCCGGTAACTTGATGTTTGCCAGTTCTTTTATTTTTTTCCAATCTTTTTTTACAATCTTTACACGACGATTAACCTGATCCACGCCTTCTAATATAGGCTTACGTCTTCTGTAGAGTTCAACATCGTCATATGGTTGCAACAACGATTTCATCTCTAAAATGATGAGATAATCATCAATCAAAGCTATAAAATCAAATTCAACATTCCTCCCATCATAAGCCATGAACTCTATTTTATTTGTATTTATTCTGAGACTTTCTACCGACTGAAGTTTCGCAATCAGACTATTCTCCAGTTCTTTACCGATCGGAGCAAGGTTTACATTGTTTCGATCGAGAAACACCTCTATGTTTCGGTCTAGGTTCACCTGATTGATTAAGCCTTCCGATAAAAGAATCATACCAGTTCCTACACTGACCAGTGGATTAGTAAATAAATCTCCTAATCTCTTATTCCGTGATACACTATTATCAAAAACATAAAAATCAATAAGTCTCTTGGCTTTATCATTCTTCAGCCTGGAAACAGAAGCATATTCCCTATACAAGTATTCTAAACTAACCGGCAGAGCAAGATCCTCTTGTACACCCGACCGGATTACAGCACAATAAACCACTTTGCTTAGAGTATATAAGAACACATAGGCATCCAGATATTCCTCAACACAGATATCATTGAACTGTACCGTAAAATAATAAGGTTTATTTCTCTTTTTGGTGGATGCTATTACTGGTTCCGCATACGATTTAAGTATTTTATATTCCTCAGCACCAAAATGGAAAGCCTCGATATCCTTGGTATTCAGCCTGTCAGAGGCAGTCAGATATTCAGAATAAAATCCACCGGGCAAATGCTCCACACCGTCATAATTCAATCCTGTATCTTTTGATTTCCTGCTTACCGAGGCTTTCAGACTCTCATTAGCAGCCTCAATCATGAAATTGTGCTTATTACGCAACCCGGCAGCTATATGAATTTTAAAAGCCTTTTCATCTGACGGCCAAAAGCAATAGCCTTCCTTCCCGTCAGGATCCTTTGAGGTTCCTATATACCATCCTGAATAGCGGAATCCCATTTCCATTCTGGATAATAGAACATCAAGCATTGACAGCGCATCAAGCATTGAATAGTCCGGTGACTCATACGGCGTCTTAAATCCATCTTTTGTATCATCCATGGATATGGCATCATTACCCTTAAGATGAAACACATACCTAAACAGAGCATCCATATCCTCTATCAACTGCTCAAAGCTGTCGCCAAACGAAACATGTAAGTCTGGATTGATAGATGAGTTCTCTGATGCTACCTGCGATTCAAAACCGGTAATATATTCTTGAGAATGCCACCTTTTTGCCATCTCTTCTCTAACAAGATTATTCTGGCTCTGAAAGAACACCAAAAAACTTTGAAATATCTGCGGTAGCGACAGTTCGAGAAATGCGGACTCATTTAACCTCTTCTCATTTTCAACCCTATTGTTATAGAGGCACTCATACAGAAACATAAGCTGCACTAATTCTTTGCAGCTTGAATTAGCCATTTCCTTTGAAACACCGGATCCTTTATTTTTTGACATACGGTCGATATTACTTATAGACAAGATTAGAATCTGCCTGGTTTTATCATAATCATCCGCATTAAAACCATAATTCAATGGATTCTTAAAAAGATTTCCTTCAGAATAGAGCACCTTTTTAAGCCCTCTCTTGTAAAGGAACCAATCATCCCTAGCCATGTTAATAACTGATTTCACGCACCTCCTGATATCACCATCAGTATAAGCTTGCTTAAAGATTTCAGCCTTATCACTAGCCAGATCATCCTCAATATCCTGGATATGCTGAAGGAATGCGTCTTTTCCGCCAAACTGCTCAAAAGCTCCAGTAATGTCCTGTCCTTGCTTTTCAAATTCAGTGAATAGATTTTTATATTTATCGACCAATGTATCGTTTGTTTTTATGCTTTGATTTCCCTTTTTATTGCCCATTGTTTTTTACCCCCGATCAATACTGACCATTTTGAATCATTTCATTTCAATCCAATTCAGCCAAAGACAGAAAACCGCTTTTCACCAGTTTTCTTGATTTTTTTCACAGAGTATTCAAATACTCCATAAAGTTTTGTTTATTCTCTAAAGCGGTTGTAGTTGGTCTTCCTAAGTCTTCTCTCGCACCGATGCTACATTTCACCTCAATAAGGCTTAACTCGTTTCTGTTTTTAGCAGCCTCAAGCTCTCTGTCAAGATTCTCAAAGGTATCAACAGATACAGCATTTGGATAGCCACATGCTTTTGCTATGGCTACCAAGTCGATACTTCCGGCTACTGTAGGCATACCACCAACTGTCTCATGAGCTCCATTATTAATCACCACATGGATCAAATTGTTTGGCTTATTCGCTCCTAACACCGCTATTGAACCCATATGCATGAGAACGGCACCGTCACCATCAACACACCACACTCTTGCATCAGGCTTATTAATAGCCACGCCAAGAGCAATGGAACTACTGTGCCCCATTGATCCCACAGTTAAGAAGTCATACTTATGACTCTGTCCATACGCAACTCTCGTCTCAAACAGCTCACGACTGGCTTTACCCGTTGTAGATACAATAGGATCTTCTCCGGAGGCGACTACGATGTGATGGATGATTTCCTCTCGCACCATCGTATTATCATTCTTGTACTCAACCTTTGGAGCATCAGTCAAAGCGCCCTTACGAATTACAAAAGCCACATCCTTGCCTATAGCTATGATAGAATTGAACTCCTCCATTTTCGCCTTCAGTTCTTCTTCGGTTGTATCAGAACCAACGATGAAGCTTTTAATTCCCATATCCTCAAGGAGTTTCACAGTAACTTCGCCTTGGTAGATATGCTGAGGTTCATCATGAACGCCAGGTTCTCCGCGCCAGCCAACAATAAACACAACCGGGATAGCATAGACCTTATCATTTAAAAGGCTTGCCACCGGATTAATGATATTACCCTCTCCTGAATTCTGCATGTACACAACCGGAACTTTTCCGGTTGCCAGATGATATCCAGCAGCGAGAGCAGTACAATTACCCTCATTCGCTGCAATCACATGATGCTTCGGATCAATTCCATATCTATCCATCAAATAATTACACAGTGCTTTCAGCTGACTATCTGGAACTCCAGTGTAAAAATCTGATCCTATAATCTCAACAAATTTTTCTACCTTCATATGTCCGTTCTCCTCTTACAGTTCATCAATCAGTGTGATGATCTGCTTGATTGGCATAAGTCTGTCATCAACTTCTTTAGCCCTATGGAACTTTAGAATATCCTCTGCTGTCTTCTGCATCGCAGGGAATGCGGATCTGGTGAGCTGATTTGCGTAGATAACGATATTTACACCATGAGAAGCAAGCTCATCCTCTGTGATCGTATTAAAACTGCTCGGAACAACCACAATCGGAGTAGTCTTGTCTTCTTCTCTGAACTTATCACAGAATTCCACAATCTCGGCAGGATCTTTCTTACGACTATGGATCATGATACCATCAGCACCCGCTTTTACGAACGCAAACGCTCTCTCCAGTGCATCATCCATGCCGCGTTCCAAAATAAGACTTTCAATTCTCGCAATGATCATAAAATCATCGGTGAGTTGTGCTTTCTTACCGGCTGCGATCTTTACACTCATTTCTTCGATAGTAGCCTGTGTCTGCTCAACTTCAGTTCCAAAAAGAGAGTTTTTCTTCAGCCCTTTCTTATCCTCGATGATTATGGCACTTACACCCATACGTTCAAGAGATCTTACTGTATACACAAAATGCTCTGTAAGTCCACCAGTATCGCCATCAAAAATAATAGGCTTTGTGGTAACCTCCATGATATCATCAATAGTACGAAAACGGGAGGTCATATCCACTAACTCAATATCCGGTTTTCCTTTTGCTGTACTGTCACATAAAGAAGACACCCACATTGCATCAAACTGATCCAGTTTACCCTCATGTTCAACAACTGTCTTCTCCACGATCAAACCAGTCAAACCGCTGTGAGCTTCCATAACCTTTACAATCGGTGTCATAGAAATTAACTGGCGAAGACATTTTCTTCGATACTCCGGCATAGCAAGCCTTTCACGAAGCTGCATATCAATCTTCTTTACCTTTTCACTATAAGTATATGGAATATCAATAAGTTCACCGCCGTATGATTCCAGTAATTCTTCTACATGATCACGAATTGCCCTTTCAGGTCCTTCAAGCCAATTATCACCATGAATCACATAATCAGGTTGAACCAATGTGATCACATCATTATAAAGCATATCGTTCTGGATTACAACATCTTCAACACCGTCAATCCCTCGATAAAGCTTTACCCTTTCATCCTGACTTATAGTAGGGAATTTATTATATCGAATCGACGCTTCATCTGATAGACATCCTACAATAACCTTCCCTCTTTTATGAGCTTCTTTAATAATATTCAGATGTCCATCATGAATAACATCGGTACAAAAACAAGTATAAACCGTTTTCATTTGGTGTCTCCTTTATAAATCACCGGTGTCTGAACACCTGTTTTTTCAAGTGCTTCTTTGAATACCACAAAGAAATCTTTTATATCAGCTTCATCTATTGCTCCAAGAGCACAAAGCCTGAATGTGTTTGTAGTGCTAATTTTTCCGGGGTAGATTGTGAAGCCACGCTCATAACAGTAATCATGAACAGCCTCAAAGCTCCAATTAGGATCATCCGGGTATATTGCAGAAGAAACAAGACCTGTTTTCCACTCAGGCTTAATTACCTGACGGAATCCAAGCTCATCAAGACCTGCATTGATGGCATTGAATACTCTTGTATGTCTTGCCCACTTCGCTTCTTCGCCTTCAGCCCAGTATTCCTTCAAAGCCTGAATTGTGGCATATATAGTCTGAACTGGCGGAGTGAAATGCATCTCCCCAGTCTTCTCAAAGAACTCGTACTGGAGATAAAGATTGCAGTAATAGGAACGCTTAGGATAAGACGCTGACTTCTCTATAATAGCTCTATTTCCCACTATAAAACTAAGTCCTGTGAAAGCCATAAGTCCCTTCTGAGCAGATGCCATACAGAAGTCGATGTTATCCTCTTTAATATTGATAGGCCTCATGGCGTAAGTACTTGTAGTATCAACCGTAAACACTGCTCCATACTTATGCGCCAATGCGCCAATCTCTCGAATCGGATTCAGAATTCCTGTGCCTGTCTCGTTATGAGTAGTATGAACAAGAGCGATGTCTGGATTATCCTTAATCGTCTGCTCCACCTTTTCAAGATCCGGCCTCTGATTCACAGGGAATTGAAGGTCGATATGAGGAAGTCCGTAGTACTGACAAATCTCTACAGCACGGGTAGAGTATGCTCCATTATTTACAACCAGTACTTTCTTGCCTTCCGGGAGCAAGCTGTTGATAGCCACATCAATATTGATGGTGCCGGAACCGCAGAACAAAACAGATGTATACCTCTCTAAATCACCATGTACGATTTTAACCAAGTCTTCCCGCAGCCCTTTCATGAGAGATCCGAATTCTTTTTCACGTGGACAGATATCCGGTATAACCTGTGCATACTTTACTGTGTCCGTTGTGGTTGAGGGACCCGGATTCAACAAGACATTTTTTTTAATTGGTTCCATTGCGGTTACTCCTTTGCTTTTTTATTCCTGCACTAAACTTATACATTATATACCTCGTCGATTGCTTTAAGTTCATCAAAGGTATCGATTTCAACAATATCTTCGTCGAAGCACTCCATCACTTCGACAGCATAATTTTCTTTCCTATATACCAAAGGGACTTGCTCCCAGTATTTTTCTTTTCCACCAGGGCTTTTATAGATATCCGCTATATCCTGACTCAACTTTTTCCCATCATTTTCATCCCAATAGGAAATTCCTACCATCTGCCAAATATCATCCCCTTCGCCCCCTACTTTTTCTTCGATAATAATTCCGTCCTTCACTTTAAAACACCAATCATCACTTTTATCCTTTTTGATTGCAAGAAAGTCAGATGAATAATGATATTTCTTTATGATTTTAGGATTATTTATCAACAAATCCGCCTCAAACACATACGCATTCGACAACAGATATCTTGCCACCAGCGAGGAGCTAATATTATTTGCTTCATTATATACAGGATTTTCTAAAAATTTGATCATCGGATATTTGTAAGACAACTGATCAAATAATTCCCCTAGGTATCCTCGAACAATATATATTTCATTGATACCAGCAGACAAACATGCATCAATTAAACGATCAATAATCCTGATGCCATGAACCCTAACCAAAGGCTTTGGCGTATTTAATGTAATAGGGATGAGCCGTTTGCCAAAACCAGCAGCAATAAATATGGCCCTCTTTACGCGGTATGGTTCAAGAGCTGCAAGTCCTTCTTCAGTAATGTTATAATTCTCAATATACTTTTTACTTACCAGTTCATCTGTTATTTGACTGATTGTTCGACAATCATATCCTGTAAGCTTTGCTAACACACTCTGATCCAATGCACTTGATGATAATGCTAAGGCTACTAAAACATCAAATTGTTCTCTTGTTAAAATCATAATCGATATCTTCGCTTCTAAAAGAAATCCCCTGAGGGTTTATAACCTTCTGGAAAGACGTATAAATAATCTTTCAATTCTTTTTCTATGTATGCAATATCAGATGCTAATTTAGGAAATCTCATCTTTAATTGTGTGTTATTAATTGACACTTCCGGTTTAAAGTACATTCTGGGTTTAACATGGTCATCAATACCTAAAAATACTTCGATACGTTTTACAGTAATCTCATATTGAAAAATCAAATCTTCAAACTGAACATGCAAAACTCTATCTGATTCCTCTTTAACACAATTATCCCAACACCTCTTATACCAAGTAACAAATTTTTTTGCATCCTGTGATGGGAAACATGCTGTTTCATGCCTTACATTGCCCAAAATATAAATATCCCGAGGATCCCTATCTACAACAATTGTCTTTCCATCCACACAAAATTTCATGCTTAATTCTGGCCTAAATGCAGAAAAAAATTGGTTAAAGACTCCTATCTTACCTTCTACCGAAAACATATCGGCAATATCGTTGAGGTACTTTGAAGTCAAAGTATTAAAATTCGTACAGCAGTAAGCTAAATACATAGCCCGTTGATTCCAATTCGTAACTTTTTTTGAGTAATGATATATTAGCGATGAAATACTTTTTTTTAAGTACCATATATAATATTTCGCCCCTGATAAACGTGTAGAATCAAAGTAGGATCCACCATGCCAAGTATCTTCAACAATCGAATCAATGTATTCCCTGCTTTTTTGAAGGAATAACTGTTTTTTATCTTTGGGCATATCACATCGTAAACATTGATTCCAAAAACGTTGAATTGCCACATCTCCATTAAAATATGTTGCGGTATGATTCATATTATATTCCAGATCAAGCAGACCATCAGGCATATATGCAAATGCAATTTCTTGCTTTACACAGTTAGTTTCACTATATTCCGCCAACAGGTCAATAACAGCACTTGAACCAGAGTAATTGTATCCACTTACACTTACTAACATCTTTTTTCCTCTCAAATAAATCTATTATAATCTTTACCTTCAAGAATATCGGCTATTCTCTCACATGCATGTCCATCACCATATGGATTGCATGCATGTGACATCGCAGCGTAGGCATCTGGATTTTCCAAAAGTTCTTTAAAACTTTTATATATTTCATCTTCACCTGTTCCGACCAATTTTAGGGTTCCTGCTGTCACCCCCTCTGGTCTTTCTGTAGTATTCCGCATGACAAGAACAGGTTTGCCATAGGAAGGACATTCTTCTTGAATTCCTCCTGAATCTGTTAAGCAAAGAAAACACCTCGCCTCAAAATTATGGCAATCAAACACATCTATCGGATCAATAATATGAATCTGTTTATAGTCTCCAAGCTCTTCGTCCGCAGCTTGACGAACGACTGGATTCATGTGTATAGGATAAACTGCTTTGCAATCAGGGTGTTCATTGAGTACTCTCCGAATGGCCCTAAACATATGATGCATTGGTTCTCCGATGTTTTCTCTACGATGGGCTGTTATAAATATTAGTTTGTTATCTCCAACCCACTCCAATTCAGGATGCGTATAATCTTTTTTTACTGTATGATGCATCGCATCAATTACAGTATTTCCCGTAACAAATATTCTCTTTGGATCCTTCCCTTCTCTTATGAGATTCTCCGCTGCAAGCTGAGTTGGGGCAAAATTATACTGTGAAATTATCCCTACACATTGCCTATTAAACTCTTCTGGATATGGTGAGTATATGTTATATGTACGTAACCCTGCTTCAACATGCCCGACCGGAATTTGAAGATAAAAGCATGCAAGAGCAGTAACAAATGTGGTAGATGTATCGCCATGCACCAAGACAATATCCGGAGCTACATCTAATAAAACTTTTCTTATCTTATCAAGAATATTTGTCGTTATATCAAATAACGTTTGCTTATCCTTCATTATCGACAAATCATAATCAGGCTCAACTCCAAAAGTATTTAATGCCTGATCCAACATTTGTCTATGCTGTCCAGTCACACATACAAAGGTCTTGATTAAAGATCGTTTTTTTAGCTCATTTACAAGTGGACACATTTTTATAGCTTCTGGTCTTGTCCCAAACACCAACATAACTTTTTTCATAAATCTCTTTATCCTTTTATATTTTTTTTACTGTATGTCATTGCTGCCGTAAGAATTCTGTTTGATATTCTTTGAACAATGAACGCAGTGATTATCGTACATAGTAAAACAGCAATAATATTTATGCCTATAACCGGAATAATACGAAGCAATGACAACGGACCAATTATAAATATATGATGTGTCAGATAAATAATGTATAAGTATTTATCTGACATATCAAGATAACTATTCTTTTCAATTCTTCCTAAAAGTGCATAAAGGACAACAAATAAGCATATACCAAATGCAACCTTTGAATACTGAATAAAAAAGCTCATCAAGATATCATAGAAACCAGTAAAATTAGGTTCATTTAATTCAACAACTATGCGAACTGCGCACATCAGAATTGCAATAGCTGAAGATACAACTATTAAAACCTTGGGCATTCTCTCTTTACTTTTCTCCACCACAATTGCTATAAAGTATCCTGCAATATAACATATTATGCTATCCGCTCTGAAGAACGAACCAAATAAAGCCCAATATAAAATGTACCCTATTGAAATCAAAACAAAAGCACCAAATTCTGTCTGTCTAAGGATTATCGCTTCTTTACCCATATAAAATCAAACCCTTCTTTTAATTTTATTCAAACAGATACTTATGATTGTTCTAATCGTTTCCCTATATAAAAACGAAATAGCAGCTACTATCACTAGATAAAGAACCACTGAAACTATCCCCATTTCAAAAAATGTATTATACACAGCATAAATAATCGACAAAAAAGCGGATAGCCAGAATTTCAATGGTTTGTGATCAAACCAATAATATCTGTTTCCAAACCCCGTCCGAAGTGAATAAAAGGCGACATATGATAATCCTGTAGAAATCGCTGCTCCTTTTGCACCCAGATATGGGATTAATAACATATTTCCTACAAAATTAACAACACATACGATAGCAGCTATAATAATATGAACATAGCTCTTTTTCTTTACAACTACCCCTGTAACCGTTGTTTCTGAAATTGTATACATAATCGGGTGCAATGCTAAAAAAGGTATTATTTGAGCAGCCTCTCTATACTTTATTCCCAACAACAGACCAAACACGTCCTTGCAAAGAATAAATGTCATACCAAACACAAACATTATCACGGTAATTGTTATGTTATAACGTGTATAAAAGCCACGGTCTTCCGGTGCTTCCTCGTAGTGTTTTACAGATGTAGGTGCCCAAACAGCGTTAAAAGAAGATTGAACAATAGCAAATACAGCAATCAATGTTGTTGCGCTCGAATAAATCCCCACGACTGAATAATCGCATAAATACTTCAGTGAAAGCTTGTCAATCGCTTCAAACAATGTTGTCAATCCCATTGAAAGAATAAAAGGCAAACTATATGTTAACAACTCCGATATTTTAACAGAAATGGATGTTTTTTCTTTCCAAAAAAACCATATATCACGATATGAAATCGTTGAAAAAGCAAGTGCCATTAAATAACCCATTACAAGACCAATTGCCAATGGCAAAAAATCATTTCTTTTAAATAATTCAATAATGATAACTGCAACTATTACATATGAAGATTTATATATTATACTTGCTATAGAGTAATACTTTCCATTACCTTCTAGCCTTAACAAAAGACTTGCAAATCGAAATAATATCTCACAAAAAACACCACAATAAAAAAGAATCCTAATACCTGTAAATTCAAATACTATAGTATCCGTTGCCAATAGCACCTCAAATGCGATACATACTATAGAAAAGACTATAATTGGAATAATAACACAAACCGAAACCAGCCATCTTTTGTAAGAAATACTTTTGTCATGATAATAAAATCTCACCATTGCCTGATCCAAGCCAAGACAAAGAACCATAACAGCAATACCAATATAAAGCGTAAATATATTTAATTTTCCATACTCATCAGGCTCCACTAATCTAGTAAAAATAGGCGTCGAAATGAAGCCTATTACCATATTAATAATAGTGCCTGCCCCTATATGCATTACCGTCTCAAAAAAACTCTCTTTTTTATTCAATACCTTCATTGGTTCACAAACTCTCAACTTTATCAATATTATTCTCGTACCCTATAATTACTGCCCAAATACACCATAGTGTTTCCATACCCATAACTGAACTACAAGAAACTGCTCCTAAAATGTAGGCAAATAGATATGCTGCAAATAAGCGTGAAATAATGGATCCCCTTTTTGAATTATTAATACAAGTAAGAAGAAGTTTCACATAAGAATAAATATATAATGCAAATACAATTGGTCCATATGTAAAAAGAACTTCTAACCACCAAAAGTGTAAGCTTCCTCCCAGAGCCCCCATATGATCGATAATTTTATTAGGCAAATTACCCGCACCTACACCCAAACCATAAGAATCAATGAAGCAATCCCATCCTGTCTTTAGCAACTCTACTCTCAATGTCTCTTCAGACACTTTTATTCTTACAACATCGCTAAATTGAGAAACAATCAAATCTCCAACAGGAGAAATTGCCAGTAGTCCACCTATCATCATCAATGCTACGAAAAATCCAACTCTTTTTGATGATTGCTTAGAACCTATAAGAAAATAAAAGATAATTCCTATAATCAAAGCTATAGCATTTGCTCTTGATTTAGTACAAACAATCAGGTAAATACATGAAATAATTAGACCTCCCCATAACAATCTCATTATTTTTATCTTACTGTTCATAAAACAGATGATTAATACAGTAATCCCAAAAAGTAAAACTGTAGCAAGATTGTTAGGATTAGAAAACACTGATGTAGGGGAACCATCTCTTATCAAAGCATATACTTTAGTTTCATCAGCCCAGCGATATACTCCGGTAGCAATTTCTCGATATGCAATAAAATTATGCACGCCAATCAATAATGCAAAGAAAACACAAGCTTTATTAAATACCCCTGTGTTTACTATATTGTATGAGTAAAACAACACCAGTGCGAATGCGATAAATATAAAAAAAACTGCTTGAAACCATCGTGTCGTATCCGTGCACCACAGATAACTCAAAAGGGCTTCGGCTAGCCATACGGCCATACATATAATATAATTATTTAGTTTTAGGGATTTTAAAATAGTGAGTAAAAATGCTATAACTACAAGTATCCTAAATAGCGATAACTTAAATCCGCCAACCGTTATAGCTAAGAATGTTACCGCAAATAGGGAAAGCCCAAATATAGCCATGCAAAGTATGTCAGTAATTGATATTTTACTAGTTTTTCTTATTATCATTGGTCATTCACTATCAACCTTAAAGAATGATATTTCCTTTTCAATTGTGTTCTTCTTGCTACACTTATCAGAGATAAATTCACTACATTTTCTGGACAATCTTAAATACTCATCGGGATTAGATATTAAATACTCAATCAGTCTAACCATTTCCGTTTCGTTTCTACATTTCAATTTTTCATCTGGAAGAAACTCTGGTATAGCTGTATTATACAATGTAATTGGAACCAACCCACTTGACATTGCTTCACACATAGACACACCTTGCGCATCTTGCCTAGTGGGACAAATGAAAACACCATATTTTTGATGCCAGCTACTTATTTCATTTTGCTGTAACATTCTTCTTTCAAAAGAAACATTCTCATATTTAATAATTGGTGTGATGGTTTTTTCATACAACGGTCCATCTCCAACAACACAAAAGCTCATATTCTTAGCAGCATCATTCTCGTTAAGATCCTTAATGACTTTTACAGTAATATCATTAGCATATTTTCCTGAAGAGAACGCACGAATTGATATTGCATTAAACGCATCATTGGCATTTTTTTCAACATATGGAAATCTCGAATTATTAACGTAATTGGGAATAATCTCCCATCTAAATTTTCCGTTACACTTCCAATTTTTTTCGGCAATTTCTTTCATCCATCCTGATACTGCAATGAAACAGCAATCATGCCTGTTTGTATTAAGAAATCTTCTTATTCGGCGTATCTCAATAATATTATTTATTGAATACTTAATAAATCCCAAGATCAGACGCATATTGCCAAATGTTCCCTTAAAAATTCTCTGATACCAATATAACGCTTCTACCCCATGAACAAAAATAAAAACCTTTCTTTTTGACTCAACCTTATTTAATGCTGAAATCATATCTCCATTAATAAAGTGCATACATATACGTATACTATCATCATTATTAATCATTTTTGCGAGATCATCTGGTGACCCCTTATAGACATGGACATTTTCGTACTCATATTCCGACTTTTTACATTTTTTTTGTACAACAAATACCCTAGTAGGTATTCCACTATCCAAATATCCCAGCACTCGAGAATGCACAAAAGCATTCTTGCTAGGATTTTCTTCACTCACATAACCATTAACAACTACTAGTAACATCTTAACTCCATTCATTTTGAAAACATTCGTTTTTCATCAATACATTTATCTATACTATTTTTTGTATCATCAGCATTTACCAATACCATATCAATATTACTCAATTTTATATGCTTATAGTTTTGTAGTTGCTTGTATATTCTACAACGATTCTTTTTATTTGGGCGACCACCCTTTCTTTTTATCATAATCCTTTTCAGCTGCTGACCATCAGTTGGTGTATTAAGTAAAACTGACTCGTACTTTTCAGTAAAGAGATTCTTGCACCATATGTATTCATCCATCCTCCTATATTCTTCAACATGCATCTGTGTGATTTGAAGTGGATATTTCCCTAATCCAAGGAAAAGAACCTTACAACCAGGAATGGATAACATCTTGCTATACGTTGCTAAATCATCGAAACCTGATCTACTGCTAATCTGTGAGCATGTTAATTCTTTTGCATCAGGTCCCATCACTACCATTGAAAAATGGCTACAATTGCTTCTTATAACTTCATACTCTTTTCGAAACACCTCCGACAAAACACCTGCGGCAGATGGTGTAGTTTTAAGATCAAATATTTTTTCATCTGCACCGTAACAAGGCATTGCCAAATTGGCATCTTTACCAATTATGTCTATTATTATATCTATCGCGCTATTAGGTGTAGATGTATAATTATAGAATTCTCGCCATGCGCAATGAACGATAACACTATCTCCTCTACCTAAACCCATCTCCATCAATGCCCCTTTAAGTGCCTCGCGAGAAATGGGCTTCTTATATAACTGCTTTTCTATAGTTACTTTTTTGCGACGCAAATTATTTGTAATAGATTCATCTTTTTTGCACTTTAGTATTTTTCTCACAAAACCGTGTTTCATTATGAACACCTTAATATTCTAATTATATCGTCTAAATATCTTTTATAACAATCTCTATTCATACCAAACGAACTTTTTAATGGCCTATGAAATTTCATATACCTTGTCCAGAATCTTTACAGCATTATTCCACTCATACTTATATGCTGCCTTCTTCTCGTTATCTGCACATTTTTTCCAGAATGCCCTATCTGTTTTTAGTTTAAAAATCGCTTTCTTAACTTCTTCTATGCTATCAGTGTCACAAGCAATTCCGAAGCCGCCTTCATCTATTTGTTTCGCCATCAACTTATAAGTATTAGTTAGTATCATAGGTGTTCCAGTAACTATGCATTCAAAAAACTTTACCATCTCATCGCATTCACATGACTTTGATACCTGGGTATATCCGGCAAATACTATATCCGAATTTGCGTATAAGTTTGTTAACTCTTTTGTTCCATCAAACGGTCCATGAATAGTCACATTTTCATAGTTTTTTTCTAGTTCTTTTAATTCTTCCAGATCCGGTCCTCCACCATGTACATTGACTCTAACATCCGGCATACCTTTTACAGCCTCAAACAGTGTTGCGAATTCCTTTATCTGTCCCCTAACTGCTCCATGATATCCTATTCTAAACACTTCGCTCTCAGTTTTCGGAACACACTGAACCAGATTGGTATCCGGATAATTCTTGAGTGGAACTAGTTTGTCGTAAACACTTCTATAATTGTCTTTTAAATACAGATTGTTTTCATACAGCGAATAAAAACTTCGCTTGATAAAAAACCCGGTCATCAATCGGTAAATAAACACCGATAACGAAGTTTTGGGTTCATAATCCTCGTAAAATTCATGCATATCAAAGACCATAGGTGCTCTATTCGATTTCGACAAATACCATGTGATCGTACCATCAATGTCATTACAATGATAAAAATCCGGCTTGTGCTTTTTTAGCCATTTTCGACAACATGATATATACTTTAAAAAGGCTGGGATTTGTTTTGCCCCGCTACCTGCTACAGATTCAATATTGAAACGTATAACCTTTATTCCATCTATCTTTTCTTTTTTCGGGAGTGACGATGCATGGTATCTGTCCCAGCATAAAATAGTAACATCCATTCTTTTTGAAATAAGATAAACTGCTTCTTTATATACACGAACATCCGGATCAAAGGCATTCGTTAAGAGCATTACTACTTTTTTCTTTGTATTCTTACTATTCTCTTTCATCTCTATAATCCTTTATGTTTTTCGCATATTTTCTAAAATCTTCATCCGTTTTCCATAGCGATGAATGCTGTGCTCTTTTTATGCTTTCAATACTTGGAATTTCCATGTAATTCCCATACTGCTTCGTTAGATAGGTTTCAATATCATTAGGAATATAGAACTGTACATTTTCAAAATCTGTCTTCCTTACAGGGAAAATGGTTTCTTTTTTCCAGAATGATCTGTTATATTTTCTAAGGTCAGTGTCATAAAACTCACCGCTATTACTATTCCGATATTTATAAATAATCGAAAGCGCTGTTTTTCTTAAACAGTTCTTCGGAAATAGTCTCATCAGTGCAAAAATAGGGATATAAGCTTTTCTTGCTTTATAACGCCGATTGCTGAGTTCTTTTAATACAAGATACTGATTGGCCACATTCATTATCATTTTTTTCAGCTTTTGCTTTGGTGCCGGGAATAATATGAAAATATCAATGTATATCCCCTGATGCATATCATAATTCTTGTATAATTGCTCTAAATATGTCGTATTATTTATACGCAGTTTTGCGTCTGAGATCATCCCATTTACCGGTCTGATTTCCTGCAGGTAATAATCTGAGTTTCCCTTATGCTTAAACAATTCTCGAAACTTCTCATATCCGTCCAACGTCATATAGATATCAACATCATCATCCCAGGGTATGAAGCCTTTGTGACGTTTTGCTCCCAGAGCTGATCCATACGCAAGACAGTACTCTATTCCATTTTCAGAGCAGAATTCATCTATATAGACCAATTCCTCTAATAATTTTGCGTGTAACTGCTTCAGTCCCCAGTCATAATCACATTTATTCTGCGCCACTTTTCCTTCACCTCGGATTTCTTAAAATATCATTGCGGATTGGTATCTATATCATCGTGGGATGCCTTGGATTCCCCATCAACTGCATTTGCGTCATAAAGATCCTTCTTCATTTTGCTACTACTTATTTCCGGTGTTCTCGGAAGATATACTACTTCTACCCCCTCATCTTTTAAGAAATCAAATTTATCCTTCCAATCATCACCCATAACAAATGTATCGATGTGATATTCATGCATATCAGTCTTTTTCTGCTGCCAATTCTCTTCAGGGATAACAAGATCAACATATCTTATAGCTTCCAATAACTGCTTCCTCTGCTCGTAGGAAAAATATGTTTTCTTATGTTTTTCATTCCAATTAAACTCATCTGTAGAAATAGCTACTACCAGATAATCTCCCAACGCCTTAGCTCTTCTAAGCAGGTTTATATGTCCATAATGCAATAAGTCAAATGTTCCATAAGTTATTACTCGTTTCATTAATCTGATCCTCCCTTTGATGATCTTGGATCATCTTTTTTTATTTGTTGAATGCTTGAATGACATCCATAATCTTCAAGCAAATATCGGCATTACTTTGGTCAACTGATTCTGACTCTCTGTTCATTTGACGAAAAACTACTATCTTGTATGTTTCATCATATTCCTTCAATGGCTTGTTCTTTTCTGAAACAGTAGCAGCAAAAGCGCCATCACAATCCATCCCAATAAGCCAATGATCATCTAAAACAAATTCATTATCCAGCGGAGTATCAATATCCGTAATCTTATGTTGTTCACTTAAAAGAGCATTAATAACTATCTGCTTAGTTTGCATTATCTGATCTCCTTAATAGGATTAATTACCATAAAGCCTATAAACTGCCTTCTCCAAACATTCCTTTCATCCCGATAGACGCAAAACCACTTAACGGAAGTTTGACCGGTAAGCCTGTCAACTGGCTTTTATAAATTGCAAGCACCATCTCCAGAGCATTCCTTCCTGCTACTGCATCTACATACGGCTGGCGATCATGCTTTATTGCATCAATCACATCAGCAAATAAAGCCGTATGTCCATTACCGTATACATTACTTGTTTCTTCTTTCATTCCGGCCTTACTTTCTTCCGTATCTGCAAAATTCCATACATCAATGTTATTACAGGAAGTTCCGCCAAGCTTTACAGTACCGGTCTCACCAAACAGATACAATGTTTCTTCCAGATTCTTTGGATAAACATTAACCGTTCCTTCAATCGTTCCGATTGCACCGTTCTTAAACTTCACAACAGCCATGCCGATATCTTCACATTCAAGATAGTCATGATACTGTTGCCTCGTGACGCCATATACTTCGTCTACATCATTTCCCATCATCCAGCGAAGAAGATCTATCCCGTGTATACATTGGTTCATAAGAGCCCCGCCATCTGAAGCCCATTTGCCTCTCCAAGGTGCCTGCTCATAGTATGCTTTGTTACGGTTCCATCGTACATGGATGGATCCATGTGATATAGTACCAAAATGCCCACCATTAACTGCATCCCGCAATTCTTGAACAGCAAGATTAAACCGGTTTTGATGACATGCAGACACCTTCACACCTTTTTCTTTAGCTGTTCTGATTATCTCATCTGCGTCAGCCAGACTCATTGCAATAGGCTTTTCGATTATTACATTTAATCCCTTTTTTATACAATAGAGTGCTATCTCAGCATGAACGCCACTATCCGTAGCTATAGAAACAAGTTCCAATTCCGGATGATTATCTACCATTGCTTTATAGTCATTAAATCTTTCAACCACCTTATCATAGCCTGTCTTATCAAATAAGATATCTATTTGTTCCGGTATTGTATCGCAAACCGCAACCATTTCAAGATTGTTGTTTACTACAGCTTTAATATGATTTACAGCTATTCTTCCACAGCCTATCAGAGCATATTTCATCTTTGGTCTCCTTACTTCAAAACGTTCCTCATAACTTCAATAATGTAATTACGTTCTTCATCATACAGTTCTGGGAAAACCGGAAGAACGAAACTAGTTTTGCTCAGATCCTCGGTTACCGGAAGATCCCCCTCTTTATAGCCCAATTGTGCAAAGGCTCCCTGCAGATGAAGAGGAACAGGATAGTATGTACCCGTAGGAACTCCTGCCTCCTTTATCTTTTTCATTACTTCCTGAGCCTTTGGGTGTTTTAAAGCATAAATATAATATGAGTGCTCACAATATGTTGCTTCTACCGGAGTCATGAATTCTGTATCGTTCAAAGCCTCGTTATATAGTCTTGAGTTCTTTCTCCTTCCTTCAACAAACTCGTCCATATGAGTAAGCTTCTTGCGGAGAATAGCAGCTTGTATTGCATCCAGCCTGGAATTATATCCAATCAGATAGTTATAATACTTTGATTCACCGACAGGCATGTTGTCCGGAAAATCTATTCCTTTTAACTGATACTCCCACTTTAGCGTCCATAACCCATCTTTTCCTGAACCATGAACCTTTAATGAGCGACAAGCACGAGCTATATCCTCTTTGTCCGTAAGAACCATGCCTCCATCTCCATCTCCTCCAAGGTTTTTAGTTGGGAAGAAAGAAAAACAAGAAACATCACCAAGTGTGTGCTTCCGCTCACCCTTATATTTTGTTCCAGCAGATTGAGCACAGTCGGCAACTAAAAAAAGATTATGTTTCTTACAAATTGACCTTAAAGAGTCCATATCACAGCTTTGACCATAGAAATGTACAGACAAAACTGCTTTTGTTCTTTCAGTAATCGCAGCCTCTACGAGATTAACATCCATGCAGTATGTATCCGGATCAACATCTATAAACACGGGGGTTGCTCCAACCGCTGCTATACTTTCAGCCGTAGCAAAAAAAGTCCAGGCTACTGTTATAACCTCATCCCCTCTTCCAATGCCTAATGCACGAAGAGCAAGAACAATGGCATCAGTACCATTCCCACAAGAGATGCCGTACTTAGCGCCTTCATAAGCGGCAAATTCCTCTTCAAAAGCAGCAACCTCTGCTCCTCCAATGTAGCCTCCACTACGGAGAACTTTAAGCGCAGCTTCCTCGTATTCAGCTGCATATACCTCATGTTGACGCCGAACATCCATTAAATTGATTTTCATCCATTTCCTCCACTTTATACTCTATGAGTTCTATAAAACATATCTTTCGTACTCAATACCCATCGAAATTATGACAATTGGTCACAAAGCAACTTATATGTATTTGCCCGATCAAACAATCGTTCCGCACAACTCCGTGAATGCTCCCCCATTTTTCTTCGTAAAACTATATTTTCCGAGAGACCAACTATAGCATCCCTCAAATTATCCTCACTATTGCAACCACAATTGATTCCCATTTCCTCGCCTATTATTAGTTCTTGGTATTCCTCACTTCTCTGAGTGTTAATGACAGGTTTTCCGGAAGCCGCATAATCAGCATGTTTATTAATTATAGTTGCCACTGAACTACCGATTATTGGATTAACAACTATATCACAAGCTAGAAGAACACCACACATTTGTTCATATGGAAGTCTGCCTGTAAAGATAACTGCTAATCCTTCTGCCTGCTTTCTGTACTCTCTTTCCAGCGGTCCATCACCCATAACAATAAAACGGAGATTTTTCAACTTAGCTTTTCTTATTGCTTCAAAAACCAGCGGCAAATTATAGCTTGTTCCAAGCGTACCAGAGTATCCAAGCCAGATTTCGCCTTTATTCTTAACTAGTCCGCAATACCTCCTCCCCCGATTGGTCAGAACGGATTCTTCTAAAAGCTTATAAGTGGCTTTTCTATCAAATCGTTCCGCTGCACACTTTCGGGAGTTTTCACCCATTCGCAGTCTCAATTCCTTATCTACAGATAATACTTTTAACTTCTCAGCAAGATCATTTGCATCATTATTTTTGCAATTGAATCCCATCTGATACTGTTCAATAAGACTTCTATACTCATCACTCTCCTGAGTGCTTATAACAGAAATACCTGATGCCGCATAATCAGCATGCTTATTAATAATACTTTGCGCAGCCATATGTGAAATAGGATTCACAGCAATATCACAGGCTGACACCAGACTGCACATTTGATTGTATTGAAGTCGGCCTACAAACTCAGCCCTAATCCTCTTATTAATCGAATACTCTTTAAACTCCTCTAATCTTGGGCCGTCACCCATAACAACAAGCCTTATCTTAGAGTCATCAAGTAAAGCCATGGCATCTATCACACATGTAATATCGTATGAACTCCCCAGCGTCCCACAATAAGCAAGCCATACTTCATCAGCATTCTTTTCCAATATCGGATTTTCAGCTGCAAATTTATCAAATGTCGATAACTCAGTACCAAGAAAAACTGTCGTGGTGGTATTCACTTTTTTGTTTACTCTCAATGCTCTCTGGCAATATGTATCCGAAACAGCGCATATTGCATCTGCCCGTTTGTAAATCCCGTTTGCCAATGTTTTAAAAGGAGCAAACACCACATCACTCAGCAGTGGAATATTTACAACCATCTGAAATGCTTCTGGCCAAAGATCCTGAACATCTATAACGAATCTTATCTTTTCTTTTTCGCAAAACTTCGCAACAAGATAGGGACCCGTTAGTGATGGTACTGCACAATAAACCACATCAGGTTTTTTATCGCGGTGTCTGATATATTTGATTACATTTTTTCCCCAGATATAATGGCTTAGAAATCTTTTAATACAAACATTCTTGCGATATCCAGGCTCTTCTATAAAAGTAACCTTAAAAGGCCATTCAGCCAAAGGTTCTCGCCTATGTTTTTTTGTTGTATGCCTAAAACTGCTTGTGACTATTTCTACCTTGTTATCATCTGAATTTCTTACCAGCATCTTAGCCAGATATAGAAAGCGATCATTATCTGTAATAGAAAAGTCTTCACAAAATTCTGAAATGATAACAATATCCATCCAATTCCTCGCCTCTATCTTTATCCTCTATATTTAGGAAAGTAGTTCGTTGTTTCAATATTACTTCTTAGCTCTACCAATAAATCATATAGCTCCCTGTTGTATATCTTTTTACCTATGTAGAATCTATTTAAGCCGCCCTTATAGAAAGCTCTTTTAAACTTAAACAGGCTGTCTTCTCCAGATCCGACTCCTCCACCAAGGTATAGTGTCTTGTATCCATTAGCACATCCCCACAGAGCAGCCTGTTGCAAAAGCAGGTTGGTTGGTGCTAAAGAACTGAACTCACGAAGTGATCCTGACAAGTGATAATTCATTCTTCTGTTTGCAGCCAACATAATACTTGCAGCGATGATCTGATCGTCTTTCTCAGCCCAGAATACCTGTGCATTAAGTGGTAGATCCTCTAAGACCGATTTGTAGAACTCCTCTCCAAAGTAGTAGTATTCTTCAGCATGATCCTTGTCCATGGTTTCATTGTATATCACATGAAACTTCTCATAGATTTCCGGGAATCGACCATTATATATCTTGATGTTGTTCTTAATTGCCTTACGAATCATATTCCTGTTCTTACTGATGATGTTATTCCAGATATCTTCTGGACTTGAGAGATCCATATGAACAACTTCTCCCAATTGGATGACCTCATAGAACGATGTTGAGAGATCGTGGTTTTTAACCATCGGATGGAAACGGACAAATTCACTGATTATTCCGTTCTTCTGAATCCAATTTTCGTAGGCTTTGAAGAGTTCTTCAACTTCTCCGCCCTCAATGATCCATCCACCATAGCCATAAGGAGTAGCAAGATCGAAATACTGGTTTTCCTCTATCTCCCCCTTGAAGCGCTCATCCTTGCCAACATCACGTTTCATAACCACATTGATGCCACGAGTATTTGAATCTTCATAGAAAAACAGCAAGGGTTCGCCATCACCATGAATCTGAAATGCTTTAACATAACCGCTCAGCCAGTAAACATCATATTCTTTGAAGGAGCAAACTACAGCATCCCACTGTTCTGACTGTTCTATCGTATAAACCTTAATCATGCCGCCACCTCCGAAATAATTAGAGATGGCAAAAAAATCAGTCTATAACTGTCCCCCCCCCCCGGATAATTTTCACTTCGTTATACTTCATCATATAAATGCCCTCGTCATAGGCAGCTATATTTTTGTGGTTTACCACACCATTCAAGTTGTTAAGAATCAACTGCATATGGTCACATCCACTTTCATAAGCATGTGGATACCCACCGCCAAATCGTGGATTGACCTCACTAATGTAGTACTGTCCGTTGATCTCAAAAATATCTATATCAATCTGACCTCTATAGCCCGCTTCCAGCACAAACTCTTCAATCAAAGCGAAGAGCTCAGGATCTTTAAAACTAACGGACTTATCTGTTTCTCCGGCGCGCATCTTAATCTTCTTCTTTGTGAAGATAGAAACGACTTCGCCGGTAATCATGTCGATATAAACATCCGCACCGATTTCTTGTCCCTTCAATAACTCCTGAATCATCAAATCATCCTCATGGGCAAACAGGACATCAATCGTTTCTCTATCATAGACCTTAGAGATACTGATGCTAGCAGATCCTCTGTACGGTTTAACGAAGACAGGATAAGTAACTATCCCTTCATCCACAGCCTTGTAAAACGCATCCTTTTCCATCCAAGAACGAGCACAATTGTAACCATGCTCTTTCAACCACTTATACATTTGCATCTTATCGAGTGCCATTTCACAGAGCTCATAAGAGCTGCCAACAACAGTTGTCCCTACTGCTTTAAACTTATCTTCGTTAGTAGCAAGAAGGCTTAATTCTGGATCAATAAGGCTCAAAACTCCACTGATCTCTTCCTTTTTACAGATATCTATAATTCTTTCTATGTATCCAGGTCCGTTTATTGGTGGCACAATATAGTATTTATCAGCATCATAGATGGCCGGTCCGAGTGTGCTTGCGTCTGTAGCAACCACATTTCCAATCCCATCAAACGTTCTTTTAAAATACTGGACAATCTTATTTCTTGTTCCAGCTGCTAAAATCAATATATTCATTCAACTATACTCCCAATCTTGTAATCACTCTCAGTCCATCTCTTGCGGACTATTTTAATCGCCTCTCCATCTCTAACATATACATCTGGATACCATTTTATAAACAATGGGGAGAGGCACATGGTATATGCTCCTACCTTGTGATAAACTATTTGATCACCAGGCTGTAACTCTTCCCCTTCCTGAATCTCAAAGAGCCTGTCATGCTCCATACATGTAAAACCTGTGATTATTTGCCTATTAACAATCCTTCGGCCTTGTTTACCAGTATATTTCACTTCATAGAAATATGCACTCTTCGTCATCAATGGGTCAATTTGCGTCCGGCTTCCGTCAGTATTAATGAATGTTGATTTATCTGTAACCTTGACATCCAACACTGTAGTCACAAAATCTACTGTAGCTGCAACTAAAGCATTCCCAGGCTCAACAATAAGCGTTGTATTATCCGGATTATAATACTGACGTAAGGTACGACCCACCATATCGAAATACTCAGGAAACTGAGGCTTGGTTTCTAATCCGCCAAAAAAACCTCCACCTATATCTATATACGATAAATTCAATTCATACTTTTTCCCAATCTCTACAGCGACTTCAGCTATTGCCCTATAAACCTCTGGCATTCTCGTTCTGGAACTCTTATGTAAATGAAGTCCCGTAACTTTTACACCTTTAGTCTCAATCCTAGCGATTGCTTTTTTTAGTTCTCCATTCTCATAACAAAACCCGAATCTTCCACCATCCTTAGGACACTGCTCATGACCGGGATAGCGTCCTTCAATATCAAAATTCACTCGTACCCCTACTTCATATTGACCTTTATCCAACGAATCCAGCCATTCAATCTCATACTCCGAATCAATATTAACTATTGCATGATTTCTAACCGCCTCTAAAAAAGATTCTTTGCTCTTTGCTATTCCGTTATATATGAACTTCGCTTTCGAAACACCTATTGATACCGCTAAAGAATATTCATCATCAGATACAACTTCCGCATAGCATCCCTTTTCCTTGAAGTACTCAATAAACCACGGAAGCGAATTTGTCTTATAAGAATATCCGATAATATAATTATTCCATGCATCTTGTAGGGCGCTATTTAGCTTATTTAACCCTGTATCAAGACCTAATTTATCGATCAAAAAATAGGGTGTCTTCAATTCATATATCATTGCGTCATTTCACTCTTTCTAATTTCATCCAAAAATCCTTCATCAACAGATTCAGGATCCTCAGCCACATCTTCCCGCTTAAATACTTTTTCTATTGTTTTGAGCACTATCTTTACATCTCCAAAAAATGTTATATTGCTCACATATTGCACATCAAAGGCCAATCTTTGATCCCATTTGACTAGATTTCTTCCGTTTACCTGCGCAAGCCCTGACAATCCCGGTCTCACATCATGACGATGACGTTCTTCTTCCGTGTAATATGGAAGATACTGGATTAAAAGCGGTCTGGGACCGATAAGGGACATATCTCCCTTAAGAATATTGAACGCCTCCGGTATCTCGTCCATGCTGGTCCGGCGTAGCCAGGCCCCAAATGAAGTCAATCTATCGCAATCCGGTAACAATTCACCATTATCATCCCTTGCATCTGTCATTGTTCTAAACTTATACAGATTAAAGATTCTTTCTTTGCCTGTATGCGGATCTATTCTTCCTGGTCTCGCTTGCTTAAATATAACCGGCGACCCCATTTTGACCCTAACCAATATAGCAATTATGGAATATAACCAACCGAATAGAATAATGACCATCAAAGAACATATAATATCCAAAACCCTTTTAAAGTATCTCTCATACAAACCTTTTTTTCTCTGAAGTTCCATATTGTAGCTCCAGTCTTAATCTCTTCGGAATAAATCTCTAGTGTAAACTTTTTCTGACACATCATCTAATGAGGAATCATATCGGTTTGCTATAATTGCATCACACTGAGATTTGAATTTATCTATATCATTCACAACAACACTTCCAAAAAAAGTTGTACCATCCTTCAATGTGGGTTCAAAAATGATAACCTGCGCACCATTTGCCTTTATTCGCTTCATTACGCCCTGAATACTACTCTGCCTGAAATTATCACTGTTGCTTTTCATTGTTAAACGATAAACGCCGATAGTAACTGATTTTTCCTTCGAAAAATCATAATCGAAGTCATAATCGTAGCCATAATAGCCGGCTTTAGTAAGAACCTGATGAGCAATGAATTCTTTTCTTGTCTTATTCGCCTCTACAATTGCTCCTATTATGTTTGACGGAACATCATGAAAATTAGCCAAAAGCTGTTTTGTGTCCTTAGGCAAGCAGTATCCACCATAACCAAAACTCGGATTGTTATAATAATCTCCGATTCGCGGATCCAGGCTAACACCCTTTATAATATCAGCTGTGGACAATCCTTTTAATTCAGCATAGGTATCAAGTTCATTGAAATAACTCACACGGAGCGCAAGATAAGTGTTGGCAAATAGCTTTACCGCCTCTGCTTCCGTCAAACCCATATGAAGTACTTCGATATCCTTTTTCTCCGCGCCTTCTACAAGCAATTTTGCAAACATTTCTGCGGATTCCCTTATCTTTTCATCGCTTCCAACGATGATCCTGCTCGGATACAAGTTATCATACAGAGCCTTGCTCTCCCGCAGGAACTCTGGTGAGAAAAGAATCCTGTCTGTCCCAAACTTCTCTCTAACCTTTACGGTATAGCCTACCGGAATCGTACTCTTGATGATCATGACAGCCTTATCGCTGCACTTAAGAACCAGATCAATTACACTTTCAACTGCGGAACAGTCGAAGAAGTTTTTCTGCGGATCATAATTTGTCGGTGCAGCTATAATGACAAAATCCGCATCCCTATATGCCGATGCGCCATCCGTCGTAGCAGTAAGATTTAGTTTTCTTTTTCCCTCTTTTGCTTCAGCGAGAAACTTCTCTATGTATTCATCCTGAATGGGTGAAATATAATTATTCAGCTTCTCTACCTTCTCAGACACTATATCAACCGCTGTCACCTGATTATGCTGTGACAGCAACACTGCTAACGACAGTCCGACATATCCTGTCCCGGCTACAGCTATATTCATAAAGCAATTTAACCTCTCATTTTTGTCAAATAACATTGAGCGTCGATTGATAATTTATTCAAAGCAAGCCTTGATAATATCGATAATCACATCCTGCTGTTCCGCCGTCATCTTGTTATCGCTCGGCAGACACAGTCCTCTGTTGAAGATATCCAAGCCCACATCTACAGCCTCACCCTCTATGTATGCGTTTGTCATTGCTCTTCCGCTGCCGCTTCTGGTGATAAACGGATTCATCCTGTAGATTGGCTACATATGCATCGGTTTCCAGATTGGTCTACCCTCCGCATTGACGGATGCGATAGCTTCCAGTATCTCCGTAGGACAGCTCTTTCCCTTCTCCGGTACATAGAGTGCCTTTGTCTATGATCTCGCCTGCTCGCACATAGCATCTTTGTCTATGATCTGACAGCTCATCCAGAAATTCGGCTCACTGTTCTCCGCATCATACGGATTCATGGATACCGGCAGCCCTTTCAGCCCTTCCCTGTATCTCTCATAGATAGCCTTTTTCTGTGCGATATGCTCTTCCAAATGCGGATACTGACCTCTTACTACTCCGGCAATCACATTAAACATACGGTAGTTGTATCCAATCTCTTCATGCTGATACCACGGAGCCGCTTCCTCAATGATGACGGCTCCGTGCCTGTCGCAGATATCCTTCAGCTCGTCGATCTTGCCTGGCGTACCGTACAGGTGCGCCATGACTACCAGTTTCACTTCCGGATAGATTTCAAAAGCCTTTTCCAGCGATACGGGATCCATGTTCCAGGTATCTTCTTCCGTATCGATGAATACGGGTATGCCTCCCTCATAGCAGATTGGATTCACCGTTGCATCAAAGGTCATATCGCTGGCAAATACCCGCTTGCCGTCAAGCGCCCCTTTATTAAACGCCGGCTGTCCGTACAGTTCCTGCCCCGCAAGCTTCATCGCCAGATGCAGGGCAGCCGTACCTGCAGACAGAGCCACAGCATACTTGCACCCTATCTTCTCGCAGGTGATCCGCTCCACTTCGTTGATGTTCTCGCCGAGCGTAGACATCCAGTTCGTCCTGTAACGCCTTGGTGACATATTCCAGTTCTTCCCCGTGCATAGTCGGAGAAGACAAATATAACTTCTTCTCAAAAGGCTTAAACCTGTTGTTCTCAAAATCAAATGCCATGTCTTATGTATTTCCGCCTTTCCCGTTACGCTTCATCTTCAAAGCGCACCAAACCAATTCTTTTAGAAATCTATCTATGTCCAAGCAGACTTATCCTTCAAAATCTCCGCCGGGGTACTCCCCCGGCGAAGACCGCCCAACCGGAATTCAAAATGAGGATTAACCAAACAATCAAAGCCTCTCAATCCACCCTCAGGCTTTTGACACCGACCGGACAACCTTGCGGGCTTCATGAGAAAAATCCGCTTTGATTGTCATCGTAATCTCGGGTAGTTGGGTGTAAAATTACAACACCTATCACTCTGTATTTTTTCATTTTTCCGGAGGCGTAAAATCCCTTCAAATCTGCCCCTGCTCTACCCAAAAGTTTGCCCTTTTAAAGAAAACTTGAATTCAGGCACCAGAAAATGTCTGAAACCCTTTGTTTTCAAGCACTTTGGCATAGAATGCCCTCGATATTCGCATGATCTGCGATAGTAGAAAATAGGTCATGACCCCTGTGGAAATGTATTGGACTAACCTCACGAAACCCTTTATTTTCAAGGCCTTCCGTGGTTTGTCCTATTATAACGCGTCCATCGATAGATGCAACTCTAATTGCCTTTCCCACTTTCGTCAATCTCTTTTCATCAGGTAAGAGAGTTCCTTCTGTATTTTTTTCATTAGTCATGGATCTAAACTTATAAAGCCGAAATATTCTTTCCTTTCCTGTTTTGGGGTCTATTAGCCCTGGGCGCTCTTGTGAAAAATACCGGAGAACCAATTTTGATTTTTACAATCAGTGCGGTAATCCCAATTACTGGAGAAAACACAATCAAAGCAACAGACGCTAAAAAGCAATCTAATGGACGCTTTACATATCTTTCATATGGTCCATAACATTTATGTTCCATAAACTCGACTTCTCCCTCTATCGTCTAAACTTACTCAAAACACGCTCTGATTACTTTAATAATCTGATCCTGTTGCTCCGGTGTCATCTTGTTATCACTTGGCAGGCATAATCCTCTTTCAAAGATGTCCATTCCGACATCTACAGCCTTTTCATCAATATAAGCATTGGTCATTGCCCTGCCGTTACCTCTGTGAGTAATAAACCCATTCAGTCTAAAGATTGGCTGCATATGCATCGGCTTCCAGATTGGTCTTCCTTCAGCGTTAATGGACGCAATTGCTTCCAGAATCTCTGTAGGGCAGGACTTCCCCGCTTCCTTCACATAGCAGACGTCCCGTTCGCCTCTTACCTGTTTACACATAGCGTCAGAATCTATGATCAGACAGCTGAGCCAGAAGTTAGGTTCACTCATTTCTACATCATACGGATTCATAGATACCGGAAGATCTTTAACTCCCTCTTTATATCTCTCATAGATCGCCTTCTTCTGTGCAATATGCTCTTCTAGATGTGGATATTGACCTCTTACAACACCAGCAATCACATTGGACATCCGGTAGTTGTATCCCAACTCTTCATGCTGGTACCAAGCGGTATTCTCTCTAGCCTGTGTTGACCATTTACGGACCTTATTTGCAGCATCCAGACTATCTGTCAACAGCATTCCGCCTGCAGATCCAGTAATAATTTTGTTGCCATTAAAGCTGATGCAGTTATACTTTCCAAATACGCCGGTTTGGATTCCTTTATAGGATGCTCCTAGTGATTCTGCAGCATCTTCTATAATCATTGCACCATGCTTTTCACACACAGCCTTCAATTCATCAATCTTTCCAGGTGTACCATACAGATGCGCCATAACAATCAGTTTCACTTCCGGATAGATCTCAAATGCCTTTTCCAGAGCAACAGGATCCATATTCCAGGTATCCTCTTCTGTATCAATAAATACCGGAATACCTCCCTCATAAACGATCGGATTCACTGTCGCATCAAATGTCATATCACTGGCGAATACTCTTTTGCCTTCCAATGTACCATGCCCTACATCTGGTTGACCATAGAGATTCTGCCCCGCCAGCTTCATGGCCATGTGCAAAGCCGCCGTACCTGTAGAAAGCGCGACTGCGTACTTGCACCCAATTTTCTCACAGGTTATTTTCTCGATTTCAGTAATATTCTTTCCTATTGTAGACATCCAGTTTGTCTTATAGGCTTCGGTAATATAATCAAGTTCTTCTCCGTGCGTAGTCGGAGAAGAGAGCCATACCTTATTTTCAAATGACTCAAAACTATTGGATTTATTAAATGCCATAACTGTGTCTATCCGCCTTTCTGGTTCCATTTCGTCTTCAACGCGTTATCGAACCATTCCTTAACAAACATATATACTTAAGCAATACTTCTCTTTTAATAATCTCTGCAAAAGTTGTCTTTGGCAGAGACCCAATCTTCCAGAATACCAAGTAGAGAACAATCTAGGCATACCACTTATACCATCAAGCTATTTGATTACTGCAGAGCACCCATCAAGCTTCATAAAAGTAATCTGCTTTGATTATCCCCGCTGTACAGGGAAATTCCGGCAATTCCCTATATTGTCAATTCGCCAGCTAATTACTATCGTCAGTTATCAATATCTGCTCCCCTGGCCCAAGTAATTCACAGATTGTAATCCGCTTTGTCAAGATAAGAACTAGAACCAATTTCATATACAATGGAAGAAGAATTGTAAGTTCTCAAAAATATAAAATCACATCAAAAAATCTTTTCAGGTATTTCTCGTATATCCCTATTTTCGATCTGACCTATGCAAGCGACAACTTTCCTCCTTCCTCAGCAAGCAGACTATCCTGAACATACAAAAAACAGCACTGCTGAAACAGATTAAAGCTGGTATCAATATAAAAAAGTTTCATCTTCAACATACAATAGTCCCTATAATTTTAATATTTCTATCATCTACTAACTCCCGTTCTTCCTTAATAAGCCTTTCATAAGATCCGCCTACCTTCTCCACAAACAAAACCCCTTCATAATACTCCAACTTCTTAAGTGCCGCCGCATGAAACACAATCTGTCTATACGGAGAAAATGTAACATCCTCTATCTCTTCCGCAAGCCATTCACATATTTCAATCACATCATCACTTGCAACAGTCCCAGCAATCATGACCCGTTTTATCTTTTCTTCAGAGTTTCTATGAATCGCGCTCTGCACATTAACCGCTGCAATCTTTATCTGCTCATTCCTTGGAATCTTCGCATAAGGTCCCTCTTCTAACCGGCAGATCCACCGGTCTACAAACCCAAATATCTTCCTCTTCGTTTCTTTTTTCCGAATTACCCCCAACAACGGCATACCAAACTTTTTCTGGAAATTCCGCTCACTATGCAATTTCCCACTTATGACATAGTTCATACAAAATAGCAAACATATTAAACATATCCCGCCAACCATACCAACGATCGCAAACTTGACGGCCGAAGAAACCGGATCCTCAAATACGATCGGTTCACTCTCAATAGTTGTCTCCCCTTCCACCGGTTCCGCCATATCTTGCTTAATTTGTTCCTCTTTCTTCACCTGATTATCTTCAATCGTAGCCTGATATTTATATACTCCCGTAAGAATAGCGAAAAGCACCATACCTACAATGATCCACCTCCATCTCTTCAGGCAATAAAACATTAGATCAATCAGATCAATCTCATTAACTTCCTGATATTCCTCCATCGGCAAATTCTCCTCTCTCAATTTAAAAGCGAAGATATAACCTTCTATATCTTCGCTACAATCTCCAACCCTACCTGTATTTTCTGCACTCTGCCGAACATTGGCATCTCTAAAAATGCTCGACGCTTATGGCGATCGATCTTCTTTATATATCCTTCTTTACCCATCAAAGGCCCCGACATCACTACTACTCTTGAATTTTCAATAATCCCTTCTGATACGGCAACAACTTGCTCCTCTCCTCCAAATGATTTAAGAAAATGTACTTCTTCCTTCGTGAGGGGAACTACCTGATCACCTGTTTTCAGGAGTTTTGTAAGTCCTGTAACTTGCCGCAAATTCGAATACAGTCTCACGACCTCCTGTGAATCCAAAAATACATATCCAGGGAATAAAATCTTCCTCTGCGTCATCCATTCTCCTTTTATATTCCGTTTTTCTTCATAATAAGGGATAAAACAATCCTCCAGCACTTCCGAAGATATATCTTTCTGACACTGCAGTTGAATATTCTCTTCCGAACCGGTGCGCACCTGCATCACGTACCACATAGCCTTCTCCTTATCTTTATTCCTACAAATATCAAAATTAGAAGAACATTCCACATATCCATGCAAACTGTCAAAACATCTGACTTCTTCCTGTCTGCTGAATATCGTGCAATGTCCGATTTATCAAATTACTCTGTAAATCCTAAATGTACATATCTATAATTTTTAAAATAAGCCTCAACAAAATATAAACTTAATAAAATAACACTCCATAACCTTAAATTCCTTCAAGGTTATGGAGTGTTATTTTAGTAAATCTACATTCAAGCAATCAAATACCCTCCCCATTCAAAATGGGTAAGCTTCGCCATTCCGTCTTCAAATCAGGCGGATTACTAATTCTTTCATGACAACTTAAATTTCCAAACGCGGCGAAGCGACGATTTGGAAACCCAAGAATTTTTCATAAAGTTTAAAATCTATAATCTAAATCGAATAACCAACATATTCAATCAGTTACTCCTATAATAAAATAGCCTATTTACATCAATTTGTCAAGCTATTTCATCCATCCCACCACTGGCAATAACTCTCACTTTTGCCTAAATCTTACTGTTTTTACTACTCTCTGTATCACAACAATATATCTGTTATTGCTGCACACTATATCCTGCCATCAATCCTGCTTCTTCCACTGATAAGTCGGCACGATCTCAGCCACGATCTCCTTAATCTTCTCCGACTCATGCTCACTGGCCTCATCCAGCACCTTCAGCTTCTCCTCGAACCAGTCGTCATCCATCTCAATCGGATGTCCGATATGGATCAGCTCATTCGCCGTATCCTGCAAGCCTTCCTCGCTCATCAGAAGCTCCTCAAACAGCTTCTCGCCAGGTCTAAGTCCCGTATATACGATCGGAATATCAATATCCGGCGTATAGCCCGACAGACGGATCAGATTACGCGCCATATCGTCGATCCGAACAGGCTCGCCCATATCCAAGATGAAGATCTCCCCGCCCTTGGCATAATAAGACGCCTGCAGCACCAGAGACACCGCCTCCGGGATCGTCATGAAGTACCGGATGATATCCTTATCCGTGACAGTAACCGGACCGCCCTCTGCGATCTGCTTCTTGAACAGCGGAATCACACTCCCATTGCTGCCCAGAACGTTGCCGAACCGGACCGCCACAAAATCCGTCTCACACTTACGGTCCATCATCTGGATCACCATCTCACATAGACGCTTGGAAGCTCCCATAATATTCGTCGGATTCACGGCCTTATCTGTAGAAATGAATACGAACTTCCTGACTCCAACTCGTGCTGCCGCTTTGGCAGTCTTATAAGTACCGATGACATTATTCTTGATAGCCTCATTCGGACTCTCCTCCATCAGCGGTACATGCTTATGAGCCGCCGCATGGTAGATAATATCCGGCTCATATGTATCCATCACCCAATTGATCCGGTTCGTGTTCCGCACAGAGCCGATCAGGGCGATGACCTCAAGATTCCTATGAGTACGCTTAAGCTCCTGCTGAATCTCATAAGCGTTATTTTCATATATATCAAATATGATCAGACGCTTCGGCCTTGCCTTCGCGATCTGACGGCATAACTCGCTTCCGATAGAACCGCCGCCCCCGGTAACCATAACAACCTGATTCCTAATCGCCGCCAGGATCTCATCATTATTAACCTTGACCTGCGCCCGGCCAAGCAAGTCTGTAATCTCCACGTCGCGGACCCTGCTGACGCTTACCTCTCCATTGATGAGCTGCGCCACACTTGGAACCGTCTGAAGCTTACAGTTCGTCTCCTTACAGATATTCAAGATATCCTTCCGATTCTTCCCGGTTGTCGCCGGAATCGCGTAAATGATATGATTGATCCTGTACTTCTTTACCATCTCCAGGATATCATACCGGTTACCTACGATCGGAATTCCCTCCAAGACTCTGCCCAGCTTATTCGGATTATCGTCAATTACACAGCATACCTTGGTGTGGACTCTCTTGCCGTTGGTCAGTTCCTTGATTAGAACCTGTCCTGCAGCGCCGCCGCCGACCATCATAATCCGATCCGTCTCATCCGCATCCCCATCACTTTTTATCAGATAGAATCTGAAGATCCGATAAGAAAAACGAAGAAACGTCGTAAGCCCGAAGCTTAACATATATCCAACGAAATAATAGGCCTTCGGCATCCTAAGATGCATAAATAACGCTCCGGCAACATATACCAACGCCAGAATCATATATGCCATCACGCTCATCTGAATCTCAGCAATACTCGCCAAACTCCAAACACTGTGATAGAGCTTGCATACATAGAAGATTACGATCGTCGACGCGATCCAGAAAGGCATCGACCACAGATATCCCTGGATATACATGCCCGGAACATTGGTGTACTTGAAATCAAACCGGGCTACCAATGCAACCGCATAGGAAAACATGATAATCAGAGCGTCAATGAATGCAACCATCACGGCCTTATGAACCCAGGTCAATTCAAACTCATGTTTACTCATATTTTTTTACCAACCTACTTTTCCATGTTTTCTTATTCCTATATACGAAAATAAATAACCCAATTGCGATCACTACGGCCGCCGCAATCACTGCTCGCTGTGGATCTACTATTAACATACTTCTCCCGCTCTCTTTCCTCGACTAATTTACTGTAAGCGCTTGGCGAGATCCCCCTCGAACCCAGCGCAAACGACATCATTTTCCCTCTAAAACCAGCCTCATCTTCTCCGACAGCTCTGCGACCGCCGCATCATCCGGCCACATTACATATAGGGGCTGTGATCCAGATGAAAAACAGGTCTGCGTATCTCCTTTACCGCTGGCTGCCTGAGACTCGACATCCCAATCTCCGCCGTCAGATAACTGCATACTAATAAGCTGTGCCATCTCATCCTGCGTCATATTCGTCTCCACCGATTTGCTGATACTCGCCAGTATCTTATTCGCACTGGCAAGAACCGCCGGCGAGGACGCCTTCTTGATAATCGCGGCAAGGACTGCCTCTTGATTCTTCCCCCGCTGGTTATCGCCGTCTGAGAAGCTGTAACGCTCCCGTGAGAATGCAAGCGCCGCGTCGCCGTCCAGATGGTTAATCCCCTCCGAGAAGCTATAGCCGCCCGCGCTGAACGCATATTCAGACTCTACATCCACACCGCCAAGCGCATCTACAATCTTGATCAGGGACGTGAAATTCACCTTTGCATAATAGGATAACTCAACCCCATAGAGATTCTCCAAAGCCGCCATAGACCGATCGACTCCGTAGATACCTGCATGGGTCAATTTGTCTCTGCGTTCCCCTGATATCCCAGGAATCGTCACGTAATAATCTCTTGGTGTCGTTGTCAGAAGAATCTTCTTCGTATCCGGATTCACATTCATAATGATATTGACGTCGCTCCGGCTGGTCGTCGTGATCGCTCCCGAGACATCAATCCCGCTGATATATACATTGAAGGGCTTATTCACACTCCTGCCCGCCGTATCTACCTTCGTCCTGATCTCAAAATGATCCAGAACCTTCACTCTCTCCGAGTATCCCTCTATGGATTCTTCCAATACTCCTGTAAATGCTTCGTTATATACAGCCGCTTGAATCTCACCGTTAAGAAGCGCCGCCGCCTCACTCTGAACTGTATCATACTCAAGAAGCGATATCTCCTGTCCTACACGCGATCTGATCTCACTCAGCATCTTCTCCGTATTCTCCTGGTCCGCATAAGTCTGCCTGCCGAACACATAGTCCTTCGCATCCATAAGATTCTCTGCAGGGTCGTCTATTCTGACAACTACCAGCATATTATCAATCTTATAAGTCGCTCCGCCGACATTGGCAAGCATCGAGTTCGCCGACATGAATATCGTCGCTCCTTTGGCTGCTACCGCCATAAACAGGACGCTCAAGATCATCCCCAGAAGATTCGTCCCAAGACTATCTGAGACCTGCATCACATACGCAGCTATAAGCAGAACAAATACGATTCCCACTATGACAGCAAGCATCTTCATCGGAATCATACCGGTGCTCCACAGGCTGATCACAAGCCATGCAGACATCAAAAGCTGCAATAATATAATGAATTTACCTATGATACCTATGTGTCTCAAGTAAACTTATCTCCTTCTTATAATAAGTATGTACACCCCTCACAGTCTGCTTATTCGTCTCTACTATAAAATACCCTTATTGCGTGCTTTTGTCAAGGCATTTCGACAATCCCATACCTGCAAAAAACGCTTAATTTCTGGTAATTGCGCCTGGAATTTCCTCTATTAGTCAAAAAGGCGCACCCTTACTCTTAGAGTGCGCCATAATCTTACAACATTTACCTTACATTATACAAGCTCAATCAGAACTTCCATCGCAGCGTCACCTTTGCGCTGTCCGATCTTAACGATTCTTGTATAACCACCGTGACGGTTCTCATACTTCGGTGCAATCTCATCGAAAAGCTTCGCAACAAGGTCTACATCCTTCGTATTCTTCTTTCTTCCTGCCTGAGCTGTCGGCACTTCCTTAACCGGATACAGAACCTTGAGCATCTGGCGGCGGGCATGCAGCCTGCTTGGCTGATCCTTCTTGATCTTCTTCTCTACTTCATCGTATACGGTAACCTTCTTGCCGTCTACAACCTCTTTGACCCTCTTGCCGTCCTTGTCCTTGCGGGCAACCTTAGCTTTTACAGTCACTTCGTCGTAGTTATCTCTTTCCTTCACAGCCAGGGCGATCAGATGCTCTGCAATCTTGCGGATCTCTTTTGCCTTCGTTTCTGTGGTAACGATCTTACCGCGGTAGATCAACGCTGTTACCTGGTTTCTCAACAATGCTTTTCTCTGGCTGGATGTCCTGCCGAGCTTTCTATATTTTGCCATTATTCTAATCCTCCATCTATAACACTTGGTTATGCTTCTTCGGGCTTACTAGCCAAATGCTCCGTCATGCTCTTTGGGCTTACTGGCGGACTTCTATTCTTCTCCTCTGCTTAATCCTAAGCCTAATTCATCTAACTTCGCAAGCACTTCCTCTAAGGACTTCCGTCCGAGATTACGCACCTTCATCATATCTTCCGGTGTCCGGTTCGTAAGCTCCTCCACCGTATTGATCCCCGCTCTCTTCAAGCAATTGTAAGAACGAACGGACAACTCTAATTCGTCAATGCTCATCTCAAGGACTTTTTCCTTCTCGTCATCCTCTTTCTCGATCATGACCTCTGCAGCCTGAGCCACTTCAGACAAGTCGATAAAAAGTTTCAGATGCTCGCTTAATACCTTCGCGGCAAGGCTGACCGCCTCATCTGGAAGCAAAGTACCATTGGTATATACGTCTAATGTTAATTTGTCAAAATCTGTAATCTGCCCAACACGTGTATTCTCAACCATAAGGTTTACGCGTTCCACCGGGGTGTAAATAGAATCGATCGGAATCACCGCAATCGGCAATTCATCATTCTTATTCTTATCGGAGCTTACATAGCCCCTGCCCTTTGTGATGGTCAGTTCCATATATAACTTGCTGTCAGCCCCGCCGTTCAATGTAGCGATGACCGTCTCCGGATTCATGATCTCAATATCCTGGTCCACCTGGATATCTGCCGCCGTAACAACTCCTTCTCCTTCAAATTCGATATAAGCTGTCTTAGGCTCATCCGTCTCAGATGTATTCTTAATAGCCAGCGACTTAAGATTCATGATAATCTCAGTAACATCTTCTTTAACACCCGGAATAGAACTGAACTCATGAAGAACGCCGTCAATCTTCACCTGGCTGATCGCAGCTCCCGGCAAAGATGAAAGCATGATTCTTCTCAGAGAATTCCCTAATGTCGTACCATAACCTCTCTCAAGGGGTTCTACAACAAATCTTCCATACTTCTTATCTTCCGAAATCTCAGTTATCTCAATATTGGGTTTATTAAAATCAAACACTAAGTCCACCTCCTGTGGTGTTAAGGGTTATTATTTAGAATACAACTCGACGATTAACATCTCATCTACAGGAACATCGATCACTTCACGCCTTGGAAGCTCCTTCACCGTTCCCTTGAGGTTCTCAAGGTCAGCCTCTAACCACTCTGGAACCAAGCGTCCTCCTGTAACCTCTACGATCTCTTTGTATCTTGGAGAGCTTTTGTGTTTTTCCTTGATTTCAATAACGTCGCCTGCCTTGATCAGGTAAGACGGAATGTTGATCTGCTTGCCGTTTACCATGATGTGCTTGTGATCAACGATCTGTCTTGCCTCACGTCTCGTTCTTGCAAGGCCAAGACGGAACACTACGTTATCCAGTCTTGACTCGAGCAGTCTCATCAGGTTCTCACCTGTCATACCGCTCATGCGCTGTGCCTTCTCGAAGTAATTTCTGAAAGGCTTCTCTAATACTCCGTAGATAAATTTTGCTTTCTGCTTCTCACGCAGCTGGAGACCATACTCGCTCATTTTTCTATTGGATCTCTTTAACTGTCTGTTAGACTTCTTGTCAATTCCCAAATATACCGGGTCCATACCGAGAGATCTGCATCTTTTAAGGACCGGAACTCTATTAACTGCCATGTTATGCTTTCCTCCTAAATTTTTCGAATTACCTTGCGGATGTTCTTCTCTTAGCGTAGATACTCCTCATTATATTCGGAGTATCCGCTTTCCTACCAGGCTCGAAAATACCTCGCCAGGTACTCAATGCGTCGCTAACCTTTTTATGCCTATACTCTCCTCCGCTTCGGTGGACGGCAACCATTGTGCGGTACCGGAGTAACATCCTTGATACTTGTCACATCAATTCCACATGCCTGAAGTGCACGGATTGCTGCTTCTCTACCTGAACCTGGTCCTTTTACCATAACATCTACTGATTTCAAACCATGTACCAATGCTGCCTTAGCTGCTGTCTCAGCCGCCATCTGCGCTGCATAAGGGGTAGATTTCCTTGAACCTCTAAATCCCAGACCGCCTGCACTCGCCCATGAAAGAGCATTACCCTGTGCATCTGTCAATGTAACGATCGTGTTATTAAAAGATGACTGGATATGTGCTTGTCCGCGTTCAACGTTTTTCTTGACACGCTTTTTTGTCACTTTCTTTGTAACTTTCTTTGCCATAATAAAACTAACCTACTCTTTCCTTTTTGTTTTTGTTAATTAAGGTAGTTCTTCTCGCTTTGCTCGAAGAACGGCTTAAGACCTAAGCTCGAAAAAACCTCGCTAAGTTCTTAATGCCTCGCTAAGTGCTCTACTTCTTTTTATTAGCCACTGTTCTCTTCGGACCTTTTCTGGTTCTTGCGTTGGTCTTGGTCTTCTGACCGCGAACCGGGAGACCTTTTCTGTGACGGATACCTCTGTAGCATCCGATCTCCTGCAACCTCTTGATGTTCAGAGCAATCTCCCTTCTAAGATCACCTTCCACCGTCTGGGTCTCATCGATTACTGCACTGATCTTCTTAACATCATCGTCTGTAAGATCTCTGCAGCGAATGTCAGGACTTACTCCTGCCTCTGCTAAGATACGGTTAGAACTCGCTCTTCCGATTCCATAGATATAAGTTAATCCGATCTCAACACGTTTGTCTCTTGGTAAATCTACACCTGCAATACGAGCCATGTGAATTTTCCTCCATTTTCTTTACATTATCGTCTTTAATAGGGACTTTCGTCCAGGCATGTTTCGGTATCATGCCCTTTCCGGCCACCGCGCCAGGATGTTTCCTCTGGCTGCTGGTAAATGACAGGCCGGCATTAGAAGCAATATACGAAGGACATACACCGGCTACAGGTGCTCCTTGTATATTAAATAGTCTACACACATCCTGGTGTGTCGGCTATCAGCCGCCTAATTTAGTTCATTACCCTTGGCGCTGCTTATGCTTCGGGTTCTCGCAGATTATGCGAACGCTTCCTTTTCTCTTAATTACTTTGCATTTTTCGCAAATTGGTTTTACTGATGATCTAACCTTCACGTCAAATCCTCCTTTCATCCATTGCTCTGCCTACATGTCCGCGGCGCATACCAAGCACTAAAATTGCAATCTATATCCCTGTAAATGAATATATTTTCACAAATGCCCAGAAACACGCTTATATATTATAGCACTACCTGTCAACCAAAGTCAATAGACAATTTATAATTCTTTTCATACGAAACAGATAAGCAACCCCCCTACTTATCTCTCCAGATAATCCTCCCCTTAGACAGATCGTACGGTGATAACTCCAGCGTCACCTTATCTCCCGGCAGGATCTTGATGAAATTCATTCTTAACTTTCCGCTGATATGTGCGAGCACCTGGTGCCCGTTCTCCAGCTCTACCTGGAACATTGCATTCGGCAATTTCTCTACTACGGTTCCTTCGATTTCGATTACGTCAGCTTTTGACATCTTAATATTCCTCCATCTTTACTATCTTCCTAATAGCTATATCATCAGCCCCGGCAATATCATACTCTCTGCAGATAACCTGCACATGCTTCTTTTTCTTCTTCTTTAGATTCTTAAGCGTTCTAATACTGCCGTCCGCTAAATATACATATGCGTCGTCAACCTCAATTATAACATAAACTTTTCCTATGTCATGGCCTGCCTTCGATCTTGCAAGCATCCCGGCCTTAAATCTCTCCATACCGCATCCATCCATAATTATGATTCCTGGTTCAGCGTCAGCAGCACCGGCTCTTCCTTCGTGATGAGGACCGTATTCTCATAATGCGCGGACAGGCTGCGGTCCCGGGTTACGACCGTCCATTCGTCGTCTAACCAGTCAACCTCCCAGGTCCCCCTGTTGATCATAGGCTCTATTGCAAGAGTCATCCCGGCTTTCAGCTTGACACCTCTTCTGTTCATCTTATAATTCGGTATCTCCGGCGCCTCGTGCAATGCAGTACCTATCCCGTGCCCGCACAGATCCCTGACTACTCCAAACCCGTGGCTTACGGCATGACTGTCAATCGCTGCTGATATATCAAATAGATAATTGCCTTCTTTTGCATATTTTATACCTTCAAAGAAGCATTCTCTCGTAACACGTATCAATTCCTCTGCTTCTTTGCTGATCACTCCGATGCCATGAGTTCTAGCGGCATCGGAATGATATCCCTTATAGATCACACCTGCATCCAGGCTTACGATATCTCCGTCCCTTAAGATCCTGTGCTTATCAGGAATTCCGTGGACAACCTCCTCATTCACCGACACACAGATCGACGCCGGGTATCCCCTGTAATCAAGGAAGGATGGGATACATCCATAACTTCTGATGATCTCTTCTCCCAGCCTGTCTATGTCCAGTGTGCTCATTCCCGGATGCAGAGCCTTTCCCAATTCATTATGGACAATCTCCAATATACGCCCGGCTTCCTTCATAAGTTCGATCTCTCTCGCCGATTTGATAGTGATTGCCATCGCTTCCTACTCCCCCAATATATCCACGATCGCCTGGAACACGTCATTGATATCGATCGTACCGTCAACCGTCTTAAGAATACCCGCATTCGTGTAGTAATCGATCAACGGCTGAGTCTGCTCGTGATAAACTCCGAGGCGCTTCTTAACTGTCTCCGGCTTATCATCATCACGAAGAATCAGCTCCTTGCCGCATGCATCGCAGATCCCTTCCGTCTTAGTCGGCGCATATTCCAGATGATATGTAGCCCCGCAGCCCACGCACGCACGGCGTCCGGACATACGGTGCACGATATTCTCATCTGGAACATCTACGTCGATGGCATAATCCATCTTCTCTCCGATTGCCGCCAGCGCCTTATCAAGCGCCTCAGCCTGCGGGATCGTCCTTGGAAAACCATCCAGCACATAGCCGTTCGTGCAGTCGTCTTGTTTTACCCTGTCAACCACAAGGTCCACTACCAGCTCGTCCGGAACCAGAAGCCCCTGATCCATGTATGTCTTCGCCTTATTGCCAAGCTCTGTACCATTCTTAATATTCGCCCTGAAAATATCGCCGGTTGAGATATGAGGAATACTGTACTTCGCAGCAATCTTCTTCGCCTGAGTTCCCTTGCCCGCTCCAGGGGCGCCTAACATAATAATCTTCATATGGCTCTTCCTCCTCTTCGCCTATATAGCAGTTTAACCCGCGAAAATATTCCCGCGAGTTGAAACTGTTAACTATTCAAAAATCCTTTATAATTACGCACTAGCATCTGTGATTCAACCTGTTTCATCGTCTCTAATACAACGCTGACAATAATGATCAGGGAAGTTCCTCCGAAGGATACACTTGCTCCAACCCAGCCGTTAAACAGGATAGGAACGATCTGGATCACGATCAGGCCGCATGCACCGATAAAGATCACGTAATTCAATATCTTAGTCAGATACTCAACCGTTGGTTTCCCAGGACGGATACCCGGAACGAATCCTCCGCTCTTCTTCATATTATTAGCAATCTCCAACGGATTGAATGTAATAGAAGTATAGAAATACGCGAAGAACACAGTCAGAATAATATATACGATCAACCCCCAGGTATACTTGATCTGTTCCGGATTACACCAGTTGCTCTGATTCAATCCGTTTAAGATCTCTCCGCCGATGCCGCCTCCCCCGTCTTTGCCAAGGAAAGAAGCAATAATGATCGGAAACTGCATCAAGGATGATGAGAAGATGATAGGAATTACTCCGGCAGTATTGACCTTGAGAGGAATGTTGGAAGTACGCCCTCCATACATCCTTCTGCCTGCCATCTTCTGTGAATAGGATACCGCTATCCTTCTCTCTCCTCCCTGCAGGATCACTACGAACACTACCAGGAGAATAATGATCGCCAATATAATAATAACTGCCAGACCGGCAGATGCAATCGGCTTATCCTTCACAAACTGCTCGAACAATGATGTCATGTCGCTCGGTATTCTTGAGACGATATTGATCACCAGGACGATAGAGATACCGTTGCCAACACCCTTGCTGGTGATCTGCTCACCGATCCACATCAGGAACGCAGAGCCCGCGGTAAGCGTCAGAACTACAATCGCCGCATTTACGAAATTAAAATCTACCAGAAGACCCTGACGTCCGAAACCTACGGCCATGGCCGTTGATTCAAACAATGCCAGACCTACGGTAAGGTAACGTGTGATCGCTACGATCTTCTTCCTTCCATCCTCTCCTTCTTTCTGCATCTCCTCTAACTTAGGGATTGCAATCGTAAGAAGCTGCATGATGATGGAAGACGTGATATATGGCGTGATACTCAGCGCAAAGACTGACATCTGCTCAAAAGAGCCACCAGTGAAAGCGTTAAACAGATTAAACGCCTCACCAGTGTTCTGTGCGAAAAAGTCCTTGATATAGCTGGAATTCACGCCAGGTGTTGGTAACTGTGAACCGATTCGGATCACAATCAACATCAGGAATGTGTAGCCGATCTTTTTTCGGATGTCTTTAATCTGAAATGCCTTCCGAAATGTCTCTAACATTAGATCACCTCTGCTTTTCCACCTACAGCCTCAATCTTTTCTACAGCGCTTTTGCTGAATGCATTGGCCTGTACAGTCAGTTTCTTCGTCAATTCACCGTTTCCAAGGATCTTAACACCATCTCTCGGATTCTTAACGATTCCCTGTTCCAGCAGCGTCTCTACAGATACAACTGCATCATTATCAAACACTTCGAGAGCGCTAATATTAATACCAACGATTGTCTTAGAATTCCTGTTCGTGAAGCCTCTCTTTGGAATTCTTCTATATAACGGCATCTGACCGCCTTCGAAACCTGGCCTTGTTGCTCCTGAACGAGCTTTCTGACCCTTGTGTCCCTTACCGGCTGTCTTGCCATTACCAGAACCGTGTCCACGTCCTCTTCTGAAATTATCACTCTGTTTTGCTCCGTCAGCAGGTCTTAAGTTTGATAAATCCATTGTGACACCTCCTTATCCGATTATTTGAACTATACTTCTTCTACTTTTACCAGGTGCTGAACCTGTTTTACCATACCTCTGGTTGCTGCATTATCCGGCAGTTCAACTGTCTTGTTAAGCTTTCTTAAGCCTAATGCTTCTACAGTCTTCTTATGCTTTGGTACAGCACCGATCGTGGATTTTACTAACGTAATTCTCAAATTTGCCATCTGAATCCGCCTCCTTAGCCTAAGATCTCTTCAACAGATTTACCGCGAAGTCTGGCTACTTCATCCGGAGTCTTGATCTCACGTAATCCGGCGATCGTAGCAAGAACAACGTTCTGCTTATTGTTAGAACCAAGTGATTTGGTACGGATGTTCTTGATTCCAGCCATCTCGATCACGGCACGCGCCGGACCTCCGGCGATCACACCAGTACCTTCCGGAGCCTTCTTAAGCAATACGGAAGCGCCTCCGAATTTGCCGGTAAAATCATGTGTAATACTATCATTATCATCCAATGCAACAGTGATCATGTTCTTTGCCGCATCTTCTTTTCCCTTACGGATTGCTTCTGGAATCTCAGTAGCCTTTCCTAAGCCTGCACCAACATGGCCATTACCATCGCCAACAACTACTAAAGCTGTGAATCTCATATTACGGCCACCCTTAACAACTTTGGTTACACGCTTAATTGACACTACTTTCTCGTTTAACTCTAATGAACCAGCATCAATACGTTCTTGTTTCATGTGTAGCTCCTCCTTCTAGAAATTCAACCCAGCTTCTCTAGCTGCGTCTGCTAATGCCTGAATCTTTCCATGGTATATAAAGCCGCCTCTGTCAAAGACAACATCCTTAATACCCTTCTCGATTGCCTTCTCGGCAATCACTTTTCCTAAATATGCTGCTGCATCAACGTTGTTAGTCTTTTCTAAGTTCGCCTTCACGTCTTTCTGAAGAGTGGAAGCGGAAACCAGAGTATTTCCAACTGTATCGTCAATAATTTGAGCATACATATGATTATTGCTTCTAAACACAGCCAAACGCGGGCATGCGGTTGTACCGCTCAAACGATTGCGTATTCTTCTGTGCTTTTTAACGCGAACTTCGCTTCTTGATTTTTTGCTAACCATTTTCACACTCTCCTTACTTATTTCTTACCAGTCTTACCAACTTTACGTCTGATTACTTCATCAGCATACTTGATACCCTTGCCCTTATATGGCTCCGGTCTTCTCTTGTCTCTGATCTCAGCTGCGTATTGGCCTACTTTTTCTTTATTGATACCTTTAACGACGATCTTGTTCTGTCCTTCTACGACAGTCTCAACACCTTCCGGATCTGTCATTTCAACTGGGTGAGAGTAACCAAGGTTCAATGTAAGCTTGTTTCCGGACTTCGCGGCCCTGTAACCTACACCGTTAACCTCCAGAACCTTCTGGTAACCTTCTGTAACACCGACAACCATGTTGTTCACCAGTGTTCTTGTCAGGCCGTGAAGAGATTTCATCTTCTTCAAGTCATTCGGTCTTGTTACAACTACTGTATCGCCTTCCACCTTAACTTCCATCTCAATCGGAAGCTCTCTTTCAAGAGTTCCTTTCGGACCCTTTACGGTTATCTTATTATTCTCTGCAATCTCAACGGTAACTCCTGCTGGAATTGCAACCGGCAGTCTTCCTATACGTGACATACCTGTATCCTCCTTAACTTAGATTCTCGGAGCAGATGCTAATGTCTGCTCTGTTTTCAGTATTAAATGAAGTTCTCTTCGCATTCGCTCAGAGAACGGCTTATTTTCTAAGTTCATTCAGCGCACCCTACGCTTGAATTCACTAAGAAAATAATGCCTACCAAATATAACACAGCACCTCTCCGCCAACGCCGAGCTTTCTTGCTTCTTTGTCTGTGATCACACCTGCATTGGTAGAAATGATCGCCGTGCCAAGTCCGCCGAATACCTTCGGTACATCAGCGCTTCCTGCGTATACACGAAGTCCTGGCTTGGATATTCTCTTAAGACCTGTGATAACTTTTTCATTCTTGTCCGCACCGTATTTTAATACGATGTGAATTGTCTTGAATACTCCGTCTTCTACGATTTCATAATTCTCGATGTAACCTTCGTCCAGTAAGATATTTGCTATTGCAAGCTTCATCTTGGAAGACGGTACATCTACTGTATCATGTTTAGCAGTATTAGCATTACGGATTCTTGTAAGCATATCTGCGATTGGATCACTCATAGTCATGATTTCTTTTCCTCCTTACCAACTTGCTTTCTTAACTCCTGGAATCTGTCCTTTATATGCTAATTCGCGGAAGCAAACACGGCAGATTCCATATTTTCTCAAATATGCATGTGGACGTCCGCAAATCCTGCAGCGGTTGTATTCTCTGGTGGAGAATTTCTGCTTACGCTGCTGCTTGATCTTCATTGCTGTTTTAGCCATAATTTACCTCCCTACTTTGCAAACGGCATATTGAACTGCCGAAGCAATTCACGAGCCTCTTCGTCTGTCTTTGCCGTTGTAACAAATATGATATCCATACCTCTTACCTTGTCGATCTTGTCATACTCGATCTCAGGGAAGATCAGCTGCTCCTTGATACCAAGAGCATAGTTGCCTCTTCCGTCGAATGCGTTAGGATTCACTCCTCGGAAGTCACGTACACGCGGTAAGGAAAGGTTGATCAGACGGTCAACGAACTCATACATCTTCTCGCCTCTTAAGGTAACCTTACATCCGATTGACATTCCTTCTCTTAACTTGAAGTTAGCAACTGACTTCTTTGCCTTACAGATAACAGCCTTCTGTCCTGTGATCCTTTCAAGATCAGCAACCGCTGAATCCAACAGCTTCGCATTATCCTTTGCCTCGCCGACGCCCATGTTGATCACAACCTTGTCGAGCTTCGGCACTTCCATGATATTTTTATAACCGAACTTTTTATTCATCGCGTCAACGATTTCGTTCTGGTATTGTTCTTTCAGTCTACTCAAAGCACTGGCCCTCCTTCCTCAGATTAATCAATCACTTCGCCTGTTGATTTTGCATAACGAACCTTCTTATCTCCGTCCATCTTGATACCCACTCTGGTCGCTTTACCTTTGTGCATATACATTACATTAGAGGCGTCGATCGGGCCTTCCTGACGGATGATTCCGCCATTCTGATTCGCAGCGTTTGGCTTTGTGTGCTTTGTCAGCATATTAACGCCTTCCACGACAACCTTGCCGTCCTTCTGGTTCACGGCGATAACCTTGCCCTCTTTGTCTTTACCCTTGCCGGCGATAACCTTAACGGTATCACCCTTCTTGATCTTTAACATTGACATCTCCTGCACCTCCTTAAAGAACTTCCGGAGCCAGGGAAACAATTCTCATGAACTGCTTGTCACGAAGCTCCCTCGCTACTGGCCCGAAGATACGGGTTCCTCTTGGTGTCTTGTCTTCTTTTATAATAACAGCAGCATTCTCATCAAAACGGATATAAGAACCGTCTTTACGGCGTGTGCTCTTCACGGTACGAACAACAACAGCCTTCACTACATCGCCTTTTTTAACAACGCCGCCTGGTGTTGCATCTTTAACGGTCGCAATAATTACATCGCCAATACTTGCATACCTTCTTGTTGAACCGCCAAGTACGCGGATACACAGTAACTCTTTTGCGCCTGTGTTGTCTGCTACTCTCAGTCTGCTTTCTTGCTGTATCATGCAGGTTTCCCTCCTTATACTATTTCACTTTTTCCATAACCTCGACAAGTCTCCATCTCTTATCCTTAGAGAGCGGTCTTGTCTCCATAACTTTTACCTTGTCGCCGATGTTGCATTCGTTCGCTTCATCGTGAGCTTTTAATTTATAAGTTCTTTTAACGATCTTCTTATAAAGCGGATGTTTTACATGATCTTCAACCGCAACAACAATGGTCTTATCCATTTTATTGCTGACAACCTTACCCACACGGGTTTTTCTAAGATTTCTTTCCACGGTTTACACTCCTTTTTGTGCCTGTGCCATTACAGTCTGGATTCTTGCGATATTTCTTCTTACTTCCTTGATTCTGCTTGTATTATCTAACTGATTCGTTGCGTTCTGGAATCTCAGATTAAAGAGTTCCTTTTTAGCAGCTACTAATTCTTCATTCAGCTCTGCAGCTGATTTTGTTCTTAAATCTTCTACAAATGCATTAATTTTCACTGTTATCACCGCCTTCTAAGTCTGCGCGAGAAACTACTTTACATTTACATGGCAGCTTGTGTGTAGCCAGACGAAGAGCTTCTCTCGCAACTTCCTCTGATACGCCGGCAATCTCGAACATTACACGGCCCGGTTTCACAACTGCTACCCAGTATTCTAAGGTTCCTTTACCAGAACCCATACGTGTCTCAGCTGGTTTCGTAGTTACAGGTTTATCCGGGAATATCTTGATCCATACTTTACCGCCACGCTTGATATAACGAGTCATAGCAATACGTGCAGCCTCGATCTGATTGGATTTGATCCAGCATGGTTCCATTGCAACGATACCATATTCACCGTTAGTAATCTTGTTTCCGCGAAGAGCTTTTCCCTTCATAGAACCACGGAATTGTTTACGACGTTTTACTCTCTTTGGCATTAACATGATTTATCTCTCTCCTTCCTTTGCTGCTTTTTCCGGAAGAACTTCGCCTTTATAGATCCATACCTTGACACCAACTTTTCCATAGGTTGTGTCTGCTTCAGCGAATCCGTAGTCAATGTCTGCTCTCAGTGTCTGAAGAGGAATCGTCCCCTCGCTGTAGAACTCTGTACGAGCCATATCAGCTCCGCCGAGACGTCCCGATACGGATGTCTTAACTCCAAGCGCGCCTGACTTCATGGTTCTTGACATACAAGACTTCATTGCACGTCTGAAAGAGATACGGTTTTCAAGCTGTAATGCGATATTCTCTGCTACAAGCTGGGCATCTTTGTCCGGTCTCTTGATCTCCTTGATATCAACAACTAACTTCTTATCGGTAAACTGTGTAAGCTCGCCTTTTACTTTCTCAATCTCAGCGCCGCCCTTGCCGATCACTACGCCTGGCTTCGCTGTATAAATGATGATCTTAACACGGTCGGATGCTCTCTCAATCTCAATTCTAGAAACTCCGGCGCTGTATAATCTCTTCTTAAGATACGTTCTGATTTCATGGTCTTCTACTAAGTAATCTGCGAAATCCTTCTCTGCATACCACTTAGAATCCCAGTCTTTGATAATACCGACTCTCAAGCCATGAGGATTAACTTTCTGTCCCATGATTGCCCCTCCTTATCTTTCATCAAGCACCAGTGTAATGTGGCTCATTCTCTTCTCGATCCTGTAAGCCCTACCCTGTGCCCTCGGTCTGATTCTCTTCATTGTTGGCCCTTTATTCGCATAAGCCTCTGCGATATAAAGGTTCTCAGCATTCATACCGTTGTTGTTCTCAGCATTCGCAATCGCTGATTCCAGCAGTTTCTTTATTAAACTAGAAGCATATCTTGGATTGTAAGTTAAAATACCAAGCGCTGTCGTTACATCCTTACCTCTGATGGCATCTAATACATAGCATGCTTTCTGGACAGAAACTCTTGCATAAGATAACTTAGCAGAAGGTCTCGTATCTCTGTTATCATTTCTCTCTCTCTTGATTTGGGATCTGTGTCCTTTTGCCATGGATGAACCCTCCTTTCACAATGTAATTATCTAACTCTTGATTTCTTTTCGTCTTTTCCATGTCCTCTGTATGTCCTGGTTGCAACAAACTCGCCGAGCTTGTGTCCAACCATATCTTCTGTCACATATACAGGTACATGTTTTCTTCCGTCATGTACGGCAATTGTATGTCCAACCATGCTTGGGAAGATCGTAGAACGGCGGGACCAGGTCTTGATCACAGACTTGTCACCAGAAGCGTTCATTGCATCAATCTTCTTAAGCAGACTTGCATCTGCGAATGGTCCTTTTTTAACTGAACGTGCCATAGGTTATAACCTCCTCCATGAAAATTATTTGATTGCTCTGCCATCTCTTCTTCTTACGATCAGCTTGTTAGATGACTTGTTCTTCTTCCTTGTCTTAAGACCAAGTGCTGGCTTGCCCCAAGGTGTACATGGACCCGGACGGCCGATTCCTGTCTTACCTTCACCACCGCCGTGCGGATGGTCATTCGGGTTCATAACAGAACCGCGGACTGTCGGTCTGAATCCCATGTGGCGTTTACGTCCTGCTTTACCGATATTGATCAGGTTGTGATCTCCGTTGCCTACAACACCGATAGATGCGCGGCAATTGATCGGAACCATTCTCATCTCCCCTGACGGGAGTCTCAAAGTTGCATACTTGCCTTCCTTAGCCATCAGCTGTGCGCTGTTACCAGCGGAACGAACCAGCTGACCGCCTTTTCCAGGATAGAGCTCGATATTGTGAATCTGAGTACCTACCGGAATCTCAGAAAGAGGGAGACAATTGCCGACCCTTACTTCGGCCTCCGGTCCGTTCATGACCTTCATTCCATCCTTCAGTCCTTCCGGAGCAATGATATATGCTTTCTCACCATCCTCATAGCAGATCAGAGCGATATTCGCAGATCTGTTCGGATCATACTCAATACCAAGAACAGTTGCGTGGATACCGTCTTTTCTCCTCTTGAAGTCGATAATTCTATATTTTCTCTTAGCGCCGCCTCCGCGGTGTCTAACTGTAATCTTACCTTGATTGTTACGTCCTGCCTGTCTGCTCTTCGGAGCTAACAAAGACTTCTCCGGTGTCTTCTTGCTGATCTCAGAGAAATCAGAACCAGTCATCTGTCTTCTGGAAGGCGTATATGGGCGGTATGTTTTAATTCCCATGATTGCTTCTCCTTTCGAATCCTAATTATTATTGTCACGGAATTGCACCGTATATTGAACACTTAGCGAGGTCCCTCACGAGCTTAGTGTGAAAATACACCTGGATACTTAGCGAGGTCCTTCACGAGCTTAGTAGCCACGGTGTCTCCTTGCCAGGTCTTTCACGAGCTTAGTGCTCCATCATTTTCTCGGTTATATTCACTTCTGCGCGCTCCGCGCGGTGAATGTTCGCTTCGCTAAGCTCGGAAGAACCTCGCTAAGCTCACCGAACAGGGTCCGACTAAGGCTCAGCCTGCGCTGCGCTTGTCTTCGCCAAGTCTTATAACCCTTCAAAAATCTCGATCTCTGCGCTGTCAGCTGTAAGCTTCACAATCGCTTTCTTCGTCTTAGCTGTCTTGCCGAACTGCATGGTTCCGCGCACTCTTCTCTTCTTGCCCGGGCAGTTCATGGTGTTCACGCTCTCCACCTTGGTTCCGTTGAACATCTTCTCAACAGCTTCTTTTACCTGAGACTTGGTTGCTTCCGGGTGAACTAAGAACGTATACTTCTTCTCTCCCATCAGCTCCATACTCTTCTCTGTTACAACCGGTTTAAGGATCACATCATAATATTGAATATTAGCCATTATGCGTACACCTCCTCGATGCTGGCAACAGCAGCTTTCGTTGCGATCACTGTGTTGTACTTCAGGATATCATACACATTGATGGTATTAGTTCTTGCAGTCTTCACATCTGCGATATTTCTCGCAGACAGCTCTGCATTCTTATTGCCGTCCTCTAATACTACCAATGCCTTGGATACATCTAAATTCTTCAGGATATTAGCGAAATTCTTCGTCTTGATCTCATCAAAGCTGATCTCGTCGATCACGATGAACTTCTTCTCCTCTACTCTGGATGTAAGAGCGGACTTAAGTGCTGCTCTCTTCTCCTTCTTATTCATCTTGAATGAATAGTCTCTCGGTACAGGTGCGAATACTACGCCGCCGCCTGTCCACTGCGGAGCTCTCGTTGAACCCTGTCTTGCATGACCGGTCCCCTTCTGTCTCCATGGTTTTCTGCCGCCTCCGGAAACTTCAGAACGCGTCTTGGCCTTCTGCGTTCCCTGGCGTTTATTTGCAAGCTGGCTGACAACTGCCATGTGTACAAGATGCTCATTCACTTCCACACCAAATACAGCATCGTTTAAGTCGATCGTACCAACTTCTTTGCCTTCGATGTTATAAACGGATACGTTTGCCATCTTAAAGTGTCCTCCTTCCTTCGCCAAAGCTTAAATAGCTTTTACTGCTTCTTTAATAGTTACTAAAGACTTCTTCGGTCCCGGTACAGACCCCTTGATCAGAAGCAGGTTGTTCTCTGCGTCCACACGTACAACCTCAAGGTTCTGGATCGTGATCCTCTTGTTACCCATCTGACCAGGCATCTTCTTGCCCTTGAACACCTTGCTCGGATCAGAAGCAGCTCCGTTAGAACCTGCATGACGGTGGAACTTGGAACCATGTGTCATAGGCCCTCTGTGCTGACCATGTCTCTTGATCGCGCCCTGGAATCCCTTACCTTTGGAGATTGCCGTCGCATCGATCTTATCGCCTGCCGCGAAGATATCAGCCTTGATCTCCTGTCCCAATTCATACTCGCCAGCATTCTCGAACTTGAACTCTCTTACAAATCTCTTGCCGGTAACTCCCGCTTTCGCGAAATGTCCCTGCTCTGCCTTCGTAACGCCATGACGATGAACGATTTCCTTCTTACCACTCTTATCCTTGTTGACAATTCTGTCTTTCTTATCAACGAACCCAACCTGAACAGCCTCATAACCGTCATTCTCGACCGTCTTGATCTGTGTTACCACACAAGGCCCGGCCTGAAGAACAGTAACCGGCGTCAGCGTTCCGTCTTCGTTGAAGATCTGAGTCATTCCGACTTTTGTAGCTAAGATAGCTTTCTTCATTATAATTACCTCCTGTTATTTACAGCGGAGCGCATATCACGCTCATCCTAAATGATAGGAACTACTGTTTGCTTTTCATCTTGATATCAATATACACACCTGCAGGCATCTCAAGCCTTGATAACGCGTCAACCGTCTTCTGGGTCGGTGCGATGATATCGATCAGTCTCTTATGAGTCCTCTGCTCGAACTGCTCCCTGGAATCCTTATACTTATGAACAGCCCTTAAGATCGTAACAACTTCCTTCTTGGTCGGAAGCGGTACCGGTCCGCTCACCTTAGATCCGTTCTTCTTAACAGTTTCGATGATTTTCCTGGCGGATGCATCAACCATCTGATGGTCATACGCCTTCAAAGTGATTCTCATTACTTGACTTGCCATAAAAAAAGTCGCCTCCTTATTCGTACTTTTCAACAGTACGACAAGCGGTGACTGTACACTCTCCCGTGTGTGTCGTGAGAACCTCACACGTCGTATATAGCACTTTCCAGCCGTCAAAGGCTGTCTTACGTGCGGTACATGCAGCCCTTAATCTGCGGCGCAGTACCAACGATTACAGTGTTACAGTGACTTGTCGCCAGTTTCCTAACTTGACATTCGCTCCACGGAAAACCTGCCATATATAAGCAGCAACCTCGCGCTTCAACGCTATCAATGTCACAGCTTTTTTAGTATATCTGAGGAAACCGCATTTTTCAAGCCTTTTTTTAGAAATATTGTATTTTTTTTCATACATAGGATCCGCCGGAAATCTAATTTAAGAAAGTTTTAAAAAATATTTTGCATTTTGCCCAAACAAACGCAAGAAATCATTGACTTTTTCGTGCGATAATGATAAATTGATTATATCAGAGATGATAAATCGGGGTATCGTCTTTGAAGAAGCTATACTAATCTATACTAATCTATTCTAAAAGATCTGGAGGGAGAAATTATGTTACTAGCATTACAAATTTTATTCGGCGTACTGGCAGCCGGCACCGGACTCGGACTTATCGTCGACATCTTTAAGAATCGTATGGACGGTCTTAAGAATGCCACCGGCAAGCAGTGGGCATCTGGTTTTGCAGTAGGTATCGTTGCTAACTTCTTAGACACACTTGGCTGCGGCTCTTTCGCCCCATCGACGTTCATGTACAAACTTTTCAACCAAATCGATGATATCGATATTCCTGGTACTCTGAACGTTGGAGATACATTCCCTGTTATTTTTGAGGCATTTATCTTCACGGCTTCCGTAGATTGTGATCCTAAGTTCTTGTGGATCATGTATATCTGTGCCGCTGTAGGCTCTTTCGGATTCGCGACTATCGTAACGAAGTGGCCTCGCAACAAGATCAGATACGCTCTTGGCTTTATTATGATTCCTCTTGCAATTATCATGCTGTGTAAGAACACTGGTGTGGGACCATTCGGAATCGTTGGAACGGCTACCGGATTAACCGGTTGGAAATTGATCGTGGCTGCTGCTCTTAACATTTTGTGGGGCGCTCTCATGGATATCGGCTTCGGTCTGTATGCACCATGTATGGCTACATGTCTTCTGCTCGGCGTTGATGCCGGAGCTTGTTTCCCAGTATTCATGGGATCATGTGCCTGCCTGATGCCGGCATGTTCTATTGAGTTCATTAGGACTCACAGATACGATGTACCGCATACAGTCGGTAACGCTCTCGGCGGATGTATCGGTGTATTTATCGCATGGAAGCTCATCACTAACCTGCCGATGTTCTGGCTGATCAATCTGATCTGTGTAGTTCTTCTTTGGACATCATACTCACTGCTCAGCGCAGCTAACAAGGACAGGAAGGCTGGAATAGCTTAAGCAATTTAATTATAAGAATACATACATAAATGGCCGCTCCGACCGGGCAGCCATTTATGTTTTTTACTACAAAATATTTATCACAGAAATCGGAGAAATAAGATGTTCATAAATGAATACATAATGAATCGAAGACGTTATGATAAATGGGCAACTCCTAAGTTTTGGAAGTTACCTATTTTTTATGTGTACCTTGTCATATTTGTTGCGGGGGTTTTTGGCTGGATCTATTTCGAGAGGGTTAACGCTCCTGCAAGATGGCAGACGATCGGCGCATTCCTTACTTTTGTCGCAGTATACAGGGGAGTTTTTTTCAGATGGATGCACGCCGACAAAACATTCCGCCTTACCCGCGCGAACTACTTCGGCGGCAAGGATTGGACCTGTAAGGTGATCGTAGGTGAGAGGAATATCTCTCTGTATATCAATGGGAAGATCAATAACAAAGTCGAATGGGACCAAATCCTCAGATTCGAAGAGGCCAAATCCTACTTCCGATTATCAACAGACGAATACAACGAAGGCGTCATGATCGACAAAGCATCCTTTACCGAGGGCGATACCGACAGCTTCAGACAATGGATGCTCGATAAACATCCTGAGATCAAATACGGGCCTGTAACCCCATCACTTGATAAATAAACAGCCTCAGACGCTCTCTCCCGCCACGAGGCCTCCTACGGCGTCAGAAGTTCAACATCAAATTGCATAAAACTTTTGTGTACTTATAATAAATAATTGTTATTTTGCATGAAATTTATTTTTACTCTGCAATAGTATTGACATAAAAATACAAAAATGATATATTAAACACATCTTAAATGTATAAACTTTTTCAAACATTACAAAGTGTTTATTTTATGAAAAGTTTATACATTAAGTGACCGTTGCGGTTGTATTTGCAGTTACGCAGCTTGCCGATCGTTTCCCCCAAGAACGTTCTTGCAGCAGCGTACTCAATTAATATATACGCCTCTTTTAGAGGAGCATTCCCCAGCTTTGTATATACAAAACTGCAATGCAACGAGGAAAACCTCTCAATGACATACCAAAAAGAAAGGGCACGACATACAGGTCGTGCCTTTTCTTTTCGTATTTATATCCCGATCACTTATCTATCACCTGTCTATCATCGGTCTGTCATCTCTCTATCGCCTGTCTATCCCTGTCGTTATCCCGATCTCCAAAAAGAAAGAGACCCGCATCGTCAATCCCCGATGCGGAATCTCTTCCAACCTCTCTGAAATTACTTCATCAAACTGCAAAAGAACACCTATCTATTCTCTTGGTCTTTCTGGCGCATCTTCAGTTTCAGAAGCGCCATCGCCTTCCTGCAGTCGAGCGCGACCATGTTGTTTTCCCCCACTACATTGGTCTCCGTTCCATCTGCGCTCTTATTGATGTCTACAATACCGTCCAGATATTCATTCACCACCACGAACTGCGCTACCGTACCGCTGAAATTGAGCCCTGTCACCGGAATTCCCCTTATTCCTAACTGCTCACATGTATTCGTGAAGTCTACGTCACTGTTTCCCCAACCATCAGATGAGATAATCACACCGTCAGCCCGCATCGCTTCCGCCCAGACAGCTGAACGTGTCCCTACCAGCATCTTATCCTTGTTGTCATCCGGCGTTCCTACCAGAAGGATCCCCATCAGATCAAGATCCGTGTCATTAGACACTACATCAAGGAGCGGATCCCTGAAATGATGCAGTGAAGTCTCCTTGGTTGATGGTCCTATTCCCATGTGCTCACCTCCTTATTGCATTGAGCGGATGATTCCGTCCCGGTACTCATTCGGAGTCACCAGAATCGGCATATTCCCCATATCAATGATCGATCGTCCGCCTTCTACCCCAGATGGTTCCTCTGCAAAAAAGTGTGTATCATACATAGCTCCCTGTCCTGCGACCTGCTTGATAATCAACACCCTCTTCTTCCCCGGTCTTACAATGTCGTGATACTCGTGCCTCTCCGTACATTTTTCTCCACGAAATTTCTTCAGCTTCTCACGGTAGGTCTGAATGAACTTATCGCAGGCGCGGTGCGCTGCCGTCGGCCCTGGCCGTTCCTGTCCCATACCGGCAGTGAGAGTTACGTCAAAGGAAATAATATAGTCGTCATCTCCAGGAGTACCTGCCCGATTCAAGTATAACTGATCCTTCAGATTCCCTTCCGATGACCCGAATTCATGGCACTGTTTACCATTCACATCCACACCCGTAAGCATTACATAGACGCCGGTGATCGTGTGCGTAATCCCATCCCCAATCTTGCCAAGAACTTTTGTAGAGATCGGTATAATATCCATGATGGTGTTCGTCCACCTGTCATGGTCGCCCGGCTTAATAAGCTGAATATCGATCTTCTCAATATATTCCTCCTCTGCCGCCAGTCCGTCAAGCATCTCCTTACTGACTGTCATGTTACCGTCTACTTTAATGTCGTTATGCTCGCCCCATTCTACACTATTCATATGGAATGATTTGATCACTAATTTCCTAAGGTCTTTTACTTCATCAGCCACTTTCATCACCTCCGTTAACACAGTCTGCCAAGCAGACCCTCTCATATATGTATTATACAATATATCGAATGATATTCCAATATATCGTCATGATATTTTTCAAAAAAAGGCAGATGTATCATACATCTGCCTCCTGATACTATGAGTTAATTATACCTTAGCAATATACTCGAACGGCAACGGAACGATCTTTCCCGGCGTCTGGATCTCAACCAGCTGTTCCAGAGTAGCCTTTACGATCTGTGTCTGCTGTTCCGGGTTATTCGGAGCTCCAGCATTCGCACCCATAGGTACCAACGGAGCTACCGCACGAGGAGTACCGGTCTGACGAACAACCGGCGGAAGAGCTGCAATAATAATAGTAGGAATTCCAGCCTCTTCAATCGCTCTCTGCACCAATACTGCAGAGCGGTGACAGGTACCTCATCCAGCAGTGAGGATTACCGCGTCAACTTCTTCTTCCTTAAACATCTGTGCAATCGCCGGTCCGGTTTCACCCTTGAACTTCTCCTGGTTTCCGCCGCCTCCCATGAATCCCGCGTGTACAGGAGCACATGCTTTAATAAAACCTTCTTTTGCAAGCTCATGAATTCTGTCGATCGGGAACATACAGTTGATGTCCTTGTTAACATCACTGTTGTCATATCCGCCGTGTGATACCATCAATTCACTAGACGGCATATCATCCGTAACTTTTCTCCATGTAAAGTCGCCTGCCAGGTTGAATCTTTCCTGTTCCTTGTGATGAACACCTGCTGCTGTAGCAAGAGCAATCGTCATATCTTTCAACTCTTTTGTAACAGGAGCCCATACAGACGGCGGAGTAATAGGAACAAATATCTCTGATTGCATTCCTTTAACTAACGTTAAACTCATTGTTATACCTCCTTATTGTTCTGGTTCTTTTCGCGCATCTCTTTCTGACGCCGCGTATAAGTGTCCAGGTTACTTACATACTTTTCATTGATCTCGGGTCCAAGCTGTTCCACAAAACTCATATTCCATGCAACCTCCTGCCCTACCTTAATGGGATAATCACTGATGAACATGCGCATCGGTACCTTCAGATAACCCAGGCGGCCTTTCAGGTCGATCGCCACCGATCCGTCGTGCACCTCCACGATCACGCCTTCCATCCGTATGATCTTATCGCCATATTTCAAATCTGTCATGCTTTTCACCTGACTTTAGTCATATTTTTCCTTACGCTTCTGGCTCATCGGCAGAGATTGCTCATTCTCAACCAGATTCAGTCCTTTTCCTGTTACACTTTCAATTGCTTCCACATTAGAAGACTTCACATTCGGATTCCATTTCTTCTCCGCTGCCTTCACATCTTCTCCGCCCATAGCGTTCTTAAGCATCTGCACTGCGCGGACAGCATCCTCAGGACAAAGTGTATTACAAGCAAGAACTTCGTTCTCAATACCTGACTCAGACTTATTATTATCGACCATATGCGTCATATACTTGTTACCAACAACCAGAGCGCCCTGTACCGCACAGAAGGACATACCCACTACCGGGATTCCCCTCATACCGATCTGCTCATGGTGGCTTGCAAAATCAATGTGATTATTGCCGAAGCCTTCAGTTGTAACGAATGCACCGTCTACATCCAGCATCTCACAGATCTGGCCTACACGCTTAGATACATAGAACTTCTCAGCGTTGATCTGCGGGCTTCCTACAAAGATAACGCCGCACAGGTCGATCTCTTCATCATGCAGAGCTTCAAGAACCAACGGCTCTCTCCAGTAATGTCTGGACATCTCCTTAGATGCAGGTCCGATACATGTAAGAGCATGAATACATCCGTCAAGAACTTCCAACGGAGATACAGCTACCGGAACGTTACCAAGGTCAACATTCGGCTTACCGCCAAGGATACCAACCGGCTCAACCGGAAGGATCAGGTTGTCATGCATAGCGCCCTGTCCCATGATCTCTTTAACGATAACAACTTTCTTCTTGCCTGGTCTTCTGTACTGGTCAAAAGTCTCTGTATCCGTCACAAGGGACTCATCCAACTTCTTCAGGCACTCACGGATCTCCTGTGTGATGATATCGCTTGCACTATGAGCTGCCAGCGGGCCAGGTCTCTCCATGTTCGTTCCTTCTTTGACCGTAACCTGTGTCTTGATGAAGATCTCACCCTTCTCAGGTGCTCCCGGACGTCCCCACATAATATTCTCATCCAGGAATCCTTCCGAAGAACCAAACTCACCGATCTGAACTCCATTCGCGTCTGTACCTGTTACCATCATAACAACGCCGTCAAGAACTCTGGTAACGCCTGATCCAAGTTCATCCTCGCCCTCTTTCGCAGCGATCGGCTGAACATCCATGATCGTCTCCGAATATGTGTGATAATCTGCCGGTGTGATAATATCAATCTTAAGGTCGTAAACTAACTTCTGAGAATCAATACACTCTTTCTCGATACCTTCACGGATATAAAGCGTAGTTCCTTCGATCTTCGTCTCCGGTCCTCTCTTAACTTCCGTGATATTAAAATGCTTTCTCGTAAGGCTTCTGATCAGCTTAGCCTCCTGCTCTGCTGCCGGCGCCGCTGCGACCGCTGCTGCTGCGCCTGCCGGAACCTCTGCCGCTGCTGCGCTGCCTCCGCCAAGTGCTCCAACCGGAATCTCAAGATTGATGTCCTTGCCTTCTCCGATATGGATCTTCAGCACTCCGCCTGCTGCCGGTGCTGCTGCAACTGGCGCCGCTGCCGGTGCCGGTGCTGCTTCCTCTTCCGCTGCCTCCGGTGCTGCCGGTTTGCTTGGTGCTTTTGCCCCTTCCACAACGTCTGCAGTAAGCGGGCAAAGTGAATCACAAGTCTTTGTGAGTTTTGCTCCTAAAACCTCCTCGATGGTCAATGCCCCATCCAGGTTCAGTAATCCAGAATCTACCAGATCGTCAAAGATCGCCGGATCTTCCAGATTAGCAGCTTCGATTGTAATGCCAGCTTCTGCTCTACAACATAATACCGCAGGATCATGAGCGTGCGCTTTCGCTGTTTCAGCTGTGATTGACATATTGTTTTCCCTCCTTAATTTGGTTCGAGCGTCCCTTACAGTCCGCATAAATTATGTTACCCGTTCCGGCACATTGTTATGTATGCCTCGCAGGCGGCCGCGTTCTGCGCGGCCTTGATGTATATATACAGCCGCAGGCAGCACGGAGAGTCCTCTCTTTCTCCATCCAAAGGAATCGGGGGTCCTTCGGATTCTTTGCGTGCAGCAGTAATATCTGGTATTTATTTGCCGTTCGGAAGCTGATCTACCTGCTTGGAAACAGTCAATCTTCTGTACAGCGAATGTCCGATCGTCCTCATCACATGGTCTGTCTGATGGAACGTCTTAAGCTTCATCTTCGGAGCGGATCCCATAACCGTATTCGAACAGTCAGAGCAGTTGCCGATTATGATATATTCTGCGCCGTCCTTCTTAAACTGCAGACACTTCTGCGCCTGTCCCGGACAGTTGCCCGGATTCTCGCACTTCAGCGCCGCGCCCGGCTTCGGCTCAACAGCCTGCTTGCATCTTGCAACAGAAACGACCTTGCCGTTCATCTTCTCACAGATCTCACGCATACGGTCTTCGCTTCCGCCGCACGCGCAGACAAGAAGCCCAACCGGAGCTCCGTGCAGATCAGGGAATTCGATCGTTACGATGATACCGCCTGTCGTCTTCGTAACCGGTGCGTCTAACGCAGTTGACTTCCCTGTAAACGGTCCGCCCATAATGATCTCTCCATAAGGCTCCTCTATGCCGCCGGCCCTCTCGATCATATCGCCGACGCTGGTCCCTACCGGAATATCCATATATACATGCGGCTCGTTGCCGCCGTTCAGCTTGCCTATCACCGTCATATTCTTGCTGTAGCAAGGCTTCTTCTCCTCGATCGCCTCCGCAATACGAAGCAGCGTCTCGCAGTTGATCACCACTGCATCCGCCGCTGAAGGAAGCTGGGTCGGATCAAGCAGTTTATCCAGACACTCTCTTACGACTGCACGTTCCTCTCCCATCGGGTAAATATCAGGAAGAAGGTGAATGGTAAGGCTGTCGTCATCCTTGATCGCATCTCTTAAGATCTGGACTGCCTTCTCGTTCTTCTTCTTGATCGCGATGATACCCTTCGACGCATTGGAGATCTCCATACAATACTTAAGTCCGCGTATGGTAATATCCGCCTTCTCCTCCAACTGTATAACATTGTGACGCAGTCCCGGTTCGCACTCTGCAGCATTGACAAGGACATATCCGCCCTTCAGATCCGTTCCGATCTTAACGCCCGTAGGGAATCCGGCGCCGCCCATACCTACGATACCTGCCTCTTTTACCAAAGCAAGCTTATCATTCTCATCTTCCACTTCGATCGGTACAAACTCTTCCTTCTGCTCTTCGTCGGGTCTGATAACGATCCTGTCTTCCAGGACTTCTTCAACTACGCCGTACACACTGGAAAAAATATTCGCTCCAAGACCAGTCGGCGTTGCGATCTTCGTACCTTTTTTCACTTCGTCCCCTGCCTGTACAATCGCTGCACAGGGCGCACCGACATGCTGACGCAATAAAATCTGTACATTTCCCATTGACATCCTTCTCCTTTACATTAATATATAAGCAACAAAACTTCTCAGTTCGTCTGCTTACTTCTGCAGTTACTTTCCCGCCTATCTATAAATAAACTCTATAAATGATTTCTTTTGGCGAGGGCATGTGGGAATCGAACCCACCCAGGACGCTCTTAACGCCCCACACTGGTTTTGAAGACCAGGAGGCACACCAGTCACCCATCTACCCCCATAATATTAATCTCATGTGCTTTAACAATAGCATAATTCGCGTATGATTTCAACACTTTTTTTGTATTTTTATAATACCAAAAAACCATTGACTTTTCAAGGTTTTTCGTACATAATGTAGTTAAGAAATTGAACAGCATACTAGAACGTAGTCTAATTGTTATTTTTTTGCTGTTCCCACCGGATTTTCTCCTTAATTATATTTGAAAAAGACACGGAGAGAGTAAGGGGCCTTTCAAAGTGCTTTTATAAAAAATTTATAGAATATCTCTATAAATCAAAATCAATCTATTTTTCATTAGGAGGTACAAGAACTATGGAATTAAAAGCAAATGTTAATTTCGAACGTTTCGAAGGCGCATTGCAGGTGGTTGACTCCCATACCGTTGGAGAGTTCTGCCGCATCGTGATCGGCGGTTTCCCTGAGCCGGAAGGAAACACCATGATCGAGAAGAAGAAATGGATGGAAGAGAACTATGATCATGTTCGTACCGCTCTCATGTTCGAGCCTCGCGGACATCATGATATGTTCGGCGCATTCCTGTGCGAACCTGTGAACAAGGAAGCTGACTTCGGCGTTATGTTCATGGACACAGGCGGATACCTGAATATGTGCGGGCACTGTACGATCGGCGCTGTTACCGTTGCTGTTGAAGCCGGACTTGTAGAGTCCAAGGAAGGCGAGAATGAAGTTATTCTGGACGCTCCTGCAGGACTGATCCGCACCAAGGCTGTCGTTAAGAACGGCAAGGTAGAGAACGTTACTCTGACCAACGTTCCATCCTTCGTTTACAAGGAGAATCAGAAGGTTACCATCGACGGCAAAGAGATCGAATTCACCATCTCCTTCGGCGGAAGCTTCTTCGCTCTGGTAGACACTACCAAGCTGGATATCGGCGAGATCAATCCTAAGACCGTTCCGGAATACACGAAGCTTGGTATGAAGATGTTAGATGTCATCAACAAGGAGATCCCGATTCAGCATCCGCTCCTTGACATCACAAGCGTCGACTTAGTGGAATTCTACGGACCGACCCCGAATCCAGAGAAGGCAACCATGAGAAACGTCGTAATCTTCGGCGATGCTATGGCAGACCGCTCACCGTGCGGAACCGGAACAAGCGCGAAGCTTGCTACGCTTCATCACTGGGGCGAGATCAAGGTTGGAGAAGAATTCATCTACGAGAGCTTTATCGGCTCCTTATTCAAGGGCGTGATCAAAGAGACCACGAAGGTCGGCGATTTTGACGCGGTTGTTCCGATGATCACCGGAAGCTGCTACCTGACAGGCGTAGCTACGTATCTTATCGATCCGGAAGATCCGTTGAAGTACGGTTTCCAGGTTGGCTAATCATCAGATAAAAGGTTACTTTTCACACCCACGCCATCTGTATAATAAAGAAAAGGTTGCTGCTTTGGCGTTAAGCTTTAGCAACAACCTTTTCCTGTTTTAGTTTGGGCGGGCGTTTCCGTTCATATATTTCTGTTATCTTCTGATATACATCTACATTTTGTGCGCGTAACAAATAGACTATGCTTAAGCCATTACAAATATCGTTTAAACTTTCTTGGCTCCGCAGAGTAATTGCCTGCTTCTGTTTTCGTTTATAGACTCTTGCCAATCTTTCACATAGGGAATTATTGGCTGGAACCCGTTTATCATGCAGGAACAATAATTCACTTTCTTTATATTCCCTTAACCGGAGAAATAGATTATACCCTTCCCTATAATACTCAGTCGGCGGCTCATCCTGATATTCTTTCTCCGCCTTGTTCAGGATTTCGTCATACCTTTTCTCGAATCCCTCAACAATTATCGGATCAAGTTCTTTCTCCCCCAACCCATTTCGGTAATGCAGCATCTCCTGGAACAATCCGTGCATCTCCTTGTTCCATTCCAGCTGCGGCTCATTCTGCTCGCTTCCGATCAGATAGCGGCAGTCATGCTGGGTACACTCCTGATGTTTTGTTCCATAACGGTAAAATGTCTTGTCATGGTCATGCAAGACAATCCCAACATAATTCTCAAGCGGCGTTCCTTCTATTCCTTTATGCCCTTTTTTCTCCCTGCCTATATAAAGTGCCACATCTGCGATCGGGGATGCAAGTATAAGGACCTGCGCACTGTGCCCATTTACAGATGCGTTTGTAAAATCTGCATTCATGACCGGAGACTGCATTAGTTTCTTTATAATCTCTTTTTTCTCTTCCGCTGTTTTCGCTGAAAATTCCCTGGTAAGACCATTGATCATGCCGTCGGACAGTTCGATCTCGCCTTTTGTCAATTCTGAGATTAGCTTTCTTATTTTTCCATGGGATACGTTGCATTCATTGCTCAGGAGAAAGGCAAGTGCTTTCACCGTCCCGTCATAGTTCACTTCATTAATATATCCTTCTGGAAATGGAGCATGTACACGGGCTCCGGTTCTTTTGTCACGGTATTCCTTTGTCGTATATTCCATGACCGCTACAGACATCTGGATGACCACTTTCTGTTTCCGAATGATTTTTCCTGTCTCATAATAATTCTCTTTATCCAGGTATTTTGCAGGCGCAGGGATTTCATGTGTCTCTGTTACGGCATGGAGCTTCCTGCGGTGTCCGGCATGGCCTGGCTGTCCGCCTGGTTTCCGGTCAGTTTTTACCCGGCTGTTCGGGATTTTTTTCCTGCCGGGTTTCTGCTGGGAAGAGGGGATGGATGAATTCTCAAAATCCATATTGACCTGCGCAGTCAGTTTTTGGTTCAGGCCTTTTTCTTCCTCCAGTTCAGCCCCTACCCTGTAGAATTCCTGTCTTATATCACGGCATTTATCTAATGCTTCATCTCTCTGGCGAACAACTTCCAGATTCTCTTTTTTGAGCTTTGCAATGAGACGGTCCTTCCTGTCAAGTTCTTTCTGGCATTCGTGGTAAAGATCATCATTTGCTTCCATCCATTGATTCCGGACAGACCGGATCTCCTTACGTGCCTGTGCTAATTCTTGTTTTAATTCCCGGATATTTTTTTCAAGTTTCCGAATAATGCTCTTATATTCTTCTTCTAATTTCCGGTATCTCTCGCCGGATTTAAATTCGGCGATCTGCTGTGCCAGTGATTTCACTTTGTACTGTAATGCACTTGTATATTCAAATGGATTCATCTGTACTCTCCTTTGATGAATTAGGGGCGGGAATCTAATACCTGTGCCATCGTTCTGCTTAATTCTATTGTCTCTTCCAGTTGTAATGTCAGCATGGAAATATATTCTTCTTTCTGTTCAAGAAGCTCTTCCGAAGTCCGAATGCATTTTTCCTGGATTCGGATTACATTTTCTGCTTCTTTAAGAGCATTCTCCAATTTAGAGATCTGTAATTCATATTTTTTTATAAGTGATGTTTCTTTACTCATTGCTGCCTCCGCACTTGTAATAAAAAAAGTATAGCAGAAATCTGGAAAAAAAGCGAATGAAGGAAATCTGGTATTCGTCATTTTGCCAGGGATAAATCGTTGATTTTTCAAGACAAATGGATATCAAACCACGCAGAAAAAGATGTGAGAAGGGGATTTTAAGACGAAAAACAGAAAGGAGAAAATGTTATCCACAAGAAATACCTGAGGACAAAATATTATTAACATTTTGTCCTCAAACGTATCATTTACTGTGGATAAAAATTTTTTCAATTTCAGCACATTTACCAACACTTTCTAAAAAGCCTATTACTGGCGTGGGTGTGAAAAGTAACGATAAAAGAAGAATAAAAGAAGCGTTATATTAATCTTTGCATTTTATGCAGAGATATGGTATACTAATCAATGAAGCAAAGAAGCGGGTTACTGTTAGAATAATCCGCTTCTCTTCATATTCATTTACAATCGGAAAGGAGTGATGTCAATGCCACGTAAGAGGCGGTCAACGAAGAGCCGTATTGTAAAAGCTGCGTGGAATTTATTTTACAAGAACGGATATGATAACACAACTGTGGAGGACATTATTACAGCGTCCAAGACCTCCAAAGGTACTTTTTACCACTATTTCAAGGGAAAGGAAGCGCTTTTGAACTCCCTCTCCTACCTATTCGATCAGAAGTATGAGGAACTGGCTGCTGTGATCGATCCCGATATGCCAGCTTATGACAAGCTGCTTTTTCTGAATCACGAACTGTTCCATATGATCGAGACAAGCGTCGATATCAACCTTCTTGCTTACCTCTATTCTTCACAGCTCACTACGAAGGATAAGAAGTCGCTTGCTGACAAGAAACGCTTCTATTACAAATGGGTTTCAGAGATTATCGGCGAAGCCCTGGAATCCGGGAAATTCAGCAATACCAGCACAACTGAAGACCTGATGAACATCTATGCTATGTACGAGCGGGCATTGCTCTATGACTGGGCACTATTCAAAGGGAAATTTTCACTCACCGAACAGAGCGACAGATTACTGCCGCATGTGTTAGATATGTTTGTGAAAGGAGTATAGTTAGTTATGGATGTTACACCCTAAAAGACAGGTATGTTGACCGCAGAATGTACCTGTCTTTTTTCTATTCTTTTTTACGGCAATCGCGCACGGAAGATTTTCTCTTCTCCCTGCCTGCTGTGCCGAAGCGTACCGCTCCGTGCACGCAAAAAGGGATGCCGAAGCATCCCCCTTTCTGGCCGCTGCTCCCCTGCACACGGCTAAACCATACATTCGTGCATCGCTTCCTCTTCAATGCCCGCCCTGCGCATCATGGAGACGATCTGTTCTCTGTCGTCCAGCGCGGCGCACCAGGACAGCCCGCAGCCTGCGGAGATCGCTCTCGGCACCGGGATGATACGCCCCGGAACCTGATATTCCTTGCAGGCCTTCTCCATCGCCATCGCATCTGCAGTAGTATGGAAGGTTACAACCAGTTTTAATTCTTTTTTTCTCATGTTTACTCAATCACCACTTCGAAATATCCGTCCTTCTCGCTGGCCGTTGACTTCCTGCCGTGATCTTTGGCGTATTTCTCAACATTCATCTTCTGATGCGGCTCCGTAACCAGTATCTTCACCGGCCCCGAAGCGCCTTTTAACGCTTCCGCAGTAAGCATTAACGGTTCCGGACAAGAAAGACCTCTTGCATCTACTTCCTTCATATTATTACCTTCTTTCCTAGAATACTATGTATCGTTTATGATTTCAATCCTTTTTTACAGTTTACCGTCAAACCTATTTCGCTTCGTCTCTCTTGTTGGTAAATGCGATAACAAAGCATACGATTATGCAGACAATACAAGCCACTTTTCCATGCGGCGGCACCGCGCCTGCAACAATCTCCTGCGTCTCTGCATTCATCGCCGTTCCGCTTGCGGCAAGTCCCAGATTATGGCACAGAGCCGCACCCACGAACATCCCCATCACCGTCACAGCGGAATCAGAAGATCCCTGTCCCGCAAGGATCAATTGACGCAGCGGGCAGCCTCCTGCAAGAGTCGCCGCAAATCCTACGGTATACATACCAAGGATATTCCACAGATGATCGGAATGCGCGATAATGCCAGGCGTATCAAACCCCAGCACAAAACGGTTCGTCGCCAGATTGAATACAAGCATCACTACAAACAAGCCTGCGATCACGCTGAACAGATCAAAATTCTTCATCAGGATCACATCGCGGATACTTCCCGCGAAACACATCCTGGACTTCTGGGCAACCGCTCCGAACACAAGCCCGCCTATAAGCGACGCAATAAGCGGTGCATGCATACTTCCCGGACCTGCTTCGCTCGCCTTAAGAACAGATGAAACCAATGCAAGGATCAGTATACCGACCATCATTGCCGGAAGCATCGTACCTCCCGATTTATTGACCGCATGCGCCCGTCCAAGGCTGAAGCCCTTCTTAAGTGCAAATACGCCTGTCGCCACGCCAAGAATAAAACCTATCAAAGCAACCCATGCATTCAAGTCTCCCGCAGACATACGGATAATCATACGAAGCGGGCAGCCTAAGAATACAAGGGATCCAATCACAATGATCATTCCCAGAACAAAACGGATCATCGGAGACGAACCTCCCGTAGAACGGTATTCCTTCGTCCCTACAGAGATTATAAACGCCCCGAGCACCAGACCGATAATCTCCGGTCTCGCATACTGAACCACCTCTGCCTGATGCATTCCAAGCGCTCCCGCAGTATCACGGATAAAGCACGCGATACAGAACGCCATATTCGCCGGATTGCCAAGAAATGCAAGACATGCCGCTACAAGTCCGCAGATGACACCGGCAAGTGCCAGTTTTTTCTTTGAATCTGATAAATTCATGTTACTTCCTCCAATCTTTCCTGTGAGTACTCTCCTCCCGGCAGCCAGAACGGCCGCCTTCCCCTTATCTTAAGGCCCGGATATCCGATCACTCTTCATCCGCGGCAAGTTCCCGGACAGCCTTGACGGCAGCGTCCACTTCTTCATCCGTATTATAATGTGAGAAGCTGAACCTTACAGCCCCCTGCTCCACCGTCCCAAGAGCCTTATGCATAAGCGGTGCACAATGTCCCCCTGATCTTGTAGAAATACCATATCCTGTAAGAAGCTCGTCACTAACTTCTGAAGAATCATAATCACCGATATTCAGAGTCACGATCGCACAACGGTCCATCGTATCAAAGTCCCCGTATACCGTCACATTCTCAATGTCTTTTACCCCTTCATAGAACCTCCGCATTAATTCCTGCTCTCTTTTACGGATCGCATCGATGCCATGCTCCTCAATATATCCAAGAGCCGCATGCAGCCCGGCAATTCCGTGCCCGTTCAGCGTACCGGCCTCCAGCGCCGTGGGCATCTGTACCGGCTGAGACTTGCTGTATGTCTGAACCCCTGTACCGCCGGCCTTCAGCGGCCGGATGTTCACACCTTCCCGCACATACATACCTCCGGTTCCCTGCGGTCCCAGAAGGCCCTTGTGCCCGGTAAAGCACAGCACATCTATCTTCATCTCTTCTACATTAATCGGAAATACTCCTGCCGTCTGAGATGCATCCACCACAAACAATATCCCGCGTTCCCGGGCAAATTCACCGATGGGCTTAAGCTCCACATAATTCCCCGTCAGGTTCGATCCGTTCGTACAGACGATCATCTTCGTCTCCGGCCTGACCGCCTTCTTCATATCCTCTATATCAAAGTTCCCGCTTCTGTCACTCTCTATGATCGTAAGGCTTGTCCCCTTAGCCTCCAGGTCATAGAGCGGCCTTAACACAGAATTATGCTCCAGCATCGTCGTGATCACGTGATCTCCCGGATTCAGCAATCCTCTGATCGCTATATTAAGACTCTCCGTGGAATTGCAGGTAAATACGACCTGTCTGGGATCTGTCCCGCCGAACATCCGGCAGAGCCTTTCCCTTGTGTCGTAGATCAGCCTGGATGCGCTTAAGGACGCATCGTTCACTCCCCTTCCCGCATTCCCCATGGAGCCCATGGCGAGCATCACCGCATCGATCACTTCCTGCGGTTTACGCATGGTTGTCGCCGCATTATCCAAATATATCATATTTCCTTCCTCTCTGCCCCCAAAGGCCATCATATCCTGCGTAAAAATACGGTTCCGAAACAAGTTATTTCGGGACCGTTCCTGTAATAAGTATATTCCAATTTCACCGCCAAGTCTAATCGAATTAGCTGATAAGACAGCGCTTTTATAGGTTCTATCTATATCTTTTTAACCTGATATACCTCCTTCACCACTTTGATAAAACGCTCTGCCGACCCGGAGAGCTGATAATTCTTATTATATACCAGATTAATGTCTCGTCCTTCATCTGCACGCGGAATCGGGAATGCGAGCAGATATCCGTCTCTCGTCTCGTCCTTTGTGGCAAGCCGGGACAGCACCGAGACGCCCATTCCCTGGCGCACCGACTTCTTGATCGTCTCCTGATTCTCAATACTGGCAATGATATCCAGATCTAAGGGATTGATACCCGCCTTCTTAAGCTGCTTCCTAGCCTCCTTGCGCGTACCGGAACCTTCCTCCCGCATGATCACATGCTCTTTGAGGAGCCACTGTATATCTTCCGGCGACTCCTCCTGGAATCTGCGGTATTTCTCCGTATTCGGCGTAACGATTACCAGCTCATCCTTATAGAACGGCATATATTTACAGTGCTTCTTCTCAAGTACCGTTCCGGTAAAGCCTACGTCCGCCATGTGGTCTATGATCTGCGTTACAACCTTCGCACTGTCCGTCTCTATGATCTTGATCTGTTCGTTCGGATACTTCTCATTGAACCGGATCAGCACCTTCGGCAGAAGATACTGCGCCGGTATCGTAGACGCCGCAATCGTGATACAGTGCTTTTCTCCGTCCTCCTTCGAACCGAACCTCTCTTCTATCTTCTTCTCCAGATCCACGATCTGTCTGGCATATTTGTACATATCCTTTCCGTCATCAGACAGGCCTACTTCCTTCGTATTCCTGACGAACAGCCTGACTCCCAGTTCCTTCTCCAGAGAAGCAATATGGGCGCTGATGGTCGGCTGCGTCAGATACAATTCTTTGGCTGCTTTCGAGAAGCTGCCGCCTTCTGCCACCTGGACAAAAGCCTCTAATTGTTTCAAATTCATCAGTATGCAATCCTTTCGCTTTCTGCCCCTGTCTTCTTGGTCACCTTGATACTGTCCATATATTCCAGTATCGGTTTCGCGCTCTTTCTGCTGGTCTCAAATAAATCCCTGACCTGAGCGATCGTGATCACCGGATCCTCCGCCAGCTTCTTTTCGATCACTTCCTTCGCACGCTCCATATAGTCCGCAAGCGTATACATATCCTCCGTCACCTTCACGACCTGCTTCTCTTCCAGAAGAATATTCAGGATATCATCCGCCGCTGCCCGATCCGCGCCTCCAAGACCGATCTCCGAGTACCGCGCGAAGTCATATTTCGCCTTTGCAAATGTGTCCAGAAGAAGCTTCGATACCTTATCATAGGTCTTATCCTTCCTCACTTCATATTCCGGCGTACACAGGAATTCATCAACACGCTTCAGACATCCTGCTCCGATCAAAAGCTCCAGGATCTTGTCGAATACGTTCGGCTTGATCTTCTGGAAATGTGTTGCCTGCACCTCCGCCTTCTTCATCCCATACCGATATGGATATTTTTCTTCATAAGCTCTCAGAGTCGTGCCGATGGTCTGCTCGGCTTCCCGCCTGCTGTCTGCATGCCATACATAGGTATCCTTACGCATAGGAAATACGTACACGATTCCCTGGCTTTCAAGCTGAGTTACATCGTCCTGCACTTCCTCAACCGAAAGCGCCGTCAGCTTCGCAAGCTCCGCAAGCGTGATCAGCGTATCTCCATGTCCTTTCACATGCAGTTCGATCACGTCCGCTGTCGAACCAGACTCTTTGCGCTCCAGTTCTTCTATTACATTCTGCTGAAAACGCCGCTTCACTCCCGGATTCGGCTCCAATACCACGCCGCCTCCGATCGTCTCCATCGGTGAATAAAAACGCACCACAAACTTATCGCCGCGCCTTACCGCCGCTTCCTCTTCCAGCCTAAGCTGTACATAACCGCTCTCTCCCGGTCCGATCTCCTCCCGGTCAAGAAGAACCGCACGGCACAGGATCTCGCTGGTCCCAGTGTAAAAATGCAGCCGCATATGATTGGTAAGGACACGCATGGACGAATCCAACACCCGAAGCTTCACATCCAGAAGATCCGTGTTCTTCATACTGTTCTTCGGCGCAAGCACGCATCCCCGCTTAATCTCTCTCTTCTTCACATTGGACAGGTTGATGGCCACGCGCTGTCCCGCATAACACTTATCCTTATCCTGCCCGTGTACCTGGATACTGCGGATCTTACACTCCTTGCCTACCGGATACATCTCCAGCGTATCCTCCTTAGAAATGGTTCCGGATACCAGCGTCCCGGTAATGATCGTGCCGAATCCCGACAGGGAAAACGCCCGGTCCACCGGAAGCCTTGGTATCGTCTGGATATCCTTCGCCACCACTTCATCACTGGTCATCCTCTCGATCGTACTGATCAGACCGTCAAGCCCCTCGCCTGTCGCCGCCGATACCTTCACCACCGGCGCATGTTCAAGGAATGTCCCTTCCAGTTCCTCCCTGACCTCTTCTTCTACCAGCTCAAGCCACTCCCCGTCTACCAGGTCACATTTGTTCAGAACAATAATACTCTTCTCGATTCCAAGCAGACTTAATATATCCACATGCTCCTTCGTCTGAGGCATGATGCCTTCATCCGCGGAGATCACCAGCAGCACCAGATCCATACCTACTACTCCGGCAACCATATTGTTGATGAATCTCTCATGCCCCGGTACATCAATAATTCCCACACGGTCTCCGCCCGGAAGGTCAAAATAAGTGAATCCCAGGTCAATAGTGATCCCTCTTCTCTGCTCTTCCTCCCAACGGTCCGTATTCCTTCCCGTCAGCGCCTTGATCAGCGTCGTCTTCCCGTGATCGATATGGCCTGCCGTACCAACAATTATATTCTTCATATCTTACCCCAATCCAGCTCCTTCAATTGACGCGCAGCCACGTCAAAATACCGGCGCTCTATCGTCCTCACATCCAGAATAACCGTATCGTTGACCGTCCTTGGTATGATCGGCACCGCAAGACGGCGCATACGCTCTTCTAACTCTGCCACGCTGATCTCTTCCGGGTGGATCGCAACCGCCATGCTCGGTATCCGTTCAAGCGGAAGCGAGCCTCCTCCGATCTGCGACTCACAGGCTTCCAGCTCTATCCTTGCAGGAAGCCCCGCCTCTTTTAAGATCCCGCACAAGGTCCCGGCCTCCTCTGTCACCTCGTCCAATGTCCTGGTGATCATGCGAAGCACAGGTATATTCTGGATCGCCTTCTCTTCCGACAGATACTCCTGAAGCACCAGTTCAAGCGCCGTTGCCGTGAATTTGTCGATCCTCAGGGCTCGGGTAAGCTGATTCTTCTTCATCATATCGATATACTTCTTACGCCCGATAATGATTCCCGCCTGCGGTCCGCCAAGCAGCTTATCACCGCTGAAGCACACCACATCGGCTCCCTTCCTGATGGAATCCTGAACTGTCGGCTCATATGTAATGCCATATCTGCTCAGATCAATGAGCACACCGCTCCCAAGATCCTCGATCACCGGGATCCCATGCTCCTTCGCAATCGGGATCAGCTCATCGATCACCACGCTCTCCGTGAATCCCACGATCCTGTAATTACTGGTATGCACCTTAAGAAGCGCCTTCGTCTCCTCCGTGATCGCACTCTCATAATCGTCATAGTGCGTCTTATTGGTAGTACCCACTTCCACCAGCTTCGCACCGCTCTGCTCCATTACATCAGGAATGCGGAACTTGCCTCCGATCTCCACAAGCTCGCCCCGGGAGACCACGACCTCCCCTCCCCTGGCAAGAGAGCTTAAGATCAGCATGACCGCCGCCGCGTTATTATTGACCGCCATCGCGGCCTCCGCCCCTGTGATCTTGCACAGAAGCTCTTCAAAATGAGAATAACGCTCCCCCCTTCTTCCTGCATCCAGATTATATTCCAGGTTGGAATATCCGGTTGCAATGGCAGCCAATCTCTTCATATGCTCCTGTCCGATCGGCGCACGGCCGAGATTCGTGTGAAGGATCGTCCCTGTGCCGTTGATGACCATGCGCATGTTCGGCGTATGCATGGCGGCAACTGCCGCCTCAATATTCACCGGAAGCAGTTCGATCTGCTTCTTCGCCGCTTCCTCATCCTCGCATTCACCGATAAACTTGCGCAGCTTATCCAGCTCGGTGTGAATGGACTCCATCACCGTATCTCTGCTGTAACGCCCGATCAATTCCTGAACGGCAGCATTCTCCAACAGTATATCCACCTTCGGAATACTGCGGTACAACATATTCTTATTCATCATTCCTTATCCTTTTCTCAATATTCTTGCGCAGTGACCGGCCGTCTTGACCGCACCCGTCTCCGGGTACATAAGGATCAAGACAGCCGTATCAGCTTATCGCTCTTTTCTGCCACTCTACCTATGACAGAAACCGTTGTATCCATCCCTGCTCTGTCAAAATCACCCAGCAATTCAGCAAGGTGCTCCGGGGCAACGCTGAGCAGCAGTCCGCCCGAAGTCTGGGGATCATAGAGAAGATCAAGGTAATGCTCTTCAATGCCCTCTGCCTCCACCTTGCCGATCGAGTATCCCCGGTTCTTATAAGCGCCTGCCGGGACCAGTCCCATCTTCGCATAACCGATCGCATCTTCAAAATACGCAATATCCTTCACCCGTATCTCGAAGGTCACTTCACTCGCCGACGCCATCTCCACACAGTGACCGAGAAGACCAAATCCTGTAATATCGGTACATGCCGACACATCGTACTTCTCCACTGCCTGTTTACCCTTCTTATTCAGGGACGCCATCACCGTCTGCGCTTCCCTGACCGCTGAAGCGGAAGCCATCTCGGCCTTGATCGCAGTATTCACGATACCGCTCCCGATCTGTTTCGTCAGTACCAGGACATCTCCCGGCCTGCAGCCATAATTCTTAAATATCTTATCAGGGTGTACGAATCCTGACACACATAGTCCGTACTTCGGCTCGTCGTCCTGTACGGAATGTCCGCCAACCAGTACCGCCCCTGCTTCTTTCACCTTATCCGCGCCACCCGCCAGGATGTCGCCCAATATCGCCGGATCCAGACAATTCGGGAATCCGACTATGTTAAGTGCCACTGCCGGCTCTCCTCCCATCGCCCATACGTCGCTTAAGGAGTTCGCCGCTGCTATCTGTCCAAACATATAAGGATCATCTACGATCGGAGTGAAGAAATCTACCGTCTGGATCATCGCAATCTCGTCAGTGACTTTATAGATGGCTGCATCGTCGGACGTCTCAATCCCTACTATTAAATTATCATCATGAAACTTAGGAAGCTTACTCAAAACCTGAGCAAGGGTCTCTGGACCGATCTTGGCCGCTCAGCCAGCCGTCTTACTTAATTGCGTCAATCTGACATCTGATTTCATTTACACATCCTCCTTGAGATCATATATTTTGAGCGCTCCCGCGCTGCCGCAGGAGAGCATGCCCAACCATCTTAAAAAGCCGGACCCCTGAAATCACAGGAATCCGGCTGATATCTGTCTTGCTTATACCATTACGGTCTGATAATCTTTCCTGCCTTCGCCATTGTCTCAACAATGCTGTACATATTCGTCACAGACCCTACCGCCAGCTTGTCCTTCAATCCATAATAATCCAGACAGGTTCCGCATGTCAGGATCTCTACGCCCTGCGCCTCTAAGGACTTAAGATCCTCCAGAGACTCTGAACCCTCCGCTGTCAAGGTCGCGCCGCCGTTATAGAACAGCATAGTCTTCGGCAGAGTATCTAACTGGGTAACCGCAAAAATAAATCCCTTGATCAATACTTTGCCCAATTCATCATTTCCTATACCCATTCTGTCAGAGGAAACTACTACCACCGCGCTGCTTCTTGCATCCGGCGCACATACCGCTTCCTCAGAAGCCTCTTCCTTCACCGCGCCTTCCATCTGGATCGTGATCTTGAATTCAGCGTCGTTCACCTTCTCGGAAGAAACCTGTCCGCCTGCCTGCGACGCCATCTTCGTTACATTCTGGACTGCGATCTCGTTGTCCACCAGCACTTCGATGGTCTCCGGGCCGGTAAGCGCCTGCATTGCCTTTTTGGTCTTAATGACCGGGATCGGGCAATTGTCTCCCATTGCATTGACTGTAACCATGATTCTTTCCACCTTTCTTCGCCGGTCCCCTAAAAATTCTCATCTTCAACACTTATAGACATATTCTATCACTGTTTGTCGAAAAGGTAAACCGGTAATTAATATATTATAAAATAGTCTGAATGAAAATCTCAGACTTTTTTATATCCATTCTCTGTTTAGATTTCCTGCACTGGCTTCACAGCCATGCCGCCCGCAAGTTCATACTGCTCTTAATATCTATGATATGATACTTATGGTCTGCATAATAAGCAGGCTTCATCTGGCCTTTCTTAAAAACAGCAAGAAATTCCTGCATAGTATGTACCTCTTCCGGGAAATATGTCGCGCAGACGCCTACCTTCTTCGGCACATGGCAATCGCTGGAGCCCAATGTAAACAGATTAAGTTCCATAGCATATTCCGCCGCTTTCATGCAAGCCTCTGCCGATGTACTTCCGTTGAGCACTTCCAGTCCGTCCAGCCCATGTACCGCGCGAAGGTTCTCCTCCAGTCCCCGGTTATTGTTACGGAACGGATGGGCCGCGAAGCATACTCCGCCCTGAGCCTTTACCAGATCGATGAATTCCTGCGCCGGGACGCGCTCCCTGGGATAATCCTCAATTCCAAATGCCACGATATCTCCCTGCCAGGAGAAGAACTCAATCCCCACGAAGACCGGAAAACCTGTCCGCTCCGTATATTCCGCCGCATAGTCCTTAAGTCCCATGCTGTCATGGTCGGTGATACAGATTCCTCCCAGTCCCTTTTGTCTGGCTATGCTTACCATCTCATCCAGCCTTAAGAAGCTGTCTTTTGAATATGTCATCTCATGCATGTGGGTGTCTATAAACATATCTTCTCTCCTATTCCCGTTTACTTCTATTATATAAATCATTGACCCGGGTATCAAATAGAGTTTCATAATATATCATTTTATATATTTGTTATATCTATAATTCAAGCGGACAAAGCTTTCTATATCCAAAAAACCACCGCGTATTCCCTGTACGCGGTGGTTATAAACAATATACTTTTTATATCTTCACTTCTCGATCATATGTTTTTTCCGATATCTCTGCAAATTCCCTCTCCGCCAGATCCGCCGTGATGGGCGATATCCCTGCATAGTCGGTATAAAATAACGTCATCAGAGAAGAGATCATCCCATATACTATGTTACATGCAGTATCTCCGCATCCATAAGCAATCCTTGTTCCGACAGATATCCTATCCGCAGCAGCTTCCTTTAATAGCTTAACGCCTCCTTTACCGGACAAAACGCAATGTACCGCACGCTCCGCCCAAGATCCCTCATGCGGATTAATAATGTTCCATGATCGCCTGCACCGCCTGCTTCGTACCCGCCGACGGGAACAACTCATACCCGACCAATCCGCGGTATCCGCATTCTTCGAGGTGGCGGATGACCTTCTTATAGTTAATCTCTCCGGTCCCCGGCTCATGGCGTCCCGGTGCATCCGCAACATGGATATGCCCGAACTGATCCCCATAGCTGCTGATCGTGTCACAGATACACCCCTCATTGATCTGCATGTGATATACATCATATAATAATTTCAGGCGGGGCGAACCGATCAGGCGGCAGATCTCGGCTCCTGTCTGTGTATATTTCAGGAAATTCCCCACATGGTCCGTCGTAACATTCAGCGCTTCTAAGTTCAGGTTGATTCCTTCCTGTTCTGCCAGCCTTGCACAAGCCAGCAGAGTATCGTACATGGAGCAAAGCTTCACGGTATCAGAGAGCTCATTGTATGCATTCACTACCACTCCGCCTTCTCCCAGTGCATTGGAATGAATCGTAACACTTCCGGCATTAACCGCCTTCGCCGCTTCGATGGATCTCTTAAGCTCTTCCAGATACTTCGTCTTATGCCCGGGATCTACCAGCGAATAATCCGCGTCTCCGTTAAATCCGCTGATCTTAATCCCCGCATCCTCGGCTGCCTCCCGTGTCTCTTTCAGGTCACGGATCCTCCAGTCCCAGAATTCCACTGCAGCAAATCCATCATTTTTCGCCGCCTGGAATCTCTCTCTCCACTCCAGCTCCGTATATAATGTATCGATGCATGCACATTTTCCCAGACTCATCTTATTCTACCTCCGCAATCTTCACTGGTCTTCCTTCTCTGGCTGATCTGGTTGCCGCAGCCGCCATAAGTACCGGATATAACCCGTCCATGCCTGTTACCGGCGTCTCCTTGTTATTCACTACCGCGTCTGCAAACGCCTGTATCTCAGATACAAACGCACCCGTATACCGGTCCCACATTACCGAATAAGTATTTGCATAGCTTGTATTCTCGGCGTCAGAGACAATCACCGTATTCGGGGTGTCATTCTCATTGCGGACACAGCCCTTAGATCCGAATACCTCTACCCTCTGATCATATCCATAGACTGCCTTACGGCTGTTATCGATCATTCCGATCGCTCCGCCTGCGAATTTCAGGGTAACGACCGCAGTATCCACATCACCGGCTTTGCCGATCTCGGGGTCTACCAGGACAGATCCTACAGCGTTCACCTCCACGACCTCGTCGCCGGCGAGGAAACGCGCCATATCAAAATCATGTATCATCATATCATAGAAAATTCCGCCGGATACCTTCACATAATCGATGCACGGCGGTTCCGGATCCCTGGAGCTGATTTTTATCATGTGCACGTCGCCGATCTTACCGGAACGGACTACATCATACACTCCTCTGTGGTTATGGTCAAACCGCCTGCAGAATCCGATCTGAAGCTTGACATTCGCCTCTTTCGCGGTATCAATGGCCTCATGAACCTTTTTAAGGTCATAATCTACAGGCTTCTCGCAGAATATGTGCTTTCCTGCTTTCGCCGCTTCAATGATATACTTCGAATGCGTGTCTGTAGATGAGCAGATGATCACCGCCTCGATCTCCTTATCCTGGAGAATTTCCTCAGCATCTTTTGTTACTTTTGTAACACCGCATTTCCTGACAAATTCTTCCGTCTCCGCATTCATAAATGGATCTGCTACGGTCTTGATCTCAACCTCCGGTACATACATAGATATATTTTTAATATGTACTTTCCCAATTCTCCCTGCTCCGATCACTCCTGCTTTCATGTTGATTTCCTCACTTTCTTTTTTGTTGTTTTTGCAACATCTCTGTGCTTTTGTAACAACATTGTACTCCCGCCGCTGCACATTGTCAACTCCTCTTTTCATGTTTGTTGTAATTGCACATGGAGTTATCCTATGATAAACTATTGTGTAGATTTAAGATTAAGGAATCGAGGAAAAGATAATGAAGAAACGTCCAACGATACAGGCTGTTGCCGACAAAGCGGGCGTATCCCGCGGCACCGTAGACCGTGTGCTGAACAATCGTGCGAATGTCAGCGCCAAAGTATATGAGAAGGTTATCAACGCGCTGGAAGAGACCGGATATCTCTCCCACAAGGAAATACATCTGCAGAACCTGCGAAAAAAAGCGGCCGAGCCTGACACACGGCTTGGTATGCTCCTGCCCAACTGGACAGGACATTTCAAGACTGAGATCCTGCGCGGTATTGAGGCCGCGCGCCGGGAGTTAGAAGACCTCAATGTCGAAATCTTTGTTGAAGAATGCCAGACAGACGTTCCGCAAGAGGCTCTTATACTGCTTGAACGTATGCTTGAGAAGGGCGCCCAGGGCATCGCGCTGTGCGCTCCCGACGTTCCCGCCGTCACAGATCGTATACTTGAATTGAACCGCCGGAAATTCCCTGTCATTACCTTTAACTCGGATCTTCCCAAATGCCAGAAGCTCTGTTTCGTCGGCCAGGATTACCGTCAAAGCGGAAGGATCGCTGCAGAATTGATCTGCAAGTGCATTCCCAGGGACGGCCATGTGCTGGCTGTAATCGGCAATCATGAATTCGAGGGGCACCGCACCCGGCTGAATGGTTTTCAGGAACGTTTTGCTGAATTGAATTTTTCCGAATCACAGCTGGACGTCATCGAATCCTATAATGACTACCAGATTACCTACCGCAAGGTTCTGGATTATCTCAGGGAGCATCCAAAGCTTCATGCCGTCTATATGGCAAACCGAAGCGTATCCGGATGTACGGAAGCTATAAAAGAGGCGGACCGCAAAGGCAGCGTGCGCGTGATCTGCCATGATTTTTCCCAGAGCACGAAGCTCCTGCTTAAGGATGGGAGCATTGATTTTACAATCACGCATGATCTCTTCCGCCAGGGCTACCTGCCGCTTATATTACTCCGCGGCTACCTCATGAAGAACCAGCTTCCAGATCCCAGAGAGAGTCAGCCGCAGATCTCCATCATCTGTTCGCAGAATATCTGACTATGGCGATCGCACGCAGTATGCTTCTTCATGCGGGAACACTCAGGCTGTCTTAAGGTCTTGTGATACAGGGAACCATGTTTCCTGTATCACAAAAAGGACCTGAGATCAACTCAGGCCCGACATCGCCACCCTGTTCAGATGGCTTACATCTTTTCTCTTCGTACTTAGTCTTAACTCTTCTTGTTCTCGCAGGCAATCTAAGATCGCCTCATTCAGCGACAGCATCTTCTCATCTAACGACGACACCATCTCTGCACATTCTCTTAATTCCCGGCTGATATACTCGGGAGCATTTCCTTCGAATTTATAATAGATCTTATGTTCAAGGCTTGCCCAGAAATCCATGGCAATGGTCCGTATCTGTATCTCTACCTTCGTATCTACCACGCTGTCCGACAAAAAGATCGGCACGGATACCAGCATATGATAGCTCTTATAGCCGCTTACCTTCGGGTTCCTGATATAGTCCTTAATCGATAAGACCTTCAAGTCGCTCTGGTTCCCGATCATCTCTCCCAATCGATATATGTCGGATGTGAAGGAGCAGATCAGCCTCACGCCGGCAATATCATTGACATATCTGACCATATTCTCAATGGATATCTCATAACCGTTCTTTCTTAACTTCTTTACAATACTTTCTGGCGTCTTTACTCTTGTCTTGATATGCTCGATCGGATTATACTTATGTACATGTTGGAATTCATCGTTCAATATCTCCAGCTTCGTTCCCACTTCCTTCAATGCTGAATTATACAGAAACATGATAGTCTTCCAACTGTCTACATCCTCATAATTCTTAATCGCATTCTCCATATAGTCTCTCTCCTCTCGTACCGAAGAGTTAATTCGTACTATATATCAGTATATCATATGATTCAGAGGATGTCATGAAATTCACATTTATTTAAGAAATCAGAATTCAATTCCTTTCCTCGCAGACCTTCCCAGATCAAACTGATGCTTCACCTTCCGCACCTCCGTGACATAGTCCGCCATCTCCAACAGATTATCCGGAAGACGGGGACCTGTCATCACGATCTCAAGGCCTCTCGGCTTATGCTGGATGAAGCTTATCAGCTTCTCCTCGCTTAAGACTTCCAGATTCAGCGCGCACAGCGCTTCATCCAGAATCAGCATATCAAAAGGCCCGCAGAACTTAATAATCTCGTCCAGCGCCTTGTTGTTGTAATGCCGGAATTCGATCCGTTCATCCCCGTTCATCTTGCTGACGAACTTCACAGGCTCTCTGCCCGGAAGGCAGGTCACACCCGGCAAAGCCTCCAGGATCTTACGTTCATTCGAAGAATTATCCTTCAAGAACTGGAAGAAGAGCACCTTAAGCCCGCTTCCTGCCGCTCTTACTGCAAGCCCCACCGCAGCGGTCGTCTTCCCCTTACCGTCACCGTAATATATATGTATCCTTCCCGTGCCGGTCATATTCTCTCCCCCTTTTTATCAAAACATTTCTACATATCCAGCTTCATATCTCCGAACTTGATCAGGCCCTTCCTGCGCATGAATTCTGATATCAGAAGCGTTACCGCCGCCGGAAGTATGATCTGGATCACCAGTATCTTAATAAGGACCGTCATTGCCGCCTCCGTCTGTACCATCGTCTGCCAGGTCATGATCTGCCCTACCAGTCCGGCAGTCCCCATTCCAGAACCGGTCGCATTGCTCGTCATATGCAGCGCCATCGTTCCGACCGGTCCCAGGATCGCACTGGACAGAATAGCCGGGAGCCAGATGATCGGCTTCCTTACAATATTCGGCACCTGGAGCATGGAGGTTCCGATCCCCTGAGCCAGTAAGCCTCCGATCTTATTCTCCCGGTAACTTGCCGCTGCGAATCCGACCATATTACAGCAGCAGCCAACCGTCGCCGCACCGGCCGCAAGACCGGACAGGTTCAGTATGATCCCAAGCGCAGCCGAACTGATCGGAAGAGTCAGGATCATTCCCATCAGCACAGATACTACAACACCCATGAGAAACGGCTGCTGCTCCGTCCCCCAGTTGATAAGCGCGCCGAGCCATGCCATGAAGCCAGAGATCGGCGGCCCAAGCAGAAGGCCTACAGCCGAGCCGGTCCCGATCGTAACGATGGGCGTCACCAGGATATCCACCTTCGTCTTCCCAGATACCAGATGTCCGAAGAATATCCCTACATATGCCGCGATAAATGCCCCTAACGGTTCTCCCGGTCCTGCATATATCACCGCTCCCTCCGACAGCAGCGCGCCCGCAAGCAGCTTGCTCGCAAACGCCCCGACCATACCTGACGTTGCCGCCGACACCGTCACCAGCGACGATTCCTTGAATCTATAAGCCACCGCAGTTCCGATTCCCGCTCCCGTCAGCGAAGCCGCCGCCTTGCCGATCACATAGATCATATCCCCGAACGTACCGCCGAGCAGCGTACCGATCTGCTGAATGATCGTCCCGATGATCAGCGTAGCAAAAAGCCCCTGCGCCATAGCGCTTAAGCCGTCAATAAATATCCTGTCCAATACCTTTCTTAACCTGTCCATTCTTCTCTCCTTTTCCATTTTACAACCATCGAAGACATCCTGCAATACTCTGAAAACATTTCACTGTAAACTTACAGGTGTCTTGTCACACGAGTTTACCATAACATGTATTCAAAGTCAAATTAAACTCAATTGAACTCAATTACCGACAAAACTCTTTACATCTTACAAAAAAACAGATATACTTTTAAACTACAGTTTATGGAAATGAGGTGCGATCATGTTTCGATTATGGGGAAAAGAATTCAAGGACAACAGATTAGTCCGGGATACCGTCATCTGTGATGATTCAGACGATACCCGGACTCATAAGGTCTTCCATGCGCTTGACGCCATATGCTATGAATTCGACCTGAGCAAACCGATCTGGCTAGATGCAACGATCGATGAATTCAAACGCCACGACAAGGCGCGTTTTACACAGGATAACTTCGTAGACTCCATTGATTTTGATTATCTGGAGATCCACGTTATTGAAGAATGAGCATATCCTCCTCCGCTCATCTATTCGTTGCGGATAGCCGCGAGCGGACTTAGCTTCATGGCACGCAGCGCCGGGAAATATCCGGCGACCACCCCCACAAGAATGGCGAATCCCATAGACAGCAATACCAGCCATATGGGAATATACGAGATCTCACTGCTAAGCCCCATAGAAGAGGCCCCGTTTTTGGTCAGGAAATTAATAGCCGCCGACATCAGGAAGCTCAGCACGTTGCCCGCCATACCTCCGATCAGGCCGATGAATGCCGCCTCCAGAAGAAACATCTGCTTGATGTTCTTCAGGCTGCATCCAAGCACCTTGATCACGCCGATCTCTTTGGTCCGTTCATAGATGGACATCATCATCGTATTCGCGATTCCGATCGCCGCAACGAACAGAGACACCGCGCCGATGCCGCCAAGCACTGCCTGGATAATAGCGAACTGGCTCTTCATACTGTTCAGATATTCCGCGTTAGTTTCAACGTTATAGCCCATCTCCCGAATTCTTGCCGAGACCGCTTCTACATTGTCTATATCGTCTACATTCACCTGAGCATATGAATAGCAGAATTCCTTATACGGCTTGCCTGATTTTGTGCTGGGCTGTCCCGGAATAACTCTCCCGGCGAACTCCTTCTTAAGAATCTGCCGCAGCGTATCCAGATCACAATAGATATAGTAATAATTCGCCGTATACTCATCCGGGCTTCCCTCTACGACGCCGCTGGCTTTCACCACATGCTTCTGCACGGTTCCTGATTTAGCCTGCTGTCCGCCGCCTTCATCCATGCCGCCCATATCCAATCCGCCGCCCATATTGTTATTGTAACCGTCCTGGTCAAGTATCAGGAATATTGAATCATTGGCAAAATCAATATCCGGCAGTTCTCCGGTCTCATAATATCCCTTTCCGGTTCCCTTTTCATAGAAGCTCGTCGCGATCCCGTTGCCGTATACCAATTCCAGGCTTCCGCTGTTCGGCGCCGGAAGCGTCCCGGTTGCCAACGGGATATTCTTGGCAGCAAGCCCCTCCGGCGTCATCGCCACCAACTGCCCGGAGCCCTCGTACCTGCCCTTCAGCATGTTGACCCACATCTCATATACAGGCGACGCGACGGTCACATGTTCAAGCTGGGCCAGCTCGCTGACTGCCTGATCATTAATATATTTCTTCGATTCCTCCTCTTCCCCCGACATAGAAGAAAAAGCGTACATGGAATCACCCGCGCCCGCGCCTGACACCTTGATACTGGTAAGCCCCCCGGACTGCTCTACCTCCTGGTAAAGCGACTCCTGAAGTCCAAGCCCCAGCGAGATCATAACGACGATGGATGCTGTTCCGATAATAACCCCAAGGACAGTCAAAAAGGTTCGAAGCTTCCGCCTCTTTAAATTGCTACCGCTCATCCTCAGAAGGTCTATCCAGCTCATCCAGCAACTCCTCCTCTTCATTCAGTCTCTTTCTTCTCTTTCTCTTCTTCATGACAACTACGATAATAATGATCACAATAACCGCAGCGGCGGCGATCGCAGCCGGTATCACCGGGAATCCCTGCGGCTCCTCCATCATCTCCATATCCGCCGGCATCATCATATCGCTCTCCATTGCTTCCATGACCTCTAACTGCAATTCCTTCTCAGCCACAGAGATCTTCCCGGACTCATCCTCATAACTCAGCGTCATCTTCACATTCGCCGGACCTCCGGTCGCCTGGGCTCCTTCCAGCATAGCGTCAATGGAAGCCGTCGCCCCCGACTCAACATTCCCTATGAATACCTCTTCCTTCTCAATGCATGCTCCTTCAAATGTTGCCTTAACATTATAGAGCTTGATCCTCCCCATGTTATACAGATTACACATGACATTGGCTTCATCTCCCACCGAGATGCTGACCGGGCTGATCTCAAAATCACTGAATTCAAATCTTGCGTCCTGCTTCACCGGAATGGACAGGCTGGAAGACGCATCTACCGGGGTTCCGTTGGCGCCTTCGTATTTCATACTCAGATCGACGCTGTAAGGCTTCTGCAGCAGATCTGCCTTGGCGTTAAGCTGAATGGAGATATCCGCCGTACCATTCGCCTTGATTCCTTCCATATAGATAGAACTGGAACCGGACACGGGAAGAAATGCAGGCGCCACCGTCTGTGCATCGCTTCCTTCTGTCGGTGCACTCAGGTCGAACAGCATGTTGCTGACCTTCGTAGTCTTTGACGTGTTCTTCAGATGAATGATCAGGTTAAAATTACTTCCTGCGCGCACTTCCGCCGGATCAGTGTTAAACCCGGTAACGATCACCCTGGGAACAGACCCTGAATCTGCGCTTCCTCCGCCGCCGGATACGTCTCCGTTGCTAAACCCGCCGGCATCCGCCGACATCATGTCTCCGCTGATATCTCCTAACGATAGATTTCCCCCGGTAATCTGATCTAAGTCGATCAGTTGATCTCCCGGGTTATCCGCCGGCTTCGCCGTTGTATTGACATAGAACTTCTGGGAAGCGGCCGGTTCCGCACTGTCTTCCGTATATACATCAAACTGCAGCGTATGCCTCGAAGTCGCAACATCCTCACGCTGCTCGAAAACAAAGGTAACCGGTACGGACTCTCCCGCCGGAATCTCCTCTATCCTCTGCGCATAGTTCTGGTATTCCGTCTTAAACGGCCACTCGTCATTAGTGTCTCCAAGCCTGGGCGCGATCACTGCGTTGCTTAACGGCACATTAGAACCATTATGTACGATCAGGGTCCACTCCTGCGCGCCTTCCGTAGTAAATGTAGGCGCCTTGTTCCCATCGGATGTGACCGTGACCGACCCGGACGGCGCCGCCATGATCGTGACCGATCCCACCATCCCGGCCATAAGCGCGGCCACGCATAATCCCATCAGCAGCTTCTTTACTAGTTTCATCTTCTTTTGCCCTCCTCAATCGCTATCTTCCGGTTATCTTCAATCTTAAGAATCTTCCCGTCCCGGATATGGAAGACTCTGTCGGCATAGGTTGCCAGATGCGCATCGTGAGTTACCATCACCAGAGTCTTCCTCTGTTCTCTCACTACCTGCTGCATCAGTCTCATGACCTCTTCTGATGTGTGGGAATCCAAATTCCCTGTCGGCTCGTCTGCAAATATGATCTTCGGATCTACCACCAGGGCTCTTGCAACACCTACTCTCTGCTGCTGTCCGCCCGACATCTGGTTCGGCAGATGCTTCTTGTGCTTCTTAAGCTTCACCAGCTCCAGCATCTTATCCGCCTTGCGCATCCGTATATCCCTTGGGACTCCCCGAAAACTTAAGGGCAGCGCCACATTCTCCAGCGCATTCATGGTTCCCAGCAGATGAAAGGACTGGAAGATAAATCCTACATTCTCCCGCCGGAACCGAACTAATTGCTCCTCCGTCAGATTCTCAATATGCTGCCCCGCGATCACGACATTTCCCTTCGTTGGCTTCTCAAGTCCTGCAAGCATGTTCAAGAGTGTCGACTTACCGGAGCCGGAGGTCCCAACGATCGCACAGAACTCCCCTTCATATATCGCGAATCCGACTCCGTTCAGTGCCCGCACGACTTCATCGCCCACACGGTATAGCTTATACAGATCCTTTACTTCTATTACTTTGTCCATCCGCACTCCTCCCATTTTCTATTCTACCATTATAGAACAATAATCCAAACTTTTTCGATAGAAATTATGAATTTTTTCTTAACTTTACAAAATGATTGCATTTCTTCATAAAATGTATTATAATACTTTACATGCAGATATAGTTCATCGGTAGAATGCTAGCTTCCCAAGCTGGAGAGGCGGGTTCGATTCCCGTTATCTGCTTACCAAAGACCGGAAATGTTGCAGGATCAACGTTTTCGGTCTTTTTGATACTGATATGGTACTATTTTCTTTAAACATCACCCCCGGCGCTCTGCAGGCGGCCGGATCATGATCCCCTTCCCAATTCCTCATCGAATCCATCCAGCACTTCCCGTTCTGCTTTGCTCATCCATGTTGTTTGGAACGATCCTGCGCTTACATGACGGCACAGGAAGAATGGTACATTGACAATATAATAAGAAAATATTTTATTCTTGTTATTACGATACGCAGCAATAGAAGATAAGCGCCCCTGCTCTGGTAAAGTAAGGCGCTTATTTTTATAACACTTATTTTGCCGGCGGTCAGGCTTCATCTGACTAACGGCTCCCTTGTTAAGTATATTATAGCCATTCTCTTCAAAATATGTCAAATATTAGAACACCTACAATGTTATATCCTCAACATTCACCCCCAGAGAAGATAGCTTTGCCGTAGTCACTTTAATGAGATATTCAAGAACTTCATTCTTATGTCCTTCATTAGCCTTTTTAATTTGCTGCAAATCAGTATATCTGTCAATAGTTGTTGTAATTAACTCCTTATCAGTCATTTCTAATACCTCCATGTTTTCACCGCCTTTTAATTGTTAACCATCATATGTTGTATTAATTATATCGGATTATATAGATATTTTCAATGTCTTTCTACGACTTGTCAGATTATAAAATGTGTCGTATAATAATTTTAAGAAACGAAACATTTTTCTACAAAAACAGACATTTAGGAGCTGCAGAAAAATAGACGATCAGATCCTTATGTCCAGGCAGGAGGAGATGTATTGAAAAAATTATTGAAACTGATCGCTGTCAATCTATGTATTGCAGTTACCGCCGTAGTCCTGTATTCGCCGGGTCTTGTAGCATTGCGGCTGTCGGACTACAGTATATTCCGGGCAGGAATGTCCATCATAGCAGCTCTTGTATTGACCGCGCTCTTCTTCCTGTCTAATATCGCCCTGTTAAAAGGCCCGAATCAAAAACCAGTTATGCTGGAAGATGTTCCCGACCTGGAAAAAGCGAAGAACATCCTGAAGGATCACTGCGGCGGCAGATATTTCGGCAGCATGGCTAAGACTGCTTCCGATCAGCTTGACCGCATTATAAAATGCAGGCGCCGGCTATCCGGCATTCTGGAGCAGAAGTTCACCAGGGGTTCTATGAGCTTTGACAAGTTCGACAGCGTGGCAGCCGCAGCGGAAGTCTCCGCCATCAAGAATGTGGTTGCAATGGCGAACCGCATGCGTCTCTTTGACGAGAAGGAATACGCAAGGCTCAAGCACTACCGGGAAGACGATATTCCCGACGATATCCAGGAAGAACAGCTTCGGCTGTACCAGAAGAATTTTGACAATGTCAGATCAACGATCGCCCTCAACGAGAAGATCCTTCTCAAACTGGACGCACTGGCAATGGAGATCTCTTCTCTGACTTCCGGGGATGACGCAAACCTGAACCATGAACTGATCCATGAGATCGAGAAGCTGATCGATGAAACCAAATATTATCAATGAGATCGAGAAACTGATCGATAAAACAAAGAATTATCAATAAGAGGTGAGACACTCACCGACCGTAACGGAGGAACAGCCTATGAATAAGAAAATTGCTGGAATTATGGTTGTCGTAGTCATTCTTGTATGCGCCGCAGTCTTCGGCGGTATCTACGTGACGCGCAACATCGGCAAATCCGAGAAAGTGATTTCCAAAGAAAGCGCCGAAAAACGTCTAACCAGGATGGTAGACAAGATCAACCCCTCAAACGGCACCCCGATCAAGTCGCCGATCGAATACGATTCGGCAGAGGACGAAGCTTCGGAGCTGCCGGATATCGATACCTGCCCGGTTCAGGTCAAAGCCGATACCGGTCTGTACGCCGAGATCTATTCTTCCCCGGAGAAGGCCGGAACCGGGACAGACGGATGGCTCTGCGAGATGGCGGAAGAATTCAACCAGGAGGGATACCAGGTAGGCGGACAGAAGATCTCCGTTCAGATCCGCAATGTCAACAGCGGACAGGCCCTTGACTACATTGCCACCGGCAAAGCCGTTCCCGAGGGATTCGCACCTTCCAGCATGCTCTGGGTAGATATGCTGAACTCCAAAGGCACCGCCACGGAGACTGTCGCCGACAGTCTGGTGGGTAATGTTGCCGGAATCCTTCTCTCCGACAAAACCTACGATCAGATCGTAGAAAAATACGGAAGCGTAGATCTAAAAGCAATTACAGAAGCAACCGAAGCCGGAGAGTTCGCGATGGGCTACACCAACCCCTTTGCCAGCAGTGCAGGGCTTAACTTCCTGATCTGCACCCTGGAGCGATACGATCTTGACAACCCGCTGTCCGAGACGGCAACAGCCGGTTTCCAGAAGTTCCAGAAGAACGTGCCGTTCGTTGCTCTGACAACCATGCAGATGCGCTCCGCCGCCGAGAACGGTTCCCTGGATGGATTCATCATGGAATATCAATCGTATATGAACGATACCATGCTGTCTAAGAACTACAAATTCACCCCTTACGGCTACCGGCATGATAATCCGCTGGTAAGTATCGACTCTGCCAGCCCGGAACAAAAAGAGATCCTGAAGCTTTTTGCAGAATACTGCGCTGACAGCAAGGCTGTAAAACGTGCTGAAGAATACGGTTTCAACGGAATGCCTGATTATAAGTGTGAATATGAACCTGTTTCCGGCGATATCCTGACAGCCGCACAGAAATTATATAAGACGAACAAGGACACCGGACGTCCGGTGATCGGCGTATTCGTAACGGATGTTTCCGGCAGTATGGACGGCGAACCGCTGATCGCTCTTCAGACTTCTCTGATCAACAGTATGAAATATATCAATCCTGATAATTACATCGGACTTGTAAGCTATTCAGACGACGTGACGATCGAAGTACCGATCGGCCAGTTTAACTTAGAACAGCAGACGTATTTCAAAGGAAGCGTAGAAAATCTATTCGCCTCCGGCGGAACCGCCACCTTCGACGCGATCTGCGTTGCACTGGATATGATCCGGGGGATGACGGACGAATATCCCGATGCCAAACCGATGCTGTTCGTCCTAAGCGACGGGGAAACCAATGTCGGTTATAACCTGAACGATGTCCGGGATATCTTAAACGGATTGAAGATACCGGTATATACCATCGGTTACAACGCCGACCTGTCGGCACTTCAGAGCATCAGCTCCGTGAATGAGGCCGCAAGCATCGACGCATCCACCGACGACGTCGTATACCAGCTTAAGACACTATTTAACGCAAGCATGTAACTCCAGTGTACTGTCTGCATCATATTCAGGCAGCACACTAGTACAGCTTGTCCGAACTGTCACAATTCATGAATATAAGGAGTAAGATATATGAGCGGATTTACACTGGATTTACCGAATACCGAAGAAATCAAAAAAGAAGTAGCAGCAGAACTTGCGCCGACCAGCGAAGTGAAGACTGTAATTGCCGGCGCCGTCAAAGACAAAGCCGACCAGATCATGGGCGTGGACCTCGACTCTCTCGCCGAGCGCAGAGAATTCGTCCAGGTAGTAGAGACATTCGGCTCTGATATCGTCAGACAATCTCAGGCCAAAAACAGTATCCTCCAAAAACGTATGGGAGAATTCGGCAAAGCCGGCGGAGAATCCGGCGAAGTGGCAAAAGGGCTGGAAGAGCTGTCTGTCAAGATGAGGGATCTTGACCCGTCTGGCCTTGATTTTACCAAGACAGGCGTGCTTGGTAAGGTCTTCAATCCGATCCGCCGGTATTTTGAACGGTTTAAGACCGCCGACGCCGAGATCGCCGGCATTGTAAAAACATTAGAAAAGGGGCGGAATACGCTTAAGAACGACAACACCACCCTGGAGATCGAACAGGCCGCCATGCGTGACCTGACAAAGCAATTGACACAGAAGATCGAACTCGGAACACAGCTTGACAGCTATCTTGCCAACGCTGTTGAGAACGCCAAGGTCTCCGGCGAATCAGAAGAACGTATCAAGTTCGTAGAAGAAGAGATCATCTTCCCGCTCAGACAGCGGCTAATGGATTTCCAGCAATTACTGGTGGTAAACCAACAGGGAATCATCGCTATGGAAGTAATCCGCAAGAATAACCTGGAACTGATCCGCGCGGTCGACCGCGCACAGACTGTAACGGTTGCCGCACTCCGTGTGGCTGTCACGGTAGCCGGCGCGCTGTATAATCAGAAGATCGTCCTTGAGAAGGTGCAGATACTCAACGAGACGACGAACAATATGATCAGCGCGACTTCAAGAATGTTAAAAGAACAGGGCACTGCAATCCAGAGAGAAGCCGTAGAAGCAAGCATTTCCCCAGACACCTTAAAACAGGCGTTTGCAGATACCCTGTCTGCCCTTGACGATATCAGCACCTATAAGGCAAAGGCGCTGCCACAGATGGCCCAGACGATCCAAGACTTCCGCATGATCGCGGACGAAGGCGAACGCCAGCTTACGAATATGGAGAAGGGACGTAATCTGGGATTTTAGTCAATTCTAAAACCAGGGCAGCGCCCCCATCACCACCGCCGTAATGACGGTACAGACCGTCATCGACGTAACATTCGCCACCGTTCCGTGCACGCCCTCCGGCAGCTTCTCCGAGAAATACTGCGCCACGGGGCCGCCTATAATGCCGCCAAGCACTCCTGCGAACAGGGCAACCGGAACGGTCGCTCCAAAGAACAGCACACACGCCGGTCCTACGCTTACTACCGGCACATAGGTCGCATACCATCCTCCGTCTACAAACTTATCTACATAGAGAAATACTCCGACCGCCGCACCCACGAACTGAGACAGCAGGATCGCCGGAACAGCGCCCGAGCCGTATGCTCCGTGTGTCCCGCAGATGATCGTGTTGATTGACACACCCGCCAGTAAGAAGATCGACGCGACTTCATTTCCATAAAAGGGCGCTTCTGAGAAATCCGCCAGAACTCTTCTGATGAACCAGGACGTACTGTACACATCTTCATTGACGCTCCCGCTTCTGTGCGGCTTTATCTCGGCCTTCTTCACAAATGGAAGAACCTTGCATACCATACAGACTATGATCCCGGTAACCGCCATTGCCGACACATTCGCCACAACTCCGGGAAGGTTCAGCGGCGTAACGATGGCGTTCCCGATCCAGACCGCCGTCGGCGCACAGATCAAGCCTCCAAGGACCGAAGCCGTAAGCAGCGCAGATACGCTTGGCCCGTACAGCAGCATGACTGCCGGGGGCGCGCCTACTACCGTGATAAACGTATTCAGCCATGTCACCTGCGGATCCGCGAATCCTTCGATGTACCGGAACACGAAGAGCGCCAGCGCAAGAGAAAGCACCTGGGACGCCAGTACCCACGGGAACATGGTGCTGCTCCCGTAACAGATATCAAATCCGGCAAACCTGGAATTCTTAAGCGCCAGTATCCACGCCGCAAAGCCTCCGAGAATCAGGCCAATTCCTGCAAATACACTCGCATAGAACTGCGCCTCCGTAAAATTCATAAAAAACCACGCCATCTGCTTCGGGAAAGAATTCAGGATTCCGTCGATCAGATGATTATAGTCCAACGTCTGATTCGATCCGCTAAGAGCCGGCAGGCCAAAATAAAACACAAAACCAATTACAATACACACCGCAAATCCGGCAGCAGATCCCGCCGACCGTCCCCTGCTATGTGTTTTTCCCGTCTCATTCATCTCTATCCTCCTCGTATTTACCATTAGTAATAATGCTCCATGATGTATCTGCTGTACAACTCGGTATACCTCCCAACGCTTGAAAGAGAAATATGCTCATTGACACAATGCGCCATCGCATCATCTCCCGGACCTGCTATGACAAAGGGAATCTGTCTTCCGGTCATCATCTGCGAAGCGTCTGTATAGAAATACAACCCCTTTGGTTCTGTGGAAATTCCGGCACGTTCTGCCTCCTCCATGATACACCGTACAAACGGACTGTCCTCCGGCGTCTCAAGGGCCGGTCTGTTGTTCAGAACCTCTGTCTCCATATGTACTGCCGGATCCATATCCATGATCTCCTCGCAGATCTCCCCTGCCCTGCGTATGATCTCATCATGGGATGTCCCGGGAACCGTGCGTATATCCAGTTCGATCTCGGCACTGGACGGAATAATGTTCGTCATGATCCCCCCGTGGAATCTTGTGACGGACACCGTGTTATGCCCCAGGATGGCATGGCTCTCCTTCCCTTCCACCGCTCTTTTAAGCTTCTCCACGAAACATATTCCATACTCTACCGCATTTACCCCAAGCTCCGGCCGCGACGCATGGGAGGACCGGCCGCGAACGGCTGTTTGCAGCCATAACGCCCCCTTCTCACAGATACCTATCTTCTCATCGGAAGGCTCGCAGATGACAACCTCCTCCACCTGGTCCAGATATTTCTCTTCTACGATGGCACAGATTCCCGTCCCCCTGCTCTCTTCGTCCGCGGTAAAGCAGAAATATACCGGCTTTGAAGGCTTCTTCCCGCTGCGTACGATCTGCCTCAGAGTCAGGATCATCGCGGCGACGCCGCCCTTCATATCGGCGGCTCCGCGTCCGTACAAGATATCCCCTTTTACCTCTGCCTGATGCGGCGGATAGGCCCAGCCGTCCTGCTCGCTGCAAGCCACCGTATCCAGATGCCCGATCAGCGCCAATCCGCCTTCCCCGATCTCCCCTTCCACCTTCACGACCAGAGATGCTCTCCGGGCCGTGTGCTCAAGCTTATGGAACTCAAGCCCGGAAGGAAGCATCTCCATGATCAGGCCGGCAATCTCCCCTTCATTACCCTCCGGCTGGCAGGTATCCACCCTCACCAGCCTTTCTAACACTTCCCGACACTCTTCTATCGTTGGTCTGTATCCCGCTTCCTCTCTCAATTCTCTTCCTCCAATACATCGCCTACTTATATGAGAACATCACAAGCTCCCCGACTCCGGTCTTCCTGACCATGCCAAACTTGCTGACCCATCCGCCGGCTCCACAGTTTCTTCTTACCGCACGGTTCTCAAACGACACGATCTCCCCATTTACAATCGTGTAGGTAGCAAGCTTGTCCGCCTCGTCGACGATGGTCACATTCGCCAGAGCGCCCGCGCCAAGATGTCCTGTCTTCTCTGTCCACCAGTTGTTCGCCGTTCTCCTGGCGATCAGTCCGGCCGGATTGCAAGTCATGGCTGCGACGGACTGACTAAGCGTCAGCACGCCCATATCCGAAAGTTCAAGAATCGCCGGAATGTTATCCCTCGTATCGCCGAATCCCTTCATCGTCGCCTGATTCTGCCCGTCGGAAATCAATATATTGACCTTACCGGAGCTTAAGGCATCGTATGCCAGTTTCTGGGACTGGGCCGGAAGCTTAAGGCCTTCCCTGCTTCCATGTCCCGCACGCAGCATGGTAGTTACGAATTCCGCCGTGATATTCTCTCCGTCAACCAGATCAATAACTCTTCTCATTCCTTCCGCCGCATCCATATGAGTGCCGCATCCCGCCGCCGTCGCATGGGCCAGGTGAAGCGGGCGCCCTTTTGACAAGCTTACCAGCCGCTCTGCGTGATCCGGATCCTGCGTATGCGACATATAGATCAGATTAGCTTTAGATGTGATCTCGAAGATCTTCTCAATATTCTCATCCGGCATGATAAAATGTCCCATATGATCCTTGATCCCTACCGTCAGCGGAGCCGTGGTAATGGTGATCCCGTTACGGCTCATCTTCACAGACAGTGTATCCGCATCCATCTCGCCTCTGAACATCTTGATCAATTCTTCCACCGATAACCGTGTTCCAAGGACATTGACCGCCCCGAGATAGACGCCAAGGTTGATCGGCACACCATGGTCCACCTCTGCCCCCAGCAAAGACGGCGCCATAAATGTATTGCCTGCCCCCGGTGATAACCCCATCGTCACACCGTCCTCTGCCGCACAGAAGATCGGGTTCGTACTCACCTCAAACAGATCTCCCAAGTGAAGATGCATATCGATCAGACCCGGTATGACCAATAACCCCTCACAGTCAATGATCCTGTCTCCGCTCTCAGCCTGAATATCATCTCCTACCTGACAGACCACTCCATTGCCGATCAGGATATCCGTTACCGTATCGACCTGATTCTTTGGATCCACCACATGTCCTCCCTTAAGAATCAGGCGGCCGCTTACAGCGATGTCCCCAATCGTATCCTTCATCACATTCCCCTTTACCGCCGCCATTACGCCGTCCATAAATCCGACCTTGTTCTTGTACATATTCGTACCTCCTTATCGAACCAGTGCATTAAACTACCGTTACATATCCAGTTCATTATATCAGCGCCGGTCTATAATATCATCATCTATATGGTACTAGACTTCCGCCTTTTTATTGTCCTGTAAGTACAATCTCTCCCTGATTAGGACCCGCACGGCCAGGAGCTCGGATCTCTATGAAAGAGCACGGATCTGGTACAGCTTCAGCGCAAGCTCCAGGTTCAGCCTTTGTTCCTGTTCCTGAAGATTCATTTCCAATATCTGGCAGATCTTCCGGTAACGGTATTTCATCGAATTATAATGGATATACAGCTTCTCAGACGCCTCTTTTAGATTCCATCCGCAAGCTGCCAGAACCATCGCCGTTTCCAGAAGCTCCGTGTGGTGCTGCAGATCATACGCCTCGATCCTCTGGACATACAGATGCTGGAACTCTTTGGCCTCCTCACTGGCACTGACCAATGACAGCAGCTTATACACCCCCAGCTCGTCGTAGACCGATATCACATCTTCCCGCAGCATGTTCCTTGAGATGACGACCGACTTCTTCGCCTCCTCCCAGCTGTCATGGATCTGCGCGATATCCTTCTTGTAATTGCCTACGCCGATTGTCGCCGTAAATGCCGATGCACGCTGAATCTCTTCCTTCACTTCCCCAAAAACATTCTTGATCCTCTCCATGAATCTGCTTCTCTTACCACAAGTCTCTGAGATCACAAATGCGATCTGGTCACTCATCCTGCTGTACACATATTGCGGAAATTCCTTCTTAACGATCCGCTTACTGATATTCAAGATCCGCCTCATGATCTCGTCAAGCCTGCGGATCCTCTCCCTGTCAAGCTCCTGCAGGTATTGCTCCTTAAAACGGTCAATATCAACGACGACTGCAATGCCTCCAAAATGAAAATCCCAGTTGTAGATCCTGCCGCGGTTGATGATCTCCTCCTTTGATTTGATATTCCCCGTCAGAATATCCTGGACAAATTGCTCCCTGTACTCTGTCTCTATCTGCGCCGTCGCCATCTGCTTCTGGATCTTAAGCGTCAGGATGATCCCTGCCTGTTCGATCGCGATCTGGTAATAGTCCTGAAAGAACTCATCAAAGCCCTCAAGCCGCTCTCCTAAGATAATATGCCCATACTCCTCTTCATTGATGTGCATCCTGTAAAAATCATATCCTTCTGTCCGCTCCTTCCTATTGCCCGCGTCCACATCCCACTGTTTCCACTCCTGACAGATACTGCTGTCCTCATCCGTCTCCGACGCAAAATACACTTTGGAAAAACGCGGATCTATAAATGCCGTCTCCCTGTGAATGTGCTTTCTTAAGAATGCAAGGATCGCCGGTATCTCTTCATCCTTGAGCACCATCCTGGTAAACGCCTCATGAATGCTCTCGGAGTAAAGCAATTTCCTCGCCTGCTTATCTACAACCTCCCACAGCACGGGATTGATCACATCTGTAAATGCGAATTCATAAGGAATCGATACGATCGGGAAATCCAACTCATCTGCCGCCTCAAGGGCATCCGCCGGAAAATCATGGATAAAGCGGTCGAACTTGACGCCCAGGGCCGCCGCGCCGCCCTTATCCAGGTTGATGATCAGCGACCGGATGTACTCCGGGCGGTCCTTCACCGCATATCCCGTGGTGATCAGGAATTCTCCGCCTTTCATCCACTTGTATATATCCGGGGCGTCCATCACACTGACAGTCCCCACCTCTCTGTCTATCCCGCCTTCCCCGGCAACCACACGGAAATTCCGGAACACCGGCATGGACAATATCTCTCTAAGCTTGATCACTGCTATTCCCCTCTTTCAAAAAGACTCCGCTTTAATAATACCTGATTCTATATTATGTGTACAGCTTAAGATTTTGCTTTTTTCTGCCGATATATGTACAAAGTTTCGTTTTAATGTCACATACATAAGAAGCTACAAAATTGAAAGGAGACATTTGACATGATAAAGCGAATTCAAAATCTTAAGATCAGTTTCAAGCTCTACATTCTTGTAGGCGTTGCGCTGATCGGTATGCTCATCATCGGAGGCATGTCTTTTAATCTGATGGGAAAACTAAATGAAAAGACCAGCGATATCTCAACAAGCTGGCTTCCAAGCGTAGATACGGGAAGGGCTATGACCGCTACGCTCTCCAATATCAGACTCAATGAACTCGGCTATCTCACAGCCATTTCCGACGAAATAGAGCAATTAAGCCTCAAATACGTCGAAAGCGAGAAATCCAAGATGGACTCGCTTCTTACCAAATACGAAAGCCTGATCGATCAGGAAGAAAAACCGTATTACGAGAATGCCTTGAACCTCTGGACGCAGTACAGCCAGGCGGACGACAAACTGATGGCGCTGGCAAAACAGGGCAACACTGATGAAGCCCGTTCTATCTTAGAAGGAGAATGTGTAGAGCTTTATAATTCTCTGAACACCGCTTTCAGCGACATCGTTACATACAACCAGAACGGCAGCGAGGAAGAAACAGTTTCCAGTGAAAGACTTTACCGGAACGCCCTCATCTTCCAGGCCGGTATTATCATAGTTATTATTATTATCGGGGTCTTTTTCTCATTCGTGATCATCCGGGGAATCAAGTTCCCGATCTTCGAGATCGAAAAGGCAGCTTCCCGAATGGCTCAGGGCGATCTAGATATAGATATCTCCTACACTTCCAAGGATGAACTTGGTGTTCTGTCCGACCAGGTACGTGAACTGATCCGCAAGCTCCAGATGATCATCGACGACGAGAACAAGTTCCTGGCCCAGATGGCTTCCGGTGATTTTACGGTGGACTCCACCTGCGAGACAGAATACACCGGCGGTTTTAAGCCTCTTTTGATCTCATTCCGGGCGATCGCAGAGAAGCTCAACCACACGATCCTGCAGATCAGCGAGAGTTCGGCTCAGGTTGCAAGCGGTTCCGACCAGGTATCCAGCGGAGCCCAGGCTCTTTCCCAGGGAGCCACCGAGCAGGCCAGCTCCGTTGAAGAGCTTGCCGCTACTATCAATGAGATATCCGAGAAGGTAAAGCAGAACGCGGAGAATGCGCGGCAGGCTAATCACATGGCAGGAGTTGTCGGAAGCGAGATGCAGACGAGCAATCAGAAGATGCAGGAAATGATGCAGGCTATGAACAATATCAGCAATTGTTCCGATGAGATCGGAAAGATCATCAAAACTATCGAGGATATCGCATTCCAGACCAATATCCTTGCGCTGAATGCCGCAGTAGAAGCGGCGCGTGCCGGAACTGCCGGCAAGGGCTTCGCAGTAGTGGCCGATGAAGTGCGCAATCTGGCAGGCAAGAGTGCGGAAGCCTCCAAGAATACTTCTGTTCTGATCGAGAATTCCTTAAGAGCAGTAGAGAACGGAACCCTGATCGCCGATGAGACCGCGCAATCCTTACTCCAGACCGTAAAAGGAGTCGAGGAGGTTGCCAATATCATCAGCCAGATCTCCGAGGCCAGCAACAACCAGGCCGAGGCTATTTCCCAGATCACCATGGGAATCGACCAGATCTCCAGCGTAGTGCAGACCAATTCCGCAACCGCACAGGAGAGCGCGGCAGCCAGCGAAGAGCTGTCAAGCCAGTCCCAGCTTATGAAGGATCTGGTAGGAAGATTCCGGCTGAGGGGATAAGCTATACTTCGCCTTATCAAATATATACTAAAGAAGAATCCCGCAGGAATCAGGCGGCTTAATGCAATGATACGCCAGATTCCCAGACGGGATTCTCTGTTCTAAAAGGACGCCGTCTTAATATAATCCACGATCCCTTTCCTCTCGATATCGCGGTAGGCCGCCGCCGGCACGCTGACACAGATCAGAAGCGAGATCACTGCTGCGCACGCACAAGGTACCGCTGGTATCACAAAGCCTGTTCCTGCATAGTTCATTGACTGATAGATCTTGTAAGTTACCGCCGTCCCCGCAATTCCCGTGATCACCCAGGCCCCGCCTGCATACAGAAGTCCCTCAAGAATCAGCATCTTCTTCACCTGTCTGCCCGTCATTCCGATACTCTCAAGCACAGCAATCTCCACACGCCTGCTCCGGATATTTCCGACAAATGTATTGACATAATTCATAATTCCGATCAGCGCAAGGATCAGCGCGATTGCGATCCCGATCTCCATCATATTGCCCTGTGCCTTCTCTACTTCTCTCTTCATCTCAATTCTGGATTCATAGGAATAATCCTTGCCGTGAGGGCCTGCATCCAGTACGGAAAGGATTGCGGCTTCTGTCTTCGCGTCATACTCTTCCTGGTATCGGATACCTATCTTATATATGATCGGTTCATCTGCAAATTCCTTCACCACATTTTCACTGACAATGATAGTCGGGGGATATCCCAGCAGCGCCGTATAGTCGTTCACATCAACCAAGCCTCCGATATCAAAGGTCCGCGTATGTGCCCTGTCTCCGTACGCCGCACAGGTGACGGATTTCCCTGTCACATCACTGTTCTTAAGCTCCAGGCCGTTACGGTACAGCAGACAGGTCTTGCCGCTAAGGAATTCTGCTTCATCCACCGGCTCCTCGGACGCCGCATTCAACGCTTCAAAATCAGCCTTACTGATCCCTACCAGCGATGATCCGAAGTTCTCCGGGAACTCCTTATATTCTTCCACCTCGTCTTCATAGGGGATGTTCATCCAGGTCTCGTAGAATTCCCGCATCCACATATCGGCAAATTCAGGCTCCCAGGGCACGGTGATCTCTGCGTAACAAAGAGGCGCCGTCTCGGACACTCCTTCGACAGCATCTAATCTGTCAAGCATCGTCTGATCGAAGATCTGGACACGCTTCTCCTGCTCCTCCTTCCTCATCGTACCGTTTTTCACCACCATATCAAAATCCCGGAAATTATAATTATACTCTCTCCTTGCCTGCGAATTCAGAATCGTCGTTATACACAGGAACACCGACATTCCCGCCGCCAGAGATAACATCACGATCCCCGCCTTCCTCTTATCCTTCGTAATCTGCTCTTTCGCCATGCGCCAGATCCTCGCGGACGGGCTTACAAGCCTCTTCCTTTCAAGGTGTCTGCTGCCGCCAGGCCATCCTCTCCTTTTCACATCCGCCGACGGCCGAAATCCTAACGCTTCCATCGGAGAACACATGACCGCGGTCTTCGCCGGTTTTCCGCCGGCAATACAGACGGTTATTCCCGTCAGCAACAAGGTCAGCAATAAGATCAGCGGGTGGAATGACACCGCAATCTCTCCGCCCTTACCCATACGGATTCCCAATGACTTTACCACGGACGGAACTACAAGAAATGATACACCGCTTCCCAAGAGCACGCCGCCCGCCAAACCAATTCCCCCGATCAGGAACATCTGCCTTCTGATCAGCCCGCAGATCTGCCGCCCCGTCATCCCTATCGTCTGCAGCAGTCCATAATAACGGATATTTCCCGCTACCGACAGATACATGATATTGTAGATCAGAAGATACGCACACAGACAGGTTACCAGCGCAAGCCCTGCAATCCCGGTTAAAATCTGTATGGAGAACGCAGAATCAGCCGTAAAAAATAATCTCTGCTGCTTGCCCAGTTTCATGGAATCTATGAATGTATCCTGCTCCTTCTGAGAGATCAATGGCTGCCGGAAATCGATCAGAAATCTTCCGGAAGCTACATCTGCCGGATCCAACCCCGTCTGCTCATAGAATTTCTCCGACACATAGAAAGCGCTTTTTTCTCCGAAGCCTTCCCAGATTCCCGATATCCGGAAGGTCTTCTCACATTTGACAGCCCCGGCTCCATAGACAGCCGTGAACGTATCGCCCACGTTCAGTCCATGGAATCCGCATTTTTCCAGGGCATATTCTGTCACCATGACCTCGTCCTCTTCCACCGGATAACGCCCCTCTACCCGTTCCCTCGCCGGAGCCATAATCTCATTCCAACAGGCCTCATCCGCCCATATGAGCATCACCTCCGGAGTATTGTCATATTCCGTCTCATCAATATAGCCTGACAAGGCATGCACCCCAAATCTCAGGATATCCGGGTTCTCCCTGCATGTACTTAGCTGCTCATCCGTCACACCGTACATGATCGCATCATATTCCCCGCCGCCCAAGCGGATATTCTGCAGTCTCTGCATCTTGAAATACGTCATCCCCACCGTAAATACACTGAACAGCATAAAGGCTGACAACAGAACCGCCAGGATCATCGTCGCACTCTGCCGCCGGCTGCTCTTAAGCGACCGTCCCGCCATCCGGTTTAAAACCTGTGTATTGTTATTCTTAAGCATGAAGACCACGCCCCTTTCTGATCTTCCCGTCCTCAATGCACACGATCCGGTCTGCCATCTGGGCGATATCCTGATCATGGGTGATCAGAACGACCGTCTGCTGAAACTGCTTCGCCGCCGCCTTCAATAATCCCAATACATCATGGCCTGACGCCGTATCCAGGTTCCCGGTAGGCTCATCCGCAAGGATAATGGCGGGCTTCGACGCAAGCGCTCTTGCAATGGCCGCTCTCTGCTGCTGACCGCCGGACAGATTACCCGGAAATGCTTCCCCCTTCTCCGTAAGCTTCAGCACATCCAGAATCTCTTCCACGAATTCCCAGTCCACCCTCTTTCCGTCCAACTCTATGGGAAGAACCACATTCTCATAGATATTCAGATCCGGCACCAGATTATAATTCTGGAATATGAATCCCACCTTCCTTCTCCTGAATACCGCAAGTTCCTCCTTCGTCATGCCGGACAGGTCTCTCCCCGCCACATATACGTCGCCTTCCGTAGGCGTATCCAGACCGCCCACCATATGAAGAAGCGTACTCTTGCCGCTTCCCGACCTTCCGATGATCGCAACGAATTCTTGTTCTCTGACCGTAAAATCCACACCGTCCAATGCCTTGACCACATTGTCGCCCAGCCTGTAATATTTTTTTAACCCTCTTGTCTCTACCATATTTGACTCCATGTTTTTGCTCCTTTCTGCAAAAAAAATAGTACCATATCCAGCCTGTCACCTGCTATCTGCTGAACATAGTACCATCTTATCAGACAAAAATCACAAAGCTGTCACAATGCAGGATTATCACGAAACTGTGATTTTTATAATTCCTACTAAAAGAATATCACAATGCCGGCTTGTCAGCATCCAGCTTGATTAATTCAATTAGGCAAATATAGATTGAATTCCGAACCTTCGCCCTCCTGTGACCGTACCTCGATATACCCATTCTGCAATTCCAGGATCTTCCTTGCCAGATATAACCCAATACCGATACCGCTCTCATCATGGATCTCTGGCTCCCTGTAAAAACGTGTGAAGATCTCCGCCTGACGTTCGGGCGCGATCCCCTTTCCCGTATCGCGCACACTGATCTTCGCAAATACCTCCTGACACTTCACCGCAACATGGATACTCCTGCCGGATTCCGTGTATTTTACCGCATTATCCAACACATTGAAGACTGCTTCCTCCGTCCACTTCCTGTCATGTCTTACCATAAGATCTTCATCACAATCTACAGACAGCTCTATCCCCTTCTTCGCCGCGGACGGCACGATCTCTCCCACTGCTCCTGCTATCGTCTCGTACAGCTTCATCTCCTGCTGCCGGATGTGAATCATTCCCGTCTCCAGCCTGGACATCTTAACCATACTCTGCAGGAGAAAATCCAGCTTCTCCGTCTGTCCTTCCAGATAGCCAAGGAATTCCCGCCCCTTCCCTGAGAGTTCTTCTTCCTGCAAGAATTCCAGATACAGCTTCATATTGGCAATAGGCGTCTTAGTCTGATGGGAAATGTCAGAGATCAGCTCCTTCATCAGTTCCTTCTCACGTCTTCCCGCCTCTTCCTTCTTCGTCCAGATACGATTCACCCGCCAGAGCTTTTCCCCGCATTTGCCCCATAGAGAATCTGTGATATCTTCCCCTCCTTCTGATATACCCTTCCCGGATATGATATCGTCAAGCGCATTCTCAACCTTCTCTTCAAACCTATAAACATCCCTATTAAGCCGGTACATCCTCCACACGGCAGCAACTGCCGCTCCTGCGGCTGACACCGCAACGATCACTGACCAATCCATTGATATCCCATCCCGTATACATTTGAAATATACTTGTGCTGCTCATCTTCGATCTTCCCTCTGAGACGGTTGACATTCACCGCCAGCGCGTGCTTGTCCATCAACTGACCTCCGTTCTCCCACAATCGGTCCAGGAGAATACTGTAGGTGAGAAGCCGTTCCTTATTCAGTACGAACTCCCTCAGAAGACGCAGCTCGGTGGGCGTGACGCTGCACTCCTCTCCGAGAATAAACACCTTCGCCCGATTTAAGTCAATCTTCAGATTACCGTCGTCAAAAATGCTGTCGTCATCATTTTTCACACGTTTCAAGATCACGTCTATTTTCCTGAGAAGTATTTTCATGGAAAATGGCTTGATCACATAGTCCTCCGCGCCCAGATCATATCCTTCCAATACGTCCTCCTCCATATCCCGTGCTGTCAGGAATAATACGGGGGTATTCTTCTGTTCCTTCACCCACCGGCAGAAGCCGAAGCCGTCTCCGTCCGGGAGGTTGATATCCAGTATGATCAGCCGCACTTCTTCTTTTCTGTATATTTCCCTGGCTTCTCTGACAGAAGATGCTCGGACTGCCGTGTATTTACTCTTCTCTATTGCATAACAGAGAGCCATGTTAAGCTCTCTGTCGTCTTCTACGATTAATATTTTCTGCATGGAATCTACCTTCTGCATTACTTACAATGTGGTAACTGACTCAAGGCATAAGACATTATCCCCTGTCAATCTGACGGCGCCGCATATTTTCTCTCCTGAAAACATGTCTATCATCTCCTGCTTTACCCGAATCTCTTGCTCCTCCGGTGAATAATTCAATATGAAAAAGTATTGTTTCCCATTCTTCTCTCTGACGCACAATTCACATTCTTCCGGAAGTTCGAGCTGTGCTCTGTATGGCTCTAAAATCCCCAGATAGCTAAGCAATGCCTGCACGGTATCTCTGGTAAACGTTCCTCCAAAATGAATCACCCTTCCCTCTCCGACCGCACGTTCCGTCAGCGCCGGCTTTCCTTCATAATAGTTGGACGCAAAACAAGCCAACACCTTCACATCCTCCTTTTCCGTCTCCAGGATATCATTGAAGATACCTGTATCAAGCTTCTTGCCGTTCCACTCCATACATACCTGCCCGTCCATAGCTCCGACAAAGGTAAATTCTTCCACGGACGTACCGCTAAGCTGTGCAAGTTCCCCCGGCATCGGCATCATCACACATCTTCCGTGCTCCTCCTTCTGCCCTGTGCGGGCGCCGATAATGAGACATCCGCCCTTCTCTGCATAATCTCTTAGAAGCTTCGCTCTTCGCTCCGTCAGAATCAGTCCGTGAGGATAGAACAGCACCGGATAATCCTTCAAATCCCCATACTCCGTGCCGTCCGTCAGCAGCACATAATCCATTGGTGTATGACTCAATTGAGACGCTGCGAAAATCTCTTTCTTGCTTGCCTTCTCTACCCGCCTGTGCCATACGTCCACATCCGCATCCCAGAGATTGTCATAATCCTCCAACACACCAAAGCTCGCCCGGTATGCGGCGCCTGCCAGCTCACGGATCGAACGCAGACGCTCATGGAGCGCTCTGATCTCCCGAAGTTTCCTGTTATCCCTGTTGTCATAATCCAGGATACCGTGCCAGTAGATCTCTGTTCCCACTGTACAGGTACGCCATCTAAAGAAACTCACATAGTCTGCTCCATGGGCGATACTCTGCATTGCCCAGAGCGTCATCTGCCCAGGCTTCGGCGCAGGCGCTTCCATCCGGGTATTCCAACCGTTCGCCCCCGACTGCTGCTCCATAATACCAAAATGCGGGCAGACAGAACGCACCCTGGATAAATGGCTGCTCCACTTTCTGTCATTCAGGTCACGGTTATGCACCGGATCCTCCGAAAGACAGTATGCAAAATTCGGATAAGAATCATAAGTATATACATCCAGCGCTTCATCCATCATTCTGTGATTATCAAGATGATCAAACATACCGTTTGTCGTGATAAAATCTCCCGGCTTCTTATATTTCCTGATAATATCGCTCTGCATCCTGCAGAATGCAATCGCGCTCTCCGATACAAACCGGTAATAATCCAGAGTCAGGTGAGGATTCGAGGTATTATGAATGGTCGTGCGCGGCACATAGACCTCATCCCAACTCGTGTACTCCTGATTCCAGAATATCATTCCCAACTCTCGATTCAGATTCTCCAGTGTACCGTATTTTCCTTGCAGATATTTACGGAACGCAGCCGTATCGCTCTCCGAATAGAATACATCCACCTCGCAGTTAATCTCATTATCGATCTGCCAGCCGATCACATTGGGATGTGCTGCATAATGTCCTGCAAATTTCTCTACGATACGAGCGCTCAAATCCTGATAAACCGGTGAATTATAATTATAGTGCCTGCGCATGCCGTGCCGGAACTTCACCCCGTCCATCCGGCAGTTGAGCACCTCTGGATACTTCTCAGTCAGCCAGGCAGGAGGCGTTGCCGTCGGCGTACCAAATATCACCTTCATATCTGCTGCTCTGACTGCATTAAGGAAATCATCAAAGAACTCATAACTGAATTCCCCTTCCCGCGGCTCCACCTTGCTCCAGGCAAATTCCCCGATACGGATCGTCTCGATTCCGGCCGCCTTCATCCGCTTCAAGTCCGCTTCCCATAGAGATCTGTCCCAATGCTCCGGGTAATAACAAGTACCTAATGATATGGTTTCCCATTGAAAATTCTGCTGTTTTCTCATTGATTCACTCTCCTGATCTGGATTGTTATGTATTGACATATTCTTGTAATCCCCTTTTTCTCGTTCTCACTCCTTCACTCAGATTAAATTATACTCCTATTTCAAGAATACTCAACCCTTCTTTCCCAATAATCAGTATTTTGATTTGGTTCTATACCATGCGTCTGTACCGCGCCATACTTTAGGATCTCTTGCACTACCAACAAAAAACGTTCATCTTTTATTTCCCTTATATAAAGCGAAACATCTTCTGTATAGTATGGTACAAATTCCCCGTCAATGATGACTGGACTATATTTACTTTTCGTCCTAAGAGCAACCAATTTTTTATAAAATTCCAGAACGGATCCTTTGGTATTTTCCTGATTATGAGCACTTTCCACTGGAAATCCAGTGAATTAGCCATTATCCCTGCTCATAGATGTGTTCTCTTTCTGTTGCCCGGATTCCGTCCTCCGTCAGAATCTCCATGGAAACGCCAAGAGTCCTTGCGATTTTACAGATGGTTTCAGCCGAGCATTTTTCCAGCCGAGTCTTACCACTGCAGATATCACTCAGAGTTGCATGGGGAATGCCTGCCTCCACTGCAAGACGATATTTTGTCATATTTTGCTTTTTCAACAGTGTGTCCAGAATCATCGTCCTCACGCCCTTCGATACTATTGTATCGGCATACCGAAACAATAGCAAGGATTAGCAACCGTACAGTTGGAAAATTTTTGCATAGAATCAGTGCCCGTATGTCCGCGCCACGGAGCGGCAGGCAACTTTAATATACCTGCTGATTTTTCTAACTTTAATAACATCCGTTCTTCGACAAAAATAGGAGTACTCCCGTTCTCAGCAGAAATACTCCCTTCACTTCAAATTGTCACCCCTCTTCGCAAATCTAAATCTATACAGTCTGTTTTCCATACTGTTCCAAATAGGCGGCTGCCTGTTCTAATGACACGCCAATCCGTTCCTGAATCCTTTTCAGGAGCGCCGCATCATCAAGACCTTCTTCCTGCCCAAGTTCAATTAGCAGCTGCGCTTTTCCCTGACTTATACCTTGACTTATACCTTGACTTATACCTTGACTTATACCTTGACTTATACCTTGACTTATACCTTGACTTATACCTTGACTTATACCTTGACGAATCAATCTCTCCGACTCTGTCTCAATTACTTTTCCGCCCATAATACTCACCAGCCTTTCCTCATTTTTATTTCCATTTGTAATATGTGTAATAATGGTATTTATAAATCCCTTTAAGTCGATCAGTTCATAATCGGTCAATTCCTCCGCTTCATACAAACGAACCAGTTCATTCCTGAAATATTCCAAATCCCGTTCTGCGTTCTCTATACATCCTTCAGATATCATATCCTTTTCATACCTTGCAATATAAAACGGAATATAAGGGAACAGCTTCTTTTCAACAATATATTCCTTTGTAAATTCTTCCAAGATTACGTTTGTGGATTCGTAATTTACTTCCTGTCCGTCCGGAAATGTAAAAGTAATTTTCGTAGTCTTCGGAGTTCTTTCCGTCCGCTTGACATAGATTATGGAAAATCTCGGCATGGGAATCGTCGCATGTCCGATATCCCATGTTGCGAACTGCCTCGCAACAATGAAAGCATATTCTGCAATCCTGATTGCCATAGAGCCGTCATCATAACTCTGACACTCTAACACGTAAACCTCACTCCCGATCTTAATCAGGAAATCAGAAATCTGCTCTTCTATTTCCTTGCTCCCATCTGCTGTCTCGCTTTCAGTCAAGTATCCTTCTGACGGTAAAATTTCCACTTTTGTATCTAACGGATACTCTTTCTCGAAAACGTCATTAATTACGGATATAAACAATCTCTTGTGCTTACTCTTCATAGTCTTAAACACATTATCGTAATCCGGTGTCTTTTTCTGCATATTTTTATCCCTTCACAATATTTTCCTCATCTCAAAAGCAAAATATCTTATTTTTATTATATCGTGATTTTCCCATTCTGACAACAGAGAAATCAAGCACGACAATCCATCCCAGCCAACGGAATCTCACTCACTCCAGTTTAATCCCTTTCAATAACTCTCCGAAAGACGTTCCAATAGATTTCTCCTGGTATTTTCTTTTCTTCTTTTTATCATAAGACTTCTGGGAATCACTTCTTTTTTTCTTATAATGCCGTTCGGTATCTCCCCTCACGGCTTCTCTCACCTCAGGAACCGAAATCCTATTACCTACACGCCCCTTATAATCACTCATTTGCACATTCCGCTTCTTTCTCCCACCAGGATTTATAATTCTTTTCCGCCTTTTTCTCCTACTCTCTATTATACTCTTCTAATCAGAATACTCAACCCTTTCACCTATAATAAGCAGTAACCGGATGCTTTCAGACTCTGCTCTATGGCACGGTCAGCGCAGTGAATGCGCAGACCTGTCTGAACTATCACGGAGCCTTTCAGCTATCTTTTTTATAAACTGATTCTTTTCCAGTTCTCCCGTCTGATATGTGATGCTTTTCGTCACCTCTTCTGACAGGAAAAGATTATACAGCCTTGTTTCAAAGATACGGTTAGCAACTACTGCCTGCCCATCCCTTTCAGTTATAAACCCAAACATTGCCCCTATGTCAATCGCGAAATTGTCTGGGTTATATGGGTAACTCTCTCCTCTAAAAAGAATTGCATAAATTATTTTCCTTAATTCTGGATAATCGGCCATTTTCTTCCGCATATTATCAAACAACATACTTGGTTCTTTATAAAAGTACCTTCACAGCTTCGGCAACGCACTATGCATTTTTATCCGCAGCATAAGCACGCAGCATCCCGGCAATATCAGACGTTGTAAAACTCATATCCACACAAAAATCTGCCGCAATATTCCATGGGCTGTTATATTGATATTCCTCATCCTTTCGGATCCGTTGTCTTAGATTCTTGATATCATATACTCCGGCAAATATGACAGATCGAAAAACCGGACGGGTTGTTCTTTTTAAATACTTACTCCTAATCATGCCCAAAAAATCCAGAAACACCTTATGGCCGCCTGCCTGATCAACTTCATCAATCATCAGGACTACGGGACGCTTTGCCGCGCCGCATAACTCAGATATCATAGCAGAAAGGCTAAATAAATCTTCTACACTGTTATTTTGAACCACTTCATATACGATATTTTTTACAGGAGTTTCTACTGACGGAACTTCATCATAACATATAGCATCATATAAAATCTTACATATCATACTGCAAAAAGAAGCTTCTTTTTCAAAAACAGAATCACCCAACCCTTCAAAGCTGACAGAAAATACCGTATATTTCACAGAAAGATATTGCACCATGAGATTCAGAAGGGTTGTCTTCCCATACTGTCTTGCACGGTTTATCGTAAAATACTTCTTATTGTCGACTAATTTTTCAATCTCTTTCAGACGGCTTTCCATATCTACCATATAATTCTCTTCCGGGTAACAGGTACCGTTTATATTAAAGGTTTTATTCAACGATCTTACCTTACTTTAAATCACAACCTTCTCTCCATTTCACAAAAAACTTTATTTTCTCTTTCAAACCATGTCATTCTTCCTCTTCCTCCGCCGGCCTCCACGCCTGCCCGAACTTCACATCCTTGAACAGCGCCGCAAGCCCCGTGATCTGCTTAAGCCTTAAGATCTCATCCCGGTCCATCCCCAGATGCTTGGAGATCCACGCGTCTGACCGCCCCAGCTCATGCAGTTCCTTCACAATATTCCCCATCAGGTCCACATCATGGCTTCCCCTCGCACGGTTATGCCTGATCGTACTCGCGATCCGCTGATCCATAGGCTTATTGATCACAGAGACCGGAAGCATCCCCATCTCCCTGTCGTAGATATCCTGATGCTCCAGCATGATCCGATACCGATGAAAACCGTCCACGATCACATATTGATCCTCTGCTTTATTATGATAACAGACGATCGGCATGGTATAGCCGTCGTTCTTAATACTCTCATAGAGCAGTTTCATCTCCGGCGGAGCAACGCTGTTAGGATTATAGGTATTCGGCACGACCTTCTCAACCGGAACAGAGATCACATTATAAACCGGGCTCTTATATTCCATAATTCATTTCCTCCACACTCTTGTATTTACGCCTGATCGCATCGATCCGTCTCTGCTGCTCCCTGGTCATGCCAAATCCCATGGAACGGCAGATATGATCGTTTTTCAGGATACAGCAGCACATCCTCTTCCAGCTCGGGATATCCTTAGTCAGCTTAATATCGTCGGTATCGTCCGGGATCTTACCGATGAATACGATCCTGGATTTCTTGCTCAGCGTATAATTCGATACCCCGTTGCGCTTAATCTGATAGCCGTGCTCCGTAAGCTCCTGTATCACGTCTTCATCCAGCCCGCCTCCCGTCTCATGCCAGAACTTGATAGACGTATTGAATTTCTTAACGTAATTATTCCTCAGGCGGATCGGCAGTGTATCCAGAAGAAACATGGTATAAGACTTCCAGGTATGCCCCTGGGGCAGCGATATATTCCGATAGCCCATTGCCTTCGTACGCCCGTAGATCGCGCCGAAATTCGCCCCCTTCACTCTTCCGACCAGCTTCACCCAGATCTTCGGGTCTATCACCCTGTATAGATTAAGAGAATCCTTCGAGTAATCATTAAACGGAGAGGCCACCCTCATCTGTGAGATCTTTAAACCTGCCATATAATACAGGTCGTACAGATGATTATAGTCATAATCAAATATATAATTCGCATGCCATACATCGCCTGCAGACCAGTCATACAGCGGAGACGCACACCAGACATCCTTGAACTGCTTCGTGATCCAGCATCTTCCCTTATAACCGAACTTCTTATTTAAAAATCCGCTGTATCTCTGCAGCGATTCATCCGCCCTTATCCCAAGAAGACAGACGGTCTTCCCGTTGCCGTGAGCCATCCTGTACCAACGCCCGAACTGCTTCGCAAGATCTTCCTGGTGCATACGGTAGCGGTACGTCGTGATAGGATTGGCATTCAGGCTGACGACGTATTTCTTCCTGGGCATCTTTCTGACCCATAATTCCTCCTTCTTATCATCCCACGGATACCAGTACATCTCATAACTGCTGAGAGCCGTCCTGGTTGCCATCGGAAGGCACACCCAGTACGGCTCTACTTTATCCTTAATCCGCTCAAACGTACGCTCCACATATTCTGTCGTTACCGTGTACTGTGCCTCAAAGTCCTGATGGAAGACGCCTACCCTCTTATTCGGCGCATACTTCTGCTGATAATCCATCACCAGGTTCAGCAGCAGGCCGCTGTCCTTTCCTCCTGAAAAAGAAATATATATATTGTCAAATTCCTCAAAAATAAACCGCAATCGTTCCTGAAAGGCTTCATAAACATTCTGTCCTAAATATTCCCGTATCATATCCATCTCCCAAGTGAAATTACCATTTTCTGGAAACTATATGATTGTTAATTTAGCACAGAACATGATTAAATTCAATAAAATTAACTAAAATCCGACAATTTTTGAGTAAATAAGTTACTGTACAAAATGAAAAATTTCAGTTATATTAAAGACAATGATATAAAGCAAGGAGGCTGCATCCCTATGATCTCAACTCTTGGACTGTCTATTAAAGCACTTAAAAAAGAGCCTTTTTCAGGCTCTCACTGCGGAATGCGCTATTATCTGACCCTGACCGACGAACGGCTAACGGTATACCTGTATCCAGAACCCTGGTGCTTCGAGGCAACACCCGAAGACCAGAAGGAGAGGAATGATTTCCCGTTTACCCAGGAAGGACTTGACGAAGCTGTTGTGTGGATGAACGAACGGTTTGAGGCAGAACGCGAGCGCTTTAGTCCGTGATTATCTGCTGATCCTCGCTACATCTATCTTAACGCCCTGGTTACGAAGTTGTTCGAGGATCTCCACGTCCGCATATTCGTCCGTGATAAATACATCCAGATCGGATATGTCCGCAAATTTGGCAAAGGAAACATTCTCCAGCTTCGAGCTGTCTGTAAGGAGGATGCGCTGCTTTGAATTCTCGATGATACGTTCCTTCAAAAGGGCCGTATCCAATTGGGGAGTCGTCGCGCCCTTCTTCATGCTGACCCCATTCGCCCCCATGAAGAATATATCTACGTTCAATTTTGCAATGGCTTCCATCGAGGTATTGCCTACCATATAATGATGTCCTTTTCTCACTTCTCCCCCCGCTATAAATAAGGAAACCTCCGTATTGCTGTCCAGGAAACCTGCAATATTCAGGTCATATGTAACCACCATCAGCTTCTTAAACCCTTTCAGCAGCTTCGCAAGCTCATATACCGTTGTTCCTGCATCCATCGCAATACAGTCGCCTTCGTTGATGTACTTTAAGGCTTCTCTTGCTATACACTGCTTTTCTTTTTGGAATTTATCGTTTTTCTCATTTGTTACCGGTTCAAAATTCGTCTGAGTGTTCGCAAGCGCACCTCCGTGTGTCCTCTTAATCAACCCTTTCTCATGTAATTCATTCAGATCGTTCCGAATGGTAGCCGGTGATACGGAAAACTCTTCGCACAGATCTCCTACCGTCACGCGCATATTCTTATTCACATAGGTAAGTATCTGACGCTTACGCTCTTCCGCAAACATTCCGGCTTCACTTTGACTGTTCACTGCTTGTCCTCCTCTCCATTTCCATGGCAATTTCGCCCTCACAGTTCTGATTATACATCACACGCTCTCCACTTGCAAATATCTAAGATTTTAATGCCTTGCAATAAGGCGATAATTCTTTTGCATAGCGGTTATACTGTTCCTTCAGTTCTGCATAGCGTCCGGCAAGCTCTCTGTTGGGCCTGTATACTTCTTTTACATGCACATGCTCCTCTGCCGCCTTCCTCACGTCTCCGAAAAGCCCGATACCGTCCGCCGCGAGCAGGCAGGCTCCCCAAAGCGCGATATCCTCTCTGTCCAGCCTTTCAAAGGTCTTCTGGCTTACATCCGCCAACATCTGGGTCCATACCTTCGATCTTGCTCCCCCGCCTATGATCTTCACGGTATCCTGACCGCAATCAGGATACTTGGCATTGATCCGGTCAATCGCCGTTGATACCGCGTAAGAGAAGCTCTCCTGCAATGCCCGGTAGAAGTGTTCTTCCCTGTGCACCCAGTTAAATCCCATCCATACACCTTTTAGAGCGCCGTCAAAAGGCATTGCCGTGCCGCCCATCATCCCGATCGCCATCAGGCCTTCGCTTCCTGGAGGAATCTGACCGACCTTCGCGTCCATCCGGGCAAATGCCTCCCCTAAGGATTCCTTTCCCTTTCTGGCAAAATGATCCATGAACCAGTTCAGCGTAATCCCAGAACCCGGTATATAATAATGCGCATACAGATCATCAGGAAACGCACCGTCAAGTATATCAAAATATCTCTGCTCATAATCCGGCCGGAAATCATCAACCAGGCAGCTAAGCCCGGCATAGGATGCCGCTTCGAAGATCATATCGCCCTTTTTCAGCACGTTAGCCCCTACACATCCGGCAATCTTGTCCCCGGCGCCGGAGATCAGCGCAATTCCGCTCCTAAGCCCCGTCGTCTCCGCCGCCTTCTTCGACAGGTGACCCTGGAATTGTCTCAGAACGGGGTAACATCCATGTTTACACAGGCTGATGTGACAAAGCAAGAACAATGGAGAGACTCTGCCGCTGCCGTTATCAAAGAATACGGCCGTATCGATGTGTTGGTCAACAATACCGGCATATTCAAAGACGGCAGCGCGCTGACATCCAGCGAGGAAGATTTCAAGCGCATAATGGATGTCAATGTAAACGGTGTTTATCTCGGCATGCAGGCCGTACTGCCTCAGATGATCCGGCAGCAAAAAGGAGCTGTCATCAATATTGCTTCAGAAGCAGGCCTTATTGCCATCGCAAACCAGATCGCATACAATACCTCCAAGGCAGCCGTGATCATGATGACCAAGAGCGTTGCCGTAGACTTCGCAGCCGACGGGATACGCGCCAACTGTATCTGTCCCGGGCGTATGCACACCTCCCTTGTTCAGCGTATCCTCGACTCCGCCGAAGATTATGACGCGCAGTTCAAGCTTATGTCCGAAGACCGTCCGCTCATGCGTATGGGTACTCCCGATGAGGTCGCCATGGGCGCCGTCTATCTCGCAAGCGACGAGTCGCCGTTTGCAACCGGAAGCGTCTTAAGTATTGACGGAGGCTACGCCTGCGTATAACTTCTGCACATCCATATTTTTATCTTATAGGAAAGTCATAGGCTTTAAGGCTTTATGGCTTTACATCGGCACAGTATTTCCCATAAGAAAAAAACGGCTGCCCAGGAATAAGCCCGATAAACTTATTCCCGGGCAGCCGCCTTGAGGAATTCACTCTACATCCACATGAATGAACTCAATATGACCTGCATTCGGTGTATCCTTTAACTTTTCGCCGATATCTGCATCAGAAATGATCACGTCTATATCTTCAAGCGAAGCAAAATATATAAATGAATTATTTTGAAATTTGCTCTTATCTGCAAGGAGAACCACTCTGCTGGACGTCTGGATCAGCTTGCGCTTAATGTTCGCCACTTCAACATTCGGAGTGCTGAGTCCATGCTCCAGGCTTACTCCGTTCGTAGCAAGAAACAACGTATCGATATGGATCTTATCCAGAGCCTCCATCACAAAGCTCCCCAGAGTACAGCAGAAATGCTTCCGCACAATCCCGCCTAACAACATGATATTCACATCACTGTTATATTCCAGAAAAAGCGCAGTCTCCAAATCATTCGTCACGACCGTCAGATTACCCTCGGATACCAGAAGCTTCGCAAGCTCCAATCCGGTCGTTCCCGTGTCTACTGCAATTGCATCTCCTGCGCAGACGAATCTTTGTGCTTCTTTTGCAATCGCTGCCTTCGCCGCAATGTTCTGCACGACCTTCTCCTTCGATGTCAGCTCATATCCCGCATTTCCGATCATGATCGCTCCGCCGTGCGTCCGCTTCAGCTGGCCGGAGGACTCCAACTCTTTCAAATCCGTTCGTATGGTCGCCGGAGAAACAGTGAATTTTTCACATAATGCGTTTACTGTTATTTTTCCTTCTTTTTGAACCAAAGCGCTAATTTCCTGCCGCCGGACCTCCGCAAATAAACTATTCTGATGTTTTGGCATTTTTCCCCCTCATAAATAACGTTTCTTATTTTTTATAACTTAACATAATTATAAACAAAAAGCAACACAGCGCATTTAAACTTTCGTTTATTATCTTTTATCCTTATTTCACTCTAAAATATCAAATTATTTCTAATAAAACTTAATAAATAAAAATAAATGATTGAATTCAATAACATAATATACTATAATATCGATGAAGCTTATTAATTTCCAATAACGTGAGGTGATAAATTTATGAATAATCAGATCATTCACATCTGTTTGATCGGCTGCGGCCGGGCCGGTATGATCCACGCAAGAAATTACAAAAACAAAGTTGCGAACGCTGCAATCACAGCCGTCGCAGACGCATCCGAGGATGCCGTCAAGGCTGCTGCCGAAGAATTAGGCATTACCAAATATTTTACAGATTACCACGATATCCTCCATGATACAGACATCGACGCAGTCGTCGTCGTTGCGCCTACAAACCTGCACCGTCAGATCGTGATCGACTGCGCCAATGCCGGAAAACACATCTTCTGCGAAAAGCCGATGGCAATGAACACTCAGGAATGCGATGAAATGATAGAAGCCTGTGAAAAGAATCACGTAAAACTGCAGATTGGTTTTATGCGCCGCTTTGACAGCAGCTTTTGCGAAGCCAAACGCCTCCTTGACGAAGGAGAAATCGGCGAACTTGTCCAAGTTCATTCGTGTACCCGCGGCCCGAGCAAGCCGCAGCCCTGGATGTATGACCTTAAGAAATCAAACGGCATTCTCGCCGAAGTCAACAGCCATGATATCGATTCGCTGCGCTGGATGACCGGAAGCGATATTGATACGCTCTATGCGGTCGCCGGTAATTTCCGCAATCCCGAAGCCCGGGAAGATCATCCTGATTATTATGACAGCGTCCTGATGAGCGGAACGACTAAGAACGGAATCCACTTCTGTATCGACGGCGCAGCGTATATCCAATACGGATACGATTCCAAGATGGAACTGATCGGAACCAAAGGCAAGATTCAGGTCGGCCGGTCCGATAAAGAATTCGTTCACTGCACTACTGTAGAAAACGGAACAAAAACTCCTTTTGTCGGCAGTTGGAGAACGCTTTTTATTGATGCTTATCTTGAAGAAGATACCTCATTTGTTCAGGCGATCCTCGACGATACTCCAACCAAGGTGACCGGGATAGACGGCAGAATGGTCGTTGCTACGGTGGAGGCCGGGAATAGATCCATTACTGAGAAAGCTGTGACGGCGGTAAAATAGATATACATAAGAATCCCCGGGGCAATGTACCTTCGGGGATTCTTATTGCATATATCCAAAATGTTTCCTTCTCAATTGGCTTAGAGCCTCTCTTTCTCCCCATATTGAATCCATCCCCTTTTTCATGTATAATCTACCCATAGATAAAAACCCTGATCATGAAAGGCGCTTTCCCATGAGCACTTTAGACGCAACTATATCCATGCTCGAAGCAATGCCAGAAGATGCGAGAATCAAAGTCATGGAATTCACCCAAAAACTATTCACATCCAGAAAACCTGCAAATCCATTCGTCCCGGTCAGTCAGGAACAGATCCTTTCCGACCTTGCCGAATCACGCCAGCAGATTTCTGATAGCAAGGGCCTCGACATGGAAGACATTCTGAAAAGGATGGGGAAACAGCATGGATTTATTTGGCGTAATCATCTCACCAAAAGCATTGTCTCAGCTGAAAAAGCACGGATACCACATCATCCATTTCATGCGGCACCGCTATCTCATGCTTTACCGGATAAAAGGCACAACCGCTTATGTGGATGTCATATACCATCAGCCCCAGGATTATGAAAATACTTTTGCAGATGAATTAGACCTATAAACAAAAAGAGGCTGTCGGTTAATAGATCGCCTCTTATGTGTATTCCAAAATAAGATTCTCATTTTTCTTTCCAAATTTCATATACTAATTATATTCAATATTTTCATTCAAAGATTCGCGTAATATCCTGATACCGGTTGATCACACGATAAATCTCTACAAACTCATTTCCAAATTTATATATAATCACATAATCTTCCCATATCGCATATTTATAATCTGTCCGAAAGCTGACTCTCTTGGAAAGATCCAAACCAATTCCTGGAAACAACTGAAGATTCTCAAACTTACCATAAATTTCCTCTATAGTCTTTGCAGCATATTCTTCATTATCCTCGGCAATATAATCTCGGATTTTTTTCAGATCCTTTGCAACAATCGGATTGATCCGCAGTTTTAACATTTCATTCCCCCACAAGTGCTTTCAATTCATCCAGACCAAGCCAACCTTCACCGTCTTTCACTGCTTCTTCGGCTTCCTGCAGCTTCATCAAAAGCTTTTTCTCTGCACGATCGCTCTCATAATCTTCAATATCCATAACTACGAAACGGCCTCTGCCATTCTTGGTCAAATATACCGGTTCTCCTCTGTGACAATTTTTCAGGACTTCATTATAATTTCTCAAATCAGATACTGGTAAAATATTTGCCATATTCTTTTAGCTCCTTCCTTGATTCATATTATTCCTGCTACTTTCATTATACACAAAAAGCTGTAAAATTCAACGTATATTTTTACAGCTTTTATTGAACATATTTTAGCAGTCCTATAATTTACTAAACTCACACTGGTATACTATCCCGCACACAACGCTCCGTAGTCCACCTGTGTGTTGTTTGTTTACTGCTTATTCTGCCATCAATTCTTACTGTACCATTAGATTTTCTATAACAACTCCTAAAGTTACTTCCCCCCACAGTAATTATAGAAAATGGTGTTAGTCAATAAATATGTTGGTCTAATCTCATTCCAGTATTACCAGACGATAATTGCGTACATCATAGACACCATTGTTGCCACTCCGCATTAATGGTTGTATGCTTCTTATTTTCTTCATGGTCTACATCCATAACCGTACAACCCGTCACTGCCCCCAGACTGTTATAGCTTCGAAGTCCATCTGTAAGTATTAGAGTCTCCTCGCAGATATGTGTGCCAAATATTTCATACAATTCCTTGCCAGATGGCTTTGCGCGGTTTACGGTCTCTGCTATTGCCTTGCCATCACGCTGGATACCTGTGCAGATTGCGATATATTCATTTGAAATCCCTCGTTTTGCTGCCGTAGCTCCATGCTTACGGGCAGTACGGTTCGCTTCCGTTGGAACGGTCTTTCCTTTATAGCAGTCAAGTACAAATGTTTCATCCAGTTCAGTGATACCAGAAAGAAGAACAGGCTCTTTTTCAAGCATGTCCCGAAGTGCCATAAGAACTTTATGCCTCATGTTAAATGCTGTTTGATGAGAAAATCCGAACTTTTCAGCAGAGAAGTCCAGAGATGCACCAACCAGTGTGTCATGAATGAAATCGGCCCAAATGGATCGGCTAAAATGCGAATTGGCCGTCAGTGTACCGGTTGAGTGCAGGTAGGTCTTTCCACATTCTTGACAATAGAAACGCTGTTTCCCATTTGCATGACCATACTTGATAACTTTTGAACTCTGACAGTACGGGCATTGCATTGGGGTCTGTCAGCTAGTACACCGAAAAATATGATACTACTTTGGGTGTCCCAAAATCTGGACGCTCAGCAAGACCAACATATTTTTTGACTAACACCAATTCTATACTATACATCCATCTCTCCTTTCCTCAATTGCTTCAGAGTGACTTTCTTGACTGAAAACTGAGCGGACCAGAATCACAGATATATTATCTTTCTCCCCTCTGTCTATAACCAGCCTGGTAACCTCTCTCCCTTGTTCCGCCATAATCTCTTCATCCGTCAGCTTCTCTGGATCAAATGCCCGATACAGCTCCTGTTCAGTGACCTTATGACGAAAACCATCCGTACACAGCAGATAAACCGCATCTTCTTTCACTGTCCCGCTGTAATATGCCGGTCTGACATTCTTAGACGCTCCAATCCCCTGAAGCAGGACATGTTCACCAGTTTCAGCAGTAAGCTTCGTCTGGATCTGATCTTTTGTTAACTGTGATACTCCTTCTTTGATCTCATAGATCCGGCAGTCCCCTACATGTGCAATATAGTAATCTTTCTGCCATAAAAGCATTGCCGTAACCGTCGTACCTATCCGAATCCGGTGAAGCTGCCCATATTCTGTTATTTCCCGATGTACATTCTGCAAAAGCTCTTCCCATGAATCATACAACTCGTCTTCAAATTCTTCCATTTCCGCTAACTTCGGGAAATCCTTGTCAAACCAGCCGCCAAATAAATGTATTACCCTGGCGCTTGCCACCTCGCCGCGTTTTAAACCGCCCATGCCATCACAGATAACCGCAAGGACAATCTCCTCTCCCCGGTATTCCATCCGTCTGACTAACAGCGAATCCTGATTAACCGCCTTTCTTTTCCCTTTATCCGTACAGCACGCCAACAAATATTCCATTATTTTCTTCCTTCCCGACAGCTACTTTTCATGACAGATCATTGCCCTGCTTGTATATGGATCTCCAATTCTTCATCCCCCAGACGGATTCTTGAACCATTCTCGATCCTTCTCGGTGACTGCCCTGGTTCTAATTGTACTCCATCCACATATGTTTTATTTTTAGAATTATTATCTTCGATAAATAATTGACCGCCCCGAGAATAGAGAATCGCATGAACCCTTCCGATTCCTTTATTTCCCGATATACAGATCTCCGTAACAGCCGGACTTCTTCCTATTCTCATAATCTCTTCACAGATTCGAAAGCTTTCCTGCGTACTGCGGCGGTACAGAATGTATTCCGGCCCTGCAGCGCTCTGTTCCGCTCCTATTATGAATGTTTCATCATCATCCTCTTCCGCTCTGATAAATTCCGTTTTCCCAAAATCCTGTCTCTCAACAGCCCGTTTCTCTAACGCAATCCTTTGAGCCGGAATCGCAATCTCCTGTTCCCGATATGCCACATTTGAAGAATAATTTCCTTTATCACATTCATCTCCGCATGTCTTAACCTGCCCCGGCAGATCCATTCCAGGTATCGCAAATCCTCCAAGACCAGCATCCATATCAGGCACCTTCTCTGACGACTTCTTTTTACCTAACTTCTCCCAAAAACTTTTTTTCTCCGCCTTTTTTTCTTTTTCCGGTTTTTCACTCTTTTCTGATTTATCTTTCTTAAAAAAGAATCCCTTTTTCTCTTTCTTAGGAGCCTCACCCCCGCCCGAAAACAGAATATCAATATCATGCTCTCTTTTCAGGTCATGAACGATCTTCTTTCTATCCTCGTCGGAGATCATAATTGGACTGCCTCCCGCCGCTCCATCCGCTCTAAACGGCTGCGATTGCGGCAGCGGCGGCAGGTATGACCGCGACTGCGATGGTATTTCTGTCGTTCTTGATTCTGCCGTTCCCAATCCCGGCGTTTGTTTCCCTGGTACCTTAAACTGTTCTATCTGCGTTTTAAATGACAGCAGAGAAAGGGATTCAAAGCCGCCAAATAAATTAATCAACGCTACAACATAACTGCAGTCCTCCGTCTGGTCATATTGAATACTCATCAGCAGTTTTTTCAAAAACACATCTATGCTCATCTCTTCACGCTTGACAGGAAGCACGATCATAGAAACTTTCCGTACAGACGGATCAATGTACATATAATCTGCATCCAGCACATAAGACGACAGGCTTAACATATAATCCTCCGCCGCCATAGCTGCATCCACGATCGATTCCATAACGGCCATAATCTTCTCTCTGTTCACTACACCTTTAAGAAATTCACGAAGACTTTTAAGGTTCGTAATATCATACTTCATATAAAACCTGTCATCGATCCTGATATGATTAAACGGAACAACACCGTCGATCCTGTTATTCGACATCATCTCCAGAGTCAGCGTATCAAGTTCAGCCTCCGCCTCCTTTTCATATACCAGATATTTCCTGCCTTCCTGCTCCTCATATGCAAATCCAACCATTTCCGCAAATTCCTCCTGTCTTTTGTATCGTAAACAGTTTCCACAAACATTCTGCGAAGGATCTATGAAAAAGTATTCAACTGAATCAGTTTCCACTCTTCTTCTCCGTCTTCTTCTATCTTGACCGCCGCCGTACCCGCTTCCGAAAAATGTGTTGTTTCAATAAATCGGGGAGTTATGATCAATTTGCCATCTGTATCGATATATCCCCACAAACCGTCTACATACACCGCCGCTAATCCATTTCGAAATGATTCGGCGTCCTCATATGTATAATCAATGACAAGTTCTCCCTCGTCATCTATAAATCCCCATTTACCGTCACGGCATACGGCCGCATAACCGTCTTCCGTAAATGCTTTTGCATCATCAAATTCTTGTTTTCCAATCCCTTTTCCCTTGGAATCGATCAGGCGGTATCCTTTCTTATCCTTTACAAAGATGCACTTCTGATTCGAACAAAAACCACCGCCATCCGTGATTACATCATCATATTCCCGATCGCCTTTTGCTTCTCCATTTTTATCCACCAGGACCCATTTCTTATCTTTCTTTCCCGCTCCTGTGCTGCCTTTGATTCCAGTCAATTCATTCCAAGTAAATTCTCCGGCCGGTTCCATATTTTCATCAAGATATCCGTATTTCCCGTCTTTGCATGCCGCCGCACGTTCTGAACTGATCATACCAAGATCACTGTATTTCTCATCCGGAACTTTCCGCGTCTGTCCATCCCGGTCTATATACATATATGTGCCGTTTTCTTTCCGCGCCAACGCAAAACCATCCTCCGAAAAAGGATATATTTCTTCGTATTTGATTTCTATGATCTCCTGTCCTTTTTCATCTGTGATCCCATAAAGACCGTCTCTTTTCACCACCATGGAATCATTCACGATCTCGCTCATCTCGTCATACCTGCAGTATAACTCCGTATAACTTCCCTTCAGCTTGGAAAACCATTCCCGGGCATTCTCGTTATCTGGATAATTCTCCGTAAAATCCTCCAGATATTTTACAGCTCTATCCTCATAATCGTTGTCCAGATAATATTCCATAAGCATGTCCAACGCTTCTGCATGATCCTGATAGTTTTCTGCTGTATTTTCGCAAACAGAAGTAAACTTATTCGTGTTTCCGCTGTTCAGATATGCTTTGGCCATTTTTATATGAGCCGACACATTGTCCGGAGTATATTCTAATACCTGCTCATATTCCGTTACCGCATCCACATAGATCTCTTTTTCTTCTAATTCAGCGGCTTTTTGCATGTGCTCTCTTGCACGCTTTGGTCGATTTACCGTATCCGATACCGCCGTATACCATGACAGCCCCAATAAGACTGCAAACATCAATATAATATATTTTTTCATCTGCATCTCACATACCAAGTGCCATCGTAAGTACCGTTCCTATGAATATAAACGGGGCAAAAGGTATCTCCTCCTTCAGTTTTATCTTCTTAAGCAGCAGCATCACAATACTGTAAAATGCACTGGCCGCAACCGACAAAAATGCAGCAGCCATGATACTTCCGCTGCCCATATATGCTCCGATCACCGCGAGGAGCTTGACGTCTCCCATCCCCACGCCTCCCTTGGTCAGGAAATGTGCAAGCAGAAACATACCACCGCCAATCAACATCCCTGACAAGGCAGAAATCAATACTGCCAGTCCAAGTTTCGGGAACACCAACCATTCCAGAATAATCAGGATTCCTCTTATTCCCAGCAACACCTTCAGTATTTTGTTGGGAATACGCTTGTTTCCCTGATCGATCCAGGCTGTCAGAAAGAGCGCCGCATATAAGATCAGATAGCGGAGTATCTTTAGAATATTATAAGAAAAGACAGAAAATATTGCGGTCAGACCTATGCCTGATGCCAAAACAACAACCATACAAATTCTGAACTTCTTATCTGTCCATTGTTCCTTAAACCAAGATATATTCTTCTCCATCTGCCCTCCTGTCAGTATATTGCTCTCCTACCAAATTAAAGTATATGCGCACTGGCGGAACTCATATTGTCCAAAATCGAAATCCGGGAACAGGATATTTTCCATCGTATAAGTAACTACGATCTTGACAGTCCCTTTCCTTTCTGTATTATCAAGGCATCTTGTCATTTCAAAATGAAGTCCTGACAATCCATCTTTGATTCCGATAGTTTCCAGATATTCATCCGAATCATCCGATACAAGCATAAGTTCACTCTTAATATTGTTTTTTGTTATTTCACCGGCTACTGCGGTAATAGCCTTCTGTTCTGCACCGCTTTTTAACATACTGAATACGCCTTCTGCCAGGCCGTCCATATCACTGACCGCATTAATAAAGCCTTCAACAGAACTTGTTGCATCATCGATCGTTACTTTTAATTCTTCACTTTTTCTGTTCGTCTCCACTATCCTGCTGCTGATCTTTGTCTTCGTCAGCACATAACTATATGTGGAAATCTGCTTTGCTGTCTGAGTAACCGCGTGATGGATCAGCATCTCTGCCTGAACATACCTCGCCGCATTGATCAATGTACAAAACGCCATAATAAATGGTATCAGGAACAGAAGCGCTTCCACCGTCAGCGAACCTTCATTATAATCTTTTGTCTCCATCTCTTTTCCTCATTTTATCCCCTGTTTTCGCAGGAATCATTAATATCCCAGGATACTCTGATAAGATATCGTATATGTATCATCCGGGAATCCCCACGCTTTACTTCCGCTCCAATCTGATATCTTACGCATAAAAGTTGTCCTTGAGCTGACCTCCGCCTGTACGGACAGCATCGTATATCCCTCCAACAGGTTCATATTCGGTTGATTCGCCTGAATACAATCTGCGATTCTCCCCAATATACCTGTTCCGTTCCCCGTCAGCATAGACAGATTCAAAAAAATTCTCATATACTCAGAGTAATCCAATGTTAAATACTTTTTCTTTGTATTATCTCCCATATAAGGTGCAGTAGCCCACGAATCAGTCTTTTTGATAAGTACCACGCCATATCCCTGCTTGATCTTTGTGATATCGCTTGCCGTCTCAGCACCGGCAAAACCAAGCTTGATCACAACCTTTATTATAGGCACCAGATAAGGCGCCCATCCCCCTGCAATCGTTGTTGCCATTGCGAATGCTATCCCGTCGATCTCATGATCAGTAAAAGCGAAAAATGAATTAAACAATAACCGTATTCCAAAGATCATCATAACCGTATTCAATACATTTATCTTCGATTCATCCTTCCCCCACAGGATATATTCACATTCTGCCTGATATGCGGCATGCTCCGACAGTTTATAGCCGCTGATACCGATAATCTCTCCTTCCGGCCTGTCTTGCCCGTCCTTCTTGTTCACTGTATAATAAGAAAACATTTGCATAGCATATTCAGAAATATATAGGTTTTCTAACCCCTTTGAAACAATCTCATCTACTTTATCCAGGAAAGATACGGCAGCATCCATCGATTCTTGAAATTTCTTTGTCGTCTCTTTTCTGGCTGATGAATTATTCACATCCCCGGAAGCATTCAGATCCGTCAACTGCTCTTCTGCTTTTGACGCATCTTTCCCAACCTTCGAAGACGGGAGTTCTCCTATGGACGACCATTTAAAGTCAGGATAATCATCCGCTTTGTTCGCCTCTTCTCCGGCCTTTTTACTCTCTTCCAGCCTGCCATTCGCTTCATTCTGTTCCTGTTGAGAGTCCTCTTTATTCGATTCTCTGCAATATTCCTGAAGCCTTTTATAAAACGGATGACCGCTGATTGACTTCGAAGCTCCCGCTTCGGATATATCCTTATGTTTGTAATGGTCAGGGAAATACTCTCTATCTCTTATCCGTTTGATATCATTGACGTATTCTGCCTTCGTTCCTTTCATACACGAATCCGCTGCTTTTTTATACTCTTCATACTGGTCAGATGCAGATACAGCTGCGATAGACTGTTCCCAGAATTTTTCACCTTTCAGTACATCTTTTAATTTGTGAAAATATTCCTGGTTCTGCTCCGAATCAGATATCAAGCTGTCCAATTCCTCAAAATCCGCTTTTCCATTTCCATTCGAGGAATAGAAAAAGTCTCTGTACAGCTTCACATCTGCATCCATACTCCCGGTATCATTTCCTGCGCCTTTCAATTCGCCGTTCGCTTTTTCCCATCCATCAAATGCCTCTTTTGCCTTTTTCAATTCTTTCCTTACGGCCGCTAATCTGTCGCATGCTGTCTTTGCCGCATCTTCGGCTGCATTTGCGCTGTCCAGATATTCTTTCAATTTGCCCGAATGCTCATCTATGCACATCTGGGCATATTGACAAAGCAGCTCGGGATATTTTGTAATCTCATTTACTCTTCTTTCATACTTCTCTTTTAACTCTTCAAGATCGACAGACGTCTCTTCCTGAGCATTATTTTCTGTGAGCCTCCCTATCCCGCCCATATCATTGATCGTATTTATATAATACAAACCGCTCAAATAACCGTTAAAGGTATGGTCCGCATACGGCTTTGACAAATCAATATCCTTTGTAGCTATAAAAAACTGATCTACCGTATCTTCCATTTTGCCCCAATCGTGTTCCTTCAACCGATCATCATATTCCTGAATGGCTGCCCGCATCAGCAAAGCATTCGATACAATATTCTCATATTCTTCCTTTGTCCGTGACAGTTCTTGTCCTACTGCCTGTGATTGCATATGATCGATGACGCCATTCAGTGTATCCAACGCTTCTTTTGCTTTTTGGAATTCATTATGACAATCTTCCATAGCTTCACTGAATTCCATCTGCTTTTTCATGGCTTCCGCCATCTTTTTACTGTTTTTTAATTCCTTTATTTTTTCAACTACCAGTTCTGTTAAGCATACCGGCGCCCGATACTTCATGTATTCCAATATCTGCTGCTTCTCTACCTCGGTCTGATATATTTCAGACCCCTGTACATTGATTGCATCAAATTTTTTCGTCAGCAAATCCAGTATCTTTTTATAATCCTCTTCTCCCGGCATCCCTGTCCCATTTAATGAACCATTGAAGAATTTCTCCAAATCACTTTCCATAGCTTCCGGCGATCTGTCCATAACCAGTAATCCATATTCGTCGTGGAGTTCCTCATTATACTGGGCAAGGCCTGCATTCATCGCCATCTCCCCCGCATCCGAGATTACCGCCTTAGACATGCAGATCCGCGCGGCATCCGTCGTCAAACCTCCCAATAACAATACAGGCACAAGTATAATGGTTAAAAATACTGATATGGTTCCTTTATTCTTACAAAAAAACTTCAATGCCTTTCCTCCTGTCAGAGTATCATATCCAGAACTTTATTCGTCTTCTCTAAAAATGTATTATAGCTGTCCGCAAATCCAAATTTCTTCATAATATAAGAAATAAAATCCGTCGCCAAGTCTACGCTTCTGACAAATTCACTTGGGTTTACAGAATAACGATAAGCCGCAACCCGGATCGTTGCCCCGCCTTCATATTTAAGATATTTCAAAACTCCCGGTATCGGAAGCGTATGCCTGATCGTTACCTTGATATCTGTTCCCAGGAATCCTCTGTCAACCTGTATCTCTGGGTTACTGATATTTCCGAGCACGATCAGTGTCGATTCTCTTGCCACATCCGCGAATCTGGAATCATAATCTAACCTGGCGCCTTTTGAGAGCGCTCTGCCGATTCCTCTGTACAGATCTTCCGGTCTGTTATGATAAGCCTTGTAGTAAGAAGTCACCTCGCCCGCTGACGGAACATTCCCCTCTCCCCAGGAGAAATCGATCTCATTGTCACTTCCCATGCCGAACTCTTCATAACCCAAATATGCCTCTTCGCGGGATACGACCGCCGCCACACGCTGCGCCTGGTACATCAGCAGGTATTCCTGCATATTGAATAATGCCAGATATAATAAGGCCATCACGGTACAGAGTACGAGAGGCATGTAGATAGTCGCTTCTACCATGATGGCGCCGTTTTCATTTTTTAATTTTTTCATATTATCCAATAAATTCTGTCAATTTCTCGAACACTGAATTTACCGCATCCAATAACTGTGTTCTAAAAATAGCTGCCACTGCCAATATAATTACAATTAAAACAATAACCGCTACAAGATTCGAATCCCCTTCTTCATCATTAATAAGTCCTTCCAATACTTTCCATCTTAAATTCCATAAAATTGTTTCCACTTTTCTTTGCATTGTGTTTTCTCCTCTTTTTCTGTTATATTTAAGTCAAACTGGTCCACCAGTTGCTTACAGAGACAAAAACGCCGGAACCATGATCATAATCAGAATCCCAATAAAGATCATTGCCGTAGGTATCAGCAGCTTCGAATTCGCCGCCTCTCCTTTCCGCTTCACCAGATGCTTCTTCTCTTCCCACATCTCATCCGACATCTCCTTTAAAAAATACGAGATCTCCGCATTTCCCTTCTGCATATTCTGAATCATCGTTGATGCAAACCTGCGTATCTGCTTCACCGAACATCGATCAGCAAAGTTCCGGTATGCATCCAATTCAGAGATCCCGTTCTTCATCTCCTGCACCGTCACCTGCATTTCCTTATAGAGAACCCGCTCGCCCCCATACGCCACCTTTTTCCATGCCTCCCGCAGCACCATACCGGAATTCACCAGCAAGGTCAGTTTGGACAACATCTGCGGCATATCCGCCAGAAGCTCATCTCTTCTTTCCTCCAGTTTGTCATTCATCAACTCTTCCACATACCACATCAGCAAGCCGGCAAGAACCGGCCCCATGAATACAGCCATCAAAGAATTACCCAAAGCGCCAAGCAGTATAAGCAGCACTAATATCGTGAATCCATAGGTCCATTTTGCCCCGTTAATTACATAGAAATAATATTCCGCATACCGCTTCCCCTGTACTTCGGCAATCTCTTTAATTCTTTTTCTCGCGCTCTTGCTCTTGCTATCAATTTTTAAAATCTTCATCAGAGTCAGCCCGACACAGAACAATTCGGGATACTTATATTCCTTTGGATCAATGGACTGCACCATTGCCGCGTAGGTACTCTCATATTTGGTTGCCAGCATGATCCATGCAAGAACTAATACCGTTGCAAGAATCAATACGATCAATCTGCTAATCTCCATCCCTCACTCCACCTTATGAACCGTATACGAATCACTTTCTTATATCTTGATGTCTATAATTTTTCTTCCCATCACATATGCCAGTGCAAATATCCCTATGCAGACCATCTTCACAAGAACCGCTGCAAGACTATTGGATCCTGCCATTCCGCTTCCTAAGCCTTTCAGCATCACCACAACGATAACCGGCATGATCATCATAATATTCAACTCATTCTTGGAACCCGCGATCATAGTCTCAATCTCCATCTCGACCTCAATCTTGTCATTGATGATCTCTCTGGTATCCGACACAATCCTCTTAAGATCACTTCCCTGCCTGTTACAGATCTCAAATACATTGGCAAAGCTCATCACATCATCCAGGCTGCTCCGTGCAGCGAAATCCTTCAAAAGCTCTTCTATATTAACATTGTGTTTTAACCCGGTGCTTATAATCCTGACTTCCTGTACGATGTCCGCTTCTTCTCCGTATATGGACATCATATCGCTTACTGCGTCGCCAAATGCTTCCACCGTATTCTGCCCGGCAGAATACGATGAAGTTAAAGACTCCAGCAAGTCCTTGAACTGTGCACGCAATTCATTTAACTGCTTTTTCTTCTTAAATTCCCGGTAATACTTCGGCAGTATCTTCGCACATAGGATTCCGCCGACCACCGATAACACGGGGCTGTTAAAAAATGCAAACAATACGATCGACGCAGCCGCGAATCCCAGCGCCCATGCTGTCATAACATCCGGCTTAGTCATATGATAGACATGGTAATCCTTCCCATTGCCCATTATTCCTCGGTTTTCCACATATTCTTCTGTTTTTTTCTTCTTTTTCAACGCCATATTCAGATAACCTCGTTAATTCCTGACATTTTCAGCTTAGAATCATTTTTAAACGGATTGTCGGTGCGCATAAGCTTCCCGGATACTTTTTCCATAGTAGAATTCTCATCCTCCGCAAACCGGTAGATCGGATTCACCTTGATCTTACCGTCTTCATATCCCAGGATCTCGCTGATCTCTATAGTTTTTCTTGTCTTATCCCGAAGCCTTGACAGATGAATGATGATATCCACCGCGGACGCGATCTGCTGCCTGATTGCTTCAAGCGGGAGTCCTTCGGAACCTTGGAGCACCATTGTTTCCAACCGGCTTAACATATCCCTCGTGCTGTTGGCATGGCCAGTGCTTAAGGAACCGTCATGTCCTGTATTCATTGCCTGGAGCATATCTAACGCCTCGCCGCCCCGCACCTCTCCTACTATGATCCGCTCCGGTCTCATACGCAGAGAGGATTTGATCAGATCTCGGATCGTTACCGCACCGCTTCCTGACGCATTCGCATTCCTTGTTTCCATTCTCACCAGATTGTCGATCCCTTCGATCTGAAGCTCTGCTGAATCTTCTATTGTAATAACGCGTTCATCATGCGGAATGAAGTGTGATACTGCATTCAAAAAAGTTGTCTTTCCTGAACCGGTTCCCCCTGAGATGAAGATGTTATACTTCGCTTTGACGAGAAGTTCCAATACATGTGCCACTTCCGGCGTGATCGAACCATATATCAGCAATTGCTGAATCGTCATAGGAGACTTCGAGAACTTTCGGATCGTTACCGTCGCGCCGTTCAGTGATATCGGCGGAAGCACAACATTGACACGGGAACCATTCGGCAATCTCGTATCTACGATAGGATTCGCCTGATTAACCTCTCTGCCCGCCTGTCCGACGATCTTCTGAATAATATCTTCTAATTGTCTCTCATCATCAAATGTTTGATCCAGTTTATATGTGCTGCCCTTTTTCTCTACAAATATCTCATTCGGCCCGTTGATCATAATCTCTGTGATCTTCTCATCCTTCATAATAGAGTCCAGCATCCCAAACCCGCGGATAGAATCATACACGCGTTCTGTGATATCTATCCGTTCTTCAATCGTGACATACTCATCCCGGATCTCTTCGATCAACAGATGTCTGATTATATCTTCCAGCACGTCATCCTCAATAAGATTCAGATCGTATTTATCAAAAAGTTTTTTCTTTAAATCCTTTACAATGTCAGATTTTTTCTCCTCCGTCATCCGCCTCTCCCAATATTGATACGCCGGCTTGGTGATACCAAGCTTAAAAATCTACAGCTTTATATACGGCCAAGCACATCCATCTGCGCAATTTTTTCAGACAATTCTCTTCCGCTAAGCCCCGAGATCTGGTGAATTCCTCCTAAAACCGGAACCGCCGCTGCCGCAAGCTGTACACCGCTCTTAGAACTAAACCGATTATAGAGAAGACAGGTTTTATCCAGAATACTGATATTCTGCCTTTTTTCAATCACATGAACCGTCTCGCAGAATTTCTCAAACTTCATATTTCCGGTCTGTCCGCCGTCCGCCACATACACGATCTTGTCTGCATAATCTCTCATCAGCATAATCATCCGCTCTGTCATATCCCCTGAAATATCCGCAATGATCTCCTTATATCTGCCTAGCTGCGCTATTTCCCGTATCAACGGCTGTATCTCATCATCTGTCAGCTCGAACATATCATAGGCGTTTCTGCATGTATGAAAGAAATCAACTCCTGCCGGATCCGTCTGCAGTACGCTTTCAAGCTTGATCGATAAATTCCCTTTTCTGCTCTTCAATGTATAGATCACGTCTGAAAAACTCAGTTTTCCTTCACCCTTGAAATACAGGTCAGAATCCCCGAATTTCTCCAGATTAAGATAGAATACTTTCTTCCCGGAACTCGTCCTCAGCGCGTATGCCGCTGCCGCCGTTGATGTACCGCTTCCTCCCTGAACAGAAGTAAAAAGAACCATTCTTGTATCTGAATCATTCTTTTTCATCTTTACTTCTGCCGCTTCTTCCGCATATAAATTCAGCATCATCTTATATATTTCTTCTGCCTTTTGATATTTGCAGATCGCAGGAATGCCGTCGATCGTACCGACGTCTGTCATAGCGCTTAAGTAGCCTGCCGCAACCCCATTCGGAATTCTTTCATTTTCTATTTTTATTGACTGATCAAACAATACAAGATCTGCACGATCTTCACTTAAGCTCTGGTACAGAGAACCAGGACTTGAAAATATAGACAAATTAACTCGATCCGCATATTTTTGCTGGAATATTTTTGCAAGTCTATTCATAAACTCTATATTAGGATCTAAAATAGCCACCTTTATCTTCATTGTATTCCTTCTTCTTAATGTTTATTGTAGTTATTATTATACGTTTTATCGAAGTAAGTTGCAATACTAATTCCCCTTATAATTAACAAATACTGACAACATTTATTTTTGGAGGTGATACCCTATTATGGACATATTAGACAAAATCACGCAATTCCGTCTGGAACGCAATTGGTCAGAATACCAACTGGCAGAAGAATCCGGACTCACACAATCAACAATTTCTTCATGGTACCGCAAGAATATGCTTCCTTCCATTACTTCTCTCGGCAAAATCTGTGATGCATTTGGAATCACCTTATCTCAATTTTTCCTGGAGGATGACGATAATACCACCCTCCTCACCGACCAGCAGCGTCAATTGCTCTATCACGCCGCAAAGCTGAATTCTGAACAGTATGAAGCATTAGTTCATTTTCTAAAACTTCTATAATATTCTTTCAATCTGCAAGGTGGAAACCGCAGTAATACCTGCAACTTCTGACAATGATATGTCTTATCATATATTTTATCCAATCAACATAACCGAATAAATCAAGATAACATATCGCTCCATTCTGCCACCTTGCAGAATAACAGTACCAAGACGGCTTGGCCGAACTGTTGCGGACAGTTAATATGCTTCGCTCATCTCAACAATTTCCTCCAGCTCATAGATCTTCGATTCCCGTATGCTTCCCGCCGGATAATCAAAGATCAACGTCTCTTTGTCCACATCGCAAAGATACGGCAATTCCGCCAATACCTCACAGTTGTTATCCATCAATTGCCCAAAACCAATCCCGCCCGCTTCCTTATACCGCGCAGCCAGATAATCGCCTGCCTGTGTCACATCAGTAAGATATGTGTCCTTCTTAAGCCTGGCCACTTCCCTTCCTGTCTTCGCATCATATACCGCCGGTGTCCCGTGCAAAGGTGATTCAATACAAAGATCACCGATTACAAATTCCTCGTCCAGCCCATTACTTATATTTCTTTTCTTGTCATAGCCTTCCCGCAGAAGACTCCCGTCACTCGCCGAATAGACATCCTCTTTCCCATTGTCATATATCACCTCCAGCCAGGACTCTTTTCCATCCCGGATAAACTGCTGATCTATTACCCGGTCTGCCTCTGGAATATCCGCTTCTTTGACCAGCTTCCCTGCGGTATCATAGATTCGGAACTGACGGTAAGAGAACAGCATCACCGTCTGCCTGTCCGCGCTGATCCTTGCCTCGTCATGCTGATAACCCGGATCATAGGTAAATATCTCCGTTTCGGGATTCTCTTCATACTTCATAATCCTGACCGCCGGCCTGTCCATACTACCGATTACCGCCGTACCGCCGGCCATGCCAATGAGGTCGCTTAAGTATTCCTTTCTATAGTGAGAAGTCATCCGCGCGTCCTTGTCAAAAAAGTATATCCCATCTTCCGAAGTCGCAAGCGTATATGCTTCATCCCTTACAAAACGCAAGATATTCTCATCCATAGTAACCAGCGGCGTCTGTTCCCCCGTAACCGGATCTACCTTCACCAGAATATGATCCGACTGGACATAGATTCCATTCTCATCCGCCTGCACTCTAAAATCAGTCTCCCCCTGGAATCCTCCGCATTCTTCTCCCTTTGCCGCATCAATCACCGCAAATGCCGCCTTTTCCTCACCGGATGCGGCAAACGCAAGATATTGGCCGCAAAACCCGCCTTCAAAATGTGTATACCCCGAATCCGCACCGAATACCGTCAATTCATTACAGTCCCCCTGATTATCTGCCCCCTCAAAATCATCTGTCCCGGAATATCCAAGCGTATAGATCTTAAGCGACCCATCCCGGAAGCTGACTCCCAGCAATGAGCCATCTTCATTCAAAGCAAACAGATTATCCTTGATACCGATATTCTGGCTTTTCCCGGCAAAATCAACCTTGTATCTCACTGCTCCTGTCTTCGTATCATATACCGCTGCAAATGTATCTCCTTCACAGATTCCCGCCGCAGTCTTCCCGTCACCGGATACACAGATAGATGAAGCGGCGCCTCCTGTCCATAGTTCACGTCCTTCCCTGATATCGTAGGCCGTCATGCCGTCTTGTCCGTCATACAGGATCGTATGTTCATCCAGATATCGTATCTGTGATATGGAAGATTCGCCCGACGGCAGTTCTGCCGCTGTCTTCGCGCTGACCGTATCAAATACGACCACTTTCTGCCCGCACAGAGCGGCGGCGCTTTTACCGTCCGGCGCAGTTGCTATGTAATGAGGCGCTGACGGCAGTTCTATCGTCTTATATGTTTTGTATCCGTCTGACAAGTCATATGCCCCAACTGCTTCTGTGAGCACTTTCTGTACTCCGGGTATATGCCCCGGCACAAACCGTCCGGAAGACTCTGACAACACCTTTATTGAATAATCAATCGCATCTTCCACATCCCCTTTGTCCAAAGCCGACTGTGCATATTCCGTAAGCTTCATCCAGCTCTCCGTCATCTGCATGCCCTTTAACCCGGCGAATGCCGCAAGACCTCCCGCAAGAAACATTACCGGAAACACAACAGCCGCTATCCGCCGATGCTTTCTCCATCTGCGCATGCGAGGATCATTGGCCCGAAGATTCTGAAAATCCCGCAGCATCTCCCTGGCGTTCTGATATCTCAGATCCGGGTTCGGATCCATAGCCTTGGTAATGATCTTAACGAGCTGAGGATTAAATAAATCATCTGATAGCCTGACAACTTCTTTCGCATTTCTGGACGGCCGTTTCCCGCTGAGCAGGTGATACAATGTAGCACCGATACCATATATGTCTGAACGAACATCCGGCGTTACTATCCTCTTCCTAGAAGAACTTACAGATCCTGACATACTAAAAGAACCCTTATCTCTTGACGTCCACCGCATATTTGCCGGATCCGCATTATCTCCCGCCATCGTAACCGTCAGAGCATCATTCTCCGATACCACAGTCATCGTCAGATCCGTATCATCCGTACTGCCCGCATTCATTATGCGCTCATCTGTCCGCCTGTCGTCCTCTTCCTCATATTTAGACGAAAAATCAAGCCCATAATGCTCCGGCGACGCATATCCTGCGCTGCATCCGATCACACCTTCTTCGCCAAGGGCAAGCGCAATATTAAAATCTATCAGACAGATATTACCCTCCGGCGCAAGCATAAGATTCGCCGGCTTGATATCACTGTGGACAAATCCCTTCGGCGGATGTCCGTGTACCGGACTGTGCAGATAGCAGAGTGCATCAAGAAGCTGGCATGCCCATCCGATCACCTGAGCCTGGGAGAATCTCACGCCTCTCTTTAATGCTTTATCAAGACTCTCTCCCTCAATATAGTCCATTACCGTACAGACTTCTTCTCCTTCCACGAAGAAATCATATACCCTTGGAATATATGGATGGCTTAATTCCTTCAAGATATCAACTTCGCGCCGAAGAAATTCCTTACTGGCAGACAGCTTGCGCTTGTCGATCTTTAATACTACCTTCTTTTTCAGACGCAAATGCTGTGCAAGATAGACATTACCGCCTCCGCCTGCACCCAATCTCTTAATTATTTCATATGTTGAAGCAATAATCTGTGACATACTAATCTTTCACTTTCTTATAAAAATTCATTCTTTCCGTATTCTTCGTCCAACCAGATATCTATACGGATTTTACGAATATGCGAAACAACGAGATATATCATTGCCATTATCAGTGAACCTCCCGCAACGATGATTCCTCCATAAAATAAGATCTCATTCGTCAGCCACCCCATTCTTCGAATCCTTTCTGAAATTATGTTATTTCTTTAATTTGTTATATCGTTATTATTATACGATATATTTTATTGTTCTGCAATTATTTCTTTTCGGTTCAGACAAGCTGCCCTGTTATCTCATCTCTTCAATCAGCTTCAAGTCTTCCCTGGACAGCGTCACTTCCGGCTGGTCATTGATCTTCCACCCAAGACGGCTCGTCCCTTCCTTTACATTCTCTAACATATGCGGTATCTCCGCTGCACGTTCCGCGCAAAATCTGGCGCTGTCCATATCATTAGCCTGCTTATAAAGCTCTGCGCAGTAAGCCAGAGAATTCAGGTAGTCCACATACTCCTCATACTGATACGGCGCTAAACGTATCGCCGTAAGCTTATATCTGACAAACGCTTCTACATCTCCCTGCGAAAATGCTGCCCGTGCCTTTGCACTATAAGCAACCGAAACATGACTGTTTCCCTCCAAGATGGAATCCGCCCTCTTCTCCATCTCCTCCGGGCCTTCCGACATATTCAGAAGTTCGATCTTTGCCATCGTATTACCGCCGTAAAACCGAATTGCCTGTTCCGGTTCTCCTTTGATATAGAAATAATCCGAAGCGCCGGCTATAACCGATAACACCGCGATTACAATCATAGATAATCCTGCCGCTATCTTCGTCAATATGGATATCTTTATCCTCTTAACATTTCGTATATCCAGAAACAACAGCAGCACAAAACACATCATCAAAAATTGAAAATCGTAGTCAAACAGGCTGTGCAGCAGCATAACCGCCAGGATGACTCTGTCCCTTTCAGATGTATTTTCAGACAGAAGGGAACGGATGACTGCGCCATATATAAGTAAGGCAGGAACAATTCCGATATCCAGCATAATCTGTAAAAATTCATTGTGAACACTTACGACAGAATATACCCCCGTCTGCATTTCCTGCTGTACAAAATAATAACCGTAATATCCCATTCCAAAAGGATGGGTAACGATCATTTTTATCGCATCCCTGTCATACAAAAGCCTGCCCCAGAATGTACTGGCATTTCCTCCCATAGACAGCAGACGGTCATAAATCCCTTTGCCGTATCCTCCAAAAGCCAGGACAGCCGCCAGAATTACGAATCCCCCAACGCATAATATACTGTATTTCCGCAATTCCTTCTTCAATATCAGCAGCATGAAGAATACGACTATCGTCATCACCATAACCGTCCGGCTTCCGCTCAGATAGATACCCGTCAAAGCAATCAGTATATGGATCGCTATCATCCAATCTGTCTTCTTAATGCTCATCCGATACACGGAAACCAACAGGCAAACTAACATAAACAGTGCATAAGTATTCGGATACTGAAAGAAACCGGCCAATCTTCCTGCAACGGAAACATATTCCGAAAACGCCGGAAATTGCATCAACGCAAAAGAGAATACTGTCATCAGGCTCCCCATAACCGGCAAAGACTGTATCAATCGCTCTCTTTGCTCCAACACCTGACACATAACAAAAAAATATATCAAAACCGGAAGGAACTTAATTCCTCCCATTAAAGACATTCCTGAATCAACTGCCCACAAACCGGCAAGAAAATATCCCAGCGTCAAAGTTACGACCGCAGCAAGATTCCAGTCAAAAGAAATCCAAAATTCACCTGAACGTATCAGCAGACAGACTGCCATAATCATAAGAACGATCAATAACACTGCCGATACACAGCAAAAATATCCGCCTCCGGCTATACCGGATACGATCAAGATGATGAATAAAAAATAATATAGATAACTATGCTTTCCTTCCGGCATATGAGCCTCCTTAGCCAAAATACACATTACTGCCGCCTATACATGCAAACACACTTGTTTGAGTCACTGTCATTATAAATAGAGATCACTTAAAATTCGTATTATCGTTATTATTATACGCTTTATTCCATTGTATTGCAATAAAAAGAATATCGCAAACAAACTACTACTCCAATACAGAAAACCGGCATGAACTCCTCCACGCCGGTTTTACCGAAAACTTCATTTACTTACTTAATATGTGCCTGCAAGAATGCACACCACAATCCAGAGCATGCCCGCATCATGCCGCATTTCTTCTCCTGCTTGCTGCAGTAACGCCGATTCCCGTTGAGAATACCGCAATCAGCATCCATAATACTGCCGCTGCCTGATCCCCCGTTTTTGGAGATGATACATTTCTAGCCGTACCAGTTCTGTTTGCCCCCGTCACGCTACCATTAGCGCTGCCTGATCCATTTGAGCCAGATATTACACCTGACGCCCCCGGTACTGTAGTATTGCTGCCTGTCTTTGCCAGTACATTCAATTCTGTGTCCACAGAACCATAGGTATAATTCATGGTGACCTTATGTTTGCCTACTGAGAGCGTGTCCAGATACTTTGACAAGAATGTCAGCACAGTTGATCCTTCCTTCAAAGTATAGTTACTCCGATCTACTTCTTCGCCGTCTACGTGTACACTCACAAAATCCTTCAATTCTCCGGTACACTTGATTGTAGCTCCTTCACCGCTGCCGATAATGTATATGTTATCTGTGACCTCCGGGACGATCCTAAGCGGTTTGACCTTATCTGTCGTTGACGGCGGCTTCGGAGTTGCCGGTAATTTGGGCATTAGCCAGCCCGCAAATTTACTTCCCAAGCTGTTTCGTATTTCCTCGGTCCACGTTTTACTGGCAATTGTGCAATAAGCAATCGCTGTTACATCCTCGAAGGGTTCAAGTTGAACCACTCTATCATCAAAAGTAATCTCTGGTGCCTCTCCGTCAAACGTAACCTTTTTTAGACCTGTACATCCTGCAAATATGCCATCCCCCACACTCTTTACACTGCTTGGAAGCGTTACCTCAGGAAGCGTTCCGCAATATGCAAAAGCCCGATAAGCTATCCTCGTCACTTTATTTGGTATGGTCAGGGCCGAAAGGTTGGAACAACCGTAAAATGCATATGCACCTATTTTCACAATACTGGATGGAATAGATACACTTTTTAAACCAATACAGCCATAGAATACATATTCACCTATTTCTGTCATACTGTTCGGAATTGTCACAGTAGTCAGCTCACGGCATCTGTTAAACGCGTGATTTCCTATCTTCGTAACACTATTAGGTATAGCCAGATCAGAAAGGCTTTCACAATTATAAAATGCATACTCACCTATTTCCGTTACAGTTCCCGGTATTACTACTGTTCTTAATCCTCTGTACCACTCAAATGTATGATTCCCTATTCCCGTAACACCGTCTTCGATAACCACCGAGGTAATCCCTTCTATTATCTCATCATCAAACGGCGATTCTCCTGTTTCTCCACTTCCAGAGATCGTAACCACTCTATCTGTCAACGTCCATGTAAGACCATTAGCATCCGTCTCCGTTATTGTATCCGTTCCTTCCCCGGGATTCACTGGCTCCGGGTCTCCCGATTCCGAAGCTGCCGGCTCCAAATCAGATGCTATATCTCTGGCTGTCAAATTCTCATCTTTTTCAGATCGCGCATCTGTATCAGAGTTTATATCTTCGCTGCGATCACCAACTGTTTCAGTCTCATCCAACGACGCATCCACACTTTTCTTTACATTCGAATCTGTCCTTTCTTCAATATTGACTTGTCCTGCATCTTCTTCTCCCTCTGCTGCCCAAGCCATCGAACCGCCAGACACCACCAGGGCTGCCGCCAGAAAGACGGCTGCTAACTTCCTCTTCATTTTTTAATGCTCCTTCTCCATGATATATTTTGCACAATTCGTAATATCGTTTTTATTATACGTTATTACAAAGCAATTTGCAATAGTTTTATATTTTATCTCCATATGGTGCGAAGTTAATAACATAAACTATACAAATTAGCGCAAGTCAAACTTTTCTAGTAAAATGGTTGATTATCTCAAAAAAGCCTTTCTATATGCAGCTTTACGGGCGCACTTTTGCCAGGTACAGGGATTTATACCTAACCCCGGCAAAATGGCGTTCTATCACGTAACAAATCCACAACCAAAGTGGAGCAGAAAGCGGCTGCGCCGCCGGAACGCCCGGCGGACTGCTCCAAAAGGATCTCGTCGTATACCTTTTTCCGTCTCTCCTTGCGCCCTTTCCAGGCTATCTTGATTGCCTCCCCAAAAGCCTTAAAGTCATATCGTGGTACTGGTCTTTTTGCCATATTCATTCACCCTGTTACATTTTACTGTTCACCTTTCTTTTTAGATATGTCTACACAGTTCTATCAGTTAGCCAAAATAATTTTCTTTATTTTCAAAAAGCAGCTTGAAGTTATTCGGTTGGACGTACATAATTATACTGATAGAGATCAGAGAAAAGGTGCATAAAGATGTTAGAGTATATTCCCGCCCCGGAAGCAGCAACAAAATGGGGCATTTCAGAAAGACATGTGCAAAAGCTATGTGAGGAAAACCGCATACCGGGCGTGGCAAAATTCAGCCGCTTGTGGTTGATACCAAAGGACGCTGAAAAGCCCGCTGACGGAAGATACAAGAAACGGGGTGAACGCATTGGTACGGATAGCGATATGTGACGACGATAAGGAAGCGATCAAATCTCATGGGGATATTGTGAAAGACTGTCTGCGCTCTTGCGGAATAGGTTATGAGATTGCAACTTATACACAAAGCAGCAATCTCCTTTTTGATATTACAGACGACCATTATGAAAATCAGTGACAGCATGGCATATCTCAAAAATGGCGAAACGCTTCCAATCAGCCGTTCCCATTTGCAGGAAGTAAAAAAGCAGATAAACAGGTTTTGGGGGGCGCATATATGATGACTTGGTATCAGATACTTTCATTCTTTTTTACAAATGGATTGCGGATATTTTTAGGGCTGTATCTTGTTATAACATTGCAGCAATTAGCTGGAAACAGGAAAAAAGCAAGCGTCATTTCTGTGTGTGCAGCAGCCTTTATTACCGTGCTGTCCTGTTTCCCCATTCAGCAATTTTATATGACGGGTATAGAAATAATTTTTGTAATACTGATTGCATATTATCTATATGCGGCGCAGCCCAGGGTGAGCCTGTTTCTCATTTTCTTTTATGAAGCAACGGTTGCTTTGTGGGAATTTATTCTATCGGCTGGGCTGGGGGATATCTTTCAATCAGACCGTTTTCTTGATATGCGGTCAAATGGATATATAGCGGCAGTTTGGATTGTCTGGCTTTTTATGCTGGGAATTGCTTTTCTTACTGTGAAATCGCATAAAAGAAATGAAAATCTATCACCACGGATAATAGCCGGAATTGCGATAGCTGGTATGCTGGGAGCCGTTCTTTTATCCGGGCAGAATACCGTATCCATAAGTGACGACCAACTGACAACTTGGATCATCTTCTCAATGCTAATCCTTGTAGCAATCTTATTTTTCAACCTTAACCGCCAATATGAAATGGAGAAAAAGATTATGCTGCTTGAAAAAGAAAAAATGCGTTATTGGAGCATGACTATCAGACTCTTAAAAATGTTTATGCCGCTAACGCAAAATTGTTCCATGACTTCCAAAATCATATTGATGTAGTGTATCACTATCTATAAAAAAACCATACAACGGAAGCCGCCCGCTACATTGAAAATCTGCGTTTTCCAATACAAGAACTTACACAGACAGCATGGGTAGGCGACGAAGCCGTAGACTATCTAATCAACAGCAAGATTGCCCTTGCTGCTTCCCTAAATATACAAGTAGGTACAAACATTGAATTTCCACGCCGCACCAATATACAAAGTGTTGACTTAGTTGCGATTTTAGGTAATCTTTTGGATAATGCCCTTGAAGCGATAAAAAATGAGGAAGATAGATTTCGCTTTGTCAATTTAACAATCCGCCGCATAAATGATATGATGGTGATCAAGGTGGAGAACGGGTGTAGTGCTAAACCGACCGAAATGAACGGAAGTTTGCAGACTTCCAAAGAAGATAAAACTTTGCACGGTTGGGGCCTGCAAAGCGTCCGTGCCGCCGCTGAACGCTATGACGGGACTATCGAAACAGAATACAGCAATCAGATATTCCGCGCTGTTGTAACATTATCTTTTGAAGCAGTAAAGGCATAATCAATCTATCAGGAAAGCAGATCGTCCACGCTGGCGGTCTGTTTTTTCATGGACAAAAACCTACCGATTATGGACAAAGCGGAAGAAATGTCGCTTTTGCAGTATGCTATGACTGTAACAGAAGCTTACACACAAAACGAAATGCGTAATCGCTGGTGCTATGCCATTCATATTAGGGCGATTTGAGGGAGTAAATGTTATGCCGCTGGGGTTTGCCGTTCTATGCCTGAATACCCCAATCTGTATATTGCTTTCCTGTGATCCCGGTTTAGAACAGGCAGTCCGAACACTGCCGGGACAGGCAAAAATCATTACTGCGCTTATAATCGCGCTGCAAAGTACAATCTTGTCCGTCCTGTTGGAGTGGTTTTGTCCCGTCCGTAACTGGAGGATTGAAGATGATTTATGGCAACACCCGCGAAAGTATATTGTACCGCTGATTATGTTTTTGATTGCAGGGCTTATCGGTATGTGGTCTGTAAATATATAGGTTTTGCTCTGCATCGCCATAGCTGAAGTTTTAAGCTTATCACTTGTCGTAAGGAGGATATAATACCATGAAAAATACAAAACGCTGCCCTAAATGCAGTTCACAAAATATTGTCCGTGTTCCCGATAACCAAAATCGTCATGCCAGCGGGAACAATATTTATACTTCGACCTTTACATTGATGAAAAAAATCCCGGTTATACGCTATGTCTGCTGCGATTGCGGATATGTGGAGAATTGGGTGGAAATGCAAAGAGAACGTGACGAAATCAAGCGCACATTTGGATAATAAAAGGAGGGCTGCAAAATGGAAAACATTATCCTGCAAACACACGGAATATCCGTAAAATATGGAAATTTCCTTGCGCTTGATGATGTAAGCATTAGTCTTAAAAATAAGCATATATACGGTTTTATTGGTGAGAACGGCGCAGGTAAGACTACATTGATGAAAGTGCTGACAGGGCTGCTTTACCCGACAAACGGTGATTTTTCGCTGTTCGGGAAGAATAGACCATGCGATATTCTGAAAATGCGCCGACATATCGGCAGCACCATTGAAGCTCCTGCCCTTTATCCGGAATACTCCGCTTACCGTAATCTTGAATTACAGCGTATCCTTATCGGCAATCCCGACAAGGAAATATGTGATAAGCTACTTGGAATGGTGGGAATGACCGAGGTTAAGGATAAGAAGGCAGGAAAATTCTCTATGGGCATGAAGCAAAGACTTAGCATAGCAATGGCTCTTGTCGGCAAGCCGAAGCTGCTCATACTTGACGAACCGATAAACGGTCTTGATCCGAAAAACATATCTGAACTGCGCAGCTTGCTCAAAAGGCTGAATGAGGAAAATGACGTAACACTATTCCTATCAAGCCATTTCCTTAACGAGCTTTATCTGCTTGCCACTGATTACTATATTATCCACAAGGGGAGAATAATCAAGTCACTCACTCATAATGAACTTGACGAAAAACTTTCAGTTACGGGGCAAAGCCTTGAAGAATACTTTCTTAGTATTACGGGAGGTGACAGCAATGTATAATCAGCTAATCATTGAAAAATACAAAGCGAAAAGATTTATTATAATGTATCTTACGGTGGCTGTTCTTGCAGCAGCAGGATTTTTCCTTGGATTTCTGAAACTCCCGGAAAATCTTGATACAGCAACGGTGTTTTCTTTTTCGATTTGCGATACATCTTTTATGTTTATCATTTCACTTGTTACTGCTTGGTTTGCAGGAAATGATTTTCTAAACCGAACAATACATAATGAGATAAAGGCAGGGTACAGCCGTTTTTCAGTGTTTATTACAAGAACTATTACAGCCGTTATCATGGCAGTGCTGCTACATTTAACCTATGTTTTCGCAACAGTTATCGGATTTGCTGTTAAATATAGGTTTGACAGTAGTATATTTTCTGTTACAGATTTTGTTTGGCTGCTGGTAGTCATGTTGCAGATATGTGCCAACATCTGTATCGTTATGTTTATTGTCTTTGCCCTCAAAAAAGTTACATCGGGAGTAGCTGTAACGATTGTGTTCAGCTTTGTGTCCTGCAATATCCTTAGAAACTTCATCAGAGAGAGTGTTTTCCGGCTGACCTGTTTTAGTCTTGCACAAACGAATGATAACAGAACACTTACATTGTCGTCGGTGTTTGCAGCAGCGGTGATCGTTATTTCACCGACAGCAACACACTTAGTTTTCAGAAAATCCGAGATAAAATAAGTATTTCAGTTATGATACTACTACTATTTTCCTGATTATATCAGAGCATAGTTCATATTAAAATTATTAAATCTGCCGCACGACGACAAAAGAAAAAAGCCGTCGTACAGCAGAGGTATTACTAGTACACCGAAAAATAAGCTCCTAGCCATATAACGCAGAATGATTTTTCATATGCAAGGCGGAGGAATGAGGCGTAGTGGGCGCTACGCCGATTGACAACAACGACGCAGATGGAAAATCAGGCAAGTTATATGGCTGGTTACTTATTATTCGGTGTACTAGTACGGATGGATATTTATCATCACACATATAAAGCAGATGATTTTCCAATATCATATAAATCGCTTGAAGATACAGGAGGCTTCAAGAACTATTTCATCGAACTAATCCTTGTCATGAAGCCTAAAGGTATGCTGGATACTATAGCCCATGTCCACGGATATCTGCTCCCAGGTATCAAAATACAAATATCTCTTCTCAAGAATTGTTCTCTCTGCTCTATTGGATACCCGCTTTATCATATGTGTGATATCAGTCTTCAAAGAATCTTGTTGCTTTTATTGCCAGATCACGAAAAAAAGCTACCTGCTCCAGCTTGCTGTTGATATCATTATCAATCTTATAGGCCTGGCTCAAATATTCCTTTGCTATCATAAGCACCTCTGAAAAAGTGTTTTTCCTCGGATTGACTCTGATTGCCGTTTATTTATTCTGATTTTCTTCTACTTGCCGAACACTTAATCTCAGCCTTTACCGCATTGATCAAAGCTGACTGTGTACGATCCTTTGATTCCAAAGCCTTCACCTTCTCCCCATATAGTGCTATCAAGTAAGGACTAACAATTTTTTTACATTTCTTTATTCCTTCTTTAGAATTAATCCAAAACAACCATTTCCATAAGTCAGTGATTAAGTTGCTATTCCTTTAATGCAATCTCCAACAATTCTGCCGCAACCTGATCGGACTTGATTCGTATCAGATTATCCCATGCATCTTCTTTGCCCAACAGGTTCATTCCTCCATGCCACACAAGTTCATTGTCTATAATAGCAAAATGTTCTATTACCTCTTCCTTTACAATGACTTGAATACCACTTTCTTTCATATTTTGAATTAATCTCTGACAAAACTCTGAACTTCCACAAGATACGTTCTGTGGTTCTATTGTTATAACTGTCACTGTAATTCCAGCTTCCTGTCTTGCCCTTACAAGATAGGTAAAGCGCTCTATCTTATCCTGTGTAAGCTCTGGGCTGGAAACAATGATTTTCTTTTCCGCCTCAACAATATCCCTCTCAAATACATCCATGTAATTTCCGGAATCATAAATAGAATTTACTGTCTGTTTTGAAAGAATACGATTTGTTATCAATTGAAATCCTGTCCGTTTATAGGTACACAGCCTTTTTGAGTACATATTATCAAAGACCCGGATATGAGAATCTACATAATCATATACTATAACTTCCTTTTTCCCCTCATAATCACGATTCAATCTTCCAATGTACTGCTCAAGCCTGCCTGCAAAGGAAACAGGCGAAGCCAGCATCAGGGTATCCAGCCTCGGATAATCGAACCCTTCCCCTATTTTCTGACCTGTTGCCACCAAAATCAGGCTCTGCGTCCTGGTCACCTCTTTTAGTTTTCTTCTAACTTCTGAGTTTTCCTTATCACTATTATCTCCATATAAGATGAACACATAATCTGCGTCTTTCTGCAAATGGTCATACAAATACTTCGCCTGTTCTTTGTACCTTGTCAAAATTACTGGTGTTCTTCCTTCTTCCACACAAATTCTTGTATCTGCAAGAATCATTTCATTCCGAACGGTATTCATGCTAATCAAAGAATATGCACCATTAATATCATTTTTACTTTCGTTTGTATCAATAACCCTTGTATACCGCGGATATACATAGTGGCCGATTCCTTGTTCTATCGCCCTCTCTTTTGCAGTATAGCTGTGTCTGACCGGACCCAAAAGCATATGAATAATTTCCTCCAGATTATCCCCCCTTTTTGGCGTTGCCGTCACACCATAAACATATCTGGCATTTATCTTCTGCATCACTTTGATAGAAGTATTGGAACCACAATGATGGCATTCATCCATCAGAACCATGCCGTAAGAATTAATAAAACTATTGAATTTTCCTTTACTATACATGGAGCCGACCATGGCCACATCAATAATACCAGTCAAAGTATTTTTACTGCCATGCAAAATTCCAATCACACTTTTCCTACGCTTTTCCCTCCCGCTATTTGTTCGATAGGTTGGCGGTTCCTCGTCTATGATTAAAAATTTATTTAATTCATCCACCCACTGTTCCAGCAAATCTTTACTTTGAAGCAAAATAAGTGTATTTATTTTTCTCTCGGCAATGAGATAGCTGCAGACTACTGTTTTTCCAAATGCAGTAGCCGCACTGAGAACTCCATGATCAAATGCAAGCAAATGCTGTGCCGCCAGGTTCTGCTGCATCTTTAAATCACCGTTAAAAGAAACCCTTATGGGTCTTCCCTTTTCCCTGTGATCTGAAATAACATACTCAACACCTGCCTCCTTGCAGGAAGTAAGCAGATTATCAAAAAGGCCTCTTGGAATGCAAATATAACCATCCGTATCTTTTCCCATATATACAGCGCTGAAATTATAATAATTGGAATATCCAAGCCTTTTATTCTTATAAAACACAGGATTATCAAAAGCTGCCATACTCCGGATCTGATTTTGCAGACGCGGCATCAAATTTAATGTATCAACATATACTCCATCACCAAGAACTATGTGCATTTTTCCTACAACATCAGATTTTACAAATCCCTCTATTTTCTTCCAGGGCTTTGGACGATTCCCAGAAAAGGAAGGGATCAGCATTCCTTTTTCTTTGGCAAGCTCTGACTGCCATTTTGACATATATTTTTCTACATCTTCTTTTGACAGTTTTTCAGTATGGTTAAGTAAAATGTCCCATTGATCCGGATAAGCATTCCAATTTTTATCAACAAAAGCGCTGTTTCCATTCTTCAGTGCCTGTCCCTGCAGCGGCAATGCAATCAGATTTCCTATACTGCTTGCAACATCCTGGGACGGATACATTCGGTCATAATAATGAAAAGATTTCAGATTGATCGAAGAGGAGCCTTTATCAAGCAGAAGGCATCCAAAATTTCTTGCAAGAGAAGCGGATATCGGTTTTTTGAAAAATATCCATACATGTGCGCCTCTGCCTGATCTTGATCTTTCTACTAAAGGCAATATACCATTTCTTTCGCAGATAAGCCTTAATGCATCAACCTCTTCATGCCATTCATCATTCGTATTTGCAAAATCTGTCTTTTCAGCACCTTTCTCATGATTGTCAAAATCAAAAACAATAAATCGGCATGTGCCATCTGGGAACAATGGATATACGCCTAATGCATCCGCACCATCTTCTCTATATCCAAGGAGATGCTCGATAATTTTCTTGGGCTTAAGTTCCGTCCACTTCCTATTCTCACAGGCTTCACAATTGATTTTTTCACCACACTGTTTCGGACATATCCGGTCATTCCATCTATGATCACACTGTGGAAAATAACCTCCCTTCGTGCCTCTTTTGGCATAAACATCCATTCTTCCCCAAAACATTGCAAAATATTTATTTGCCAGTTCTTCTGTAATATATTTATTTTGAATACGTCCTCCCTGGTCAGAATCGTACTCTTCAATGCTTTCTATTTTTTCGTCAAACACATTTTCTGACTCATAAGCAATATCGGCCTTATCCAACAGTTCTTTCAATCTTCTGTTTTCATCCTGAAGGCTTCGCACTAACTTTCGAAGTGAATCTAAATCATAGGCTTCTACATTCATTTATATAATCCTCATCATCTCACCTGTCACTTTATATTTACTATCCAATATCCTTTTTTCTTAGAACCTTTTCTTTCAATGAGCCCCTTTTCTTTCAACTGACGAATTCTTTTTGTAATTGTAGTCATTCCCAACCCAACCTGCCGGCTGATTTCATTTACTTTAATGCTGCTATTTTCCTTCATTAATGAAACTATCTTTTCATCACTATCCTCAAGCAACACTTTTTTGTTTTGGAGCAGAGCAGATTCTGTTCTTTCAGTCTTATTTAATGGAATTGTCACGGTAATAAAATTCTCTGTTATATCGAATACTTCCTTTCCGTATCTGGATACGATCAATGGAACTCCATGCCCTGTTTGTTCAATATAGTCCAACTGAACCATGATCTGCTGAAGTTCGAGATTCACTGGTTTACTTTTCCCCTCATAAAACTCCTCCAGTGTAAGTCCCTCCGGTAAGCCTCCCACTGAAATAATCTCAATACGGTCATCAAACATATATACCGCCGGCGGCGTCTGTCTTGACCAGCGATTATGCAAACATGCATTCAGCCATGCCTCCCTGAAACATGAGAAATCAAACAAGCTTCTTTCTTCTCTAAGACTTCCTCCCACATCTACTATGGTATCATTCAATGCTTCCATATAATCCAGCACCTGTTTTACAGCCACAAGCATGCACTTATAACCATACTCATTCCGCTTGACCAGATCCGTTTTATTTGTTCCACGAAACACTGCCACTTTAATGGAATAACTATTCACATCTGCTAAAATACCTGCCATCAAATTATAAGTCCCATCTCGCGTCAGAAGATTTAAATTTCGCTGAAAAGTATTCTCCCGAAGTGTTAGATTATTTCCTGCATACAATGTTTTTAATTGTTCAAAAGTTAGTTCCTGATTATTCGCCTCAATATTTACAATAGAATCTGATATACTAAGCATCAAACGGCGTAACTGCTGCGGTGATATTTCTCTATCTTCATCCGCTGATCTCATATAATATTTTCCATATGCCGAATAAGGCTTTTCATCTCCTTCAGCAGTGACTTTTATTATATTTTTATCATCACACAGTTCCACAATAATCGTTGGAATAACCTGTGGTTTGATTGCATTTGCAATACCCTGGGATATTTCCCGCATGGTACGGTCTCCTATTTGTTGTCCTATAATTTCACCATCATTCCTTACACCAAAATATAAAGTTCCTTTTCCGTTTTTATTCAACATAGAGGCGATAGAAATAAGGCCTTCTTTTAATTCTCCTGTTGTTTTTTTGAATTCAACCAATTCTGTCTCCATACCAAGATTCATATCAGTACACCTCCTCTCCATAAAGTATATCCTTTTTCGTCAATTTAATCAACACATAATAATCGCTTTATTAATCACACATGTGATTAATAAAGCGATTACTAAATTATGGGCTTCCATCTTCACACTGGTATACTATCCTCCACACACAGCGCCCCATACCCCGCGTATGTCAAGTTAATGTCACAAACTTTTTTACTTTTCCCGCGTGAAAATCGCTGAAACCCGCATAACTTCGTGGAGCGTATGGTTCGCCAATGCTAGGTTAGGGCAAAATTAACGGTGAATCAGTATCAAGTGAAAAGAGTTATTAATCACGGAAATCCATTTTCCAAAACATTACTAATGGGCGAAGGTTTCAAGAATACGGCTAACGGATAGAAAAAGGATCAAAATTTAGTTGGTATCCTTTCTCGTTCAAAGTATAATTTTTGTGTAATGATATAAGGATTTATATACTTCAATTTTACACCAACAGCCGGATTTTTCAAGTCCGGCTGCATTTTTTCCCGGAAAGGGAATTGCGCATAGATTTCGCCTACTCGCCAGGTGCATCGGCGCTTATTCAAATGCAAAGTTTGAGTTATCTATTCATCAATAGTAATTTGTTCTTCTATCATCTTTCCTCTGTCCATTTGGTGCCGCAGCTTTCTATTTTTTACGCTGTCAAAAATAATAGAAAAATCATAATCATCAGGATATAATTTCTCCGCAGCCACATGGAGTTTCATTCTTTTTCGGTTAACCCAAATTTTTTTATCCGCCATCTGTACTCTCAAAACTCCTTTTTCATTGGCTGTCTTGCAGACAATGCCAATCTTTTTATCTGGATATACAAGAACACTGTCTCCCAGTTGAAATTCCAGAGCTTTTTGTGCTGCCTCATTCCTTCTTTTCCTTTTTTGAATACCAGATACCCTCCTCTTTTCTAAATGATTTTTAGAAACCACTTGTTTCAGATTTTCCGATATTTCCTCCTTTCCGTAAGCCGCCTTCATTGCCGTTTTTAACATCTCTTCTGGCATTCCCATTTTCCCGGCTATGTAGAAAGCACAGCTTTCCCCAGCTTCTCCAATAACTAATTGATAAAGAGGTTGCAGACTTTCCTTATCAAAGGTCATCCTCGCATTCTCAATCCTGGCTTTTTTATCTGCATATTGTTTTACCTCTGGATAATGTGTCGTAACGAGAAATAGTCCTCCACTCTTTTGTAATTCTTCCAATATTGCAATGGCAATTCCCATGCCTTCTGTTGGGTCTGTGCCGGAACCAAGCTCATCCATAACTACAAGGCTGTCTCTGTTAACTTTTTTTAATATTTCTAATACATTCACAATATGTGCTGAAAATGTAGAAAGATTCTCTGATATATTTTGCCCGTCACCTATATCACACAGAAAATTACTGTTCATACAAATTTCCGCTTTTTTACATGCCACGTGTAAACCGCATTGTGCCATCATACAATTTAATGCAACTGTCTTAATTGTAACTGTTTTACCGCCCGTATTAGGCCCTGTAATAACTACGCCATCAAAACTCTTCCCTATCTCAAATTGCAGCGGCACGCACTCTGACGGAGCCATAAGGGGATGTCGTCCATCTTCTATTCGGATATATCGTTGCGTATTAATTTTTGGTTCTACTCCATCATATTCTAAACTCAGTTTTCCTTTTGAAAAAATAAAATCTAGTTTTTCTATCATACTGATATTTTGTTCCAAAATCTCCTCATAATCGGCCACCATCGCAGAAAGAGAATAGAGTATCCTATATTCTTCATTTTCTTCATGTATCCGTAGAAGCTGCAATGTCTCATAATATTTCCCCACAGAACTTGGTTCTATAAATAAGGTACCTCCCGTTGAGGATTTATCAATCACATTACCTTTTATTTTATATTTATATATTTTTTTAACAGGAATACAAATATGCCCATTTCTCAGAGTACTGAAATGATCAGACAGGCTTTCCTTATTCGCCCGTATAACTGCATCTACTTTCTCCCGCATGCCTCTTTCATGCCGTTCAATATTATCCCGCAAGGATTTTAAATCTTTGGAAGCATTATCATCTATCCTGCCATTTCTAATCTGCATACTAATGGTTTCTTTCAGATTATCCAGACAATCCAGCTTCTCATCATAATATGCCAACGATATTTCCCATTGTTTACAACGGCTTAGATAGTTCTTTAACCGCATTACAGCAACAAGGGATTTTTCCATATCTTCAAGCTGTGAAATGGATAAACAGTCTCCTTTAGCAGCCTTTTGGATGCATTCTCTAATCCCACTTAAAGAAACCAACGGCGGATTTCCGCTTTTCTCCAATAGTTCTCTGGCTTCACTTGTCTCCCTTTGCCTTGCTATCAATTCATTCTCTGACATGCTGGGAACGGTGTCCTTAATCTTTTCTTTTGCCCACTCTGTAAGTGCCAGTTCAATCCACTTCTCTTTCATCTTATCAAATTCCAATACTTTATCTGTTTGAACCATTTTAACCCTCCTATTACCAAAAATAATTAACTGCTTGCACTCTCATATCTGTGTACTCCATATGACCAAAATGATAATGCAAAAAAAGTAAAAATACACACAATTACTACTCCAAACAACAGACCATTTACTGACAGTGCCCCTATAAATGCTTGTGTCGGCAACGTTGCAATGATTCCATATGGCAATACACAATAAAAAATAAACTTATAAATTCCATAAAAAGCAATCCCTGGTATTTTCAAACACAAGTCAATCGCTGTTTCCTCAATTTTCGTTAAATTGTTTACAGAGTAAACAAAAAAAGCAAAGCATCGTATCAAGAGTTCCATATCGTAGTACAGTATCGTCATCATAAAAACCAGAAACAGATATTTAATAATGTGAGACCATGAAAAACCCATGTCTATTTCTTTCACCCCATACGCAATAATACATGCACTGAAAGCCAATAACGGTATGGAACCTGGATTTATTTTTTCAAAAGTAATTCGCAATAGCGGATTTACCGGTTTGGTCAGATACAAATCCAGTTCACCTGTTTGTATTTTTTCAGGTATGGAAATCACTCCAAAAAAGTAAATTGTCATGTTAAGGGCATTGATCAGGGAAAATGTTCCTACAAAAACAAGGATTTCTCCATGCCTCCATCCACGAATTTTATCCACATGCCCGTAAATTGCCTCAAAGGCAAAAAGCTGAACCAGAAAATAACTGGTGTCAATAAAAAACGGTCCAAAGAATCCCAACCGGAATGTCATGATATGGGATATCCTTAATTTCATTAATTCTGTCAAAAATCTATAATTATCTTTCATATTCCTGCTCCGTCATATTTAATTCGATAATGTTCATAAGTTACTTGATTTAAAACAATAAAGAAAATGCACCATATACTTAAAACAAATAAGCCTGTCACTGCTTCATCCTCACATCTTCCTATAAACAGCATGCTTGGGAGATATGTAACATAATAGAACGGTAGAAATCTCATGCTGGCTATCATCCATTCCGGCAAAAGTGCAAGGGGAATCACTGCTCCTGTCACAACTGCTGATAAATTATCCTTTATCATGAGAAAGGTACTGATCTCCTCAAATTTTAAAGTTAAAATCCCAAGGAAATAATTGAGCTGAGCCATAAACAGCAGACCTAAAACAACCATGATAATTCCGCATAGCAATATCTTCAAATTGACTGTATGTACAATAGAAATCCGGAACAAACAAAACCACAGAACAGTTGCTAAAAAGCCAATGCCTGAAGAAAATGCAAGTTTCCCGACCTCCATCGCCACAAAATAGCCCTGTGTCTGTACCGGTATCACCATATATTTTGAAAAAGTGCCGTTTCTCAACATCCCCGTCATCTGCTGGCTGATTTCAGCAGACTTTTCCATCTGGAATAAATAGGAACTTATGATATAGTAAGAAATCATGGTGTGAAATTTCAATCCTGCTATCTGCTCTTTTCCTTCAAACAAAATACTCCATAAGATCCATGCAAACAATATCTTAGCTACTGACAGAATCACATCAACAAGTACATCTGCTCTCCAGATTAACTGCGCTTTCATATATGCCTTAGCAATTTCCAAATATTTCTTCACGTTTTACACCTCCTTATAGATACGCTCTACTACAGAGCCTATTTCTTCTTCCTCAATTCCAATATCCCGGATCGGATAATGACCTATATACGATTCCAGAACTTTTTCTGTATTTTGTTTTGGTATTTCAAGCACCAGTTTGTCATTTGTTTTTTCTAATATCCTGCAATATTCCGGGACATCAGACTCTACGCTATGCTCAAAATATATCGTCATTTTCTTGCTCTTCTGGTATTGTTCAAATAACATATCCGTATCGCCGTCATATATTTTTCTGCCGTAATTTACTACAATAGAGCGTTTGCATAATGCCTTAATATCCTCCATATAATGTGAAGTTAGCAGGATGGTCGTCCCTCTCGATTCATTTATATTTTTCAAGAAAGTCCGAATCTGTTTACTTGCCACAGCATCCAGTCCAATTGTCGGTTCGTCTAAAAACAGTATTTTGGGATTATGAAGCAATGCAGCAATCAATTCCATTTTCATCCTTTCTCCTAATGATAATGTCCTTACCTGTACATCCATAAGTTCCTGTACCTGAAACAGCTCCACAAAAAAGTTCTTATTTTTCCTATACTCGTCTTCTGGAATCCGATATATTTCTTTAAACAGTCTCAGCGTATCCTCCGCTGTCAGTTCAAAGAACAACTGACTCTTCTGCCCCATAACTACCGCATATTGATGCTTAAATGCCTTCTCCAGCTTATTGGGATAAAATCCCATGACCTGAATTTCGCCGCCTGTTGGCGCAATAATGCCAGTCAGCATCTTCACTAAGGTAGTTTTACCCGCTCCATTCGGTCCAATCAATCCTATAAACTCACCCTCATCCACATCCATGTTAAAGGCATCTACCGCAATTTTTTCTTCATATTCTCTATGGAACAGACCCTTAATACTTCCTATCACTCCCTCCTGCTTCTTATACCGTTTATACTTTTTCGTTATATTTTCTGTCCGTATCATCTTCATGTTTAAAACCTCCAAATGAAATATATTTTCGTTCAAGACACAAAAAAACGTGGTTTCTGCCTATCATAAATAGACTGAAACCACGAATCCATATGTCTCAAATTGACACAGTAAAACAAGGCTTTCCATGAAAGGATACCCGCAATGTCTTAAAACTTGCACTCCATTTCATAGTTGGTCTAAAACAAAAAAAGCATGACCTCTACAGTCACACTTTCCCTAATTCTCATTCATCAAAACAAGACAATCATTCCCAGTGTATGCAGTATTCTGTAAGGCAGAAACAACCAGCATTCAATAATGCTGAAAAGGGTACTATAAATAAAACACTATCCCTAGTGCTTACCCTCTTTCTTAAATTTAGTTGTTCTTTGTCATTACAGATACCACCAACATATACCATATCTACCTTTTCTTTAAAATATGAACCTATATTAACTCATAACTTTTCCAATGTCAATATTTATTTAATGGATATTTTAATTATGGTGGCATTTCTGATAATTGTTTTCATAAATTATATTTTTTATCCGTTTTTTTCCATCCATTTTCCCCATTTTATCAACCATTGTTATTTTCAGAAATATTCATTTCCGGCATACCTGACGTCTTACCCAATCTTCCTGCCCGGATTGCTGCAGCCTTCTCTATCTTTTCCTTTTTTAGCTGCTCTGCCCTTCCCAAATCCACATAATGTGTTGCATAGGCTTTTCAATTTCCGGGTTTCCACTTTTGCTGAAACGAAGGGGATTACCAGCCTCATTGAAAAAAGCATCCTCCCTTAAACTGCCGCTGTAAGACACCACAACATCAATATCCGCTCCGTCGTGGTACAGCCCTTCCCTGGAACGGCTACCATAAACCCTTGCGCCAAGCAGTTCCACTTCCTCCGCAGCCCCATTTCATCAATCTGCGCCTGGGCATAACAGAGTGCTGTTTCCTCTATCCCTGCATGGCTCTGGCCGTTCAGGGCAAGCTCTGGCTCTGTCAATTTCCCGGAAATTTCTGCCGTATGCCATGTACCGAAATGTCCATTTGCAATAACCTCTTTCGTTTCTTCATTAATCTGCATGTTCTCTTTCTTCCCTAACTCCTGTTCCCATATCACTTCTCTTACAAGTCCGATCAATTCGTCCAGCACGGCTGGCAAGAATACATACCTCACGTTCTGCCCCATATACCTCCAAGACTTCCCCTTCGGCATCATGCGCTAAGTGCATCCCGTCAAAATTCTTCCGGATCCCTTCTCTTATCACTCTTACCTTACATTAGCCATTCTCCGCTAATCATCTCTGCTTACTGCATAACCTTCTCAAAATCAGATGCCGGATGTTTGCACAGCGGACAGATAAAATCCGCCGGAATATCCTCTCCTTCGTATACATATCCGCACACCGTACACCGCCACACCGTCTTACCGGCAGCGGCCTTCTCCGGCTTCGGCTTTATATCCGACTGATAATAAGCATAACTCGCCGACGGCACATCAGAGAGCGCCTCCATATCTTCTACAGCTGCAATAAACATCGTGTGACTCCCCAGATCAACACTCTGCTCTATCACCGCGCTGATATAGCCGTTGGTTCCAGCCGTAACATAGTACAGACCATTGGCTGAACGCTTACACTCCGTATAATCAGCAAACTTATCCACATCCCGCCCCGATTGGAAACCAAAATGCTTAAACGTATCAAAGCTTGCCGCTTCACTAAGGATGGAAATATTGAACTTTCCGCTTTCTCTCACCAGGTCATGTGTAAAATTAGACTTATTTACAGTGATGCTGATCCTGTTAGGCTCGCTTGTCACCTGCCCCGCCGTGTTGATAATACATCCGCTGTCCTTCCCTTCTGAAGCAGAAGTAAGAACGAACAAGCCGTAGGTCAGTTTGTACATTGTTTTCTTATCCATGAAATCCTCCTTCATTGATTGCCGCCCTGCTAAGCAAGAGACAATACCGTTTATTAACTAATATTGCCACCTTTGGGATATCCTGTCAAGGAAACTTACGCCCTCGCCGCCATATTCAACTAAACTGTTACTCTCTTATCCCTCCTCACCTCGGCCACCTCTTCTCTTTCTCCAACAACTTCGGAAACTCCCCATGCGGCTCCCGCTGATACCAGTAAGCGACACTCGCCAGATCATCCTGCCGCTCGAACAACCCGTTATACCCCACTCCAATCTGCTGAACCGTTACCTTCAGATCCTCCTCGAAGAAAATCGGATCCATCACATGCCAGCGGTAGAATCCCCGCATCGGCGGACAGTCGTCATTATGATAAGGATTCCATACCAGATCATCATGCCTGGAATAATACGGATATCCAAGAAACGACGTGCTGTAAGTCTGCTCTGCCGTCTTTCCGGCCTCCTGCACGGCGAAGCTCCATGACCCGCCGAAGTAATCCTCCATCCCGGTTCCGCAGATCGTCGGATATTCCCGGTCACCGTCTATGTAGAACTTCACTTCGCCTTCTCCCCACCAATACCGCTGCAGGGTCGAAAGCGCAATATAAGTTCCGATATACTGCCCCTGCCCTTTGATTCCGTCCGCGATCACATAATCCTTTCCAAGCTCCGTCAATTCCTGCCGTCTCCACTGCGCATGGAAATACGCCGTATTCTCAGGAAGGGCATCATACAGAGTATAATCGATCTGATAGAAAAACGCCGGTATCGCATTAACATGCTGATTCTCCAATGTGAGCAGCGCCTTTTTCCCGAAAGGCATCTGAAAATATGCATTCAAGCCTCTGGCCGGAACGACCGTGACCAATTCTGAGTTCACCAGACACTCCTTCCCGAATCCGCAGCAGAAAAAGTCTCCCAGAGGAACCTCCGCCGACGGTTTCTCTTCTCCGTCCCAGTACATACGGAGCACCAGATCGCGCAGTACGAAGCAGTCGCCTTCCGAGGTCTTAGCATCCACCGTCATCCAGATATGATGGATCACTCCTGTCCCGTTGATCTCACCTAACACAACCTTTTCTCCCGGTTGGATATCCTTAAGGCACGGGCTTCCCTTCCGGGACACCCCAAGAGGGCCGGCTGCCATGCCGCCCCTCCCCTTCTCCCCCGTTCGATTCTCTGCATTGATCGCTCTGCTTCTTCCTCTGGTCAGATAAGGAAGCGCCCCGGCGCCTCCCGGAAGTACCATTCCATTCAATCCCTGCTCCTTCATAAACACACCCATCCTTTCATTGCGCACCTATCCTTCCATTACACATCTGCCCTCATATCGCTTGCCTATCCTTTCGTTGCGCCCATCGTCATACCTGCCGTCACCCACTTATTCAGCGCAAAATAGATCAAAAGAGGCGGCAGGATCGAGATAGCGATTGCCGCAAACGTGGAACCCCAGTCCACATTTCCAAACGCCCCGACATAATCCTTCAAGCCCATCGCAACAGTTTTTGCCGAGCCTTCGCTGATGAAGGTATTTGCAAAGATAAAGTCATTCCAGATCAAGATACTGTACATAGACGCGATCGTGATCACCGTGTTTCTTGCCAGAGGAAATACGATCTGGATAAATGTCCGAAACGGCGAGCAGCCATCCACGATCGCCGCCTCGATCAATTCGTTCGGCACAAATTCATAAAAGCTTACAAACATCATGACAGACAGCGGCAGCGCGAATCCCACCTGCGGCAGGATCAGAGAAAAGCTGGTGTTCAGGATTCCCATATCACTGTAAAATATAAACAGCGGAATCAATGTGATCTGAACCGGAACCATGATCCCGAATGTGAAGAATGAAAAGATGATCTTTTTCCCTCTCACCCTGAACTTAGACAGCGCATACCCTGCCGTAGCGCTCAACGCCACAATCAGTATCAGCGAGATTCCTGTGACCTTCAGACTGTTCCACATATACAGACCGATCTTGCCGTCCGAGAGCACATTTACGAAATTTTCCAGAGTAGGATTCTCAGGAAATGCAAACGGCGCGGACGATAACTCAACCGTCGGCTTTATACTTGCGATAAACAGCCAGATTACCGGATAGATCTGGATGATCAGAAATAATATGATCAGGACAGCAAATATAATTTTTATAGCCTTTCCTTTCATCGTCCTTCCCTCCTTCTTTGCCGCCTCTGCATCCGTTCCATTTCCCTGATCTCCCGCTCTTCCTTAGTGGTAAATACCTTCCGGATCAGATAGACCGCCAGAATGCTTTCTACAATAATAAAGACCGCCAGCGCGCTTCCATAGCCATATTGATTACTGGAAAATGCTTTCTTATACATATATGTGGACATCAATTCACTTGCATTTCCGGGTCCGCCGCTTGTGAGCAGGAACGGAATATCGAATCCTCTGAGCGCTCCTGTCAGGCACATAGTAAGCGTCAGCAGGATAATCTCCTTGATCAGAGGCATCTTAATCTTGAATAAGATCTGCAGCTCTGACGCCCCGTCCACCTTCGCCGCTTCATACACTGACGGATCCAGCGATACCAGCGCCGCATAGAAGATCACCATATACATACCGGTGAATCTCCAGCCTTCCGGTATCGAAACTGCCGCCAGCGCAGTACTCACTTCTGCCAGCCACGAAGTTACCATTCCATCAAGACCCGCCGCCTGTAAGAACTGATTCAGCAGCCCCATCGGCTCCGTGGAATAGATGCTTCTGAATAACTGCGTGATCGCAACCGTCGTAATGATACACGGAACATAATACAGGGTTTTCACCAACGTCACATGTCTGGTCATATAGGTCAGCAGGATCGCGAAGAACAGTCCGACGGCAAGCTGCATAGAAACTACGATCACCAGGTAGATCAGATTATTGATAAACGCCGTATAAAAGACCTTATCATGGAACATGGTAATATAGTTCTGAAATCCTACGAATTCTTTATCTCCTATTCCGCCCCATTTCATAAAACTCAGCCGGATAGATTCTTCTATCGGATAGAACACCGCCAATATATAAAACAGCAATCCCGGAAGAAGAAATGCCAAAAACGCCTTTTTACTCTTAATCACTCCCATTATACCCTCCTATTCGCAGGGAATCTACGATCAAATCTACAATTTTAATTTGCATTTTCCGCAATCGAATTATCCACTAATCTGCAGAATTCATCCACGGTAAGATCTCCCGAGGCCAGCAGCAGCAGGTTATCCTGCATAACAGTATTGGTGTTGGAATCCAGATAGGTATCCCATGGCTTTAGGAAATTCTCTCCGGTCTTCTGCATATCGTCCTGAATCTTCAGATATAGATCAGAATATTCCACCTCATCGGAAAGCTCTGTCCTGATCGGTGACATCTGCTGCTTTGCCGCATATAATTTCCCATAATTCTCAATCACATACAGCACGAAGTCTTTCGTCTTCTCATCAAACGTCTCTGCGTTAAATGCCATTCCAATGCCGGAATTCACACAGAATTCATTGGCCTTGGTCTTGCCTCCATCTGTTGCCGGAAGATAGAAATAATCAATCTTTCCCTGCTCATAGGCTTCCTGCATAGCGGCAATTTCCCAGTCGCCGATATAGTACATGGCGGATTTGCCGTCCAGGAACATAGACTGTGCCGTTGCATAATCGGTCGCAGCAAAACCATCGTTAAAATACTGTCCGATCTCTGCCATAAATTCAGCGGCCTCTCTGCCTGTATCACTGTCCATCTTCGCTTTGCCGTCTCTGAGATCGATGATAAAATCATTGCCGGATTCCCTGAACGGAAGCATTGCCAGATACCTCTGAACCGGCCATCTGTCAACTCCGTCCACGGAGATCGGCGTAACCCCGTTGTCTTTTAACGTCTTACACACATTCAGCCATTCATCCATCGTAGCCGGCGGGGTCAGCTCATATTTGTCAAAGATCTCCTTGTTATACCAGGTCATTTCCACATGATACTCCAGCGGCAGCGTATACATGGTGCCGTCCGTGAACTCCTGATACTTCAATGCGATCGGATAAAAATCATCATATTTATCATTCTCCTCCAGAAATTTCTTGACATCCACCAACATCCCGGCATCCACAAGCTCCTGACAATATGGATCTGCGTCGATATCTATGATATCCGGCATATTCTTCCCGGCGATCAAGGTCTTTAATTTCTGAAGATATGACGGCCTGTCCGCAGTCGTCTCGAATTCAATCTTCCATTTCCCGCCCTTTTCCTCACTGTACTGATCGGCAATCTCATGCATGACCTGATCGATCTCTCCGTCAACCGGCCTGGACGTCATCCATGTAACCGTCGTTACACCGTCTTCTTCCGACTTGCTTTCCTTGTCTTTGGCCCCGCATCCTGCTGCCAGTCCCGCCGTTAAACCAACCGCCAACAATACGCTTACTAATCTCTTCTTCATATGTCTTCCTCCTGTTATTTTAATGTTCTGACAACATAGTTACTTAACTTTACTTCTCCCTGCACGGCATAAACTCCCGCATAGCCGCCTTTATGATCATACATTCTGGTTGACAGTACCACTTCATCATTGATATATACCACACAGATATCATCTTCTCTTATGATAAATACATGATAATCATCTGCCGCCGGCAGCCTCCTTGCAGTCTCGATCTGATAGGGAACGTCTCCCTTGATCTGCCACTGGTATCTACCCTGTTCTGACCGCGGCCACATATCCCAGGCCGCCTCTCCTCTTCGCCGGTTCATACGAAGGAAATATCCCCTCTCCAAACCATTATCCACATGTAAAGCAATTCCGAATTCATGGGCCTGCGTTACATGAATGTCCATTTCTATAGAGAAGCTGTCCTTCGGGATCTCGTAAAGCCCCGCTCCCAGCGTATCCGCCGCGATACGGATGCCTCCTGCACACTCCTGCAGCTTTGCTCCGGCGGCAAGCGCTTTCTTCTCTTCCTGCGGTTCGCTGTAGAAGTCCCTGACGCCGGGTATCACCTTGACCCGCAAGGTTCCGTCGTCAGGATTCTGGATCAGCTCGTGGAATACCATCGTTCCGCCCCACTCCCAGGGACCAAAGTCGCAGTTTCCGTACTTGCTGGCGATCCATCCGAAGGCAAATCTGCGTTTTCCGTCCGACGCCGTCTTGATCGCATAATCTGATCTGGTGTCAAACACATCATCCTCCGGGATCATCCACGGCCCCCTTGGACTCTTGCCGATCCGATAATGCGTCGTAAACTGATCCGAGAACGTTGAGAATACCAGATACCAGTAATCCCCCATCTGAAACAATTCCGGGCACTCCATCGTAATGTACATTTCCGGTGCGTAAAATGGTTCTTCGTACGACCAGTGTATCAGATCCTCAGACCTGCAAAGTGCAATGCACCCGCCCCGCAGCGCTCCTCCTCCTTTTATCCGGGAAGCCAGAAGCATATCGTAGCATTGTTCTTCTTCATTCCAGTATACATAAGGGTCGCGCCAGTCGAACTCCTCATACCGGACGCCGTCAGAGACAAACAGGAATTCTTCTATCGTACGGAGATGTTCCAGATCACTTCCCACCGCCTGCATTACGGATTGGATACTCTTTCCATTGATATTGAACTTTTCATTATAAGCTGTGTAAAATGCGTGGTAGAGCCCATCCTTGTCCTTGATCACCGAACCCGTATACGCATTTTTATTCGGTCTGTCATCCCCTCCTCTCCTGATAGCCTCTCCCTTATACTCAAGATGGACAAAATCCTCGGTAGTCACCAGATGCCAGGTCGTCTCTTCCGCATACTCCCTGTCTTTTATTCTTGGATCATGCAGATAGAATCCATAATATGTACCGTTATCATAATATGGGATCAGATCACCCACCCATGCATTTTCCGGTTTATAGAATAATTTGTGCATGTTTTCTCCTTTCACTTTTTGCACCATTTGCATGTTTTTATATTTCCTTTTATGTCTAAAATATTATCATATGCACATTTTATTTTCAATATTTATAGTGCATTTTTATTCTTTTCCCTTTTTTCCACATAATAAAATCCGCTGTTTTATGCATTTTATATATATTCATAAATTAATTTTGTGCATTTCGTGCATTTTATTAATCTCATCATTTTATACTTCCATTTTATATCAGGTAATGTTACAATAGCTGTGGAGGTGAGGATATGAAATGCACCATTAAGCAGATCGCAGAGGAACTGAACCTTTCTAGGAATACCGTCGCAAAGGCTCTGAAGAACAGCGATCAGGTGTCCGCCAAGACAAAGCAATTAGTTCTTAAGAAAGCGAATGAGATGAACTATAAGAATATAGATGAGACATTACTGATGCCCGCCCCGGCAGAATCCACGGCCCCGGCACCTGCGAACAACGGCTTTATCCTGTTCTTAACCAGAACCTACGCCTCGGATTCCGAATTCTGGACTGCTGTTCTGACCGGTATTGAATCTATCTTATCAAGCGCCAATTATCATCTGGTGATCGGCATTATGTCCGAGAGCGACCTGAAGAAGTTAGAATTTCCTTCTTCCATCAACGATCCCTCCATCAAAGGGATTATCATCGTGGAGATCTGCGACGCCGCAGTGTGCAGCGCATTATTACAATACAATCTGCCGATCATCACTGTTGATCTGCCCAAAAAGCATACCAAGGCTCTCGACCGGATCGATGTGATTACCATGGAGAATAAGAAGAATGTGCAGCGTATTGTAAAGCAATTAATTGATAAGGGAGCGGAGCGCTTCGGTTTTATCGGGGACATCTATTCGGCAAACGTTGGTCGGGGATTTCAGGAACGATACGACGCGCTCTGCGAATGCCTGACGGAGAACAGATTAGAACTCGACACCCGCTACTGCCTGTTAAACGAGACGCCGGACGACTTCCGGAATTTTCAATTGGTCGTCAAAAAGATCCAGGATATGCCGTCTCTGCCGGATGTATTCATATGCGGCAACGACTGGACGGCAATCCAGCTGATGTACGCCCTGCAGTTCTTAGGCTATCAGATCCCCAAGGATGTAAGCGTTGTGGGATTCGATGATATTCCGGCATCCGAACGGATCACACCTTCGCTCACGACCATACATACACCGCAGAAATATCTCGGAATCGCAGCCGCGCGCCAGATGTTGGAGAGAATCCAGTACCCCGATTCTCCGCACGTATATTCCGAGTATGAGACACAGCTGATCATACGAGATTCAACGATCTAAGAAAGGAGCATAAGTTAAAATAAAAAATGTTTTAATCATTTCAAGCAGTCCAAGAAAAAGAGGCAATTCACAATTATTGTGCGAGGAATTCAAAAGAGGCGCCGAAGAAAGCGGCAATTCCGTAACGCTTGTCCGCCTGTCAGAAAAGAAAATAGGTTATTGCAGAGCATGTGATTCCTGCATGAAAAATAACGGAGTCTGCACGTTAAACGATGATATGGCAGACATATTAGAAGCTTTTAAAAAGGCAGATGTTTTGGTATTGGCAACACCGGTCTATTTCTATGGAATCTGCGCCCAGATGAAAACATTTATCGACAGAACCTATCCGATCTGGCAGCACTTGGGCGAAAAAGAAGTTTATTACATAATCTCGGCAGGTCTGGGCGAGGACATCATCAAGCGTTCTTTAGGCGATTTAAACGGCTTTGTTGAACACTTGGAAAAACAAGAAATTAAGGGTCGCATCTACGCGTCAAATGTAATGAACGCCGGAGAAGTTACGGAAACCTCCCTCATGAATGCAGCATATGAAATGGGACGCGCCGTTTAAGCAAAATTGCCTGATAAACGGCTGCTTTTTCCCATATAAAAGAGAAACCCATGGAATTTCAGACTTTTTCAAGCCCTACAAATCTCAGGGGTTCCTCTTTCAATTCTTCCCGGACGTTATATGCCGGCTTTAGCCGCCCGGCCAATGAGCGGTCATCAGTCAATATTTGTTTATAGGATTATAGTAAGCACAGAGCCTTACACTCCCTCCAACACTTCCTCCGCGATATTCCGCGCATGGTCAGAGATACGCTCCAGACACACCAGCGCATCCAGGAATACGATCCCAGCATCCGTAGTACACTGGTTTGCGGCCAGACGCTTGATATGCTTGCTCCGAAGGGAGATCTCAAGATCATCCGCCTGCGTCTCCTTCTCAATCACCTTCAGAGCCTTCTCCCTGCTCTGCTCTGTGAATGCCTCGCATGCGAACTTATAGCTGTCCGCACACACATCGAACATTTCCCGCAGATGTGCAGCTCCCGTCTCCGAGAAGGACACCTTCTTCTCATACATGGTCTCCGCGAACTCGGATATATTCTCGCAATAATCGCTGACACGCTCGATATCCGACACCATCTGCAGAAGATGCGCCACATCCTGATGCTCCTTCTCGCTGATTCGAAGCGAACCTAGCTTCACCGCATACTCGGTAATTCCGGCACTCAATTTGTCAACCGTATCCTCTTCCTCTTTCAAGAACTGGATATCCTCTTTCTTAAGAGTAAACAATACTCTCTTGGCCACCTCCAGAGATTCTTCTACGATCTCCGCCATACGGGCAACCTCTCTGACCGTTGACTGCAGTGCGATACCCGGCGTCTCTAAGATACGGTCATCCAAAAGCACAACACTTCTATCCTGCGCATCCTCGTCCACCCTGCCGATCTTCTTGGCAAGCTTGATGATCCACCCCGACAGCGGGAAGAGAACCACCGTTGTACCAATATTGAAGACCGTATGCACCATACTGATCTCTGTCTGGGAAATATAACCAAACCCGATCTCAGGATTCACAAACTCATAGTATATGATCGCCATAATACTGAAAATCGCGGTTCCGATGATATTGAACAGCAGATGCATCAAAGCAGCCGTCTTGGCATTCTTCTTCGCCCCAAGACTTGACAGGATCGCCGTCACACAGGTACCGATATTCTGACCCATGATGATATAGACTGCGGCGCTGAACGGGACCAGACCTGCCGCCGCAAGGCTCTGCAGAATACCGACAGACGCGGACGAACTCTGGATCACCGCCGTCACAACCGTACCGGCAAGGATTCCAAGCAGCGGATTATCCCCAAGCGTCACGAATATATTACAGAAGCTCTCGGACTCCTGCAGAGGCGAAACCGCAGAAGACATGGTCGTGATACCGATAAAGAGCAGACCGAATCCCACGATGATACTCGCAATCTCCTTGGAAGAGCGGCGCTTCCCTGTCAGCATAATGATCACGCCCAGCATAACGGCGATCGGCGCAAGCTTCGACGGGCTTAAGAACTTCGCCCACTCAACCGCAGACACCAGCCATCCGGTCACCGTCGTACCGATATTCGCTCCCATGATCACACCCATGGCCTGCGACAGATTCATGATTCCCGCATTGACAAAACCAACCACCATGACCGTCGTAGCAGACGAACTCTGGATCACCGCCGTGATCGCCGCCCCCAGCATTACCCCCATCAGCTTATTCTTAGTCAGAACCTCTAACAGGGACTTCATCTTGTTCCCGGCCGCATTCTCCAACCCCTGAGCCATAATCTGCATACCATAGATGAACATTCCCAGTCCACCCGCAAATGGTATGATAATATCCAAGTAATTCATTACTTCCTCCTAATGTACATACTGAATCTTTTTAAACCCTACTTTTCTACAATACCATTTGCATACATAGAAAGCAACAAATATTTTTACCGGCGTGAATGGGAATCCATTTCTACTTCTTCATCTTCGGATCGAACATCAGCGAAGCCAGATAACTGAACACCAGCGCCGCGGAGATTCCCACCGCGCTCGCCTTGAATCCTCCCATGAAGATCCCGATAAATCCTTCCTTATCCACAGCCTCCTTCACACCCTTCCACAGCAGATTTCCGAATCCTGTAAGCGGCACGCTTGCGCCCGCCCCGGCAAAATCCTGAAACGGCTGATAGATGTGCAGCGCCCCGAGCACCGCGCCGCTGCATACCAGAAGAACCATCACACGCCCCGGCATCAGTTTCGTCCGATCAAGCAGGATCTGCACCAGCGCACAGATTACCCCTCCGATCCAAAATGCATTTATATAATCCATAGGCTATCTCCCTCTCCTTCACATTCTCGCACATAACTGTTACTGCCAGACATCAGCAATGCTCCAGCACGATACCGTGTGCGATACCAGGCACACTCGCGCCCTCATTATAACTCACTGTCGACATCAACGCCCCGGTCGGTACGAAAAGCACCCTCTTCCACTCCCCGCGTTCAACCTTCGGCAGAATATACGCAGACAGCGTCGTGGCCGCACAGCCGCAGCCGCTTCCGCCCGCGTGGGTGTCCTGCGTCATCTGGTCGAATATGGTCATCCCACAGTCCATATGGTTCTTCTTGATATCATATCCCTTGCCGCGCATCAGATCAAACAGGATACTCTGGCCGACATACCCCAGATCCCCGGTAATGATCCGGTTATAGTCCTCCGCCTTCCTTCCAAAATCCTCCAGATTACGGATAATCGTATCACAGGCTGCAGGAGCCATACAAGCGCCCATATTCTGGGAATCCTTAAGCCCATAGTCAACAATCTTGCCAACCGTCACACCTGTGATCCTCACATGGCTCCGTTTCGTCCCCACCAGGAACGCCCCGCTTCCGGTGACCGTCCACTGTGCGGACAACGGACGCTGGTTCGCATACCCCAGCGGGAAACGGAACTCCTTCTCCGCGCTTCCGAAATGACTCGACGTGACAGCAAGCATACACTCCCCATATCCTGCCGCCACACTCATAGAGGCCAGCGCAAGAGCCTCCCCAGATGTAGAACAGGCTCCAAACAGACCGAACAGCGGAATATTCAGCTCCGATACTCCCATAGAAGTAGCGACTCCCTGCCGCAGAAGATCCCCGCCGAACAGATACCTCACATCCTTCGCCTCCATATGCGCCTTCCCCATTGCAAGAAGGCATGCTTCCTTCTGCATGGTACTCTCTGCCTCTTCCCATGTATTTTCCCCGAACAGGTCTTCTTTCTCTACCATATCAAACATCTTCCCCAGAGGCCCCTCGCCCTCCTTCTTTCCCGCAACAGACGCACTGCTGACCAGGTAGGGAGACTCTTTAAAAGCAATACTCTGTAATCCCTTCGTCATCGTTTCCTTCCCTCCCTGTTTCTACGCGATGATACCGCTGACCTTAAGAAGCCAGTACCCGAATCCCAGCACCCAGCTTGTAAATATACCATACAGGATCACCGGCCCCGCAATCGTGAAGATCTTGCAGCCGATACCCATGACCTGCCCTTCCTTCTTATACTCGATCGCCGGCGCCGCAACCGAATTGGCAAACCCGGTGATCGGAACCAGTGTCCCTGCGCCTCCCCATTTGGCGATCCGCGGATAGATATTGAATCCTGTAAGGAGGACGCTGATGACCACCAGGATCATCGAAGTCCATCCCCCGCTCACATCCTTATCAAGTCCAAGCTTCTCACAAATATTCAGCACGGCTTGCCCGACCGTGCAGATCACGCCTCCCGCGATGAATGCCTTCCCCATATTCGCCGGAAGGTTATGCACCGGCGTCTTCTTCTTCACATAATTCTCATACGCCTGCTGCTGCCGTTCCTTATCCATATCCAGTTTCCTCCTTCTCAAAATCGATTAAAGAAAAATATAAATGCCCCGATCCCTTTCCCCAGTGCAACCCCAAGAATCAAGTATTGAATCCCCCGAAGCAGCTTGACCCTGCGGACGAAGATCGGGAACACATTCAGGATCTCCGCCAGCGCCATCGACCAGCATCCCACAAATATCCCGCCGAATAACCCGAATACCGGTGTAAGCCAAGCGCCGTAGGGAATCTGTATTCCATAGATGAAGAAAATATTTCCCAGGATACCGCCCAGCGCCACACTGTCCTCATACAGAAGGATATGCTCGCCGGTATGCGTCCGGTCCGCAAAATCCGATATCACCCCAAGTCCGCTGATGAACGAGAAGAGACCTCCCGCCACGACCATACCTGCGCTAAGTCCGATGACTGCCAGTAGAATTTGCACCCACATCCAGTTCCTTCTCCTTTCTGGAATACGTCTCGATCAGGGTGGACTGAATGTCGTTCTCATACAGACGCATCTCGACTTCCATCGGCGTTGGGTCCACCGAGAACTTCTTCTTTCCGAAATGATTGAAGAATGTAAGAATCCCTATAACCAGTCCGATACAATAAGTCAGCTCCAGGATGGTGAACCCATCCGATTTATTTCCCGTAAGCAGTTCATAGATCTGGGAAAACATTTTCGTAGTATCAACATCGTTATTAAATGCCATAATAGAGAAGGCGGCTCCGATAAAACTGATCACCACCACCACCGCGGCCTTCATATAATGTACTGCTCCCTCGGCCGTCTGCTGCTCCTCATAAGTCACGATAAAGTCCGTCTCCCCCATATTCTGTACGTCGATATTCGGATATTGCTCATGAATACACTGGATCACCCGCAATATCGACACTGCCGTGCGGTTCTGATGCTTCTTATCCGTATGATGGAACTTAAGCAGCTTCAATGTATTCAGCTTCGGAACCATATTGGGGTTGGAACATTCTATCTTAAGAACATCCCCAAGCGTGACCTCCGGTTTCGTGACCTCCACATTCCTGTCCGCTTTGATATATACAGTCTCACTTCCTGCCATACTTGTCCTCTTCTTTCCTTAATCTTATGCCTGTTCGCCGCCTCGAAGCGTTATATAATGCCGCACAAGCGTCCCCTCATCCATTGTACTGCGCGTCCTCACATCATTAAAATAATAGGCAAACCCAACGATCACCGCCGCCATTACCACACAGATCAGGCATACCCTGAGTTTTTTTCTTGCATCATCCATACTTTCCACCTTCTTTATTCCTTTTGCGGATTAGTATGGATGGTTATCAAGAAAAATATACATGGTATGCCTGTTATATTCGTTCGCGAAGATTTTTTAATATTTTTTTCTCCATCCTCGACACCTGGACCTGGGAAATACCCAGAGCCGCGCCTACCTGCGTCTGTGTCTGGTTTGCGAAATACCTCAGATAGATCAGACGCCGTTCTTCTTTATTAAGATAAGCCAGAAGCTGCTTAAGAAGCATATGGTTAAGGATCTGTTCCTCCTCCCCCTCCGTCTTCTGAAGCTTATCCATCAGCCGGATCTCCTGCCCTTCCTTCTGGTAAATGGGCTTGTGCAGCGATTCGATATCGCCGCTGGCGTCCAAAGCCTGCGACAGTTCTTCCCTCTCCACGCCCAGCTCCTCGGCGATCTCCGAGACAGTCGGATCTCTGCCCCATTTCTCCTGGAGCCTTTCCTGGCAGAGATATGCCTTATAAGCCAGTTCCTTAAGCGAACGGCTGACCTTGATCATCCCGTCGTCCCTTAAGAATCTCTTGATCTCCCCCGATATCATCGGAACCGCATAAGTCGAGAATTTCACGTCATAAGACATATCGAATTTGTCGATCGCCTTCAGAAGCCCGATATTGCCTACCTGGAACAAATCCTCCGCTTCCGCGCCCCGGTTATAGAATCTCTTAACGATACACCAGACCAGCCCCGTGTTCTCTTCCACCAACCGTGCCCTTGCTTCTTCATCCCCCTCGTGAGATCTCTGAATCAAAGCGATTGTGTGGTCCATAGTCTCCTTCCTTTTCCAATGGTTTTTTCCATCCGCACCGTCGTTCCCTTGCCTGGAGCCGAGAACACCTCCAGCCTGTCCATGAACGCCTCCATAAACGAGAATCCCATTCCCGACCGGTCAAGCTCCGGCTTCGTAGTAAAAAGCGGCTCCATTGCCTGCTTCACATCCTCGATTCCTCTGCCTGTATCCTCCACCTCCAGATACAAGGTCTTACCCTCCGTGCGGCACCGGATACAGATACTATGTACTTCATTCTCATATCCGTGAATGATCGCGTTCGTCACCGCTTCCGATACCGCTGTCTTTACATCCGAGACCTCTTCTACCGTAGGATTCAGGGATGTCATAAAGGCCGCCACCGTCACTCTTGCAAATGACTCATTGGATGAACGGCTGTCAAAGATTAACTGCATCTCATTGGTATGCTCCATCTACTCTTCCTCCTCATATATCTGCATGATTTTGGTCACTCCCGACATGGTCAATATCTTCCTCATTCTCTCATTCGCATGCACCGCACACATCTCTCCTCCCAGCAAATAGATACGCTTATAACGCCCCATGATCACTCCGATCCCCGAACTGTCCATGAAATTCGTCTCCTTAAAATCGAAGATCACATACCGGATATGATTATGCTCGATCAGGTGATCCGACTCCTTTCTGATCTCTTCCGCATTGTGATGATCCAGCTCATTGGGCAGGAATACCGTCAGGCAGTTCTCCTGTACCTGATATTTCATATACATCCTCCTTCTTGCGCCTGTTTTTACAGCAGGAGCGAAACCATTCCCCTGCCCGCCGTTTTCCCGGCCTCTTCCTACACATAACAAAAAGGATATGCCTCTCACGCATATCCTCTTCTTTCGTAATTTATAACCTTTTGCCCTGCTTCCAAACAGCCGGATTTTATTCCGTATCGTCTCCTTCGCTGCCGGCAGCGTCCCCTTCGTCTTCCTCTGGCGCGGTATCGCTGTTCCTTGCCTTCAGCGCATCCTTGGCCTCTTCTGCCGCCTCCGTATCCGGATAACTCTCCACAAGCTTCTGGTATTTGAGGTTGGCCTGCTCATTATTGCCGCTCTTCTCATAGGACTGCGCAAGAAGCAGCAGTGCGGCCCCATCGCTGTAACCTTCGTTCATCTGCATTACCTGCTCCAGGTTCGAGATCGCGGTCTCATAATTGGCGACCTGATAGTTCTCCCGCGAGGTGCTGTATAAGGAAGAACACATCCTTGGATACAACTCTGCGGTGATCTCATCATAATCTTCCCGCCCGATCGTTCCAAGCGAATTCGGATTCACCTTCAGAAGCTCCTCCACCATGGCGGCATCGCTCATATCTTCCGCCCGATAATGGGACGCGACCGATATCACGATCTCGTAGCTTTCCTGCGTTGATGCCGCCGTTGCCTGCACGTTCTCTGTCTCTTCACTGGTCGACCGGTATTCCTCCAGTTCCTTCTTGAGCGCGCTGATCTGAGCCGTCTGCGTGGCGATCTGGTCGCTGAATTTCACCGTCTGTTCATTCACCTCATCCTGACGCGACGCATTGATGGCAGGCATGATCAGAAACCACATCACCGCAACCCCCACCACCGTTCCAAGCACGATATTAAGAATGGTATGAAGCCCTGCGTTGTCCTTAATACTGTTGGATACCGGCTGGATGATCGTCTCATTGCCAAGATTATAGGTGATCGTATGCTTGTCCTTCTTCTCCTTCTCCTTGATCTTGACATTCCTGGATCTGCGGATCTGATTCAGTTCATGCATGCAGCGCAAAGTAAACTCATCCGTAGTATCCAGCTTGTACGCTGTACGGATCGACTGCCTCGCATACGCATACTGCTCCGTATGCATATAGATCAGGGCCAGGAGCTGATGAGCCTTCACAAATGTCGGATGCACAGTCACAGCCTTCTTAAGCTGGATGATCGCCAGGTCTTCTCCGTTCTGCCAGCAGTATTCCAGAGATTGATTGTATTTCTTCACGGCCTGATTGATCGCTTCCAGCTCTCCTGTTGTCTCACGGACCTTCTGGATATAATAATTGGCAATGTTGTCATGCGACTGGAAGTTCTTGCTGAGGATCCACTCCACCAACGCCTCGACCACATCTCCGCGTCCGTAGTATACAAGTCCCAGCAGGTTCCTTGCCGCAATATTCGCTCTATTATATTGTAAACTCTTCTTCAAAGACGTGATTGCGCCGGACAGATCCCGAATCTTCGCTTTCTTCAATCCGTCGTTATACCAGTGCATGGACTGGTAGGAAAGCTTCTGTGTATACTCCATATACGATCCTCTACTCTTCTACTTCGCCTGTTCCATCATCTCCCGGAGGATGTCCGTCATATCTGTCAGATCCTCCTGATAGACTGCATTCTCTATATCCTCAACCTCCAGGCTTGGCTGGAATTTCTTGAGTTCCTCTTCATAATCAAGCATGCCGACCGCTCCTTCCTATATGCTTCTTAATCATCCCCGCAAGATACAGGGAACCCAGACAGTAGATATCTCCGTCTTCCCCGCGCTCTTCCTCCGCGGCGCGTAATGCTTCCGCAAGTCCGTCCCTCCTTAAGACCTTCCCCGCGGTATGCTGCCGGAATACCCGCTCAAGCTCTGCCGCCGGAACTCTCCTTGCATCATCTACTTCCGTGACCACATATGCTTTTGCCTTCAGATTCCTGCACAGATATTCAATCATCTGCCCGTACTTCTTGTCACTGACTGCCGAGAAGAGGATCACCGGACCTTCTCCCCTGTCGGCTCCAAGCACCTTCATACTTTCCACAAATGCCTCGATCGCCCCGGGATTATGCGCACCGTCTATGTACAGATGCGAAGCCGCCTCTTCCATCCGCCCTTCCCAGCGGACAGACGCCAGCGCTTCCTGCCACCGTTCACCGTGAATCTCTTCTTCTCTCAAGAGATACTCTGCCGCCTCCAGCGCGATCTCAGCGTTCATCGCCTGATAGCATCCGCAGATCGGAACCCTTACGTTCATAACATCTTTATCATACGCATTCGTCCGCGAAAAAGCAATATATTTCCGGGTAACTTCTTGGATTTCGAACGCATTTTTCGATATTTCTCTACAGGGCGCCCCCCTTTCAAGCGCCGTACTTCGGATCACCTCAGACGCCTCCCGGCTGCTCCCGTCATAGAATACAGGCACCCCCGGCTTAATGATCCCCGCCTTCTCCGCGGCAATCTGCCGGATGGTATCTCCCAGGATCTCCGTATGGTCCAGGCTAATAGAAGTAATGACCGTAAGACACGGATGCTCCGCCGAATTCGTCGCGTCAAGCCTCCCTCCAAGTCCTGTCTCCAGGATGATATATTCCACATCCATCCCGGCAAATGCTTCCATCCCCATGCCGAATAAGAATTCAAAATATGACGGATGTTCGATCCCGTCCTCTTCCATCTGCCTGACAACAGCCATCACCTTCGCGAATACCGCAAGAAACGTCTCATCATCAACGGGGACATTGTTCCTCCTGATCCGTTCATTGACGGTTACCAGATGCGGGGACGTGAAGAAGCCCACGCTCTTGCCTTCCGCCATAAGGACCGCCTGCAGGTACGCGCACACAGATCCCTTCCCGTTGGTTCCTGCCACATGGATGATCTTACGGTCAAACGCCGGATTCCCAAGCCTCCTTAAGAATTCCTTCGTGTGCTCAAGCGTATGCTTCTTCGTGAACCTGGGTATCTCTTCAATATAGGCCGCAGCCTCCTCATACGACAGGAAGCCCGGATGATCCGGGCATTCGAAAATATCCTGGCTGTGTGTATATGAATCCGCCATCCTTCTATCCTTCCTCGTCCAACTGCTCTACCCAGGACTTGGTCTTGTCTGTCGCCGTTCCTTCCTGAACAACCAGCTCCTTATCCTGATAGAGATATTCGTCTGACTTACGAAATGTTGTATTACTTGATCCCATCTGACTTACCACGATCACATCATCCTCATAAAGCTCCGTCTCCGGCAGATCGATCCTGGTATTATTAAGAAATGTGCTCTTCTGCTTCTCACCGTTGACAAATACCTTGCTTGACTTGGTAAAATTCTCTCCGTACAGGCTATAACCCTCTCCGAGATGCGGAATGACGTTCTGAAGCGTCACATCCCTCACTCCCATCACCATATGCCCTTCCGTGATCGGAGGCTTCCCGTCATATACATACTGGTCGCCGTACAGGATATCGTACTGCAATAGCTCCAGGTCCGCCAGATAATTCTTGGTCTTCCTTCTCTCCTGATGGTAATTGAACACCGTACCCGAATGGATGTCCAGACGGTCCAGCACATCCGACATGATCTGATAAGACGGGATGTTGCGGTCTTCCTTCTTAAGTCCGATATTGTCCCATATCACATAATTCGTATTATACAGATAACGGCTCTTCAAGTCCTCCGCCTTTAAGCCCATAGTCGGAAGATGATCTCCGTAGAACACGACCACCGAAGGCTCTCCCCGGTCCTCCAGGGCCTTCACCAGGTTCCCCGCAAACTGATCCATCTCATAGACCTGATTCACATAATACTCCCACTTGTTCTTAGCCGCCTCATCCTCGATCCCCTCCACCAGAATCTTCGGATTCTCGATCACCCTCTCCTCAGGATAGTCGCCGTGACCCTGAACGCTGATGCCGAATACAAAATCCTGCTGCTTAGTGGAATCCATTGCATCCATGATATGCTGGATCAGAATATCATCCTTGGCCCATCCATTTTCCGTCATCTGAAGAATATTCATGAACTCCTTACTGGTATAGCTGTCAAATCCGATATTGTTGAACACCCTTGCCCGGCTGTAGAAATTCCCGCCGTTATTATGGAGCGCATGCGCCCCGTATCCAAGCTTCGTAAGCGCAGTCGCCGCGCTCTCACTGACCTGGTTCTTGAGCACCGTCTTATACGGATACTCCCCTGGCCCGAAATAACGCAGATTCATACCGGTCAGCACCTCGAACTCCGTATTGGCCGTTCCCGCGCCGATAGAAGGCACCTTGAAATATCCGGATGAATACTGGTCATACATGGCATGGAGATTCGGACATGCATCCTCTGAGGTCGTGAAGAATTCCGCCTCCTCCACATCAAAATACGACTCAAGCTGTATAAATATAATATTCGGCAGCTCATCCTCGCCGCGCCCCGTCTCATTCCTGGTGATCTCCCGGTCATTACTGATCTCAACGATCGTCTTCTCATTATAATCATTTGGTTCCGTGATCCCGGTGTTAAACACACTGGCCATAAAACAGTACGGAAGCCCATAATCCTCATATGCAAACGCGATATTTCCGAAATACGTGGACACGATCCGCTTCTCCACAGCCAGGTCTGACATTACCCCGTAGATTGCAAACCAGACAACAACTCCCGCAAGCGCCCACAGGCGGCGCACCTTACCGTCATACTGGCCGCCCCGCCTCCACATGGAGATAACCCAGATCACAACAGCCCCGATCCCAACGGCAAGCCCTACCAGCTCGATCCCGTTGAAATAATTATTGATCAGCGTCAGTCCGTCCTTTGCGACCTTAAAATCCTGGGCGTTAAAAGGCGTAACCCTCTTCATCAGCATATAACCGTTCGCCACGCCAAGCGTCAGCCAGAGGACACTGATGATGATCCGGACAAACATCCTGCGCCTGACCAGATATACGACAGAAAACGTGACAAAGATCATAAAAGCATTATACAGGAACACCAATGGTGTCCCTGTCATATAATTCCATGCCTCGATCGCAGAATGCCTGGAGATCGCTTCTATTACAAAGTTGATCATACACGCCAGGACTGCATGAAGCAGCAGCGAGATCTGGTTCATAAACCGATATACCGGTTTCATCTTCCTGGCAAATGCACTGTTCTTTCTCTCCTCAAGAATCCTCGCCCGTCTCTCGCGCTTTGCCGTCCAGTACGCTTTCACATCTTCCTTTTTCAAGTTTTTTAATTTGTGAACTGCCCCTTTTACATCAGGCTTCCTGATCTGAATCTTCTTCATAATATCCCCTTATGCTCTGTAACCAATCTGCTTTGCAATTCCCGTCTTACTTCTTCGCTTTCAATCCATCTAACCTTTCGCTTACCTGTTCCTTCATCTGTCTGTATTTCTCAAGCTTCTCGCGTTCTTCCTGAACCTTGTCTTTTGGCGCCTTGCTGACGAACTTCTCATTCTTAAGCATTCCTTCTGCACGCGCGATCTCCTTGGATAGCCTCGTCTCTTCCTTGGTCAGACGTTCGATCTCCTGATCGAAATCAATCAACTCCTCAAGCGGAACGTATACGGTCGCATCCGGTACTACGATAGACACGGCGTCCTCCGCGATACCCGCCTTATCATTCTGGATAATGAATTCATTGGCTGCCGCCATCATCACCGCCGAATTGCTTAAGAATGAAAGCCCCGTGCATAACTGCTGGTCCTCACAAACCACATATACGGTCGCCTTGCGGGAATTCGGGACATTCATCTCCGCGCGTACATTACGCACGCCGCGGATGATCTCCTTGAAGTGCTCCACGATATTCTCCGCCATCGGGAAATGATGCTTTTCCTCATATACCGGCCATCTGGACATCATCAGTGACTCTTCCTCCGGCACCAGCTTACTGTAGATCTCCTCCGTGACAAACGGCATATACGGATGCAGAAGCTTCAGGGAATCCTTAAGGACCTCCCTTAAGGTCCACAGCGCATCGTTGGCGCTCTCGGCATCCTCATCCGCATGATAGATCCGGTACTTGGCAAGCTCGATATACCAGTCGCAGAACTCGTCCCACAGGAAATCATAGATCTTGGACAACGCGATGCCAAGCTCGAACTTATCCATGTTCTCGGTTACTTCTTTCACAAGATTATTACACTTGGAGATAATCCATCTGTCTCCCGGACGGAGCTTGAAGTCCTCCGGCTTCTTAAGCTCCTTATCCCCAAGGTTCATCATGATAAATCTTGACGCATTCCACACCTTGTTGGCGAAATTCCGGCTTGCCTCCACTCTCTCGTTATAGAAACGCATGTCATTGCCGGGTGCATTGCCTGTCATCAGCGTCATACGCAGGGCGTCCGCACCGTACTGATCGATGATCTCCAGCGGGTCGATTCCATTGCCAAGGGACTTGCTCATCTTACGTCCCAGGGAATCCCGCACAAGGCCGTGGATGAATACCGTGTGGAACGGTGATTTCCCTGTGTGCTCGTATCCTGAGAATACCATACGGATCACCCAGAAGAAGATGATATCATACCCTGTCACCAATACGTCCGTCGGATAGAAGTAATCCAGATCCTCCGTATGCTCCGGCCACCCAAGCGTTGAGAACGGCCACAGCGCGGAAGAAAACCAGGTATCCAATGTATCCTCATCCTGTGTAAAATGCGTACATCCGCATTTCGGACATTTGTCCGGTACGCTCTTGGCTACCACAACCTCGCCGCACTCGTCACAGTAATACGCCGGGATCCGATGCCCCCACCAGATCTGCCTGGAGATACACCAGTCGCGGATATTCTCAAGCCAGTGTAGATAGATCTTGTCGAATCTCTCAGGCACAAACCTTAATTCTCCGTTCTTGACAGCCTCAATCGCCGGCTTCGCCAGTTCTTCCATCCGCACAAACCACTGCTGCTTTATAAGCGGCTCTACCGTCGTGTGGCACCTGTCATGGGTTCCTACATTATGAGAGTGCGGAACCACCTTCACAAGATAACCCTGCTCCTCCAGATCCTTTACGATCGCCTTCCTCGCCTCATAACGCTCCATCCCGGCGTATCTGCCGCCCTCTTTGTTGATGGTCGCGTCGTCGTTCATAATATTGATCTCAGGCAGGTCATGACGCTTCCCGACTTCGAAATCATTTGGGTCATGGGCCGGCGTGATCTTAACCGCACCGGTTCCGAATTCCTTGTCTACATAATAATCTGCCACGATCGGAATCTCTCTGTTCACAAGCGGCAGAAGCGCTTTCTTTCCTATGATATCCTTGTATCTGTCGTCGTCCGGATGTACGGCAATGGCGGTATCTCCAAGCATCGTCTCCGGACGGGTTGTCGCAATCTCAAGGAACTGATCTGCTCCCACGATCGGATACTTGATATGCCAGAAGAATCCGTCCTGCTCCTCATGCTCAACCTCCGCATCAGACAGGGAAGTCTTACATACCGGACACCAGTTGATGATCCTGGAACCCTTATAGATATATCCCTTCTCATAGAGCCTGATAAATACTTCCTCTACCGCCTTCGAGCATCCTTCATCCATAGTGAACCGTTCTCTGTCCCAGTCACAGGATACTCCCAGCTTCTCAAGCTGCTTCTCGATGGTCCCCGCATACTCTTCCTTCCACTGCCAGGTCCTCTCTAAGAACTTCTCACGTCCCAGCTCCTTCTTGTCGATTCCTTCATCCTTCAACTGGTTCGTTACCTTCACCTCTGTGGAGATGGCCGCGTGGTCGGTTCCTGGAACCCAAAGTGTATTATATCCCTGCATCCTCTTATAACGGATCAGAATATCCTGCATGGTATTATCCAGTGCATGCCCCATATGAAGCTTACCCGTGATATTCGGCGGCGGCATCACCGTGGTAAACGGCTTCCTGCTGCGGTCTACTTCCGCATGAAAATACTTATTCTCACACCATTTCTCATATAACTTCGGTTCAATCTCTTTCGGGTTATAGGTTGTTGCCAGATTCTCACTCATCTCGTCCTCCTTGTCTGTACTGTTATGTACCATGTACTCTTTTCTATACACTCAAGGGCGTTAAAAAAATCGCCCTTTACACCGTAAAGGGCGATCAGACATCTAATCGCGGTACCACCTTTATCTATTATATAGAAGAAACTTCCTTCTATATCTCTCCTCTTATTCTGTAACGGGAACGACTCCGGGACAACCTACTCCTATCGTTTCAATCATCCGGCTCCAAAGCTACCTTCCGCATCTCTGTCCTCAAGCGCCTTCCAGCCGTCAGGATCACAGATAACCCTTGCCGATTCCTGCGGGCAACTCTCTCTGTCAGGATGAAACAATGCGTACTCCTCTTCTTCAACGCCTTTATTTCTTGACTTTAAACAGGATTATAGACACCGGATAGTGGTTTGTCAAGGAGTTTAGGGAATTTTCAGAAAGTCTTAAGGAGTCCTGATTATAATTCATCCAATACCCCGCCTACCATCCTCCAATATGCCGCGCGCTCCTCATCGACCGGGATAATGCCGCCTTCGGCGTAAAGCTTGGCTAACTGGCGGGCAGCATAGCCTTCGTCCGTCTCGCTTGCCTTCTCGTACCACTCAATTCCTTTCTGGATGTCCTTCTTGACTCCGGTTCCGTTAAGATAGAACTCGGCAACCCGTGACTGTGCATAGGCATCCCCCTTTTCCGCCTGCTTAAGACTGCTCTTGAAATCTGCCTTCTCGCGCTTGATCTTCTGTTTCTCCTGGATTCCATTCAACAGCTCCATTGCCTCCTTGTGGCTCTTAGCCGCCGCCTTCTCTAACCACTGGACGCACAACTCTTCATTCTTCTTCACACCCTCGCCATAGTAATAGGCACAGGCAAGCTGATACTGCGCATCCACATGCTCCTTCTCCGCCGCCTTCTGGAAATACTCTGCCGCCTCCCTGGGGTAAGTATAGTATCCGTCGCCCTTCTGGCAATACATACCCATCTCATAATATCCGGAAGCAGTGCTTGGGTTACGGATCCCTGCATCAAACCGCTCCCTGGCATCCTGTATATCTCCGAGCACCTTCTCCACCAACCGCTCCGCCGACTCGTCGCCGAGCGCCGCCCTCTCTCCTAAGATCGCAAGACCCGCATCCACATCCTGTCTGCCTGCCAGGCCATAGATATACGCATCTGCCAGAGCGAACTGCCCCCTGGGATCTCCCGTAGCAGCCGCCTTCTTCACCCAGCTCATACTGAGCTGGAAATTCTGCTTCACCTGCTCTCCGTCCCTGTAGAACTGCATCATCCGAAGCATCGCCGGCACATACTCTTCCTTCGCAGACTCCCGGAACCAGCGAAGCGCCTGCTTCACATCCTTATCCGTCTGTTCGCCATTATAATACATCATGGCAAGGCGGTACATAGAAGCCCCATCTCCCTCTTCCGCAAGCTTAAGCGCCTGCTCATATGACTGCGCATCTGCCAAACCTGATCCTTCTGACTGTTCCGTCCCCGACAGGTCTTCCTGTCCAAACTGCACTTCGGATTCATCCAGATCGTCCGAACCATCAATATCCTCTATATCTTCTAAGTCCTCCAAATCTGTCAGATCCTCTAACTGAATAATCTCAATAGGAAGATGCTCCTCCTGCTCTGATTCTCCGCTCCCTTCCGTCACTTCAATCGCCGGAAAACCGCCCGTCTTCTCCGTCACCTCTATCGTTGTTTTGGCGCCTTCTGCCTGATTCTCCTCCATCCGTCCGCCTTCCGTCGCCTCTGCCGCCGCTCCGGCTCCTCCGGCGGACTCCGGTGTATCTGCATCCTCTGCAGCTCTTCTGCTTCTTACTAAGTCTTCATTGCCGTCCATACCGACTCTCTCTGTGATCCTTGCAGGTGCAACAGACACGGCCGCCTTCTCAAATTCTGCTCTTTCCTTCTGATCTGCCTCCTGAAGATGCTCCCCCTCTTCTTCATCTCCTTCATGCTGCTTCCTCTGTCTGATCATCATATTAAGCACGTCGACCACATCCAGAAATACAGAGACATCCACCTCTCTCGTTCTTCCGTCTTCGTATGTCAGCACGCAGCAGCTATTATTTTCCGGCCGCACTTCGGCTTTCTCCAGAAACATAAGCTCGATCGGCCCCTCGTCTTTATACCGGTCGCCGTACAAATAGCGCTCTGTAAACAAAAACCCCGTCTTACCCGACCTGAACACCGTCGTATCCATCAGGGCAACCACTTCTTCCGGTTTTACAATCTTAGCATACTTCTCTATCGCCTGGCTGACCTGCCTCTCCTTCAGATCCTTCGCCAACTGAAACCCAAATGAATTCTTGCTCCGATAATTCTCTACAGCATATTCGATCCACCGTCTCATACTTTATCCCCTACTTTCTGCCACCTCAAAACAGGTTTTCTCTGCTCCGTATTGTTTTATTCTACCACAACAAAGTATATTTGTCATATACGAGTTGCTTAAGATGCGCCGCAACAAGCTTTTATAGTTTTTATCTATAAATAGATATTCTTATTAATTCTGCAAATTTGACATTCATCCCTATCACCTTTAAACTAAAACTATGACATTTTACAGAACGGAGAGGATAAACCATATGGAAACTTTAGAATTACCAAAATCATTTGACGAATTTGTTGACGCGAGAAAGGCCGGATTCCTGAAGGTAAAAGAGTATGTCGAGAACGGCGGACATCTGGTAGGAATGTTCTGTTCTTACACCCCGTTAGAGCTCTTCGACGCGGCAGGCGTATCCGTTGTGGGACTGTGCGGAACAAGCAACGAGCCTATTGCCGATGCAGAGAAGGTTCTCCCGAAGAACTTATGTCCGCTTATCAAGTCAAGCTATGGATTCGCTTACACAGAGAAATGCCCGTATACATACTTCTGCGACTTCATCGTAGGAGAGACCACCTGCGACGGCAAGAAGAAGATGTTCGAGCTTCTCAATGACATTAAGGAGACTTACGTGCTCCACCTTCCTCAGAGCCAGAAGAGAGATTATGCGAAAGAGATCTGGTATCAGGAAGTGAAGCTTCTCAAGGAATACATGGAAGAGAAATACGGCATTGAGATCACGGATGAGAAATTAAGAGAAGCAGCTCATAAGAGAAATGAGATGCGCAAGACGCAGATGGAATTATATGCATTACAAGGCGCCGTACCTCCGGCAATGAAGGCAACGGAAGTAATGTCCACACTCGCTCAGGGAATGTTCAACTTCGGCGTAGACGCACAGCACGCAAGCTATAAGGCCAAATTAGATGCCGCAAAAGAAGCATTGGCGAACGGCGCAAAACCTGTTGATGAGAATGCTAAGAGAATCCTTCTGACAGGCTGCCCGTCAACCGGCGTCATCCAGAAGGTCGGCATGACCATCGAGAATAACGGCGGCGTCATCGTCTGTCTCGATGACTGCGGCGGCGAGAGAACACAGAAGATGCTCGTCGACGAGAATGCAGACAACATCTTAAGAGCCATCTCTGACCGTTACCTTGAGATCCACTGTTCCGTTATGACGACAAACGAAGGCCGCGTTGCCAATACGAAGGAAATGTGCCAAAAATATAAAGTCGACGGCGTGATCGAGATGGTGCTCCAGGCATGTCATACATTTAACGTGGAAGCTACTCTGATGCAGAACATGTGCGATGATGAAGGAATCCCGTATATGAAACTGGAAACCGATTATTCCACAACAGACAGCGGACAGATCGAAACAAGACTTGCCGCCTTCATCGAAATGTTGTAACATATGAAAAGAGCAGGGGGATTCCAAATGTATCAAGTAGGAATAGACATCGGCTCCAGCGCCGCAAAAGCGGCCATGATCAAAGACAATGAAGTGATCAGAACGCTGCTGCTAGACACCGGATTCAGCAGCCGGAAGGTCGCAGATACGATCTATACTACGCTGGAAGCCGAAGGAATCACAAAAGAAAATACAACTTACGTCGCCACCGGTTACGGACGTATCTCCGTTCCTTATGCCGATCATATCGTGACCGAGATCACCTGCCATGGGAAGGGGTCTCATTTCCTCTTCGGAGAAAACGGCACTGTTATTGATATCGGCGGCCAGGACACCAAAGGGATCTCCCTGAAAAACGGACGCGTCATGAAATTCGTCATGAATGATAAGTGCTCTGCCGGAACAGGCAAATTCCTGGAGATCATGACCAACCGGCTTGGTGTCACACCGGAAGAACTCTCCGCACTTGCGCGGAAGGGCAACGAGATCACCATCAGCTCCATGTGCACGGTATTCGCCGAATCAGAGGTTATCAGCCTGATCGGAAAAGAGACGCCGAGAGAAGACATTGCATTCGGTGTCATTGAATCTGTCGTCAATAAGGTCGTATCGCTTCTTGCGCAGGTTCCCAATGACAAATACTTCCTGACCGGCGGATTATGCGAAGATAACTATATCATCGAACGGCTGTCAAAAGCGTTGAACGCACCCGTAACAACCACGCCGCTTGCGCGGTATGCGGGAGCGATCGGGGCGGCGCTTGCCTGTTAAGAGATTATCCGCCGGATTATTTGAAGAAATCATCTTGACATTTCCAAATATTTTTCATATCATAAATACCGTATTAGGTGAAAGCCTTGATCCACGTCTGTTAGGGAAAATCCCTGACAGGCGTATTTTTTATGGGAGGAACACATTATTATGAACACATTTTTATCACTTATATCTGTAATCATTGGTAATTTCCTGTACGCGCTGACGGTTAAGCTCTTCCTGCTCCCGGCAGGCCTTGTGACCGGAGGGACCACCGGAATCGCACTGACCGTCAACTACCTGACAGACCTTCCGATCTCCTGGTTTGTCCTTGCATTCAACATCCTGATGCTGGTCCTTGGCTTCTTCATCTTGGGGAAAGCCTTCGCCGTCACCACACTTGCCAGCACCTTCTTATATCCGTTGTCGCTGGAACTCCTGGACCGGATTCTGGGAGACTATGTACTCACCCAGGATATCCTGCTGTGCACCCTCTTCTCAGGGCTTGGCATCGGAATGGCGCTTGGGATCGTGATCCGTTCCGGCGCTTCTACCGGCGGTATGGATATCCCCCCTTTGGTGCTTCGCAAGACCTTGCGGATCCCCGTCTCCGTCAGCATGTACGCATTCGACGTATGTATCCTGCTGTCACAGGCGATCTTCCGGCCGGCGGAAAATATCCTGTACGGAGTCGTACTGGTATTAGTCTATACGCTTGTGCTGGACAAAATGCTTCTCATGGGCGCGACACGGACAGAAATCAAGGTTATCAGCGCAAAATCTGATGAGATCCGAGATGCGATCCTGACACAGATCGACCGGGGAGTGACCATACTGAACGGAGAGAGCGGTTATCTGCATAACCCCTCCCCCGTCATCTTAAGCGTCATCTCCAACCGGGAACTGCCGAAGGTAGAAAAAATCATTCACAAAATCGACCCTGAGAGCTTCATAGTGGTCAGCCGGGTTAGCGAAGTACGCGGGCGCGGCTTCTCCCTCAATAAACGTTATCAGTCCAAAACCTCCGCGGTTAATAACAGGACACAAAATATGTTATAATACTTGTGTTGTTGGGTGCTTTTCAAGGCATTCCCCCGCCTTAATTTTATTGCCTATCATCCGCACGCATGATATAATGTTTCTGGAAATGGAAGTAGCATCTACAGCTAAGGAACGGGCATGGAATACTATAAAAGAACCGAAGTAGAGAACAAACTGCATATATCAAACTTTATCAGCTTTCACTATTTTGAATATGTCAAGGAGTTTGCGGGAATCGGGGAGAGTCATGATTTCTGGGAGATGGTATACATTGATTATGGGAATGTAAAGGTAGTATCAGACGACCGGGAATTTCTTGTATCTTCCGGGGAGGGATTTCTCCATGCACCGAATGAACTGCACAATATCCTGTCGGCCGGTGATTTTGCCAGCGCTTTTATCATAAGCTTCGACTGTGACTGTGCAGAACTGTCAGACATCCAGAGCAAGATCCTTAAGTTTTACGGCGAAGAATCCCAGATCGTGAAGAAGCTCTACGCGGTAGGCCAGACAGTTTTTGAAGAACCGTATGACATCTTTTCCCAGCAAAAGCTGATACTGAAGAGCGATATGCCGTACGGCGGATTGCAGGAATTAAAGAATCTGACGGAGATGCTGCTGCTAATCTTAATAAGGAACAGCTCCGTCAAAGGAGACGTCCGGGAGAAGTATCTGAGCAAAGATTTTGCCAATGAACGCATGATCGTCGATAAAGTAATCCGTATTATTCTATCATCAATCTACAAGAAGACGACACTTGATAATATATGCAGCCAACTGTCCTTTTCGAAAAGTTATATCCTTAAGGTATTCAAGAAGCAGATGGGCTGCAGCGTAATGGAATATTATAATCAGATGAAGATCAAAGAAGCCAAGCGGCTCATCAGCGAGGAACAATATACCTATACCCAGATAGCAAGACTTCTGCATTTCAGTTCCGTACATCACTTTTCCAGCAGTTTTAAGCAGATCACGAACATGACGCCGAGCGGCTACCAAAAATCTGTTAAAAACCGCTCAGTAATATAGTTTTCGCCAACTGTTTTTGTCAAAAATTATGACAGAAACAGTTTTTTTATGCGCGCTATTTGTTAAATATATAACATTTTCCAATAAGAAAGGAGAATATTTTGTAAAATTTAAATAATAATCAATAAATACAAAAAATTCAAAAACTTATATAATAAAAACATAAGTTATGCATAACAGGTAGAATAATAATCAAAAAGTAAGAAACGGAGGAAAAGTATGAAAAAAAGAACGAAAAAATTGTTATCTGTTGGTCTTATCGGGGTTATGACACTGAGCCTTGCCGCATGCGGTAATAAAAACGAAACCAAAGATACAAAATCCGAAGGCAGCGGCGGACTGAATTTTACCTCAGAGGAGACGGCGACCTTAGAAGACTGGGGCGCGGCTGTAAAGAAGAATTTCGACGGCACAGAGATCACGGTAGCCATGGCTTCACATCCGTCTACAGACGCTTTTAAAAAGATGGAAAAGGAATTCACTGATCTCACAGGTATTAAGGTTGTGTGGGATATCGTAGAGGAGACGAACCTTAAGAACAAGCAGCTCTTAGACGCACAGGGCGCGGGAAGCTATGACGTCTTCATGGTTGACGCTTTCTGGATGAGCGAATATGCGTCAAAGAACGTCCTCGTTCCGATCAGCGATTACGCCGAGAACGAAGCAAAGACACCGGAATGGTTCGATTACGAAGACATTATGCCGGCATACCGGAACGGTATCGCAGGCGCTAACGATGTAAATTATGGAATTCCGACCGCGGGCGAGACCCGATTTATCGCATACAGAACCGATCTCTTTGAGAAATATTCTAAAAAAGCGCCTGAGACGATGGATGAGTTCTTAGAACTTGCGCAGTTCTTCAATAAGAAGGAGGACGGGCTGTACGGCGTGAGCATGAGAGCACAGAGAGGGATTCATTTTGCATCAGGCTGGATGAGCTTGATGTACAACTTCGGCGGGGGATTCTTAGACCAGGAAACCATCGGATCCGATGACGAGGTCGTGACCTGCACAACAGACGAGACAAAGGAGTCTCTGACATATTTCGTAGATCTGCTGAAATGCGCGCCTCCAGATGTAGGCTCCTACACACACGAGGAAGCGTTGGGCGCATTTATCTCAGGAAAGACGGCAATGTGGTTAGACGCTACGGCGCTTGCAGGTCAGATCACAGATCCCGAGTCTTCAACGGTTGCCGACAAGGTTGCATTCGTTCCGACGCCGACCGGACCGGCCGGAGACGGCGCCGCGCTTGCGGGCTGGAATCTTGCGATCCCGGAATCCTCTAAGAATAAAGACGCCGCATGGGCTTTTATTTCCTACATGGCAAGCAAGGAAAAGGTGACCGAATATGTAGAAAACGGCGGAGTGGCCACAAGGGCGTCAGCGTTCGACAACGCCGAACTCCAGGAGGCCAATCCTTCCTACGAGGCTCAGAAGCTTGCGCTTGAATCTGCAAACGGCCTTGTAGAAAAGGGACTGTCCTGGATTCCGCAGCATGATTCTATCAACCAGATCCTTGACATTGCAGGCGGTTACGGAAGCTCTGCGCTGACAGGAGACACAACGCCCGACCAGGCGTGCGAGGATATGCAGAAGGATATCGAGGACTTGATCAAGTAAAGGATGGGACAGGTTATGCGAAGGAAAGAGAAAGAATATTTAAAATACATTGCGCCTGCAATGGTGACGATGATCGTGCTTTCCGTAGTACCGACCATATTTCTGACAATCATCAGTTTTACAAATTACCAGTTAGGCTGGGATTTTTCAAAAATAGAATTCGTAGGAATCGAGAATTTTGTAAGGCTGTTTTCCGGCGCGGACAGGGATTTCTGGCACTCGGTATTTATCAGCCTGGCTTTCATGGTCCTTGCCACGGCAATTGAATTAACGCTTGGATTCCTGATAGGTCTATGCTTAAACTCTTCGGAGTTTAAGCTGAAGCCTCTCGTGATCGGTATTATGATCATTCCGCTTGTCATCACACCGTCGATCGCGGCGCAGATGTGGAAGCTGATGCTGAATTCCGAATATGGTATCGTAAATCATTTTCTGACTGCGCTTTTGGGACTGAAAATAACCTGGCTCTCTGAAAAGATGGCATTCTGGTCGATCCTTATGGTGGATGTGTGGCAGTATACGCCGTTTGTCACGCTGATCGTGTACGCAGGACTGCGCTCCGTACCGGATGAGCCTTATGAATCTGCAGCCATCGACGGCGCCACAAAGATTCAGGAGTTATTATATATCACCATTCCTATGATCAAGAAGCTGGTGTATCTGACACTTTTATTCCGGGTAATTGATTGTCTGAAACTGTTTGACATTGCATACGTTCTGACACAAGGCGGGCCGGGAACCGCTACGGAGTTCTTAAGCCTTCATATATTCCGTATGGCAAACGCGCAAAACGGTCTGATAGGAAGAGCGGCTGCGATCGCGTTGGTGCTGCTTGTCCTGACAACATGCGTCAGCAAATTTCTGATCAAGAAAATGCGAAAGGAGGAGACGGCGTAAATGAGCAGAAAGGGAAAACGAAGAATGATCAGTCTGATCCGGGGAATATTTCTGCTGCTGGTATGTATCGCCTGCTTATTTCCTTTTATATGGATGATCATGGTAAGCCTGCGTAACAGGGTGGATATTCTCGACCCGTCAAAGATATTCGTAACGCCGACCTTAAAGAATTACCAGTCGATCATAGAAGAAAGCAATATCTTAGACTTTTTTAAGAACAGTTTTATCATTGCGGTGATATCGACGCTGATCTCACTGGCGATCGGCAGCTTCGCGGCGTATGGCTTTGCAAGATACAGTTGGAAAACACGGGAGGACAGAGCATTCTGGGTACTCAGCCAGAAATTCCTGCCGCCGATGGCCGTCGTGATTCCCTACTTCATGATGGCGTCCATATTCGGCCTTCTGGATACAAGGCTGGTGCTGATCATCTGTTATACCACCTTCAATATCCCGTTTACGATCTGGATGATGCGCGGCTTCATTGAGGATATGCCTATCGAACTGGAAGAGGCTGGCTGGGTGGACGGCTGCTCGAGACTGACAGGAATCATCAAAATCCTCCTGCCGCTCATCACGCCCGGACTTGTGGCGACGTCGATCTTCTGCGTCATCAACTCCTGGAATGAATTTGTATTTGCTAATTTCTTAACCAGCATTCAGGCGAAGACGATACCCACATCGGTAATGATGTATTTGTCCGTATCCGGGGTAAAATGGGGCGAAATGGCGGCAACGGGGGTAATGGCCGTTCTGCCGGTATTAATTTTTGCAATAATTGTACAGAAACATATGATCCGAGGTCTGACATTTGGTTCTGTAAAAGGATAATAACAATCAATTTAGGGGGAATAACAATGAGTTCAAGAATTAAAATGGCAATTGTAGGCGCCGGGATCTGGGGTGAAAACCATGCCCGGATCTATCAGGAACATCCTCTTGCGGAGGTAAATGCCGTCTGCGATATGAACCGCAGCAAAGCGGAAGCGCTGGCGGCAAAGCTTGGGATCAAAGAAGTATATGATGATTACAACGAGATGTTTAAAAAGGCAGACTGCGACGCCGTTGCAATCGTAACACCTGATTTCGCACATGCGGACATCGCAGAGGCGGCGGCCGAACATAAAAAGAATATGCTGATCGAAAAACCTCTCGCTACAACGAGGGAGGATGTATACCGTATTGTAAATGCAGTGGAAAAGAATCACGTGCGTGCCATGGTAGACCTGCACAACCGCTGGAGCCCTCCGTTCCATGCGGCCCATGAGGCTGTAGACCGGGGTGAGCTTGGCAATATCTACAGCGCGTATATGAGATTAAACGATATTAAATGGGTCGCTACAGATATGCTTCCCTGGGCGTCAAGATCTTCTATCCTGTGGTTCTTGGGGAGCCACAGCCTGGATACCCTGCGCTGGTTCTTCCATGATGAAGTAAAACGCGTATACAGCGTAAGCCGTGAAGGAGTATTGAAGGGACAGGGCGTAGACACGGTCGATGAATACCTGACGACCATCGAGTTCTGCAACGGCGGAATCGCTCAGATGGAGAACGGCTGGATCACGCCGAACGCGAATCCCTGTGTAAATGATATTAAATTCAACGTGATCGGCGACAAAGGCATGATCAGTATCGACGCAAGCAACCATAATATGATACAGCAGTACACGGACGATAAGGTAATCGTACCGGATGTCATCGTACAGAATAAGATCTTCGGAAAGCATCATGGATTCGCCTTCCAGAGCATCAGCGGATTCGTAGACTGTCTTCTGTCAGGAAAGGAATTCCCGGTAACGCTGAAGGATTCGGCTAATACCGTACTCGCAATACTTGCGATAATGGAATCGGCAAAAACGCGGATGCCGGTGGAAGTAGACTATTAACCGCCATATAAAGCAATACTCACAGCGGACAAGGACCGGTTTCCTTGTCCGCTTAACTTCCCTGCCTTGATTCCTTCTTCCATGTGTACCCCTGCCCATATACAGTCTGAATATAGGAATATGCATCCCTCTTATCCTCTAACTTGCTCCGCAGCCGGTCATCTTATACAATCTGAATTCTCATATCCCGTCTCCTTATCTTGTTTCCTTATCCAATCTCCCTATCCCTGCTCATCCGCCCTGTGATACCTGCCCCTGCGTGGGGCGGGCTGCCGTCCGATAACATAATTATAGAAAATATATGCTTTTTCCACAAGGATAACACGTAAGATAACACGCAAAATACGCCGGAAAATACTTCTTCCAAATTTTTTCAAAAAAATTAAAAAAAGGGGTTGATTTTTGTAGAAAAGCTGTTATAATATAGTTTGTTCGCTAGAGATGATGCGGAATGGTGTAATTGGCAGCACAGCAGACTCTGACTCTGTTAGTAGGGGTTCAAGTCCCTTTTCCGTAGTTCCTTGGCAGGGGCGCTGGGTATCTTGGTGAACAGGATATCCAGTCATATTTATCGGAGTGTGGCTCAGCTTGGTAGAGCGCTACGTTCGGGACGTAGAGGTCGCGTGTTCGAATCACGTCACTCCGACTTTTGGGTGGAACATCTCAAAGCCTTATAATTTCTGGCTTTGAGGTGTTTTTATATTTTCAAAGTATATCCGAAAATTCTCTAAAATCTTCTATATTTTATCCGGTACTAAAAATGTTACTAAAAATCACTCGGCAAGCAATCTACCGGATGATTTGCCCGCAAGCCCTTATGCAAACAGGTCTGCGGCGGCCAGGGATATCTGGCTTAAGTCATTATCACTTGCATTTAACCTCTGCCGTATAAAATGGGAATATATATTCAAGGTCGTCTGGGCATCTGTGTGCCCCAACCAGTATTGAAGTTTCTTAATGTCCCACCCTTTGTTGATCAGTATGGATGCACAGCTATGCCTGAGATTGTGCAAAGTGATTTCTGGTCTGCCAAAAGCCTTCATTGCCTTCTTAAATAATTTGGATATGTAATCCGGGTTGTAGGTACGCCCATCTTCCCAGGTAAAAACATAACCATCATAATTCTGATAATCAGACTGAAAGAACTCTTTATTTCGTAATTGTTCCTTTTCAATCTGACGAAGGCAGCTCTCTGCAGTGCCAAATAAGTTCAGAACACGTTTCCCGGCAACTGTTTTTGTCTCATCCTCGGCATTTACAGTTTTTACACGTACCACTGTATGTTTGATGCTGAGAGTCTTTTTCTCAAAATCAACAGCCGACCATTTTAATCCTAATATCTCAGAACGCCTGAGACCATAATAGGCTCCCATAAAAGTGATTCCTAATAATCTGGGATAATTCTTTGAGATAAAATGCAAAAGCTCCGCGATCTCATCTTCTGTCATGAAAGAATATTCTTCACTGTATTCTTTATTCTTCCGACCGTGAACATGAACATCATTGACCGGATTCACTCTTAATATTCCGTCAATTGTTGCCTGGGCAAATACAGCATAGAGGATATTCCGGTAATCCCTGACAGATCTGACTGATAAGGGCTCTGGCTCCTTTGTCTTTTGATTTATCTTTCCGTATTGCAGACAGTATTTAAAATATGAATCAAGGACTTTAGGCGTAATATCCAATAATTTGTAATGTTTCGCCTCAAAATACCTCTTAATGGCTTGAATTACGGAAAGTATATACCTCAAAAGTGGAATTCTTAATCTCAAATTTTCTGCCGGCAAGCCATATATCCAAGTAATCGCAGAAGGATATATCAGGATTTACTGGAGAATCGTAGCTAAGCGGTAAATCTTCAAGATAAGCGTATTGTTCTAAAATCTGCTTTATCATTGCTTCCGCTTTTCGCTTATTATTCTTTACTTCAAGCCCTGTCGAAATTGTTTTGGCTTTCCATTTGTTTGTTCTGGGATCCTTATAGCTTAAATTAATGTAACCTAATCTCCCGAAAAAATTATACACAGATTGACTGTATGATAGTATGAATCCATTGAAAATACGGGGTTTTTAGGCGCTCCCTCTTTACAAATATGTGTATAAGTTTTATAATATAAGTGAAAATATTATACACATATTTAAAGGAGCAACGGCATGTCATCACTTGTTTACGTCAAAAATCCAAATGGTAAAACCTATGTTTACAGCAACACTTCAATTTAGGATAAGGAAACTAAAAAAGTCAAACATATCCGCAAGAGCATTGGGCATCTGGATCCAGTAACAGGTGAAGTGGTTCCCAACCGCAGGAAAGGCGATGCTGCCCGTAAAAGGGCTCAAACGGAAGAACCTGCTGGCCGCTGTGTTGTGAAAAATACCGGCATACAGTCCCTTTTGGATAAAGCTGTTTCAGACATAGGGCTGATGGAACCGCTCAGTACAGTCTTTCCGGATGACTGGAGATGCATACTGACATGTGCGTATTACCTTGTCAGCGAAGGCGGGGCATTGCGCCACGTTGACCAGTGGCAGCGGATGTATCCATCACCGTGCCGTTCCCTGCTTGCAAGCCAGCGGGTGAGCGAACTCCTTGTAAGGATTACGCCCACACTGCAACAGGACTTTTTCAGCAGGTGGATTGATGTAAACAGCCAGAAGGATGTCTATGCAATGGATATCACCAGTGTATCTTCCTATAGCGAACTGATCGACTTTGTCCGCTGGGGATACAACCGTGACGGGGAAAAACTGCCACAGATCAACCTCCTTATGCTCACTGGTGTCACTTCCCATATGCCGCTGTATTACAGGATCATTCCCGGCAGCATTAAAGATGTGAACGCTCTGGAAGACAGCATAGCTAATATATCCGTTCTGGAGAGCCCAACATGCCATTTTGTCATGGACAAAGGCTTTTATAGTGAACCGAACCTTGACGCAATGTATGCCAGCCATAAAAAGTTCCTGATTGGAGTACCTTTTACTGTCGGTTTTGCCTGCAAGGCAGTGGAACACCACAGAGACAGCATCCGTTCCCATCATAATTACTGTACAGTCTTTGGGGATGGACTGTATGCGGTCACGGAATCTTCCAATTGGAAAGGGCATCGGTTCTATATCCACATCTACCACGATATTTTCAAGGCGGCGTCAGACGAACGGAATTTTGACCATACCCTGCACTGCTGTTATGAAGAACTTTCATGGAAGCGTCATAAAAAGGGGTTTTTTTTACTCTGTGGATGTATGGGATTCAGGAAGTGGCAAGCGGTATATTTTACCAACTGTTTATGGTTGCAGTAGATTTAACCGGGCGGGAAGACTGTCTTGATATGGTACTGAATGCAGTTAACCTGATGGCAGGTCTTGTGCTTTTTTTTATGATGGAGGTTTTAAAGCGTAAGTTGCATCTGCTTAAACGTGATTTCGAGGATCGCGATGGCGTTTATCTTATGTGTATTATTATATTTATTTGTGTTGCAGTCAGTATGACACCAATGACATTTGACGAAGTAAATAATTGGGATGCCAGATATATACATACAGTTGTGATTCCAAGCGGACTGATCGTAATTAGCGGAGAAATGCTGAATGTCTATTCCGTTATCATGTTAGAACGACGTCTGGTGGAACGACTGTCAAAACAGCAATATCAGATACTGGGAGAACACTTAGAAGTTTCAAAGGAGCAATATGAACAACTGATGAAGATTCGGCACGACATGAAAAATCACAGTTTATGTCTTGCACAGTTATTGGAAAAAGGAAATGTAGAAGGAGCCAGACGTTATCTAAAACAATGGAATACCGTCATAGAAGAGGGAGAGACTGTTATTCGGACAGGCTCTATTTTTGCTGATGCCCTGTTAAATCCGAAATACCAACAAGCAAAGAAACTTGGAATCGATATTTCGATTCAGATGAGTGTGCCTGGTGAGGAACTGATTGCTCCTGTCGATCTCTGCTGTTTGTTGGCAAATGCGCTGGATAATGCAATAGAAGCTTGTCAACGGGGAATTACAGCAGGGTATCCAGCAGGATGGATACGAATGAAATCACAGATACATGCCAAATACTGGGTATTTGAAATTTCAAATAGTACCTATTTACCAGTGAAATCACACGAAGGTAGATTTATATCTTTCAAACAGATTCCAGTAAGTGGAATTGGACTACAAAATATTAAGACAATTGTTGAGCAGTATGAAGGGATACTTGACTTAAAGAGTGAAACATGTTTCGCTCTCAATGCTATGTTTCCGCTACCTTAAGCACCAAAAAACAGTCCATTCACAACATTCGTATAAATTTATATGATACATTGACCGATACTCTAATATAACTCATTACAATATTCAACTAAGATTTATATTAGGAGGACTTTGAGATGTTTATTGGAAAAGTAAATAATTTATTTAATGTAGATGCAATAAATCGTAAATTCAATCGAAATACAACGAATGAAGAAGAAAAGGGTTTTTTACGTAATGATATTGCAACAATATCGCCAAAAGGAAAAGCAATGAATACAATAGAAAGGCTAATGAAACAAAAGGATTTTATAAAAGAGTGTAAAGCCTCGTTGCTTGAACAGATGACGAATAATGAAACTGGATATTGCACTGCTGATATAACAAAGAAAATAGAAGAGTATGAAAAGCAATTGGATTCACTTGATGAGCAAATTGCGAAGGAAATGGCAAAGCAAACAGATGGAATGGAAGAAGATAGTTCAAACAGTATGTACAAAAAAAACCAACCTTTGACAAAGCAGGAAGCCAATAATAAAAGAATGGCTGATATTACGAAGATGTCAACAGAGGTAGGAAAAGGTGAAATGATAAATTCAGTTAAAAATAGATTAGAGGGGGAGAAGGGAGTGTTAGAAGCAGAATTGAAGTCAGGAGATTCTGAAATAAAAAGGCAGAGGATAGAAGAAATTGACAATAGAACGGCAGAACTATCAAAAAAAACGGGTGAAACTTTAGCAAGAGTCAATAAGATATCAAATGATTCAGAAGAAACCTTAACAAAGGAAACATCAGCTAAGAGAGAGGATGAAACTGATAGTAAGGATGAAAAAAACAATCTTAAGGGTAAGGATAATGAGATATTAGTTTAAGGAGATAATTATGCGTATTGATATAGGACAGACCACCAATTTATTTCATGTAGATGCGTTAAATAAAAATAGAAACAGTAATGCACAGGAAAAAAAGGAAACTAAGGGAATAAACATATTGCCGCGTAAAGATGTTGTAACGATATCGCCAATGGGTAAAGCTTCAAGCGCATTGCAGAACTTAGTGAATCAGATAGAAGTTAATCAGGAAGGAATCAAAGCTCAGAATCCTCAGAAAGACAGTGGGTATGTGAACGATGAAAATTGTCCGGAAACAGTACAATATAAGATTTCGAAAGAAGGACAGGAGCATTTTCAGAACCAGGTTGAAAATGGAACACAGGGCACATTCTCGGATCAAAATCTGGACTGGAAAAAAGTACAGCCGGATTCTATATATAATGGAATAATAGAAAAATCTGATAATGGATTTAACAACCCTACAATAGAGATGGAGCTTCGTGGCACATATAATGTTTATCTGAATGAGGCATATGAGCAAGGAAAAGCCCCTGAAGTAAATATATATGATGATATTGTGAATATTCATAAAGATAGTCTTATGAAAGCCTATCAGGATGTTTACAATGACATTGTTACGGGATATGAAAATGGTACGCGGGAAGTATGGACACAGGATTTTGAAGAGGGAGCCGACTATATTGAGTTTGAACTGGGGGGGAAAAACTACCGCTTTCATAAGCTTACAATGGAGGAAGAACTTGCCAGGCTTGACAGAGCATACGAGAAAGTGGCAAGGATTGCGGAAGATGGAGCAAATCGTATGATTGATACTCAAAAAATGATAGAAAAGGTCATGCCTGAATATCAGGAAAAGATGAGAGAAATTGAAGCACAACGTGCAGGCAGAAAGCTATCTGAAATGGGGGAAAGTCCGGAGATAATGGCAGAGAGAATAAAGGATAAGCTCTCAATGACAGAGCAAAGTACGGAAAGAATCAATTTGTTTGAAATGTTTATGGAAGCACGGAAAAATTGGTTGAATGCAGAAAAGATATGAAAGCAATGATAGTGTGAATTGGAGGGATCATATAATGAATATATCAGGTGTTTCTTGTCATGGAAATATGCAAAAGGACAGATTAGTGAGGATGAACTTACAGCATATTCTGCTGCATTTGAGAGTAACGTGCACTGCACTCTGAATACGGATCGGAATTCGGTATGGGGTATCAATGCCCTTGTAAAAGAAATGAAAGAGAATATTTCGAAAGGAATTGCCAATACGCCGGATAACCTCAAAACAAAGCTTTCTGTAGACGGAATGGAGGTGACGTGGAAAGAATTGATGAATATGCAAAAGACGGGAGAATATATAGATAAATTTTTAGGCGCCGGAGGTGCAGGCACCTATATGACTTATGCAAACATAGGGATTGCAAGGGCGTATGTGCATAAATCGGGGTTGGGTCTGACGGAACAGCAGGAAAAATTTTTAAGTGAAGCGATAGAAAAAAAGATATACAGGACGCTGGAAACTTCGAAGATTCTTTTAGAATTGGCAGTAGCGGATAAACAAAATCCCATGTGGGAAGGATACTATATCGGTGGAACCAGAACGCAGCCAGTTGCGTCCAATCCAAAGATGATTTCCGAGATTACAGAAGCATTTTCTAAGATTGATCCGAATGATAAAAGTACTTATGATGCGGCAGTGGACAGATTTCAAGAGATAATGCGGCCATGGGAGACGACTTTTGCGAGTTATGTAGCAAGACAGGCACCAGGATACGCAAGTTCTTATGTGCAGGAGAAAGAATATCATTCCCGGGTAGGCTTTCAAGCTATTTGGAATGGAACATATTAAGAAATAAATGGAATTCCCATATTTGAAATGCTGAGGCAGTTATTAATCTTTATGGGATAAATCTCTTTTTGGGAATGTACAAATATCGGAAACCCTCTTACCCAATATAGAATCTAGGTTGAACAGTATGTTCGCTGAAATTCCTAATCGGTTTACAATCGAGTATAGAATTTCAAAAGAAGAGTTCTTGATGTTTATGAGAATTTTTTAAAGAGGTGATAGTTATAGGTGAGATTATGATTTTAAGATTTTCGGACAAAGAAAGGCAAATCATGGAGCAAGTGCGGTCCATCATCAGGAATGAGAACAATGTAGAATATACTGAAATCATGCCAAAGTCGGTATTGTATTTTAAGGACTTAAAAATACAGTTAAAAGAACAGGAAGTCTATCGAAAAGATAAACGGATTCCATTGAGCCATCAGGAATTTCTTGCACTTCGGCTTCTGACAGAGCATCCGGGATGGATATGTACAAAGGAACAGATTTATGATGCGGTATACGATGGAAAATTTAAGGAGGAGATAGATAACATTATTTGGTGTTAGTCAATAAATATGTTGGTCTAATCTCATTACAGTATTACCAGACGATAATTGCGTACATCATAGACACCATGCCAATAGCAACTGTTTCCAATATTGCACAATGAAAGAAACAGAGAAGTTGCTAAACCTCCTGCACACCGGAAAGCTATCGAAAATAGTGCATTGTAACGATTGAGATATTTTGTTGCCACTCCGCGGTAATGGTTGTATGTTTCCTTAATATAGGAATGCATGCTGTTCACTGTATTCAGATTAAACAGCTTCTTATTTTCTTCATGGTTTACATCCATAACCGTACAACCCGTCGCTGCCCCCAGACTGTTATAGCTTTGAAGTCCATCTGTAAGTATTAGAGTCTCCTCGCAGATATGTGTGCCAAATATTTCATACAATTCCTTGCCAGATGGCTTTGCGCGGTTTACGGTCTCTGCTATTGCCTTGCCATCACGCTGGATACCTGTGCAGATTGCGATATATTCATTTGAAATTCCTCGTTTTGCTGCTGTAGCTCCATGCTTACGGGCAGTACGGTTCGCTTCCGTTGGAACGGTCTTTCCTTTATAGCAGTCAAGGACAAATGTTTCATCCAGTTCAGCGATACCAGAAAGAAGAACAGGCTCTTTTTCAAGCATGTCCTGAAGTGCCATAAGAACTTTATGCCTCATATTAAATGCTGTTTGATGAGAAAATCCGAACTTTTCAGCAGAGAAGTCCAGAGATGCACCAACCAGTGTGTCATGAATGAAATCGGCCCAAATGGATCGGCTAAAATGCGAATTGGCCGTCAGTGTACCGGTTGAGTATAGGTAGGTCTTTCCGCATTCATGACAATAGAAACGCTGTTTCCCATTTGCATGACCATACTTGATAACTTTTGAACTCTGACAGTACGGGCATTGGGGTCTGTCAGCTAGGCTTTGATTAACGGAAACGATCCCCATTACAAAGTTAATGATGCGTTCCAAGTCCGAGTTACATAGGTTTTTAATGCAATCAAACAGCGTATTGATTTTATCTTTCATATGATTATCACCTCAAAATTCATTAGATAATCATATGATACTACTTTGGGTGTCCCAAAATCTGGACACTCAGCAAGACCAACATATTTTTTGACTAACACCTATTATTTATTGTTTAATACGTAGCCTGCGTAAAAAACTGGAAACAGATTCACGATATCCTGAATATATTCAGACTGTCAGAGGCGCAGGATATAAATTTGCAATCTCAGAGGAGTAATCCTCTGGGATTATTCTCTGCCCGAAAAAACCTATGTTGTGCGTACAAAAAAACAGTTGCGCTTTTCTGTTTTAGAACGTACAGAGATAGTAAAGATATATTTCAAAAAGTATACTTTTTGGCATAGCAGAAAACAGGCGGAAATCCTGTACCAAAATGTATACATGACGGCTTTTGGCATATACCGGAGAAAGTGTGGACATTTTGGTATAAATCATGGAGACGGTTTCCATTTTATAAAATAAAAGAAAAATGAAGAATCCCGGAGGAGTAATCTTCCGGGGATTTTTTTTGACTTAGAAGGTTGCGTTTAGTGCTGTCTGCCGTATAGAACTGGTAGAAATATATGAAGAAGCACGGTTTGGTATGGTGCTTTATGGGGAGGCGGAAGAATGGCTACGTATGGTTATCATCGAACCAGTACACGGGATCAGCATCTTGACAGGGGGATTCATGAGATTCAAATATTTTGCAAGGAGCATGATTTGGAACTGGAAAATATCTTCACGGACCAGCAGACGGGTAAAAACTTTAATAGGCCGAGATACACAGTTCTTGTGGAAGATGTTCTTCGGGAGGGAGATATCCTGCTCGTAACAGAGCTGGACCGGTTAGGCAGGAATAAGCGGGACACTATGGAGCAGATCCGGAAACTGCAGAGCAGGGATGTCCGGCTGATGGTTCTGGAACTCCCGACAACACTGATGGATCTGTCTAAGATGGATAATTCCATGGCGCGCCTGATGATGGAAACGATTAATAACATGATGCTGGAGCTTTACGCCTCCATCAGCGAATCCGAGATTCAGAAGAAAGAAAAGCGCCAGCGTGAAGGCATTGCCATGAAGAAGCTCCGTGGAGAATGGGATGACTATGGACGACCGCCGGCAATCAAAGAAGAGAAATTTTCTGAAGCCTACCAGAGAGTGACTGCGGGTGAGATCTCGCAGGCAGAGCTGAAACGGGAGTTAGGATTATCTCACACTACTTTTTACCGCTATCGGAAAAAATATTTTGAAAAAAATGCAGAAATTTTCCAATCTCAGAAAAAATGACACTATTACTTATATGAAAGATAAATTTTAGAGGAGGTAATAGCGTTATGAGTGAAAAAAGAGAAGGAGCATTGTTCTATGATAAAGAAAGCGGACGGTATGATATCCGGTTCGGTCTGGATTCGTATTACGGCGGGCTGCACTGTGGGGACTGCTTTGACCTGAAGGTGGACAACGCCTGGGTTCCGGTCAGGATTGAGATGGGTGATGAATGGTATTTGGCAGAACTGCCCCGGATGAGCCTTGACGGGCTGATTGTACGGATGTAAGAGAGATGGCCAGGATTTGTGAGATGGAGAGGTCAATGGATCAGGTACTTATGAGGTTTGAGGAAGATTATGACGTTGTGCTGGAGTGTATTCAGGAGGTATATGGTTTGGAAGGCGATAACCTGCGGCTTGGAAAGGACTTTCGCAAGACTATGGCGCTTCCCTTTATGAAGATGCTGGAGAGGCACTGCGGCGGCATCCAGATGGAGAACTTACATAAAGTATTGTGGGAAGTCTATCAGGAGAGTACGGGAAGAAAGGATTTTCTGGAAAAAGCAGACATCCTTCTGAAGTCATATTGCAGGGAAATATCATCGTCAGAACAAAATGCATGCGTTTGATTGTGTTGCTTTTTATGAGCGTAGGTTTGCAAAAGAAAAATTCCGGCCAGGGTTACTACTCTGCTGGAATTTTTACTTGCCATAGCATACGTAGGAAGCTGCCAGTGGCGGGTTCTGTAGTTGGGATAATCTGTAGTTGATTTTCCTGGCCTGATTACATACAATATGATTATTAATTGCGAATGATAAACAGCCAGCAATCAAAATAAATTGCTAGGATTACAAGATAAGCAGGTGAGATAGATTGAGATATTATATTGCAGACCCACATTTCTTCCATGGGAACCTGAATACAAAGATGGATTACCGTGGATTTGCAGATGTGGAGGAAATGAATGGATACATGCTGCGGAAATGGAACGCAAAAGTCCGGAAGAATGACGAGGTTGTGATTCTGGGAGACCTGTCATGGGGAAAAGCGGAAGAAACCAATGAACTGCTTGGGAGGCTGAACGGGAGGCTCTATCTGATTCAGGGGAACCATGACCGGTTCCTGAAGAATAAGGACTACAATGCCAGCCGTTTTGTCTGGATCAAGCCTTATGAGGAACTGCAGGATAACAAGCGGAAGGTCATCCTCTGCCACTACCCTATCATGTGTTATAACGGGCAGTATCGTCTGGACGGAAATGGGAATCCTAAAGTATATATGCTTTATGGCCATGTGCATGATACCTATGACCAGCGGCTGATTGAACAATTCCAGGAAATAACAAGGGGCAGTATCCGTAAAAATCCGGACGGGGAGAAACGGGCAATTCCGTCGAATATGATTAATTGTTTCTGCATGTATTCGGACTATACCCCACTCACGCTGGATGAATGGATACTCTGCGACAGGAAAAGGAGAGAAAAATTATGTGCGGACGGTTCTATGTAGATGAGGGGACAGCCAAAGAGATTGAACGGGTGATCCGCGGCGTAGATCTGCGGATACAGAAAATGCGTACAGGGGATATTTACCCCTCCCAGCCTGCCGGTATTCTGACTTGCCACAGCCGGCAGAAAAATCCGTTATTGGCAGGTTCTGCAGCGGAAAATTCAACGGCATTGGAACTGAATGAAATGCACTGGGGATTCCTGCAGTATCAGAAAAAAGGACTGCTGATCAATGCCAGAGCAGAGACGGCACTGGAACGGAGGACATTTCGTGAAAGCGTATTGCACAGGCGCTGCGTGATTCCGGCCAGGCATTTTTATGAGTGGGATTCAGATAAGAATAAGGTGATATTTTTCAGAGAAGACAGGCCGGTTTTATTTATGGCAGGATTCTATAACCGGTTTCAGGATGGGGCGCGTTTTATTATTCTTACGACAGAGGCGAACGCTTCTGTAGGTCCTGTTCATAATCGTATGCCGCTGGTTTTGGATGAGGGTGAATTGGAGGACTGGGTTTATGATGACAAATTTACGGAGTATGCGCTTCATAAGACTCCGCCAGAGCTTTGGCGGGAACAGGAATATGAGCAGCAGAGCTTGTTATTGACATGAAAAAGAGCCATCTGAGATATAGTATCTATCGTCAGATGGCTCGGAAATTCAGTCTGTTTTGTTACCCTGTTGCTTATACTGTCTGAAGGTTCGCAAGCTGCTCTACTTCTGCCACGCTAAGGGCTGAGTATTCCGCAATCTCCTCGACTGTCAGCTTTCCCATTTTCAGCATCCTAAGTGCCGTTTCTTTTTTTGTTTCACTAATGCCCTGGCTAATGCCCCGGTTTAAAATGGTTCTTGCTTCTGTTTGAATCAATGGTCCTCTCATCATAGCACCTATGCCTTTCTGCACGTTTTCATACTTTCGTGCGATTTCATTGATCACATCACTGGAAAGATCAATGATCGTTCGTTTGTCAAATGCGCCAATAATACCTTGCTTTTCCAAATCATCAAGTCTTTCTAAAATTATCTGATATTCTGCTTTCAACTCTTCCAGTTTATCTTCATTATTATTATATTCCGAAAAACTTTTCTCATGTGAGAAAATATAAAATGGAATAAGCATTAATAAGCGTTTCTCAAAGATTTCATCCAGTGAATATGACTGCACCTTCATAATCGGGACATCATATTGCACCGTCCCGCCAGGTGTTATTATCACATATTTCATTTTATCCGGAGTCTTTTTATATGCCCGCAGATACATCACCGCCGTATTGGGAAATGTTACCGTCAGAGTTTCTTCTGTAACTTCGCCCTCATCAAGCGCTATCTGGGCATCGTATTCGAAAAGCCGGATTGTGATTCTGCCATCCGGTAAGCTGCTTTCACATTCAAGATGATATTTTTTGGCTGTGATGCCAATAATCTGAAAATTAGTATCTGTAATCCGTTCCTTGTCAGCCGCATCCTGCTGGTCTAAAAAGTGTTCATTAGGGAAAAAGCGAATCTCTTCTTCTCCCGTGTAATGTTCACTAAAAATTTCATTGATTACAGGTATAATCAATTTCCGGCAGTCATTCAGGATTGTCCGGAATGCTCCATCATATATATTTCCCATATGTTTCTACGCTTCGCTTCGGTCCGCGCATTACAGAGGTCCACTGAACCTCTTGCGCCCTTTCTGTTTGGTGATTTTATCATATCATTTTTTACTTTTAAATTCAAGTATAGACGCCTTTGCCGGTATAGCCGGCAGCGTTCCCTATGTTGTTTTTGTGCCTGCTATCATCTGTAATCCTCGCAGCAGTTTTTCAGCATTTTCCCGAAACTGTGGCAGGAATTCCTTTTCCAGATCATAACAGAGATAGAGGATGCCAAAAATCGGACTCCATATTTGCCGCATAGCTGATTCGCCCAAGAGTCTTTCTGTTTCTCTTATGAGCATTACAAAATTTTTCTGGAATGTCGCCCACACAATAAAGAAGTCATCATCAAGCGGAATACCAAAAGAATCAAACCATTCACGTAAAGTCTGTGTTCTGGTATTGTCCCCGCATCCTGGATTCATGTAAAAGTATTCAATCACTGGTGCTTCTGAAGATGTTAATTCTTTTAAGGACAGCTTCAGTTCGTTTGCAATCCGGAAGAGATCCAGCGGTGTCAGCAGGATATCCTCCCGGTTGATGCAGCTTTTCCCACATTGTGTACAGTGAAAACGAAACGGATCATCGGCAGTCAGTTTGTTATGTTCAATAGCGTGCATGATTTCTTCCATTCTTGTATTCATATGTAGTCCTCCTACTTTAAAAAGCCGACAAAAAGTCGGCTTAAGATTGTATAAATATTTAACGATGTAATTATACTGGCTAATAGCTACCACATGTGTTGTACTAAAAATGTTACTAAAACTCTAAGTGTCAAGTAAATATAGAATTTGGAGGATTTTTAAATCTTTTCTTTGTCAGATACGGAGTTAACGGGATTCAAAGCACTTGAAGGGACAATACGAAACTCGAAAGAACAACGTCTCAAATGCTTCGGGACGTAGAGGTCGCGTGTTCGAATCACGTCACTCCGACTTTGAAAACTGACTTAAACACTGAGATTACAAGGTGTTTAAGTCTTTTTTTGTCGTAAAATCATTTTGTCACGAATTTCTTTCCCTTCCTATTGACAAATAAACTTTTCAACGTATAATGGATAATACTGGTCTTATCCCAGGAGAATACATAATGAGAGGAAGTGAAGCATGAAAAACGAGAAAACGAATTGGGGGAATTTCTTCCGGATCGTATTTACAATCGCATTACCTATCGCGTTCCAGAATTTCCTGTCCACCACGGCGAGTATGGTAGACACCATCATGATCGGAAGCCAGGGTGAATTATCCGTAGCGGCGGTTGGGATCTGCTCTCAGATCACATCTTTATTTTTCTCCAGTTATTTTGGCTTCGCAAGCGGAGGGCTGCTCTTCTTCTCACAATACTGGGGTGCGCGCAACGAGAAGGGCATCAACCGTGCCTTCGGCCTGGCGCTTACCTGTATGCTTGTAATATCCTTATTGTTTGGCGGAACGGCAGTTACCAACCCGGAATTCATACTGGGGATCTATACGGACAAAGAAGCGATCATCGCAATCGGCGCTCCTTATATCCGAATCGTAGGCTTTGCATATCCCCTCCAGGTCCTCGCCATGATCGTAAGCTTCCTGATGCGCTCGACTGAGCGGGTGAAACCGCCTTTGATCAGCTCGATCCTCGCGCTGATCACGAATTTCGCCCTGAACTGGATCCTGATCTATGGACGCTTCGGCATGCCTCGGATGGGTGCGGCAGGTGCCGCAGTCGGCACTTTGGTATCCGGTATCGTCAATATCATCGTGCTGTTCATTTTCCTGATGAAGGATAAGAACACACTTGTACTGAGACTGAAGGATATGTTCTCCTGGCAGGATGGATTCCTCAAGGAATATATGGGGAAATGTCTCCCTATTATCCTCAACGAGCTGTTCTACGGGATCGGACAGATGTTGATCAATATAGTAATTGGCCACCAATCCGAGTCGGCCATCGCGGCTATGGCGGCATTCCGTGTCCTGGAAGGCTTCGTATTCGCCTTCTTCGGCGGACTTGCCGATGCATCTTCCGTGGTGGTCGGAAAGGAAGTCGGCTCCGGACATCTCATGAACGGCTACCAGTATGTGAAGAAATTCGCCATACTGTGTCCGACGATCACCTTCTGTATCTGTCTGACCGGCCTGACCTTGAACAGGCCGATGCTATCCCTGTTCGGCCTTGGCGCAGATGCTATGTTCTATGGGAAGTTCATGATCCTGATCTACCTGGCCGCAGGAACCATCCGCACCTGCAACTATATCATGAACAGTTGCTACCGTGCAGGAGGCGAAGCCGTATTCGGCACATTGCTGGAGATTATCTGCCTGTTCACCGTAAGCGTTCCGGCAACCTGGATTGCAGGTATGATACTGAATCTTCCGTTCCTTGCAGTATTCGCCTTCATATATACGGATGAGCTGATCCGGCTAGTCTTCGAACTATGGTACACCAGGAGCGGGAAATGGATCAAGCCCGTAACAGAGCTTGGAAGGGCGGCTCTGCCAGAATTCAAGGAGACGCTGTCGATGAAGAGAAGCTAAAAAGGAAAATAGACAAAATGGCTATCCCCGCCTTGGGATAGCCGCTCCTTTGCTTGACATTATACGACCGCCTCTACAATTACTTTTCCCCCTAACCGAATTGTCTTTACACCGGTCTGTTTGTTTTTATTAAAATTAAAACTCAACATATATCCTTTCTGGATGGACGCTTCATATGGATTATATGATATATTCTGTCCCTCAAACAAAAGTGAAAATAATAATTTACATAACTTCTCATCGTCTTCCAGTTTATTTATCATACTTTCAAACAACGGTATTCTGTCTGTTAAGATTTTTTTCAGCCTCTAAAATTCCATCTTTTGTCCATGCGTCCGATCTTGTTGGATAACACTCTGAACCGGCGATCTTCTCATCAATCAATTTACACATATTGGAAACCAGAACCGGATATCCCGATGAATATAATATCCTCTAAGCTGTGCCAGGAAATCAAGGAATACCTGATTATTGCTGGCGCTGTCCACCTCCTCAACCATTAGTACGATCCCTCTTTCGGTCTCATCACACCAATCTGTATCTCACTGCTCATATATGACCGGCAGCTTCTTAACTGCCGTAATTCACGCGCAAACGCAGCTACAAAACTTGACGCGTCCTGGAAATCTTCATGGCTTAAAAATTGAAAATCCAAATATACAACGATATAATCGCTGCTTAAAAATCTCGCCAGCGCATTCAATGTTGTAGTTTTTCCATACTGTCTGGCACGGTTGATCACAAAATATTGCCCATCATCAATCATTCCTTTTATGTCAGAAAGTCTGGTATGAAGATCCACCATATAATGGATATCCGGATTACATGCCGCAGTTATATCAAACAGCCTTTTGATATGTCCGATACAGCGCCGGCAGCAACGCCGCCGTCAACACTGCATATAACACGATGATAACCGGTATTTCCCCAACAATCTTTCCTCCAATGGAATACAGATTAAAGAAATTAAGTGCATTTCCCGCCTGCAGCAGCTGATCCGGCAACAGCCCAAGGATCTTATTTACCACGGGGCTTTTGATATTACCGACAAAGGAGGGAAGAAAAAGCACCATAACAGGGGCTATCATTGCCATCACCGTCGACTTCGTCCTGGCAGATACGAACATACTCAAAAAAGAGAGGAATAAGCATCCGATATATCCGCCCGCTCCGATCACGAGATACTTCTTAAGATTCGTGATATGGTAAAAATATTTCCATCCCGCCATGCTTGACTGAACCTGGAGATTCCATCCGTCCGCACCCAGATACAGCAGCATGATTCCCGTGTACACGAAGAATATTGCAAAATATACCGCCGTTACAATACATAATCCTGCCTTGATCTTCGCCAATACTGCTCTATTTCTACCATATTCGCTTGAAAAAAAGACAGCATCCGATTTCCAGGCAAATTCATTTGAAAAAACCCCTGACACAAGATAACACAAGATTAACATACTAATCATCACGATCGTCGGCGCAAACTCAAATAACTGCACCCATCCCGCCATGTAATCATAATAAAAGGGCGTCTTAAGGCTCTCGTACCGTTCAATCAGATATTGCTTCTCTTTATCAGAAAATTGATCCTTCGCTTCGCCTTCCAGCCATTCCTTCAACAGCGCCGTCCTGTTCTTGTAGAAATCTGCCGCCATCTCTTCTGTCAGAGAATCTGCTCGGTAGTAATCATATTCCCGGAATCCCTTCGCATAAGCACAATTCAGAAGTTCTCGTATCTCCTTGATCCCCTGCCCCCGGCTGTAAGCGATCTCATTCTGGGTAATATCCTGCGCAAGCGCCTCCGGAGAATTCCGTATTCTCCAATTCTCTGCAATCACCTGACTGATCTTTTTTTCGTCCAGCTCACCCGCCCATTCCTTCTGCGCCGACTTAAGTTTTGAAACTGCATCCAGTCCTCTCTGTGTATTGCCCTCTTCATCCACATAAGAAATATCCAACGCAAAGCAGCAGGTAACGCCCATCACAAGAAACAGCACCAACACCGCGATCTTACTGCTTGTTCTGGAGAAGACTTTCTTCACCTCATATCTCATCATCGTTCTCACCTGCTCTTTCACCAAAATAATCCAAAAATAAATCCTCCAATGTTGCTTCTTCCCTTACGGCGCGGCTATTGGGTTTCTCTGATGATATCAAACGTAAGACAGCCCCTCCCGGTATCGTTTTCACATTAGACACTTTATAATTTCTCATATACCGCTCTATTTCTTTCTTTTCCACCTCAAGAGACCACACCTCTTCCGGCATCGCGGACAGCAGCTCCTCAGCAGTTCCGGATGCCTTGATCTCTCCGCCCTGCATCAGCAGTATCTCATTCGCGATATACTCAATATCCGATACGATATGGGTGGAGAACAGGACCAGTCTCTCACCTGCAAGCTCGCTGATCAGATTGCGGAAACGGATCCTCTCATTCGGATCCAGCCCGGCAGTCGGCTCGTCAAGAATTAAGATCTTCGGATCTCCCAACATGGCCTGCGCGATCCCTACCCGCCGTTTCATCCCTCCTGATAATTTCTTCATCTTCCTTTTTGCCGCTTTCTTCATACCGACCTGATCCAGCAGGAGCTTGATCTGCTGCCGGGCAGCGGCCGGGCGTACCCCCTTGATAGATGCGATATACATCAGATAATCGTAAACCGTAAAATCCGGATAATACCCGAAATCCTGCGGGAGATACCCCAGGATCTTCCGGTATTCCCCATCCATTTCAAATATATCTTCACCATCCCATGTAATACTTCCGCCTGTCGGTTTTAACAACGTACACAGCATACGCATAAGTGTAGTTTTCCCTGCTCCGTTGATGCCCAGCAGCCCATACACCCCTGCTGTCATCGTATATGATACATTTCTAACAGCCGTCATATCTCTGAATTTCTTCGTCAAATTCGACATTTTTAATTCCATAATGTGCTTACCTCCGAACCCATTCTGTTACTGGATAACACCCAAAAGCAAATACAGCAGGTCACAATATACGGAAGGAAAAACTGAATCATCATTTCTTCCGCAAATACGGTTCCAGTCAACACTACCGACAGAGCAGTATTTCATTATTGCGGGATAGTATTTCGTGACAAACCTATCAAATGCATTCTCATCTCCCATACGCATTTTCTGCACCAGTAGAAAATCCTCGTCCACGTCATGATTCCCTCCTTCCTTAAGTTTCAAAAGCGCTTTCTATATACTATAACGTTGGTTGGCCGTAAAAGGATAGTCTAATCATAAGAAAATATATAAATACCGGATTGTTCGAAGCCGAATCTATCTCATCTATGATAAGAACGATAAAGTCGCAATATCGCCGTCTTTCCATACTGTCAAATATGGTTGCCATTTTGGAGAAAAACAGCTATAGTAATATTGTTGCTTTTTAACTTTTATATGATAAGGATAGTACGGATGAATATACGTGATCTAATGCTATTTCAGACCATCGTAAGGGAAAAAGGTCTGACGAAAGCGTCTAAGATGCTTTATATGACCCCGCAGGGTCTGAGCAGAGTCATTAAGAATCTGGAAAACGAACTTAACTGTCAGCTTCTTGTGCGGACATCGTCAGGAATTGAACTCACAGAGAGCGGCACATGCCTGTCAGAATATGCTGATAGGATAACGGCTGATTATGAGCAGCTTCGCAATGAACTCTTACATATTCGGCAGCGGAGCCGCGGTGTCGTCGATCTGCTCTCTGCATACGGCATCCTGCGTCTCGTCACACCCGAATGTATCACGGCTTTTCGGAAGCTGTATCCTGAAATTGAGTTCCACTACAGAGAATATCCCGACAGACAGGTAGAACGGCTCTTTCAGGAAAGAGAGGGAAATGTCGCATTTTCTATTGCGGATTTTGACGAAAGCCTGTACGACATAACAGAACTTGAAACATTTTCCATCAAGCTTCTGGTCAATGAACGGCATCCGCTAAGCGAATGCTCATCTGTTACGATAGACGCTTTACGAGGTGAACCGCTCTATATAGAGAGCCATGAATTTAAGATTCATCATTTGATCAAGAATAAATGCCGGGAAGCCGGATTCGAACCGAACATTATATTCGAGACAAGCGGATTCAGTCTATGCCATAAGATGGTGAAGGACAACAAAGGCATCTCTGTCACTGTAGATTTTGTATTTGACGATATGAAAGAGAAAGGTATGAAACTCATTCCCTTTTCAGACGGGATATATGAATGGAAAATGTGTATGCTCACAAGAAAAGGCGATAAACCTTGTGAGGCTGTTCAGTTATTCAGACAACATATTATAGAATGGATCAAATCGATAGAGAATGGCGATATCACCAGATAATTAAATACCATCAACTATTTGTGAAGATGAAACCACATTTTTGTACACTTTTAATATAATTAAAAGCTTCAAAAATGTGGTTTTTTGTGTATTATTTTACTTTTATTGACAATTATAATAAAATATATGACTTATATACTTTATCTATTTTACATTTCTCAAAAGCATATTTATGATAAACATACAAAACATCCAGAAAACTAAGGAGGAAATTACAATGATGAATGTAAAAATGGGAGCAAAAGAGGTCAGTCTAAGGAAAGTTCAAAAAGATGCCGAGGATTCCTACAAAGGCGGGTATTTCTGCTGCGAAGCAGTCATGAATGCAATCAGGAATAATTTCGAGATCGACGTACCAAAAGAAGTAATCGGCATGGCATCGGCAATGTCTGTCGGAGCAGGCCGTTCTGGTTGCATGTGCGGCGCATTGAACGGCGGAATCCTGGCATTGGGTATGATCTTTGGAAGAACCGAACCACTAGGGCCAAAAGATCCTGACGTGAACAAATGTATGTCTTATTCCAATGAACTCCACACATGGTTCAAGGAGCACAATGGAAAGAACGCTGTCTGCTGCAGGATTCTCACGAAAGAATTCGATATGGGGAAAGGCGAACACAAGGAACAGTGCATCTATTTCACAGGATTATGTGCCTGGAAAGTCGCTGATATCGTCTGTCGTGAACTGGGCATCACTAACACTGACACAGAGACAGAGCCGGCTCCCCGCAGTTAATCCAATGACAGAGAGATGAGGTAGATCAAATGAAAGACAGCATCAAAAGAGTTCCAATACCGCTGTGCGGCGTTATGCTCGGACTTGCGGCGCTTGGTAATCTCTTACAGAGCTATTCCGAAGGCATCCGCTATGTATGCGGAATTGCAGCGGGCCTTCTGCTGATTCTTATATTGCTTAAGCTGATCCTTTTTCCGGCAGCGATAAAAGAAGATATGAAGAATCCGATCATGGCAAGCGTATCCGGTACATTTTCCATGGCGCTTATGCTTCTCAGCGCTTATGTGAAACCATTCATCGGACCAGCAGCATATTACATCTGGCTGTTCGCCATCGCGCTGCATGTGGTTCTGATCATATATTTTACAGTGAAATTCATCGCAAAGCTTCAGATGCCGAAAGTATTCGCAAGCTATTATATCGTATATGTAGGAATTGCAGTCGCGGCGATCACGGCGCCGGCCTATGAGAAGCTAAGTATCGGAAGCGCCGCGTTCTGGTTCGGATTCGTATCTTTGCTCGTACTGCTTGTGCTGGTCACAGTCCGTTATGTCAAGTATACAGAGATCCCCGATCCGGCGAAACCGCTGATCTGCATCTACGCAGCCCCTACGAGCCTGTGTATCGCCGGATATGTGCAGTCTGTAATGCCGAAATCCTACGGAATGCTTATGGCAATGTTTGTATTGGCAAGTGTATTGTATGTGTTTGCTCTTGTGAAAGCGATCGGGTATTTCAAGCTCCCGTTTTTCCCAAGCTATGCGTCGTTCACCTTCCCATTTGTCATCAGCGCGATCGCCTCGAAGCAGACAATGGCATGCTTGGCTAATATGGAACGACCGGTCCCGGCGCTTAAGTATGTGGTTCTGATCGAGACGATCATCGCAGCAGTATTCGTACTGTATACGCTGGTAAGGTTCCTTCAGTTCATCTTCGCAGGACCAAAGAAGTAAACGATACGATCGAAACAGGCTGTCTCCGGCACAGAAGACAGCCTTTCTATAATCAAATCTTTTTGATCCTCTCAATCGCCGCCGCGGTATTCTCATAAGAACCGAATGCCGTCAGCCGGAAATACCCTTCTCCGCTTGGTCCAAATCCTGACCCAGGCGTTCCCACAACATGAGCGCGTTCTAACAGGTGATCGAAGAATTCCCACGACGTCATTCCCTTCGGTGTCTTAAGCCAGATATACGGTGCGTTCACCCCGCCCGACACCTGATAGCCCGCATCCTTCAATCCCTCATAGATGACTTTGGCATTCTTCATGTAATAAGCGACCTGCTCCTTAAGCTGCGCCTTCCCGGCTTCGGAATACACGGCCTCCCCCGCCTTCTGCACGATATACGGCGCTCCGTTATATTTGGTTCCATGACGTCTCGCCCACAGGGAATGGAGCATAACCTCCCCGCACTTCACATCCTTAGGGATCACCGTTGCGCCAAGCCGCACGCCCGTGAACCCGGCATTCTTCGAGAAGCTTCGAAGCTCGACAGCACAGGTTCTCGCCCCCTCGCACTCGTAGATACTGTGCGGCACATCCTCCTGGGAAATGTACGCCTCATAGGCAGCGTCATAGATAATGACCGCTCCGACCTTGTTGGCATAATCCACCCATTCCTGGAGCTGCGCCTTCGTGATGGCAGATCCAGTCGGATTATTGGGAAAACACAGATAGATAATGTCCGGAGTCTCTTTCGGAAGCTCCGGCGCAAAATCCGTCTCCTCCGTACACGGCATATAGATCACATCGCTCCAGGTCTCCTTATCCGTATCATAGGATCCTGTGCGCCCCGCCATCACATTCGTATCCACATAGACCGGATAGACCGGGTCGCATACAGCGATCTTATTATCCTTCGCAAAGATCTCCTGGATATTGCCGGAATCGCACTTGGCTCCGTCCGAGATGAACACCTCATCCGCCTTAATATCGCACCCTCTGTCCTGATAATCATTCTTCGCCATGGCGTTTCTTAAGAACTCATAACCTAGATCTGGCGCATAGCCGTGAAATGTCTCCGCGTGCGCCATCTCGTCCACCGCACTGTGCAGCGCCTCTATGATCGCAGGCGCGAGCGGCTGCGTCACATCACCGATTCCAAGACGGATGATGCTCTTATCCGGGTTCGCTGCCTGGAATGCCGCCACCTTCTTTCCTATTGTTGAAAATAAATAACTGCCTGGTAATTTCAGATAATCTTCATTCACTTTAAACATATACTCTTCCTCCCTGTTGATGTATTCCGGCCGGTAGTTCGATCTCTCCCTCGAATACCGTCACTGCCGGCCCTGTCATATAGACCTTGCCGCTCTCTTCATCCCATTCGATCATCAGGCTTCCGCCTGACAGCTTCACTGTAACCTTCCGCCCGGCAAGTCCGTTCAGGATACTTGCCACGGCTGCGGCGCAGGCCCCTGTTCCGCAGGCAAGCGTTTCTCCGGAGCCGCGCTCCCACACGCGCATCTCTATGGTCTCCCTGTCGATCACACGGACGAATTCTGTATTGATCCTGCGGGGGAATCTCTCATGATTCTCGAACTTCGGACCGATCCTGTCGATATCCAATTTCTCCACATCTTCCAGGAATACTACCGCATGCGGATTGCCCATGGATACGCCTGTGATCTTATATTCCATCCCGTCCACCACAATTGGTTCATCGATCACCTCTTTATCTTGATCTCCCGCATCCGCAGACTGCTCTCCTGCATCCGCTGCAGGCTCCACGGCTTCCTGCCCCACAAACTGTTCATTATCGCCGAATACTTCTTCTCCTAACACCGCAGCTCCATCCGGCGTACCTTCTTCCGGAACCTCGAAGAGAATCGGTATTCTCCCTGCCCTAAGCTCCGGCATCCCCATATCTACTCTGATCTGCACGGCCTTGCCGTCTTCCACCGTCAGATCCAGATATTTGATACCACCCAGTGTCTCAACCGATATACTGGTCTTATCCGTAAGACCATAGTCATAGACATACTTTGCAACACAGCGGATTCCATTCCCGCACATCTCGCTGCGGGAGCCGTCTGCGTTATACATCACCATCTCGAAATCCGCCTTCTCTGACGGACAGATCAGGATCAAACCATCCGACCCGATCCCGAAATGTCTGTCGCTTACATATCTCGCCGCTTCCGCCGGGTTCTCCACCTTCTCCTTAAAACAATTCACATAGACATAATCATTTCCTAATCCATGCATCTTCGTAAATCTCATCTCTTGAACTTCCTTTCCTACTCTGCCATAACGCTCAAAACCATCTCCGCCGTCTCGACCATATTCGTACCGCTGTCCATACTGCTCTTCTGCAGATATCTGTGGGCTTCCGCCTCCGACATATTGTTACGGCTCATCAGCAGCTCCTTCGCCCTCGTTATCACCGCTTTCTGCTGCAAATTCCGATTCTTCTGCTCTAATTTCCGCCTCTTACGCCTCTGCTCTATGGTGCAGTGCATCATTTCCAGGGTATTCATCAGATCATACGCCTTGACCGGCATGGACAGACCGATCACGCCTTCCACAGCGCCCCCGGTCCATTTATCCGAGGATGCTACCAGAAGCATCTCGAAATCACCAGGCAGATACTCCCGAAGCTCCGTATACATCATATCCTTCAACTTATACCCGCACACCACGATTCCCTCATCTGCCATATCTGCATATTGCAGTGCCTGTGCGCCTGCCGTGCAGACTCCGGTGACATCCATCCCGCCGCGCACTATCAGGTTGCGAATCTTGGCCGCATTATCCCTATTGGGAAATGCAACTATAATACTAACCAAACTCACACCCCCTGCCGTCCTACATCCGATGCAGATACCTTCCAATCTCCCACTCTGTAACCTGTGCACGGTAATCCGCATACTCCTTCTCCTTCGCCTGGATCAGCTTCCTTGATAGATCTTCCCCAAGTACAGACTGGATATACGGATCCTTCTTGAATTCTCCTGCCGCCTCCAGGAGACTTCCAGGCAGCTTCTCTATCCCGGCTCTCTCCCTCTGCTCTTCCGTCATCTCGAAGATATTACAGTCAATGCTGGCCGGCGGTAAGATCTCCTGCCTGACTCCCTCCATACCTGCTGCCAGACATACCGCAAAGGCAAGATACGGATTCGCGGTCGGATCCGGACTTCTAAGCTCCACTCTTGCCGATGTCCCCTTGACTGCCGGAATCCGCAGCAGCGGCGTCCGGTTCTTAGCCGACCATGCAATATAAACAGGAGCTTCATACCCCGGTACCAGCCTCTTATAGGAATTCACGATCGGATTCGTGATGAAACTGACCGCTTTCATATGCTTCATGAGTCCGCCGATAAAATAATATGCCTCCCGGCTCAATCCCCTCTCATCCTTCGCATCCGCGAATACATTGACCCCGTCCCTGTGCAGGGACATATTGATATGCATCCCGGAACCGCTGATCCCATACTTGGGCTTGGGCATAAATGCAGCGTGCAGACCGTGCCGCTTCGCGATCGTCTTCGCCACCATCTTAAACGTCATGATGTTATCCGCCATTTCCAATGCCTCGCCGTACTGCAGGTCAATCTCGTGCTGTGCAGGAGCGATCTCATGATGGGACGCCTCTATCACGAATCCCATATCCTCCAGGGTCAGTACCATATCGCGCCTTGCATTTTCCCCCAGGTCGAAGGGACCCACGTCAAAATACGTCGCACTCTCATGTGAAAGAGTGGTCGGCCTTCCGTCCTCATCCGCATGGAACAAGAAGAACTCACATTCCGGCCCCACATTGAAGTCATACCCCGAAGCCTTCGCCTCTGACAGCACCTTCTTCAGAATATATCTCGGGTCACCCTCGAAGATACTCCCGTCCGGCTTATAGACATCGCAGATCAGCCTCGCCACCTTGCCTTGCTGCGGCCTCCACGGAAATATGGTAAATGTATCAAGATCCGGATACAGATACATGTCCGAATCCTCAATTCTCGCAAATCCCTCAATCGACGACCCGTCGAATATGATCTGGTTATCCAGCGCCTTCTCAAGCTGGCTCGTCGTAATGGCGACATTCTTCATCGTACCGAAGATATCCGTGAACTGCAGCCGGATAAAGCCCACGTCCTCTTCTTCCACTAATCTTAAGATATCCTTTCGTGTATAGTGATTCATAGGTATCTCCCTCCTGTTAAATTCTCCCCCATTCGGGCGGACTGCCGTCCGATACAATAATATAAAAATGGGCGTTCTCATGCCATGATGAAAACGCCTTTGTTTTGTCTTATTGATTATAGAATAAAAATATGCAGTTTGTCAACTTCTATTCGGCCTCTTCCCAGCCTCCGTCCGCTCCTGACACATAAGAGTTGCCGTTGTTGTTGCCGCAGCTAATGCCTCTCTTGATCGGCGCAAGACAGAATCCCTTGATCACACCGAACAGAATGCAGCACAGGATTACCAGCACCTTCTCTGCCGGCGTCCAGTCCCTTCCGAAAAATTCCTTAACGCTTTCCCATATATCTCTCACCAGAATATCCTCCTTCTTCATTATAGATACGATTTTAATTAATTATAAGATATTTCCAGCCAAAATGGAAGCCATACATTGAAAAAGTATTTTATATTTGTTAGAATAAGATTGCTGTTCAGGCAATGAATCCTACGAATGAGGTGATAAGACTATGGGACTTGCAATTCCTATTGAGACAAGCGCGCGGCACATCCATCTGTGCCGGGAAGATTTTGATATATTATTCGGAGAAGGAAAGGAGCTGACCTTCAAGGCTGAATTAAGCCAGCCCGGGCAGTACGTCTGCGAAGAACGGCTTGCCGTGAGAGGCCCGAAGAGCTCCTTTGAGAATGTTGCCGTTCTGGGACCTTTCCGTAACGAGACACAGGTGGAGATCTCCATGACCGATTCCCGCAAGCTAGGGATCCCCGGTATCATCCGTCAATCCGGAGATACGAAGGATACTCCCGGCTGCATCTTAGAAGGTCCGTGCGGCCAGATCGAACTGGACCACGGTGTGATCGTCGCTAAGCGCCATATCCATATGACTCCCGTCCAGGCGATCCAGCTCAACGTGAAGGACAACGACGAAGTATTCGTGATCATGGAGAGCTTCGAACGCTCCCTGATCTTTGCCGATGTGGTGGTCCGCGTCCATCCGAACTTCGCACTTGCCATGCATGTAGATACCGACGAAGCCAATGCCTTCGCCAATGAGAATAACCCGACCGGAGCGCTTTTGAAGCTCTTTGGCGGACGTACATATAATTTACAGAAATGGGCGGAAGAACTGCAGAACGGAATCAACCGCTTCTGACTTACGCTACATCTTCGCCGTCAGCGTCTTCGCGCTGACTCCACTGAGCATCCCAAGCTTCCCGGACAGCGAACTGGTTGCGTCCCCGGGCGCATCCAGTACCACACTGATAATCGATACTCCCCGTTCTCTGTAGGGAATCCCCATACGTCCGACTACATACTGCCGGAATTCATGGAGCAGTTCATTGACCGCACCCGCCGACTCTTCCTCCTTAATAATGATACTGATCACCGATACCCTGTTATCCATCGTCTCTTCCTTTCTTCTCCTATTACCGATCCTTCATCTGCCGTCCCGCGGCATCCAGATGATACCCTTCCTTATAGATTAATTCCGACACCGGAACCAGCCGATACCCCTTCTTCTCCAGACCATTGATCAGCTTCTCCAGAGCCTCAGCCGTGTATTTCGTTCCGCTGTGAAGCCGGATGATCGCTCCGTTCTTCAGATTCTCGTCCTTCAATACCGTCTTCGCAATCTGCTTCGCTCCGTAATCCTTCCAATCGAGACTGTCCGCGGGCGATACACCTGACAGTTCAGGAAACCCAAGGGCTGACGGCCAATTTCAACATCAGCTCTTCACCTCAACATATTCCCATGCCATACGGCACATTTTCTTATCATGGGCAATGCCGATACATAAAACCCTGCCTTCTAGCCCCGCATAATATTGCTTGTCCATAATCTGTCTGAGCGCTTCTTCCTTTAACTTCATAATATCCTCGCCCTGCTTAAACTCTATCAAAACATGACACAGCCCAAGCCGCAGCGCTTCTAACCGGATATCACTTCTCCCAAGTCCCATCTCCACGTTGCTTGTCACCTTATAAAGTCCGCGCAAACTGATACACATCCCAAGAAACAACATATGGTACGCATTCTCTTTTGCATCAAAATAGCTTGTACAAGAGGTAACGATTTCCTGATAGACAGACATAAAATGCTCCATATCTCCATTCTGCAGATACCAGAACATCCCACGCAGACTGTCATCCGATATATGTGCTTGTTCCGCCACTATCTTCTGCAGTTCTGCTCTTACTTCATCATTTGGTATACGCATCTTCATGAGTGTATTATCATACCTTAAATGAGAACGTCCATCTATTCTGTCAGGGCCATGCTTCACGGTATGTCCCTGAGTATCATCTGACACCGTCACATACCCCGAATTCACCAGCAGCCCCCACAAACTCTGTGTATCCTGAAGTTCTATGAAAGAAGTTTCCAGGTTCACACCCGCTGTCGTTTCACCCTCTTCTATTAATCTGTCAAAATCCTTCCTGAAATGATTACCCGCGCTTCCAAGTGATTGCCTGATCAGATAATTCGTGGATGTATTGACCCAGTAATCACCTAATCTCTTATTCTTGGCATAGTTCAAGACAGACCATGGGTTATAGATATCCATCCCTCCGAACCGATACCCGTTATATTTACGCCTGACTTCCTCCGTCAGGCCTAATCCATAATGTTCTAATACTTTCTGGGTTTCATCTGCCGTCATACCAAAATATCCTGCATAATCCTTACATACAACAGAATATACCTGCAGGTTGTTCAGCTTTGAGAAAATACTCTCCTTTGCAACTCTCTGGATCCCTGTCAAAAGCGCCTGACTGACATACTCATTTCCTTTCAATGCGGCTCCATACATTGCACTGAAAAAATCCCCCATCTCCTCCCTGTATTCATTCTCATAACTGCAAAGTACAGGCTGATCATATTCATCAACTAATAGAACGGCCTCTTTTCCATAAAAGCGGCACACTGCTGTCAACAAGTATTGAATGGAAAAAGAAAGATCCGTTCTGTCCAGCTTCTTCTCCAAACCATCCTGAAGCGTCTGGTAAAACTGAATATAATACAAATCCTTTTTATCTACCGTTCCTTCAAATATCTCATAATATCTCCGGTATTCCTGAAAAATGCTGTTCCACACAGACTGCATAAGCTCCTTTGGATTATTGCCGGTACAATCTTTGAACGTAAAATAAACTACCGGTCTGGAATTCATCTCCTTGACGTATTCTGTTTCCATAATGTTCAGCCCGTCAAACAATTTGCGGCTATCCCTGGTTATATCCAGAAACTCCCGAAGCATCGTCATATTCAGAGTCTTCCCGAATCTCCGAGGACGTGTGATCAGCGCCGCGGTATCCTTCTTTTCCAGGAATTCCTTAATAAACAGTGATTTATCTACATAGTATTCATTCTTCTCCCGCACCAGCCGAAACTGGTCATTACCAATTGGAAGTGTCCTATTCATAGTAATCTCCTCCATATGACCGGAAAATATGAATGGCAAAATGATATCTCCATCATCTGATTCCCCTGTATTTTTTCATTATACTTTATTTCTTCTCCTTTCACAACCATTATAAAATTCTAACATTCCAAAATAACGAGCAAAAAACTCACCCGAAACATTTATTCAGACTTTCCACAGAATCTCAATAGAATCATCATATACTTTAATTTTTTCAATAAATGCCTGTGCCGTTATCTTTTTCTCTTCAAACTCTAACTGGCCGAATATAATGCCCTGGTAATCCTGTTTTCTATTGCGCTCCGGCGATTGATACCTTTCTAAAAGCTCAGTCTTCCGTGCGTCTAATGATTCCAATTCTTTGTTTATGTACTGCATAGTAATATCTGACGCCTCCGACATCAGATTGATAAGCCTTTGTATTTTATCAGCTATTTCTTTTAGCTCATATTGCCTGTTCCTTTCTTTTTCGGCATCCGGTACCTGTATTTGCTCCTGTCTGCACTCGTCAAGTATCTTCTCTAACTCATTCTGAACCTCATATTCAATCTCTTCCGGTCCCTGGGTAAACGACTTCTTGCTGCAGATATGAAGGTTGCCTCTTCCGCTGCAATAAAGATATTTCTTATCCTTCCATTTCCTCACAGTCAGACTATAACCACACTTCCCGCATTTCAGTAAACCTGTCAGCCACGTACTTTTTCCTTTCCCGGCATTCCCAATCTGCTTATTCTGATCCAGTTTATACTGGCATGCAATCCAGATATCAGAAGGTATTTTCCCCGGGAAATTTGTCAGAGACAAGACATGCTCCTGAAGGCTGGTATACTTTCGTACATTGCCGGTACGTTTTCCAACTACATGTGCGGAACAAGTTCCGTCAAATTCTTCCAACGTATTAGAGAATCGTTTGATTCCTCTGCTTTCATAATAGTAATATATTTTTTCATCTGCCTGAACATAGACAGGAGAATGCAGAATTCTTGACAAAGCTACATTATCCCATGCAGCCCTCTTTTTACATGGAATACCCCGCTTTGTTAAGTCACTTGCAATCGCACCAAGCGAAGTATCCTCCAGAGCATATCTGTAGAATATTTCCTTTACGACTTCAAATTCTTCCGCATAATCCAAAGACGGCACATGACTGCCTTTTTCATTTTTGATTTTCACATTTACCATGCCATACGGCGCGGGACCTCCGGGCCAGTTCCCCTGACGTATCCGCGTATAATAGTTGTCCGTCACACGTTCTCCTATCGTCTCCCGTTCCAACTGGGCAAACACCATAATAATGTAGATCATGGCTCTTCCCATCGGAGTAGTAGTATCAAATTTTTCGTTTACGGACACGAACTCCACCCGGTTCTTTTCCAGTTCATTCCATAGTTGACCAAAGTCAATGATCGACCTGCTCAGGCGGTCCAGGCGGTAGACGATTATTTTACTGATTTTCCCGTCTTTTACGTCTTTTATCATAGACTGAAAACCCGGGCGCAGAGTGTTCTTACCGCTAAATCCTTTGTCTTCATATATAAGTGCAGTTTCCGGATGACTGCACTCGTGTTTGCACAGATCAATCTGGCTCTTGATGGACAGAGATTCTTTTTTGTCTTTGGATTGCCTGACGTAGATTGCTTCGCGAAACACAATCATCCGGTTCACCTCCTCCCGACGGTAGAATTAAAAATCTTTACTTCTGTCTCTTTTCTCCGATTCTTTTATCCGCCTGCAGCTTTATCAGCAGGCTGCGATAAATATGCACAGCCTCCTGCTTCGGTTCATAATCCCTGGTCTTTGGTTTCCTTATGTTCGTCACCTTCATCCATATTTGCCTCCTTCTTGTCTATAAATATGCATGTCTGCCTGTCCCAAATTACGGAAATCAAGGAACCAATAATGGCGATCTCTCTGGTTAGTGAGAAAGCCTTTTCCCAATCCGTGCCATGGGGGTTCACTTACATAAAACATATTCTCTACATTTGCTGACATATGTATCTCTCCTCTCTACTAATGGGCTCCTTCTTAAATTTTCTCCGCACGTGATCCTTCCTCCTGCCTGACAGCATAAAAATAGGGTGAAGTCCCGCAAGAACTTCACCGTAGGTTAATGGTTTCATAGTTATAATATGTAATTGAATAATTGGACTCTTCCATTCTATCGTTTTAACGAAACCCGCTATGAATGGAGACAGATATGGAGAATACATACTCATTTTATTCGTATACTTTTTTGATTTACTTTACAATCCTCGGATAATACTTAAATAATCCTGTCTGTGATCTACCACTGCATATATGATTACTTCCTTTTGGCTTTCGTTAAAGTTCAATCCGCCACCTCCGTCCGAACGATATTATACTTCAAATTAAGTCCTCCTGCAGCATATTTCTCAAATCGTCAAAAGTCTCTCTTACAGGCGCAACTTTTCCGTTGTTCACATCACTCTCTGCCTCGGCAAGAGTCTCTAAAAGTTCGATTCTGGCTTTCATCCGTTTATATTCCTCATAAGCTAATGAAACCGTATCCCCTCTCCCATTCACTGTTATGATAACTACCGTATTATCTTCCCTGCACTGTTTTGATATTTCATGATATTGATTTTTTCGCATAGAGCAAATTACTCCCAATTCAACCTCTTCCATACTACACCCAAGGCTCTTGGCAATCTGCCTGTATAGATACCTATTACACTTTTCATTCTGTATCGCCTGTGTCAATCGACCATTGGATCGGATAATAACCGCATGCCTCTATCACCCTGATCAAGGAATCATCATAACTATCATAGGGCAGGCGGAATAGCTGCATATCCGCACCCGTCAGCGCCTTCACCTTCTCATGAACCTCCATGATCTCCGCACGCTGCTGCTCTTCATCCATCTCCACCATACTCTTATGGCTTTTACTGTGATTGGCAAGGTCATGGCCCTCTTCCTTGATAATACCTGCAAGCTCCGGGTATTTCTCCACCCAGTCGCCGGTAACAAAAAATGTCGTATGGATTCCATGTATTTTCAATATATCCAGAATTTGCCGTATATCCTCGTCTCCCCAGGCTGTCTCAAACGACAATGCAACCGCTCTCTTACTGGTCTCCACAGAACAGATCGGCATCTCCTTACCGTTCACATTGCCGGAAACCGTCGAAAAACTGGAAATATACTTGAAGGATCCCGCGAGCGCAATCATCAGCGTCAGCGCAAGGATCCCGTAATTCTTCCATCTCTTAAGCTTCTCTTCCATATACATAACTCCAGACATTCGCCTTTGTTAACAGTATATGAATTCTCCTCCCGGAAATATACAATTAGTGACGCCGTGTCTTATACTCCCCTATATATATTCTCATGACAACTATACCAAACTCTCATAGGAATTCTCCATCACATTCGGAAGTAGAGAATAGATGTTGCAGCCGCACAATCCATCAAAATACTTCTTAACCTCCATGAACGCCCGCCACTTATCTAAGGTAAAATCCGGCAGACCATTCCTCAGCGCAACATCTACCAGCCTCTTCTCCATGATACATGCCCCGCCGGGCAGCGATACCGCATCACATAACTGTATCAGCTTATCATAATCATCATATTCTATCTGATCCAGATATTCTTCAAGGAAGGCCAACTGATCATCCGAGCAGTCATATCTCCCCGCGAAAGTATGGACGTCCTTCATCGGAAACGAATGGGTCAGGCAGATACGGGCAAGCTTCGGCTGATCAAGCTTCATCATATAGTCATACCCGTCAAAAATGTGCAGGATACCCTTAATTCCCGCCCTTCGCCCAATATCATGCATCAGTCCCATGATATACGCCGTATCGGCATCCATCCCTTCTGCTTTCCCGGCAATCAGCCTGGCATTACCGGCAACGGACAGACTATGCTCCCTCCACGGTCCGGGATTCAGCTCTACTCCCTGTTCCAATTCTCTCTCGGCTTCTCTTGCTGTCAGCACCGCGCATTCCCTCCCTTTGTATCATTGAATTAGCTAATGTGACAGTTAGCCGCAGAACTCAATCCCATTCTCTTCACTCATGCTCTTAACCCGCGCCAGCGACTCTACTCTCACACCCATCTCCCGAATCCTCTGGCCGCCCGGCTGAAATGCCTTCTCAATACAGATACCCGCACCGATCAACGTCGCTCCTGCTTCCCTCACCAGCGCGATCAGCCCCATCAAGGCCGCTCCGTTTGCCAGGAAATCATCGATCAGCAGTACCCTGTCCTCTGGCCTTAAGAACTCCCTGGATACGATAATGTCGTACACCCGCCCGTGGGTAAATGATTCCACCTTCGACGTATATACATCCCCCGCGATATTCTTCGTCTTGTTCTTCTTGGCAAAAAGCACCGGAACGCCGAAGCACTGGGCCGCCACACATGCGATCCCGATTCCCGATGCCTCGATCGTCAGGATCTTAGTGATCTTCTCCCCTTCAAATAACCGCTGAAATTCCTTCCCAATCTCTGTAAACAACTCCACGTCCATCTGATGATTCAAAAACTTGTCCACCTTAAGTACATCATTACCCTTCACGACACCGTCTTTTCGGATCCGGTCTTCCAATAATCTCATAAGTATCTTCCTCACTCTTTTATCTTGTCAATATCTGTCAGATTTACCCCCAGGCTGGTAAGCAATGCCTTCAAAAGCAGGTATTGGTCTTTTAATCTTGCATACGTTCTAACTGCATTCTCTTCCTTTGCCAACATCATATATTCCTGTATATTTTTGAATTCATCCAGGGCATTCTTCATTATCTCTGCACCGTTCATACCATCCCCCCTCTCTTTTGGCATATCATTCATATATTGATTTTATTATAGCAATAAGCGATTTTTATGTAAAGCCTTTTCCGCTCCCGTGGAGAAGTGATATACTTAAATACAGAGAAACTATAACATAAAAGGAATTATGAACGATCATGAAAAAAATACTTTGCAATCTCTTCTACACACTCATCATACTTCTCTTCGCAACTGGGCTGGCATTCTTATTCTTTCATTTTGTGAAGGATAATACCGCCAATATCGCACTGGTCTATATCCTGGCGCTCATCCTGATTGCGCGGGGAACCACCGGATACCTGTACGGCATCCTCTCTTCCCTGTTCTGCGTCATTTTTATCAACGGATGTTTTACTTATCCGTTTTTTGAGATCAACTTTTCCATGAGCGGATATCCGGTCACTTTCGTATGTATGCTGATCATTGCCATCACAACCAGCGCCATGACCACCAAGCTCACCAAACAGGATGAGATGATCGCGGAGAGAGAACGCAAACTCAATGAAGCTGAAAAAGAACGGATCCGGGCAAATCTCCTGCGTGCCATTTCCCACGATCTGCGCACACCCCTGACCAGCATCATCGGCTCTTCTGCTTCTTATATAGAAAACCATACAGAGCTTAGCTCCGAAGAAAAATTAGAACTGATCACCACCATTAATGAAGATTCGAACTGGCTCCTTAACATGGTGGAAAATCTATTGTCCGTCACCAGGCTTCACAGCGACGGACATAAAGTCACCAAAGAACAGGAAATCGTAGAAGAAGTTGTATCTGAAGCAATCGACCGGTTAGAGAAACGTCTGCCTGACGCCTCCATCCTCGTCTCTGCTCCGGATGAGATGCTTATGATTCCCATGGACCCGCTTCTCATCGAACAAGTTCTGATCAATCTGTTGGAAAATGCTGTGGTTCACTCGGAGAGCGCACGGCCTGTAGAGCTGGTTATTACTGACGACGGACCAACGGTCACCTTCCACGTGATCGACCACGGAAAAGGCATACAGGAATCCGCCCTGCCAGATATCTTCAGCGGTCAGTATAAGGGTTCTCTTACCTCTGACACCAAACGCGGCATGGGAATCGGACTCTCCATCTGCCGCACGATCATACAGGCGCATGACGGCACGATAACCGCGCGGAATCATGAAGACGGCGCGGAATTCGCGTTTTCCCTTCCGGCATCATAACATTATAACCGTGATGTCCAAACATCCCGACAGATTCATGGGCACGCTGCACATAGCCCCATTCCCTGATCCTTAATATAATGAAATCAGTAGTTTGATGGTAACCGTACCAAAGAAAGGATGATAGGCTATGAAGCACGAAGAGTTACGTTCTCTGGTCGAGGACAGAAAAGAAGAACTGATTCAGCTATGCAGTGAAATGATTCGCATTCCCAGCGAGAACCCTCCGGGAGAAATGGATGCAATGATATCGTATTTGTGTGCATACCTTGACAAGCATGGAATTCAATATGAGATTGTAAAGGGAAATGAGTCCGCGCCTAATATCATCGCCCGGATGGGGCAAAAAGACGGACGCGTGCTGCTCCTTAACGGACATTGCGACGTTGTCCCGGCAGGCAATCTTGAAAAGTGGGATTTCGATCCTTTCGGCGGCGAAGTACGCGGCGGGAAAATCCTGGGCCGCGGCGCCTCCGATATGAAAACCGGTCTTGCCGGTCTGCTGTTCGCTATGGGGATCCTGGCGGATAATAAGGTGCCCCTCAATGGAGAGGTTGTCCTCAGCATTGTTCCCGATGAAGAAGTCAGCGGCCAGTTTGGTACAAAGTGGCTGGTCGAAAATAACGTAATCCACGGTGACGCCTGCCTGATCGCCGAACCTACCGGATCCTTGAATTGTGAGATCGGACAAAAGGGCTGCTGCTGGCTCAAACTGACGGCATCCGGAGAACCTGCACACGGCAGTCTGGCCCCCTTTGCCGGCGACAATGCAATCAACAGGCTGATCAAAGTCCTGAACAGAATCGAAGCGATCCGTGACATTACGCCGCGATATGATGACGCAACGGCTGCTGTTATGGAGAAATCCCGCGATATGGCTAAAAAGCTGATCCAGGCAAAAGGTGCACAACATGTCCTGAATCACTGTACCGTTAACCTCGGCAAGATTAGCGGAGGAACAAAGGTGAATATGGTACCTGATTACGCAGAGGCCGAGATAGATATCCGTATACCGATCGGCGTTTCCTGTGAGATGGTGGAAGAACAGGTGATCCGCATCATCAAGGAAAGCGGAGTCGCAGGCGTTTCCTACTCCTTCTGCTGGCGATCCGAAGCAAACAGCACTTCCGATACAGAAGAGATCGTAGAGATTGTCGCTGACCACGTTGCCAAGATATGTGGCGAACCGCTGGCACGCACTTATCAGTGGGCAAGCAGCGACGCACGGTTCTTCCGCTATGCCGGTATTCCGACTCTTCAATATGGTCCGGCTAACCTGGAAGGTATCCATGCCTATAACGAAACCGTCGATGTTCAGGATGTTGTCAACGCAGCCAAAATCTATACCTGTACCATCATAGATTATCTGAATGGGAAGAATTAAAATAAGGAGTATCTATGGAAAAACGCTGGAAAGCCGAGCCGCAATACCCAAAATCATAGAACTTGCCAAAACTTTTAAAGACATCGACGCATTGATCTTAAGCTGTGCGGATGATCCAGCAGTTCCAGAATTAAAAGAACAGCTTGATATTCCTGTCATTGGAGCGGGCAGCAGCGTTGCTATCAAGAAGAACGGGGCTGCCAGTCATTGATCCTGTAACGGCAGAGGGTCTTATGACCTATTATGAGTATATAAAAACATTATAAATATGAGAGGAAACGGCAGAAAACAGATATGAATAAGAAGATTGGAGCCATTACAATCGGCCAATCTCCCCGAAACGATCTGATTCCTGAGATCGAATCTTATTTCAGGGGAGCGGAAATACTTCAAATGGGCGCATTGGACGGTCTGGATAAATCCGAGATCCAGAAGCTTGCACCAGACACAGATGACACTGTACTTGTATCAAAGCTTCGTGATAATAGCTGGGCCGTCATGGGAGAACGCAAAGTCATTCCGTTATTGCAGAAATGCGCCGATACGCTGAGCAGTCAAAAAGTATCATTGATCGTTATGTTCTGTACTGGGAAATTCCCGGATGTTCTGCGGGCAGATGTACCGATCATCTATCCGCAAAAGCTGATATACAATATCGTGCCGGTGTTGGCAGACGGAAAACGAATCGGAATTATGAATCCTGAAGCTGCCCAGACCGAGCAATGTATAAGAAATTGGGGCACAGCATCGGATAAAATTATCGTAACAGATCTGAATCCCTATGATCCCAATGCGGATATTGAAGGGGCTGCGTCTATAATGATGAAGAATCATGCGGATATCATACTTCTTGATTGTATCGGTTATACCAGAAGAATGAAATCCCAAATAGAGGAATTGACAGGCAAGCCGGTTATCCTGCCAAGAACATTAATTGCAAGGATTGTGGGGGAACTTCTTGAATAAAGCTGGGAGCTGAGCATATCATAATCACTGGCGCAAGTATCATTGATATACACGGTAATGCTGCAATGTTTGCAGGAAGCCCGGCAGGGGCATGTCTGCTATGACAGTTGAAGGTGCGAAAGTTCACCGCGAACATCTTTCCTGCGGTTACAAACATGGTGTTTTGACTTATATTCAAAAGTAGTGTTGACAGGTCTTAATGAATAGAGTATATTGACGTTTGGAAGATGTACAATAATGTATCGGAGAAGAAAATATGCCAACTCCAAACTATACTGCACTAATCATTGAAGATGAGAAAAATATTACAGATTTTATGTTGAAAGCGTTGAAATCCAACGGCTACCGGGTGATCACAGCAGACTCCGGCAAATCCGGGTTATCACTGATCAGTTCTCAATGCCCGGATCTCGTACTCCTGGATCTGGGACTTCCTGATATTGACGGGAATGATATCATCACATCCGTACGGGAATGGACGAGCTGTCCCATCATCGTGATCTCTGCGAGGACAAATGAACGGGATAAAGTAACGGCCCTGGATCTGGGGGCTGACGATTACATTACCAAACCCTTCGGCACTCCTGAATTAATGGCGAGGATACGCGCTTCCTTACGGCACAGTAACCGGATGGACTCTAATTCCGCCCTTTATATCAGACCGTACAAATGCAAAGGTTTGTATCTGGACTTTGAGAAACGGATGATCGTACTTGACGGTGAAGAGATTCATCTGACCCAAGTCGAATATAAGATTGTCGCTTTTCTGGCAAGAAATTCCGGCAAGGTCATGACCTACTCTGCTATCATGTCCAATGTGTGGGGACCTTACACCAGCGACAACAACCGGATCCTCCGCGTCAATATGGCGAATATACGTCGAAAGATCGAGAAGAATCCTTCTCAGCCGCAATTTATATTCACGGAGGTCGGTGTTGGATACCGGATGCGTGAGGATGAGAATGAATTATGTTAGTTACTATTCGCGGACGATCAGGCCGTGAACTGTAACTTGTGTTAAATTTGTGCTAAGAAACCTTTCAGATACTATCTAAAGGCAGTGAGTATCTGGTAGAATAGAGAGCGAAGGTGGCATATCGTAATAAAGCCTCATTCATTATTCTCTCAAAAAGAGGATGCGCCCATCCCATAGGGCTGCATCCTCTTTTTTGTATCGCTCTAATCATACTGATTCAGCCATTCCTTCATCAACTCCACGTATCTGTCCGTATCCTCCACAAAACACATATGCCGGCATGTCCGGAATAACTCCCACCTGGAACTCGGAATCCTGTCATACATATATTTCGCAATATAAGGCGTACACAGATCGTTGCCGCCGCTGATCACAAGCGCAGGCTCCTTAATATCCGCAAGCTGCTCTGTCACATCATAGTCCTTCAAGGTTCCCATCGGTGTATACTCATTCGGTCCCCATCCTACAACATAAGCTTCCTTCCCTGCCTTCTTCGGACGCTTCAGGCATTCCGGCGAATCTTCCGTCACCTCGCCCGCCGCATGGCGGAGCATGTATTCCGTCTCGGCGGCAATATATGCCGGATCGCTGTAATCGTTAGACGCGGTCGCCTTCTCTATCGCATCCTGCATCTCCTGCGGCAGCTCCTTGATCATACGGTGCTGCTCGATTCCCCACATCCAGGATGCCGGCAATGTACTGGACAGGATCAGACTCTTAAGTCCTTCCGGTTTCCGGTTGCAGACATACTCCAAAAGCTGCATTCCGCCCCAAGACTGTCCCAGAAGATGAATCTCATCAAGTCCCAGATGTTCTCTTAACGCCACCAGTTCATCGACCCATGTCTTCGCATTCCACAGATCCGGGCGGTTCTCAACATAGGATTCCCCGCAGCCGATCTGATCATACATGATAAGCTCACGGCCATCCTCCTGGGCAAGCCGGTCCAGCACTTCAAAATAATTATGCGTAGATCCCGGTCCTCCGTGCAGCAGCACCAACGGCTTCTTATTCCCCGTCTTCTTTCCCACGATACGGTAATATGTCTTGTACTCCAGGTATGGCATATATCCCTCTCTTATCTCCATCTGTATATCCTCCTTTTCTCCCTGTCAGATTATTCGTTTCCATCTCCGATAATACCATGTATTTTCGGAGGTCGTAGTCACCGCCTCTTTCTTAAAATTCTGATGACCGATCCCAACTGCGCTAAGCATAAACACACCTCTATTGCCAGATCATTCTACAAATATAGTATACATGACTTAAAGATAAAATTGCAATAAAATTCCGATACGATATAACAAACACACCAAATACAGAGAATCGGAGGTGATTGTACCTGCTTTTTAAACGAATCACTAATGCAAATTACAATTTATGGTTGACACAAGTACGAAATCAGACTATAATAGCATTTACGGCACAACGAGTCTGATATCGGACTTTAAAATAATATTTAAAAAGGAGTACAACTATGATGCCAGAACTACATCCGGGAATGAAAGAATTCAACCGAATCTTCAAAGAATGTAACCATATTTACCATGACATTGCACTAAAGCTTGGATTGTCTGACAGCGGTTTTGATATTCTGTATACTCTTTGTGAGATCGGAGACGGCTGTCTGCAGAAGGATATCTGTGACGCTACCATGCTCAGCAAACAGACCATCCACTCTTCTGTCCAGAAGCTTGCGAAAGACGGTTATCTCTCCTTGCAGCCCGGCAAGGGACGGGATCTGCATATTCACCTGACTTCTGCCGGTAAGGCACTTATGGAAGAAAAGATAACCCCTGCAATCCAGACCGAAAATATTGCATTTACTGATATGAGCAAGGACGAACAAGAAGAATTTCTCCGGCTCAACCGGAAATACATTGACAGCCTGCGCAGGCATGCCGCACAATTATAAACTACCAAAAGGAGGACATTAAGATGAGAATACAACTGTCTGAACATTTTACTTATAAGAAACTGATTCAATTCGTACTGCCTTCCATCATTATGATGATATTCACTTCTATCTACGGAGTGATCGACGGCCTGTTCGTCTCCAACTTCGTAGGAAAGACGGCTTTCGCCGCCATCAACCTGATCATGCCGCTTCTGATGGGATTAAGCGCCCTTGGTTTCATGATCGGTACAGGCGGCAGCGCTATCGTATCCAAGGCTTTGGGCGAAGGGAAACACGAACTGGCAAACCAGTATTTCTCCATGCTGGTCTATGTCTCCGTCCTTGGAGGCATCATCCTTGCCGTAAGCGGGATGTTTCTGCTGCGTCCGATCGCCATACTTCTTGGCGCAACCGGTGAACTTGTGGAACTCTGTGTGCTGTACGGAAGGATCCTTCTGGTGTCTTTAACTGCATTTCTCCTGCAGAACGTATTCCAGAGCTTCTTCGTAACCGCTGAGAAGCCGCAGCTTGGGTTGAAGGTAACAGTTGCCGCCGGACTTGCGAATATTGTGCTGGATTATCTCTTTATCGCCGTATTCCACTGGGGAATCACAGGAGCCGCCGTCGCAACGGCGATCAGCGAGTTTATCGGCGGACTCTTCCCCATATTCTACTTTTCACGCAGAAATGAAAGCCTGCTGCGTCTGGTCAAAGCACGTCTGGATATCCGTGCCCTTGGACGTGCATGTGCCAACGGTTCGTCCGAGCTGATGACCAACCTGTCTCTGTCGGTTGTCAATTCACTCTACAATCTGCAATTGATATCGATTGCGGGAGAAAACGGTGTGGCGGCATATGGTACGATCATGTATGTGAATTTTATATTTATCGCTATTTTCCTGGGATACTCCATTGGAAGCGCACCGATCATCGGCTACCACTACGGCGCCGGCAATCAGGGTGAGCTTAAGAATCTGCTGCGGATGAGTCTGTCGATGGTGGGAGTCTGCGGTGTCGTGCTGATGTTGCTTGCGGAAGTACTGGCAGCCCCTCTAGCCGATATTTTCGTAGGATATGACAGCGCTCTGGCATCCATGACCTGCCATGGATTCCGCCTGTATGCGGTTTCATTCCTGATCAACGGTTTCAATATCTTCGGCTCTGCGTTCTTCACCGCACTAAGTAACGGGATCGTATCTGCAACGATATCATTCCTGCGGACACTGGTATTCCAGGTTGCGGTTGTGCTGACGCTGCCTCTCGTACTAGGAATCGACGGAATCTGGCTGGCCGTCGCTGTTGCGGAAGCGCTGACACTGGCCATAACGGTTTGGTTCCTGGTAAACTGTAAGAAACAATATCACTATGCATAATACACTTTCAATGTCTTCAGAGGCTCCCTGTTCCTCTCATCCTGCAAAAGCAGACGATACTGAGCGAGCATAGCCTCAAGCTCCTCCTTAATATCGAACCGCGCATAAGGACCAAGCATCTCATAATCCCAAATACTGTCCATCATTTGCGGATACAATATTCCTCAATCATACATTCATGAATCTTTTCTTTTTTCTTATAATTAATCCCTACCAATAATATATCACCTGTATATTCCTGAATCCATGAAGTATATTCTTTACTTTTAATCTGTTCAATAGCTCCCCGGGCCGATTTGTCCCATTTCAATTCTACGGCAAGCGCCGGACGATCCACATCCCGCTTTGGAAGATAAACCACGTCTGCAAAACCTTTTCCGGACGGCAGTTCCAATAGCGGATTCATATAATATGCCTTAGCGCTGTAATATGCCATAAGGATTGTACAAGTAAGCGCATTCTCATTATTGTATTCAAGCATCGAAGCCGTCTCATTGTGTATCACGCCTATTCCTTCTGCCACTGCCTGAGAATCAAGGGCCCATGTACTTTTCAGCAATTCATCCGAGCGGTTCAGCGCATCTGTTACGCCTTCCCACCCCGGCTCATCAACTGCATTCAGGAATTCCTGTGCAATCTCCTGATTAGGGATATAAGTTTTCTCTTTCGTCTCATCATACGCAAGATATCCCAGATGGATCAGCAATGTCAATACATCATCCTTAGTCTTAAATGTAGTCATATCATTCTGGAATTTCCGTGTATTTATCTCACACTGCCCATTTCCCAACATCTTTATGACAGCTTCTTTGAGGCCATCATAATTTCTGTCAATATAGACTTTCAATGCTTCGTAAGTTTCCGTTCCCGTCCAATAACTTCTAATCCTTTTTCTCCGCATTACATCCACAACAGACTTGGGATTATAGATATGTTTCCCATTCAGAAGATAACCGTCATACCATCTCTGTACTTCAACGAAATCCACACCATTCTGAGTACATAGCTCAGCAACCTCTTCCTCAGTAAACCCAAAATATTCAGATAAATCTGCTGAATCTGTCATGGAATACTCATCAAAAATATTGATCGCCGAGTGATCCCCGTACTTTTTGATCGGAAGGATCCCCGTCATATAAACCAATTCCACATAATCAGAACCTTTAAATAATCCACGCAGGAAATTCAAATACTTCTGCTGACAATCCGTGCGGTCTTTCGCCAGGCGAAACACACAATCCCATTCATCAATGATAAAGACGAATTTTTCCCTTGCGTTGTCATATATCTGTTCCAAAATCCCGGGAAGTCCGTATGGATCTTCCTCAAAATACTCTCCATACGCTCTCCTAAGCTCTCTTGTTACCACTGACTGGATTCTGTCAATAAAGATATCGAGATGTGATTCATCAAACAAGAATCTCTGTACATCCAGCCGGATCACATTATGTTTATTGAGATGAGATGCAAATGAGTCCATGCTCTCTATTTTTCTCCCCGCAAATAATTCATCCGCCTTACATCCCCGGCTGTAATATGCAGTCAGCATATCCGCAGCCATAGACTTTCCAAAACGGCGGGGCCTGCTGACACATACATATTTTTCTTTTGTATTCAAAACCGAATTCATACGAGAAATTAACTGGCTTTTATCCACATATATTGTAGAATTTACAGCTTCTTTATATGATTCATTTCCTGGATTCACATAAATACCCATAGTTTCTATGTCTCCTTCATCCTGAAAAGGCGTAGACTGTTCCTATTACCGTATTTTTATTATATCGATTTGAATTTTCTGTGTAAAGCCCCTATTGTGGAATCTCAGGATCCTATATTAATTTCAAGCGCTGCTTTTCATCGCTTTCTTCATCTTATCATCCGTAAGGCCAACCTTCTTTCCCGCGTGGTAAAGATTGTCCAATGTGGCTCTCCTTATAGAGATAAGTAAAAGCGGCAACCAGACTGCTGCATATAACAACTTTGCAGCAGTCTGATTTACCTTGAACACTTTTAAATTACCTTATAACGCAGTCTGATATATGAGTCCTCTAAAACTATACTCTTATCAACAAACAGGATCAAGACGCTTTAATTCATCATTGGAATAAGATAGGATCCGTCTTCGCCAGAGTCCGTGCCATAAGATTATCCATAGATACATAGATACGTTTCTGTCCTTCATCCAGGTGCTTAAGCATGTTTGAAATAATAAAGTTTACTTTATTTTCCTTTATTTTTCATGTCATGTCAACCCTCATTACCCAGATAAATAAAAATGGCAGTCTGATCTGCCTTAATCCTTCTCTGTAAGTTTCCCATATACACAGAGATCATACACATTCCCATCCTTCACAACCGCATTCTTCATAATCCCCTCCAGAGTGAATCCGTTCTTCTCCAGAACCCTTCGGGAAGCAATATTCGGCTCGTAGACGAGTCCTGTGATACGTATAATATCCAACGCTTCAAATGCAAGCCTACAGATTTGCCTTGCAGCCTCCGTCATGATTCCTTTAGACCAGCTTTCTGTTACCAGACAGTATCCAAGCTCTGCATCCTTACCGTAGACATCCGCTTTCTTCTCCACGGAAATATTGCCCACGATATCCCCGTCAACGATAATTGACCGGAATACGCCTTCCTTCCCTTCCTGTTCGCAGACCTTGCCAAGCCACCAATCCGCATCCTCCAACGTGTAAGGATACGGCATCCTGTTGGAGAGGTAATCCCTTGGTACTCTGTTGCATATATTAGCCAGACTCTCCCGGTCGTCTGGCGACCATTTTTTCAATTCAATATTCATGAGTTTACTCCTTATTTTTTATTCACATTTGCACTCCATAAATCTCCTGAAAGCATGAAATCCTGCCGCCTCATAGAATTCCAACGCCCCTTCATTAAATTCCCACACATCCAGTTCAATCCTGTCAAAACCTTTCCTTTTTGCATCCTGCTTCATATACTCCACTAATTGCATACCTATCCCCTGTCTCTGGAATGCCTCATCCACAGCGATCTCCTCAACATGATAATACCTTCTCTCCAGATTATATGGTGATTCAGCCTTCGTAACATACGCGACACACGCCATTGCGCAGATCATGCCGTCTCGTTCTGCCACGATAATATCTCCGTCTCACTCTGTAGAATCTCTCCCGCAACCTCCTGCATCTCACGGCAAAATCCCGGCTTGAATATATCCGGCCTTCCTTCGACATGTACGGTATTCACCTGTCTTCTCAGTTCATTTACCCGATCCAGATCTGTCTCCTTCGCTAACCGCATCGTACAGGCTGCTTCTTCTATATTCTCTTCATAATAATCCGTCTTCTGCACCACCTCAAACCCGCAGGACAGATAGAGCCGGCAGGCTCTCTGATTATCCGAATCCACTTCTATCACGATCTCTTCGCTCTCATCCTTCACTTCATTCAGAATATATCTGACAAACCGCTTCCCAAGACCTTTTCCCCGGTGTTCTTCCAGAACTCCAAGCCCATAGATACAGGTCTCCTCATCATCAAAGCTGACATGGCACACTCCGACAGGCATTCCCTGCCAGTATTCCAGATATCCGCTCCGATTCCCGGCTGGAAGAATCGCTTCCAGGAACACTTCAATCTCATCATCCAGCTCCAACGCTTCTGTCGCCACCGCCCGATATACAGCGCTGTTCTCGATAGTTACAGGCTGAAAACTCACTTCTTTCTCTATATCCGTCTGGAAATCCCGTAATACATGCTCCTCACAAAATGTACGGTCTGACATCCTGCAAGATATATCTTGCGGCTGCCTGGCATTCCATCTCATCTTATATTCCGAGAAAGAATATGCTGCCCGACACCAATGCTCAATTGCTTTCTGTCCTATCTTACAATTTGAATCCACAACATAGATCAGCTTCTGGACGCTTCTTGCCTCACATTCCCTCTTCGCTTTTTCATAAAGAGCGCGAAAACATCCCCTTCTCCGGTACTTCGGGTGCGTATATGCTGTTATCTCCGCCTCCCCCTTTTCCGGCATGAAGAGTATCAGGAAAGCTATTAATTGATTCTTCTCGTACATCAGGTAAAATGCCGGAATCATTTTATCATAATTCAATTCCGTCGATAAATAGACCTGACCTTCTGTCTGATCAAATGTACTGCAGACTTGGTGCAGCTTGAGGATATCTTTTCTGATATGTTCATCCAGTTCCGTCTTACAAATAACATCTTCCACTCCCACTATTCCTCCTTTTTGTTATTTTGACGGTATTCTACGGGCATCATATGATAACGCTTCTTAAATTTTTTATAAAAAGTAGCTTCGCCATAATCGACAATTCTATCTGGCTCCATTGCGGTATGTCGGACAGAAAAGCTAATTTTCAATTTCAACTACACTGCCACACACTCCCGCCGCCGCATCTTTCCAACGCCGGACATTCCCCCTGCACATAAGAATATACTTCCGTCTCCGGCGTCTCTTCGATCACCTTGTCCAACCGCGCCAGCATCTTCTCTTTATCCTTCGGAAGCCTTCCCCGCACACGGAATTCGATAAAATCATGAAACCCGTCATACAGAATATCCGCATTCAATAACTCTATCAGACAGCGTTCCTCCTCAAGATTCTCCCGCTCAGATGCCGGGACGAAACTGCCGTCCAATATGTTCTGATACAGCGGCACCTCCTTATGCAGGAACATGGAGAAATTCACCACATGCGCCGGTTTCGTCCGGTTCAGGAACTCTGCAAGCGCACAGGCATTCTCCGTCCCTCTGCCTCTGCCCGCTACCCCCGTCATGATATGGGCATCATAGATCATACCGATCCGATGCAGGCGTTCAATCGCCTCATAAGCCTGTCCCTGATCATGGTCTTTCTCCATAAGCGCAAGTACATCGTCAAGCCCGCTCTCGATACCAAGGTAAAGATGTCTTACCCCAAGCTTGTAGAATGCTTCCAGTTCCGCATCTGACCGCTTCAAGATGCTTGTTACCGTTGCATCCATATTGATCTCTTCACAATCCGGGAAATACTTCCTGATCATCTCCAGAATCCGCATCAGCCGCTCACTCTTCTGGGCAAATGCGTTCCCGTCTCCAAGGAAGATCCGTCTTGGATTCCCTCCTACATTCTTAACCCTCGCCAGTTCTGCTTCAATCTGTTCAAACGGAAGCTCCCGATACTTAAGATGCCGGAACAGGTTGCAGAACCTGCACCGATTGTAGGAACATCCCACCATGATCGGCAGCATGAACGAAGACCGTTCCATAGGCGCCCGGCAGATTTGTCCTTCATATTCCATCATAACACCTCCCTGTTTTTCTAGAAACCACATTTTAGGATTGATATCCAATTACTTTTTTCATACATGAATCGTACAACAATTACTTTATTATCTTCTTCAGAAATCACATAAAAAACAATATAATTTCTTACCAGGGTCAACCGAATTCCCCAAGAAGCAAGTAACGGATCTTCTACAAGAGGAAATTTTGCAGGAAATGACGACAGGGCATTTATTTTTTCTTCTGCTTCATCCAGCAGATCATCAGCCGCTTTAGGATTTTTCAATACAAATTCAATATAGTCTGAGGCATTTGCCATGTCTTGTTCAGCCGCGGCTGTGATGTAAATAGAATAATTCATCGTTTCCTCCGACTCCTTAAATCCGAAATTGCCTCGGAAAGAGGTCGTGTATTACCGGCTTGAACATCAACCATGCCCTCCCTGATAAGTCCATATAATTCAAAACGACCTGCAAGTTGTTCATATGTCTCAATGCTCATGACAGCCAAATCGCCTTTCCCGTTTTTTGTAATAAATACTGGTTCAGAATACGTATGGCAAAACTCAGAAATATCGTTGTAATTGTTCCGCAAATCAGCGCTTGATCGTATGTTAGGCATTTCTAATCCCTCCTTTTGATAACAAAATTATACAGAAATTCGGGTATACCGTCAAGGACTGTATGCATCTGAAAGCATTTGTTCCAATAATTCGAGACTTTCGCTGTCTCAGAAATTCTAAAAAGCTTCTCTAACATGAGCGCCAATCCCAAATTATCCATGACAAATGCATTTGATGTCATCGATCGCATTCCCGGTAAAAAGAGAGGAACCGGTGTCATCCTCTGTCTGTATGACTCACCGCTCTGGCTCAATGAGAATACTGTTGCACTGCCGGTGGAATTCTGCTAAGAATCATCTATATTGGCATATCATAGACTGCACTGTAAACAGGCTGCCCCAAAGCCGATAGAACACACTTTTGGGGCAGCCCGATATATTTAACGCCTGCTTTATATCTAATTATTTACCCTCTCTTAAGCAGCCTCTTCTTAAATGCCTTAAACTTCATCAGGCAGCCGCTTGTATACAAAACTCCCGTGATCATGATCCCATAGGCAAATCCCAGGGCCGCACTCGCAGCCTCTTCCTGCACTCCTTTAACATCCGCCGCACCCACAAATTCCATCACCAGATACACCGTAAAGGCAATGAGTCCGCAGAAAAGCAGTATGCTCATCCTCTTCGCCAGTCTCTGTTTCTCATGATTACTATAATCCGCCACCTTCAATACGGTATCTTCCATCTCTTTATTCATCTTCTCGCCTTTCCTTTCTCCATCCAGAATCTCCCTGATCTCTACCTCATAATAATCCGCAATCTGAATCAGGACATCCAAATCCGGCATATTTACTCCCGTCTCCCATCTGGAAACTGTCCTGCCAGATACACCAAGTATCTCCGCGAATTGTTCCTGGGTAATCCCCTTCTCCTTCCGCAGATACTTCAGGAACTGTCCAATCTTTTTTAAGTTCATCTTACTGTACTCCTCCTTCCCGGCACAGTTCTTGCGGTACCCATGGCCCGCCCGACTGCGAAATGTAACTCCTTCAGTGCACCTCTTCGTTACACGGTCATAATACCGTATCTTCCGGCAGACGAACACGACACAAAGCAAGAAATGCCGTATTTACCATACCGGACATGAGATGTCTGCCCATTTTGCAGCCTGAATCCTATTTCAAAAAGACATATTCCTTCCCGGATGACAGCTCTTCTTCAAAACGATAACCAAGACGGTCAAATCCTCTGATCTCTTCCACCTTCACGATCTCTCTTTCCGCCATAAAACGGACCATCTCTCCCCGCGCCATCTTCGCCTGTGTTCCCTTCTGAATCACCTTATCTCCCTTCCGTTCTCCAAAAATACAGGTGACACAGGTATCTTCCGGCTCCAGATATTTTTCAATACATTTGAAATATTCTTTGGAAGCAAGGTTCAGGATAATTCTGTCTCCGTCATCTATCTCCCTGTATAATTTATCCCCCCAGAATTCATACAGATTCCCCGTTCTGCCCGCGCACGCCTTCGCCTGCATCTCCAGCCGGTACGGTACCACGCCGTCCAGAGGTTTCAGCACACCATAGAATCCAGACAGGATCCTCAGGTGTTCCTGCACATAATCCCATTCCTTCTGTGTAAATACTTCCGGCGCCATATACTGATACTGGATTCCTTCGTATGCAATCAATGCCGGTGTCAATGCCTTAAGCAGATTCATCTTCTGGAATCTCTCATAATTCAGTGCTGCGATCTTATCGTTACATCGCCACAGATCCTTCGCCTCTTCATAAGAAAGTGCACGGATCCACTCCGTCAACAGCTTTGCCTCATCCAGGAATACCGGACATGCAGCCGGCCGGAACATATCCGTCTCCCTGTTCATCTTCTTCGCCGGTGAAATAATAATCTTCATAGAACTGATCTCCCTCGGTCAATCTTCCTCATAGATAAAAATATCTTCTATACTCATTCCAAAATACCGTGCAATTTTAAAAGCAAGCATAATTGACGGATTATACCTGCCATTCTCCAACGATCCGATCGTCTGCCGCGACACTTCAAGCGCCAGCGCCAGTTCCTCCTGCTTGATCCCCTGCTGCTTCCGCAGCTCTTCCAAACGATTCTTCATCGATAAGTTCCAATCCCTTCTACGGAAAGTATGCTTTCCCCACCTATGTTATCCTAAAATAAAAAAGCTGTCAAGCAGACAGCAAAATACAATAGTGTGGTACAGCGCTGCAGAACCTACTGACAATTCTTAAGGCGCTGTGCGGGAAAATGACAACGGCAGTTCCAGCCCGTGTTTCTCAAGCAATACCCGGTCAGTCAGAATATCCTGTGCCGGCCCGTCTGCAACAATCATTCCTTCTGACAGAAGCACCGCCCGCTGGCAGGTATCATATACAAAATCCAGGTCATGGCTTGCAATGATCTTCGCCCCCGGCAGTTCATTCAGGATACGGATGAGATTCCTGCGGTTTCCCGGATCCAGCGCCACGGACGGTTCATCCAGCAGCATGAGCCTTGTCCCCATAGCAAGTACCGTAGCTATGGATACCAGCTTCTTCTCCCCTCCGGACAGACGGTAGATCTGACGTTCCTTCCGGTCATCCATATATACCTGCTCAAGAGCCTTCATCACCATATTCCTGGTCTCTTCCTCGCTTTTTCCATAGTTGCGCGGTGCGAACGCCACATCATCATACACTGTAGACATGAACAACTGACTGTCTGAATCCTGAAACACATAGCCGATCTCTGCGCGGATCGCTCTGAGATTCTCCTTCTTCATCTCAAGTCCTGCAATCCGAAGCGTTCCCTCCTGCATCTCCAAAAGCCCGGTAAGAAGCTTAAGAAGCGTGGATTTTCCGACGCCGTTTGCCCCGATAAGTCCGACGCTCTCATCCGTTTCCACACACAGATTTATGTGGTTTAATACTTGATTACGATATTTCTCCCGGGGACTTCCATACGCGAAAGAAATATCCTCCATCTCCAATATACTCATCTTTCTCTCCCAATCTCCCGAATTCTGCCGCTATATTGCAAAAGAATTATCCTGCAGTCAGATACCCGGTAACGGAACGTCACGCTTTCAGCGCTTCACAGCAGCGAAGTATTATGCCCCTCACGGCAGCCGCCATATATCCCTGCAAACGCTCCCGCCCGGCTCGTTGCCCACAGGAATAACCTGCAGGCGCTCGTTCATGACAATACCAGCAGCGCCGTAAGCCATACAGCCGCATACAGATAATCGCCTCTTCCCGCTCTCTTCTTGCATCTCAGATAGAATCCCCCGTGATACCCCCTAAGCATCATACTGTCATAGACAATCTGCGCCCGGTCCATGCTCCGCAGAAGAAGCTGCCCGACCATTGTTCCCCAGACCTTATAGTGCAGCCCCTTTTGCCCCGGCGCACGCAGGGCATAGGCATCTGTCATCCGTTCAATCTCTTTGAGCAGAACGATGATATAACGGTACACCAGCATAAGAACAGTCACAAATATCCCGGGAATGCCAAGCTTCCGAAGCGCATAGCACAGATCCTCAATACTGGTCGTAACCATCAGCAGATAAGACGCTGAGACCGCGAAGATCCCTTTGACCATCAGCGTCACCGCCGATACCATGCCGCCGGTAACCGCAAACTCTCCGATCAGGAACAATACCTTTCTGTCAAAAAAAGGATTGGCAATCCCCACCAGACAGACCAGCGCCAGAACCGCCCTCATCCTCTTCACCAGAAGCCTGACGGAAATGTCTCCCAGCACAAAGCTGACGATGAGATATACCCCCATCATCAGGAGTCCGGCAAGGTCATATTTCCCAAATGAAACCGTTATTAGAATGAAAAAAACGGTCACCAGCAATTTCGGCAGCGGGTGGACTCCCTGCAGCCATCCGGATCTCCCCGCCTCCATGTCCATCTTATGTAAATCAGAAATCGCTTCACTGATCTTCTTCATTACCGCGTCCCTTTTTTGGCATTTCCTCTCTCTGCAGTCTGGGCGGACACTGTTCCGGACCGTCTGACCTTCTTAATGACAACACAGACTCCCAGACATACCGCAAGCACGATCACGCCTCCGGCGATTCCGGAAACTGATGTACCGGCAGCGCTCTCACATGACTTAAACGCGTAATCCGGCAGGAACGCCGTGATCTCCTGAATCTTTTCTGCTGATCGATAGATACCGCCCTCTGCCGCCAATTCTGCCGTCCCGGCAACCTTCTCCATCGACCACTCCAATCCATCCGGATTACCGGATGCAAACAGTGACGCCACTGTACCGATAAGCAATGCCAGAACCGCCAGTACTGCAACCGTTCCCTTCCGGCTCATTCTCCCTGCCGTCTCAGTCTTTCCGGCCAGATCCGTCTGTCCTGCCTTGCAGCATAACATTTCCGGCCGCGCCTCATAGACGAATACCAGCACAGCCGCCGTGATCAGACCTTCCACCAGTCCGATCGCCAGATGGATCGGCTGCATCATCCCCAGGAATACCGCAAACGGAAGCTCCGTGATCCCTGACAGCAGCGTCTCAACTGTTACTGAAAATGCACCTAACTGCAGTCCTGCAATACATCCGACGATCGACGCCGCCGTAATGGTCTTCTTCGTCATTTTCTTGCCGGTCATCCCCCTCCATATCAGGCAACCACCGATAAAACACCCGTAAAAAGCCATATTCCATATATTGCACCCTAATGCCAACAGACCTCCGTCCGCGAACATCAGGCACTGGATCGCCAGTATCGCGATCATCGTAAGAAACCCTGCGTACGGGCCCAGCACCGCACTCAGAAGCATCCCTCCGCACAGATGCCCCGACGATCCCGTCCCGGGTATGGTGAAGTTAATCATCTGAGCTGCAAATATGAACGCGCCCATAACTCCCATCATCGGAATCTTCCTGTCCAAATCGTCAATCTGTACCTTCTTTACTGAATATGCCGCCGCCGCTGCGGACGCAGCATACATGGTTCCCGCTACCGCCGGTGAAACCAGCGCATCTGCCATATGCATAATTTTCCCTCCACTATTATATTTCCACTATTATATTTCTGCTGCCGGCGATGATATCCCAAGCCGGTTAATCTGGGACGCCATATATCCGGCGCCGTATCCGTTATCAATATTGACCACCGCAATCCCGTTGGCGCAGGAATTGATCATCGTAAGCAGCGCCGACAGCCCATTCATACTCGCGCCGTATCCTACCGATGTGGGGACGGCGATCACCGGCTTATCCACCAGCCCGCCGATCACACTGGCAAGCGCCCCCTCCATCCCGGCAACCGCCACCACGCACATTGCGCTCTGGATCGTCTCTACTCTGGCAAGAAGTCTGTGGATACCGCTCACTCCCACATCATAGATCCGCTCCACGTAATTTCCGAAGAATTCTGCGGTCTGCGCCGCCTCCTCCGCCACCGGGATATCCGCCGTCCCTGCCGTACAGACTGCAATCTTCCCGGCTCTCTTCTTATCCTTCTTCTCTATCTTCAATATCCTTGACAGAGGATCGTACTGTGCTTCCCCGAATCTCTCCTGTATCAAGGCCGCCTGCTCTGCGGACGCCCGCGTCCCAAGCACTTCCCCCTCTGCCGCATAGATCCTCTCATAGATCCGGCACAGATGCTCATCCGCCTTCCCGCTGCAGAATACCACCTCCGCAAATCCTGAACGCAGTTTCCTGTGCGTATCCAGCTTCGCATACCCCAGCTCCTCAAGAGGCTGCCGCCGAAAATACGCTTCCGCATCATTTACGGACATCTGCCCTAATCTTACCTGTTCTAATATTTCCCTGGTATCCATCCCGTCTCCTTTCTTTCTATGATGTCCCTATCCTGTCTCCTTTTTGCCGTGCCCCATACTTTCATCCGGCGGTATTTTGCCTCAGATCATTTCTATCTGTGCGGTTTAAATATCTATTTCCAGTACACAGGCAAAACCCTAAAAAGACGCACAAACCCCCTTCCGGAAATCTGTACGCCTTCTGAACATACGTTTCAAAAATATACATGCAAGCATCCCAGTGAAACGACACGACAAAGGCTTCTGCCTGTCACAAGACAACTTCTGTTATCTGTTCCTTGATTCACTGTCAAATTACTTCTTCGTTCCTTAACTGCTCTATCACAGCCTCCACCATGTAACTCATGGATGTATTCTTCACACCGACGATCACATTATTACACTGGTTCATGGGAATCAGCAGCTTCTTAGCGTCACTCTGCCCGACTGCCGCTGCCATCGCCGGAGTGATCTCCCCGTACATGGAATCTGCAATGGCAATCCCGACCGGACCGATGATAATATCTGCTTTCCTGCTGCCCACTACTACCGCATTCTCACCCGTGGCAGCGTGGTCTGCTCCTGCCTTCAGCATGTTAGAGGTCGCGATAGAATTCGTTCCCGCTGCCGTGATCTCTGCCTTGGGAAATTCTTTTCTTATCGAGGCGACGAGCTGCCTGCCCATACCGCCTCCCTGTGCGTCTACAATCAATATCTTCATGGATTCGATTATAACAAATCTTTCTTTCGGCTGCAACTGCTATTTTCTTCCCTGCTGCATTTACAAAAACAAAAAAATGTTTGTACCTCTTCTCACATTTCTTCCTATATTTTACGCAAATACCATCTTAACAGAACGCCAATCCAAATAATCGATAATGCAACTGCCGGAAGCATATAAAATAATATATTCTCACAGGCTGCTTTCCCTATCCAAAAAGACGGCAGCAAAGACACCATATATTGCATGTGATCTTCAATAAAAAACGGAACAGCCGCGCCCAAAATAATCAGTGCAGAAAATTTTGTTACCGCCATACCCTCCAGCTTATTTGAGGATATCGTCACGACTAACAGCGCTATGATCATCCCCTGCAAAGTTCCGGCGGCCGCAAATAATACTATGTCAACCGCCAAAAGAGCTGTCAGTTTAAAGACAGGCAATAAGATAACAGTTACCAAAAATGCAATAAAGGCAGGTACACCAAACCGTGCGGACAGATATCCGGTCTTTCTCAGAGGCGTAACAAATAGATAGATGGCTGTCTTTTCATCCGCTTCTTCTAAAGAAACCATTGCAGATACGAAGCAAAACATTGCAGGAGTCAGCATTGCAAAGAATACATCGATCAACCTATAATAGGGGGAAATAATCATCGCCATATGAAAATATTCTGTCAAAATCTCTTCCAAAAAAGGTATTGCAAACCGCACAAAAATACCCGCAAGAACCGGCGCAAGACAGGCGGCAAACAACATCATATCCCGCCGCATATATGCTGTCATCTGTAAAAAACTTAACCGGATAGATCTCATAGCTTCACACCTCCCGTACTGCTCCACATTTTCAAGACGCAGTATTTCGTAAGATAAAATAAAATCGCCAGCAACGCTGTTACAAGAAAAATTCCTGCTATAGACGGGTCATAACCAGATACCATTTCCATACAGGCATTGATCGGATAATGCCGCAACCACAGCGGAGTGATTTTGAATAAATGCAGGATCGCAGGAACAAAACAAATCATTTCTATCGGTACGGTCCATAGAATAAATTGATTAAGACTGGTTATCTGCGTTGCAATGATGATAGCCAGAAGTGTAAATACCATGCTGGATATCACTGTGCCAGACAATATAATATGTATTCTGTCCATATCTGCGGTTAATGCCAATACTGCAGCAACCACAAGAGAAATCACTGACAAAGAACCAGATTTAGCGGCAATGTATTCCTCCGCCCTGACAGGCGAAACAGCAAACGCACATGGCGTATGCTGATTTTTTTCCAGCAGGACGATTGCCCCCATAAAAAACAAACCCATTGACGCCGGATCAGAAAAAATCAGAATAGCTGCAATATTTTCTCTCCAGCTCTCTGGAACAGCCAGAAGAACGATCACATAGATGATCGTCAGGACAGCGTACAAAAAGTAAAAACCATATTTTGCCTGAAAACGCATATCCAGTAAGAACAAGCTTCTTAACCTCATAACAGCGTCCTCCCTGTAATATCCATAAAAATATCATTTAGCGTCGGCTCGCTGCTATGAATCGATTGCAGGCGGTTTTCGGCAATCAGACGTTTCAGCCGTTCATCAGAAGATATGTGCTTAAGAGGGCAGTTCGCACTGTGCTCACCGTCTTCCACCCATGTGTAGGTTACGGTTGCCGCGCCTTTTGACATGATCAGATTGTGTGGACTGTCAAGGGCGCATATCTTACCGCCCGCAATAAATGCTACTCTGTCACAAAGCTCGGCCGCATCCTGCATATTATGAGTGGTTAACAGAATCGTTTTCCCTCTTGCCTTCTCCTTCAAGATCATATTCTTCATCACACGGCTGTTTGCCGGATCCAGTCCGCTGGTCGGTTCATCAAGACATAACAAAACCGGGTCGTGCAGCAATGCTTTGATAAAATTCAACCGTGCTTTCATACCCTTTGAATAATCGGATACACGCTTATCCGCGTCGTGCTCTAATCCTACCATTTCCAAAAGTTCCTCTATCGGGCGCGGCTCCTTTTCATACAGTGATGAGAAAAACCGCAGATTTTCTCTGGCAGTTAATTTCTCATACATAGTTGAAAATTCAAAATCCACTCCTATATCTTCATAAAAACGCCTGGTTCGCTTCTTGCACTCAACGCCATTGACCACAACAGAACCCTGATAAGCAGTCAGCATCCCGATCAGCACTTTCTGCAGCGTGCTTTTACCCGCACCGGACGGTCCCAGAAATCCAAAGATTTCTCCTGAAGAGACTGAAAAGCTCATGCCGGTAATAAAAGGCTGCTTGGTATAACTGAATGAAAGGTTCCTCACTTGTATCATAAATCTCCCTCCTTTTTTATACTATATGACCATTTTAAATTAAATAGTCAATTAAAGATTTGTTTTAAGGAACTGCATGTAAATAACTCAAACCATTTGCATACAGTTCCCAAGTCAATCGCCGGAGCTTTCAAGTCAACGTTATTATATTAACTGTATTACCATCCCGTATATCAGCGTACGCAGCGCCTCATCATACTGTTCTTCTCCAATCTCCGCTTTATGCAGCGTAGCGAAATAGATGGCATGGAACGCGGCGCTGATTACTTTGACATCTGCTTCCTTTCGCACAGGGAGCAACGCAAGCATCCTCTCTATCGTATCCGTATCATCCTGAAAATGCTCTTCTACGATTTCCCGCGGCAGCTTACGCGCAAGCAATTCCACTTCACCTACATCAAGCATTTTCAAAATCAGCATTTCCTCCGTCATCTTATAGAACTCAAAAATCACATCCGTCAGCCTGTCCGCTGTGAGCTCCGCCGGCGCAATGCCTGATATAGTCTGGTAAAGCCTGCGGTTGACGTCCTCCTGCTGCTCCTGGATCACTTCAAATAAAAGCAGTTCCTTGGATTTATAAAATAGATAGAAAGTTCCTTTGGGAATATTGACCCGCTTCACGATCTCATCGACAGTCGTGCGGCGGACGCCATACCTGGCAAGGCATTTGGCCGCTTCTTCTTTCAATCGCTTCCTGATGTATTCCCGTTCCTGATCTGAATAGCTTTTTGGCACTTTATGTTCTCCTATTTGACTATTTTTATCTGTATAGTCATTATATGCAGTCTATCATACTTTGTCAACTAAAAGATACAGATACACTTCAAATTTACTTAGTAGAATTAAAATCGCCGTGCGCATGATATAGATTAATTGTCAGAAAATAGTTGTGAAATCAGATAATCAATATCTGTTGCAAATTGTGGACGTTGCCCTTGGGCATATGCATCGAGGTATGCCTGGCAGGCATCTACAATGGATTTCGTATTCTTGTCAATGATATTTTGTATCAATATAGCAAATCGATTGCCCTCTGTACGATATCGTCTCAGATACTGCTTTGTGACAGGAAACATTTTTATGTAGTGCAGACCATGCCTGTTTTTTGGCCGCGTCGTCGGTCTGGGAGGCAAAGCGAAATACTGGTCTTTTGGAGCAGCTGACGGAATGTTAGAACGAATGGGAATCGCAAAATCATAATTTTTCTTTTTGTATTTCAAGCGAATTACAAGTACATAGGGACGCTTTGATTTAGTAAGAACCTCTGAATCATTTTTATATTTATCAAAAAGTGTTGTGTCAACGGAGACTAGCTTCATACCAATAATATCCTCCCATAAACCAAAAAGGCTTGCCTTGCGGCAAGCCCTTCTACAAGTAAGCGATATTCTACGCTTTACAGCACCCCGTCGCTTGCGGAAGTAAAACATACACGTTCATGATATTCTTGCCGTCATGACCGGCGAGCGCTTTACTCACTATTATTATACTCAATTTACAGTGAAATAGCAATGGAGTTAGAAGAAATTTTTTATCTCAACCTTTCCTCTCCCATTCTCTTACCGTTTCGTCCGCTCATCCAGACAGACTAACAGTATAACTATTGACATCTACTTCCTAATGGAAATGATATTTATCCTGTAATTTTCTCTAAAAGCTCTTTGTACTGCACCAATGTCACATTTTCCATTCTTCCAGCGACTTCCATACACCCCTTTGTGAATCCATTTTTCGCAAAAAGATACAGATACACTTCACCATAACGGAATATCTTACTTCGCCTTATCAGTGTTTCCAGAACACCTGCATCTACCTTTTCGTTTGTCCATTTGCACTCTCCAAACAATGCCGTATCCTTATCTTGTTCGCCCATAATATCGATCTCTGCCTGGCTGCGGGTAGATGGATCCGTTCCCCACCAACGCCCCAGTTCCTTGAACTGTACAGGGGATTCGCCGTTTAGTAATAACTTCCATAGATATTGCCTGCATATCTCTTCAAATACTTTCCCCGTATAATCTGACAGATATGGTTCGATCCGCTTATAAACCAGATCAGCAGCGCCGCGGCTGATTATTGAATTATTCTCCGGCGCAAACCGATACCAAAATTGAAACATATTATCGCCAATAGCATATATTGACTTTCGCGATGCCTTTTCACCATAAGGTGTTTCCTTTTGAACCAGTCCCAATTCCATTAAGTTTCTCAGATAGGTGGCGCAAACACTGGTATCTTCATCAACTTTTGCAGAGATTTCTACCATCCGGGAAGCGCCGGTTGCAATAGCCGTAATGATGGCATTATAAAGCGCCGGTTCCCGTACCTCTTGCTTCAAAAGATTTTCAGGTTCTTCAAAAAGTGAAGATGTTGGATTCAGAAATGAAATCTTCGAAATATCGGCATGTATCCGCGAAATCAAAAGTCAGTATTCTCATCTGCGATGTCCGTCTGCCATAAAGCGGCGCCTTATATGCCAGTACGTGATCCTCCATATAAGACATCGAAGAACCGCAAAGAATCAACATCAATTTAGATCCGTCTTTGTATTTATCAATCAGAAGCTGTAAAGTAGACGCCAGGCTCTTAGAAGAGCGGACCACATATGGGTATTCATCGATCGCTAAAATCAGCTGGTCTTTTTCCGCCAGCTTAAAAAGTGTATGGAAACAAACTATCTTGCTATTATTTCGTCATGCCGATATAATAAGGGTAAACGAGGTGAGGGAACATGATCATAGAAGATTTGCTGAATAAAAGGAACATGACAAAATACCGGCTTGCAGTTGCGGCGGGAGTGCCGCATACAACGCTGAATGACATTTGCAGCGGAAAAACAAAGTTGGAAAAATGTTCCGCGGAAACAGTATATAAAATAGCAAACGCACTGGGCGTTTCCATGGAGATGCTGACAGAAGGCGGGCTTCGGGAAACAAAGCGGGAACGCAGTTTCGAATGCGGCCTGCCGGACTATCTGCAGCATGACCTGGATGCATACAAGGAAGGTTTAAAAACAAAATCCGATATTCTGGACTGCCTGTGGGGAGAGTTGTACGGCAGTATCAACATGGCAGAGATCAGCGAGGGTGTAATTACCCCGGAACATGCGGATTACCTGCGGAAGAAGTATCTTTGGAAAGGGGCGTGTGTATGAGCGGATTTATAGATTTTACTAACTGCAGGCGGATAGTTGACAAGGCATACAATGGTGCGAATGGGAAAAAAATTGCGGTGGAATATGAAGGGCGGCAGTATATGCTGAAATTCCCGCCGTCCGGCCAGTCAAAGCCCACGGAGCTTTCCTATACCAACGGCTGTTTTTCGGAGCACATTGCCTGCAGCATTTTCAACATGCTGGGTGTTGCCGCGCAGGAGACCATACTTGGAACCTTTGATGTGGCAGGAAAGGCAAAAATTGTCTGTGCCTGCCGCGACTTTACCATAGATGGGAAGCAGCTCTTTGACTTCTGCTCCATCAAGAATACGATTCTTGATTCGGACAGCAACGGAAGTGGGACAGAGCTTTCCGATATCCTGGAAACGATAGAAAAACAGCAGTTTGTGGAACCAGGCCGCCTGCTGGAACATTTTTGGGAGGTGTTTGTCATAGACGCACTGCTTGGCAACTTTGACCGGCATAATGGCAACTGGGGATTTTTATACAATCCTGTATCAAAGTCCACCGATCTGGCCCCAGTTTATGACTGCGGAAGCTGCCTGCTCCCACAGGCGGATGAAAGCGTTATGCGAAGCGTTCTGGAAAATGAGGATGCATTAAACAAGAGGGTATTCCAGTTCCCGACTTCTGCCGTGAAACTGGACGGAAGGAAAATTAATTATTATGATTTCCTGACAAAAGCGGGAAATGCAGACTGTAATAAAGCGGTAAAAAGGATTTTTGACAGGCTGGATATGAAGAAAATACATCAGTTCATAGAGGAAACCCTGTATATCAGTGAGCTGCAGAAAGCGTTTTACAAAAAGTATATAGGGGCAAGGATATCCCTGATCCTTGCTCCTGCCCATGAAATGATTCTGGCAGATGAGCCGGGGGCAGATTGAATATGTCCCCGGCCTCAATAGCATTCTACGCTTTGCCTCAATACCTATTTTCATTTTAGATTCCCTTCTTACTTTGCTAAAATAATATCTTCAACTATTACATCTGCGCCATCAATATTCCATTTAACTCCGTAAAATAGTAAGTAGGAAATAATCCGTACCTGTTCATAAATCTACGCATTTGGTAAAATATTCCTTAAAGATGAATAGAGATTCATCCGTACTTTGACAAAAAAATCCACCTAACAGTTTCTGCTAAGTGGATGTCCCCTCTGGTCGCTTAGGGCTGAGATATGCCCGCTTATAACTGTCTCGCTTAAAGGTCGAGATATACCTTCTGTTAAGCCAAAAAGCATTAACCTACATATAGTATACTCAAATACTCCCGAAATATCAACTGACTTTTAAAATTATCAGCTCTGACGCTTAAATTTATACTTACACTCTTAGAGTACATTGGATTTTATTTTCTCATTTTGCTTTATCAACGCAATCTTATTTAAGCCATAAAATCCCTGTATTCTGCTTTTTTAACTTTTGTTGTTATCTGCTCCTTCACCACCTTTCCACATGGTCCTCTATATCAACCGTATTTGTATCTTTTTAGCGATCTCTTCCTTGTATTCTCTCAATGGAGTCTCTTTCATGGATTCCAGTATCCTCCTGTGCTTTTGCTCCCTACTCTGCTTTACCCTTTTCCATATTTTTTCCCAAGCCTCCATGATCTGGCTGATCATGTGCCCAATCTGGATCAGATAATAATGGTTTTCAGTGCCTGATAATTCCTGCTGTACTGGTGTTCCAGATGGTATCCCTGCCTTTTCTGCGCGTTAAACCCATCATTCTCGATTCTCCATCTCATCCTTCCGCGCTCCACCAGTCCTGCCACATTTTTTCTGGTGATTGGCAGATCTGTGAGAAACCAGAATTCTTTCCGGATCGTTTCTGCTTTTCCCTTTTTCCTGCCCTTTTTGCAGATATGCTCCCCGCTTTCTCCATACTCTGCCAGATTTACCTGATGTCCTTTATAATCTATATCTGTCACGTAATCATACCATTCCTTCCCAGTCTGTGTTTCGCGCTCCTGGTAATTCTTCTCCATTTCTTTCAGTTCTCTGTATTCTTCCCCAATGCTCGGGATGCTCCCCTCCTTATACCGCAGGATATACCGCCAGTTTTTTCCTTTGCATCTCTCAAAGAAACCTTCACAGGCATACAGACTGTCCCCGCACAGGCAGATCGGCAACCTTGGAAACGCTTTTTTCAGCTTTTCCATTAAACGCCAGCAGGCCTTCCTTTCACAGTCCTGTTTCTCCATTTCTTTTCCCTCTTCATTATCCACAAATTCCGTCTGAATACTGATCAGGATTTTCGGATGCAGTACCAGCTTTGCTTCCAGCACATAATAATAGTTCTCCTGATACTCTTTTTCCGTCCCCTTGTTATGGGTCCGGTGCAGGCTTTTCCCATCCAGTTCCCTCCGGCTGCTGCAAAGCTGCGTTCCATCTATGATCACCTGCCAGTACTTGCCCCTGATTCGCATATTTTCAAAAGCCCGGCTGCAAAGAAGCCTGCTGCAAAGGCGGTTTAAGATGTCCTGCAATTTTTCCGGATCTACTTTTTCCAGATACCGGTTGATGGTTTCCCAGTAGGGAAGCTCCTCCACGGTCTGTTCCTCCCCGGATAGATGCCAGATGTTTTTGATCATTTCACTGGAATTGAATTCTTCACTTGTTTTCCTCATACTGCTGATGTAAAATAGAGAAGAAAGGATACGGGTCATAAGAAGTAACACAGCAGGATAGGTAATATAGCTCTGGTTTCTGGGATCTGGAATCTGTTTTAACAGGGGTAAAAGATCTGGGAAAAAATGCCGGATTAGCTTGGCTAATTCACATGCAAGGTTCAACTGTTCCAGGTGTTCCCTAACCTCTTTTCTTCTGATTTTTATTCTTGCTTCATAGTAAAACCTCCTCTCTTTTATGGTGGTGCGAAAAAATAGTTGTTTGGTTACTTCTATTATCGCGCATCTTCCCATAAAATGGGAGGTTTTTTTATTAATTTTTTTAAGCGTCAGAGCTGTAAAATTATTTCCGGATAAATATACTGAATGCTCTCCCCACATCTAATCCAACAGACAAGCTTATAGCTTGCCTGCCCCGCCAATTCTGTAAAATAAACAATATTTTTCGCTTTCTGCAAATCTACGGATACATACTATCTTCTCCCCTCAAAATATCCTCTGTAAGCTGCTGATACTGTGGGAACTGCTCAATATAAGTTTGATACCTTCTCCTAATTTCTGCCCGCTCTAACGGATCGGCATTCTTTCTATCATGATCATTCCCGGTATACTCCAACACATCATTGGCAATCTCACACAAAAGCTCTTCGCACAGCATTTCCCCATCCTCAATGATCACCGGCGCCAATGGGATACTTCTGCTGGAAACACTGATCTTCAACAGGATATATCCAATCTTGTCCTGGACATTCGGATATTTCTCCCGAAGGGCGGCAAGATCCACAGATGGGATCCCTGTTTCTTTTCCAGCCGGTAAGCGTTTTTTGAAAGAGACAGAGCCTTCCGGTGTGACCATTTAATGCCGCACCAAACATAGCTTCTTTACTGACACCCCACGTCTTAAGAAATTCATTCATTACTTCTGTGACTACTAATCCCTCCGGATAAGGTAGCTCAGCCCGGCAGATCATGGCCAGGCCTTCCATTTCCATATATGGCATATGCAGAAGCTTCCGCCGGTTGGCGCCTTTATTAATAAGGGAAATACTCAGATATGGCTTTACATATTGGTAATCTTCTATCTGGCTATCCCTCAGCATCAGGTCCAGCTCCCTGCACCCATCCAGCCACAGGCAAAACCCTTGCACCAGTTTACGTCCAATATCAATATATCCGGCTCCTCCATGATCGCCTGCGCGATCGCAAGGCGCTGCCGCATCCCAAGGAAATACTTCTTCACAGGCTTCTTCGATCCGGGATCCAGGCCCACATGCTCCATGATCTGGCTAAGGTACTGGTTATCCTTCTTATTCCGGATCTGATACAGATACGCCAGATTCTTAAGCCCGCTGGCATTCCCAAGGAATGCCGGTTCTTCGATGATGATCCCCACCGAAGAGAGCAGTTCCCCGGCTTCTTCTCCTTCCCGCCGACCATGATCCCCCCGCCGTCTTCCTTCTCAAGTCCGCAGAGGCACTTGAAGAACACCGATTTCCCGCACCCGTTGTATCCCGTGACGCCATAGACCTCCCCTCTCCTGCACGAGATCGAGACATCTGTCAGCACCTCGTTATCCTTGAAGCTCTTCTTTTGATGACCACAGTAAAGGGAACGGAAATCTGGCAAAAGTCACCTGCCCTGTAATGGAAAACGAGCGTTCCTGTAATAGAAATTGTAATGAAAAATCCTACTCCTGGAAACATACATCCGATAACCGCTATGATAATCAACATAAAATCTTCATGTGAATCATAAGGTTCTTTTTCATTTTCACCAGACATATTCGAATCATTAGAACTGGATTCTATCATTTCCGAAGTATCCATTAACAGTGCATCTGTTGAGGATATGGAATGATTGCCCTTTTTGCGATATGGGGTTGTATTTTTCATTCATTTTGCATATAATAAAAATGTGATTATAATACACAGAAATACCTATAAAAATGTGGGAGCGTATATCTATGGAACGATTGATTTTGAATAAGCTGTTGGATTGGAAGAATTCACCCTACCGCAAACCGCTGATCTTAAAGGGCGTGCGTCAGGTGGGTAAGACTTGGACCCTCAAAGAATTCGGCAAACGTTATTATGAAAATACAGCCTATTTTAATTTTGATGAAAATGAAGAATATAAGCAATTTTTTGAGACCACCAAGGATGTTGACCGCATTCTACAGAATCTAATGCTGGCCAGCGGCCAGAAGATCGTGCCAGAAAAGACGCTCATTATCTTTGACGAAGTACAGGACTGCCCTAAAGTTATCAACTCCATAAAGTATTTCTGCGAGAATGCTCCGCAATATCACATTGCCTGCGCCGGTTCTCTGTTGGGAATTGCTTTGGCGAAGCCGTCTTCCTTCCCGGTAGGCAAAGTGAACTTTATGCAGATTGATCCTATGACTTTTATGGAATTTTTGCCTGCCAACGGCGACGAAAATCTCGCCAGATACCTAGAGAGTGTGGACACCATTGCACCAATTCCTGATGCCTTTTTCAATCCGCTTTATGAGAAATTGAAGATGTACTATGTTACAGGCGGTATGCCTGAACCAGTGCTCATGTGGACGGAAGCACGAGACGTCTCTGCTATGCAGGAAGCTCTGTCCGGAATCATCGGCGCTTATGAACGTGACTTTGCCAAGCACCCCAACATCAGTGAATTCCCGAAGATCTCTATGATCTGGAAATCCATACCATCCCAACTGGCAAGGGCAAATAAGAAATTTATCTACAAGGTGGTCAAAGAAGGGGCACGCGCCCGGGAATATGAGGATGCTCTGCAATGGCTGGTGGATGCCAGGCTGGTGCATAAAATCTACCGCAGCGCCGCTCCCGGACTGCCCGTAGCTGCATATGATGATCTATCTGCATTTAAGATCTATCTGGTGGATGTGGGACTGCTCCGCCGCCTGGCTCATCTGGCTCCTACGGCATTCGGAGAAGGAAACCGTTTGTTCACCGAGTTCAAAGGTGCACTGACTGAGAATTTTGTACTACAGGCCTTAATTACGCAGTTTGAAGTGGTTCCCCGATACTGGAGCCAGAATAATCCACCCTATGAAGTTGATTTCCTAATCCAACGGGAAAATGATATTTTCCCCGTAGAAGTCAAGTCCGAAGCCAACACCAACAGCAAGAGCCTGAGGAAATTCAAAGAGCTGTTCCCGAATCAAGTCAAGCTCCGTGTACGGTTCTCACTGGATAATTTAAAGCTGGACGATGATGTACTGAACATTCCACTGTTTATGGTTGACCAGGCGGATCGTCTGATCGGGCTGGCATTAGAAACGCGGTAAACGAAAGGCAAGCCGTCACTATGGATGGTAGCGGCGGCTATTTCTTTTTCCCTTTCAGGGAAATCCAAAAGTTTAGATTTCCCCACAAGGGCGCAAGTCAAATGTGCATGCAAGCATGCCCACTTGGTTCGTTGCTCGCGGGAATAAAGATACAGAACTGAAAAAGGCCAGCATATGTAACATTCTCTTCTACTCCCCTGTTTTTCTTTCATCAGACTTATTCACCTTAAAATACAGAAATAAGTTAAATGGTTTTGTTTGAAGCTCCTGCACAATATGCTCCTGCTTGTCTAATATGGTTTGTATATATTCTTTCTCTTCCGTGTTAATTTTTATTACAAGAAATTTTATATCACACCATACAGCAAACATAAATTCATCATAGAAAATCACATTTGAAATATCATCATAACCAATAGATTTATTATTGAAAATAATTCCGGATTCATCAACGAATGCTTCTGTTAGTCCGCCAATGTCTTCATATACAACCTTATGGACTCTCTCTTCAAACTTCTTACCTACTCTCTGATACCAGATTATCCACACAGTAACCAATACCCCTACCGTTAATTCCACTGCAAACATTACATACTGCCGGAGTTCAAACAAACGCACTGAAAGAATATATGACACCGGTGTTAAAATGTAAAGTACTTTATGAGCTAATTTTCGATTCCCCAGCGGCACGTAGGGCATACAATATTGAAGCGAAAGCATATGTTCCAGCTTCTTTTTGTCATCTTCATTAAAGTCTTGAATGATTTTCATACAACTACTACTCCTTCTAACACCACTTATGTCAAGTTCTTGATTCATTTGAGTCTAACCTATGGCTAAGATAAATTTACTTATTTTGGCTAATGCAGCAAGAATACTGCTTAAAGCTCCCTCCGGAAGCGCGAAAATAGCTATGATCGCCACAACGGCTGCCGCAACTACTACAGTTGCCAGAACTGTAACTGTTTCCGTATTAAACTGCTTATCCCCATTCCCATTAAGCGATATCTTAAAATGAAGCGTTACAGAAATACCAGCCTCCAGTTTACTATCATCCGGCATCAGATTTTCTGTGCTGACCGTAATCGCGAACTCCGCATAATACGAAGTAACCTTATCTATCTCAAATGTTATATTGCCAGATTTCACAGACAATGCTATGTTATTCAAAATCTCTTCGAATGTATCGGCTTCGTTAATTCCATTCAGGTCAAGCTCCGTTGCGAATTCTGCTGTTAATTCAATCTCCCCTTCAGGACTTGCAAATACGCCCAAAGGAATCTCCTTGTTATATTCGTAAGTAGGAAATAATCCGTATCTGTCAATTCATGTGTATTTCTGATACAATCACTTCAAATTATGGAGGTATTGCCTATGGATAAAAATGAACTTACAAAGACAGAACTCTGGACAAAACGTATCCAGGACTTTCATGAAAGTGGTTTATCCCAGAAAGAATGGTGTCAGGAGCATCAAATTCCACAATCAACTTTTGGCTATTGGATCCGGAAGCAAACAAAAGAACAGCCAGATGAACCTATTTTTGCAAAACTTCCTTCCCAACAGGAAATCTCATCTGATCTTTCAGTCGGCGGTGTGCCTGTAACGATCTATCTTCCCGGAAGCATCCGGATTGAAATTGGTGCCGGGTGTCCTGTCGGACTTATGGCTTCTTTGATCCATACACTGAGTGCTTATGCTTGATCTGGCCGGCGGAACAACTGTGTATCTTGCATGTGGTGTCACGGACTTACGAAAGAGCTACCAGGGATTGGCGGCTATTATAAAACTAAAATTCCATCTGGATCCGTATTCCCGTTGTATGTTTGCCTTCTGTAATCGCAGACGCACATCAATCAAAATCCTCCAATGGGACGGGTCAGGATTTTGGATCTTAATGAAGCGGCTGGACCATCATTCCTTTCACTGGCCGGATACACCAGATGAGTTGAAAAAAGTTACGTTAAAAGAAATACACTGGCTGTGTGACGGATTATCCCTGGATCCCAAGGGCGCTTTCAAGGAGCACCATCCCAAGATTGTCATCTAGCCAAAAACGGAGTCTGTCAATTCGCAAAAAGCTGAAAATCTTAGGATTTTCAGCAATTTTTCCTCTGTTTTTCTAACGCATTTCCCCTCGAAAACAGCACGGTTTTATGGTATTCTTTTCTTAGCTTAAAACAATCAGGAGCACCGGACTATGGAACCACTTTTTTCTAAGAAACAATTACAGGAAATGAGTAAAGAAAATATAATCACACTGCTTACAACCATGCAGGCGCATCAGCAAAAGCAGGAAACTAAGATCCAGCTCCTGACGGAAAAAATGAAGGAGCTGGAGTTCATGAATGCGCTGCTTTCTGACAGGCTGGCGCTTGCCCAGCGGAAACAGTTTGGTGCCTCCAGTGAAAAGTACGCGGATGGATATACGCAGATGGATCTGTTCAATGAAGCAGAGCAGGAAGCGGATCCGAATGCAGCGGAACCGGAAATGGAAGAGATCCATCCGAAATCTTACAAACGCAAAAAACCTGCTGGAAAAAAGGAAGAAGATCTTTCTTCTTTTGAGACGACAGAGGTGATCGAACATAAGCTGGAAGGGCAAGAACGGTTCTGCCCGGAATGCGGGACGAAATACAAAGTAGTGACGACAGAGAAAGTAAAATATCTGAAATTTATACCGGCCCGTTTCGAAGTCGTAGAAGAGATCACATATATTTACAGCTGTCCAAAATGCGGAAAAATGCAGCGGCCAGAGAAGGCCCAGGCACTTATGAAAGGGAGTGTCGCCACACCATCCCTGGTTGCAGGTATCATGAATGCCAAATATGTAAATGGGATGCCGCTTGCACGCCAGGAGCGGGAATTCGCGCGGTATGATCTGAATCTGTCAACCAAAACGATGGCAAACTGGATCATCCTGTGTGCCGGGCGGTATCTCCAGCCGGTCTATGACCTGATGAAGGAGGAATTCCTTTGCAGTAGGTATGTCCATAGCGACGAGACACGGATCCAGGTCATAGGCGAACCGGGGCAGAAAGGTACGACACAGAACTGGATGTGGGTGTATCTTACGGATGAGAATAGTGGATCTCCGAGAATGGTACTCTTCCAGTATGAGAGAACCCGGGGCGGCTACCACCCGGTGGAGTTTCTGGGAGATACATTTGAGGGTTATCTTACCTGTGATGGATACCAGGCGTACCATAGTCTCCCGGAGAAGATCACCGTGACAGGGTGTATGGCCCATGCAAGGCGACGTTTTGATGAAGCCCTTACAACATTGAAAAAGGATTTCACCAAAGAGCAGCTGAAAGAAACAACTGCATATCAGGCAATGGAGCGGATCGGCATGCTCTATAAGATAGAAGAAATGCTCCGAGGCAAATCGCCGGAGGAAAAATATACCGAGCGTCAGAAGCAGTCAAAACCGCTTTTAGATGCCTTCTTTGAGTGGCTGCATTCCCTGGAGGATGCAGTAGACAGATCATCGAAAATAGGAGAAGCGGTATTGTACACGATAAACCAGGAACAATACTTAAGAAGATACTTGGATGACGGACATTTGAGTATCGACAATACGGCCGCTGAGAGAGCCATTAAGAACTTTGCGGTAGGACGCCGCAACTGGCTGTTTTCTAAGAGTATCAAAGGAGCAGAGGCCAGCGCAACCGTATACAGCATAACAGAAACGGCGATCCTGAACGGACTCAAGCCCTATAATTATCTGACCTACATATTGGAAAAGATGAAAGATTTGGCTCCATTTCCGACAAAAGAAGACATTCTTCCACTATTGCCCTGGTCAGAAACAATACCGGAAAACTGTCGTACCAAACGACCAGAGGGGACATCCACTTAGCAGAAACTGTTAGGTGGATTTTTTTGTCAAAGTACGGATGAATCTCTATTCATCTTTAAGGAATATTTTACCAAATGCGTAGATTTATGAACAGGTACGGATTATTTCCTACTTACTTATATTCAATACCAATATTCAGGATCTTATCCAAATACCCCAGCGGTTTCAATACATCGTATATAAACTGGTTACGTGCGATCTCTATAATGGCTTCCTGATTTTCTTTCTCTATTTCTTCCGGCGTCTTCTCTTCTACCTTATCAAATGCAGAGATTCCCGTATCCCGCCCGGAATATGCATCCTTATCGAGCGGAAAAGACGGAGCCGACGCGAACGATGTTATCTCGCAGAACTGATCGAACGCCCAATTGAACGGAATCGGGAAACCAAGATTACAACTGAACCCCGTAGACATATCCGCCACAAAGGAAGTCTTGGCTAATCCCAGTTCACTTACTCTGGTACATACATATCGCGGTGCATAGATACCGACCTTATATCTCTTGTAGTTTTTGACACTGTTGAAGAAGATATTAATACATTTGAAATAAGGAATAATATAGGAATCTATCTGATACTCATAACAGTCAAAATCTACCGCGAAATATATCGTCGAATTTTCCGGAACTCCAATCCTCTCCGCAGCTAATGCCGCTGTCTGTGCATCAACCGATCCCCTTGTCGGTTTCTCGAAATACCCCGGATAGCTTCCTCCGTCCTGATATATCGGGAATACCATAAGCCCCGCTTCTTCTATGTAACCGATCTCTTCCAGCGTCATATATTTGGGCGTATATTCTTGGCCGACTGTACCGGTAAGATAACGCCCCACATGGGTATAACCTGCTCTTTTCACATCGAAGGCCTGCTGCCTGTTCAACACAGTAGCGCAATCACATGCTTTGGCGCTCCTTCCTGTATCTCCTTTGCTGGTCAACAGCGATTTCATCGTGGAGACATTGACTTCCCCCGCTTTTACAAGCCCTATACCCGTTAAGCAATAGAATTCCTGAAAAGCTTCTACCATATCGCGGGTTGCCGAATCATATATCCCGTCGAACCGCCCCGGATTATAGCCGTTAAAATATAATCCATACTGCGCTAATTTAGTAAACGGAACATAGGATGCCGAATTCCGTTCTGTGTTAAGGCTGATCGGGAATACATTATAAGCATCGGTGGTTTTTTCTCCGAAGTTAACAGAATTCAAATCTGTTATTAATTCCGTGGTGACTCCCTCTGCCGCCTGCAGTGCCCCCACGAACGATAAAATCGTCTGCCTTGAAGCAACCCCGTCACAAGGTCCCACACCGACGACATCCGACCAATCCCCGTTTAACTGCTTCTGGATCTGCCGTATGACATTATCCCCACCTGATACCTTCTTGAACCAGTTCATGGAAAGAAGGCCTGATCAGACTTTCCAGTCGATTCTGCCGGTCACCTCTATGCCCGCATCCTTCTGCATCTCCTTCACCGCAGCTTCCCCGGCATTGTAATATATACCGGTTACTCCTCCGGCATTATAGCCTTTGCAGAACAGCGCACATTGAATGAGACATACATTAACGCTGCTTTCATCATCCGGATCCATCTTGCTGACGATCGGCAAGCTCTTCATCTTACTGAGTGTGAGCAGCCCTACACTGCCAATCCCGTGTCTACAAATCCATAATTTGTTCCTGCACCTGTAACACGAACCCAGGCTCCGCTTGAATTCTCAACATAGTTGATGCCTTTCCAGTCCGGATGGCTATCCCCTGACAATCCGCTGAGACATGCAACTTTGCGGTTTGCCGCAACTGTCCCCCATAATGATCCGTCAGCCTTATATACATTCCGTGAACGTCTCATGATAAAGGTCATATATTCCGTGCCGTTAATTCTGGCTCTGCCATACGGATAATCCGTACAAGGCGTAAGCGTCCTGTCCGGCGGATTCAGCAGGCACCCATATGACAGCGAACCGCTTGAATTGAGGAAAATGATATTACAGCGGACTCCGTCTCCGCCCCAGTTCCGGTCGTACCCGAATGCCTCTCTGTTCCCGATCGTTCCTATTCTCTGGCTTTCATTCTGATTGGAATAAACCGGTACGGATACTCCGCTCTTGTTCACACAAAAAAGATTTGACATACATATTCTCCTAGTATAATAATGGTGTAGTCAAGAATGACTACTGGTTAATAGTTACAAAGTCCAATCTAATAAATCTATATAGATATAACGGAAGGAGGAATTCCCCCTCCATCAGAAGTTATAAGGCAACATTATTTACCTTGTCTGAGGTTTCCTTAATGCGCCAGACAAAATATAGAGGTATAATCACTGAAGGCAGGATCATTGACGTATTCTCCTTGGGAACCAGCCTTGTAGCTGGTGAAACCTCTTAGAAAGTCTGTCAGTCCATTCGGTGGTGATTTATGTTTTGGCTGGTTGGGAAGCCCCAGGCTATACCTGTATAAGCCGCTAGGTTGTGTAGCCATCTTCTGGAAATGGATGCCTGCCGGAAAGGATAAAACGATGCACTCTCAAAAAGTACTCAAGATGCTCGAAAGCATCCCCTACCTCTCAGTCGGGCTTGATGTCGGCGCTGATTTCACATGGATGTCCATCATGCTCCCCAATGGCATTCTCACAGGAAAACCTTTTAAGATCCTTCACTCGGATCCTGAGTCCCGTGAGCTTGCCGTCACAAAAATTAAGGAAGCACAAGAGACGTATTCTCTCGAAAGCCGATGCTTCCTTGAGTCCACCGGGATCTATCACATCCCGCTCCTGTGCTTCCTTCGTGATAAAGGGTTTGACTGCTCCGTCATTAATCCTATCATTACTAAGAATAGCACAAATATGAACATTAGGAAACTGCATAATGATAAATTTGATTCAAAAAAAGCTGCTAAAGTCGGCCTGGATGCCTCTCTTAAGACTTCCATTGTCCCGGATGACACAATCATTGACCTGCGCAATCTCGTGCGTGACTACTATTATTTCAAGGATCTGCAATCCGCCATCGTGTTGAAGCTTCATGCGGAACTCAAAGTGTCCTTCCCCGCATACCTAAAGGTGTTCAGCAAGATCACGACGCAGACTTCCTTAAAGCTTCTGGAAGCTTACCCCCTTGCGGCGGACATGCTTGCCGCTCCAAAAGACGAGCTTGTGAAAACCATCCGCAGCACGGCACGCTTTGGGGAAAAGTATGCCCTTGCCAAATATGATGCTATATGCGCCGCCGCAAAGGATGCCGCTGTTTTCGGACGTTCACTTCCAAGCAGCGCGCTCCGGATCCGGCTGTATATCAAAACCTATCGGGAATACCAGGAGTATCTGGACAGCATACTGAAAGAACTGCATAAGGCTGTTGATAAGCTGGAAGGGACACCGGCCTATGATCGCATCGTCCTTCTCCAGTCCCTACGGGGTGTCGGTTTCCTCAGCGCGGTTGTCCTGATTGCGGAAATGGGATCTTTTGACCTGTTTTCTTCCCCGAAGAAGCTTTATGCCTACTTCGGCCTGGATCCCGCCGTAAAGCAGTCCGGTAAGTTCAATGGTGACAAGGTCCACATGTCCAAGAGGGGGTCCAGTCTTGCCAGACGTATCCTGCATATGGTGGCTCTTAATAACCTAAAGGTGGACAAAGGGACGAAAACACCAGTAAATCCGGTGATCCACAGCTACTATGCCGACAAATGCAAAAGCAAGAAGAAAAACGTGGCTGTCGGGGCTGTCATGCATAAAATCTGCAACATCATTTTTGCCATGCTCCGAGATAATAAACCGTTTAAGATCATCACTCCTCAGGAACACTGCGAGCAATATTTTGCAGCGCATCCTGGCAAGGCACAGAACGCAGCTTAAGAGGTTCTCATCAATTTTTTAAATTTCCACATAAGTAGGTTTATTAAAGTTACCCTTTTTTACATCAACTGTTTGAAAAAAACTTTTTTAACATTTTTCATTTTAACTATTGACATTTCTTAGCTGGACTTTACTATTTATTCTGATAATCGATTATCTAATAAATAGTAAGAAAGATTGCGGCCATATGTAAACTTAACCGCATCATTTTATTTTCTTTTGGAAATCCTCGTCCGAAAGGACCTCTATGATTCCCTGAACCACAGCCGGTAATGGAATTCCCATAAGTCCCGCATTTTCCATAATACTGATCAACTCGTTCATAGCATAGCCGATACAGATGGTATTCATCACATAATTGGTATCCAGCAAGATATCTAAGCGATTCCCGATTAATACAAATCCAAGTATCATTCCTTTCTTACATAATCCCCTCCATCCTGCTTCACTTTTCAAAAGCCCTCTTTTCGTTTTTCCTGATCTTCGCCAAAAAACAGCGACAGAAATCCCCGTAATATAATCAATGATCATGAATATGACCAATGTCTCCAGCGCAGCTCCCCCCTTATCTACAAATGCCATAACACTGCTCCCGATCACACCGACAATACTACAGAATTTTACTTTCATTTTGAGATACCTTCTTTCATAAATATATTATGAAAGATAATAAGACTTATAGTCGTCTGTCGTAAACTCATTGTCGTATATGAAGTCAAAGACCACGCTACAGAGCAGCGGGGTCTTTGACCCTCGCGGCAGTCGCCAACTGCGCATGCAAGCATGCCCGCTTGGCTCGTTGCTCGCGGGAATAACACGCCAGATTGCGGCGTGCTATTTTCTCTAATTCAATTCCTATAACGTCTTGTTATTCCAATATCTTTCTGCTGACCGCCTGCGTCTCCGGCTCTGCGTAATACAACCGATTCCCTATCTGTATATAATCTGTATATCCGTCCGCCTGAAAGAAGTCCTTCCTCTCCCCGGTCTCCAGATGAATCCCTGAATAATAGTATCCGCTGGAGATACTGTTCCAGAGCCCATATGCCATCTCCGAAGATACATACTGTAATGTGAAGGTTCCCTGAGAAAGAGGATACGTTTGATTCCCAGCCTGATCTTCCATATCGTATACGGACACTTCCGTACTGTCGACATCGCTCATATAAACAATCTTATTCTCGGCAATGACTGCTTCCTCATAGAAGGACAATAAGAGATTCTCACCTTCGGCATCTCTGACAAACAGCTCGTTTACACCCATTTCACCCGCTGAACGATGCCTTGCCAGGAACTGCTTACCCACAGCTTCCTGCGCATACCCTGCATCCAGGACATGATACGGCATCTGCCGGATTGTCTCCCTGTCGTCAGGATGATTTGTACGCATATCCGCCGCCAGATTCTCTTCTTCATATAGCTGAAGCTCCGGCCCCGACTCAATTGCTGCTATGCTGCCGTCGGCGCCTATCCGATATGCATCGACACGGTCAAGAATATCCCGGATATAGAGAACATCCTGATTAATATCCCATTACTAAGAGATACATAGTCCGCCCCATAATATTCGACCCCTCTCGGCTGCTGAACCGACCAATCCCAAGAGGCTACCGTCTCCTCTGGTTCAGCAGCCTCCTGGGCTTCATCTGTATTCATATCCTGATCCTGTGTTCTCTCTTCCGCAGGTCCAGGATCCGTCTGTTCTGATCTCTCTTCTGAATTACTGCTGCACGCTGAAAATATCATCATTATAATGATAATGATCGGTATGAACCTCTTCCTGAAACGTAATAACATAGTTTTCCTCCCTTAAAATCCTAAAATCGAATGATCGAATCTACATATTGGGCAAAAGCTTCCATGAATTTGCCGCGTCTGCTTTTACTGATCTGAATCTCTGTTCCGTCTTTTAAAAATAATGACAGCCCGTCTATACTCCGCACATAACTTAGATTAACTATATTAAGAAGCGTGGCATCTGCAAAAGGTATATGTCTGTAATAACCGTTCGTGCTCTTTCATTTTCTTACTGCTAATATAGGTATCTTCCCGGGTATGTATCTTCGTATTTCTCTCACAAGTCTCTATATAGATCAGATCATCTACATCTATCAGAATCTTGCCTTTATCCGTGTTGTCATAGAATACTTCCGTACTTCGTGTGTCTATCCTTGTCATCAAAACATTCATCTTATCCGCGAACTCCGAGTAATTGAATGGTTTGAGCATATATCCCTCAGCATTCACATCGTATCCTTTCACAGCGAATTTCTCACAGGCGGAAATAAAGACAATCCTCAATTTATGATTCGTCTTTCTAATCTCCTTTGCTATGTCAATACCATTTTTCTGGTATAGCAAGACATCTAAGAATAAAATATCGATTTCAGGATCTTTCTTTAGATATTCTACAAGTCTATCCTCATTTATAAACTGGATGATTTTAAATTCTTTGCAATTTTCTTTTTCATATTGCTTAACATATTTTGTCATCAATTTCAAAAAAAGGCTATCATCATCACAAATACCTATTTTCATATTAGATTCCCTTCTTACTCTTCTAAAACAATATCTTCAACTATTACATCCGCACCATCAATATTCCATTTAAAAAAATAAAATTTATTAATAATAGTTCCTTCTGACACAGTTTCCAAACCACTTTTGCATCCAGAACAATTCAAACGGATTTCTTTCATATCAAAAAAATAATTGCTTTCATCTGTATCATCTAATTCCACTATAAGCGTATTAAATTCCCTCTCTTTAACAACTCCACTTAAATGATACATAATATCATCCTCACCCCCAACCTCACGAGAATTCATAATTTTAACATTTTTCTTATCAATTTTTATTTTGATTCCTATCAATACCAATGTAATTATAAAGATCAAACCCACAAAATAAAATCGTCGCTTCTTTACCGCCATATATTCCTCCGTAAAATATATCTATTCCAACAATTCCACCTTTCCATACTCCCCCAAATATATTCTATTCGGAATTTGAAGATTTCCCGTTGTATTCAAGTATGTAATCTTAATCTGGTCACCAATTCGGAGATTCTCTTTAAATAAATTTAGCCTAACTCCTTTTATTGTGAAAGTTATTTCATCATTCTTTGAATATTGTACTAATATCTCGCTTTCTCTTATTTCCAAAACTTTTCCACATATTCCCCTCAAATATTGACCATTTTTATCATAATCATCATTCAATTCTATTTTCATTATTTTTGTCTGATTGGATATATTCTCAGAAATATTTTTCATCTCTACTATTTTTTTTGCTCCCCTTATATTGAACTGAATACATTCTACTATTAATATTATCAGAAAAAAGGCTATTAAGAATACGCTTATTAATCTTTTCAAACTTATTCCCCCAATCCACAATTAACAAGTGCCTTTTTCATAACATAATTTTGTCCAACGAATTATAAAATTATATTATATGCCACAATCGACAGACAAAAAGCTGTCGCATTAAGAAAAAGCAAATAAAATATCATTGTATCATATTTAACATACAATATCTTCTTTCCTTTTATCTTACTACAACAGCTTTATTTACACAACAGGGCTGATGTAATTTGCTCATACATTATGTCTCTTGAGAAGACTATACTTTTTAATCCCTTACCTTTTTAATACAAAGAGCCGTAACCCCTAACGGATCTGACTCTTCAATCAGCCCATTATATCCTATATTAACAATATCTCCTACTGAAAAAGTTTCCTTCTCCTCCAACAATTTTGTGCTTACAAGTATCTCTTTTCTATAATCAAACGCTTCAACCAATATAGAATTCTCTCTTTTTTCTATAATCTTTGCATCAAAATCGTCTACTATTTCTGATTTTGATTTTTGTGTGCTATTGCTATTTATTCTTTGTCTAAAAAAGGTTAACACAATAATCAGACCACATAACAAAAAAAGTATTGTTAATAACCAATGTTTGCGGAAAAAATATTTATTCATTTCTATACCTATTTAGCACAGAAGCCATGCTTGGCGTTACTTTATTTCCCTGATTCAATAAAGCCGCAGGTATACCTGAGCTATGTATTGCAACCATTCGATTATCTAAAACACGATTCACAACCGGTGATCCACTTTGTCCATCACTCGCATCAACATTATATCTTATTGTATTATTTCTGATTTCTTTAACCTGTCCACCAGCTAACAACATTCTATTTTGTACACTATCAAATCCAATTACTTGTACTACTGTGTTCACTGAAACATCAGATGTCCATCCCATATATCCTCTATTATTTCCAATATTTGTGTTAATATGAAACACACCCCAATCATAATCTGGATTTTTGTTATTCTTATATTCTTCAGGAATAAATACTTGTGTACCGCTTGAATCTGCAAGTGGCCCTGCATTTTGAAACCAAAAAGTAATACTACTTGGCAACTCTCCATTGTTACCAAGCAATACATGTCCTGCTGTTTCCACATCATTCGGTCCAAACAAAAAACCCGTTCCAAGTTTACCACTTCCATCAGAAAATGTAGTACGAACACGGCCAATAGCTGAATATGGCATTAAAGATAATAGCATATCCGGTACTGGTGCCCGATCATCATCACCAATAACCATATTGGGTGCTACTCCTTCTGGTTGATATGCTTCAACATTTAAAATATCTTCTCCAGTTGAAATAATTATTTTTTCAGTTGTTTCTTCACCCGATGTCAAATCTTTCTCGATCATCACTATAGATTCTTCTTTTCCCTCATCATTCGCATAAGCCATTAAATTTCCTTTCATTAATGTAATAGATGCTACAACTACTAAGAGTAATAATAATCTCTTCATATCCTATCTTCCTTCTATTTTTACTCGATTTTTGTTTCTAATCGCTGAATATGTGCCTCTATTCCCTCTGGCTCTTTAACCTTATATACAAAATACGGAACACTTCGACTAGAACTATTCTTTGCCAAATATACTGCCATTTCTTCAATTCTTTTTGCAATTATTTCTTTCATCACATTATTCTCCTCTTCATTTTAATTAATGATAGTCCTTGCATCAAAGATACGAGTATAACAATTATTCCCCATCTTCTATTAATGAATATACCTCCCAAATAACCACAAAATAATATTAGTGTAACAACAGTTTTTATCCAGAGTAACGCCAACCCTTTTACATTACTATATTTTCCCCCGCACGGTGCATATAAAATATATATGACTGTGATTCCCAAGGAAAACACAATAAAATGCATATGACTTATAAACGCATATTTTGACAATATAATTGGAATGAATATCATACTTCCCGTTAAAATCAAACATCCCAAATCTGACTGTGAATGATACCCACCTGTCAAAATTCTCAAAACTGCCATTACAAGAACAGCAATTACTGTTTCTGGAAATATATTACACACACTTCCTATAATCAAATAAATCATTAACTTTAAATTATTATTTAAAAATAATTCCAATCCATATGTAATTACTATTCTCTCAGATTCCGTATATCCTCTATACTCATTCATCTTATCAACAAATCTTATTGCTATTGCGTGTGTATAATCTCTCATACAGCCCCCTTTCTGCATATGATTTTATCCAATCCATTATTCAAAATCAATCCCTATTCCCTGAACGTCAAATTTTCACACATGAACGTCAGAAAACAGGAATTTCTAATCTCTGAATAAACATTCCCTGCTCCACTTTACACTCATGTGCCATATCTTCATGTTCCTGCAGCAGAGACCGAACCGAATATAACCCCCATCCGCGTCCTTCATCTTTGGTCGAATAACCCTTACAGAATATCTTCGATAAGTCTGGCTGGTTCTCACATTCATTCATAACCTGAAAAACGATCCGATTATCCAGCTTCGCTATAATAATGCAAAGTAAACCTTTCCCCTCTTCCAGCGCTTCCACCGCATTATCAATAAAAACTCCTAAGATACGAATCAAATCAGAAATCCCTTCATACACCACATTCACGTTCTCTGATATCTCTACTTGTACCCGAATTCCCTTACCTAATGCTGCCAAAATCTTTTCAAACAACAAACCCTTCATCTCTATTGGTTGAATATTTTTGAGATACTGCCACGCCTGCATTTCATCCAGTTTACTGTAAGCCGGTCTTTTTAACTGTTGGTCAAAATATACCTGTAATTCTCTCAAGCGATTTTCATGAATAAATCCAGACATAGTAGACAGCATATTTTTGTAATCATGCTTAAATATCCGTGTTTCTTCCACCATATTTTCCAGACAAACAATATAATCCTCCAATAATTGCTGCCTTTTTTTCTCTGCTTTTTGCTCTTCTTCATTCTTAACCTGTCGGATACACATAATAATCAAGTAATTACTGATTAATGCACATATTAAAAACAAAATACAGTTAAACTGCACGGCAGAGTTACTGTATCCTACCTGTTCTCCCCAAAACATATTGATTATGAAAAGCATTATGTACATAAATAAATTTGTCAATAACCCATACCTTACTGAATATGACATTTTTTCGATATAATATATTAGATGAATTTTTTGATATATTAAGACACGAAACACTCTGACAATTCCCCATAAGCTAATACAATATGCCACTGAAAATAATATAAAGTATTGTCTTTCAATCACACTCACAGGTATTCCAATGCAAGCAGAGACCATTAACAACACAATGTTGTTAAAAAGAATATTGAACATATATCCCAAACAGGCCAAACAAAGATTTACCAATTTGTTATTTCTAAGCATTAACATTAAAAGCATTAATACTCCGCCAAACATTATCACACCTGTAATACGTCCAACCTGAGGACCCCATCCCCCCATTAAAGTTACATATATTACCAGACATATATATTGCCATATCCTCAATCTTTCGGTCAATAATCCGCAGATTGGAATCAATACACAGAATGCCCCCAACAAGCTATATAATATCTCCATAATCACCGCTCTTTCTACCTATTGGACAACATAAACTTCGCTATACCGTTTAATTCCCGATAAGATACTTCCACCCGGAAGCCTCCCTCCAGATGCAAAAATCTTTCCTTCTTATCCAACTCCCGCATCTTAGATTTGTTCACGATACACGACTTATTCGCATAGATAAAATCCTCACTCAATTGCTCATATATATATTTCATCGATTGTCTCACAGTGATCACACGATTATCCAGATATACCTCCGCCTGATGCTTTCCTGCCACGGACTGAACATAGATGATATCCTCTGTAATAACATCCGTCACCTTTCCTCCGCACGCAAATGCAATTGACGTTTTATTCTTCTTATCGCACAGGCTGTTCAACTTCTCAAAAATACGATCCAATCTCTTCCGCAGACCTTCATGGATTCCCTTCTGCTGAAAATATTCAGGCTCCTTGACCACATAATCCAGAACCTCCAGATTATATTCAAATACCTTGTATGCCAAATGATCGCTTGAAGTCAGGAATACGACAGCGTATTCACTGTTCAGCCATTTCAGCCGCCGTGCCAGATCGAATCCGTCCATATCATATCCGTCCAACTGGACATCTATAAAGAAGACGGCAGGTTGACAATTATCATGCAACTCTGCCATAATCTCCTCCGGATCCTGCCTTGCCGCTACAATCCGGGCATCTATTCTCAGATCCGCGATATACTCCGTTATCATATCTCTAATGCGGTTTAACTGGACTTCCTCATCTTCACATATGTATATATGCAACATTCTTCATCCCTCTGTTCTTTAATTAGATAGATTCAGAAACCATATTTCACTTTTCGACCTATGTTAAAGATGATAACGGATTTTCCCGCTTTTCGCAATATATATCTACATTAAATGTGACATGAATTTTTTATTCTTATTTTATTCTTTTCAAGCAACTATTTTCCAAATGGTATACTGCATCCATATTTTCAAAATCACTTTTCCTATGTGTAATAAAAATTACTGTTTTTTCTTTAAGGTTTTTTAACATTATATCCAATTTATGTAAAAATTCTTTATCAAGATTCGCGTCTGATTCATCTAATAAAAAAACTTCCCCATTTTTACATAATGCTCTAATCAATGCAACATTCTGACGTTCTCCGCCAGACAAATTCTTTCCATTAGTAGTAATCATTTTATTCATTATACTTTTGTTAAGCTCTATGTATATATGGCTACGATCAATGATATCATCATCGTTTAGCTCATGCTTTAAATCAAAATTATTCCGCAGACTGTCTTTAAACAAGAAAAATGTCTGGCTGCTTATACTAAATGTATCTCTATAATCATTGATATCATAATCTGAAACATTTCTTTCATTTAATAATATTTTACCTGATTTTGGAACAATTTCTCTTAAAATCAATCGAACCAGCGTGGATTTCCCGCTTCCGTTATGTCCTATTATTGCAACTTTCTCACCTCTATTTACCAGAAAATCACAATTTTTTAACACATCTTTTTGGTCAAAGGAAAAAGAAACATTCTTAAATTCCAGTCTTTCAAAATCCCCCACCTCTAATTTTCCGTAGTTAATTTCCTCCGGACTTTCTAAAAAATTTGACAAATGAATGATAGATGGTTTTATTTTTGCTATAATAAACTTCACATATAATACAACCGATATCGGTCTGATTATATATTCCGTGTATGTTATAAAAGCCAATAACGCCCCAACACTCAGTTGAGCATTACAAACTAAATATCCGGCATACCCATATATTAATATTCTTACACCGCATTCTAAAATGTTGTCACAGGCCATATTATAGCAGTCTATCATAGTGGCGCTATATTGCTTGTTCAAAATTAATTTTTGTTTCTCTTCAAGCAACGAATTTCTTCTATCAAACAATCTCCACCATTTAATCTCTTTAATCCCCTCTATATTTTCTCCCCACCATTCATAAAATTGTACAGAATCTTTTATTAAATCGGTATTTATTTCTTCAAGTCTACGTGTAAATTTAATAATATATATTAATTTAACCGGGATAAAAAGAAGGACTATCAATGTTAAATACCAATCAATATATGCAAGTCCTATAATTCCTCCCAATGTTATAATTCCATAGTTAAAAACAATCAGTGTACTCCGGTCAAAGATCAAACTTACATTGGAAATATCATTTGTCAATGTATTACTTATAGATGCACTGTTAGTTTTATCTAAACAATTCAAATCAATTTTAACCAATTTATCCAAAATTATTTTATAAAGATATTGAATAAATTGATTCTTAATTTTACAATAATTCCTTGCCTGTATAACTTCGGAAATTTGTTGAAATAGTGTTGCTGCTAATATAATTCCTGCAAAATATATAACTTTAGAATACTCTCTGTTGTTTAGTCCATCATCAATTATCCTTCGTGTTAAAAGAGGCTGGAAATATGCTATGATAACTCCAACCCCCGATAACAAAAGTAATAAGATAAATTTCATCTTCATATTTAAGGCAAAGTGAAAAGTTTCTTTTATCATCTTATCCATTTATATATCATCCCTTCATCTCCCTCTCTGTAAAATTCCATCCTTTATCCTATACTGTCTCTCACTCTTTTTTGCGAATTCCAGGTCATGAGTTACCAGAAGAATTGTTTTATTCATCGTCCTGTGGAGTTTACAGAAAATATCCTCCACAATCTTCCTGGTGTTTTCATCGAGATTTCCGGTCGGCTCGTCCGCAAGCAGCATCGGCGGATCATTGAACAATGCTCTCGCTATGGCAATTCTCTGCTTCTCTCCGCCGGATAACTCTCCCGGATATCTTTCCAATAACTCCTTCTCAATCTCAAGATACTCCGCAAGTTCATAGGCCCGCTTTCGGGATGATCCTCCATCCATCTTCTCCAACAGCCCGGGAAGCATCATATTGTCAAGCGCCGACAGATCTTCCAGAAGAAGATAGTCCTGGAAGACGAATCCCATATTCCTCCTGCGGATATCAGCCAGTTCGTCTTTCCAAAGATCGCTGTAACTTTTTCCATCGATCAGCAGCTCTCCGTCTGTGGGCACAGTCAACAGGCCTATGATCTTAAGAAGGGTCGTTTTACCGCACCCTGATCTTCCAATGATCGAAATATAATCACCCTGCCCGACTGTAAGATCGATCCCTTTTAATACTTCCTGATTTTCATAAGACTTTTTGATATTATTTAACCGGATCTCCATACCCTCATCTCCTCAACTCTCTCTGCCTTTTACAAACTTTCCCGCAGCATTTTCTTATAATTCAGCCTCACCAACGTCCATTGTACCGCAAAATAGAGTCCCCATATCATCATCAGGCAAATGATAAATCTTCCGCTCTCGACAGCGGACATCATGCGCAGATAACAGGTGACAGCAGCAACCAAAACAGATATCCCATACGCCCATAACAGCGGGTAATAAAATGCCTGTCTAAGCTCTCTTTTCAACAGTATTTCATAGTCCCTGCGGTAAATCCCGATATAAGATAACAGCCGGAAACGTCTTATCCTTTCTCTCTTCTCAAATTCTGTCTTCATCATCTGTATCAAATAAATACACATAACCAGCAGAACCATTTCCATAGACAGCGCCGCCTTCTGCAGTATCCGTTCCGCCCGGATATCCGCCGTCTTACTCACCTTGCTATAGTATGGTTGGATCGCACGTGACCACGAAGAATCTTCCCCGTGCCTTCCGGCAAATATATCTAATCCCTTTTCTATCTCTTTTGACGCGCCTTCTTTTGCATTGATCAGATAAAGGAGTGTCGGTCCTTCCGTAATCTCAAGGCTTTCAAAATATTCATCGGAAAATACTACCAGATCCTCCTGCATTCCCCCCTGGAAACATCCGGTCAAAATCTGCCTGTCTTCTCCGGCTGTTTCACGCGGCGGATACATCTGCTCTCTTAACATGAAGCTATAAGCCCTAAGAGGCTGCCCAATTCTTATATACGGGGTCTTCCGGTCCATATACCAATCCAACGGATGCGCCTTCACAGATACATCCTGCTGATAGATAACATAAACGTCATCCTCCCCAAGAGACAGCTTCTTTGGTAAGATTCCCTGTTCTGCGCACAACGCCCTGTAGGTACTCTCCGATATTCCAATGTGTTGTCCCTGTGGCCATATAACACGCCGGTAATAATCATTCGCAACATCGATCCAGTCCGTAGCATCCCCCTGCACCGTCGTCACTCTGGTTATAGGATATGACTGAATCTTAACGCCATCCTCTAGCGACATTTCTTCAAATAATGTCCGGTCATCCTCATACGCCATGCATACATAATCATACGGACAGAGCTGTTCTGCCTTTGGAGCTGCCATATTTCCCGCCATTGCTACAGACAATATTGCCAGAAAAACGACATGGAATAAAAATAATCCTGACCTTAACCCTGTGTTTCGCAGGAAACCGCTCTGAATCGGAATCTTCCCCATAACCTGCGCGAAATCTTCTGATTTGCCGCAATAACTGCGGCTCTTTTGCACTGTGAGAGCAAAAACCGCCAGGATAGCTCCTCCCGCGAATCCGATCAGTACGATATATATATTCTCAGCATTCCTTCGCTGCACATATTCTAAGAAAGAACAGACCAGAAGCAGGATTGCCGCCAGGAACAAAATCACCGCATATCTCCTTTCCGCCGAAAATGCTCTGCTGCGGTTCCCTTTATTTCCCTGCAGAGACCTTCGAAATGTATCATTTACGATAAATGTGGTAACACATGCAATAAAAAGATAGATTCCCATCGTCATCGCATATATATGAAAAGAAGCGGTCAAAGGTAATGAATAACCAAAAACCCCTCGAAGCAGACCTGCAGCAATTCCATACCCTACCGTCCCTGACAGGCATCCCAAAATCAATGAGAATACAATCAAAAGGCCATATTCCGTAATCTGTATCCCTGTCTGCACCGCCTCTCTGGCGCCTAAGATCCATAACATTTTCCGTCGTGGTTTTTGATTTCCTGCATAATTGTAAAGCGCAATTCCTTCAAAAAACACATAGAGAACAACTACCACGATCAACGCATTCATTAAGATCCCATTCAATCCCTGAGATGGCAGCGCGTCTGTGATACCGTATCCTTCCTGAAATTGTGACTTTAGCGCAAACAAAATAAACATCATCCCAAAGAGAATACCGTTCCCTGTATTGATCAGCACAACCGCTTTTTTCTGATGACTTGCCTCCCGCCACATGACCTGAAAAAGTAAACGGTCATATCTGCCCGGGAAACCAAGACGTCTCTTCCGTTCCTCCTTCTCCTTCTTCTCACGGGACTTCTGCTTCTCCCATTCTCTGGTAAAGACCTCATATTCCTGAGCATACTTTCTGACCATAAATTCTGCAAAGGTAAAAATCATTGCAACGAATGCTGCCGGATAGGGTAGATAACCTCCAAATGAAAGGACGGTTGCTACATAGATCAATTGTAAAGCATAGATAATATCCCCCAAAAATCGAAGATGGATGTTGCGTATCAACAGAATGCATTTCACTCCGGACAATATTCCTGCCAAAACCGCAAATATCAGAAAATAGGGAAGCAGATATACAATGCTCTCCTGTCTTGCCATCGCCGCCATATTGTGCTGAATACAGGCCTCCTTGTAAAATCCGAAAAGTGAATACACTTTATCACCACATTGCATCCATGGAAAGAACATAGAGACAAATACGATAAAAAGAAGGATAACACATATATTTTTTAATCTTTTCTTCTTTTTCATAGATCTTTCTCTCCTCAAAATTGTAGAGGCTGTAAAACAACTCTTTCACAGCCTCTATGATATGGCTACGGTACAGTTAATAAAGTCATAAATCTACTCATATCGAGATCCTGCTTCTCACATGTCGTAATGCATGAACACCACCGAAGAACTGTAGCCGTGCAAACTGTGCTATTAACACGTTTTCCCAATCTCTTTTTCATACTTACACCTCCTTTCCAAGAAAATCAATCATTGCGCAATATATATTAGATTTCCTTTTTATCTTTTACATTTTTCGATCACTTCTAATATTCTATTATAAGTCGTAAAACTATCATTAACGATTTCATTTTCTGGAATTCTAATCTCAAAGTTTTTTTCTATATCAAAAAAAATCAACAACAATTCTCTTACAGGCAGATTAATATTTTTTCCGAGTAATGGAACGTTATGTAGCTCTTTATGTATGGAAAAATCTATACCACTTCTCTGCAGCATAATTTTATTAAATTCCTCTATAATTGTACACATTCTTACATTCTCTCCACTTCTCCGTATTCGCTTAATTTTTCTATAATCCCATCCCTCAATCTTTCTATTTCCCCATCTAATTTCATGGCATAAGTCTCATTACTTTTTAATAAAAAGATACTATTCTGTAATGACTCCCTATCAACAGGCCAAGTATGTACTGAGTTATTTTTTTCAGATTCATCTAAATCAAGCATCTGATCTACTATGTTGTAAAAATCTACTTTTGAACCAAGTACATCTTGCACGCTGTTTCCTAGAATTGCTAGAGATTCCTCTGTATAATTTCCATAGAATACATTCAATACTATACAATCAAAGGGTACTGCTCGACGCCAAGAATAAACCTCCAGCCCAAAATCTTCAATAACCTTTCTCCCCAGTATCCCTGCTCCACTCATCAAAACAACAAACAACAAATCATAATGGTTAGTATTTTCGATTTGTTTAACAAAGTGATTTATCTTTACTATATTCTCAACATTATATTCCTCAAAATAGCAATAAAAAGAATCTTTCTGTGATTCTACCTCTTTTGAGTTACTTATCATTCCCACCTTATATCCTTGCTTTTGAAAACTCCTTTGTAATTCAATCGATTCTCTCAAACAGTTAATTTCACTAACAATACCCGTAACATATACTACTGGAATATCAATATCAAATATCTCCTTTTTTCCGCTTTCTTCCGGTTGTTTTTTAATATTATTTTCCATTTATACAAACCCCTTTACATATTCTGTTTCGAAATCATAACCAAGTTCCTTCAAAACACAATAATCTTTAAATAAATTCTCAGTAACACTTCGCATAGTTTTACATGAATTTTTAATATTTTTCTCAGTATTTTTCTTTTCAGCTCCCGCCATTCGAATACAGAAATCACAATACCGATAAGCCCAACATTCTTTACATATTGAACAAGTTATTTTCTCAATATTTAATATGTTTCGCGCTTTATCAATATCTATCCCTTCTTTTATATCTCCGATGTTTGTTTCACTCGATAATTCACACACTCTTTCGCATGGGTAGATAAAACCATCTGAATTCAAAAATATAGTTCGTTCTCCTGGAATACACGGGCCCCCATGATGCCATTTTTCAGGTAATTTATTTACTCCCTGTTGATGTTTACCACCTCTGATGCTTTGCAATGTCCTTAGCTCCGTTCTCATAAGAGGAGAAATATATTTTTTCTCTATCCGCCCCAACGCAAAAAGTAATAGCTTAAAATATTCGTAATAATATTCCGTTTGAAAAGTATCACTAACTTTATTTTCTTCCTTTACCCCTGTATTACTAATTAAAGTTGACGTAATGGAAACTTCCCGAAATATTTTTTCTTTTTTCATAAAATCACTGATTGATTTGTACTTATATCCTTGATTTAAAACCATATTGATGTTGACTTTTTCAATATAATATTCATGATATTTTTGATGCAAATATTCTAGTCTTTTAACAACTGTATCAAAACTTCCCATCCCACTATCTGCATATCTTCTCTGATTATCATGAATCTCTTTAGGTCCATCAAAACTAATCGTAATCTGAAAATTATTCTGTACCAAAAAATCTATGACACTTGGAGTGAGTAACGTTGCGTTTGTTGTAATATAAAAATTAATATTTTTATCACTAGATTTTTGCTCTATATACTCTACACAACACTTGATCAAATCAAATTCTAACAAAGGCTCACCACCATAGAACCCTATTCTTAGTGTATTTATCTTTTTAGAGTGTTCAAACAAATAATCTATTCCTGCCTGAGCCATTTCAAGATTCATTGTTTTATCACTATGTGTCCGCATATTATATTTTCCAGAATACACACAATAATCGCATCTCAAATTACAATTTTGTGTTACCTGTAATGTCAGTCCATGCAATTGATTCTCGTAAAACTCTGATAAAACTGCTCCTGCCGGATGTTCCGTAAGTTTTACTTTATCTTCTCTTAAAAATCCTATCTCTTCTAGGTATTTCAATTGATGATTATATGTATTCCCATTTTCCAAAATTTGATAAGATTCATCACTTATTTTAAATATATTATCACTATTAACATCATATAAATATTTTCCATTTGAACAAGAAAACAAGTGAATAAACGGTTTCTTCATTTTAATATCCTCCTCAATGACTTTTTCTATAAAAGGAGTTTGTCTTGATATCGATAATATCCTCTTTTACGAGAATTATATCTAACATAATTTTAAAAATCAATCCTGTTTCCCTGAACGTCATTTTTTTGAACATGAACGTCATATAACAAAATTCCAACCACTCAATTGGATTATTTATTTGCAAAATCCGCACGGCTCTCTGTCTGAAATCACACATTGTCGTAGTTTAGGCAATTCTACGAGATAATGAAAGTCTACTCGACCATATGTATCATAAATATCCCCACTTCTGTATACAAAAATATCGGGACAAAGCCCGATATTTTCCCTCTATCAAATGTTTCTCATAATGCTCTTTCTCTTCAACCAGAGAACTCACTGAAAAGAATGGAATTTATAACACTCTGCAAAGCCTCCCCTTCTCCATCTCGTACACCTCATCACACAACGCTTCAATATCCTCCCTGTTATGGCTCGCCATCAGGATCGTCTTCCCGCTCTCCTTGATCTTAAGGAACAGCTCCCGCATCTCCCGCACGCCGTCCTTATCCAGTCCGTTCATAGGCTCATCCAATATCAATATATCCGGCTCCTCCATAATCGCCTGCGCGATCGCAAGGCGCTGCCTCATCCCAAGGGAATACTTCTTCACAGGCTTCTTCGATCCGGGATCCAGGCCCACCTGCTCCATGATCCGGCTAAGGTACTGGTTATCCTTCTTGTTCCGGATCTGATACAGATAAGCCAGATTCTTAAGTCCGCTGGCATTCCCAAGGAACGCCGGCTCTTCGATGATGATCCCCACCGACGGGAGCAGTTCGCCGGGCCGCTTCTCCTTCCCGCCGATAAAGATCTTCCCGCCGTCTTCCTTCTCAAGGCCGCAGAGGCATTTGAAGAACACCGACTTCCCGCACCCGTTGTATCCGGTGACGCCATAGACCGCCCCTTTCCTGCAAGAGATCGAGACGTCTGCCAGCACCTCGTTATCCTTGAAGCTCTTCTTTAGATGCTCTACCTTAATATATTCTTCCATGCTGTTCTACTCCTTCTTGATATGCTTCGAATAATTGATATCCTTCACCTTCCACAGGATCAGGACGATACAGATCAGATTCCCCGCAGCCAGATACAGGGCGGCGTCCCCGATCGAAGGTGTTGGCCTACTCTGTCCGATCAGATCCCAGATCCGGCTAAGCCTCATCCAGGTAAACGGCGCGAAATAGATCAGCTTAGTGAACATGAGCATATTCGCCTCCACGATGATGAACGCCGTCTCCAGAGACGCGATACTAAGAGCCGCCGTCCGCGAGAAGAAGAGACTAACCGCGAACATCATATTTCCCAGGAAAGAGATCAGGAGGACTCCGATCCCCAGGGTTAAACCGAGCAATTGAAGAGGCGTATACCTGCTGATCATCTCATAAGTAAAGTCTACCATGATGTTATATTCCTCCGCCATGTTCGTAAGGCTGAGTGTATAGAGGACCTTCCCCCAGTCGTTCTCCCAGGTAAGCTGCGGGAACAATACGATACACGCACTCACGAACACGGATCCCATCAACACCACCGAACTGAGGATTATATTCACGATCTGATGGATCCCCCATCTTAGCTTACCCGTCCGTATGATCCTGTAGATCTGATGATAATTCAGGAACGGCGTGTTGGAGAAGTAATAGATACACACGAACATAAAGAGCAGCAGATAATACATATTATAAAACAGGAACAAGAATCCATATGCCGATACCGGGTGATGCACATTTACTGCGAACCGCCTGACTGGCGCAAGGAATATATGTGTAACAAAAAAATGCAGTACGAATAGCACCAAGACCCGCTTCGTCAGAAAGCTGTTCCTGAAATCCGTAAATATAACTGACCATTCATTTCCGATTCTCTTCATCTTTATATCACCTGTCTTTTTATCATCTGATAGATCGCCGCTCCCAGCAGCACGATCGCCAGAACCGACACACCCCATGCATATGCGAAGGACAGCCAGTCGTGATCCCAGACATTGCAGCTGATGTCGTAGACCGCATTCGGATTCAACTGCTCGTACTGCGGCAGCAGATCGCTGTAATACTGGATAAGATACCACACAATCAACGGCACAGACAATACAAACAGCACATCATGATACAGCAGGGAAAATAACGCCGCCGCCACCGCCAGCACTGCCGCCAGCCATCCGTACTGGATCCCGCAGAATAGATAATACACGATATAATTTCCATTTTTCAGAAACAGGCGGAACGCGCCATACTCCGACAATGTCTCGAAGGTTCCTTCCGTCAGGTCGATCCACGGGAAATTCATGCGCAGCACAAGTACGAACAAAAGCATCCCCATCATCATGGTAAATACAGCCGAAAGAGCGATCACGATCACCTTGGAGATCACATAGGACCGAAGACTCCCGCGTATCACCTGGAACCGGATATAAGCATGCTCGATATCCTCACAGAAGCAGTGTCCGAATGCAAATGTAGTGAAGATCAGGGTCAGCAAGAACGGCATACTGTATATCACATAGTAATAAGAATTCAAGACCGAGAGCTGCCATATCCTGGTCTCCAGCGACGCGATCCCCATGACCAGACAGACACCCAGAATCGATACTATGATCTTCCATGAGCAAAACGCACGCTTCATATCTATGGCGATATACCGCCTAAGTAATCCTCTCTTCATCAGAACAACTCCTCACCGCTGACCGCATCCACCATCAACTGGAATCTGCCCGTTGCCGTAAGCGTAGGCTCTTCCGTGATATCCATGATCCAGACACATTTTAATTCGTAATTCCCTTCACTGTCCTCCACCGGATAATAGCATAGTTCCATGCGGTCGATCGTATAAGTCGCATCTGTCAGGATCATGGAGTATTTCTTGATCACTACATCTGCCACGGCATCCAGACTGGCGAGCTTCTCGGTACTCTCCTTGGGATCGATCAGAAATGTTCTGCCAAGAGACAGATACTCAAGCCCATTTGCAGAGATCATTACCTGTACAGGAGCATTAAAGTCCGCATATTTCTTGATCATATCCGAATAAGGAGTGTGGACCTTTATACCGTTGTAAGTCTGCCAGATACAGAAATAATACCCCTCATCCTCCATCGTCCATTCCGGCTTATACTGAGAACGATCAATGTTCCCGTCCATATCCATCACATATTCCTGCGCCGCCAATGTCTGATAGTCCAAGGCATAGTGCTTAAAAAACGGATCCTCGCCTAGAGAAACCTCCATACGGTCAAACATCCCTTCGATCTCACTCCTTGCGGAGTCTGTGCTCATAAAGGATAATTGAGCTTCCGTAGAATAATGCCCCTCTCTTCCCTCCAGATCAAAGGAATGTCCGATATAATCCCGATAGAACGCCGTAGTATAATCTGCCCCAAAGCTATATACGCTTAAAGATTGTATTTCCGGCCCGGTAAGATACCGTACTTTAAGCACCTCCCCATCGTCTCCTGGATATTCCTTGACCTCGTCTTTGTCAATTGAGATATTTTTGTATATCTCGTCTATAACCTTCTCTTCATTGATAAGTTGCAGGCTAATTTTCGGAATCTTAACTGAACCTTTCCTGATTTCATCGGGGCATATGATATCCGCTTTGAAATATACATTCTCTTCGGTTCTTTCATAGGTTTCCGGTATCTGGATAGATACCGTCTCCACAGATTCCGAAGTCTCACCTGTTTGTTTCCAGTTATCTGATCCGATTGTCTTATGGGATGGGTCCTCTGTTGTTTCCTGCGGCTTTCCACAAGCGCTACACAGACATATAGTCATAAAAACAGTAAAATATAATTTAATTCTTTTCATTTGAAATTCCTCTTTGATTATGGTGTATACCTACTTAAGATACCAGATATTGAGAATATTTTCCACATTTTAGAATAACTTGTCTCTTTTATTGCCTAATCGGGATGAATATCGTCAGCGAAAACAGTTTATCCTCTATTTTATAGCTATACTTCCCGTCATATTTCTTCAAAGAAAGTATGTGAATGCTTCCTGTTCGCGGCATCTATTTCCGCAATATCCTTATATTTTTATCCAATATGCTTATTGCTTTTCATCCTTTTATGCAATATGATAATAATCAGAATATGTCTCAACAAATTTTTGAGAAATCAAAAGGAGGAACTAACTATGGCAAATATCTTAATCACCGGAGGAGCTGGCTACATCGGCAGCCACACAGCTTTGGAGCTTCTGAACCAGGGATACCAGGTGACCGTGTATGACAACCTTTCCAATTCTTCCAGAGAATCTCTGAAGAGAGTGGAAGAGCTTACCGGGAAGACGATCGCATTCTACGAAGGCGATGTCCGCGACGAGGCCTCACTTAAGGATTTATTCCAGAAGGTATCTATCGACGCCGTTATCCACTGTGCTGCGCTTAAGGCTGTTGGGGAGTCTGTGCAGAAGCCATTGGAATACTACCAGAATAACATTACCGGAACACTGACTCTCATGGATGTGATGCGTAATGCGAATGTGAAAAAGATCGTATTCAGTTCTTCTGCCACCGTATACGGAAGCCCTGAGGTGATGCCGATCACCGAAGACTGCCAGAAGGGACAGTGTACCAATCCATATGGCTGGACCAAGTCTATGATGGAACAGATCATGACCGACCTGCAGAAGTCCGATCCGGAATGGAGCGTGATCCTGCTCCGTTACTTCAACCCGGTAGGCGCGCATGAGAGCGGACGCATCGGAGAGGATCCTAAGGGTATCCCGAACAATCTGATGCCGTATATATCCCAGGTTGCAGTCGGCAAACTTGCCAAATTAGGCGTATTCGGTGATGATTACGACACGCCGGACGGAACCGGAGTACGTGATTATATCCATGTTGTTGACCTTGCGGTCGGCCATGTGAAGGCAATCGACTATATCATGACCAACCCTGGCCTTGACGTGATCAATCTTGGGACAGGCGTAGGCTACTCTGTTCTTGATATGGTTAAGGCATTCGGCAAAGCATGCGGCAAGGAGATCCCTTACGAGATCAAGCCAAGAAGAGCCGGCGATATCGCAATGTGTTACGCAGACCCGGCTAAGGCCGCTAAGGTTCTCGGCTGGAAGGCAGAACGCGGATTGGATGAGATGTGCGCAGATACCTGGAGATGGCAGTCACAGAATCCGAATGGATATTGCTAAACACAATTTGGGACGTAGTAAAATTCAATTTTACTACGTCCCAAATTGTGTACTTTATTAAGTTATCCTTCTTCAAACAGATCATCTCTCGTAATATTATTCAGCCACTTCATACTCCGGTAATGCTTAAGCACCCAGGGCCATTTGGCGAATTCATCCGTGCACAGCAAGAAATACACCCACAGAACCGGAAGCCTGAACACGAATGCCGCCAGGAATCCAAGAGGTACCGCATAACACCACATATCAATCACATCACAGATGAATCCGAACCGGCTGTCGCCTCCCGCGCGGAAGACGCCCGCGATCAGCGTCGTATTCACGGCCGCTCCCATAACATAATATGTATTGATCAGCATCATATATTTCAGATAATGCATCGCCTGATCGGTCAGAGACGCATACCGCATTACGACCGGCATAGCCGCAAGGACAATAAGCCCTCCAATCGCTCCGGTGATCACTGTCATCTTCATCACCTTCTTCGCGCCCTCCTTGGCCTCCTCAAGCTTATTCATACCGATAATATTTCCTAACAGGATGCCTCCTGCACTCGCTGTTCCGAAGCATAGGATCGTCCCGAAATTCCGCACCACGATAACGAAGGAATTCGCCGCCACCGCGTCGGTCCCCAGATGTCCGATGATCACCGAGTACATGGAGAAAGCAACGCTCCATGCGATATCATTGCCAAGCGCCGGCAGAGATAACCTTACGAAATCCGAGAACAGCTTCTTATTCCTCATGAACAGGTACCGGAAATCAAGCTTGATATCCTTACTCATAAACGATACCGCGAAGCACGCCGCAAGCTCGATCAGCCTGGATGTTGACGTCGCGATCGCCACGCCCATGGCGCCAAGCTTCGGCGCGCCGAACAGACCGAAGATGAATACCGCGTTCAGCAAGATATTCAGCGAGAATGCCAGCATATTCATCGCCGTACTGATCACAACCCTGCCGATACTGCGAAGAACCGCAAGATAGACCTCCGTGATTCCCCAGCACAGGTAACTGACGCTCATGAATCTTAAGTAGGACGCGCCTATGGTGATCAGCTCTCTGTCATTGGTAAATATATGCATCATCTGTTCCGGCGCAAATAAGGCAGCGCACGCAAATAGCAGCGCGATCAGCAGGGAGAACCGCATCGCGATTCCTTCTATCAACTGGATCGCTTTCATATCTCCCTTGCCGAAATACTGCGCGCTCAGCATAGTAGCCCCTGTGCCCAGACCGTAGAATACCATAAAAAGGATATTGGCATACTGGGACGCAAGAGATACCGCCGATATGGAAGACTGGCCGACATAATTCAGCATGATAACATCGGCAGAACTGACCGCCGCACTCAGCAGGTTTTGAATCACGATCGGCAGCACCAGCTTGAATATCTGCCTGTAAAATGTGTCTTTATTTGTCATACTATTCGTCATATTATTTTCATCCTTCATGTATATTGATCATAACAGGTTTGCACCTGCCGATTGCACATTCTAATGCCCGCACAAATTCACTCAGGCCGCGCCTGTCCTCTTCATCGAATCTTGCAAGAACCGGGCTGTCTATATCCAGCACCCCGATGATCTCTGCATCCCGGTGTATCGGGATGACAATCTCCGAATTCGACGCGCTGTCACAGGCGATATGTCCCGGGAATTCATGCACATTCTCAACCAGCATGATCTCGTCCCGTTCAACTGCCGTTCCGCAGACACCGCTTCCAACCTGGATCTCTACACAGGCTGGCTTCCCCTGGAATGGTCCCAGCACCAGCTTACCGCCCTGCATCAGATAGAACCCCGCCCAGTTGATATCCGTCAACGCCTGATATAGCAGGGCAGATGCATTGGCAAGATTGGCAAGCATATACGGAACCCCGTCTGTCAGCCCTTGAAGCTGTGTTCTAAGCAGGCGGTAGAGGGATCTCTTTTCTGCGGGATATGTGATATTGGTTGTATTCATAGGATCTAAAACTCCTTTGTGATATCGGTCACGCCATACTGCTCCTTGAAGGCCTGCAAGTCCTTCTCATTACGGATCAGCATGATATCTGTAAATTTCCCCGTCTGCAGGTCACGGAAGCCAGCCACCTGTTCTCCGGTGCATATACTACAGCGCAGGATTGGTTTCTGTGTGGATGGGTCGTAAGGCGTTGCCGCGGCAGCGGGTGTGGATTTCTTAAATAGATGGAACATAGGTTACCTCTCATTTTAAACAGCTATTTCATATCTCTCTTTTAAATTATTCAACATACTGTATTTGATCATTCCCTCACGCTGCATTCTTCCAACAACGATCCCTGGAGCGATCTCTTGTTCCTTGGCAAAACTAAGCACTCTTTTCTCTGAATAATCTCTTTCCATTCGGAAAATCTCGAACTTCTTTTCCTCAATCAATGTATCTCCTGACCATGCATCTGCAGCCTTTTCATCTTCATCAGATGTTCCATTCACCTGCCCCACATGTCCAAGAATAATATGCGCCAGTTCATGGAATAGACTAAACCAAAATTTATCAGCATCTTTACCTCTTGCAGTTAACCCTACCACAATTTTATTTCCATCAAGAAATGTTGCCCCTTGTAAAAAAGAGCCCTTCAGATGAGGAAGGAAAACTAAGGCAATTCCACAATCAGCAAGATATTTCTTAATCTGAGGGCAAAATTCCTTTGGTTTTAATAACGTCATCTTACGAATATCAGTTATAGCTGTAATCAACCCCTTGATATTTATTGGTGATGTCTGCACAGTGCGCGCTTTAATTTTAGCTTCCTGTGCCCATGCCATTAAAGCCAGATCGCTCTTCTCCGTAATAGCCAATCTTCTACAGGCAATTCTCATTATCTGTTCATTGCCAAGCAGTGAAAGTTCCACCACTTCAAAGTATTTTCTAAGATATACGACCCTCTCCTTGGCAACCCTTGTCTCCGGAATCCATCCAAATTTTGACATCTCACTATATGGAAATTGTTTTGCTAATTCAACATCCGCATCCATAGCATTCTCAACCTCTGCCTTCACAATCTTTTCCCTGTATATAGCTTCCAGATTGTTCCAAAACTTAGCAGGAATACCTAATACCATTTCTAATCTAACCGCAACATCTGATGTAAGCTGCACATCGCCATTGATGAGCTTACTAATATGCTTCTCAGACATATCCATCCTGGCTGCAAATTCTTTCTGACTCATACTTCTGTCATTTAATTGCTCTTTAATTGTCGCCCCAGGTGGCGTTGCAATAAAACTGCGACTCCTCACCATAGTGCTACCTCCTGATGCATCAGATCCATCGCATATTGCCCTTTCCTATTCTGCGATAAAGGATGACATCTGCCAATATGAAACTGTATCATCATTTCCACTGTATCTGCAGCAGTTATTTCATCTATACGCTGATGTATCTTAACGGCCATCTCTTTACCGTATGCTCTATCTGCAGCCTTGGCATCCGTACATATCTTTTCAACCTTCTTGCTTCTGTACGTGATATCCAACCCATCACCTCTTTCACAATTTACCTTTGAGGTTAATTCATAATAACACAAATCCTTCTCTTCGTCAATATTCCCTGCCGCTTGTCCTTTCCCCTCTCAACTCCCAATAAAACACATACTGCTGCATCACTCCTTCATACCCTTTATACCTCCGCCTTGGAAAACCTCTCTTATAGTGCTTCTCAAGCGCCTGCAAGATATGCGTATCCTTCGGAAATGCCTCCAGATGGTGCAGCCCAAACAGACAGATACAATCTGCCACCTTCTCGCCCACGCCGTATAATTTCAACAGTTCTGCCTTCGCATCCTGATACCGCATCCCCTGTATCTCCTCAAGTCTGACCATACCTTCCGCAATACTTCTTGCCGTCCGCACTACATACTTGCTCCGATACCCCAGATTACACTCCTTCAATTCATCCTCTGGAAGATATGCCAGCGCCTCCGGCACAGGAAATGTATAGTAACTCTCTCCCCGCGGATCCGGCCTCTCTTCGCCGTACCGTTCGCAGAGATTCTGTATACATCTGCGGATCCTTGCGATATTATTCTGCTGCGATATAAGAAATGATGCTGTCATCTCCCATAATTCCTGACGTAAGATACGGATTCCCGAACCGAACTCTACTGCGTTCATCAGATATTCGTCGTTTGGGTTGACGGATTCTATGTATCCTCTGTATTCACAGTCCAGATCAAAATACGCTTTCCAGAATTCCTCGAATTCTTCTTCATCACAGGCAAAGATGCAGTCTCTTCCATATTGTTCTATTTCCAGATATCTGCCTGCGGCAATCACACTGTAGGTATTCTCTTTCTTATGTGTCATCCGAAAGCATTGCCCGGAATCACAGATCTGCCTAATGTCGAAATTATCTATTGTTCTTCTGACCATTCGTCTCGTCCTTTTCCTGTCTACACAACCGCCTCCTAAGCGATCCGATAAATCAAATCTCCTCCAATAACCTGCTAATCTGCAATCTCCTGCGGCAGGAATTGCACATTCAGATCCACATTCCCCGTAATCCCGTCTACTCTCCCTTTCTCCGAATACTGCCAGAAGGAGAAATAATACGGCGTCTGCGGCACAGGCTCATAATCCGCATACCAGATCGGATAATCCGCCAATGCCTCCATATCGTATTCAAAAGCTTCCCAGAGCATATTGCTATAGATCATGGGCTGATAGCCCGCCTCTTTCATCTTCTCACAGAACAGAACCGTATTCTTCGTAAATTGCTCTCCCGTCACGTTGTCTGTGCGGGCCGCATCATCCCTGATCCTCTCCGGGTCAAATACAACCGGAAGCTCCAAACTGTGTCCCTGCAATTGTTCCAGCACAAGTCCGGCTTCCTGCAGCGCCTCATCCACGCTGACAGCCTGAGAGAACAGATAGACGCCCACCTCAACTCCGGCATTGTGCGCATTCACGATATTCTGCTGGAATTTGGCGTCCGCACACAGCGTACCCTGCTCTCCGTATCCTCTGTATCCGATACGCAGAAATGCGAAGTCATACCCCGCCGCCTTCACCCGGCCCCAGTCAATGTCACCCTGATGCTCCGATACGTCTATTCCCTTGCGAATAGTATACCGCTCGTCCCCTGCATACTGGATCCCCGCTTCTGTATTCGTAAGGCAGGACCAGTTGTAATCATGCTTCCTGATGGCAGGATCGATCTCTGTCTCATGCCATTCTCCCCACGCATCGACAAACTTAAGTATCTCCCCATCTGACACCTGGGCATCCCCCTGCCGGGCTTCTTCCCCGGTCTGATCCTCTGCCTGATCTCCCGGGAGTACCAATTCTTCCGCGTCCGTCTTCTCCTTACTTACCTCTGTCTCTTCCTGTCGCATTCTGCCACATCCTGTCAGGAAAATACAGCCCAATACCACCCCAAAAATCATGAAAATATCTATATATCTCTTCATTTTCCTTCCCATCCCCAATATCTATGAAAAAACTTAAGTTTTTTTTAAATATATCTTGCTTTTTGTTCCATACTATATTATACTAAGTGATGTAGAAAGAACACTTTCTACAACCCCTTATTAATTATTTATACTCCCCTCAAAAGACCGATGGCTCCCCCATCGGTCTTTTACTTTTTACCGTTACTTTCCAGCATCCGCAGTATCCGTCCAATATCAATCCGGGAGCACACACTTCTGCTTCATCGCCGTCTTCCGCCCAACAAGCGCAGCACAAATAGTATGATCAAGAAAGGAATGATGATCGGTGCAAGAAGCGAGAAGATACCTCCGACCACCGCAACCGCCAGCATGAGCACTCCTAGAATCCCCAGCGCAAGGATCAGCCTCTTACACCAGGACTGCCAGCCGTACACCCTGACACGGCCTCTCTCTTGCTGCTCCTGCCCGTAAGTCTGACGTCTAGGCTCGTAAGTATATTCTTCCTGAGCACTCCCGCCGCCTGCCGACTCAATGATCGTCCTGGCAATCGCCCACGGATCACCCAGTTCGTCGATCACGGATTCCTCCGATCTTCCCTGCCGAACCTCATCATTGATATAACTATCATAATAATTCACATTCTCCTGTATGATCGGACCGCTCAGATCATTCGCCAGAGCATGTCTCATCTTCTCCAAAAACTCATATTTTGTCATAGGTGTCCTCCACATCATTTTAAGAAACAAAAATCCTTGAACTTAGAATATCACATACTTGTGTGTATTCCAAGTCCAAGGTTCTTAAATTTTCCTAATGTTATACTTTCGGTTATACTTCAAAGATCAGATCCCCATAAGACGGCATCGGCCATGCTTCCTTATCAACGATCATCTCCAGCTTATCCACCGGCGCGCGGAGCGCTTCCATAGCAGGAACCACGTCAAAATGATAGAATCTTGCCTGATCCTCTCCCTCATTCATCGCCGCGGCCTCATCTGTGAGTTTCATAAGCTGCGTTAATGCCTGTTTCGTATCGGCAAGCAGACCGGATATCTCCGCAAGAAGCTCAGCCTGCACCGCAGCATCCGCACCCGCAGCCTTTACCGCGAGAACCGTATCGGCAAGCTCCTTCGTATACTTGATCACCGCCGGGATAAACTGCTTGCTTGCCATATCGATCATGGTCCGTGCCTCGATATTGATCGCCTTCGCGTAATTCTCATACTTGATCTCTGCACGGGACTGAAGTTCCGCCTTCGTAAATACTTTGAACTTCTCGAACATCGCAACCGCTTTGTCCGTTGTAAGGGCAGGGATCGCCTCAACCATAGAGCGGATATTCGGCAGACCGCGCCGCACAGCCTCCTCCACCCACTCGTCGGCATATCCATTTCCATTGAATACGATCCTGTAATGCTCGGTCGCATATCTCTTGATCAGATCATGCAGCGCTTTGTCGAAATCCTCCGCATTCTCCAGTACATCGCACGCCTCTGCAAACGCCTCTGCAACGATCGTATTCAATACCACATTCGGCCCGGCGATAGAGTCACGGGAACCGACCATACGGAACTCGAATTTATTGCCGGTAAATGCAAACGGTGATGTACGGTTCCTGTCCGTCGCGTCTTTCGCAAGATCCGGCAGCGTCCTGACGCCGGTCTCCAGCTTCCCGCCCTTCAGGCTGTGGGTCGCCTCGCCTGTGCTGATCAGCTGCTCTAATACATCCTCCAACTGCTCCCCTAAGAATACCGAAATGATTGCCGGAGGCGCTTCATTCGCTCCAAGCCTGTGATCATTGCCCGGATCCGCCGCAGACTCGCGCAGCAGATCTGCATGCTCATCCACTGCTTTCAGTATACAGGTAAGCACCAGAAGGAATTGAATATTCTCATGGGGAGTCTTGCCCGGATCAAGAAGATTCTTGCCGTCGTCCGTCGTAAGAGACCAGTTATTATGCTTACCGGAACCATTTACCCCGGCAAACGGCTTCTCATGGAGCAGACATTTCATCCCATGCCGGCAAGCTACCCTCTTCAAGGTCTGCATCACCAAATGATTATGGTCAACCGCCACATTCGCCTCCGCATAGATCGGCGCCAGCTCATGCTGTGCCGGCGCAACCTCGTTATGCTGCGTCTTCGCCGTCACTCCAACCTTCCACAGTTCTTCATTCACATCCTTCATGAATCCCGCGATTCTCTGCCGGATGGTTCCAAAGTAATGATCATCTAACTCCTGCCCCTTCGGCGGCATTGCCCCAAAGAGGGTACGTCCGGTATAGATCAGATCCTTTCTCTGCATGAACTTGGCTGCATCTACGAGGAAATATTCCTGTTCCGGCCCAACAGACGGCGTAACCTTCTTTGACGTTGTATTTCCAAACAGACGAATCAGTCTCAATGACTGTGCATTAACTGCTTCCATGGAACGCAGAAGCGGAGTTTTCTGGTCGAGGGCCTCCCCTGTGTAGGAACAGAATGCTGTAGGAATACAGAGCGTCGCTCCAGCCGCATCATGCCTTACGAATGCCGGAGACGTGCAGTCCCATGCCGTATATCCTCTTGCCTCAAACGTCGCCCGAAGTCCCCCTGACGGAAATGAAGACGCATCCGGCTCGCCTTTGATCAGTTCCTTACCGGAAAAGCTCATCAGCACCTTGCCGTTCTCCATCGGCGCAGAGATGAAGGAATCATGCTTCTCCGCCGTTACTCCGGTAAGAGGCTGGAACCAGTGTGTATAATGGGTCGCCCCTTTCTCGATCGCCCACTCCTTCATCTCGTGTGCGATCACATCGGCTGTAGTAAGGCTCAGTTCCTTGCCTTCTTCGATCGTCTTCTTCAGATCCTTATAAACCTTCTTGGGCAAACGTTCCTGCATAACCTTATCGTTGAATACATCTTCCCCAAATATCTCAGCTACATTTAAAAGTTCGCTCATATCTTCTATCTTCCTTTCTATGTAAGAAAAAAGGCACCCCGACCTTCGGTCGGAACGCCTTCGTTCTATCTACGCCTGTTAGTATACATCAATCCATCAGAAAAGGCAAGCAAAAATTTGCACTTTATTACGCTTTTCCTACTGATCCGAATAATTCCATCTTCTCTTTTACCTTATCGATAATTGCCTCATAGCCTGGCTTCAGTAATTTACGAGGATCGAAGCCCTTGCCTTCAAGGTCCTTGCCAGCCTCAATGTACTTACGTGTAGCATCTGCGAATACCAACTGGCACTCTGTATTAACATTGATCTTAGCAACGCCTAAGTCGATCGCTTTCTTGATCATATCGTCCGGAATACCTGTACCTCCGTGAAGAACTAACGGCATATCGCCTGTCAGCTTTTGGATCGCATCCAGAGTCTCGAAGCTTAAGCCTGCCCAGTTCTCAGGATACTTGCCATGGATATTGCCGATACCTGCTGCCAGCATGTCCACGCCAAGATCAGCGATCATCTTACACTCGTTCGGATCTGCACATTCGCCCTGTCCTACAACACCGTCTTCTTCTCCGCCGATCGCGCCTACTTCTGCCTCAAGAGACATTCCCTTCTCACGGCAGATCTCGATCAGCTCTTTGGTCTTAGCAACGTTCTCTTCGATTGGATACTTGGAGCCGTCAAACATGATAGATGTGAATCCAGCCTCGATACACTTCTTACATCCATCATAGGAACCGTGATCAAGATGTGTAGCAACCGGAACAGTGATTCCCATCTCGTCAACCATCGCTGCTACCATATCCTGTACGGTCTTGAATCCGGTCATGTACTTTCCTGCACCCTCGGATACACCTAAGATAACCGGTGACTTCGTCTCCTCGGCTGCTGTCAGGATAGCCTTCGTCCACTCAAGGTTGTTGATGTTGAACTGTCCTACTGCATAGTGGCCTGCTACTGCTTTTTCAAGCATCTCTTTTGCTGATACTAACATATGAATTCCTCCAATTCCTTCTGCCCTCGGATGCTGTGACATCTCATGGCATGTTATATTTTTCACTTTTTTTATTATATATCATAATTGGGGAAAAAACAATAAAAGAATTTGCACCTAGTAATCAATTTCCTGTCTATTTACAATTTTCAAGTAGTTTCTCTTCAAGTCACTGACTGATCCAAAGAATATCTGCTCCGATTTAGAGAATGTATGGTTATTTATCTTTAATTTTAGCAATTCGAATGTACATATCATATCTGCTACTTGAAACAGTCTATAATCCGACGGTTTTACTTTTCGGAATTCTACTCTTGGGAGAAATGCATTGAACAAAGTAGATAAAATTTTGTTTAATTCCACTTGCCCATTATCATAATATATCTTTACCAAATCAAATGACAGCAGAAAACTATAATGCTCTCTGATAAAAACCGATATTTGCTTCGAAAGTTTTCCTGTTGCCTCAACAATATCTTCAATATGCTTTTTCTCAATATAAAAGGACTTATATTTTACTTTGCTCTGCCTCATAAACGTAACCATCTTATTAAATATCTTTCTACGTTCCAAATAATCCATTGCCGAATATTCTTCTTCTTTTCTGATGATAGGTCCTGTATGTATACAGTGATTCTTTAATCCTAAAAGAGAGAGCTCTTTTTCCAAATATTCCATGGGTTCTTGAATGGACACATTCTGGTCATGAAACACCATTGTAACTATATACCACGGAGAATGATAATCATATTCACCAAAATCTCCAGATTCATCAATAAAAATCCCCAATTCCTTCATAAAATACCTTCTCTTTTTAAAATATTAAAAGAAAAAGGCGGGTATCATACCCGCCAATAATGGGGAACCTCCCCATCAGCTGATGGACCCGGGTCTTTCGACCAGCCCAAGCCGTAATGCATTACAGCCTTATTTTATGCATATCATATCACACCTATACACAATTTTCAAGTTCGAATTCACGATGTTACATCTTATTATCCGACAATATGATCTCCAGCTTATCCGCCTGTGTCGTCTTGATCAATTCTTCATTCGTAACAAAGTTAAGCAGCGCGTCGATCACCGCCGTCTCATTCAAATGTGCATAATCCTTATAATAGCTAAAAGGCTCTTCCTTTCCCGCCGACAACAGCACATAGTCCGCCAGGTCCGACACCGGAGACTGGGCAAACGCCGTGATGGCTATCATCTTAAGCCCCTTCGTCTTCCCAAGCTCCATCCCCTGAACTACCTGCTTGGAAGTGCCGGACTGAGAGATGGCGATCAGGATATCACCTTCATCCGCGAGGTTCACATGATTCAGAAAATATTCCGGCGCTACATTATAGGTACTCTTGATCCCAAGCCTCCCCAGGCGGAATCCCATATACTGAGCCAGCGGGCTTGTATTGCCTACCGCCATGATATGGGCCTGCTTACAGCCCTTAAGGAGCTCCACACATCCCCGCATCACCTCCAGATCCAGGCGCCTACCGATCGCAAGCATCGCTTTCGCGAATTCACCGAACATAGCCTCCACCATATCCTTACTGTCGATCAGATTCACGCTGTTATACTGCTGCTTCCCTAGATCCCTCGCAAGGGAGATTCGGAACTGGTAATAACCGGTGTAGCCTATATGATGGCACATGCGTACAACCGTCGCGTCACTGACCTTACTGTTCTTCGCCAGCTCAGACACATTGCATTCCACCGTCTTCTGCGGGTTCTGCAGGACAAAATTAGCCACCTTCTTCTCTGCGGAGAAGATATGGTCGTACTGCTCTCTTATGACCTCAAGCACTTCTCGCTCCAGAATATCATTCTTATTCAACTTGGACACCTCGACTATATCATAATATTAGTACAGAGCTGCCTTCCCCACCGTCTGGAATAACTCAAGCTTATGATATGCCACTTCCTTCATAGCGGCAATACACGGCGGCTCGATCGTATTCGGCTCTCTCAAGGACTTGTCAGCCAGTACCTCTCTCATTTTATCATAATACGCCGCCTTTATGTCACTGGAAATGTTAATTTTGTTGACGCCAAGCGTCACGGCCTTGCCGATCTCATCATCCGGATTATTAGAGCCCCCATGAAGGACGATCGGTACAGAGATTTTAGACTTGATCTCTTTCAGCAGATCCAGCTTAAGCTCTGGCTTCATTCCCTTGGGATAGAGCCCATGGCTTGTGCCGATCGCGATCGCCAGTGTATCGATCCCTGACTCTTCAACGAACTTCACCGCGTCGTCCGGATTCGTATAGATGATCCGGTTCGCACCTGCTTCAGCCTCGGCATCCGTAGATCCGATCGTTCCAAGCTCCCCTTCTACAGATACATTGACCGGATGCGCAGCTTCCGCGACCTTCCGGCAGTTTGCGATATTCTCTTCAAACGGCAGAGAAGAACCGTCAAACATGACAGATGTGAAACCTGACTGGATTGCTTTGATGATCACGCCAAAGTCCCCGCAGTGATCCAGATGGATACACACCGGAATCCTCGACCTGTACGCTCTCTCCGTAACTGCCTTCACCATCTCTGCCCCCACATGCTCAAGTTCATCCGGATGTATCTCGATAATAACCGGCGCATTCTTCTCTTCACACGCCTCCATGATCCCCTTGAACATGGCATAGTGGCTGATATTAAATGCCGGAATCGCAAAGTTGTTCTCATTTGCTTTTTCCAAAATATCCTTCATATTCATCAACATAGTTCTTTCCCTCCGTGTAATTATATTTCTTATATATCCTCTATTTTAGTCCGGCCAACCGTATGTGTCAACGTTTCTGAGAAATTTTATTTCATTAACGTTTGTTCATTTCCCGCTCGCCGAACTTGTAACAGTTCAGATACCTTCACTGTTACCCGAACTTCACATATCCCGGATGCTTCCCGCCAGGATTGCTTGCCCGATATGATGCAACCAGCTTCTCGATCTCATCCTGCGGGAGTTCATTCCACTTCCCCAGTACCTTCGTCAGATAAGTGATCTTAGCATTGTATTCCAAAGTCTCCGTCTTATAATAAGCCTTGATCAGATCTGCCCCTACCGTAACCGTTCCATGATTCTCCAGGATAAATGCATCATAATCCTGAAGATACGGGATCAGCCCGTCCGCAAGCTCCTGTGTGGATGGCTGCGCATAGGGAACGATCGGGACCGCGCCCAGTGCATACACGGATTCCGGAAGTATATATTCATCTAACGGAATGTGTGCTACCGCGAATGTCGTCGCATACGGCGGGTGTGCATGTACCACCGCACCCACATCTTCACGCTCCGAATACACCCTCAGATGTACTTTTACCTCCGAGGACGGCCTGTACTCTCCCTCTAAGGTCTCTCCCTTATCGTTGACCTTGACGATCATCTCCGGAGTCAGATAGCCTTTGCTGATTCCCGTCGGCGTCGTAAGATACTCTCTGTCATTTAACTTCACCGTGATATTACCATCGTTGGCTGCCACGAATCCATTCGTATAGATCCGCTTCCCAATATCACAGATCAATGCTTTTAACTCTGTTTCCTTCACTCTGCCTTCCCCCTTATTCCAATGTCAGGATCACCTTGATCGCTTTCTTATCCGCCACAAGCTGCACGACTTCCTGAATATCCTCCACACTTCTCACATGACTGTAGAAATCCTTAGGATCGATCACACCCTTCCTGATCAATTCCACATTTTCCGCAGTGATCTCATACTGTCCATATGGGAAATTCAACATCTGCAGCCGAGTATTATTCTTAAGCTCCAACAGGTTCAGGGAAGAATCTGTATTGCGAAGAACTCCCATAGAGCCGATGATCCCATAAGGCCGCAGCAGATGTGAACCCTCCAATAATATAGAAGTAAGCCCTACGATATCAATCACTCGGTCAAACAGTCTGCCTTCCAGCGCTTCTTTTTTATCAGTCTGATTAAAATTAATCGTCTCATCTACCTGGGATAAGGTCTTCGCCAACTCAAGCCTGTCCTCCACCCCGTCGATCACCGTGATCGTCTTCGCGCCCAGGTAACGCATATATTTCATGGTGGCAAGTCCCATCGGACCCGCGCCGTAGACCAGGACATCCTTATCAGCCACGTCAAAATTCCTCGCCGCACTGAAGCACTCGTTCAATGTCATAAGATCTCCGCCGTCGATCAGATCGAAATCCGACGGAATCTGTACGCATTCCAATTGCCTTGGTATCAGCTCCGACTCTGATACTCCGTCGTCAATCATCGCCTTCTGGTCCTGCACAAGCGCATAGTCGCACATTGCTCCCCAGGTACACCCATAACGCGTACCCGGCATGATCCGGACGATCGGATTCAAGATACGGTCTCCGATCTTATAATTTCTCACCTTACTTCCCAATTCCACGATATCCCCGACACCCTCATGGCCAAGAAGTGTCGGGAAACTGTCTACTGTAACCGGCATCTCTCCCCGGATGATATGGAAATCCGTCCCATTACAGAAGCCGCAGGTCTTCATCCTGATCAGAGCCTCATAAGGTCCTATTTCCGGAACCGGCACATCGCGCACCAGTTCTACTTCTCCATTCCCAAGCGCCGCAATCCCGCGCATATATTTTCCTTCCATATAATCTCCTCCTTCGGGTAATATTCCACTATCTCTTCATATTCCCAGACAATCTTCCGGATCTCTTCTTCTGATTCTACCTGCCCCATACCATAAGCCTGCAGCAGGGCATTCCCAACCGCTGTTGCCTCCGACGGCCCCACCCGCACAGGAATCCCCGCCGCATCTGCAATGAATTGATTCAGCAGGCTCACACGGTTCGCTCCGCCGATTATATATAAGAGATCTATCTGTTTTCCTGTAACTTCCCGGAGCATCTCAAGCGCTCTCTTCGACTGCAAGGCAATACTCTCATATATAATACGTGTGATCTGGCCGATATCACCATATTCCGGTACTTTCTGCCCTGTACGCGCCAGATAGCCCCGTATTTCCTCCACCATATCGGCCGGATGGACGAATCCTTCATACTCTGTATCTATGATTCCGGCAAATGCTTCTGCCTCTTCTGCCATCTTCGCGATCTCTGCATAGCTGTACCCTTCCAGGCTGATTTCCGCATATTTTTCGTCCCATTTTCTCTTACATTCCTGCAGAAGCCACATTGCCGTGATATTTTTCTTCAGCAAAATATTTCCAAATGCCAGACCAGTGCTGGTAAGCTGATACCGGTACGCCGCTTCATTGCAGTACACCTGCTCCGTCTCCATACTCATCAGGAACCAGGAGCCGGTCGCCAGAAATGCCCAGTTCTCCCCTTCTCCAGCCGGAACAGTAACCGCCGCCGAAGAAGTGTCATGAACGGCAGGGGCTACCACCTTAACCTCTCCTATGCCAAGAAAGCTCCGAAGCTCGCGCCTGATATTTCCCAGAACCGTTCCCGCCGGAACCACCGGAGGCATCAAAGACTTCGGAAGCTGATATGCCTCCAATATCTCTTCCGCCCACATATCCCTCTCTGTACTGTATAACTGGGAATAAGATGCCACCGACACCTCTGAGCACAGTTTCCCGGTGAACAGATACATCAGGAGATCTCCGATAAATAATAGCTTCTTCGCACCGTCGAGTCCTCTGGGATATTCATCCCGGTATGCAAGAAGCTGGCACAAAGTCGAATTCTCAATCCTTCTCTGGGTCGTAAGCCTGTAGATCTCTCTGTAATCCATGACCTGCTCCACCCGTCTGCCATATCCGTCTGTACGCGGATCCCTGTAGAATACCGGTATGGTGACGGCTCCGCTGTCCATATCCAGGATCCCATAATCGGAACACCAGGAATCTATTCCCATCGCATCGATCTTGATTCCTTTTCTTCCAAGCTTCCTGATCACCTCACAGATCCGGTCATAGACAGCAAATACATTCGTCACGGTATGCCCCTCAAGGCTGGTTCTCCCGGTTTCAAACCGGTCTGCCTCTTCCATCGTGAACCTCTTCCTATCATCCAACGCTGCAAGATAGATCTTCACACTGCCCGAACCGATATCCACCACCAAATAGCGCATCTTTACTCTCCCTTATCTCTTCTGTCGCTCATTCACTTCCGTCTCTCATGCTTCACTTCAACTTCCCGGTATAGAAAGAATACATCGCATCCCACTCTTTGTTGCATTTTGGCACATAGATCTCTTCTTGCATATTCTTTCCCGCGATTGCAGGGATCTCCTCCATAGAAGGTACTTCACCTGCTGCCCACAATTGAATCAGGAGATTCCCCATCGCCGTCGCCTCCGGGTGCCCCGCAATCACCCGGCATCCGGTCACATCGGACGTACACTGATTCAGATACCGGTTATTCCTGCCTCCGCCTACAATATAAATCGTATGGATCTTCTCCCCCGTCACCTCTTTGATCTGTTTATTGTGCCTGCGGTATTCGCAGGCAAGTCCCTGAACAATCACCTGCATCACATCCACAGGCGTATCCGGAATCTTCTGTCCGGTCCTTTGGCAGAACTTCCGTATCTTCTCCGGCATATCCCCCGCCTCGGCAAAATCCGGCGCATCCACATCTATAATAGAAGGAAAAGCCTTCTTCCCGGACGCCTGTCTCGCGATTTCAGGGATCTCCACCGTCACGCCGGCTTTCTTCCAACTGCGCACACATTCCTCCATAAGCCACAGCCCGGTAATATTGCGGATCAGCCGGTATCTTCCGCCCGGCTGTCCTTCATTGGCCATCCGATATCTGCACGCCTGCTCTGACCGGTAGGGAGCGTCACAGACGATCCCCTTCACAGACCATGTTCCGCTGCTGATAAATGAACCCCCTTTTCTCCTTGGAATGATACTGACGGCAGACGCCGTATCATGGCACGCCGCCAATACCACCGTTGTATCCTCAAGATTCCTGATTCCCCGGCTGATCTCCCGTTTTAACCGTCCCACGGCGCTCCCCGCCTCAGACAGCGGACCAAAGATCTTACCCGGGATCCCAAGCCCTTCTATCAGTTCATAATCCCACTCTCTCTTCCCGATATCCATGAGCCTTGACGTGGTAGCGATCGTTGCTTCATTCACCGTCTCTCCGGTAAAAAGATACGCCATCAGATCCGGCATGAAAAGCAATCGTTCTGCCTGATCAAGCGGTTGATGACCGCTCTCTCTCATTCCCTTTAAGATGCTTGCCGTACACGTACCGGAGAAGCTGCCGCCAATCCGGGCATACAGGGATTCGTCCTGAAAATATTTCTCGCAGATACCGTTACTGATACTGTCCCGGTACGCGATCGGCTTCTCGATCAATCTCCCATCCCCGTCAAGCAATCCGAAATCCGTCCCGAACGTATCGAACCCGATCGACACGACTGGTTCTCCTTCTCTGGCGGCTTCCCGGATCACCTCTGTCACATTCCTGACAATTCCATATACATCCCAGCGGTAATGTCCGTTCTCCATGACCGGCTCATGCTTAAACCTGGCCAGCACCTTCATAGAGAGACAGCCTCCCGAATAAACTCCCTCTATCACCCTGTAGCTGCTTGCTCCAATATCAACTGCCATCACTCTGCCCATAGAATTACCTCTTAACGTTCAATCCTTCTCTGGGATGCCGTATTCATGAACTCTTCGATCTGCCGTTCACTTCTCACCGCCATATGGCCGCCGATCTGCGTAGAATTCACCGCACCGACGGCACAGGCGAACCTGGCGCTCTCTTCAAGCGTCCTGCCCTTCAATACCGAGTGGATGAAGCCTGCAACGAAGTTATCCCCGCATCCTGTCGTGTCCTTCGCCTCTATATAGAAAGGATCCATATAGAATTCTGTCTTTGCGTCTCTGACGTAGCAGCCCTTTGCACCCAGCTTGATCACCACCGTCTTCACACCGCGTCTTAAGATCTCAGCAGCCGCCTTCCTCTCATCCTGTTCTCCCGTGATATACACTGCCTCATCCATACTTGGCAGCAGATAATCCACATACGGCAGCACATGGTCCATTGCATGAGGCCCAAGCTTCTCCACATCATGGTCCATATCTGCAAATGTGACCGCGCCGGCCTCTCTCGCCGCCTGCATCAGTTCTCTCATTCCGCACCGATCCAGATGATAGGAGGTATACATACTGCCGACACACACCGCCCTGGTATTCTTCAATCCCTCACAGTCAATCTCGTTAAGGGCAATCCCTTCGTTCTCTCCCTTCGCCAGAAAGAACTTATGGTTCCCAGCCGAATCAATCGCAACAAACGCACTGGTAGAACGGCTGTGTTCATCCCTGACGATCTGTGAAGTATCAACACCTTCATTCCGAAGATCCTGATATACCGCATTTCCCGCCATGCCTGTATCTATCTTGGCAAGCAGAGCCGTCTTATTTCCAAGCCTGCTTAAGACCACCGCTTCGTTGGTGGCATCTCCGCCGGAAGTAAAGACTGCCCTCTTTAAGACAGTCACGGAATTCTTAAAATCCTCTTCCTCGATTCCTTCCAACAGAATATCCTGGACACAGGCGCCAATACAAAAGATATCATATTTTACTCGATCCATACCCGCCATCCTTACATCTTAATAATGCCTTTCACAACACTCTGTGCATCTTCTACCACTGTGGCAAATGCTTTGTTTGATTCGTCCAGGGTAAACTCGTGAGTCACGATCTGCTTCACATTGATACTTCCGCCAGAGATCGCCGCAATCGCCACCGGATACAGATTACGGTAACGGAATACGCATTTGATCGTTACCTCCTTCTCCATGGCCTGGAAGAAATTGTACTTGATCTCGCTCTCTGAGGACATTCCTACCAATACGATCGTTCCGCCCTTCTTAGCAACATGAGGTGTCTGCGCAATGGTCACCGGAGAGCCTGCCGTCTCGAACACCACATCCGGCCCGTCCCCAAGGATCTCCCCTATTCTCTGGAGAAGATCTTCCTTCTGGACATTAATCACATAATCCGCCCCCATATTCCGGGCGAATTCCAATCTCTTATCATAGAGATCCGCTACAATTACTCTGGAAGCTCCCCGTGCCTTCGCCGACAAGAGCGTCACCAGACCGATACACCCGGCTCCAAGGATCACCACCGACTGTCCCAGAGATACCCCGCCGAGGCTGGTCGCATGCAGGCCCACCGCAAGCGGTTCCACAAGCGCGCCTTCCATCGTCGATACATTCTCAGGAAGCTTGAAGCACATATCCGCCGGATGTGAGACATATTCCTTCAGCGCCCCTGCAACCGGCGGCGCAGCGAAGAACTTCATCTCCGGGCAGAGATTATATCTTCCTGATTTGCAGAATTCACATTTACCGCAGGCATAACCCGGTTCTAATGCCACCCTGTCATTAACCTTCAGATGCTTCACTCCCCCGCCTACTTCCACAACGGTTCCCGACACCTCATGTCCCAGCACGAATTTATCACGGAGCACACAGTCCCCTACTCTTCCGTCCTTGAAGAAATGCACGTCCGATCCGCAGATTCCATTATATTCAATCTTCACCACCACATGGCCCGGCGTTACTTCCGGCCTTGGTTCCTCTGCGATCTCCATCTTTCCTGGTTCTGTCAAATATACTACTTTCATGTTCATTCCTCCTCTCGTCACAGAATCGCAAGCTCCGTATCCCTGTCAAACAGATAGGCTTTCTCCAGATCAAACGCCAGCCTGATCCCGCCGCCTTCTTTCGCCTCTGTCTTCGCACTCACACTTGCAATGATCCTGTTTCCGGCATATTCAAAATACAGCAATGCTTCTGCCCCCAGAAGCTCGTAGACCTGCACTTTTACGTCTGCAGCCCACTGTTCAAGCCTTTTATCCGAATCATCTAGGGCCTTGATATCCCCCGGCCGGATTCCCATGATGATCTGATTATCTATGTATCCTTTCAGACACTCCTTCTTATTCTCCGGCATCCGAAGCTTAAGCCCCCCTGTTTCCAGATAAATATCTCCTGCTTCCTCCTTCACTGTCATATGCAGGAAATTCATCTGCGGAGAACCGATAAATCCTGCTACAAACAGATTCCTCGGCTTCGCATAGAGGTTATCCGGTGTATCCACCTGCTGGATCACTCCGTCCTTCATGACGACGATCCTCGTCCCAAGCGTCATGGCTTCCGTCTGATCATGGGTAACATATATGATCGTCGCGCCAAGACGCTTATGAAGCTGGGCAATCTCCACCCTCATCTGCACACGCAGCTTGGCGTCCAGGTTCGAGAGCGGTTCATCCATCAGGAATACCTTCGGCTCTCTCACGATCGCCGCCCCCATCGCCACTCTCTGTTTCTGTCCTCCTGACAGTTCCTTTGGTTTCTTCTTCAGCTGGCTCTCCAGATCCAGGATCCTCGCAGCCTCCTGTACCTTCGCATCGAGTTCTGCCTTAGAGAGCTTCTTCCTTCGCAGCCCGAACGCAATGTTATCATAGATCGTCATATGCGGATACAGTGCATAGCTCTGAAATACCATCGCCACATCCCTGTCTCTTGCCGGGACATCATTCATCAGATCGCCGTCAATCATAAGCTCTCCTGCCGTGATATCCTCAAGCCCGGCAATCATCCGCAGCGTGGTGGATTTCCCGCATCCGGAAGGTCCGACGAATATAATGAATTCCTTATCCCCGATCTCCAGGTTAAAATGATCTACGGCGCTCACTCCGTTAGAATATGTCTTACATATATCCTTTAAAGTAATATTGGCCATCCCAAACCTCCTTACTTAACCGGTCCCTCTCCTATCTGTACATGGGACCATAATTCTTACATGCCTGATAGTCCTGACTCTCCTTATCCATGCCGAATGCATTCCAGCACGCCGGGCGGAAGATCCTCTCTTCCTCCACATTGTGCATACATACCGGAATCCGAAGCATAGAACATAATGTGATCAGGTCTGCACCAATATGCCCGAAGCTGATCGCCCCATGGTTCGCACCCCAGTTGTTCATCACGTCATATGCCGACTTGAATGCGCCCGTTCCTGTGATCCGCGGCGCAAACCAGGTACATGGCCAGGTATAATCCGTCCTCTTCCACAAGACCTCTGATACCTCGTCCGGAAGCACTACCGTATATCCCTCTGCAATCTGCATGACCGGACCAAGACCTTTCACCAGATTGATCCTTGACATTGTAACCGGCATACGGGACGCGGTTAAGAACCTGGAAGAATACCCGCCGCCGCGGAAATACCCCAGATCGGCAGGACACCAGTCCGTCGCTTTCAGACATTTCAATATATCTTCCTCTTCCATCTCACCAAACGGCTTGACGATACCTTCTCCGTCCGTATCCTTCACTTCACCGCACATATCCAGACAGGACGCCCCGGAATTGATCAGGTGGATGAATCCTCCCGCCTTCTTCGCGTCCCCGGTAAGCTCATAGCCCGTAACACGCTTCACCGCGTCTTTGGACCAGTACGTCCTGACATCCGAGAACATCTGCGCCCTTCCGCTTAACAGCTTGTTGAGAAGCATAGACACACCGTTCAAAGTATCATTCTCTGTTGCAAAAATATACGGTTCTCTCGCCCCTTCCCAATCAAAGGATGAGTTCAGAAGCGCCTCCGCAAAGTCGGTGTTGGGATAATGGTCCGTCCACTGCCGCTGTCCCTGGAATCCTCCGGCAATCGCATTATGTCCCAACCGCTCTTCCGAATATCTCTCCGGAAGCTTCGGATTGCCGTTCATCAGATCCTTGATGATACACATGGTCTTTACAACGAATTCCCAGTCCTTTTCCTTCTGTTCCCGTGATTTCTGCGCATATTCCGGATTCTTGTCGAATCCTTCCCGGCAATACCGCCTCGTCCACTCCAACGCTCTCTTATATTCCTCTGGATCATAGATCTCTTCCTCTATTCTCCGCAACACCTCGACTTCATCGACAGACTCTACCCGCATCCCCAGATATTCTTCAAAAAATCCCGCGTCAATACTGGATCCCGCGATACCCATACACATGGACCCGATCTGAAGATAAGATCTGCCTCTCATAGTAGCCGCTGCAACTGCCGCCCTTGCGAAGCTTAGAAGCTTCTCCTTCACATCCTTCGGAATCTCAGGATCATCTGCCTCCTGTACCTCTCTGCCATAGATTCCGAATGCCGGAAGACCTTTTTGTGCATGTGCCGCCAACACGGATGCAAGGTAGACCGCGCCCGGCCGCTCCGTCGCATTCAATCCCCACACTCCCTTGATCGTCTGCGGATCCATATCCATCGTCTCCGAACCATAACACCAGCACGGAGTGACACTCAGCGTAATATCCACTCCAAGCTTCTTGAACCGTTCCGCACATGCCGCCGCTTCCGCCGCTCTTCCGATCGTATGCTCGAAGACCACAGCCTGCACCGGCTCTCCGTTACTGTATGTAAGAGAGGACGTGATCAGATCCTTCGCCGCCTGCGCCATCCCCATCGTCTGTTCCTCCAATGAGGCCCGGATATCCAGCATTCCCTTGCGGGCATCAATTACCGGACGAATCCCTATCACGGGATAATCACCGATCAATCGGTTTCTCGCCATACCTTTTCGCTCCTTTCTTCATCTGCATCTCCATCCGAATCAGACACAGGTATACGCACCGTCAACCACGAAATCCGATCCCGTTGTAAATGAACTGGCGTCGCTTGCCAGATACAGCGCAACTCCCTGAAGTTCTTCCGGATTCCCCATTCTCGAAGACGGGGACAGTTCCGTCCATCTTGGGATCAGCTCATGCCCTCTGATCAGATCCGTCATAATGTATCCAGGGCTGATACTATTTACCCGGACATTCTTATCCGCCCATTCCACCGCCAGAGACTTCGTCAGCATGATCACCCCTGCCTTAGAAGCATTGTACGCGACCTGGGGCTGCGGGATATTCACGATATGACCGGACATAGACGCCGTATTGATGATCGAACCGCCGCCCTGCCGGATCATATACCTCCCCGCCGCTGTCGCCGTCAGGAATACTCCCGTTAAGTTAATATCAATCACCTTCCGCCACTGCTCATAGGTCATCTCTTCCGCCGGTACATTGATAGAGATTCCCGCATTGCAGAACGCGATGTCGATCCGTCCCATCTCTTCCGCCATCTCCCTGCACATACGCTCCACCTGCTCAGGAGAGGTTACATCTGCCTGGATTCCCATAGCCTTCACATGATATTCTCCGGCAATCTGTTCTGCCGTCTCTCTGGCCTTCTCTCCGTTGATATCCGCGATCGCAACATCTGCTCCCGCCGCGGCAACCGCAGATGCATAATTGAATCCGATTCCCTGTGCACCGCCGGTTACGATCGCTTTCCTGCCTTTCAGGCAGAATTTATCCATAATATTCATAATCCTTTATACCTCCTGTTCGTGGCACTGCCTTCTTACTCTATAGCTTTATCCCTTCACCGCTCCGGCCGTAAGCCCTTTGATCAGAGACTTCTGCGAGATCCACCCGAATATCATAGGCGGAACACAGGAAATGGACGCCGAGGCAGACAACTGTGCAATAAACTGCCCCTGCTGCTGTCCGAATCTCGCCATGTATACCGGAAGTGTCGCCGTCGCATTTGTCGTCAGGTTATATCCCAGGAAGAATTCATTCCAGATGAATACCGCTACCAGGAGCCCTGCCGTCATGATCCCCGTCTTCGTCAGCGGAATCACAATTCCCATGATCAGCTGGACACTGCTGCACCCGTCGATCTTAGCCGCCTCCACGACTTCCTCCGGAACATCCTTGAAGAACGAATACAACAGCCAGATACAGATCGGCAGATGGAATCCCACATAGAGGAACAAAAGCCCCGCCCTCGTGTGGTTTAACTGCAGTTCGTTGAAGATCAGATACAGCGGGATCAGAACCGCCACCGGAGGAAGCAGGATCGTGGTCACAAACCAGTTATAGAGGCTCTCTCCTTTGCCTTCCTTCTTGAACCTTGCGAATACAAGCGCATATGTGGCCGGTATTCCGATAATCAGGCAGAGACACGTTCCTGCGATCACATGGAACACCGTATTCTTCAGATAATTGATCATAGATGCGTTCGCAAGCACCTTCTGCCAGGTCACAAGCGTCGGATGAAACAACAGCGACGGCACAGCCGCTTCTGCCTCAGTTTTAAAGCCGCTTAAGATCATATATAAGATCGGGAAAAAATAAAGCAGCGCAAAAGCCAGTATCAATATTCCGGCAATCCATCTCCTGGCTTCCCGTCTTGCGGCCGCTTTTCTACTCCTCGAATCACGCTGGATAGCTACCTTCTTCACTTTATCCCTCCTCTACTGATACAGTTCACGGCGTTTCTTGATCGTGCGGAATATCAGATTGATCACCGTAAGTGTCACCACTACCGTGATAACCGATAAACTCGCCGCCCTGCCTACATTGGAACCGCTGAACAGCGCCTTGTAAATATAATACGTCAATGTATAGGTCTTCTGTCCCGGTCCTCCTGACGTAGTCGTGAGGATCAGACCGAATTCCTTCACAAGGAAGATCAGACCCAGCATCAGCGCCACCTGCATATGGTTGAATATCATAGGAAGCTTGATCTTGAAGGTCATCTCGAACCAGTTGCATCCGTCCAGATTCGCACGCTCCAGCACTTCTTCCGGGATTCCCTGCAGACCTCCCAGAAGAACAAGCACGAAGAACGGCATCCATTGCCATACGAACAAGAACACCAACAGAGGTCTGGAATAATAGCTGACAAAATCAATCGCTTTTATTCCCAGCATATCGGCGATCGTTCCTACCCACCCGTAGTTCGTATTCAATATCGTCGTCTTCCAGAGTACGCCTGTGGTGGTCGTCATGACGAAGAACGGGCTTAAGATCAATGTCCGCGAAAGCGTCTTCCCCGGCACATCGCAGTCCAGCATCAGCGCGATCAGATAGCCGAATACCATGCACAGGACCAGCGCCGAACCAATCAGTACGATCGTCTGCAGACAGATGATATAGAATTCCGAATCTGTCAGGTAATATTTGAAATTTTTTATACCAACGAATTTTATCCCCTGGTCGGGACGCAGGATATTCCACCTGAGCGTCGAAAAGATAATCGTGAGGATAAATGGTATCTGTGTGGCAATCGCCACGATTATACATGCAGGCGCAACAAAAGTGCGTTCTATATTTTTATTCATAAGCTTCATTCCATTCTTATTTTAGATAAGGGGCGGCTGTCAGCCGCCCCTGTGAATTTTCAAGGCTTATTTGTTACTCCTTGTAGCCACCTTCTTCTGCAACTTCTTCGAATACCTTCTGTGTCTCTTTGATCGCTTCGTCCAATGTCATCTCATCCGTTACAAACGCCGCAAGATTCTCTGTCATCTTGTCGCCGGCTTCTACGAATTCCGGAATTGCAATGTACTGCAGGCCGACATATGGAACGTCGTCTTTACATGGATGGTTGAAATCAACACTGTTCAGCGCTTCGATCGTCGGCTGTGCATATGGGAATTCCTTGTACTCATCCAGTTCATAGGTTGACTCTCTGACACCTGACGGTGTTGCAGATCCGCTTGGGTCTACTTCAAGACTTAAGGCCACATAATCCTTAGAGCATGCCCATACCATGAAATCAAATGCAGCCTGCTTCTTCTCGTCGGTCGTATTCGGGTTCATGTTCATACCCCAGTTCCACAGCCAGCCTGACGGAGACTGTACATATCCAACCTTACCCTTGATCTTGGAATCCTCTGCCTCAAGATTCGGGCCGTTGGAGGTCGCATCATACCAAATACCGCATTTACCAGAGTTCATCAAACTGATACATTCATTGTAGGTATATGTAATAATATCATCCTGTCCTGCGTCACGGAGAATCTTCTTATACATCTCCCATGCAGCTCTCTGTTCTTTTGTATCTACCGTTGCATTCCAATCCATATCATAGAACTTGCCGCCCATGGCATTGATCATCGTCACGAACGGAGCGCCGCTCATGCCCCAGCCAGGTGCACCGCGCATCGTCATACCGGTGATTCCGGCTTCCTCGTCGTCTACCGCCACTGCGATCTCATAGATATCGTCCCATGTCGGATTGTCCGGCATCTCAACGTTGGCATTCGCCAAAAGTTCCTTATTGTACATGAAGAAGCTTGCCTCGCCAAAGAACGGAAGCGCATACAAGTCGCCTGTCTTCGGATCAGATACGGAATCCAGGATACTTGGGAAGTAATCATCAAGATCCAGGGATGCCTTCTGCTCATCCGTCATCTTATCAATATACGGCTGCAGGTTCTCTGCCCATCCATAATTGATCCAGTAGTTCGCCTCATAAGGACCTGTAAAATACACGTCATATGTAGTTCCGCCTGTGGAAGCCTCCAGATTCGCTTTCTCACGAAGATCATTCTCTGGAAGGATCGCGAAATCGATCGTCACACCTTCCGCCTCATAATACTCTTCCGTGAGATCGGCAAGCTTAGAACAGATCGGATTGTTCAGCATTGCGATAGATACGGTGACACCATCTCCGGATGCTCCCTCTTCTGATCCCTCTTCTGTCTCTGTTCCCTGGGAATCTGATCCGGCGTCTGACCCGGAATCAGAACTTGAGCATGCCGCCAGGCTGCCGCACATAGCTGCCACTAAGAGAAGCGATACTAACCTTTTTTTCATAATCTTTACCTCCTGTTTTCTGATGCTTTATAAATAATCTGCCAACTATCCACCATTGCATCGGGGCCGTAACAGTTCAGACAAGCTGCCCTGTTACATGCAAAAATCCATTTAAAATCGCTTCGCGATGGGATTTTTGCATTCCTGAATCATGTTCTCACGGTCAGCGCAGCAAGTGCGCAGACCTGTCTGTACCGTTACCGGATCCTACTTTACAGTTGATGAAACATGGCAGAATATTTCCTCTTCCTGATTAAAATGTAAATGCTACTTTGACGGATCCTGCTCCGCTGCCGCTCTGTTCAAAAGCCGCCTCGTAATCGCAAAGCTCGAATCTATGAGTCACGACTCCATCTGACTTGAGCTCACCCGAATACAGCCCGCGGATCGTCTCGGGGAAACATCCATAGCTTAAGCTTACTCCATGCATATCGAGCTCTTTCCCGTCTCCGATCACGCTCCAGTCACAGGTCACCGGTTCCAAGAACAGGCTGAATTCGATAAAACGCCCTGCCTTCCGAATGATCTCAAGCCCCTGCTTCACACTGGACGGATGGCCGGTTGCCTCTATGTATACGTCACACCCGTATCCTTTGGTCAGTTCCATAATCACCGCCTCAAGATCTTCCTTCGCCGGATTGACCACCCTGTCACATCCGAATTCCTCTGCCATCTTAAGTCTCTCGTCATTAAGATCCAAGGCAATCAGGCACCTGGGGTTCTTCCTCCTTGCCGCGGTGATCATTCCAAGCCCAAGGCATCCTGCCCCTGAGATCACCACGATATCGTCCGCTTCGATCTTCGCTCTGTCTACCGCGTGCATAGAACACGCATAAGGTTCGATCAGAAGCGCCTGTTCAAGCGGCATATCCTCCGGTATCTTATATATCAGCGATTCCTTCGTAAGCTTCGCATATTCTGCAAAACCGCCGTTCAGATAATTCTTGAAGCCATATACATTGTGCGGTGCACACAGATGATACTTCCCTTCACGGCAATACCTGCAAGTTCCGCAGGGAGCAATCTGCTCTACCGCTACCCGGTCGCCGACCTTGAATTCCTTATCGGCAATCCCGTATGTCTCTTTCTTGTCAATATCTTCCCCTATCTCAACAATATGTCCTACAAATTCATGTCCGCCGATCGCCGGCACTTCCAGATACGGCGGCTTCTTCCCGTCTCCCCAGAATACGCTGCCTCCTTTAAATGCCTTCAGATCACCGGCACAGATTCCGCAGCCTTCTACTTTTATGATGATCTCCCCTGATCCTGCCCTGGGAATCTCCACCTCTTCATAACGGTAATCATGTGCACCGTATGTAACCAATGCTCTCATCTTTGAGCTCATATTTTCTCTCCTTCCCTGTACAGTAAAAAACTGTTTTTACATTTCATCTTGAGTATCTGACATTTTCTGGAAAGAAATTTTATTTCAAATTATACGCATAAATATCCTGTTAATGTAAATATTTGCCATATTTTTACTTTGTTCACTCATATTATTGTGCTTTTTATATAGTATATTATAAAATATTATTTCATAATGTCAATACTTTTTTATAAAAAATGTAAAATCATTTTATTCGCCGTCACTGAAAGTAATATTATTTCACACAAATCAAGTGGCAATCGACTTTCTGATATGCTCCTGCTCCAGTTCATTGATCCTCCGAACCTTTGGAACGGAACTGCTGCCCGCGAAATCACACTCCAGCCAGATATCCACCAGATATTTAGCCAACTCCACTCCTATGACTCTTTCTCCCATACACATAATCTGCGCGTCATTGCTTTTGCGCGATCTCTCTGCTGAAAACGGGTCATGGCATACCGCCGCACGGACACCCGGCACCTTATTGGCACAGATCGCCATACCGATCCCCGTGCCGCACATCAATATTCCCCGTTCATATTCCCCCGAGGCAACCGCATCTGCAACAGAATACGCCACATCCGGATATAGAACTACTTCTCCCTCCCGTGCGCCGAAATCCTGATACTCGATACCTTTGTTATCCAGATGTCTCATGATCTCAATTTTCAATCCATATGCCGCCTCATCACATCCAACCGCAAGTCTCATATCCTTCCCCCTTCCGCATCCTTCAGCAGTTCATCGATCCCGTCCGCCAATGCGCACAAGATGATACAGCAGGACACCGCGCCCGCATCCGGTACTTCTCTGGAGCGCTCTCCCAGTCTGCTGGAACGTCCGTATCTTGCAATAAGCCCTATTGTTGAATCTCTCCCTTCCTCTGCCTTTATTTTCATCCGGATCAGCGCCTCCCCAAGCGGAACACCTTCTTTGACTGAGCTTTTAAGGCTTGCAACAGCCGGAGCAAGGGTATCTACCATCGTCTTGTCGCCCACTCTGGCTTCCACGATCTCATAGAGTCCACATAACCCTGCCTCCAACATCTGTGCCAGTTCCTCTGTTCCAATCTCTTCCTTTCCTTCCCCAGCTTCCGATGCATCCATAAACAAAGTTCCATATATAGGCCCCATCGAACCGCCTATCTCATTGAACAGAATCTCCCCAAGCTCTCCAAGCCCTTGGACAAATCCAATATCTCTATCCTTGATCCGTTCTTCAAATACACGGAACCCCTTGTTCATATTCATGCCGTGGTCCCCGTCTCCGATCAGGCCGTCCACTTCGCCAAGATAAGCTTTCTTCTCCTGGATTGCTTTTGCCATCTTCAATAGGACTGATTTCCCCTGTGCATTCTCAAATATATCCATACTCATTCCTCCGCCTTTTCTACTATATTGTGCACTGCACAGAATACGCTATAGCTGCTTCAAGCCTGCCGTATTGACCGGAAGGTCCAATAACTCCTTCAACTGCTCATCCAACTTCATCACGGTCAGAGTTACCCCCATCATATCCAGCGAAGTAAAGTAATTACCGACATAGGACTTATATACCCGAATCCCCGTCTCTCCCAGAATCCGTTCCACCTCGTTATACAATACATATAGTTCCATCACCGGCGTCGCTCCAAGCCCGGACACAAGCACAGCCGTCTCGTCTCCTGACGCAAACGGATAATCCGGCACTATAATATCCAGCATCCGGCCTGCCATCTGCTTCGCCGTCTCAAGCGGACACACCTCGATCCCCGGCTCGCCATGATGCCCGATCCCAACCTCCATCGTACCCGGCCGAATCTCAAAATTAGGTCTCCAACACCTCCGGTTCCTTGACGTCACCGCTCGCCCGGAAATGCCGGATTCCCAGATGATTCAACGCACCCCCGGCAGCAAGCATTGCCACCATCCCCGGCCAGTCCGGGTTCAGATTCGCCGCCAGAAGAAACGGGCCTTTCCCGTTCTGCGCAACGATCGCTGAAAAATTCGGAAACGCGAAAACTCCATAAGACAGAATCGTTCCGTCCACGCCCTGATCCCGCAGATATTCCGCCTGTTCTTTTGCCGACCTGACGCTATTGACCAGCTTCTTAGCTTCTATCACTTCCACCTGTCCTGAAGCCCTTAATGCCGCTGCAATTGCATCCACCTGATCCTGAACTACACCTTTTAGCTGCTCATGCACCTCCAGATCTCCGTCAGATAACCCAACAATACCCAAAACCGGTTTCTTACTCATCCTTTCATTACCTCCATTTCGCTTCCCATAACTGCCTGAAATGATCAATATCTTCTTTTGGCAGCGGCACCTGCTTTCCAAGCATATTTGCAAAAAACATCGTTTTCGTGATTGCCTCTGCAGCCTCCACCTTATTCATGGCATCCGTGACCGTCTCGCCCACTGCCAGTACACCATGATTCCCCAGCAGAACAATATCCGCATGGGCAAATATTTCTTCCGCTCCGTGCAGGATCTCTTCCGTCCCCGGCCGTCCGTACGGTATGATCTCGAAGGTATCAAAATTCCCCATCATCTCCGGATAAGCATCCGTCGTGACCGGAATATTGCATATCGCATGCGCCGTCATGAATGTCGGATGACAGTGCACAACTCCGCCGATGTTATCCCGAAGCGTATACGTCATCCTATGCATCGGCAGTTCCGATGTGGGCTTACAATTCCCTCCGATCTGATTCCCCTTGGCATCAATAACGGCAATCATCTCTTCTGTCAACAGCGCTTTATTCCTGGTTGTCGGTGTAATGTAGATCTTGTCTCCCTCCCTGGCTGAGATATTTCCTTCGAATGTATTGACCAGATTCTTCTCGTCCAGGCGTCTCGCCACACTCATCACTTCTTTGATCAATTCTCTGTTCATTTTGCCACCTCTTTCTGCGATTATATGTTCGAACTAACAGCATGAACTGATTATAATCTTTCAATCAAACACCGTCTATACTTTGAATGTTCGGTTGATTTTTTACAATTTTCATTCTATAATTCTCTATAGCTATATTTATCACACATTTTCCGCAATATCTGCACAGGATTAAGATTGCATGGCAGGAGGATAAAACATATGAACATAGAACAACGGCGCATGCGCATTTACAATCTGATAAAAGTGAAAAGGGAAGTAATTGTTGCCGAACTGGCTGATTATTTCGCGGTATCTACGATGACGATACGGCGTGATCTGGATTCATTGGAGAATTCCGGCCTTATCCACAGAGAATATGGTAAGGCATTGCTTGTAGATGACACGGTAAATGAGACTAACTTCCATTCGCGGTCACAGAACAATCACTCTGCTAAAATGCAGATCGCCGCAATTGCCGCCCGTCACATGAAGAATGTCTCATCCATCTATATCGACGGCAGCTCCACGGCTTACGAATTCATACGGGCCCTGCCGCCGGACCGGCGTCTCACGGTCTTCACGAACAGCGCGATCGCCCTTCAATATCTAAGCGGATTCCCGAGTATTAATGTATTCGTCATGGGCGGGTTACTCGCCCGTGATAATAATACACTGGATTCTGAGATTACGGCTAATATTGCCAAGAATATCTTCGTCGATGCAACGGTTATCTCCTGCAGCGGCTTCTCCGCGCGCGGATTTTTTAACGATGGTATCACCGGTTCTCAGATCAAAAAAATAATGCTGGAAAATTCCCAGCATAATTATCTGTTAGCGGATTACAGCAAATTCAACTCTCAAGGGGTATTCCTGATCAACACTTGGGACGCGGTCGACACTTTGATCTGTGACCGGGCGTTCGATGATGAGACGAAGAAGAAGATCACTGACTGCGGAGTAGATGTGATATTGGGCAGCGATCATGTGTAACCAGACTTATTTATTATCTGGTTCAATATTCTCCCACCCCAAACGCAAAAAATCTTCTCATTCGTATCAATCAAGACTTTCATATTTCTCCTCCATGGCTTCTCGCAGTTCCTTTTTATAATCTCTGTCGTACAAACCCATTCTTCGAAAATGCTGAATATTCTCATATGCTCTCTGAGCTTTTGTAAGATCTGCTTCCTCTTTAGCCGCAGACAGTCCTTCAATTCCCCGTAATATACTAACTACATAATATATTTTATCATCAGACATATTTTTAATCATCTCAATCGCTTGTTCCTGCATAACGGTCATAATATCGTCCTCCTTGTTCAAAAAAAGCTGAAATTCTTTATCTTCAAAGAATCTCAGCTTCTTGCTCAGTGACTCCAAGGGGAATCGAACCCCTGATTCCAGCGTGAGAGGCTAGCGTCTTGACCGCTTGACCATGGAGCCATATTATTGTCCTTCCGTATCTCGGACTCGTTTAGTATAGCAAACATCCGACAAATATGCAAGTACTTTTTTGTTTTTTTACAAAATTTTTTCCACCTGTACGGTTGCAATCCGGAAATTCAGTTTTATGCAATTTATTGCAATAAAACTGAATCTCCGGATTAGCAACCTACTCATTAATGAGCAAAAAACGGCTGCGTTAGCAGACGTAAGAGTGCGTCAGCACGGTTTTGCGAATGGATGAGTAGGTTGGAGCATCCTTGGATGATCCAACCGTACAGGTGGATTTTTTTCCATTCCTCATATACAGGGCAAAAGCCTGCACTTCTGCCCTGTACATTCGGACGATTATCTTATCTATCCTCTTCTTTTCTTATAGCAGACCATACCGCCCGCCATACCCGCTCCGGCAAGAAGCAGAATCCACCAGAACATCCATCCGGCATCGTCTCCGGTCTTCACCTTCTTCCCTGGCTTCGTATTCCCGGCTGCCATGCTGCCGTCTCCTGGTCTCTCCTCCCCGGGTGTCCCGTTACTGCCCGCTCCGTCTCCGCCTGACACCCCCGGATCTCCAGGCTTCGTTCCGCCCGGATTCTCATCCGGCACCGGGTCCTTTACGACCTGGACCTCCACCTGGGCTTCCAGTCCGCCTGCCGTTCTGACCACCACCGTACAGGTTCCCTTCTTCACTCCGGTCAGGACGCCGTTCTCATCCACTCTGGCAATACTTTCATCCAGACTCTCATAGGTAAGCGTCTCGAATTCCTTCGCATCCAGCGGGTCTGTCCGCACCATGATGCTCTTCTTCTGCCGTATGCCAAGCTTCTTCGTCTTCTCGGCATTCAGGCTCAGCGCTTCCGGCTGCTGCTCTACCGGCAGATAATCTAACATGGCGCATCTCATATTCTGACCGTCGGTTCCATACGCCTCGTAGATTGCCGCCCCTACGGATGCCGTGCGGTATTCTCCTTTGGTGAAATATTCCGGCCCCACAGACACTTCAAATACCGCCTGCTCACTCTCCTGCGGTTCAAGAGCCGGTATCTCACAGGTTCCAAGCGGAGTATCTTGTACCTGATCTTCCTCTCCAAGCTCTATATGGGATAAGACAAGTGTTGTCTCCCCAGACGGCGCATTGCCGCTGTTCCTGATATTCGCGGTCACCTGATACCTGGCCGGCGAAGACGCATCCGCATAATGCAGCGGCTCATAATGGATACTCTCAATATCCAGGCTTGCACCCGAGTAGATGCTCTGCAAGACCGCCGGATTCCCGTCTGCTCTGTACACATTCGATTCTGTCTGCCCTCTTGGTACACTTAAGGACAAGTCCGTCCGCCCGTTAAAATCCTCCGGGACCGTATAACAGAACACAACCTCCGTCTCTTCTCCCGCCGCCAGGGCCGGTACACTCGCTTTGGCCCCTTCCTGCGCGATTGGCGCGCCATTTGCCAGCAAATGCACTTCACTTCCCTCAAGACGATGCACACCTTCATTCCTCACCTTGCCGGTGACGGTGACCGTTTCTCCTGCCCGGGGATACAGATTGGACACGTGAAGCCCGATATTCTCCAACTGATTCTTATCCGCCGCCTGATCTTCTTCCGTCTGATCGCCCGGGGCCGCCGCCAGCTCCGCATAATCAACGGCTGACGGCTTCGCGCCAAGCTTCACGCTTCGCAGGCAGACGGCGCTGCTTCCGTCATCTGCCGCCTCCGAATCCACTACCGTCTCCCGATACAAGGCCTGCAGATTCCCCGCCGCATCCACGGCCGGAGAAATCGCCTGGATATATCGGCTCCCCGTTGTTGTGAATACTGTACTGCCTTTCCCCCAGGTGTAAGCCCCGCCTCCGGCTTGTTCCAGTACCGACATCCGGACCCTCGTTCCCGTCTCCATGCCTTCCGTCCACAGCGCGTAAGTCTTCCCGTCTTCGCCTTTTATTAGTGTGAAATTCTCCATATTGCCGGCATAAGCATTGACCATAGACGCGATCCCTGCCCCGGCAGATTGCCTGCGCCCTGTCGCTTCGTCTTCCGGAATCCCTGCAAGAACCTCCGCTGCATCTGCCGCCGCCATCCGGCCTTCCTGCTTCCACATCAGCATTCCGTCCATAAGCTTCGGATTGCCATGGTAAAGACTGCTATCCTCCGTCACCTCACACTCTGCATCTGCTGCATATCCGTTCTGACTCTGATGCGCAAGGCTCGTCAGATAGATGTGGTTCTCGCTGCCTTCTTCCGCGTCATTTAAGATTCCTGCCTGTTCTCCTTCCGTTACATGGTAAACGCAGACCGGACGTCCATCCACCAGGTCCAGATCCGCCGTCTTCAGAACCTTTCCGGCTCCGCCTTCTGCCAGGATCACACTCTTCGTAAATGCCGTATCCGGATCTGCCAATGAATCGGCCCCCACCGGCAGACTGGTACATGCAAGCACAGAATTGCTCCGCGACAGATCGGCCAGGGTATGTTCTCCCGTCATCCCTTCCAACCCAAGATTCCGGTAGAGCACCACAACTTCCCCGGCATTCTCATCATACACCGCATCCATCACGATCCCGGATACGATATTCTCGTCCTCATCTTCCTTCACCAGGGACTTATATACCATACGCCCCGGATCCGTCTCCGCCTTCCCGCTGTCATAGACCGCCGCTTTGATCACCGTCCGCATATCCGCAAGGCTTAAGGAATCCTTCTTATCTCCGTAGAGGACACTGTTCCAGAGGATGACATATTTACCGTCTCCGATACCCGTAACACACGGATGGAAATTCACGCTGTCACCGTTCGCTCCCGCCTTCTCCTTCGGCTCTATACTATGGAAGATCTTGCCGTCTGCATCGCTCTCGTATCTTCCCGCCGCACTGTCATATACCGCATAACTCAGCACCGCTTTCCCGGCTGCATCGCCCCCAAGCCCGCTCACCAAGCTTCCGTCCACCGTGGCGAGAACCATATATTTCCCGCCTTCCAGCGGATACAGCTTCGGTCTTGAGAACTCGTACGCATCAGAGATCAATGCCCCGCCGTTCCCTACGCTTCCCGGATCTACACTCTGATGATACTCGGCAGGCATTCTAAACTTCAGCTCACCAAGCTTCGCTCTCTGCATCTGACTATTGGCCGCCTCCAGTATCTTCTGCTCTGCCGTCTCCTGTGCCTGCCGATCTGCCGCCGTCTCTCCATTCGCCACGGCGTTCGGGTCATCTGCATCATCCTCACCCGGCAGATAGGGATTGGTATCAAACATGGTCAGATTCGCCGCCTTATAAGAGAAGGTCCTCCCGATCAGAAGCGCCTCTATCCTGCAGTCCACCGTCAGTGACAGTTTCCCGTTCCCGTAACCGAAATCAATCCAGTCGAAGGTCATCTTCCCCGTGCCTCCGCCGGAAACACTTAAGAGCCCATTGACCCCGGCACCTACCGCAAGCCCGATAGACAGGAATACGTTGAAATCATTGCCCGGCTTATAGCTCGACTTCGTTGGATCGTGCATATTGCGCACATCCACATAACCCGCCTCGTCAGACGGCATCACCTGCAGCATGTCGGAGAACCCGCCGCTTACCGTGAGGCTCACGAACATGGGGAAGCCCTCTATCGTAAAGGGCATGTTAAATGTATAGCTTGTATTGAACCCGACCGACATCCACGCCCCGACACACAGAAGATGGGACTGATAATCGATCTCCGCATTATATAAGGCAAGCTGCACCGATACAGAGAAATTCACCGCCAGGACCGACTTCTTAAGCGCCTGCTTTCCGGCAAGCTTCTGCTCCTGCGTCGCCTTGGGCGACATCATCTGCAGCCCGTTCTTCCACAGGTTCGCATAGCCCTGCCAGCCTGTAAGCGCAAACCCGGTGTCCTTCTTAAGGAAATTCTTCGCGGCGCCGAAATTCAGCCCGATCGTCATATAAGTAATATTTCCGCTCTTGCTGGTCGTGAGGATCGGCTTGATCCCCTTCACGCTGAACAGGAAATACATATTGCCAAGTACCGGAATATTGCAATCCACATCCCCCGTATCCGGTATGTAAGAGGCATCGTCGAACTCCGCGATCACAACGGAATATCCGGTATTCACCTCTCCGTAGCTGGTCTGGGCTGCCACATTCCCCTCTTCGTCATAGGTGCGGTTCACCATCTCCACCCAGATCTGATCCCCCTGTTCTGCCAGCATTCCAAGCGCAGCCGACCACAGATATTCCGATCCGTTGTGCTCTCCGGCAACCGCTTCGCCCTTGGGGGTTCCGTCCGCACTCTTAAGCTGGAACAAAACGTCGGTGACCTCCTGGCCCGCCGCCTCGACCGTAGCGCCAAGGATACAGCCGTCCGTCTCATTTTCCAGGTAAATGACGTCGCCGTTCTGCACCGTTCCGTCATAGTCGAAATACCGCACGTTCGTAACCCTCGGCCCCTCATAATAATAGGACAGCTTCATCTCCTGACGAAGACTTCCTCCCTTACTGCCGCCGATCGCCACCTCCTGGATATAATTCCTGTTATTCGCCGTGACCAGAGCCGTGTACGTCTCATCCGGGCGCGCCTTCAGGGTAAATACTTCCGTACTCCCGTCTTCCCGGGTAATCCGCTCTTCCCCCTCCAGCGAGACATTTGCACTCAGAAGCGGCGTGTACATCTCCGACTTCGCGTCCGGCTGATGCAGGACGTCTCCCCCCTGCATATAGACATCCGCCACCACGCTATATTCCTGCCCCGCGTCACATTTCTCGAATTCCAGGCTTACATGGTTGTCCGTAAGAAGCACCGGGAACTGCACCCGGTAGTAGAACCTGCTGCCGTAATAGGTCTTCGTCTGCCCCGACGCCACATCGCGGTAGGACCATTTCGCCCGGTATCCGTCAGCCGGCTTAGCCGCGAATGCCGCAACGGAATTGCAGTCATATTTCCCGTCATATTCCTCCACCGTGCAGGAATCCCCATTCAGATTCTTCGGTTTCCCCGGGAAGTCTCCGTGAGACGCCCCCGACACATTCAGAAGGAGCCTGGCATTCCGGTTTGACACCATAGGCGTCACGGCATAATAACCGGCCGACACCTCGGTGCTCCACTGGGGATCCGTATAATACAGCGGATTCGTCTGGGCAGCCTCCTTACTTGCACCAGAGCAGACCTGGTATGCACTGAAATGATAATCTCCCATATATGCCTTGTTCTCTGTCACACGGAACGCCATCGTGTCGCCATGGGCATAGTAAGGGGAATTCCAGGTAACCGTGGCGATCTCGATCCCATTGTCCTTATACACCGCGCGGCAGTTTCCCATATCGATCTCCGCATTGACCGTATCCATCCCCATCGCCGCAAAGTCCTGCCTGAGCACCTCCACCTGCGACGTCTCCCGTTCGAACACGGGGCGGATCGTGAATGTGTCGTCCGAGATCCTAGTGGAATACTTCTGAATCAGCTCTGAACTCAGGGTAAATACCGGACTCTCCGTCTTCTCAGAATAAAATACCTTGTTATTGCCGTCCAGCAGCTCATAGCCCGTATAATGCGCCGACTCGTCCATCAAGCTATAACTGATCGTATAGGTCTCATCCCGATAAGCCGTATCTATCGTGCTTCCGGACACCGACGAATCCGATGTCAGCGTAAGCTTCAGATCCCCGGCCGGGGCATTCTCCACTCCGTTCTGGATCACGGCGGCCGGACTCAGGATCTTCAATTTATAGCCCTGCTTCACCAGCGCCAGATGTCCCTTATTCCCGTCAAATTCCTGGTTATACAGATTATAACCGATATGGCCGAGCCCGCCGTGCTGCTCTGCCGTGATATATATATGATACTCCCCCGTCCTCGAAACCGACGCATTGTGAATCCCCTGCCCGGTCAGGCTGACCGTGTCCATACGCGCCCCGTAACGGTTGGATTCAATCTGGCCAAGCGCCGTCTTGTTCTCGCAATAATCGGTGTTCGACGCGTAGACATCCAGATGGTCGCCCATGATCGTCCCCACCTGATAGCTCGCTGACAGGCGGATCGCCTTGATCCCCGTAAGATCATAGCTCTGTCTGGTCATGATCGACGCGCTCCGGTTACTCCCGTCGCCGATCCCCGTATCGAAGCTAAGCTCATAACGCTCCCCGTTATCCTTAGAGTCAAATGTGAAGCCGCCTACGGTGGATGCGCCCTTCTCGAACTCCGACATCGGTATATCCACCAGTTCTCTGGAACTCTTAAATGCCGCCCCCTTTGATGCCGCCTGATAGGTAATCTCCGCTTCCGACTGCGCCGCCCTCAGGGTAAATGTCTTTTCTCCCTGCGCATCGGAGGCGATCAGCGGGATATGGACCCGCTGTCTGGACACTCCCGGGGAGAAGGTAAGCTGCGTGCTCTTCAGGATATAGTCTTCCCCGTTCACAGCCGTCTGATCCTCCGCCTCCAGCATATACGCACTGTATCCCGCCGTGTTCCCCGTCCTCTTCACGAGCACCGTCACATAGCCGTCCACAACCTCGGCTGAGTCTTCCACGATGGATATCTCCGGCTCTTCCACCTCTCTCGTCTCCATAAGCGTAACCGCCGTACTGGTATTCTCACCCTTCTTAAGGTCCCCCTCACACTCCAGCACCATAAGCTGAAGCTCCTTATTTCCCACTGCCTGCTCCGGCACCTTCGCGCGGATCCGGATCTCCTTCTCCTGCTCTCCTTCGTCGAATTCCATCTCGAAGACCGCAGAGGCGATCTTTCGGATCTCTTCTTCATTCATCCCGTCCCCGGATAAGTCTGATGCACCATTTTGTCCCGGTTCGTCAGGCGCCTGTGCATTCCCGGCTCCGGTATCCTGATTCCCGGCAGTCTCTCCCTGTCTTCCTGCCGACTCGTCCTGCATAACGTTCGTCCCCGGATAGACATCATAGATGACGCCTCTTCCGTCAAGGATCCGGTTCGCCTTCCCCGGCACCGCCGTTTTATCTGTCAGGATCTCATAGTCCTCCCCATATCCGGCAGACAGATCCAGAACTGCCAGCGTTACCTTCTGCCTGGCCGCCGCATTTCCCTGGCGGAATATATGATAGACCAGTTCCTCGCCCATGTTGACGGACACGCCGCTCAGCGGGAATGTCACTGCCCCCGACGTGTATGCGGCCGCACTCTCACTGTCCAATAATGCCTTCTCCTGTTCTTCCAGATTATACGGCAGAACTTCTCTGTAAACCTCCTCGGCCTTCGCCGGAACCGCCGGAACGGCACACGCAAGCATCACCGCCGCAAGTCCCCCGGCAACAACGCGGGTCATCCGCCTTCTCATCATACTTTCCCACCTTCTTCTACCTATATTCTTATCGTCTCCGGCACCGCATACGATACCTCCTGCCGATCTCGGTCATAAGGACGGCTGCTGCCATCACAAACAGGATCCCCGGAAGAACCGGAACGGCATCCCCTGTATCGGCAGCTTTGCTCTTGCCGCCCTTATCCGCGCCGCCCGATACCACATCATCAAAGGACGGTCCGCCGCCCGAACCACCGGAACCGTTCGATCCCGGATCATTGCCCGAACCATTGGGATCGTCTGCTCCCGGATCACTGCCCGGACCATTGGGATCGTCTGTTCCCGGATCATCCCCGGATGGACGTCCCGGCTTATGAGGCTTCCTCATATCCACATTCTCCGCTATTCCGTCCTGAATCCGGTAATTCTGCCCCGCATCTCCGACAAACACCGCCTTAAAATCATAGATCCGGCTCTCCGGCACATGGATCTCCTCCCAGAATGTCCACTCTCCGTCAATTTCCACAATCTGGATATCCTCTGCCGCTACCGTATATTCCTCCATACCGTGAACCCGCATATAGATCGTCACCGTACCGTTCGGATCATCAAAAACTCCCGGAAGCCGCCCGCGAAGCGTCACCTTCTGCGCATTCACATCCTTCTTATACACGGACAATTCTATCCTGGCTTCTGTCTGCGTGATCACAAGGACGCTCCTTCCCGCCGCCCCGAGATAATGCTCCGTCTCCGGCAGATAGGCAAATACCTGATACGTTCCTGTATCTACAGGTTCCTCGTGAAGCACACGCCGGTTCTCCTGATCCACATACACATATGATACCGGCAGTTCTTCCTCAATGCGCTGATCCTGCGACATCGGCACCGCCTGTATTCCCTGGGGGCTGCCGTCGTAAACCACGGTCCTGTCCTCCATAGCCAACGTGACAGGCGCCTTCAATATCCGGATACATACCACGGACACCGCTCCGTTATACTGCTCATCGCCTGCCTTTACCGCCATGACAAATGCCGTACCCACATCCAGGATCTCTACCGTGCCCTCCGGTGTCACGGACACTGCGCCCGGCGTGCTGATATTCTCCATAAGGCGGTAAGTAACCGCTCCGCTTCCCGGCGCTTCTGACTCGTCAGCCCGGACATCGAAGGCTTCGCATCCATACATCATTCGCAGTAAATGCTGCTCGAACTCTATATGCTGGGGCAGCTTATCCATATCAATCTCTGTAAGTTCTCCCGGCTGTATCTTATAATTCTGCTTAACACCCTCTGTATATACCGCCTTGAAATCATAGATTCCGTCAAGTCCCACGCTGACCTTCGCCGTGAAGCCATAAGCACCGTTCTCTTCCGTAACGGCAAGATCTCCGGTAACCTCCCGGTATTCTCCGGCATTCTGTCCGTCTTCTGCATGCTCCCGCATTAGGATCCTGACGGTCCCTGTCGGTGCATCGAAGACTCCCGGCAGCTTCCCGCGGATCGTCACGATATTATCCGCCTGATTCTTATCGATCACGGTCACCCGCAGGCTGATCGCGGCAGGCGCCTTCTCCACCGTCACGGTATATAATTCGGACTTCTCGATATAATTCCCGGTATCCGGGATTACCGTTACCCTGCAGTAATAGACCCCTGCGTCCGTCACCCCGGTATGGGCCGCTCCCATATCGCCGCTGCCGCCATTTCCCGGCGCCGGCTGGGTGCACGCCTTATCCGTAAAATACTCGTAACGGATCTCGCCCGCAGGCGCCGGCATATTCTGCACTCCCTTAAGCCAGACCTCGTCCAGTACCGCCGGCTGTCCGTCGTAGACCTTCGTCTTATCCCTGCCTATGATCTGCGGCTCGGAGGGGAGTACCGTCAGCGGCACCGCGGCAACAGCCGTCTGGTAATTCACTGCCGTATCCGCATCCGGCGTAAAGCGGACATTTACCTCATAAGTACCGGCATCCATCCTGGTTTGGCAGATCTCACCTTCCGGCAGGAATGCCCCGCTTAATTCTTCCGCCTCTACGCCTGTCGCCAGACCTTCCGCCTCCGACAGGTATCCCATCTCTCCGTAAGTAATATCACTGAGCCTGACATCCGACAGTACCGGAACCGCCTTCTCTACGGTCAACTTCTGAACCGGGCTCTTCGCCGCCTGATAATTATCCCGTTCGGCAAGCCATGCCTGGACATAATAAGTTCCTGCATTCACCGGCGGTTCGATCTCTTCTGCCGCCTCCGGATCGCTGAAGAAATGATATCGGATAAACGGAATGGACTCTGCCATAATATCCTTGCCGGTTTCCGTCTGTACCGTAAGCCCCTGGATCGTCGGAGTCTTCCCGCTGTAGACCGCAGTCTGTTCGGGGATTGCGACATTCACCTGCGCCTTCCGGATCACAAGAAGCACCCTCTCGCTTACCGCCGCCTTATAATCACCCGCGCTCCCTTTCACCGCCCAGCCGTAATAGATCCCGGCGTCCGTGGGATTCTGAATGAATTCCTGTCCGCCGCCGCCCTGCCGATGCCAAATCACAGACGGGCGATACATAACGGCCGTTTCCGCCGTCACGCTCTCATTCTCCACCCCTGTGATAACCGGCGGATCTAAGAGAATCGGCTCTCCGGTGTACACTGCCTGTTTCCCCTGCATCTTCACAGTGCATCCCGCCTGCTCTATGGTAAGCTTCTTCGGTGAACCCTGACTCTCCGTGGATAATGCGGACGTATAGTTGCCGTCTGCTGCCACAGACGCCGTCACCTCGTAGACGCCTGCATGAACCGGGGCGTCGGGGCTGTTGATCTGTTCGGCTGCTGCGGCGCCGGTTGGTTCGGCTGCTGCCGTATCGGCCTGGCTGTCTCCATTTTCATTGACAGGCACGCTGCCGATATAGGTATATTGATAACTTACCGCCCCTGTCACATCCGTCCCGTTCGGAATCCCACTGTCCAGAACCGCAGGCTCTAAGGTCTGCGGATGCCCGTTGTAGGTTACGGTCTTATTGGATATGGCGATCGCAGGCTTCGCCTGATTGATCACCAGCGGGAAAGAAGTCTCGCACTCCAGCAGATTCCTTGTTGCCGGAACAGTAACCTTCATGGTATATGTGCCTGCATGAACCGGAGGCAGCTCAGAATCATAACTCCCTTCAATATAAGAATTTCCGGTATATCGAATATCTGAAATATCTGTAACATCCCCTGCCTTCTCTTCTCCCACCGGTTCCCTCTTGATACGACGGGTTTGAGGAAGTCCATTATACGTCAGCTCAGTCTCATCAATTAGAGAAATATTTTGTTCAACCTTTGACACGGTACAGTGGTATGTAACATAATAATGCGTTGTATCCGCTGCATTTCTAGTCATTACAGTTACATAAGCCGTCGCAGATACGGAACCTGCATTTAAAGGTGTAAATGTCATAGTTCTGTTATTATTCCCTGTTTCCATCTTTGCGACATCATTCACACTCTGATCCGGCATCACCCACTGTACGGCAGAAACATTTGCACCGGGTAGAATGCTGTCTTGAAGCGCCGCTTCTACATTCTCTGTACAGCCTCCGCCGCCATATGCCAAATATACTTCCTTCTCTATCTCTACGGATGAGGTATCAACTTCTAATTGATCCTCACTAATAGAATAATTATCGATATGATTACCCGCGTTATCTGTTACAGGCATATAAGATGCTGTAATCTTAACCTTCTCATCCGCAAAGGATACACCTCCGTCTCCATATTGGATAGATGCATAGTATCCGTTGCCTTCTTTCCGGATCCCTCCTATATCAATCTGCTTCGTCTCACCGCCATCCGTCCAGGAGAGCTGTACCGTTCCCTTTGGTCCTTCCGCCACCGCATTCGTCACATAGACCCGATACTCCTTCGCTCCCTCCGCCCCGGTAAGTGCGCTTACCGGCACCTGCAGAAGCCCTGCCTGTCTTGGCTCAATCGTAATCTTAGAAGCGTTGTCTGCCGTAGTTTTCACATAATTGTAATTCCCCTGCGCTGCCGCCGATGCCAGCACATAATACACGCCCCGATCCACCGGCGGACCGGCAAGCTTACTCTCTTTCTCACATCCTTCACTCGTAAAATATTCATAGGTGATCTTCTGACCGGTATTCTCTCCGTCGATCCCTGCCGCGAACGCTCCTTCCATCACAACCGGCTCGCCGCTGTAGGTGACTGTCTTGTCAGCACCCTTCTGGATCGTCGGCGTTGCCGGAACAACCGAAACCATTCCCTTTCCTTCCGCTTCGGCATAGTTGACCGCATACCGGTCGGCAGGCGTAAACTTCACATCCGCCTTATTGGTTCCCGCATTTGGCTTCTGATTTCCGTCCTTCCATGCAAATGTTCCGCTGATCTTGGACTTGCTCACTCCTTCCGCAGTACCGGTCACCGTCGATTTCGACAACGGATCCCCGTATGTAATCTGTGTTCCCCGCACATTGGAAAGCACCGGCACCGCCTTCTCGATCGTTAAGATTGCCGGTCTGCTCTCCGCCGAGAGGTAATGCGCATCCTGCCTCATCGTCGCCACCACATAATAAATCCCCGCGTCTATGGGCGGACCGTCTATCTCTTCCTGAAGCCCCCACTGCGTCACATCCCCCAATGCCTTATAATAAGTATAAGTAATCGTTCCCGTGGGCGCCGGGTGTCCCTCCGGGTACTTGATTTCCGGAGGATCAATGGTCACATTCCGGTTATTATAGGTCACCGTCTTATCCTGGAGAACCACCTCTGCCTTCAGGATCACATGAAGCTGCATCCAGAAATACGCCGTGCCAAGCTTCTGTGAGATGTCATATTTATCCGGAGAATACAGCGCTTCCACCGGATAGGTGCCCGCGACCTGGTTCTGGCTCTCGCACATCCGGTATTCATAATGTGAGAACTGGTACGGCCCTTTGTATTTGGAATTCGGCGTATAATCGAAGGTGATCACATCCCCGATATGCGTGGCCTTATTCTTCTTGAAACTTCCGATCACTTCCTTCTTGCCATTCTCCTCAACCTGAAGCTGGAAGGAATCAGACCCATCCCCGCCCGTAACCGGAGTCACCGACACAGCGCTGTCTTCCGGGACAACCTGTGAGATATCCACGGTGACCTTCCTCTGCTCGAAGATCGGTTCCACATAGATATCACCAAGACTTTTTATCGCCTTACCTCTCTCAAGATCCTGTATCAGCGCAGCGTCCAGCGTGAAGCTGGATTCTGTCTCGCCGCCCTCGATCCATTTCGTATAGAGAAGATTCTTCCGATCCCTGTCACTGTAGAAACGATACCCCTTAAGCTTGCAGTTATTGGCATCCGCCAGCGTATACTGTACCGTCACACGCTCATCCCGGTAAATGTCCCCCTGACTCCCGGGATCATAAGATTTCCCGTCCTCCAGGCGCATCTTCAGATTAGAGAAGGCGACATACTCCTTCTCGGAACCATTCTCCAACACCTGCTTAGGGTACTCCGGCTGAAGAAGCGCGATACGATGCTTCTTCAAGATCAATGTAAGACCTCCCTGGAACTCTCCGGATCTGCTCTCATTGTCAAAATAAAGCCTTGCGTCATGCATCTGCCACTCATGTGCCAGTCCGAAGAATACATAAGAACTCCCATACTTCGCTTTGATATTCGTACTCCGATCCCGAAAATCCTTAGAATACACATTCTGAGTAACCCGAACCACCAGATTATTGAAATACCACACCGTACCGTTTCCGTCCAGGGTGCCGTTGTTAATATCACCGATATCCATCCTGTGATAGTATTTGTACGGACTCGTATTTATGTACAAAAGGAACTTATCATTACTGGTCTGCTGCGTGTACATGTAAGTCTCCACCTTGTCCACATCCGTCATCTCGTAAGATTGTCCGCTCCTGTAGGTAACTCCGATATTATTCCGGTCCGTGAATGAATTCTTGAACCACATCTTGTACTTCGTCTTCTCACTATTGTCCGGCTCCATCCCGGAGTTATTATTCGTCTTCTCCACACATACAAACGTATCAAGGTCAATGTTCACCCTTCCGCGTACCTTCGCAAGATCAGCCGCCTCTGTGCTGGTGATACTAAGCATCATGCCGGCCATTGCCGCGCAGATCAGCAATACACTATACAATCTCTTCATAACACATTTTCCTTCCTATACGATTACATTCCGTCACACGTTTCATTGTAGAATATTTACAAAAGAAAGGAATATTTTTGTTGTGAATCATGCATTTTTGTTGTAAAATTAAGCGACGGAAGAAGTGATAATCGAATAAAGGCTTTACACCGCAATCACCGATTGATATAATGAAGGTACCAAAGTAAACGGCACTTATAAAAAGGCGGTGAGGATATGACAGGTAAAGAAGTAGTTAATCTTATTCAAAAATTAGAAGCTGAAGGTTTGACAGCCGAAAAGATCATAGAAATTATCAAATATGTTGAAACGGCTGAACCCAAAATAGAAACTAAATAACCAAAAACTGCCGGGAAATCCTAATTCGTACATTATGTACAAATACAGGATTTCCCGGCAGTCTATCTTATCATCTTATATCTGATTCAATCAACCTGTTAAACCAATTTCATTGGATTAATCTTAACGCCAGGTCCCATGGTAGAAGTAAGTGTCACGCTCCTTAAGAACTGACCCTTCACTGCTGCCGGCCTTGCCTTGATGATTGCGTCAATAAGCGTCTGGAAGTTGTCCGTAATCTGCTCCTCAGTAAAGGATGCTTTACCAAGCGGCACATGGATAATGTTTGTCTTGTCAAGTCTGTACTCAATCTTACCGGCTTTGATGTCATGGATTGCCTTTGTTACATCCATCGTTACCGTACCAGCCTTCGGGTTCGGCATAAGACCCTTAGGACCAAGAACACGTCCGAGACGTCCAACGATACCCATCATATCCGGTGTTGCAACTACTACATCGAACTCAAACCAGTTCTCGTTCTGGATCTTCGGAATCAGTTCATCGCCGCCCACGTAATCTGCTCCGGCTGCCTTCGCCTCTTCGGCCTTGGCGTCTTTCGCAAATACAAGGATACGAACCTTCTTACCTGTTCCGTGCGGCAGTACAACCGCGCCACGGATCTGCTGGTCAGCGTGACGTCCGTCACATCCTGTTCTGATATGAGCCTCAATCGTCTCATCGAATTTTGCTACTGCAGTCTTTTTAACCAGTGACACCGCATCCGCAACATCATAGAGATTGCCTCTGTCGATTGCTTTTGCAGCTTCAATATATTTCTTTCCTCTTTTCATCTAAATAACCTCCTTGTGGTAATGTCGGGATAACCCTCCCACTTATTTATTCACATTTTAATCTACATTCGCCAGGGAATCATCTGCTCCACTAGGCTCGAAAACACCTCGCAAGGAATCATCTGCTCCACTAGGCTCGAAAACACCTCGCCAAGTGGCCAGATGGGGTTCGCACTAAGCTCGAAAATACCTCGCTAAGTGCTCTACTCCGCCACCTTAACTCCCATGCTGCGGCAGGTGCCGGCTACCATACTCATCGCTGCTTCTACTGTCGCTGCGTTAAGATCCGGCATCTTCGTCTCTGCGATCTCTCTTAACTGAGCCTGTGTGATCGTCGCAACCTTCGTCTTGTTCGGAACTCCGGAACCTGACTTGATGTTGCAGGCCTTCTTGATCAATACCGCTGCCGGCGGTGTCTTCGTGATGAAGCTGAAGCTCCTGTCACTGTAAACTGTGATAACTACAGGGATGATCAGATCTCCTTGATCTGCTGTCCTTGCGTTAAACTGCTTCGTAAATTCAACAATATTCACACCGTGCTGACCAAGTGCAGGTCCAACCGGTGGTGCCGGTGTTGCCTTTCCGGCAGGAATCTGTAACTTAATGTAACCTTCTACTTTTTTTGCCATCTCAATTACCTCCTTGTGGTGATGTCGGGAAATACGGTCCCTCCCACTGATTTTGATTTACAACTTTTTAACTTCTGCAAAACTGATCTCAACCGGTGTCTCACGGCCGAACAGTTCAACATTGATCGTAAGACTCTGCTTCTGCATATTCATAGACTGGATAGCTCCGACGGTGTCTGCCCATGCTCCGGCAATCACCTGAACCATGTCGCCTTCTGCAAAATCAACCACCATATTCTCCCGCTTGATCCCAAGCGGCGCCATCTCTGCATCTGTGAGCGGAACCGGCTTCGATCCAGGGCCTACGAATCCTGTCACACCCCTGGTATTACGCACCACATACCATGTGTCATCATTCATGAACATATGGATCAGTACATATCCGGGAAACATCTTCTTCTGCGCTGCCTTCTGAACGCCGTTCTTCAATTCTACAACGTCCTGCATCGGAACGCGGACCTCCAGAATCTGCTCTTCTAAGTGCCTATTCTCAATCGTCTTATCAATGTTGGCTTTTACTTTGTTCTCATACCCGGAATAGGTATGCACTACGTACCATTTTGCCTCTGACATAAACTCACCTTTCTTGCCTGCAGATCATCAGTCTATCTTACCAATAAATCCACTCCGTACTGGGCGATAAAATCAACGATCGCAATGATCAATCCCAGGATTACGGATACAGAAACAACTGCTGCCGTCTGTTTTGCTACTGTCATCTTGTCTGGCCAAATGATTTTCTTAAATTCCCTGCTAAGACCCTTGAACCAGCTTCTCTTCTGCGTCTTCTCGCTCATGACAACCACTCCTTTTACGGCGAACTACTTCGTTTCCTTGTGCAGTGTGTGTGATTTGCAGAACTTGCAGTACTTCTTAGTCTCCATGCGTTCAGGATGTGTTTTCTTATCCTTCGTCATGTTGTAGTTACGCTGCTTGCATTCTGTACATTCCAATGTGATTCTTGTACGCACAACTTCCACCTCGCTTTACGTTTTCTCATTGACGTGTTACATGGTAGCTTGCGAGGCTACCCAAAATTAGGCATAAAAAAAAGACCTTCTTCCATTCGCTAAGATAGTTTACCATGACTGCGGTAAAAATGCAAGCCCTTTTTCACAAAACCTTTACATTTAAAACACTTATTGATATAATTAAGAAAGTTTTACACAAGAAGCTTTTCTTTCATATTATAATGTATATAGAAAGTTTGAGGAAGATAAATATGATTTACCAGAATGTATTAGAAGCAATGGGGCAGACCCCTATCATCCAGTTAAACCGCATGGTCCCCAGCGACTCCGCCCGGGTGCTTGTGAAGTTCGAGGGTCTGAATGTGGGCGGTTCCATCAAGACAAGGACCGCATACAATATGATCAGCAAAGCAGAAGAGGAGGGCATCTTAAAGAATGATTCCGTTATCGTAGAACCTACCAGCGGCAATCAGGGCATCGGTCTTGCACTGGTGGGTGCTGTCAAGGGCTATGAGACGGTCATCATCATGCCTGACTCCGTAAGCCAGGAAAGACGGCTCCTGGTAGAACATTACGGCGCGAAGGTCATTCTCATCCATGACGCGGGGAATATCGGCGACTGCATTGAAGAATGCGTCCAGACTGCGAACCGGATGGCCGCCGAGAATCCTAAGGTATTCGTGCCGCAGCAGTTTGAGAATGAGGCGAATCCCATGGTCCACCGCTATCACACCGGACTTGAGATCTTAGAGCAGGTAGCCGGTCCGATCCACGGTTTCTGTTCGGGTATCGGCACCGGAGGAACCATCACCGGCATCGGCGAGACCCTGAAAGCGCTGAACCCGGATATTACCATCTGGGCAGTGGAACCGGAGAATGCGGCGATCCTTGCAGGCGGAACGGTCGGAACACACATCCAGATGGGTATTGGCGACGGCGTGGTCCCCAAGGTACTGAACCGCCAGATCTATGAGGATATTGCTATTATTACCGACGAAGAAGCGCTCCAGACTTCCAAAGACCTTGCAAGGCTGGAAGGGCTGATGTGCGGGATCTCCAGCGGAACGAACGTGGCCGCCGCCATCAAACTTGCCCGGAAGCTTGGCAGCGGAAAGACCGTGGTAACACTTCTTCCGGATACAGCGGAGAGATACTTCTCTACACCTTTATTTGAATAGAACCTTCCTATTATAATATAAAAAAACACCGCCGCGGCTCTGGCAGAGTTCAACGGCGGTATATTTTATTCCCGCTAGGGTCAAAGCCCCCGCTGCTCTGCAGCGTTGCTTACAGCGGGGTCTTTGACTTTGCATTCAACAACTTCTCGATGCTCACCAGTTTCACGCTGAGAACAAATATCTTCGAAGCCAGTTCCAGTTCCTCTACAGTCGGGAACGAAGGTGCGATGCGGATATTGCTGTCTTTCGGGTCCTTCCCATATGGGTAGGTCGCGCCGGCATCCGTCATGATAAGACCTGCTTCTTTCGCCTTTGCAACGATGGCCTTCGCACATCCATCCATGGAATCGAATGAGATGAAGTATCCGCCCAAAGGCTTCGTCCAGGTACCGATACCCAGGCCGCCCAGTTCCTTCTCCAGAACTTCATTCACCTTCTCAAACTTCGGTCTGAGGATCGCGGCATGCTTTCTCATATGCTCATAGACTCCAAGCATATCCTTAAAATAACGTACATGACGCAATTGGTTCAGTTTGTCATGGCCGATCGTCTGGAACTTCATATATTTTCTCGCATCCTCAAGGTTCCCGCGGGATGCTGCCAGCGCTGCGATTCCGGAACCAGGGAAGGACACCTTCGATGTGGAAATGAACTTCAGCACAATATCCGGATTACCTACCTTAATACACTCATTCAGCAGTTCCAGCACAACCACACGCTCATCATCGTACAGATGATGGATCGAATAAGCATTGTCCCAGAAGATGCGGAAATCCTTCGCCGCGGGCTTCAGCCGCGCAAACCTTCTGACGGTCTCGTCCGTATAAGAAATACCCGTCGGGTTCGAATACTTCGGCACACACCAGATGCCCTTGATCGTCTCGTCTTTTGACACCAGTTCTTCAACCATATCCATATCCGGTCCGGTCTCAAGGAGCGGTACATTGATCATCTCGATCCCAAAGAACTCCGTGATCGCAAAATGACGGTCATATCCGGGAACCGGACATAAGAACTTCACGCGGTCCAGCTTCCCCCATGGGGTACTTCCCATGAACCCATGAGTCATGGCACGGGATACGGTATCAAACATTACATTCAGGCTGGAATTCCCATAGATAATTACACTGCGCTCCGGCACCTCCGACAGATCCGCCAATAACTTCCTGGCATCACTGATCCCGTCAAGAACACCATAATTCCTGCAGTCCACGCCATCAGAACTTAACATATCCGACTCGCTTGTCAGGACATCCATCATGCCGATTCCGATATCCAACTGAGCCTTGGACGGCTTGCCCCGGGACATATCCAGATGCAGTCCCTTCTTCTTGATCTCTTCAAATTGCTTCTCAAGGTCACCCTTCAAATTCAATAACTTCTCTTTGCTCAACTTGCTGTACGGCGCCATAATTGGAACTCCCTCCTGTTTTCTGTGTGAATCGGCAGCCTTGCCGCCCTTTTCTACCGTATGTTATTTTACGGATTTTCACATGAAATGTCAAGTCTTTTTTGCATATTTTAATCCTATCACCTTCATTTATACAGGAACGCAAGCCACACAGTCAGTGTTGCACGCAAAGAAATGCAATTTTCATCCGATCAACTTGCAAATATTCTACTTCTCCAGTTCAAACCGAAGCATAACGGGATTATGGTCACTGTACCCAAAATCCGTATCAATATTCTCTGCTTCTGCTTTCACATTCTCGGACACCAGGAAGCCATCCACTACCGTTGTGAAATTCACACCCTTCGTATAAGGAATATCCGCTCCCCGGCAGGTCGGCACTTCAAGCTCATTCTCCGCCCGAACGATCGAGATCCCTTTCGCCATCTCTTCCTGGGTCAAAATGGACACCCACGCCGGAAATCTCTGCTTAGACGGAAATCCTTCTGCTACAGCCTCACCCAACGCATGATTGAAATCTCCGCCCACGATCACATAATTCCCGGCCTGATATTCTTCCTCCATCACAGAATTCAACAGTTCAAGCTGTTGCAGGCGGATCTTGCCGCCCTCGTCATACGCCGACATATGACTGTTGATCAGTACCAGCTCGCGTCCGTTCTCCACCGGAAGGCGCATAACAGCAAAACACCGGTCCAGATCCGTGAACTTCGTAACAAAGCTGTTGTCTACCGGATAACTTCTCCGCTCTGCTTCTGCGATCTGATACCGTGTGAAATTCAGAAGTCCCGCTTCCACCGCGCCATGCGGGTCTGAAAATGGATAGAATAAATATGCCGAGTGAAAATTATTTGCGAAGACATTTCCATAATCAGCAAACTTGTCCTTAAGCTCCTCCGCCTGATTCACATGATAACTCCGATCCGCTTCCACATCCACTTCCTGCAGCAGAAGGAAATCCGCCCTCAGCTTCTCAAGCTCTTTTGCCGCACCCGCCGTATTCCGCTCCACCGATTCCCTACTGACGGCCTTGCCGTACTCTCCCGCCGTCTCAGTCCCGTCCGCCATCTCGCCCGTATCCATGAAGAAACTGTAATCCGGGCCATATGCGCCAAAACCAATATTATAAGTCACCGCCGTGTAAGCCTCCCCGGTCCTTAACGTCTGCTTCGGATTATTCCTGACCTCCAGCTTTGCGTGATCTTCAATCCGATAATAATTTGCCTGCATGTAAATGATGTAACCAGCTATACAGAGTAAGGCAAGCAGGATCAATCCTACAAGTATCTTAAGCACAATCTGTATGCGCTTCTTCGTCTCTGCCTGGCTATCTCTCTTCACTTTCTCCTTCATACTTCCTGCCTCCCGATAATTCCAGCCCTCACCGCAATATTGCCGCATTCCTTCTCCATATATCGCTGCATCTCTCCGTCATCATCATAGAATTCCCTGACAAAATTCCTCATGATCTCCCGCACGGCCTCCTTCGCCTCCTCCCCAGAATACATCCCAAGCAGCGCCTGTATCCTGCAGCGGTCACTCTCCGATACATCCGAACCGTCAAGGGGCTTCTTCAATAAAATATGCTGCACAGCATCCGCAAGGACGATCCCGCAGAGATTCTCGAACATTTCTTCATAATCCCCGGAATACGCGCGCAGCACCCGCCGCACATAATCCTCCGGGAATCTGCCCAGGAATCTCTGTTCAATGCAGATGCAGCGGACATATTCATAGACTGCGTCAATGCCGGAATACTCTACCAGATCCTTAAGCACCGGATAATCCAGAGTAAGGATCGTATTCTGCGGATCGTATTTGATATCATACCACTTCAAGAACTCCGGCACCGCCGCCACCGCATCCTTAAGGGCAATATTTCCATAAGAATGGAAATGCCCGATCAGTTCATGATACATCTCCTTCATCGCCCTTACCTTTGCATCCACAAGCCGGCTGCCCAGCAGGTATGCCTCCTTCGCAGACACCCTCTCTGCAGACGCGATCTCCGTTACGCTCCTATCTTCCGCAGAAGCGCCGCATTCCCCAGTCTTCTCCATAACAGCTGTCTCATACTCATGAATGCAGTAGATCACGGCTTCCATCAGTTGATTCGCTTTCTCATATGTGACAGACGTACTCTCGTATCCCGTATAGCGCTCTGCAAGCTCTGCAACGATCGGAATTAATTCTTCCATCTCATATCCCATATTTCACCCTCCCACTACTGCAGATTCTTCAACGCCTCCAGGTAAACTTTCGGATCCCACCTCTGTACTTCATCAAACTGACTGTATTCCCCCCTTCCTTCCGTCTGTCTATATCCCCGGTAACCGCCCCGCACAGCCTGGGAGAAAATGTCAAGACAGGTCTCCTCCAGATATTCCAGATCACCGTAGCAGACCGTCTCAAACTGCTCCTTCATAAAATGGATCAGCTCCATATCCGTCAGCTCATCCATCGTCTCATTCTTATAGAGATAGAAGATCTCCTGAAGCCGTACCATAGTCTCCAGATAATTGTCCTGGCTGATGTAATCAGAATCACAAAACTCGTAGATCAACTGTGGGAGTATCCCCTGCCCAAATTCCACTCTCTTCTGTTCCTTCAAAGCGCTCCTGCGCTCTGCCACAATCATCTGCGCATCCTCCGAACTCAAAGCAAGACCGTATTTCTGCGTGTACTGATTCATTTCCAGAACTTTTCCCACCTGTGCCTGATCCGCCGCCAGCTCTAACCAATTTCCTTTGCTCAAAGTACATTCCTCCTGTTCTACATGTGCCCTCTCGTAATCGTTCTTTAATTATAGCACCGCCCCGCTCTTCGTGCCAGTCTTGGATTTACTCTGTTTTAATGATATAATAGAATCAGTAAAATTTCACTTCTTTTACTTCTATTCGTATAAAATTCGTAGTAGAATCTGGTCAAGAATTTATACAAATGGAGGTCAAAACTAATGACAAAAAGTGCAAGAAAAAAAACCAATTACAAAAACATTTATTACAACGAAGGAACCAAAAAATACGACGTCAAATACAATTATAAGGAATACGATCCCATATTGCAAAAGAATAAATACAAAAGCCAATGGGTCTACAATTGTATGTCCATCGCCGAAGCAAAAGAAGCGCTGGCAAAACTGCAGATCGGCATCACAAAAACCGAAGACAAAGATATCACCCTTGCAAGTGCTTTTGAACTTTGGAAGACCAAAGCTCTCACACAACAGTTCAGCGAGATGACGATCCAAAGTACAGAACAGAACATGAAAGTAATTTACAAATATCTTCCTGCAAACACAAAATTAAAAGACATAACCGAACATGTTTACTATAAAATATTCGCAGAACTAAGACAAAAGTATTCGGAAGAAACCGTTCACACTCTCAACAGCACATTTCGTAAACTGATAAAGCTTTCTTATAAACGAGGCCTGATCGCAGATAATTTTCTCTTAAAAGCAGACAATATAAAAACCGAACAAAAGAAGAATTATTATCTTCTGGGACATAAAGATTTCCAAAAAATCGATAATTATCTGGGCAATAAGCAAAGCAATCATAACGGATACAATGCCTATCCCAGACTGCAGTTTTTCTATAATGTGCTGTACTATACAGGAGTGAGGCTGTCTGAATGTCTGGCCCTGACCTGGAATGACTTCGAAACATTTCACTATCATAAAGACGCGCACGATCCAAGAGGCAATTTCCACTCTCCGGAATCAACGGCATCTGACAGCGGATATTTGTCGGGCATGAGGATCTCCGTCACCAAATCAACCGGGCGTGAGAAAGATGAATCCGGCAAGGCCATTGTAAAAGGTCCGAAGAACAAGAAAAACCGTACTATTCCAATACCTCCCCATCTCGAGGTAATGTATCACAGAGAACATAGCAAGCATATTGCCGGCGGAGGTGAAAACTCAGACAGGATTTTCAATTATGTACACAGCTATTGTCTGACCAGGATCAAAGACACCTGTAAAATACTAGGAATCGAACCCTGTAACTGCCACGCTTTCCGGCATACCTATATAAGCAATCTAATAAAGAGAAATGTTCCGATCACCGTGATCGAGAAGGTGTCCGGCGACACACAGGAAACGATATTCAAACGGTATTCGCACATGTTTGAGCAGGATGAGATCATGGTGATACGGGCATTGGAGAATCTGCAATAATAATTTTCTTAACAGACTCTAAACAAGAGCAGAAGTGCTCTTGTTTTTTTGCGTTAAGTCCCAGGAACTACCGTGCTTTGTCTTGATTCTTCTATCTATTTGTATATTTCCGTATATTTTTATGTTCAATCTCCTTGAAATCCGCAAAAATAAAGAGGTATTTTTATGATCCGATAATTCGATGTGGAAGACACTCCTGAAACCAGGAAGGAAGGCCTCTTTATTACATATAAAGGGAAGGAATATCAGTACAACGAGGATGTGATTAACTTCCTATGCCTGGGGATCGACAACAGCACCCCGGTGGAGCAGGCCAACGAGATAAAGGGACAAGGGTTGGCGGATGCGATTATTCTGGTGAGTATTAATGTGGAGAGTGGGAAGATTAAGATATTGGCGGTGCCCAGGGATACATACGTGCCAGTAAAAATGTACAACGACCAAGGGCAGTTCCTCGGCGAGAAAAACATGCAGCTCACCCTTCAGTATTATTACGGCAAGACAGCCAAAGACAGTTGCGAATTAATGGTAAATGCGGTTTCTAATCTGCTTTTTAAGGTTCCGATTCAACGTTACTGTGCAATCAACCTGGAAGCGATTCCTATCTTGAACGATGCAATCGGCGGGGTGGACGTCCAGGTATTGGGAGATGTCGAAGTCGGCGGTAAGCCTTATCACGCAGGAGATACCCTGCATTTGCAGGGGAAAATGGCAGAGGACTATATCCGGGACAGAAATACCGATCAATTTGCCAGCAGTATGGGCAGGTTGGAGCGACAGAAACAGTATATGACAAATTACTTCGCCACAGCAATGGCACAGGTAAAAAATGACCTGACACTTCCGGTTTCTATCTATCAATCGTTACAGGGAAATATGTATACGAATATTTCGGTAGAAGATATCACCTATCTGGCGCCGGAAATGTTAGATGTAACGCTTACGGCAGAAGATATGTCAATGATCCCGGGAGAAGTGACACAGCCTGATGAGCATGAAGCATATATGGTGAATTCAGAACAATTGAAAGAGCTTGTAGTGAATTTCTTTTATACAGAAGTTCTGTAAATACAAAAGATTTTAGAATTTAGGAGGATGAACCCATGGATTATGAGAATCCTGAGCATAGGAGAGGAAGAAGGAGCAAATCTTCCGGAAAGACCGGATTGGTTGTAGCACTTATAGCAATCGTAGTCATATTAGCGGGAGCGGGGATTGGATTCTTTGTACATACTTCCAATCAAGAGAAAAAAGCTGCAGCAGCAGAAAAGGCCAAAAAAGCAGATCCCGAGGAGACACAGGAATCCTATGAAAAATTGAAAGAACAGGTAGCCGTCGATGCAGATGACCCGATGTTCCGAAAAATAGACTTTGCGGCTGCGCAGGAAATGAATCCAGATGTGTATGCTTGGATTTGGATACCTGGTACGAATATTGATTATCCGATTCTCCAGAGCGAGACGGAGGATGACGCATATTATCTGAACCATACGATAGAGAAGAAAGAAGGTCTTCCGGGAACGATATATACGGAAAAATACAATGGAAAAGAGTTTTCCAGTCCGGTTACCGTAGTCTATGGGCACAACATGAAGAATGGCAGTATGTTTGCAGACCTTCATAAATATGAGGACAGGGCATTTTTTGACACAAATCCTTATGTATATGTCTACATGCCAGAGAAAACATTGAAGTATCACATATTTGCGGCAACACCGTTTGATGATAGGTATTTGCTTGGCAGCTATAATTTCTCGGCTCAGATGGAGTTTGAGGAATACCTGGATGAATTAAGAAGCACGATCAACGGGAATGTAAATATGGATGTCAATGTATCATTACAGACCGGCATTCTGACACTTTCAACCTGTATTGCAGATTCAGCAAATGAAAGGTTCTTAGTCAATGCAACATTGGAGCAATAGGGGAGAATTAATTAAGGGATATTAAGGCCAACAAAGCTTTAATATATAGTCACACAACGTAACAGAAAATATGGAAGGAGAAAATAAGAACATGAAAATGAAAAAGTTAACAGCCCTTGCATTAGCCGGCGCTCTTTGCTTGGGTATGTCCACAGTTGCTCTTGCAGCACCTAGTGTTGGACCAAAAGATGCTATAACAGCTACTACTGGAAACGGAACAAATGTAGAATTGAATAAAGACGAGATCGATGTTAATCGTTGGAATGAGTTTGACGGTTGGGATTCTACAAATCCGGAAAAGGCTAGTGATGCTATTAAGGATACGTTTGAGCAAGCTTCTGTTGATTATGAGAAAAAAATCACTGAGTTAAAGCAGAAGAATGATCCTAAATTAGCAGGAGTGATTGCTGAATATGAGAAACAGCAGGCTGCATTGAACACATTAGTAGAATCTGATGATTTAATTGAAGTAGCTACACTTGTAGACTTAAGCGTTGCAAAAGATGAAAACGGACAGATTCTTCCTGTTGACCCAGAACATCCATTGATGGTTAAATTTGTTTTAAATAACAGATTAGAGAACCTGGCTGTAGGTCAGAAGATTCGCATTATGCACCAGAATAGTCGTACTCTACTTTGGGAAGTATACGAAGGCGAAGTAAAATGGGATGCAGTAAAATCTGAATTCTATGTAGAGAATGAATTTACAAGTCTGTCACCAGTTGCAATCTTAAGAGTTACATCTGACGGTTCTGTTCAGGTAACACCTCCGGGAGAGCAGCCAGGAAACACAAATCAGCCAGGAGATCAGCCTACAGTTACACCAGATAAGGATGGAAATGTTACAGCGGATCAGCTTGCAGATTTGATTGCAAAGAAACTGCAGACAAATGGCGTGAAGTTTGATCGTACAGCAGCTACAGGAAAAGCTTCACCAAAGACTGGCGAGTAATCTATAGTTTACAAAAGGGGAGCTTAACCCTGTAAAAAAATAAGTAATATGATATGACATAACAGGTCTGTTATTGTGTGTGATATTGAAAAGAGCATTCCACTTTTGGTGGATGCTCTTTTACTAATTTTTCAATCGGATCCAACATCGTTTTTTATAAAAATAGATTCCATAACACATTATCTTCGAATAGTCCTCACGAAATTATTCTCTGTACATTCAGCTATTTATCTGTAAAATTGCCATACGATCCCCAGAATAATCCTGTACGATAATATCACTGCGTCCCTCGCCATGCTCCCTGTTAGATTCTACTGAATATCCGGCTCTGACCAATATACCAGCTAAAAAGATATGATAAAAATCTTCACGATAATCATAATAGCTAATTGTTTTACGAAGTAATCTTGTGATTTCGTTAGTTGCGGACTCAGTGTCTCCAGTCCAAATTGCCTCAAATAATACTTTCCGATTTTATTTTTGTGTGCCTCCTCCGCTAAAACCCAAATATCTTCTTATGCAATTTCCTGTTTTCAGTCCAGCAAACCATATTTTTGAGAAAAGTTGAATCAATCAGCACTTTATTTAATATAATTTCAAACTGTGTGAACATTTTTTGCTAGTAGATAAGGGTATTTCATGCCGGAGATGTCCTTCATCTGCAGGGGAAGATGGCGGAGGACTATATCCGGGACAGAAATACAGATGTTTTCGCCAGCAGTATGGGCAGGCTGGAACGCCAGAAGCAGTATATGACGAATTATTTCGCCACAGCAATGGCACAGGTAAAAAATGACCTGACGCTTCCGGTATACATATACCAATCCTTGCAGGGGAATATGTATACGAATATTTCGGTAGAGGATATCACATACCTGGCGCCTGAGATGTTGGATGTAACGCTTACAGCGGAAGATATGTCGATGATTCCGGGAGAAGTAACACAGCCGGATGACCATGAAGCATATATGGTAAATTCAGAATAATTAAAAAAACTGGTAGTGAATTTCTTTTATACCGAAGTTCTGTAATTACAAAAGATTTTAGAAATTAGGAGGATGAACCGATGGGTTATGATAGGCCTGACCATAAGAATTATGTCAGGAGCAGAAAAAAGTCTTCCGTGAAAACCGGATTGCTTGTGGCGATTATAGCCATTGTAATTGTAGTAGGAAAAAGAAGCCTTAGAAAATTTGATGTCTACAACTGATAAGTTTGTAGTGGGTGCTTTGATGGATGTAAAGGCACCTGGAACAACAGTTGATGATGAGAATGAATTACTGGTTAGATTTGAATTGACTGGCGCTTGGGAAGGCGTTGCCGATGAGAAAACAGTTAATTTATTACATGCTATAACGGATAAAAATGGTAACATCGTTGCATGGGAAGTATTTGAGAATGTACCAATCAAAAAGGATGATAAAGGTGTTCTGTATGTAGAACAGAAATTTGACTCTTTATCACCAGTCGCTATCTTAGAGTTCCTGGTAGTGATAATGGCGGTAATGGAACGAATCCTGACGATCAACCTACTTTAACTCCAGATGCTAATGGAAATATTACTGCTGATCAGCTTGCTGATCTTATCGTAAAGAAATTACAGCAAAGTGCAGATACAAAAAGTTATCCGTGTTGCTTCTGGCGGATGCTCTTTTACTATATTTCTATCCATATAAATGATAAATTGATCTTATTGATCTTCTGGGCAATTATCCTTGAATAACAGAATATTCCTCTGTATAATAAAGCCATAGTAATTTTAAGAAAGGAAGCCACGAATATGAATGAAATGAAGATACCAATCGGACGCTCCGGCTTTGAGGATATTCGGAGAAATGGATACTATTATATTGATAAAAGTGGCTTGATTAGAGAGTTACTGCGAACAGACGGAAGACAGGTCACATTAATAACCCGCCCGCGGAGATTTGGAAAAACTCTGGGTATGAGTATGCTGTCGGAATTTTTTGATATTCGGAGAGAAAACGGCAGTCTGTTTGCAGGACTTTCAATTGCAGACGACAAGGATTTATGTGATACCTGGATGAATAAGTACCCAACACTCTTTCTGTCGTTCAAAAGTGTTGATGGACTGAATTTTCAGAAAGCTTATGATAAGCTCACAGGAGTTATCTCGGATCGCTATAAAGAACATCTGTATCTAATAGAATGTGATAAACTGGATTCTTTCACCAAAGAGACGTATTGTCAGGTGGCTTCACAGAAGGCTGCCCAAGGTGTAATAGAAAATAGTTTGCTTAATCTGACCAGAATGATGCAGACATATTATGGAAAGCCTGTAATTCTACTCATAGACGAGTATGACGTACCCCTGACAAAGGCCAGCGATAACGGATATTACCGTGAAATGCTGGATGTTATGAAAGGAATTATGCAAGTTGTCAAGGACAATAGCGCATTAAAGTTTGCTGTTATTACCGGATGTCTAAGAATTGCAAAAGAAAGCATCTTCACGGGAACCAATAATTTTGTACCAGATACCATTTCGGATACCAGATTAAATGAATATTTTGGGTTCACTCAGAAGGAAGTGGATTTGCTCCTAAAAGATGCAGGGTTAACGAACTATACAACGGTGATAAAAGAATGGTATAACGGATATCATTTTGGGGATTTTGATATTTATTGTCCATGGGATGTGATGAATCATGTAGAAAGGCTGATGCTCAATCCAAATGCAAAGCCTGTTGGGTATTGGAAGAATTCAAGTGATAATAGTATTATTCGCTTATTTATTGATTTCGCCGGGGAGGCTATAACTAAAAAGTTTGAAACGCTGTTATCTGGAAGCTATGTGATTCAGAAAATAGAAGAAGATCTAACCTATAATGAATTATTATCTTCCGAAGATAATCTTTGGAGTATGCTTTATCTGACTGGATATCTGACCCCAGTTAGGCAGACTGAGCTAAATTGTTCTCTTCCAGAGGGGTGTCTCGGATTAAAAATCCCCAACCGAGAAATAAAGGAGATTTTTGAGACTACAGTAAGTAAATGGTTTCAGGAAAGTACACAAAAATGGAATCGAAAAGCGTTATTCGAGGCAGTCTGGACCGGGAATGCTGAGACCGTAACAAAAGAAATGACAAGATTACTTCGCAAGACCATTAGTTATTATGATTATCGAGAAGATTTCTATCATGCTTTTTTTGCCGGTATATTTGCCGGTGCAGGGTATGTTGTGGAATCGAACAGAGAACATGGAGAAGGGCGCAGCGATATTATTGTACAGGACTATTCTGGGGATCGTATGGCGATTTTTGAAGTTAAGTATGCAAGATCTCAAGAAGGACTGGAAAAGGCTTGTAATGAGGCGATTACACAGATAGATAGCCGAAAGTATGATGAAGAGTTTCGGGAGGATTATTCTGTGATGATGTGTTATGGGATATCCTTTTATAAAAAACGTTGTTTGGTTCAATTGAAAGGATAGTTTGCTATAAACTTCTCTAGTTTTTATTGATAAATATTAGTAAAAGAGCATCCGCTAGAAGCGGAATGCTCTTTTCAATATCACACACAATAACAGACCTGTTATGTCATATCATATTACTTATTTTTATTAAGGGTTAAGTTCCCTATTATTGATAAACTATAGATTACTCGCCAGTCTTTGGTGAAGCCTTGCTAGAAGAAACAACACGTACAACCTTTGATGCATCTGCGTTCTGCAGTTTCTTTACAATCAGATCTGCAAGCTGATCTGCTGTAATGTTTCCATTTGTACCTGGGGTTACAGTTGTGTCATCGCCAGGATTTGGTGTTGGGTTAGGTGTATTATTACCATTCTGATCGTCACCATTTGCAGCAGCATCTGTGAATCTTAAGATAGCGATTGGTGACAGGCTATCGAATTCCTGCTCTACGAAAAATCCATCTTTTTCATTCCACTGTACTGTACCTTCAAGTACGATCATCTGACCATTTACCTGATGTAAGATACGAACAACTTCACCTTTTTGGATACCTTCCCAAGCAGTATCTCCGTTTAAGCTAAATTTGATATTGATAGGATTCTCCTCATCAACAACTGCATCTGTAGTGATATCAGCAAGAGTTACAACCGCAAACTTCTTATCTGAACTTAATAATTCATTTAATGTAGTCTGCTCTTCTTTCAGTGCCTTTAATTCCTCACCTGTTAAAGAATCTTCATCTCTTAAATCTTTCTTGATTTCGTCAAGTCTGTCTTCAAGAGTATAACGAACGCTCTCATCAACTTTCTCTGGCTTTTTGCTGTTCCATCCAGCAAAAGTACCTGTCTCTGTGTCAATTGGAGACTGATATACGTTTACGTCTTTTTCATCCTGAGTTGCTGTTACAGCATCTTCCGGCAATGGGCTGGCTGATGCAAATGCTGTTGTAGACATACCCAAGCAAAGCACACCGGCTAATGCAAGGGCTGTTAACTTTTTCATTTTCATATCCTTATTTTCTCCTTCCATATTTTCTGTTACGTTGTGTGACTATATATTAAAGCTTTGTTGGCCTTAATATCCCTCATTAATTATTTCTATTCTTCCCATGTTGCATTTACTAGAAATCTCTCATTGGGCGAATCAGCAATACATGTTGACAGCGTCAAAATGCCTGTCTGCTGCAATACATTTACATCCATATTTACATTGGCATTGATAGAACTTCTCAATTCGTCCAAATATTTTTCAAAATCAACCTGAGAAGAAAAATTATAACTTCCAAGTAAATACCGATCGTCAAATGGTGTTGCCGCGAATATATGATATTTCAAAGTTCTTTCCGGTGTGTAGATATATACATAAGGATTGGCGTCAAAAAAAGCTTTATCTTCAAATTTGTGTAAGTCTGCAAACATGCTGCCATTCTTCATATTGTGACCATAAACTACGGTAACCGGACTGGAAAATTCTTTCCCGTTATACTTTTCTGTATAGATAGTGCCGGGAAGACCTTCCTTTTTCTCTATTGTATGATTCAGATAATACGCATCATCTTCTGTCTCACTCTGCAGAATCGGATAATCAATGTTTGTTCCCGGTATCCAAATCCATGCATACACATCTGGATTTGTTGCCTGTGCAGCTGCAAAATCAATCTTTCTGAACATCGGATCATCTGCATCCACGGCTACTTGTTCTTTTAGTTTTTCATATGATTCTTGTGTCTCTTCCGGATCAGCTTTCTTTGCTTTTTCTGCAGTTGCAGATTTCTTCTGCTGATTGGATGAATATACATAAAATCCAATCCCTGCTCCCGCTACAACAATTACAATGGCAATAATCGCCACAAGCAATCCGGTTTTCCCGGAAGACTTCTTTTTGCCCCTGACATAATTCTTATGGTCAGGCTTATCATAACCCATTGGTTCATCCTCCTAAATTCTAAAATCTTTTGTATTTACAGAACTTCTGTATAAAAGAAATTCACTACAAGCTCTTTCAATTGTTCTGAATTCACCATATATGCTTCATGCTCATCAGGCTGTGTCACTTCTCCCGGGATCATTGACATATCTTCTGCCGTGAGCGTTACATCTAACATTTCCGGCGCCAGATAGGTGATATCTTCTACCGAAATATTCGTATACATATTTCCCTGTAACGACTGATAGATAGAAACCGGAAGTGTCAGGTCATTTTTTACCTGTGCCATTGCTGTGGCGAAGTAATTTGTCATATACTGTTTCTGTCGCTCCAACCTGCCCATACTGCTGGCAAATTGATCGGTATTTCTGTCCCGGATATAGTCCTCTGCCATTTTCCCCTGCAAATGCAGGGTATCTCCTGCATGATAAGGCTTACCGCCGACTTCGACATCTCCCAATACCTGGACGTCCACCCCGCCGATTGCATCGTTCAAGATAGGAATCGCTTCCAGGTTGATTGCACAGTAGCGTTGAATCGGAACCTTAAAAAGCAGATTAGAAACCGCATTTACCATTAATTCGCAACTGTCTTTGGCTGTCTTGCCGTAATAATACTGAAGGGTGAGCTGCATGTTTTTCTCGCCGAGGAACTGCCCTTGGTCATTGTACATTTTTACTGGCACGTAAGTATCTCTCGGCACCGCCAATATCTTAATCTTCCCACTCTCCACATTAATACTCACCAGAATGATCGCATCCGCCAACCCTTGTCCCTTTATCTCGTTGGCCTGCTCCACCGGGGTGCTGTTATCGATCCCCAGACATAGGAAATTGATCACATCCTCGTTGTACTGATATTCTTTCCCTTTATATGTAATAAAGAGGCCTTCCTTCCTGGTTTCAGGAGTGTCTTCCACATCGAATTGTGTAATAAAGCGAAAAAGTATTGATTTTTACGAATTCTTGGAAAAATGTGATTGGAAAATATACGAATTTATACGAATGTGTTCTAAAAGGAACTAGTAAAACTATGTTTAATAGGTCTTGATTAACTCAAATCATCTCAAGTAAGTATTAAAATAATTTTGATTAAAAAGTAGTAAAAACAATGAATTTATGTTATCCTATTGATATTAAAACTTTTCTCTTTGAATAATTAAACTGGAGGTATGATATATTGAGAATTTATCTTGATATGTGTTGCTACAATAGACCATATGATGACCAAGCACAACTGAAAGTGTTTATGGAAACACAATCCAAGCTATATATACAAAAATTAATAAAAGAAAAACAGTTCGAGTTGGTTGCATCATATATGTTAAGATATGAATGTAACAATAATCCATTTGAAATGCGACGTAATACAATTTTAGATTTTATCCATAAGAATACATTTGCATATGTTGGGGTAGAACGTAAAGTAGAAATTGAGACAAAAGCATCTGAAATTATGCAGACAGGAATTAAGTTTAAGGATGCTTGTCATGTTGCATCAGCTATATATGCAGGATGTGAATACTTTATTTCAACAGATATACGGTTATTAAAATATAATACCAAGGAAATCAAAATGGTTTCACCGATTGAATTTGTTACAGAAATGGAGGGCGAATAATATGAATGTAACTACTTCAGAAATCATGCGCAAAGGAATGGAATGTTTAACTCAACAGATGGGAATTGTTGAAGCAGAACAATTTATTTCCGTTATCATACGAGAAAAATTTGATTATACAAAATGGCAAAGAGACTATTTTGATAAAAAATCACCAGAAGAAATAAGCAAAGAAGCTTCTGAATATGAAAAATCACACCCTTTTACAGGCAATGCGATAAGATTATAATTAAAAAGGGAGTCTATGTCAATTGAAAACTAGAAGAAGACTCCCTAAATATCTAATGACATAACGCATCTAATGACTACTTGTTTCATTAAGTACCCAAGCTTTTTAAATTTGATCTTGGAAGTATCAGAGATATGGTTGAATCCAAAATTCTGTTACATCTTCATTTTTATTACTTACCAATTCAAACAAATTATCTTTGGTAGTAAAAAGATTTTTGGGATTGCGACCTATAATAAGATATTGATTATTTTCATCTAAAGAGATAAATTTTCTTGTTTCATCGTCTAATAAAATATCTGCATTGTCAATCACAATCATCTTATTTTTCATTTGTGTTAGCATTTCTTTAATATCTTTTTGATAATCCAAGTAATTCAGACATACAATTTGAGGATTTATAGCCATACATTCTCTGATAAATGAAAATGCGGCTGTCTTCCCGGCAGCTGAAAGTCCGATAAGAATAGTAATATTATTAGAAAATACAAAATTTATTGCAAATGAAGTATGAATTGTTGAGAAATACTTCATCACTTTTGGTTCACATTTCATTTTCCCACCACTTCTTTAATTCTTCATAATCATTAATTATATGGTATTTGGAATTGTTAGCTACTCTCACAGCAGGCATATCAAAGGGTATCATTGCATAATCACTGTAGATATTTCCGTTTTTCAAACTATATAGCAATTCTATTGCATTATCTCCACATTCTTTCATGCAAAATACTTTATTTGGAAAATATAATACATTTAAAATAGTTTTGCACCCTGTTGATAAGCAATCTATATCCAACGCCACTTCATTAAATTTAGACATAATTTTATACTTGCTGAGAAGTTTTGAACCATCAACTTTTTCAATAATTTCTTTTGCATAATTATCTAATTTTAATATTGTCTTTTGATTAAAAAAAATATCATTTAATTCAACATATTCCATATCATCAGATATATCATTTTTATCCTTGTAAATTGTAATCACTACATTATCTCCATTCCCATTTTTGAAAATTTATATTTTAATTGTTCTCATCCAACCCACAGATATCATTTTCTTCTCTTTCGTGTCAATTACAGCATGAATCAATCCAACATTTCCCAATCATTCCCTTAGATACCTCAAAACCTGTATTCCTTGTCAGATCAAATAATAATTTTGCAGACAATTGTTCTATATTATGGTTATCAAGATGATTGTCATACTTTATAATTTCCTGAATCGTCTTATAATCGAATGTTTCAGATTGAATAGATTTAACTAATAACTCATACTTCGCAACCTAAAACTGCTTATCATTACGATTTTATAAGCCTTGCAATAGTAAAAATAAAATAGCTTTATGCCGCAGTGGGCATAGTAAAGCGTTCTCTCCACGGTGTGGGGAGATTGCCGATAAATGTACAGAGCAGTCCGTTGATCTGTTCATCCGAAGCTTTGAAATGCTGTTTCACACTCTGCAGCATGATGTCCAAAATGAGAATGATTGCACAGTCCATCATTTCATTTATGATATCCCGCTGTACCTCATAAAATAGTTCTTCCAGACTTCTGTTATCTGTATTTTGGAAACGCTCAATTGCCAGTATCATGTACCGTATTGCAACGATTACCATATGTGAAGTAATGGCATCATAGCTTGTACTGTGGCATTCCGTACGAAGTTTTAAATAGCTCTTTGACATTTTAAAATAGGTTTCAATTTTCCAGCGCATCGTGTACGCACGGAGGATTTTCTCTTCATCTAAGGTCATGTCAGTGCATACAAAGCATACCCAGTCCTTGCGGTTGCTGTGATTCCGTACGTAGACCAGTTTTGCCTTCATGGCATTCCCGGTACTGTCAGGAATGATAATATCTACAGACAGGAGGTATCTGGAACGCCCCCTGCGCTTTTTGTTCCTGCTGTAGATTTCTTTTACATTCAGTTTTTTCTCCTCGCCTGTTGCGGGATCTCTCCAGATATATTTCGTGCTGTTCTTTTTGATCATCGCTATGACATCTGTTCCTATCCCCTTGAGCGCAGCCAGCTGGGATGGACTGGAAAACCATGTGTCAAACAGGACATAATCGAATGGTATCCCTGCTTTGTGTGCCTGCTTTACCATATGTTGGACAACAAGGGTTCCCTTTGTTTTTGCCATTGCCCGGCGCTTTCCGCGTAGTGTACGGCAATCGATTCGGACATTGGGTCCAACCATTTGTTTCTCATCGCGCGTTGACAAAAGGGACTGTGCAAAAGGAATGAATGTCTCTCCATTTGTCCATCCACCAGTCATCATGCGGTATCCAAGACGGGTCTTATGATCATTATGGTCAAAAACCCTGGCACATAATTCGGTTCCCTTTCCGCCGGTCCGCGCATATAAAGAATCATCAAAAATCAGAGCATTGATATGTTTGTCTGTGGTCTGTGACTCTATATCTAAAATGACATTTTTTGCTGTTTCCAATTGCAGCCTTTCCCAGTTAGCTCCGGGAAGCTTATCAAAACGGTAAAATGTGTCTTGCTTATAATCCCGGAAGAATGTGTCCGTCTTAAACATCAGATACGCACTTGCAGGGGCAAAACACACGAGAAGTTTGTCGATAAGCAGATCCTTGGCACTCACAACTTTCTCAAGGACGGGTGATTGTTTCAGATCACCCAGCAGACGGGAAATCGGGTTATCAAAGTATGTCATCCCGCTGTTGACAAAAATGTCATCGACCATTTTTATGACACCACATTTCCTAAGAAGGGGACGACCAATGTACTTATCAAAAAAATTTTCAATACTATCTAAGAGTTGTTTGCTATTATCAAAGATTTCTGCTATGCTATTCATGGTATAAGCCTCCGTTTTTAAATGGTTTTCGGCTAATTCCATTATAACAAAAACAGAGTGCTTATACCTTTTTATTTTTGATTTTCTCTGTATTTTCAACTAACACAGCACAAATTCAGGTTGCGAAGTATGAGTAATAATTCTCTTGCACGGATTGCCTTTATCCGTTTTACCAGAAATTCATCATCTGGTGCATAAATCCATTTGATAAGTTTATCAAATTCCAAAAGAATATATTCAAAACATATAATGTCTAGCAATATAACATTCTTCTTTATATCTGCATATTTTTTTTATAAATGTTTTCCAAAACATATAACTTGCTTTGTCTTTGCGGTCCTCTATCCAAAGAAATGTTTTTCCATTTATTCATCTCCTAATATAAAATTATCAAATTATAACGACAAAACTTTACTTTTTCCAATCTATACCTATTATACGCAAATCATTAATAACTGTCAATTTTATCATTTTAATTATAGATTAACCCGTTGAGTTTTCAAGTATTCGTATAAATCCGTATATTTAGTCTCCTAATACCCGTTAATATCCGTTAAAGTCAACGATTTTGCAGCCCATAAAACAATTCGATGTGGAAGACACTCCTGAAACCAGGAAGGAAGGCCTCTTTATTACATATAAAGGGAAAGAATATCAGTACAACGAGGATGTGATCAATTTCCTTTGTCTGGGGATCGACAACAGCACCCCGGTGGAGCAGGCCAACGAGATAAAGGGACAAGGGTTGGCGGATGCGATCATTCTGGTGAGTATTAATGTGGAGAGTGGGAAGATTAAGATCCTTGCGATTCCCAGAGATACCTATGTACCGGTCAAGATGTACAACGACCAGGGCAAGTTCCTGGGTGAAAAGAGCATGCAGCTCACTCTTCAGTACTATTACGGCAAAACCGCCAAAGATAGCTGTGAACTGATGGTAAATACCGTTTCTAACCTTTTGTTCAAGGTTCCGATCCAACGCTACTGTGCAATTAATCTGGAGGCTATCCCGATTCTTAACGACGCAATCGGCGGGGTTGATGTACAGGTGCTTGGAGATGTTGAAGTTGGCGGCAGGTCCTATCATGCCGGAGAGACCATCCATTTGCAGGGGAAGATGGCAGAGGATTATATTCGGGACAGGGATTGCGACGTCTTTGCCAGCAGCATGAGCCGTCTGGAACGCCAGAAGCAGTATATGACGAATTACTTCGCAACAGCGATGGCGCATGTAAGAAACGACCTTACGCTTCCGGTATCCATTTATCAGTCCTTGCAGGGGAATATGTATACGAATATCTCGGTAGAGGATATCACGTATCTGGCGCCTGAGATGTTGGATGTGACGCTTACAGCGGAGGATATGTCGATGATTCCGGGAGAAGTAACACAGCCGGATGAACATGAAGCATATATGGTGAATTCAGAACAATTGAAAGAGCTTGTAGTGAATTTCTTTTATACAGAAGTACTGTAAATACAAAAGATTTTAGAATTTAGGAGGATGAACCCATGGATTATGAGAATCCCGAACATAGGAGAGGAAGAAGAAGCAAATCTTCCGGAAAAACCGGATTGGTTGTAGCAATTATAGCAATCGTAGTCATATTAGCGGGCGCAGGGATTGGATTCTTTGTACATACTTCCAATCAAGAGAAAAAAGCTGCAGCAGCAGAAAAGGCAAAAAAAGCAGATCCCGAGGAGACGCAGGAATCCTATGAAAAATTGAAAGAACAGGTAGCCGTCGATGCAGATGACCCGATGTTCCGAAAAATAGACTTTGCGGCTGCGCAGGAAATGAATCCAGATGTGTATGCTTGGATTTGGATACCTGGTACGAATATTGATTATCCGATTCTCCAGAGCGAGACGGAGGATGACGCATATTATCTGAACCATACAATAGAGAAAAAGGAAGGTCTTCCGGGAACGATATATACGGAAAAATACAATGGAAAAGAATTTTCCAGTCCGGTTACCGTAGTCTATGGGCACAATATGAAGAATGGCAGTATGTTTGCAGACCTTCACAAATATGAGGATAGAGCATTTTTTGACGCAAATCCTTATGTATATGTCTACATGCCAGAGAAAACATTGAAGTATCACATATTTGCGGCAACACCGTTTGATGACAGGTATTTGCTTGGCAGTTATAATTTCTCAGATCAAATGGAGTTTGAGGAATACCTGGATGAATTGAGAAGCACGATCAACGGGAATGTGAATATGGATGTCAATGTATCATTACAGACCGGCATTCTGACACTTTCAACCTGTATTGCAGATTCAGCAAATGAAAGGTTCTTAGTAAATGCAACATTGGAGCAATAGGGGAGAATTAATTAAGGGATATTAAGGCCAATAAAGCTTTAATATATAGTCACACAACGTAACAGAAAATATGGAAGGAGAAAATAAGAACATGAAAATGAAAAAGTTAACAGCCCTTGCATTAGCTGGCGCTCTTTGCTTGGGGATGTCCACCGTAGCTCTTGCAGCACCTAGTGTTGGACCAGAAGATGCATACAGCGCTACTTCAAAAGATGGACAGAATGTAGATTTGGATGTAACTAATGTACCAGAATGGGCAAATGGTACACTTCGTGGTACACAGTATGATGGATGGGATTCTGCCGATGCAGAAGACGCCAGTGATGCTGTTAAAGATACTCTTAAGCGTAGTTCTGAACATTATGGAACAAGGTTAGAATATTTGAAGCAGCTTGGTGATCCAGACAGAGCTGGAGAGATTGCAGAATTAGAGAAACAAAGAGCAGCAGTAGATGAATTAGCAAATTCAGATGTATTGATTGAAATAGCTGATCTCGTTGAGTTAAATATTAAGAATCCAAGTAATGCTAATCCTGTTGACCCAAGACATCCTTTAACAGTTAAATTTGTTTTAAACAAGAGGTTAGAGAATTTGGCAGTAGGTCAGCAGATTCGCATTATGCACAAAGTAGATGGTCTTTGGCAAGTATATGAAGGCGAAGTAAAATGGGATGCAGCATCATCTGAATTTTATGTAGAGCATAGCTTTACAGAGCTGTCACCTGTTGCTATTTTAAGAGTTAATTCTGATGGTTCTGCCCAGGTAACACCTCCGGCACAGCAGCCTGGTGACACAAATCAGCCAACAGTAACTCCTGATGGAAATGGACAGATTACTGCTGATCAGCTTGCAGAACTGCTTGTAAAGAAATTACAGGCTAATGGAGCTGTAAAGTTTGATCGTACGGCAACTTCTGGAAAAGCTTCACCAAAGACTGGTGAGTAATCTCCAGTTTACTAAAAAGGGGAGCTTAACCCTGTAAAAAAATAAGTAATATGATATGACATAACAGGTCTGTTATTGTGTGTGATATTGAAAAGAGCATTCCACTTTTGGTGGATGCTCTTTTACTATATAACGAATTCTTTTTTATTCCCGCGAGTAACGAGCCAAATGTGCATACTTGTATGCACATTTGGCGACTGCCACAAGGGTCAAATACCCCGCTGCTCTGCAGCGCTAGAAATTTGATGCCCCCTTGCTTGCTCAGCTCTGACGCTTAAAAAAAATTAATAAAAAAACCTCCCATTTTATGGGAAGATGCGCGATAATAGAAGTAGCCAGACAACTATTTTTTCGCACCACCATAAAAGAGAGGAGGTTTTACTATGAAGCAAGAATAAAAATCAGAAGAAAAGAGGTTAGGGAACACCTGGAACAGTTGAACCTTGCATGTGAATTAGCCAAGCTAATCCGGCATTTTTTCCCAGATCTTTTACCCCTGTTAAAACAGATTCCAGATCCCAGAAACCAGAGCTATATTACCTATCCTGCTGTGTTACTTCTTATGACCCGTATCCTTTCTTCTCTATTTTACATCAGCAGTATGAGGAAAACAAGTGAAGAATTCAATTCCAGTGAAATGATCAAAAACATCTGGCATCTATCCGGGGAGGAACAGACCGTGGAGGAGCTTCCCTACTGGGAAACCATCAACCGGTATCTGGAAAAAGTAGATCCGGAAAAATTGCAGGACATCTTAAACCGCCTTTGCAGCAGGCTTCTTTGCAGCCGGGCTTTTGAAAATATGCGAATCAGGGGCAAGTACTGGCAGGTGATCATAGATGGAACGCAGCTTTGCAGCAGCCGGAGGGAACTGGATGGGAAAAGCCTGCACCGGACCCATAACAAGGGGACGGAAAAAGAGTATCAGGAGAACTATTATTATGTGCTGGAAGCAAAGCTGGTACTGCATCCGAAAATCCTGATCAGTATTCAGACGGAATTTGTGGATAATGAAGAGGGAAAAGAAATGGAGAAACAGGACTGTGAAAGGAAGGCCTGCTGGCGTTTAATGGAAAAGCTGAAAAAAGCGTTTCCAAGGTTGCCGATCTGCCTGTGCGGGGACAGTCTGTATGCCTGTGAAGGTTTCTTTGAGAGATGCAAAGGAAAAAACTGGCGGTATATCCTGCGGTATAAGGAGGGGAGCATCCCGAGCATTGGGGAAGAATACAGAGAACTGAAAGAAATGGAGAAGAATTACCAGGAGCGCGAAACACAGACTGGGAAGGAATGGTATGATTACGTGACAGATATAGATTATAAAGGACATCAGGTAAATCTGGCAGAGTATGGAGAAAGCGGGGAGCATATCTGCAAAAAGGGCAGGAAAAAGGGAAAAGCAGAAACGATCCGGAAAGAATTCTGGTTTCTCACAGATCTGCCAATCACCAGAAAAAATGTGGCAGGACTGGTGGAGCTAGGAAGGATGAGATGGAGAATCGAGAATGATGGGTTTAACGCGCAGAAAAGGCAGGGATACCATCTGGAACACCAGTACAGCAGGAATTATCAGGCACTGAAAAACCATTATTATCTGATCCAGATTGGGCACATGATCAGCCAGATCATGGAGGCTTGGGAAAAAATATGGAAAAAGGTAAAGCAGAGTAGGGAGCAAAAGCACAGGAGGATACTGGAATCCATGAAAGAGACTCCATTGAGAGAATACAAGGAAGAGATCGCTAAAAAGATACAAATACGGTTGATATAGAGGACCATGTGGAAAGGTGGTGAAGGAGCAGATAACGACAAAAGTAAAAAAAGCAGAATACAGGGATTTTATGGCTTAAATAAGATTGCGTTGATAAAGCAAAATGAGAAAATAAAATCCAATGTACTCTGAGAGTGTAAGTATAAATTTAAGCGTCAGAGCTGCTTTAAATGATTTAGACTTGCATTACATATCCAAGTTAGTATACAATGATGATAAAGAACGGAGCTTAAAGGTAAAGGAGAAAAGGGGAGAGCATATTCATGACAAAACTTCTGCCTATCGGAGTTGAAAATTTTGAGGATTTTTCACGCCAGAATTATTATTACATTGATAAGACAATGTTCATCGCTGAACTATTATATAACCGAGGGAAAGTAAATCTCTTTACCCGTCCGAGACGTTTTGGAAAAACTCTTATGATGAGTATGTTAAGAACATTCTTTGAAATCGGACGTGATCAAAGTATGTTCGACGGACTAAATATATTTCAAGAAAAAGAATTATGTGATAAATATATGGGCCAATTCCCCGTGATATCTATTACAATGAAAAGCATAGACGGAGATAATTATCAAGAAGCAATCGACGCATTACGCGCCATAATCGGAACAGAAGCTATGCGTTTCCAATTTCTTGAAGAAAGTAATATATTGACGGAAAATGAGAAAAAACGTTTTCGTGCACTGATAAATGTCAACGCGAAGGGTAAGTTTACAATGGAGGAGGACATTATATTAACAAGCCTTAAAGTCCTTTCCGACCTTCTGTCAAAATATTATAATCAACAGGTCATTATACTTATCGACGAGTATGATGTCCCTCTGGATAAGGCATTTCAAAATGATTACTATGATAAAATGGTCCGATTGATCCGGAATTTATTTGGCAATGTCTTAAAGACGAATGATAATCTCTATTTTGCAGTTATTACCGGGTGCTTGCGCATTTCCAAAGAGAGTATTTTTACTGGATTGAACAATCTGAATGTAATGACAGTTACAGATGAATATTTCAACGATGGTTTCGGTTTTACTGATAATGAGGTCAAGGAATTACTTGCTTACTACAGTCAGAAAGAAATGCTTGAAGTTATAAAAGATTGGTATGATGGCTATCAATTTGGTAATGTTTCGATTTATTGCCCTTGGGATGTTATAAAATATATACAAGCTTTGAAGAAAAATAGGAATGCGATTCCAGAAAATTACTGGGCGAATACTAGCGGGAATGATATGATTCGGCGGTTTATTGCGAAAGCTGATCAGACAACTCGAGATGAGATTGAGCAATTAATAGCTGGTAAGTCTATTTGTAAAGAAGTAAAGCAAGAATTGACATATAAGGAACTTGATGATAGCATTGAGAATCTTTGGAGTGTACTGCTGATGACCGGATACCTGACGATTTCGGAACGCATTTCTGCAAAAGATTATCGATTAAAAATACCAAATGCCGAGATCATGGATCTCTTTATTACACAGGTCAAAGATTGGTTTAAGGAAACATCAAGGGCTGATTTATCAAGAATAGAAACGTTCTGCATGGCTTTCCCCAATGGTGATGTTGCATTGATAAGAGAAATGCTGCATGATTATTTGTGGAATTCTATCAGCGTCCGGGATACGGCTGTAAGAATGAATATGAAAGAAAATTTTTATCATGGTATGGTCTTGGGGCTCTTACAGAGCCAAAGTGATTGGTTGATTCAATCAAATGCAGAGCTAGGTGAAGGCTACAGCGATATTTCAATTTGTATTCCGGGTAAGATTGGCGTCGTAATAGAGCTTAAATATGTAGAAGACGGTAATTTGGAAAAAGGGTGTGATGATGCACTGGCACAGATTGAAACCCGAAAATATGCTGCCGGTCTTCAGCATAAAGGGATGAAAAAAATAATAAAATATGGCATAGCATTTTGCGAAAAAGAATGTATGGTTGTGAAATCTTAGAAGTTGCAAGATACAACGAAACAGGCAATGCAATAAGATTATAATTAAAAAATCAAAGGGAGTCTACGTCACTTGAAAACTAGAAGAAGACTCCCTAAACAACTAATAAAATAAGCAATCGGAATTGTACGAAGAATTGAAGGAACGATACATTGAGTTAAAAGCTATTCTGACAGCTTCAGGAATCAATCTGTCTGAGCTTGCTAAGATTATATGTGTAATATCACAGCACCATTCATTAGCTGTCTATATAATCTGATTATCTAAAAAAAGAGCATCCGCCGAAGACGGAATGCTCTTTTCAATATCACACACAATAACAGACCTGTTATGTCATATCATATTGCTTATTTTTTATCGAACAGGGGTAAGCTCCCTGTCATTTGTAATTTATAGATTACTCACCAGTCTTTGGTGAAACTCTGCTAGATACTACAGTACGGTTAACTGTTACGTTGTTAGCTTTTAATCTATCTACGATAAGATTAACAAGCTCGTCAACAGTAATAGAATCATCTGCATTTGGATCTGCCGGATCTACTGGATCTACTGGTGGATTAGGATTAACGATTGGTGTACCGTCAGAAGCTAATACGAAAGCGATTGGTGATAAGCTGTCAAGCTGAGCTGTTGCCTTACCATCTTTTACAGTAGTCTCTACCAATACCCATGAACCATCTGGCATACCATGCATCAGATAAAGTGTCTGTCCTTCTTCAAGACCATTAGGAAGCATAGCGCTTACATCAAATGTAATTTCGCTTCCCGGTGTAAGGCCGCCTTCATACTCGAATGCGCCAATTACTGCGTACTCTGCATTCTCTTTAAGAGTGATGTTAGTACCTTCAACAGCCTTCTCAACGTCAGCCTTAAGTGTCTCTGGATCTGCTTCCCACTTATCTACAACTTCCTGTGCTTCCGCATTAAGATCACTAGCTGTAATCGTAATTGTGTTACCATCCTTATCTACTGCTACTGCTCCAGCATCTTCTGGTGTAACACTATCAGCAGCAAAAGCAGTTACAGACATACCCAAGCAAAGCATTCCTGCTACTGCAAGGGCTACTAACTTTTTCATTTTCATATCCTTATTTTCTCCTAGTATAATAATGGTGTAGTCAAGAATGACTACTGGTTAATAGTTACAAAGTCCAATCTAATAAATCTATATAGATATAACGGAAGGAGGAATTCCCCCTCCATCAGAAGTTATAAGGCAACATTATTTACCTTGTCTGAGGTTTCCTTAATGCGCCAGACAAAATATAGAGGTATAATCACTGAAGGCAGGATCATTGACGTATTCTCCTTGGGAACCAGCCTTGTAGCTGGTGAAACCTCTTAGAAAGTCTGTCAGTCCATTCGGTGGTGATTTATGTTTTGGCTGGTTGGGAAGCCCCAGGCTATACCTGTATAAGCCGCTAGGTTGTGTAGCCATCTTCTGGAAATGGATGCCTGCCGGAAAGGATAAAACGATGCACTCTCAAAAAGTACTCAAGATGCTCGAAAGCATCCCCTACCTCTCAGTCGGGCTTGATGTCGGCGCTGATTTCACATGGATGTCCATCATGCTCCCCAATGGCATTCTCACAGGAAAACCTTTTAAGATCCTTCACTCGGATCCTGAGTCCCGTGAGCTTGCCGTCACAAAAATTAAGGAAGCACAAGAGACGTATTCTCTCGAAAGCCGATGCTTCCTTGAGTCCACCGGGATCTATCACATCCCGCTCCTGTGCTTCCTTCGTGATAAAGGGTTTGACTGCTCCGTCATTAATCCTATCATTACTAAGAATAGCACAAATATGAACATTAGGAAACTGCATAATGATAAATTTGATTCAAAAAAAGCTGCTAAAGTCGGCCTGGATGCCTCTCTTAAGACTTCCATTGTCCCGGATGACACAATCATTGACCTGCGCAATCTCGTGCGTGACTACTATTATTTCAAGGATCTGCAATCCGCCATCGTGTTGAAGCTTCATGCGGAACTCAAAGTGTCCTTCCCCGCATACCTAAAGGTGTTCAGCAAGATCACGACGCAGACTTCCTTAAAGCTTCTGGAAGCTTACCCCCTTGCGGCGGACATGCTTGCCGCTCCAAAAGACGAGCTTGTGAAAACCATCCGCAGCACGGCACGCTTTGGGGAAAAGTATGCCCTTGCCAAATATGATGCTATATGCGCCGCCGCAAAGGATGCCGCTGTTTTCGGACGTTCACTTCCAAGCAGCGCGCTCCGGATCCGGCTGTATATCAAAACCTATCGGGAATACCAGGAGTATCTGGACAGCATACTGAAAGAACTGCATAAGGCTGTTGATAAGCTGGAAGGGACACCGGCCTATGATCGCATCGTCCTTCTCCAGTCCCTACGGGGTGTCGGTTTCCTCAGCGCGGTTGTCCTGATTGCGGAAATGGGATCTTTTGACCTGTTTTCTTCCCCGAAGAAGCTTTATGCCTACTTCGGCCTGGATCCCGCCGTAAAGCAGTCCGGTAAGTTCAATGGTGACAAGGTCCACATGTCCAAGAGGGGGTCCAGTCTTGCCAGACGTATCCTGCATATGGTGGCTCTTAATAACCTAAAGGTGGACAAAGGGACGAAAACACCAGTAAATCCGGTGATCCACAGCTACTATGCCGACAAATGCAAAAGCAAGAAGAAAAACGTGGCTGTCGGGGCTGTCATGCATAAAATCTGCAACATCATTTTTGCCATGCTCCGAGATAATAAACCGTTTAAGATCATCACTCCTCAGGAACACTGCGAGCAATATTTTGCAGCGCATCCTGGCAAGGCACAGAACGCAGCTTAAGAGGTTCTCATCAATTTTTTAAATTTCCACATAAGTAGGTTTATTAAAGTTACCCTTTTTTACATCAACTGTTTGAAAAAAACTTTTTTAACATTTTTCATTTTAACTATTGACATTTCTTAGCTGGACTTCCATATTTTCTGTTACGTTGTGTGACTATATATTAAAGCTTTGTTGGCCTTAATATCCCTCAATTAACTATTATTCTTCCCGTGTCGCGTTTATCAAAAGTCTCTCGTTCGCTGAATCTGCGATACAAGTTGACAGCGTCAAGATCCCCGTACCTTGGGACACATTCACATCTGCATTTACATTGCCGCTGATACCGCTTCTCAATTCATCCAAATATTCCTGAAAATCTGTTGGGGAAACGAAACTATAACTTCCCAATATATAACGGTCATCAAACGGTGTTGCCGAGAATACCCTGTATTTTATCGCTTTATCTGGCAAATAAATATAAATATACGGATTGCTGTCGAAGAATGCCTTGTCTTCATACTTATGAAGATCCGCGAACATACTTCCATTTTTCATATTATGTCCGTAGACTACGGTTACTGGATCTGTAAATTCTTTGGAATTATATTTCTCTGTGTAAATAGTTCCCGGAAGACCTTCCTTCTTCTCTATCGTATGATTCAGATAGTATGCATCGTCTTCTGTAGCGCTCTGAAGAATTGGATAATCAATATTGGTACCTGGTATCCAGATCCAGGCATATACATCCGGATTTACTGCTTGGGCAGCTGCAAAATCAATCTTTCTGAACATTGGATCGTCTGCATCAACAGCAACCTGTTCTTTTAACTTTTCATACTGTTCCTGCGTTTCCTCCGGGTCAGCTTTTTTAGCCTTCTCTGACGCTGCCGTCTCCTTTTTCTGATTAGAAGAATATACATAGAAACCAGTTCCGGCTGCTGCTACAACCACTATAGCTACAATAGCTGCGATCAATCCGGCTTTACCGGAAGATTTTTTCCTTCTCCTGACAGGTCTTCTTTGGTCAGGCTTATCATAATCCATTGGTTTATCCTCCTGAAATTCATAAATCATTTGTATCTATAGAACTTCTACATAAAAGAAGTTCACTACAAGCTCCTTTAACTGCTCCGAATTCACCATATATGCTTCATGTTCATCCGGTTGCGTTACTTCGCCCGGAATCATTGACATATCCTCGGCAGTAAGCGCTACATCCAGCAACTCAGGAACAAGATATGTGATATCCTCTACAGAAACATTGGTATACATATTTCCCTGCAAAGACTGATATATAGAAACGGGGAGCGTTAAGTCTCCCTTTACCTGCGCCATAGCCGTTGCAAAATAATTCGTCATATACTGCTTCTGGCGTTCCAATCTTCCCATACTGCTGGCAAAAACATCTGTATTTCTGTCGCGAATATAATCCTCCGCCATCTTCCCTTGTAAATGAAGGATATCTCCGGCATGGTATGGCTTACCGCCAACCTCAACATCCTCCAACACCTGGACATCCACTCCGCCGATCGCGTCGTTCAGAATAGGAATTGCCTCCAGATTAATTGCACAGTAGCGTTGAATCGGAACCTTAAAAAGCAAATTAGAAACCGCATTTACCATCAATTCGCAACTATCCTCAGCGGTCTTGCCATAGTAATACTGGAGAGTTAGCTGCATGTTCTTTTCTCGGAGAAATTTACCTTCATCATTGTAAACCTTAACCGGTACGTAAGTATCTCTCGGCACCGCCAATATCTTAATCTTCCCACTCTCCACATTAATACTCACCAGAATGATCGCATCCGCCAACCCTTGTCCCTTTATCTCGTTGGCCTGCTCCACCGGGGTGCTGTTGTCGATCCCCAGACAAAGGAAATTGATCACATCCTCGTTGTACTGATATTCTTTCCCTTTATATGTAATAAAGAGGCCTTCCTTCCTGGTTTCGGGAGTGTCTTCCACATCGAATTGTTTTATGAGGTGGAAATATGCCGATTTCTATGTATTTCTGAATACAAGTAATGGGAAAATATACGGATTTATACGAATATTATTAAAAAAGCAGATAAAAAGGTATCGAAAAGAACTGTTCTATTACCATAAAAGCGACGTTTATTAACGTGTTACAATTGAAAATATCACCCCTACATGATATGATTAAATCAGGCTAGGAAGTTATGCTTTCTGTCAAATTATCGAGGAGGTTTGTGTATGGCGGAAAAAGATATGACAGAAAAAACTCTGGAATCCTACAACGATGTATTTGCTGATATCATCAACGTGTTATTTTTTGGTGGCAAAGAAGTAGTAAAAGAAGAAGAACTGGAGCAGGCTGTCATGAGATCAATCTATAAGACAGATGGGAAGCTTCGTGAGCAAGAACGGGATACTGCAAAGTACTGGCGGAAACATAACATCCGTATATCGCTCTTTGGCCTTGAGAATGAGACTGAACCAGAAAGTGACATGCCGATAAGAGTATTCGGATATGATGGAGCATCCTACCGCGACCAACTATTCTATGTAAAGGGTGAGGATGGAAAATACAGAAAGAACAATAATCCTCGTTATCCAGTGGCTACTGCAGTCTTGTACTTTGGTACTACGCACTGGAACAAACCAACTACTATCTATGGATGCGTGGAAGACAATCTGAATGATGATATGAAGCCATTCGTGAATGATTTTAAGATTAATCTGTTTGAGATTGCTTTCTTGACAGAAGAACAGACGAAGATGTTCAAGAGTGATTTTCGTATCGTTGCGGATTATTTTGTACAGATAAGGAAGAATAAAGATTATATTCCGACAGATACACAAATGAAACATGTAAAAGAAATTCTGCAATTAATGTCTGTATTGACGCAGGATAACCGCTTTGAAGAAGCGGCAAATGTTATAGAGGAAGGAGATGAACCGAAAAATATGTGTGAAGTATTGGATAAAGTTGAACAGCGTGGCAAAAAAATCGGGGAAGAAATTGGCAAAAAAATCGGCAAAGAAATCGGAGAAGAAATTGGCAGAGAAATTGGGGAAATGAGCAGAGCAAAAAAAGCTGCTATTAATATGAAAATGAAAGGATATTCGACTAAAGAAATCTCTGAAATAGTTGAGGTGGATATTGACATTATCAACAGTTGGTTTAGCGAAATAGTGTTGATATAATGGCGAAATAGCAAGATCAAATTTAAGGGAACTTGGTATCCAAGAAACAAATAGTTATTAGATTGCTTATTTCATTAGCCAAGACAGAAATGATCTTATTCATTCTTTCTTGGCTCCTTTTTTCGTTATTCAGTTTTTCCATCCTGCCGTACCACTCTATATATGGTTCGTAGCTCTTCCAGAATTGTCTTCTTGCTCTTGTCTTGAATTCCAAGTTGTTTCAGATCCACGTTCTCAGATCTCATTCTCTCAATGAATTCTCTCATATCACCCTCTATTTTATCCGATAAACCGGGCAGTAGATTTTGATTCCAGTCCAGTAATTCAGTTAAGCGGAAGACATCGTTTTTATGTTTCCTTATGTTTCTACTGTCCACTTGCTCACCGGCAGCTTTTCTGTCTGACAGATCCATCCAGGCCTTGGCCTTAAAAGGAATCAGGTATGGCGCATCTAAAACCGTAACTCCAGCAACACGAATTCTCCCCTGCTTTAAAAATTCGTAGTAATCATCATCGATCAGAATTGCCGACAGGCTGGATACATCTTCATCCATCGGAAGGGGAGAAAGCACCGCATCCTCCGGAAGGATGATTGCATCCACTTTCCTTGTAAACAATTCTATCATAGCCGGATATTCCCGTGACTGAGGATTCGTAAAGCGGTAAAACTGCGGTTCACCTGTGCTTTTATTTCGATGCTCATATCCTGCGGTAACCACATATTCCCAAAATCTTCTGCCAAATGCAGCGTCCAAAGCCTCTATGACCAGAACAAGGTCAATATCTTTTGTCGCCCGAAAATCCAACCCTTCATCGGACATCAACAAATCACAGGCCGTACCGCCTATAATCACATATTGCTTCTCATATCCACAGAACCATTCCTTGAAACTTTCAATTCCTTTTACCATCAATATCCCTCCATACCTGCTCAAGCATCTCTTCTATAGCTTCCTCTATTCTCTCATCTCTGTCTCCGCAAAGTGAAAGAGCAAGGGACAGCCTGTCCACACATTCTCCGGCAGATAATTTCCTCGGATCGTACCTCCAAAGTTCTACTGCACACTGATCTTCCGAGTTTTGCAGCCTGCCTGATGCAACTCTTTCCCACTCTGCAATGCTGACCGTTGCACGGCTCTCGACTGCAGGAGAATTCAACATAGTATACTCAGATAATGCAGAATATCCGCTCACAGGCAATTCCTTTTTGATTTCCGTTTTAGGCACATATACCGTTCGCTTTATCGGATTGCTCATGTAACTTTTCGCAGCCATAAAAAGTTCCTCTGGGGATTTGTCTGAAAAAATAACCTTCTGCACGCCACGCTTTTCCGTCTGTACCAATCCCATTTCCGCAAGCTGTCTGGATGCTCTGGAAATAGATGTAGCTGTAAAATCAAGCTTTTGAGAGGCATCACTCGTCAACAGTTCACCGCAGCCATGATAGATATAATACAAGAGCAGTATTTGCGCGGATGGAATCATAGCCATGGCTGTCTGCTTTTCCCCATCGCCTCGCTCCTGCAGGTATACAGCCATGAACGGAAGATATATTTGCTTTCCCTCCACAATAAATGGAATATGATCACGCAGCAGATATTCTTTCTGTCGATAGGTCAGCTGATCCGGCACAAGGACTGCCGGTGTGTTCGCAGTCCTCTCAATTCTTACCATATGCTTTTTTATGGCGTTTATAGCTTCTAATTCCTTTTTAGGGTAAACAAAAACGGCATTCTTACCATCAAGAGTAACTTCCTGCACTTGATACCGTGTGCAGATAAAATTTGGCAGAGATTTTCGAACATCGCCTTTATATACAATGCGAATTCCAAGTACATGATTCAGATACTCCATCACTTATACTCCTTTTTTCAACTTTAATCTGTATTATAACTTAATTTATGTTTTTATTCAATATTAGAGTTGTAATATTTCTTGATTGCTGATATATATAATAAGAGTGTACATATTTTTATATTCCTGATTTCGAGTGAGTGTATCCCTCCCCCATACAGCCCAAACCTGAATCGCTGGCAAGGAAATATAAACTAAATTTATCTACATCCTCTACAGTTCCAAAAAGAAGCATGAATATTTCCTTTTCTGGGAATCTTCATGCTTCTTATATGTAAATAAAATGCTTCATAATAAATTATCCGTAATGTCCACTAATTCAAAATCAGATTCTTCGATAAACTCAATTTAAAAGGTTAAAAATATCTACATCTAAATGGCCAATCACTTCATAATCAATAATATCCTTTCGAAAATAATATAATTGATTGACCTTTATATACCCTTCCTTACCATTATTATTCTTAACAAACCTATCATCAAACGCAATAGGAAAATTCGCAGGATAATGTTCTAGCTTCCATTGCTTTTGTTTGGCATTTTTAAAAGAAGACATTACATTCGCTATAAAATCATACGATAACCCTTCGATACTATTCGGCTTATCGTCAATAATAACAAACGAATGCCTATCTAAAAGATGTCCTTTTACATTAGACTATCTATTCCCGACAATCCCATTGGCTTCGCCCTTTTCCCATAATATGCATTATGCATTTATTTCTGTATATATTTCTACAGATTTCGACGTGTTTAAAAGTTGTTTTTTAGAAGCATTCGTATAAATCCGTATATTTTCCAATCACATTTTTCCAAAAATTCATAAAAATCAATACTTTTCCACTCTATTACACAATTCGATGTGGAAGACACTCCTGAAACCAGGAAGGAAGGCCTCTTTATTACATATAAAGGGAAAGAATATCAGTACAACGAGGATGTGATCAATTTCCTTTGTCTGGGGATCGACAACAGCACCCCGGTGGAGCAGGCCAACGAGATAAAGGGACAAGGGTTGGCGGATGCGATTATTCTGGTGAGTATTAATGTGGAGAGTGGGAAGATTAAGATTCTGGCAATTCCCAGAGATACCTATGTACCGGTAAAAGTATATGATGAAAATGGTAAATTTCTGATTGAAAAGAATATGCAGTTAACTTTGCAATATTACTACGGCAAAACGGCTGAGGATAGTTGCGAATTAATGGTAAATGCAGTTTCAAACTTACTATTTAAGGTTCCGATTCAACGTTATTGCGCAATTAACTTAGAAGCAATACCGATTTTAAACGATGCAATCGGCGGCGTAGACATCCAGGTATTAGAAGATGTTGAAGTAGGCGGCAAACCTTATCACGCGGGTGATACGATTCATCTGCAGGGGAAAATGGCTGAGGATTATATCCGAGACCGGAATACCGATCAATTTGCCAGCAGTATGGGAAGACTGGAAAGGCAGAAGCAGTATATGACAAACTACTTTGCCACGTCTATGGCGCAGGTGAAGAATGACCTTACGCTTCCGGTATCCATTTACCAGTCCTTGCAAGGGAATATGTATGCAAATATCTCGGTAGAAGATATTACATATCTGGTTCCCGAAATGTTGGATGTTTCTTTAACTGCAGATGATATGTCGATGATTCCGGGTGAAGTAAAGCAGCCGGATGAACATGAAGCCTATATGGTGAATTCAGAACAATTAAAAGAATTGGTAGTGAATTTCTTTTATGTAGAAGTTCTGTAATTACAAAAGAACTGAAAATTAGGAGGATGAACCAATGGATTATGATAAGCCTGACCATAAGAACTATGTCAGGGGCAGGAAGAAGTCATCCGGGAAAGCCGGATTAATTATAGCAATTATTGTTATAGTGGCTGCATTGTCAGGAATCGGTGGATTTTATGTATATTCTGCCACTCAGAAGAAAGAAGCTGCCGCTGCGGAAAAAGCAAAAAAGGCTGATCCCGAGGAAACACAAGAACAATATGAAAAATTAAAAGAACAGGTAGCAGTCGATGCAGATGATCCTATGTATAGGAAGATTGATTTTGCGGCTGCACAAGCTGCGAATCCAGATGTATATGCTTGGATTTGGATACCGGGTACTAATATTGACTACCCCATTCTTCAAAGTACAACGGAAGATGATGCATACTATTTGAATCATACAATTGAGAAGAAAGAAGGATTGCCGGGGACTATTTATACAGAGAAGTATAATAACAAGCAATTTACTGATCCGGTGACCGTGGTATATGGGCATAACATGAAAAATGGAAGTATGTTCGCAGATCTTCACAAATACGAAGACAGGGCATTCTTTGACAGCAATCCGTATGTGTACATCTATTTGCCGGAACAAACACTGAAATACAGGATATTTGCGGCTACACCCTTCGATGACCGTTACATTTTGGGTAATTACAGCTTTGCTTCTCCGACAGAATTCCAAGAATATCTGGACGAGCTAAGAAGCGGTATTAATGGAAATATCAACATGGATGTAAATGTAAATCAAGGTACAGGTATCATAACACTTTCAACATGTATTGCAGATTCAGCAAATGAAAGATTTTTAGTAAATGCAACGCGGGAAGAACAATAGTTAATAGGGATATTAAGGCCATCAAAGCTTTAATATATAGTCACACAACGTAACAGAAAACATGGAAGGAGAAAATTAGGACATGAAAATGAAAAAAATAGTTGCCCTTGCATTAGCTGGCGCTCTTTGCTTGGGTATGTCTACAGTTGCTTTTGCTGCTGATAGTCCGCAGAAGAGCGATGCTGTTCAGGCAACTGAAGAAGGTAAAGAAATTGTTGTAGGAGAAGTAGAAGATCCTGCAATGTCTAATTGGAATGATGTTGCTAAAAACGATCCAGAGAAGCTTGACAAGACTGTTAAGAATACTTTTAAGGATCAGCTTTACGAGCTTAACAAACAGTTAGATGATATCGATCCAGATGAGATCAAACCAAGCGAGCTGAAAAAATTACAGGAACAGCAGAAAGTATTAGAGTCATTGGCAAATGACGATGCTGTATACGAGGTTGTAACAATTGCTGATATCGCAGCAGCAGATGGTACAGTTGTTGATGAAGAACATCCATTAAACGTTAGATTTAATCTTGGTGGACTGAAAGACTTGGCTGCAGGTCAGAAGATCCGCATCTTACACCTGGTAGATGGTTTATGGCAGGTATATGAAACAGAAGTAAAATTAGATGACAATGGCTGGTATGCAGAGTGGGCATTTGAGCACTTTTCACCGGTTGCTGTTTTCAGAGTTAATTCTGATAATTCTGTAACACCAGAGCCAACACCTACACCAAATCCAGATGAGCCAACTGTAACACCAGATCCAGACGTTAATGGATCTATTACAGCAGATCAGCTTGCAGATCTTATTGTAAAGAAATTACAGGCAAACGCAAATGCAACGAAGGTTGTGCGTACATCTGTAAAGGCTTCACCAAAGACTGGCGAGTAATCCAGAAGTAAACTAATAGCAGAGAACTTACCTCTGCTCAACAAAAGTAAGTAATATGATATGACATAACAGGTCTGTTATTGTGTGTGATATTGAAAAGAGCATTCCGCTTTCTGCGGGTGCTCTTTTACTTAATAAAGGCTTTACACTTTAATTGCCGTCTTTTCAGGAATCCAACGTTATATGCGGTTAGGAGATAAGAACACGGAATTGTACGAAGAATTGAAGGAACGATACATTGAGTTAAAAGCTATTCTGACAGCTTCAGGAATCAATCTGTCTGAGCTTGCTAAGATTATATGTGTAATATCACAGCACCATTCATTAGCTGTCTATATAATCTGATTATCTAAAAAAAGAGCATCCGCCGAAGACGGAATGCTCTTTTCAATATCACACACAATAACAGACCTGTTATGTCATATCATATTGCTTATTTTTTATCGAACAGGGGTAAGCTCCCTGTTATTTGTAATTTATAGATTACTCACCAGTCTTTGGTGAAACTCTGCTAGATACTACAGTACGGTTAACTGTTACGTTGTTAGCTTTTAATCTATCTACGATAAGATTAACAAGCTCGTCAACAGTAATAGAATCATCTGCATTTGGATCTGCCGGATCTACTGGATCTACTGGTGGATTAGGATTAACGATTGGTGTACCGTCAGAAGCTAATACGAAAGCGATTGGTGATAAGCTGTCAAGCTGAGCTGTTGCCTTACCATCTTTTACAGTAGTCTCTACCAATACCCATGAACCATCTGGCATACCATGCATCAGATAAAGTGTCTGTCCTTCTTCAAGACCATTAGGAAGCATAGCGCTTACATCAAATGTAATTTCGCTTCCCGGTGTAAGGTCGCCTTCATACTCGAATGCGCCAATTACTGCGTACTCTGCATTCTCTTTAAGAGTGATGTTAGTACCTTCAACAGCCTTCTCAACGTCAGCCTTAAGTGTCTCTGGATCTGCTTCCCACTTATCTACAACTTCCTGTGCTTCCGCATTAAGATCACTAGCTGTAATCGTAATTGTGTTACCATCCTTATCTACTGCTACTGCTCCAGCATCTTCTGGTGTAACACTATCAGCAGCAAAAGCAGTTACAGACATACCCAAGCAAAGCATTCCTGCTACTGCAAGGGCTACTAACTTTTTCATTTTCATATCCTTATTTTCTCCTTCCATATTTTCTGTTACGTTGTGTGACTATATATTAAAGCTTTGTTGGCCTTAATATCCCTCAATTAACTATTATTCTTCCCGTGTCGCGTTTATCAAAAGTCTCTCGTTCGCTGAATCTGCGATACAAGTTGACAGCGTCAAGATCCCCGTACCTTGGGACACATTCACATCTGCATTTACATTGCCGCTGATACCGCTTCTCAATTCATCCAAATATTCCTGAAAATCTGTTGGGGAAACGAAACTATAACTTCCCAATATATAACGGTCATCAAACGGTGTTGCCGAGAATACCCTGTATTTTATCGCTTTATCTGGCAAATAAATATAAATATACGGATTGCTGTCGAAGAATGCCTTGTCTTCATACTTATGAAGATCCGCGAACATACTTCCATTTTTCATATTATGTCCGTAGACTACGGTTACTGGATCTGTAAATTCTTTGGAATTATATTTCTCTGTGTAAATAGTTCCCGGAAGACCTTCCTTCTTCTCTATCGTATGATTCAGATAGTATGCATCGTCTTCTGTAGCGCTCTGAAGAATTGGATAATCAATATTGGTACCTGGTATCCAGATCCAGGCATATACATCCGGATTTACTGCTTGGGCAGCTGCAAAATCAATCTTTCTGAACATTGGATCGTCTGCATCAACAGCAACCTGTTCTTTTAACTTTTCATACTGTTCCTGCGTTTCCTCCGGGTCAGCTTTTTTAGCCTTCTCTGACGCTGCCGTCTCCTTTTTCTGATTAGAAGAATATACATAGAAACCAGTTCCGGCTGCTGCTACAACCACTATAGCTACAATAGCTGCGATCAATCCGGCTTTACCGGAAGATTTTTTCCTTCTCCTGACAGGTCTTCTTTGGTCAGGCTTATCATAATCCATTGGTTTATCCTCCTGAAATTCATAAATCATTTGTATCTATAGAACTTCTACATAAAAGAAGTTCACTACAAGCTCCTTTAACTGCTCCGAATTCACCATATATGCTTCATGTTCATCCGGTTGCGTTACTTCGCCCGGAATCATTGACATATCCTCGGCAGTAAGCGCTACATCCAGCAACTCAGGAACAAGATATGTGATATCCTCTACAGAAACATTGGTATACATATTTCCTTGCAAAGACTGATATATAGAAACGGGGAGCGTTAAGTCTCCCTTTACCTGCGCCATAGCCGTTGCAAAATAATTTGTCATATACTGCTTCTGGCGTTCCAATCTTCCCATACTGCTGGCAAAAACATCTGTATTTCTGTCGCGAATATAATCCTCCGCCATCTTCCCTTGTAAATGAAGGATATCTCCGGCATGGTATGGCTTACCGCCAACCTCAACATCCTCCAACACCTGGACATCCACTCCGCCGATCGCGTCGTTCAGAATAGGAATTGCCTCCAGATTAATTGCACAGTAGCGTTGAATCGGAACCTTAAAAAGCAAATTAGAAACCGCATTTACCATCAATTCGCAACTATCCTCAGCGGTCTTGCCATAGTAATACTGGAGAGTTAGCTGCATGTTCTTTTCTCGGAGAAATTTACCTTCATCATTGTAAACCTTAACCGGTACGTAAGTATCTCTCGGCACCGCCAATATCTTAATCTTCCCACTCTCCACATTAATACTCACCAGAATGATCGCATCCGCCAACCCTTGTCCCTTTATCTCGTTGGCCTGCTCCACCGGGGTGCTGTTATCGATCCCCAGACAAAGGAAATTGATCACATCCTCGTTGTACTGATATTCTTTCCCTTTATATGTAATAAAGAGGCCTTCCTTCCTGGTTTCAGGAGTGTCTTCCACATCGGAAAGATCAGTCTTCAAATTCTTTTCACCCTGAGCGCGCAAATAGAAGAAGCTGCCGGCTATTCCAATGATAATTACAAGTAACGTAGTTACCACACCTAACGTGATCTTCTTCCACCGTTGCATAGGAAGACGTTTTTTCTTCTTTTTTCTCCTAGATCTGCCATCTCCCTTTGGACTCCTATCGTCTAGAGGTCTGTCTTCAAATGAATCATCATAAAGAATCTCTAGCGAATAATCGGAAGAATGGTCTGAGTCCTCCCTCTTCGAGAGAAAATCATCTTTTCTTTTCATCATTACCTCCGCATCAAGTCCACAATATGATAAAAATAATGCGTTTCTATCTAGCATTATACTTTATTTTCGTGGAATGTCAAGAGGAAAAAAGATGAAAATGCAATAAATTTGCAATAAATTTTTACGAGCGAATTATTCAAATGTTAACACTCTTGTAATATAATGTTAATAATTACTATGAAAAGGCGGGAAACATGGAATGTTTTGTAGGAAATGCCTACAGCAGCTACAAATTGTATATTTTCAAATACACTCTTGCTTTCCGCCTAGTACAGCGTTGCATTAATCTTCGAGTAATATGCAATGCTGTACTAGTATCTTCTACTTCTCCAACCCGTGTATCCAGTCCGACTTCAGATAGTATATCAGGAATACCAGAGAGCTTAGGCTCCAGGTAAGCGGATAGGCCCAGAACACTACCTTAATATTAGGGATGAAATGGATCACTACCGTAATATAGCTGATCCGGACTACACACCAGAAGACCAACATAATAATCATCGGGACCATGGATCTCCCGGCTCCACGCAGGATTCCCGCCATACAGTGGGAGAATGCCAGCAGGAAGAAGAAAAATGTCTCCGTATGCGCCTGGCTGGTTCCGTATGCAATCACCTCTGCAGTATCATTGAATGCCGAGAGCAGCATAGGCGCTGAGAAATAAACGAACACACCGATCAGCTCTGCCGCAACGATGGTACAGACGATCCCGAATACAGACCCTTTCCTGGCGCGGTCATATTGCTTAGCTCCTAAGTTCTGGCTGATGAAGGTCGTAAGCGCCATGGATAAACAAGTAATAGGAAGGAAACCGAATCCTTGGATCTTCGAGTACGCGCCGCAGCCGGCAACCGCCATCTGACCGAACTGATTGATATTCGCCTGAACGAATACATTGGCGACGGAGATGATGGAATTCTGGAATCCGGCGGGGAATCCATTTGATACGATCTGACGCAGCATATTCCGGTCCAGACAGATCTTACGAATGGAAAGACGGAATTCTTCCGGACTTCTAAGCAATTGGAACAGACACAGGAACGCGCTGATAAACTGTGAGATGACGGTGGCCAAGGCCGCCGCGCCTACCCCGTAATGGAATACTCCGATCAGCACCAGGTCCAGTACGATATTCACAACCGAGGAAATGACCAGGTAGATCAGCGGATGGCGGCTGTCTCCTACTGACTGCAGGATTCCCACGAAGAAATTGTACATAACAAAAGCTAGTGAGCCGGAAAAATAGATTCGGAAATAGACGATAGAATTCGGAAGAACTGCTTCCGGCGTTCCCATCAGCACCAGGATCTGCGGCGCGGCAAATACGCCTACGACCGTCAGCACACAGCCGCAGATCAGGCCGAAAGCCGTAGTGGTATGGATAGACTTCTGAAGGCCTGATATATCCCGGGCGCCAAAATGCCGGGCGATCACAACGCCTGAACCGATCGCGATCCCGTTGAAGAAGCCTACCATCAGGAAGATCAGGCTTCCCGACGAACTTACGGCGGCAAGAGCTGTATCTCCGAGGAAATTACCGACAATCATAGAATCCGCCGTATTATAAAGCTGTTGGAAAAGATTTCCCCAAAAAAGAGGAACCGCAAATGTAATGATGCGCTTCCAGATAGATCCTTCCGTCATAAGTGTAGACGATGTATTCGCCATGACAACCTTGCCTCCGTTTCCCACAAAATGCTTCTTATAATAATATCATTATAATATAGTATAGGTAGTATAAATTGGAAAATCAAGAATTTTATTACAATGTATACTTGCAAATTTCCGTCAAATGCGCTATATTATCATCAGACGGCTATAAACAGGGAGTTGCCGGCGGCGATTTCCTGCATATTAAGAGCATGAAAAAGGAGTGAACTGATCAATTGGATTCGAGTGACGTCACACAACTCATTATCCTGTTCGTTCTGCTTCTGTTATCTGCATTCTTCTCGTCTGCGGAGACAGCATTGACGACAGTCAACAGGATACGGATTCGTACCTTAGCCGAAGAAGGCAGCAAACGTGCCGATACGGTTCTGGCGATCACCGATGATTCGGGTAAGATGTTAAGCGCCATATTAATTGGTAATAACATCGTGAATTTATCCGCTGCTTCCCTGACCACGAGTCTGGCGTATAGCTTCGGCGGTTCCATGGTTGCGATTGCAAGCGGAATTTTAACAGTATTGATTCTTTTATTCGGAGAGATAACTCCCAAGACGATGGCTACGATACACGCCGAGAAGATGGCGCTGATCTATGCCCCTGTCATCAGCATTTTCATGAAGATCATGACACCTGCGATCTTCATCATCAATGGTCTTTCCATTGGCGTGCTGTTTCTTCTGCGGGTAGATCCGAATGCCAAAAACAATATTATGACTGAGAATGAACTTCGTACCATTGTGGATGTAAGCCATGAAGATGGAGTCATTGAGTCTGACGAAAGACAGATGATCAATAATGTATTTGATCTGGGCGATGCCAGGGCGAAGGATGTCATGGTACCCCGCGTTCATGTAACATTTGCAGATATCGACAGTACCTACGAGGAGTTGATCGACATCTTCCGGGAAGACAAGTACACACGGCTTCCGGTATTCAAGGATACCACGGATAACGTGGTCGGCACCATCAATATGAAGGATCTGCTGTTATATGACAATACGAATGGTTTTCACATTAAGGATATTCTGAGAGAGGCTTATTTCACTTACGAGTATAAGAGTATCTCCGAACTTCTTGTGGAGATGCGTCAGGCTTCATTTAACATCGCGATCGTGTTGGATGAATATGGCGAGACAGCCGGATTGATCACTTTGGAGGATATCTTAGAGGAGATCGTCGGCGAGATCCATGATGAATACGATGAAAATGAAGAAGATTTTATTCAAGAGATAGACGAACGCGAGTATATCGTAGAAGGCTCTACGAATCTTGACGATCTCAACGATCGTCTTGAGCTTGATCTGAGATCGGAGGAATACGATTCACTGGGCGGATTCATTATCGAACGTCTGGACCGCCTTCCGGAAGAGGGTGACAGAATCGACACCGAAGACGGTATCCACATGATCGTGGAGCGATTAGACAAGAACAGGATTGAACTCGTACATCTGTACCTTCCAGAGGCGACTCCTCAACCCGAGGTTGCCGCTGTTGATTGATATATTACTTTGCTGATTATCTGAGATTGCCATTTTCATGAACAGATGGATGTGGCATAATCAGTTTTCAGAATACCCACAATACAGATATGGCATATCACCAAAAAGACAGGTTTCTATTGAAACCCGTCTTTTTACGTTTCTGACTAATACATCAGCTTCTGTATCGTCTCATCCTCCAGATTATCCCTAGTAAGCCAGGTGTAACCTGTGTCAACCACCGCTTCATTGCCCATTGACAACGCTGCCCTAGCCGCCGCTATGATCGTGGCATATCCCATCCCGAAAGGGTTCTGCATCACCAATGCGTCGACCTTCCCCTCTGACAGCGCCTCTATCTCTTCCTGATCCGCATCGAATCCGACCACCGCCGCATCTATCTCATTACGTTCCATTGCATTGACCGTAACCTTCACCGCTTCTCCGTTCGTGGCATAGAAGCCCTTCACCTCCGGGTGCCTGGCAAGGATATGATCGATCACTTCCTCTTCTGTGATCGCCTCTGCTGCCGCCTGCTCTTCCTCCGTCAGCGCCTGCGGCGTATCCTCCGCGCTTTCTGTACCGTCTTGCGTACTGCCGTCTCCGTCCAGGCTTGTCTGATTTCCTTCTGTGTCCCCGTCGGCATCACCGGCGCCGTTCTGCCCCGCTCCGCTGTCTTCTGCCTTCCCATCTTCTGCTTCGGCATCTTCTCCGTAAGTCTTGCCGTTCCTCTCGGCCGCCACCATCTTCTGCATCTTGGGCAATTGATCCATATAGTAGACTTCCGCGATAGAGATCTCCGGGTGGTTCGTCTCTATTTCTTCTTTGAATGCATTCTCACGGTTCATCGCCGACTCAGACTTAGAGTCATGAATGAATAAGATAATCTCACCGGAATCATCCACCAGTTCAGCAAGCCTTACTGCCGCTTCCTTCGCCGATAACTGGTTATCGGTCGATACCATCGCCATCAACCCCTGATAAGCGCTCCCCGAGTCAAATGCCACCACAGGGATATCACTCTCGGCAGCCAGGTCAAACTGCACCTCACATGCATTTACATCGGCGATCGCAATACCAAGCGCCGCCGGATACCGGGCAAGCTCTTCATCCAGAATATTCACCTGTTCATCCACATTGTCCGGGGTTCCCGGCGCACTGTAGGTAACCTTCACACGGTCTCTGCCTTCATAACCGAGATTCTCATTGATGTCCTCCACCGCCTGTTCGGCGCCCCGTTTCACTTCCTCCCAGTAAGGCACGCCGTCTGCTTTCCCGATTACAGAGAGGGCCGTCCCCTCCTCAAGTTCAAGTCCCATCACATTGTCATACGCGGAAGGGTGTATCATTTCCAATTTCTTCTGGTATTTCTTTTCTTCTTTTGCTTCTTTCTTCGTTTCCTTCTTCACATCCTCTGTCTCAGACACTACAGGATCTTCCGGCCTCTCTACGCTGTCCTGGGACGAGCATGCACATACGCACATCGACGTACACAATGCGGCAGCTATTATGCTGTGTATTCTTTTCATCATACTTTCTCTCCCTTTACCTTTTTGCCACACACCACTATACACCAATTCGAGCCGGAATTGTTGAAATTTTTCTTAATTTTTTATAACTTTTGAATTGCTCTTGTATATTTCAGCCTTTTGTATTATGATATGTGTAGGCGAAATCTAAGGTTCTGCCTATATACTAAAAAAGGAGGGTACATACTATGGCACACGTAATTAGTGATGAATGCGTAAGCTGTGGAGCATGTGAAGCTGAATGTCCAGTTGGCGCTATCTCCCAGGGTGCAGATCATTTTGAGATCGACGCTGACGCTTGTGTTGATTGCGGCGCTTGCGCTGCTCAGTGTCCTACAGGAGCTATCTCCCAGGGCTAATACAGGATGTACTGGCGACAAAGACAATAGACAAAGAGACACTGCCATTTCCGCATCGGAAACCGGAGTGTCTTTTTGTTTGCAGATTTATTTTTACCTTCCTGACACCATTTTACTTGTTTCGCGAAATCAATATGCTATGATACAACTGTCCAACATAAATCGGACAAGTTGTAACAGTTCAGATAGTTTCCATTAAAAGCATATCTTGATAAGGGGGTCAGACCATGGGCAATAACGCATTAGAACAATTGAAGAGGGAGACAAAAGATGATGCCAGACTATTTGCCTGCATTAAAGAACTATACGAACAGGGAGTACCTTTCTCCGAGCTGAAAGCGCTGATTCCGGATCTTCGCCGAACCCGCGATCAATTACATATGAAACGGCTGTTGGAACATAACAATGAAGTCCTGTTATCCATGTTTACCAAGGAAATGTCTTTCCTTCTGGATGCAAAGGAGCGTCAGGAAGAAGAAGAGTTCAGAAAATTAGACCAGCTCATCCGTCAGCAGCAATCCTTTCGGAAAAGTGCGGCGGAAGCCGGTCCCGTAGAAAAATTAAAAAGATTATTCCTGCCTGCTTAAGTTGGCGAACTTCGTGTACTCGCCCAACCAGGCCAGATTAACGGTCCCTACAGGGCCGTTTCTTTGTTTGGCTATAATGATCTCCGCCTGTCTCTTGAACTCGGAGTCTTTGTTATAATATTCGTCGCGGTAAATGAACATAACTACGTCGGCATCCTGTTCAATCGCTCCCGATTCACGAAGGTCAGAAAGCATGGGACGCTTATCCGGCCGGCTCTCTACCGCACGGCTCAGCTGGGACAGTGCGACCACCGGTACGTTCAGTTCCCTTGCAAGTCCTTTCAGCGAACGGGAGATCTCGGAGATCTCCTGCTGTCTGGATTCCTGGCTCTTGCCTACGCTTCCTGTCATCAACTGTAGATAGTCTATGATAACCACATCCAGTTCATGCTCCAACTTGTATTTCCTGCACTTGGAACGCAGCTCTGAGATGGAGATACCCGGCGTGTCGTCAATGATCAGACGTGATCTGCCAATAATCCCGGCACCCTCTATCAGCTTCTCCCAGTCAGAATCCTTCATATTACCTGTACGGATAGACTGGGCATCTACCTGGGATTCCAGAGAAAAGAGCCGGTTCACCAACTGCTCCTTCGACATCTCAAGGCTGAAGACGGCAACGCCTCTTTCCTTCTTAAATGCAATATACTGTGCGATATTCAGAACGAACGCCGTCTTACCCATAGAAGGTCTGGCCGCTATCAGCACCAGATCCGAAGGCTGCAGCCCAGACAGCTTATAATCCAGATCAATAAATCCTGTAGGGATACCTGTCACCGTCCCCTTGCTCCTGGATGCCTTCTCAATCCGCTCAAGAGCGTTCAGGACCACCTGCTTGATCGGTACGAATTCGCCTGTATTGCGTCTCTGCAGCAACTCGAATATTGATTTCTCCGTCTTCTCCAACACCGCCTCCAGAGACTCCTTTCCCGCATAGCAGGTATTGGCGATCTCCTCGTTCAGGCGGATCAGCTTGCGCATCACCGACTTGTCGGCTACGATCTGAGCATAGTACTTCACATTCGCCGATGTAGTCACCATCGTCATGAGATCCCTGACGAATTCCAGACTGGCGATCTCCTCCGGGACATCCTTCTCCCGAAGCCGTTCCTGCAGCGTGATCAGATCCACCGGCTTTCCTTCATTATATAGTTCCACCATGGAATCAAAGATCACTCCGTAAGCACTTTGATAAAAATCATTCCCGCTGATGATCTCCGAAGACGTTGTAATCGCATCCTTATCCATCAGCATCGCCCCGACAACCGACTGCTCCGCTTCAATACTGTGGGGCATTACCCTCTTAATGAGCGCTTCCTCCATGATTCCCCCTCTTTAAGCCTCTTCTGTCACGATAACTTTCAGCGCTGCGGTAACCTTCGGATGCAGTTTAACCGGTACCTCATGACTACCCAGGACCTTGATCGCCTCTTTGAGCTGGATCTTCTTCTTATCTATATCCAGTCCCATCTGTTCCTTCACCTCTGCCGCGATCTCCTTGGACGCGATAGAGCCGAAAGCCTTACCGCCTTCACCGGTCTTAATAGACATCTCAATCTTGCCTGCTTCAAGCTTCTTCCCCAACTCCTGCGCCGCTTCAAGCTGCTGCTGTGCAATCTTCGCCTCATTCGCCTTCTGAAGCTTCAAGTCGTTCAGATTCTTACTGTTCGCTTCTACGCCTTTGCCCTTCTTCAGGATAAAATTCCTCGCATAGCCGTCGCTTACATCTACAATATCTCCCTGCTTCCCCAGGGATTTTACGTCTTCTTTTAATATTACCTTCATAATTAAATGTCTCCTCCTTTTATCATGTCGTCAATCACTTCCTTGAGACTCTTCACCGCCTCTTCCATATTCGTGTGGTCAAACTGCGCACCTGACGCATTCAGATGACCGCCTCCGCCGAGACGTTCCATGATCACCTGCACATTTACCTCGTCTATGGACCTGGCGCTCACATAGATCCTTCCGTTATACTCAGTCAATACGAAGGACGCCTTAATCTCACTGATATCCAACAGCTCATTGGCCGCCTGCGCGCCGATGATCGTAGGGCTCTCTATCTTAAGTCCCGCTCCTCTGGCAATGGCAAACTTTTCATAATATACCTCCGCGCTGCTGATGATCTCTGCCTTCGCACGGTATGATTCGATATCATCCCGGAACATCTTGCGCACCAGCGTAATGTCCGCGCCGCACCTGCGCAGGAACGCCGCCGCCTCAAATGTCCGCACTCCCGTATGGTTCACAAAATTATTCGTATCGATCATAATACCCGCGTACATACTGCTTGCCTCTATCTTCGGGATCTTGATATCATCCACAATATACTGCAGCACCTCCGCCACCATCTCACAGGAGGACGACGCATATGGTTCGATGTATGATAACAGCGCATTCTCGATATTATCGCTGCTCTGTCTGTGATGATCGAGCACTACGATCGTCTTCGTCTTCTTCAGCAGTTCTTCGCATTCTGTCATCTTGGGACGGTTCGTATCTACGACCACTACCATAGAATTCTCGTCAGCCATCTCAATCGCCTGGGCAGACTTAAGAAACATCTCGTCCGGATAATTGGAGTCTCTCACGAAGCACTCATACAACGGACGCAGAGACGCTGACACTTCATTGATCACGATATACGCTCTCTTCTCCATCGCAGCCGCAGCCCGGCAGATACCAATCGCCGCTCCGAACGCATCCGCATCCGTAAGCTTATGCCCCATGACAAATATCCTGTCCTTCAAAGTCAGGAATTCTCTGAGCGCTTCTGCCTTCACCCTGGCCTTTACCCTGGTATTCTTAGAGGTCTGCTCCCGCTTGCCTCCGTAGTAGGTAATCCCGCTGCCGTCCTTGATCACTGCCTGGTCACCGCCGCGGGCAAGAGCAAGATCGATCGCCACGCGGGCATAGTTATAACTCTGAGAATAAGAATCCCCGCTCAGGCCAAGCCCGATACTCAAGGTCGCCGGAATCCCGTTGCCGATATTCACAGACTTGACGTCCTCAAGAAGCGAGAACTTATCTGCTTCTAACTGCTTGAAGTATTGCTTCCGAAGTACGATAAAATACTTATCCGTCTCCATCTTCTTGACGATACCGTCAACCCTGGCAATGTACTGGTTGATCTTCCTGTCAACCAAGGCCATCAGCAGCGACTGTCTGACCTCTTCCACACTGTTGATAACTTCATCATAGTTATCTATATAGATCAGCCCCGCGATCAGGCGCTGCTCTTCATTCTCCTTAATATAACGGTTCAGCTCTGTCACATCCTGCAGATGTACAGCGATAAAATACTCTTTCTCCGCCGGCATGTGAAGCAGAAGTCCTGTATCATTAAACCCTTCCACAGACACCTGCCGAAGCTCCGCCTTATATTCCCTGTCCCTGTAATAGACATCCATCTCGATTGTATCCTTGCCCTCTTTGGGAAATATACTGCGGTTCAGCTCCGGAATATACTTGCTGATCGGCACATCCCGTCTTGGCTTGGTGCCCAGTATCTCCCGAAACAGATCGTTCATCCAGATCGTCTTCCCGTCGCTCATCAGGATTGCATAAGGCACTGTCAGCTCCTTCAGCAGCGTATTCTGGACAATCCCGTACTGAGCGGCAAATTCCACCAGATCCTTGAGCAGTACCGTCTTACTGCGCAGATAGAGCGATCCTGCCATTATGATATAGATCAGAACGAAAAATACCATCAGGCTTCCTGCGCGCTTATCGATCATGTAGACCCAGACATTCATCGCCACCAGGAGCACTGCCATGACAGACGGCCATTGGATATACAGCTTCAGCTGTCCTCTCAGTTTAATTTTTTCTTTTTCATTTTTCTTTTCCAGCATAATCCCATCCTCATGTCTTCGAAGAACAAAATGTACAGACATCATTATACCACTTTTTTAGCTAAAAAGAAAGCCACCGACAGAAAAAATCCCGCAAGCCCTTATTCTAAAGGACTCCGGGATTCTGAATCAATGCGGATGACAGGACTTGAACCTGCACGGGAAGCCCACTAGATCCTAAGTCTAGCGCGTCTGCCAATTCCGCCACATCCGCATATTCTATATATAATGTAAGAAGCCGAAAATCCTGTAAACACAAAATTCTCGGAAATCATCTCTACTGAGTATGCCAGGGTTCGAACCCGGGACAACTTTATTAAAAGTCATATTATCCAAACTCGATACATCGCATAAACTCTTATATTCCCATAGTACTATCGGACAAAAATGAGACAACTTATTCTTAAACCGTTAAAAATCATATCACACATCTATAAATTAGTCAAATAATTTTTATTAGTAACAGCTCTGACGCTTAAATTTATACTTACACTCTCAGAGTACATTGGATTTTATTTTCTCATTTTGCTTTATCAACGCAATCTTATTTAAGCCATAAAATCCCTGTATTCTGCTTTTTTAACTTTTGTTGTTATCTGCTCCTTCACCACCTTTCCACATGGTCCTCTATATCAACCGTATTTGTATCTTTTTAGCGATCTCTTCCTTGTATTCTCTCAATGGAGTCTCTTTCATGGATTCCAGTATCCTCCTGTGCTTTTGCTCCCTACTCTGCTTTACCTTTTTCCATATTTTTTCCCAAGCCTCCATGATCTGGCTGATCATGTGCCCAATCTGGATCAGATAATAATGGTTTTTCAGTGCCTGATAATTCCTGCTGTACTGGTGTTCCAGATGGTATCCCTGCCTTTTCTGCGCGTTAAACCCATCATTCTCGATTCTCCATCTCATCCTTCCGCGCTCCACCAGTCCTGCCACATTTTTTCTGGTGATTGGCAGATCTGTGAGAAACCAGAATTCTTTCCGGATCGTTTCTGCTTTTCCCTTTTTCCTGCCCTTTTTGCAGATATGCTCCCCGCTTTCTCCATACTCTGCCAGATTTACCTGATGTCCTTTATAATCTATATCTGTCACGTAATCATACCATTCCTTCCCAGTCTGTGTTTCGCGCTCCTGGTAATTCTTCTCCATTTCTTTCAGTTCTCTGTATTCTTCCCCAATGCTCGGGATGCTCCCCTCCTTATACCGCAGGATATACCGCCAGTTTTTTCCTTTGCATCTCTCAAAGAAACCTTCACAGGCATACAGACTGTCCCCGCACAGGCAGATCGGCAACCTTGGAAACGCTTTTTTCAGCTTTTCCATTAAACGCCAGCAGGCCTTCCTTTCACAGTCCTGTTTCTCCATTTCTTTTCCCTCTTCATTATCCACAAATTCCGTCTGAATACTGATCAGGATTTTCGGATGCAGTACCAGCTTTGCTTCCAGCACATAATAATAGTTCTCCTGATACTCTTTTTCCGTCCCCTTGTTATGGGTCCGGTGCAGGCTTTTCCCATCCAGTTCCCTCCGGCTGCTGCAAAGCTGCGTTCCATCTATGATCACCTGCCAGTACTTGCCCCTGATTCGCATATTTTCAAAAGCCCGGCTGCAAAGAAGCCTGCTGCAAAGGCGGTTTAAGATGTCCTGCAATTTTTCCGGATCTACTTTTTCCAGATACCGGTTGATGGTTTCCCAGTAGGGAAGCTCCTCCACGGTCTGTTCCTCCCCGGATAGATGCCAGATGTTTTTGATCATTTCACTGGAATTGAATTCTTCACTTGTTTTCCTCATACTGCTGATGTAAAATAGAGAAGAAAGGATACGGGTCATAAGAAGTAACACAGCAGGATAGGTAATATAGCTCTGGTTTCTGGGATCTGGAATCTGTTTTAACAGGGGTAAAAGATCTGGGAAAAAATGCCGGATTAGCTTGGCTAATTCACATGCAAGGTTCAACTGTTCCAGGTGTTCCCTAACCTCTTTTCTTCTGATTTTTATTCTTGCTTCATAGTAAAACCTCCTCTCTTTTATGGTGGTGCGAAAAAATAGTTGTCTGGTTACTTCTATTAACGCGCATCTTCCCATAAAATGGGAGGTTTTTTTATTAATTTTTTTTAAGCGTCAGAGCTGGGATAAGACAGAATAGGCTTGAATCATTCTTATAGATGTGCTATATTATAAACAGAGGGAAAGCCATACAAGCGGCTCTACCCCAACATGATTGTTTACCTATTCTTTTAAAATAGGCAAGCCGTCACTATTTGCGGTAGTGGCGGCTATTTCTTTCTTCCCTTAAAGATTGTGTAGCACAATCCCACAAGGGCGCAAATGAAGATACAGAACTGAAATAAATCAGCATATGTAACATACATCGGCATCCCTCCTTTCTCTCGTCCGGAGGGCGTTTGTTCCCTCCAAACTGTACTGGAGGGGTAAAGCCGCCTGGCTTCATGGTCTTTCCCTATCGACAATATAACACAATATCCCCTATGTGGCAAGCGGTTCACCAAAAGAGAAATATTGCTTCGTGTACAAGATAAATCTCATACTTCGCAAACTAAAACTGCTTATCATTACGATTTTATAAGCCTTGCAATAGTAAAAATAAAATAGCTTTATGCCGCATTGGGCATAGTAAAGCGTTCTCTCCACGGTGTGGGGAGATTGCCGATAAATGTACAGAGCAGTCCGTTGATCTGTTCATCCGAAGCTTTGAAATGCTGTTTCACACTCTGCAGCATGATGTCCAAAATGAGAATGATTGCACAGTCCATCATTTCATTTATGATATCCCGCTGTACCTCATAAAACAGTTCTTCCAGACTTCTGTTATCTGTATTTTGGAAACGCTCAATTGCCAGTATCATGTACCGTATTGCAACGATTACCATATGTGAAGTAATGGCATCATAGCTTGTACTGTGGCATTCCGTACGAAGTTTTAAATAGCTCTTTGACATTTTAAAATAGGTTTCAATTTTCCAGCGCATCGTGTACGCACGGAGGATTTTCTCTTCATCTAAGGTCATGTCAGTGCATACAAAGCATACCCAGTCCTTGCGGTTGCTGTGATTCCGTACGTAGACCAGTTTTGCCTTCATGGCATTCCCGGTACTGTCAGGAATGATAATATCTAGATACATCAAGCCTAATCCGAAAAGGATTAATGCCGCCGCCACAATGACCGCCCCGATCACTTCAAGCATGTTTTCACCGTCCTTTCTGTTTAAAAGAAATTATCTCTAATCCAACCAATACCGACAACAAAGATGATTATAATAAGAGCCACCACAAGCACCACTAAACCCATGCATAACAATACTTTGATAATCGGCAACCCTATTTTTAATACAGTTTCTATCATGTTTTCCTGCCTGTCCTTTCTCTGTGCATTTCCTCAACTTCCCTTAAATGGCGTTCATATTCCTCTTGTGCGTCCTGCCGCTTTATTGAGCCTTTGCAATCTGCCCCCTTACAAATTCATTTACCTGCTATGAACCCATTTTAACACGCTCCACGTAATCTTTTAATGTACTTTCTATCTCTTCTACATCTTGCGTGGTTTTCAGCTTGTCCATAAATTTGATAGCTTTTACATAGCGTTCAGCCGCATCCGCTTCGCTCAAATCCCGTACACCGTTGTTGTAAATATTAACCGCATTATTCAGAATATCATCATTCAGATACAAAAATCTTGCTCTCATTGATTCGCTGTCATGCGCACCCGTATTGTAAAAGCTCAATAATTTATCTAATTGGTCTGAAAGTTGATTAAGTACATTCAACTTTGTATCTAACGAGGCGTCAAGTGGTAACTCTGTAACCGGGATTCCGTTTTCCTCTGCCAGTGCGCCAACCGCTTTTTGTACCCAGTAGTTACTCCTGCCGTTTTTTGCAAGCACTTCTTGCAGTTCCGCCATTGTGAGAGGGATTCCCCGAAGCGCATTGATTTTAGATAATGCCGTTTCGTCAATCCTGCTAACCCTTGCCTGTTCCCATGCTTTCAATTTCTCTATTTCCTCCGCTGTTTTCTTCGCCGCCTTCTCCCTTGCGGCAACAATCGACACTTCATAATTAAGCTGAATCTCTTTTTCTTTGGCGGCGTATGTAGGGGTATTGCGTACATAATCCCGTTGTAGTGTCGCAAGTTCCTGTTTCCTTTCTTCTTCCGCTTTCTGCCATGCTGTTTGGTACTCGCTTCTCACATCCCTAAGCAAATTTGTTAAATCATGAATATTTGTCATTGTTCATACCTCATCTTTCTTTTTATTTTTGATTTTCTTTTTGCCAAATAAAGAGTTATTTTGTTTCGCTCTCCTGCTCCCGCCTGACTTCCTGCATATTCTCATAGCTTTCTTTCAACGCTTTATCACTTGTATCTGCTATGTGCTTCTCTAGTGTCTTGACAAAATGCCTGTTGTTCAGATTATCGTAAATAATCCCTATGCGCTCCTTGTGAGACTTTGCGCCCTCAACCTCCGCTTGATATTCCGGCGTGATTTTGTCACGTTCAGCAACGAACATGGGAGAACCCGGCACGAAATTCCTGTTCAGCTTCTTAAAGCGTTCTTCTTTTTTTGCTTTTGCCTTGTCATATCTGCTTTTGTATGTGTCCATGCACACTTTAGCCATGGCAAATATTTTTAATTCTTCTTTCTTCATGTTATTACCTCGATTCTTTTTTATTTTTTTGTAATTTTGGGGACTTACTGCATTAAGTAGCGCTAAAATTGTCAGGCAGCAAAACCCATATGCCATTATTGTCAGATATTTACTTCAACGATTCTTTCAGAAAATATTGAATCGTGGACAAAATAAAATATCCTGCATACTGCTTATCAATGAACTGTACATTGAGGTTAAATCTTGTTTCCCATGCCTTAAGACTTGCCATGTAAGCATTAGGCTTAAACTCTGTCTTGTATGAATGATTGATGATACTGCTATAGCCGCCCATATCCTCAACCATTAAGTAAACCTTACAGCCGTCATTCCCGGCTTTTAAAAACTCTTTCTCAAAGCGTTCTCTATCCCTTGTGAGACTGCCGGACAATTCCTCTAATGAGTTCTTTCTCTCAATCACAATATCATTATGGAAATATATATTGCGGACATCCTGCATGAGTAATCACCATAGGATAGAGTAGTAATCTCATAGGGTATATGATTCTTCTCAAAGTAATCTACTATGTGGTGGTTCTGCTTCTCTCTACTATCAATCAATATAACCATCTGCTTTATCATCTGCTTAATATCCTTGTCAGAATACTTGTACATCTTCACCTATTATCACTTCCTTTCTATGCGCCATATTCGCCCCATACAGGCAGTTAAGGCATAAAGGTATAGAAGTGAAGTATACATATCATGCCATTAATGAGAAAATAGCGGTAAATAAACGCAAAATAAAAGGATATGCGGTTATTGCATACCCTTAATATATCAACGCCTATTCTGCTTTCATTTCCCTCTTGTACTTATAGAAAGTATTCCTTGCAAGTCCTATCAGCTTCATACAATCCACGTCTGACAGATTGCCGCCGAAATCCTTGCTATGCTTCTGTATCTGCTTCTTTGCTTCAATAGCTTTCTTTGTCTCTACCTTGCTACCCTTTGCCCTGCCTATCTGCTTTCCTGCCGCCTGTGCTTTCCTCACGCCCTCGCTTGTCCTTTGGTGGAGATAGTCAACCTCTGCTTGTGCCGTCTGAAATGCAATCTCTATCTGCCGTTCCGCTAACTTCATCATGTATTCATTGACCGCCGATAGAATAATATCTACATCCGTACCAGTCATAGCAACCTTTGATTGTAACGCCTGTCTGAAATTATCGGTATCTATATGGCGTTCTTTCAGAAATACCAAATTCACGCCCATATCATAAAGCATTTTATAATCCTCGAATCCTTCTTTTGCGTTACGGCTCATTCTTGATACTTCATCAAATACAAGCGTTACTTCTGTACCCTTTACATATTCTTTCTTTATCTGCTCTACAAGTTTATTCCATTTCGGGCGGTCTGTAGTTGTTCCCGTGTATTCCTCTGTGATGATAACCGCCCCCGGATATTCACGCTTGATATTGTCAATCTGTCTTTCTATTCTCTGTTTCATTGTGCTTATTCTCGCATATCCAAAAATGATTGATTTACTCATGGTTCCCGCTCCCTTTCGTGGTATATTGTACTTGTTTAAACGTTGGTATAAAATTAGACTGCAGCTCGATCAGAAACCTCTCCTGGTCATAATAATGGTCAAACTGGAATTCATTCACAATTGCAGAAGACTTCAACAGATATTCCCGGTCCCTCTCGTCGATCAGTCCAGAATACAACCTCACCTCAGTCGGGCTCACCACATGCAGGAGCATGGTCTCCCTCAACTCCTCTGGCTTCCCTTTGATATAGTCCACGACTGCCGTCAATGTATTCACCCTGATCTCATCCGCCATATCAAAAGAATGGTAGCGTCTCAGATCCTTATCACAATATGTCTTCCCATCGATCTCTACGATCTTGGGATCCATCCCATTAACTTTCAATCCTACAACGTACTGTAATGCTTCCCTTAATCCTTCCATCATCTTTCTTCTCCTCCTATGCTATGCTTTTCTTCTCATATCAACAATTCTCTCCCCCGAAGGCTTCTCACCTGCAGGCTCCAGAATCTCGCCCGTATCCGCATCAAACGGCAGGCCATCTGCAGATACCTGTGCTGCCTGTGCATCCTCTATAGACATCTGCCCAGGAATCTGACCCGTCGTAACCTCGGCAACATCCACCTCTCCTGTACGGAGATCCTTTCCCATACTAAGGGTAGTATCCATTCCAGCAGCCGGCGCTAAGGCTGACTTAGTCTGAATGTCTATGGGAGCAAAATTCCTGTCTTTGTTTGGCTTAAACGTAATCGTCACCGTAACTTTCCGCTTTGCCAGGGCATCCGTATTGGGATCCTGGATGTTCTCCGTCACTTCCTTTTTTCACTTAACTGCTTAAAAATCTATCCCATACTTCTCCTTCAGAATCCTCCGCTCTTCCGGCGAAGCAATCTCCGCATCCGTCATCCCCACATCACTGCAATCCCCCACAAGCCCGTCAATCAACCTGGACATTTCCGCCGTATCATAGGTACTGCTCCCCCGGAGCATGATATAAGTCCGGTACATCACTCCATCATTTCCCATCCTAACATCCGAAGTAGGCTTTAAATGATACACCTGGGATTCCATTACCTGCTTACTGGCAGCATCCGTATCTGGAATGGGAATTGGAAGCATCTTCCCGTCCACGATCTCCATAAATCCATGCTTTGATAAAAGAATGTTGTGAAGCTCTGCATTGGATGTCCCCAAGATTCCTGCCAACTTCGTGAGAAGCGCCCAATAATATCTATTGGCATCCAGACTTCTCTTGCGCTTATACGGCTTAATCTCCAGACTCAGCTTATCGCAGTCCTTCAACTCCTCATACGCCTGTCCAAAGTCTTCATTCGGTTCAAACAGGATTGTCAGTCTATGGGTCATAAAGTCGATGATCGGCTGCTTTAATTTCCCGGTAAACTTCATTAGGCCGCACACTTCTCCTTTACCTGTTCAAAATGCTGAGTGATATTTTCATGCTGTGACACCGACAATTGGGATAAATCTGAAACCTTGTACGCGCTGCACACCTTCGTCTCATCAACCCCATCGTCCTTGAAGCGTTTTCTGAGCGCATCCAGTTCCTTTTTATCAATCAATTTCTTCTGGGTACCGCCTTTTGAATCTTTATTTGCACCTGCATTTTGACTCTTCTGTTGATTCTTATTCGCGCCTGCATTTCGACTCCGCTGTTGGTTCTTATCATCCTTTGCATTCTGACTCTGCTGCTGATTCTCATTGGTATCCGCGTCCTTCACATCATCCAGAAGAAGCAGCCCATTCAACGCATATTTTCTGGCGTAAGAAGAAGCGGTATCTTTGATATAATACCGGTTACCAATAAATATCAGATCCCATAGAAGAAATGACAGAAATCTCGCTCTGCGTCTTGGTTACAGCCTCAGAAATCTCTTTCCTGACTGTCTTCATATTCGTCGTGGCGTTGTCCCATTTCGCGCCATAGATGCATTCAAGTGGTATGTAGTCCTGCAGGTCATCCGGTACCAGTTCATTGTACGCGGCTTCAATCTCTGCTTTCTTCTCCCTTACACGCTTCTCTTCAAATGCCTGCACCTGGCCATTGATAGAGTTAATCGGCTTATCATACAAAGCAATCAGGTTTTTAGCCTGTGTCTCAAACTCGTTCCATGGCGCCATATACTCATTCTTTGCATCTCGAAGATTCTCTTGAAACTCCTTTTTCTGTTTCCGAAGGCTTGCTACCTGCTTCTTTGCATATGTCTTACTGTCTTCAGTAAAAACAACACCCTCAAACTCTGCAAGCGTTCCCTTGATCGCCTGCTCCACCTGATCGAAGTTACAGGATATCTTCGCACTTTCCTGTGTGATTACTGCTACTGTATTGTTCATGTATCAATTCCTCCTCGTATTCTCTATAATTATCTTTCAGCCTCTCACGAAGGCTCTTCCTGGATGAAAAATATTCCCGTTCCTCAGATGTCATGATGCCCTCCCATTGACGTCATCCTCCTTTTCCGCTATAATAGCGGTAGATACTTCCATGAGCGCTTTAAGATTGCCGCCTTTTACAAGCGCTCTTTTTTGTTATCCTGCGAAAGAACATGCCCCGCTTCTCAAGATGCCTGGCAGTGCGTCCGAGCACATAGCCTATCGTTACAGTGACTACGCCTGCCAGTACCCATCCCGCATGCCGGGCCGGAGACATCCCGAACATGATACTTAAGGACATCCATACCGTCCAGAGCATCCCAATCCGGATGAGGTCTTTCGCCCTCCTCTGCAAGATTGGGCATAATTTCCTCCTTCTCTTGAAATTCTTCAGCTTCATATCTCTACTCCTGCTTTCACTTGCTTCTATCGCTCTTCTCTTACCATTGCTAAGATCTGCTCATCTGTGATTCTCCCAGTTTTCCTCAAAGCCCGAAGTTCTCCAAGCTTAACAAGCTCTGGCTGTCTTATATGCTTGTACAAACAGCTTTCGCTGACGCCAAGCACCTTGCATAACTTGTCCCGCGGGGTATCAATCATTATATGCTTCATGATCTTACGGAAATTATCATCTAATTTTTGAGTACTTAATGTGATCTTGGGCATCTATCTCACCTCCTCTCATTGGCAAATGTTTTACTAATCAATTACATCTGTTTCCACAGGAATCCACATTTCAGGATTGAAATTCAGAGTATATTTATTCTTACTGACATCTCCAGCGGTAATATCCTCAACAACATAAGTTACGTTGTCACTAAGACCAATAAAATGCTTTTTATACTCTCCTTTTTCATCTTCCACAACAACTTCCAATTGATTATCAGATGTATCTGCCGTAATGGACATCTTTCCTGTCATCTGGAAAAGTACATCTCCTTGTAGACAATTAATTACTGTAACTTGGAGGACATCATTAAAGTTATCTGCTTCTAATGAAAGATTATGAGAAACCTTTGAAGCCTCGCTACATCCAGAGAATGCGAACATTGTCGATACTGACAGCAATAATGCCAAAACTTTCCTCTTCATTTCTACCTCCGTTATTCATTCCATTGAGATGTTATCAGTTCAACTGTAATATCATCACAAAACGCCATATACCACAAACCTATCGTAACCAGTACATTAATTCCCGGGCAGAAGAATATCATCCATTTAAAAATCCCATTCTTCTTTGATTTCTCATGCTTTTTCTTAAACCGCCTCAGATTGTCTTTGAAAACAACTCTTATCCCTATGCAAGACAACTGTCATAGAAGACTAAACGCAATATGAAATTTCAATAACCACAACCTTATATCACTCCCCTCTTTCTAAACCTTTTCATTCAACTTTTTTATCAACTTATCTAAAGATTCATAAATTTGACATGCGAATTCGTGGTTTTCCTCCATCTCATGTAACACAAACTTTTCTACAGTTTTGTGAGATTCAGCTGTTATCTTGATATGATAACGGCTGAAATTCCAACAGATACAATGATCGACACAATTGCTGTCACTATTATTGCAACCACTCTTCACACCACCTCCTTCTGCTTGTAAATTTAGAAAATCTAAACATTTCTATTGACTTTCGAAATAACTCCACCTAATATAAAAAGTACCAAACGCCATCTACCCTGGATGAAAGGCGGTGACAAAATGACCAAAGAAGAAATAGAAGCCAAATTGAAAGCAAAAAGAATTTCTTATGGGATGACACAACAGGAAGTTGCTGACAAAATAGGCAGAAAACAACCAATTGTTGGACATTGGGAAACCGGATATTCGCAGCCAGATGAAAACACATTATTTATACTTTGTGATTTATATGGAACTACTGTTGATGATGTATTTGGATTTAAAAAAGAACACCCTTCCTTATCAAAAAGAGACAAAGAGGTTTTAAAAAAATACAATAATTTAGATTCTTTCGGAAAAGAAACCATAGATATAGCTTTAGACCGAGAGACAGAACGAGTTACTTCATTAAAAAAACAAAAAGAACGTATAGAAGAACTGGAAACCACCACAGCATCCACTATTATAGACATCCAACCCCGGCTAGAGAACAACACCCGTTTCATAGAGTACCACCACAGCGCGTCTGCCGGTACAGGAGTTTTCATCCTTGGCAGTGAGGGCGTTGACCAACTGCCGATACCAGATACCCAGGAGAACCGCAAAGTAGACTATGCGATCAAGGTATCTGGGAACTCCATGGAACCGGACTATAACGACGGCGATATCGTCCTCGTCTCCCAGAAAGTAGAATTGAACCACGGGGACGTGGGGATTTTCATTATCAATAACGATGCATATATCAAGGAATATGGTGAGACGGAACTTATTTCACGGAATCCGGATGCCGATAATATCATAATTTCTGAATATGACAATATCGTCTGTATGGGGAAAGTGGTAGGAAAGTATTAAAATGTAAACTGAAAGGAGTTTATCGTGAGTAATAAAGAAAAAATTGTCCAATTATTAGATATTGTACCTGATTATAAAATGGGATATGTACTGGCATATGTACAGGGAATTACTGCTGATGAAGAAGCTGATGATATTTTTTGCAGGAAAATGATCGAAGATTACAAGAATGATACCGACCCAGAAAAGGATGTCGAATATACATTGGACGAATGTAAAAAAGAATGGGGGCTTAACTGATGTATCAAATTATCATCAAGAAAAAAGCTAAAAAATTTATTGATAAACTTCCTCTCAATGAACGCAAACGAATAGTAAACGCTATTGAGCAATTACCAAATGGTGAGGATATAAAAAAGCTAAAAGGATATGATAATTTGTTACGACTCCGTGTCGGTAGTTATAGAATCATTTACTCAATTGATAATGGGAAATGCATTATTTATGTGATTGATGTTGGGAATCGCGGAGAAATTTATAACAGATATTGATTTTCTATGAGTGTACCTATCACTAATAATTGTAACGAAAGGACGTAATCACATGCCAATGCCCCAGGAACGCACTTACACATCAGAAGACTACTGGAATCTCCCGGAAGGACAGCGTGCGGAGCTGATCGACGGGAAGCTGTATGCCATGGCACCGCCAAGCTTTATCCACCAGAAACTCTTAAGCGAACTACACTATGCAATTCTTAATCATGTAAAATCAAAAAAAGGAAATTGTGAAGTCATCCCCGCCCCGTTTGCCGTCAATCTGAACGCCGATGATAAGATATGGGTGGAACCAGACATTTCTATTATTTGCGATAAATACAAGTTATCAGATCGTGGATGCAAAGGGGCACCAGACTGGATTATAGAGATTATTTCACCTAGCAGCACACGGACAGATTGTGCAATCAAATTATTCAAATACCATACTGCAGGTGTCCGGGAATACTGGATTATAAACCCGATGAAGAAAATTGTTCAGACCTATATCTTTGATGATGAGGAAGATGCAAATATGTATTCTTTTGATGATGAGATTCCTGTTTATATTTTTGATGGGCTGACTATCACGATTTCTGACTTATTATAGAAAAACCGCCCCTGCACCAACAGAGACGGTTTCACATAGATGTAACTCGCAAACCAGAGGATTGCGGTATACTCTACCCTGAACAAGTAGATTATACCATAATTCTTCGCATTTTACGAGGGTTATCTTTTATACCCTTTTTCAGGAGGATGTTACTATGGGAAAATACAAAAAAACGCAAAGATGGAAGATACGCGACAACTGTAATGATCGGATATAAGGCTGACGGCCGTCCGAACAATGTTTTTCTGTCTGCCAAGACCGAAAAGGAACTTAGAAATAAGATTGTCCGATCCGATGTTCAGAAGCTGATCAATGATAACCAGGAACATCCACGGACCTGTGAAATCATCAAAATGACGCTTGTCCAAATTTTTAACAGTGCCATAGATGATAAGCTGCTGCATGAGAATGTTGCGAAGAAAGCAACCCCTCCGAAGCGACATAAGGCGGAGAAGCGCGCTCTGACGGCCTTGGAGAAAGAAGCGATAAAGAAAGCGGATTTTACCCAGACGGAACGCGCCCTTGTTATGCTTCTGTTTTACTTTGGACTGCGCCGCGGAGAGGTTCTTGCCCTTACCAAATCAGACATAAACCTCAAAAAGAAGTTGCTGATCGTGAATAAGACTGTCGTGTTCGATGTGAATACTCCAATCATAAAGACCGGGGCAAAAAGTGATGCCGGGAACCGTGAAATACCCATCCCAGACAGCGCAGCACCCTTTTTTAGACAGTTTCAGGCTGTTGAACTTATGGGTCACTCTGATCTGAAGATGATAATGGAAGTGTATGCCCATCTAGATGAAAAGAAAGAAGCTGTACATGAAAAAATAGGGGAATTAATACGAATTGGAACAAACGCTGAAACAGCCCAGAAACCGCTTAAAATCTAGGTTTCTGGGCTGTTTCTTTCACTGAGCGTGCCGGGGTTCGAACCCGGGACAACTTGATTAAAAGTCAAGTGCTCTACCAACTGAGCTACACACCCATAATAACTGGGCTAGTTGGATTCGAACCAACGAATGCAGGAGTCAAAGTCCTGTGCCTTACCGCTTGGCGATAGCCCAATAAAAAGAAAAAAGGGTGGGTAATGGGACTCGAACCCATGATATCCAGAACCACAATCTGGCGCGCTAACCAACTGCACCATACCCACCATATATATTACTTATCGAACTATTGATGTCCAACTAAGTATCACCTTATTCAATTGTCTGTGATTCCAACGAGCCTGGGGGGATTCGAACCCTCGACCTACGGCTTAGAAGGCCGTTGCTCTATCCAGCTGAGCTACAGACTCATAAGAAAGCGGGTGATGGGAATCGAACCCACGTATCTAGCTTGGAAGGCTAGTGTTCTACCATTGAACTACACCCGCATAGATATCGGGGTGACAGGATTTGAACCTGCGACCTCCTGGTCCCAAACCAGGCGCTCTAGCCAAGCTGAGCCACACCCCGACGCGATGTTATATTGTCACGCCACTTCAATCTATTCCCCCGTGACGCAATAACTATTATATACGAACACCCTCAGCTTGTCAACAACTTTTTTATAAATATTCCAGAGAAATATCCACCTCTCCCTGAGGCGCCATATTCATAACCATATAACTGGGTCTGCGGCCCGCCTGACGCGGATATGCCACGCTGCCCGGATTCAGTGTGATCAGTCCCGGCTCCCGGGTAAGCGCCGGTTTATGCGTATGCCCGTACATCACAATATCCGCTCCCCGTTCCCTCGCCTCTTCCTTAAGCCTCTCCTCACTCATTGCCACATAATAATAATGTCCGTGCGTAATGAAGATACGGCGTCCCTCAACTTCAAACTCCTCTTCCTGCGGAAGATCCGAGAAGAAGTCATTATTCCCCCTTATAATATGTGACGGACAGTCTGCCAGAGCCGCTATATAATCTTCCCCGCCTTCTGTGTCCCCAAGATGGATCAGCATGTCCACCGGCTTTACCATCTCCAGAACCCTCTCAAGATTCCTGTGTGACTTATGTGTATCACTTACGACCAATATTTTCATAAGAAACCTCTCTTCAATTACTTATCTGCAGCACAAACGGTCTTCCGTCTCCGGCGCTTATCTTAGCGCCTTGCTTTCCAGAATGCTGCGCATCTTCCGAAGTCCTTCGCCCCTGTGGCTTAACTCATTCTTCTTCTCCGGAGCAAGCTGTGCGCTGGTACAACCGTACTCCGGCAGGAAAAAGATCGGATCATAGCCGAAACCATTCGCTCCGATGATCTCATGGCCTATGATACCTTCCATCGTCCCCCTGACCACTTCGCTGGTCCCGTCCGGAAATGCCGCCGCTATGGCGCACACGAATCTTGCCGTCCGCTTCTCATCCTCCACGCCGCTAAGCCGGTCAAGAAGCGCCTGGTTCTTGATATCATAGGATGTATCCTCTCCCATGTACCGTGCGGAGTAGATTCCAGGCTCCTTGTTCAGATAATCAATCTCCAGTCCGGAATCATCCGCCAGGATCACGGCATTCTCATACTCCGGCATCTGCCTTGCCGCAGCGGCGATCCCTTTCGCTTTGATCAGAGCATTCTCCTCAAAGGTCGTTCCGTCCTCCACTACTTCCGCTTCGATCCCTGCTTCTCGCTGGGACAGCACTTCTATCCCCAGATCCTCAAGGATCATCCGGATCTCCACCATCTTGTGTTCATTCCCTGTCGCAAATATTATCTTATCCATCTTGATCTCCCCCTTAATCTATGAAATTCCTCCAACATGCAGACAGCACAGTGCTGATCACTCAAGAATCAATGTAATGATGTACCAATCCTTCTCGGCGGCTTCGGCCCTTGGAACTGATAAAAATATGTCTTCAGCATTCCGTTATAGATCTTACGGTTCTTATCCGCCTTCCTGCCGAAATACTTCTCGGCATCTTCATAGGAAGTGATCATATACGCCGACCAGGAATCCAGTCTCTTGAAGCTCTCGCCAAATGCCCGGTACAGTTGCGGAAGAGCCTCTTTCTCCTCCAACCGCTCTCCGTACGGCGGATTCGTGATGATGAAACCATATTTCTTCGGATGGCTTAAGTTCCGGACATCTCTTTCCTGAAAATGTATCAGATGACCGACTCCGGCTTCATCGGCATTCCTCCTGGCGATCCTTACCACCGAACTGTCAATATCATATCCCTGTATATCCGTCTCTATGCCGTCCCTGATCCTGTCATTCGCTTCATTCACCGCATCGTACCATAACTTCCTGGGGATCAGATTCTTCCACCCTTCCGCCGTAAACGACCGATTCATCCCCGGCGCGATATCCGCCGCCATCAACGCCGCTTCTATAAGAAATGTTCCGCTTCCGCAGAACGGATCCACAAGTATCCGGTCTCCTCTCCAGGGTGTCAGCATGATGAGTGCCGCCGCCAGCGTCTCGGTGATCGGCGCCTTCCCCGACACCTCACGGTATCCTCTCTTATGAAGAGACACTCCGGATGTATCGATACCCACGGTAACCACATCCTTCTTGAGAAACACGCGGACCGGATATGACGCGCCGTCCTCGGGAAACCATTCTACATGGTACCGTTCCCCAAGTCTCCTTACCATCGCCTTCTTCATGATCGACTGTATATCCGACGGGCTGAATAATCGGCTCTTGACGGACGCTGCCTTCGCCACCCAGAACTTCCCGTCCCTGGGGATATAATCCTCCCAGGGCAGTGCCCTGGTCTTCTCAAATAATTCTTCAAAGGTTACAGCCTGGAAACTGCCGACCTTCCACAAAATCCTCTCCGCTGTGCGTAAGAATACATTCGCATAGCAGACGGCGGCAGCATCCCCGTAGAACGTAACCCTGCCGTCTTCTACTTCCGCGATCTCATATCCCAACTCCAGGATCTCTCTTTTCAATACCGCTTCCAGCCCAAAATGGCAGGGAGCGATCAGTTCAATTCTCATTTTATATACCTCTACATCTTACTTTCTTTCCCTATAGGTTGTCAACTGGCAAAACCAAAAAACAGATCAATCCCGTCCGCAATTCCCTGTACGATCTTACTCTGATATTCCGGAGTCTGCATCAATAGATCCTCTTGCGGATTCGTCATATATCCCATCTCCACGATCGTCACGGGTACGCGGCTCCAGTTATTCCCGCTCATCGTGTCCGTCTCCCATACGCCTTCGCTCCTGCACCCTGTCATTTCACAGTATTTATTCAGAATACAATCTGACAGATTCCTGCTTGCAGAATACAGCTCGGAAGCATACGGGCTCCCCGGAGTCGTACAGATCGTCATCGCGCCCGCCGCCCCCTGGTTCTCCGAGCCGTTCGCATGGATACGCACATAGGCGGCCGCGCCGGCATTATTGGCAACGTTGGCCCGCTCTATACAACTGACCGGCACATCATTGGATTCCCTCGTCATTAATACGGTATAACCTCTCCCCTCTAACTCTGCCTTCAACTGCACAGAGATATTCAGTGTCAGTTCGTATTCCCGCACGCCGCTGGCAACTCCGCTCGTACCGCTGGCATCGGCAGCCTTGTATTCAGAAGAACCCGGGCCAAGCGGTTCTGTTCCGGGCGCAACCACTGCAGAGTGACCGGGATCCAGCACAACCGTCAGTCCGCCTCTGGCATTCATAGCCGCCTGCTGTTCTTCCAGCATTCTTCGTTCTTCCTCTTCCTGCGCCCTCTGCGCTTCCTTCTGCTCTTCCTCTTCCTGCGCTCTCTGTGCTTCCTTTCGCTCTTCCTCTTCCTTATGTTTCCTTTCTTCTTCCCGCCGTTCCTTCTCTTCCTGCTCTTTCTCCTGTTCAATGACAGCCTGCACGTCTATCTCGTCATCTTTTTTACATCCCATAAGTAAAAGGGCGATACAGCAGAAAATAATTAATCTCTTTGCTATTCTCATCCTGATTACGATCCTTCTGATTCTATTGATCCAATTGATATCCGCCGCCTGACATCGCATACTCCGCATTCTTTAAGAATTCCGCATTCTTCCGCTCAGTTTCAGATAAGATTCTGGCGCTGTAATTAGTATCAAAATCAGCGGCGCTGTATTTGCCTTCATACCAGCTCTTACTCTCGAAATACGTCCTGAGCTCATTAGAATCGAACTTTCTCCCGTGTCTGGCGTAGATCTCATTCTTGGCGTAATTCAGCTCCTTCAGTGACAGCCCGGCAATGTCCGAACTTGTCAGAAGCTTGGTATTGCTTGCCGGCAAGATATAATCCTTGTTCTTATCTTCTTCATTCTTATCTTCTTTATTCTTATCCTCTTTGTCCGCATCCTCTTTCGGCTTCTTCGAAGCTGCCTCTTTGGAAGACCCGCTCGCAGAGACAGAGATACTCTTGACTACCTTAGTCTCACCTTCCCCCGGTTCGATTGCCTTCAATGTCTCTGTCTTTCCTTCTGTCCGGGCGGATGCTCCTTGCGTTTCCTGAGAACGGACCAACAGAAAGACGCCGCCTGCGCACACCAGTACGATCGCCGCGGCGAGTACTACAGCAGCAATACGGAATCCGTCTTTTTCTTTTGCTTTTTCCATATTATCTTCTCCTTATTATTTTCTTCTACATTTTCTTAAACTGGAATAAGAACGGCTGTCTTCCCGGCAGCCCTATGATCGCCTCGCCTATATTCAGCCTTGCAATATCCCAGTCCTCAACCACATTGGCATCCCTGACATTTTCTACAATACCGCGTCCCTGCACAGATGCCATATAGACTTCTTTCTTCCGGTTTACACCGTGAAGCTTCTCTATGAATTCCTTCGATGCAGAATCATTTACCCGAAACGCGACTGACGTCAGGAAACCTGACAAGATACTCCGCGCCCTGGATTCTCCATACACCTCGAATACCTGGTCCACATTCTGGATACCTATCATGAATTTCACGCCGAGGCTTCTCCCAAAGTTCACGGCATCATCGACATGCTGCAGGTTAGGGATCAGACGGAATTCATCTGCTATAAAATACACATTGCCTTCGCTTTTCTTCCGGCAAAGCGCCTCCTTGATCGCCATATCGAACAGAAGACTGTAGATCGGCGCCAGCATATTCCCAATTCCCAGATCATATTCGATAAAAATAATCCTGCCGCCTTTCTCTCTGACCAGATTACGGATGGACAAAGTTCCCTTCTTCTTGAAATTCCCAAGAAAGATCTCCCGCGTAAGCTGCAGAAGCTCTGACATCACGCCCTGAGTCTGCGCGGAGCGGTCTTCTGATATGTAACTGGTCAGCGCACGCATATCATCATATTGCTCCAGCATCTCTCTTAACTCTCTTGTCGGCGACTTGTCAAGGAACGCCCTCAGAGATGCATTGTCACTCTCAAGCCTTCCTTTATTTCTTGTAAAATGCGTCAGAATCGCTCCAAAGAGATCCTTTGCCGCATTGGGGAAAAATGGCTGGCTGGACTTCTCTACTTTATCCCGGAACAGAGATTTGCTGATCTCCACAATATTCTCTTCCATATGTTCATCCAGTTCAATCTCATTGAATATATTCCAGTAATCTGTCCCGTCCTGCCCCGTTGCCGTCTCATCATTACTGATCACGATATCACCCGGACGGTAAAATTCTCTATAGAAATCTCCCTTCGTATCAAAGATGATCATAACATCATCCCTTGTTATACCGGCCCGAAGCTGACGGACAATCTGAAAAAATGCATTCGTTTTGCCCGTTCCAATACCTCCCAGAAACATCAGATGCCTGCTCAGTAAATCTGCATCAAACGGCACATAGATATCTCCGCCTACCCGATTCGTCCCCATGAATGCACAGCACGCGTTCCTTACAGGATACGCCGCCGGATCCGGCATAAGCTGATTTCCGTCAAACACATCAATTTGTTTCATTATATGCCGCCTCCCTTCAATAATCTATACCTTCATCCACTTCTATCTCCTTCTCAACCTCGTCTGCTTCTTTCTCAAGCTCTTTTTCCGTCCTAACCGTCTCTTCCTCGAACTCCTTCTCCGCTTTTTCTTCCTCCTCTTCCAGCTCTTTCCTGGCTTTGGCCGCTTCCTCTTCGGCTTCTTCTTCCGCCTCCCGGAGCGCCTTCATGTTGTCTTCTGTAACTTCCGTTTCCTCTTCTTCCGTCTCTTCCTCTGTATACTCTCCAACAACCTTGACCGGCACATCATAGCCCAATTCTTTTGCCGCCATCATGCGATGCCTGCCATCATCCTGAAACTGATATCCATCCTCGTATTTCACAACTTTCATCATCTTATCATCTGCATAGTATGCATCCACAGTATTGCTCAAATGCGGATTCGAGCGAATAGAATCCAGGCTCTCGCCATTCGCCATCCGCTCCTGGATTTCTGGAAGATGGGATGCCAGTTCCATATAGTCTTCCTTCGTGTTGCCATGGTGATTCCAGAAATTATCGGAATCTACATTAAAAATGTCAAAAACAGAATCCGGGCTTGCCGTTTCTATCCTGGGGCTGTCATATGGGCGATAATTCAGCAGTCCTTTTGAGTCCATCTGGCGAAATCCTTCTTCCAAAGTCTGCACCTTCGTCATTCCTTCCGACCACGCCTGCGCTTCGGCTGCAAAGGAAGGCATAGACTGCGGACCCGATATCCCTATGTGCTCTCTCACATACCGCACCAGATCACTAAACGGTATCATTCCCATTCTGCACTCACCTTTCTTCCCTGTTTACTGCCAGAAGCAGTCCCCGCCGGCACAGCCCAAATACAGACTTCTCTGCCTCAAATGCGGGAATTCGACGCTTCAATATCACTCTTCTCTCAATCTCTCTATAGGAGATCTCGCCGTCCGCTTCTCTCCAGACATCATATTCTAACGGTGAGAGCTCCACTTTTCCCCGAAACATAACACTATAGGCATTCGTCTGCAGATCTAATCCTTCTCCTATCCCCTGGCGCATGAACTTAAGCGGCTTCATCTGCGCATAGTCTCCATCAGGAAAGGAAGCCAATAGCCCTGTCTGTATTAATTTATTCATCGTTGGGGAGAATCCCCGAAGATCCGCCTCCGGGAGAGACTTCTCCACTTCCTCCCCATATGCCCCCAGTAGAAATCTTCCCCATATCCTGTACTCCAATGGGATCAACTGCACTGCCTGCTTTCTCAGAGATACCTGGAAAACCAATCTATTCTCAACAATATCCGATCCAAGCGGATAACCCACCGTCAAATAGTACATATTTCTTAATCCACCTTCCATTTACGGATCCCAAAATCTCCCAACTTCTGTATATCTGTGATCATAGAACCCAACTCCTCGATCGCAACATCCGCGTCCTCTCCCGGAAGCACTTCCATAACAGAGACCATACTCTGACGGCTCCAGATCGAGATCGGCTTGTCAGAAGCACATTTTGTCATGATATTAATAGACAGACTCGGCTTCAGGGAGAACAAAAACAGGGCAATCACATATAACACCAATATGATCACTGTCAGGAAAATCCCCATCTTCGACAAGAACGGATGCTCGAATATACTCTTGGCAGAGCTTAATGACACCATACTCATTGAAAAAGCCAGGAACAGCGCTTTGATGTAGTATTTTTTCTTAAATATAAAGAACGGTACTGCCGCCGCAATTCCCAGGATAAATGCCAGAAAAACCGGCAGTTCCGAGAAGAGTCCTCCTAAGGCACACGCCAGCATACTGACCAGAAAACCAAGTAAAAAGTCCCACAGGGCAAAACGTACCCCGTTCGACAATGCTACACCTGCAACTTCGTCTATCGTAAACTCCGTGTGGCTCATGGCCCGTCCGATCCAGGAACGTCCGCTCAGTCGAAAGAGGATCCGCTTATTGGTCACCTGTATCCGGCCCTCCTGCCAGAGTCCGCGAAGTCTGGAACGCGCATTGCACAACTGATACTGCTTGATCGGTATCTCCTGTTCACATGGTGCGATCAGATCCGGCACGATCTTCTTCCCTCTCTCAAAGCACCCTTCCACATCGTTATTGTCAGACTCGCCGATACCGATCAGTTTGCGCAGCGGAATCCAATCCTCCGTAGATATGGTGTACCCTTCATTTGGATTCACCGGCCCCCTGCCTGGCTGTCCGCCGGTCTGCGGGCCGTTATTATAATACTGATTCTGCTGATTTCCTGTCTGTTGATTTCCTGTCTGTTGATTTCCTGTCATCTGACACTGGCAGATCTCCCCGTCAGCCAGTGGTCTTCCGCATTGTGTACAAAATCTTGCCATCTCTCATTCTCCTTTTATTATCTCTCATGTATCGTAACAGTTCAGACAATCTGTCCTGTTGCCATGTGTCTTCATTATCTTCTCTTCTACAATACACTTCGGATGCTGAACGAAGCGATCTTATAGGTGTCTTCATCATATTGGAACGATGCACTCATATAAGAAGTTCCGTCATCCGTCTTGTCTTCTGTGGTCGGTGTATCATTTCTCCATGATGTATAGGTATATGTATATTTCATATCATACTTGTAACTCATCTCTGCCTGAACCATTCCCTGATAAGCGTCATCATAACACTCACACTTAAAATCACTGAATTCCACTTCCTTAAGCTTATAGGCCTCCCTGCCATGTAATTCCGAGACAAGCGAATCATAAGCTTCTTCGCAGGCATCCTGATAATCCGGCAGGAACAATTCTGATATCTCCTCGAACTTCTTCTGTTCCAATGCAGATTGATAGACCTTCTCCAGTGCCTCCTGCATCTTCGCCGCAAATGCCGTCTCCCCTTCTTCTGTCAGCTTCAATGCCTCTGCCGTATAGGTTCCTTCGGCCGAAGCGCTGAATTCGTCCTCATACAGCTCATGCCAGGGTACTGCAGCCTGGATGCTGTGCTTCCCGGCAAACAGCGTGAGACGGTAACAATCCATGCCGCCGTCTTCTGTTGGTTCTCTATCCCCCTCCGGCAGAACCACTCCGTCTACTGCCACGGCTGCGCCGCAAGGACTGTAGATCTGGAAATTCTCTGCTATCTCATCTGCCGGCGAAACCTTCCATGTGTCGAAAAACAACATTGCCTTTTCGCCCTGCTTCATCAAAGTAAGCACTCTGTTGTCTGCATTTTTCCCTTTTTCTGTAAATTGAACTAATAAATTCCTCTGAACCCCGGAGCTCTCCAATGATTTGTCTGACATAATCTCAAAATTCGTAACCTCCGGAACCTCCCTCTGTTCCATCATAACAATAAACTGGTCTTTCTGAAGATATGCTCCGTCCGGAAAATCTGTCAGATCATAGACCTTGGACCAGTCTCTGTCAACGTATGCCTGAAAATATCGTTTTGCTACGGCATTCGCACTGTTCCGGCTGCTTCCAAGCCCATAGAACGCACAGATGATAAGCAGCAGGCACACCGCCTCGATGATTACAGCAATCTGCATCTTCGACAGCTTTCTAATGCTTCCTTTGTATTTCTGCACATTGATCTCCGGCTTCTTTATAGTAATGCTTGATCCGCCCGCAGTCTGCTGATCTGTTCTCTGCTGCTCCTTCATCTTCTTCATCTGAGAAGGACGCAGCGGAACCGATGACGGCTCCCCTTGAACTGAATTCATCTGTTCCGGTTCTTCCCTCCCCGGCGGCACTGGTTCCGAAGCCCCCTGTCCCGCGGCAGCCTGATTCTCCCACGGCAGGCTGCCCATAGTCTGCTGCATATCGGCTGCTGTGCTCCCTGAATTCCAGGGTTCATCCACATTGCCGGCGGCACCGCCGCCTGCCCCTCCTTCATCTCCCGGCGCCGCGGTTCCCGGCACACTGGCAATCCCCTCAAGATTCGTACCGCAGTTGCCGCAAAACCTGGCGCCATCCTCACACTTGGTTCCACATGTCGGACAAAACAACATATGTCTCTTCCTCTCTTTCCCTTCTACATTCCATTTAGAAACTGCAGGAAAATAATTTGTACAGTTTCTTAATATAAAAGAATAGTAAAATTGTATGAATTTTCCATTAACTATTATATACTAAAACCATAAGAAAGAATAGTTCTTTTATTTTCCAAAATTTTAATATATAATTACTATGTCACACTTCCATCGTCAGCGCCGCTATATGCATAAAATATCTTAGCAAGACCAAAAACATTGATCGCCCAAGAAAGGAGCTAACTATGAACACTCCAAAAGAGAATAATCTATTCCGTATTCTGGCAATCGTACTCGCTGTCTTACTGATCTCAGTGACAGCAGGAGGTATCTTCTTACTGCTGCAATCTCCGGGGAATACGGCGACCACCAAGACCGCGGCAGACGAGATCCAGACTTTAGATGTCATATCCCCCCGCAAAGAAGAAGCAGGCACGCATGGAAGTATTACCGTATCTATAGCCTCACCTTCCGATAAATCTAAGACAGATGCTCCGGAAGATGAGCTTACCATAGATGCTCCGGCCGTTACCATGGATAAATTAAGTTCTGTCCATGCCTCCTCAGAGCTGTCCGAAAACAACATGACTCATTCTGCCGGAAGAATCTGTGACGGCAGATCGGAGAATGCCTGGGTAGAGGGATCAGCCGGTCCGGGAATCAATGAATCTATCGTATTCACATTCGATAGTGAGTATAAGGTTTCCGGCATGAACATCCATGCAGGATACCAGAAAAACCCGGACATCTATTACAAGAATGCCCGCCCGCAATCTATAAAACTTACATTCTCCGATGGGACGGGCATGAGCCTGCAGCTTAGCGATATCTGCGGCCCGCAGAATATTGCTTTCGCTCATCCGGTACAGACAAGCGAGATATCTGTTATGATCGAGTCCATTTATCCGGGAAACAAATACGAAGATCTGGCTATCTCTGAACTTGCGTGGTACTAATACAAAAAGATATAATAAGGAGATGGATACGTTATGGGATTAAGATGCATTGCTGCGATCAGCAGCCTGGCTGCGTTAATCGTTTCCGCTGTTCCGGAAGTTCAGAATCTTACACCGCCAGATGAATCATTTCAAGAAGAATCGCTTCCGACACCGGAAGCATCCGCTATGGTAGAGATATTGGACTATATTCCTGACATTAAAGTGGAACTGCGATATGCGACCGAGAATAATTTTACAGGGAAACAGATCTATGATTTCACCGATGCACGTCTGCGGTACGGCACTGTGCTGAAACTAAAGGCCGCACAGGCACAATTGCAGCAGGAAGGACTGACACTTCTGATCTGGGATGCATACCGCCCTGTCTCGGCACAGTTCAACCTGTGGAACGCCTGCCCGGATCCCGTATATGTAGCCAATCCCAATACCGGATACTCCTCACACAGCCAGGGAAATACCGTGGATGTCACTATCGTTCAGACATCCGGCGCACCTGTAGAGATGCCGACGGATTTTGATAATTTTACCGCCAAGGCGGACCGGAATTATGAGGATTGCACCTCCCAAGAGGCTGCAAATGCACAGAAACTTGAAGATATCATGGTTCAGGCCGGCTTCAAGCCTTATTCCGGGGAGTGGTGGCATTTCTCCGACACAGACGCCTACCCGGTTCAGGAATAATGAAAATATATCTCTATGAAGAAAGAGCGCCGCACAAGACACCATTCTTATGCAGCGCTCCTCCTTCTCACTTCTGCTCTTCTCTGTTATTCAGGCTTCGTACAGTTCCCCGCCTTCACAGTCTCTAGTATATCATTGCATTAATTCTTGAGTAATAAGCACTATTACTTTAAGATTAATGCAATGATGTACTAGTAATTGTCGCTGTAATCAGAGCTGTTAGAGTTGGTGCTGTTAGAATTAGAACTGTTGGAGTTCTTGTTCTTAGAAGTTGTGTTGGACGCATTCTGGTTGCTTGCGTTCTTGTTAGATGAATTCTGGTTGCTTGCATTCTGATTTGATGCATTCTTGTTAGATGAATTATAGTTCTTAGCCATGTCAATTCCTCCTAAATATTTTTGTTACATGGCTATTATGTCCGCAGAATTCATAATTTATGTATCGAATTTAAAAATTTTCTTCCTTCTGTCTCGCATTCTCTTCCTGCAGCCTGTCTATCATATAACGTACTGTATTACGGTCTAACTCGTATAATTCTTTTGAAAACATCCCCATCACCTGCTCTATATTCTGGCAGATCTCATAGGTCTGCTCATACATCTTCCGGAAATCCGGATACCTCTCTATCAGCGCTATCACATCTTCCGGCAACAGCCGCCCCTGCCGCTCAATGTAACATCTCCGAAGACTATGTGAAGGAGATTCTGAACTAATGCAATGGGTACGAAAGATAACGAATGCCCTGATCCGTCTTTTGAACCAGGGCATTCTAACATCAGATTATTCTCTTTCGCTGTAATGATGTGCTTCTTCAAGCATCATATCTTTTACTTTCATCAGACGAATCTGTGAACTTCTCTCATTTTCATCCAGCTTCATCGTGATATACTTGATCGTTGCCTGAGCTTCCGGGATTGTCACGTGCTCTAACGCATTTACACGTCGTCTGGTCTTCTCGATCTCAGCCGCCATAAGCTGGCACGCCTTCTCTGTCTCCGCAAGTTTCAGCATATCCGGCAGGATATCTGCCAGAGATTTTACGGCACCATCCAGGTCGCTGGATGTAAATGCGAAACCATAAGAATAGATATCGTTCGCATCCGCAGTCCTTGTCTTAGTCTCGAAGACAGGAATATTAACGCTCATGACGTTCTTCTGTCCCACCTCAAGATTGACTTCCTGCTTCGGTGTCATAAGTGCTGTATTCAGTGTCGCCTCGTCCATTCCGGCCTTGGCTATGACAAAGTTCTTATTTGCAGAGAGGATTCCGGCTTCTACTTTCTGGCGAAGCGCCATGTTCTCCTTGACCAGATCCAGGAATTGACGCATCAGCTCGTCTCGTTTGTCCTTCAGGAGCTTATGTCCCCTTCTGGCTGTGACAAGCTTTCTCTTGGTCTTCGTCAGCTCCATACGGGTAGGAGTGATCTGTTTAGATGCCATTAGCTACCCCCTCCCTTACTGCTTACCGTAAAACTCATCCAAGAACTTATCGTCAATACGTTTCAGCTCTGCTCTTGGCAGCATGGACAATAGTTTCCAGCCGATTGCCAATGTCTCTTCGATAGACCTGTCGTTGGTGTATCCCTGGGATACATACTCTTTCTCGAATGCCTCAGCGAATTCCGCATACTTAAGGTCGATCTCGGTAAGAGCTGCCTCGCCGAGGATGGTCATGAGCTCTTTCGCGTCTTTACCGCGGGAGTAAGCCGCAAACAACTGGTTCATAGTGTTGGCATGGTCTGCCCTTGTCTTGCCTTCGCCGATACCTTTATCTTTCAGACGCGAAAGTGAAGGCAGTACGTCGATCGGCGGCTGCAGGCCCTTACGGTACAGCTCACGGCTTAAGATTACCTGTCCCTCTGTGATATATCCGGTAAGGTCAGGAATCGGATGCGTCTTATCATCTTCCGGCATGGTCAGGATCGGGATCATGGTGATACTACCGTTCTTTCCTCTCTGACGTCCGGCTCTCTCGTACATAGTCGCAAGGTCAGTGTACATATATCCAGGATATCCGCGGCGGCCCGGAACCTCTTTCTTAGCGGCGGAGATCTCACGAAGAGCGTCCGCATAGTTTGTAATATCAGTCAGGATAACCAGTACGTGCATATCCTTCTCAAATGCAAGATATTCTGCTGCCGTCAGCGCCATACGAGGAGTAGAGATACGCTCTACAGCCGGGTCATTCGCCAGGTTGATGAACAGGACTGTTCTGTCAATGGCTCCCGTCTCCTTAAAGGACTCGATAAAGTAGTTGGACTCCTCGAAGGTAATACCCATAGCAGCGAATACAACGGCGAAATTCTCGTCCGTTCCGCGAACCTTCGCCTGTCTTGCGATCTGAGCCGCCAACTGTGAGTGCGGCAGACCAGAACAGGAGAAGATAGGAAGCTTCTGTCCACGAACCAGTGTATTCAGTCCGTCAATGGCGGATACACCTGTCTGGATGAACTCCTCAGGGTATACACGTGCTGCCGGGTTCATAGGCAGACCGTTGATATCTCTTCTCTCCTCCGGAAGAATCTCCGGGCCGTCGTCGATCGGACGTCCCAGTCCGTCAAATACACGTCCCAACATATCGCCGGATACTCCAAGCTCCATGCTTCGTCCAAGGAAACGTACTTTACTGTTACTTAAGTTGATACCGGCAGCATTCTCATAGAGCTGTACAACAACATCTTCTCCGTCTACCTCCAGTACCTTGCAGCGGCGCTTCTCGCCGCTGGCAAGCTCGATCTCTCCAAGCTCGTCGAATGCGACGCCTTCAACGCCTTTTACCATCATAAGCGGTCCGGCAACTTCCTGTATGGTTCTATACTCTTTTGGCATAATTAGAAGTCCTCCTTCCCAAACGCACCTGCTACTTCTGCGCTTAATTCATTCATAATCTTCTCGTATTCTGCCTCGATATTCTCTGCCGTCGTGTATTTGTAACGGCCGATACGCTCTCTTACATCCATTCCAAGGAGAACCTTCATAGAAGCACCTTTTGAAAGGGCCTCTGTAGCCTGCTCATAGAATGCAAGAACCAGCTTCATCATCAGATACTGCTTCCGAAGCGGTGTATAGGTATCTACCTCATGGAAGGAGTTCTGGTGCAGGAAGTCCTCACGGATAGAGCGTGCCGCTTCCATCTTAAGACGGTCGCCGGGTGACAGCGCGTCCATACCTACCATCTGCACGATCTCTTCCAACGCTGCTTCTTCTGTCAGAAGGCTCATCATCTTCTGGCGGCCTTCCATCCAATCCTCTGCTACCGTTCCGTTGAACCATCCCTGCATATTATCCAGATACAGAGAATAGCTGGTCAGCCAGTTGATAGCCGGGAAATGTCTCTTATACGCAAGCGCGGCATCCAGCCCCCAGAATACCTTAACGATACGCAGGGTTGCCTGGGATACAGGCTCGGAAGTATCACCGCCCGGAGGAGATACGGCGCCGATAACTGACAGCGCGCCTTCTCTTGCATCCTTACCAAGGGAAACCACACGTCCGGCTCTCTCGTAGAACTCTGCAAGACGGGATCCTAAGTATGCCGGGTAACCTTCCTCACCAGGCATCTCTTCCAGACGTCCTGACATCTCACGGAGCGCCTCTGCCCAACGGGATGTGGAGTCAGCCATCAGCGCTACGGAATATCCCATATCACGGAAATACTCTGCGATCGTGATACCTGTATAGATGGATGCCTCTCGGGCTGCAAAAGGCATATCTGACGTATTCGCGATCAGAACGGTTCTCTCCATCAATGAACGGCCTGTCTTCGGGTCTTTCAATTCCGGGAACTCGTTCAGAACGTCCGTCATCTCATTACCACGCTCGCCGCAGCCGATATATACTACGATGTCAGCCTCAGCCCACTTCGCAAGCTGATGCTGGATAACTGTCTTACCGCTTCCGAATGGTCCAGGTACGGCTGCAACACCGCCCTTTGCAATCGGGAAGAACATATCTACAACTCTCTGTCCTGTTACAAGCGGAGCATCCAACGGAAGCTTCTTCACATATGGACGTCCTTTACGAACCGGCCACTTCTGCATCATGGTAAGTTCTTTGTCGCCGTCTTTGGTCGTAACGACCGCGACAACTTCTTCTACTGTAAATTCACCGGATTTGATCTCTTTTACCTTTCCGGCAACTCCGTAAGGTACCATGATCTTCTGCTCAACAACGGCTGTCTCCTGAACTGTACCAAGCACATCGCCTGCTTCTACTTCATCGCCGACCTTCGCAACCGGAACAAAGTTCCATTTCTTATCTCTCTTCAGGGAAGCAACCTCAACACCGCGCTGAAGGTTATTTCCTGAAATCTTCATAATATCATCAAGAGGACGCTGAATTCCGTCATAAATACTTGTGATAAGGCCAGGTCCAAGTTCAACGGACATCGGCGCGCCTGTAGATTCTACCGGCTCACCAGGTCCAAGTCCTGATGTCTCCTCATATACCTGGATAGATGCCTCATCTCCATGCATCTCAATGATCTCTCCAATCAGACGCCGCTCGCTGACACGTACAACGTCAGACATATTCGCATCACGCATACCAGATGCGATGACAAGCGGTCCTGCTACTTTTTTAATCGTACCTGTACTACTCATTTGCACGAATCACCCCATTCAATTTAATTTTCCTTGTTACTGCTGTGAAAATACGATATCCGAGCCGACGGCAACCTCTACCGACTTCTTGACTCCTGCGACTCCCGCTCCGGTATTGCCTGCAATACCGGGAATCTGGATGATCGCCGGAGTGATCTGCTCCTGATACCTCGCAATCTCATGTGTAAGCTTGGCAGCCCATTTCTCCGTAATATAGATCACTCCATATTTGCCGGAGGCAAGCCGCGCAAGCTTCTCTGCTGCTTCTTCCCGGGTACTTACTGGGAATGTGTCAAGACCCAGTGTCGCGAAGCCATAGATACTGTCGTAATCGCCTAATACTGCAATCTTATACATACATCTCCCTTACCCTTTCCCGGATTGAATCATCCGGCAAATCGTTCAATTTCCCGGAAAGTATGATTCGTACCGTTTTGATCTCATTCTGTCTGGCAATTACATAGGCCACAACCGGTCCTATGGTAAATGCGTTATATTTCTGCGGACTGATCGTCTGGATGATACGGTTATCGCACCAACGCTCGAACGCTGACGGAGAATCGGCAAGAGCCTCCGCTCCTTCTGCATAAGCAGTTCCCAGCAGATATTCGCGGATCGCATCCTGGCCGCTTAATGCTGCCTTGGATAACTGATCCACACTGATGCTGCTGCATTCAGCCATCGCCCGCTTCATGAATTCTATTGATTTCGCGGTTTTCTGTGAACGCACGGCAATCTTGATGTCAGCAACGGCAACCGTAGATTCCGCATAATCGCGGATGATCGGCGCTTTCGATGCTGTGCCGGCCGCATAGACCGCATCAAGCGCTGCCTTATCGATGATCACATCGCATAACTGCCCGTCTCTGGTGTGAAGAAGCGCCTCGTATGCTTCTTCTGCCGCATGCTGCATATTCGCCGGAAGCTTCCCGAAGTTCTTCTCCTTAATGATCTCGACCATCTCACTGCCGGAGATCTCTACATCATCATAGAAGATATGAAGTCCGTTATCGCTCGTACACACTTCCTTGATTGCGGCTTTCAGATTGTGGAAAAGCTTCGGATAAGAAAGGACCGCGAAGTTCTCCATATCAATGGACAACTCTTTCACGACCTCCCAGATCTTCTCCTCTTCCCTGGTCAGTATCGCCTCCGCATTTCCCGAGGTCTCACTGTCGCCCCAGCCCTTCTCCTCCAGAAACTGCAGGCACTGCCCGTAATCCTGGCAGGCGATGAGCTGATCTATGACAGCATTCGAGAACAGAGACACCTCCAAAGCACGTATGCGCGCAACCGCGTAGGTATATTGTTCACTCATTAGCGCCTCCTACGAAAATAACATACGATGAACCTTATCTGACAATTCATCTCTCTTTGCATCAAACATTGCCCTCAATGTGCAATTCTCTTCTATACCGCCATAGACAAGGACAAAACCATTCTCAATGTTCTTCGCTTCTCTGGATACCTTGAGCGTTCCGCCGTTCGCCTTAGCGCTCTGCTGGGCATCCTGTTCAAATCCTGTCGGCATTCTCTTAAGATCAGCGGCGGAAAAACAGATCTCTCCATCCTGAGGCAGCGCATATTTGCCAAGCAGCTTAAGAAGCATCTCAAAATATTCCTTATCGCCTAATCCTGTCACCGTCTCGTATGCTTTATCAAGAACCGATGCGATCATCTCCTGCTTTGCTCCAAGGATCTTGGTCCGATGCTGCAGGTCGATCGATGATGCAACACGTTCTTTATAATTAGCTACATCTGCTTCGGATTTGCGTGAAATGCTGCTTTTCCTCTTCTCAGCTTCTGCCTTCGCCTGACCGAGGATCTCTTGTGCCTCGGCATTGGCTTTCGCCGTCTTCTCGTCAGCAGCCGCTTTCGCCTCGCTCAGGATCTGACTTTTCATCTTATCTAATCCAGCCATTACTTTAAGCCCCCTAAATCTGTACTGCGTTTACAGCCAGGATAGAGATCAGAAGAGCAAGGATCGCGTATGTCTCAACCATCGCTGGGAACAGCATAGCTTTACCGAACTGATCTGGTTTCTTAGCTACGATACCGATAGATGCAGCAGATGTCATTCCCTGATACTTACCGGAGATCAGACCTACGATACCGATCGGCATACAAGCTGCCAGGATCAGCAAGCCAGTCTGCGGATCTAACGCTGCTGCGCCGCCGCCAAGAAGTCCAACCTTGGATAATGTGATGAATCCAACCAGCAGACCATAGATACCCTGTGTACCTGGAAGAAGCTGCATGATCAGAACCTTCGCGAATTTGCTTGGGTCTTCTGTTACAACTCCGGCTGCTGCCTGACCTGCGATACCAACTCCGATCGCTGAGCCTGCTCCTGCAAGAAATACTGCTACTGCTGCGCCAAGTAACGCATAAACAAGTCCTAAATTACTCCAAATACTCATGATAAAGTTTCCTCCTTAATATCTACATATTTTGTATCTGATTTGAATGGTTCAAATGGTTTGCCGCCGCCCTCGTAGAACTTACCGAAGAACTCTACGAATTGCAGACGGTTCGTGTGCACATATGCACCGAGAAGGTTGATCGCCAGATTCAATGTGTGTCCTACAACGAACACAAGTACAAAACCGATCACACCTACAATTCCTTTGCCGAACATGCTTCCCATCTGGTTTACTACAGATGCGATAACGCCGGTAGCAAGACCAAGCGCCAGCAGACGTGAGTAAGACAACACATCGCTGAGCCATCCTGTAATATTGTATATGTCGTATGCGCCAAGGGCAATTCTAAGTACCGGATTCTTACTGTCACGTCCGGACATCAGCAAGAGTCCTACCGCACCGATGATCGCCAGCGCTTTGGCTGTCATATTCAGGAACGGCGGGAATACGATCTGTGTCTGTGCAATAGACGCGAAGATGTCTGTCGGAAGAAGCATCAGGATCAATCCGATCAGAAATGCGAACCAAAGTACAACGTCACAGAAGAAATCCATCACCTTGCCGTCCTTAAGCTCCATGTATCCCTTGATTCCAAGTCCCACAAACAAGTGGACGACTCCGAATGCCAGTGAATATACGAGCAGGCGCATCGGGTCGTTCAAAGGTATAAACCAGAGCGCCGGCACAGTCACCGCCTTGCCGAAGAATACTTCGGACACGATATCTACAACATTGCCGAAATACCCGCCGAATAAGATACCCCATACCATCGTAGACACGCCGCAGTACATGAACATCTTCATCGACTTAGCTAACCCCGCTTCCATACGCGGGAATTTCTTCAATATTACAAAACATGCGATCGCTATGATCGCGCCGTATGCGGCATCGGATAACATCATACCAAAGAAGAACACATAGAAGAACGACATGATCGTCGTCGGATCGAATTCTCCCTTGTGAGGCAGTCCGTATGAACCGAGCACCCCTTCTACGCTTGCTGAGAACCCGTTGTTCTCAAGGATTACCGGCGGTTCCTCTTCTTCCTTCAGTTCTTCCACATCGATCACACAGTCGAAAGACTCTCCGATTGCTTTCTGTACTGCCGGTACAGCCTTCGCAGCGGCATAACCGCTGATCACGAATGTCCTCTGTGACTGCGGGAGAGTTCCAAGCACCTCATACTTATCTGCCCTCATACGGAAATAATCTCCGATGATCTTGAGATCTTCTCTGGCAGACGCGTAACCCTTGATCTCTCCTTCGATCTTCTCAATCTCATTATTCAGTTCTTTGATCTTTGCCTCCAGGTTCTCCTTCTTCACAGACGGCACCTTACCCGTCATCTGCGAAGGTCTTGCAAAACCTCCGGACCTTAAGGCATCTTCCACTCTTGTCTCTTCTTCCCTAAGACAAAAAACGCTCAGATAGGCCGCATCCTTGTCGCTGTTGATAATGTTGACATCAATAGCGTCTATCTCCGGTTCACGCTTTGCCACCAGCTCATACACTGATTCCAGCGTTGTCTCTCCCGGCATTGTCCCTAACAACATCGATACTTTGGCCGTGCCTTTATAATTCATCGGCACATCCAATGCAAGCCATGGACGAAGCGACTCAATCTGATTCTCTAATTTTAGAATATTCGCCTTATTCTCGGCTATCTCTTTGTTCAGACTTACCAACTGGTTCACCTTCGAGATCAGTTCGCCCTTGCCGTCGGCAACTTCGTTGAACTTCTTCCTGTCAACCAGCTTCTTGCCTTCCAGGCTCGCAAACATCGAACTCTTCTGGGGTGCATATACATCCAGCACTGACAAAGCCTGCTCTACAGCCTGTGCCTGCTTCTCAAAGCTCTGTCTGGGCCCCTGTGTATCCATCCTCTCGAAGCCTTCTTCCTCTTCGGCGATCTGGTTCATCTCGATCACACCCATCGACTGGATCTTCTCTAAGATAGCCTTACGGTCTTTCTTCAGCGCGCAGATACTAATTCTTTGCATCTGCAATACAGCCATAGCCACATCCCTCCTTTACTTCAATTTTCTGTGTGTACGGCCAAGCAAAAGCTATACCAACTCTGCAATTACCGCAGATACCACGTCAGACTCCTTCGAAAGCGCGTCCTTCCTGAGTGATGCGATCTCCTGCTCTACGCTGTCCATCGCCTCCTGCTCCGACTTTCTTCCAGCTTCTTTTGCCGCATCAAGCTCTGCTGCCGCTTGTGCTTTCGCCTCGGCTTCAGCTTTACTCACCATCTCAGCAGCCTCGGCTCTTGCCTTTTCAAGGATCTCGGTATAGGCTGCATCAGCTTTTTTTATGATATCTTCTGCCTCATTCTCCGTCTCCTTGATGGTCCTAATGGTTTCTTCTACCATCTGTTCACCACCTCTCCATCTTAAATACTACTTGAAGTTTGACTAATAAAAAATTGTCACCATACAAAATTATAATATAATATTTCTTAAAAGTCCATAAAATTATGGTTTTTTCCGGTCACTTTTCCATATATCGTCTAATAAAGGAAATAATTTTATCACATTTACCAAAAATTTACTCCCATTCTAATCTGTGAAGCTTCCCCGAAAGCTCCATATCCGCGAAGCCGTTCTGCCTCAGCGCCTCATACAGCACGATCGCCACCGAATTGCCGAGATTCAGGGACCGGATTCCGCCTGACATAGGTATCCGTATACATTCTTCCCTATGATTCACCAGAATCTCCTCCGGTATTCCCGCGCTCTCCTTCCCGAACATAATATAACAGTCCGGCTCGTATCTGACTTCTGTATAGATCTTCGGCGCCTTCGTCGTCGCCATATAGATCTTCGCCCCGGGATTGCGTTCCAGGAATTCGTTATAATCAATATATGTGGTTACATCCAGATTATCCCAATAATCCATCCCGGCCCGTTTCAGATGCTTCTCATTCAGCCGGAAACCTAGCGGCTCGATCAGGTGAAGCCTGACGTCCGCCGCCACACAGGTACGTCCTATGTTGCCTGTGTTCGCCGGGATCTCCGGTTCATGCAGTACGATATTTAACATGATCTAAGCCTCTCTACGAATCTTCCCAATCGCCCGATCGCCTCTTTGAGATCATCTAAGGAATAGGCGTAAGACACCCTGAGGAACCCTTCTCCGCATTCGCCGAAGGCCGTACCCGGCACCGCGGCAACCTTCTCCTCATCCAGAAGCCTGGTGGCAAATTCCTCGGAAGTCATCCCGAACTCCTTGATACTTGGAAATACATAGAATGCCCCGAACGGTTCGAAGCAGGATAACCCCATCTTCCCGAATTCATGGAGCAGATATCTCCTCCTCTGATTATAGGCTGTGCGCATCTGCTGTACCTCGTCGTCACAATTCCTGAGGCCTTCGATCGCGGCATACTGGCTGTTCGTCGGCGCACACATGATCGCAAACTGATGGATCTTCAGCATCTGTTCCGCAATGTGCTTCTGTCCGCAGATATAACCAAGCCTCCACCCCGTCATGGCGAATCCCTTGGAGAATCCATTGATGACCAGCGTCCGGTCACGCATCCCCGGCAGCGCCGCGATAGATACATGGTCGCATCCGTAAGTCAGTTCCGAATAGATCTCGTCTGACAACACATACAGATCGTGCTTCTTCACCACTTCCGCAACAGGCTCCAAGTCCTCTCTGGTCATGATCGCCCCGGTCGGATTGTTGGGGAACGGAAGCACCAGAAGCTTCGTCTTCGGCGTGATCGCGGCCTCCAGTTCCTCCGCGGTCAGCTTGAAGTCATTCTCTTCCTTCAACGATATTACCACAGGCGTGCCGTTCGCCAGGATCGTACACGGCAGATAAGACACATAGCTTGGCTGAGGGATCAGCACCTCGTCCCCCGGATCAAGCATGGCCCTGAGCGCGATATCAATCCCTTCGCTTCCTCCTACCGTCACTATGATCTCGCTGTTGGGATCATAGGAAACATTAATCTTTCTTTGTAAATATTTTCCTATCTCCATCTTCAATTCCTTAAGTCCCGAATTGGAGGTATAGAAGGTTCTTCCACGCTCAAGGGAATAGATCCCTTCCTCACGGATCCTCCACGGCGTATCAAAATCAGGCTCACCGACTCCCAGTGAGATCGCGTCCGGCATCTCACTTACCATATCAAAAAACTTACGGATTCCTGACGGTTTTATTTCAACAATTTTCTTAGATAACGGCTCTCTCATTACGGCGTCACCAGCATCCTTTCCGACTTATTCTTATGGAACATTAAGGTTCCGTGGTCTTTGTATTTCTTCAATATAAAATGTGTGGTCGTGCTTATCACATCCTCGATCGGCGACAGCTTGCCCGAGACAAACCGCGACACTTCCATAAGCGTCTTGCCTTCCACCGTTACGATCAGGTCGTATCCGCCGGATGTCAGATACACGGCGGTCACTTCCGGATAATTACAGATCCTCTCCGCCGTCTTGTCAAATCCCTTATCCCTCTGCGGCTTGACGCTGACCTCGATCAGCGCGTTCACACGTTCCACACCTGCCTTATCCCAGTCGATCAGCGTATGGTAACCGCAGATGATCTTCTCCTTCTCCATCTGCGCCATCTCATTGGCGATGGCCACCTCATCAGAGTCCAGAAGAACCGCCAGTTCTCCCAGGTCAGCCCTGCTGTTCTTCTCCAAATACTTTAATATTTGATTTCTCATCTCTTCCATCGTTCTTACCTCCCATAAATAACTTATATATCTCATCTGGTGCAGGACGGTCAATATATCGAATATCCTCACCATTATGGATCAATTTGTCATTGCCTGCCGTTAAGCGGCCGATCACGGATGCCCTGATCTGCTTCCTCTCCAATGCATCTGCCAGAACCTTGCCGTCTTCTGCAAGCATCAGGAAGCTTCCCGCCGATGCCGTCTGGTACGGATTCAGCCTGTAATGCTCGCAGACCTCTATCGTCTCCTGTAAGATGGATATCCGCTTCATATCCGCCTCTATCCCCATCCCAGTCTCTTTCGCAAGCTTCCACAGCGCCGCCAGGATCCCGCCGTCTGTAATCTGGCGTACCGCCGTCACCTTCATCTCCCTTGCTGTCTCAAGTTCTGCTGCCGAGAATATCTCATCCCTGTAAGACCGGATCTGACTGATGAATACCGGGGCGAATCTCTGGCTCAGTTCTTCTCCCCTCTCATCAAGAATCCTCAGCATCCCTTCCATGCCCGCCCATTTGACTTGCACGATCTCTTCCCCTGCCCTGGCGCCTGTCTGCTCCGCTCTCTCCGGAAGATACCCGATCCCGGAGACCGTAACCGCCGGAGCCGCGTACAAGGGGCACTGTACAAGCTTCGTATCCTTAAGTTCGATCCCTCGCTCACGGCAAGTCTTGCGGATGCATCTCTCCATCGCATAGATCTTCACATGATCTGCGTGCGGCGGGAACATGATCTGCACTTCCATCCCCATACACCCAGCGCCTGCCGCCGCAAGGGAATTCGCCGCCTGCGCAAGCGCATATATGCCTGCCTCTTCCGACCAGCCCCATGAGACGGCTGTCTCGTGCAGAAGCTGTCCTGCTTCCGTATCTATCCTCATATCATCCTGCTCCTATATGCTCGTCCAGACTGTTACACGCTATACCATAAGATATGGAATGATCGTGGTCGCTATCATAGCCACGATAACCACCATGATCACGATGGCTATGATCCTTCTCGTCCTCTTATCATTGAAATTCATATGCTCTACCTTCTTCTTTAATCTGATCATTACACATTTCCTATATTCTATACTCTTTGTCTTACTTTTGCAACAATTAACTGCTTAACTCCACCCGGCAAGCCCTTGCATCCCGGCTGAGCGCGTTCCTCTCCCTGTAGTCAAATAATACATAGATCCCCTTCTGCGCGAAATATTCCAGGTGCGTCATCTTGCGCATCTGGTTCCTGTCATAATCCCTGTAAGCGGGAAGATATCTTCTCTGTGCTTCCTCTTTTTCATAGAAGGTTCGCAGGGTATCCTTGGGAACCTTATATTCTCCCGCGAATTCCGGTCTGGACTTGGCATTTTCCCGCAGATAATAATCATAAGTAAGAAGCTCTCTGAACCGCTCTTCCTCCTCCGGGAATTCTGCGGTAATATACCGGAGCAGGATCTCATATCTGGCGCTCCGCTTATGCTGTACCTGCCCGAGGCCCTGCTCCTCGTAGAACCCGGCCAGACCGTCATACATCAGGAAGGCAGACGGATACCCCGCCTTAAGCGCCTCCAGTGTGTGGGTAAACTGTCTGCTGTTATAATAGACCTCCACCATCTCTTCGATTCCCTTAAGCCGCATCATGTCCTCATAAGAGAGCCATCTGGTATATAATACCTCATAGGGCGGACGGCTCTTATACACAAGACCGTACTCCTGCTTCTTTTCTTCCATATAAGAGCCCTTCAATACCTTGAGGAAGCCCAATTGAAGCTGATCCGGCCCAAGCGCATAGACATCGTCGAAGGATCTGGCAAAGCTCTCCATATCCTCGAAGGGCAGCCCTGCGATCAGATCCAGGTGTTGGTGGATATTGCCCTTCTCCCTGATTCGCTCCACTGCTCCCCTGACCCTGCCGAAATCCATCGTCCGCCGGATCTCCTGGATGGTATCGGGATTCGTGGACTGCACCCCGATCTCCAGTTGGACAAGCCCCGGCCGCATACTGCCTAAGATCTCAAGTTCTTCCTCATTCAGCAGATCCGCCGCCACTTCAAAATGAAAATTCGTAATTCCCCTGTCATGCTCTGCAATATATTTCCATATGGCAGCGGCGTGCTCATGCCTGCAGTTAAACGTCCGGTCCACGAACTTGACCTGCGGCACTTCCTGGTCGATAAAAAACTGCAGTTCCCTCCTGACCTTCTCAAGATCACGGAATCTTAACTGCTTGTCCACAGAGGACAGGCAATAGCTGCAGGAGAACGGGCAGCCCCGGCTGCTCTCGTAATAGATGATCTTATTCCTGAACGCTTCCATATGATAATATACGAACGGGATATCGTTAAGATCCATGACCGGCCGCCAGGGGTTGTCCCTGACTGTTCCGTCCCTATCACGGAACGCGATCCCCCTTAATGACCGAAGCCCCAAGTCCCCTTCACTCCCTTGATAGAAACGGCACAGCCCGGCAAAGGTCTCCTCGCCTTCTCCCTTCATCACACCTGTCACCTCCGGGAGCCGCGCCAGTACATCCGGCGCATCATATGACACTTCCGGCCCGCCAAGCCAGATCGGCATATCCGGCCGAAGCTTCGCCATATCCCGGACAAGCTCTTCTATATAGTCCAGGTTCCAGATATAGCAGGAGAAGCAGAGGATATCCGCCCTTCTCCTGTAAATGTCCATCAGGATATCATCTTTCTGCTGGTTAATGGTATATTCCGCAATCTCAACGTCCGCTTCCTTCACATGCTCCCCGGCATATGCCTGCAGGCTGCAGACAGCAAGATTGGCGTGTATGTATTTGGCATTCACTGCGGCAAGTAATATTTTCAGTTACTTTTCACACCCACGCCAGTAATAGGCTTTTTAGAAAGTGTTGGTAAATGTGCTGAAATTGAAAAAATTTTTATCCACAGTAAATGATACGTTTGAGGACAAAATGTTAATAATATTTTGTCCTCAGGTATTTCTTGTGGATAACATTTTCTCCTTTCTGTTTTTCGTCTTAAAATCCCCTTCTCACATCTTTTTCTGCGTGGTTTGATATCCATTTGTCTTGAAAAATCAACGATTTATCCCTGGCAAAATGACGAATACCAGATTTCCTTCATTCGCTTTTTTTCCAGATTTCTGCTATACTTTTTTTATTACAAGTGCGGAGGCAGCAATGAGTAAAGAAACATCACTTATAAAAAAATATAAATTACAGATCTCTAAATTGGAGAATGCTCTTAAAGAAGCAGAAAATGTAATCCGAATCCAGGAAAAATGCATTCGGACTTCGGAAGAGCTTCTTGAACAGAAAGAAGAATATATTTCCATGCTGACATTACAACTGGAAGAGACAATAGAATTAAGCAGAACGATGGCACAGGTATTAGATTCCCGCCCCTAATTCATCAAAGGAGAGTACAGATGAATCCATTTGAATATACAAGTGCATTACAGTACAAAGTGAAATCACTGGCACAGCAGATCGCCGAATTTAAATCCGGCGAGAGATACCGGAAATTAGAAGAAGAATATAAGAGCATTATTCGGAAACTTGAAAAAAATATCCGGGAATTAAAACAAGAATTAGCACAGGCACGTAAGGAGATCCGGTCTGTCCGGAATCAATGGATGGAAGCAAATGATGATCTTTACCACGAATGCCAGAAAGAACTTGACAGGAAGGACCGTCTCATTGCAAAGCTCAAAAAAGAGAATCTGGAAGTTGTTCGCCAGAGAGATGAAGCATTAGATAAATGCCGTGATATAAGACAGGAATTCTACAGGGTAGGGGCTGAACTGGAGGAAGAAAAAGGCCTGAACCAAAAACTGACTGCGCAGGTCAATATGGATTTTGAGAATTCATCCATCCCCTCTTCCCAGCAGAAACCCGGCAGGAAAAAAATCCCGAACAGCCGGGTAAAAACTGACCGGAAACCAGGCGGACAGCCAGGCCATGCCGGACACCGCAGGAAGCTCCATGCCGTAACAGAGACACATGAAATCCCTGCGCCTGCAAAATACCTGGATAAAGAGAATTATTATGAGACAGGAAAAATCATTCGGAAACAGAAAGTGGTCATCCAGATGTCTGTAGCGGTCATGGAATATACGACAAAGGAATACCGTGACAAAAGAACCGGAGCCCGTGTACATGCTCCATTTCCAGAAGGATATATTAATGAAGTGAACTATGACGGGACGGTGAAGGCACTTGCCTTTCTCCTGAGCAATGAATGCAACGTATCCCATGGAAAAATAAGAAAGCTAATCTCAGAATTGACAAAAGGCGAGATCGAACTGTCCGACGGCATGATCAATGGTCTTACCAGGGAATTTTCAGCGAAAACAGCGGAAGAGAAAAAAGAGATTATAAAGAAACTAATGCAGTCTCCGGTCATGAATGCAGATTTTACAAACGCATCTGTAAATGGGCACAGTGCGCAGGTCCTTATACTTGCATCCCCGATCGCAGATGTGGCACTTTATATAGGCAGGGAGAAAAAAGGGCATAAAGGAATAGAAGGAACGCCGCTTGAGAATTATGTTGGGATTGTCTTGCATGACCATGACAAGACATTTTACCGTTATGGAACAAAACATCAGGAGTGTACCCAGCATGACTGCCGCTATCTGATCGGAAGCGAGCAGAATGAGCCGCAGCTGGAATGGAACAAGGAGATGCACGGATTGTTCCAGGAGATGCTGCATTACCGAAATGGGTTGGGGGAGAAAGAACTTGATCCGATAATTGTTGAGGGATTCGAGAAAAGGTATGACGAAATCCTGAACAAGGCGGAGAAAGAATATCAGGATGAGCCGCCGACTGAGTATTATAGGGAAGGGTATAATCTATTTCTCCGGTTAAGGGAATATAAAGAAAGTGAATTATTGTTCCTGCATGATAAACGGGTTCCAGCCAATAATTCCCTATGTGAAAGATTGGCAAGAGTCTATAAACGAAAACAGAAGCAGGCAATTACTCTGCGGAGCCAAGAAAGTTTAAACGATATTTGTAATGGCTTAAGCATAGTCTATTTGTTACGCGCACAAAATGTAGATGTATATCAGAAGATAACAGAAATATATGAACGGAAACGCCCGCCCAAACTAAAACAGGAAAAGGTTGTTGCTAAAGCTTAACGCCAAAGCAGCAACCTTTTCTTTATTATACAGATGGCGTGGGTGTGAAAAGTAACTATTTTCATGGTCTGGTCTCCTTTTTATTTGGCGGTCTCTTGACATTTGCCCCATAATACATTAAAATTATAAACTGTGCAGCCGGGGTGTTAGCGGTACCTTGTACCTGCAATCCGCTATAGCAGGGGTGATATTGCGCTGAGGGCACAGATTTGTGGAGCTGCCCTTGACAAGTGGCGTTGAGGCTTGGGTCTTACGCGACGGGAATCTGTGAATCGTGTCAGGTCGGGAACGAAGCAGCACTAAGCAGAACCTTCCGGGTGCCGTAAGGGTGCCTGGGCTGAGTTAACTGTCAAGGTAACGTCCGGGAGTCTGCGTTCGACGCGCAATGCACATAAGAAGAGCACAAAGAAGACGGATGAATTACTGATCCTCCGCCTTCTTTTTTGATGTCTTTGATGCCCTTAATTCTTTGAAAAATGCCTTCATCATCTGACTGCACTCGTCGCCCAAGACCCCCGTCGTCAATTCCGCCTGATGGTTGAATTCTTCCATCTGGAGCAGATTCAAGACCGAACCCGCACATCCGGCCTTGGGATTCATACATCCCACGACCACTCTGGTCATGCGGGACTGTACGATCGCACCGGAACACATCTGGCACGGCTCTAAGGTTACATACATCGTACATCCTTCCAGACGCCAGTCTCCCAGCTTCTTACTCGCCTTCTTGATCGCGATCAGCTCGGCATGCGCCAATGTGTTCTTATCCACAGTTCTTCGGTTATATCCCCGGCCCACGATCTTATCCTCGTACACGATCACACACCCGATCGGCACCTCGCCGATGGCATATGCTTTCTTCGCCTGCCGGATTGCTTCCTTCATGTACTTCTCATCCATATTCTGCATATCGTTCCTTGATTAACTCCTTACATTTTCAAAGGCTTCTTCACCTGTCTGCACCAGTATCCGAATTGGTCCTGACTGCTCTTCTCATCGTCCGTCAGATCCATCGTCATATCCTCATGGGGAATGAATTCCGTGAATCCGAATGTACTGGCTGCCTTCGCCTCCTGGGGATGATAGATCCCCGGCACTCCAAGCCTGTAATTCTCCCCGTCGCTTATAAGGGCAAGATGGTGGTAATTATAGTATCCGTGCAGCAGGAAGCTGTTATTCGCCCATTTCCACTCGCATCTGGGCAGTCTTGCCAGATCATTCCTCTGAATCTTCGTACACCGGAACCTCATCTCAGAATCCTGTCTCTCAGGCTCTTCTTCCGGCACGATCTCCTCTTCCCGGGGAAATGTCTCTTCTGTGAACATCTCCTGATCCGTCATATCCGATCCCGTGGCAGGCTCTTCTTCCGGCACGATCTCCTCTTCCTCGCATACCTCCGGCGAAGGATTCTCAAGCGGCAGAGGATTCTCGCCCTGTACAGAATTCACCCCCTGCAGGGTATCCATCCTCCGAACCGTCCCCTCTTCCCGCGGCATCTCCGTCTGTTCCAGGCTCTCTGTCCATTCCGCGGCGTCTGTCTGCTTTGGCCTGTCTTTTACCACGCCCCCGGTTATTTCGGTTTCCGGCATATCCGCCGCATTTCCTTCTTCTGATGCATTCCCGGTCATCCCGACTCCCGCTGCATTCCCGGCACTTCTCTCTTCCGGCATGTTCCGGACCTCCGGCGCATCTCCGCCTCTTCCGGCTTCCGCCGCATTCCCGGCCCCCGGCACATCTCCGCCTCTTCCGGCTTCCACCGTATTCCCGGCCTCCGGTGGCATATCTGCTGCTCTTCCTGTCCCCGGCCTCATAACCTGCATCCGGCTCACATCAACCGGCGAATCATTCCAGACAGCCGCGTATCTGCGTCCGTTCTCACTCTCCAATATGATTCCATTGATTCTTGGAAAATTATCCGGTACGATCACATCTTCCTTCGTATAATACAGCCTGTAGTTGATAGCCGGATTCACATTATCCACCGTTCCCTGGTAGATACCGGTACATTCACCATTCTCATCATAGAAAAGATATAACGCAAGCTGCCGTTCTCCTCTCATGTGCAGTCCCTTGCCGTGAATATGCAGCGTACAGTCCTCTTCTCCCTGCTCTACTTTAACAAAACCTACATTACGCAGTCTCTTGCCCTTATCACACTCATACAGATAACGAATAAACCGCTTCAAGCCTTCACTTCCAATCCTGGTCTTTTTATCACAATCTATTCTCCAGGATCAGAAAAAATACCTTTCATTATAAAATTGCCTTCAATTCCTGATATAACCTCTTCGCATAGCTGTCCGTCATCCCGCAGATATAATCCGTCGCCAGCAAAAGCCGCAGATACAGCCTCTCAATCTCATGCTTCCCCTTGGCCTGACATCTGTAAGCCCTCTTGTAGTTGCTGGAGATAAATGCCGCCATACGCCTGCCAAGAGAATCCATCCCCTCTGCTCCGTCATCATATTCCACGACCGCACCGATGAACATGTCAAGCAGAAAATCCAGCATCGCACCTTCCGCAACCTCCATCTTATAGATCGCATCCGAAGTAAATACCTCACGGAACGCCAGATCCCCCAGCAGATCCATCAGCTTCTGGGCAAATGTCTGGTAGAAGAGGTCATGCCCGTAGCTTCCCTTCATGATCGTCTGGTAATTGGATGTAAATCCATACGTCGCACAGCTGATCAGGAATCCCTGGACTCTCACGATCCAGTTCTTGACCGCATATTCCTCCAGATCTTCCACATGCCTTTCCATGCCCCGCAGATAGAGCTCCTGAAGCTTGTCCGCCGGCAGAAAACCTCCCATCTCATCACGGGCGCAGGACTCCTGAAGCCTGGTAAGCTCCGTAAGCAGCTTGTGGTAGCTTAAGAATCCCTTGATAAAAGCGTCTTCAATATCCGCCGTCTTGTACGCGATATCATCCGCCGCCTCCAGGATGAATGTCAGCGGATGCCTGCAGCCGTTCGTACCCGTCTCTCTTGATATCTCCTCGAAGATCTCCTGATCCGCATAATAATATCCAAGCTTCCTGTCCTTGATATCGCCGGACTTCTCATTGATCTCCATAGAAGACACCGGATACTTCACGATCGTATTCAGCAGCGCATAGGTCAGGTTCATCCCATTCTCATCCACAAGGAAATGTAACTTGCTCACAAGCCGCAGCGCCTGCGCATTTCCCTCAAAATGATAGAGGTCCTCCTTCATCTGCGGCGTCAATACCTGATCAATGGGCCTGCCGCGATACGTCAACACAGGGAGCTTCCTCCGAAACCATTCCCGGATCGCCTCTTCTCCGAAATGTCCGAACGGTGGATTCCCGATATCATGGATCAGCCCTGCGCACTGCAGGATGTTGCAGATATCCTCTTTCATCCCGGGGGTGAAACTGGAATCTTTCTTATATACCAAAATATTTTCTCCGATGTTCTGTCCCAGCGACTTGGCGAAGGAAGACACCTCCAGAGAATGGGTAAGCCTCGTCCGGATAAAATCACTCTTATCCAGAGGAAATACCTGCGTCTTATCCTGCAGGCGCCGAAAAGACGCACTGCCGATAATACGGTGATAGTCTCTCTCGAATTCGCTTCGCAAATCCGCGCTCCGTACATGCTTCCCCGAATTCCCCCTGCTTCTCTTCGTTGACAACAATCGTTCCCAGTTCACGCGATTCCTCTCTCCTTCGTATCTGAATCAATCCAGGTAGATCGGCGGGTCATAATCCTTGCCAAGGAGCTGCTTCTTGCGCTCCTGATACCCCAGGAACGCCCATTCCGTCATATCTGTCCACTGGTGATTCTCTCTGTCGTACACCTGTACATACCCGATTCTTGACGGATGCATACGAACGCTGTTAGACTCATATTCCTGTCCGGTATAAGGATTCAGCTCTCCCGGAACCGTATCCTCTTCCTGTTGCAGTTCTCCCGGTTCTTCTCCGTATTCATATCCGTAATCCGGATATTCCATTCCTTCTGCTTCAGCATAATCATATCCGCCGTTATAATCCCCGCCCGCCGGATATTCCTCTCCATAAGCCGCTTCATAGCCGGGCTCGCGATTCACCGGATACTCCTCCTGATAAGCCGCGCCGTAGACCTCCCCGGCGTTCTCGCCCTGATCCGCCGCACCATATCCTTCCGCCGGATATTCCTGCTCCTTTGCCGCCGGCTGCCTGTCTGTACCGTATGATTCCTCCCGTACTACGGAAGTCTCCTTCCCCAGCTTCTTGAACCGCTGCTTGAAATACGCTCTCCAGCCATGGGGCCGCTCCTCCTGCTTCTCCTCCTTCTTCGGAGGGATCTCCAGAGACTCTATCTCTGCCAGAAGCTGCTCCACCGGCTCCTCCGTCATCTCTCCTGCATATTCCTCCCGGAACTCCTGATATTCTTCCTGATCCCTGCCGGCCTGATCTCCCTGGTATTCTGCCTGGTTCCCGCCGGCCTGATCTCCCTGGTATTCCGCCTGGTCCCTGCCATTCTGATCTCCCTGGTATTCTGCCTGATCCCTGCCAGCCTGATCTCCCTGATATTCCGGTTGTTCCTGATCCGGCCGTTCTCCCCGATATTCCCGGCTCTCCGGCCCGGCGTTCACTGCCGATGTCTCCGGTGCCCCGGACGGCTGCTCTCCCGTCCGCTCTCCGGTCTGCTGCTCATCAGACGCAGCTCCACCCTCATCCAGACCGGAGCCCTTCACCGCACTCTCCAACACATCCAGCTTCTTATGTATATCTACCAATTCACCGATCGTTATATCTCTTTCGTTCGCCATACCGCCGGATTCATTATGATCAGCCGAGTCTCCACCCGGCTCAGCCGGTGCATTGCCGGCGCCGGCATCCTCCTTCGTCTCAGACTGCGCTGTCTCCCCGTTCTCTGCCGGTTCCGTTCCCGCTGCCGGGACATTCTCCGTTCTCTGTATTGTATCTGTCTCATCCTCAGTCTTCTCCGCCGGAATGCTGTCATCCAGAATATTCAGATAGAAGGGACACCCAAGAATCTCCGCGATCATACGCATGTCTCTTTCCTGAAAATTATCCCTGCCAAGCCTCTGCGTCAGGTTCTGACGGGACATCTTCTTCCCGGTACGCCCTTCGATCTTCTTAGCAAGTTCCTTGATCGTCATATCCTTACGGCTCAAAATAATCTTGACCTGTTCTCCAAACGTTAGATCCTGCATTGCTTGTCCTCCTTATTGAACCACTTCAAATTATTTTAGCAAATACTCCAAAAAAATGCCACCCATTTTCTAAAAACATCTTAGATCACGAGCGCATTGCCTAATGTTTTTCCAACTCCTTCCGATATATCTATAGAAACTATGTATCAGACGGAAGACTTAAGGAGGTAGCCATGAGATTAAATTTTTCCCCGGCGTTACAGATTAACAATGCATTTCAGTCATATCAGATCAACCGCAGTGCTGCGAATAAACCCGGTGTGAATGAGGCTGAAGGCTCTAATGAAGAACGCAGAGACACCTTTACTCTCTCCCCGGCCGGGAAGACTCAGAACCTGATCAACAGCCTGATGAAGCAGAAGATGGACATTACCGACCGCAAGAATGCCCTGCTAGCTTCCGTGAAGGAACAGGGCGGTTCCATGGAATCCATCAAGACGCAGTTAGAAGCTTACGATGAACAGCTGCAGAATATTGATATCCAGATATCTGAGGCTATGTCCCGTGAGCTTGAAAAGCAGGAAGAAGAGAAGAAGGCAGGCGATGAGGAACCCAAGACGAAGGAGGAGATTCTGACCGAGCGTATGAACGCTGTAACTTCTATGTCAACTGACGCAGAACGTATCGATTCTCTCGATTCTATCAAGACCAGGGTAGACGGCAGAGTTAAAGTCCTCGAATCCGAGCTTGCTCTTGATGAAGGCAGGATGGGAGACACCGAATACAGAGGCGTCTTAGACTATAAGCGTGAGAAGATAACGGAGCTTAAGAAGAAGTCCGCACAGATTTCAGCCGATATGAATTCCCGGATGGCGGACCTGGCAGAAGAGGTAGCCGAAGAGCGCAGGGAAGAACCGACAGAAGAGGCGGATGAGACAGACGCGGCAGAGGCGGATTCTTCCAATATGACAGAAGAATAATCTACGGGGCAGCCATAGGCTGCCCCGTCTTAATCCGCCGCACCTCACAGCTTCATCTTCTCGTTCAATTCCCGGACCGTTTCTTCCTCAAGCTTGATGATCTCCCTGTCGTATGTCAGGATTCCGTTCGTCTCTTCCTCCACATCAGACAACTGCGTATAGACAGTCGCCGACAATCCATTTGCAATATTGGGAATCACTTCCTTCTCTATCCATTCCCGGTAGCCTCCGGTCAGCTCCGGCTTCTTCGTGTAGATACGGTAACCATATACCTTCCTATACATATGATGCCCCGGTACACTCATGGAATATCCCCCGAACTCTGTCAGCGCTGTCACACGTTTCTCCCGTCTGCCGGCATCTCCCATCACACATTTCCTGAGACGGGCAATCCCCGGCAGGACATCTCCTGCACCGGCGGCTTCTGTCCTGCGAGGCAGCCGCAGCGGGAAGAAATAATCATGGATACTCCGGATATCTCCGCCGCCCTGGTCGAACCAACCGCTCGCCTGGTCGATCAGCCTGCTGCCGTCCATCTCCCTGGCTATCCGAGTCATCGTGTCCGCATGGAACTGCCCCCAGCCTTCATTGAAGATCACCCAGGTGACGATCGACGGATGATTCTTAAGTATATGTATGGTACTGCGCATCTCTGATACAAACTGGTTCCGTCCTCTCTCATCCCGCCTTCCAAGGAGCCAAAGTCTGGAATCCCGCATCTTCAGATGGAAATATTCCATGGCTGTCGCCCCATAAGTGACAAACCAGGACTGATAGTCTCTGCCGCCGTTTACCATATCCTGCCACACCAGCATTCCCAGACGGTCACAGTGATAATACCATCTCTGAGGCTCTATCTTGACATGCTTCCTCAGCATATTGAAGCCAAGATCCTTCATAGTCCGGATATCGTATACCATCGCTTCGTCACAGGGCGCCGTATACAGTCCTTCCGGCCAGTAACCCTGATCCAGCACCCCTTTTTGGAAATATGGACGGTTGTTCAGGTACAGTCTTGGGATTCCTTTCTCGTCCTTCTCCGCACTGATCTTGCGCATGGCCATATAGCTTCTTACCCGGTCTTCTCCCGCCTGAACCTCGATATCATATAGAAACGGATCCTCCGGGCTCCAACTATGCGGGTCAGAGATCGGGATAACGAGCTCCTTCCCTGCGACGCCCTCTGCCTGAACCGGCTGCATTTCCGATGAAGATATGGTAATTGCGAATTCACCTGCATTCCTCTCACCCTGTCCCTTATCATGCGGATGAGACACTGTTCTTACCTTCACGCGGACGGCGCTCTCATCATACAAGGGCGTAACGGACAGATCTGCAATATAATTCTCCGGCACCTGTTCCATCCAGACCGTCTGCCAGATCCCGCTCTGTGCCGTATAAAACATGCCGCCCCTCTTGATCTTCTGTTTCCCTCTGCTGTAATAGAACGCGTCGCTGTAGTCTCTCACCTGTACCGTCAGCTCATTCTCCGTGCTCTTAAGCGCATCTGTCACATCAACCGAAAACGGCAGATAACCGCCGAGATGCCTCTTAACCAATTCCCCGTTCAGATACACCGCGGCATACTGATCCACCGCGCCAAAATGAAGAATCCAACGCCTGCCGGTCTCAGGACGGATTCCCTCCGGCAGTATCCTGCGGTACCAGAGTGTTTCCTGCGGCTTTAGCTGCCGTTCCACCCCGGAAAGCGGAGCCTCCGGCGAGAACGGGACCAGAATATCGCCGTCAAATTGGTTCCTTCTCTCTTTACCGGTAATTGCATATTCCCAGACGCCATTCAGGTTGACATAACTCTCCCGCACAAGCAGCGGCCTTGGATATTCCCCAAGAACATGTTCCCTGTCTATCTGGTCTGCCCATCTTGTTTTTAACTTTTTTCTGCTCATTTGTCACCTCTCACTGTAAATACTTATGATTGCAGCTGCGTTACATGCAGCTCCCCGTCGATCTCCGTATCTGTTGTGCAGACCGCGATCCGGGCGTTCACACCTTCCGCCGTGTACTCCCTGTAAATGTACTCCTCCGGATATTCCTCCGGCTTGCGCACCAGCACCGGTCCCTGCGCTTCATCCCAGCCAATCTCAAATGCTCCAAGATCCAGCGCCATTCCCTTGCGGGTCGCCTTCATGAAGCTCTCCTTCAATACCCAGTAACGATAGAATATCTGCGCCCTGTCAGCCTCCGCATTTCCCATGATATGCTCATACTCCCTCTGACAGAAGAATCTCCTGGCAACCGGTTCCCGGAATTCCTTCATCTCCTCGATGTCGCAGCCTACCTTCGTTCCAATGCGGTCGCTGAATGCACAGAGTACATATTTCCCCGAATGAGAGAGGTTGTATACCGTCTCCTCCGGAAGTCCGTACCTCTCCCGCGCCCGGCTCCAGAGACACCATACCCCCGCACTTTGCGCCCTGTCCCTGGCGAACCGGTATTTATCCGCCTTCTCCCGGCGCCACGCGGGCAGCTCCCGATAATACTGCTGATAGACGGATTCCTCTAATAACGGCGTAATGTCTGCAAGCCATACTTTAACCATTGCTAAAACCCTTCCTAATAAATGTTTTGACGCTTGTACCATATAATTATAACATAGATTGTATTACAAAGAAAATAATGATAGAATTAGAGAATATTAAGATACTCTCTGGTAACAGTTCAGATACCTTCACTGTTACAGGCATCCGGCCATTATGGAAGTTATCATTTAAAAAAGGGATTGACAATTTTTTCTTATTGTTATACTATAATTCCTAGTTTCACACTTTAAACAGCTAAATTATCACAACATAATAATCTTACGGAGGAATACTGACTATGATTATTGTATTAAAACCACGTTCCACCCACGGCGACCTGATCCGCGTGGAACAGATGATAAAAAGACGGGGACTGGACACGCACATTGTTGAAGGTTCTGAGATGACGATCATTGGATGTATCGGCGATACGACACGGATCGATTCCAAGCTTTTTGAGGTTGACTCTGCCGTAGACAAGGTCATGCATGTCCAGGAGCCCTACAAGCTGGCGAACCGCGCGTTTCACCCGGAAGAATCGATCATAGACGTCTCAGGCGTCGAGATCGGGGGCGATAATCTCGCACTGATCGCAGGTCCCTGTTCCGTTGAATCCTTTGAACAGGTATTGGAGATCGCCAAGGCAGTCAAGGCATCCGGCGCCAACTTGCTGAGAGGCGGTGCGTTCAAGCCGAGAACCAGTCCGTATTCATTCCAGGGACTTGGTTTAGAAGGCCTTGATATCCTGTGCGCCGTCAAGGAAGAGACCGGGCTTCCCATCGTAACCGAACTGATGTCCCCGGATCATCTGGATATATTTAACGAGAAGGTCGACCTGATCCAGATCGGCGCCCGCAACATGCAGAACTTCGATCTCCTGAAACAGTTAGGACAGCTTGACCGCCCGATCCTTCTTAAGAGAGGCCTGAACGCAACCTATGAGGAATGGATCATGTCGGCGGAATATATCATGGCTTCCGGCAATGAGAACGTGATCCTCTGCGAACGAGGCGTCCGTACCTTCGAATCTTATACAAGGAATACGCTGGACCTCCAGAGCATTCCTGTGGTGCGCAAGCTTACACATCTGCCTGTTATCGTGGATCCAAGCCATGCGGGCGGCAAATGGTGGCTGGTAGAGTCCATGGCGAAGGCTTCTGTCGCCGCAGGCGCGGACGGTCTGATGATCGAAGTACATAATGATCCCGAGTGTGCTCTGTGCGACGGCGCCCAGTCCCTGAAACCTGCCAAATACGACACCCTGATCCAGGAAGTTGCGCAGATCGCACGGGTTGTTGGGAAGAGGGTCTAGCCTATGAAATTAACTGTGAATCTGGGAGCGGACAGCTACCCTATTTATATCGAAAATAATCTGCTGTCCCGATCCGCCTCATACATCAGAGAAATATTTTCCGGCAGAAGGATCATGATCATCTCGGATGACCATGTCTATCCTCTCTATGGGAATAAGCTTACAGAACAGCTGTCCAGGGATTACGACTGCCGCCGCCTGATACTCCCCCACGGGGAGGCAACGAAGGATTTCCAGACCCTTCCCGCCGTCTACACTGCCCTGCTTGAAGCAAAGATCTCTCGGAGCGACCTGATCATCGCTCTTGGCGGCGGAGTGATCGGCGACCTGGCAGGATTTGCCGCTTCCAGCTTCTTACGGGGTGTGAAGCTGATACAGATACCTACCTCCCTGCTCGCTCAAGTGGATTCTTCCGTGGGCGGCAAGGTAGCCGTTGACCTGCCTCAGGGGAAGAATCTGGTGGGCGCGTTCTATCAGCCGGCTCTGGTGCTGATCGATCCGCTCGTGTTAGATACACTGGACGGACGATTTATCATTGACGGCATGGGCGAAGTGATCAAATACGGCTGCATCAAGGATGCCGGATTATTCCGTATGCTGGAATCCCACGGCTCTTTTGCGGAACTAAAGGAAGAGCTGCCTGCAATCATAGAACGCTGTGTGGATATCAAGCGGGAGGTTGTGGAACATGACCAATTCGATACCGGAGAGCGGATGCTTCTGAACTTCGGGCATACGCTCGGACATACAATAGAGCAATACTATCATTATGGAAGAGAGAGCCACGGAGAGGCTGTGGCGATCGGCATGTACCAGATCACGAAGCTTTCTGAAGAACAGGGATTGACCGTATCCGGAATATCCGAACGCATCCTGGCAGTTCTTAAGTCTTACGGTCTTCCGCATGAATGCGGACTGCCGATGCAGGAATTGATGGGCGCGATTCTGTTGGATAAGAAGAATCTGAATAACAGATTAAATGTGATCCTGCTGCATGATATCGGCGCAAGCTTCATCCATCCTACAACTGCAGATTTCTTCGGACAATATGGAGACGCTATTCTATAAAGGAGATGAATATCTTATGGATCAATTAAAAGGAAAAATCGCAATCGTGACAGGAGCCGGAAAGGGGATTGGCCGGGAAGCCGCCCTTGCGATCGCCGCCGAAGGTGCAGCCGTCGCTGCAGTTGCAAGAACCCAGGCTGACCTTGATGAGACTGTAAAAATGATCGAAGACAACGGAGGCTCTGCCATCGCCATATCCCACGATCTCACGGTAGGAGCCGAGGTGCAGGCAATGGTGGGCGAGATTATGAACAAATATGGAAAGATCGACATTCTGGTCAACAACGCCGGCGGATATCCGTCCGAGATCTACAGGAATATCGAGCATCAGGCTATCAAGCTCTGGGAATGGACGGAGGAGCAATGGGATCAGATCATCAAGACCAATGTCCGTATCCCGTTCCTGTGTATGAAGCATGTCCTTCCTATTATGATCAGCCAGAGAAGCGGTAAGGTTGTCAGCGTCTCTTCCAGGATGGGGCGTATCGCCTCCCAGATGGGCGCATATGCTGTGGCGAAGGGCTCCATTATCACGATGACCAAGACTGCCGCCATCCAGACACAGGAATACGGCATCCAGGTCAACGCCGTAGCCCCTGGGATCGTGGACACACCTGGGCAGCGTGTATATAACCATTCTGTCGGACAGGACGGCGTGCCCATGGGGAGCGCTGCCGATGTGGCTAAAGCAATCCTATATCTTCTATGCGACGCACCGCCGGTGATGACCGGACAATCCATCGATCTGTTCACAACTGTATAAGAATCTGTGTAGAAACATTTCGTTCTTGATTTGTTAACAATTAATTCTTATTTTTATCACACTTTCATCACAGTTTCTGCTTATACTATAGTTGTTCGATGAAACGAACAACAAAATTCTTTTTCATAACTTTTTCCTCAGGACTGCACTCCTCCCAACATGCAGTCCTTTTAAATTGTCCGAATGCAACAAATAACAACAAATATTACACCAACATAGACTTCCAGTTTCGGATATGGTATAATCTGGGGCGTCAATAAAAGCGTCATTTACATAATAATTTAAAAAAAGAGGCTGCCGGAATTCTTCGGCAGTCTCTATTATTTTATTGCAGCATATCGGTTCTATCGCCCCGGCTGTCCATAATAAGCATTCGCACCATGCTTCCGGTAATAATGCTTATCCTGCAGCTCCTGCGGCGCCGGCTGGTTCTTCGGATTGATCAGCTCGCAGCGCGCCGCCATCTTCGCGACCTCCTCTAATACCACCGCATTGTGTACCGCCTCATGAGCGTCCTTCCCCCAGGTGAAAGGCCCATGGTTCTTGCACAATACTGCCGGCGCGGCATGATAATCCAGCCTGCGCGCCTCGAACTCATCCGCGATCAGGATGCCTGTATTCTTCTCATAGGCCTCATCGATCTCTTCTTTGGTCAGATTCCTGACACAGGGGACCTCGCCGTAGAGATAGTCCGCGTGGGTCGTTCCGTAACACGGAATCCCTCTTCCGGCCTGTGCCCAGCTCGTCGCCCAGGACGAATGGGTATGCACGATACCGCCTATCTCCGGAAAACGATTATACAATACCACATGAGTCGCCGTATCTGAGGATGGATTGTAATCTCCCTCAACCTTATTGCCCTCTAAGTCTACGACGACCATATCCTCCGGTCTAAGCTTGTCATACTCTACACCGCTTGGCTTGATCACGAACAGACCGCTCTCGTGGTCGATACCGCTTACATTGCCCCAGGTGAAGGTCACCAGACCGTACTTCGGGAGAAGCATGTTCGCTTCATATACTTCTTTTTTTAACTGTTCTAACATATTGTTCCAACTCCTTTAGCCGCGATCAGATCAGGCTCTCGATCGCCGCCTTCTCAATAGCAATGCCCGTCTTATACCTCTCAGTAAATACTTCGTATCCCTCTACATCCTTTGCATCAGGTTCCATCCGGCTGCCTTCGTTGCCCTCGAACACCTTCTTCGCCAGATAATCCTCCAGAGTCTCCCCGTCGGCTCTGTTCTTCATGTAAGCAGCGAGAAGCGCCATTCCCCAAGGCCCCCCTTCGCCTGCCGTCTCCATAACGGATACCGGCGCGTTGATAGCCGCCGCAAGAATCCTCTGTCCGACGCCCTTGGTCTTGAATAACCCTCCGTGGCCGAGCATCGAGTCGATCTCCACATTCTCCTCCTTCTGCAGAAGATCCATACCTACCTTGATCGCCCCAAGCGCAGTAAATAGGTTCACGCGCATGAAGTTCGCCAGATTGAAATTACTCTTCGGCGACCTTACGAACAGCGGACGTCCCTCATCCACACCTGTGATGAATTCCCCTGAGAGATAACCGTAAGATAACAGCCCGCCGCAGTCAGCGTCGCCCTCCAGAGCCTTGTTATACAGCGTTCCGAATAACTTGTTCATATCCACTTCGATACCGAAGCTCTCTGCAAATTCCTTGAAAATGCCTACCCACGCATTCAGGTCAGAGGTACAGTTATTCGCATGCACCATGGCAACCAGGCTGCCGTCCGGCGTGGTCACAAGGTCGATCTCCGGATACACCTTTTTAAGCTCCTTTTCAAGCACGATCATAGCAAATACACTGGTTCCCGCGGATACGTTACCGGTACGCTTAGCAACACTGTTGGTCGCCGCCATGCCGGTCCCCGCGTCGCCTTCCGGCGGACACATCGGAATACCCGCCTCAAGATTGCCGCTCTCATCTAAGAGCCTCGCACCTTCTTCCGTCAAGGTCCCGGCCGTCTCGCCCGCAACCATGACCTTCGGCATGATCTCTCTTAATTTCCACGGATAATTCTTGTCAGCCACCAGCTCGTCGAACTTACGGATCATATCCTCGTTAAAATCCTTCTTCTCCACATCGATCGGGAACATACCGGACGCATCTCCGATTCCAAGCGCCTTTTCGCCGGTCAGCTTCCAGTGGATATATCCTGCCAGCGTAGTAAAATACGCCACATCCTTCACATGCTCTTCCTCGTTCAAGACCGCCTGATATAAGTGGGCAATACTCCACCGCAGCGGAATATTATACTGAAACAGATCGATCAGCTTCTCTGCTGCCGGACCTGTGGTACAATTCCTCCAGGTACGGAACGGCACCAGAAGCTCCCCGTCCTTGTCAAACGCCATATATCCGTGCATCATTGCACTGAATCCGATGGAACCGATCTTCTTCAGCGTCACGCCGTACTTCTCCCGAACGTCTGCCGCCAGGTTCTTATAGCTGTCCCGAAGGCCTGTCCAGATATCGTCCAGCGAGTAGGTCCAGTTTCCATCCTCCAGACGGTTCTCCCATCCATGGTCGCCGGATGCGATCGGCGTATGATCCTCGCCGATCAGCACTGCCTTGATCCTGGTTGATCCCAACTCAATACCAAGAACGGCTCTGCCGCTCTCAATCACTTCCTTTACATTGCTCATGCTGCTCCTCCTATCCTACTTGCGATACGCAACACTGTTCCACAACAGTTCGTTCTTGAACTGGCGGATGGTCGTATCCTTGTCAATATAGACAGCTTCAATACCCATGCACGCTGCCCAATCGCCCATCTGCTCGGAAGTCAGGTCATAAGAGAATGCAGTATGGTGCGCTCCGCCTGCCAGGATCCACGCCTCTGCTCCTGTCTGAAGATTCGGCTGCGGCGTCCAGAATGCAGTTGCAACCGGAAGCTTCGGCATCGGCTTCTCTACCTTCTTGCAGTCCACATCATTGATGATCAGACGGAAACGGTCTCCGAGATCGATAAGTGAAGTTGCGACCGCCGGTCCTGTCTTCGATGTGAATACCAGCCTTGCCGGATCTTCCCTGTCTCCCATGGAGAGCGGCTGTTCCTTAATACTGATCTTGCCGTCTGCAACCGTCGGGCATACCTCCAGCATATGTGCCTGCAGGATCCCTTCCTTGCCCGGAACCAGATTATAGGTATAATCCTCCATAAATGAAGTACCCTTCGCATCCTTCATTCCCTGAGTCATGATCTTCATAAGACGTACCATGGCAGCCGTCTTCCAGTCGCCTTCTCCGGCGAACCCGTAGCCCTTCTCCATCAATCTCTGGATCGCCAGTCCCGGGAGCTGCTTTAAGCTTCCAAGGTCTCCGAAATGCGTCACGATCGCCTGATAATTCTTCGCCTCAAGGAATCTCTCGAATCCGATCTCAATTCCTGCCTGCACCGCTACATGCTCTCTGAATTCCTTCTCATCTCTGCCTTCCAAAAGTATCTCATACTTATCATAATATTCTTCGACCAGCGCGTCAATATCTCCTTTGGAAACTGCCTCTACTTCTGCTGCTATTTCATTGACCGGATACGCGTCGATCTCCCAGCCGAACTTGATCTGCGCCTCAACCTTATCGCCCTCTGTCACCGCAACATTCCTCATATTGTCGGCAATACGCATCACACGGATATGGCTGCTCTCGATCACGCCCACTGCAGTGCGCATCCAGGAACCGATCTTCTTCTGGACATCCGCGTCCTCCCAGTAACCCATGATCACCTTGCGCTCCATGCCGAGACGGCTGAAGATATGACCGTACTCTCTGTCCCCGTGGGCCGCCTGATTCTCGTTCATAAAATCCATATCAATGGTGTCATACGGAATCTCCCGGTTAAACTGTGTATGGAAGTGAAGCAGCGGCTTCCTGTACTCCTGCAGGCCGAGAATCCAGGATTTGGCCGGAGAGAACGTATGCATCCAGGTGATGACTCCCGCGCAAGTCTCGTCCGTATTCGCCTCGTTCAGAGTCTTCCTGATCAGTTCATTGGTAATGAGCGTCGGCTTCCATACAACCTCATAAGGAAGATTGCCGGATGCATTCAGCGCCTCCACGATCTTCTGAGAATGCTCCGCCACGTGAGCCAGGCACACGTCCCCGTATAAATCCTGTGAACCTGTACAGAACCAGAACTGATAAGTTTTTGATTTTAGCATGATGATTTCCTCACTTTCTTGAAAATGTATTCGGCGCAGCATAACGGCTCATCCGCCATCCCGGCCAAATACACGCCTTATATCTATCTGATCTTATTATATAGATATCCGTCAATTCTCTGCAAGTTCATAACTCTGCCTGTTCACAGAAAAAGTTACCTAATCCGACCTGGCTTCCGGCCAAGTAACAGTTTAGCAAGTGCACGGATCTACCTGAACTGCTACCTGGCAAATCCGCAATTTCAGATTGACAATTGGCTTCCTGTATGACATACTTATTTCAAACCTACATGGAGTGGATTTTTAAAGAGTTATCTTTTTTCGCCACACGATTGCATGCATGCATTTGTGTGGTATTTTTATGTTGGAAGCTAAATACCCCGAGGCAGCCGCCGGATATCCAGGCATGCAGGCATGGATACCTGGCCCGTTGTTTTGCGGGAATAATTCCAGACGAAGGAGGAATAAGATTATGGAACAAACATTCATGAAAGAGAAGAAGATTCTGCCGCTTGTGCTGTCTATGTCCCTGCCCATGGTCATATCCATGGCGGTCAACTCACTTTACAATATCGTAGACAGTTATTTCGTGGCCAAATTAAGCGAGGACGCCATGACGGCGCTGGCGCTGGTCTACCCCATCCAGAACATGATCAACGCCATCGCCATCGGTTTCTCTATAGGGATCAATGCAAGCGCGGCATATTTCCTTGGAGCAAATGACTCTGTCCGCACGAGCAAGACCGCAACCCAGGGAACCTTCTTAAGCCTCCTTCACGGCGTGGCTCTGACGGTACTGTCCATCGCTGTCATGCCTGCATTCCTTGGTATGTTTTCTTCTGATGACACGGTGATCAAAATGGCGCTTGAGTATTCGAACCGGGCGTTCCTGTTCTCTCCGGTCATCGCCCTGACACTGGTATACGAGAAGCTCTTCCAAGCTGTCGGCAAGATGAAGGTCTCCATGCTCTGTATGATGTGCGGCTTCATCGCCAATATTATCCTGGATCCGCTGATGATCTTCGGGATCGGGTTCTTCCCTGCCATGGGAATCGCCGGAGCCGCCTACGCCACCGGAATCGGCCAGGTATTCTCTCTTGCCGTCTATTATCTGTGCAGCAAGATCAGCCCCATTCCCATTAAGATCGAACGGAAATACTGGAAACCCGAGAAAAATATAACGGCAAGATTATATTCCGTCGGCATCTCGGCAACCCTGACTCTGGCGCTCCCGTCTCTGCTGATCTCTGTATTGAACGGCATCCTTGCAGGCTTCTCAGAGACATATGTACTTGTACTGGGCGTCTATTATAAGCTTCAGACCTTCATCTACCTGACGGCAAACGGAATCATCCAGGGAATCCGGCCATTGATGGGGTACAACTACGGCGCGGGTGAAAAAGAGCGTGTCCAGAAGATCTTCCGGACCTCTCTTGCCCTTACCATGGGGGTCATGGTAATCGGAACTTTCTTGTCCTGGCTGTTCCCGGCAAGCTTATTCGGCATGTTCACCTCCAACCCGCAGACCATTAAGATCGGCGTCACTGCCCTTCATATCATCAGTCTCGGATTCGTGGTATCCGCAGTCTCTATTACCTGCTGCGGAGCCTTGGAAGGTCTGGGCAAGGGCACGCCGTCTCTGTGTATCTCCCTGCTTCGGTATGCAGTCGTCATCATACCGGCGGCATATATATTGAGTAAGTTCATCGGCGCAGACGGAGTGTGGTACGCCTTCTGCTTCACGGAATTCGTTACGGCAGGGCTTGCATATATCATTTACAAAAAAGCTCTTGAAAAAAATATAATTTTATAGTAATATCGCAATTAGCATATATACAGCGGGAATCAGGTGCGAATCCTGAGCGATGGGGTCACTGTGAGGACTATGTCCGTAGCCAGAATACCTGTATATGTGTAGAATGGGGCTTCCGTCCAAAGCGAAACATTCTATCCTCTATTGCACTATTATTGGAAGAAGTTTGAGTCCCCTTTTACCATAACGCTATGTTTTTGACATAGCAAAAAAACACACAGCATACAAAAAGGAGGCACAAAAATGGAAAACAACACACAAAAACACTCAGCCAAAAAAACTCTCTTACTGATCGCAGCATTGGTGATCGCAGCAGCAGCCATGTTCTGCATTTACAAGGTATTTATCCCTAAGGGGCAGACCGGCGCCAAAGAGATCACCGTAACCGTCGTACATGCGGATCAGTCTTCAAAAGATTTCGTCTATCAGACCGACGAGGCTTACCTCGGCGCAGTCATAGAAGCAGAAGGCCTTGTAGAAGGAACCGACGGAGATTACGGTTTGTTTATCACTTCCGTTGACGGCGAAACGGCAGACGACTCGAAGGAACAGTGGTGGTGCATTACCAAAGGCGGCGAATCCGTCAACACCTCTGCCGACCAGACTCCTATCGAGAACGGCGATCAGTTTGAGCTGACTATGATGGAAGGTTATTAAAACAGGTAATGGAGAACAACAAGGAACTTGTGAGCATGGGATTTCTCAGCGCTATCCTGCTTATCGGACAGGTTGGGATGTCCTACCTTCCTAATATAGAGATCGTATCCCTCTTAATCTACATATATACCCAGGTCTACCGTAAGAAAGTCTTCTTCATTATCTATGTGTTCGTATTCCTGGAGGGCTGTATCTACGGCTTCGGTCTCTGGTGGTTCGGATATCTGTATATCTGGAGCGTTCTGGCGCTGATCGTTCTCCGGAGCGGCAGACAGCAGACTTCCGTAATTATGACTGCTGTGATTCTCGGCGCATATGGGCTTTCTTTTGGAATGCTATATGCCCTGCCTTATTTTATTGCCGGAGGCTGGGCGACCGGGTTCTCCTACTGGGTATCTGGAATTCCTTTTGATCTGCTCCATTGTGCGGGAAATGTTGCCGTATCCCTGATATGTTACCGGCCGCTTCGGACGCTTCTTGGGAAGCTTAAGAGATGATAATTGCCAAGGAGGCTGTTACATTGACACTATCTGAATTATGCACTTACATTACCAGATATGAGAGAGCGCCGCTGCCTCCCGACCATAAGCTGGGGCCGCGTCTTGTCTGCCCGGAATATTCAAAGTCTGACTGGGAGGTCAAGACTTACCCGCTGCCTCTTAAGGAGCGGATCTTTGCACTGTGCTGGGACATAGACGCTTCCCTTCCGGCGCAGACCTTACACGCTACCCTCCATCCGGCGCCGGAGCCTTTCTGTTACCGGCTTAATTTTCATTCCGGTGAACGGACGCAGCTTCACACGCATGATTACATCGAACTCGCCTATGTGGTTGAGGGTGAATTCCGCCAGAGGATCTTAAGCCATGACATCACATTTTCCAAGGGCGATCTGTGCCTGATCGACAAGAACTGCCTGCATCAGGACTACCTGTTAGACCAGCCCGCCGTCATCTTATTCCTTGGAATTGCCAACGACATGTTCACCGAGATCATGGATGAAAATGTCGCCACACAGAAGATCATCTATTTCCTGCAGTCCGCGCTGCTCAAACAGAAGGATCTGCAGCAATATCTGCATTTCCGCCCAGGCTCCGATCCCGGTGCGGCAGCCGAATTAGAGAGCTGTCTCTGCCTCCTGCTGAATGAACTGCATGATAACAAGATCGGCTCGCACTATATCTGCAAGGGCCTGCTGCTGCGCATTTTTCGCATCATCAGCACCCGCTATGACTTTTCGCTGTCCAAAGAACAGCGAAAAACCATGAACTGGATCGTATTTGAAGAGATATCGGATTACATCAAGCGCCATTTTGCCACAGTCACCATCCAGGAGTTAGTCCGGGAATTTCACTTCCAGGAAGACTACTTTAACCGGCTCATCAAGAGCAAGACCGGTCTTACTTACTCTGCTTATGTACAGCAGATCCGCCTTGAGCGTGCGGCGCATATGCTGATTTCTACCGATAAGAGCGTAGATGAGATCACAGAATCGGTCGGCTACCGCAACAAAGGATATTTCTATAAGATATTCCAGGAAAAATACGGCGCCACACCCTCCAGATACCGGAAACAGATCACTCACTGAACCGGATCCGCTCTATCAGCGAATTCTTCCTCACCGACCGGGATATCCCTGCCGCCAGCGCAATCTGAAGCGCCAGTAATACAATGGATACCACAACTGCCGCCGCTGCCGGGTAGTGATAGGCCGATATATTAAACATTCCGTGCTTTTTCGCATACAGGAATACCGGGTATCCGGCAAGGCTTCCAAGCCCTACCGAGATTGCCAGTGTACCGGCCGTATAGAACAGGCCTTCTAACTGCAGCATCTTCATAAGCTGTGAATCCGACATCCCGATCGCCTGCATCATTCCCAGTTCTTTCCTGCGCACGTGGACACTGTTGATCATAGTATTGATCAGGTTCATCACACTGATCGCCGCCAGGATTCCAAGGAACGCATAACTCGCTCCTCTCGTCGTTGCCAAAGCCGTCCGCCACTGTTCATACTCAGCCTTCCAGGTCCGCATAGACATCCTTCCAGACGCATTTATGATGTCTTGAAGCTTCTTCTCAAGCGTCTGGTCATAGTCCTTGTCTGCAATTACATGGAAGTACCTGGAGGAATTATATTCACTCAGCCGGTCCACGGCCTCCTTCGCCATGATCAGATAGTCAAAATTAGTCAGACCGTTCCTGTAATCCCCGATCGCTGCAATCTCAACTTCCTTATTAAATGTCCGGCCGCCGTCCTGAATCCTCAGGTTCAGCTTATCTCCCACCTTAAGTTCAGGGTGCCAGTACTTAATCGCTTCGTCGATGAGCACCTTATCTCCTGTCTTCAATTCCTCATAAGTCACCTTTCCTTCTGTGACGCCTTTTTCCAGCTCTTTTGCATATTCCTGCGGGATTCCGTTAAGCGAATTCCCCTCTTCCTCTGAAAATACATCTCCGTCTACCCTGAGAGAGGAAAATACATCTACCCTCTCCACACCGGGAAGCGCTTCGATCTGCTGCCTCAGCGTATCATTCAGCGGATTATCCTTCTGGATCTCAGACCATTTCCGCTCCGGATGTTCCTTATTATATTCTTCTATGTCAGGCAGGATCTCATACTGCCCCACAAGAGAGTTATCGGCGCTCTCCCGGGGATCGGCGCAGGACAGAACGGTGGCAACCACCATCAGGAATACCCCTGTAGCCGCCATGGAGACGATCGTGACCGCACTTTTCTTCTTATTCTCTGTAAGGTTCCTCAGAGTCAGGCGCCCGATCGACAGGAACTCATAACCTTTCCGTCTGCTCCTTCGATTCTTCCCGGCAGTCTGCATGCGCATCGCCTCCACCTCAGAGACCTTTGCCGCCATATGCATCGGCCTGGCAAGGGAAAAATACACCGTACACACCGTTACCGCAGCCGCAAGCAGATAGATCCACCAACAGCACAGATTCACTTCACCGTCCGCCAAGACCTCCCTTGCCGTCTCTGCAAACGCTTCCATCGCTTCAGAATCAGTAAACTTAAGGAGCCATTCTATCACTTCCCGGGATACAAATGTACCGATCAGAAGACCTGCCGGAACAGCAAAAGCAGCAATGCATAATCCTTCCCGGAGCACGATCTGCCGTATCTGGCGCTTTGTAGCGCCGATCGCTTTCATCCTGCCGAATTCCCGGATTCTCTGGTTCATAGACACATAGTAGATACTGTATATCGTGATCGCTCCCGCCAGCATGACGATCAGCATGATCAGAACGATCGCCGGAACCATGACCGGGTCTACATAATTTGCCATCAGATAATCTGTGTTAATGTTAATTTCACTTTCCGGGATTCCAAACTGTTCTGCCGCATTCTTGATCCTGTCTTCAATCTCATCTGTCGTAGGCTTATCCTCATCTCCGATCTGAAGAAGAAAACGGTAGGCGATCTCGTCTTTTGGAATCTCATTTTTCAGAAATGCTTCCGATACCAGAGCCGTATAGATCCTTTTCTCATAATTATCCTCACTGTCTTCGAAGAATCCGCAGATCCGAAATTCCTTCTGCTGTGTAAGATCGAGCTCTCCGCCTCGGAAGATCTGATAAGGCACGGTGACCGTATCGCCGATATCCCCTTGCTGGCCAAGCTCCTTAAGAATCCCCGGGGATACCACGATCTCATCCTCCCGCCTGGGAATCGTTCCTTCTGCCGGCGCCATCTTATATAATTCCATCCCCGCTTCATCCACATACATCATAACGACCGATGCCTTATCAAGATTCATGTAGCCTGCGTCGCTTCGGAGGCCGAACTTGGATATATCATGATGCACTGCCAATTTACGGGCCGTCTCCTCATCCACATTCCGGTAAAGAGCATGCCATGACGGATAGAGTCTGTCTGTTACGGCAAACTGAATTTCCAGCATTCCCCGTCCCACCGCGGGAACTATGAACAGCAGCATGGTCGTCAGGATGATCGTGATTCCTATCAGTATATTCCTGTTCTTATAATATTTCATATTGTCAAATGCGACTCTCGTTGTCATCTTCATCAGTCACTCACCACCTTACCGTCTGCGATCTCAATCACCCGGTCCGCCATCTGGGCGATCATCTCATCATGCGTGATCATGATCAATGTCTGCCCGAAGTCCGTCACACAGCTCTTCATCAGGCTCATCACTTCCAGCTCTGTCTGGGAATCCAGATTCCCTGTAGGCTCATCTGCCAGGATGATAGCCGGACGGGTCACAAGCGCCCTGGCAATCGCGGTCCTCTGCTTCTGCCCTCCCGACAGCGCATTAGGCATAGTCTCTTCCTTATCCGTAAGGCCGATCTTCTCCAGCACCTCCTGTACGTCCTCCCTCTTCACCTTCCGGTTATCCAGTCCCAGCGGGAGCACGATATTCTCCCATACATTTAACGACGGGATCAGATTATAATCCTGGAAGATGAACCCGATCTTCTTCCTGCGGAATGCCGCCAGCCTGTCGTCCTTAAGCGCGAAGATATCCTTGCCCTCTATCCATACTTTCCCCTCATCCGGCCGGTCAAGCCCTCCGATCAGATGCAGGAGCGTGGACTTGCCGGAGCCCGACCGCCCCACGATCGCCGTGAACTTCCCTCTCTCTATCTCTAAGCTCGTATGGTCTACTGCCCGTACCTGGTTCTCTCCTGTGCCGTAATATTTCACCAGATCATCCACTGCCAATATCTTACCGTTGTCCATCTTCATATAGTTACCTCCGTTTCATGTGCCGCTTATTAAAAGTTCTATCAAGTATAACTATAATCTCCTATCCTTACATATCCCTTACACCGACTATAACAATTTTGTAAGAATCCCCATACAAAAGCTTTACGCTGAAATCGTCAATTGATATAATAAAGTAACGGGTAAACAACACTGATAGAAAGCAGGTGACAATATGGGACTGACGAATAGGCAATTTCAGGGCTTTGTCAGGCTTACTCTTGCACAGATCGAAAGAGCTTTGAATGAATCGCCTGACAACAAGGAATTGCAGGAATTAAAAGATATTTTTCAATCAATGTTAGAAGACGGTAACTAGGTGAAAGAGGATATTGCCCTGCAAGCGATATCCTCTTTGGTTATGATGGCAGCGTAACCCTGAACACCGTTCCGCCTCCTGTCTTCTGCTTCGCAGATATGGTTCCTCCCTGGCGTTCTAATATCATCCTCGCAAGATACAACCCTACTCCCGCACCCTCTTTCTCCATCTTCGCCGCATCATCTCCCCGGTAGAATCTCTGGTAGATCTTCGGCAATTCTTCCCGCCGTATCCCGATCCCTTCATCCACCACCTCTATCAGGACATTTCTAATCAGAGGCCTCACACGCACCGTAACGGTTGTAAGTTCTCTGGAATATTTCACTGCATTGTCAAGAATATTAACGAACGCTTCTTCTGTCCATTTTGTATCATGGCAGATCACATGGTCTTCCTCCATATCCGCCTGTATCTCAATATTCTTATTCTTTGCTTTCATGTAGACCTGGCTGACCGCCTCTGTAAGCGTCTTCTTAAGACTTGCCGGTACTGGTCTTAACTGAATCATGTGCGCCTCAAGCCTGGACAGATTGACCATCTCCCTGAGAAGTGTCTCCAGCTTCTCGATCTCTCTTCCTTCCTGCTCCAGAAATTCTTCCTGTTCCTTTGCCGCAAGCTGATCGCCTGACACGATCTCATAACACATCCGAAGAGACGCAAGCGGCGTCTTAAGCTGGTGGGAAATGTCCGTAATCAGGCTCTTCGTATTCTTCTCTTCCTCCTCAAGCTTGTCCTTAAGCCCTTCAAAATATACCCCCAGCTCCCGCAAGGATTCCCACACCTTCATCCATTCTTCCGAATACTCCGAAGGCTCCTCTTCATAATCCGGGATCTCACCGAATCTGCCTTCCCTGAACTGCCACAGGCACTCATACAATTCCTGGAGGTGATCCTTGGCGGCCACACTCTTCTTCCGCTCCAGATATCCTGCCGAGGCGATCAGCAGAATACCGGTAAGCATGCCCGCTCCCCAGAATATCCATAATCCTCCCGCGGATCTCGTGTATTTCAGATCATACCCGTATTTATCTTCTATCTTCCCTATTGCGCGGCTGATCTCTTTTCTGTCCAATGTTCCTTCCGGCGCGGCTTCGCCGAAGGGGATCCGAAATCCATGCTTCTCCCATGCGGCTATGATCTCTGTCTCCAATTCCGGATGCTCCGTCATCAAAGTGATCATCCTTCTCCTCTCTTCGGTGATCTCATACCTGGCCAACAGCAGCATGAAGAACGAAAACACTGCAGCAAAGCTCAGACAGATGACAAGATACTTTTTTACCTTCTTATTACTTTTCCGCTCCATATATATCCCAGCCCTCTCACATTCGAGATCTCATCCGTTCCAAGCTTAGCCTTAAGCCTGCTGATATTGACCGTCACCGTATTATCATCCACGAACTGCCCGTCCACATCCCAGATATGTTCCAGGATATTCTCCTTGGATACGATCCGCCCGGCATTCTCCCAGAGATACACTAGAAGCTGCAGCTCCTTCTTACTGAGCGCAACCTCACGGCCGTCCTTATATACCTTCATCTCCCGGCAGTTCACTTCTATATCTTTGCAGGCCATGACTCCCTTCTCTTCCTTCGCACTGCCGATACGCCTCATCAGTGCGTTTACCTTGGAGACCAGCACCATAAGGGAAAATGGCTTGGTGATATAATCGTCGGCTCCCGCCTCGTAGCCATTTACCATATCGATCTCCGAATCAAGCGCCGTCAGATAGATAAAATAGGCGTCGCTGATCTCGCGGATCCTCCTGCCAAGGTCAAGGCCGCTTCCGTCTGGAAGGGTAATGTCGCAGATGATGAGCGAATATCTGGATTCCTCCAGACAGCTCTCTGCTTCCGCCAGCGTAAACGCAGAGGTAACGCTGTATCCCGCTTTCTGTAATGTGAATGTGATTCCCCGATTCAGACTTTTGTCATCTTCCAGTAGTAATATGTCCTGCATGGTGTTTCCTTTCCCGTCTCTGATAAAAGTGCAGCTTTATCAAACCACAGCCTCGATCAATACTTTATCGCCCAGCGATATCTGTTTCACCCCGATCTGCTTCTTTTTATTAAAATTAAAGCTTACCATATATCCATGTTTCAAATGATAGGCATCCAGATAATCCGCAAGCTGTTCTTCGCCTCTCTGGTTATATTCAGTTCCCCGCCATATCGCTTCTCAGCCCATTATACACCCCATCGCCCATTTTGATAACAAAAACTCATAAATTAAAAGAAATCCCCCGACCGTGCCGCAGTACAGTCAGGGGATCATATTATTATCTACTCATATTTGGAAAATATCCTGCTAAACAGGAAGCTCTGTGTATACGCCGCCGCCGCGAACCCCGCGAAGAACCACCAGATCGTCCCGATCACAAAGGTCCGGGAAGTAAACAGCGTTATCACTGCAAGCCCGATGCTGATCACCAGCATCATAACCGTGGACGGCAGATGTGCGGCGCTTAAGAACAGCGCATTCTTGACGGAATGAAATACCGTATTCTCGAACCTCGCGATATACGGGAAGAGATACAGGAAGGTTAACATCCATACTCCAAAGATCATAGCCAGAAGCAGACGTACCACAGTATATAACGTGCCGCCGAACGCACCGGCCAGCCGGAAATCCAGGAATATAAGCGCTCCCGCCGCCGCCATGATCAGCCAGCAGATGGTTGCGGGCTTCCTGTTGCGCCAAAAAGCTCTTATATACTCCCTCAATACAGACGGATCCTCGCCTCTTGCCAGCTTCATCGCCACCGTATACAGCGCAGAGAGCGCCATTCCGACGGTGACCACAGGCAGCGCCGTCACTACGAAGATCAGATTCAGGATGATGATATCCCCGATCCTTCCTAAGAACCTCATCACAGGACTGTCAATTACAAAGAAATTCATTCCATCACACTTCTTTCTCTATTACTTCCCAAGCCGGATCACATTCCAGGACGCCTTGTTAAGCATGCTTGTCATGATACCGCCGTCCATGGAAGAACGTTTTACATTCTTCGGAACTACCCTCTGTTCACCGGCACAGTTCACAAGTTTAAGATCCGACTCTTCCATCACGATGTGCTCCAACACCTTATATCCTTCCATCCCGCGCATATCCGTCGTCAACTGGATATCCTCGTCCAGTGTACGGTTTACCGCGAAGATGGTCAGTTCTTCCTTCTCCTCGTTATATACGGCAACGCTCTCCACATCCGTAACACTCTCATGCTTCGCAGTGTCATGCTTCGGCGTTGACACCATCGGCTGCAGCGCTACGCCTCTGCCGTACTTCGACGCGTGCATGAACGGATAGAAGATGGTCTGCTTCCACGCAGCGCCGCCGCCCGCGTCCGTCATGATCGGCGCGATCACATTCACAAGCTGCGCCAGACAGGCGATCTTCACTCTGTCCGCGTGCTTAAGAAGCGTGATCAGCATCAAGCCCACCAGCAGCGCATCCTCGAATGTATAGATATCCTCCAGCATCGGTGGCGCCACCTGCCACGGATGATTCTCCGTGATATCGTCATCCGCCGCATTGGAATGGAACCATACATTCCACTCGTCAAAGCTGATGTTGATATTCTTGCGCCCGCGCTTCTTCGCCTTCACATAGTCACAGGTCGCGATCACCGTGCGGATGAATTCATCCATATCGTCGGACTGCGCCAGGAAGTCCAGGCTGTCATTGTCCCTGTTGCCGTAATACTGATGCATGGACACGTAGTCCACATGATCATAGGTACACTCAAGGGTCGTTGACTCCCATTTCGGGAAGGTCGGCATATCAAGGGCTGAACTTCCGCAGGATACCAGTTCTATAGACGGATCTATAAGCTTCATGGCCTTTGCCGTCTCTTCCGCCAGGCGCCCATACTCCTCCATGGTCTTATGGCCAAGCTGCCACGGGCCGTCCATCTCATTGCCCAGGCACCACACCTTAACCTTGTGCGGATCCTTCACGCCGTGGGCGATACGCATATCGCTGTACTTCGTCCCGCCCGGGTGGTTGCAGTATTCCAGGAGGTTGCATGCATCAGCGATCCCCCTCGTTCCCAGATTGACCGCCATCATCATCTCCGAATTAACCTTATCCGTCCATTTTGAAAATTCATTCAGACCGACTTCGTTCTTCTCGAGACTCCGCCATGCCAGTTCCAGTCGCTTCGGGCGCTCAGATACCGGGCCTACGCTGTCCTCCCAGAAGAAATTCGACACAAAGTTCCCGCCCGGATACCGGACGATCGGTACATCCAGTTCCTTCACCAGCTCTATCACGTCCTTGCGGAATCCATCCTCATCAGAGAGTGGATTCCCCGGCTGGTACAGCCCGTCGTATACGGCGCGTCCCAGATGCTCGATGAACGAGCCGTAGATCCTCTCATCCACCCGTGAGATCTGGAAATCCTTGTCAATTACCATTTTCGCTGTCTTACTCATGCATTACCTCCTCATTGCATACTTCTTGTAAAATGCTGATTCGCTGCTTATAATATACCACAGTCCGTTATTCTTTTACAGCCCCGGCCGTCATACCTTCGATAAAATACTGCTGGAAACATACGAACAGGATGAAGATCGGGATGATTGAGAAGAACGATCCCACTACAAGAAGGCTGTAGTTGTCCCCATAAGGATTGATCAGCGTATTAAGGCCCAGTGTTAATGTATATTTATTCGAAGAACGGATTACCAACAACGGCCACAGATAGTTATTCCATGCGTTCATACCGTTCAGGATCGCCATCGCCGCGAACGCCGGCTTCATGATCGGGATGATCAGGCGGAAGAAGATCCCGTACTCCGTCGCACCGTCGATACGCCCCGCCTCAAGCAGAGACTTCGGAAGCCCCAGCAAATACTGACGGAAGAAGAAGATCGTCGACGCGTGGGCCACGAACGGCAGCACGATAGCCACATAGCTGTCCATCATTCCCCAGGTTGTCATCTGCTTATACAATGGAAGCATCACTACCTCCAGAGGAATGGACAGGATCAGAAGCACTACGATGAACAACGCGCTCTTCCCCTTGAAATCATACGCCGCGAAGCCATATCCGACGAATGCGCTGACAAGCAGCGTCGCCACCACGGTAATCACCGTCAGGATGATACTGTTGGTAAACCATCTCCAGTATTCATGCTGCCCTGTAAAGAGCAGCGAATAATTGTCAAGACTCATCCGTCCCCAGTCGATCCCCAGGTTCAGACCGTACTGCAGAAGGTCGCCGCCCGGCTTGAAGCTTGCAAGGAAGATGGTATATATCGGTATGATGATCAAGATTGCCAGGATTGTAAAGAATACGATCAGCATGATCGTGGCAAGTGTATTTTTATTCTTCTGACTCTTCATACTATCTCTCCTCCTTGTCAAATGTTCCGGTCGCCTTAAGCTGTACCAGGTTGACAGCCATGACGATGATAAGAAGGATCAGGCCTACGGCACAGGCATAACCCATCGCACGCTTCTCGATTCCCTGCCGGTACAGATATCCTACGATGGTAAGTCCGATATTCTGCGGAGAGTTATTTCCTTTCCATAACATGTAACTCTCAGTGAACATGGACAGACCTGCATAGATACTGATGGTCAGCACGTATACCGTCGTCGGCTTCACCAGCGGGAAGGAGATCTTGACAAACTGCTGCCATTTGCTCGCTCCGTCGATAGACGCCGCCTCATAGATATCCGTGGAAATGCTCTGCAAGCCCGCCAGGAAGTACAGGATATTGACACCTGTCCAGCGCCAGCACGCCAGAAGCAGCAGCGCAAAATAACTGGTCCACTCGCCCTTGAGCCATTTGATCGGTGACATTCCGAATGCCGCGATCACCTGGTTCGCCAGAGATGTATTCATCTCGCCGAACATCAGACGGAAGATCGTGCCTGCAACAACGACTGACGTCAGCGCCGGAATAAAATAGATGGATTTGAAAAATCCGGGCTTCTTCATCAGCTTACTGTTCAAAAGTGTTGCAAACAGCATCGGAAACGGAATCAGCAGTACCAGCGTACCTACCATATATTTCGCGCTGTTATATACCGCCTTTAAAAATATCTTATCTGATAATAATCTCTGATAATTCCCCAGTCCAACCCACTCGTCTTTTAATACATCCTGGAAACTCAGCAATACGCCGTTACCGATCGGAAACAGCCAGAATATCACTACCGTCAAGGCAAATGGAAGGACGAATACATAAGGGGCTAACTTCTGTGAATAGAATAGTTTCTTCATACTCTCACATCTCTTTCCTGAAACACACCGCCATTTCCCATATAACCGGAAAACGGCTCATAAAACGGGGCTGCGCGTCATGCACACAGCCCCCGGTTGCAGCTTACTCGCCAAATTCGTTCTTCAAGGTCTCCTGTGACTCCTCAAGTGCTTCCTTGACATCCATGCCGTTCTCATAGATGTTGTTCAGCGTCACATTACAAAACTCGTTATTGATAGACGGGAACTTCTCGCTCGTAAGTGACTCAAGCGCCATGATACCGTCCTGGATCTCTAACAATGCGTCAAACGGATAGGTATTGAAGTATTTTACAAACTGGTTATCCGGATTCTGAGTCAGTTCTGTGTCTGTCCATACTGCCGTGTTAACCGGGTCAAATCCTAATACGTTCCATACTTCCTTATTTGCTTCCTCAGACAGCTTGATGTATGCGAATACCTCTGCTGCAAGGTCTGCGTTCTCACTGTCAGCAACTACGGCTGTACCGGTACCGCCGCCGCCGATGGACTTCACTTCGTCGCCTTCATTCCATACTGGCGTCGGAGCGATCGCAACATTACCGGACAGGTCTGACATATAGTTTACACATCTGGATGTCTGCCAGAAAGGCATGATCTGTACTGCGTAATCTCCGTTGTTGTAGGACGGATATGCTTCTTCATTATCCGGCTGTCCTCCAGGTACAGTCTCGAACGCGCCTGTCTCCTGCATTCCCTTGATGTACTCAAGAACCTCTACCATCGTGTCATTGGTGATGTCAACATTGCCGTCAGCATCCAGATAATCTCCGCCCTTCTGTCTTAACATCAGGTTGATCATCCACTGTGCGGTCGTCTCTACACATGCGAAGTATTTGCCGGTCTTCTCATGATACTTCACGCCTGCTTCCTTGAAGTCGTCCCAGGTCTTGATAGCAGTGTAATCTACATCACCGGCCTCCAGAGCCTCTGTGTTGTAGAATGCAACCATCGCGCCTACATGTGTCGGGAATCCATAATAAGCGCCGTCTTTGCCGTAGATCTCCAATCTGGATTCGATGATGTTCTCCAAGTACGGCTCAATCTCCGGTGTCAGATCTCTAAGACCGATCTCGCCTGTCATAAATGCCGGGAACTTACCAAGCTCGATATCTACAACGTCCGGTGCGCCTTCTCCTGACTCGAGTGCAAGCGACAGCTTGTTGTGCATATCGTCGTATGCCATATTGCTAAGCACCAGCTTCACCTTCTTGTCTGGATGCTCTTCGTTCCACTTCTCGGCCATGTCCGTGTAGAACTGCTGATGAAGCTCGATGAACGTCCACACTTCGATCTCCGTAGCGTCGCCTTCTACCTCCATCTCGTTCTTTCCTGCGGAGCCTGAGCCTGATGAATCGTCAGAACCGCCTCCCTCGCTTCCGGCACTACAGCCAAGCAGCATAGACGCTGTCATGGCAACACACAATAGTGCAGCAACTAACTTCTTTTTCATGTTGTGTCCTCCTTTTTTCTTTCTTTTTATTTCTTTCAGGGATATGTCCCTGCAAGATTCTTATAACAGTTCCTTTATCCATACCAGCATCTCGCCCGGCTCCCGGTTATTCCAGCAATGGTACGGCACGGCTCTAAGCTTTGTATCCTCGAAGCGGTTCGCTCTCCCGGCATACAGCGCCCCGTCCTGCCACTCGTCCTCTGTCAGGCGTTTCCCTCTGAGCGAAATGGTTTTGATGCCTCCAAGCAGGTCTTCCTCGTAGCTTTCTTCCGGCTTCTGTCTGGTATCTATGAATATCGCGGGCAGGTTCCCGCCGTTATCCGTCTCCTCTAAGCAGTACACCAGAGGTCCCTTCACCAGAGCCGTCTTGCCGGCATCCTCCCTGACCTTCGGATTCGCTCTCACGAACTGCGGCAATACCTGGAAACCAATCGCAACCGCCGTCTCCTTCTCCTGGATTCCTTCTATATAGAGATACCCTTTCTCTATCCGGATCCCGTCTGCCGCCAGACGGGTCTGCCCTTCTAAGGCTTCTGCCGCCGCTTCGCCGTCCCGCCGTATGGTATAGGTCTTCGCGTAATCCGGTATCCGAAGCGCCAGACTATAGCCCTGCTCCCCGCCGTCTCTGACAGCCCTTATCTCAATATGCCCTGAATTCGTCAGGTCACTCTCCATCTCGATTCTTACCCTGCCTCCCGCCAGCTCCGACTCGGCCCGGTTGGATATATATAGATTCACGTACAGGGTGTCCCCGTCGGTGAAGTATATGTACTGCCCCATGGACGCCAGCGTCCTCGCGATATTCGGCGGGCAGCACGCCACCCCAAACCAGGTCTGTCTTACCGGCTTCACATGCTCCTTGGACGTCCGCTCCATACAGTTATCCGGCCATACCTCCAACGGATTCACATAGAAGAAGCTCTTCCCGTCCTGGGCGATCCCGGACAGCACCGTATTGTACAGCGCCCTCTCCGCCGTATCCATATAAGAAGCATCCCTGGTAAGCTGCGCCATCCGCCTGCCGAACAGAGCCAGTCCGATGGATGCGCATGTCTCCGAATAGTTACAGTTGTTGGGAAGGTCATAATCCGTTGTGAATCTCTCCAATATCCCGGAGGAACCGATACTTCCCGTGATATACATCCGGCGCCTTACCATATCCTCCCATAGATTCCTGCACGCCTGCATCAACCCTTCATCCTGATACAGCCCTGCAAGGTCTGCCATCGCACAATACATATATACCGCACGTACTGCATGGCCCTCCGCGGTCCGCTGCTCCCTCACCGGGAGATGGGACTGGGAATACTTCGTATCATACCCCGCGAATTCCGGGAAGATCTGTCTGTATCCGTCTTCCTTCTCTTCTGCCAGGAAATAATTCTCTCCAACTCCCCGCTGATCGATAAAATACTTCGCAAGCCTCCGGTAATCCTCCCTGCCCGTCACGCGGTACAGGCGGATCAGCGCCAATTCTATCTCCTGATGCCCCGGATACCCGTGGCATTTCCCTTCTTCCGGACCGAATACCCGGCAGATCAGGTCTGCAAAACGTTCCACAATATGGAGGAATGTCTTCTTGCCCGTCGCCTCATAATAAGCAACCGCCGCTTCTATCATATGGCCCGCCGTATACAGCTCATGGCCCTCCTTCAGATTCGTCCAGCGCAGATTTGGCGCCTTGATTGTAAAGTATGTATTCAGATAACCGTCCTCACACTGCGCCCTTCCGATCAGATCGATCGTCTCATCCGCAAGACGCTCCAAATCCTTATCCGGCGAAATCTCCAATGCATACGCTACGGCCTCCAGCCACTTCGCCGCGTCCGTGTCCTGGAATACCGCCCCTTCAAAATCCCCGTCGGCTTCCCCTGCCGCAATCCGGAAATTCTGAATACAATGACTCTTCTCCACCCCGTCGATCCGGTCATTCAGGATATCCCACTGGTACGGGATCAGTACATCCTTCACCAGATGGATGTAACGGTCCCAGAACTTATCCTGGATCTGGATCTGCCTTAACGGAACTGTCTCCAGAGGGGTTGCTTCTAATCTCTTCTCTGTCATGATCTTACTACTCTAACCTCGTTAATTAATCGTTTAACCTTTTACACGCTCTTTTTCTAGAAATAAATGTTTTTCCTTTCTATTCGGATCTTTCAGGAATCTGTCACTCCTTGTTTTTCCAAATTTTATACCTTTATTTTCTTGTTACTATTGTTATAACACTTTACCTGCACAATTGCAAGTACAAATTAAACGTTTAATATTATACATTATGCACAAAAGGAACGTAAAATAAGCGTTTCAGACCCTTAAATTGGTTCTAAAACGCTTATTTTTTTTATCTTTATTCGATTTTCCCCTGTTTTTTCTTGAGATTTCCCTATAATTTCCGTCAAATTGATGAATCGTTTTACTCCAGCTTCTCCACCGACTTGCGGATCAGAGGATAACAATTCACACGGTGGACCGGCGATATCTCCTTACACTCTCCCAGCATCTCAAGGATCACTTCGCTTGCCACATACCCTATATCATGCAGCGGCAGCATGATCGTAGACAACGGCGGCTTATAATAGCCCGACAACTCCCTGTTATCATAGCCTGCCACCGAGATGTCCGCCCCCACCTTAAGCTTCCGCTCCTCCAGCCGGTCATAGACGCCGCCCGCCATCAGATCGTTCATACAGAAGATCGCCGTTACGCCCCGGTCAAGCAGCCTGTCCGTATAGCGGTATCCGCTGCCTCTGTTCCAATCCCCGGTACAGACCAGGGAAGGGTCATAGAGGATCCCGCTCTCATACAACGCCCGCTGATATCCCACAAGCCTCTCCTGCGCATGGGGGCTGTCACTCTTGCCGGTTATCACGCCGATCCTCCTATGCCCCCGGTCAATGATGTGCTTCACGATCTGAAACGCGCCGTCCTCATCATTCACTACAATAGACGGTATCTTGTCACTCTCCGTATAGCCGTACGCCATCACCGACGGGATCGGAAGATCCTCCGGTATACACCGGATCGTCCTCTCATGGGCCGCCACATAGATGATCCCCTCCACCTGCTTGGCGATCAGTTTCCAGATCTCATCCCGCACCATACCGTAGAAATCATCCCTATGGTAATAGGTATCGTCGTACTTCTTGAATAACCGCAGATTGATCAGGAGGATCTGATAATTCTTCTCCTCGCAATGCTCTGTGATCCCGTCTACGATATCCGGAATACTGAATATGGTCATATCCTCCACGATGACCCCAATACTTCGTGAATTCTTCGTCTTCAGATTCCTCGCCACCGTATTCGGCGTATAATTCATCTCTTTGATCTTCTCCATCACCATCTTGCGCGTCTCGTCGCTCGCCCCCGGCTTGTGGTTCAATATATTCGACACCGTAGCCACCGAGACATTGCAAGCCCTGGCAATTTCCTTAATAGTAGCCATAAAAACCTCCCTCACCCACTTATAATATATCTTAAATATTCCATTCCCACTTGTCAATATTCGAATTCTGTGTTAGCATAATAGTGCTCTTTATTTTCTGGATAAATGTCAAAGGAATGATTATGAAATCAAAAAAAATGACCAAGCTTCCTGCAGCAGACTTCTTAGTCCGGCAGGAAACTGCATATATCCGGTCCCACACCGTTACGTGGGAATCCCCCTCAGATAACCAATATTATCTCGAATATAGCTACGATCGTTCCGTTTGGTTTGCACTGAACGGCGGAAATGCGATCCCGCTTCCGCAAGACGTATTGGAAGTGACACCTGCGCTTCAGGCGCACGACTCTTCCGGCTGCAAGCTCTCTCTTGCTGCTCTCGAGACGCTGCAGGCAAGATACGGCGCGCCGGAACCAGTATACTTATCAGAAGCAGAGGAAGTAACCCTCCCGTCTCCTGACGCCGAACCGCCGTCTAAGATCACCGTCTCCTATACCAACGGGATGCGCGAGGAACGAACCGTGATCTGGGACGGTCTGACCGGTACGATACAGGAGCCGCGATACGCAGCCCCTCTAATCAGCCACCGCGCCGACCCATATATTTACAGGCACACAGATGGGAAATATTACTTTATGGCGTCCCATACGGACGCAGGGCACAACCTTGACGGCAGATACCAATACTTGTACCTGATCCTGCGGTGCGCAGATACGCTTGAAGACCTGACGGACAATTCCGGCAGATACACGGAGAAGATCATCTACGCGCATGAACCGATCAACGGCGGCGCCATGAGCCCGCACCTGTGGGCGCCGGAGCTTCATTATATCCATGGCGGATGGTTCGTCTACTATACCGCCACGATCTCTGATCAGTCCTCCTGGCGCATCCGCCCTCACTGCCTTGCCTGTACAGGCAGCGATCCCATGCGGGATCCCTGGATTGAAAAAGGGCCGATACGGACCACCGTGGAAGGCGATATCGCATTTACTGATTTTTCGCTGGACCACACTTATTTCAGCCATAACGGCAGAGATTATCTCCTGTGGGCGCAGAAGACCAACAATATCTCGGATATCCTGATCGCCGAGCTTGCAGATCCATGGACGATCTGTACCCCGGCCGTGTGCCTGACCCATCCGGAATACAACTGGGAGCTGCATGGCTTCCCTGTCAATGAAGGACCTGCCGTCATCCGTCATGAAGGACGGATCTTCATGACCTTCTCTGCCAGCGGAACGGACGCTCTGTATTGCGTCGGACTCCTGTATGCAGATGAGAACGCGGACCTTCTTAAGGCCGCATCATGGAAGAAATGCCCGCATCCGGTATTCCAGAGCAGTTCTGTCACCGGATACTACGGTCTTGGACATAACAGCTTTACCAGATCCACCGACGACAGCGAAGATCTGATCATCTACCATGGACGCCAGGAAGCACGGTATCTTGGCGAAGGAGACTACCAGCCCCTTTATGACGCCGGGCGCAATGCTTATGTGGGGAAGGTTTTCTGGGGAAGCGACGGGATGCCCTCCTTCTCTGTACCGGGGGCGCCGATCGCCGCGCGCAGGGCCGACCTGACCGTCACCGCCAAAGTAAAAACCATTTAAAACACAGCAAATTCGGGACTCTCCTTTCTCCGTCCAGACATCCGTCTGTACAGGAAAAGAGAATCCCGAACCTTATTCTCGCATCTTCTTCAGTTCTATAATCCTCTGATTGCTGCTTCCGCGAAATACCAGCGTTACATCCTTGAGCTCCTCCACAAACTCTCCGTCCACCAGTACATCGATAAGAGAAAGCATCTCATCCGTCACCTTCGTGTGCACCTTACCTCCTTCGGCAAGGTCTTCATCATAGAGGTATCCGCTGTAACACCAGATATCCTTCTTCGGATACATCTTCCGGACCCTTCTTAAAAGTTCCACAAGCACACCCTGATTCTCCGGCTCAAAAGGCTCCCCGCCAAGCAGGGTGAACCCTTGGATATACTCCGGCTCAAGCAGCCGTAAGATCTCTGCTTCCGTCTCCTCCGTGTAAGGCTTTCCATATTGGAAATCCCACGTCTCTGGGTTAAAGCACCCCTTACAGTGATGCCTGCATCCCGATACAAACAGACTGACCCGGACTCCCGGGCCGTCTGCGATATCACATTCTTTTATATTCCCATAATGCATATTCTCACCTTTTCCTCAGCGCCGCTCTACAGATGCAGCACCCTGTCCTTGATCTCCTGGGTGCGCCCCTGATTCCAGAACTGTGTGCCGATATATCCGCACGTCCTGCGTGCCACGAACATCTTATCCTGATCCATGTTCTTACAGTTCGGGCATTCCCACTGGAGCTTCCCTGTCTCATCCTCCTTGATCAGGATCTCTCCGTCATACCCGCAGCATTCACAGTAATCGCTCTTGGTATTCAGCTCCGCATACATGATATTGTCATAGATGAACTTCATCACAGACAACACCGCCGGGATATTATTCTGCATGTTCGGCACTTCGATATAGCTGATGGCGCCGCCCGGAGACAACTTCTGGAAATCCGCCTCGAACTTCAGCTTCTTGAAAGCGTCGATCTCCTCGGATACATGCACATGATAACTGTTGGTAATATAATTCTTATCCGTCACACCCTCGATAATACCGAAACGCTTCTGAAGGCACTTGGCAAACTTGTAGGTCGTGGATTCCATCGGCGTGCCGTATACGGAATAACTGATATTCTCAGCCTCCCTCCACTCCTTACACTTATCATTCAGCCTCTGCATTACTGCAAGGGCAAACGGCCTTGCTTCCGCATCGGTATGGGTCTTCCCAAGCATCCTCATACACATCTCATAGAGTCCGGCATATCCAAGAGAGATCGTGGAGTAACCGTTATACAGAAGCTTGTCGATCACTTCACCCTTCTTAAGGCGTGCCAGCGCGCCGTACTGCCACAGGATCGGCGCCACATCCGATACCGTCCCAAGAAGGCGCTCATGCCTGCAGCGAAGCCCTCTGTGGCACAGCTCCAGACGCTCATCCAAGATCTCCCAGAACTTATCCATATCGCCCTCGGAAGAGCATGCCACATCTACCAGATTGATGGTCACCACGCCCTGGTTGAACCTTCCGTAGAACTTATGGCGCCCGTCTTCATTCATCTGGGTATCCTCAACAGTCAGGAAAGATCTGCATCCCATACAAGGATATACCTCTCCCTTCTTAAGCTCCTTCATGATCTTGGCGGAAATATAATCCGGCACCATACGCTTCGCCGTACATTCCGCCGCAAGCTTGGTCAGATGCCAATACTTCGTACCCTCCGTCACATTATCTTCATCCAGCACATAGATCAGCTTCGGGAACGCCGGTGTGATCCACACACCCTTCTCGTTCTTCACTCCCTGCATACGCTGGATCAATACTTCCTCTATGATCAGGGCAAGGTCTTCTCTCAGCTGCCCGTCCGCAACTTCGTCCAGATACATGAATATCGTCACAAACGGCGCCTGTCCGTTACAGGTCATCAGCGTGATCAACTGGTACTGGATCGTCTGGATCCCGCTCTTAACCTCTTCCCTGAGCCTTCTCTCCGTCACTCTGTCGACGATCGCGTCCTCCAGGCTCTCACCGCATTCCCTGCGCTCCTCGACAACGCTTCTGCGCAGCTTCTTCCTGCTGATATCTACAAACGGCGCCAGGTGTGCCAAAGTAAAAGACTGTCCGCCGTACTGGTTGCTCGCAACCTGAGCGACGATCTGCGTCGTCACATTACACGCCGTAAAAAAGCTGTGAGGCTTCTCAATCAGGGTCTCGCTGATCACCGTCCCGTTCTGCAGCATATCCTCCAGATTGATCAGGTCGCAGTTATGCTCCTTCTGGGCAAAATAATCAGAATCGTGGAAATGGATTATCCCTTCTTCGTGTGCATTCACGATCTCCGCCGGGAGCAGCACTCGCTTCGACAAGTCCTTGCTGACCTCTCCTGCCATATAGTCCCTCTGCGTGGAGTTGATCACCGGATTCTTATTAGAATTCTCCTGGGTAACTTCTTCATTGATATTCTCGATCAGAGAGAGGATCCCGTTATCCGTCGTATTGGACTTACGCTTCAGTTCCCTCCGGTAGCGGTAGCGCACATACTTCTGTGCTACCTCATAGCCTCTCATCTCCATGATCCCGCGCTCAACCATATCCTGGATATCTTCTACATTCACCGCATGGGGAAGTTCTCCCACCTGAGCCGCTATATTATCTGCAACCGCGACGATCTGATATTCGTTCATCTGATGGATCCTGTCCACCTCTTCATTCGCCGCCTTAACAGCATTCACAATCTTAGAAAGGTCAAAGACCACTTCCTCCCCATTCCGCTTGATCACATTCGTCTTCACATCCATATTCATCGTATTCCCTCTCTTTCACCTACAAAATATTGATACTCCCACGTGATTTTGCACAATATGTAGCGTCACGTACTATCATACACTAATCCATCCAGAAAGTGAAGAGAAAGTTAGAAAAAAAAATTACCAAATATCCCCCTATTTTTTGCCCTTATTTTCTCCATTTACGACACCCTCCAATTTCCCCATACCCTTGAAAGGTATAATCTATACAAGCCCCATATGCACGAATGCCTTCCACAGTCCATCTTCCATGATCGGCGCCGTCACGAAGTCTGCGATCTCCTTCACCCACTCCGTCCCGTTGCCCATAGCCACACCTGTCCCGGCATACCGGATCATCTCGATATCATTATCACTGTCCCCGACCGCGACCGTATCCTCCCTGCCGCATTCCTTCGCCTTCAGGATCTGCCGCATTCCTTCCGCCTTGGTGCTGTAATTCGGTGTGATCTCACCCGCCCAGATTCCGGGAACAGAGATCCTAAGATCCGTAATGTGGAAAGAATATCCCCACTTGGACAGCACCGTCCGGCTGGTATCGTCCTTGCCGAACACCACCAGCTTCTCAACCTCCGGCACATCCAGAAGTGATTCCACCCATACCGGAACCTGCGGTTCACTGCACATGCTCTTCCCCCGGAATACTTCGTCAAGAATCCTCTGATACTCCGCCCGGCTCTCTCTGAGCACATAGCTCTCCTTGCTGTTCCCCATCTCTACCACACAGCGCTGCTCCAGAAGATCCTTCATAAGCTCAATATAAGCAAGCTGCGTAAAGTATCTGCGCGCGATCTTCTCCCCCTTATACTCAACATATCCTCCCGAGCTGGCGATCACGCCGTCAAACCCGATATCCAGAACTTCCTTCTCAATGCGAAAATATTCCCGTCCCGTATTAATCAATACTTCATGCCCATTCTGCCGGGCCTTGCGGATCGCCTCTGCCGCTGTCGCAGGAACCGTACCGTCAAAATTTCTAATCGTACCGTCAATATCCAGAAATATTATTTTTCCCATGATCCATTACCTCTCTTAGCCCCATCTGTGTTGTCCTTATACTATGTTATCACATTCTCTATCATATGGATAATATTTTTTCATATTTCTGTCTATTTTTTAATACAATTTCAAGATACCCTGCATCCTTTCTATACAAATGTCACAACGAGAAAGCAGTAACCTGTCCCACACAGATTACTGCTTTCTCTCATCCTCCGATAACTGTCCGTCTTCCGGTACCGGCTCATTTTCCTTCTCCAATTTCAAGATATCATTCACATCACATTCCAGGAAATCACAAATCTTCTCCAGTGTATGCAGATCTACGCGGGACACCTTGTTCTTACAGTACCTATTCAGTTGTGTACGCTGTAATTTACACATATAACATAGCTGAGTCTTACTGATTCCCTTTTCAGCCAAAATGCGCTCGATTTCAATTACAATCTTACTCATACTTCAACCTCTTGCATGTTTTTTATAAGTATACCCACATTTTCATTGAAAAAATAGATGTATTAAATTACACTGTAATAAATTACACTGTTTCTTTTAGGAACAGCAACGGAAATACGCACCATTATTGAAAGGAGAAATTCAAAAATATGAAAAATACAAAAAAAGTAAAGAAACTTCTCATGCTTCTGGGGCTGTTCCTGCTGCTGGCTTTCTGCCTGGAACAACGCCGCCCCTATGAAATCCTCTACTCTACGGTCATGACCTCGCCGAATCTTACAGAGAACCAGATCACCCTGGTCGTACACAGTCTCCTCCCCATTGACAGGGAACGGCTTGCCAGAGAAATCGTAGCAGACCATCAGCGGCTGAACGGCGGGCACCCGAATCCGCATTATGAACTGGAGCTCTACCGCACAGGGATCCATTACAGGCTGGGAATCGTATTCGACACCCTCTTCTGTAACGGAGACGGCCAGATCATGCCGGAGGAAGAGCTGTTCTAATATGAACTTAAAAGAAAAGCTGTCAGAATATGTCACTCTCGGACATTTTCTGACAGCTTTTGTTATATCAGCACCCATACAGCCTTCTCGCGTTTTCCTCTGTACAGGCCACTACTTCTTCATAAGTGATCCCCTTAATCTCTGCAATCTCCTCCGCTACATACTGGATATATGCGGAATTATTCCGCTTCCCCCGGTAAGGCACAGGCGCAAGATAAGGGCAGTCCGTCTCAAGGACAATGGACTCAAGCGGAATCTCCTCCACGGTTTCCTTTAATCTGCGCGCGTTCTTGAAGGTGACCACCCCGCCGACTCCGATATAGAAGCCCATCTTCACATACTCCTTCGCCATTTCCCTGGAATAAGAATAACAGTGGATCACACCCTTCAAGCCCCCGGCGTATTCCTTCATGATCTCCATGGTGTCCGCGGCGGCCTCCCGGCTGTGGATCAGCACCGGAAGACCAAGCTCCCTTGCAAGTTCGAGCTGCCGGATAAACCATTTCTTCTGTACCTCGTGAGATTCATTGTCCCAGTAATAGTCCAGACCGATCTCGCCGACAGCGATCACCTTATCCCTTCTGAACAATTCTCTCATGCGGGCAAACCTCTCCTCATTCAGCTCCCCCGCGTGGTCTGGATGGACTCCCACCGCCGCATACATAAAGGGATAATCCTGCACCATATCCGCCACTCGTTCGCAGGACGCATAGGACGCGCTGACATTCACGATCGTTCCCACTCCGTGATCCGCCATAGCACGCAGAAGCTCTTCTCTGTCCTCATCGAACTGGGCGTCGTCATAATGGGCATGTGTATCATATATCATCAAAACTCCCCCTGTCCAAGCTTCATGATTCCGGCGCCCTCCTACAGAAGGCCGGCTCTCAGTTCTTTCGGAGTCTTCATGGACAGCAGGGCAGGTGCAATGTCAAATACAGACTTCGCCCCGCATTCTCCCGCCTTCGCCAGACGGTGCGCCGCCCTCGCATAACAGATCAGTACGCTCGCCGTGAATTCCGGATTGGAATCCAGCTTCAGAGAATACTCGATGATATGCTTACTCCCATCCTCCCCGGTCTCTCCGCTTCGGATCACGAACCCGCCGTGAGGCATCTTGCTATGCTGCGCCTTCAATTCTTCCTCTGTAATAAATGTTACCGTCGTGTCATACTCGTCGAAATAATTAGGCATCGTCTTGATGGCCGTCTCGATCGCCTTAAGATCTGCTCCCTCTTCCGGAACCACATAACATTCCCGAAGATGCTTCTCCCTCGTCGTAAGCGCAGGCTCGCTTCCGCCCCGCACCCGGTCTACCGCCGCCTCGACAGGCACCGTATACTGAATACCGTTCTTCACGCCTTCCACCCGGCGGATCGCATCCGAATGCCCCTGGCTGACACCCTTGCCCCAGAAGGTATACGTGCTTCCCTGCGGCAAGATCGCTTCCGCATACAGCCGGTTCAGCGAGAACATACCCGGATCCCAGCCCACGGAGATAATTCCGATCTTACCGCCTTCCTTCGCGGCCTTATCCATATCCGCATAATACTCCGGTATCCTCGCATGAGTATCGAAGCTGTCAATGGTGTTAAAATCTGCCGCGATCTTCGGCCCCATCACCGGCAGGTCCGTCGCAGAACCGCCGCAGAGTACCATAACGTCGATCTCATCCTTCATGGACAGCATATCGTCCATGTGCTTCACCGACGCCCCCTCCGTGTGAATCTTCACGGCAGACGGATCGCGCCTTGTAAAGACAGCCTTAAGTTCCATATCCTCGTTGCGGGCGATCGCAAGCTCCACGCCTCTTCCGATATTGCCATATCCAACAATTCCAATCCTGATCTTATCCATATCATATCCTCACTTTCTTCACCTAGTACACCGAATAATAAGTAACCAGCCATATAACTTGCCTGATTTTCCATCTGCGTCGTTGTTGTCAATCGGCGTAGCGCCCACTACGCCTCATTCCTCCGCCTTGCATATGAAAAATCATTCTGCGTTATATGGCTAGGAACTTATTTTTCGGTGTACTAGGGACAAATGCTTAACAAATTTCGGCCCCTGCCGGCATCTCCTTCTCCGGCGTCATCAATGCAAGCTTCCCCTCCGCGTCCTCCGCGCACAGAAGCATCCCTTCGGACAAAACCCCTGCCAGCTTCGCAGGTTTCAGGTTCACGAGCACCATAACCTTCTTGCCGACCATCTCCTCCGGCTTATAATACGCCTTGATACCGGATACGATCTGCTTCACCTGGCTGCCGATCTTCACCTGGGAGCAGAGCAGCTTCTTCGACTTCTTCACTTCCTCGCAGGCAATGATCTCACCCACCTGGAACTGCAGCTTCCCGAATTCCTCGAAGGTGATCTCCGGCTTCGCCTCGATATCGATCACCGCCGCGTCTGCTGTGCCTTTCGCTTCACCTTCGTTCTCCTCTCTGACCGGCGGATGAAGCTCTTCTACCTTCTTCATGACCTCTTCGATATCCAGCCTCGCGAATAAGATCTCCGGCTTCTCCGTCACCTTGCCGTCGCCAAGCTGCGCAAGGATCTTCCCGGATGTCTCCGGCATAAACGGCTCGATCAGAACCGCGCCCGCCTTGATACTCTCGATCAGGTTATAGAGCACCGTCTCCAGACGATCCTTCTTCGCCTCGTCCTTCGCCAGCACCCACGGCATCGTCTCGTCGATATATTTATTGCAGCGCTTGAACAGATTGAAGATCTCTGTGATCGCATCCGCGACTCTCAGATCGTTCATCTTCGCTTCCACAACCTTCGGCGTGTTCTCCCGAACAGATTGCAGATCAGCATCTACAGACCGCTCTTCCTCGGTCTCGGCAGCGTTCTTATCCGTCACCGCACCACCGAAATACTTATTCGTCATGGAAACAGTCCGGTTCACCAGGTTCCCTAGGGTATTGGCAAGGTCTGAATTCATACGCTCAACCATCAGCTCCCAGGTGATCACGCCGTCATTGTCGAACGGCATCTCATGCAGCACAAAGTACCGCACCGCGTCTACCCCAAAGAAATCCACCAGCTCATCCGCATACAGCACATTGCCCTTGGACTTGCTCATCTTGCCGTCTCCCTGCAGAAGCCACGGATGTCCGAAGATCTGCTTCGGAAGCGGCAGATCCAGCGCCATCAGGAAGATCGGCCAGTAGATCGTATGGAAACGGATGATATCCTTCCCGATCAGATGCAGATCCGCCGGCCAGTCCCTCTTAAACTGCTCCGTACTCTCACCGCCGCACTCATACCCAATCCCGGTGATATAGTTAGAAAGCGCATCCAGCCATACATAGACCACATGCTTCGGATCAAAATCCACCGGAATCCCCCACTTGAACGACGTCCTGGACACGCAGAGATCCTGAAGCCCCGGAAGCAGGAAATTATTCATCATCTCATTCTTGCGCGACACCGGCTGGATGAATTCCGGATGCGTATTGATATGCTCGATCAGACGGTCCGCATACTTGCTCATCTTGAAGAAATACGCCTCCTCCTTCGCCGGCTGAACCTCGCGTCCGCAGTCCGGACACTTGCCGTCCACCAACTGCGACTCTGTGAAGAAGGACTCGCAGGGCGTACAATACATCCCCTCATAATACCCCTTGTAAATGTCTCCCTTGTCATATAATTTCTTGAAAATCTTCTGAATCTGCTTCTCGTGATATTCGTCCGTCGTGCGGATGAATTTGTCATAGGAGGTGTTCATCAGATCCCAGATCCTTCTGATCTCTCCCGCCACATTGTCCACATACTGTTTCGGCGTTATACCTGCCTCCTCAGCCTTCAATTCGATCTTCTGCCCGTGCTCATCCGTGCCGGTCTGGAAGAATACGTCGTAGCCCTGGCTCCTCTTATATCTTGCGATCGCGTCCGCCAGGACGATCTCATACGTGTTCCCGATATGCGGCTTTCCAGACGTATAGGCAATAGCCGTCGTCATATAATATTTTGGTTTTTCACTCATAACCTTCTCTCCCTTCTTAAACATACAGCGAACCCTCTTTGGCCGCGCCGAGTGTGAAGACAATCATGTCCGGCATGATCCTTCTGCGGCATAAAAAACCGCCTTCTTGGATACATTGTAGAATGTATCCAAGAAGGCGGAATCCTGCCGCGTTACCACTTCTATTCATCCTGCCCTCACGGACAGAACCTCTGCTAGTACATCATTGCATTAATCTTGAAGTAATAGTGCTTGATATTCGTGTCAGCTGTGCGTCTACAAACCGACGGTGTAGCGGGCTACATCTAGGTTCGAAGGCGTGCAGATGGCATGGATAGCAAGTGCTTATTACTCGAGAATTAATGCAATGATGTACTAATGTCCCGGCCCCCCATTTACCGGTTAAGCCGAACACTCTCTCGCTATAACGGGCGAACCCATCGCAGCCTGTATAAGCACAGCTAATGCCTATAGTCGGTGCGCTGCTCAGAAGCCATCTTCAGCCAATCTTCCTCCATCCCTCTCAGCATCCCCGCTGTCTTGCAAAACCAATTCTTGCGTCCATAAGACAACGGCTTGGGAATTCTCTGTAAGATTCCAAATGACTTACTCTCTTCGTCATTGCTTTTTCTATCTGCGTTATGTTAGAAATCCTAACACACGGGACGATAGATTGTCAAGAGGGATAAATAAATTCAGTATCCTTAAGCTCTTCCCTGATTCTTGAAGAATCTATCAGCAATTCTCCTCCAAAGATCCCCACGGGAACCATATCTCCCATGTTATATATCACCGGACAGGAATCCTGTTCAAAAAAGTAAACGATCACCCGAAGTTTCTCTGCATCCACCATCCAATATTCCCTTACTCCGGCGGCTTCGTACTTGTGGAGCTTCAAAAACATATCTTTCCTTCTGGTTGATTCCGATAAAATCTCAATGACAAAATCCGGCGCACCCATAATACACTTGTTAACCATCTTCTCTTTGTCACAATTAACAAGAATATCCGGCTGTACCATAGTCTTATCATCACAGTCAAGCTTCACATCCACCGGCGCATAGAATACTTTGCATTTCCCTTTCTTTCTGGCAATATAATCCCGAAGCTGTGAAAATATCTCTGCCGATACAGCCTGATGCGCAAGACTCGGAGCACTCATATCATAGATCACGCCGTCTATCAGTTCCGCCCTTCGGTCATCTGGCAGTGCATAATAGTCAGCTAATGTACAGAAGCTTTTCTGTACTCCATATACAGCGCCCGTTTCGCAGACCCTGGCGGCAGACGCTTCGGGATATTCCTTCCGGCTGGCCGCTGAAGGTCTGTCCGGCAGAAGCACTCTCTCCAACGCCTGTATCATCTCTTTATCCAGTTCCTTAATTTGTCCGGTAAATATCTTCTGTACCATATCACACGGAACTCCTGATAATTCCGAAAGTTCCTCATATGAATAGCTATTTAACTCGCGCCAATATTCCATCAATGGCAGATTCATATCATCATCCTTTCTCAAACTACAGAATCAATTACACAAACAGTTTAACCAAAAAACAAGCGGTAACAGAGATATCCCAACACCAGCACCGCCACACATACCGCCTGTGTAATGAGCGCCTTTTTATTATCCGTTATATCCCCGTCCCCTTTCTTCAGCGACTCCGGCTCCATCAAGAATCCCCACGGACTGTGCTTCTGCATCTTCAGGGCGATTCCCTTCTTCTCATTCTCCCCGACTGCCTTAAGGAACTCTCTCCAGTTACTCTCTAAAAGCTTCATACCTCTAATCATGTCTGCCTGCATCGTCTGCCCCTTCAAAAGTATCTGAAAGAAACCGGCTCTGTCCGAATACGCTTCCTGCTGCCGGTATACGGTATTCTCCTTCTTCTCCATGAAGGTCTTGAATGCATATTCCAGCCCTTCCTGCACGGCTTTCTGCGGATCCCCTGTCTTCTCATATACATTCGTCGTATAATTATACACCTTGTAGACTCCCTTCTGTGAGAGATAGAAGTCTATCATCTGATTCACAGCGCTCCTCATCGGGGTAGACATCGACTGGTCCCGGCCGGCGCTGGCCGCATACATCTGCCCCTTAATCGAAGTGATCGCGGCCAATAACCCCGCAACCTCTTCATTGCGTGCACTGATGCCGGGATTCTTAAGCAGGTTGCCGCTTCCATTGATATGCGCGGCAAAACGGTTCGCTCTCTCAAGTCCCTTCCCTGTAAGGGCCGCCTTCCCTCCCTGCAGGCTAATCCGGCTTGCACTGCCGTTCCTGGCTTCATTCAATATCCGGTTCCTCTGGATCATCTGCTGCTCACCAGAGTCCTGTCTCACATCATATCCCTGACTGATCTTAACATTCCCGCCCTTCGTCAGCTTATAGAGCGTTCCTCCTTCTTCGGACGCTGCGGACAGACCGCCGGAAGGAACAGCCGTACCGGACGCAGTATACATACCTTTCCTGCCTCTGCCGCCTCCGGCCTGCCATTCCTGTGATTCCGGCATAAAATACCGGGTGTTTCCCGTAGAATTCACCTTTCCCCGGGCATAAAATCTGTCCGCAGCTCTGGCTGAGATCGCCTCGCCGGTCGTCTGCTTGTATACACTGGATTTTACCAGCTTAAGAGTGTCTGTCTGGCCGGTCTGCTTCAGGAATTCCATCAGATCCTTCAGCTCAACGTCTACCAGCAGATTCAGCTTCTGCGCAAGAATCTCATTCAGCCGGTCCATCTGCTGCATCTGCTCTTCCCCCATCGTATGTGTCAGAATCGCCTCAAGAAGCGCCAGATACAGCTTCGACAGCTCATCAAGCTGCGCCGAAAGATTCTGATCACCGACCGGCATCCATTTCTGAAATGCTTCCCAGAGTTCCTGCTCCATCTCCAGAGTCCACGTTATATTCGCATCTTTCAGAAGCTTACCTTCTATTCCAAACCATTTGCTCTGCCGCGAGAGCTCCGGCGTATCCCTCTTCTCCTCCGTCCGGTCTCTCTCGTTCTCCTGCTCCCATTCCTGCTTCCTGGAATCCCGTTCCTTCAGAAGCTCTTCCTTCACTTCCGCCGCATGCCTAGATGCTTCTTCTATCAAGACCTGCCCTGCCTCCATCTGAACGCACTTTCTGGCAAGCCTGTTCTCCATCGCCGCTGCTGCCGCAGACTGAGGCGCCTGGTTTCCTCCGGTTTCCTTCACTCTTGACATTCCAGTTCCTCCTAAGCCGCTATGCCTGTCGCCGGTTCATTCAGCCGCACGCCGTGACAAATCGTAAATCTCTTATAATAATTATCGACCGGGGCGCTGATGTTGTAACCTTGAAATATAATTTCTTTTTATTCCCGCGAGCAACGAGCCAAGCGGGCATGCTTGCATGCACATTTGGCGACTGCCGCGAGGGTCAAAGACCCCGTTGCTTGCAGCGGGGTCTTTGACTTCCAAATGCCGCCGTTTTAATTTTACTGAAATTGCTTTACTGAAATTGCTAAATTTACGATTGCATGCCATTTTATAATATGCTATAATTATTTTCAAGAATTTTTCAAGAATTCAGAAGGGCATTCGCCTTCTATTTTCTATCCGGCAATCACCGGAGGAATATCCCTGATTCATTTTTAAATCCAATATTTTACACATTCAATTGGAGAAGCCTTGATATATTGAAACAGTTAAATTCTTCATAAGATTTCCTTTTCCGAAGCTTCGTTTCATGGTATGATTATAATAATAAATCAAAGTCTTCTTACATTGGATCCTGTAATATCTTGCAGAAGAAAGGAGACTTTTTATGAGCATTACGAACAACACACTGAATGGAACGCAAAGACAAGAAGATTTTATTATGCTCCCCACCAACGATGTCTGCTTTGCCGGACTGATGGAGAATCCGATTGTTCGGAAAGGCTTCTGTGCCGCCGTTATGCGGGTTCATCCAGATGAAATTGGCAAAACAGAACTGCTTCCCACACATTTGCAGCGAGAAAATGCGGATGATAAGCTTGGCATTCTGGATGTACGGGTACGCATGAAAAACGGTACTCAGATCAACATGGAAATGCAGGTAAAATATTTTGATTTCTGGGATGAGCGTGCATTATTCTATCTAAGCAAAATGTTTTCCGAACAGTTGAAGCACGGAGATTCATACGAAAAACTTCAAAAATGTATCCACGTCAGTATTTTAGATTTTATACGGTTTCCGGGTGACGAAAACTGTTATCGTACAATACACTTCCGTGATGATGCTACCAATGAAATTTATAACCGCAAGATGGAATTACAGATTCTAGAGCTTAAAAAGCTTTCCAAAACTATTCTTCCAAAAGAAGATATCATTCATTGGATGCGTTTCTTTAATGGAAAGAACAAGGAGGAATTCGAACATATGGCACAGACAAATGAATATCTGGGAGAGGCCTATGAAGCGTTACAAAGATTGAGTGCAGATGATAAGAAGCGTCTGGAATATGAAGCGCGTGACAAAGCATTGAAGGATTATAATACTCAGATGAGCAGCGCTGAAAAGCGCGGCATTGAAATCGGTGAAAAACACGGCATTGAAATCGGTGAAAAGCGCGGCATTCAACTTGCCTGTAAAGTGTTCCGTTTGCATTCACAAGGTTTTTCAGCAGAAGAAATTGCCGCCGAATGCAACATCTCTGCCGAAAAAGTACACGAAATCCTATAAGGCAGCAATTCGTGCCTGCCTGAATTATCTCGGATTTCCCCACTTCCCCGATTGCACCGGTATGGAAGGCCGAACGCCTGCTTTCCCAAGGACAACCGGCGTAACAAAGGGAACGAAGTCTTCTCTTCGTTCCCTTATAATTCTTCTGGATCCTATTCTGTCTTGCCAGCCTTCTCATAATAGCTGTCGAACAGATCTCCGATTGCACTGTGTGTCTCCTGCGCAATAGATGGAAGTGACTTGCCCCAAGCCTGAGTAGCCTGCTCAAATCCCTTCTCCACTGCCGCCTGCATCTTTTTCATCTTCTCCGGGTCATCTCCCGCGAGAGCATACGCAAAATCAAAGATTCTCTGAGATGTCTGCTTTACACCCCAGTATCCGTCTTCGGAAATTGCTTCCTGAGCTTCTGCCTTCGTCTGCGCGTCAACTGTGAAGTTACCGCTGGCAATCAGCTTCCACATATTGTCGCCCTGTGCAGCGGCGCCGGTAATTCCCTGCTTCTGGAACATCTGGGTCATCATATTCGTAAAACGGGTCATCTGATTATCCAGATCCGCCTTCAGGCTCTTCACCAGTGCGGCCCTCTCAGAATCACTCATCTTACCATTAACTTTCGTATCCTTGCTGAATTCAACACGGTCGGTATTCGTCTTGGAAGTTGTCTTATCCACGGCGCCTACCGCATCTTTACTCTGCTCCTCTGCAGCCTTGGACGCTGCTGCTGTCTTGTTAGCATTCACAGAAGTATATCCTGTAGCCGCCTGTACATTCTGATAATAAAGGTCATCGATTTTCACAGCATTTCCTCCTTTTCCTCTTCTCAATTATCTAGTACAACATTGCACTAGTGTGCCAAGAAAATCATTTTATTTATGTTCATACTGTTATATCGGCGGCAGCGGGAAAAAATTAAGATTGTATTGGGAATTACTTCCTTATTTTTTAACCTTCATCAACCGCACGCAACGACTCCAGGAACGGATTCAGAAGCTCCTGCCCGTACTGCAGGAGAGAATAATGTCCCTGCTGCAGACACCAGTTATAGGTGAGCCCGATCTGAAAGCTTGCGATCATATCCGTCAGGACCGGATAAGAATGCACAGAAACGATCTCTCCCGTTTCGCTTCCTTCCTTAAGGAGCTGCCGGAGGATCTGATAATACCGCCTGTCAGGATTCAGTATATGGCGCACTCCCTCTGTCATGACCTGCCGCCCGTACAGCGACGGATAAAAGGAATGGAAAGGAGATTCCTCCACCGCACGCATCACATAACCGTTGAACGAGATCAGATTATCGACCGTATGCTTCTCTTTATCATAATATTCCTGCAGCCAGATATCATAATCATTATCGTAAGTATAAGCGACCGTAAACAGCAGCTCCTCTTTCCCATGAAAATGATGATAGAATGCGCTGCGCGAAGTACCTGATTTTGCAATGATCTGCGAGATCGTGGTTTCTTCATATCCGTTATCCTGAAATAATTCCCACGCAGCCGACATAATCTTTTCTTTTGTTTTCTTTTTATATGGTCCTCTCATGGAAATCCCCGCTTTCTGTAATTATCATAATCATAACATAATCCGCCGCCCGCATCAAGGCGGCCGCAGATCGCATGCTAACTTCAACATAAATTTCAATATATATACGATATATATTGACTATAATACAGTATCTTTGATAAAATTTAGATAATGTATGATAATAAGAACGCAGTACGGAATTAAGTTTAATTTTAACATTGGAGGCATTTATTATGAAACGATTAAGAATGGATGGGCTTCTGACCGAAAGCAGGAAAAGATATGCCGTTGAAGCTGCCCTGCTGCTTGGATTCCAGACAGAATCCGCAGTATTTCCGATAGCGGGGCCTGACGGTGAGATCCCCATCCCGGAATCAGACGAAGAGCTGCTGTCTCTATGGCACCTGGACGGAGCCGATATGCCGGACGGATATACCCCGGCACAGGCAGCGGGGCCGGTCTTTGAATTGGATTTCCGTAAGAGACACGGGCTTGAATACCTTTTTTCCAGAGGATTCTTCCTTAAGGACGAGAATCATGACCTGCTGCCCGACCGATTGGACGTCAAACTTATCCTCCCGGAAGACACAGATACCGCAATGCTCACGGCTGCCTGCAATCTGGCGTTCCGTTTCGGCATGGAGACGACCGCTTTCGAAGGCGGTATCCTGGCGCCGGAAGGCTATGGAGGGAATGCCGTGATCTTCGAGCACGCCGAACAGGAGGAACTGGTACTTGAAGAGCTTCCCGGCGCCGTACATGTACACATCAGGGGCACCGGACAGAAGCTTCTGGAATTCTCGAACCTGATCTGCGAGAGATTCCCTGTCACCAACGCTTTTCAGAGCTGGCGCGACGTCCTGATGGATATGACGGATGATTTTGCACTCAGAGGAGCAGACGGACAGCTTGCCTATCTTAAGGCCTGTCTGGACAAGGAGCCGGAAGGCTCTCTGACGGAGTACACATTATACGGGGCGCCTGAGATCACCGAAGAACAGAAGGCGCATTTTCCCGAAGGCAGTATTCAGAACCATAAGGCAGGCAAGAAGGTCTGGGAACACAATTTCGATCTGCCCTGGGAAGCAGATACCTTCGAGCAGATCATTAGGGAAGAGATCATCCCGGCTCTTCGCACCGGCGATATCGTCCGAATCGAAGGAGCTCTCAGCGAAGACCCTGAGACGCGGAAAACCATAGCGGACCGTATCCGAGAGACGATCAAGCCCACAGGCGCCGACCTTAAGAGCATTCAGCTTATCTGCGCTTACAAGCAGGGGTATTCATGGATAGACGAGGCGGTAATCCCGGCTATATGCTCTGGTACAACGCAAGATTCACGCGATACAGCGCCTAAGAAAGCTGAGATCTACTTCAAGCCGTTTCTCCCGGAAGGAGAAACCGTCTGGCTTGACGAGAACGGGGCAACACCTTCTTACCATAATCTGAAGGCTGATGATCCTGACAAATGGTATGATCTTCCGATCCGTTATCTTCAGGAATTGTATCCTATTCAGGATAAACTGACAGAGAAGCTGGGGCTTAAGCAGGATGATATAGTGTTTCACGCTTATGAAGGCGCCGAGGAATTGACCTATCTGTGCAGAATTATCATGCAGGATGGAACATGCCGGGAGTTCCGGTATCTGGCGAGATATTCCGAGCGTCCGTACCTTGACGAATACCCGCAGATGGGGAAGGTTCATCCCAGCACCGGTTATATCCAGGTATGGGTGAACGAAGAAGAACGGCTGAACCGCAGGATACCCACCGATCTGGAACAGATCTGGGATATCTACCAGGGGCAGATCCTTCCTTTGTGCCGTAATTATATAGAAGAGAAGACGAAAGGCGCTGCAACTTCCGATATGCAGCCTTTCTTCCAGAAGCTTTTGCTGGAGGTATGGGCAAGCGAGCCGGATTACAGGACCGGAAGCCGGGAAGACCTGATATCCTCTCTGGATGCACTCCATGAGGATATGTATTTCGTGGGCAGCGATTATTTCAAGAACTACGGCTTACAGCAGTCAGATCAGCTCTTCGATGCCCCCGGTCTGATCCTTCCCAAGATACATAAGCGCGAAGGAGCTCCCGCATTCCGGGCTGTACTCTATGAGCGTCAGCAGGAAGAGGCCTGTATTATCCGCAGTCAGAAGACGGACGCCGGCAGCGGAACGATCGCCGTACAGCAATTGCGAAGAGATCAGATAGACCTCCGCATCACACGGATCTGTCCAAGCGGCGGCCGCCTCGTACTGGAGATACCTGTAACCGAGATTTCCTCAGATGTAACGGCTGCCTATGCACAGCTATTTGCGGAAGGAAGACTGAACATAAGCGGCAAGATCGCGGATTGCTATATCCTTAAGTTCCTTGCCGGAGACGGAACGGCTTACGAAGCATCCGCTCCGCAGACGGCAGCGCTTCCCATGAAGCAGATCACTGATATCGATCTTCATGAAAATGAACTGATCGGATACGACACCTGCCTTGAGATCCTCGAAGAGCTCAGATGCGTACAAGGGCTTGAAGTCTTTGAGACCGCTCACTCTTATCAGGGGCGCAGACTCTACGGGATCTGGCTGAAACCAGAATACGAAGGATATCTGTCTATGACAAAACGGCTGTCAAGATGTCCAAGCGAGATCATCAACGCCAGGCATCATGCCAATGAGGTTTCCAGTACGAACGCCGCATTTATATTATTGAAGAGATTACTGACGGAAGATATCTACAGGGACCTTCCCCGGAAGCTGAATCTGATTCTGGTTCCTATGGAGAATACCGACGGCGCTGCCATCCATTACGAACTCCAGAAGGAACATCCTTATTGGAAGTTCCATGTGGCAAGATTCAATGCGGTCGGAAAGGAATTCTATCATGACCATTTCCGCCAGGATACCATACATGCCGAAGCAATGGGGCTTACACGGCTCTTTGAAAAATATATACCGGATATGATCGTAGACAACCACGGAGTACCGAGCCACGAGTGGGAGCAGCAGTTCTCAGGCTACACTTCTCCCTCTTACAAGGGCTTCTGGCTGCCGAGATCTCTGCTCTACGGATACTTCTGGTATGTAACGGATGAGCAATACCGTTCTAATTACTCCGTCAATAAGATGATGGAGGATGTGATCGCAGACGAGATTGCCGCAGATGAAGAGATGACACGGTGGAACCAGGAGTGGAGCGCACAGTTCGAGAAGTATGCTCACGCCTGGATGCCGAAGCTGTTTCCTGCGGATTACTATAAGAATATGATCAATTACTGGATACCCTTCGCCTTTGACCCGGCACACCGGTATCCATCCATCCGCTTCCCCTGGATCACTACGGTGGCATACACCAGCGAAGTGGCGGATGAGACCGCGCAGGGTGAATATCTGAACCTGTGCGCAAGGGCACACGCGGCGCACGACGAAGCAACCATCCGAATGCTGATGGCGGCAGAGCATATACATACCTGCCGGTGCGGGCGCCGGGACGGACAGATCTTTACCGAATACTTGCGGCTAAGACCCATGGCCGTGAACAATTCGGAGCAAAGATAGATACTATTAACACTTTTCACTAGAAGGAGGAGAAGTAAATGGAACTAATTAAACTGGTTGGCGTTCTGATCGTAATTGTCGGGTTTGCATTGAAGCTGGATTCGATCCTCATCATTTTCCTGGCGCTGATTACAACAGGACTCGTAGGGGGACTTGGCATTGACGGCCTGTTGGAAGCGATCGGAACGAATTTCGTAGCAAACAGGAGTATGGCGATCTTCATCATGATTCTTCTGATCACAGGCGTCCTGGAGAGAAACGGGCTGCGCGAGGCCGCGACAGACCTGATCAAGAAGGTCAAAGGCGCAACCGCCGGCAAGGTTATCTGCGCATACGGTGTTATGCGAGGAATCTTCGGCGCATTCAACGTCGGTTTCGGCGGTGTTGCCGGATTCGTACGCCCGGTTGTACTCCCGATGGCAGAAGCGGCTGTCAAAAACCAGGGCCATGAAGCGGCTGAAGAGCATGTGGAAGACATCAAGGGTATGGCATCTGCAATGGAGAATATTACATGGTTCTTCTTCCAGGTATTATTCGTCGGCGGATCAGGCGGTATCCTGGTGCAGAGCACACTGGCTTCCCTGGGCTATGAGGTCGAACTGATCGAGCTTGCGGCGGCAGAGATTCCGGTCGCGGTCGTTGCGTTGATCGCAGGCTGCACTGTTACACTCCTGAATGACAAGAAACTGACAAACAGATATTACAAAGACACGAAGTAGGAGGTGCTTAGAATGGCTGATTTGAAATTTATACAGATAAATGAAGTATTAGGCACGAACCTGCTGAACATGGTATGGGTCATCGTAGGTTTGATCGCTATCTATGCAGGAGTTAAGAATCTGATGGATGAACAGAATCCTTCCAGGATCGGAACCGCCTTATTCTGGTGCTCTTTCGGAGTCGTATGCGCCTTCGGCACCTGGCTTCCTGCGAAGATCTCCGGCGCCCTGGTCATCATCATGTGTCTGCCGCCGATCTTCAAGAAGGTAAAAGTCGGCAAATCAGACGCGCCGACCAGGGAACACACCATAGAACAGTATCAGAAAGTCGGAATGAAGATCTTCTTCCCGGCGGTCTGCGTAGGCTTATTCTCACTGTTATTTGCGTTTTTCAGTAATTTAAGCTCTATGGTTGCAGTCACTCTGGGTGTCATCGTTGCTATGATCATCCTGATGCTCTACAATCCATCTGAAAATAAACCTAAGGTATTCCTTAAGGAATCCGAGAGATTTCTCTCCATCATGGGTCCGTTATGTATGCTCCCGCAGCTTCTCGGCTGTCTCGGAGGCGTATTCACGGCGGCCGGTGTCGGAGATGTCGTTGCCAGTATTGTGGAGAAGATCGTTCCGAAGGGAAATGTCAACGTAGGTATCATCGTATTTGCAATCGGTATGGCAATATTTACTATGATCATGGGTAACGCATTCGCAGCCATCACGGTAATCACCGTAGGTATCGGCGGCCCCTTCGTTCTGGCATACGGCGCCGACCCGATCACCATCGGTATGCTGGCGCTGACCTGCGGTTACTGCGGTACCTTATGTACGCCTATGGCAGCTAATTTCAACATCGTTCCGGTAGCTATCCTGAACATGAAGGACCGTTGGGGAGTTATCAAGAATCAGGTGATCGTAGCCGGAATCATGCTGGTATTCCAGATCTGTTACATGATCATATTCAAGTAAACAGGATCCGGCAGGCACCATAAAATAAAAAAGGATGTGGAAAAAATGTCGCATAATATAGAACGCGGCGCCAAAATCGTGATAGATCATTGGATGCGTGTAAGACGTTGGGACAAGCTGCTTATCGTCACAACGAAAGAACATCTGGAAGAATTAAGAGTCCTTAAGGAATTCGCAGCTAAGCGGACACGGTCAGTAAGTTCTCTGGTCGTAGAAGACACCGGAAGGCATGTGGGAGTCTTTTTTGACATGAATGAAGAAGTCTTTGACCCCTACACGGCGATCATTGCCGCGACAGATTACTCTCTCGTAACGACAAAAGCCGCAAAACGGGCGCTCCAAAAGCACAGGAAATTCCTGTCGCTGCCCTTATCTACCAACGACGGACGGTCCATGCTGGAGTATGATTTCATGACCATGGATACAAAGAAAAGCCGCCTTATGGCTAACGTGATCATGAAATATCTCCGCCACTGTACTACGATCCATGTAACAACGCCTGCCGGAACAGATCTGCGCATATACAAAGCAAACCGGATCCCCGGATTCTTCAACGGTGTAACCAAGGACGGAAAGGGGTATTCTTCCGCCAGCATTGAAGTCTACGTCTCTATTGAAGAGACCAAGACGGAAGGCACCATGGTCCTGGACGGATCTCTCGGGTACATCGGACGCGCAGAAGAACCGACGAAGATCCTGTTCAAAGACGGCCGTATCACCTGGATAGAAGATACCCTCACCGGTGTCAGGCTCCAGCATTATATGGAGGATTATAATGATTCCCGCATCTATATAGGCGGCGAGTTCGGAATCGGCCTGAATTCCTATTCCAGGTGTCTCGGTAACTGCTACATTGAAGATGAATCCGCATACGGTACGTTTCACATCGGGCTGGGAAGGAATCTGGCCCTTGGCGGACAGCAGAATGCCAACGGACATTTTGATCTGGTATGTCTGGAGCCGGATATCTACACAGACAACCGGCAGATCATGCAGCAAGGCAAGATCATCATCCCGGAACCTGTAGTATATTAATTTTAAGGAGAGATTATAACCATGAAAGTATTAGTGACGGGATTCGACCCATTCGGAGGCGAATCCGTGAATCCGGCTTTTGAAGCCGTTAAGATGCTTCCTGACAACATCGCAGGAGCAGAAGTGATTAAGCTTGAGATCCCCACCGTATTCTTAAGGAGCGGCCCGGCAGTCGAAGAGGGCATCAAGAAATACCAGCCGGACATAGTGATCAACGTAGGCCAGGCAGGCGGAAGATCCTGCGTTACGATTGAACAGGTAGCGATCAATCTGGCCGAAGCCCGCATCCCGGATAACGACGGAGACCAGCCGTCCGGCGAGCCGCTGCAGCCAGACGGGGCTCCCGCATATTATGCTACCATCCCGGTAAAAGCAATCTTGAAGAATATCCGTGACCACAAGATACCATGCCACATCTCTTACTCGGCAGGAACCTATGTGTGTAACAGTGTAATGTACAACGTCCTTCACATGGCCGCGGAGAAATATCCGAACATACGCGCCGGATTCATCCATGTGCCTTTCGCGGCGGAGCAGGTTGTTGACAAGCCTAACGGAACACCTTTTATGTCTCTGGAAATGATTGCGAAGTGTCTGGAATATGCGGTTGAAGCATCGGTGAATAATTTCGCAGATATAGACGGGATCTTTGGAGAAACCCACTAAATGTAATACTATATTTGTAAGAAATCCGCCCCAAAATCATGAGCCGCAGCAAGCTGCGCCGATTGATTTTGGGGCGGATTGCAGGAATGCGTTTTTAGACCTTCTGCATCTTAAGGCAGCGGTCGCACCAGCGAAGCAGATCCTTGTACACGTCCTCTCTCTTCGTCTCGTTCAGGATCTCATGTCTTAGTCCGGCGTACAGCTTCACGGCAGTCCTGCACCCTGCTTTCTTATAGCGCTTATACACCTTCCTCACATTCTTACCAAACGCCCCCACCGGATCATCTGCCCCTGCAGTAAATAATACAGGCAGATCCTTCGGAATCTTCGCCATACTCTCCCTGCGGTTCAGGGTCTTCATCCCCTCAAACATCTGATAATACCCTCCAAGCGTGAAACGGAACATACATAACGGATCGCCCACATATCTCTGCTGATGCTCTTCATCTGAAGTGACCCATTCCCTTCCGGTCTTACTTGGTTCAAATCTCTTGTTAAAACTTCCGAAGCTCAGATTATCCACGAACTTACTGCGGTATCTCCAACCCTTGAACAGAGCGGCCGCACGGCAGATCATCTGTCCCGCCACAAGGAGCGGCAACGGCTGATAGCCGGTTCCCATGACGATCACACCCGCGAGCCCTTCCCCATACATCGTCAAATACTGCCGTATCAGAAAAGATCCCATGCTATGCCCCATCATCATATATGGCACGCCCGGATACTTCCTGGCAGTGATCACTCTTAACTGCTGGATATCACCGATTACACACCGATTCCCGTTATCCTCGGGGAAGTATCCATAATCCGCTTCGTCTGTGACCGACTTGCCATGACCCAAATGATCATGGCCCACCACATAATATCCATATCCGCACATATACTCGGCAAATTCATGATAACGCTCAATATACTCTACCATACCGTGGCAGATCTGAAGCACTCCTTTGACCTCGCAGGCCGGCAGCCATTCCACGGCATGAATCTGCGTCTTCCCGTCTCTTGACAGATAATAAAACTCCTCTTTCATTCTAACGGTCTCCCATTCGAATATAATCCCTGTGTTCTGCCAACGGCCTGTATGCCGGACGGATGATCTTATCCACATTCCGAAGCTCTTCCAGTCTGTGCGCGCTCCAACCCACGATACGGGCAGTCGCGAAAATCGGCGTATACAATGCCGGCGGAAGGTCTAACATACTGTATACCAGACCGCTGTAGAAATCTACATTCGCATTAACGCCCTTATAGATCTTCCTCTTCTCGGCAATCACCTTCGGCGCCATATTCTCAACCATCTCATAGAGCGCATATTCCTCCTCACAGCCCTTCTCCTGCGCCAACTGCTTCACAAACACCTTGAAGATATCCGCTCTCGGATCTGATATGGAGTAGACGGCATGTCCCATCCCATAGATCAGCCCCTTCTTGTCGAACGCCTTCTTCTCCAGGAGATCACAGAGATACCTGCGTACCTCATCCTCGTCCGTCCAGTCCTTCACTTCCTTCTTCATATCCTCGAACATCTGCGTTACTTTGATATTCGCGCCGCCATGCTTGGGCCCCTTCAGTGAAGCGAGCGCCGCCGCGATCGTTGAATATGTATCCGTCCCTGAAGAGGTAACCACATGAGTCGTGAACGTCGAATTGTTACCGCCGCCATGATCCATATGGAGCACAAGCGCCATATCCAGGATCTTAGCCTCAAGCTCTGTATACTGCCTGTCCTCACGGAGCATCATCAGGATATTCTCTGCCGTAGACAATTCCGGCGACGGCGCATAGATAAAAAGATCCTCCCCCATCCGGTGGCTGTATGCATGATACCCGTATACCATCAGCATCGGGAACGCACTGATCAGGTTCAGACATTGGCGCAGCACGTTCGGAATCGATGTATCGTCTGCCTTATCGTCGTATGAGTAGAGATTCAGGATCGAACGTGACAGCGTTATCATCACATCCCGGCTTGGCGCCTTCATGATCACATCCCTCACGAATGTCGGAGGCAGCGTACGCCTCTCCACCAGCGTATCGTGAAACATCTCCAACTCCTTCTCTGTCGGCAGTTCCCCAAATAGCAGAAGATACGTGATCTCTTCAAATCCAAAATGCTTGTCCTCAAGAAATCCCTTAACCAGATCCTTGATATTATAGCCGCGGTAGTACAGATTACCCGCACATGGAACCTCTTCTCCGTTCACGACCTTCTTCGCGCATACATCTGATATATTCGTCAGTCCTGCAAGCACACCCTTCCCGTTCAAGTCGCGGAGTCCCCTCTTAACCTCGTATCTGGTGTACAGCTCCTTGTCGATCTCATTATTCTGAATACAGAGTTCTGCAAAATGTTCGATCTCCGGCGTAACCTCAAACAATGAAAAATCCTTCTTTTTATCCATATCTACCTCTCCTTTCTGTCGTACAGATAATTACTGAGCCTTGCAAACTCTTCCAGTGTCAGGGCTTCTCCTCTGACGCCGGTCCCCTTGCCAAGCTTCCCGATCGCCTCCAATATCACCTCTTTCGAAAATACAATCTTATCTGAATTACTCAATCCATTGGCCAACGTCTTCCTACGCTGATTAAAGGATGCCCGTATGACGTCAAACAAGAGACGCTCGTCCTTCACCTCAACCGGCGGATGCTCATGGCAGGTCAGACGGATCACCGCCGACCCTACCCTGGGCCTTGGCATAAAACAATTCGGCGGTACATTCGCCACGATATAGGGGCTTGCATAATACTGCACAGCCAATGACAGCGCCCCATAGTCCTTATTGCCAGGCCCGGTCTGCATACGTTCCGCCACTTCCTTCTGTACCATAACGGTAATGCTCTCCACCGGCACATGCTCTTCAAACAATCCCATAATGATCGGTGTCGTTATGTAATAAGGAAGATTCGCCACTACCTTAACCGGCTTCCCTCCATGCTCCGTCAATGCAAGCTCCCGGATATCAAGCTTCAGGATATCCTCATTGATAATCCTTACATTCGGATATGCACGGAGAGTATCAGACAGGATCGGTATCAGATTCTTATCGATCTCTACGGCTACAACCTTCCCTGCCGCTTCCGCCAGATATTGGGTCATGGTCCCGATCCCGGGACCAATCTCCAATACCATATCTTCCTTATTAATATCCGCCGCACGGATAATCTTGTCAAGTACATGGGTATCAATCAGAAAATTCTGACCAAACTTCTTCTGAAATGAAAAATCATACTTCTGCAGAATCTCTATGGTATTCTGCGGAATCCCTAAGACCGGTTTATTCATATATTTCTCCCGAATTGTGGTAATAGAGATTATTATACATGATTTTCCGTTTGAATCATAGAGTAAAAGAATTAAATAATAATTAAGAATCTATGAATAAACGTCTCTGTCAGTTCCCGGCGCTATACAATGTACTGCTGATCGCGCTCAATAACTGTGTGATATCCACCGGCTTCGCCACATGCGCGTTCATCCCGCACTCAAGCGCCTTCCGCCGGTCCTCTTCGAATGCATTGGCCGAGACCGCGATGATCGGAATCCTGGCAAGCGACGGATTCTTAAGGCTGCGGATGGCCTGCGCCGCATGATACCCGTCCATGACCGGCATCTGGATATCCATCAGTATCACGGCATACTCTCCGGGCCGGGAATTCCTCACCATCTCCACCGCAATACTTCCGTCCGTCGCAGTATCCACAAGGAATCCCTCATCCCTCAGCAGTTCAACCTCCAGTTCCATATTGATCTCATTATCTTCCACCAGCAGAACCTTATACTCCTGCGCCGCATCGACAGAACTCTTCTTCTTCATCTCAGATTGATGCATGCCCTCCTGCCGTATACGGAAATCAAGCGTCACCGTGAATCTGCTGCCTTCGCCTTCTACACTGTTCACCTCGATGCTTCCATTCATCAGATCCACGATCCTCTTCGCAATGGTCAGGCCAAGCCCCGTACCGTGTATACGGCTCATCGTCGTATTCTTCTGTCTCTCAAACGGCTCAAACATACGCTCCTGGAAGCTCTCGCTCATTCCGATCCCGTTGTCCTCAACCACAAACTGGTAAGATACATAATCGTTCTCTGTTCCCTCCAGTTCCTTGACAGTGACCTGGATCCTGCCGCCATCCTCCGTATACTGGACGGCATTGCTTCCCAGCCGCCAGAGAACCTGATTCAGCTTCTCCGGATCACTGTAGACCTCGCAATGCTTCACTCCCGAGACATCCAGAAGGATTGTAATATTCTTCGTATTCGCCTTGGGCAGGATCGCTTCATGCACTTCCTCGACACAGGCGCGGATATTACACTCTTCTTCCTCAAGATTCACTTCCGTGGTATCCATCTTGGATATCTCCAATACGTCATTGATCAGGTTCAGCAGATGTTCCCCGGATTCCTCGATCTTGTTCAGATATTCCCACACCTTATCCCTGTCATCTATGTACCGCTTGGCAAGACTGGTAAATCCTACGATCGCATTCATCGGAGTCCGCATATCGTGAGACATATTGGCCAGAAACGCATCCTTCGCGGCATTCGCCTCCTCTGCGCGCCCCAGCGCATCCTCAACCAGATTCTTCTGCATCATCTCACGCCGGATCTCGTCGTCCACGCTCCGATAGCCCATGACGATCTCCGACACCTGCTCCGCGGGACCTACATTCACCACACGAAGCTGCAGATATTCCACTTTCCCGTCCTTGATGATCCGGTAATTAATATAATACATCCCTGTCTCGGACAGTCTCTCCCGGATATAATCCGGATTCGTCGCCTCCTCCACGATCCAGCGGTCCTCCGGATGCACCCAGGTCTGAATATACTCCGCGTCAAATCCCTCGAACTCACACAGCCACCGTCCGCCGCCGAACTGATACTCTATCCGGTCACTGTGGCGGTATGTCTGAATCCGATTCTCATCCAGATCGGCATAGAAAATAGACTCATAATCCATACTGAGCCCTTCGATCACATTCATATGGCGAAGCTGTTCCTGATTGACAACCTCTAATTCCTTGTCATATTCCTCAATACGCTGCTTAAGGATCTCTTCCTTCTGAAGCTGTTCTGACAGCAGCTCCTCCTTCTCCTCTTCCTTCTGCTGCAGTCTCTCCGTCGCATCCGACAAAAACACATAGAATATATCCCCGACGATCCCGCTGTGGATAAAATGCCCGTAATCCTCCACCCAGCGGACATTCCCATACTTAGTGACAATCCGATATTCCACGTAATCCAGATCATAGCGGCTCTCCTGGATCTGATACCAGATACTTTGCTCTACTTCCTCCAGATCATCCGGATGCACGATCCCGCGAAACGAATTCCCCGTCAATTCAACAAATTCCTCCATCGTATCGCATTCAAATATACGGAGCATCGCCATATTGGCATATATGATCTCTTCATCTCCGCCTGCCTGGTACACGAAGAAACCTCCAGGCATCTCGTCTGTTATCTTCTTCAGCATATCTTCCGCATTCATATTATAAATCTTCAGCAATGAATAAACGCTGTCTATCTCACCTTCCTTATTCTTCTTACGATTATTCAATGCCTCCCCTCCCTTCATCCTACGGCACTCCTGCATTCATCATTCATCATTCATCTTCTCATCTATCGTGATATCCATCTTAATTCCGTCCCGGCCTTCCATACCGGTAAGGAACAGATAGCGCACACCCTCTTTCGTCTCTTCACTGGTATATATATTATAACAACTGCGTCTCATGAATTCCGCCAAACGCAAAAATATGTCCTTTGCTGCCAGAAATGAAAAACTCTTCAGCGACATATGAATCTTAATGCCATCCTCGGCATCTGATTCAACCATATACTCTTCCACTGCCTCTTCCGCCCTGATAAACCCCTCTATATCTTCAAGGCTATCCGCTCCGATCTGCGAACGGAATCCCTCGAATATACGAAACCTGTCTGCCATACCTTACTTCCCCCCATTGCCCTTACCTTAGCATGCATTTTATTATAACACATTTCCTTAGATTATAGAATAAATTTTCATTTAAAAAAGCTTTAAAAAGGCGTCCCTGATAACAGGAACGCCCTTCTGCACTTTTCTCTTATCTATTATCTATTATCTATTATTCGCCCGGTCTTGCACTTCTCAGCTTGAACCGAGAAATCAGGGACTTCAATAACTGAGACTGACTGGATAACTCTTCGCTGGCTGCCGCGCTCTCTTCCGCCGTAGCAGAGTTCGTCTGAACCACGCTGGAGATCTGATCCATACCCATCGTTACCTGTGAGATCGCTTCTGCCTGGCTTACTGCCGCAGTAGAAATCTTATCCACATATGTAACAGCGCTCTTCGTACTCTCCACTGTCTCGGAAATCGCTTCCGCAGTACGGTCTACGATATTCGTACCGTTCTCTACTGCCAGGATCGTTCCCTCGATCAGCACAGTCGTATTGCTTGCCGCTTCCGCACTCTTGGACGCAAGATTACGAACCTCATCGGCTACTACCGCGAATCCCTTGCCGGCCTCACCCGCACGGGCTGCCTCTACCGCTGCATTCAGCGCAAGGATATTAGTCTGGAATGCAATATCCTCGATCGTCTTAATAATCTTGCCGATATCGCCGGACTTCTGGCTGATCTCACCCATAGCAGAGATCATATCCTGCATCTGCTCATTAGATACAGACAGCTTGCTCTGCGCTTCCATAACCTTCTGGCTTGCTTCTCTCGCATTCTCAGCAGTGTTGCTGACTTCTCTTGAAATATCGTTGATCGTTGCCGCCAATTCCTGTACAGAACTTGCCTGCTCGGTTGCGCCCTGTGACAACGCCTGCGCACCGGAAGACACCTGATCGGCGCCGCTTGCTACCTGGTCGGACGCATCATTGATCTGTCTCATCGTATCGCTCAGGCTGCGGTTCATCTTACGGATACATGCTAACAGAGGCTCAAAGTCTCCCTTGTAAATATTGTCCTCAGCAAAGAGGTCGAAATTCCCGCCTGACATCTGATCCAGCAGACGTGTCAGATCCCCTACTACAGCCTCCAGGCCTTCACAGGTATCCTTCACGCTGTTAACCAGCATACCGAACTCATCCGCGGAATCATACTCCAATGACTGCGACATATCTCCTCTGGAAAGCCCTTCCATCGCTTCTTCCACCTGATGAACCGGATGTACGATCATTCTCGTCACCCTTGCACAGATGATCATCGCAAACACGATCGCGACTACGGTAATGGCCAGGAGGATGATCATGCTCATGTTCGTCTCCCTCACGCTCTCATCCATAGTCTCTGCACGGATAGCCGCCGTATTCTCAATTAACTGATTAATATTAGATATCACTTCTTCAAGCGCCGGTGTACACTGTGTCCGCACCAGCTCCGCCGCGCGCATCGCGTCTCCCGACTTTAACTTATTCAGGATATCATCCGCAATACCAAGCCATTTGTTCAAAGAATTCTCAAATTCAGCCACTTCATCCTTATTCAGGATATCCAGGCTATGCAGCTTCTCCAGATTAGACTCAATACTTGCCTTGCTCTCGTCGATCGCCTGCAGGTTCGCCGCGTCTGTCTGCCCTGCTATGATCATATTACGCACATCCGTCGCCGCCATAAATGTTGCAATACGGCATGCCTTGACCGCATCGTCTGCCGCAACTGAGCCTTCCATAAATTCATTCAGATTATTGCTTGCCTTTCTTAGCTGTAAAATGGAATACAAGGATACTAAAATCGTCAGCACGAGCACTACTCCAAATGACACTAACAATTTAGATCTGATTTTTAAGTTCTTCATAGTTCTCTCCTTCTGTTTCTTCTAATCTAGCGGTCTCATCCGCCGTCTCTCTGTTCGGGGAATCCCCCGCTTCTTCTGCCTGCGCCGCCGTTCCTTCGGCCGTGCCTGCGCTGCTCTCATCGGGGCCTGCTTCCTCAGCCGCATCTTCCCCGCTTATATTCGGATCCGCCCCGCTGCCTTTGTCTCCTTCGGCCGCCTCAGGCATCTCCTCCTCTCCATCCTTCTTCCTGCCTATCATTCCTTTCAATTTTTCTTTTATATCCAACAATCTGACTCTAAGCCGAAATCCTGCTTTCTTACACTTATTTGTACAGATTCGTCTAATAAAACGCCAATTGCGGACAATCCAACAAAATACCAATAAAAACGGATACTTCTCAAGCGCCGGGAAAAACTGCATCATGTACTCTCTTGAAGGAAACCACCATGCCTGCTGCTTAAGAGCCCATTCCTTATCCCTGTCACGCCAGTAGAAATCCAGCCTCACCTTCTCACACGGCAGAAGCTCTTCATCCAGATGCTCATTCTCACGTCCGCGTGATAAGATATATTCTTCCAGTTCTATTGCCACCCCATATTGCTGCTCGGCTCCTTCACCAAACCAGAGTTCCGCAAGCAGCTCCGCCTGCCGGATAAATTCCTGCCACTTTGCCTTCTCCAGAAATTCTCTCACTGCCTTCCAGCGGAACTTCTCACCCAGAATCTTCTTAAACTGCCACAGATCCATAATATCCCGAATCTTCAGCTTACCCGTAATATACAGCTCGACCATCCTCGCCGCACGATACAGGTAGACCTCCTCATTCGTCAGCATATGTATGAACTTGTAAGACTCTATGCGCCGATAACTCTTAATAGAACCAGAAAAGTAATGCCTGATCACCTTATTCTCGATCGGCATTCCGTCATAGAATACAATACGGACACCAGGTACTCTCACATAGACCACTCCGCTGCCCATCGCTTCTTCCCGCTGCTCATAATCCATATCCAACATAATTCTATGGATCCTGGGCATCTCCTTCTTGTCCGCAAGAATCTCTATCTGTCTGATATGAGCCATCTCCGGCTTAGGGTACATCTCGGTTACTTCTGAATCTAACAGAAACAAAGCGTCTATCTTATGCCTCTCCAACTGCCACTTGATGACCTCATCTACCTTCTTGTAGGATTCATAAAGAAGAAGCTGCTTCCTGTAACTCTGATAAAACTCTGCTTCGCATTCTTCTGAGATCTCTTTTTCTATTCCTAAAAGCCCTATATAGACAATACTGATTACATCCTGATAATCGGAAACGTCTAAAAGCGTCTCCCATCTCATTCGCTTTCTCAATGTCTGGATCGGTTTCTGGTTAATGATAGCTGCCAGCAATATTAGCATGTATCTGATCTCGTAGCTAATAGCTCATTGCCTCCTTTCCAAACCGTCTGCAAATTAGACTGCCGGCTTTCATCCCCTACTTTTAATTTATCGGACATTTTTAGGCAAATATAACATTTTTTCGCTAATTTTTTAGAATTCTTCTCTCCGCAAAGATATCCATTGATTTCTGGTTATAGATCGAACGCTTCTCGTCCGCCGCCATCCTTCCTGCGATCAGCGTGATACAGCGTCTCTTCATGATCGTAACCAGTCCCCGGGCATGACTCGCTACCAGGATCGTCATCCCTCTGTAGTTCAATTCCTCCAATAGCTGCATCAGGTCCCACGCGGAATCCGGATCAAGATTCGCCGTCGGCTCATCTGCGATCAGAATCTCTGGCTGAACCGAAAGCGCCCTCGCCAAAAGTATCCTTGCCTGTTCACCCCCTGATAACTCGTCCGGGTATGACTTGTACTTCTTCGCAAGACCTACCAGTCCCAGTACCTTAATGATCTTCTCCCGCATACGGTCATCTGCATTCTCCGTTGCGAGCAAAGCTAACTTAATATTATCATATACCGAACGATCTTTCAATAGTCCAACTTCTGGAGACATAATACCCAGCCTGCGCCGGTGTTCAGGGACCTTATTCCTCGTCATGGTATCCACCCTGCGGCCTTCCACTGTGATCTTCCCGGAAGTCACCTCCTCCTGCTTCATGATCAGGTTCAGCAACGTGCTCTTCCCCGCTCCGCTCTTCCCGATGAAGAATACGAACTCCCCTTTATCTATTTCAAAAGAAATATCGTGTAATGCAGTTTCGTTTTTAAATTTTTTCGTCACATGGTCAAAAATAATCTGCGCCATATATTCCCACCTTATTTTTCTTGCACATTTACCGATATATTTCTATTACGATCAATAATAGTTATTGTGTATATTTGTTACATATACTATACTGGTTTAAAATGAAACCGTCAACAACGATTATTTAGACACGGTGAAAATATGAAAAAGAAATTATTATGCGGTGTATTCATTATCGCATTACTGTTATGCCTGTACTTTGTTCGGACCGACCGTGCGTCGGGCGCTGATCCGGCGGCCGCTGACGGTCAGGCAGATAATACTGAACAGGGACCCCCGCCGCCGCGGGTGCTTCCCGACGCTGCCCCTGATCCGGAGGAAGCCCCGGCATTCATAGACGGTCAATACACTCTGTCTATGAGCAGCAGTATCGGCACCCTTACCTACTATAATCAATCCGACGTCCGCTGGGCTGACTTCCTGTACGGAGGACGCGATCCGCTCCATTCATACGGCTGCGGACCGACCGCTCTGGCCATGGTCGTGACAAGCTTTACCGAGCATACGCTCTCGCCTTCCGATATGGCGGCCTGGGCTGCCGACCACAATTACTGGTCCGCCGGCCATGGGACGAAGCACAACTTCATCATCGAAGGCGCAGCCGCGTTCGGCCTGAAGGCCGCTCCTTTCCAGAACTTCACAGAGGAAGGCGTGCTCTCTGAACTGCGTAACGGGCATATCCTGATCGCACTGATGGGTTCCGGGCACTTTACATCTAACGGGCACTTTATCGTCATTGCCGACGACTGGTCCGGCAATCAGGTCCGTATCGCTGATCCCGCCAGCCTGGAGAATACACAGATCCCCTGGGACATCTCGGTGATCTTAAGCGAACTGAACGCCGCCGCCAATTCCGGCGGGCCGGTGTGGAGTATCTCTCCTTAATATGATCATACTGTAAAAAGTCTGCAGCACATTAACTGCTGCAGACTTCTTTTCTTTTGTAAAATTATTTTTATTCTATTATATCGGCAACCCGTTAATGAGCCGCCTGATAATAAGAATCCTTTCCGGCAACTCTGGAATTGAACACCTTGTCAACATCTATCGTCCGTTTCAGGACCTGCTGAAGCTGAGTGCTGAGTTCTAAGATCTTCTTCTCCCCGAACGCTTCCGGCTGATACTTGCCCTCTGCGTTCAGCCAGGATCTGAGCTTCTCCTTATCCTCACCGCCGACTTCGATCAGCATCTGAATCTCCCGCTTCGAATCCAGGAAACGTTCCAATTCGTCCTGCCGCATCTTCATCAATAACTGAGCCGACTCCTGATCGTTCCTGGACAGGGCATCCGCCATCTCCTTCGTCACTCTCTCGATCTCTACCATATGCCTGTAATTTCGCTGTACCCGCTTAAGGATCTCCATCAATAGTTCTTCTCTGTTCTCCATACGACTTCTCCCGTCTATACAGCAGCCGTCTTCTTACTGGCTTCTTTAAACGCATCCCTGAGCTCTGCTACAAGGGGCTTCAATTCATCAACTACAGCGCTGTTACGTCCGGCCTGCAGCCTGCTGAGTTCATAGAGAAAGAACTCATACATCCTTCTCAGCTCATAGCTGATACTATACTCCATATTCAGCGTCTCATCAAGATACCGCACGATCTCCCTTGACCGCTGAACTGACTTCTCAAACAAATCATAGTCTTTATTCCCCAACGCGATCTGTGCCCTGGTGAGCCGTTTGATCAGCTCATCATACAGAAGCAGAAGCATCTCACTATGCGTCATCGTATTCACAGACTGCATCTTATACTGTTGATATCCATTCTGGTACATATTCTTCCCCTTTTTTGCTCTTAATAGCCGCCAAGCTGGCTTAAGAATCCGCTCTGACTATTCATCTGGGAGATCAGTGTCTCTAAGCTTGTAAACTGCTTAATATAGCGGTCTCTCTCTGTTTCCAGTCTCTCTTGGAACTTCGTGATCAACTTCTCGATCTCCTGCAATTGCTTATACATGGTATTCTCTGTAACACTCATCGGCGAACTCTCATGCCCGGCCTTCCGGATCAGGATACCCTTGCTCTCCATTGCTCCGGTAGTATTGACATATTTGTCCATCACATTCTTAAGAGCCGTCGCAATTCCTGTTGAAGTGCCGTTTCCATTGGTATTCGTAACAGATGATTCTGCGAATATCTGCTGTACTCGCTCTGGATTGCTTGCAAGCGCCGCACGGAATTTCGACTCATCAAATGTCAGCTTACCGTTGTCGGAATAAGTGCTGGATGTCGATATACCCATCTCCGCCAATTCCTGAGCGATACCTCCGCCGATTATGAAACGCAGGTCACTGCTTAAGCTTCTGATATCACTGTCTGCATGGAGCAGGCCTTCCTTAGCCTTCTTCTCCCATGCCTCGATCTCGTCCTCTGACAGTTCTTTCTTCTGCTCGGAGGTAAGCGGTGCGTAATCACGGTCCGGTTTGGTGGTCAGTTCCTTGTTGACCAGCTCTATAATGGCGTTGTACTCATCTACCATGGCTTTGACTGCGTCTACGATTGAGTCGGCGTCTACTTGGGCGTCGATTTCTACCGGATCTGCCGTCTTGTCTAATTCCTTAGTACCATCTGCTTTCTCTGTGTATCCAAATTCGCCTTTTACATTGATAGTCAAACCATCCACGGTGAAAGAATTCGTTCCACGAATTAATTCCACTTCTTCATCGGATCCGGCATATTTGATTGCAACGATCGCATCCTGTCCGGTTTCATTTGCTACTTCTGTTCCTGTAAGTCCAAAAAGACTCTTTGCTGGACCTTTAATTTTGACACTTCCGCTAGCGCCGTCTTCTTTTGAAGTAAAGGTAAACTTATCCGCCGCTTCTTGATAGGAAATCGTTACGCGCGCATCGCTGTTGTTGATCCGCTCCATTAGGGAATTCATGGTATCATCTTCATAAACTCTTATCTCCTTATCATTAATCGAAAGGGTTGTATATTTTCTTTCGATTTCTTTCCCTTCGGCATCTGTCGTTTTTTCTGTTTTATTAAAAGTTAACTCAGGATGTTTTAACTTAAGCTGCTCGTTCATATTTACACGGTTAGACATACCATCCTGTAATCCTAATGCGTATTTTACATCACTGCTTCCTGATACTAACTTCAATACAGAGGTTGTATCATCACTGCCGTCTTTAGGATTTTTAGTCTTTAGAGTAATCCCCCCCTCAGTCGATGTACCTACTTCAATCCTTCCCTTACCAAAAACATCGTCTAATTGTATCTGCATGGATTCCTTGATTGCAATCTGTACGGCTTCATTTGCATTGTTATATATAATCTTACCGTCCTTATCCTTTACTGGATATGTTGCGCCCATCAACGCTTGTAAGGAATCCTTATCCGGCATTTTTATCTCTGCCGTCTTTCCATTATAAGAAAAGGTCAACGTCTTACCGTCTAACAAGCGTGCAAGATTTACCTTATCAACTAATTTATCCTTTGCATCTTCTTCTGCTACTTTTGTTTCATTGCTAGAACCAGCTACTGGTTTAAAATCTTTAAATCCTAAATACTCCATAGCAGATCCACCGGTTACTTCGAAATTATTGCCCCCCGGAATCATTGTAAACTGAATCTTTCCACTAGCATCCTTCCCAAACTGAACATAATCAGAAAGGTTCTTCCCGTCAGAAACTTTGATATTCGCTAACTGCTTATTAATTGACTCTATAGCGTTTTCCGGAGTGCTGTAATCATATTTTACCACGGTTCCGTCGGCTAATTTCTCTGATTCTTTCAAGGTAAGAGAATATGTCTTAGCGCTTGAATCATTACCTAATTTAAAATCTATATCCTTCCCGATCAGCTGCTGTATATCGTATGTCTTACTTGTATCAATCTTCCCTGTAGACAAGGTCTGACCTGAAACATTAGCCGAAGTAGACCACTTCGCCTTCTGTGCCAACTGCTTCACGCCCAAGATCGATACGCCATCAGCTGACGACCCGCTTCCCGACACAGACACATACTTGCTGTTCGTACCTGTCACTGACAGTTGATTCCGTCCCCAGAACATGGAACTGAACAGATTCGTCTTAGAACTCCATGATGATGTATATTTATTCGCAAAATCAAGCAGCTGGCTGGCAATGTTCCGTACCGCTGACTGCTTCCATTCTAACTGCTGCTTCTTCTGCTGCTGCTGAGTAATCTTACTGGTAGTACCGGAAGTCATACCCTCAATCAGGGTATCTCTGTCCAGACCGCTGGCAAGACCGCCGTAACCTCTGATACCGTTGCTTGTTGATGTGCTCAATCCGCCTATTGATGTTGACATAGCTATCTCTCCTTTTCATTCTTTGCTTATTAAACATAAAATGCTCAGCCTTAATTGTATCCTGGGCCTTGCATTATCCTGCCCGGTTCCTGTAAACTTACATATAAACCGTGATATTACAAATTCAAAATTATTCTGTACTTATTTATCGGCATATAGTATACTTTAAATAATAGTTAGATTTAGTTTAAATTACGAATGGAGGAATTTATTTTGGCTACTATCATCGCACTTACGAACCAGAAAGGCGGCGTAGGCAAGACAACCACATCCAGCGCCCTGGCTGCTGGTCTGTTCTCTTTTCATGATAAAAAGGTACTGGCAATTGATCTGGACCCGCAAGGGAGCCTTGGCTTCAGTCTCGGTCTCGATATCGAGAACTGTAAGACGATCTATGACGTGCTGACCGGACAGGTGCCTATCAAGGACGCGATCCAGGAGACGGATTATTGCGATATTATTACTTCGAATATTTTGCTGAGCGGCGCAGAGCTTGAATTTACTTCATCTGACCGGGATTTACTGTTGAAGAAGGCTCTGATACCTGTTAAGAGTAATTATGATTATATTATCATCGACACACCGCCCGCTCTGAATATACTTACAGTGAATGCATACGCGGCGTCCAATCATCTGATCATACCGATGGCGCCGGAGATCCTAAGCCTTCTCGGCGTCTCCCAGCTTAAGGAGACTATAGATTCTGTACGGCAGAGCGTGAATCCGAATCTGAATGTGCTGGGTATCATCTTAACGAAGTTTAATCCGCGGACTCTGCTTGCCCGTGAGGTGAAGGAGATGGCGGAGAATATCGCCTCTCAGATGGGTACCCGGGTATTCGCTAACCAGATCCGCACAAGCGTTACCGTTGCCGAGGCTCCGGCACATGGACTCAGCGTATTCGACCATGCGCCCCATGCCAACCCATCACTTGATTATCAGGAATTTGTTCAGGAGGTTGTGACCAGAACCTCATCCAACATAACACAGGGAGGTGCTTCCAATGGCCAGGAGAAGTAATAAGACCGCACATGTACTGAATCTGCTTGCCGGGCATGATGCGCAGAACGATTCACAGAATGATTCACAGAACGAGCCGCAGACTTCAGCCGAAGGAGCAGACAACACGGATGCTTCTGCGGCTGCCAAACCTAAGACGGCAGCCCCATCCGCCCCGGCTGAAAAGGAACCTGAGAGACCTGTTCCCGTTGCTCAGACTGCACCTCAGAACATTTCCGTAATTGATAAGACGGAAGATGATCCTGTTGCAGATCTGATACAACAGAAGTTAATGGACGAATTCGAGCAGAGCCAGCAGAGTTCTCCTGCACAGGAAGCTGCGGCCGAGACTGATGCAGAACCACCGGCTGATACAACAGCCGAAGCTGTAACAGAAGAATCAACCGGGAATGCGGCCGGCACATCTGACAGCACAATCCTTGAAGCTGTACCGGATGAGGATTCCGGCTTAGCTATTGATGCCGCATCAGATAAGAATTCTGACTCATCCGTTGAAGCTGTATCAGATGAGAATTCTGATGCAACTGTTAATGTTGAAGCCGAACCAGAAGAGGCTTCCGGCCCAATTACTGATACTGCACCGGAAGTAGCTGCTGATACAACTGCTGCTACTGCGGCTGATTCGGTAACTGAGACTGAAGCCGCCCATTCCCAGGACATGGCATCTCCTGCACCGGAGATCTCCTCTCCCGAACCAGAGCCGGAGCCGGAGCCGGAACCTGAATTCGCCTATCTGAATGTTATGGAGCGAATTGTTGAGGACAAGATCATATACTTTATGCGGCAGTTCGATGTCTGTACTTGTGCCCGCTGCAAAGCAGATACCGTCGCTCTGACAATGAACGGATTGATGCCCAAGTATATCGTTACCACACCTGCTGCCGTTGACCCGCTTCTAAGCTACTACACGAACAGACTGATTTCTGATGTTACGGTAGAAGCTACGAAGGCATGCATGGTTGTAAAAGATAATCCCCGGCATTAACGGGTATATTATAATGGAGTTGCTGCAAAGCAGGACTATGGTTCAGCGTCCATCTTTGCGGCAACTCCATTTTATCGAGATAGATTCTGATAATCAGACCACAGCTTCTATCAATATCTTATCCCAGCTCCAGGCAATCTATAAGCTGAGTTTCTCCCCGTTCTTATATGCATTACCAGGCGCAAATAGTTTCAGTTCGATAATAAATTGTGTACCAAGGTAATCAATAATCAGATCTGTGCGTTCCTGATTCCTGGTACGCGCCTCTACATAGTAATTACCAACACCATTGATGATTGGCTTTAGATAAAGCATAAAATACCGCCGTCCATCCTCTTCATAGAACTTCTGTCCCCGATCACCATAGATCTCATCAAAATGTTCTACAAATTTCTCAAGGACACGTTTCATGTCAAGCTGTCCCTTCTGAACAAATTGATTTTTATCAAGGGAGGCTCTTTGATATAATTCACCGCCCTGAACTTCCGGAAGCGTAAGAAAATAATTATACAACCGGGTTTCAAATATCCTGTTCGCAATCCGTACCGATCCGTTCTCCGTTTTAACCAATCCAAACATCCTCGCATTTCTGACAGCGCTGTCATCAGCAGCATATGCGACTGGCTGTCCTTGAAATAATTGTCTCCAGATAACGGACTTCAACTCAGGGTATTGATTTATCTTATTTATCAGAGAATCGAATAATGGGTTATTCTCTTCCAACAACATTTTCACAGCTGCAAGATATCCTTCCTCAGTCCATGCGCCTGCCTTGTCTGGATATGCTGCCGTTCCCGCGATCCGTTCATCTATTAATTTACATATGCGCGACACCAAATATGGATAACCAGATGTATAATCATAAAGTAAACCGGCAATCTTTTCAATATCCATACCGGTATGATAAACATCCTCATACTGCCTAAGCATTCCTTCTATATCTTCTGCGAAAAAGCTCATCTCTACATCAAAATCAGCCGCAATGTTCCATGGACTATTCTCCATATGCTCCTCATCCGAACGTGTCTTTCTCTTAATATTACGCACATCATATACCCCCGCAAGAATCACTGATCTGAATGCCGGAATCTCATCTCTGCCAAGATATGCCGCCCGCAATTGTGCAAGAAAGTCAAGAAACACCTGATTATTTGCCGCCGTATCTATCTCATCTACAATTAGCACTACTGGTTGTCGGGAGCATTCACACCATTCGCTGAAACAGGAAAATATCTCTGCCATTCGAACACATCGGCTGCTATTGCCGGCAAGATTGGCAATAGCTTGTTCTACCCCCGCCGGAACCCCGGTCATACGCCTTATCTTTTTATTGACCTCCCTTGCCAAAGCATGCACAAACACACTTCCGTCCATATATTCGCCAGATTCTATATTCTGAAAATCTAAACTTACCACCTGATAATCTTCTTTTAGATATCCGGCAAGAGCACGCAGCAAAGTAGTCTTTCCATATTGCCGCGCTCTGCTGATAACGAAATACTCCCCGCAATCTATCATTGATTTGATCTCCCTAAGCCTACTCTCGAGATCAACAACGAAATGCCTGTCTGGATTGCAGGCACCGCTGACATTAAAAGTCTTACTCATCCGTCAACACCACCTCTCTTGCTCCCATTGTACACAGCATTTCCACAGCAGTCAACAATCCCCGGAAAAAACATCGCCTCAATCTAAGTATATCGTTACCACGCCTGCTGCTGTTGACCCTCTTCTAAGCTACTACACGAACAGGCTGATTTCTGATGTTACGGCAGAAGCCACGAAGGCTAATTCGTTCTTGAAAAAATGATTGCATCTTTCGTCAGTATATGCTATACTCCATTCTAAGAATTCTAAAAGGCATTCGCTTTTTATATTCTGACCGGCAGTTCGCCGAATATTTATCCAATATTTATTTTATAATGCCTGGTTTTTACTTCTTTAGATTTCGAAGATTTTCACCTGCAAAATGCTTTTCTGATACTGTATTTTATGTTATGATCGTACATAATATCAAGGTCTTCTTAATCTGATCCCGTAATTCCTTGCAGATGAAAGGAGACTTTTATGAATCTTACTAACAACACACCAATGGAAACTCAGACACAGGACGATTTTATTATGCTCCCCACCAATGATGTCTGCTTTGCCGGACTCATGGAGAATCCGAAAGTCCGGAAAGGATTCTGTGCCGCCGTTATGCGGGTCCGTCCGGAGGAGATTGCCGAGACGGAGCTTCTTCCCACACACCTGCATCGTGAATATGCTGATGATAAGCTTGGTATCCTGGATGTACGTGTGAAGCTGATAGACGGCGTTCAGATTAACTTGGAAATGCAGGTGCGTAATTACGAATTCTGGGATGAACGATCCTTATTCTATATCAGTAAGATTTTTTCTGATCAGTTGAAGTCTGGCAATTCCTATGGAATGTTACAGAAGTGTATTCATTAGCTTTACAATGACAAGATGGAATTACAGATCTTAGAACTTAAGAAGCTTCCTACGAAAATCCCGTCAGAGGCGGATATCGTTCAGTGGATGCGTTTCTTTAGCGGTAAGAACAGAAAGGAGTTTAAGCTTATGGCACAGACAAGCGAATATTTAGGAGAAGCTTATGAAGCGTTACAGAAGTTAAGTGCGGATGATCTGAAGCGTCTGGAATACGAGGCGCGTGAGAAGGCCTTGAAGGATTATAATACTAACATGAGCAGCGCTAGAAATAGTGGTATAAAAACCGGAATCCGCCTGGCCAGCAATGTATGGCGTCTGCATTCACAGCATCTTTCCGATGAAGCGATTGCCTCTGAATGCGATATTTCTCTGGAAGAGGTTCAGGAGATCGTGGCTTTATTCCATCAATAGGTATATCTTTTAAGAGTTCTTAGGCGCTGACCCAATCTACTTTTGAGTCGGGACAGCGTCTGATAGCTGGCAAATAACAGCGAATCTTTCGAATTGCTACATGCAGTCTTAACGGACTCTCTTTCCTCAACTAATACAGCTCATTTTTTATATTCTGATCGGCAGTTCGCCGAATATTTATCCAATATTTATTTTATAATGCCTGGTTTTTACTTCTTTAGATTTCGAAGATTTTCACCTGCAAAATGCTTTTCTGATACTGTATTTTATGTTATGATTGTACATAATATCAAGGTCTTCTTAATCTGATCCAGTAATTCCTTGCAGATGAAAGGAGACTTTTATGAATCTTACTAACAACACACCGATGGAAACTCAGACACAGGACGATTTTATTATGCTCCCCACCAATGACGTCTGCTTTGCCGGGCTCATGGAGAATCCCAAAGTACGAAAAGGATTCTGCGCCGCTGTTATGCGGGTCCGCCCGGAGGAGATTGCCGAGACGGAGCTTCTTCCCACACACCTGCACCGTGAATATGCTGATGATAAGCTCGGTATCCTGGATGTGCGTGTGAAGCTGATAGACGGCGTTCAGATTAACTTGGAAATGCAGGTGCGTAATTACGAATTCTGGGATGAACGGGCTTTATTCTATATCAGTAAGATCTTTTCTGATCAGTTGAAGTCTGGCGATTCCTATGGCATGCTGCAGAAATGTATTCATGTCAGCATTCTGGATTTTATTCGTTTCTCGGGGGATAAGAAGTGCTATCGTACGATACATTTTCGTGATGATGACGACAATGTGCTTTACAATGATAAGATGGAATTACAGATCTTAGAAATTAAGAAGCTTCCTAAGGAAGTCCAGACAGAGGAAGATATCGTTCATTGGATGCGTTTCTTTAGCGGTAAGAACAGAGAGGAGTTTTTGCATATGGCACAGACTAGCGAATACTTAGGTGAAGCTTATGAGGCGTTGCAGAAGTTAAGTGCAGATGACCTGAAGCGTCTGGAATACGAGGCACGCGAGAAGGCTTTGAAGGATTATAATACTAACATGAGCAGCGCTAGAAATAGCGGAATCCGCCTGGCCAGCAATGTATGCCGTCTGCATTCACAGCATCTTTCCAACGAAGCGATTGCCTCTGAATGCGATATTTCTCTGGAAGAGGTTCAGGAGATCGTGGCTTTATTCCATCAATAAGAATGTCTCTTAAGAGTTTTCAGCCACTGACATATGGCGCAGAAAAGCGCCGCCCCAATCCATTCCCTCTTCATGGATTGGGGCGGCGCTTTTATTCATCTTCTATCTTCCATTCTTAAGCCGGAACCTTCCGGTCTCTTCTCTCAGCAAACGAACCTGATCGAACAATTCTTCGCTGACCGCCGCGGACTCCTGGCTGCTCGCCGAGTTCGTCTGTACAACATCGGCGATCTGGCTGATTCCGTCCGTTACCTGCTTAATAGATTCCGCTTCACCGTTAATTGCCTCGGTAATAGAACTGATCGCACTGTTAGACTCCGTCACAAGCTCCAGAGTCTTAGCCAGAGTTACGGATACCTCGTCAACGATATGTCTTCCCCTCTCCGTAACATTCACAGAATCCTCGATCAATTCCTTCGTCTCCTTGGCCGCCTCATCAGACTGTGCCGCAAGGCTTCTGACTTCATCCGCAACAACAGCGAATCCCTTACCTGCCGATCCCGCGCGCGCCGCCTCTACCGCCGCATTAAGCGCCAGGATATTCGTCTGGAACGCGATATTCTCAATCGTACCGATGATCTCACCGATCTTCTGGGACGCCTGCGTGATATCCTTCATAGCCGCAACCATCTCTTCCATCTGCTGACCGCTGACTGTAACCTGCTCGCCTGTCAGGCGGGCGTTCTCACGTGCGTTGTTCGCCATCTCAACATTCTTGGACGCATTCTTAGAGAGCTCATCCAACGTTGCATAGAGCTGCTCCACGGCGCTCGCCTGCTCGGTCGCACCCTGTGCCAGCGACTGAGATCCGCTTGACAGCTGCTCTGCATTGCCGGAGATCTGATGCTCGGCTCTTCCGATACTTCCAATCGCTGACGACATAGTTGCAGTGAAACTGTCGATTGATTCCTCAATGGAACGGAAATCACCGATGAACTCAGTTGAAGTGCTGACGTTAAAATCACCTCTCGCCAGCTGTCCCATGATCCGGTTGATATCCTCCACATACCCCTGGATTACTGACAGAGAATTTCTTATAACACTTGCCAGTTCACCCAACTCATTATTCGCTTCATAATCAAGATCTAATTCCAGCTTACCTTCCTGCAGCGGACGTACCTGACCGCTGATATATACCATCGGCTTCACGATCTGTTTTAATACATAATGAACCAGGCTCATCAGGAATATAAGCGCCAGAAAGAAACAGATCCCGGATACGATCTGTACGATGTGGAGAGTTCTCTCCATACTCTCCGCACTCTTATCCTTCAGCATCGTTCCCTCTTCCACAACCTCATCCAGATATCCGACCAGCGTCGCCAGATTCCCCTGGATCGTATCCTGATAATACTCCTGCGCACGATCCGGATCTGTCTTCAGCAGATCCAGTACATAGCTGGCAGACTCATGAAGTTCCTTATGCAGCGGCTCCAACTGTTCTCTCAGCCCAAGTACCTTTTCATCATCTGTATCCGCCTCGCCGTAGAGCCACTGTCCCAGGGCACAGGTAGTAGGATCTATACTTCCGGTAAATTCCTTTTCCGCGTACAATGCATTACTTAATCCGGCAGACCATTTGTAATGTGCCACCTCTGCTTTCTCGATCGTGTCCAGCAATGTAGTCGCTGCAATGCTGTCCCTCTGCGTATCTTTGATCACAAAAATATTCGCAGTTACTGCAAAACTATAGATGAGCACGGCAGCAACCGTGGTCGCCACCCGAATCCCCACCATCTTATTGATACTCTTTCGCATGGATAACTCCCTCTTTTCTTCACTGTCAAATATATTTTATGCGGCTGCGGAAAAATTCTTGCCATCCTGCTGCTGCATAGCTTCCGCCGTATCCGGCTCAGATGCCGTCGTAGTCCTCGTCGTTCCGCCCGATACATAGACTCTGCCGCACTCCGGGCAGATCGACGTATGCATCGTAACCGACTGGCTTACTACACGGCGGTCTTCACGCTTTGCAGCCGCACGCTCACGCACCACATGCTCCATCTCATGGCCTTTGACCGCTGAAGCTGCCTGATCCGGCGATATATGTGTAGGTGTTTTAAAAGAAACTCCCGCATCATCCGAACCATCCTGATATTTTCTCTCCTTGCAGGTCTGACACTCGGCGTCCTCTGCCGCCTTCTGCGCTGCGTCTACGCCTGCTCCCTCTTCCTTGGAAGAATCCGCATACTGGATCCGCATACGCACCGCCAGTTCCGCAGGATCCATTCCCTTACGCAGGAATGGGATCGTATTCGCGATTCCGTTCGTCCCGTTCACATTCACAGCCCCTATCGGACTCACAGGCTCTACCGGCGTCCCCGGACTTGCGCCCCGAACCGCACCGCCGGCTCCGATCCATTGGCCTGCCGTCACTCCCGACACAACGCCGGCTCTCTGGCCTGCCGTCACTCCCGCCGCCGCTCCGGCTCCCTGACCGGCAGACACGCCCGGTACAGGAACCGTACTTGCACCGTTAACCTCCCGGCCAGCCGCTACACCCGATACCGGCGTTACCGCTCCGACACCTCTGACACTCTGCACCGGCTGCCCATATGCGCTCCGGGATACCGCATCTACACTCCGTGCACCCTGCAAGGCAGCGCTTGGGCGAACATACCCGGCATATCGTCCCGCATACGGATTAACTGCCGAAATACCTCCTACCATAACATTCACCTTCCCATCACACTAACAAGAATCTATAACAAGAATCTATTCAGTAACAGAGCCGCTTGCCTGAACTGTTACTCTATTCGCTCTCGGACATGCCGACAACATTCTCCCATATGTTGTTCACTTCCTCAACGCAGTCCATATAGATCTGCGCCAGCTCATTCGTTTTAAGTCCGAGTTCCTCAGCTATCTCCTTGATCTCAACCCACTCGGCCTTCTCGTAGCAGAGGATCAGTTCGAACAGGCGTCCCGCCTTACCCTCTCTGGTAACAAGCGCCGTCTTCACTTCCTCCACGATCGGGATATCTTCAAGGATCTCTGCCATCGAGGCGTCGATCATATACTCGAGAGTAGAGAACATACCCATAAGATATGCGTCGGACATATTGATGGTGAAGTTCTTAAGCTTCTTCACCAGCGCAGATGCGAAGTTTGCACGCATGAAAGACGTCTTCAGCAGTTCCTCTGATGAATTCTCCTTATCCTCAAAGCTCAGCAGATAGATCCACTGCTTCAACTGGCTGATTCCCACGCGCACCAACGCCTGACGCACTGAAGTCGTCTCATGATGCACCGCAAAATACGCTGAATTCGCCATACGGAGCAGCGCATATGTCAGCGCCGCATCCCTTGTGATCGTCTCCTCTAATACCTCCACATCCGGCTCATCCTTCGTGATCTCTATAATGAGCTGATACAGATTGCCCTGCATGAAATCCAGCTTATTGGTCTTCGTTATCGTAGCTCCTGAGATATAGCTTCCCTCCACGAAATCCGCATTCAGCTCCACTGCACAGTCATATGCTTCCTTGCTGTTCACGCCTGTTGCAATGAACTTCTTCTGGAATCCGTGAGCCATATCCACAACATTGGCAATAGAACGCTTCTGCGTCTCATCCATATTACCCGTTACATCCAGCTTTATGTAATCTACATATTCCAGCATACTGAAATACTTCGGTGTGAACTGGAAATCATTGATCGCAAAATGATACCCGTCCTCACGGTACTTACTGATCAGGATCGCCGCAAGCGAATGGATCACAATATTGTCTCCGATCTGTATTACAACCTTATCCTTATCAAATATCTTCGGCGTATTCCTGAATAGAAGCGTCGGCGTAAATGTCATGAACGTCTTCTTATCCTTGAAAATACGGTCAGAATTCTCAGACAGGAACGACACCATCGTATTCGCCGCAACGCTGTCCGAACTTGGATTATACAGACTATCCCTGTCCTCCTGGATCACAAGCTCATACCCGATGACCGCATCGGTCGCCTGATCCTTAATAGCCTGTCTTACAACACAACTATCCATTATTACTCTCCTCCCCGGTCTAAGAGCTCATCCATAACCTCTACCAGACGCCCAATCTCAGGCTTCGATAGCTGTTCGTTCGCTCCCAGCTGCTTTCCTTTAATCCGCATCTCTTCGTTGATCAGTGAGGAAAAGATAATAATCGGCATCCTCTTCATCTTCTCGTCATCCTTCACCAGCTTGGTCAGACGATGTCCGTCCATCTCCGGCATCTCAATATCCGTAATCAACAGCGCCGCCCGCTTATAGAAATCAGGCTCGTTGCGGATACTGCTGAGATAATCCCATGCTTCCTTGCCGTTATTAAAATTCATAAGATTACTATAGCCCGCACGGAACAGAGAATCCTTGATCATCTTAGTCAGAAGGATCGAATCCTCCGCAAGGATGATCCTGTTATCCCTTGGAATCCTGTCTCCTAACCTGTCGATCTCATCCACCTGGATGCTTGTCTCCGGTGCGATCTCTGCCACGATCTTCTCAAAATCCAGAATCGTAACCAGTTGTCCGCCGCACTGGGCGATACCTGTCGCAACTCCGTCTTCTCCGTTCGTGAGCGTCTTATCCGGCTTCTGGATATCCTCCCAGGAGATCCTGCTGATTCCAACCACCGTATGCACGCGGAATGCTATATGCATCTTATTGAAATTCGTGACAATGAACAGATCCCTCTCATTCTTATCTCCGCTGTCACCTGTCAGATACTTCGGCAGATTGATCACTGTAAGCAGGATATCCCTTGGCTTGAAAATCCCCTCAACAGCTCCATGAGAATGCGGCACCGGCTTCACTTTATCCGCCATCATGATCTCGCGTACCTTCGCCACATTGATTCCGTACAATTCACCAAATATCGTAAACTGCATAATCTCAATTTCATTTGTTCCTGATTCCAATAAAATCTCTGTATCAGCCATACACACTCACTCCTTTATATTCTATGTATATTTATCGACGCAATATTCTCTCAGAATAAGGGGTTAAAGCATACGTTCCGGCTTCCCGGCCGACCTGATATACACCTGTCCCGTCGCCACATCAAGCAGCATGGTCCTCGCATAATTAGCGCCGGTATCTTCACTGGTGACGCGTAACCCTTCCGCCATCAGGATTCTCTTCACGTTCTGAGCATTCCGTTCACCGATATTACCCAGGCCGCCGCCGCCCTTCATCTCGAACATCTTGGCGCCCCCGGCAATCTTCACTACAAGCCGCCTCTTCGTAGCTCCGAACGCAGTGAGCTTACGAAGCGTCTCCTTAACTCCCGAATCCGCAAACTTAAAGACGTTGCTGTCACTTGCTTTCCCTTTTTCTGGCAGCATGATATGAAGAAGCGCTCCAAGCTTGATCATCGGATCGTAGAACGAGACCCCGATGCATGATCCCAGCGCGTATGTGATCAGTATACCCTCCTGCCTTGTTATCTTCATATCTGCAATTCCGACCGATATCTTTTTTTCCATTGACTTACTCAACTCCTAGCTTTTTCATAAGAACATTCAAAGACTCTACGTCCGGCAGAAGCAGCATTGTGCTGTCCAATGCTTTCCCGTCTATTTTAAAATCTCCTGTTATCATCATAATCTTGTCTGAATGCTGTCCCATCATCGCGATCGGCACGCTCATGATCCCGCCAAGCATATTAATGGCAAGCTGCGGAACAGACAGCTCTACGTTCACTCCCGTCAGGGAAGACATTGCCGTAATATATGAGGATATCACAATATTCCCGATCTCTATCAGAACAGAGGAATCGATCTCCTCCATCGCCAGAAGATCTGACTCCGTCTTGCCAAGCATCCTGAACAGGATCTCATCCGACACTTCTTTTGTCAGGACAAACAGCATGATTCCGCTCACTTCTCCTGCCATCTCTACAAATATAGCTGCAACCAGTTCTTCCGGATCCCCAAGAATTGCAAGCGCCGCATTGTAATCCAGAATCTTTACAGACGGAACAGCCATCTGTACCTGGGTACTCAGCATACTCGACAGTGCGGTTGCCGCGTTGCCGCCGCCGATCGTACCGATCTCTTTTAGGATATCCAACCCCAGCTCGTTCATCTCTTCATACGTTTTTATTGCCATAAGCCACCTCTCTATGCTCTCAGCGTATTGATCGTATTCACAACCTCATCCGATGTCTGTACCATCTTAAGCGCATATGAATACGCCCTCTGTGCCTCGATCATACGTGTAAAATCATCTGCTACATCCACTCCCGACATCTCCAGCGCATGGTCAATGAGCTTCGCGTCCCGCATAAGGAACGGCTCCCCGTTCTTAAGAACCGGCACAAACTCGTTGTTCCCTGTACTCTGCATCCCATCAAGGATATTAAAACCATAGACACCGATCTGGCCGCTTAGTTCCCCAGTATTACCGTCCAGCACCCGGATCGGATTACGGTTCTCATCTAACACAAAATTCCCGTTGTCGTTCACCAGATAAAATTCATTGCCGCGTTTTGACATACTGAAATGCCCGTTTCTCGAATATGTAATCTCGTTCGTAATCGGACTTCTCAGCATAAAGAATCCTTTGCCGTTGATCGCGTAATCAAACTTATCTTCTGTAGTTATGAGACCCTTCGGGCTGAAGTCCGTGTTCGTCTTCTCAACATTAATACCGGCTCCTGCCTTGTATCTGGTGTCCTCTCCGGTATAGTTATTCAGATTATAATACATCAGGTCTGTGAACACCGTCGTCTTCGCCTTATAACCATAATTATTCGCATTCGCAAGATTATGGCCGACGACGTTCAGCTTCTCCTGCTCCTCCATCGCCCCTCTTGCAGCGGTATAAAATGATGTGTACATAAGCCTTCTCTCCTCTCACTATGTAGCAGAACCAATCGTAACAATCTTCGATGTAAGCTGATCATACATCTTCAGAAGCTGCGCGGAACTCTGCAGCACTCTCTGACCGCTCATCATATTCGTCATCTCTTCCGCCATAGATACGTTAGAATCCTCCAACGCCTTCTGCATGGTCTTCGTCGCAAGCGGCGCCGCCTGAGGCTGCGCATTCGCAGCAAATACGCCTCCCGTCACCTTAGTAAGCTGCTGATCATAATCTGTGAAATCCACTATCCTGAGCCTTCCGAAATACTGTCCGTTCTCTGTTCCGGTAATATTGCCCGTCTCATCGATCGTGATCTCATCCGTCGTAAGCCGGATCGGACCATTGGTTCCCTGCACTCTTCCGAATCCCGGCAGAACCAGATATCCCGCGTCATCCAGGTTAAAAGAACCATTCCTTGTATACACCATGCCGTTATCCGTCTGAATCTCGAAGAAACCAGAGCCGATGAGGCCAACGTCCATAGACGCTCCGGTCTCCCGAATACCTCCTTCGGTATAATCCGTTATCCGCTCATCACCGATATTCATCCGCGATACCGTCCCGACTGCTGTCTTGCCGTACTTGTCATACCGATAGATCATCTCGTCCCGGAACGTGCTCTGCATTAATCTGTCCATCTTGAAGCCCGGCGTAGAAACATTCGACATATTATTACTTATAATATTCAAATTCCGGTTTTGTGTGATCATATTAGACGTCAGATCGTAGAATCCTTGAAACATTCTTCTTACTCTCCCTTTCTTCATTGAATCTTTCCATGTGTTTTCTTAGTTTCTTTATAGCATTCGTATGAATCTGGGATACACGCGGCTCACTTACTTCAAGTACATCCGCGATCTGTCTCATATTCAACTCCTCTATATAATACAGCGAGATCACAAGCTGCTCATTATCCTTAAGCATCCCGACCCCTTCTGCCAGAACCTCCGTAAGCTCCTTCTTAAGGAACTTGCTCTCCGGCTGTTCATTCTTCTCCCCCTGGGGCAGCGACACCCCGACTTCATTCCCCTGCGCCTCCGCCAGGACCATATCCAGCGACAAGATATTGAACAGCGCAGCCTTGCGCATCGTCTCCTGATACTTCTCAGGCGTAATATTCAGATACTCCGTTACCTCCTGCACCGAAGGATAGTACCCTAATTTATTATATAACGTTGTCATCGCTTCTTCAATATCTCTCGTGCTCTTTCTTGTACTTCTTGGCACCCAATCCTGCTTCCTTGCCAGATCGATGATCATTCCCTTGATTCTCTTGGAAATAAATGTCTCAAATTTGACGTTTTTCTCTATATCAAACTTATCAATAGAAGACATGATCGCAATCACGCCCTCGCTGATAATATCGTCCACCTGGGTGAAGCTCATGTAAATATCCCTCATCTGAAGCGCGATACTCTTCACAAGATAGATATAACGCATGACGATCTCCTGTTTTACCTCCAGGCTTCCCGTCTCTTTATACAGTTTTAAAAGCTCTTCGTTCGTCTTCTCTTTATACTGTTCCTGTGCATTCATATCGGACGCTCCAATAAATTATTAGTCTACACCGCAATATTTCCTACCGCCTGTATCTGGATGTTATTACTGATCTCGTTAAACGACAGCACAAATACATCCGGGAAGAACTGTTCCACCAGCCTGTAGAAATGTACTCTTACCACCTGGCTGGTCAGGATGATCGGCACCTGTCCGAGCTCCTGGAACTTCCTTACTTCCTCCGTCATCTGTGTGATCACGCCCTGCATCACCTCTGGGCTGAGCGCAAGGTATACCCCATGATCGCCGTTGGTCAGACTTGTAATGATCGTCTTCTCCAACTCCGCATCCAGCGTCACCACTCTCATGCTGTTGCCCTCGCAGAACTTTCTCGTGATGGTACGCTTCAGTGCAACACGGATATTCTCTGTGATCGAATCCAGATCCCGGACCGTCATGGACGAATCCACGATCGTCTCCATGATAGTCTCCATATCCTTGATCGGAATCCCTTCCTTCAGAAGATTGGTCAGGATCTTCTGGAAATTACCGTAAGAGATCAGCTGCGGAATCAGCTCTTCCACAAGCTCCGGCGCCTGCCGCTTCATATTCTCTACCAGGCGTACTACCTCCGGACGGTTCAGGAGTTCATGCGCATGCTTCTTCACCGTCTCGGACAGATGCGTCAGCATAACAGAGAGGGGGTCGATAACCGTATATCCGTAGATCTCCGCCATCTCCTTCTTATCCACCGTGATCCATTTACTAGGAATACCATATGCAGGCTCGATGGTATCTATACCATCAATCTCCTTCTCAAGATTCGGCGGCTCCAGCGCAAGATAGTAATCTACCAATATCTCGCCCTTGGCAACCTCCTCGCCCTTGATCTTGATCACATACTGATTCGTATTCAGGCTGGAGCTGTCACGAAGCCGTATAGACGGAATGACAAGCCCCATCTCCTGTGCATACTGCCGGCGGAAGATCACGATACGGTCGATCATCCTGCCGCCGCTGGCCTCATCCACAAGCGGGATCAGGCTGTAGCCGAATTCCATCTCGATCGGCTCTACAGATAACAGGTCATATACACTGTTGATATCCTTGAAATTCTCCTCGTCCTCCATCTGCATCTGTTCGATATCCGTCGGACTCATACCGCCGCCCGGCGCCATAGCCGGCTCCGGAACCCTGGAGAACTCCTCCATGCGCCGCAGCAGATACCATCCGCCCAGCATCATGGTCAATGCGATCACTGCAAGCTGGAACTTCGGCATCCCCGGGATCGCTATCAGGATTGCCAGCACGCCGCCCGCGATCATGATCGCCTTGGGCTGTGCACCGAACTGTCTTGTTACATCTATATTCAGGCTGTCCTCCGCAACCGCACGGGTTACGATCATACCTGTCGCCGTAGAGATCAGAAGCGCGGGGATCTGAGACACCAGCCCGTCGCCGATCGTCGCGATCGAATACACCTGGAGCACTTCGGTGAACCCCATCGTGCCCTGCACCATACCGATCACACAGCCGCCGAGGAAATTGACCGCCGTGATGATCAGCGACATGGTCGCGTCACCCTTAACGATCTTGGTAGCACCGTCCATAGAACCGTAGAAATCCGCTTCCTTCTGGATCTTATAACGTCTTTCCTTCGCCTCATCCTCCGTGATCAGACCGCTTCCTAAGTCCGCGTCGATCGCCATCTGTTTACCAGGCATAGCATCCAAGGTGAATCTTGCCGCTACCTCAGCGACACGTTCCGCACCCTTGGTGATAACGAGGAACTGTACCAATACGATGATCAGGAATATAATAACACCGACAACAACATTGCCCTGGAGAACGAAGTCGCCCATGGACTGGATCACCTGGCCCGCCGTACCTGAATTACTGAGGATACTTCTTGTTGACGAGATATTGATCCCTATACGGTATAAGGTTGTAATAAGAAGCAGGGACGGGAAGATCGAGAACTCCAGCGCCTCTTTGATATTCATACTGACCAGCAGAATGATCAGCGAAACAGCTATATTTAAAATAATCATTACGTCCAGGAAAAAAGGACTTAACGGTATGATCAACAGCAGTACGATCATTACTACGATCAATGATACCACATTATTCAATATATTCTTCATCTTCTACTCCAACTTTTTATTCAGACGGAATACCTCAACAAGGATCTCCGCTACCACTCCATAATACTCCGCAGGTATCTGTCCGCCAAGGGGGGTCGAGGCATATAATCCCCGCGCAAGAGGCTTGTTCTCGATCACCGTCACCTTGTTCTGCTCTCCGATCTCCACGATCTTAAGAGCGATCAGATCCTGTCCCTTCGCGATCACGACAGGGGCATTATCATGGTCTATGTCATATCTCAAGGCAACCGCATAATGCGTAGGGTTACGGATAATAACATCCGCATCCGGCACCGCCTGCATCATCCTGCTTCTCGCCATACTCTGCTGCAGGCTTCGGATCTTGCCCTTGACCTTGGGATCTCCTTCCATCTGCTTGAACTCTTCTTTGACTTCCTCTTTCGACATCTTGATCCCCTTCTCGTAGGACCAGCGCTGATAGAAGTAGTCGAAGCCGGCGATCGCCGCGAACACCATCCCGATCTTAAGGACCATGCTCATGACCTCTTTAAGGACATAGGCAAATGAATTCGCCGGATCCACATCCATCATCTGTGCGATCATCACCAGCTCATCCTTCAGGATCCCGTATAATACCACCGCCAGAATGATGATCTTGATAAATGCCTTAAGAAGCTCCACGACCTGCTTGGCAGAGAACATATTCTTAATCCCGTTAAGCGGGTTCAGCTTGCTGAGCTTGAATTTCAGCGGCTCCTTTGTGAACAGGAATCTGGTCTGTACCCCGGTTGCAAGCACACCGATGGCAAGGCTGATCACCCCCAGAGGGAAGATGCATTTTGCCAGCGTATTCACAGACTTCATCCCAATCAACTGAAGATTGGAGAGAGACAGCTCCTCCATCTCCGAGATCGACGACACCTGAAATATCAATGCATCCCTCAGCGCCCTGTAGATTGACGGAAATAACATCTGTAGACAATAGAAACACCCGATAAGCGAAGCGACCACAATCACGTCTTTACTAGAGGCAACGTGACCTTTCTTACGTTGGTCTCTTCGCTTCTTAGGTGTGGCTTTTTCGGTTTTTTCATCTGACGCCAAAGGTTTTCACTTCCTTTATGAATCTGTCATTTATAAGAATGTCAGTATCCCCTGGACCGACTTCATCATAGTCGTCATGATCTTCTCTATGAACTCGCCCGTAGGGGCGAAGAGAAGAACCAGCAGTCCTGTACCGACGATTAATTTCATCTGGATATTAATTACAAATATACTGATCTGCGGCACGACCTTATTCAGAATCCCGACGCCCATCTCTATCAGGAATTCCGCCGCCATCATAGGCATTGCAAGCCTTATGCCCATCCCGACACACTGAACGAAGATATCAATGATCTTAAGAGCCAGTCCTTCCGTGAACACGATTCCCCCGTAGGGAACAATCTCCGCAGACGTAAGAAGGATCCTTATCAGCGCGAGATGTCCGTCCACCGCGAAGAAGAGCAGGATCAGCCAGGTCTGGTACAGACTTCCTGTTACAGGCATCTGTGCGTTACTCTGGGGATCATACACGGTAGCCATGGACAACCCCATCTGATAATCTATAATATATCCTGCAAAACTTACAATAAAAAAAAACAAGTGCATGACGTATCCGATTACATATCCCGCTGCGAATTCCTTCAGCAGAAGAAACATGAACTCCACCGTACTGGCGATCTCGAACGCCTCTTCCATCGAAGACGCATACACCGCAAGCGCCAGGATAAAGATGAAACCAGCCTTAACCCGCGCCGGTATATTTCTTCTTCCCAGTATCGGATTCATCAGGATAAACCCTGACATCCTCATAAGGATCAGGGAAAACAGAGTTAACTGCGCGATACTATCAATCGACATGTCATCACTCCCCACATCATCCCTGTATCAACTGGAATATCTTCACTGTAAAGTTCTGCAGAGATTCCAGCATACTATTGCCGGTGAATACGAGGATCACGCCGATCACCAGCAGTTTCGGCACAAACGTGATCGTCTGTTCATGGATCTGCGTAGCGGCCTGTATGATCGAGATCAAGATACCAACCAGCATACTGATCACGAGAAGCGGGCCTGCCAGCTGGACTACCATGATAAATACTTCATACATCAGATCTCCAACTTCTCCATTCGTCATCTAATACGCCTCCTTACCCGATCCGGAAACTGTTCACAATCGTTGAGAACAACAACTGCCATCCATCCACAGTTACGAACAGAAGCAGCTTGAACGGCATAGAGATCATCGCCGGCGGCAGCATCATCATACCCATGGACATCAATGTACTCGAAACAACAATATCTATCAGCAAAAACGGAATATACAGCAGGAATCCCGCGGTAAATCCTTTCTTAAGTTCGCTTGTTATAAAAGAAGGAATGATCACCGTCATCGGAAGCTCCGTGACCTCCTCCACTTCCTCGTTCCCTGACATCTCCACATACATATTCAGAGAACTCTTCTCCGTATTCGTCAGCATGAATTCCTTGAGCGGTATCTGCGCCCGTGCGATCGCTTCCTCCTGAGAGATCTCCTGGTTCTTATACGGCGTATACGCCTGTGTATTGATCTCCTTGATCACAGGATCCATGATAAATAAAGTCAGGAAGATCGCAATCCCTACGATTACCATATTCGGCGGGGTCTGCTGAACTCCTATCGCATTTCTCAGAAATGAAAGAATGATTACTGTCCTTGCAAAAGAGGTTACCATGATCAAAAGAGAGGGCAGAAGTGATATGACCGTCAGCATCAGTAAAATATCCAGCGTAGGAACCTGATTGCCATTCACATTAATTAATGGTGAGTCGTACACTACTTTTTCCCTCCTCTTTTTCCTATGTCACCCAGCTTCTCCATCATCGACTTAAAGTCCGGTATCATGGACGCACCTTCCTGCGCGTCCGGTTCCAGCGGAAATAATTCATCATCCTGGATCTCAGACAGAACATTGACCTGGCCGGATGTAACGCCTACCAACAGATACTTGCCGCCGACCTGCACGATCGCCATGTGTCTGTCCTGACCCAGCGTGATCTGATCTATCAGCCGCATATACTGGGAACTGCCGGCCCGGCTCATCCCCTTACCTATGTACTTGCTGGCCAGATAACTCAGATATATAATCACTGCAACTGCAACAAAGGTAGCAATCACTCTCCACATACAATACCTTCCTTACTATTAATGCTGCTCTAATGCGATCAGGTTCACTTTCATGATCTCAGTGATCCTGATTCCGAAGTTGTCTTCCACAACTACAACATCACCCTTGGCAATGCACTGTCCATTAACAAAGAGATCAACCTGCTCTCCTGCAAGTTTGTCCAGAACTACCAGCGATCCCTTCGTAAAATCAAGGATATCCTTCACCAGTTTCTTCGTTCTTCCGATTTCAACCGATATTTCAAGAGGAACGCCCATGATCAGTTCCATGTTCTCCTCCTGTTCGCCCTCCAGGACAATTCCGTTGTCTGCCTTCAGACTCGTCTGCGCCGGCGCCTGCACATGTATCATCTTCGGTTCAGGCGCAGCCTTCTTCTGCTCCTGACTCTGCATCTGCATCTGCTGCATCTGCTGCATCTGCTGCATCATCTGCTGCATCATCTGCATCTGCATCATAGCCACATCCGAACTCACCGCCTGCTGCGGCACCATCGGCATCGCTGCCTGCTGCGGTACTGCCGGAGCTGCCGGAGCTGCTCCTGCCGGAGCCGGACTTGGCGCCGGAACCGGTACTGGAGCCGGACTTGGCGTTGACGCCGGGGCCGGACTTGGCGCCGGAGTGTCGTCCATTCCGGCTAACATACGCTCGATCTCTTCCTGGGACATGGTCCCCCCTGAAGATGCCGCCGGAGCCGGTTCTGGCGCCGGGGCCGGACTTGGCGCCGGAGTGTCGTCCATTCCGGCTAACATACGCTCGATCTCTTCCTGAGACATCGTCCCCCCTGAAGATGCCGCCGGGGCCGGTTCTGGCGCCGGAGCGCTTGCTTCCTGTCCCTTTGCTCCTCCCGGAACATACGGAATGATCGCCTCAGGCGGAAGGAAACCTTCTACCAGTCCCTTTGCCAACGCGATCGGCATAACATTGAAGAACTCACTCTCAAGCTTATCTGCAATCTTCAGTGTGAATCCAACCACTACCTTCGGCTCGTCATCTACAAAATATTTATTAATAAATTCCTGCTCATTTTCCACCTCGAAAGAAATCGGCGTGGAAATATTGACCATTCTTCCCAGGAATTCGGACAATGCTGTCGCGGACGCCCCCATCATCTGGTTCATGACCTCGCAGACCGCACTGATGTTGATCTCGTTCAGTTCAAAATCCTCATCCGGAATCTCCATGCCCATGACCATCTCTACGATCACCTTGATATCATGCCGCTTAAGGAGCATGACATTCTCGCCTTCTAATCCTGCAACGTAGGTAATCTCGACGCAGACTGCCGGTTCCACCCTGTCCATCTCAAATTCTTCTTTTTTCACGACATTGACGATCGGAGTTGTAATATCTACCCTTGCATTCAACATCGTGGAAACTGCTGTCGCAGACGCGCCAAGGCTGATATTGAGTATCTCGCCTATAGCATCTATTTCCAGTTTACTAAAGCAATCTGAATTCATATTAACCCTTCTCTCCTTCCGGGAACATCACCCCTGTTTCTATTTGCCGATATCAATCGCCCTTTGCGCCATTAACTTCATCGCATTAAAAGCCGTGATATTCGCCTCATAAGCTCTTGTTGCAGACATACCGTCTACTGTCTCTTTGACAAGATCTACGTTCGGCATCATAACATAACCTTCTTCATTCGCATCCGGGTGATCTGGATTATAGACAGGCTGCAGATCTCTCTGATCCTCTACAATCTCCGTTACCCTCACACCGCCCTTAGACGCCGTGCGGTTCAGAAGGCTGTTGAACTTGCTGCGGAAAGAAGTTGAAGGTACTTCCTGCAATACAACCATCTTCCGGCGGTAAGGGCCGCCGCTCTCTGTCCTGGTCGTGTTGCTGTTTGCTATGTTCTCAGATGCTATGTCAAGACGCTGCCGTTCTGCCGTCAGGCCTGATGCACTGATATCAAATGAACTCAAAAAAGACATAACTACCTCCTTACATTATCCAAGGATCTTCTTAACGGTTGAAAGAACACGCTCTGGCTTAAAAGGCTTAACAATGAAGTCCTTCGCTCCTGACTTAATAGAATCCATAACCATCGTCTCCTGTCCCATCGCAGAACACATTACGATCGTTGCTCCTGGATCCATCGCTTTGATCTCCTTTAATGTCTCGAGTCCATCCTTGTTCGGCATTGTGATGTCCATGAAGACAAGGTCCGGCTTCTCAGCCGTATAAGCTTCTACCGCCTTCACACCGTCTTCTGCTTCAATAAGATCCGTATACCCTGCCTGTGTCAGCGTATTCTTTAACATCATTCTCATAAACGCCGCATCATCAACTAATAAAATCTTTGCCATTTTTCTTACCTCACTTTGTTATTGTTTATTATCATTATAATTTATATACTCAGATAATTCCATGGATTTATCTGGTAGTTATACTGCCTCCGCCTCTGTCTCTGCGCTCATAACCTCATCGTCCCCGTCATCCTTATACTCCAGAATACGGTCTTCGATCTTAACTGCAACATTCTTGTTATGTACGCCAAGCTGACCATTGAACCACGGCTGGCCTGCAATATACAGGGAAACCAGTGAATCCTGCGGCTTATTCAGATCGATGACATCACCCACATGCAAGTTGTATACATCGTCCAGATTGAGCCTTGCCACACCAAGCTGTGCGGTGACATCCATTCTGGACTCTCTGATATTCTCCAGGATATCCTCACGGGTATTGCGGATTCCGACTCTATCGCTCTTCTTCGCAAGATGCTTCGTCTTATCAATAATCTCAAATATATTGCTTAAGAGTGTTCCGGGTATACAGATATTCATGGCTCCGTCAATCTCGCCCATCTTGATATGGAGCATGATGATCACGACCGTCTCATCTACACTGATCCCCTGGAACATGCTGGGATTCTCCTCGATACTGTCATACTGTGCTTTCAGGCTGATATAGCCGGACCACACATCATTCATGATCGAAATCGGATACTTGATGATCTTCGCATACAGCGCAAGCTCAATATCCGTATAATTATACGCCATGTCGATGGTCATATCCGTGCCCGAACCACCGAGCATACGGTCGATCATCGACCCCATTACCAGAGGACTGATATGGATCAGCACAGGCGGATTCGTAGAACGGTCGGGCAGATCTACGTCTACGATCGTAAGTACGTCCGACTCATTCAGCGCATTGCCGAACTCATAATACCTCTGTTCTTCAACCCCTACGACTTCTACTTCACTCGCCACACGGAACAGCCCGTTAATCTGTGAGACTAAGATCCTGGAATAGTTATCATAGATGCTGTTGAGCATCTTTAGTTTATCTTTTGTATACTTCTTAGGACTGAAGAAATCATACTTTTTGTATTCCTTCTCGGGCTTTTTCGGTTCTTCTGCCTCAGGCGCGCCCCCCGAATCAGCATTCTGCATCGAATTCAGCAGCGCGTCTATCTGACTTTGCGATAATACATCTGCCATCCTAAACTCCCACTTTCCTTTATAATTATCTGTTCATTTCCTGATAATACTCTTCCAGACTATGTTCAACAGCATCGGATTTCGTGATCAGCAGCTCAACACGGCGGTTCTTCGCACGGTTCTCCGGTGTATCGAACGGAGCGATCGGTCGGAACTGCCCATAACCGACTGCTACGATCTTATCCCCGGAAACCTCTGTCCGCTGCTGAATAAACGCTGCTACACGCGCCGCTCTCTCTGCCGACAGAACTCTGTCGTTCACCGGATTGTTCGGAACATTCGGATCAGCCTGTGCCGTATGTCCAAGAACCTGTACTTCCTTCACAGCATCCTTCACACCAGACATAATGGAAGCAAACTGTGCCAGGATCGCTGTTCCTTCATCCTTGATAATAGAACTGTCCCCATCGAAGAACACGTTATCCTGGAATGTGATAAACGTATACCCATCCCCTTTAAATAACTCAACCTCTCCGTCCAGATTCGCAGCTTCTATCGCTTCCTTCAGACTCTCAAACAGATCGTCGAACTCGTCTACGTCAACGCCTCCCGGTACCTCGTCATTAGCGTCTATATTCGGGTTCTCCGCAATCTGCGATACATCCTTCGCATCCGGGTTAAAACTCTTAACAACCTGAATCCATTTCGCCTGATCCAGCGTCGAGATCGAATATAATAATACAAAGAAACAGAGCAGCAGAGTTACCAGGTCACCATATGTATCCATCCAATTGGCGCCGCCGCCAGACGGCTTATTCCTCTTCTTCATATCTGCCTCCTGCTATTCTTCGCTTGCGCTGCCCTTGCTTGACCCCTCAGAATCCAGAAGCTTCTGACGCTCTTTCTGGCTTACGAATGTAACAAGCTTCTCTCTTAAGAACTTCGGATTATCTCCTGCCTGGATCGCCAGGATACCTTCTATCATGATCTGCTTATACAGAAGCTCTTCGTCATTCCTTACCTTAAGCTTCGCAGCAATCGGAGCAAAAATCAAATGAGCAAGTACACATCCGTAAAATGTTGTGATCAGCGCAGTCGCCATCGCAGGACCGATATCACCCGCGCCGCCTTCGCCTTCCAGGTTCATACCCTTCAGCATGTTAACCAGACCAACCAGAGTACCGATCATACCGAATGCAGGCGCCTTCGCCTCCATCAACTGATAGATACCGATACAGTCCTCATGCCTCGTCAGCATGGCGTCCACATCGCTCTCTAAGAGGTTACGCACTTCTTCCGGCTCCGTCGCGTCCACGATCAGCATGATACCCTGCTTGAAAAACATATCGTCTATCTCATTGGCCTTCTCTTCCAATGCCAAAAGACCGTTCTGTCTGGCAAGCTGAGCCATCTCCACCAGCGTGTCTATGAGCGCGCCGATGTTGTACTTCTTGCCCTGAAACAGAATCTTCGTATGCTTAAGGAGAGTCTTAAGCCTCCCGAACGGATAGCTTGCGATTGCCGCGGCAACCGTACCGCCAAGAACGATCGCGATACTGGCTCCATCCCAGAAGTTACCAAGTTTTGCCGGACTGATACCTACGAATACGATCAGTACCGTTCCGATGATCACACCTAAAATACTTGTTATATCCACGTTATCTTCACCGCCTTATTAATTTATCTATCTGAATGGTCAAAATGGTAACCGTGTACTTTACCATTGTACTCAATTGTTTTCGCTATTATCTCTTCTGCATCTTCTTTCACTATATAAAATTTGCCGTTTGTCATAAGAATCTTCGACTCCGGAATCAGCTCAACGGATTCTATTTGAGCACAGTTCAGTACAATCTTAGTGTTGTTGAGTTTGGTTAGCATTATCATATCATAATTCCTCTAAAAAATATACCCCTGATGTGCTACTCATGACAGGGGGTGCCTGGATGGGTAGTAGATTTGTCGGTGCAGGGTGGACGCGGTTCTGAGGAAACGGCTGTCTCACGCAGACTGGGGCAACACTTCGGTGAACTAACTGCATAACTGCGGCTAAGTCTCTCAGGAATGCCTTCGAGCCTAAGTCTCCGTAAGCAGTGGATTTCACCTTCGTTAAAAGCGCCCCTTGAATGTCTGCTAAGGAACTGGCGTGAAATTATCTGTGCAGATTGCGCCGGATATTTTTCTGAGTGTACGAGTTAAAAAACGTAGGCGTAGCGGGCTACGCTGAGGCTTTTTGACTCGTGCAATCAGGAAAATAGCCAAGTCAAGATGTACAGATAATTTCACGACAGTTCCGCCAAGGCAGCCGTCTCCTCAGAACTGCTGTTCTCTGGCAAAATCTTAAGTAATGTACGGAGCAGGCGCGGGGATGTGATCGCAGCACATCTTGCCCGCTGCCCGCACCCGTATCGGCGCTTTTGCGGCTGTGGAGCGTTGTTGGATGATTCTGTCTGTCCTGTGGCTGTGGTTGGCGCTCTTCTGCCTGTGAAGGTGAGTGTTCACTTTATAATTAAGTTCGTAACTTTTGTGTTTCTTCTATATTAGTTTGCTAGGATTATCGCTTCATGTTTACTAACTCCTGGAGCATCTCGTCTGTTACGGTGATGATCTTGGAATTGGCCTGGAATCCTCTCTGGGTTGTGATCATGTTGGAGAATTCGTTTGCAAGGTCTACGTTCGCCATCTCGAGCCAGCCGCTCTTGATGATTCCAGCCGGGCCGCCGTTCGGTTTAAGAGCCTGTGATTCTCCGGCATTAGCGCCGATGGTGTAGTAGTAGCCGTCTGCCTTCTCCAGACCGTTCGGATTCTCTACAATAGCAAGAGCTAACTGTCCGATTGGAATAGCACGGTTCTGCTTATCTGTACCTATGATAGTTCCGTCTTCATTAATCTTCCAGCCCTGAATCTCGTAACGCTGACCTGTGTCTGGGTCAATTGGAATACGGATGGTGGAAAGAGTGTCTGGATATACTGCTGCAATACCGGCTTCTCTGTCGTTACCTTTATTTGTTTGGATCGCAGTATCTCCAAAATTTGTCGGAACCCATGTGGCCTGGTTTTTCTCCTCCGGTCCTACTACCTTTGCTGTAATAGTTAAATCAACAAAACCTTCCCCAGGCTTATCTTTCTTTGGATCTTGATACCTATTTAAAGCAATACTATAATTTGTAAAATCATATGTCCCACCTGTCGTAGCTCCATCTGGTCTGTCAGTCTTACCAGAAACTGCTGCAAGCCAATCTTGAAGTTGATCTTTGAAATCTTTTTGTTTTGAATTTATCGTAACACCTGCTATAGTAATATCATATGTTGTGTTACCATTTCCATCCTTTTTTTCTGCGATTGTTACTGGTTGATTTGTCATGGTATACTCAGCCGCCGTTGCCGGTTTCTCCGGAATACCTGTTCCTTCTTCCACAGCATATCCATATACATAACTACCCATATCATCTACCAGATAACCGTTGTTATCCACGCTGAAAATTCCTACTCTGGATAAGAATAATCCCGAGCTTTCTATATCAGTAAAAGTACCATTCACCATGTTTCCTACAAGGAAGAATCCTGTTCCGTCAATCATACAGTCCATAGTTCTTGAAGACGGTGACGGTGCTCCTGTAGTGAATACATTGGAGATAGATGATACGGTGGAACCATAACCTACCTGAGAAGCGTTATGTCCTCCGGCCGCTCCGGCTATGATACTTCCTCCGGTACTGTTGATGGAATTCGTATACATTGCGTCTTTGAAGTTGTAACTGTAGGATTTGAATCCCCAGGTATTTACATTGGCAATATTATTACCGATTACGTCCAGCTTTGATTGATGCGCTTTGAGTCCTGCGACTCCAGCTACCATTGATCTGACCATTTTTCATACTTCCTTTCTATTATACCGCTGTCGGGGAGGGCTTGCGAGTCGCGCAAACCCTTAAGCCTCCTCTAATGGTCCGGCTTACATTATGACAGCACTGTCTATATTAGTAAATATGTTCTCTTTCATCTCGGTTCCGGACATGGTTGTTACCACCACGTTGTGAGGGACGTTGACGATAAATGCACCGCTCTCTCCTATGATGACTACGTCTCTGGCGCCCTTGGATCTGGCTTTCTGAACTGCCTGATTAAGGTCGTTAAGAAGATTGTCGGTCATCTCGATTCCGCGTTCCTGTACTCTCTGAACCGCATGTTTTGAAAAATGTACTGATTGGGATCTCTCTGCTTCCTGCTGCAAGAGATCGGCAAACTGTATATTTGTATTTTTATTTGCCGGGGTATCGATTCCCTTCTGACCCGCTGGGCGTGCCTGCAACTGTGTTGCCGATGCATGCTGCAGCTTAAGAGCTCCGGCATTCGTAAGCTTATTCAATTCACTCATTTTGCACCGCCTTTATCTCTCTTGATCCCCTATACTACCTACGCACTGGCATTCTTGTCAGTGTCTGTCCCCTCTGTCTTATTGGTCTGTATCAGTCTTATCGTTGTCTGTCTTGTCAGTGTCCGTCTTGTCTCCGTCTTCCTTCTTCGGAACGTCTCCCACAGCCATGATCTGTGACAGCTCGTATTTCTTGCCGTTCACATATACGGAGGTTGCACCCGTAAGGTCTACCCCTGTTACAACGCCCTTAATCTCTTCTACGATCACTTCTTTCTCTGATCCGTCTGCCTGTTTCTGCTTCTCAGTAATCGCTATGGTTACCTCTTTGCCTAAGAGCCCTGTTGAGTATCCTGTCAAGGTTACCTGTGACAGGTTATTGGTTACGGTTGCGATACTCGCGATAGCCTCTGATAACTGAGTCATAGCGCTCATAGAGCCCATCTGTGTCATCTGGCTCATCATCTCGCTGTTGCTCATAGGATTCGACATATCCTGGTACTTAAGCTGCGCCGCCAAGAGCTGCCAGAAATCATCCATCGTCATATCGCTGTTGTTCGCTACCGCCGTCGTCTGTGTCGCTTTTGTAGCGTCATAGATATATTTGGCCGCATCACTGCTGACATTTGGTGTACTAACTGCCATAATTCTATCCTTTCTATTATTATATTGTATTGATTACTTGCTCCGTTTCCCGGACTTCCGGTCTTCTAACCTACCAGTCCGAGTCTTAGCTTCTGCAGGAACTGCTCTGCATCTTCGCTGTCCTGATTCTTGCTGTTCTCTTTCTGTTTCTGCTGTTCCTGATTCGCCTGTTCGTTCTCGTCTCTTGTCTGGTTCAGATAATCTGTTTCCTGCTTATCTACAATGATGGTAGTCTCACCGCCGAAGTTCTTGCTGAGTACGTTGCCGATATCGCGCGCATTCTGTCCTAATACATCCAGCGCCCGCTTCTCTGAGCATATGATAGAGACGTGTGCCTGTGTTCCCTCGTACAAGATCTTGACTGCGATCTTCCCAAGGTTGGCTGGTTCGATATGGATCTCGAATTCCTTGACGCCTTCTGCAAGCTTCGCAAGTAACTGGTCTGTCACCTTCTCAGGAAGTTCTTCCGGCTGCTCCACATGAATGGTAGTCGGCTGTGCATAAGTATATTCTTGCTTCTCCACGTATACGTTCCTTGGCGCTTCTGATGATGCTGCCGCCGCCGCATGCTCCGCCGCAAAGTTCTCGCTCTGTACCTGAGTATCTTCCTTGACCTGCGGTGTCTTCTCCGTATGCTTAAGCGAAGCTGCAAAGTCCGAAGTCTGCCGGCGGTCCTCTGAACCTTCCGTATGTGCAGGCATTGTTATCTCTTCCGCCTTCACTGCCGTACCGGTCTCTGCCGTCAGATCTGCTTCCCGGCTCTCCGCCGGCTTCACTGCTTCATTCGCCTGCCGGCCCTTAAGCTCTCCCGCAAGCATCTGTCCCCCGCGGTCTTGTACCTCCTCCGGGATCTGTGCCGCCAGTTCAACCTCCGTTCCGGTCTCTGCCGCTGCCATATCCAGTACGGCTTCTGCTGTCTCTGCCTCCGGTACGGTCATAAGGATCTCCGGTCTCATGCTCTGGCTCGCCTGATACGCCGCAAGCATCTCATCCGTCTTGCCGGTATCTTCCTCCGGCTTCTCAGTCTTGACTTCGTCGCCCTTCTCTCCGTCTGTCTTGACCTCGTCCTTGACCTCGTCTGTCTTCTCCGGCTTCGTATCCTTGGATACCTGGCTGCTGTCCTGGCTCTCCTTCGTTCCCTCCTGCTTACTGTTCAGGAGATTACGGAAATCATCAGACACCGTTCCAACCTGATTGCCGGACTTACTGACATTTGCCGTCTGAAAACCCACATCCGCAACCTTCATGCCTAACTGATCCATTGCCATTGGTCTTACCTCCTTTCTTCTATATATAATATTTATAGTAATCTGCTGTGTGCAGGATTACCCCATAACTCTTGCCATCGCTCTCTTGGTGGCTACGAATTCCTCGATGAAGTGTTCTTCTTCCTTCTGGACCTCTTTCTCATATTCCTTGAACTTCTTCTCCTTAAGCTTATCGATGGAGGACGTCTCCTTCTTCGCCTCTACGACCTCTGCCCGCTTCTCCTCTTCCTTCTGCTGAAGCTTCGCCAGCTCTTCGTATTTCTTACGTATCTTTATGCCCAGGGCGTCCAGATAATTCTCATAAGTATGGATATCACTGATCTTCATGCCCTTCATCCGGTTCTCCCTGAACTCTATACAGCATTCCCGGTGCTCCGCTTCCATCCGTTCGATGGCATTCTCACATTCCCTGACCTTCTGCAAGATCCTGGCATGCTCCGCCTTCAGGCCGTCAAGCACCTGCTCCTTATAACTAAGCACCGTATCCAATGAGAAAAAGAACTTCTTCATCGCAATATCTCCTTCATGATCTCTACGGACTGATCCCTAGAGAAACTCTCGTCAATCTTCTGCATCAGAAATGCATTGACTCTGTCGATCCTTGCTATGGCATCGTCAAGCCTTGGATTCGTCCCCGACTTGTATGCCCCGATAGAAATCAGGTCTTCATTCTTCGCATAGATACTCAGGATATCCCTGAGCCTCGCCGCCGCCTCTTTATGCTCCTCCGGGACAATATTTACCATAAGACGGGATATACTGGCATTCACATCGATCGCCGGGAAATGATTCTCGTTCGCCAGCTTTCTTGTCAGTACGATATGCCCGTCCAGAATACCGCGGACGGTATCTGCCACCGGTTCATTGGTGTCGTCGCCTTCTACCAGCACCGTGTAGATGCCGGTGATCGATCCCTTCTCGAACTTCCCGCTCCGCTCTAAGAGCTTGGGAAACTCCGCGTAGATAGAAGGGGTATAACCTCTTGCCACCGGCGGCTCTCCGGTAGCAAGCCCGATCTCACGCTGCGCCATGGCGAATCGGGTGAGAGAGTCCATCATCAGCAGGACATCCTTCCCCTGATCCTTGAAATATTCCGCGATCGTCGTCGCGACCAGCGGACACTTCATACGCAGCATGGCCGGCTGGTCCGAAGTCGCGACCACAAGAATACTGCGCTTCATCCCTTCCGGACCAAGATCCTTCTCTATGAATTCGCGGACCTCACGGCCTCGCTCTCCTACCAGCGCGATGACATTGATATCCGCCTTCACATTCCTGGCAATCATGCCAAGCAGGGTACTCTTGCCCACACCGCTGCCGGCGAATATCCCGATACGCTGCCCCTTGCCGACGGTGTTCAAGCCGTCTATGGCCTTCACTCCGAATTCCAGCGGATCCGTGATGGGCGGACGGGTCAGCGGATTGATATATGTGTTCTCAACATAATAGTATCTGGAAGACGGCAGAGGGCCTAAGTCATCCATGGGATTCCCGGTAGCATCAATGATCCTTCCTCTTAAGAACTCGCCCACCGGTATCTTAAGCCTCTTCCTCGTGTTCCTGACAAAGCTTCCCGCCGAGACCCCGTTCAGGTTCTCGTAAGCCATCAACTGCATCTTATCTCCCCGGAACCCTACAACCTCAACCGGAATCTGCCGATGCTTCTCTTCATTATAAATCATGGCAATATCACCGATGCTGGCACGGTTTCCTGAAGACTCCATTGCCATACCGATGACATTCTCTATTTTCCCTATGTAACTGATCGTCTCAGCCTTCTGTATCATTTCCGGCAATTTCGAAAACATGCCTTCTCACCTCGGTTATACTCTGACATTATTCAGGATGTCCTTGATGTTCTCTAACTGTGTGCCTACGCTTGCATCTATGATCTCGTCCGGGAGCTCTATAATACAGGTTCCCTCTTCACCATTATCCATCGTAACGATCTTAATATTATCCGACAGGCGGGACAGCGCCTCCAAAAACTCCGCATCCACCTCCATGGATACGCCGGCGCTGCACTTGGTAATGTATATCTTCGCCCATTGCTTCTTCGTGATCTTATCCGTAGCCGCAAGGATCATCCTCTTGATGATATCACTGCTGGACTGCAGGCTGGTCTGAACGATCTTCTCCGCTATGGCAAGCGAGATCTTCCTCAGATCATCCACATACTGCTCCAGAAGCTTCTCCTTCTCTATAGAGACACTCTGCAAGACCTCGGATATATTATTCTGAAGTTCCCTGACCTCTTCGTCCAGTATCTTCCTCTGCTCGTCATATGCTTCGCGGATCCCAGCCTGACGGCCTTCCTCGTGCCCTTCCTCGAACGCCTTGCGGCGGAGATACTCCGCCTGCGCCCTGGCGTCGCTAACAAGAATCCTCGCCTTCTCTTCTGCCTCTTCAAGCATCGCTTCAATGGCAGCCTGATCTATCTGCGGCTCTTCTTCAGCTTCCTCTTCTTCCCCGTCATCCTCTTCTTCCTCGCTGTTAAGCCGGTTGTCGATCCTGAACCCCGCGAAAAAGTCATAGGGCTTTATATCCTGTTCTTTCTCTGGTTCTTTTACAATCCTAGGCAATGATTTCATCCTTTCCGCTCTTAACAATAATCAGCTCTCCGGCTTCTTCTAACCTTCTGATCACGCCGACAATACGCTGCTGAGCTTCTTCTACGTCTCTCAGACGTACATTGACTGTAATCTCAAGATCGGACCGGATACTCTCAGCCATACGTGAAGATACGTTGGAGAATACAAGCTCTTTGATATTCTCGTCGGAACCTTTGAGAGCGTATACGATATCCTTGACGTCGCATTCGCGGATGAATCTCTGGATCGATCTGTTGTCCATAGATACGATATCTTCGAATACGAACATCTTCTTGCGGATCGTCTCGGCAAGCTCTTCGTCGCTCTTGCCCAGTTCGTCGAAGATGTACTTCTCGTTCGCCCTGTCCATGTGGTTCATGACGTCTGCTATGTAATCAATACCGCCAACCGTAGTGACGTCTGTAGTAACCATACCTTCGAAGCGCTTCCTTAAGGAATCTTCCACAACCTTGATGGCTTCCGGAGACGCGCTCTCCATTCTGGCGATCGCCTCTACCACCTTGATCCGCTTCTCCTTGGGAAGCTCACCGATAACTGCGGAGGCCTGATCCGAATCCGCATACGCCAATACCAGCGCGATCGTCTGCGGTCTCTCATGCTGCAGGAATGAGATCAGATTCTTCGCATTGCTCTTGCGGATGAATTCGAACGGCCGGATCTTCAGAGACTTCGACAGCTTATCCAGCAAGGACTGCGCCGTGCTCTCACCGAACGCCTTCTCAAGTACCGCCCTGGCGTATTCCATACCGCCGTCGGTCACTACCTTCTGAGTCAGGCAGGTCTTATAAAATTCATCCAGCACCAGTTCCATCTCATCCGGGCTGATGTGACCTAACTTCGCCACCTCTATGGTCAGCCTCTCGATATCGCTCTCACTCAGGTGCTTATAGATCTTAGATGCCTTATCGGCTCCAAGCGATACGATGACCGCTGCCGCTTTCTGCTCCGGCGCCAGCTTACTCTCTCTAGTCTCCTCCATCTCCTACACCCCCATTCAGCCAGTTCTTCAGAAGCTGCGCAGATATCTCCGCGTTCTGTTCCGCGAATTCCCTTACGCTCTGCTTGAGCTGCATTCCTCTGTCGTTCTGGATCTCCTGGATCTCATCATTGAGATCAAGCACATCCGGCAGCTCTTCTCCCTCTTCTTCCTCTTCGATCAGTTCTTCTTCCTCTTCTTCATCCTGTCTGCGGCGTCTTCTGATTACCAGGATCACGATCACTGCGATCAGTACCAGAATCAGCGCAATACCTGCGATGATCGCCCACAGCGGTATATTCTCAAGAATTCTTCCGGAGGAAGCTTCTTCTGAATCATCATCACTGTCAACACCGTCGAACGGAGCGCTCACGATCGTAATCTTCTCTTCCTGTACGTCCGCCGCGATACCGGCCGCATTCCCTACCAAGGATCGGAGCTGGTTCTCTCTCAAACTTCCGTATCCATTGCCATTGATCGCAACCGATACCGTCAGATCATCCAGGTTGCCCGGATCGATCTGCCCCTGCTCCGTCACCTCATTGACCAGGTAATCCCTGACTGTACTCTCACTATATGCGCCGGTCCCATCGGTGGTTCCGTCTGTGTTATATTCTGTCGCGTCCGCGTTGGTCTCTGTCCCCGCAACGCCTCCTGCTCCGTCTGCTCCGCCCGTCTGCTCATTATAGAGCTCTTCATGGCTTACGATCCCGCTCTTGTCCTCCGCGTCGATCTTATCAGGAGTGTTATAGGTCTTCGATTCACGGACCAGCTTCTCCATGTTGACCTTCGCCTTGGCCGACACGCGGACATTCTCATTACCATATATAGGCCCCAGAACCTTCATAACATTATTCGCGATCGCATTCTCCAGGATCAGAGCAAGCTCATCCGCCGTTGAACCGCCGTTCAGGCTATTGTTCTCCGCATTCGAAGAAATATCATTGCCGTTGCCGTCGAACACGGCCACATCCTCAAGCTCCATCTCCGGAATACTCTTCGACACGAGCCGCTGAATCGCAACCGCCTGCTCCGCCGTAGGAGAACCGCCGTCTTTCATAGTCACGACCGCCGTTGCGCTGGACTTCTCTCCATCGTCATTCAGCGCATACCTGCTCTCTTCTCCAAGAGCGATCGTTACCTTAGCGTCCTTCACTCCGTCAAACAAGCGGATGGTAGCTCCGATACGGTCCTGAAGCTCATAGAGCTTATAGGTATTCTTATCCGAATCCGTCGTCAGCATCCCCGCGTTATCTTTGAATGTATCATATGTAAATCCGCTCTTCGGATACCCCTCCTGAACCAGGGTAGCCTTAACCTGATCCACCACATCCTTCTTAACCATGATCGTGGATTCTCCGTTAAAGCGGTAATCTATTTCATCTTCCTGCAGCTTATCAACGATCTGCTGCGCCTCTTCCTGACCCAGCCCCGAGAACAACTCTGTATACGGCCGGTTGTTCAGGACAACCGCGATCACGATCGCCGCCGCGATCAGAACAACCACCCCGGCGACCACCAGCGCGATCGTCTTCCGGCTGAATCTGCCTACAAATTCTTTAAACTGTCCAATCTTTTCTTTCATGATCCACAACTCTCTTCTCGATTTTTAGTGCCGCATAATTGCAGCAAAAAATATCCGCCCGCACACACCAACATAATCCATATAATCCATACCAGATACTCTGACATCTCAGCAAGGTATCTGGTATGGATTATACATGCCTACAGGCTGATACGCATAATCTCATTGTAAGCTTCCAACGCCTTTGTTCTCAAAGACACCAGCATATCTACCGCAAGCTGTGCCTCTGATGATGCAATTCCAACTGTATGTGGATCCTCAATCTGTCCTGTCGCCAGAAGATACTGCTGCTTCACCAGCGTGTCCTCTGTCGATCTTACATTCCCTATCATCTCTTCGAAAATAGACTTGAACGCCGATATCCCTTCTGCCCCCTCTACCTGCGCGGATACGCCGGTCCCCTGTACTTCAGACAGGCTTCTAAGAGGCTGGATCGGGGTTATCTTCCCGGTCAAGTCCAGCGGTTGTATTGGAGTGATAAACATCTCTTCCATAATATTATGTCAGTCCTTTCCTAAAAACTATCCTGTACAAAACAACTATTGCGACTTAATCGCACTCTGGTATCTCTTAATGTCGTTGGTAACCGTCTGCAGAAGATATTGATAATGCAGCGTCGTCCTTGCCATCTTCGTATTCTCAACATCTGCATTGACATTATTCTCATCTACTCTTCCCGAGCTGTCCCAGCTATACTGCAGGCAGTCCGCCTGCTCGATCGCCTGACGCATCGTCGCGCTGTTCTTCGTCTTGCTCGCCGCCTGCAGGCGTCTCCGATAAATATCTTCGAAGGCAACATTCTTATTCTTATAGCCCGGCGTATCTACATTCGCAATATTCGACGCGATCACTTCCTGCTTCTTCCAGAGAAAATCCATCGCTTTATGCGCCATTGAAATTGTATTTCCAAACATCGTGTCACCACTTCCTCATAATATATTTTCTTCTGCCTTATTTCGCTAAAAAATGACATCATACAGCCATTCTCATTCATTATATCGCTCATTTCGCAAAAAGTCCACACTTTTCGTACTGTTTTAGTAATTTTTCAGGCCGGGAATTCCTTCCAGAAGCTCATATATTATTTATATATTCCCTCAAACGCTTCTGTTATAATTTCTTACTTATAGAAAGAAATTATTCCCGTCCGAATTGTCCGAAGACCAGTTCAATGTACTCAGAGAGCTGACTCTGCTGAGCATCTGAAGTCTCATCATATCGACAAAGTACTGTGCGTTCTCTTTCGTCAGATCATATGTACTCTGCAGGGACTTACTGCCCGCTGCCGACAGATATCCCGAAGACAGCCCTACCTGCAGCCAGTCCTGATAATTCAGGCTTGTACCGGATAGCTGGCGCGAATCCCCGTCTGCGCTCTCCGAACCGGATGCGCTTTTTTCTACTGTCTTGCCCGTAGTCAAGTCACCGTTCATATAACCTTTGATTCTGCTGATATAATTCCTCGTCTCCGCGAAAGGCGGGACCCCTCCGTATTTTGCAACGTTCCCGCTTCCTGCATTGTATGCTGCCAGCGCCAGTTCTATGTCTCCGTTATATTGATTCAGCTTCTCGGCTATATATCGTGCGCCCCCCATGATGTTGCTTCTTGCATCAAAGGGATCGTCAACGCCGAGCGCCCTGGCCGTGGAAGGCATCAACTGCATAACCCCCTGGGCTCCGGCAGGTGAAACCGCATTGGCATTAAAGCCTGATTCTGCCTTTCCGATGGCCTTCAGAAGATTCAGCGGTACATTGTACCGTTCTGCCGCTTCCTCGAAGATCGCATCCATGCTCTCAGATCCAGTCTGTATCTGTGCCGCTTCCCTGCCTGCGGACGCTCTCCCGGCGCCGTACACGCTTCCGCTTCCCGCTGCATCCCAGACCGTGTTCCCTCTTAATCTCTGCAGGGTGTTCATAAATTCTTTCGTAAAGCTCTGATCCGACACTGCCGCCCGGCCCGCCAAAGACGTCCCTTGATAATCCGCGCCGCCCTGTATCTGATTCAAAACACTGCTCATATACTTGTACCAGTTCTCATAAATTGTATAGTCTACTGCCATAATCTCTGTCTCCCGGCTCTTGCCAAAATCATATACCCTTAAAACCAATCTATTGTTTAACATTATATTTATACCATTTTTAAGCCCCAATGAAAAGACATTTTGTTTATTTTTTTTCGTTTTCACATATTTTCCATATCTTTTTAACAAATTCCAACAAAATATGGTACAAAACCAGCAAATCAGATATTTACATTCAAGCAAAATCGTAATAAAATAGATTTATACATTGTATTTTTATATTAAAGCAAATAGGAGGAATGAATCGTGTTAAAAAACTTAAAAGTGAGGAGTAAGCTCGCTCTCTCATTCGGCATTTCGATATTGTTCTTTATTATCGCAATTGTCGCGGCGAACATCGGACTGAGCAGTGTACTTGGCGGACTGGAAGATTTCTATGATACGCCGTATCCTATGGTGGAGTCTTCTCTGGAAGCACAGACCTCCACACGTAAGATTCAGCTGAACATGTACCGCGCCGCTGTGGCCACTGATGATGCAACAGCCCAGGCCTTGCTGGATGAGATCGACGGGGTAGCAGCGAAGATGAATACCGCCCTTGATACTCTGAGAGAATCTTATAAAGGTGATCCGTCACTGCTGACCACACTCAACAATGCCGCGGATGACCTTGCATCCGCCAGACAATCCGCCCTTGACTACCTCACCGCCGGCGACAAGGATAATGCCATCGTCGTACTGAACGGTGAATACGCTCAGGCCGGAACTGCCTTTTCCGAGATTGTCGACAAATTTATCGCGGCGGCACAGACTGAGGCTGACACGTATTATGAGTCCGGACATTCGATCAAGAATATTTGTACATGGATCCTGCTTGTATTGGCCGCATTCTGTCTTGTCTTCACCGTATTTATGGCCCTTAAGGTAATTCGTGATATTACTTATCCGATCGCCGAGATCGAGACAGCCGTAAAAGCAATGGCGAAAGGCAACATGCATTCGGAGATTCATTATCAGTCGAAGGATGAACTCGGCGTCCTGGCCGATAATCTTCGTTTTGTTCTTAAGACATTGTCAAGTTACATAGCGCATATCTGCAGCCGGATGGATTCTATGGCGGACGGAGACTTAAGTATCTCCATGGATATGGACTATCTCGGGGAGTTTGAGTCTATCAAGCATTCCGGCAATAAGATCCTGGAGAACATGAACGACGCCATGAGCCAGCTCCATCAGGCGTCCGACCAGGTAGCAGACGGATCCGAACAGGTATCCAGCGGCGCACAGGCGTTAAGCCAGGGCGCGACAGAGCAGGCAAGTTCTGTAGAAGAATTGGTTGCAACCCTAAGCGAATTATCCGATAAGGTTAACGAGACCGCTCATAATGCACGCAGCATCAACGAACAGATCACCCTGACAGCCGCCGAGATCGACAGCAGCAACCAGATGATGGAATCTATGATGGCTGCCATGACGAAGATCAACGACTGCTCCAGCGAGATTGAGAAGATCATCAAGACTATTGAAGATATCGCATTCCAGACTAACATCCTGGCGCTGAACGCCGCCGTCGAGGCTGCCCGTGCAGGAGAAGCCGGCAAGGGCTTCGCGGTAGTTGCGGACGAAGTAAGAAGCCTTGCTTCCAAGAGTCAGGAAGCGGCGAAGGATACTACCGCACTGATCAGCAACTCCTTAGCTGCCGTAACCGAAGGCAATCAGATCGCGGCCGATACTCAGAGTTCTCTGGTGAAGGTAGTTGCAAGCTCCCAGAAGATCGCAGCGAATATGGCTTCTATTACAGAAGCTTCCGATATGCAGGCAGAAGGGATCCAGCAGGTTACCGTCGGTATCGACCAGATCTCTTCCGTTGTTCAGACCAATTCCGCTACAGCCCAGCAGAGCGCTGCTGCCAGCGAAGAATTATTCAGCCAGTCCAGCCTGCTTAAGAGCCTGGTAGGACGTTTCCGTCTGAAGAGCATGGCAGCGCCTATGGCAGCGTCCGCTCCGGCGCCTGTGCCGGCTGCCCCGGAAGCTATGGCTCCGCTTACGGTAGAAGATGATTTTGATCCATATATTCCGGAGACGCCTGCCCCGGAACCGGAGAGAACCGGATTCAAGAGTTCATTCGTGGATGATATGGCGAAATATTAAGATAATATACAATCTTATACAGAGGAGGCAGCGGCTTATAAGCCGCTGCCTCCTTTTCAAGTGCAAAAAAACGAGGATCGTTAAGTCCTTGCCTTTTCTTAGAAATTATTTATTTTACTGCGGAAGACAATAATGGGTGTTCTTGCCCTTTCCTTCTTGGATAAGCAGACCCTTTTCAATCAATTTTTTTAGCAGCCGTCCGCATGATGACTGACCTATACCAAGCAGTATTTCTATTTCTTTTCTTGTAATAAATCCCCGTTGCTTTGTCAGAGCAATCACTTTTTCTTCTGGTGTGCCTTTCTCTGGATTTACTTGCATTTGCCTTGCGGGTTCAGGCATTGCATTCAGATTAGGGAGAGTAATTTTAAATGCATTATCAGATGTTTCAATCTGCGGTATCATTCCGGTTCCCTCATACGCTTCCATGATTTTTATAATTCCGGTTCCATAGGCTTCTATCAATTCCAAACGGTAAAATACATTTGCCAGTTTGAAGTTCCGACAGACGGAAATACCCATTGTTACATCTTTTAAAGACACACCGCTTACCAGACCACCAATAGAGGTAAATTCAAGTCTGTCTGCATAAAGGCTGATGAAAGTACTGGCGCGGAATGAATATTCACGATGCACAAGAAGATTCAAAAGAGCTTCCCTGACTGCTGTTTCCGGATAATCCCGTCTGTCAATACGATATAACTTATCAAAGGTTGAGTGTGTCTGATTACGGAAATCAATAAAATCATATGCTTCATCCATCTGCCGAAACAAGGAGCCGGAGAATTCTCTCCGATCCTTAAATTCACTCTGCGTTGTACCTTGAAAAACAGCGGCTTTAATTGTATGCACACACTGATCCGAAAGCAGTAACCCCAAGTTTGTATAGACACCATCCTGTGTTACCATTCCCAATGTTTTCATTTGTGTGAGACCAAACTTTACATTTCGTTCAGCAAATACTTTTTTTGCACTTTCAAAGGTTAAATTTTGTTCCAAAGACCGCATTTCTTCAAAATGATCTCCGTCAGTTTCTTTAATCATGCGACGGATTGCAGTATTTGTAGCCGGAACAGAGGAATAACCTTGACGGACATAAACGCCTTCAGGACGCAAGCCTTTTTTGGCAATATAATATGGTCGCTCTGTTCCCTGCTGAATATCAACTGCAACGATTTTCTTTCCATCTACCGTTACTGTTTCATAATGAAGAAACATCGTCAGATCCGGTTTAATTGCATCTCGAACCATATTGCTGATTTGCAAAGAAGTTTCGTCTGGGTTATCCAGTCCTGACACAGTTCCGTCATCCTGAACGCCTATATACAGTTTTCCTCCCTCACAGTTTGCAAAAGCAATGACTTCTTTTTTAATATCCTCCACTACAATTGCTTTTAGTTCAACCGTTTCGCTTTCCTGAAAAATCAATTGACCGCCTCCTGATTTTATTCTACCCACATTCTACTCATTCTACTCATTCTTGTCAATCATTTTGTTAGAATGACATCAACTGTTTTTCTTAAGACCTGTTTTTTCAGCCTTATCTCGTAGATAACAAAAAACCCCGAAAAATCGGGGTTTCTGAGAGGCGCAGACCGGATTTGAACCGGTGAGTCAGGGTGTTGCAGACCCATGCCTTACCACTTGGCTACTGCGCCTAGCTATGAACTATAAGCACTTAACGGTTGCCTTTTAACCGCTTACGTGCGATGACTCCGACGGGAATCGAACCCGTGTTACCGCCGTGAAAGGGCGATGTCTTAACCGCTTGACCACGGAGCCATAACGGTCTCACTTCAAGTGCGACCGTTGTCTATTCTAACACAACCATCTGGCTTTTGCAAGTATTTTTTTACTTCATGACCGATTCTATCTCTTCGACCGTCCTTGGAATATCCGCCGAGAGATTCCTGCATCCCCCCGCCGTGATCAGACAGTTGTCCTCCAGACGGAAGCCGATTCCCCATTCTTCATGATAGATTCCGATATCCACGCAGAACACCATGCCTGCCTCTGTCACTGCCTCTCTCGCCGACACCATATCATGCACATCAAAACCGATATGATGCGCTCCGCCGTGCCACATATAAGTCCCGATCTCATCATAGGAACAGCACACTCCGGCTTCCTTCAATTGTCCGTAATTATATTCCCGAATCATCTTATCAACGTCCGGCATAGGTATTCCCGGCTTTAAGATCTCAAACATATGCTGTGACGTCCGGTACGCGCATTCGTATAATAACTTCTGTCTCTCCGAATATTTCCCGTTGCACGGCCATCCTCTGGATACGTCCGTCACCAGATGATCCCACCTGACCCCGACGTCGTTCAACACCATATCTCCGTCTGCCGCTTTGCCCCTGTAGCTGTCATAATGGATACAGAAGTTATTCTTTCCCGCACTGATAATAGATGAGAAACCAGGCTCCAGCACACCGTGCTGAGCCAGAGCATAATCATACTCGGCTTTATACTGGTATTCGTACATTCCTGGCCTGGAGTGTTCCATCATTGCCACTATTCCTGCCTTCGTGATCTGTTCCGCACGTTCCAGAGCTTCTATCTCACAAGGCTTCTTGATCAGACGCATCTTCTTAAGTATCGGAAGAGAATTCCTGATCTCCATCTCCGGGTATCCAGTCTCTATGTACCGCCTCATCCAATCTGCTCCGTTCCAATTCCTGCGTCCCTCTTTGTGATCCAGATCCAGGCAGACCGAACGGATCTTATTCTTCCTGATCGTATCGGCAAGGCAGGACTGCCATTCCTCCAGATATCTTATATCGTTGATCCCGGATACCTCTGCCGCCCTGTCAGGCTTGATCCTCGCTCCGTTCCACCTCTCTTCGAATGCATCCGGCGGAAGGATGAACAACTTCTCAGTATACCCCTCTTCTTCTTTGCATAAGAACAGAATACTGTCTCTCTGCTCTATTCCCGTCAAATATACAAAATTCCGGTTTGCCCAGAATCCATAATCATCATCCGCTGACTTACGAAGCAGTTCACCGCTTAAAAAAACTGCCAGTTCACCGGGATTCATATGTTCTGCAAATGTCCTTCTGTTCTCCAAATAAAATATTGCTTCCATGAATTATCGCGCTCCTTCTCAGATATAAAAAAACCACCGCCCCCGGAGCCATTCAAAGTCTCCAAAAACAGTGATTTTGAGTGCGCGATCAGGGGCTCGAACCCTGGACACCCTGATTAAGAGTCAGGTGCTCTACCAACTGAGCTAATCGCGCGGAACTCTTATTTTCTTTTTGCATTTCCTCAACGCAAGTAATATTATATAACAGTTTTCATGATAATGCAAGAGTTTTTTTCAACTTTTTTCACTTTTTTTAAATTTTTTTCATATCCCTGCTTTTTTCCCGCTTTTTCCTCTCTGTCTGGCATCTTTCGGGCGTCTTCGGATTCTGCGTCCCGTCTTAGGAACGCAGAACCGAAGACCCTATAGCAACATATAACGTGCATCAGATTATGTCCGCCATAATCTCATTCTGTAATCGGAAGATAAGAAGAGCAGCAATATAATCACAATGTATAGATCGGGCGTACCGGTTCACAATTGATCCGCAAGCTCTCTCAACGTGCGGTCAATATTGTTCCCATGAACATACAGGATCTTCTGTCCCTTCTTCCTCTCGCTCATGATCTTATAGTATAGCCCGTGCTTTAAGATATCTGTATTCACAATAATATACTTCTTATTATGGAGCACCGCCGGATCAAAATGCATATGGTCAGATTCCAGGAATTGGCTGTTAGGAAGACAGCGTCTCATCTTCCTCTGCCAGTTCCTATGTCCGCCGATCACGATGCTCTTATCCAGCTTCCCGATCCTGACCTCCTTATCCTCTTCCTTATCTTTCTCAGTCTTCATCCATATTCCAGAACGATCCCTGCCTGTACGGAACTCTTCTTCTGACCGCTTCTCCTCTTCTGTCCTCTCTTCCTTCCTGCGGAGTATGCAGCTTTGCAGTTCCCGAAGCTCTGCTTTGTCTTTCTCATGCTTCTCCTCCCTCTTAAGTGCTTCTCTTTTCAGCCGCTCTATCTGCCGCTGTGCTTCCGCAAGCTTACATTCCCTGTCCTTCCCTTGCCGTTCTAATCCGCAGATCTTCTGTTCCAGCCTGCGCTTCTCATATTCAGCACTTTTTAAGGTGTTTTCCTCACATTCTCTGCGGTATCGGACCTCTTCCGGTACATCATTCTCATACATTGCCTCGATCTGCTGGATATATTTGCACAAGGTCGTAACCAGAAGCAGATATTTGTACCGTTCCCAGTCCTTCTCTTCGAATACGGCACACATGACCTCCGCCTCCCATTTCTCCAGACATAAGCCGTACAGCGCCGCCGTCTCCAGTCCAAATTGTCCGAGCAGGCTTTCCAGCCGCCTCCATAACGCATTGTTCTCCTCGTTAATATCCTCCAGGAATGCACTCACATAATAGGCGCCCGGATTCCAATGCTTCCGCAATAGCTCACGGTATATCCTCTTTCCCTCGGTCATATCGGTTTCCTGACCCGGGCTTCTTAAGCGGTCGTCCTCATATCTTTTAAGCATACAGACCACCTGGCAGAACTCATAATCCTCTGCGATCGGAACGGACAGGTCTTCTGCGATCACCATCTGAACCACCATCCGGGATAGTTCCAGTTCCATCGCAAGCCCCTTGCCCAGAGAATCCCGATATTGCTCCCCTTCCAGGCAGTCAAGCTTCTTGATCACATTCTTCAGCGGACGGTATCCGGCATAGATAATATCCATGATCCCGCGGTATCTCTCCTCATTCCCGCCGTCACCGCCGGCTCTGAGCAAGAGAATCAGACCGGCCGCAAGCTTCGCCGCCCTTCTCTCCGTCAGCAGGAACTTACGCAGGTATGCCGCAGCATTATACTCTGACCGGCGGAACGCGTCTATACAAGAGTCCGCGCAATCCTCCGCAATCCTCTCCAGCATACTTCTGCAGCGTTCATTCCTGACGATCGCGTACATAAGGAACGGTATCACATCTACCCGCATCTCCTTAAGATGCATCATCTCAATCGGTTCTAACAGCCTTTGGTTCACCTCTGTCAACTGCTCCCCGGCGCCCTCCCGGAGACCTTTCCCGAACACATCCTCGTAGATCTGTTCCCTCCGCTCCTCGTCAAGCTCCATCCTCACCGCCACGACTCCCCGGCCTGTGTCTTCGACCGGAAGCAGCTTATCCCGGCGCATCGTCTCCGCGACGGCTCTCGTCAGCATCTTCGAAGAGATCTCCGGGGTATGAAGACATCTGTCTACAAATGCCGCCTTCACATTCACCTTGCAGCATAATCCGTCATATATTATTCTGTTTCTTTCCATTAAAAATCCTCCCGCGTTACAGCCTGTTGAATACTCTGTGACATTGAAATAATCCGGCGACCTGCCGTAGATAAAATGAACTTCTAAGAATATACGAGACTCATATATAATTCTTTGATGTGGTTATTCTAGCACATCTTTTTTGACGGTTCAAGAAAAACCGTTCGACAAATCTATCTGGGAATGGCATATTCTTCCCCGCATTTACATATATTAGTACAACGGACAGTATCGTAATATACCGCTGTACCAGAAAAGGGAGGCCATTCATGCATATTAAGAACATTATAAAAGCCTGCGGCATACATCTGAGAAAATATATCGCTCCCCGGGACATGCCTTATGCTCTCGCAGCGATCCTGCTTGGCTTCCTGAATCATTTCCTCTATCAATTAAGCGGAGGGTCTGCCTTCATAGCCCTGATCTGCCCTATCAACGAATCCGTCTGGGAGCATTTGAAATTATTATTTTTCCCGATCCTATTCGTATCGGCGGCGCAGTATCTAAGATACCGCCCGGAGGCCGTGCGCTTCTTCTATCACCGTTTCCTTGCCGCCATCTGTGCGGTGGGCGCAACGATTGTCGTGTTCTATACCTATACGGGAATGATCGGACGGAATTTCCTTGTCATGGACATCCTGACCTTCGTGTTCAGCATCTTCTCCGCGTTCGCTGCAGATGCTTATTTCTGCCGCAGATGCACAAGAAGGACCTCACAGGCAGCAACCTTCTCCCTGTGGATCCTTGTCTCTTTGTGCTACTTTGTATTCACTTGTTTTCCGCCGGATATCCCGCTCTTCTTCTCGGCCCAGGGATAGTTACGGGTTAAAATCCTGATCGATATCAGATAAGGATAAATTTTTATTTTGCAAAAATGAAACGTATCTTGCAATTAGAATTTGCATATGCTATAATGCCAGTAGGCAAAGAAATGTGGAGAATTCCATGTAGGCAAAGAACGAATCCCCCGACCGTAGTAGCGTACAGTCGAGGGATTCTTCTTTTCTTTTTACAGTGGCAAAGCATCCACTAGGCTATTTGTTGCCCTTGTCGTGCCTGTCTAGCCATTTGCTGATGAGGTGGCAAACCACACCTGCTGTGACAGTCACAAGAAATGTGAAGAATAACTCCATGCAAAACACCTCCTCCCGTTGCCGGGTGTAGGTTGGACAACACAAGTATTATAACATATCCATAGATAATCTTCTATCTCTATCTTAAAAGACCTTCGGATTGCGGTTGACACAATCCGATGCTTGCTATCACTGTGGATGCTTAAACCTTTCTTACTCCTACTCTTCCACCACCGCGCTGATCTCCGCGTTCGCTGCAGATGCCTATTTCTGCCGCAGATGCACAAGAAGGACCTCACAGGCAGCAACCTTCTCCCTGTGGATCCTTGTCTCTTTGTGCTACTTTGTATTCACTTGTTTTCCGCCGGATATCCCGCTCTTCTTCTCGGCCCAGGGATAGTTACGGGTTAAAATCCTCTATTACTTCTGGACACGTTTTCTTCTGGAACTGTATACCATGGTATAACCCGCTGCCGCGGCACATAAGAGCAGCCATGGATATACCGCCGTATAGTCTCCGGTCTTTGGACTTCTTGTTGTGACATTACTGTTTGTGTTCACCGCAGATGCAGCGCCATTCTGGTTCGTTCCTGCCGGCTTCAGATTCTCCGGCACATTTATCTGGGACATAGCCTGATCTGATATTACAAGCAGATAATCGGATGCATGGCTGAACACCAGGCTTACATTGCCCTCTGAATCGATCTGGCCTGCGTCAATGAATACAAGCTTTCCGTTTTTGTCATGATAATACAGATTGCCATACTTTCCTGCATGCTCTGAACCAACACCAATACTCAGTGTCGCCTTGAAGCCGAAGTCACCTTCATGTGCAAGAGAGATCTGCAGACTTGGATTATCGCCTGCAACGGCCGTTACCGTTGAACCCGGGATATTATTCGTATTCTTGGTCACCTTAAGATCGGTACGATCCCTGTTGTATATAGTCTGTATATCTTTGCCGTTGATCGTCCAGCTATATCCGTCCATCAACAGAACTACATTCACATCCTTCCCTTTTGCAGCCTGCAGGATTTCCGTCGGCACGGAAGTCCATGAATTCATATTTAACTGAACGGTCTGTCCCGGCGTTGAACTATTGATCTCTTCGATAACAACACTGACGGCTTTGTCGGGATACTTTATATCTCCTGAGGTTGAACCAGAAGTTGATCCTGACGGGGTTGACGGATTGGATGGCTTGGATGGTTCAGCCGGTTTCTTGATTACTTCCGCGCTTCCGCTGAATGTCATATTATTATTAACAACAAATGTTTCATCCGGCGCCTTGCCTTCCTTCCAGGTAACCTCACCCAAACCTTCAAATTCAGTTAACGCAGTAACAGTCTCTCCCTTTTCCGCTACCTGGCAAAAGATTTTCTCTTCATCACCTGTATTGATGAGGTACCGAACCAGGCAGTTCTCGTATGTGGCCATCACCAAAAAACCCTCTCCGTTTTTTACCGGATCGTTCCCGTTCCATATTATACCAGGAAACCATCCCTTGAATCTCAACCCTTCATAAGACGGCGGCTGTTCTGATTTAGCTGCCAGACCATATCCTCCATAAACCGTCAGTCCTTCTTCCGCAAGCATAGCCTCTCTTTCTGTAAACCACTTGCCCGTCTGATCATAATATTCCCGTACTATCTGTATCCATGTTCCCTCAGCAACCTTTGCCTTCAAAACAACTAAATGCTCAGTTTCTTTCTCTGGGATTACTTCATCTTCTTTGTAAGGAAGTATGTCAGGTTCCCATTCGATAAATGAATATTCCTCTGAAAAATCGTCCGGTACAAATTTCTTGATTTGCTTCAAAATATTTCCAAAGACTTCTCCCTGCTCAAACAAGAATAATCTGTCTACTCTTCTTCCTGGATATATATATCTTGCTCGTATAAAGCTTTTGTCATATTGCGCAATGATATTTACCGTTCCAGAGTGTTTTGAGAGCTCGAAGAACTGCGTATTTTCTGTAACTTCTATTCTTCCCCCTTCTTCCTTCCAACCAATCTGGGTAAGTCCCTCATAATCAGATTTCATTTCCGGAAATATGACCCCAACTTCTTTCAACGACTGACGGCGCTGTACGTTTTCCTTCTTAACCTCACCGACAGTGTAGTAATTCCCTTTCTCATCCAATGCCGAAAAAACAATATTCACATCAAATGCCGAATCATCATAAGTATCACCATCATAAATATACACATAATACGGATCTGTTCCTTTATCCGGAAATTCATTATTTGTCCATACTTGTCCAATTTTAATATAGTCAATATACCACTCACAAGGATACATATCTTCTGTTGTCAGGCTTCCATGATATTTGAAATCTTCTCCCAGCGTCAGCGTCACTTCAACAGGTTCACATTCATCTGACGCTGCCGCAGCAAATATAACCTTTCCGCTTTCCGGCAATTCCACATCGCTTTCATTAGCTACACCTATTGTAATCTCTAATTTTTCACCCTTTTTTATCTTCTGTCCGTTCTTATCCAGCACAACAGATGCAAGCTCCAGCTTTGAGTCCATTTTAGATTCATTTTGCTCCAGTTCCTTTTTGCTTCCCGAAACCTTCTCTTCTAACTCATCTGTCTGCACATCTGACTGATTACCAGACTCTTCAGGTTCACTATCCTTCCCGTCAGTCTCAGCCTCATCTTTATCCTCAGATTCCGGCTCGTCCTCTGTCTCCGGAACAGAATCATCACCTGCATCGACCGATTCATCCGAACCATTCTCAGCGTCCTTTTCAACTGTATCCGCAGCTGTTCCATCGCCTAATTCATCTGCATAACTGCTGACAGGCCAAACCAATGTAACCAGCATCGCCAACAGCAGTGCAAAGACAATCTTTCCTTTCATTTGTCTCTTGCAAACTCTCATTTTTCTTTTCCTCCATAATACCTTTGTTGCTGAATTATATTTTATCCTCTACATAACTTCACTTGCACGCATTCCTCCTTCCCGTTGATATGATAGCGAGCAGCTCCTACTCTTCCACCACCGCGCTGATCTCCACGGACGACACGCTGTCTCCGTTCAGACCGATCGCAAGCTCTGTGTCCCCGCTCTCATAGACCAGCTTAGCCGCGGATTCTTCCGAAGCCTCTCCGTAAACGTCTGTTACCTCATCCTTCGTGCTTCCGATACTGATACCTTTGTCGGTGGACACCGTATCGTCCATGAACACAACGGACAATACATAATCCTTGTCTCCGTCAGGATAAGTATTCAATTTAAAGCCCGGATAGGTATACACCTTGTCGAGTCCTTCGAAAGCACAGCTCTCAGATTCAAAGTATTCATCTGCTTCGCCCAGCCCTTCAATCACCTTGGATGCGTCCGCACCCATCTCGATCTTCGTGGACCCGCTGGTGAATGAATAGCCTCCGTCAGACGCGCCTCCTTTGTCCGAACCGCCGCAGGCGGTAAGTCCGAACACCATGGACAGCGCTGCTGCCGTCATAATTCTTCTCATGTTTCTCATTGTAATCTTCCTCCTTTTCTTCGGTAGCGCCCCCTCGCCTTCGCTCGGCGGCATTTCGTCGGAAGGCATCCTAATAAATGCTTCGCATTTGCCTTCCTCCTTTTCTTCGGTAGCGCCCCCTCGCCTTCGCTCGGCGGCATTTCGTCGGAAGGCATCCTAATAAATGCTTCGCATTTGCCTTCCTCCTTTTCTTCGGTAGCGCCCCCTCGCCTTCGCTCGGCGGCATTTCGTCGGAAGGCATCCTAATAAATGCTTCGCATTTGCCTTCCTCCTTTTCTTCGGTAGCGCCCCCTCGCCTTCGCTCGGCGGCATTTCGGAGGAAGGCATTATAAAAATGCTTCGCATTTGCCTTCCTCCTCTAATAACTCACGATTTCTCCATATTCTGATAATTCTTTGCGCTGAACGGCTTCCATATAATCATAGAACTGGATTTTTTCAGCATATACACTCTGATACTCCGGATCTGCTCTGTGATCCGTAAGCTCGTAATTCTCCTTCAGATATCTTCCAAAGTAACTGGTAAGTTTCTCTGCGCCCGTCAAGTTCATGTGCAGCCCGGCGTCATATGTATCTGTGTTATAGTCGATCCCTACTTCCGAAGCCAGCTTCTCATAGTTGAAATAATCAAGGCCGTATTGTGCCGCATATGCGGCGATCTGCTCGTCCCACTCGTCATACCAGTGGGGGAAGAGGCTCGGCGACTTGACCAGTACCAGTGCGATCCCGTTCTCTTCGCACAATGTCCGCATCTTGTCCAGATACCCCATGGCATTGCTGCCCAGCGTATAGTCCGCCAGAATATCCGGTTCCGGGAATCCTTCGGCAGGCCTTACATCCACCCGCATATAATAACCGTTATGGGAGATCTTATCCTTGCCAAACATATAGGTCAGGTCTTCCGCCGACAGATCGGACCAGCGGGAATGATACCGCAGGATCGGGAACAGGTAATCCAGAGTATTCTCCCTGTCCGTCATCGATGCCTTGATGGCGTCAAGCTTCGTCTTCGAGAATTCCATTCCGTCGATGGTCATACGGTTATAGGCTTCGCTCTGAGGTTCGTCATACTTGAGCGCCAGTACGTTGAATACAACGACCCTGGGCGTCTCGTACCGGAGAGTATCTTCCAGCATATAGTAAGACTGCCAGGCTAACTGCTGGGCGGAACCTCTGATATAACTGCTGATGCCATACTCCTCATACAGCGTGATGGGCGAGAAATTCTCATAGACCTCACAGTCTCCGACGAACAGCACCTCATGACCGGTCGTCTCTTCGTAGTATTCGGCAGTCAGCGCGCCCTCTACAATGTCGGACATATACTTCGGCATCAGAAGCCGCTGCAGGAAGAACAACGTAACAAGCAGGACCGCCAGGAATGCCGCCGCCTTGAAAACCCAGACAAATGATTTCTTATGCATTTGCCTCCCCCCCTCCTTTTAGAATTGATTATAGATAAATTGGCTCTGGTCGAATCCGATTCCATAGGCGCCGAAGATTATGACCGATAAGACCAGCACATAGAAGACCGCATATCTTACGATCTCCGGCGCGGCGAAGATTAGATCCCGCACACTGCCTTTCTTCTCCTCAATCAGACTGACTGCGAACAGCAGGAGCAGACAGACGGACAGCAGGGCGTAATCGGCTCCGGTAAGCCCTAATTCCAGGAATGCTTCTGTATGAAGCTCCGACAGGCGGAAATGTGTGAACATATTTCCGAACATGCGGAATGTAAGGGGTACGTCCCGATAACAGTCGAACATGCGCAGACTGCTCATCAGCAGGATCGTCCGCAGGATCTCAAACACACCATACCAGCGCTTATCTTTTACATGGAATCTGTTGTGGAACTTCTTATATAATGGCTCGCATTCCTGGGAGATCATGATCACTACGAAGTTCATCAATCCCCATACGATGAAGTTCCAGCTTGCGCCGTGCCAGATTCCCGTCGTAAACCATACGGCGAAGGAGGACAGATACACCGGGACACGTTTCCCGATGAAATCTCCGAACTTCGCACGGGAGGCTTTGGAGACGTTCAGCATCGGTTTGCACACGGAGATCGGATAGAAGATATAATCCGTGAACCAGGTCCCCATGGTGATATGCCACCTGTTCCAGTATTCTTTGATATTCTTAGACAGGTAAGGCCGCCGGAAGTTCTCAGCCACGGTGATCCCCATGGTCTCTGCGATACCGATGGTGATGTCGATCCCCCCGGTGAAGTCCGCATACAGCTCGAAGGCATAGAACATCATGCCCACGAATACGAACCCGCCCTGATAGGTGTCCGGATTCTGAATGATGGCGTTCACGGCAGTCAATATCCGGTCCGCGATCACGGCCTTCTTAAAATACCCCCACAGGATCCGATAGAGTCCGTAAGCAACCGTTCTGGTATCAAAATCATGCCGCTCATAGAGGGACTTCGCGAGATCGCTGTATCTGCTGATGGGCCCCTGTACCAACTGCGGGAAGAAGGATACGAACAATGCGAGCCTGAACAGGTTCTTCTCCGCCCGGCACGTTCCGCGGTATACGTCTATGATGTAGCCCATGGTCTGGAAGGTGTAGAAGGAGATCCCCATAGGAAGCACCAGGTCTACGAAGGAGATCTGCCCGCCGCTCCCAAACATCCGCAGGAGTCCGTTAAAATTAGCGATCACAAAATTCGTATACTTCAGCACCGCCAGGATCCCAAGGTTGAACAGCAGGCAGCCGAGCAGCCATTTCCATTGTCTCGCCTTCATGGAAGCCTTGTAAGCCTTCTTCTCTTCCCGGCTAAGGCTTCCCTTATTCGCCTTGATATAGGCGTCCTGCGTCTCCTTAAGGGCGTCCAGCCTGCGGCCTGTCATATAGGTAGATACCGTTGTAGCGCCGATGAAGAGAAGGTAAGACGGACTGGCTATGAAGTAGAAGGTATAACTGGCCGCCAGCAGGAACGGCCATTGACATTTTCTCGGGAGAAGATAATACAGCAGGAAAACCACCGCAATAAACCCGATAAAGCTATAGGATGTAAACAGCATGACAGCTCCTATTCATCTTCCAGCCGCACGATCAATTCATACAATGCCTGCGCGGAATTGAAATTATCCGGCACGATCTCCTCGGCAGGAATCACTACGTCATACTCATCATTGATCTCAGAGATGATGCTGACGATGTCAAATGAATCGATGATCTTGCCGTCCACCAGATCGGTGCTGGTCTCAAAGTCTACCTCCGGGTGCAGATTGGTCAGAATTTTCAATAAAGCTTCCATAATATTTTCTCCTTATCTTTCTTATATTTTCTTACTCTGTGCCATGTTTAGCAGCTTTACGCGGTCTATCTTACCGTTCGCTGTCAGCGGCATCTCCTCAAGCGCATACACCAGGTTCGGCGCCATGTATCTGGGAAGCGTCTTCCTGAGGCTGACCACAAGCTCCTTGGTCTGGGCGTCTCCCGTATAGAAGAGCGTGATCTTCTCTTTCTCCTTATCATAGATACAGCATGCGCTGCGGACACCCTCGAGCCGATTCACATGAACCTCGATCTCGCCAAGCTCGATCCGGTGTCCCATATGCTTGATCTGGTGATCCTTCCTGGACAGGAAGACCAGTTCCCCGCGTTCATTTCGCATACCTATGTCTCCCGTGCGGTAGATCCGCTCATGGTAGTATGGGTTCAACGGGTTCTGAACGAACACTTCATCTGTCTTCTCATGATCTCCGTAATACCCAAGTGTCAGCGCCGTACCCCGGATACAGATCTCGCCGGGATCCCCGGGCCGCGGCGCTCTATTATTCTCATCCAGAAGAAGGATCTCCGTATTCTTGAACGGCCGGCCGATCGGAATTGGTTCTCCTTCTTCAAAGTCCCGGTCGACCTCATAATAACAACTCATCCCGGTCGCCTCCGTCGGACCGTACAGGTTGATGAAACGAGCGTCCGGAAGAGCCTCTTTCCACAGACGGAACTGCCTGATGGGGAATACCTCGCTTCCAAAGGCAACGGTACGCAGATACTTCGGGATGATCTTGTCAAATGTCTTCGTGGACGAGATCATGGTAAGCGCCGAGACTACCCAGCAGACGGTATTGATCTTATATTCGTTCAGGAATTCCACCAACTTGACCGGGAACATGAACAATGACCTGGGTGTCAGGTAAGTGGTCGCGCCGCATTTCAAGCTGGAGAACAGCTCCTTTAAGCACGCATCGAAATACAGCGGTGCCTGATTGGCAAGTACAGACTTCTCTGAGATCTGCAATACCTCCGTTAAGTTCTCGACATAATCAATGACGGATCGGTGGCATGCGGCTACACCCTTTGGCACGCCTGTAGACCCTGAGGTGAATACGATATAGATCGGATCCGTATCGATCGCCGCCTCACGGACAGCGCCAAGCAGTCCGGGATCTGCCGATTCCCCGGCGATCTCATCATAGAGCAGCACCTCGCCGTCAAAATCACGGAATTCCTTCATCTGTTCACGGGTCGTCTCGTCACAGATCACGGCGCGCGGTTTCAGGTTACGGAAGATCAGATCGATCCTGAATGCCGGCATCTCCTCATCCATCGGCACATAGAAGCATCCGCTGTAGACTGCTCCCCAGAACGCGGCGATCATATGAGGATGCTTCTTCATATATATAACGACCGGTTCTTTCTGATAGCCCTTCTTCAGCAGACAGGTCCCGATACTCCGGGACGCATCGGATACTTCCTGAAAGGTCATCCCCATAGATTCATTTGCAAATGCAGTTTTATCAGGATATTTTCTAACTGTCTCTTCCAGATATTCTAATATATTTCTCTGCATGTTCTTTACTCCTTGGTATTATGTGATCAAATTCCGGTATCTCTCCTTAAGTCTGCCCCCGCATCTTAAGATGGATCTCTGGGCCAGGATCTCCATCACGTCCAGGTATCCCCGGCCGATCGGATGATCCCTCTTGATCAGGGAAAGCTCCGTACATCCCAGGATGATCACCTGGGCGCCCTGTTCTCTCAGATGTGAAGATACCCTCCGAAACTTATCTATATCGACAGGCCTTCCTGCCTTTACTTCTTCGTAGATCAATTCCATGACCGATTCCTGATATTCTCTCCTGGGGAGAAATACTTCTATACCCATCTCTTCTAATTCCCGCTGAAATATACGGCTTTGGATCGTCCCGTCGGTAGCCATGATGCCGGCGCTCCTGATCCGGCCGGCCCTAAGCTCAAGCCCCGTCTCCTGTATCGCATGGATGATAGGAACCGGGATATTCTCGGATAATTCTTCGTGAAAATAATGTGCCGTAACACAGGGAATACTGATACAGGCTACCTTCTGCCCGGCAAGCTTCCTGCCGATCTCAATCATATCCCAGACCGGATTCCTGCTGCTTACTCCCAGTATATAAGACGTCCGGTCCGGGATCTCCGGAGCGTTGTACACGATCATGGACAGATGGTCCTGATCCCTCTTCGCATCGGTCATCTGGATGATCAGTTCCATAAAATAAGCAGTTGCAATCGGACCCAGGCCGCCTATGATACCCAGTGTCATATTCATTTCCTCCTAAAGTAACGCTATTTCACCGTAGACTCCTCCGTCGGGGTGGCAGGATACAGGCTTTGATCGAAGATATGGCTGTTCCTGTGATTCTTGGAATACTTAAGGATCTGTGCGTCCGTCTTCATGAAGAAATCGTCGCCGCCTCCCATACGCGGAGTCGCGTCGAAATGGTACCAGCCGTCGCCGCAGTCGATCAGGCTCCAGTAATGGCTGGAATGACTGGTATCACTCTTTACAACATCCAGGTTCGGAATGCCCGCCTGTGTCAGCAGCGCCTTTGCCGTAGCAAAGAAGACGAAGCAATCTCCGCTCTTCTCCGTGAATCCCTGATGGGCTCCGTTCGTCCAGCTGTCCTTCTCGGATTTGTTGACATATCCGATATTCATTCTCGCCCATTCATAGATCGCCTTAGCCTTCTCCTTCTTTGTCATGCCCTTCTTCGTGATTTCTTTCAGGACTTCGTCTGCCTCTTCTAAGACCTCCTCCGGCGTTACATAGTTCTGCGGTTTCTCCTTAATGGTGATCACAGTCGACGCCTCTGCCTTATTCCCGGCCCGGTCGACGGCTGTATAGAATACGTCGTAAGTACCCGCCGTCTTCGTGTCTACCTTGCTGTTATCGACGGTTACGTCCATATCACGCACACAATTATCCGTTACCGTGATCGTAGACTTATAAGAGATCGGTTCGCCGATGAACCCGGTCAGCGGCGCTACGCCGTCGATAACGGGCGCTTCTTTATCTATGATAACTTCGATATCCGCCTCTACTTCCGCGGTGTTGCCACCTTCATCCGTCAGAATGACAACCGCAGATGTGCTGCCCTTTTCCGACAGATCAGGCTTCTTCTTGAAGGAGCATTTGACATCGGTGGCGTCTTCGATATTGTCAACCAGCTCCTTTGCTTTGAGCTTCCCGTCAACGTCGATAACGGCTGGCACAGGGTCCGCCTTCGGAGCTTTCGTATCTTCAACGATCAGCCGTGATTTCCGCTTCTTCCCTTTGACCTCTAATACAATCTCTTGTTCGCCTACATGATCGAGCCTGACCTTAGAGATATCTGTTACAAATTCGCCTTTTACTTTCTCCTTTTTCAGGAAATCCTTCACATCCAGTTCTGTTCCGGCCTCCACCCTGACCTTACGCCGGACGGGACTCCCAAAAAACAAAAGGCGGAACAGGGAGATAACGATAAAAAGAGCGGTGAGCATACATGCCAGCCGTACCGAGAGCGCTATGATCAGGCGCTTTCTGCGTCTGCGGCGCTTCTCCTCACGGATCCTTCTGTGTCTGCGCGCCTCCCGGCGCCTTTGAAGCTCTTCACCGTCAGGTTCCGGCCGCCGGGCTGCCCGCTCATGATTCCCTTCTTCCTGTTGCGGTACTTCCTGTGTTTCCTGCACCCGTCCATACCTTGGATACGGATAGGCCGAAGCTCGCTGCCTATCGGAATAATCTGCATGCCAGCGCGGCTGTCTAAGCTGCTGGGAACTATAATCATGATATCTGTAACTCTGCGGGCTGTAATTATCATATACCGCCGTCTGCCGGGCGTCCTGATACTCTGCGCCGTAATCCTCGTACTGCTCCTGGTAATACTCGGGCTGATAATCGGCGGCTTCTTCCTGATAAGCAGCATACTCCGGCTGATAATCGACAGCTTCTTCCTGATAAGCAGCATACTCTGGCTGTTCCGGGGAAACCTCAGAATAGCCGTCAAATTCCTCGGAATAACCTGTACTGGTGTAGTACCTACCCCTCTTTCTATATGTACCCATGCTCTCATACCTTTTTTACAGCTAAAAATGTAACATTCTATCATATAACCTTGTCCATTTTACCCCCCCCCCAGACTGTCCGAAAACTGTTTCTGACCGTCCGTCATTCTCCACTTTTGCATCTAAACTAATATCATAACCGTTCATTTCATCTATTTTATTCTTATTTGCTATCATATTTTGAATGTTATTCCCCACTTTCAAGATTGACTTTTGAGTTTTCGGACGGTCTGCCCCCTGCCGATTTTGTCAATATCTAAAGAGGAAGTTCAGTCAAATCTTGGAAAATATTGGAATATCATGGAAAGCCCTGGAGTTATAAGCTCAAAGAGATTTTTTAATCAAATAGAAAACATAGCTGCATAGCCGGGATAAAGACAAGGGTAGATTAATTACTATTCTTAACTCTGTTTTGGCGGGTTGGCAAATGGGAAAAGAAAAAAGCCGGAAAACCATCTTGTAGCGTCCGACATTTTCTGATAAAATATTCATACGGGTATTGCCATAACGGTAGGCGGCTAGTTCTTCTGCGGAGGGACTGTGACCCTCCGATTACATAGAAACCTGCTTGCAGGAATCTGGGAAAGGAGGGCTGAGTGGATGTTGACGATTGAAGGATTGATTTCAGTGCTTGGCTTATGCCTGACCTGCTTCGGTCTCGGATACGCCATCGGAAGCAAAGATAATAATAAACCACAAAAATAGCCGCCCTTAGTCTGGAAAACTTTGCGGCTATTTTTGCAAGTTATAAAACGGACTAGCCGTCTATCGGCAGTACCTTTATGTAAGTATATCTTAGCAGATTTATGCGGAATTGTCAAACGCTGCGGAGCGTTCCGCTGAGTTCATTTCTCAGAAAATACGATAAAACACTTGCAAATAAAATATTCTATGTTATAATAATAGTAATTATTACTATATTATACAATTCAGGAGGTACTTATTATGGAATTAAAAGGAAGCAAGACAGAAGCGAACCTGCAGGCGGCATTCGCAGGCGAATCCCAGGCAAGGAATAAATACACCTACTACGCATCCAAGGCAAAGAAGGACGGCTATGTACAGATCGCTAACATCTTCGAAGAGACCGCGGCCAACGAGAAAGAGCACGCCAAGATGTGGTTCAAGCTGCTCCACGGCGGCGCAGTACCGTCAACCATCGAGAATCTTAAGGACGCGGCAGACGGCGAGAACTACGAGTGGACCGATATGTACGCAGAATTTGCCAGGACAGCAAGAGATGAAGGATTCGATGATATTGCCCTCCTGTTTGAAGAGGTCGGCAAGATCGAGAAGGAACATGAAGAGAGATACCGTAAGCTTCTGGCGAATATCGAAGGCGGCCTTGTATTCTCCAGAGAAGGAGACTGCATCTGGCAGTGCTCGAACTGCGGCCACATAGCAGTAGGCAGGCAGGCGCCGGAGGTATGCCCGGTATGCGCACATCCGCAGGCTTATTTCCAGATCAAGGCGGAGAATTATTAATACAGCGTCAAAGACGGCAAAAGGAGCCGCCGGAATATATGATTCCCGGCGGCTCCTTTGCTTTTGATATATTATTTCCCTTGCATCTTCTTGATCACCTTAAGTCTGGTGAATTCTTCTCTTTCCTTCTCCTCCAGTGCATTATTGATCGTATACACCAGATTGCTGTACATCGGGATCGTGATATTCTTCAGCGCATTCGCCCTCTTCTGGGTTTTCTTGATATTCGCCGCAAGGCGGTACGCCGCATTCTCCACCTCAGCCAGCTTGATCGTCAGGTTCTTCACCGCACGGAACGCCTCCCTGGCTATATCTATGGATTCCTTCGTCGTCCCGAACGCGTATGTCAGGTCGTTCTGCCTGTCGTCGTACTTGATATGCGGGATCTCCGTTCCCATGATACTCCTGGTCTGTATCCGAATGGATTCCTCGATCGGAACGGTAAATGCAAGCTCTTCTACCTTGCTGATCCCCTGCTCGATATTCGCACGCTGGAGACACGTATATGCTCTGGTAAATGTACTATCAATCTCTTCCTGTATGTTCTTTGCCTCATCGATCAGTTCCATTAATTCCTTAAGAAGAATATTCCGCTTCTTGTCCATAAGGTCATAGCCCTGATGTGCCAGTGCAAGAGAATTCTTGGCAAGCATCAGATTACCTTTGGTAGGAAATTCTCTTGGATCCATACGAAGACCTCCTTTACTTCTATCGCCCTGTCACCTTCGCGCCGGCGGTGTACTAGACCGCATCCGCGACGGGGCGGGCAAGCGGATAGTATTTATCTATCAACTGCGTATCGATTCGATCCAGTTCTTCTTTCGGAAGGAAGCCCAATAGCTGCCATCCAAAATCCAGCGTATCCTGAATCGTCCGGTTCTCCGTCGGTCCCTGTCCGATATAATGCTTCTCAAACTCTTCGCCGAATTTCAGATACTTCTTATCCAACGGCGACAACTCATCCTCACCGATAACAGACGCTAAGTTCCTCGCCTCTCCTACCTTGGCATAGGCGGAGAACAACTGGTTCGCAAGTCCCTGATGGTCTTCTCTGGTATACCCTTCTCCGATTCCGTCCTTCATCAGACGGGACAGAGACGGCAGGATACTGATAGGCGGATAGATCGCCTGCCCGTGCAGATTCCGGTCGAGAACGATCTGTCCCTCCGTGATATATCCGGTAAGGTCCGGTATCGGATGCGTGATATCATCATTCGGCATAGTCAGGATCGGGAGCTGTGTCACTGATCCCGAAGCGCCTTCGACGATTCCCGCGCGCTCATACAGCGTCGCCAACTCACTGTAGAGATATCCCGGATAACCCTTTCTTGAAGGGATCTCACCCTTTGAAGAGGATACCTCACGCATCGCCTCTGCAAATGACGTCATATCCGTCAGGATGACCAGAATATGCATATTGCACTCGAACGCCAGATACTCTGCAACCGTAAGCGCAACCTTCGGCGTGATCAGACGTTCCACCACCGGATCGTTGGCCAGGTTAAGGAACATGCACACATGATCCGCAACGCCGCTCTCGTCAAATGTCTTGCGGAAGAACTCTGCAACGTCATGCTTAACACCCATCGCGCCGAACACAACCGCGAAGTTCTCGTTCGTCCCGTCGCCCAGGGACGCCTGCTTAACGATCTGCGCCGCCAACTGGTCGTGGGGAAGTCCGTTTCCTGAGAAGATCGGAAGCTTCTGCCCGCGGATCAGCGTTGTCAGACCGTCGATCGCTGAGATTCCCGTGCGGATATAGTTTCTTGGATACTCTCTGCGCACCGGGTTCAGCGGCAGGCCGTTGACGTCTCTTCTCTCCGCCGCCACGATCCTTCCCAGACCGTCGATCGGCACTCCGACTCCGTTGAAGGTCCGCCCCAGCACCTCCGGGGACACGGCAACCTCCATCGGATGCCCGGTGAGCTTCGTATGGGTATTGCGAAGAGACATATTCTCCGTCCCCTCGAATACCTGTATGATCGCCTTATCCTCATATAACTCGATAATACGTCCCATCTTCTTCGTATTACCGTCTACCACAAACTCTACGATCTCATCAAAGAACGCACCCTGCAGCCCTTCCAGCACTACAAGAGGTCCGTTAATATTACTGAGTCCCAGATATTCTATTGCCATGTACGGTTCCCTCCTTACGCATTCTTCGCAATCACTCGATTGTAGAAGTCATCAATATCTTTCTTATACAGATCCAAAAGCTGCAGATTGTCGTTTGCCACATCATACTTGATAGCGATCACCTTCTCGAAGATACCCTCTGCCTTCAGCACGGACATCGGCTGTCCCATCGCCACCAGATTCCTCGCAGTCTTATACAGATACAGGATCACATCCATCATCTTGAACTGCTTCTCCATGGACACGCAGGTATCGTCCTTGTGAAATGCATTCTGCTGCAGGAATCCCAGACGGATCACCTTCGCGATCTCTAACACCAGTTTTTGATCATCAGGAAGCACATCTCCGCCGATCAGCTTCACGATCTCCATCAGGCTGCTCTCTTGATTCAGCAGGGCCATCATCCGGTTCCGGTAATCTACAAACTTCGGCGATACGTGGTCCGCATACCATCCGCTTAAGTCATTCAGATATTCACTGTAGCTTGACAGCCAGTGGATCGCCGGGAAATGTCTGGAATATGCCAGCGATTTGTCCAGTCCCCAGAAGCACCGGACGAACCTCTTCGTATTCTGCGTTACCGGCTCGGAGAAATCACCGCCCTGAGGGGATACCGCGCCGATGATAGACACCGACCCGGTCTCGCCGTTTAACGTCTGCATCATGCCCGCTCTCTCGTAGAAGGCCGACAGCCGGGAAGCCAGATAGGCCGGGAAGCCTTCCTCCGCCGGCATCTCCTCCAGACGCCCGGACAGCTCACGCAGGGCCTCCGCCCATCGCGAAGTAGAATCCGCCATGATCGCCACATCATATCCCATATCCCGGTAATACTCTGCCAGAGTAAGTCCGGTATAGATAGAAGCCTCACGGGCCGCAACCGGCATATTCGACGTATTCGCGATCAGCGTTGTCCTGTCCATCAGCGGGTTGCCCGTCTTAGGATCCACCAGCTCCGAGAATTCCTCCAACACCTGTGTCATCTCGTTGCCGCGCTCCCCGCATCCGATATATATGATAATATCCGCATCCGCCCACTTGGCGATCTGATGCTGGGTCATAGTCTTCCCCGTTCCGAATCCGCCCGGAATCGCCGCGGTTCCTCCCTTGGCGATCGGAAACATCGTGTCCAGGATACGCTGTCCCGTAATAAGCGGCACTGTCGCCGGGAACCGGTGGCTCACCGGCCTTGGAACACGGATCGGCCACCGCTGGGTCATGGTCAGCTCCTTCCTGCCGCCGTCAGGCTGCTCAACCGTCACCAGCACGTCTGTAATGGTGTACTCACCGTCCGGGACAACGGATACTACCGTTCCCTCTACATCCGGCGGCACCATACATTTATGTAAGATCGCCTGCGTCTCCTGCACCTCTGCGATCACCGTCCCTCCGTGAACCGTCTCGCCCTCGGAGACCGTAATATGCGTCTCCCATAATCTCTGTACATCCAGAGAATCCACACTGACGCCTCTGGTGATAAATGCGCTGCCGTTATCCGCGATCCGCTCTAAGGGTCTTTCGATTCCGTCAAATATGTTGTTCAGGATTCCGGGCGCCAGGGTTACGGATACCGCCGCGCCAGTGGACTCAACATACTCGCCCGGGCGAAGCCCTGACGTCTCCTCGTATACCTGTACCGTAGTCATATCCTTATCAAGAGAGATCACTTCTCCGACCAGCTTCTCTTCTCCGACGTACACCATCTCCGACATCTTGAATTCTGTCTTGCCCTTCAGGTAGATAACAGGCCCGTTGATCCCGTAGATCTTACCAGTCGTCACACTATCCAACTTGCACACCTCCCTTGAACAAGAACTTTCTGTATTCATTCTCGATCGCACCCTTGAACGCATGGTCGATCAGTATATTCTTCTCCTGGATCACCGCGCGCACACCTCCGATAAAGTCTTCCTTGCTCACCGTAAGCGCCATACCGGTATGCTCCTCGAGATACTCCTTCTTATCCGCATCCGTCGGATTGATATAGATGGTCATAGCCGCGCCTCCGGCGAATCTTGCCGCCTTCTCGATATACGAGATCAGCAGGCGCGGATACTCCTCCGTCTTCATATATTCCTCAACCACCTCGCGGACTTCCTCAAACAATTTCTTCTTCAATTCCTTCTGTGTCTTGCTCAGTTCACGCTTCAGTTCAAGCTGTGCCTTGGACATCGCCATATTAAGCTGCTGCTGTGCTCCGACACGCTCCGCCTTCACCCGTGTCTCCGACTGGCGCAGAAGTTCTGCCCGATGCTGTTCAAACACTCCGAGCAGCGCGTCCTCATGCTGCTTCATGATCGCATTGCCCTCTGCACGGGCCTCTTCCATTGCCGCGGCCTGCAAATGTGATATCTTCTCTTCTACTGTCAAGTATGCCACCTCGCTTTATAGTTTCAAACCAATCGCCTCATTTACATAAGATGTGATAAAGTCCTTCTTACGTCCGGTTCCGTGTCTGTCAGGAATCTCGATAAGCAGCGGCATAGTACGCTCCAGCTTGATCTCATCGATCAGGTCCGGGAATTCTCTGCCGAACTTCTCCGTCAGCAGGATAACTCCCACCGCCTTATCGTTCATCGCGTTCTCGATCGCCGTCCTCAGCTCCTCCCTCTCGTGGACCACGATCCCGTCAACTCCCGCAAGCCTCATCCCTGTCAGTGTATCGACATTATCACTGATCAGATACATCTTCATCTTACAATTTACCCAGAATCATGAAGGAGATGATCAGTCCGTACAGACATACACCTTCCGCAAGACCTACGAAGATCAGTGACTTACCAAGAGCACTGGAATCCTCGCTGATCGCGCCAAGCGCAGCGCTTGCGGCGCTTGCTACGGCAATACCACCGCCGACACAGGACAGACCGGTTGACAGCGCAGCGGCAAGATAGCCGAACCCAACAGAATTAGAAGCAGCCTCAGAAACGCCCTCTGCCGCTTCCACCGGCGCTCCGCCGAACATCATAATAGCCGCGACAGCGAATGCTCCGAAGTAGAAGAACGCATTGGTCACAATCGCCCTCTTATAACGCTTCTTTGTCTTCTCTCCGATCAGATAGTATCCGAATGGAACGATGATGCCAAGCACCAGTGCTGCAATAAGTAATAATTTCACAGTTAAAGTCATGATTGATATCCTCCTCTTGTCTTTATCTTATTCACTTTTTATTTCGTTTGCTTGTTAAATGGTTTGAATTCCCGTCCGCTTCCCTTATAGAAACGGCTGAACATCTCATAATATTCCAGACGCAGTACCTGGATGCCGACGATCAGCCCCTCCAGCGCGCATACGACTGCATTGCCAAAGATAACCCCGAACAGGTTCGGCGTTCCGCTCTCCGCCCCGGAGAGCATCAGGACTACCTCCATGATCGCCGCATGGCTGACTGCGAATGCCCCGATACGCACATAAGAAAGCGTGTTGGAGAAGTAACTCAGCAACGTCTCAAACAGTTCAAAGAAGCCCTGTACCAGGAACATCGCCTTACTCTCTTCCATCTTCTTATGGTTATGCTCCACCAGATTAGTAAGCGGTTCCTTGAATACGAACAGCAGAACCGGAATTCCCAGGAATATCACCATCAGGATATTGCCCGGAACCTTGTGCCCGGTCATATACAACACGACGGTCAGTACCAGGAATCCATAGAACACAAGCCCTGCCACTCCGTTTGTCGAGAACCACAGGTTCTCTGTGTCATGCGCTTTCGCAGCGTTGGCGATCTGGAAGATCATCACCAGGATATTTAAGGCCATACCAAAAGCGATCGCTATGATGAACACCGTATTCAGCTGTCCGATAAACGGCAGATTCGTCATCGCCTCCACCGGCCTGAGCCAGATTGCCGGAATCACATCCTCGAACCCGAAGACACTGCCGAACATGACGCCGAAGATCATAGAGAAGATCCCCGCGATCGACACGATTCCCGCTAAGTTCATCTTCTTCTTCAGATAGATCAGCCCGCCGAGCGCAAACAGGCAGAAGCCCTGCCCCACATCTCCGAACATAGCGCCGAAGATAAATGTATAAGTGAGCGCCACGAACATCGTCGGATCCAGCTCATCGTGTGCCGGAAGGCCGTACATCTGGATAAACAGCTCAAAAGGCTTGAAGAACTTAGGATTCTTAAGCTTCGTCGGAGGATCTCCGAAGAACTTCTCCCGGTCTTCTTCCACGACGATGAACACCCTGTCATCATCCTTCGACTCTTCAAGCAGGGCCGCCACATCGGCTTCTCCCATCCATCCGCAGAGGATGTAATAGTCTTCCTTGTTATCTCCCACATCCGTCCTTGCCGCCATCTTACGGACATCGAAGTTATTAGACAATTCCTCCAGTCTCTTCCTTGCCCCCAAGAGCTTGGCTGCCCGGCTGCTCATCAGCTCCTCGATCTGCCGGTCGATCTCATCCTTCTCTTTCCTGGCATCGTCGATACTCTTCTGCATGCTTCCGCACGCATCCTTAGGTGTTCCGATATATTCCGGCGGAATCGTGATCCGCTCAAAATGCAGGGAATTAAACGCTGAATCTACCTTGCTCGTGTCCGCATTCGACACGAAATAACATCCGTATACGTAGTTCTCATTCCTTGTTCCCTCGAGGAATACTGCCTGCAGATCATCAAACAGATATTTCTCCAGCTTCTTGTAATGATCAAGGCCGATCCTTCCGAAGCGGATCTTCATATACTTATAACGCATCGTCTTATGCAGATCCAGATTCAGAGGGGTAAACGGTTCCAGGACTTTGAACTTCTCCTTGGCTTCGTCTTCCTTCTTATTCAGCAGTTCCTTCTTCTCCTGCAGATCCAGATAGTCATGATTAAGCTCCCGGATAAAGGCAAGCATCTCGTCTTTTGACATATTCTGGTCAACGTGAGGCATCCCCTCCGGTAAGAGCGCCGCGAACTGTTCCGCCTTCGCAAGCGCGTCTTTGTATGGATTCACCTCCACAAAAGGCAGAAGATTATCTGTCGTCTTAAGCTCCGTGACTGCATTCTCAAGCTGCATCTCATACTTGGACAGATATTTCTCGCACACACGGTCTATATCAATCCTGGGACCGCTGATGCTCAAAAACTTCATCTTTACAATCATTGCATCACACCTCCTAAGTATCCTAACGTCTCTCTTGAAGATAAGCCGTAACGGATACATTCAAGGGCCGTTGTTAATTTGTAGATCTCTTCTTCCTTCAAAAACAGATATGTATTCACCGTCGCGATCGAATACGGATTCCGTCTTCTGTCACTGACATATAACCGCCTCATGTACTCCTTATATGCGGCTTCCAGCGTCTTCCCGCTGATGTCCGCATATTTCTCAGCATAATATGTCTCCTCCAGGCGTTTCTCATACTCTTCGACAGTCGGAGCCTCCACCAGGCCCTTGAACTCGTCCACGCTGAGCCTGTACTGGATCGGTATCGTGAGCGAATAGATGTCCGGCGGCAGCATATTGTAATACTTCTTCGCACGGTAGATCCACTGGATATTCAGCAGATCGATCCTCGAACCGAAGTCCCGGATATACATCTCGCGTTCCTTTCCCTTAAGAAGCTGTCTGCTCTTCCTCCACATTTCAGAGAAATAATACAGATCCAGAGCCAGATCGTAATCAAACAGTGTCGCCCCTTCCGACTCGCGGATCGGCTGAAGCGGCGCGTAATATTCCGTATCCTTCAGATTATCGATCAGCTCTTCAACGTTCCTCGACATGATCAGCTTATCGATCGAGATCTGAGAATATTTATCGAAGAATACCTTCTTATATTCTATATCAAACGGCATATCGTAATGATTGAACACAATCCGCAGACAGTAGTTGATCAGGTCGATCTCATACCTCTTCCAGTACAGCTTAAGGAACTTCTTCTGCTCCATCCCCGCAAACCGGAATATCCGCGTGTAATCATCGAACAATGATTGATACAGGATCTTCTCTATATTCCCCCTGTGATACAGGGATACGTCAATCTGTTCCATATATCTTACATAGGCAGGCTTCTCCTTCAGGTATTCGATGGCTTCCGGCACGCTCCTTAAGTTCGCGATATTCTCAAAATCCCGCCCGTTCAGGAGCTTCGCCTGCATCGCCCGCACCTTCGTGGTCAAGCCGCTGTACGTCATCACATTACCCATGCCCTACACCTCTACTATATGCGCTAAGATCTCCCGGGCATACGCACTGTGGTTCTCCTCGAATTCCTTCTTAAGGTTATCGATCGTCGACCGGTTCTTCTCCCGCTGCTCCTTCAAGATCCGCTCCATCTTCGCATCCGCGTCCTTCCGGATCTGCTCTAACTGCTTCCTGGTCTCGTCCTCAATCGCCGCGTCAAAACGATCCCGCTGATTCTGGATCTTCTTCTCGATCTCGCTCTTCTGAGCCTGAGCATGTTCCACAATCGCCTCTGCAGTTTCCTCGATATCTGCTAATTTCTTAACAACTGTGTCCATTCAGATACCTCCATTTCCCGTCAATTTGCACACAATTATAATATACTCCGTTTTTTCCAAATTTCCATAGTAAAATTCAACAAAAAATGCCTTTTTTGTTACGTTTTTCACACACTTATATTCAATTGACTTTTTTACGCCTGCACGCTAAACTAAAAAACATACTAAAATGCTTAAAAACAGGGGGAATCACGTATGCGCCTTAGAAATATTCCGCGCGCCGTAAGCGTGCTGAACGAGTGTAAAGAAGTTGTTAAGAATGAGAGCGGATACCGCGGCAGATGGCATGAGGTCTTCGGCAATTCTCATCCTATCCATATAGAGATCGGGATGGGGAAAGGCCAATTCCTGCTTACCCTCGCCCGGCAGAATCCGCAGATCAATTATATCGGGATCGAACGCTACTCCAGCGTCCTCCTCCGGGCCGTGGAGAAATTCCAGACGCTAAATCCCAAGCCGTCCTCTGCCGGCGCCGCATTGCCAAATGCTACGGCCCTGCCTAACGTCCGCTTCATCTGCATGGATGCCAGCGATATTGCCGGCGTCTTCGCTCCGGGAGAGGTTGACCGCATCTATCTGAACTTCTCCGATCCCTGGCCCAAGGCACGGCATGCCGGACGGCGGCTTACCTCCCGGGAGTTCCTTGCCCGTTATGACAGAGTCCTTGCAGAAGACGGCACGATCGAATTCAAGACGGATAACCGGCTGCTCTTCGACTTCTCCGTCTCGGAGGTCAATGTCTCTTCCGCCTTCCATATAAAGGGCTGCACCTATGACCTCCACCACGACGATACAATGAATCAGGGCAATATCATGACCGAGTACGAGGAGAAATTCTCCTCCCTTGGCAATCCGATCTGCAAGTTGGTTGTTGGGAGAAATTCTTAACATCAAAAGAGCTGACAATTTATTTCACAAAATTTTCATGTTTATATTTTCCAGTTCATGAACCTCAGCGCCGGTCCCCGCATATATATTTATTGAAGAATTTATGTCTGGATATATGCATATGGGACGCAAAAGGAAATGTAAGAAGAGTATCCGTCAGAAACTCTGTGAATTCACTTACCATAGAAAAGGTCTTCACAAGAAGCTGGTCTGCCTGAAAAAATCTATGGATGAAGTATACCGCACATTGAATCCCGGCTGCTGATCTCCGGGCCGAATACAGGAAAGGTGAACACTATGCTGCATTTGACAGAGAAAAATTTTACGGTTGAGACAAAACGCGGTCCGCTTCCTAACGTTGTCATGTTCTACGCCGTCTGGTGCGGAAAATGCGCCATGATGAAACCGCTTGTCGAAGAGATAGAGAAAAAGTACCGCAAGAAAATCCGGTTCTGCGAAGTAGATATCGATGAATCCCCCTTACTTACCGCGGACTATGAAGCAGATATCGTCCCGACCTTCGTCTTTTTCCAGAATGGCCAATTCCTTGGCAGTATGCAGGGAATCATAGACGAGAATGTATTTGAGCGCCGTCTACAAAAAATCTTTAGAAATTGTTAAGGCTTATTTTATTTGCAAATATTATGGAATATGTTATATTAGTGAAGACTTAAGACACACAACTGGTGTCCTTTTACATTTCACAGGACACCAGGTAAGAACAAAGGGGGTATAGGTGATTACACACCAGACATTATGAAGAACATGAAAAGAATTATACCTGTTATGATGGCGGCCGTGCTGACCTGCACAGGGCTTCCCTTAACAGCCAGAGCAGACAGCGCGAAGGTCGTCACTTTAGGCGCTAACTTGACCGCAGAGCAGAAGACTTCTATGTACAAATATTTCGGCACGACCGCCGACGCGGTAGATACCATAGAAGTTACGAACGCAGACGAGAGAAAATACATGGAAGGCATCGCTTCGGAGGCGCAGATCGGAACACGCACCTACAGTTGTTCTTACGTGGAGCCGACAACCAGCGGCGGCATTCAGGTTAAGGTCGGAAACCTTACCTTCGTGACCAGCTCTATGATCGCCAGCACATTATTAACCTCCGGCGTCGAGAACTGTAACGTCGTTGCGGCTTCTCCGATCGAAGTATCCGGCACCGGAGCGCTGACCGGTATCATGATGGCATACGAGAAGGCAAGCGGCAAGACCTTAAGCGAGGAACAGAAGGCTGCTGCCACAGAAGAACTCGTGACAACCGGCGAGCTTGCAGATTCCATCGGACAGAAGGACGCGGCGGATCTGATGAACGAGGTCAAGCAAGAGGTGATCAAGGATGGCCTGACGGATGAAGGCGAGATTCAAGACGCCATCAATGATGCGGCTAAGACCTACAACATCACGCTTACTGAGGATCAGATGTCGAAGATCTCATCCCTGATGCAGAACATTTCCCAATACGATTATGATGTCAATGCATTGAAGAAGACGCTGGAGAACTTAGAAGGCAAGGGCGGCAAGGAAGGCTTCTTCTCAAGTCTATGGTCCTCCATCAAGGGGATTTTTACCGGCGATTCTGACAGCGGAGACGGCGGCATCATCAATGACACCAATGATGATGTTCTTGGTGCAGACGCCATTATCGACAGTACCTTAGAGGCTCTGGATGAAGAGACCAAGAAGGAAGGCTTCTGGGATAAGGTGACTAATTTCTTCAAGGGACTCTTTGGCGGCAGCGATGACGACGCAGACGAGGAAGAGACCACTGATGAGGAAGATGCCGACAAGGAAGATTCCGAAGATACGGAGAATCCAGAAGACGCGGCGGATACCTCTGATGATGAGAGCCTGGACACTGGCAATCCGGACGGAACTGCGGATCCGGATGCGGCTTTGAATCCTGACGGCACAGACGGAACAGATCCGAATGCTGCCAATGACGGAGTTGATCCGAATGCACAGACAGTTGATCCCGCCTCTTCTGACGGTACAGGCAGCGGCGCTGCCGCGGACGGACTGAGCAGTGATAATGGGCAGACTGCGGATCCCGCTGCCGGGACAATTCAATAGAAGTTTTATTGCATATAGAGAGGCTGTCGAGAAACAACATTTCTCGGCAGCCTCTTTTTCTCACCTAAACATATATTGATACTTCCTTCTCTGCTGTAGAAGTATGGTATACACTCTCTGTTTTACCTCCTTAGAATACACGGAATCTGCCTCTAGCAATCCACGGATCTGCCTCTCCCCAAAATGAAACCACATCTGATCTCCGTACAAATCCTGCGCCGCATCCAACTGCTCATCAAAGGAACGGCAGAACGTCTTCGCCTCCGCCTTGGTCATCTGCATGATCACATCCTGCCCCAAAGGATAATCCATCATTGTATCCGCAAGCAGCGATGCTCCCTGGTCAAAAAACGGGCAATAAGCGTATCCCTCCCGTCCGTCCCACAGCACGGCAATATTATGCGTATGCCGGTCTTCATTCAGAAATAGCGCATCAATCGTCAGCAGCTTACACATATACACTCCACACCCCCTAAGCCCTGTCAGCTTCTCCATCTGCTCAACCAGGAATCTCAGGCGGTTCTCACAATCTCTGATCCGGAAGATACTGCGATACAGGCTCTCACCATAATTATGATAGAACAGTCTCTCCAGCGTGATCATCTGCCACTTCCCTTTCAAGCCCTTCGATGGGTCCGTCAGAAAATCCCGGCTCCTGCACCCTGTATAGCTCTGCGCGCCATAGTGTATCTCCTCCGGCTTATACAATACATACTCGCTCTGGTCCAAAGATGAATACTCAAGAAGTGATGAGACCATATACTCTGCCAAGCCTTCATATCCGGTATAATCCGCCTTATACCAGTAGTCGTCCTTCTTCCACTTCAACTGATTCCCTTTAGAGGACTGTCTTGCTTCTTCCCGTACATCCTGTTCAAATAGTTCAACCATACTGCCGCCTCCCTATTCATATAACTGACTCTCCCGGCCAACCATCGGTTACCTCTCTATCCGTATCCAGAAATCATCCTCCGCCATACGTCCTTCCGTCTTCTCAATGATCATCATCGAATCATAGAACGGCAGGTCATATTCTCTTAGCACAAGCTTCATCTTGTCCCGGGTAGGCGGAAAACAGCGGGATTCAAGGAACTCTTCATACTGCTGATAAGATGGCTTCTCGATCTTCCCAAATGCACGCTTCAGCAGTTGCTTCGTATAATTAATGACCTCGATATTATGATTCTTCTCATCTACATCTATCACCGTACATAATTCATCCCGGAACATATAGGACAATCTGAGGGGCGTCTTCCTCTCTGGAATCTTCTTCTCTTCCTCAATCTGAGGGTAATCTCTTAAGATATTAAGCAAAGTAACGATCGGCCCGGTAATCGGTGTCTTACTGTATTCCCATCTCTCCACCGTCTTCTTCGACACATTCGCGAATCTCGCGAATTCTTCCTGTGTAAGGCCAAGTCCTTTCCGGCACTGCCTGATCTCTTCACCTGTAACCTTCGCTTCTAATGCATATTTTTTCATTCTCTTCCCCTCCTCTCCTCTTTTTACCTCATTTATAGTATTATTTTTATTATTTTATCCTATATTTATCCGTCTGTCAATTCTTTTATTTCCGCGAGCACCGACCGAAGCAGAGCGTAGACCAAATCCCCCGCTGCTCTGCAGCGCTACAAATTTGATGCCCCGTTGCTTACAGCGGGGTCTTTGACTGCATTCAGACAAGCTTCCCCTGTTACATACAACAAGCCGCATGCCCTGTTATCAGACATGCAGCTTGTTCCTTCGTTATATTGCAGCCATACATCCCGTCAAATGTACATGCAAGCATACCCATTTGACTCGTTGCCCGCGAGAATTAAAACTCAAAAATCGCAACTCCATACGGCGGCAATTTATATGCAAATGAAAATGGTCTTCCGTCACATTCCTGCTTCACAGCCTTATATACAACCGGTCTCTCTTCTCCTTTTCCTCCGTACTTCACATCATCGCTGTTCAAGATCAGCTTATATTGCTTCTTGCGCGGCACGCCTACCCTGTAATCGTCTCTCGGCATCGGTGTGAAGTTGCACACGAACAGCAGGTTCTTCTTCTTTCCCTTCGAATGTCTCACAAAACTGAAGATACTCCTGCTCGCATCATCCGCATTGATCCACTCGAAGCCTTCCCAACTGTCATCCATCTCGTACATAGCCCTATTACGCCTATACAGATGCAGCAGATCCCTCATCCAGTTCTGTATCTGCTGATGCTCGTCTTCCGCCAGCAGGAACCAGTCAAGCTCTCGCTCCTCGCTCCATTCCCGAAGCTGCGCGAATTCCTGCCCCATGAACAACAGCTTCTTGCCTGCATGTCCCATCATAAATGCATACCCGACCTTAAGATTGGCAAACTTATCAAATCCCAGCCCCGGCATCTTATTCAGCATGGAACATTTCAGATGCACCACCTCGTCATGGGACAATACCAGAATATAGCGCTCACTGTGCGCATAACTCATGGCAAATGTCATCTGATTATGATGATCCTTCCTGAAATACGGATCCAACTTCATATATTCCGTAAAGTCATGCATCCAGCCCATGTTCCATTTCAAACTGAATCCAAGACCGTCATCCTCAACACTTCCCGTCACCATCGGCCATGCCGTCGACTCCTCAGCGATCATGACTGCTCCCGGATTCCTGCCAAGCACCACAGAATTCAGATGCTTGAAGAAATCTATCGCCTCCAGGTTCTTATTGCCGCCGTATTTGTTGGCAATCCACTGTCCGTCCTGCTTGCCGTAGTCCAGATATAACATGGACGCTACCGCGTCTACACGAAGCCCGTCCACATGGAACTGCTCGACCCAGTACAGCGCGTTGGAGATCAGGAAATTGCGCACCTCATTCTTGCCATAGTCGAAGATCTTCGTGCCCCAGTCAGGATGCTCCCCCTTCTTCGGATCCGCATATTCATAAGTAGGTGTTCCGTCAAAATCCGCAAGGCCGTGAATATCCCTTGGGAAATGAGCCGGTACCCAGTCCAGGATAACACCGATCTTATTCCGGTGCAGATAATTGACCATCCACGCGAAGTCCTCCGGCGTCCCATACCTTGAAGTAGGCGCAAAATATCCGATAACCTGATATCCCCATGAACCGTCAAACGGATGCTCCGCAATGCCGATCAGCTCGACATGCGTATATCCCATATTCTTCAGATATACGGTGATCTCCTTCGCAAATTCCCGGTAATTATAGAAGCCCTCATCCTCTCTTCCCGGATGGCGCTTCCAGGAACCAATATGCGCCTCATAGATCGACATCGGCTGTTCCGTATGCTTCCAGGTCTTGCGGTTCTCCATCCATACATTGTCCGTCCACTTGATCTTCGTAAGATCTGCGACTCTGGATGCCGTGCCCGGTCTCAGCTCTGCATAGGCGCCAAAAGGATCTGCCTTGAATACAAACTCTCCCTGATAAGTCTCCACACAGAACTTGTACATATCATATTCCTTCACATCAGGAATAAAACAAGTATATATGCCAAGAGGTTCTCCTCTCTCCATCGGATTCGCTTCCATATTCCACTCATTGAAATCGCCCACCACGGACACGGAACGCGCATGCGGCGCCCACACTGCAAAATATACACCTTCTTTTTTTCCTTTCTTCACCTTATGGGCGCCCAGCTTCTTATAGATCTCATAGTGATTACCCTGTCCGAAAAGATAATGATCCAGTTCTCCGACTTCATATGGTTTTGCTTTTCTTTGTGCCATATAATCATCCCTCACATTCTGTTGCGATATATTTCTATTATACTTTAGACTGACACAAAAAGAAAGAGTTTTGACCAATCTTACAGACAAAACTCTTCTTTTATTGCATAAATCAATATCGTTCCCTTCAGAGCGGACATTATATCTTGAAATCCTCTTCTTTCAGAATGATCCGGTCAGATTCATCCGTACCTCTTCCGAATACTCTTCTGGCAAGATGCTTGACATTGGCCTTCTGTGAATGCTCGATCGCTTCATCCATGATATCCTTGACCTCCGCAACCGATACGGCATGATCCTCGCGCTGCATCACATCAATACGGCTGTACAGAGCCAGAATACCCATCTCATCCAACTTGTATCCATTCTCCTTCGCATATGTCTGGCCAAAAGTAACCAATTCATCATTGACGAATACCGGAAGCTCCAGCTTAGATGAGAACTTCTTCTTGAATTCCGGGTTCGCTGTCAGAATACGCTCCAGCGGCTTTCTCTGATCCTCCAGCACGAAGAGCATCTCTCCCGTCTTTCTCTCCATCAGGCGATTCAGCTCCTTAATAGTCCTGGAATTCAACTTGCCTGCTTTCTCGACGATAATTGCTCCCCCGCGCAGTTTCTGGATAATATTAGTCAGTTCCTTCTTATTCAAAGATTCTCCTGTTACAATCGCAACTTTTCCCTGCTTGAGATTCCGCTGCTTCTGGATCGCTTTGACGATATCTACCGCCAGCACCGTCTTACCGGAACCTTTGCGCCCGATCACCAGAAGATTTCCTGTCCTGGAAGTTCCTTCCTTGCGGGCTCTCCTGTCATTATCCAGCACTTCCACGATCTGCTCGCTCATTCCCCTTACCGGAACAAAATACGAGAACAGCTTCTTCTGCTCCTCAGTAAGCCCCGCTTTCAGACCGATCTCGCTGGTCGCGCTCAGATCATAACGTCCCGTTACAACGAATCCAGTATCGAATGGAACCCCGCTGCCCTTCGCTTTCTTGATCCTTGCCTGAATCTCTTCTTCGGACGGCTCTTCAATCTCAAGTTCCTCTTCTTCGTCAAATTCATCCTCTTCTTCGAAGTCTTCTTCTTCCTCTTCCTCAAAGTCCTCTTCGTCCAGATCCTCTTCCTCGTAGTCTTCCTCCTCAAAGTCCTCTTCGCCAAAGCCCTCTTCTTCAAAGTCTTCTTCAATGAAGTCCTCTTCGTAATCTTCCTCAAAGTCTTCTTCGTCCAGATCCTCTTCTTCTAGTTCCTCCTCGTAATCTTCCTCCTCGAAGCCGTCCTCATCTTCAAAATCTTCTTCTTCAAAGTCCTCTCCGAAGTCTTCTTCCTCTTCCTCAAAGTCCTCTTCTTCAAATTCCTCTCCGAAGTCTTCTTCCTCTTCCTCAAAGTCCTCTTCTTCAAATTCCTCTTCGAAGTCTTCTTCCTCTTCCTCAAAGTCCTCTTCTTCAAATTCTTCTCCGAAGTCTTCTTCCTCTTCCTCAAAGTCTTCTTCTTCAAATTCTTCTCCGAAGTCTTCTTCCTCTTCTTCAAAGTTATCTTCTTCAAAGTCTTCTCCTTCAAAGTCTTCTCCTTCAAGGTTTTCTCCGAAGTCTTCTTCCTCTTCTTCAAAGTCCTCCTCAGATTCTTCTCCAGTCTCCTCAGCGGCGGCTTCTTCGTAATCTTCCTCTTCCTCAAAGTCTTCTTCCAGATCTTCCTCGTCAAAATCTTCTTCTTCGTAATCTTCCTCGTCAAAGTCTTCTTCAAGTTGTTCGGCGCCGATATCTTCCTTTTCAGAATCAGAAGCATCTTCGCCCAATTCTTCCATGAGCCTTACAATATCATCCGGTATCCGTTGTGTCTTACCGTCGATGGCATCCGGCTTCTCTTCTGGTTTGTCCGCCGCCACCGTCTTCTTCGTAGTCTGTTTTACCTTACGCTTAACCGGCTTCTCTTCAGCTTCTTCATCCAGGCTTCCCTGCTCGCCTTCCACCATCAGATCTATATCCGGAATACTATCCATCAGGTCTGCCAGATCGATCTCCTTTTCCGGTTCCGTATCAGCCAAAGCTTCCGCCGGCTCTTGCACAATTGCCTCTTCTACTGCCGCTTTCGCCGCTTCCGCTGTATTCGTCTCCCCGGACACTTCTTCCGCTGCTTCTGCCTCCCCGGACGCTTCTTCCGCCGCTTCTGCCTTCCCGGACGCTTCTTCCGCCGCTTCCGCTGTATCTGCCTTCCCGGACGCTTCTTCCGCCGCTTCCTCCGCTTCCGCTGCATCCGCCTTCCCGGCTGCGATCGCGCTTGCTTTACGCAGCGCTTCTTCCGTAATCTTACGCGCTTCCTCTTCTGCCCTGCGCACCGCCTCTTCCGCTGCCGCCTTTCTCGCCGCCGCTTCCTCTTCCGCCTTGCGCGCAGCCTCTTCCGCCGCCGCCTTTCTCGCAAGCGCCGCTTCCTCTGCCTTGCGCGCGGCTTCTTCCGCTGCCGCCTTGCGCTCTTCCGCCGCTTTCAGAGCCGCCTTCTCCTTGGCTTCCTTCTCCTCAGCCGCTTTGCGCTCTGCTGCTTTGCGAAGCGCTTCCTTTTCTGCCAGCTTGTTTGCAGCCTCCATTTCCTCAGGAGTCATACCTTCTTCTTTCGCCTTACGCTCCGCGTCTCTGCGCGCAAGCTCTTTCTGCAGACCGATCTCATCCCGTTCTCTTCTTAGCTTCTCATCATCCTCTTCCCGTTGTCTCTCTATGGCTTCCGCATTCGCTCTCTGTTTTGCTTCCCATTCCTGAAGGATCTCTTCGATCCGCATCTGACCCGTTGCACGGAGCGCACTGGTCTTCCTGTCCGTCATAATCACGCCAGTCTTCTCCTTGCGTACCGGTTCCTCCGGCTGCGGCTCCTCCGGCTCCTCTATCTGCAAGGTTTCCTCTGCAGGAGCCGGCTCTTTTGCCTTCTCTTCATCCTTCTTACCATTAATAAGCGCCTCCATATGTATCTGACCGGTAACCTGGCGAATACCCTCCTTCACCCTGGCAACCGTCTTCTCTACGCTCCTCATACCGCTCGCGAATGCCATACCGTTCGCAAGCGCCTCCTGGAGCGTCGCACCCTTCACAACCTTCTTAATAGAAGAGCCCTCTCCCGCATCCGCTGGCAATTCCTGCGGCGCCTCTTCTCTATCCGGATCAGAAGTCTCAGGCTTCTCTCCCGCGTCAACAACAGGCTCCTGCGTCTCTCCCCTGCCGACAGGCGCACTTTCCCCGCCCAGTGAAACCGGCATCTTCGCCGAAGTATTCCTCTTCAACGGGCGCGGTTTCTTGGACGCACCGGGCCATGCGTCGTATTTCTCCTGCTGCAGAGGCGTCAGCGGCTTATACTGCATCTTAAGCTCCATAGCCTGATAAACATACTTGCCTTCACTGAACCACAAGATCAGATCGTCACACTCTTCCAGACATTCTGCCGTCATCCCTGCTTCATGATACAGCCTTGCCAGCTCAAACGCCCATTTCTCAATATATTCTGACTTCTTAAAATCCTCCAGGGCAGCAATCTGCTCACTGAGCGGCGCTCCCTGTGCACTCAATATCCTGTATTTTAATATGAACTGATTCGGATCCTTCGGCGCCAGCTTCACAAATTCTTCATAACAATCCGCCGCCTCTTCCACATCATTGATCTTCAATGCCAGCAGCCCCAGTCGATACGCTATCTTCCTGCTCCCCGGAGAACGATCGAACGCTACAAACAAAATATCCCGGCTCTTCTGAAATTCGCCGTTATATTCATAAATCTCACTTACAGAATTCAGAGTTGCTACATTCTTGACCCTGCGCCAGTCAATCGTATCCGCGATCTCCATCGCTTTCTTGTACTGCTTCTTCTCCATGTACTCCTGCATCTGCTCTGTTTTCACCCTATATTCATATTTATCCAAACTTCTCACCTCAAAAATTTGTTAAAACTGCATCATTCTACATTTTTACGAATATAATTCTATCATACGCCATGAGTAATGTCAAAATATACGGCGCAAATTGCCAAAAAAAGGAGCATCCCTTAAACTATCAATTTAGTTATCCGGTAATGCTCCGTTATTTTTCTATATTAAGTTTTATCATATTCCTATATAAATCGGAGGATTCTTATTTAGATTCAGACGTTCCCTTCTGCCTTTTATCTTATACCTGTCCCGCTACTCTATACATCGTGTCCAAGGTAAATGTATAAAATAAGCTTGCCCCTCACTGGTATAGATCGTTATCCCTTCTATAAATCTTATGGACGCTCGCTACAGCTTGCACAAATCATATCCGTTCTGTTAGGTAATGTTCCTATGCACATCGTCTAATCACTTCGGATCTATGTGGTATAATTCTCAATATGTCTGCAAATCTTCATCTATCTCTTATATCCGGTCTCTTCTTCTCCGACTCTTCTTTTCATTCAATTTACCGGCTTATCTCTCTATGGTTAAGGCTTAGTCTGCGGGAACTTATATCTGCCATACCACTAACATATTGAGTTGTTGAATTCTTTACATTGTCCAATGGATTAAGCCTCCTTCCTTTTATTATCTTTTGGATTGAGTTAATAATACCACTCCCTTGCATATTTGTCAATACTATTTTTGAATTTTCATCTTATAAATTTATAATAAATATATTCCATCAAAATATTCTGATTATTATATTCTTTTCTATCAATTCACACAATACTATACAATTCCGTTTGTTAACCATATCATGTTTTTAGTTGACATTTTATCTGATCTCGCATATACTTAGTCACATACAACTATTCAATCCAGCCAAGAAAGGAATATTTCAATGAAAAACATTACGACAACCAACCAACCATCTGATAAGTCCGGGCGTCTGACCACGCACCGCCTGGTCCTGATCTCCATGGTGACTGCCATTACCTGTGTCCTTGCCCCATTCGCCATCCCGATCCCGGTCAGTCCTGTTCCGATCTCTCTTACGAATCTGGTACTGCTGATCAGCGTCTACATACTCGGATGGAAAGACGCCTCAATCAGCTATTTTGTATATCTGCTGCTGGGCGCCGCCGGACTTCCGGTATTCTCCGGATTCGCCGGAGGTCCCGGCAAGATCGCCGGACCAACCGGAGGGTATCTGCTGGGCTTCATCTTCATGACCATACTGGCCGGAATCTTCGTTGAGCGATTCTCTGACCGGCGTTTCCTTACCGTGATCGGAATGGCGCTTGCAACCGCCGTCGCTTATGCCTTTGGTACGGCATGGCTGGCTTTCCAGATGGAGCTTCCCTTCACGGCGGCTCTCTCGATCGGTGTGATCCCCTACCTCCCCGGAGATACCCTGAAGATCCTTCTTGCAGTCATCATCGGCCCTGCCTTGAAGATCCGCCTGCAAAAACTGCGTTAATAGAATCTCTTTTTGTTATCCGGCGCGGTCTGGTAAGGTTGTACCAGACCGCGCCGGTCATATTACATTTACAGGATCAGATCATCTACTTTCTTATATTCCTTCAGGCTGTACGCTTCTATAATATTTCCCTGAACCACATACAGGGTATCTTCTATATAGAGACCTCTTGAACTCCTCATTCCATTTCCATTGATCTTCTCTTCCATATTACAGATGAATCCATTGTCCTCATCATACTCAAAGAGGAAATATTTCTGACCGCCTTCGGAATCCCCGGGGAATCCGATGATATTCCGTTCCGGGCTGATCAGCGCCGCCTTATAATCATAAGAAACCTCCGTGCTGTATACATTGTTCAGCACATGGGTATCTGACTCCTTCACATCCGTCTTGTCGGAAATGTCGAACATGGTAAGCTTCACGCCGTCTGTTACCAGCGTCTCCTCATCCACATTCATCCCGATTCCAAGAAGCCGGTCTTCCCCATAGAAATGAAGATACTCCGAGAATCCCGGGATCTTAAGCTCTCCGACGATCTTCGGCTTCTTCGGGTTTGACAGATCCGCACTGAACAGCGGGTCGGTCTCGCGGAATGTCACGAAATAAGCCGTATCTCCCATGAATCTCGCCGAATAGATCCTCTCATCCTTCGCAAGCCCCTCGATGGCCCCGACCTGCTCTAATTCTCCGTCCAGAATATACACGGCATTGGAATCTCCTCCCACTCTGTCTTGCTTGGTCACAACCACTCTCAAGCATCCGTCATACTCGTCGATGCAGAAGGAATCCTTCAGATATCCGTCAAACTGCCCCTGTGCTTTCGCCTCTAGCTGTCCGTCCTTGTACGCAACCTTACGAAGGGTTGTGACACACCCGCTGGCCGAATATCCCCATTCCTCCTCGTAGTAGTAGATATTCTGATTGCTCACATACAGGCTTCCGCCTTTCGATAATATCGCCTTGCTGTCCTTCGCCTTATCCGGCTTCTTCAAATCTACCGCCGTGATAATTTCATACATATTAGCCTGAGAGACCGGAGGAAGATAGATATCATCCGCTCTCATCACATCTCCGCCGATCAGCGGAATGAATTCCCTTGGCTCATTCTGGCTTACTTCACTCCAGATATGGTACTCACTGAACAGATACAGATACCCGTTCGACATCCTAGAAGAATTATAATATCCGCTCTGGCTGACCCTTCCTTCCTCCACAGGATTCTTGGGATCCTCGATATCATAAGTCACAGCCACAACCGCCGAGCTGTCGCCTGTTCCCTGGTAAGAAGGGTCCGCCGAATATAACAGGTCTCCACCACCCTGGCTGCAAACTGCCACCAGCTTCTTCTGTTCCGGCACGACATAGAATTCCTCGATATAGCAATTACTGCCCACCTCAATCGATGCCGCCTTCTTCATATCCTGGTTCCTGGAATCAACCACGGCGATCTTATCTCCATCATCTTCCAGAACGTAGAGATAAGTTCCGTCCGTCTTCACGATATCCCCCTCGTCTACGCCCTCCTGCCTTACATTCGTCTCCGAGTATCCGCCCGCTCCGCTTGTGTCCTGTGCTATCTCTGCAGGAGCGCTGTCTGTCGACGCCCTGTCTTCCGCAGTGCTCTCCATCATCTTGGTCTCCCCGTTCATACCTCCGTCAGCCGCCCCTGTTTCCGCCTCATACAGCTCCTCATGCTTTATAACGGACTCTTCCATCTCTCTTAGCCGCCTCTGATATTCCTCCAGGTAACCATAGACCTGATCATAGCTCTCTGCCTGGGCAATCATACGGCTGTCGTCAATCTGTATCTCATCTTGCATATCAATCCCCGATGCCCAGTTCCCAGGCCTTGAATCTGCCGTACCGCCCGCTCCCGAAGTCTTCCATGCAGCTATACCGATCACAGCCGCCGCGCACGCCGCCGCCAATGCACTGGTCTTCCGGACTCCCCATCTGGACTTTTTATTTTCTTTCTTTTCCTTCTCCCTCTCCTTCTCTTCCAGCATTCGGCGGATATTGTCCGGCTCAAGCTTCTCCGGGACCTTTATGTCCGCCGTCCTCTGCCTTACCTGATCTAATACATCCTGTTCTCTCTTATTCATACAGCCGCCTCCTTTCACTTATCTCAACACACATTCCATCTTCTGCAGCGCACGGCTCCTCTTGGAACGAACCGTATTAGGGTTCATCTTCAAGGCATCCCCGATCTCCTTGCTGTTATAGCCGCCGAAGACCGATAAACCCACGATCGTCTGCTCCTCCTCCTCCAAAAGGAAGAATGCCTTCCTGACGTCTACAGCCAGGCCAACATCTGGGTCCTCATAGGCCGCCTGCACATATGTCTCTTCCCCGAAGTAATCCCGCCTTGCCGCTTCTTTTTTCAGTCTCTTCTTGCATATGTTCGACACTATCGTAAATATCCAGCTTCTGAAAGCGTCTGGTTTCTTAAGCTTCCCTATGTTCTCATAAGCTGCAACCACCGCTTCGCTGACCGCGTCCTCCGCCTCCTGCTGATTCTGCATCATGCACAGGGCAAACCGGTACAGATCCACATAGACAGTCTCATACATCTGCGCAAATGTCTTCGCGTCGCATCTCATATCTTCTCCTCCCTGCAATAATCAATTTGCACCGTCTCATTTCCGTATATACATAAGAGTCAAAAAAAGAGGCTACTGTTGCAGCCTCTTTCGAAATATTGCATATTATCCTCTATAATAATTGATCAGGCATCCTTTTAATATAATCTCACGCTCCGCATCCGTCATATCTCCTGTCTTAAGCGTGATCTCCTTCCAGGCTTCTCCGGCCCCCACTACATAGGCCTTGATCTCGGCCTGCTTCTCTTCGACCGCTTTCCTGATCTTTGGCACGAAGATATAATCTCCGTTCTTAAAGCTTAAGCTCTCATGATCTTCTTCCGTGGTAAATGGAAGCATGCCCCAGTTGATCAGATTGGAGCGGTATCTCTTGGTCGCATACTCATTGGCAATATTCGCCCAACCGCCAAGCACCTTCTGACATGATGCAGCCTGTTCCCTGGCAGAACCGTCTCCCGGCTTCACTGCGAAGATCGTGCTGCCGATCCCCAGATTCACACTTCCGATCTCCGGATATGTCTCATGGATCTTCACCATCACCGGCTTAAGCTCCTCAAGCACCTCCGCCGGACACTCACCTGCCTCAATCGCCTTCTCCGCCTTCTGTACCTCTTTGGCCCGGCCCACATACGCCGGATCCTTCCTTGACAGTGCGAACTCCGCCAGTCCCAGAGGATTGGAACGGTAAGAAGATGTCTCCCCGGACGGGATCAGCTCGTCTGTCGTCGTAACCGGGTCGTGGATCTCAGATACTACTTTCAGAAGCAGATTCTCCGGCAATGCCGCCATCTTCGGCCAATCCTTGATATTCGGGCCAAACTTGATCTCCACAGACGGATCCGCCTCCCCCTTGCTGTCGAATACACGGTTCGCGTAGATCTTCCGGTCGAAATGATACTTCCGCCCCTGATACTCCACATCCATAGCCGTCGCCGGAGTCAGGAAGCCCTTGTTCGCCGCCGTCGCCGCGATCGAACGCGCATCCATAAGAGCCACGGACGCGATCTGACCGCTCTGCAGCTTAGAGCCTTCACGGTTGGGGAAGTTCCTCGTTGAGTGACGGACGGAGAACGCATTGTTCGCCGGCGTATCTCCCGCACCGAAGCACGGTCCGCAGAACGCCGTCTTCACGATCGTCCCCGCCTGCATCAGATCCGCAACCGCGCCGTTCTTCACCAGTTCCATATAGATCGGCGTACTCGCCGGATACACACTGAAGGTGAATTCATCCGCACCGATATAGCGTCCGCGTATGATATCTGCCGCCGCGCAGATATTCTCGAATCCGCCGCCTGCACATCCCGCGATGATTCCCTGCTCCACGTACAACCTGCCGTCTACGATCTTGTCCTGCAGCGTATAGTCCACAGCCCCGTCAAGACTAACCTTAGCCTTCTCCTCCACATCATGAAGCACATCCTTAAGGTTCGCGTTGACCTCGTCGATCGTATATACATTAGACGGATGGAACGGCATCGCGATCATAGGCCTGATCTCACTTAAGTTCACGTATACCAGACCGTCATAATATGCCGCAGCTCCCGGATTCAGTTCCTTATATTCTGCTTCCCTTCCGTGAGTCTCATAGAACTCCCGGATCGTCTCGTCCGTCGTCCAGATGGAAGATAGGCAGGTGGTCTCCGTAGTCATAACGTCGACTCCGATACGGAAATCCGCACTTAAGCTCTTGACGCCGGGCCCTACGAATTCCATGACCTTATTATTCACATATCCGTTGCCGAATGTTGCGCCGATAATGGCAAGCGCCACGTCCTGCGGTCCCACGCCCTTAACAGGCTCTCCGTCAAGATAGATGGCTACCACTCCCGGCATCTTGATATCATAGGTCTTATTCAATAACTGCTTCACAAGCTCCGGTCCGCCTTCGCCCATCGCCATGGTTCCAAGAGCTCCATACCGTGTATGGCTGTCCGATCCCAGGATCATCTTACCGCCGCCTGCGAGCATCTCCCGCGCATACTGGTGAATGACCGCCTGATGCGGAGGTACATACACACCGCCGTATTTCTTCGCACAGGTAAGGCCAAACATGTGGTCATCCTCATTGATGGTTCCGCCCACCGCACACAGAGAATTGTGGCAGTTCGTCAGCACATACGGAATCGGGAACCGCTCAAGCCCTGATGCCCTTGCTGTCTGAATGATCCCGACAAACGTAATGTCATGGGAGGTCAGCTTGTCGAACTTGATCTGCAGCCGCTCCATATTCCCTGACGTATTGTGATCCGCCAATATCCGATATGCCATCGTCTCCTTCGCCGCTTCTGCCTGGGATACCTCTCTCCCGGTCTTCGTCCGGACCTCATTCACATCTTCCACGATCTCTGTTCCATTTAACAGATAAACACCTTTATCATATAATTTTACCATATCTTTGTCTTCTCCTGTTCTACTTATCCGCATTCCTGTATCCGTGTTACCTCAACAGCGCTCCTATCCGCCGATATACTTCATATGGTCGGCTACCATCATGGCGATCTTGAAGGTCAGCGCATCCTCGAACACTCTGACGTCAAGGCCTGTCCTCTTCTGTATCTTCTCAAGCCGGTACACCAGCGTATTGCGGTGCACGTACAACTGTCTCGCTGTCTCCGAGATATTCAGGTTATTGTCGAAAAATGTATAGACCGTGATCAATTCTTCTTCCTCGAACTGATCCGCTGTATTTCCTTCAAACACCTCATTCAGGAACATCGAACACAGAGATGCCGGCAGCTGATGGATCAGCCTGCCGATCCCAAGCTCATTGTAGGCAAGAATATTCTTATCCGCATAGAATACCCGCCCTACTTCCAGCGCCATATCTGCTTCCTTGTATGACTTGGACACATCCTTAAGCTCGCTTATGATCGTTCCGTAAGCAATCCGCACACTGACCATGGCTTCCATATTCAAGGTATCCACCAGTTCCCTGGCGATCTGGTCAAGCTGCAGATAATCATCCGTATTCTCCAGCGCCTTCACAAGGATCACGTGCCGCTCATCCACAGCCGTCACGAAATCCTTCGTGCCGGTAGCATACAACCCCTTCAAGGTCTCCAGGATCAGATTCTCCGCCTCATTCCTGGCTTCGATCAGGAACACCGTCCGCCTGAGCTCCACCGGGATCTTCATCTTCTTAGCCTGATTATACACATCGACCAACAGCATATTGTCCAGGATCAGATTTTGGATAAAACGATTCTTATCCATCTTCTCCTTGTACGCAAACAATAGATTCTCCAACTGGCTTACGCCAAGTCTCCCCGCCATCTCCATCTGCGGGCTGCCGCCCTTCAGCACAAGGCTGTAGCAAGGATCCTCGTCGTCATGCACAAGGAACATCCCTACATCCTTCTCTATCCGAAAAAGAAGTTCCTCCGCCGACACAGTCGGCGCCGCCCCGCAGAACTTTGCAACCGCCTGATCAAGGCTTGTCATACGCTCATTCGTCATGACTAAGCAGATTCCCTTCATATCCCATACGGCACATTCTAAACCGGTAATTCTCTTAATATCCTGTACTGCTTTATGTAGTATCTGATTTGATAACATTCGATTACCTCCCTGTTTTGTAACGTACATGTTTTATTCTACCACACAATACCGTATACGGACAAGAGTATACTCTAATTTTCACATATAAGAACGGCAGCCTTCTAGGCTGCCGTTCTTATCACTTATCAGATATTTCATTATCACCAAATTAATACAAAACAAACTAGTTCGTAATTGTGTTCTCTGTCTCTTTGTCGAATACGTGAATTCTGTCAGCATCCAGTGCGAACTTAACAGTATCGCCTGTTCTTGCAGCAGTTCTTGGATCAACTCTTGCTGTCATAGTAGATCCCTCGTAATCGAAGTGCAGGTATACTTCTGCACCAAGCATCTCGTATACACGGATTGTAGCTTCGATGATCGTATTAGGAGACTTAGCAAGGAAGTCTGGCTCATCATGTACATCCTCCGGACGGATACCAAGTACAACAGTCTTTCCGTTGTATCCGCCGTCGATCAGCTTCTTAGCCTTAGCTTCCGGAAGCTCGATAGATGCAGGTCCGGCAACGAGAGAAACCTTCTTGCCCTCTACCTTACACTTAGCATCTACGAAGTTCATCTGCGGCGATCCGATGAATCCTGCAACGAACAGGTTGCACGGACGATCGTACAATGTCTGAGGAGTATCTACCTGCTGAACGATACCAGCGCTCATAACTACGATTCTGGTACCAAGTGTCATAGCCTCTGTCTGGTCATGTGTTACATAGATGATAGTTGTACCCAATCTCTGATGAAGCTTGGAGATCTCAATACGCATCTGTCCACGCAGCTTAGCATCCAAGTTGGAAAGAGGCTCATCCATAAGGAATACCTTAGGATTACGAACGATCGCACGTCCCATAGCAACACGCTGTCTCTGACCACCGGAAAGAGCCTTCGGCTTACGGTCTAATAATGCTTCCAGGTCAAGGATCTTAGCAGCTTCGCGTACCATCTTGTCGATCTCATCCTTCGGTACTTTTCTCAGCTTAAGACCAAATGCCATGTTGTCATATACTGTCATATGCGGATACAGAGCGTAGTTCTGGAATACCATCGCAATATCTCTGTCCTTAGGCTCTACATCGTTAACCAGCTTGTCGCCGATCCATAACTCACCAGAAGAAATATCTTCCAGACCTGCTACCATACGAAGTGTTGTTGACTTACCACATCCTGAAGGTCCTACGAAGATGACGAATTCCTTATCTTCAATCTCAAGGTTGAAGTCCTTTACAGCTTCAAAACCATTTGGATATGTCTTATTAATGTGTTTTAATGATAAACTTGCCATTTTGGGTTTCCCTCCATAATTAAAAAAATTTGTATCTGTGATACCGTCTTGCTCTGTTAAAAAGTATATAAAAAAAGTCCAACTTCCGGTATACCCAAGTTGAACAATCTTTTTGTGAAATATTATACAAGTTGACTATAAATCTGTCTTTTGCTGACTCCCCGATCCTTCGCCACCTGTTTCATGGCTTCTTTCTTCTCCATTCCGCCCTTAAGATAGTGCTCCATATGCTCTTCCACGCTCATGCTCTCCCATCTGGCGATCTCCCCGGCGCGTATCTCCTCCCGGCTCTTTCCCTCGATCACAAGCACACATTCACCCCTGGGCGCGTTCACCTCATAATACGCAAGCGCCTCCTCAAGGCTTGCCGCATATACCGTCTCATGCTTCTTCGTCAGCTCCCGGCATACTCGGATCCTGCGGTTCCCAAGAGTCTCCAGCAATACCCCTAGCGTCCGGACAAGTCTGTGGGGCGCCTCGTACAGCACCATGGTCCGAGTCTCTTCCTTCATTTCTTCAAGAACCGCCTGCCTCTCCTTCTTATCCGCCGGCAGAAATGCCTCGAAGGCAAACCTTCTGGTCGGAAGCCCGGAGACGGTAAGCGCCGTGATACACGCCGCCGCACCCGGCACTGCCGTTACTCCAACGCCTGCTTCCCGGCACATCTGCACCAGCTCTTCGCCGGGATCAGAGATCCCCGGAGTCCCGGCATCCGTGATCAGCGCGATATCTTCCCCTTGAAGAAGACGCTCTACAAGCCTGCGTCCCTTCTCGATCTTGTTATACTCGTGATAACTGGTCATAGGCGTCCGGATCTCGAAATGATTCAGCAGCTTGATACTGTTGCGGGTGTCCTCCGCAGCAATCACATCCACTTCCTTCAGGATACGGATACACCGCAGCGTCATATCCTCGAGGTTGCCGATCGGCGTCGCGCACAAATATAATGTTCCTGATGTATTCCCATATTCTGACATATCTACCACCTTATCTGCACGGATAAGCCTGCCCGTTCCATCCGCTTCTGCCGCACGTCCTACCCACAGCCGTAGATCCGCCGCAGCTCATCCGTATAGCTTCCGTCCTTCTCATACACGATCAACGGCGGCTCCGCCTGCATCCTGGGATTGCCGCCCCGAAGCCCCTCGATCAGCACCATATTAGGCTCCCTGTCCACACGCGGATAGACCATGCGCATCCGCTTAGGCTCGATCCGGTATGCCGTCATCTTCGACAAGATCTCCGGCAGCCGGAAAGGCCGGTGCACCATATAGAACCTGCCCCTTGGCGGCAGGAGCCTTGCACTTTCCTTAAGAACATCCTCCAGCGTACACAGCGCCTCATGCCTTGCTATATACAGCGCCTCATTCTCATTCTTAAGCCCGTGCTCGCCGATCATATAGGGCGGGTTCACCGTGACCACCTGGAAAGAAGCCGGCCCGAAGATCCCCGATGCCTCTCTGATATCTCCTGTTATAATGTCGATCTTCTCCTCCAGACCGTTGTATCTGACACTTCTTCTGGCCATATCCGCGCTCTCTTCCTGTATCTCAAGCCCGGTATAATGAAGCCCTTCATTCTTCGCCTCCAGAAGAATCGGCAGGATCCCCGTTCCCGTCCCAAGATCCAGCGCTCTCTCATTCTTCCTCACATTTGCATAAGATGAGAGGAGAACCGCATCCATGCCAAAACAAAAACGCCCCGGACTCTGTATGATCTCGTATCCTTTGATCTGCAGATCGTCCAGGCGTTCTCCTTCTCTCACTAATTCCCGCTTATTCATCATCTAATTTGGAAGCCGCGTTCTTCTCTTCCAGCGCCTTAAGCTCCGCCATCTCTTCCCTGGACAGCCTCATATCCTTCTTCTTGCGCCTTGGCTTGAACTTAAGATCCCTGGCCTTATACTCACGGATCTCTTTCTCGTCGTTCTCCAGCGTCACAATCACCTTCACAAGCTGCCGCAGCACATTGACCGACTGCACGTCGCCCTTAAGCCCGTCCGGCGTCGTCACATGATCGCCGCCTGACGGCAATCTGCTGTTCAGCTCCTCATAAGTCTCCTCCTCATTGGTCAGGCAGCACATCAGCCTGCCGCACACACCCGAGATCTTGGACGGATTCAGAGATAGATTCTGCTCTTTCGCCATCTTAATAGATACGGGGGCAAATTCTGTCAGATACGTGTGGCAGCACAGAGGACGCCCGCAGATCCCGATCCCCCCGCGGATCTTCGTCTCGTCCCGCACGCCGATCTGACGAAGCTCGATCCTTGTACGGAAGACACTCGCCAGATCCTTGACCAGCTCACGGAAGTCGATCCTCCCGTCCGCCGTGAAGTAGAAGAGAACCTTATTATTGTCAAACGTGTACTCTGCGTCGATCAGCTTCATCTCCAACCCATGCTTACGAATCTTCTCCAGGCAGATATTGAAGGCTTCCTTCTCCTTCTCCCGGTTCTTCTCCTCCTTGCGGATATCATCCTGGGTCGCGATCCGGATCACAGACTTCAACGGCTGGGTGATCTTATCATCCTCCACTTCCTTAAGTCCCAGGACAACCGACCCGAACTCCACGCCTCTCGCCGTCTCAACGATGACCTTATCGCCGGTCTTGACATCATATTTCCCCGGTGAGAAGAAATAGATCTTCCCCGCCGGGCGGAACCTCACTCCAATCACTCTCGTCATACTATTAATTCTCCTTTATTGTCAGGAACAACAGCTCCATCGTCAGTTCAAAATTCACATTCGCCTTAAGCCTTGATTTGGCTCTCTCGAAACTGCTCAGAATCAGTTGGATCCCTTCATAAGAACTGTTCTTCGCCTGCTCTTTGATATAATTGATCTGATCCTTGAACACAACCGTCTCTATATCCCTCGTCGCTTTATATAATAAGACATCCCGATACCATACCATTATGATATCCAGATAATCACTGATCTCTACTTTATATACGGTGATCCGGTTCACCGTCTCAATAATCTCGCTTAATTCCATCTCATGGATATTCCGAAGCATCTGGACCGCTTCCTCGCGTATCTCATTAAAATGCTCCGAGTTCGCCAGCATAATCGCATGTCCCATATTCCCCTGGGCAAATGCCGTACACAGATCGGCTTTATAATCCGGCACCTTCAGGTTCTCCATCAGATACTTCTTGATCAGCACATCCTTGATATAGCGAAGCCGTAACATCACACACCTCGAATTGATAGTAGGAAGCAGGATCTCCGCATTCTCCACCAACAGCATGATCACTGCGTACTGCGGCGGTTCCTCGATCGTCTTAAGCAATGCATTCTGCGCCTGCGGCGTCATCATGTCTGCATGATCGATGATGTAGACCTTATACGGACTCTGGTACGGCTTGATCATGATCGTATTATTGACTTGCTCACGAATGTCATCCACACTGATCGAATTCGGCTTCTCATGCGTCACCCTGATAATATCCGGATGGTTGCCGCTCTCCGCCTGCCTGCAGGAATGGCAATTGTTGCAAGGATCCGGCCCTCCCTTTTCACACTGCAGACTTACAGCGAACAGATTCGCCAGCAGCTTCTTGCCGGCTCCGCGCTCTCCATTCAGAATATATGCATGCGATACCTGATCCTTCTCTACCGCACTCCTGATATAATTAATGATATCTTTGTGGCCTACCACATCCTTAAAGCTTCCCATTTTGTATTTCCCCTATAATCTCTTCTAAGCATCGTGTCCTGTCATAGTTCAAGTATCTCTTGCCAATTCCCGCTTTCGCAAGATTCTCTTCCGAATAATCAACCATATCCGCAAGATATCTTCTGCATAGCTCCGCGTATCCCGGAACTTTACGTCCCTTCTCCCGTTCGAGGGCGCGTGTAAGCCGCTCTCCGTCTTCTACCTCTATATAGATCGGTCTGACATTATCCTCTCCATAATATTCCCTCATCCGATGATAAGACTCAAGCGTACCGATCACCAGATAATCTGCTTCCCGAAGCTCCACCTGCCCGTCGTCAACGGTCGCATATCTCCAGATCCCGTGCATGGTGTCATAAGCCCTCTCCTCAATGATCCTGCCCTGTCTCCCGTAAGCATTCAATGTATCCTCCGATACAAAAAAATATTCCACTCCGTTCCGCTCTCCGTCCCGGGGCGGCCGGGTCGTATAGAGCGTCATAGCCCGAAGCTCCGGCAGCGCTCTCCTAAGTTCTCTTAACAGTGTATCCTTCCCGGAGGAGCTCTTACCCATCATATAGTATATCTTACCCATGCATCAAAACCTCAATACATCCTTCCCTCTTTATGCCTTCCACAGAAAATCCTATCTCATAATACCATTGTAACACATCCGCAGCCTCCTGTGATACCCTTTCTCCCGGTACGATCAATGGCTTCCCAGGCGGATACAGATACGCATACTCTGCCGCCACGCGTCCCACGCTGTCCTGCCATGGAAGAACTGCCGTCTGCCAACTCTTCTTCATTTCTTCTATATCAAAACTATTATATACCACATCTGGCCTGGGAAGGCAAGGAATATCGTATATTAATCCTGAATTTTGTCTGATAGTTTCACCGTCCGCAGCGCCGCACTTTCCACTGTACGGCATCTGGTCCGATAATGCGGCCGTCCCCGTCATACTGTCGATCTCTTCTAACGCCGTCATAAGCCGTTCCATCCCTTCGTCAGTATCCCCGACAGAAGTCATGGCAAGGACATAGGTCCCCGCCGCCATCTCCAACTGGAGATGGTATCTTTCCAACAGTATCCTGTACAGTTCTCTGCCCGTTAGTCCTGTATCCCCCGAGGAGACCACAAGCTTCGAACAGTCATAACACGCAGTCTCTTCGAGTCTCAGCCGGCGCAGCCCCGCAAGTCTCGTCCGCAGCTTCTCAAGCCGCTCTGTATACGAATCAAATAATTCCTCTCTCTGGTTCTCAAGGAGATCCACACAGGAATCAATACTTGCCATCAACACATAAGACGGGCTGCTGCTCTGCAGCATATGCAGATATCTCCTGACCTTCTCCCGCCTGACAAGCCCTCCGTTCATGTGCAGGAGCGCCGTCTGCGTCAGGGAGGGAAGCGTCTTATGCAGACTGTGGATCACAATATCCGCGCCTGCCTGATTGCTATTCTCCGGGAAATAAGGGTGAAAACCAAAATGCGCTCCATGGGCTTCATCAACAATGAGTGGAATACCTTTTTCATGGACCGCTTCCGATATTGCTTCTACATCAGATACAACGCCGTCATACGTCGGCGACACGATAATGACCGCACGGATTCCGGGAACCCTTTCAAGAGCCCTTCTCACATCCTTTGCAGAAACTTCTGTATTAAACTGAACCGACGGATTCACTCCCGGCGACAGATACACCGGATTCAACCCGTTCATCTCGATAGCGTGATACACGGACTTGTGGCAATTTCTTGCCACAAGCACGGTATCGCCTCTATTCGTCACACCGATAACAGCACTTAAGATCCCTACACTGCTTCCGTTGATGAGAAAATGTGTCTCATCCGCATGATAAACCCTCGCCGCACGGGCCTGGGCTTCCTCAAGAATTCCATCCGCATGATGAAGGTCGTCAAAACCGTCGATCTCTGTAATATCGATCTCATACGGCGCCGCCGCCCCCATCATGTTCATCTGCCGCTTGTGCCCCGGCATATGGAATCCATAGTAATCCGAACTGCTGTACTCTATCAATCTGTCATATAGCGTGCACATTATAATCTCTTCAACAACTCTTCTCTTTCCTTCTCGAATCCAGGCTTGCCAAGAAGTGCGAACATATTCTTCTTATAGCTCTCAACCCCCGGCTGATTAAACGGATTCACACCAAGGATATATCCGCTTACGCCGCAGGCAAACTCGAAGAAATAGAACAACTGGCCAAGGCTGAACTCGTCCTGCTTAGGGATATTGACAACCAGATTCGGAACATTGCCGTCCGTATGTGCAAGCATCGTTCCGTTCATAGCACTCTTATTGACGAAATCGACATTCTTGCCCGCCAGGTAATTCAGGCCGTCCAGATCAACCGGCTCTTCTCCGATCACGATCTCTTCCGTGGATTCTTCTACGTTCAGAACCGTCTCATACATAATACGGCTTCCGTCCTGGATAAACTGTCCCATAGAATGAAGATCCGTGGTAAGGTCAACGGACGCCGGGAAGATTCCCTTCTGGTCCTTCCCCTCGCTCTCTCCGTAGAGCTGCTTCCACCACTCAGATACATAGTGAAGGCTTGGCTCATAGTTGGCAAGGATCTCAACGGCTTTGCCCTTCCGGAGAAGAATATTGCGGATCGCCGCATACATCACCGGATCGTTCTCCTCATAAGAATCATTCAGCGCATGCTCTCTTGCATCTGCCGCGCCTTCCATCAGCTTGTCTATATCAGCACCGCTTACTGCGATCGGAAGAAGCCCTACCGCTGTCAATACGGAGAAACGGCCGCCTACGTCATCCGGAACTACGAAGCTCTCATAACCTTCCTCTGTCGCCAGATTCTTAAGCGCTCCTCTTGCCTTATCGGTCGTCGCATAGATCCTCTTCGCAGCTTCCTCCTTGCCGTACTTCTTCTCAAGCATACTCTTGAAGATACGGAACGCGATGGCCGGCTCGGTCGTCGTCCCCGACTTGGAGATAATATTCACCGAGAAATCCCTCTCCCCGATCACATCTGTCAGATGCTTCAGATAGGTACTGCTGATACTGTTGCCTACGAAATAGATCTCCGGAGTCTTGCGGATCTCCTTCGATACCATATTGTAGAAATTATGGCGCAGGAACTCGATCGCCGCCCTTGCACCCAGGTACGAGCCTCCAATACCGATCACAAGAAGAACCTCTGAATCTCCCTGGATCTTCTTCGCTGCATCCTTGATCCGCGCGAATTCTTCCTTGTCATAATCTACCGGAAGATCGATCCAGCCAAGGAAATCATTCCCAGCGCCTTCTCTTCCCAGAAGTTCGGCCTTCGCATTCTCTGCGATCTTCTTCATAGATGCGATCTCATGATCTGAGATAAATGTCTTTGCTTTTGAATAATCAAACGTTACTTTGCTCATATTAGGGCTCCTTCCTTCTATTAAAAGTATAATAGATATTTTACCAAATCAGGAAGATTTCGTCAACTGCCCCAACATCCGGTTTATGCCCAGTTTACGCCATAAACTCTTCTAATATCCGCCGGATCACAACATCCCTGTCTGCCTCCTCCGCCGGGCGTTCCCTTCTTGGCTTCTTCTCCTTCGCCATAGCCGGGCGCTGTACGGCGCTTCTGGTCTGACCGGCATAATCTCCCGAATCCGATACGGCCGCTGCCAGCGCCTCCCTGACAGGTTCTCTGACCTTCTCTGGTTTGGGAAGCTCGACGATATTCTCTTCCGGCGCTGACTCTGCGACGCGAAAAGCGCTGGCGACCTCGCCTGCCTCCAACTCTGCGGAATGATATATCTCGGCAGTCTTACCCGTACCCGACTTCACCGCCCGGTATGTATCCTGCTCTTCCTCCCGTTCCGCCTCCTCTGCCTTCAGCTCCGCTGCAAGAAATGCACTCACGGCGCTCTGGCCCTTTATTGGTTCACGCTTCCTCGTAGCATAGACCTCTTCGTCCGGTTCCCGGGTCTTTGCCGCAAAAAGCGGCTCAGCTTCTTCCTGCGTCCGGTTCTCATATATCTTGCCGGCAGTCTCCTGACTCTTCCCCCCATACGCCTTGCCCGCATATTCCGGGATATTCTCCTGGTCATCCGCCGGCATACTGGTAAAATCTGCCGCCGTTCCTTCCTGTGCCAGAATCTTGATCTCCTTCTGATTCGTCTTCTCATACTTATGGCGGCATACATTCTCCAGATAGTCCACCATATAATTTCTTACGGCTTCCATCTGATACTTCTCGTCCGTCGTCAGGTGGATCAGAAATACGATCGCGGCAAGTCCGCCTCCGACCGCTCCGGTCTTCCACACCGTGCTACTCATTCCATTTACGCTGTATTCAATCCACGCCCCCGCTGCGCCCGCCAGCAGACACAGGCCCGCTGCTGTTTTCTCCATCCGTCTCCAACTGTGAAGCCTCACCCCAAGCACCTTATATTCATACAGATACTTGTCCACAAATACGCTCACATTCTCCACCTTGTCGCTGATCATACTGACATGCTCGAATTTGGCACGTACCAGGCGCATCAGCGGGTGGGTGCTCTTATTCATATTTCCCGCTGCCCGAATCAGCCGTTTCAATGCGACATTCGCAATACACTTACTCATAATCCCTACGGCTGTCAGGATTCCCATAAACACGAATATGATGTGCCTGTCCAACATTGTCTCTAACATAAAAAACCCTCCTTTTGATTAGAATTATAACCGAAATTCAAAAGGAGAGCACAAAAACCGTTCTACAGATTCCGCATCCTTCCATGGGATAATCTGTCATTTCCGAAAATATCATGGAAGGTCTTTCTTCTATATTGCAGGCAGCAATTCCTTCACAAGCCTTACACTGTGGGCAATTGCCTGCCGTTCAAAGGCGGGGTAATCCATGGTCGCACTATTGTCAGCTTTGTCCGAAATGGCACGTATTATGACATACGAAACTTTATTCAAGTACGCTGCCTGGGCAATCCCCGCACCTTCCATCTCAACGCATAGCGGATGGAAATTCTTTACAATATTCTCCTTAACCTCTTTGGACGCGATAAACTGATCGCCGCTTGCGACCCGCCCTATAAATGTATGGATATCAGGGTTCGCCTTCTCGTTGGCCTCCACCGCCTTCTTCACCAGATCCTCGTCCGCCGCAAAGGACAGAACTTCCATCCTTGGAACCTGGCCGATCGGATAGCCAAACTGAGTCGCATCCATATCGTGATGCAGTGCATCCGCAGAGATCACCATATCCCCGATATCGATCCTCGCATCCAGCGAACCGGCAATCCCTGTATTGATCAGCACGTCCGCCTGAAATCTATCCACAAGAATCTGCGCACATATCCCCGCGTTCACCTTGCCGATCCCGCTTCTCACTACGACTGCCTCTTTGCCGCACAGAATTCCTCTGCAGAAGACCATAGACGCCTGCTCCACCGTCTCTTGAACCTCCATAACCTCCTTCAATGCTGCAACCTCTTCTTCCATTGCTCCGATAATTCCTATCATTGTCTTCATTTCCTCCTTTCGTACCCTTACCAGATTAGCACATTCTGTAAGTATAACGCAATATGGAATATCTGAATAGATATACCTTATCGGACGAAGTCCGCCCGCCCTGTCAAGGGCATGTATTACGGTATGCCCTTGGGTATACCTTATCGGACGAAGTCCGCCCGCCCTGTCAAGGGCATGTATTACGGGATACCCAAATGGGTATAGATTTTAAAAGACATTTTTGTTATAATCTCTGTGGATAAAATATTTATAAGGAGGCTTATTGATATGGATTTTAGACCATCTGGTGTCTGTTCACGGCTAATCAGGGTAGATGTGGACGGAGATATTATTAAGAACGTAGAATTTGTCGGAGGATGCAACGGCAATACTCAGGGAATCGCAAGCCTTGTCGTTGACATGAACGTGCATGACGCTATCTCCCGCATGGAAGGAATAACCTGCGGAAATAAACCAACATCCTGCCCGGACCAGCTTGCCAAGGCTCTCAGACAGGCAATCGGAGAATGATATCTCCCTCACAGAATACGTCTGCAAAAAGCCTTCGGCTCGTCTTACGGGCTTTTTGCAGCCAAGTGAGCCTATGGCTTCTCCGGCAACAAGCCGACCCAGCTCTTGACCGTTTCGGCGGCATAGCCTAAGCCTTGTGCGATTTTCTCTACTTCTATTCCCAAATTATAAAAGTTTCTGGCGGCTTCCTGGGCTTTTTTCAGTTCGCCTTTCCGCTCGCCTTTCCGCTCACCCCTTAATTCTCCCCTTAACTCTCCTCTTAATTCTCCTCTTAATTCTGCTTCCATTTTCATTTCTTGGATTGCCTGACACATATCGATTTTCCCCTCTCTTTCTTCATACTTCAATTGGGTATTCGTCATTACTTCGATTACATCTACCGCTCTTCTCTCCACTTCTTTGAACCGCTCCTCATTTTCTCTCAGGATACGATCCAACTCTTCTTTATTCTTCGAATACTTGATAAATAGCAATACCTCCCGGAGACTGGACTGCAATTTCCCAATCTCTTCGTCCGGCATCTGTGCCGGCGCGATCACATGCAGCTTATAATCATTCAAACACGCCTTCACCTTCGGGTCGTCCACTTCCATCATTTCTAACAAGCTCCGCGGTCCCGTCCACTTGTCCGCACCAAAATATATGGTCACCGTTACCGACGGGATTAATCTGTCTTCATTCCAGAACCCACTTAAGAACTCGTGGGAATCCGGTGTTTTCTTCCCTTCTTCTGTACTTTCTTGCCCTATATTCTCTTCACCTGATTCTTGTTTCTGCGCTCTCTCCTTCTGCATCGCTTTGCGATGGGATTTTGCTGCTTCACTCACCTGTCCGGCATATTCCAATGCATCGTAGAGATTATTCCGGACTGCCATCGCATTGTGGATTCTCGCTTGCGCTTCCGCTCCGCAGATCACATATTCCAGTTTCCCATCTGTCATTACCGCACACAACTTCTGCGCATCCCGGAATTTCTGTACCGGCACTGCCGCTCCATCCGCTCCGTAGGGAAGCGCGATCTCTGTGGGATCCCGTTCTTCTAACTGTTCCGGTATGATCACCTGTCGTCCGCCATATATATAATAGTTAAATACGTCTGAGAATATCTCTCTGTCCGATATATAATCTTTTGTAATTGTATCTGCCTTCAATTGACTCTCACCGCCTTTCTATCCTTCCGCGTGAAAACTCTCTAATTTCTTTCCGGTCTTAGGCCCACCCAGCCTTTGACCGTTTCGACGGCATAACCCAAGCCCTGCGCGATTTTCTCTACTTCTATTCCCAAATTATAAAAGTTTCTGGCGGCTTCTTGGGCTTTTTTCAGTTCACCTTTCTGTTCGCCTCTTAACTCACCCCTTAATTCTCCCCTTAACTCCCCTTTTCTTTCTGCTTCCATTTTCATTTCTTGGATTGCCTGACACATGTCGATTTTCCCCTCTCTTTCTTCACACTTCAATTGGGTATTCGTCATTACTTCGATTACATCTACCGCTCTTCTCTCCACTTCTTTGAACCGCTCCTCATTTTCTCTCAGGATTCGATCCAACTCTTCTTTATTCTTCGAATACTTGATAAATAGCAGTACCTCCCGGAGACTGGACTGCAATTTCCCGATCTCTTCGTCCGACATCTGCGCCGGCGCGATTACATGCAGCTTATAATCGTTCAAACATGCCTTCACCTTCGGGTCGTCCACTTCCATCATTTCTAACAGGCTCCGCGGTCCCGTCCACTCGTCCGCACCAAAATATATGGTCACTGTTACCGACGGGATTAATCTGTCTCCATTCCAGAACCCACTTAAGAACTCGTGGGAATCCGGTGTTTTCTTCCCTTCTTCTGTACTTTCTTGCCCTGTATTCTCTTCACCTGATTCCTGTTTCTGCTCTCTCTCCTTCTGCCTCGCTTTGCGATGGGATTTTGCTGCTTCACTCACCTGTCCGGCATATTCCAATGCATCGTAGAGATTATTCCGGACTGCCATCGCATTGTGGATTCTCGCTTGCGCTTCCGCTCCGCAGATCACATATTCCATTTTCCCATCTGTCATTACCGCACACAACTTCTGCGCATCCCGGAATTTCTGTACCGGCACCGCCGCTCCATCCGCTCCGTATGGAATCGCGATCTCTGTGGGATCCCGTTCTTCTAACTGTTCCGGTATGATCACCTGTCGTCCGCCATATATATAATAGTTAAATACGTCTGAGAATATCTCCCTGTCCGATATATAATCTTTGGTAATTGTGTCTGCCTTCAATTGACTCTCACCGCCTTTCTAACCTTCCACATGAAAACTCTCTAATTTCTTTCCGGTCTTAGGCCTACCCAGCCTTTGACCGTTTCGACGGCATAGCCTAAGCCCTGCGCGATTTTCTCTACTTCTATTCCCAAATTATAAAAGTTTCTGGCGGCTTCTTGGGCTTTTTTCAGTTCACCTTTCTGTTCGCCTCTTAACTCTCCTTCTCTTTCTGCATCTATTCTCATTTCTCGGATTGCTTGACACATGTCTACTTTCCCCTCTCTTTCTTCATATTTCAGCTGGGTATTCGTAATTACTTCAATTACATCTACCGCCCTTCTCTCCACTTCTTTGAACCGCTCCTTATTTTCTCTCAGGATTCGATCCAACTCTTCTTTATTCTTCGAATACTTGATAAATAGCAGTACCTCCCGGAGACTGGACTGCAATTTCCCGATTTCTTCGTCCGGCATCTGTGCCGGCGCGATTACATGCAGCTTATAATCATTCAAACACGCCTTCACCTTCGGGTCGTCCACTTCCATCATTTCTAACAAGCTCCGCGGTCCCGTCCACTCGTCCGCACCAAAATATATGGTCACCGTTACCGACGGGATTAATCTGTCTTCATTCCAGAACCCACTTAAGAACTCGTGGGAATCCGGTGTTTTCTTCCCTTCTTCTGTACTTTCTTGCCCTGTATTCTCTTCACCTGATTCTTGTTTCTGCGCTCTCTCCTTCTGCATCGCTTTGCGATGGGATTTTGCTGCTTCACTCACCTGTCCGGCATATTCCAATGCATCGTAGAGATTATTCCGGACTGCCATCGCATTGTGGATTCTCGCTTGCGCTTCCGCTCCGCAGATCACATATTCCAGTTTCCCATCTGTCATTACCGCACATAACTTCTGCGCGTCCCGGAATTTCTGTACCGGCACCGCCGCTCCATCCGCTCCGTATGGAATCGCGATCTCTGTGGGATCCCGTTCTTCTAACTGTTCCGGTGTGATCACCTGTCGTCCGCCATATATATAATAGTTAAATACGTCTGAGAATATCTCTCTGTCCGATATATAATCTTTTGTAATTGTATCTGCCTTCAATTGACTCTCACCGCCTTTCTATCCTTCCGCGTGAAAACTCTCTAATTTCTTTCCGGTCTTAGGCCCACCCAGCCTTTGACCGTTTCGACGGCATAACCCAAGCCCTGCGCGATTTTCTCTACTTCTATTCCCAAATTATAAAAGTTTCTGGCGGCTTCTTGGGCTTTTTTCAGTTCGCCTTTCCGCTCACCCCTTAATTCTCCCCTTAACTCTCCTTCTCTTTCTGCATCTATTCTCATCTCTCGGATTGCTTGACACATGTCTACTTTCCCCTCTCTTTCTTCATATTTCAGCTGGGTATTCGTAATTACTTCAATTACATCTACCGCCCTTCTCTCCACTTCTTTGAACCGCTCCTTATTTTCTCTCAGGATTCGATCCAACTCTTCTTTATTCTTCGAATACTTGATAAATAGCAGTACCTCCCGGAGACTGGACTGCAATTTCCCGATTTCTTCGTCCGGCATCTGTGCCGGCGCGATCACATGCAGCTTATAATCATTCAAACACGCCTTCACCTTCGGGTCGTCCACTTCCATCATTTCTAACAGGCTCCGCGGTCCCGTCCACTCGTCCGCACCAAAATATATGGTCACCGTTACCGACGGGATTAATCTGTCTTCATTCCAGAACCCACTTAAGAACTCGTGGGAATCCGGTGTTTTCTTCCCTTCTTCTGTACTTTCTTGCCCTGTATTCTCTTCACCTGATCCAGTTTCCCATCTGTCATTACCGCACACAACTTCTGCGCATCCCGGAACTTCTGTACCGGCACTGCCGCTCCATCCGCTCCGTAGGGAAGCGCGATTTCTGTAGGATCCCGTTCCTCCAACTGTTCCGGTGCGATCACCTGCTGTCCGCCATATATATAATAGTTAAATACGTCTGAGAATATCTCTCTGTCCGATATATAATCTTTTGTAATTGTATCTGCCTTCAATTGACTCTCACCGCCACTTTCATTATACTAGAATCGACACCTAACTTCAACCAATCTTGAGAAACAGAATTCCGCGAATATCCATATAAAAAGCGGAAAGGGACACAGAGCATTGCTCCATATCCCTTTTGTCTTACTGTACGTTCCTGTATCCGGGAAGACTGTGTGAAGTACCGCATACGACGACTTTGACCCGTTTCGTGGGCCTACGGTTTCTCAAATGTAAGGTCGAAATCAAATTAATAGTTTCCTATTTTGCACCGGATGCGGTACTTCCCACAATCTTCCCGAACGGTTTTTTGTTTTTTTCCGCTAAGTCTTTTGTTTTTTCGGACTCCCGTCCTCAGATTGCATTTTTTTCAATATTCAGTTTTTAATGTACTACATTGGTTTTCTTATTTTTAACACTTTGGATGGATGGTTTGTGCTACTCAATATAAACACCGTCAGTAAAAGAACTACTCAAATCACTATTAGCAGAATGAACACTTCTTACCCTATAGTAATATCCTCCTTCTACTTCTAATGTTCTATTCGACCCCACTCGATCTGTATTTGTATTTTCCTTATGCCAACCAGTATACATTGACCAAGCAGTATCTCCCTTCAGAGCCCTTTCAACAATGACTGATACTTGAACGTTTGCTACTGTATGCGCCGCAATTGTTGTCCCTCCAGCATAAATCTTGCCTGGTCCCAAGCGGACACATTTTGAATAGCCTGTTAACAAATCTTCGCCCCTGGTAATTTTCATATCATACCCTATAGACTCTTCATCATGTGTTAAGTATGAACCATCCAATATAGGATCTTGCTGTGCTGCCAGTGCATTATCTGCTGATATTAGTAGCATGCAAATCATCAACATCATCACACAACACATAGATCCAATTCTTTTAATCATAATTCACCTCCTCTTATACTAATCTTTACCCTCATTAATATAAACACATAACTCCGCAAAAACTTACGTATTTTATGGGAGAAAATGTAAATTATCAATAATTAAAAGGAATTCATCTTCATCCATTGTAGCAATTAAATAATATTCCAGTCCTAAATACTTAAAATTAGCTGAATATCGCTTTACCAAAGTTTCTGGCGTTTGATATTCTTTTATATTTATTTTGCATTCATCTTTTTCAACCTCATACTGATTAACTTTTTCATCTTCAACATCTATTCCCCACGACGATCCTGCAAAAGATGCATTTATAAAATATTTTACATTTTCTCCTTTGTAATCATAGCTTAATTCTGCCAATTGAAATTTTTTGTCAATCTCTGCATTTTTAAATCGCATTCCAACTGGTCCCACTATTATCCTCACTGGATCAACCCCAAACTCATCTTTTAGTTCCTGATATGCTTTCTCTTCATCCTCACCCACAATTATCAAATTATCATCACTAGAATTTATCTTCTCTACTTCTCTGCCACCAACCATCTGAGTGACTATTTGTATTATCCTCTCCGGTCCTCCCAAACTATTCACCCCAACAGCCATTGCCAACACCAACGCTGCCGCAAGCCCGATATACATCCGAAACCGCTTTTTCTTCCGCCTCATCTTGCTCCTGGCCTCTTCTCTCGCTTCTTCCTCCATAACCCTGCGCCCAATCTCAAGAGCTTTCTTATCCGCTTCTGACATATTCGCATACAAGTCTTCTTGCCTCATGGCTTCTATCTTCTCGCTAATCCCCGCAAATAGAGCTGCTTCCATCCCTTCTGGTACACTAAGACTATCGTCTTTCAGGATGGATACCTCTTCCTCTCTTGCGGCTCTGTCAAACTCTTCTCTTATTGCTTGTTCCAGTCGATCCATATTTTCCTTCATTCTCATTCCTCATAATCAGTCATGTGGTTACCTTAATAACCGGCTGCCATATAGTGTAGCACATGGCGCCGTGTGAGTTATTGTTCACCCCTGGACCGTGCACCACGCTGCACGGTCACAGACCAGTACATTATCGGGGCAGGAATCCGGCCTCTTGCCGTAAGGCAACTTGAAATAGCCCTGATTCGCTGCTGCCAACACCATAGGTGTGAACTGTAACCCGTATGAACTGTAACCTGAAATCTTCTTCTTTCTCTTGACCAAATCACCTGTAAACGTATAATATAATTATAACATATATGTCAAAATATATATTCTCATACATTATCAAGATTTGGAGGTCATTATGAAACGCATTATCCTAACTGGCGGCGGCACCGCTGGCCATGTAACACCGAATCTGGCTCTGCTTCCACGCCTCAAAGAATTACAATACGATATCCATTATATCGGCTCTTACCACGGCATTGAGAAGGAATTGATCGAACAATTTGGTATTCCCTACCATGGTATCTCTTCCGGAAAGCTGCGCCGCTATTTCAGTGTGCAAAACTTCACTGACCCTTTCCGGGTAATCAAAGGACTTGGAGAAGCCAAGAGACTTGTCAAGCTCCTGAATCCTGATGTGATCTTCTCCAAAGGCGGATTCGTCTCTGTCCCTGTCGTTCTTGCAGGCAAGAGCCGCCACGTGCCGACGATCATTCATGAATCAGATATGACCCCCGGTCTTGCAAACAAACTATCCATCCCTTCTGCAACCAAAGTATGCTGTAATTTCCCAGAGACTCTAAAACATCTGCCTGAAGGGAAGGCTGTATTAACAGGTTCGCCGATCCGGCAGGAATTGTTGTCCGGCGACAAATACAAAGCAAAAGAATTCCTGCATTTTACGTCCGACAAACCTGTAATCATGATCGTCGGCGGAAGTCTGGGTTCTGTAGCTGTCAACGAAGCTGTCCGCGGCATCCTTCCCGAGCTTCTGCGGTCTTTTCAGGTCGTCCATCTCTGCGGCAAAGGGAAGGTAGATCAATCTCTCAAGGACCTGGAAGGCTATGCGCAGTTTGAATATGTCAAAGAAGAACTGAAAGACCTGTTCGCACTGACAGAGCTTGTAATCTCCAGAGCCGGAGCCAATGCTATCTGCGAATTACTCGCACTCCACAAGCCAAATCTTCTGATTCCGCTATCTGCCAATGCAAGCCGCGGCGATCAGATCCTCAATGCCCGTTCTTTTGAACGGCAGGGCTACAGCGTCGTACTCGAAGAAGAAGAACTTACCAATCAGGTACTTCTGGATTCCATCATACATTTGTATGAAAACCGCAGCTCCTACATAGATGCTATGAAGAATTCTCCGCAGCAGAACTCCATTGACACGATCATAGATCTGATCGAAGCTGCCGCAAGATAACCTAATACCCCTCCGGGGCGGGCGGACTTCCTCCGGCAAGGTATACCCAAGGGCATACCGTAATGCATGCCCCTCCGGGGCGGGCGGACTTCCTCCGGCAAGGTATTGAAAACAGGTGTCGGGATAATCGGCACCTGTTTCATGCTTTATCTAAATGCGCATACTCTTCCGCATAATTTTCGCGCATCCATCTTCTTGCACGATACAATACAGCTTGCAGAACCTCCAGAGTCACACCCATCTTTTCTGCGACTTCTTTCTGTGGTTTTTCCAAAACATATGTAATCGTAACGGCATCATACCATCTTGGACTCTTCGCATACAATGCTTCAAATATTTTCTCTTTCAACTTCATGTACTGCCGCTCCTTCATCTTTCTCAAGAATATATCCTCCGGATTCTCTGCGATCTCAGCAGAGTCCGCTTCCTCTCCGCCAATGAAATCATCTACCAGATATTCCCGTTCCAAGTCTCTATTCCGATTCAACGCCATATATTTGGTTGTCAGAATCAGCCATCCTCTGGCCGCTTCCAGGTTAATATTTTCTCTGTTCACATACAGTTTCAGAAAAACAGTCTGTGAGATTTCTTCTGCTTCATGGTGATTCCCAGAGTACTTTACAGCCGTTTTGTATACGATTTCCGCATTTGTTTTATAAATTTTATCAAAATCTGTATTCCCTCTTAGTTTCATCTCCATTTGCCTATCTTTTGTTTCCGTATCCATTCTACCATCTCATCTTAGCCAGTAATTCCTCTTTATCTTCGTCTGCTAACTCACCCATCTTCCATCCAAGTCCAACGCTATCGTCCTTATATCTCGGAATCATATGCAGGTGAAAATGAAACACTGTCTGTCCTGCAGCCTCTCCGTTATTCTGCACAATATTATAGCCGTCACAGCCAAGGATTTCCGTAAGTTTCGTGATCATCTTCTTTGCCAGAACCAGCACCTTCGCCGCCAGCTCATCATCCAGCTCATAAAGATTCGCATAATGTTCCTTGGGGATAATCAGCGCATGCCCCTTCGCCGCCGGTCTGGCATCCAGGATCACCCTGAAATCTTCATCCTCATACAATGTAGCCGTAGGAATCTCCCCATTAGCAAGTTTACAAAATATACAATTTTCATTTTTCATCTCTCTCTTCCTCCCTGAAAAAAATAATTGATTATTTTTACCGCCAATGCTAAACTGATACATCAGAAAGGGCGGTAATTATTATGTTCTCAACGACAGACTATGACAAACTACGACTTATTATGGAAGAAAGTCCTGAGAAAAAAGAACTTCTCACAAGACTTCTGGAATCTCATCGGATGGAAGTCAGTACCATCAGCCATGAAATCCGTAATCCACTGACACTTGTATATAGTACGCTCCAATTGATCGAAGCGCAGCATCCGGAAGTCCGCTCTATCCGTCACTGGGACTCCATGCGCCAAGATATCGAATATATGAACCAATTACTGGCAGAACTCTCTTCTTACAATAACGGGGAGAAGCTGACTCTTACAAGTTCTGACACAACCGTATTCCTCAGAACACTCGTATTATCCTTCGCTTCTTCTCTTATGGATACCAAGATTGAATTTACCTCCAGGATCGCACCGAACCTTCCGGCGCTCCTTATAGATTCCGTCAAGATCCGACAGACACTTCTGAATCTCCTGCGCAATGCACAGGATGCGGTCTCTTCCCGTACGGATTCACAGAATGCAGTCTCTTCCCCCAGAGACTCCTATCATCCGTCAATCCGTCTGGACGCAGAATATATGAACCATGCTGTCACTATCTCGATCACCGATAACGGTGTTGGAATCGATGCCGGAGAACTGACAACCATCTTCGATCCCTTTGTCACTCACAAAAAAGGCGGAACCGGTCTTGGACTTGCCATTGCCAAACGGATCGTCTCGGCTCACGGCGGCTCCATCTATGCCGAATCAACGCCCGGCGAAGGCTCTTCCTTTATGATCATTCTTCCGGTACAGCAGGACGCTTAACACAAATCCTGTCATCAGCCCTCCGATATGCGCCATATTGTCCACGCCGCCGCTGGTTATTCCATAATAGAGGCTGATGACGATCATAAATACGATCCCCTTACCGGAAATATCCCTGATTCGTCCTCTGTTACGCATGACTACATATAACAATGCACCGATGATCCCAAAAATCGCGCCGGATGCACCGGCTGATACAGCGTACTCTCCTGTCCAGACATCATAAACTGCAGACAGGAGATTGCCTCCCAGACCGCTCAAGATATAGATCAGCAGAAAACGGAACTTACCGATCTCTATCTCCAGGTTCCATCCGATCACAGCCAAAGTGATCATATTATTCATCAGATGCTCAAAACCAAAGTGAAGAAACATACTGGTTAAAAAACGGTAATATTCTCCTTCCTCCTGAATCATCGGGACAAACATTGCACCATGATCTAACAGGAACCTTCCATCCTCTGTCATCCCCTGGCTGGTAAGTAAAAAGAACACGATCACATTGGTCGCTGCCAGTATAACGGTACAGGGTGCCTCTACTCTTCTATTATTCATGTGTGATACAGTCGCTTTCTGGTATATTTTTTTGTTTCTTTTGTCAGTATACCATATTTCCTTAGATATAGTAACCAGCATTTGTTATATTTTACCATTCTGAAAATGTCAATATTAAATGCGACACTTTTTTAAATTTTTTTCACCCGATTTTCTTAAGCTCTTCCTCGAAGAGTTCCCCGGCAGAATGATAGCCATGTATGCGGCGGGGATAGTTGTTTATCCAGTTTTCCATTTCCTCTACCTCTGCGTCTGTCATGCTGTCAAAATTCGTCCCCTTTGGAACCTTTCGCCGTACCATTTTATTAGTAACCTCATTTGTGCCACGCTCCCAGCTGCTATACGGGTGGCAGTAATATAGCTGTGTCCGTTTTCCCTCTCCCAGTATAGAACGTTCCAGCTCTTCACAATATGCAAACTCGCTACCATTGTCTACGGTTATGCTTTTAAAGACTTGCTTAAACATAGCGCCCCATTTTCTTTCCAATGCGTCTAAAGCATCTACTACCGCCTCTGCTGTCTTGTCCGGCAACTTAAATATGATCTCGTCCCGCGTCTTTCTTTCCGTCAGTACCAGCAGGGTATTTTTAGATTTCCCCCGCTGCCCTATCACGCTATCCATTTCCCAATGCCCGAACTCTTCCCGCTTGTCTACCTCTTCCGGGCGCTTTTCTATACTTGTACCCGCCGCCGCCCTTGCCTGCTGCCTCTTCACTTTCTTATAGTCCCTCTTCTTATTTGCCTTTACTGGTAAATCCTTATTTGTAAGCTGTAGAAAGATACCTTTATCAATATAGCTGTAAAGCGTCGTTACGCAGATCGTAACAGAAAATTCCCCCTCTTTCCCCTGTGCTTTAAGCTCCCCCAGGACGGCAGCCGGGCTATATCCCTCATTTACTATTTTATCCTCTATATAGTTTGCTAACTTAATATCGTTGCCGATCTTAAGCACGCCGCCCTTGCTTTTCAGATTCTCCCTGTACTTATCGTCTGCAATATCCGGGCTGTATCGTTCTTCCTGTGTAAGATCAGAGTTAAGCGCGGTATAAACTCCCCGCTTTATTTCCCGGTATATTGTGCTGCGGTGTACATGCAGCATGTCTGCGATCTCTTTTTTACCATGCCCCGCCTTTAGTAATGCCTCTAATTTTATCCGATCTGCCTTTGTCAGATGCTTACCCATTTCCCTTACCTCTCTTTTGTCCCATATACGACGAAAAGCCGCAAACTCTTTTACAAGTCTGCGGCTCGCTATTTTTGCCTCATTTACAGCATTTCTTACAAGCTGTATACTTCTTTTTTGCTTGGCTTAGTGGTATGCTCTTTGGGTTTTTCATTCCAGAACATGTAGGCTTACTATGGTACTTTTTGCTGCTACGGTCTATATATACGATTGTCTCGCCTGCTGGCTGCGCTGCGCGGCTTTTCTTCTCTTCTATGAGAACGTCAAGCTCTATATTACAGCCAAACATTTGTACCCCTCCCCCGGAAATTTCCAGTATTTCTGCGGTGTATCGGGCTTGCGGGTATTTCCGCGCTAAGTCCTTTGCCAGCTCTGCTGATAGATTCCCCAGTACCTTATTGCCCCACTTGATGCACGCGGCAGGCTCTCCATTGTATGTATATTTTTCTACCGTTATATCCTCGTCGCCTGTCATAGTTCTTAATATGTCCTGGCGGTTCTCCCCGTCCTCGTCATCAAAAGTCACGCCTACTAATTTCGTGCGTATAGTTTCCGCAATCCTGCTGCCAGATGCAGCGGCAGGCGTTCCCGTTTTCCTCGGCTCTTCCTGCCGCCCGGCTGCCTCTTTCTCTGGCTTGCGTGCCAGCAGAAAACATACGGCAGCGATCACTATGCAGCCAACACCGCCCGTAATATTCCCGGACGGCAGCGCCACAATTCCACTTACTGCAAATAACGCAGCCACAACATATAAAATAATTTGTTTCTTTGCCATAAAATAAGCCCTCTCTTTCGCCTTTTACTTTAATTCTAATATTTCATCAGCAGAGGCGTTAAGCTCCCTGCATATTTTCGCCAGTGCTATTGCGCTGGGTGTCCTCTCTCCATTCTCCCAGCGGCTTATATCCTTTGGGTAGACTTGCAGGCGCTCTGCAAGTTCTTTCTGCGTCACGCCTGCCGCTTTTCTGGCTTTTTTGATATTTTCGCCTAAATTCATGCCTTGTCCCTCTCTTCTTTAGCTCTCATAATCAAAGCTGCCAGCATTTTTACTATTCCGATCACTACTAAAAAAATGCCTAATTTCAGAATCATGCCCTTTACTCGGCTCTGGGTTTATGCTATATTCTTAGTAGGCGGTGGGCTTTCGCCCACCGTGGCATTTAGCCTAATAGCTTGTCTATTATGATAAGTGCCGCTCCTACGATTAAGTCTATCAGTGCATTTGCCGCCAGCGATTGCCATTTGATAGGCTTTTTCTTTTGTTTCTTCTTACCCATTTCCTGCCGTTTCTCCTTTCCAGTGCTTTACACTTATTTTTCTTATCTCCTTTCTATGATCTTAATTATATACCCTTTTGGGTAACTTGTCAATCAGATTTCAAGAAAATTATGGTAAAAAAATAAAGGGTATGCCGCCCATGAACGACATACCCCAGCAGATACATTATAATCTTGTACAATAGTCCAGCGATACCCAGCCGTCCCTATTCTCTTCATACGCTTTCAGCAGCCCCCAGCCTGCGGCGCTGCCCTCTCCGGCTTTTACCTCTACAATGGTAAATACTCCCACGCCTGTATACTTCCCCGTCTTTTCAAAATCCGTGCCTGCGCCCGTCCTTATTCTAAGATCGGTTATATCTACTTTTACTTTAAAGGGAACCTGTACCGCCTCTGTCTTTCCCTGCTCTGTGTTCCCGCCTGCCCCGGTTCCTGCGGCGTACCTGTCGTAATACTCCTGCCCGTATGCTGCCCGGCGCTGCTTTACTGCCTCGCTCTGATCTGCGGGCTTTTCATACCCTGTCAATACCGCATCAGAGGCAGCCCGTACCGACATTGCAGCCATAAGCGCGGAAATAACGCCCTTGTAGCCCTGTAATTCCTGCCACAAAAAGGCAAGCTGCATATCTAAGCTGCCGATCGACGCGCCCGCCGCTTTCGCATAATCATATAACGCCTGCTTACGGCTGTAATGCGTCCACTGTGCAAGCCCATAACCCGCGCTGTCCCTCACAAAATTTGTATAACTGCCGCTGTCTACAGCCGCCGTATATTCTGCGTCCGTCATTCCCAGCCGCGTATTAAAGGAATTTTGCAGATTATCTGCTTTAAGCCCGCTTTCTGCAAAAAGGTTTCCCATAAGCCCGGCTGCTGCATAAGCATTTAAGCCTTTGCCCGTCAGAAAATCCCAGATCACGCTTTCCGCGCCGCCTGCCGCCGTCTGCTGCTCATTGCCTGCAAAAGCGCTGTATACCGCCTTTCCGTCCCAGTCATACACATTATAGCCAGCAATGCAGGCTTTCTTTGCATTTTCCAGACTTTCAAAAGCCCCCAGCTGCCCGGCTGCATCTTCCCAGCGTTTGCGCACTCTGTAGAGTTTCTTTTCCCCGCTCCCGGCAGAGGCAGCGCCGCCGCTTATCAGCCTTTTAAACTCGTCCCATGTATGCGCCGTTGTATTATATACATACGGGTTAGGGCAGATTTTCCCGGTAACGTCGTAATGTCTTATTACATGATCGGCAGGCACGCCGTACTTATCCATTAAATACCTTGTCAGCTCTGCCGCCGCCTCTACCGTCGCGTCCTCAAAATACCAGTCCTTATCTGTCGCGCCCTGGCTGGCGGTGTTCCTCTTCCTTACGCATAATTCAATGCCTATGCTGTTTGCGTTCCGGCACTCCCCATGCTTATAACTCTTTGCGCCGCAGTGCCACGCTATGTTAGCATCTTCCACGCACTGCCAGATTTCCCCATTATGATCTACAAAATAATGCGCGGACGCATTTCTATTGCCGCCCGCAAAATATTTGCAGTTCGCCTGCGCCCCGCTCAAACCGCCCACATAATGAATCACAATGTACTTGATACGGGAAGCGCTGCCCGGATTGAAATTGTACCCGCTTATCAGCCTGTTAATGTTCCTCATGCTTTTACTTCCTTTCTGCAATGAAATAAGCGCCTACGGTTTCCCGTAAGCGCCCTTTGCCGCTTTTCCTGTCTGATCTCTTATTCTTATCTTTCCTGCTGCTTATGCCCCTCTACGCTGCCCGTGGTGCTGTCCCCGTCCAGTTCGTCCGTGTCCGGCAGCTCGTCCGTATACTTGGAAAGAAAGCCCCTCACGCTCGCCCATACCTTTTTTACAGGCAGCCCGCACAATGCCATATTCTTAAAAATGCTTGTGATCTCATAGGCTATGTAAAGCAGGCTGAAAAACTCCGCTACGCCTACTGTCTTAAGCCCCAGATACCCCCGCGCCGTCTCCGGGATAAACCCGATCAGATTGATCTTGATAAGCATATCAACCGCCAGCATGAATACAAGGGAAATCAGCATTGCCACTTTCCGTATTGCGCCGTCAATCCCTGCGCAGCTGTTGAACTTCTTTTCTTTCACTGCCCGCAGTACCCCGAAAACAGTATCAAATACAATCGCCAGTATTACCAGCTCGATCACCTTATTGTGTGCCGCTGCGTCGATAAATTCCATTATTTTCATTTCCATAAATCCTGCCTTTCTGCTTTCTGCAAATTTAATGCCCGCTCTTTCAGTTCCGCGCCGTCGTACCCTGCTACGCTCTCCCAGTTTTCCAGAGTGGCGGTTAATTCAGCAATAAGCCTGCTCTGCTTTTCAATAGTTTCCTGCTGCTCATGCAGCACTTGTAGCAAAATTTTACTCATGTACTCACTCCTGCGCCTGCTGGCTTTGCTACCTGCGCCCGTTCCTGCGCATCAGCCGCCATTTTTATTATTTTCTTTCGTAAATGCAGGCTGTCGGCGTGTCCTGCGTGTCCCGTCCAGCTTGCAATACTCTTTTGTAGATTTTCCCTTGTGATCTCGCCCCTTTCATATTTCTTGATCGTGCGCTTGATACGTTTAATGCTGTCTGGTCTTACTTTCCTGTGTGTCGCCCTGTGCTTATAGCCCACAAAATCTATGCCATTCTTTGCGCATAAAATGGCGGTCTTTGGGTTCAGCTCTAAAATAAGCTCTTCCCTTAAGAATCTTTCAATATCAGCCAGCCAGCGCCGCAGCTCTTCCTTGTCCGGGCTTAATATAATAAAGTCGTCCATGTAACGCATATACATACCCGCGCCCAGCGTATGCTTTATGTACTGATCTAGCTTATTAAGATAGATATTTGCAAACAGCTGGCTTGTAAGGTTCCCTACTGGTATGCCCGTACCGTCCGGCATCTGCCCGTTATGGTCTATGATCTTGTCGATCAATGCCAGCGCCCCTGCGTCCTTTATTACTTTCCGTATCTCTGCCTTAAGCACGTCATGGTTAATGCTCTGGAAATAGTGGTGTATGTCCGCTTTGATCGCATACAGCGGCGTGTCCGGGTGGAATCGCTGCCACTCATAAAGCCAACTTTTCAGCGTGTCAGACGCGGCGTGCATACCCTTATTTTTCCGGCAGGCGTAAGAATGGAAAATAAAACGCTTTTCAAAAATCGGTTCCAGCACGTTGTTAATAGCGTGCTGTACTACCCTGTCATAAAACGGCAGCGCCATGATCTGCCGCTCTTTCGGTTCATATACCTTAAAATATCGGTACTCGCCCGGCTCATAGGAAAGCCCCAGAATTTCATTTCGTACCCGCTCTAAATTTTCCTCTTTGTCTTTGGTAAATATTAAAACGTCCCTGCGGTATCGCTTGCACTTCCGGGCTTTATTGTATGCTTTCTGCACACTCCCGTAGTCAGCCATAGCCTCTACAAGCGTAAGCCGCCTGCCGTTTTTATCTGTGATATGCCCTATTCGTTTCATGTAAAAAGCTCCTGCCTTTCGCCTTAAGCTACTAACCAGCAGCCCTGCTTTTTCTCTTTGCCTTACGGCGGGACAGCCCCTCTGATTCTGGAATATTAAGCACTCTTAATATTCAAACCCTTGCTAGTGTTCCTTAGATACGCTAAGCCTGTAATGCTTTCACCAAATCACACGCCCCGCGCACGCCGATGTTCGTGTTCACGTTCCACGGGTAATTGTTGCAATTCACGGCACGCGCGCCCGCGTGAACGCCATTGTTCCAGTTACCGCCCGCGATCAGCGCCGCCAGAGGGCTGTAATAAGCGGCTGCCCCATATAAAAAGCTACTTTGCAGCCTTTACCTCTTCTATGATCTCGCCCAGCATAACGCCCAGTTCTGTAAGTTTCCTGCCGCACTCCCCGTAATGCTGCTTATTCATTGCGCTGTATTTCAGATCATTTGCCAGCCGCAGCAGCTCCTTACTCTGCTGCAATGCCACATCTGCCGCGTACAAGTGGCTTTTCGTCGCCGTTTTCTGCCACTTTATAACGTCTTGCAGCATTTCCAGCACGGCGTTTCTGGTTGCCGTCTGCAAGCTGAATTTTTCATATTTGGGGTACTTACTTAGCAGGGGATATATGTATAGCAGAAAATCATATATTTTCTGGTGTAGTATGTCGCCTTTATCTCTTATTGACATTTTTATCCGTCCCCCTGTAGCGGCTGGGCTTTCGCCCGCCTCTACATAGAATCACACGCCCCGCGCACGCCGAGGGCCGAGGACACGCCCCACGGGCAAGGGTAGCAATACCCGGCACGCGCGCCCGCGTGAACGCCATCGTACCAGCCACCGCCCGCGACCAGCGCCGCCAGAGAATACGCGTAATACTGGTAAATGTTGCCTACGTCGTACTTTGTGGCATTATCCCTTAAAGGGCTTTTCTTATCCCAGCCCCACGCCGCCGTAGGGTGGTATTCTGCATTTGTGGCGTGTTCTGCCCGTGTAATCAGATCATTAAGCCATTCCCAGACACGCCCCACGGCATCAACGCAGCCCACGGCAGAAACGGCATTTACCACGCTACCCGTAGTCCCCCTGCCCGTGTTCGTCGTTGCCGTCCACGCGTTTGTATTTGCCCCGTCAAGCCCCTGCGGGCTGCCGAAAGCATAGGCGCAAAATTCGCTGTAGTCCGGCATACGCTTACCGCTCTTCATAAGCCTTTCCGTAAATGTGTACCAGTTCATGCCCTCTGTGCCTGTCATTGGCGCACAATTATATTCTGATTTCAAGCCCTGCGCGCCGTCGTCAGAATTAAGGTAAATGTCTACCCATGTTCCGCCGCCCAGATATACCATACCCTCCGGGCTGCATTTCGGGCGGTGTCCCAGCGTCCACACACTGCGCGGCAGAATCCCGTTGCTTACCGCGCTTTCCCAGCCTGTACCAAAAATAGCGCCGCTGCTGTTCACGGGCTGCATATTATCATTGATCTTGCGGCAACGCCCATAATGAAAGCCGCCGATCTTGCGGCTGTTGCTGGCGTTCCACCCGCTCGGATATGTAGAGTTAAGGGAAATAATATACTGCTCGTCCTGTGCGTCCTGCCTGCTGTCGCAGATATATACATAATAGTCGCTGCCTACAGCAAAAGCCGCGCCTATATCCAGATTAGAGGCATTAAGTACCGTGTTTCCCGTCTTAAAGATACCAGCGCCGCCCACGGCAATTACGCAGCCCTCTATTACTGTGATCTCATTTGCCCCGCTTGCATATAAATACTGGCTCGTCGGCGCTACAATGTCACTGATCGTCGCCAGCTTGTTTACATTTAAAAGCGCCCGGCGGTCTGTCTTTGTCACATCATCAACAAATATCCTACTCATACTGTTTTAACACTCCTTTCAGTGCTGTAATGTCGTCTGCCGTCATGCCTGCCACTGCTGCCGCCTTTTCCAGCCCTATAGCCGTATTATCTGCGGCAATGCCCTTTGACAGTGTTAATACTGTCCTGTCGTTGCCCGTCTCGCCTGCTGCCACTGCCTCATCCGTCTGGGTATGCGTTACCGCCGTGACCGTCCCGGAAATGCCGCCAGCCACAAAAACCATGCCCGGCGCCGCCTCGTCGCAGTAATATACTGTTACTGCTTTCTTTTCCTCTGCCACCGATACAATAGCGCACTGTATATAGCGCTGCTTTTCCAGACTTTCAATTTTTGCCAGCAGATCAGCCGCCGCCAGCTCCCCGGCTGCCACCATAGCAAGGCAGTTGTAGTAATCGTCTTTTGTCTTTAATGTTTTGGGAAATCCTTTCATAATCTGCCCCTTTCCTTAAAATGTATTTGCAAGATAGGAATTGCCGATATATGCAATTCCTAATACTGCCGTTTCCTCTGTTCTTTCGTAATGCTGGCACATGTAGGCAGCGCCCAGATAGCACAAGCCTAAAACGGCATCATGCTTATAATTGATGTTCCAGCCGTTTTCAATCAGCGTAACCCGCCTGTCAAGCTCTGCCAGCGTCTCTGCCGTCGCCGTGCCGCCTGCCTCTGCCTGCTGCCGCAGCTGTTCTACCGCGTCTGTCAGCCCGTCTATTTGCAGTTGCAGGCTGCCTGCAATGTCCCCGCCCAGCTTTTCCTTAATATCCTCAAACCATGCGTTAAACTCGCTTTCTGCCTCTGTCTGGAAAAGCGTAATTTTCGCCATGAAAGCAGTATAGGCTTTCAATAGCTCCGCGTCCCAGCCGTCAAGCGTACTTTCAAAAGAATTGTACCGCTCGCTGAACTGGTTCTCGTACTTGGTAAACAGGCTTTCAGTCATGGTTATGTAATGCTCATAAATGCCCGCGATCTCGCTTAAATACTTTTCCATATCCTGCTTATATACGCTGAACTCGTCCAGCACTGCCTGGCTGTAGGTTTTGAAAAAATCATCAAACTGTTTTGTCAGTACGCTTGCGTCGATCTCTTCTATTGTGCCTTTCACAATGCCGCACAAGGCACTGTTAAACCGCTGGTCTGTAATATCCTTTGTCTGAATCTTTGTTACGCCTTTCCCCACATAAATATCAGCTATGGCAAGCTCCCATATTTCCGTATTCCGGGTTAAGGCTGCCGCCGTAGGCTTTGCAGACGGCACGCCCTTTAAGACGGTCAGATACATGTCCCTCTGCGTCAAGTCCCAGCGTATAATTACCCGGTCTATGCGGTTAAGCGCCCCCTCTGCGGTGCTTAACGTAATACCCATGCTTACAGGGTTTCTGAAAGCGTAACCATTGATAAACGCATACCCGGCGTTTACCTTGATTTCCATTTTGTCATAGGCTATAACCTGTAGCCCGTCGCTGGGTTTCGGAAAAACGCCGTTTGCAATGAACGTGGCAAAATACCACGCCCAATCCTCGGCTTTATATACCCTGTCGTATTCTTCATCTACCAGAATGGCATTGAACGGCAGACAATCAGCCATGCTTTTTACCTCACTTTCCTTATCTGGTCTACCAGCGTAGGCAGGCTGTCCCCAAACGTCGCCTCTATTTCCTCTGCGCCTTTCTGGTATGTCTCTGTTACTTCTGTTATCCGTGCATCAATCTGTATGCCCCACTTTGTTTCCTTGCATGTGATCCTGTCCCCTAAATCAAAGTCCTGCTTAAACTTAAGGTTTGAATTTGTGTTAATGGTGCTTACAAAATTTATGATCTTTCCGTAGTTTTCCAGCTCTGCCGCCGCCCTTGTCTTAAGCATCTGCAAATAGGTATTAAGCGGTATTGTTACCTCTGTTTCCCCGCTCTGGTATTTCCGGGCTATGTCCGTCGCGTCACAAAATACCTCTGTCAGTTCCAAACCAGACGCGCCCTCTCCGTCTACCGTCGTCACGGGCTGGCTGCCGCTGTCGTCTGCCGCTCCCTGTATGTAAATGAAATTCCCGCAGTTTTCTATACTTGCTGTATATTCCTGCTCGTTTACATTGTCAAAATCCCGCGAAAAAATACAAGGCGTGTTTCCCTCGCTGTTTTTCGCGGTAAGGTCTTTGCCCTTATACAGATAAAAGCCGTACTGCCGCGATCTCTCGTTAATCAGAATGTCATAGCCCAGCTTTCCTGCCTGCGCTCTCGCCTTTACTTCCTGCCCCAGCTTTGCGTATACCTCGTTTGCGTACTCTACCGCGCTGCCTGCTATGGTTTCCTGCGCCAGCATGATAAAGCGCGGGAAACGGCGCTTTGTACCCGCACTGCTGCCGCAGTTATTCTTTACCATTGTGTTTATAATGCTCTGGTTCGTCGCCGTCGTTACGATCTGCGGGCTTATGCAGCGCTTGTTAAGCCACTGGCTAAGCATGTAGCCCTGTGCCTCTATCTGCTCTAACCCGTTCTCATCTTTGGTAATGTGTACATAGGTAATCTGCGCAGCCCTGCGCCAGATACCGCCCGCCGCGTCCGTCACTTCCCGCTTTCCGTCATGCTTTACAATAATATTGCCCTCGGTAAGCAGCCGTTTGTTATTGTCCGTGATCGGCGCAAGCAGATTGAACGTGCCTACATCAAAATACTTTACATGCCATAACAGACTTGCCATTTCGTCGATCAGTCCCAGCGGCTCTACCGTCTCGTCAAATACTCTAAGCTCCATGCGTCATACCCCCAGATATTCCCTGTCATAAAAAATAGAGACTTCCATAGAATTTACGCCGCCGTCCGCATCATATCGGAAATTATTGTCGCCTATGTCAAGCTGTATAAATGTACTGTCTACGTCCACCTTGCGGAAATAGTCATACTTTACCCCGTCCCGCGTCAGTGTAGCGCCCTTGCTGCCGTATTTCGTGTTTACTTCGATCACGTCCCCGGTCTGCATGGTTACATTCAGTTTTATAAATTCCTCTGTGTCTACGTTTAAAATGACCGGGTTTGTAACTGTCCCCAGTGCGGTAAACCTTACCCGCATACCCGTTGATACGTCGCCCTCATTAAAGCAGTCCACAATTACGCTTTCTGCGCGATACCCAAAAATCATACTTTTACTGTTGTCCTTTTCAATCACGCAGGGGAAATGCCAGGCAGCTACCCAGCTTGCTATATCTTCCTTTTGCTCGTCCTCTTCCCGCCAGAACGGGTTAAGGCAGTCCAGCTGTAAGCTGAACTGCTGCAAAACGCTTTTTCTCCCTACGTCCGGCTTTCCATGCAGGCGGCAGTTAATAATACGCTTAAAGCTGCCGTACTCATAGGCAAGCGTGCCGCCCAGCTCCGGGTTAAATATCTTAAGCAGCCTGCGGCGCAGTTCGTAAGACTGCTGCTTGTCCCTTGTATTGATATGCCCCAGTATGTCTACGTCCCGCGCCTCTATCCGCTGCCCTACATAGGTGTCTCCATGCTGCCCCATGCTGTTTGTGCTGTAGACTGCATTTGTCACGCCTGCTATTCCGTCTACGTCCTTGCTTACGTTGCAATGGTATACACTGCCTACGCTAAGCTCTATGCTTTCGCCCCTCTCATTGGTATAAACCAGCTTTTCATACATCATGCTAACACCGTCCTTGCTGCCTGCTTAAACTGCCGCTGCGCCTCTTTCTGCTGCTTTGCGTAGTCCGTCGTATTGGCGTATATATTCTGTGTGATATGTACTACCGGGCTGCCTGCTGCCCCGCCGCCTTTCGGCTTTGGTTTCCACGGCTCCCCGTCTATGTCAGCGTCAGAGAAATTGACTTTTGCGCCTACGTCAAATTCCTGCGGTATGCTTTCCTCGATCTGCTTATTTACTTTTTTCATTTCATCAGAAAAGCCTACGCCTATGCCCTGCGCCATGAATAACCCTACCTCGTCCCGGAACTTTTTAGACGGGCTTTCAATCCCTAAAGCGCTCTTTGCGGCATCTAACAGGCTGTTTGCAAGGCTTGAAACTTTATCCTTTAACCAGTTCCAGCCGTTGCTTATGCCGTTCCAGATACCCTGTACAATGTTGCTGCCGATTGTCGCAAAAGAACTGCCGATATTAGAGAAAGCATTTATAATTCCGTTTACGCAGTTGCGCATACCCTCTACCGCCTTATTTTTTACCTCTGTACCCCACTGGGCTACTTTGGAAATAGCGCCGGATATGCTGTTATAGATTTTCTGCGGAATCTCTTTTACTATGTTCACAACGCCCGTAACCATGCTGTTCATTACCTCGCGGGCTTTGCTTACCATATTTGCGCCCCACGTCGCTACCTTTGTCACCGCTCCTATGATACAGTTCCAGATTTTCTGCGGTGTCTGCGTTACAATGTTCACGATTGCCGTAAGCATGTTATTCATTACCTCTTTGGCTTTGCTTACCATGTTCGCGCCCCACGTCGCTACCTTTGTCACCGCTCCTATGATACAGTTCCAGATTTTCTGCGGTGTCTGCGTTACAATGTTCACGATTGCCGTAAGCATGTTATTCATTACCTCTTTGGCTTTGCTTACCATGTTCGCGCCCCACGTCGCTACCTTTGTCACCGCTCCTATGATACAGTTCCAGATTTTTACAGGCGTTTCTTTCACAATGGTTACAATGTTCGTAAGCATTGTGTCCATTACCTCTTTGGCTTTTGCCTGCATATTTGCGCCCCACGTTGCTACTCTGGTAACTGCATTTATGATGCTATTCCAGATTTTCTGCGGCAGTTCCTTTACGATATTGATAACTTTCGCTACAAGCTCTTCTATCACCGTGCCGCCTTTTTCCTGCATACGTGCGCCCCATTCGGCAATTTTGTTTATGCCGTCTGCGATTGCCCCCGCGATCTGGACGGGCAGCTCTGCCAGCTTTGTAACTATGCTTACTACCAGCTGCCCTGCTGCCGCTACGATCTTCGGCAGCCCCTCTACCAGCCCCGTAACAATGGCAACTATGATCTGCGGCATTGCCGCTATCAGCAGAGGGATTGCATCTATAATGCCGTCCACAAGCGCGATCACTATATCGCCCGCGCTTTCCAGAATCTTCGGTATTCCCTCAACCAGCGCATTGATAATGCTGGTTATGATCTGCGGCAGCCTCTCTATGATAACTGGCAGCGCTGCTATAATTCCGTCTGCCAGCCCGGTAACAAGCTGCAATGCTGCATCTATCAGCATAGGCACATTGTTTATAAGCGTTTCCACGATTGTAAGCACCGCCTCTATAATGCTCGGTATAAGTGCGGGTAACGCCTGCCCCAGCCCGTCTGCCAGCCCTGCTATGATCTGTACCGCCCCGTCTGCTATGCTCGGTATCAGCGCTATAATGCCGTCCAGCAGTGTAGTAATGATCTCTGCGGCGCTTTCTGCCAGCGTCGGTATGGCATCTACAATGCCGTCCACTAACGCCGTTATCATATCAACGCCCGCTTTTATGATCGTCGGCGCGCTCTCCACAATGCCACCTACAAGCCCGTTCACAAGCTCTACCGCAAAACCTGTAATCTGCGGCAGCATTTCAGAAAGCCCGCTTACCATATTCCCCAGCGCGTCCCCGAAACTCTGCGCCAGTTTTCCCATATCGCCGCCTGCATCAGCCGCGCCCTGCTGCAATTCATTTGCAAACTGGCTGAAAATTGGTAACGCCTGCTCTCCGATCGGCATGATAAAGCTGGTCTGTAAAATCCTGCCCGCGCCCTGCATTGCCTCCCCGAAAGTGTCATACTTTACGGCGTTGATCTGCCCCATTGCGTCTACAGTCTTGCTTATTTCCCCCTCTACGCCCATAAGTGCTGTGCAGGCATCCGCGCCCATATCTTCCCACATAGTACCCATAAGCCCTACGCCTGCCGTATACTGTAGGCTCTCGTCGTCGCAGTTCTTAAGCGCCTCGCTTATCTGGCTCATTGCCTCTTTTGCGCTGTCGCCCCCGGCTTGGAATTTCCCTACCAGCTCGTCCGCATTAAGCCCCAGACTTGTAAGGTATTCCCCCGCCGTGCCGTCGTTCATTCTTATACTAAATTCCTTGAAAGCGTCGCCCATTTTGTCAACGCTCCATACTCCCGTATCTGCGCCGTTTTTAATGGAATTAAACATATCCTCTGCGCTAAGCCCTGCCTGCGCATACTGGTTGCTGTATTCGTTGATAACGTCCAGTAAATCCCCGTTCTGGTTAAGCCCCTGCTGCGCCCCCTGCGCGATCAGGTTATAAGCCTCGTCGCCGGAAATACCAAATTTCTGCATAAGCTGCGTGGCTGCCCTTGTACTCTCGGCAACGTCCATATCAAACGTATCTCGCAGGGTTAAGGCGTTTGTAGTCATTTTTTCCAGCTCGTCTGCGCCCATATCCCCTGCCTGCTGCTTTACTGTCGCCATTGACGCGGCTATATCCTCGAATCCCTCTCCATAATTGCCGTTATAGATATTCTCCATAACTTGCTTGTACTGGTCTGCCTCGTCCGTGGCTGTCCCTGTCGCGGCGCAGAAATCATTTAACGCGCCTTTCGCCTCGTCTGCCTGGCTTACTGCGTAGCCCAGCCCCGCCACTACCGCCGTGCCTATGGCTGCCGCAGCCGTTCCCACTGCCGCTATGCCCTTTGCCATAACGCCGCCCAGCCCGCCCAGAATACCGCTCAATCCAGAGAACTTGCCGCCCGCTGCCTCTGCCTGCTGCCCGCTTTCCTCTATCTCTTCGCCCAGTTCGTCTGCTGCGTTTTCTGCCTTTTCCAGTTCGTCTGCGGTCTTGTTTAACTCCTGCTCGGTCTTTACCAGCGCCGCCCTCTGGTAATTAAGCTGTGTTTCCAGCTTTTTACTCTCTTCGCTGTTCTCCCCTGTCGCCTGCCTGCATTTCTCTAATGCCTGCTCGGTTTCCTTTACCTTTTTCGCCTGCTCGTCGTAAGTCCTCTGTAAAACGTCCTGCTTTGCTTTCAGCGCCTCCGCGCTGTTGGCATTGTCCCTATATTCAGCCGTTACAAGTTTCATTTCAGAATTAAGCACTTTAAGGGTGCTGTTAATTTCCTTGCAGGCTGCTTTATACTCTGCCTCTCCGTCAAAACTAAGCCGGGTTTTGATATTCTCTGTTTTATCAGCCATAAATTAAAAGCCCCCTAGTGCTACGTCTATGTCGTCCTGTACGGCTGCCTGCGGCTCTGCTGCCGCCTGCCCCTGTCTGAAAATGTGCGGGTTATACTCCCTGTGGTATCTGAATAGGGTTACAATCTGGTAAGGCGTTTTTCTCCACGCCTCGCGCTCCCTGTAGCCCAGCAGTACCATTGCGATATATAAAAGCCGGGCAGTGTCTAACTTTCCTGCCCGGCTTTCATTTCCCCCGCCTCTTCTCTTTCCTCTTCGGTTTCCCCTGTGTTCTCCCCGTCGCCTGCCGTCCCTGCTGCAAACGACGCATAAATAGCACGCTGTACCTCTGCCAGATTTCCTACGTGAATCAGCCGCCCTACTTTCTGCTCTTCCATGATCTCCGCGTTTTCGTCCTCTTCCAGCAGCCCCTCATTGATAAGCAGAGTAAGCAGCCATTTTGTATCTTTTACCCAGTCCGGGTTACTCTGGTTGAAAATCTCATTCAGCTTGTCATAGCCCCCAAATTTTGTCTGAATCTCGTCCAGCGCATTAAGGGTGAAAAGCAATCTGTAATCTTTCCCTTTCAGCGTCACAACGTAGCCGCCGTCTTTTACTGCACTCATTGGCATAATTTAAGGCGCAGCCACGCCGCGCCTCTCTCCTTTCCTCATATTCTTTTTATGCTCCCTGTATCTGCTCTGCGGGTTCCGGCACTTCCGTAAACCATGTGCCAGCTGCCGTCTCTGTCTCGGTTCCCACAAAATCCGCTTTCCATTTCCCGTCCTTTTTCCGCTTATAGAAAGTGGCGGTAATGTCCGGCGTGTTAAACTTGATGCTTTCGCCTTTCGTCTCGTACTTCTCGCCCGGCAGCTCAAATTTACATTTCAGCAGCCAGATATAACGGAATCTTCCCCCGGTCTTTGCCGCCCGGAACCCGATAGCAAGAAACGGCGGCTCGTCACCGTCCCCAGCCCATACAACTTTATTCTGGTCTACCATCTGCCCCAGAACGTCTGCCAGCACTTCCGGCGTAAGGTCTTTAACGCCCAGCTTTAACGTGCCGTTAATAAATTCCTTTACGCTCTCGCTGATCGCGTCGTCTGCGTACAGGTCAGCCGTTGCCGTTTTTACGGAAAGATCAGCGCTCATAGCCTCTGCCAGTTTTTTAGGCAGCCCGTAGCTTTCTACGCCGTCCTTTTCCGTGCAGATCGCATAAAAAAGGTCTTTCAGTCCTAATGTCATTGTTTTTCACTCCTTTAATATTTCGATTGTTACCGGGATAAGCCAGTACCCCGTTTCCGTCTCGTAGTGTTCAGTATCTACGCCGTTGATATAAAAGCCTGCTGCCTCCATTTTCTCTGTAAGCAGTTTCAGACTTTTTTCAAAGTTCCCCTTACAGAAAAGCGTAACCCTGTATAGCTCCCTGTCGCCGCTGTTTTTATCGTCTGCCCTTAACGCAGCGCCTTTATTCAGACGCAGGAAAGTACAGTAAACGGCTGGTTTCTTTTTCCCGGTATATACGCCCCTCTCTGCTGGCAGCCCGGCGCTTTCTATCACTTCCTTTATGCTACACATTGTTTTCACGCTCCCATACTTCCCGCTGCGCCTCTACTACCTTGCTTTGCGCCTTGTCATTTGCCACGGTCATATAAGGGCGGGCTGCCTGGCTGCTTGTCCCGTATTCTGCCACAAATCCGATTGTCGCATAGCGCACATTGCTTTTATCGCCTTTCCTGTCGTTCCCATGTTTAGCCCTGCCATGCGGGAAAACGTCAATATGCTTTTCCCGGCTGTCGCCTTTTACCGCTGTAGCCTTAATGGATTTCACAAAACCGCCCGTTTCATTCAGCCCCATTGCCTGCGCCTCTTCCTGCTGTGCCTGTACAAGAACGGCAGCGCCCGCCTGTAGCATCTTTGGCACTGCCTCTACTGTCGCCTGTTCGCGCCTGCTGAACGCCTCTATTACGTCCTCTAAGCCTACTGTGCTAAACTCTGCCACGCTTACGCCTCCTTGTCCTTATGCCGCAGATCAGTTAGGGTAAGTTCTATGGTGTCGTCGTCTATGTCGTAAGTCTTAAGCACAAAAAAACGTTTCCCGCCCATATCCTCTACGGTGTCCTCGCCCTCATAGTCTGCCTTATGTACCTCACATTTCGCCTCTACCACTTTCCCTGTCTGCTGGCTCTTGAAATATTCAGAATAGCCTACAGATTTCATATTGCAGAAAACAGTACGCTTTTCCTCTTCCTGCTGCACCGGGAACCCGTCTCCGTCTACCCTGCTGCCGTCCGCTGGCGCTGTCTCTTTTACAAGTATGATCTCATCTACCCATTCAGCCATTTTGCGCCCCGCTTTCCCCGCCTGCGGTGTCCGTTTCGGACACGGGCGGCGCTGTGTTATATTCCTTTGACATAGAAAGCCGCGCCTTAAGCAGATCATAAGATCGTCTGAATTTCTCCGCTTTCCCGTTGTACCCAAATTCTGCCTTGCAGTACAGCGTTATTGCCCGCATAATCAGCTTGTCGCGCTCGTCAATGGCTTTTACGCCGTCGTTTGCAAGATCGGCTTTGCAGGCTCCTATACAGTCCTCTATTTCTTCCGTAATCTTTGCGCTTGTGCTGCTGATACGCAGCGCCGCCCGCATTTTCTCTGTTAATGTAGTGGCATCTGTCGCCATACCATGCACCCGCTTTCTTTGCCGCAGCCCCGCCGCGCTTATTCTCTGATCTTCACAACTTTTTCATGTACCAGCACTGCTGCCCGTTCCCGGTCTACTGTAAAGACTTCTCCAGCCTCTTTGATCTGGTTAAACTGCTGGTCTAAGTATCTGGCTACTACTTCCACCCTTACCCCGCCTGCCGCTTTTCCTGCCTCTTCCTGCGCCTTTTCGGTGTCACTGGTGATCTCTGCCGCCTTGTCCTTTTCTGCCGTCTCCTGCCCCGTCTGGGGCGCTCCTGTGGTGTCTCCTGCCCCGTCCCCGGTCTGCTGCCCGGTTCTTTCCTCTGCCTGCTCTCCGGCTGCCTTTCCCGGTTCCGTGGGCGGCTCCCCCGCCCCTGTCTCAATCTCTACAGCCGCGCATCTGGCGGCAATCTCTTTGATTGTCCCCGCGTCGCTTACACCCAGATCACGCGCCAGCTTTTGTATATCAGCTTTTTTATAGCTTTCCAGCTCTTTAACGTCTAAATATCCTTTCATGGTTTCCCCTTTCCGGCAGCCAGCGCAGGAAACGCCAGCCGCCTTATTGATTCCCGGCTTACGCCGCTTTCAGTTTCTGGATAACTACCAGACTGTTTTTATCAACTACCTTGCCGTCTGCCAGCATGATACCCTTTGTTACGGTGTCGTCGGTGTCGTTGTCCTCATACCGCTTTACGCCCATAGCGTAATTGGTATTCAACACATAATCCTTGAAATTGAAGAGGAAAGCAAAAGCCGTGCCTGCTGCCAGTGTTGCCGCATAGCTTTTTACATAATCGCAGCACACTACAGGTCTGCCTAAAAGCGTCCGCTCCGGCTTTCCGGCGATCCCGTAATTTACCCTGCCGATCGGCTGCCCGTTGGCATCTGTCAGCCCGTAATACTGCATGAACGTCTTTTTGCTCATGCACCATACCGCCCCGTTTTCGTATGCCTGCGGTAACGCCGCCTCAGCGTTAATCAGATCAGCATAGGCAGGCGCGGCGCTGTCAATGGTCTGCCCGTCTGCGGGTGTCTCCTGTAAAATTCCTTTCGGTTTCCCTGTCCCGTCGCCGTCAATGATCGCCTGTTCAATCGCCTTTGTCATTGCCTCAACAATATTGTTGATAAGCAGGGTTTCAAAAGCGCTCATTGCCATTGTGTCAACTTCCAGAGATACGGCTACCGCGCAGCGCAGCTTATGGTATGCAAAAGTAATCATGCCGTCTTTCTTGATGTCCTTTTTCTGCTTTTCGCTGCCTGCCCCCTCATTTACCCATGTAGCCACGGGCTTTACCGTGGAAACGGGAATACCCACGCCGCCCTTGTACGCCGTTCTGGTGACAAGGGCTAAGATCATGCCCGTGCTTTCCAGCTTTTCTACGATCTGGTTCAGCACGGTTGTAGGAATAACTGCGCCTACGTCCGTGGTCTTGCTTACTGCGTCTGCCCGGTACTCTGCCGGGATTTTCGCGCCACGGCAGACATACTGCATAAACGCCTTTCTGTATGCCAGGCTGCCGTATTTGTCCCCGTCGCCGTCGCTGTTCTCTGTAGGCTTGAAATTGCGCAGGACATTTACGGGTGCTGTTTCTCCCCCGTCGCCCTCTACAGGCTCGCCGTTTGCGATCTTTTCCAGTAACGCCTTGCGCTTTTCTGCTGCCGCCTGCAATGCCGCCCGCTCTTCCTGCAATGCCGTTACCTCTGTTTCCAGAGCCGCGATCTCTGCCTCTGTCAGCTCTGCCGCCCTTGTGGTAAGCTCGCCCTTGATCTGGGCTAACCTTGCCTCGATTTCTTTTAATCTGTTCATTTCCTGCAATCTCCTTTTCTTTTTTATAAACTGGCTCTGATCTTTAGTAGCCTCGCCCGCTGTAAAAGCCGCTCCTGCCTCTCTGCCTCATAACTCCTATGTGCAAAACTGCGGGCGCTTATTTCAGTACCGCCGTTTGCTGGTATGCTCACGGCTGATACATCATAAACCTTTTTGATCTCCAATATTGTCCTTGTATGCGTTGCCCTGTCGTAGCTGTCCTTTTTCACGGTAAAAGCCCACGACATTTTAGTTATCATTCCCTGCTGTATGTCCTGATACAGCCCCCGCGCTAAATCCGTCCTGCCTAAATCGGCTGCAATCAAAAGCCCCCTATGGTCTGGTATCAGAATAAGGGAATTGTTAGACTGTCTTGCAAATACGCGCCCCTCATGGTCATACTGCATAATTACGTCGCTTATGTCTGCCCCGTCCAGTGCGTGCGCGTCTATTCTTTCGTAAAACTTTGTACCCTCGATCTCATAAAGCAGATACGGGCTGTCAAACGTCGTCGCGTAGCCCTCAACGTAAAAATCCGTGTCTATCCGCTTTGCCGCCGCCTGCGCCGACAATGGCGCTGCCAGCGTCCTGTACTCCCTGTCCTGCTTAATCGGCATCTGTTACACCCTCTTTCTGTCCCTTATCGTCCGGCGCTGGCTCTTCCCCCGGCTCCGTCCCGTCTGCCTGCTGCCCCGGCTGCGGCATCTGCTGTATAATGATCGGCTGCTTTTCCTCACTTTTTCCCAGCTGGCTTACTTCCGTGTATTCCTTGCGTATGTAATACTTTTCTCCGTCCTCTACGTGCGGCATGTTCCATATATCCATTACGCCGTTACGGTTAAGCAGCGCCCGGTCAAAAAGCTGTGTGCTTACTTGCAGCTTTGTAGCATTGCTGGCATATTGCAGGCGGTTAGAAGAAAACGTGATCGCGTTCCCGTGTGCAAGCTCCCTCTGTGAAAATGCCATGTTTGACATAACAAGCGATAGCTGAATTGCAAAAGGTTCTATTTTCCCCTCATAGTAGGCGTTCCATGTTTCCTCGTTAAACTTGTTTTGCAGAATATCCATGTTTGTACCAAAATGTGTGCATACATTATCCTGTATCTGCTGCATTTGCAGCGCGTTTGGTGTATACGGCTTGCTTTCCACCTGTTTCACATCAGTAAACTTGTTATCATAAAGAATCATGCCGCTTTTATTGTCAGCGCTTAAATTGTCCTCTGTAAATCTCTGCCGCTCTGCCCTTATGTCCTCCGGCTTCAGCATATTTGCTATTTTTGCCATAAAGCGTATGCTTGCTGAATTTTTCACGGCGTTAATAATGCCCTCGTTCTGGGTATGTATCAGCTGCATTGTGGGCTTAAGCGTGCTGTTATCCTCTCCGAAAAGGTCGTCGCTGTATTCAAAGTCAGTCATTATGCCGACTTTTTCAAACTCAATCGCCCCATACTCCCCGTTTGCGAAAAGATACCGCAGATACACCCGCCCGGCAGCCTCTACCACTTCGCAGCGCTGCGCCCGCAGGGGATAAAAGCCGCACAGGTTCCCTGCCTCGTCCTCAATAGGCACAATAAAAGCGGTATGTTCTACCGCTAAGATCGTCGCCAGACGCTTTATGAATTTTGTTGTGTCCATGAAATAGTTAGGCTTATACTGCAATACCCTTTCCAGATGCTTTAGGGCGCTACCCTCGATTTCCGGCTTTAGCTTGCTGCAATGTGTGGCAAAACTGTTGATCGCTACCCGCGTCAAATCCATTTCGTATACGCCGCCGTTAAAGCTCGTAAACGTCGGGCTGTAGCCGTTCAGCATTTTAAAATAGCTGTCTATCATTTGCAGCTTTTTCCCGTGGAATAAATAGTCAAAAAATTTCACTCCGCTTACTCTCCTTTCTATGCGGCATTTTTCAGCAGCTCGCCGCACTCTTCCCAGTATTTCTGCCGTACCGTCATTGCATCAATGACAGATACAAAACCGTCAATATGCGCCCGCTGCTCTATCTTTACAGGTCTGAATTTCCTTGTTTCCATGTTGTGCTTAAGCGCAACATTTAAGAAATGCGTCTTTTGTAAACTGTTTTCCGCGATCTTGAAATTGCCGTCTTTAATGATTCCCTCAAATTCCCGGATAACTGGCGTTAAGTTCTCGCCTTGATGTACGTCGTCCATATGGAACCCGTAATTTTTCATATCATTTACAAGGTACTGGGCGCTGTATCGGTCATATCCGATTTTCAGCGGTCTTATTCCGTACACTTCCAGCAGCATAATAAACCAGTTAAAAACGTCGTGGTAATCGACGTAATTATCACCGCTTAAAGTTATCAGCCCTTTCTTTACAAATATGTCATACGGCACGCCGTCCGTGGCTTGCAGGCTCTCTATGCGGTCTTTCGGCATAAAGAACTGTGTAAAGGAATACAGCACGCCGCCCTTTTCGATCACAACACTTGCCGCCGTTAAGTCCGTAGTCTGGCTAAGATCAATGCCGCCCACCGCGTAGCAGTCCCGGAAATCCTCTAATGTCTTTTCTACCCCTGCCCGGTCTACGGTCATATATTCCAGCCATGCAATAGAACTGTTTTGCTTGATATTGCAGTATTTACATAAAAACTCTGCTTTCTTGCTTAAGCTGCCCTCTGCTACGGCTATTTCATCAATGAAAAAGCCCTCTTTTACAGAAACGCCCATATTCGGGTTAGCTTTCTTAAGCTCTTCTATGTCGTTCCACTTCTCTACGTCGTCTATCATGTAGATAAACGGTAAAAGCCTGCGCTCTTTGCTGTTTCCCTTTAAAAAGCTGGTGCTGCGTTTCATAAGTTCATCATATATGCTGTCATTCTCATAACCTGCTGTGCTTATGCTTAAGATCATTGGCTGTGTACGCGCTCCTAAAGCAGACTTCATAACCTCATACTGCTTTAGCCCTGCGTCGCCTCTCCATGCCGCCATTTCGTCACATACTACCAGCTGCGGGTTAAATCCGTCAGACTTCTTGGCATTAAAGGCAATCGGCTTAACAAAACTTTCCGTTTCCTCAATGTAAATATCGCTGCGCCGTTTCCGCGCCAGCTCCAAAAGCTCCGGCTCTGCCTTTACCATCTTGTGAAATCCGTCATATACCAGCGCCGCTTGATCTAACTTAGGCGCTAAGCAATAAATTTCCTGCCCGTATTCTGGTTCTAAAAATGCCATGTACGCGATAAGGGCAGAGGCAAATAAACTTTTTCCGTTTTTTCTGCCGATAACTATAAAAATTTCGCGGAAAACGCGCACTTTTTCTGCGTCCTGTATACCAAAAATGACAGAAATAATAGCTTTCTGCCATAGTTCCAGCTTTATAAGATCACTGCGCCCCTTGCTGTGGTGACAGAAATTTTCAATAAACTTGATCGCCTTATTTGCCGCCTTTGCATTGAAAAAATATTCCTGCTTTTCCAGCCCGTCCACAATGATCTTGTAAATTGCCTTTATCCATTTCCCCGCTACGATCTCGCCGCTTTTTATTTTTGCGTGGTACTCATAGATATAATTCTTATAGGGCAGCACTGCCGCCTACTCGTCCCGCAGGGCAGCCAGCCTGCTTGCCTTTCTTTTTGCGGCTGGCACTAACTCTGTCAGCTGCTTAATGACTGCCGCATAGTTCTTGCTTAATGCTATGTATGTCTCTGCCTCCGGGCTTTTTTTCGTGCCGTACTGGTTTTCACCATTCTTGTACTCGCTCGTCCAGCCCTCCTGCTCTATGGTTTCCTGCAAGTCGTCAAGTTCTATGCTCATAAAAGCAGCCTTTTCTATCAGCGGCGTTACTAAATTTCGCTTATTTTCTTCAAGCTCTGCAAATATCTCCTTAAGTCTTTTTTTCTCGTCCTTGATACGGTTTTCTTTTTTCTTTTTCCGCGCAGCCATTCCCTCTACCTCTCTTTCCTGCCGCCTGCTGCCGCTGCCAGATCACCCCACCACACCCCCTACACCACGTATGCACGCGCCCGGAGGGTAATTTTAGGGTATCCCCCTCGGTAATTTCCCCCTTTATTTTTTGTTTTCGGATAGGGGGGATATGCCGCCCGTCGCATCAAACTTATACCGCAGGCGCGGCTTGCGCTTGTGATGCTCTTTGTTATGGCAATCCTGGCACAATGCCTCTAAATTGTCCCAGCTTAGCGTTATGCCTGCATCGTTAATATTCTCTCTGGTTAAGTAGCGCTTATGGTGCGCTATCTTTGCAGGCTCCCCGCAGCGCTCACATATATAGTCCTGTGACATTAAGTAAGCGGCTCTGGTATTCTCCCACGCCTGCGATAAGTAAAAACTCTTAGCCCATGCTTTCATACTGTCCCCGCTCCTTTCTGCGATACCCAGCGCCCTAGATTTCATGCGCCGGGTGGAGGCTAAAGAAATAAAAAAGAGCAGGCTACTGCTGCCGTGTCACGGCTAAGCTATTGCCTACTCTTTTCATGTTACCATTATACAGCTTTTGAAATACCATGTAAACACCACGATTTTACCACGATATTACCAGCCCGGCTGCTGCTACAGCCTTGCCCGTTCTTCATCAATGCCCCATAACAGTACAGATAATTCGTTTATGATCGCTGTCACCCAGCGTCGCGGCGTGTTCTTCCCGGTTTCCAGTTTCTCTGCGATCTCCGCATACTCCATGCCCTGCATGAAATACAGTTCAAACGCTTTATACTCTACCTCTCTGCCTGCTGCCCTGCGCCTGCGCTCGATCTCTTCTACTGCCGTGTCTATGTGTGCTGTCATAATCAGCGTTTTAAAACGGCTGCGTCTCACGCTTTCCAGATATACCCGCTGCTGCTCTTCTGTCATTCCCTTAAGCTCTAACTGCTCGCCGTCGCTTACTGCGTTCTGGATATGGAAAACTGCATCACGGTAACATTTCATAAGCGTGAAAGTATTATGGTATTTGTTCTGCCGCTTTTCCTTTTCTTCCTGCTTTCTGTACTCCCGCACTGCTGCCCTTGCCGCTTTCTGTATCAGCTCTTCAAATTCAGAGGCGGGAAGTGCTACCCGGCTTTCGCCTGTTTCCTCTCCCCCTGCCACGATCTCTGCGCCTGCTGCCTTAGTTTCTGTTTCCTGCATCTTTTCTACTCCTTTCTTTGAATCCGCTGTCAATCCGTCCGAATATTGCCAGCAGCAAAATAATTATGACTGTCAATAAAAAATCCGTCACTGTTCGCCCTCTCCTTTCTGGCATGGTGGAAACGGGCAGCTGTCACAATCCGGCTTTTCACATTTCCCGCCGTTATTGTCCCGCAGAATATCCCGTATCAGTATATACGGCAATATCCATACAGGCGTAGAAAGAAGAATAAGCCCCTTTGCCAGCAGCCCCAGTATGTATATTGCTATTTCTCCCACCCATTCCATATACGTCCTTACTGCCCCTGTAAGCACCTCTGTGATCTCGTCCATAAACTTTATCATTCCCGGTATCTCCTTTGCTGTACGTCTGCATACGCCCTTTTATCCCTGGCACTCCAAAAAATTACCCTTGTTTTAATTCCTGCTTTATGCAGCCGCTCTTGTATTTCCCTTGTTTCCCGTCTATAAAAATCTTCTCTGCTGCTTGACGGTCTTTTTGTGTAGTCTATCGGCGTTCCTGCTACGTCCAGCAGCTCTTTTAAGATTTCTGCTGTAGTTTTTCCATACCGCCTAAATTGCCCCGTAATAATATAAGCCTTTTGCCAGAAAAATAATTTAAAACCTAATGCCGCCTCGATTTTCTTAAACATTTCCTCATTTTCCGGGAAAACTGATTCATATATCCAATTAGCATTTTTCATTCAAACACCCCGCTTTCATATGCGGTAATGACTGCTGCCCGCAGGCTGTCTGCCGCTACATTCCTGCGCCCTATCTTTTCCGGGCTTACACGCCTTAAATACTCTAAATGATCGCTTTCCATGATCTCCGCTATCTTTTCTGCTGCCCTCTGGCTGTGTGTGATCGCTCTAAGCTCGTCAGCGCCACCCAGCGCGTTTATTTCATACACTGCATAATGACTGCTGCCGTATTCCCTCACTTTCCAGCTGAATATACGCCCTTTAATCTCCAACGGCTGTATATTGTCCGCTACATTCCTGCATACCGTCCCTGCTGAATCAAAAGCCCCACCCATTCCCCGCATTATAGATGCAAAAGCGTTTGTTATCGCCTCTGCCGCTCTTGTGGCTGCCGCTGTAAAGTCCACTCGGCTTATAGTTTTAACTGCCTTTTTCGCAAGTCTGCGCTGCTTTCTCTTATCCAGCAGTAAAGGCGGGTTTACTCCATGCAGTTTTTTATACCTCTTTTTCCATTGCCTGTAATTCATTCTGTTTTACCTCGCTTTCCTGCTTAATCACAATACGCCTGCTGCCGGGCTGCTGTATGATCGCCTCAACATGCAGATAGGCAGGCAGCAATACTGCGCTGCCCGCTCTAAGCTGGTACTCAATGCTTTCTTTCATTTTTCTGTAATCCTCGGCTTTCGCTGCCTTGTCACAGCCTATAAATACAGTTATTTGCTGCTTACTCTTCTTTTTCCGCTGCCGCCTGTTCATTGCTTATCCCTCTTTCCGGCTCTGCTGCCTGTCCTATCTGGTAATCTTCAATGCTCATTTGTCCCGGCAACTGGTCTGCCCCCCCCCGTGTCCGTTTCGGACACTTCCCCGCTGTGTGCGGTAACATCAATTCCCAGAATACAATACCCCTCTTCCAGCCCTGTATAATCTTCCAGCATATAAATAATATCTGCATCTATTGTGCGCCCTGTGTGCTTTCCGTCCTTAAATTCCAACATTTTAAGGCTGTCGCCCACCTTGTACCCTCTGTCATTCTTCCGCAGCTCAAACTTTTTCTTGCCGCTTACAATATCCCCATAGTAAGAAACGGCTATTTTTACCTCATGCGTTTTGTGATCTGCTTTCCCGTCGCTCGGCAGTTTCTCCATTTTCTCCCGGTCTGCCTGCTCCTGTAATTTCTTCTTTGTGTCCCGGTCTATTTTGTCCTGCTCGTCGCTATAACGCTGCTCGTCCGTCTTTTCTGCCTCTGCCTTGTTTATGTACTGATCGCACTTTTCACAAGTCCCCGTTTTCACATTGCAGTCTTTATACCGCTGGCATGAATAGCACAAAGAGGTTATGCTTTCCGGGTGCGGCGTTTCGTAGTCGTCGCCCGCCTTTTTCTCTGCCACCTTTGCCGCTATTTCCTTTGCCCGTATACTCTCGCCTGCTGCCGCCTTTTCTGCTATGGCTTTCTGCTCTTCTGGCGGCAGCTTTGCTGCCTCGTAAGCCGTTGTTACCCCTATATTTCCCTTTGCAAACTCTTCCTTGATCTCCGGCGTGGCATTGTTGTTAATGCTATCCATACGGGCTATATTTGTGGGGCTTTCGTTCATCAGCTCTGCTATAATGTCCCGCAGTTTTCCTGTGATCTCTAACCCGTCCTCGTCTTTTGCCCTTAAAAGCGCCTCTTTCAATCTTTGCGCCTGCTGGGTTTTCTCCCACGCCGTAAGCTCCCTGTTATATGCGTTTCCGATCAGCAGAGACAATTCAAACATTGCCCCGGTCATATCCTTGTACAGATACCGCACTTTCTTATATTCCTCATGCCCCCGCTCAATGTTCATAATGTTTGCAAGGTTCCTGCGGTGTCCGCTCACAATCTTAAATTCACCGTTTACCCTGCCTAATACTGTAGGCTGCTGCTGCCCTACGGTCAAAAAGCTGTCTGCCAGCTCTTCTATGTTCTCCTGTGAATAGAAATTGCTTTCAGAGGGCTTTACATCATACGGGCTTAACCAGATTTCCGTATATTCGCTTATATTGCCTATGCCTGCTGCCCTGCTTTTCGCGTTCATAATATCCGTAATACCAAATTTAGCCTTTCCCATGTTCCTTACCTCGCTTTCCCTAAATGTATCTAAAGTAAATCAAATATATTTTCTGGTTATAGGTCAAATCATTGCTGTAAAGCATTTTCTCAAACTCGCGCTCTGATAAATTCTGTATATTTCTTTTCAATCTATGCAGAAATAGAAATATACTAATAACCGCCTCGTATACCGTCATGCCTTACCTCGCTTTCCCTGTGTATCTGGTTACGAATTTCTTATAATCCTGCGCAGCTCCGCAGCACGGGCTGTACTCATAAATCGGCTTGAATAAAAACGTACTCTCTGCCACTTTCCCGGAATATCTGATAACGCCCAGTAAAGAATAGCTTTCTTTTTCTGCCTCTAACCACTCCCGCCCGGCTGCCTCTCCGTCCGTGTTCTGATACGCCGTAACCAGAACGCCCAGCAGACGCAGCGCCGGGTTAAACTGTCTTGCGTCCTCTATCTGATCTGCCAGAATGTCTAAGCCCTCTAACGCCCACTCGTCTATTTTTACGGGTACTATAACCTCGTCCGTGACCGTCAGCGCATTTACCACGTTAAGCCCTATGTCTGGCGGGTTATCAATAATGCAGTAATCGTAATAAGCGCCCACTGCGTCCAGCTGCGCCAGCCGCTTATACCGTTCAATCTGGTTTCCTGTCTCTTCCGTCGTCAGCTGCCACGTAGCGCCCATAAGTGACATATTTGCAGAAACAATGTCTATCCCCTCGTAATTTGTCCGCTGTATCAGCTCTGCTGCCGCCTGCCATTCCCCGGAAAGCAGTTTTGTGATCGGCGCTACGCTCTCCGCATCATATCTGCCGTATGCCTTGCTTAAATTCCCCTGCTTGTCGTTATCCAGCAGCAGTACCTTGTAACCCCTGCGGTACAGCTCATATGCCATATTTACCGCTGTAAAGGTCTTTGCTACCCCGCCTTTTAAATTCAACAAACTTATAACTTTCATTCTCTGCCTCTCTTTCTTGCGCCGCCTCTGGGCGCAGCTGCTTCATATGCTCTATTCTTTTGTGATCTCTGTTTCCAATGCCTGCCCGCAGTTCTCGCAGAAATTAGATATTTTTATACCCGTTATAAAGCTCCGATCTGCCACAATCCAGCTACATACAGGGCATTTATAGGTTTCATAGTTTTTTAAGCCTTTAGCCGCCAGCTTTTCTGCCTGCTCTCCCTCGAAAATGGTTGTTTTCCTCGGTTCCATTTTCCGGGCTTTCTTCTTTGCCTCTTCCGCTGCGCAGTGCGTACAATCCCTGCCGCAGTTCTCATAAATCTTACAGCCTATTCCTTGCCCCATATCTGCCCCGCCTCTCCTAAATCCTTAATGCGCAGCAGATACTTTTCTATCAGTTCTGCTGCCGCTTGCCAGCCATAACATACCGCTGTAAAATATCCCTGCTGCCGCAGGAAGATTAGCCAGCGCAGCTGTTTTTCAGTTGGTACATTTCTTCCAGCCTTAAGCTCTATGTATAACCCGTGGTACTCTCCCCGTGCTACTGGTAAATGAATATCCGGCACACCCGCCTTTACTCCCTGCCTCTTTAGCGCCGTTGCTGTCGCTGCATCACGCTTGCCGCCGTTTGGTACATGGTACATATATTCCAATTCCGGCATACGTCCCAGCTGATACCCTGCCCAGCTAAATAGCGCCTCTTGGTGTCCGCTTTCGTCGTTCAGCCTAAAGTTTCTCATATATTCCCGCCTCACTTTCCACATATATTTTTCCATAATGCGGCGCTGTATCTGCCGTTCTCTCTCTGGTACTGTTTTTATGACTATTTCCCTGCCGTCTGGCATCCTCGCTTTATATGTCTGCCGCTCCTGTCCTATCTCCCCGCTGCAAAGATCGTAATACTCACACCATAGGCAGCAGTGCTTACAGTTCTTGCCCCGCTGGAATAACCAGTGCTTTAACCTCTGCCTCATTCCCTGCGCCCCTTTCTGTCGTCTATGCCGTTCCAGTATTCCCAGTTCCTCATATCCTCGCTGGCATGATCTATAGCCACTGCTGCCAGGCACATTACAGCGCCCATAAGAACCAGAAACACCACGCCCACGCCTATTACCACAATCCGTACATACTGCATCTTATCCCCCCTCTCCCTCTAATTTGACTAATGTATATCTGAAATACCCGTAGCCGTAATATTCCGGGCTATGTACTCCCTTGCTTATGCTGTCCTTGTCAACGTAATATCCCTTTATCGCCCTCGGCTCTGCCTTGAACCATTGCCGATCTGAAATTATCCGTATTTCCGGCACTGGTCTTACAAGGTTCTTGCTGCTATTCCAGCGCTTACCCTGTAGCGCCCCGTCCTCTTCTTTCCTGTGCTTGTCCGTGTACTTAATCAGATAAGCCGCCAGATCAGCATAGTTGCCGCTGTCGTCCAGAGGAAATACTTTTACCCGGTTATGCCCCTCATATGCCTTGTACCAGCACTGCTGCAATATCTTTGTATCTATCTGGTTAATAACTAAATGGTGGTGCCTGGCTCCCTTGTCCCCGATCTCCATAACATGAATATATTTAAACTCTATCCCAGCCTTTTTATACTCCTTACGGCACTCCCTTAAAAATATATCTATGTCCTGCCGCATCTGCTCTTTTGTCCGTGGCGGCTCTCCCTTTCTGCGTATGTAGTCCAGCACTAAATGATAGTCGCCATAGCCATAGTTTGCATTTATCAGAATACGCAGCTTTCTTTCTGCCTGCCTTGTATTGATCTTTTGCTGTTGCTCTGTGGTGGGCTTTACCTTATCCCCCCTCTTTATCCCCTGCTTTTTATATCTGCTTGTAAAATATCTCTCTACCTCTATGGTCTTACCCGCCCTTGTTATCCTCTCAACGTATGGCATATATTTTTTACTCCTTTTAGGTCTATCTGGTCGGAAAGCTAATTGTTTTATCAAGTGGTAAAACGGGCTTGCGCCCGCGTATTACTTGACATTTCGCCATACAGTGATATACTGGATATAGGTTGTAAAAAGCTGTATAGCTTAGCCCCTATGGTATTCCCGTACCGTAGGGGCTATTAAATTATTCTCATTTAATGCGAATCTACAGGGCTGCCGCTTTCCGCGCTCTCTTAAGGCTCCCGATCTGCGCCAGCAGTCCCTTTTCTTTCTGCGCAAGTTCCTTGTGCTGTTTCAGCTCCTTGTAGTCGTCCCAGAGGCTACGGAAAATAGCAATACTTTTCCCGTTTCTCCCGTGGCGGCTCAATCTGTTTGCCTCATTCCTTAATACTGCTCTCCTTAATTTCCTCATTGTCTGATCTCTCCTTTGCTAAAATGTGTTTCTGCATACTCATAAGCCTGTCTGTAAGGCTCTTTGCAGCAAAATAATGTACATGTATGGAAATGCCTGCCCTTGCAGAAATCGCAGGCGTGTAAGTCCGCATACTGCTTTATAGCCGCCTGTCTCTGCCGTTCCTTGCACTCCATGTAATAACGCAGCTTATCTGCATTTACTACCTCAATCCCCAGTACGTCTGCCGTCTGTATTTCCCGGCTCATGCCCTCGCTTATCCCGTACTTTACGCCCACGATCACAAAATCGCATTTTTTCAGCAGCGCTAAGCCTGCTGCCATTCCTGCCGCCCGTTCCTGCGGCTTGTCCTCATTTAAGCATTGCGTCATGTATAAATGCGGCGTGATCGGCGCTAAGCCCGCCTCTATTGCCTGCTTTGTAAGCGCCTGCGCATACTCTATGTGCCTGTCAAGCTCTGCGCCGTCCTTTGCCCTGTACGGGCTGCATATGTATACTGTCCTCATTCCTGCCCGCCTTTCCCCTCTGCCCGTACTCTGATAATTTCATTGTCTGCCAGAACCTCTGCCATTTTCAGTATGTCGTTTGTGCTTTCATGTTCCAGAAATCCACTGTCACGACAGCACATAGCGTAGCCTTGAATCGTGTAAAACTGCTGGAATATGTCATACTCTGTTTTTTTTATTCTTAAGCCCGCTGATAAGCGCGGTTAATTTTGTAACCGCCTGCATACCCAGTGCGCCGCCTGCGCCCTTTATCGGTATTTCTATTCGTGTTGCCTGCGGCTCCCCTTTGCTATTTATGATTGTCTTTGATCTCATTTCCTGCCTCTCCTGTCCTTTTAATGAAACTTACTGAAATCTCATAAACTGTCTTTACTTCCCTGCCTGTCTCTGCGTCTTTCATATATTCCCGGCTCTGGCATCTTCCCAGCAGCTTTACTTTGTCGCCCGGCAGCCAGCCTGCTACCTCGTCCGCGTTCTCCTGCCAGCAAATACAGGGAATATAGCAGCTTGTCCCTGTAAGCACGTTTTTTACCTCTACGAAAATGTCAGAAATGCGTTTCCCTCTCGGCGTTTCTCGGTATGTCGGCTTATATTTCAGCTCGCCCACAAGCGCTATGTCATTTTGCAACATTGCTTTAGGACTTAAGCCTATGTATTCTGCCAAAACGAATACCAGCACTTTACCGCTCTTAAAATCTTTAAGCGCCTGCTGCCGCCCGGATATTAAAAGCCTGCTACCCAGCAGGAAATAATTTTCAAGCCGCAGCCCGTCCCCGGTCTTTCCCCGGTCTACTGCTGCCTCTGTAAAGGCTACTGCTACCTCGTCAATAATGCCGCTTGGTCTTTTCGTCTCGATCTTTGCCAGATAACCATTGAACCGCAGCCCGCATATGTCCGTTACCTCTTCCAGCTCCGTAAGCTCCCCTGCCAGCCCTGCCGCGTTTCTTATCCTGCCCTTTTCCGTCAGATCGTCCAGAATGTCTGCGTTAAGGTCTGCCAGAAAGTCCGGCTTTTTATCCTGCCCTTTGTTCCGCTTTTTGCTCATACTTTGCGTGATCTCCTTTCCCGCTATAACTTATCAACATTTCTATTGCCCGCTTATAGCACGCTATTTCGTCCTCTTCCTTTACTTTGCAGATACAGCGCTTTCTTACCTCTCCTGCATACTCCCAGATTTCAATAAAGTTATTGCCGTATATGTCAAAGTGCATATGATACCTTAAGCCGTGGCTTTTCTGTATCGGTCTGTATATCTGGTAAAATTTATTTATAAGTGCGCTGCGTTCCCCGTCGTTTCCGTCCATGCCCTGCCCTCACTTTTCCGGCATCTGATATAATCGCGGTATCGCTGCTGCCATAGGCGGCGTAGCCTCGCTGCCTATCAGTAAGCCTGTGTTGCCCGGCGCATATAAATACTGCCCGCATACGCTCTGTATCTCGTCTATGATCTCTATACAGCGCTCTTTGCTTTCGTATATCCCCAGCGTGTACATTGATGTTGCATCCATATTCAGCATTATTCTGTTTTCTTTCATGCCCGCGTTTGTAAATTCTTTATACCTTATCCCACATGATTCTTTGATCGTATAAAGCCCCTCTTTGTCCTGGCTGCGTATGTATACCTCGCTCATTTCCTGCCTCGCTTTCTATCTCTCTCCAAATATTGCTATTGCCTCTGCTAAAATTTCTTGCGTAGGCAGATAGCAAATTTCTGTATTCTGGTAATCTGTATGGTGTGTTAAAAAATACTCTTCGCACGCCTGCTGCTCTGTCAGCCCCTCTAACATCAGCGCCCAAATTATTTCCCTTTCCTCTTCCACAAGCGCCCTGCCGTCGTTAATGATCTCCATGTTTAAAGGCTGCTCTGCTTTCGCGTTTATTTCCTGCAAATACCAGCCCGCCTGCTTATACTCTTCTAAGCGCTCTGGCGTTAATATGCTGTACTCGTCTGGGAAAATCTTTACTTCATGCGGCGTATAGATTTTTGCACACTGCCTGCCGTACTCGTCCACTCCTACCAGTGTTTTTATCTCCGTACCGCTCCAATTTCCCAGCTTATCTTTAGTGGCAGCTTTTCCCTCACGCACAAAGGGTACAGCCCAGTAAATCCCGTAAAGCTGCGGCGCTGCATACTCCGCTACTGGCAGGCTCTTAATAACCATTACCCAGTTGCCCGACGTAATAAGTGTGCGCTCGTCCCGTCTTTCCCTGCTACCGTCGCCCCATTCATCTACATAGTTTCTTTTAAATCCGTACTCGTCTACTGCTGCCTCTGTCTGCTTTCTTCCCACTTCTCTACCTCTCTTTCGTTTCCCGCTAAAAACTGCTATCTATAACCATTTCCTTAGTGAATACCAGATACAGCCCCAGCGGTACTGTAATGATCGCTATTGTTGCGTCGCCGCCTGTCAGCATAACCGCCAGAATGGTAAACAATAAAAGGAATATGCCCGTTAAGCGCTGCTTAAGGAAATACTGGCGGCGCTGCTGTCGCCTGCGCTCCCTCTGCCTGTCCCGGTGTAACCGTTCCATATAATCAGATACAGCCGCCTTGCTGGTTGTATCTGTGTAAATAATCACTGCATACCTCATGCCCTGCCCTACTTCCTGCAATCATAGTCTGCAAAATCTTTGCAGCTGTTAAAGATAATTCTGTTATTTACCCAACGCTGTAAGCGCTTAAGCCTATGCCCGGCTAGTATATTCTGCTTATCATAAAGCATTACATACGGTGCATACCCCAGATCACGCAGAGTATATACCCGCTCTAAATCCTGCTCAAAAGTGGTATTGAAATTACATAGAACGTATACGCCCAGCTTTTTTCTTTCCCAGCCCGTGATTTCCCTAAATTCTTTAAATTTCGGTATGATCGCCTCTTTGTCCTCGTACCTGTCCCACGCAAAATGTATGCGTTTTATCTTCATGCGCTTTATGTACTCCGCTTTTTCCTGCGTCATAATACGAATATCGCAGCCCTGCGAAAAGTCCACCCATGCACCGCTGTTTATCAGCTGATTGCTTAATCCTTTCCATTCTTTGCAGGCAAATAGATTAGCATCTAAAAGCACTATGTTTTTCTGTCCGCGCCAGAACTCCGAAAGATCGGCTACTTTCCTTGCTGCCCGCCCCTCTTTCTGTTCTACTATGCAAAAGTCGCACCCTCTGGGACAGCCTCTAGTAAGAAAACCGTAAGCCGTTTCTCTTACCTCTGGTATCTTCTCAAAGTAAATAGAATAGTCCGGGTAAATATGCTCTATCTCTTCCGGCAGCTCCGCGCCGCCGTCCGGGTAACTATACCCTGTACCGCCTTTTATGATCTCTTTTGCATTTACTGGGTGCTGATAATCTGGCGTAAACGTAAATACTTTGCTCATATATACCCTGTCTGGCTGGTTTAGCCATGCCGTCAGCGGGTTATGCCAGCCTACGCTATCGCCCCGGCTTTTGTGATATGCCGATATTTTCATAAGTGGCAAATTAGGGAACCTGTGACCGTCTACGTCTATCAGCTCTACCCTCATTTCCTGCCGTCCTCTTTTCTATAGCGGCAGCTGTCGGTATGCCTGCTGCCGCTGCCGTGATATATTCCTTGCCTTGCCAAATCCCTTAAACTCTCCCTCCGGGCGGCGCTCTCTGTCTCTTCACTGCTGCCGCTCTCCTGTTCTGGCGTATATTTACCGTATGGGCGCTTTTTCACCTTAAAAAAGCTGCTTAAAAACCTGTTGACCGTCTACATACTCTCTAGCTGGTATGACCGCTGCTATTTTTCTACGGTATACAGATAGCAGCTATTCGCCTGCTGCATCTGCCGCAGGCTCGCCATGCCTGCTACAAAAACGCCCTGCTGGAATCGAACCAGCGCCCCCGCTATATGCCCGGCTGCGGTATTCTCCCACTGAATTAAGGGCGCTTAATGGCGGCAGTGCCGCCTATGTCAAAACAGAAAGCCCTTATCTATCAGAAACTTTATCCAGTCGCAGCCTGTCACGTCGTCCCTTTCTATGAATTTAAAAAATTCCTCTTTAGTTGTTACGCTATCCTCTGCCAAAAACTTCTTTGCTATTGCTACTGCATTTGTTTGAAACACATGCTCTGCATAGAAAGCCTTTTCTATCGTTCCGTAATCATTGCTGCTTTTTGGTGTCCGCATTTCCACTACTACCATAGGCTTATTATTCTTTTTACTTCTGGCTTTTCTTATAACTACTGCCTCGCTGAATAGCCAGCCGTTCCAGCCGTACCGCTGCGGCGCAAATTGAGTGCGTGGCACTTCTACCAGTTCCCCTGCCTGCAATTTCCTAAAGTCAATTTTTTTCACTTCTATACCTCTCTTTCGTCAATCAGATTTATGTATATTCCTCGAAAATGTTCCCCCACTCGTCCATTCTCATTTGTCCGTCGCAGCTATCGTCCTCCATCCACCATTTAAAAACTTTTTTTCCTGTTTTCCATGCGTCCATTACCTTTAGTCCCTTGCGTTTCCTCTCTATAATCATTTTGTCAAACGCTCTTATATACGCCTCTTTATATTTTGGGTATCTCTCAAACTCTTTCCAGCGTTTCTTTGCTGCCATAGGACAACCTATACAGCCAACACGGCAAAATCCCTCTTCATATAGCGGATTTAATTCTATTTTTTCATGCCGGATATACCACCACAAATATTCATCTTCCCAGTCAATCAGCGGATTTATTAAAGTTTTCGTTGTACGGTAACAGCTTTCTACAAGCTGCCGCGTTTCCGCATTGTCTAAATTTAAAATTATTACGCCGCCTTTATCATTAGCGCGTAAATCCTCGCTTTCGTCCGCTTTTCTTTTTAATTCTTTACTTGCTTTTGCAAATACAACTGTGCCTTGATTGTTTTCTCTGCTTTTGCTTTCCGCTTTTCTTACCCCTGTTACCAGCTTTTCCCCGTGTCCTGAATATTCTTTTAAATCAGTGCAACAATACCGCATTAAACGTGTCGGCGGTGTGGCATGATCTACAATCAACTGCCACATTGTACGTCTCGGATAAATGATGTTATATTCAATCCCTGCCGCTCTACATTTTTCCTTTTCACGTCTGATAAAATAAACCGTTTCCGGCGCGTCTACTGTTGTATGATTATGCTGAACCGAAAAGGGCATATTGTATCTTTCCTTTGCCAACATAGCAATATGCTTTAATACACTGCTATCCTTGCCGCCGCTATCGGATATAACGCACCCAGAATTTCCGCATAATAAATGCAATAACTCTATTGCGTCCTTTGCTCTTCTTTCCACTGCATTTCTTTCCTTTCTTTGGTTAAATAGCCCGCTGTGCCAGTTCTGCGCTGTACTGCTGCCGCTTTCCGTTCTCTGCCCCGCCTCTTTGCAGCTCCCGGTATAAAGTGCCTCTGTGTACGCCCACTGCATCAGCTATAGCCTCTGCATTGTTTCCAGCCTTACACATAGCCTCTATTTTCTTCCTGTCCTCATAGCTTAGCCTTTTGTACTTCCTTTTCATTTCCCCGCGCTCCTTTCCGATTTTTGGATAAAAAAATAGTGCGATAGAGTTTTTAAGCTCTACCGCACTATGCTTTTACTATTATCTACCGTAAAAAAATAAATGCGGCAGAGGCTTTAATACCTCTTGTCGCATTTAATTTTAAAACTTATCTATATTTTACCATTCTTCTTAGATATCCACAATCTGATTCCTATAAAATTGTATCTTCTTTAACAAATTCTGTCCATAAATAGTTGCGACTCGAAACAAAATCAAAACAAACGGCCTATAATTCTTCTTCTTCAATATGCAATCCATCCCAGTCTCCCCATTTCGGTTTTCTGCGTTTGCCAAGAAGATGCTTCACCGGAGTCCAAGTCCAAAAGTTCCCTGTCTCCCGCATAACAGACCCTTCCCATTCCTGTTCTTGGTTCAGATCATATCCGCTCCCTGCTTCCAGTTCTTCCTCATCTGCCGCTTCATCTGCCTCTGCCGGCTTCTGCAGACATTCTGCCGTAAGCTTTTCCAGACTATAGTTTTCCTCCATCGTCCTTTTATGGAGCAGGAATATCATCTCAATACCTTCCTGGTCCTGATAATCCGCCTGCTTGACAAAATACTCAGTAAGCCCATGAAACGCCTCCCACAAGTCTTGCTGCGCCGGCGGATAGTAGCAGAAGAAATACCTGTCATTCTCATAGAAGATATATTCCGGGTTGAGCAGGATGCAGTGAATATTTAACAGATAAGTTTCTACTTCCCTCACCACCATTCTCATATCCCTGAGAAACATTTTTATGTCTTGTGAGCTTATTTTACTTCTCTCATACATTGCTTTCATTGATATTTTTCCGCTGACATCATAATCATAATAACTGCTTTCATTCATTCCTCTGCCTCCAGTCTTAAGCAGTCCTTCCAGATTATTCGCCTTCAGCATCCGCATCTGATAATCTTCTCTGTAGAATACTTTCTCCTCAATAGTGATCTTACGCTCCAATCTTACTCCTTCTTTCCCTTCAATCTTCTCAGGTCCCTGATGGTTTTCTCCGGCTCTGTGACCGACGCTCTCTTCATAACAGACACCCTCATATACCGCCGTGACGCATCCGCCGTCACTTCGATCTCATCTTTGCTGATTCTGACTGCTGCACGGGGTCTGGCAAATAATATGCACTTATTCCCTGTGCGTTGATGGAACAGACTTTCCAGTTCGCCTTCCTTCACACCATCTTTCTCCCGAGCCTTCACACTTCCGACAACGGCCGTCTCATATGCCGCACCAGACAATATGTTCTTATCGTGATAATAGAAGACTGCCAGTATACAGCTCATAATCAGGAATAATATCATGGGTACAAGAAACGACATCTCTACCGTGATACTCCCCTGCAGTTCATATCTCTTCATCCTCTCCACCCTCTTCCACTCCTTACCGCAACACACTCATCAAATACCCCGCCGACAGAAACGGGAAAAAGGGAATACTCAGCTTTCTGGACATTTTCCTCGCTGTTAATCCGGCAACGGAGAACACTGCAAGCAGGAAAAAAGCTCCCGCAAGCACCATAAGCAGTTCCCACAGCCCAAGATAGATCCCCAGGATCAGGATTGCCAGGCTGTCCCCATATCCCAGGCTCTCCCTGGTAATTCTGCTGATCAGGAGGAACGACATACCAACTCCTATACCGCCCAGAATCAATATGATATCCCCTCTTCCGATAAAAATCTGATATCCAACCGCCAACAAGCTTCCTATAATCAAACATTTTAACGGTATTCTTCTCTTATAAATGTCTGCCAGAGACAAGCCCGCCAGCAGACCCATGCAGACCATTCTGCTTACCGTCCACATCTGGAACACGCCCCCTTCCCAACCACTTCTGACATTGGAACTGCATAAACCGTCCGCTTTAATCCGCTGCAAGACAGAGAGCTGTGATACCTGTCTCCAGAATCCGTAATATATACGCCTCTCTTCCCGTGCCCCATGCAGCGCTCACAGGGATAATATTTTCCCCCTCCAGTATTGCGAAGCCCCTCGACCTCTTCTGGCTGAACCATATGGATCGATAATTCCAAATATGTACAGTGGTAATCCTTATGATAGACAAGACCCGTCTCCGTCACATATACCGTCTTCTCATCATCCTTTTCGAATCCTGGTTTCTCATACCCGACCCACGCCTTTATCCGCATTTTTTCCCGGCATGTGACCGGCGGCACTCCAAACATCGGAATCGGCAGACGGATCTGATACGTTACTTCCAGTTCTCCGATACCGGTCCGGGAAGACATCCTGGAACCTCCGCACCGTATCCCGCCGCTTCCTCCTTCCACGATACTCCGGTCCAGCCTCTCGGCGCCTGCTGCATGCACCACATCATCTTCCAGCCGCGCCGGCAATACAGCCGTGAGCATGTATGCCTCCTCCGCTGCTTCTTTCCCCGCGTACTGAAGCCCTGAGCGCACTGCCGTACGGATGGCTGTCATCTCCATCAAATACAGAAGACTCACCACAGCAAGAAAGAATATGGGTACAGCCAATGCCGCCTCCACCGTTATGCTGCCTTTTCTTGTTCTTCCTTCAGAGACAGATGCAGATATCCTCCCGGTAATGTATGAATAGATAGATTTTGAGGGGAGCTGTTTCTTATTCATCGAACGAATCCTTCTCCTTTCTTTATATTTTTTGTCCTATATTTGGATCATGTTAAGGAATCTTCAAGAAATAACCTGGTATTTCTTTCGGATTTCTAAGATATCCGGAAGGATATCTGTATCTGTCCCTGTTGGTTTATTATCGGTAACCATAATACGTCTTAAAATCATAACGGATTCCTCTTCTTAAGCTGCAGACCGACTTCATCTCTAACCGGCTGACACACAGATCCGCCCTAAAATACGTCTGTCCATGTACTTTTCTAAGATTCTGTTCTATGATATCGAGCGCCCGCAGCGCGGCCGTGTCCTTCTTCGTCAGAAACAACAGAATCCGAAGATATTCCGAGTAATCCAGCCCATTTTCCGCATCCCGGCCTTCACTACGGTCTTCCTCTGTTCCAAGAGTGAAAAGCTTCGGCAATTGTAGCTGCCAGCTCTCTTTTGTTTTGATCAGCGGAACCTTATTTCCCTTCAGCAGCGACCTAAGATCCATCACAGACTCTCCGTAAGCCCAAGCCAGGAGAATCCCCTGCGCAGCGGCTTCCGTAATAGCCGGTACTGCTAACAGCGTACACAGGGTAAGCGCCATGGACTCTGCCTCTGCTCTCATCTCGCTGTCCGTCTGGATATAAGTATAGTTTGGAACAAACCGCATAAGCAGCAGTTTCTTTACAACCGACTCCAGATTCTCCCGGTCGCTGCCCTTTCCCGCCAGAATATACTCCACTTCATACATAACCGGACGCCGTCCGTCCGCATCAGGGGATGCGTCCGGAGTATTGTCTGTAAATCTGGTAAAATGCTCCAGAAGATATTCCCCCAGGATCAGAGAAGACAGATTCCCGGTCTCTTCCCCGACATCCGCAAATTCCCCGTATCCTGTATTTCGTTCTCTTGCCGACAGCAATTCCTGACAGTCCACCCGTTTCTCTGATACCGTCCTATCCTTTGGCACTACCAGTGACAATATCGGTGATTTCTTTAGCTGTCCTGCATACGCGATAGGGTTTCCTTCGTCAGGCAATTCCCCGCCCTTTTCACTAAGAAGCTCGTCCAGGCGATCCTGGCACGCCTGGTCTTCCCTGGCATACGACTCTGCCTTCTCTTCCTGCTGCCCCCACACAGATGTCATTCCCAGCATATCCTTCATCACATTCAGCCCGTACTTATGCTCCATGTATGCCGAGATCTGGCTGCAGAACCCAAGACATCCCCGGTCCGTAAGGAACTGGATTCGCTCCAGTTCATGCTCCATGCTTCCGGCGCCGTAATATGTCAGTCTGTCTATAATATTCTGCTCCCCATACTGCCCCGTCTCATAGCTGCCGTCCAATGCAAATATATCATACTCCTCCAGAAGCTCCTTCTGATATTCCGCAAAAACACTCTCCATTGCCCGATCCGTATCGGCTCTCCGATAATTCTTGGCCAACTGGATAGACGCGCTCTCCATGATTCCCCCTATAAAAGCGACCAGCAGAATAAAGATCAGACTCAGAAATGCCGTCACCTCTCCCCTGCACATTCTGCCTTGGCATTTACCGCATACTCGCATCAGATACCTGCGCTCTCGCTTACGATCTTGCTGAAAATATTCTGCACCAGACTGGTAAGCTGGGATTTGAAGATAATAACCAATCCGATCAGCACCACCAGGATCAATATGACCTCTACCACACCAACTCCGTCTTCCTCTTTTAACTTCTTCAACACATACCTCATTCTCCACATATCATAACCTCCTTTTATATCTGCACCGACAGAAATGCCGGCACGATCACGATTACCAGGACGATCGCAAGCATCAGGAACATGGGCAGCAGCAGCTTTGTTCCCGCTTCCTCTCCAAGCCTTCTTGCCCTGGCTTTTCGCTCCTCAAAAGCCTGAAGCGCTTCCAGCTTAAGCATCTGTGTCAGCCCCTTCGTCCCTTTTCTTAAGTTCTGCGACAGCATCGCTCCAAATCTTACATAGACCTGCACATCACAGCGCCTTCCAAAATTCTCATAACTTTCTGGTTCCGTGACACCGCTCTCCATCTCATAACAGGCACGCTTCATCTCCTCATATGCATACCTTTCGCCCCGTATTGCCTTCCGCCGTTCGTAATCCTCCACTACTTTTTTCCAAGCACGTTTGGCAGTCATCCCAGCTCCAAGGAAAAGCGTCATCTTGTTCACGATCTCCGGATAATCCATGAGCATCTGCTGCTTTCTCTCTTCTCTCGCCTTTCCTTTGTTCTGAATCTCTAACGCATATAACAGAATTCCAATCAACACAGCCATAACTATCAGCACCAGTCCGCGGCGATCCATTCTCTGATAGTAGGCGGCTTCCTTGCCTAAGAGCGTGTCAGGAAGCTGGAACTCCCTCTGTACCCGGCTCTCTTCTTCTCTCTTCTGGAGCTCTCCTGCCGCCTGTTCTCTGCGCTTCTCCTCTTCCCCCAATGTCCTGGGGAAAATATTCGCAGTACACTGGTACAATGCCTGTTCTTCCTCATTCTCACTGTAGGTAAGAACGGCGCTTAACGCAACCAGCGTTCCTTCTTCCTTCAGCGCATCTTCCTGTATCTCGCCCCTGATATTCATCACATCATAGCGGTCAAGCTCCCAAGAGATCATAACCGGCTCGCCCGGAACCTCCGACAGCAGATTCATATCCTTCTCAACCCTGTCAAGGCTTCTGTTGTCTCCCAGGATCAGCTTCTCCATATGCCGGATGACTCTTTGAAATAATTCCTGGATCTCCTCTGTACTGTACTGCTGTTCTGCTACCTGGATCTCTGCCGGGAATCTTGCTTCTCCTCCCGCTATCGACACCTCCAGCTCTTCTGTTCTGTTTCCCTGTCCATATGTATTTCTCTGAATACTCCCATCTGTCTCCCTCACCGAGCGCAGGTAATCTGCCGCCAGAAGAAATATTCCGCCCGCCAGCAGTACTCCCACCGCCAACGCCTTCACACCTCGATCCTTATCATCCTTACACCAAGATAATAAGCGCCCATATAGATTGCCAAACATACCGTCATCACTCCTATTCCAAGGATATTCCCATATAAGCAGTCCATGAATTCCGGGAAGCTTAGAGACATATACCCAATGATCGCATAAGGAACCGCCGACATTACCCGGAACTCATACCGCTTAGATGCAAGTATCGTGTCGATCTCCCGCTTCACATCAATCTTATCTCCAATCTGCCTGACTGTATCCTGTATAATCGCGATCATATTGCCGCCGCTTCTCTTGGCTGCCGCAAATACTGTCACAAAGTTCTGAACATCCTCTGTCTGGGTGCGCTCCCCGAATTCCTCCAGAATCTGCTCCAAAGGCACATGGATCTGAAGCTGCCGTGTTATGATCAACAACTCCTTAGAGATCCTTGCTCCTTCCGGATAGATCAGCCGTAGCTCCTTCTGCGCTTCCTTGAATGCATTCTCTACCGAATAGCCAGTATTCAGCGCAGAGGACACCGCCTGAATCGCTTCCTTGAACTGCATCTGAAATTCCGTCTCCTTCTTCTTGATCCCCTCTGCTTCCATCATCCGCAGATGCCAGATCAACAATGGAACCAACGGAATGGCCATCAGTAAGGACCGATAATACAGCCACGCCGTAATCATCGTCAAGCCTGCCGCTTTTGCCGCATACCACAGATACTCTTTCTTCGTCACATCCTGCTGCCAGCAATTCTTCCTGTCACGCGTCACACCCCGCCGCCCAGAGCTTCCCCCGGTGCGTGATCTCTCCATATTTTCTCCATTCTCCCTGTATCTTCCCATCCTGTTCCCCTGTCTCCGCGAATTTATACAGTGTCTTAAGCCGGATCTCGCCGTCCTCATATCCCAATATCTCCGATACCTCAAGCACCTTCCTGCTCCTGTCCCTCAACCTTCCCAGATGAACGATCAGATCAATACCAGAGGCAATCTGTCGCTGGATAGCCGGGAGCGGCAATTCCATTCCCATCAAGACCATCGTTTCCAGCCTGCTCAGCATATCCTGCGGACTGTTGGCATGACCGGTGCTTAAGGAACCGTCATGGCCCGTGTTCAGAGCTTGCAGCATGTCTATCGCCTCCTCGCCGCGCACTTCTCCTACCACGATCCGATCCGGCCGCATCCGAAGCGCCGACCGGATCAGATCACGGATCGTAACCGCCCCCGTCCCTTCCACATTCGCATTTCTTGCCTCCAGCCTTACCAGATTCGGTACATCCTGAATCTTAAGCTCGGCATTGTCTTCTATAGTAATGATCCTCTCTGTCTTTGGGATATACTGCGACAGTGCATTTAAGAAGGTGGTCTTCCCCGAGCCTGTCCCGCCGCTTATGAAAATGTTATAGCCCGCCGCCACCAGACCGGCAAGAAATTCCAACACCTCCTCACTGACAGAATTCCAGGATATCAACTGTTCCATGGTAATTGCCTCTTTGGAGAATTTACGGATCGTAACGATCGGCCCGTCCAATGCTATCGGATCCAAGACCACATTGACTCTGGAGCCATCCTGAAGCCTGGCATCGACGATCGGCGAAGCCTCGTTTACCAGACGGTTTGACCCTGCTGCAATCTGTTGGACCACATCTTCCAGCTTGTCCTTGGACAGGAACCTCTTACCCGACTGCAGGATCCTGCCGTTTCTTTCATAGAATATATTCTGCGTTCCATTGATCATAATCTCTGTGATCGTCTCATCCTCCAGGAATTCTTGAAGAAGATCAAGCTTCCGGAATGCATTGAACAGCTCCCGGCCCAGTATGGTCTTCTCATCAAGAGACAGATATTCCTCCTCCGACGCCTCCTTAAGAACATGATAGATCAACTGCGTCAGTTCCTCGTCTTCAATCTCTCTTGTCATATCCATTCTCTCCAGTATCCTGGCATGGAGCTGCTCTGAACCTATCACTTGATCAGCTCCTTCTTCTTCATTTTCTTTCTTACATCATCAAACCCAAGCAAATGCATCTCTCCTTCCATCTGCAGAAGCTTCGCCTCCGCCGCCGGATCTCTGGCCGATGGAACACAGACCTCTGTACACAGACGAAGCAGACCGTATACATCCTTAAGCCCCTCGTCTATATCCAAGATCAACACATCATAGATACTCTGTTCCGTGATCTGAATGATCATACTTGTCCATTCCTCCAGCGGAACCGCCTTAATATCCTCGGACACGCGCACCGGAAGCAGATAGTCCAACGTTCCCATATGCTTCACAAGCGTCGGAAGGATCAATCCCAGATTCTTGCTTTCCTGTCTCGAATAATACAGCGCATCCGCCAGGGTATGTCCTTCCTCCGGGAAATATCCGCCGATTCCTCCGTACAGTTCCATATTGAGGTACAGCACATTCGCCGACGCCGCCATCTCCTGCCCCAGCTTAAGTCCATAGCTTGTCTTCCCGCTCCTGTGAACCGGCGAAAAGATACCTATCACCCTGACCTGACTGGTTTTTAAGGAACGGAGGTACAGATCTTCTGTTTTATTTTCTTTGCTGCATCCGCAGATGATCTCAGCCAGGATCGCTTCGCCTGACTGGTACTTATAGACCGCCACCTCCTTGGGGTTCGTCTTAACAGTCCCAGTCTCCGCAAGAACAAATACACTTCCCGCCTCCAGTTTCCCCCGTTCCCTGACCGGATAATTCCCGCCGATCAGAAGAATATCAATCGGGTGCTCTTCAAGAACCTCTGTCACCTGAGCCAGACTGTCACACACCTGCACCTGAAAGGCCAGTTCCTCTTTCTTCGTCAGAAATATGGCAAAGGCCGCAGCATATCCTTCCTCCTGGTCACAGATTACCAGACTTCTGCTGCTCACATAATATCCCTCCTTTACACACTACTCATTTCTTTTACTCCGTGAATTGCTGCCGATACGGCATCGAACACTTTGAAAACATGATTAACCTGAACTTACTGAAATTTTTTTGATAATAATCTTTTGAATTGTATGAATCTATCGACTATCTTGAAACTATCAGATACAAGTCACTTGATCCGCAACTTGTAGGATGATTATAAACCTCTCTCCCTTGATTTGTCCACCCCATTTTTAGAAAAACCCAAACTTTGTGCAACACCTACAAAATTCCATAGAAAGATATCCCATAGAGAAGCGCAACCCCCGGAGTTCCAAGGATTCCCGATGTCAAAACCGTCCATGGATTCAAGCCTACCTGCACGGTAATCCCCTGTGCGCTCAGGAATTCATTGATGAAAAATATCATGGCGGACCCGATAATTGCCCGTACAATAAAGTTGCTCAGCAGATTCGATCTTTGTTCTGACATATTTCCCTCCGGTTCTGATCATATTTCCTAATACCATATATATCCTTGTACCGGGTATTTTATTCACAAATTCTGCCTATATTAGTATACCCCAAGCTAATTAACCATACGTTTCACTTGTCTAAATTTCCATCTGCTGCGTTGTCGTCAATCGACGTAGCCACCGCTACGCCTCATTCCTCCGCCTTGCAGAATGAAAATTTATCCTGCGCGGAACATATTGGTAATTAGCTTGGGGTATACTAGACTATATCTGGAAACGATTCAACTGTACGGAGGTGGATTATGAGATTATTTGAACGAAGAAATGTAGCAGAAGAAGACATCTACAAACGACTGTCCTACGACCCGGCGGCTAACACTCTGTTAGAAGAGATCGCCGCCGCACGACGTCAGATTGAAGATGCCTATAATAATTTCCAGAATGCTTCTGATCCTGACCTGATCGACTCTTATATCTACATGGGCAACGCCGCCCTGCTGCGCTACCGGTTCCTGCTGCGGCAGGCCAAGATCATCTGAGGATTATTTCGTCCCGAAAATGCGGTCGCCGGCATCTCCAAGCCCCGGGACTATATACTTGTGCTCGTTGAGATGGTCGTCCAGCGCTCCGATATACAGATCTACATCCGGATGCTCTGCTTTCATCCTCTCCACGCCCTCCGGCGCGGCAATGATACACAGGAACCGGATATACTTCACACCCTTGTCCTTCAGCATCTGGATCGCCGCTGCACTGGACCCGCCGGTCGCCAGCATCGGATCCACCACGAACACTTCACGCTCATTACAATCCGCCGGCAATTTGCAGTAATACTCTACAGGCTCATACGTCTCAGGGTCACGGTACAGCCCGATATGGCCCACCTTCGCCGCCGGAATCATCTTAAGGATCCCGTCCACCATCCCCAGTCCTGCCCTTAAAATCGGCACAACCGCAAGCTTCTTGCCGCTAAGTTCCTCCCCGTATGTCTCACAGATCGGAGTCCTGATCTTCACCTTCTCAAGCTTCAGATCCCTGGAAGCCTCGTAACACATCAGCGCCGCAATCTCACTTACGATCTCACGGAATTCCTTTGAGCCCACCTTCTCCTGACGGATATAGGTTATCTTATGACGGATCAACGGATGATCCATAACTTGTATCTTAGACATCTCTTCTCTCCTTCTCGATTATTTGCCGCCGGCGTCTATTATGCGCTGCCCCGCTGCCTTCAGCAGGCGGTTCATGACTGCGCTGCCGATTCCTTCCCTTCCGAAAGCTTCACTGTATATATAGTCGATCCCGATGCCGTCGAATTCCCTCAGTATTCCATACAGACGGCTGGCGATAGTTTCTTCTTCCCCCCTGGCCCCGATACACTTCACCTCTCCCATGCTGTATCTTCCAACAGTCTCTTCGGTAGCAATAATGCCTACCTTGAAGCCTTCGGCAATCTTCTCCCCGGTCAGGCGGATGATCTCATCTACTGTCCGGGAGATGCTTCCCTCTACTACCGTCAGCTCTGCCTTCGGTGCATAGTGGCGGTACTTCATCCCCGGCGCCTTGGGCGCCGCATGGCTGCCGGCATCTATTACAGTCTTGTCCACCGCCACTTCCCCGATCAGTTCCTCCAACATCTCCCTGGTAACCGCCCCCGGTCTTAAGATCATGGGCGGCTTTGCCGTCATATCCAGGATCGTCGACTCCACGCCGATCTCAACAGCTCCTCCGTCTAAGATCATATCTATCTTTCCATTCAGATCCTCCTCCACATGCTGTGCCGTCGTCGGACTCGGACGGCCGGAAGTATTCGCACTGGGCGCGGCGATATAGCCGCCGCCCGCACGGATCAGCGCCCTTGCCGCATTATGATCGGGCATACGGACCGCCACAGTGTTAAGCCCCCCTGTCGTTCCCATCGGTACTTCCCCGGTCTTCTGGAATATCATGGTGAGCGGCCCCGGCCAGAATGCCTCCGCGGCGGCCCTCGCCTTCTCGGGAACGGCTTCTGCAATCCGCCCGATCGCTTCCATATCTGCAATATGCACGATCAGCGGATTGTCCGACGGCCTTCCCTTGGCGGCATAGATCTTCTTCGCCGCCTGTTCATTCAGCGCATCCGCACCAAGTCCATAGACCGTCTCAGTCGGGAATGCCACCAGACCGCCGGCTCTCAGGATCTCTCCGGCTCTTGTGATTATATCCATGTTCATTTGTCTGAAATCAATCTGTTCTACTATCGTCTTCATAGATTCCATTATACTACACTCTAATCAGCCAGACAAGATTCGATTCCCTTCACGATCGCTTTTGCGAGCTGTTTTTGATATTTCTCATCAACCAGCTTCTCCGCCTCCTCATAATTGCTTAAAAACCCGCATTCTACAATAATCGTCGGAACTTCCGTCCGCCGCAGAAGATAATAGGTACTGTCTGCCTTCGCCTTGCGATGGTTGTCTCTATCTACGGACAGCAGCGCCTTCTGCATAATCTCTGCAAGCTTCTCCCCATCTGCCGAATGCGTATAGTAGAATACCTGTGCTCCGTGTACTTCCTCTCCGCTGTAGCTGTTCTGATGGATGCTGACCGCAAGATCAGGCGCCGTATCGTTGATCAGCTTCACCCGCTCCTTCATATCCTGCACCTTCTTGCTTCCCGTACTTCCCTCTGAAAGCATCTGATCCTTTTCTCTTGTCATGATCACCTTTACTCCCTTATCCTCCAACAGCTTCTTAACTCTTTTGGCAACCTGGAGATTGATATCTTTCTCTTTCGCGTCATTTATTCCGATCTTACCAGGATCGGCGCCGCCGTGTCCGGGATCTATGACTACCGTCTTCTTAGTCAGCTTCACCTTACCGCTTGAAACATATTCCCCCAGATTCCTGCTGACGGCCACCAACCCGGCAAGCAGCAGAATCAAAAGGATCAATTCAACTTTTTTACGCAAGAAAATACCTCCTGACAGTCTATATATCCAATATATGACTGCAGAAGGTATTTATATGTGATGAATCCTTCTAATTTACATATTTCTGGATCAGATTCCATATCTCTCCGTTCTCATAGCCCAATGCCCATGCCGCCGTTCCGGCAAGCTTGTTATCCTTCATGAGCTTGAGTTTCGGCTCAATGGACCGCTCATCCTCTAACCACATCTCAAAGGTCGCGCTCTCCACAACCCAGGTCGCGTAATTCTGCTGTGCATTCTCATCCCAGGTCGTCTCAATGCCTGCTTCCGCAAGCTTCGCCTTGGCAGTATTCATATCGAATGCCTGGCTGGTAACCTTCGTGGTATACTGTGCTTCTTCTGTACCTGCCTGATTGGCCAGTTCCTCTTCTGTCTTAGGCACTTCCTCCCATAACCTGGTGAAGAATGGTATGCCGCTGATCACCTTGTTCGCAGGTACTTCTTTCAAGGTCTCCTCGATTCCTTCCTTAACGAAATTATACGAGGATACCGGACCTGCCACAGGCGAACCTGCATAATGCTCATCATAGCCCATAATGATGATATAATCAGCCACAATTCCCTGCTCCTTACGGTTATACTGCATATTGTAGCCCTTTGGAACATAATTATCAATGGACAATACGATCCCGTTCTGCCGGCACCTTACCGACAATTCACGGATAAACTGTATATAATGCTCTCCGCATTCGTCGGAAATCTTCTCGAAATCCACATTGATCCCATCAACACCCACACGCAGAGCCTCTGAGATCAACTGATTGATCAGATTCTCCCTCTTGGATGTAAACCGAAGCAGTTCATAGGACTCTTCATAAGAATTGATTCCTCCGTCGAAATCCCGGATCGCCGCCCACACCTCAATGTTAGACTGATGTGCATAATTGACATAATCCGAGGACGCGATGGAATCCATATTACCATCCGTATCCTTCACGTGGAACCATGTCGGCGCAATTGTCGTAAGACCCTTACTCTCTGCAATCCTCTGCAGCACGCTGTTATTCGCGTCTGTGTTGGTCACGTTGTGCCATGCCATGTTGATCGTGTATTCCTTCTGGATGCTGGTAAATTCCTGTTCGTCAAAGGCTCTGGAAACTACCTTCTTCTCTTCTTTTCTGAGCGCACTGTTCTTGATATATCCGATAAATCCATCTTTCGTGCGGACCTTCTTCCAGTTCTCCTCGCTCTCTATCACCGTAACCTCGTCCTTCTTCTTCACCTGGGACAGAATCGGGCTCTTCACTCCGCCCTGATAGCGTATCTGTGTATTCTTCTTCACCGCAGCTACGGTCGTTTCACCCCAATCGCTGACGATCATCACGCGATTCGGTTCATTGTACAGTTCATATTCAATATTCGTATATTGCTGGATAAAATCCAATGCGATATATGCTGTGCTTCCTTCTGTTTTCAGAATGACGTAGTCTTCGCTCTTCTTCTCTTTGGACACAGAATAATCCTTACTTCCAACCTCTACGGTAACCATATCCTTCGGGAGTGTATACAGGAGAACATTCTCATTCGGATCCCAGTAAAACCGATCGTTAATATAATCTCTTACGATCTCGTATTGAACATACGCCTTGCCGTCCGCTATCATCCCGTGCGGTTCCGCAACCTGATTATCTACAATGACCGCAAGCTGTCCTTCATTCTCAATCCCATAATATTTCTTCAAATCATATTCTTTCTTAGAAGGACTGTATCTCTTCCATAAGAATGCACCTACAACTGCTGCGATCACCAGTATCACGATCAGCGCTGCCTTGATGATAAGATTCCTCTTTCTCTTCCGCCTGGACTGCTGCTTCCTCGCCGGCGGCCGATTCATACCGCTTCTCTGCGGGCCGGGGTTTCTTGCGCCCTGGCCTGGCTGCTTCCTTCTGCCGGCTTCCTTCTGCTGATCCTGGGCTCCCGGCCTTTCCTGCCGTCTCCTGGCCGCTGCTGCCTGGCTTCTGCTCCCTTCTAAACCGGAACTTCCCGGTACCTGACGTCTCCTGCCTTCCGTCTCTTCCTGTCTTGGCTTCCCGGACACCTGACGTCTCCTGCCTTCCGTTCCATCCATCCTCGGACTGCCTGATATCGTCGTTCTGCTGGATTCTGTATCTCTTATCCGACGCATCTGCGGAGTCTGACCCGGTTTCCTTCCGGCCTCTCCCGCGCTCCCTGCGCTTGTCGCCTCTGTGTTCCATTTGCGGTCTGAAGTTGTGCGGCTCCTTCTGTCTTTTTGTTCCATGCTGCACCTCCTACTCGACCCTATTATAACAAAACCCGCGACACTCGTCATTACTTATTTCGACATTTTCTGGTTTTTTACATAGAATACGGGGTATTTCCAATATCTGGTTATCAGTTACTATTAATGCTGTTGAACCACAATGCTTTAATATCGCCTTCCTCATTCAGTACATAGTCTCTCATATACACCGCTTCCTCATGCACGCCGTGCGCCCTGACGATCTGCATGGGACTTGCCGGTATCCCATTTATCTTAAGGTCTATCTGCTTCTTCTCGTACCCTGTCAATTCATTAAACATCTTCTGTAAACGGGTTGCATCCTCCACGTCTGACCTCCTGCTCCATGTCAGAGGATAACTACGGCTGCGATTGCATATCATTTAAGAAAAGGAGATGCCGTGACACAATATTCCTTATACGCCGCAGCTACAATAATAAATTCATATAGAAGATAGTCCTGACACTCTAATACTACATTAACAGTTCATGTGAAAATCTGCCTGAAACGGCTTCTTTCTGATATTTCTCTGATTCGTTGCTGATAGGTTCATAGATTCATATCTAAGAAATGCTATAAAATAAATGTAAGAAATTCTCCCTCCTTTGTTCTAAGAACGTAGTTACCCGGGAAAACTATCTTCTAGTTATTGTTATTATAGCCGATAAAATATCTCTGCGCAAGCACTTTTTTAAATTAATACTTATTTTATGACTTATTTTATTGAACATTCAAGGTTTTCTATGCTATACTACAGTAGGAAGGAAGTGATGACTATGAAGATTGAAAAATTGAACGACAATCAGATTCGCTGCACCCTGACTCGTGCCGATCTAGCTGCCCGACATCTTCAGCTAAGCGAACTGGCCTACGGAACCGAGAAAGCTAAGTCACTTTTCCGAGACATGATGCAACAAGCAGCCTTTGAATTCGGATTCGAGGCAGAAGACCTGCCCTTGATGATTGAAGCAATTCCGGCTTCTTCGGATTCAATTGTGCTGATAATTACCAAGGTCGAGGATCCCGAAGAACTCGATACACGCTTTTCAAAATTTGCACCGTCACCCGGCGGGGACTGGGATTCTCCGAAGAAGGAACCCCCGAGCAAGCTGGAAGGCGCCGATACATTACTTGAATTACTCGACAAAGTAAAGGAAAAGTTCAGTAATTCCATTGCATCGGACGGAAAAGAAGATACCCCTGCGGAGCAGCCCAAGAATGTTCTGCGCCTGTTCTCATTCCCAACGATGAACAGCGTTTTAAAGGCGGCAAGACTGCTAAGCACTATTTATTCAGGTTCCAACACCTTGTATAAAGACCGCGAGGAAGACGTGTATATTCTGGCGATGACTCAGTCGGAGCACACGATCAATGACTTTAACCGTATCTGCAATATGCTGTCAGAATACGGTTCCCTGGAGACCTCTTCAGGCGCGATTCTGGCATTTCTCGAAGAACATTGCGAGATGATCCTGTCTACGGATGCGGTTCAGAAGCTTGCTCAAGTATAATATGCACGATAAAGAACGCCCGAAAGGGTTAAAAGACGGGGCAGTCAGGAGTATAAGGAATCTCCTGACTGCCCCGCTTTTTATCTTACTTTAAGCATTCAATGCTGCACCGATCGTCGCATTCAGCTTCTCGAGCAACAGATCCGGGTCTATACCATGCCCCATTGCACCGTCCTCTATAGACTCCATCTGGGAATGCGGACATCCGATACATCCCATCCCGGCTTCCATCAATACTTCTACGATCTTCGGGCACTTCTCATAATACTCTTCCAACAGCTGACCAAATGTCATATCTTTAGAAACATATGCCATCATAACGCCTCCTTTTCTCTTCAGTGTTTCCATTATAATCGCTTTTTATCATTGTGTAAACATTTTCTATGAATTTCTTCTCAATATTTGAATACTTAAATGTCAACCTGTTTTTCTCTTTTTTTCGACAAAAATCCATTTTTATGATATCTACACAAAACGTTCGTTCTTTTCTTTATCCCGAGTAATCCACCAAATTCGCCACTTTTAATGTGGAAAATGTGGATAAAACTTGAAAACACTTATTTTTCCACCTTTTTTGGCTATTTTATTGTGGAAAACTTGGAAAATTATATTTTCCATTTTTTTACATATTTTTACATTTTTGAACATTTTGTACATTACACTAATCTTCTGACAGTAACGATACTCGTGTAAGTGGCAGGTAAGATCCCGATTCCTCTTGAACTGTTGATCGCATTCACGATCTGTCCGTTTCCCATATAGATGCCTACATGTCCGTTATAGAGAATAATGTCGCCTGGGATCGCCTGATCATAGCTGACAGGAGTTCCCACATTCTCCATATCCCATGTAGTACGCGGAAGGCTGATGCCGAAATGTGCGAATACCGACTGAACAAACCCTGAACAATCCGCTCCGTTCGTCAGGCTTGTCCCACCCCACACATAAGGGTTGCCGATAAACTGGCAGGCATAATCTACGATCGCCTGTCCCGTTCCGGCCTTCGCCGCCGCCTCTTCCTGGGCTCGCGCCGCTGCTTCCGCCGCCTCTGCAGCAATCCTGGCCTCCTCCTCTTCCTTGGACTCGGCGTAAGTAAACACCTCTTCCGGACTATCATTTTCTGACTCCTGCACCATTTCCTGTGCCTTCTGCTCTGCGCTGTTTCCTATTATAATGTATTCGGAATACACGTAGCCAGTCACTTCGCCGGACTCAACCTTCGTCCACTCTCCTACCGGTCCAAGAATCTTCGCGGCATAATCGGGATATAACTTTCCCACCCACTCACTGTCCGTCGTCGGCTCGCTTCTGATATAGAGAAACGACTGGACATCGGCAAACGCCATATCTAAATACTCACCCTTCTCTGTCGGCACCAGATAATCTTCTACCTCGATCTCTTTGTCTGCGACGTAGCAGTTATTCAGTACCTCTTCGATCCCCGTCTGCGGCATTACGTCTTCGGTGTCTGTATCAATAGCATATGCCGTAGCCGGAAATGCTGTTATAGCTCCTGCTGTAGTAACTAGGAACAATCCTTTTTTAAGAATAGAATCCATAAACTCCCTCCTTTATGTTTTCTTATCTTTTGTAAATATTACAGAATTGTTACATATGTTACGCTATTATTATATCATCGTTTTTTCCAGTGTCAACCCTGTTTATACATAATATTTTCGTCATATTATATGATTATATATAAAAATAATACACAACCTGCAATTATATTTATTACAAATTGTTACATTTTAAAATTATTCGTTGACAGATGGCACAGGTCATTCTATAATAATTTTAATAACTATTATCATTATTTAGGAGGGACACACAGATGGCTAATTTAAAATACAGCCGGCAGCGCGCTGCTATCAAAGAGTATCTATGTCATACCACAGAGCATCCCACTGCTGATACGGTGTATCTTCATATAAGAGAAGCATTTCCGAACATCAGCCTCGGTACGGTATACCGTAATCTGAATCTGCTAGCAGATACTGGGGAAGCCATCAAGATCTCTACTCCCGACGGCGGCGACCGCTTTGACGGCAGAACCGATCCTCATTACCATGTGATCTGCAGAGATTGCAAAAGAGTATACGACCTGGAACTGGATGAACAGCACATCCAATCCATTAATGACCTTGCCGGACAGCATTTTGACGGGACCGTTGACTCACACACAATTCTGTTCTATGGAACCTGTAAAAATTGTCTGAAAAAAAATTGTCTGGATAAAAATCCCAAAATGAGATAAAATAATCATTGACAATTTGCTTTACTTATGTTAATTTAATATTAGTAACTATTACTGATATTGAATATATTATTTGAATAAGAAAAGGAGAGATTTGCTATGAAAAAATTTGTATGTACAGTATGCGGCTATGTTCACGAGGGAGATGCAGCACCGGAGAAATGTCCTGTATGCGGCGTTGGAGCAGATAAGTTCAAAGAGCAGGCCGGCGAGAAGACATGGGCTGCAGAGCACGTTGTCGGCGTAGCGAAGGGTGTCAGCGAGGACATCGTTGCTGATCTTCGTGCGAACTTCGAGGGCGAGTGCTCAGAGGTTGGTATGTATCTTGCAATGGCCAGAGTTGCTCATAGAGAAGGATATCCAGAGATCGGTTTATACTGGGAGAAGGCTGCTTACGAAGAGGCAGAGCACGCTGCTAAGTTTGCTGAACTGCTTGGCGAAGTTGTAACAGACAGCACCAAGAAGAATCTTGAGATGAGAGTTGACGCTGAGAACGGCGCAACAGCTGGTAAGTTTGATCTGGCTAAGAGAGCTAAGGCTGCGAACCTTGATGCGATCCACGATACAGTTCATGAGATGGCAAGAGACGAGGCTAGACATGGTAAGGCTTTCGAGGGACTTCTTAAGAGATACTTCGGCTAAGAGAAAAAACGCGTAATATAAGAGTTTTTAAGAGGATGGACAAATTGTTGTCTGTCCTCTTTTTTTACTTTAAAATGGGGGATTCCCGTTGTCTGGTTTGGGACAAATTTGGGACTTCCATATTAATCTGGAAATATTCTTCCTAGAATTGGGACTTGAAAAAGTTGGGACTTATCCTGTCATAACAAGGAGGTCAACATGAGAAAAAATGACACAGGAGTATTCCAACTTGATAACGGATATTGGGGATATCGTTATGCTATCAGGATTGACGGCAAATCAAGAGAAAGTAAGAAAGTAAAAGACGAGTTCGGCAATCCCTTTAAAACAAAATCGTCTGCCGTCAAAGCACGTCAACAAGCTATTATGAATGAAAAAATTAATGCCGCCGCCCCACAACTAAAACGACCAAGAAAAAAGGTTAGTGAGGTCTATGATGAATATTGTGAGTTCGGGAGAGCAGGAAAGGCGTATGCTACTATCGTTAAACAAGACAGCCTATGGAATAACCATATTAAAACTAAGTTCGGTAAACGTTATGTAGATGATATTTCTGTCGCTGAAATCAATGATTATCTTGCAGAACTGTATTACACCCAAAACAGGGCGTACAGCTATACAGAATCATTTCTGAAAATATTTTATCTTATCTTCGGTCAGGCTTATTCTCGTAATTATCTAAATGCAGAGCAGTACGACAAACTCTGTAAGAATAAGGACACCAAAATCCATATGCCAAAAATGAAAATTGATGAAGATACCGATATTGTCACCTTTTCGGATGAACAGATGATAACATTATCGGAATACTTCAAAGATACCAATGCTGAAACAGCTTTTATGTTGGGGAAGTATTGCGGCTTGCGTATCAATGAATGTTATGGATTAAAATGGTGCAATGTTGATTTTGACAATGATATCATCAAAATAGACCGACAAATGCAGTACCAGAAGGGCGTAATCAAGTTAGTATCTTTAAAGACTAGAAATGCCAGACGTGATATTGTCATGGCTACACCACTAAAAGAGTATCTTCTATCTTTAAAGCGGCACAGAGATAAAATCATGGTAGAGTTGACAGAGCAAAGGGAGCAGAATCAGACAATGCTTTCCGATATGGGGAAAGAGACGATATCCAGTCTGGAACTTGTCAATTCATTGGATGAAGGAAAGATACAGACCGTCAATTCTATGAAGTACCATACACAGAAGATAAAAGCACAGCACGGTATTATTTTTAAATATCATTATCTAAGGCACACTTACGGGACAAGGCTTGCTTTGATGAATACACCCATGCACATCTTATGTAATCAAATGGGGCACGCTTCAGCAATGTTACACAGAAGTATTATCTGGGTAATTCTAAGCAGGGTGTAGACATTTTGAGAGCTAACTTAAATAGTATGAAATAGCGTAATAGCAAGGGTTGGAGCGGTTTGTACCGTTCTTTTTTTATGCCATTTTACGGATAGTTTCGACATATAGTCATAACTTAAAAGTTTTGACACCGTTTCACTGACAACGGAAAAATGCGGCTTAGAGCGGTGTCATTTCTTATGGTCAAAAGTACCACAACTAAATTAAGCAAAGGAGCGATACATCATGAAATACGGATATGCACGAGTAAGCACCAAAGGACAGTTAGACGGAAACAGCATTGAGGAACAGTCTACAGCAATTCAGAATCTTTATGCTGACGCTGAAATTGTTGTTGAGAGTTATTCTGGAGCAAAGGAACGACCGCTATTCAATAAGATATTAGAGCAGGCACAGGAAGATGATTATGTCGTTGTAACCAAGCTAGACCGCTTTTGCCGTTCTACAAAAGAGGGGTTAGAGTATATCGACCGCCTTATGAATAAGGGCGTAAAAATACATATCCTGAATATGGGGTTGATAGAAAATACTCCTATGGGACGGCTGATAGTCACAAACCTATTAGCATTCGCAGAATTTGAAAGAGCTATGATTATTGAGCGTACACAGGGCGGTAAGGCTATCGCCAAGCAGAGAGAAGATTTCAGAGAGGGCAGACCGCCGAAGTACAGCAGTAAGAAAATCAATCATGCTTTGGAGCTACTAGAAAACCATTCTTATAAACAAGTAGAAGAACTTACTGGAATCAGTAAATCAACGCTTATTCGAGAAAAAAGAAAACGCACAGTAGCATAGAACGCCAGTATAGGAGAAATTTTATATAATTTTTCCGAGGTAACCTACTCAATACCTTTAAAAACGAAATGGAGTTGCATACCGCACCGTCCTTCTATGCGGCTGATAATCTTCAACGACTTTAGAGCCAGTCGGAAAACAGGCTCTATTTTATTTGCCCAAAAAACAAATCAGAAAAAGAAAGGAGCTATTCATTATGGCAAGAAGAATCAAAAGTAACACAAAATTTAGCAACGTAGACATCCTGGATTTCATGAAAAAGGTTGTAGAAAAACACACACGCTATTATCAGTCTGATTTTGAGATTGATAAGGAGACTTTACGGAGAGCGGCAGTCAGGCAGGAACATCAGGAGAAAACTTTTATCTGGTTATGCCGTACCCATGGTACATGGTGTCTGCTTGAAAGAAATGTGTTCTTAAAGGAAACAAGCGAACATATCACATTCAATTATTATGCAGAGCAGACTACAGAGTCAGTTCTTGCATTTGTGATTGAGATTACAAGCGACACGCAGGATTCTATTACAGGTAATGTGTACCCTTTAGATTATGCGGCACATTGTAATCATGTACGTTCTGTATCTCTTTATCCCGAAACCGTCTTAATGCAGTATAAGCCACATTCAGAAGAAGCATTGACAGCATTGTTGCATAGGGAGAGAAAGGAGGGGGTGTATTATCGTGAAGAGTGCGCAAATGCTTATATAGCAAGGGTTTCATAAAGTTGGCAGGCTAATTTTGAGTATAATTTTGACAGACATCTAGTCACGATACAAACACATTTTATTATTTAATATCGTACGATAGTACGACCCAGACAAGTCGTTAAACTGTCTTTTTTTATTACTCATTTTTACACAGACAAAAGGAGCAAGGACAAATGAACAAATGGTTTAAAGAAGTAAGAACGGTTGAGGAATTACGGAAACAGTACAGAGAGTTACTGAAGAAATACCACCCCGACAATGACGGCGGCAGTGTTGAAGCCACGCAGGAAATCAACGCAGAATACGACAGATTATACGCCATTTTGAGCAAAGAAAAGCAGTCGGATGGCGAATCTTCCACCTACGATACAGAAGCCGAAAATGAAGCGTTTAAGAGCGTTATCAACGACATTATTCATATTAATGCAGATATCGAAATCATTGGAACTTGGATATGGATTCATGGCGGTTACGAGTATCGGCAATTACTAAAAAGTGTTGGTTTTAAGTTTGCACCAAAGAAAAAATGTTGGTGCTGGCATTTTGGCGAGTACAAACGATATCACAAAAAAGAAGTGTCACTTGCTGAAATTCGCATGAAGTATGGCAGTCAGACGGTACACAGCAAGTCCAAACAGTTTGCATTAGATTAAAAGAAAGGAGTGTGAGAAAGTATGAGCAAATCTGATTTCATAAGCATTTTTGAATTGACCCTTGTATCTGCAAATCTTGACATTATCGGTTTGTCTTTGATTGATGACAACACAGCGCAGATAACATTTAAGGGCGGCGGCACAAGACGAGTGAATATTGAAGCAGACAGCCACAGCGCAATCATTCTGGACGTGATGAAGCACGTATATTAATAAGAAAGAGAGGATTTTGTTATGAGTACAGAAATCAAAACTTTAAACGGATGGACAGATTTTGCTGACCGTACAGGCAGGACAAGCATTTATGATTATCTCCGCAAAGGGGATATTGTGGAAGAAAACCTTGTGGATTACTTTATGAACGTAATGCCGCCAAGAGCAATGTCATATGGTTATCTGCAAGTTGGAGAGCCACACAGCCATGTTTACGATATCGACCGACGACTTAAGACAACTTATATGACGTTTGCCGAATGTGACGGAAAATGGAGATTTTACGGAAATTGTTTTCCTTATGAAACTGTTGATAAGACCTATTGCTAAACCGTTAGGCTTTATTTTTTGCCAGAAAGGAAGTGTTACTATGTGTTATTTTCAGGGTCAGGCAGTAGGGGAGTATTGTTCCTGTTGCCGTAATTGCAGTGATTATCTATCAACGTGTGTTCCTATCGTAGGTTACGGCGGCTATGCAGTCGGCGAATGTGATTTTGATTTTTGCAGTTATTGCCCTTGCTATTCAGAATGTGAGGAAATATGGGGAAAGGCGGTAGACTTATGAAATTGCTCAATTACGACAATAAAGATTTAATTTACCAGAATTTACGAACGACTGAAAATAAGCCAGTATCAGACGGGTACACACAATGCCAGTATAAGATTTTATGCAATTTGATTCGCCAGAAAGGTATTGAAAAAAGATTCTTTGATTTTCTACTAGCGGAACTTTATAACCTGTCAGACTGGAAAGAACTGAAATACGAACAAATGTACGAACTGATTCATGTTCTGACATTTTGGGATTATCAAACAAGGAAAGAGAGGACAAACGCATGAGCGAATTATTGAAAATCTATGAGAATGTCGTTAGACACGAGAAAGAAGTGGTACATATGGAGGAACGTGTTATCGAGGAAGTGATCCGACTTTCTAAACCATTTGAGGACAAATTAAGCGTTGATGAATTGGAAACACTGCAAGACGCTATGTTTTCTGTTGCCTTGACTTCACAGCATGAGGGATTTAAGTTAGGCATGAGATATCTTGCAAAATTACTTGCTGAATGTTGGTTATAAAAAGTAGACCTCTTACTTTCTTCTGGTAAGAGGTCAGCTATTCAGATTGCTTTCTTATTTTATAATTCATTAAATAGTTCAGTTCTGCCTGATTTTCCGCTGTCAGTTTCTTGTAATCAGTTAAAAAATCAAAATCCGCTTTTGACAATTCCATAATGTTCTCAATCGGAATATGTTTTGATTGAAGGTGACGCACAAGGGAAATCCCTAAATCATAGGCAGATGTATCTTTAACAGAAGCATCTATTTCAGTAGAAGAACCGACCACCAATTCATCTAATGAAACCTTATAGTATTCTGCAAACATTAAAAGAGTATCTATATCGGGTATCCTTCGACCACATTCAAAATATGAATAAACTGAACGACTTATGTTTAAATTCTCACATAATTGCTTCTGTGTCAAATTATGCTGTTGCCGAAGTTCCAAGAGTTTTAAGCTGATTCTATTTTGCGGCATATATTCACCTCGTTTTATTTTCATATTGTATCAATTATAAAAAAGTATGTGTTTGGTATTAACAAAATAAGAATTATGTTGTAGAATACTAAATGTCGCATATTGTTACATTTATATATAAAGGATAAATGTACAAAAATGAGAACAGAACAGATTTTCGATTAAAGCCACGTAATATTTATATTCTAAAGAAAAGAGAGGAACACAAACATGAGAAAACAATACAATATCATGACATCTTGTGATAATAATTTAGTGCCCTATGTAGCGGTAGGACTTACAGCAATGGCGCATAATCTAAAGGACGCAGACATTGATTTCTTTTTTCTCCACAGCCATGTCAGTCGGAATAACATAGAAATGTTAGAAGCTCTATGTGAGGAACTGGAGAATTGTAAGATTCATTTTCATGAGATTTTAGTGCCACATGCAGAGGTCTATTCAGAATTGGCTGAATATGGAACTGGATGGACTGGCGAAGCATATTATTCTTTATGCGCTCATTTGCTTCTGCCTGATGAAATTGACAGGGTTTTATACCTTGACGCAGGCGACACTCTGATAGTCGGTGATATCGCTCCATATTATCATTATGATTTTCAAGGAAAAAGCCTTGTGGTGACGGGTTCAAGGTATAAGCCATATAATGGAAATCTGGAACTATTTAGTGCGGATGACTTAGGGGATTGGAAAGAAGGACTTCCTGGAATCCTGAGAGGAATTTTTAATTCAGGTTCATACATGATGAATTTGGACAAGATGAGGAAAGATGAAAGAACGTTAGCGGATTATCAATATTTATCTCTAAAGCTCCGAGAACTCTTTGGAGATGATAACCATAATATCTATTGGGGAGACCAAGGACTTCTATCTGCAACATTTGTAGGTGATGTACGATATTATGGTTTTCCTGAAATACGGAATTTATGGTATATGCCTTATAATTTCTGTCTTTGGTATTATGACAGAATGAATGAAAAACCTAATTATTCTCCTGCAATTCTTCACTTCGCAGGAACAGCCTTTAAACCATGGAACGGTACATATCCCATTTTTACAGAAAGGTTCCAGAAAAAAGAACAATTACATTCCATGAATGAATTAAAAAATGGACAAGCAGGATATTTTTATTTATGGCATGAATACGCCATCATGGCAAACACCATTTTGGATAAAATAGGATTTTAAGATTACAAACGGGTAGCGGCTAAGTATCTACTTAATAAGTATAATAAAATTAGTAATGAAATAAAAATGTAATATAACCCTACAAGGGGTACGTTTTAGCGGCGTACCTCTTTTCGTTTGTAAGCTATTGTAAGTTATTTGTAGTAGCTCTTATCAATTGGCTGAACCCTCAGCCGATTCCTAATTTAAAATAACATTCAGATAAAGCAATCAACGTGACACACTTCTGCTATTTTCCATAGCAGTTCGGATGTCTGTTTAATCGACATTTGGATTTCCGCAGTATCCAGATACAACCGACATAAAAAGTCTCATTGTTCTTGTTCCTGTTTTTTGTTAGATAGAGTAGATTCCAGATTACAGCAGTCTACAATGCCTTTAAAAGATATACAGTCACAACACCTATACATGTAAGCCATAGCATAGTAAATCTGACACAATAAGTCTTATCAGGCAGAATATACTATAGATATGCCGTTAGGCAGTAGGGCAGAGGTGTAGAGGGTGTGCATGCTCTGAATGCCTTGTAAATACTGGGCTTATCAGTTGTCAGAGTGATAAAGATACGGATTGTTTTGACACACTTATAGTCACTGTTCAGTATAAATTTCCAGTACCCATTATAAGGCTGTATCCTTTAAAGATATACTTTGCAGAACACAGCCTTTTGGATACATAGACGCTGTTTAATTACATTGTAATTGGATACTTTGGAAGTTATTTCTTTTTTGTCATATCTGAAAACATTGCATCCATTGCCAATTTATAGCCAAGAAAACAATAAAAGCATTCCAAATCATATAAAGAATAATTTAAAACATCCCTTTCACCTTCTAGGTCCTGATAATAAAGAAACCGTCCTCTTTCAATAATTTCATCTGCACATGCAGCCTCATATTCAAGAGTAGGTTTGAATATAAAATCACTCATTGTATTTTCGCCTCCTTTCCATAAGATTTAAATACCTGCTATAATCTTATAAGCTAAATATCATTATGACGCCGACAGGCGGTTAAACTATATAAAGCACAGCCTCACATAATAGCTACAATAGGTATGCTACTACCAGATGATAAGGTAGGGGTGTAAAGGGTGTCTGTGCGCTGAAAGCCGTGTAAATACTGGGTTTACTGGTCGTTAGACCACTAAAGATACGGTTGGTTTCAATAGACATCTAGTCAGAATAATACGTGCTTTATTTAATCATATGTGATATGATTATACTATACTCTTACGGAGGAAAAGAAAATGGTACATACATTTGAATTATCAAAAGTGATTTCAAGAGACACATTTAATGAAATCATTCGTTCTTTAAAACTAAGATACTATCGTTACTATTGGTTTACTACGGCTTACTCTGACAAAGGTTTTGCCGCAATTCGTTTATACAAATTTAAACGTAAAGAAATAAAAACAGAAGTACAAGAAGATAACGACTTCACACATTATTACATGATTTCTTTATCCATAAATACAGCTAATATGTTTAGCGGTTACCAAGACCCACATATACCCCAAAGCATTTTATCCTTTACGCCTGACTATGTAAGAGCCATCTACCGCAAAATATTTGAACTTATCCCATGTTTAGAAATTTATCCAGAGCGGTGCTTTGATGAATGTTGGAAAGATGTGGAAGATTGCACGATTGAAAATGATGAAGCATGGCTTAACAGGAAGAAAAGGTTAAACGAACAATGGCTTGAATTAAATTCTTTTAAAGCCGCCAGGATTGATTTTACATTTGACCTTTATACAATGAACCAACAGTATTTAAAACTTATTGATAAAGGCTACAGCTTGCGGACAGGTTCTTTTGAACGTAACTATTATGGCAATGACGAACCTGATATATCAGAGAACAAAATAACATTATCTGATGAAGAACCAGATGTACCTGATATCGAAGATTTCTTGGCAGAAATACCTAATGATGAATCATCCGATGATTCCGACAGCAAAGCCAACATAAAGACTTATAATTCTGATTTAAGTTACATTTATTATAAGGGCAAGAGCTTAAATATCAATATTTACCATAAGCAAACGGAATTAGAGAAAAGACAGCTTGAATGTGACCCTAATACAGATTATAATTTTCTTAGAATCGAAGTACAAGTTAAAAAAAGTAAACTTAATACACTTGTTAGCAAATTTGGCCTAAAAGGCAGAGAATTACAGTATCTGGTGACACCAGAGATAGAACGTTATATATTGGAGTATTATGTCAGCAAGCTAACAGGCAAAGGCATTTATGTAACATATGACCGTGCAATGAACATAATAGATAACAGCGGCTATACCAAAAGTAAAAAAGTGCGCTTAAAAAAGGTTATTGAAGCAGTTGCAAAAAAACATGGAATAGCAAAAGTATTAGAACAGATTGAAAAAGGTACAATAACAGATTTAGGAACTCTACAAACTGTCAAAAGGTATTTAAAAGAGATAGAAAAGCTTGGCATTAATCCAGTAACCATATCTGCCCGAATGACTGTACCAAAGCAGACAATAAAGAACCAGAGCGGCGGCAAGGATTTATCAGAGAAAATATTATTTAATCTTGTGGATATCTTATCCACCTACGGCGACCAGATGGAAGATTATCAAAAACATGGTGTACCGATAACGGATGAAGTTTTAGAGCAAATAGACAAGCTATATCAATCATAGAATATTATGAAACAGATTAAAACAGTTACCTTGGCTAGAAACAAAAAACCAACAGAGGAACAAATCAAACAGATAGAAGAAGCGGCAAAGAGAGAAATCGTATTTGATGAAGATTCTCCCGAACTTACGCCTGCAATGGAAAAAGCATTCCGATTAGCGGCAAAAAACCGTAATGCGCAAAAAAGAACTTTCGACAATTCCCAATAAAAGGAGACGCAACATGAATATAGAAATTGTCCAGAGCCTATACCGTACAGCAAAAATAAAATGGTCTACTCATTGCCTTGAACGTATGCAGGAAAGAGATATTAGCATAGATGATGTCGGTAACTGTATTATGTCTGGTGAAATCATAGAAGATTATCCTGATGATTTTCCACATCCAAGTTGTTTGATATTTGGATATGCTATTCATCATAAAGTATTGCACACCGTTGTTGGTTTTGATGGTGAAGTTCTTCATATCATAACAGCATATTATCCAAACACTATAAAGTTTATGGAAGATTTAAAGACAAGGAGGAAGAATTAGATGTGTATGTATTGTAAATGTAACGATTTAATCGAATCTACCACAACTCATGTAGTAAATTATAAGGGATGTGTGATTATTGTAAAAAATGTCCCTTGTGAAGAATGTGAGCAATGCGGTGCAAAGTATTATTCAAATGAAACCGCACGCCAATTAGAGAAATTAGTAAATACAGCCAAACAGCTCATGCAGGAGATTTCAGTAATCAATTATACAAAGGTTGCATAGCTTGATGATTAAGAGGTACTTCGGTATCTCTTTTTCTATATCCATAGTAAAATGAAAGGAAGTGATATCACATAATATAAGTCTTTCAGTAACTATTGTTTGGGATAAAGTTGGGACTTTTTCAAGATGAATCCCTTTTTTAAAGGCAAGAATTGGGACTTGATATCTCTTTAACAGACCCTCGAAAGCTTTGCCATGTCTGCCGTTGCTAAGAGAGCTAAGGCTGCGAACCTTGATGCAATCCATGATACAGTTCATGAGATGGCAAGAGACGAGGCTCGACATGGTAAGGCTTTCGAGGGACTTCTTAAGAGATACTTCGGCTAAGAGAAAAAACGCGTAATATAAGAGTTTTTAAAAGGATGGACAAATTGTTGTCTGTCCTCTTTTTCGCTTTAAAACAGGGGATTTCCATACCAAAAGTGGTAAAAAGACGGATACCCTTCTTCTTATTTCACTTCTACAAATTCCATAAAGTGGATACCCTAAATCTTGCCTTATTTCCCCATTCATTAAAGAAGGAAATTAACATGAGCAATAAGAAAGACAGCGGTGTTTATCAATTGGATAATGGTTATTAGAAATCAATGATTGTCTTGCAGAGCTGTATTACACCGAAAACATAGCATACAGCTATACGAAGTCAGAATAACACGTGCTTTATTCAATGATATGTGATATGATTAATCTATACTCTTGTAAATATTCTCTCTGCCTACGGCGACCAGATAGAAGATTATCAAAAACATGGTGTACCGATAATGGATAAAGATTTAGAACAAATAGACAAACTATTTCAATCATAGAATATTATAATTATATTTGGGGAGGGAAACCATGCCACAAAAAGTTCAATCACTATTACTTCAATATTTGAACAAACCGCCTAAATACCATTCGAGGATTGACGAATATATAAATTTGTGATAAATTATATCTATCTTAAGAATCTATATGTTCATTTTAGCAATATCTGCAAAGAATTCAAACACGAATAGGAGGAATACGATATGTCAACACTAGCGCAATATTTAAAGAAAAATAAAGAACACGCATATTCCTTTGCAACTGCTAATACTAAATACGATAAACAAGGACGCCCTGTAATCTCAAAGGAAGACGAATGGGTAGATGAGGCAGAGTGGAATGAATTGTACGATATGTTAAAATTTCAAAAAAAGGTGGAATAATATGGGAAAATTTTTCGAAGGCGAAGTGTGGTTTGTAGGATTTCCTTTAGAAGAAGATCATTCTCAGATCATCAACAGACCGGTCGTTGTATTGGACGAAGATCAATTAGGCGTTCTTTCTGTGAAAATAACAAAACATAAGATACGATATAATGACCCTTATGATACTCCTATTTTGTATTGGCAGCAAGCAAATCTGAGATTAGCCTCCACAGCAAGAGTATCAAAGGTAATGAATCTACAACCAGACGATTTTATTTTTAAGATAGGAGAACTACATCCTGATGATTTAGATAGGATAGAAGAATTATATATCCATTTCATGGATGGAACATTGCCAGATTAATATCATATTCTAACAGTCGATTAGTCCATTTATTTCTTGAAATATCTTCATTAATTCACGTAACTACAAAGATGCACACAAAAAAGGATAACACCAAAATATAGTAACTGTACAACCCAAAGCCGCGCGGCCGCCAAATGTGCATGCAAGCATGCTCACTTGGCTCTTTCTTCTTATCCCGCCGTCATCTATATCTTCTCCACCTCTTCCGGCGTTATCTCCCTCTGCTTTAATTTTAAGTACACAACCTCCCTGAACAGCGCGTAGATCACTGACACAACCGGAATAAATATCAGCATTCCTACCACGCCCATCAGGCTGCCGCCCAGACTGACCGCCGCCAGCACCCAGATCGAAGGCAGTCCCACCGACCCTCCTACAACATGAGGATAGATCAGATTCCCCTCCACCTGCTGCAGCACAAGGAAGAGGATCACGAATATCAGCGCCTTCACCGGATCTTCTATAAAGATCAGGAATACGCCCACCCCGCAGCCTATGAACGCGCCGAATATCGGGATCAATGCGGTAAATGCGATCACGATCCCTACAAGCAGTGCATACGGAAGCTGCAGCACCGCCATGGAGACCACGAACATACTTCCCAGTATGATCGCCTCCACACACTGCCCGGTGAGAAAGCTTGAAAATGTATTGTACGTCAGAGACAGCACCTCAAGCGCAGCCTCTCCGCGCCCTCTCCTGACAAATGCGAACAGCACCTTCTTCGCCTGCAGCCCTAGCTTCTCCTTCTGAAGCAGGATATAGATTGCGAATACGAACGCAATGAAGAACGTCGTGATCGCGCTTACGATACTTTTCGCCGCCGTGATCGTTGAGTCCAGCACGCTTCCGGCGCCGTTCTTGAAGAAGTCAAGCCCCGCTTCCATGATCTTATTCCAATCGAATTCAAGATCATTCACCCAATCCATGATATCCTTGTTATTGTGAAATATATCCTCTGCCCATTCCTGCACTTTGGGGATGAACTCCTGAATACTCGTACCCAGATTGGCAAACGTATTACCCAACTGCGGAATCAGTACAAACATCACAACCGCCACGATCCCGATCACGCCGAATACCACGATCAGCATACTGACCGGACGGGCGATCTTACACATATATTTCCTGCCCTTAATCTTACCCTCGTCAAACAGATGGCGCTGCACAAAATTCATCGGCACATTCAGCACGAACGCGATCGCACCTCCAAGAACAAAGGGAAATATAATGTGAAACACAAAGGCCAAAGCCCCCACCACAACATCATATTTCCACAGGCACGCCGTAGTCAGCGCCGTAAATACGATCAAACCTCTGATCTTCCTCACCGTCTCATTACTTAATTCCATACAAACCTCCGCACCAGTACGATCTCATACTAATTTTTCATCATTTTAAGAAACTGTATCACCGGCAGATTCAAAAACGCCAGCGCGTACATTGTTAACAGCTGTCCCGAACTCAGGTCAGCCACCTTGAATATCCCATGCAGCCCCGGAAGTAGAAGAACCCCCGTGATCAGCGCCGCACCCACAAGAAATGCACCTATTAAATACACATTATTACATATTGCCGGTGAAAATACAACCGGTCTGGATGATTTACAGTTGAAGCCATGCGCCAGACGGCTCAGACATAATGTCCCGAATGCCATCGTGCCCGCAATCTTTGCATCACCGGTCCGGTATCCGATCAGAAACGCAATCACCGTCAACGCCCCGATACATAATCCTTCCGTCCCGATACTCAGCAGATAATCCTTCGTCAGGATGGACTCCTTCATAGCCCTTGGCTTCTGTTCCATAACCTCCGCCCTGTGCGGTTCAAGTCCCAGCGCAATTGCCGGAAGGCTGTCTGTCAGAAGATTGATAAAGAGCAGATGCACAGGCTCGAACGGCACCGGAAGTCCCGCAACAGAAGCGAATAACACCGCCAGGATCGCGGCAAAATTACCTGATAACAAGAACTGGATCGCATTCTTGATATTCTGGTAAATATTCCTTCCGTTCTCCACCGCCTTGATGATCGTAGCAAAATTATCATCCGTCAGCACCATGGCAGCCGCATCTTTCGATACCTCGCTTCCCGTGATACCCATGGCGACGCCGATATCCGCCTGCTTAAGCGCCGGCGCGTCATTGACGCCGTCCCCCGTCATTGCCACGATATTTCCCTTATCCTGCCATGCACGCACGATCCGTATCTTGTGCTCCGGGGATACTCTGGCGTATACCGAGATTCCTTCCACGAACTCCTGAAGCTCCTGGTCCGTCATATTCTCAATAACAGCGCCCTCGCAGGCCTCTGAATCATCCTTAAGTATGCCGATCCGTTTCGCGATCGCCGCCGCCGTCACCTTATGGTCGCCCGTGATCATAACCGGCTTGATGCCCGCCTGGATGCATCTGCCGACAGCCTCCTTCGATTCCTCCCGCGGCGGGTCCATCATAGCGATCAGCCCCAAAAACGTCAGATCTTCTTCATCCTCCAGGGATATCTCCCGCTCCCCATCAAGCTCCTTATAGGCAAATGCAAGGACACGCAGGCCGTCTCGGGAGAATTCCAAATTCTGCCGCTCTATCTCATCTCTGTCTTCCTGAGTGATTCCGGCCATCCGGTCCAATAACATATCCACAGCGCCCTTTACGACCGCAACATTCCGCTTACAGTTAATATCCGTCTGCTCTTTGCCGTCATCCTCCGGCAGCCGCATCCTGTGCACCGTAGACATCCGCTTCCTGTCACTGTCAAAAGGCAGCTCCGAAAGCCTTGGGTAACGCCGTCTCACCTCCGCCACATTTACCCCAAGCTGCTGTGCCAGATTGATCAGCGCCGTCTCTGTCGGATCTCCGATCTCTGCCCCGTCCTCATTCGTAGAATCGTTGCAAAGGATGCTGAAGCGAAGAAGCAGCTCTTGGCTGCGGCTGTTAAGGTCAATCTCTTCGGCCGGTATCCGCCTTCCATCCACATAGTAATACTCTGCCGTCATCTTATTCTGTGTCAGCGTCCCTGTCTTATCCGAGCAAATGACCGACACGCTGCCAAGTCCTTCCACAGCCTGAAGCTTCCTCACGATCGCATGCTCTTTTGCCATCTTCTGCGTTCCGAAGGACAGCACGATCGTGACGATAGAGCTCAGCGCCTCGGGAATCGCCGCTACCGCAAGCGCTACCGCGAATAAAAACGCGTCCACCGCAGAACCGCCGCGCAGAATATTCATCCCAAAGAGAATCCCACAGAAGACCAGTATGATGACCGATAATTTCTTGCCGAATTCATCCAGACTCACCTGGAGCGGGGTCCGTTTTTCCGATGCGGTCTTGATCAGCCTGGCGATCCTGCCGACCTCTGTCTCCATCCCGATCGCCGTCACTACGCAGGTGCCTCTCCCGTAAGTGACAAAACTTCCCGAGAATACCCTGTTCGTCTGATCTCCGATCGCTGCGTCTGCGGGTACATCCTCTAACGATTTCTCCACAGGAAGACACTCTCCTGTCAGGGCGCTCTCGTCCGTCTTAAGGCTTGCACAGCTAATCAGCTGCCCATCCGCCGGGATACAGTCTCCCGTTTCGATCACCACTTCATCACCGATCGTAACCTCCCTGGCGGGAATCTGCACCAGCGTCCCGTCCCTCACCACCTTCGCGGCAGGCGCCGACAGCTTCTTTAATCCGTTTAGAGACTGTTCCGCCTTAACCGTCTGCACCGTACCAAGGACCGCATTCATCGTGATCACCACGAAGATCACTGCCGCACTCTCGGCGTCCCCTAGGAATCCTGATACCACCGCTGCAATAATAAGGATGATCACAAGAAAATCCTTGAATTGCTCCAGAAATATCTGTAAAACACTCTTCTTTTTCCCCTCTGTCAGCTCATTGTATCCGTACCGCTCTTGATTCTTTCTTGCCTGTTCACTCGTCAGCATATACATTTCCTCTCTTTCTTCTCACTTTTTCAGAAATATACTGTGTATAGAAGTCTCCTAGTTTTAGCATTCCCATATTGGGTATATTTGAATACAAAAAGAGACCCCTATTGCATATGAAAATATGCAATAAAAGTCTCACCATTTCATTACGATACGGATGACTGCTGTACCGGCCATCGTACTGACGACATCGTAAACGCCCCGGATCCAAAGCCCCTCAGCAACAGCCAAATATCCATGCAGGCATGGCTGCTTCGCGGGAATGATCCTCTTAAGACGCAAGTTACTCCCTTTTACTTGTTTCTAATATATACCATCCATCACGCTTCTGTCAATATTTTTTCAATTTATCATTCCAGCTCCTCGTTCTTAAGCCGCTTGATCGTCAGCATATAGTGATCTGAAATCGCGTTGCAGATAGCCTCAACATCCCGAGTCTTACAGATATCGACCAATTCTCTGTGGATCGGATATTGTCTCTCCAGGACCGTCTGCTTGTCCACAAATCCCGCGTTACAGCTTAAGATCTCGCCGTATTCCTGATCCTGCCATGCTTTCTTAAGGCGTGCAAGACCTGCTTTCTCTATAATGACCTCGTGAAGCATGCACCCATAGGAAACTATCTTGCTATAATTCTCTATGGTCAGATTCTTCATCAATTCCAGAGCTTCTTCCATCCTTGCGATCTCTTCGTCCGTGAACTGCGCTTCATACAGACGGACAGCGATCATCTCATAATTCGAACGGAGCAGATATGTCTCATAGACATCCTGTATGGTAATCTCCCGCACAGAACAGCCCACATTCCTGGTATATTCAACCATTCCCTCCTGCTCCAACTGCCGAAGGGCTTCCCGTATCGGACCCCTGCTCACTCCCAGCTCATCCGAGAGATCCTGCTCAATGATCCTCATTCCCGGAGTCAACTCCTGATTCAGGATCTTAAGCCGGATCTCTTCTGATACATTTTCACGCAATGTCTTGAATGCCAATTTTCCCATAAGCAGTCCTTTCCCGCCTGATTACTATTTATCATCACCTGTTCCGCTATTTTATCATTTTACCATAGCAGAGTCAATAAGGGAGATGCTGATATCTCAGAAAAACCGGGAAAAATGACCTTCCGCCTGTCAGATCTCTTCTATATCTGTTGTTCTTTTTTCCTTACATAGTCAAGGATCATCTGCACGGCGCCCTCAACTCCTGTCTTGCCTACATTGACGACCATATCATAACATTTCGGATCGTTTCTTTTCGTTCCCGTATACCGCAGATAATATTCATTCCTCTTCTCGTCGCGTTCCTTAAGTTCTGCAAGCGTCTGACCCTGATAATATTCCTGCCCTTCTTTTTCTCTGTAATCGTCATCCGCATAGATAAAGAATGAATACGTGTGCGGCAGCTTGGCCAATACGAAGTTCGCGCACCGTCCAAGGAAGATCCCCGGCTCTTTCTTCGCGAGCTTCAGGATCAGCCTGCTCTGCTCCTCGAATACTCTGGTATCCACAACATCTTCCGCAACTCCCGCGCCCGGCATGGAATACGGGGAAAATGTCAGCGTCTCTCCTTCATTATAGGAATCCAGATATTTCTGGAGATTCTCAATACTTGCAGATTCCATACCGAATCTTTCGCCCAGCATACAGATGATCTGCCTGTCACATACCCGGCACTTAAGCTCCTTTGCCAATGCCTCCGCAATCTTCCTTCCGCTTGCACCGTAGAGACGGCCGATGGCTATATTGATCTGATTGCTGTACTTACCTGACTCGCCTGCCAAACCGCCATGCTGCGCCGAATCCAAGTCATCCGCCAGTTCAGGCGCTTCGGCGTCTGCTTTGCCTTCTCTTGCGATCAGCTCTCTCATCATCTGATCATATTTCTTATCAAGCCTGTAGCATAATGCAATCAGGAACATGAGCAGCCAGATCGCGATCGGCACATACAGGTAGAAGCCCTTGATCACCGCGATCGCCTCAGCCGTCTGCTCTGCCGCCGTGGCCTTCAATCCGTCGAATGCCGCCCAGGACAGAATACTTCCCATTATTGCAGATGTGAAGCCTGATCCTGCCTTCTGCCCCATACTCATGGATGAGAACATCAGCCCTTCGATACGAAGCCCTGTCTTCCATTGTCCGTATTCTATGGCGTCGCTTGGAAGAGAATACTGCACCCCGTAGAACGGGGCGATTCCGAATCCCCTCATGATACAGGTGAGGACTCCCAGAGGTATACTGGTAATATTCATCAGGAACAGAAGCTGTCCGGCAACACCAAGAATACAGCCCGCACAGATCAGGTTCCGTTTCCCGAACTTCGGAAGCAGCTTCGGAAGCAAAGCGATCCCGACGATCGTCGCGATCTTCTCGGATGCTGACAGCGGCATAACAAGATCAACGTCATTTAACACATACTGACAGTAATAAGTAAGATCCGTTCCGATAATGATCTGATATACCGTATAGAACAGCATCAGCCCCAACGCGATCAGGAAATACGGATTGCTTACCGTGGCCTTAAGCGCCGTCCAGAACGGAATATTATCCTTGCTCTTCTGCGCCGTCTGCACCCGTTCCGTACAGGTCGCGTAGGTATTCAGCAGTACGAATACCGAGATGACTGCGTATACGGCCGTTACAAGAATCCACGCTGCCTGCTCATTGCCGATCAGCGCCGCAACCTTATTGATCAGAGGCAGCGTAAATGCCGTAATGACCATACTTGCCGTAATAGACAGGATCATACGAATATTGCAGATCACATCCCGCTCTCTCCTGTCACGGCTCATCAGCGATCCCAGCGCATGGAACGGCTGGCTGATCGCCGTATACACAACGGTATTCATGATGTTATAGGTCACAAAGGCATAGACGACCTTGCCCTTCGGCCCCATGCCCGGCATCGTAAAGAGCACGATAGCAGCCAATGCATAGGGCACCGCAAGCCTCAGTATCCATATCCTTGATTTCCCGTATTTGGAGTGAGTCCGATCGATGATGGTTCCCATCAGCACATCCGAGAATCCGTCGAATACACGGGACACCAGCATGATCATCCCCACAGAACCGGCGGATATGCCGACCACATTGGTATAGAAGTAGATCAACAGTGTCGTCGTCATCGTGTACATCAGCGTCAGAGCCGGGTCGCCGAAACAGTACGCCAGCTTTTCAGACATGGGCACCTTGATGAACTCATCCATATCCTTATTCTTTTGTTTATAATTCAATAGTTCCGCTACTGATTTCATAATTTTTCCTCATATTTGAAGCAATCCCTGCGGACTAGCAATTCAACAGCTCACGTTCGATGATTTCCCGCGCCTTCGGCGCTTCTGTATCCATACGTTCCGGATATCCGAAGATCGATACACAGGAGATCGCATCGCCTCCAACCTTGAACTTCTTGTTTGCAAAATCCATTTTCCTCAGGGTCTCAAAGATACCTGCAAAATCAACGTCCCCCTCTCCCATCGGGTTATGCTGATGGATGGAGACATCCTCTCTCCCCATACTGTTCAGCCACGGCGGGTTCAGGATATATCTGCAGTCTTTGGTCTGGTTGTATGTATCTGCAAATAATACATGGCTCAGATCATCGCCTGCATACTCCAGCATAGAGCGTACGTCGCCCACGCCTTTGTCATAGAAGAATCCATGCGGAGCGGAATATACATATTTCAGATTATCGGAGCGATAACTCTTCACCATATCACAGGTCTCGTTATTCAGCTCACAGAAATCCCACGGGTGCGACTGGATCTCTACGCGGATCCCCTCCTTCTCGAACAGCGGGAGCAGTTCATCCATAGAACGGAACCACATGCCGTTACAGATCTCCTGCTGGTTCGGATCGCCGGAAAGCTCCGTATTGATTACCTGTACGCCCATATTTACCGCGATCTCAACAATCCTTCTCCAATTCGCCACCGCCATCTTCCGCTGCTCCTCTGTCGGGCCGGACCAGCGGTACACAACGATAAAGGAAGAGATCTCTACTCCCGTCTCGCCAAGCGCCTTTCTATACTCCGCCTCGCATTCCCTCGAGAAAAGCGGATGCTTATAGAACGGATTAATGCGCGGATGCGGAGACTGTTCGATATACTTGTACCCCCAGTCCGCTACCTGATGTACCATATCGTTAATACCCATCTGTTTTGCCAATACGTCTACGTCAAACGCTATCTTCATTATTACTCTCCTTCCTGCTGCTGCCGCCTGTTCTTATCTGATATCTCAAACAGATCTATTACAGACCGGTATGCTCGGCAATGTATTTTCTTGCTTTCAGCGCATATTCAAACGGATTCGCCTTCGCCGGATCCTGCTCCGCCTCTACGACTACCCATCCCTGGTAACCAGCTTCCTCAAGTATCTTAAAAATCGGCGCAAAATCCACGTCCCCGTCTCCCGGAACGGTAAATGTTCCCTCGCGCACTCCCTTTAAGAAGCTCCATTTCTCCTTCCGGGACTGCTCTGCCACACTCTTTCTCAGATCCTTCAGATGCACGTGGCGCACACGGTCAACATATCTCCTCAGAACCTTCTCCGGGTCGATCCCCGCGAATGACAGATGGCCGCTGTCGAACAGAAGGAATACCAATTCAGGGTCTACGGACGCCATAAAACGATCGATCTCCTCTTCCGTCTGGACGACCGTTCCCATGTGATGATGGAAGGTCAGCACCATTCCCTTGTCCTTCGCGATCCTGCCCAGTCTGTTAAGCCCTGTTGTAAGCAACTCCCACTCCCCGTCATTCATGACATATTTGCCTTCCTGGATCGGGCGGTCCAACATTCCCTGGATACTGTAGCTCTGTTCGGATACGCCGATGCATTTTGCACCTACCTGTGTCAGGAAATCACACTGCTTAATAAAAGCTTCCTCCGTCTCCTCGTACGGTCTGCTGATCAGGAAAGAAGAAAACCACTGATTGCAGATCGTCATACCTCTAAGATCTAACGCTTTCTTCAGGACTGCCGGATCTGCCGGGTAGTGGCTGCCCACTTCCGATCCGGTAAATCCCGCAAGCGCCATCTCGCTGACAGTCTGCTCAAACGTATTCTCCTTGCCAAGATCCGGCATATCATCATTCGTCCATCCGATGGGTGCGATTCCAAGTGAAACCTTACTCTTGTCTAGCATCTCTTTTTGCTCCTTTACTGTTCGTATGATTTTAAGCGAAATACTTCTCTACAAACGCCTTCGTTACTTCCGCCGCCTTCTTCACATTCTCCTCGTGTGACATCGCATAGTATTCCGGACGGAATTCCTCGATGGTGCACACGCCGTCGAAACCGATCTCCTTCAATGCGCCTGCGATCGCAGCATGGTCGATCACGCCCTCTTCCGGCCACAGTCTCTTGTCATCCCCGCAGGAACCAAGCGGAAGGTCTTCGCAGTCGTTCAGATGGTACGCGAAGATCTTCTTGCCGTCTGCGTTCTTAAGATCCTCGAGCTTCGAGCACATCTCATGGAAATGGAAGGTATCAACCGTGATTCCCACATTATCTCTGTCTACAGCCTTCACTACGTCATATGCCGTGCCAAATTGATTGATGGAGCAGTTCGGAGCACCGCAGAATTCCAGGGAAATCCTGATGTCAGAGCCTACCTTGTCAGACAGATAGCGAAGTCTTGCAACTGCCTCTTCCTTAATCTCGGACACACTCTTATCCTTCACGTCAAACTGAGGAACCGTGATCAGCATCTTCATACCGATCGCCTTGCACACCTCGATAATGAAGTCCGTCTCCTCGTCGATCTCTTTCACACCGGCCTCATCCCTCTGGTTGAAATAGATCAGGGTATTATACGCCCATGGTTTCAGATGATGGTTCTTAAACCAGTCTGCCAGTTCCTCCAACGTATGCTCTTTCAGATAGTCCTTCACGCAGTCGAACCTGATCTCAATATAATCAAACCCATACTTCTCACATGCTTCCAGGTCAGCCATGAGGGACTGTCCCTTACACTCCAGTGCTGTTGCTTCATTAAATCCTAATTTCATAATCGCGGTCTCCTTTTCATCTATTTTCTCTGCTTTTCCTGCCTTACTTGCTTTGCTTGCTTTTCCTGCTTTCCTGCTTTTCCTGCTAATTGCATATTATTTCATAATATTGCTTTGTTTGTCTGTCTGCTTATATCTTACTTTGATTTACTTATTTGCGTGCTCGTGTACGCTCATCTGAAAAATATATACCGCCTGCCGCGGGATCTTTGGCTTGCATAAACTCCAGCTTCTTGGCCGTAATATCCTTCTTACTTATAAAACTCCGGCTTCTCAACCGTTACAACCTTCTCGATATTGCCCGTTTCCTGTGCCTTTACCAATGCGTCTGCGGTAACTGCCGCCAGATATCCGTCCCATGTGGTAGGTCCTTCGATCACATCTTTTGCAGCACAGTCAACCCAGTTCTGGATCTCTGCATCATAAGCATCCTTGAACAGTACGAAACAATCCGTTGTGATCTCTGTAGAAGCCGCCGCATTCTTCCTGATAGAAGGAGCCATCGGAGCGCCCATCTTAAGTGCACCGTCCTCGCATACTACTTCGCAGTTGATATCGTATCCGAACTTACAGTTTACAAAACACTCTACATCGATACAGATACCGCTCTTCGTGCGCATCAGCATGATCTGCGGATCCTTAAGCTCAGAGTGGGAATACTTCGTAACCTTCGGCATGATCACCTGCACACTCTCATAATCATCATTGACCAGCCAGTGACACAGATCTATCTCATGGATCACCGTATCATGTACCGCCATCGGTGTATTGTAATTCGTCCCCACCTCAGGATTCCTGTGCGTACAGTGCATCATCAGCGGTTCGCCGTACTCGCCCGTCGCTATCGCGTCCTTGATCTGGTTATATCCCTTGTGGTAACGGCGCATGAATCCCAGCTGGATCAAATGTCTGCCGGAGGCTGCCTCCGCGTCCATTACCTTCTTGCAATCCTCTGCCGTCGTACAGAGCGGTTTCTCACAGAACACACGCTTGCCGGCCTTGATCGCTTCAAGAAGATCGTCAACATGTGCGAATCCCGGCGATACGACCAGAACCGCGTCAACATCAGGATCGTTGATCAGCGCTTTGCCGTCCGTATAGACCTTGGCTCCTCCTGCGATCTCGGCCGCCTTCTTCGCTCCCTCTTCAAATACGTCTGAAACTGCCACAACCTCGGCTCCCTGGGTTCTCTCTGTGATCCTCTTGATATGATCTCTTCCCATTCCGCCGCATCCGATAACTCCTACTCTTAACATTTTGTTTTCCGCCTTTCTTGTTTTGTTTTATTTTTACTTTTTTGCTTGTTTCTTTATGTCGTTATTTTAGCATTGCGTTCACGTGAACGCAATATGTAATTTGCACAAATATAACAAAATGATTTTATCTATTATGACTATCCGTTAAAAAATACACAAAAAAATTGTGCAAAATATATGTTTTACCAACATATAATCTGCACAATTCTATACATATTGTCTCTGTTCTTCTTATAGAGCTTCGATGGCAGAGCTCGCCAAAATTAAAGAGAATAAAATTTTTGTTTCTTGCTTCGCGGCTTATCTGGTATTGTCATTGCAATTTTCCCCTCATCCAATAATGGATTCAAGTAATCATTTCTAAATGTAGTCCTGTGTTTTATTCCAAGAAACTTCATCATTTCATCTCTGTTCCTCGGTTTTTTACAATATTCAAGCAACGCATTAATCCGTTCTTCCTTTTGAGCGGTTTTTTGAGCGGTTTTTTCTTCCTTTTGAGCGGTCCCGCTCAATTTTTCAATCCCATGCCGATAAAATATAACAACAAAACCATCATCCGGTGTTTCAAACTCCACCTTACATCCCGCTTTGTCACAAGCATCCTTAATACGCTTCAATCCTGTTGCAAAACTTTCCATATCTTTAGAATAATATAATGTACGAGCAATTAACGGATTTCTACGAATTGGCCTTTGATTTCCCATCACATAACTTTCCGGTGTTTTATTTGCAGGAAAAGCACCTGGATTATATATCTCAATTCTATTTTTGAAAATAGTCATTTCATTACTCTGCCCACTATCGAACATTCTATGCCCAAAAGAATTCGTGATCGCCTCTCTGATCGCATCCAATGGAATTTCCGGTATTTCCTTTCTCGTCAAATTCCCAAACTCGACACGCCAATCCATAGCATCAATAATATACTGTTCTGCCTTTTTCTTTAATTCCATAACAGAGCCGCTATATCTGCGTATGTCAGTAAATGTCAATCGCTCATCAGATGCAAATTTCGCAATTTGCAATTCATTGACAATACCACAATCACAGAAAAGAGCAGCACCTGCATTCAAAAGATAATTTCCCTCTATCAGCTCCAATTTATCCAAAACTGTTTTTACATCGGTGTCCTCAAAATCAATCCGCCCGGCTTCTTTTGCTTTCCTCAGATATTCAAAAAAAGCATCTTCATTCACATCGTCAATTGTGTACGCAGATACCCTCTTCTCCCATGAATAATCAACATTATCACGCTTGCGTATCATAGAATCATAAGTATCCTGATCCATAACAAGATCTTCATCCGCTACTCTTATTCTTGGAACATTATATGCGAGATATGGACATCTGCTTCCTTCAAAGCTCACTAAAATAGTCTCTCTATCACCAAATTGCTGAGTTTTTATCTCTGGATAAATAGCAGGTTTAATATGATTCCCAATTGCCTGACTTACTTTCCGCAAAGATTCATCATTAATTTCCTGTCCGATTACTGTTCCATCATTTTTCACACCAAAGTATAGTTCGCCCTTCTGGTGCTTGTTCAATATGGCCGCAATAGAGAACATGGCCTCTTTTAATTCACCAATACTCTTTTTGTATTCAATTTGCTCCGTCTCAGAACCAATATTTACTAATGCCAATATCGTCACCCTTTATTATTAATATTTGATATTGAACCTGACTAATCAGTGAATATCAATGGAATTTCCCTGTATGATATAGAAATCATCTTATGCGAGATTATACTTCGTCTTGATCACAATCTCCGTATAAGCGAATTCCTTCTCCGGCTCTTTCCCGTCAAATATCTTCTCAAACAATATCATAACCGGCTCATAGCCTTGCCTGTAGCCATCCTGTCCGATCAGGAAACGGATCTTCCCTTCCTCCAGATATTGTACATTCTGGGCTGTCAGATCATTGGAGATGACCTTCACCTTATCCGCCAGACCAAGATCGTTAAGAGCCTTACAAACTCCCTGGACACCGGATGCCGCAAGATAAATGCCTGTCAGATCCTCATATTCCTTCAGCATCCCGTTGGTAATCATCTCTGCCATACGGTTATCATCAAAAGCATACTGGACATCCAACACCTGCATATCCTCTCTCAGCATTGCAAATTCCTTTAAAAATCCTTTTGTCCGGTTCTTATGCCCATAAGCAGCAGGATAACCGGATATCACAAGAACCTTCCCGGATGCCGGAAGAATATCTGCCATCAGCCCTGCCGCTACTCTCCCGCTCTGATAAGTATCCTGTCCGACAAAACAGAGACGCCTCGACTCCTCGATATCAGAGTTGAATGTAATGACCGGGATCTCCGCGTCCGCCAGTTCATCGACCGTCGCTTTCAGCTTCTCATCATCCACCGGAACGACCGCAATCCCGTTGCAGCCCCTCTCCTTTAACTCATACATCGCCGCAACCGCTTTCCCCGCATCAAAATCATCAATCTTCCGAATGATCACATCCGCTCCCAGACGCTCTACCTCGGCCTTGGCATCTTCCGCTCCTTCGATGACCTTCTCCATAAACGGCGTATTCGCCGCCTGGATGATCACACCGATCGTGATCGACCTCTTCGACATCGCCAACGCTCTGCCCGCCCGGTTTGGCTGATATCCCATCTCATCTGCGATCTTCCGGATCCGGTCCGCAACCTCCGCATTGATCCTTCCCCTGTTATTCAAAGCTCTGTCCACAGTGCCCCTGGAGACTCCTGCCGCTTCCGCTATCTGCTGCAAGGTTACAGCCATCTCATTTCCTCCCTGTCCGCAGCAGTCATGTACATGCTCTATTGCCGCCGTTTTCTTGTCTTTTATTATAAATACCATAAAAACAATTGTCAAACCTACAATCCATTCCCCAAATCTTTTATTCTCTTAATTGAACTCTTCATCCGGTTTCTATTTATCACATAGGTTTTGGAGCTGTACAATTTTATACATTAGTACATACTATGTATTGACATATACATACATTTATTGTATTATGCAAACATAGCAGGAGGGTTGATTATATGGCAACAACAAGCATTACTATCCGAATGGATGAAAAGTTAAAAAAACAAGCTGAAATTCTTTTCGAAGACATGGGATTGAATATGACAACAGCTTTTACTATGTTTGCAAAAGCTGTCGTCCGCCAAAATAAGATTCCTTTTGAAATTACAGCCGATCCGTTTTTTTCAGAATCTAACATAAGAACATTGGAAGAACGCATTGCTAAGATCGAATCCGGTCAATCCGTTCCGAAAGAACATGACTTGATCGAGGTGTAATGATGGGAATACTGTGGGAAGACGATGCCTGGCAGGAATATCTTGATTGGCAAACGCAAGACAAGAAAACGTTGAGACGGATAAATAAACTCATCAAAGATATACAAAGAACTCCTTTCGACGGAATAGGTCATCCTGAACCTCTATCCGGTAATTTAAGTGGATGGTGGAGCAGGCATATTGATGAAAAGAATCGTATCGTATATAAGACTGTTGGCAATCAGACAACGATCGTATCCTGTCATGGACATTATAACGACAAATAAACGAATGGGGGTATCAAATCTAGTTCATTTTTGTGTATTTTATCCAACTTCCATTCGTATTCACATCACACTGACAGCACTATAGCAAATAACCCCGCAGGAATCAGAACTATCTTTTCCTGATCCCCGCAGGGTTTCGCCTTGACAACAATATCTATAATTTTAAACCATAATCTCAGAGATCTTAACCGGACGATGCTCTTCTAATGACTTCTTCGCCGCAAGGCCCATCAATACAGGCTGCAAGCCGTCTTCAACTCCAAGCGGAGCATCCGTATTATTCTCAATCGCTTCGATAAAGCACTTGATCTCCTTCGCATATGCATCCATATAACGCTCCAGGAAGAAATGCAGCGGCTTCTCGCCTGTTACACCGTCCACATTGCTTATCACTGCCGCACTTGCCGCATCATTGCCGGTAGCAACCATTCCCTTAGAACCGAACACTTCCGCTCTCTGATCGTATCCGTATACAGCCTGTCTGGAGTTGTCGATCACTGCGATCGCACCGTTCTCCATCTTCAGAGTGATCACTGCGGTATCTACGTCTCCCGCCTCTCCGATTGCCGGATCAACAAGTACAGCCGCCTCTACATACACCTCCGCTGCATTGCATCCTGCAAGGAAACGTACCATATCAAAATCATGGATCGTCATATCCAGGAACATTCCGCCGGACACCTTAACATAGTCTGCACACGGCGGCTCCGGGTCTCTGGATGTGATCTTGATGATGTGAGTATCACCGATCCTGCCTGCTGCCACAGCATCCTTCACTGCCTCGAAGTTGTGGTCAAATCTGCGGTTGAAACCTACCTGATATTTCACCGGATTCTTCTTAAGCGCATCGATCACTTCCTTGATCTTAGCCACGTCATGATCGATCGGCTTCTCGCAGAATACATGCTTTCCTGCATTGATCGCCTCCACAGAGATCGGAGAATGCGTATCTGTGGAAGAACAGATCAGCACCGCGTCAATCTCTGGATCTGCGATGATCTCCTTGTAATCCTTCGTCGTATTCTCCACACCCATCTTCTTCGCCCATGCGGCCGTCTCGTCATTCATAAATGGATCCGCAAGGCTTTTGATCCTCGCATTGCCCACCTTCGTGCAAATACTCTCAACATGAACTCTTCCGATTCTTCCTGCTCCGATAATACCTACTGTAACCATAATCTTTTATTCTCCTTTCAAATCATTCGCAAACGTATTTTATAATCCTGTCTTCTCTGCAATAAACTTTCTTGCCTTGACCGCATATTCCAGCGGATTCGCCTTCGCCGGATCCTGCTCTGCCTCTACCAGCATATATCCCTCATAACCATGATCCTCAAGAACCTTGAAAATAGGATCGAAATCAATACATCCGTCTCCCGGTACGGTAAATGCTCCCTGTCTTACACCCTCAAGGAAGCTTAAGTTCTCTTCCTTCACCTTCTTAACGATCTCCGGGCGGATGTCCTTCAGGTGCACATGCTTGATCCTGTCCACATATTTGGTAACCATCTCAAGCGGATCTGCCCCGCAGTATGTAAAGTGTCCGGTATCAAACAGCAGGCTTACATACTCTGGATCTGTATTCGCCATCATGCGCTCCACCTCGTCCGGGTCCTGCACAACCGTTCCCATATGATGATGGAAAGTAAGTGCGATTCCGTATTCATCTTTGGCGATCTTGCCAAGACGGTTCATACCCTCGCAGAATGTCTTCCACTCATCATCATTCATCACATACTTGTGTCCGAAGATCGGTGTGTCCTGCTGCCCCTGTACGCTGTGGCTCTGTTCGGAAGCGCCGATCACCTTAGCTCCCATCGCTTTCAGGAAAGTAAGCTGTGCACGGAATTCCTTCTCCACCTCTTCAAACGGCTTCGTGATCAGGAAAGAAGAGAACCACTGGTTGCAGATCTCGATTCCTCTTAACTCCAAAGCTTTCTTAAGCACCTCCGGATCCTTAGGGTACTTGTTGCCTACCTCTGACCCGGTGAATCCCGCCAGCGCCATCTCGCTGACACACTGTTCAAATGTGTTCTCTCCTCCCAGATCCGGCAGATCATCGTTCGTCCACGCAATGGGAGCGATTCCAAGTTTTACTTTGCTTTTGTCAAACATCTTTGACTCTCCTTTCTCTATATCAATTCTTTTTTTCTCTTTGTCTCTCTGAAAGAAAATATACCATATCCGTACATCTAAAAAAACACTCTTTTTTTTAGTTTTGTTGTTTTGTTTATTCCGTCAGATAAATGTTGTCTTATTTTTAGGTATGAATATTTCTCCTCCGGTAATCCACCGGGCTGCACCCGTTTATTTTCTTAAATGCCTTAGAAAAATAATGATAATCGTTGAACCCGGCTTCCCGCGCCACCTCCTTTATCTTACCGTTCGTGCCCCTAAGCAATGCCCTGGCACATTCCATCCTCAGATCCAGCAGATAAGACGAGAATCCGATTCCCAACTCCTGCTTGAACAAAAAGCTTAAATACGCAGGATTCAGTTCTGCCGCTTTCGCAGCGTCCATTTGCGGCAAGTTCTTCTCCCGCTTTCCGGTTATCAATTCCTATGTACGGAATTCCCTCTGCCAGGATCTTCGTATCATATGCAACGATTCTTATCCCCGCCTCTTCTGCTTCCGCCAGATACGGCGCGTCATAAGAAGAGATCGGAGAGATCGCCAATGCGTCCACATCCTGTCTGATCAAATCATGGATCATCTTCTTCTGCATCCTGTCGTTAGACTCCGAATCAGGAGAAATAATCTTGACAGACACGCCGTAATCCTTGCCCGCCTTCTCCATGCCTGAGCATACGGACATCCAGTATTCACTGTTCCTTGATTTCGTGACGACACCGATCGTATACGGCTTCTCGTCGGACTCCGTTTTCTCATTGCGTGCACATCCAGTTACTGCACAGACTCCCAGCATAATTGCCGCTGCGAATCTTACTGCTCTGCTGTTCCGGCCAAAGCTTCCCATCTTGCTGCCCCTCTGTCGGTTTTCCCCTGTATACAGGCTGTTCTTCTTAATTTCTACACACTTTCTCTATACCATAATATACAAAATATATGTCTGCGTGTCAACACATTTTTTGTAGTATTTTTAATGAAAAGCACACATTTTTTTGCGTGCTTTTATACTTCTGCAGACGCTCTTCCTTTGTCTGCCGTCCAAAGAGCCAATTACTCCCGATTTCAATTGCCTTCTCTTTCCTGACTGTGCTATACTGAATTCATTATGGAGGATATTTTAAATGGGAATTTATTTAAATCCGGGGAACGACGGCTTTTTAGAATCCATCCGTTCCCGAATCTATGTAGACAAAACCGGACTGGCAGCATGTACGAATGAGCTGATCAATACAGAAGAAAAATATCTCTGTATCAGCAGACCGCGGCGTTTCGGAAAATCCATGGCGCTTAAGATGCTCGCCGCTTACTACAGCCTTGGATGCGATTCCAGGGAACTATTCAAGGGAAAGGTTTTGGAGAATGCTGACAGCTTTACAGAGCATCTGAACAAATATGATGTGATTTTTCTGAATATACAACAGTTTTTGATCGGTGCAAAAGATCAAAGCGTAACCGACTATCTGGAACAAGAAGTTCTCGAAGAGCTCCTGGCAGAATACGGCGGATACCTGACAAGACAGGATAAAGGGCTTGCCGATACATTAAAAAGAATCTACGCAAAAACAGGTAAAAAGTTCATTTTCCTGATTGACGAGTGGGATTGTGTCATCCGCGAAAGACAAAAAGAAGAAGGGCTGCAGAAGCAATATCTTGATTTCCTGCGGGGGCTTTTGAAGGATCAGCCTTATGTTGCGCTGACCTATATGACAGGCATTCTGCCGGTAAAAAAATATGGGGAACATTCTGCCTTAAATATGTTCTGGGAATATTCGATGTCAGGTCAGGATATCTTTGAAGAGTACACCGGATTTACTGAGAAAGAAGTACAAAAACTGTGTAAACAGTTTGATATGGATTTCCCGGAGACGAGTCACTGGTACGACGGTTACAGATTCAGCAAATATCACCATATTTATAACCCGAGATCTGTTGTCGCAGCAATGCAGACTCACAGATTTTCCAATTACTGGACTTCGACGGAGACCTATGAAGCGCTGAAGGTTTATATGGATATGAACTTCGACGGACTCCGTTCAGACATCGTAAAAATGCTCGGCGGTGAACATGTCAGGGTAAACACCCTAAGCTTTCAGAACGATATGCGGACATTGAAGACCCGGGACGACGTACTGACACTGTTGATCCATCTCGGTTATCTCGGTTATGATCAGGAGAGAAAAGAGACCTTTATTCCTAACAGAGAAATTGCCGGAGAATTTGAAAATGCAATGAGCGTCGGCGGTTGGGCCGAGGTTATGCGCGTTCTTAATTCCTCCGAAAGACTTCTTGAGGCAACGCTTAACGGAGATGAAAGATGCGTTTCCGAAGAGCTTGACAAAGCGCATACAGAAGTGGCTTCCATCCTGACCTACAATGATGAAAATTCTCTTGCCTGTGCCATAAGCCTTGCCTATTACAGCGCAAGAAAGGATTATCTGATGATACGTGAACTGCCGTCAGGACACGGCTTTGCGGATATTGTATTCTTACCGCTGCCTGCAAAAACAGAAAAGCCCGCACTTGTAATAGAACTTAAGTACGACAAGTCTGCAAATGCAGCAATACAGCAGATAAAGGACAGGCATTATACTCAGTCTCTTGTGAATTATACCGGCGATATCCTGCTTGTCGGTGTAAATTATGACAAGGAATGTACGAATAAGCCTCATAGCTGCCAAATAGAAAGATTGAAGCTCTGATACACCTATCGGTTAGGAGGCTGCCCAACTAATGAGCAGCCTCCTAACCGATAGGGCTATCTAATCCGTTTTACAATTCTCCTCTTGCTTCTCTTGCCACCAGTTCCTCCATAACGGACGAATATTTCTTATCAAGCTTATACAGCGCCAATGTGATCACCGCGATCCCGGCCACAATAACCGGACCGAACTTGTAGATCGTAACAATACAGTTCAGGGCAGATTCCGGCTGTACAGCACTTCCTTCAGACGAACTGATATAACCTGCCGCAGAGAGCATCCCCGTCATAATCGCCGATGCCAGTCCCGCACCGTCCTTCGTTCCGATAGAACCGCCCGCGAAGATCAGGCTTTCCTGCCGAATATGCGTCTTCCACTGACCGAACTCAACTACATCCCCGATCATTCCGAATACCGCAGCGTTCAAAGGCGCCAGACCGATCGCGCGGAGCACGCAGCTTCCCACCATCCAGGTAAAATCATACGGATTCAGGAAGAATATCAACTGGCCGGCCAGTGCGATCACTTGCTGTTCTGTTCTTAAGATTCGGATATCAAGTATTCTATGGTATCAGAATCCGTACATTTTTTAGATTTCTTAGTATTTTACAAGTTGTCATGAATTTGACAATATTTTGTTGTCTTATTTTTAGACCGCAAAATACACGGCTGATTCCCGGCGGTTTTTCCCCTTCCTTTTTAATATTTAAGAATCTGTCCACTTCCCAGATTTTTGATGCTGTAATTCCCTTCTCCTTCTACCCTAACTATAATCTCGTCCCCTTCACGTCTCGCCCAGACTCTCATCACGGTCTTTCCGTCTGCATCCGGTATCTCAGCTTTGGCACAGCCGCCTTCTGTGAATTCAGACACCAGCAGTGTCACACCGTCAGAATAACCATACACCACTGACTCCTCATTATTTCCCATCGGAAGGATCGTATTCTCCCTAAGCAGAAGAGGCAGGGAATGATAATCATGCACTTCCTTCTGCCAACTTCCCCCGTCCTTTTTCTCTCCTGTGATCAGGTTGATCCACTTTCCCTTTGGGAGATAGTAATCTACTTCTCCTGATTCCTTGAAAACAGGCGCCACTAGGAGCGCATCTCCAAGCATATACTGCCGATCCAGCGTATCGCATCCGTGATCTTTGGGGAATTCCAGGATCATTGGCCGAAGCACAGGCCTGCCATACTCGTGGGACTGGACAGCCATGGCATAGATATAGGGCATCAGGCGGCATTTGAGATTGACGAATTCTTTTAATATCACACAAGCCTCTTCATCAAACTTCCACGGAACCCTCAGTGAATCTGCGCCGTGCAGGCGGCTGTGGGAGCTTAACAGGCCAAACTGGCACCATCTCTTATACAGATCCGGCGTCGCAGTATTCTCGAACCCGCTGATATCATGACTCCAGAACCCATATCCGCAGAGTGACAAGGACAAACCTCCCCGCAGAGTCTCCGCCATGGATACATAGCTTGCCGAACAATCCCCGCCCCAGTGCACCGGAAATTGCTGCCCTCCGACACTTGACGACCTTGCAAATACAACCGCGTCTCCATTTCCCCGCTCTCTCTCCAACAAGGAGAAAACCGTCTGATTATAGAGAACCGAATAATAATTATGCATCTTTACCGGGTCAGAACCGTCATGCCAGACGACATCCTTTACCGGAATCCGCTCGGCAAAATCCGTCTTGAAAGAGTCCACCCCCATATCCATCAGAACCTTCAGCTTCCCTTGGAACCATGCACATGCATCCGGGTTCGTAAAATCAACGACTGCCATTCCCGGCTGCCACAGATCTGTCTGCCACACTCCGCCGTCCGCACGTTTCAGAAGATAGCCCTTCTCCTTTCCTTCCGCGAACAGATAAGACTTCTGAGCAATATAGGAATTAATCCACACACAGATATGCAGTCCTTTCCTGTGATATCGCTCAAGCATCGCCTTCGGATCGTCAGTAACCTTTGGATTCCATGTATAATTGCACCACTCTAACATATCCATCCAATATGCGTCGAAGTGGAATACATGCAGCGGAATCTTCCGGTCCGCCATCTCCTGAATATACTCTGATGTAGTTTTCTCGTCATAATGAGGCTTAAATGAAGTGGTCAACCACAATCCAAAAGACCATGCCGGAGGAAGCGCCGGCCTCCCCGTCAAAGCCGTATACTTTTCAACCGTCTTCATGGGACTGCCGCCGCATATGAAGAAGTATTCAAGACACTCTCCTTCTATGCCAAACTGAATCCGCTCCACTTTCTCACTGGCGATCTCATAGGCCACATCCCCCACATGATCTACCAGCACGCCATACCCCTTGTTCGTAATATGGAACGGGATATTCTTGTAGGCAATCTCGCTGGCCGTTCCGCCGTCTTCGTTCCACATCTCAACAGCCTGGCCATTTTTCACAAACGGAGTGAACCGCTCTCCCAGCCCGTACACATACTCATCCACATCAATCAGATGCTGCTCTATCATATATTTCCTTCCTGTATTTGAGTCCCGCATATAGGCCAGGTTATGGTAACCGGATTCCGTCAGGAACTGGTCTCCCTCATAAAATGACAGCCGGTAATGATTCGGTCTTTTGTCAATCACCGCCTTAAGATTCCCGCTGCGATAGACCAGTTCCTCATCTGTCTCGCTGATCTCTGCCTGCGGATTCTCCTCCTGATACTTCGCAAACGGCCCTCTTATCACTGCTCCCGCATGATGCACTGCCGACACCTTAATGATTCCTTCCATCGGACTCGTCAGCGTAACCGTCAGCATCGGAATATTCATCGGATCTCCCCGGTCTGCTATATGCTTTGCCGGCAGATAGACAGTCAATTCATTCCCCTTTACCGTATGACCTGCATACTCAATTGCATATGCAGGTATGATTCCTTCCCGCATTGCCCAGAATCCATTCGTATATCTCATTTCACTCTTCCTCCTCTCATCCTCGCTCTTCTCCTTCCCCTTTGCTTCCTGTCTTTATTTTCCCGTTTCTCTCATTCCCCCGTCTCTTCTTCCCCGCCTTCCTTCAGGTCCTGTATTTCCGGTTCATGCTTCTTCAGCACCCTCTCCAGAAAATCCGACATAATAAACGCCGCCGGTCCGGGCACGAAGAACATCGCCATAGGGAATTTCCAGATGATCCCGCCCATACAGACCACCACGAGCAGAAGCGCAAGCGTAGTGCCGATATAACGCACGACCATATATATAGATATCTTGACCAACCAGCCGCAGCTCATCTCATATCTTGACAACGCCGGGAACATATAGCAGGCCATCGCCAGAATATACACCGAAACAAGCGCATACACACAGATGAAGAACAATCCTACATATCCGTCCGTCTCTTTCATCAGGATCCCGATATTCAGATGCATTGCCAGAGTTGCCGCAACAGTCAGTACCCACAGAATCACTCCCTGCCTGAGATTCATAAGAAAGGAGCGGAAGTATTCTTTCGAGATATAACCGTCATTATGTTTGATGCATTTTATCATCGCATGGTAAAGGGCAGCCGAAGACACGCCAATCGTAATAATCGGAAGACTGCCGAGAATCCACAGGAATCCCAGTGCCATGATATCGAAAACCTTGTCGCAGGAAGCGACAAAACTTCCGCCGAATCCAAATACATTTCTTTCACTTTTTTCTTTTTTCACCATACTCTCTCCTCACTTCTTTATTTATGAATGCTCCGGACAGGCAAAAAGCACCGCACCGCGCAGTCGACGCGCACGGCACAGTGCAGTTAAAATCTATTTCCAGAACACAGGATGGCTTCTTAAACCTCCAACGCGAACCCATTTCTCGTGAATAACGGGATCTGCTCGATCGGTGTTTCAACCGTAACAGTCTGACCGCCCTTCAGGATCTCCTTCGTCCATGCGTTCGTCCACTTAGCGCCGGCAGGCAGATAGACTTCTTTTGTCTGCTGCCCTTTTTCCATAACAGGTGCAACCAGGATGTCCGGCCCAAACATATACTCCGCTTCATTGTCCCAGCACACTGAATCCTCCGGGAAATCATAGAACAACGGACGCATGACCGGCGTTCCCTTCTCATGGGCCGCTTCCATCAGCGTGCGGATATATGGGCGCATCGCTTCGCGCAACTCAATATATTTCTTACAGATCTCATACACCTTGTCTCCGTATGACCAGATCTCATTCGGCGCGCCGGATACACATTCCGCACCGCCCGTCGTACCAAACTGCGGCTGATACGGCATACGGTTGCCGTGAAGCCTCATGACCGGACAGAACGCACCGTACTCGAACCAGCGGACAAATACCTCATGGAATTCTTCGTCATAAATATTCGCGCCGAAAAATCCTCCGATATCCGTCGTCCACCACGGAATACCTGCGATTCCCATGTTAAGACCCGCTGTGAACTGATTCTGCAGACTGTCAAATGTAGAATGGATGTCTCCTGACCATACCAGCGCACCATATTTCTGGGAGCCTGCCCATGCACAGCGCAGCAGATTCACGATCTCTTCCTGTCCTTCCGCTCTCATTCCGTCAAAAAAGTTCTTGGCATACATTACAGGATAGATGTTGCCCACCTGATTATTCGGCCCCAGATAGTACCGGTAATTGTCAAAATCATAAACCGTATATTCCGGCTCCGCCTCGTCTAACCAGAAGAGCTTCACGCCCTTATCATAGTAATTCTTCTTCGCCTTCGCCCACACATATTCTCTTGCTTCCGGATTGGTTGTATCATAATGAACCGTATTGCCCATATACAGGTGATCGATATGTACGCCTCTCTCAACTCTGGTAAGCAGCCCCTTAGACCGCATCTCGTCAAAGTTCTCACTCTTATAGTCCACCATCGGCCAGATAGAAACCATAAGCTCGATTCCCATATCCTCTAATTCCGCGATCATGGCATCCGGGTCCGGCCAGTATGTCGGATCGAATCTCCAGTCTCCCTGCTTCGGCCAGTGGAAGTAATCTACCACTATAACATCGATCGGGATCTCACGGCGCTTATACTCTCTAGCCACCTCCAGAAGTTCTTCCTGGGTCTGATAACGCAGCTTGCACTGCCAGAAGCCCATACCATACTCCGGCATCATCGGAACCTTTCCTGTCGCATCCGCGTATGCCTCTTCGATCTCCGCCGGTGTATCGCCTGCGGTGATCCAGTAATCTAGCTTCTTCGTTGACTGTACTTCCCATGTGGTGACATTCTTGTTAAAGCTTACGCGTCCAACCGCCGGATTGTTCCACAGGAATCCATATCCCAGCGAAGAGAGCGCAAAAGGCACGCTCGCCTGGGAATTGCGGTGCGCCAGCTCAAGCTCTGTCCCTTTTACATCCAGGAATTTCTGCTGATACTGTCCCATACCGTAGATCTTCTCATCCGGATTCGATTCGAACCTCATGGTCAGCGCATAATCTCCTCCTATAATCGGCTTAAATTCCCTTGCAGACATCTCCAGAGAGCTGCAGGTCTTGGCAAACATATCCTCCCGGTTGCGCACGAATTCTTCCAGCAACAGTTCTCCCTTCTGATTGTAGAAAATGATTTTGCCGATGTTATTAATCTCGGCTTTAATCTTCCCGTTCACAATCTCCGCGGAAAATTCTTTGATAGTTACCCTGGCATGTGCGCCCTCAGGTTTCCCATCCAGCGCCCACAGCTCCTGCGGCATTTCCGACATCTTAGATGCACGCACCCTCAAGCTGTTCTCTCCCCAGGGCTCTACGATCACGCGCTCATCGCGGTAGCGGTAATGCAAAGCGTCCTCCTTTTCTTCAAAATACCCAAGTAAAAACCGGTCATCTGAACGGAAATCCCCCGTCTCTCCTTCTTTCTTTATAAAATCCGGCATGACTCTACCTCCTTATATAATATTTATAGTAATCTGCAATGTGCAGGATTACCTCCTTTATTTTGTCATATTCATGTACAAAACACTTCTACTTCTTATTTACTCCTTAACAGCCCCCGCCGTCAAGCCTCCTACGATATATTTCTGCAGGAATACGAATGCAAGAATGACCGGAATCGTCAGAATAGCGCCATAAGCCATGATACAGTTCCACTTCGTCCCGTATTTGCTCTGGAACTTATGGATATTCGCTGTCAGAGGCCTCATATCCGCCTTCACGTTAAATGTCATAGAATAGATCAGGTCATTCCAGCCATTTAAAAATGAGATTACTACTACAGTTATAATACCCGTCTTGATCGTTGGTATCATGATCCTGAAAAATGAACGGAATACATTACATCCGTCAATACGCGCCGCCTCATCCAGCGAGACCGGAATACTCTTAAAATACGGCCGCAGCGTGACGACAATAAACGGTACGGAACCCGATGCCACCGCGATCGCCGGCGCCCAGTATGTACCCAGAAGCCCTAATTTACTGAATGTCAGATACATTGGTGTCAGCATAACAGATGCCGGAAGCATCTGCGTTACAAGGAAGGTCAGCATGAATGTCTTGGTTCCCCGTACCTTGTAGCGCCCCATTCCGTATGCGGCCGGAACCCCGAATCCAAGCGAGATCACCATGGCACAGACTGCTATCAGAACACTGTTCTTCAAAGACGTGAGGAAATCCGCATCCCTAAGGTTCTGAAGCCACGGGTCAACCGTAAATTCATGTGGATAATAGGTTACAATCTTACCAAAACTCTCCATATCCGTCTTAAATGACATCTGAATCAGCCAGTAGATCGGAAACAGGAAGAAGACTGCAATAATAACCGCAAAGATACAATTCATAATATTCCTGCGTCCTTCTTTGGACTTCAGATACATACGCCTTGCTTCTCTTATCTCATTCTTATCCATCTTAGTCATCCTCCTTCCCCAACAGCTTCAGGTAGAACAGCCCCACACAGAACAGACAGACGAACAGGATCATCGCAATCGTTGAACCCTGTGAAAATTCATATTGTGTAAATGCCCTCGAATATGCATAGGTCCCCAGCACGTCTGTGGAGTTGAACGGTCCGCCTGCCGTCATGATGAACATCAGGTCAAATGCTTTGAACGTATAGATGAATCCCAGCATCAGTACGGACAACATCGCTGATTTCATGAGCGGAAGCGTAATGTATAAGAACCTCTGGAAAGAGGTCGCTCCGTCAATCGAAGCGCTTTCATAGACGTCCTCCGATATGCCCGTCAGACCTGAGGTCAGCAGCAGCATATTAAAAGGAATACCCACCCAGCAATTTACCGCTATTACTGCACTAAGCGCAGTTCCTCCGTTTACCAGCCAGTCGACAGGGGCCGAGACCAGGTGCAGCTTCATAAGCAGGTCGTTGATTACGCCGCCGTCCAGCAGGAACAGGTTCTTTCCCAAAAGGGCGGTTACAGACATCGGCATCATATAGCCCACAAGCACCAGTCCTCTGATCGGACCGGCCAGGGTGAACTTCTTAGAGAAGAACATGGCGAATAAAAAGCCGACCGTAAACTGGATCAACAGGCAGGCAAACGTGAATTCAAGGGTATTCTTGAATACCAGCCGGAATGTCTGATCCGCCAACAGTGTCTTATAATTCTCCAATCCTACAAACACAGACTCCCCGGAAGCAAAATTCTTAACGTTCAGATTCTTAAAACTCAGATCAATATTATACAACAATGGGTATCCGCAGACGATCAGCAGATAAATGAATCCAGGAAGAATAAATATATACGCTTCTTTACTCTTTCTGGCCGCCATGCTAAGCTTCATATTCCCACTCTCCTTTCCATTTCAAAACCGTGAAATAAAACACCCCGGAATCTCAGATTCGAACGGATTCCGAGGTGTATATACGCTAATTTACATCATCCGCAACTCCGCCGCCTATGGATGCTTCCGGAAGCGGGTCTTCCGCTACGATCGGATCAATCGTAGCCGCAGCATCCTTCATCGCATCTTCCGCAGATTTTTCGCCCAGTAAGGACTGCTGTACTGCTGTGTAGAATGCCTCGGAAAGTGTCGGCCACTGTGCATGAGGTCCGCGTGCCCTTGCATAATTCATGCCTTCATTAAATACCGCGTATCTCTCATCCGTTGTAAACAGCTCATTCAGACTGACTGCATCTTTACGAACCGGAAGTTTCGCTGCCGCAGCAGTAAAATCCGCATTATTCTGAGCGTTCATAAGATATTTCAGGAAATCAACACATTCATCCCTGTATTCGGTTCCTGTGCAGACGCCAAAGTTCTCTCCGCCGATCGTAGAAGAATACTCTTCATCCTTCGGAAGCAGAGCATACTGATATTCAAAGGTTCCGTTAATCTTCTCATCAATGTCGGCCAGCTGCCATGTACCGGATTCCAGCATCGCCGCTTTTCCTGCACAGAAAGAGTTATAAGCCTCCGACTGCTGCCAGTTAATAACCTCTTTACTCATCAAGCCGTCCTGTACCAGGTCTGTCAGGAACTGAATCCCCTTGATGGATTCGGGACTGTCAAGCGTGTCGATATTGCCGCCCGCAGAACAGATCCACGGCAGAAGTTGGAAGGTTCCCTCTTCTGTTCCGATGGCGCACATCGCAAATCCATATACACCGTCAGACGCATTAGTTGTCTTCTCACATACTTTCCTGAACTCATCCCATGTTGTCGGCGGTTCATTGAATCCAGCTTTCTTCAGTATGTCCATATTACATGCCAGCGTCAGACAGTTGGAATTGTTCGGCAGCCCGTAATATTTGCCGTCCGCATCCTGACAGCTAAGAAGCGGTCCGGGGTAGAACTGATCCAGATCCTCCCAAGATCCCACATCATCCGTAATATCCTCGAATACTCCCAGAGAAACATAAGAGGCCATATCCGGGGAATCCACCATACCGATATCCGGCAGCTCACCGGATACGGCGCCGATCGTATACTGGTTCATCAATTCCTCTCTGGATACATAGGTTGCAGTAATATGTATCTTATCCTGCTCCTCATTATACTTCTCCACAATCGCTTCCAGATCCGGAGCCTCATGTTCAAAGTAATGCCACAGCGTCACCTCTCCTGCACCGCCTGATGATTCGCTGCTCTCTTCTGAAGAAGAACTGCCGTCACCGCCTGATGACCCACTGTTCCCGCCGCCGCATCCTGTCAGAAGACTGACTGTCAGGCTTCCGAACAGTAACAATGCGGTAAGTTTCTGAATTCGCTTTTTCATAATAATTAATCCTCCTCGCATTTTTGATATGAATTATTATATTTATTTTATTTTGCATATGTAACCATATTTTTTAAGATTTGGAGGGATTTTTTAGGCTACATTTTTAAGATTAGGGGATTTTTTTAAGATATTTCCATCATTTTATACAAAAAAAGATGATATTATCGGTTCTATATCACAATATTGCCGAATCCACATCATCTTTTTTATCACTGTTTGGTTCTTTTGTAATTATTTTTCATTCTCTCTCAAAAACTCTGCCACACTGATTCCTTCAATCTCGCGAAACACTTTGTTGAAATACTTGGAATCTGAAAATCCCACCTTGTACGGAATCTCTTCCCTTGGAACTGCCTGAGACAGCAGAAGCTTCTTCGCCAGATCAATCCGGTAAGTCCTGACAAACCGCGAAAAATTCATTCCCACATCTTTATTGAAAAGATAGCAGAGATACTCCTGCGAAACTCCCAGGCTCTCAGCCAATTCTTTCTGGCTGATCTTTGACGCATATCCTGACTCTATAAAGCTTAACGACTTCCGCACAAGGGGGTGGGCATTGGGATATTGTTCTTTAAGACTCCCTGTACAGGTACTGTGATCCCCGGTCTTCTCATCTTCCAGCCGCTCCATCAGCTCCTTCACCTCTTCGATCATGATCGGTTTCACAAGATACTCATAGACGCCCAGACTGATCGCCTGCCGAGCCACCTCGAATTCCTCATAGGCGCTTACGATCACGAATTTTGCTTTGATCTCGGCGGCCTTCGCCGCCTTAATCAGCTCCAAGCCGCCCATATACGGCATCTTGAGATCTGTAAATACCACATCCGGCTTTACGATCTGCATAATCTCCAGAGCCTGCTTCCCGTCCGGTACCTCCGCAACGATCTCATACTCGCCCGAGATCGACATAATCAGATTCTTAAGTCCTCTTCTGGCACGCTGTTCATCTTCCGCAATCAAAATCCTCATACATTTCTCTCCTCCATACTTGCAGATGAGGGCATCGGAAGCAAAAATACGAATCTCGTCCCTTCTCCCTCCTCTGTATCTAATGATACTTTAAACTCTTTTCCATAATACATCTGCATTCTTGTAACTACATTTGATATCCCAATCCCTACTTCTTTACTTTTGGCAATCAGCGGGTTCTCCAATATCTCCTGTATAATAGTGCTTCTTTCTCTGTCCATGCCGCATCCGTTGTCTTCAACGGCGATCTCCAGAAACTCTTTATAACCTCTGCCGGTAATCCGAATCATCCCCCCGGAGATTCTTCCCTCGAACCCATGGAGTATGGAATTCTCCACAAAAGGCTGCAGCATCAGCTTTCGGCACGGCCAGTTATCATAGTCCGAATCAAATTCTATCTGATAATCAAACATCCCTTCCATCCGTTCTTTTTGAAGGAACAGATACTGCTCTATCCAGGATATCTCCTGGAACATATATACATTCTGATGCTTCTGGTCGAAGGTATACCGCAGGATATTCGACAGCTTTTTCAATAGTACGGAGATCTTATAATTTCCGCTGTCGATCGCTTCATAATTGATGACATTCAGTGTATTGCAGATAAAATGCGCATTAATCTGCGATTCCAGCGCTTCCCGTTCCGCTAACTGCTTCATCTTCATGGACTCAATCACACGGCAATGCTCCTCCTCCACCTCAAAGCTCGCCGTTCTGATCGCCTGTACCATCTCATTGTACTCCTGCGCAAGCTGCCAAATCTCATTCGTTCCCTCGATACGGAGCTGCTCTCTTGTATCACCCGCCTTAACCCTGGAAATCGAACTGCTGATGATCTTAACCGGTCTTAAGATCTGGTTCGTAACCATGAACAGCAAGAACATGATCAGCACAATAGCCGCTATGAAAATCAGCACCATCCTGTCATACATCTCATTTACCTCTTCTTCGAGAACATCCTCATCGATCGCTGCATGCAATGTCCATCCATAAGCCCCAATATCCACCGTTAGATCCGTTATCCGGCTCTCTTTCTCTCCGTCACATGTTTTACCCAGGTAGCCACTGCCGCCGGTATGCATCAGTATCTTTCCCTGACTGTCCTCAATATAGGCCTGTATATATTCCTTCTGGTTTTGATTCAGTTGCTTTAAAAGTGTATTCATTGGCTGGTTGTTAAAGGTAAGAACCAGCATATACCGCATCTTTTCATAGCTGTAATTATTTTTCAGTGGAAATGCGATATGGATCAGTCCTTTGCTCTTATCGTTGGGGTGTACAAACGGCTGCGTAATGATCTCATAACGCGGAACCGCATGGCCTGCTGCCATCTCCTGCACCTTACAAAATGTCTCTCCGATGATATCCTCACTTTCTTCATCCCAGATCTCCCTGGCTCCGGATATATTCATCTCTATCCTGTCATACTGGAACAACACCCCGTCTTTGGATATCAGCGCAATTCCCGCGATAGAATTGGATACCTTGATCGCCCTTCTCAATGTATCCTTCACACTCTTCCGCTCAGACGCGCTGATCTCCCCTTCACTGCCGATCCCGTTTTCTATCATCTGTCCAATCTCATGGTCAATAGAAATACCGGAACCATAATTCACATAAGTCTCCATCTGATTCTCTATATTCTTATCGACGGACATAAGCAAAGCTCTCTCCGTTGAGTAGGTCGTCTCTACCAGATAAGAATAATATCGCTCCTTCATATACCACATCGTGATAAAAAACAGCAGAAACACCGAGAGCAGAATCGCCGTCGCAAAAGAACACCACATATGTGATGATTTGTAATTCCACAGTGCTCTTATATACCGATATGCCCGAATCTCTTTCTTTTCTTTGGTTTCCATATGTATTATCTTTCTTTCCATGACGCATTTGGGTTAATAGTTATATTCATTATAGCAAACTGTTCTTTTTTTATCCACATATGATCAACAAATAAAGAAAGCTCCGGCAGGCCAAACGTCTACCGAAGCTTTCTTTTATATAATCTTATTGCAGCACATACATCTTCTTAGAAGCCCCTCCCTTCAAGAGCGCTTCCGCCACATCCTCTATTGTAATGTCCTTCTCATCGGCCAGCACCTGGAACACCTGGTCATATCTCTCCCCCGGCAGACGCCCGACAACATACATACTATATTGATAAGGCTGCCCTTCCGGCGACATATATGCCCCTTCGACTCCAAGACCGATACTGTTCGCCGTAATCTCCGGATCAATGAACCCCAAATACTCTGTCAGCAGTTCCTGCACACCGTTCTCCGACTCTGCAAATCTCCCGATATCCTCCGCCTTCTCAAGTCCCATCAGCTTTGCCGCCCGCTCTCTGTCACAGCCGAACCGCCTCTGTCCTTCTCCTGCAGGATATGTCCACTCCACCCCGCCTGCATTATCGATCAGACACAGAAGCAGGATTGCATTCTTCTCCATCTTCTTATGAAAACTCGGTTCATCCTGCACCGGCTCTTCGAAATGAATCTTGAGCACGTACGGCTCTTCTTCCGTCTCAAGTTCCATCGTTCGTTTCCTATCCGGGAATACTCCGATTCTCTCCAGCAGTCTCTCATCAGCCGGTGCATCTCCAATATATGGATTCTTAGCCTCATACAGTGCTTTGGCATACGGAGACACCGCATATTCCGCCTCCAGCTCCTCTGCATCCTTCTCCGAAAATACCATATAGTACAGGACCTCTCCGGCGTTCTTCTCCAAAGCGGCTTTTTTCGTCTCAGCATCCATGAATTCCTGACAGGGCAGACCTTCCACCATGTCTTGCCAGGCCTGGAGATGCCACGCTGCCAATGTTATATTCTGTTCCGCTTCAATATCCTGCCACCGGGCCTGATTTTCCAGATAATAATTCTCTGCCATTCCCTGATAGCCATAGTATCCAAGCATTTCCCATGAATTATCATTTCTTACATATGCATCTTCACCCTCAAACCTGTGCATGAATGCGACATTCCCTTCCGGAAGATGCCGCTGCACATCTACGAACATCTTCCCCTTCTTATCCACACCTGCCTTTGCAAGGTTCCCGGCTCTGACAACCTCATAGCTCTTCATCTCTCCCTGATGATAATATTCCTTATAGATCAGACAGCTCTTAATATCCTGATCTAGCCTGAACTCATATTCAATCTCACCTGTTCCGGGCGGTTTCACACACTGTATCTGCAATCTCTGCCTGCCGTTCGCCAAAGTCATAAGCGCAACTACTATACACAGAGCAGCGCCCAGAACCACGGCTCGCTTCTTAGGGCTCTTGAAATCCAGGATGTTTCTGATCCGTTGCTTGACGGACGAATCCCCGAATGCCGGCTGTCCGGCCGCCAGTCTGCTCAATCCGGCATCTCTTGACGCAAACTTCAAGAGCGTACGGCAGTAGTCTTCCTTCTCCCTGCTGCTCATTCCCCATACGGCCCTCTCGTCACAGCTCATCTCCATATCCTCACACATCAGATGATATGACAACCAGACAAGCGGATGAAACCAATATACAGAGAGAATAAGGGCTGCCAGAAGCTTCACCTGATAATCACGCCGCCGGATATGGTTCTGCTCGTGGAGAAGGATATGGCGTCTCTCATCTTCTGTGATCTCAAGCGGCAGATAGATATTCGCCCTGAATACCCCCATAACAAACGGAACCTCAAGGTTCTCACATTCATAGATCCCTTTCTCAAAACAATACGCCATAGCAACACTCTTTTTGAGTCTGTGGTATGAATATATCTGGAATCCCCAGAAACCTGCGATCCCCAGGAGCCACAGGCTTGTCAGAACTTCTATGCCTGTTCCTCCCCAATCCGATCCTCCGTCTGTCAGACTTGCCGTCTCTCCTTCTGCTCCTGACATATTCTTTATTCCGGCCGCTTCTTCCGTCTCCAGTGTACTCTCTGCCCCTGACATACTCTCTGTTCCCCGCATACGGTCCGCCTCACGGACAGCCTGACCGTCAGCAGCCTTATCTTCCTCCCCTGATCCGCCGAAAGACAGCAATTCTGACAACTCTTCCTGTCCGGTCCACATTCCCTGATTCCCGGTCATATATCCTCTGAACAGATCCAGATTAAAGATACTGACCGCACTGGAAAATGAATACGGACAGATCAGACGGATCGCAACAAGAATCCACAGGCAGTATGAGAAGCTTCTCGGCGCTTTCACAAGAAGCCGTCTTGCCAGCAAAACCAACACAATTACGAACACAGCCGTCACCGACATATTACAAACCATCAAAAATATTCCGCTCATCCTTCACACCTCTTTCCTTATGGGAATCAATCATTGCCTTTATCTCCTTCGCCTCTTTCTCAGATATCTTCCGGTTCCCCTGGAAAGCCGCCACAAACTTCGGAATATTCACTGTCACATAGTCTCAGATCTGCCATATCCACTTCCCCCTTCATCTTCACTTCTTGTCCAACTTACCGTTCCATCTAAATGTCTCGATCTATTGACATAGACCTGTTCTTACTTACTAGTCTATATCAATAGACCCATTCTGTCAAGCCCAAAAAAGGCCGGCAGCAATAAGCTGTCAGCCTTTTTAATACATATACCGTCAGGCGATATACCCCACCCCCGCCAATACGAACACCCACAGGAACATGGTCAGAATACACCCCACGGAAGTAACCGCAACGATCTCCCCCGCAAGCTTCCCGTCTCCGCCCATCGCCTGCGCCATCGGCGTCGACGCCACTGCAGTCGGCGACGCGAACACTGCCAGGACCGCCACCAGATCATTTCCCCGGAAACCCGCAAGAATCCCCAGACATACCGTAACAAAGGGTATCACCACAAGCTTCGCCAGAGCGGCAACCGCCAGATGATATCTGTGCCCGGAGATACTTTTCGCAGACAGCAGACCCCCAAGCACCACCAGCGCAAGCGGCGTTGCTGCCTCTCCAAGCTTCTCCAGCGGTTCCGCCACAAGCTCCGGAATCCTGATCTCCAGAAGCCCGACTGCGATCCCCAGGACGCCTGCACCCACCAGCGGATTCATAAATATCCCGATCAGAAGCTTCCTGACCGGCACCTTCCCGCCGCGGGCAGTCTCGAACAGGATCACCGTTAGTATATTGAATGTCGGGACAACGATCGCCGACAGCGCCGCAATAGACGCCACCCCTCTCTCATCGCAGAGGGATGCCGCGATCGTCACGCCGAACAACACGAAATTACTTCTGAACATCCCCTGTACCATAGTTGCGGTAACCGCCCCGTCCAGCCTACATCTCCTTAAGAATACCCATACCAGTCCAAAGACCGCGATCACGCTGACCCACACATAGACGTACAGCCCTGGTTTCACCGCGCTCTTAAGGTCCGCCCTGTACACACTGAAGAATAACGCCAGCGGAATCATGATATTGAATATCATCCGGTTCACCGCCTTGAGATTCTCCTCCCCAAGTATCCCAAGATGCTTGATCAGCACGCCCACCAGCATATATACAAAAAGCGGCAGCACCACCGATACTGCCAGCATAAAATATTCCATAATCTCTAAACCCCCGTCAGACAAGGAACCGCGTCAGACACCGCAGGTCATCAACATGACCGTACGTGCTGCATAAGCCACTTCGCCACGCCGTCCTCCTCATTACTCTCGATCACTCCATCCGCGATCGCCTTAAGCTCCTCGACCGCATTGTCCACCGCATAGCATTCATCAGAGATCTCAAACATAGGGATATCATTGACCGCATCCCCGAAAGACACCACACGACTGCATCCCCGGAGCTCCTTAAGCTTCCTGATCGCTTCTGCCTTCGTCGCCTTCGCCGGCATGATCTCACACCAATACTCCGGCCTGTACAACTCCTGCTGGAAGGTACAGCGAAAACCAGCATCCCCCGCAAAGATCTCATACACCGGCTGCAGCTCTTCCTTCTCTCCGATGCAGGTAAAATAAAACATATCCCCCTGATACAGTTCTTCTCTGTCCGAAACCGGGCGGAGCCGTCTGTCTCCCTTCCTAAGATCCAGATATCTTCGCATCCCTTCATTCTCACGCGCTGTGATCCAGGAGACCTTCTCTTCCCCCTCTACAAAGGAATAGACCAGAGGGCTTAAGTCAAACCGGTTCAAGGTCTCTATGACCCGTCCCATCTCTTCTTCCCGGAAGCTCTCCATAGACAGCCGTTCACCCGTAGCCGGGTTGATAATAAAAGCCCCGTTATACACGATCACCGGAATATCCGCCGATAATCCTCTCGTTACCACCGACGCCGAAGACAATGATCTCGCCGTCGCATAGGTAAATGTCATCCCATCTGCCACCAGATCATTGATGATCCTGATACTCTCCGGACTGATCCGATCCTGCCTGTTCAATAATGTACCGTCCAGATCGGATACGTACAATGTCTTACTCATCTTCTCCTCCTTGCAGACCGTCTGCTGTTCTGATAACTCAGGCGCCGATCTATCCCCGTCCGCAGATTTCTTCTATAGCGGCGATCTCCTCCTGTGTAAATCCTGCGCTCTGGGCCGCTGCCATCCTTATTTTTTACAGTATATCATATATCTATCCATTCTGACAGCTATATTCTGTTCTTACCACAGATTCCTGTACATCTGCTCAATATCCTCCTTCGTGATCTCCCTGCGCGTATTCTGAGGACTTCCGCTCTCCAGCGCATCATTCGCCATCTTGCCGATCACGCGGAAGAACACCTCCCGCTCGATGCCGAACTCCTCAAGCGTCGGTGTCTTAAGCTCCTTTGTAAGCGCCGTCACAGCCGCCAGGAACTTCTCGCCGGCTTCCTTATCCGTATCATCCCTCCCCGCGGCTCCGATGCTCCTGCCAAGCTGCGCAAACCGCTCATAAGCTCCGCTAAGGGCGAATCCCAGACATTCCTTCATCAGCATGGCATTTGACAGGCCATGAGCCACATGGAACAAGGCCCCGATCGGACGGCTCATCCCATGGATCAATGTAACCGACGCATTGTTGAATGCAATGCCCGCCTCCAGCGCCGCTACCGCCATCTCCGTTCTCGCCTCTTCGTTCTTCCCGTCATGAAATGCCGCCGGAAGGAACTTGAAGATACGCCTTACCGCTGACAGGGCAAATGTATCTGACAAAGTCTGCGCCTGCTTAGAAGTATAGGCTTCGATCGCATGGCAGAGCGCATCCAGACCGGTTGCCGCCGTGATCTTCGGCGGCGCCGTCATCGTAAACTGCGGATCGCTGACGGCAAGAGCCGGCATCAGAGATTTCCCTTTCAACAGCATCTTGACATCCTTCTTCGTATCCGTAATAATGGTGAACTGCGTCGCTTCCGAGCCTGTTCCCGCAGTCGTTGGAATCGCTGCCATCGGAGGCATCTCTACATCAATAACCTTCCCCATATAGTCTGAGATATTCCCGCCGTTCTTCACCAGCGAACCAATCGCCTTCATGGAATCAATCGGGCTTCCTCCGCCAAGGGCAATCAGGAAATCACAGCCTTCTTCCCTGTACTGCTTCAATCCATTCTCGATCATGATATCTGTTGGTTCGCCCGCAATCTCAGAATACACGCTATAATCAATCCCCTGATTCTTAAGCGCCGTCTCTACCTTCGCACAATTCCCCAATTCTACCATAACCTTGTCCGTTACAATCATTGCTTTTCTTCCAAACCGGGCCAGCGTACTCTCTGCCATAGCAAGGGCCCCCGTCCCCGTAATGATCTGTCCTGGTACAATAAATTCCTTCGCCATAATCTTCTCCTCCTTAAATATATGCCATGCGTGCTATTGTGTGTGTTTTTGTTTTAATATATGATAGCACGCAAACAAGAATATTTCAAGAAGTATTTCAAATTTTTATAGCCGTGTGCATTTAAATAGCACGCATTTTTGCGTGCTACCACAAAATTCCATCATTTAATGAATACAGTTGACAAACTAGAGTACAAATTCATATAATAATAACAGTAGTTCACTTATGAAAAACTAGGAGGTAAAGAAACATGAAAAGCATTCGGACAAAAATCACCCTGTGCCTTATGGTGACAGTCCTGGCTACACAGCTTGTTGTGGGAGCATCCAGCATTACGCTCAATTACAACAGTACCATTTCGACTGTGGATCAAATGATGAGTGAGACTGCAGTTCTCGCGGCAGAACGTATTGAACAGGAACTAACCGCCTACAAGAACGTTGCCATGGATACCGGCTGTGTACCGCAGCTTCTCGATGAGACCGTTCCACTGGAGGAAAAACGCTCGATCATAGATGAACGGGTCAGCATGCACGATCTCCAACGCGGCAATATCGTCGGCCCGGACGGCATCAGCATCTTTGACGGCAACGATTATTCTGACCGTGAATATGTAAAACAGGCAATGCAGGGCAATGTATATGTATCAGAGCCATTAATCAGCAAGGTAACCGGCGAATTATCTATTATGGTAGCAGCCCCTATTTACAAGGACGGGAAGCAGGGCGCCGAGATCGAAGGCGTAGTATACTTCGTTCCCCACGAAACCTTCCTGAACGATATCGTTTCCTCTATCCTTATCAGCGAACACAGCCGGGCATATATGATCAACAGTTCCGGCGACACCATCGCGGACACCACTCTTGATACCATAACCGTCCAGAATATCGAGAATGAAGCCGAGAGCGACTCTTCTCTGAAGGAACTGGCAGCCATCCATTCAGCCATGCGCGAGGGTAAGAACGGTTTCGGAGATTACAAGAACGGCAAGAAGAGCATGTTCGCCGCTTACGCGCCGGTTACCGGCACAGACGGCTGGAGCGTGGCCGTCGTTGCACCGCAGTCAGATTATCTCTCTACTACATATTTTGATATTACCATTAATCTGGTGATGATGGTACTTGCCATCCTGTTATCCATTATCGTCGCTTTGAAGCTGGCCAACAGCTTAAGCCGGCCAATGAAGGCCTGCGCGGACCGTATGCGCCTGTTGGTAGAAGGCGATCTGGAATCTCCGGTTCCGGAGGTTGTCAGCAAGGATGAGACCGGTATGCTGACACAATCTACCGCCGAACTGGTAGACGGCTTATCAACCATCATCCACGATATCGGTTATCTTCTGGGTGAGATGGCGAACCAGAACCTGGATATCCAATCCACTCACCGGGATGCCTATGTGGGTGATTTCCAGAGCATCCTGCACTCTATGCGCAACCTGAAGGTAGAATTAAGCGAGATCCTCAGACAGATCAACACTTCCGCAGAACAAGTGTCAAGCGCAAGCAACCAGGTATCCTCAAGCGCGCAGAACTTAAGCCAGGGCGCTGTGGAACAGGCCAGTTCCGTAGAAGAACTCGCCGCCCGTATCAGCGAGATCTCCAACCAGGTTAAGAATACTGCGGACAGTGCGCGGGATGTACGCGAGCAGACCCACCATGCAGGCGAGGGCGTCTCCGTATGCAACCAGCAGATGCAAGAACTGATGAACGCTATGGAGAAGATCCATTCCAGTTCAGACGAGATCGGCAAGATCATCAAGACGATAGAAGACATTGCATTCCAGACCAATATTCTGGCGCTGAACGCAGCCGTAGAAGCTGCGCGTGCAGGCGTTGCAGGCAAGGGATTTGCCGTTGTAGCGGATGAAGTCCGCAACCTGGCCAGCAAGTCCGCGGAAGCCTCCAAGAATACTTCCCTGCTCATCACACATTCCACAGAGGCAGTGCAGACAGGCACCGAGATTGCAAGACATACGGCTGATGCTCTGTCAGATGTCGTAGAGAACATCCAGTCCATGGTAGGTTCCATTGACCAGATCTCTACCGTGTCAAGTGAACAGTCAGAAGCCGTCCTGCAGGTCAATGAGGGAATCTCTCAGATCTCCACGGTCGTACAGAGCAACAGCGCTACCGCCGAGGAAAGCGCGGCAGCCAGCCAAGAGCTTTCCGCTGAAGCAACTAATCTGAAACATCTTGTAGATCAATTCACACTTGCCAGAAATTAACGAAAATATATCGACTGAGCCCGCCTTCTGCGGGCTTTTTCTATATGCTTCCCTAATCACATACAGGTAAGCGTCATTTCAGCAGGCACGCTGCCAAATAATGACTGTGCCATGCCGTCCCGGTCCTGAAATGGATTCGTCCGTTTTGCACCTCACAGTTTTTTCACAAACAGACAGCGGATTGCATTCAGTACCGCAAGAATCATAACTCCTACATCCGCAAAAATAGCCAGATACATATTTGCGATTCCCACAGCTCCTAATGCAAGGCAGGCAAATTTCACTACAAGTGCCATCGAAATATTCTGGTAAACAATCCGCAGACATTTCCTTGAAATCTTGATTGCCTTTGCTATCTTGATCGGATCGTCATCCATCAGAACAATGTCAGCCGCTTCGATTGCCGCGTCTGAACCCATTGCGCCCATAGCGATACCAATATCCGCTCTGGAAAGCACTGGTGCATCATTGATACCATCGCCAACAAATGCCAGCTTTGCTTTGCCTGATTTCACCCGCAATAGTTCTTCTACCTTTTCTACCTTATCAGCCGGAAGAAGCTCACTGTAAACCTCATCAATTCCAAGTGATGCGGCAACCTGATTTGCCACTTTCTTTGCATCCCCAGTCAGCATGACGGTCTTATCTACTCCTGCTTTCTTTAACTCCGCAATTGCCGCCTTAGAATGAGGCTTTATAATATCAGAAATTACGATATGTCCCGCATATTTCCCGTTAATTGCCATGTGAATAATCGTACCTGTCTGATGACAGTCCTGATAAGGAATGTTTAAATGCTTCATCAATTTGTCATTACCGGCGGCAACCTCCATACCGTCTACTTTTGCAGTCACGCCATTTCCGCTGATTTCCTGTATATCTGCCACACGAGTTCTGTCAATCTCTTTTCCATATGCCCGCTGTAAGCTCTTGCTGATCGGGTGGGAAGAAGCGCTCTCTGCAAGAGCCGCATATTCCAGCAGTTTCTCATTGTCTATGGTGGAGTGATGAATACCATTTACTTCAAAGACACCCTTTGTCATCGTTCCGGTTTTGTCAAAAACAACATACCTGGTCTGCGAAAGAATTTCCAGATAGTTGGAACCCTTTACCAGCACGCCCTCTTTGCTTGCGCCTCCTATTCCTGCAAAGAAACTCAAAGGAATACTGATAACAAGCGCACAGGGGCAGCTGATAACAAGGAATGTCAATGCCCGGTAAATCCAAACACCGGGGTCCGCAGACAGTCCCATAAAAAGCATTCTGACAACAGGAGGAATGAATGCCAGCGCCAATGCTGCATAGCAGACAGCCGGAGTATAGATTTTTGCAAACTTCGAGATAAAATCCTCTGATTTTGATTTGCGGGAGCTTGCATTTTCTACCAAATCCAAAATCTTAGAAACCGTAGATTCTCCAAATTCCTTTGTTGTCTGTACCTTCAATACCCCTGTCATACTGATACATCCACTGATTACCTCATCACCGGCTTTTGCCTCTCTGGGCAGACTTTCCCCGGTCAATGCGCTGGTATTCAGACTGGAAGCTCCCTCAACAATTATTCCGTCAATCGGCACTTTCTCGCCCGGCTGTACAACAATCACGCTGCCAATCCCTACCTCATCCGGATCAACCTGCTCTAATTTCCCATTTCTCTCAACATTTGCATAATCGGGGCGAATATCCATCAAATTACTGATATTGCGGCGGCTCTTACCCACAGCATAGCCCTGGAACCATTCCCCGATCTGGTAAAACAGCATAACGGCAATCGCTTCCAGATAATCACCGTTCTCATAAATAGCAAGCGCCATCGCCCCAATCGTAGCCACTGCCATCAGAAAACTTTCATCAAATACCTGACGGTTTCTGATGCCTTTTGCCGCTTTTCTCAAAATGTCATATCCGATGATAAAATAATTTATCAGATAGCACGCAAAACGAATCCACCTTCCTGCGGAGGGAAATAAATAACTGTCAGCTGTATCAAACATCTCTGCAGAAACAAACTGGAGTGCCAGTAAGATTCCGGCGCTAATCAAAATACGGATCATCATAACCCTTTGTTTTTTTGTCATACCATCCTTGCGGCTGCCGACAAAAATAAGAAGTACAGCAGCCATTATAATAACAACCGTCAGCAATATGCTGATTACTAATTCCTGCATGGTAAAATCTCCTTTCAAAATATGCTTAATTGTTTAATTGTTTCTGATAAAAAGACACCCCAAAACTGCAGCCGGGCATTTTCAGGGTGTCACCTCTTCATGGGCAGCTGCCGCTTACAGGAAAATCTCGCAGTCCGGCTCCACTTTTTTGCAGGCATCCAGCACGTTCTTCATAACATCTTTCGGCTCCTGCCCTTCGTCAAATTCCACGATCATCTTCTGTGTCATGAAATTGACCGTTGCGCTCTGTACTCCTGCTGCTTTACGGGCTGCATCCTCCATTAGATTTGCACAGTTGGCACAGTCTACCTCGATTTTATAAGTCTTTTTCATTGTAAAGTCCTCCTTATTATTTTTTAAATTCAGTGATTAAGTACTTGTTTAATCATCATAACCGTAGTATAATACAGAGAAAAGCACACGTCAATATCCCCAAAGCATTCCCTCCCAAACGGGCGAAAAGTATTTCCGTTTGGGCGAAATGCAAATAAAAGAAAGGATAACAATATGGACAATATGAAATTACCGCACCAACATGGAGAAGGACCGCAGATCGCACTAATCCAGAAACAACTAGACCATGTAGACCATTTCCAAACCGTAGCTGAAGTTTTCAAACAGCTTGGCGATACCACCAGAATCCGAATTTTCTGGCTCCTATGCCACCAGGAGGAATGTGTCCTTAATATTTCAGACATGCTCCATATGTCAAGCCCGGCAGTGTCACATCATCTCAGACCATTGAAAAACAGCGGTCTGATTGTTTGCCGGCGCGAAGGAAAAGAAGTATATTATCGAGCCGCAGATACAGAACAAGGTCGTCTGCTGCATCAAATGATTGAACAGGTTATGGAAATCACCTGCCCTGAATTGTGAGGTCTGTCTTATGAATGATGAATTAATAAGAATACAAAAAGATATTGAGAAATTTCATCATAAGGCGGCAAATGCTGTCATTCCGCTTTATCCCGGTATAGAGTTATGTTATCTTACTTTTTCAACCGGTTCTTTTTCTGTGCAGCATAAGGCTCTGTCACACATCATTCAGATTAACTACTGCAAAGCCGGACAGATGATGTGGGAGATGACAAACGGAAACCGAATTTATTTGAATCCGGGAGATTTCTCCCTGCATACCATGAAAGCCTGTACGGATTCCGTACTTACCTTTCCAAACGGTACATATCAGGGACTTGGCATCTATATTGATCTGCAGGAAGCCTCTGACACTCCTCCCGAATTGTTAAAAAACTTTGGTGTTTTTGAAACCATATTACCCGAAAAATTCTGCAAAGATGACAATCCTGTCTTTCTTGCCGGAAATGAACAGACAGAAAGTATTTTTTCTGCATTTTACGGCCAGCCTGAAACACTTATGCTTCCATTCCAAAAAATCAAGATTTTGGAATTGCTTCTTTACCTTGTCAAAATGGAGTTTACGCCCCAAAACAAATTGGCTGAATATCAATCCGAGCTGACTGAAACAATTCGAAAAATTCATGACCAGATTTTGCAGCACATGGAGCAGAGAATTACCATAGAGGAACTTTCAAGACAATATCTCATCAATCCGACAACTTTGAAAAATGCTTTTAAGTCAGTCTATGGAACTTCCATTGCGGCACATATTAAGGAACACCGAATGCGGCAAGCTGCCCGTATGTTAATAGACTCTAATATGAATATAGCAGAGATCGCGCAAGCTGTCGGCTATGACAGCCAAAGTAAGTTTACAGCTGCATTTAAAGCATATTTTAAAATTCTTCCTAGAGAATATCGAAAAAAATTATAGCTAATTCCTCCTGCCGGGACCGCCCTGCTGTACGGAAGCTGTATGGTCCCCTTGCAGGTTTCGTACATGTCCACACCGTCCATCCCTCCTTTATTTCCTTTCCCTGACTTTCACCACGCCGCCCCACGGACGTGATGATATTCCCGCAGACCGGGCAGACGTAAAAACATCGTACCCTTTAATGATATCACTTGCCGTCACTTCTTTTTTGCAATGGCCGCAGTATTTTTTATACTTGATCCGGTCCTTGATGTACTAGGTCTTTCTTCTCATATAGTTTACGGATTCAGCATTTATTCTGCTCCCAGAATCTCGCTTACTAATTCCATATGCGGTCTGCCTGGATTCCCCTGATAGACATTTGCGTGGTTTAAATCCCCGCACCGGTCTGTAAATGCTGGAAACAGGAATCCACATTCCGGTTCTCCCGGTTCATATTCCCCAGAAAGCGGGCAGATTATGCAGATCAGGTATTCAAACACTTCCTCCGATTCTCCCAACCGCTCTTTATCCGATGCCTTCGCCGGAATGTCATAACGGTCATGGAACACCAGGACGGCATACTCTGAATCCGCATGGTAACGCTCCATGACCACATCATAGAACGTATCCATCAGTGCATCATTCTTCAGCCCGCATTCCTTCATGGCCATAAGTAACTGCCACATGCTTCCCGGTTTCTGCGCTTTCGGCGCGAACTCATATTTCTTCAGATTCTTATTGGTATCAGCAAACGGCACCGTCTTTGCCAGTTTCAGATTCTTCGCTCTGTCGGAACCGGACAGCTTCAGGAAATTAGTATTAAAGCTTCCGTCAAACTCCCCCTCCCTGTCTATGTAACACCCTGCAACCCTTGTTATGGATGTCCGAGCCGGCGTCATCCGCCTGGTCAGTTCCAACATATCTTCCCTATTGATCATTTTTGTCTCCCCTTTTAACTTGATTTCTTCTGCCAGATCCGGATAAGGCCAATCCAGATCCCGCCAAATTACAGAACATTTTCGTATCCCATATCTGCAAGCTTCTGTGCCGCCTGTTTGCTCCGGTTCTCACTCCGGCAGTATACCAGAATCTTTTTCAGTGTATCCCGGATAAATTTCGCCTATTCGCAATTTCTGACAATTCTGCCTTTGTATAATTAAACAAGAGGTTCTCCTCCTTCGTTTATAAGCTACATGATATCTTCTGGTACACATAAATTCCATTCTTTTGAAAATATACTCTTTTCTTCTTTCAGATCGTGATAAAGATAACGCGAACTGTTTCCTATGTTCTTTCTACAGTAATCAAAAAATCCATCTGACATTTTCAGCTGTGGGTAAAAAGATAAAAGACTTGTTTGCAAGCCCACAAAATTCAAAAGCAGAATGATGGGAAATATAACTATATTCTGTTTTCAGGGGCATATGTCAAGTGCTTTTTGAAAAAAGGTGGAGAAAAAAAAGGGAATCCCAGAAGCCAGATGAATAAAGGCTTAGAGATTCCGAGAGTCTATAAAGTCTGTCCCGGCTGCGCCAGCCGCTTCTTTGATCCATCCCATCAATTCATCATCAAAAGGGCTTATCATACGGAAGCTGTATGGCTCCTTTGCTTGTCTTATATTCCTTAAGCCTTTCGGCAAATATATTCACTGCTTCCGGGCCGGGATACAGACCTATGTGCTTTTTAAAAGCTGCAAACTGTATCAGGTTATGTTTTTTCCAATAAGTCGGCATACTCCATGATATCTTTTCCACCGCATCTGGTATTGCGGATTGTATTGTGTTATTTACCTGACGCAGAAAGGGCTGTACCTGTTCTGGCTGGCGTTCCATATATTCTTCAATTGTTTTCGGAGCTTCGCCGCAGTAATGATCCTGATTTGTATTCTTAAATGTACGGCCGCATTTCGGACACTTCCACATTTTGTTCGCCTCTCTTCCTGTTCATCTACGGAGGATTTTATCCATAGATTTTCCTTTGGCCAGCTCATCAATCAGCTTGTCCAGATATCTGATTTCCTGCATCAACGGCTCATCGATTGTCTCTACACGAATCCCGCAGACCACACCTTTGATTGCTTTCCGGTTTGGATTTGGAAACGGTGCATTTTGAAAAAAATCACCATAAGCAATAGAACTATTTCTGGCAATTTCTATTTCTTCTGTACTATATCCGGTCAGCCAACAGATAATTTCATTTACTTCATCTACTGTCCGTCCCTTCTTTTCTGCTTTAGCAGTCAATAGCGGATATACTTTTGCAAAGCTCATCGCATACACTTTTTCATTGTCCATATTTTCATTCTCCTCCATTTTCTACGCAATCAGAGACATTATTTTTCCAAGCCAACATTTCTGCCAAGAGAATACGGTAGAAATATAAAATATCTCAAAGCTGTATTTTCCAAACACATTCCATCTGCTCCAAAATCAAAGGCATAATATTCAGCCGGCTCTTACAGCGGTCTAGTACATCAACCAATATTTTGAACCATCCCTTGAGCGTCCCATAAAGCCATACATGATTAGATAACGTCTAATCGTTATGTAATCTTCAAAAATAGGCTTCAATGTTTGGTTTACTTCTTTTTCGCTATACTGTTTGCCTTTTTCAAACTGCTCGGCTATCTTAGTAAGAATGACAACTTTTTTCTTTTGGCAAAAAGGTTTTTAATACAAGAGGTTCCAAACTGCAAAAAGAGGTTTCTAAAATATGTTGTTTCTCTTGTTCTGTTATCAAGTAGCGGTCGTCTACATAAATTGCACTATTATGAATAGGTATTATGGCATTATCCGTAGTTGGCTTAGCTTCAAATACTTGCTCGTATATTGCTAAATATAACTTTGCCCGTTTAGCTTTTTCTCGAAAAGTAAAGCGTTGCCTTCTTATAGTGGCTTCTGTCACTCCTAATTTTTTTGCCATTTCTTTATCGGACACACCCATAGCAAAAAGCGATAGTAACACCTATAACCTTGTTTTAGCTCCTCTAAGGTGAGTTTTTCGTAATCCATTGACATAATCCATCATATATATTGATAAACATATCATACTTATATTTATCGAATTTATCAACAATATTTTAGAAAATTCTTTGTCATGCATTGCGCAGTAGTAAATTTGTTGATCTGTTTCGCAAGGAACAAATAAAAGCCGACAATGCTCTACAAGTTATAATAACCTATTAATTATCGGCTCTGCGTCGGTGTTTCCTTAGAAAATGCCGATAGATACTGTGTTTTATCGGATAATCAAATTTTTAGTTCGCTTTTTAATAGAAAAATAATAGAAACATAATTTTAAAACTGCCTCATTGCATAAGGAACGGAATTGTACTATGATTTATAGAGGAGGAAGGGAATATGGCGAATGAAGATAAAAAAGATTTTAATGCAATGTTACATGAAAGTAAGGATATGCCGAAGATTCAAGTGATTACGGATCAGAAAAGTATTAAAAAATATGGTGGGGACAGAATGTATTTTGCGCCGCCAATTGAGTATGATAAAGGGGCAATACAGGTATGTGGCAGATTTCATTCATTCTTTTTTTAATAACATTTTGTATATTTGCGAGAATTATGTTATGTGATCCCAGGACATTATGGAGCGGCGTCTCCTTTTTCTGGATGATGATATGTCTGGCCATTTTTTTGTTTTTTATATTATCCGAATATTCAGAATGGCTCGCAGCACATGATGCAATCATCAGAATCCTGGTTTTTCTGTTTATTTTGGCGGTAGTCAGTGTGATTGCATTTCCTGCGGTTTTGATTGTCACTTTCTTTATAGAAGGTATAAAAATCATCAGGCATGAGGGAATGAAACCGTCTAATTTATTATCTATGCTATTTTCAATCTTGCTGTCTGTATATCTTGTTGTCTGGCCGGTGATTGGGAATCTGGAAAAAGGGAAATTTAGTACAATGCTCTACGTAATTGTTAGCTTTTCTGCAATATATGTATTGTCATTGATGGCAATGTATTCACTATCTGCAATTCTTAATCTTATTCACCTGAAAAAGAAGAGGAATGCGGACTATATTATTGTACTGGGTTCCGGTATTATTGGAACTAAGGTCACGCCGCTGCTTGCGGCCCGAATTAATCGAGGGATAGAGCTTTTACGCTGCAATCAAAATGCAGTACTGATTATGTCCGGAGGGCAGGGGCCAGGCGAAGATATTCCGGAAAGTGAGGCTATGGCGGCTTATGCGGTCGATCAAGGAGTGGACGACAAAAGAATCATAACAGAGCAAAAATCGGTATCAACTGAGGAAAATCTGATGTTTTCCAAGGAGTTGATAGATAAAGAGAATGCTAAAATCGTTATTGTTACAACTGCTTATCATGTTTTTAGAGCTTTAATTCTGGCAAAGCAGCAGGGAATAAAATGTGTAGGATTCGGCGCGAAAACAAAATGGTATTTTACATTGAATGCCTTGATTCGTGAATTTGTAGGATATCTTCAGCTGACGTGGAAACGGCATGCCATTGCAATTGGCATAATTACAAGCGTTGCAGTAGTTATTAGATGAGTTGTCTGCTAAGTGGCAGGACAGTATCAGTTTTCTTGTTTTATTGAGGCGGTATGTATATAATGTTTTAAGAGATGCAGAAGCACTTGCGTGGAGGTGGAAGAGTGGACGATACAAGCCAGAAAATTATTGACGCAACCATGTCACTGATCCGTGATAAAGGGTATGTTGCTACTACCACAAAAGATATTGCGCGTTTGGCCAGAGTAAATGAATGTACTCTGTTCCGGAAATTTCAAAATAAAAAGGATATTGTATTACATGGAGTATCTCAGGAAAAATGGAGGGCAAATGTTACGCCGGAGCTTTTTCAAAACGTACAATGGAAGTTAGAGCAGGATCTGCAGATGTTTATGACCTCATATATGGATAAAATAACGCCTGATTTTGTAAATCTGTCTATTGGCATGAGAGCGCCGCAGCTTTATGAAGAAACAGCTCCTTTGATCATGAAGGCGCCGCAGGCATTTATTTCTTCTCTGACAGAATATTTTATACATTTTTAAATGCGTCATTTCATCAAAACCTTACCAAGACGGGCAGGGAAGAATTTATCAGGAACAGTGTAAAGATCTTCGTAAATGGAATTTCAGAAAGGTAAAGAAGGTACTGTGCATGCAGTGCCATTTTACAATATCGAGAATCATGCAAGTACACGCATACAATGAGGAAATTATGTTGATCACGGGTGCAGAATTATTTGTGAAAGCTCTCAAAGCGGAGCAGATTGATACTCTGTTTGCTTATCCGGGCGGACAGGTGATCGACCTGTTTCATGCCCTCTACGGTGAAAACGACATAGACGTTATTTTGCCGCGGCATGAACAGGGATTGATCCATGCTGCAGACGGATATGCACGCTCTATCTGGCAGTGATCATAAAGAAAGCCTTTACGATTGCCTGGACAGGGAAACCAGGTGTTGCCGCGGTAGATCTGCCGAAAGATATTCAAAAAGAATACGGCAGTGATGAATATCCAGTGCAAAGAAGCCCTTATTCCCCGGAAAAAATCATAAGGGAAATCTTTGATCTGATTCGCACATTTGGAAACGGCAAATACGAAGGAAAAGGTGAAGGAGTATCCTTGTTTTGGGATCGCTTCCAGAAAATGTGTGATATTCAGTTCAAATGTAACGCAATATTACGGATTTAAGCTATTTCTGAAAATCTGATAATGTAATGCCCTGTCCAAATTAGATAAATCAATTTTTCTCATCTTGTTTCCTCCTGCTTTTGAGCGTATATTCTGATCCTGCGAAAAGCTTCAAAATAAGTACCGTCTGGCTGCTGTGTTCTTTTAAGCATTTCTGTGATTACTTCCTGGCGGAAAGTTTCTTTTAATTCTTGCGGAATCTGTTTGAGAAACGGCACAAGGCAGGGCTGGTCGATCCACCGGATCATTTCAGAAGCATTGGAAAAATACCGGTCTTTGTTTCGTTCTTTGATTGTATAAGAAGAAAATCCAATTGCTGAAATTAAATCCATATATTGTTTTTTCGATGGCATAAACCACGGCCATTCGTAAGCTTTAAAGTATTGGGCATAGCTGTGCTCTGATATCTTTTTTTGGATCACATCGATAAAATTCGCACAATTACCGAACCCGCCAAAGTCCCACAATATTTTCCCACAGGCTTTCAATGCTTTGTAAGAATTTTTCAAAAGCCGTTTATGGTCTTTCACCCAATGTAAGGCCGCATTGGAAAAAACAAGGTCGAATTCATTTTCAAAATTCATCTTATTTATATCTAGATGCGTAAATTTAAGATTATTTCTGTGGATCGTTTCTGCAGTCTCGATCATATGAACGGAAGAGTCTATTCCCAGCGCTGTTCCTCGGGGGACGGATAGCGCTAATTGTTCTGTCAGGACTCCGTCTCCGCATCCAAGATCTAATACGGCTTCATTTCCTTTGAATGAAAATTCTAAGATCAGATCGTTTCCCCATTCTTTTTGATGTTTGGAAGCCGTTTTGTATTTTTCTCCGTCAAACTCGAATGTAACCATGCAAAACCTCCTTTACATTGATATGTTTTATTGAATTATACTTCTGCTTGTGATATAGTTCAAATATATGGTTTTTATAAGATATATAAATTATAGTTATATGGAGAAGATATGGATACGTTTGATAATCTCACAAAATACAAGATTTTTCTTTCCGCTGCTGAAAATAAAAGCATATCCAAAGCGGCCGCTTCGCTGTACATTTCCCAGCCGGCAGTAAGTATTACCATAAAAAAGCTGGAAAAAAATCTTAACACGACACTTTTTGTCAGAAGATCAAAGGGAGTAGAGCTGACGGAGAAAGGAAGGCTGCTGTACGACAGTGTGAAAAAAGCGTTTCAAATGCTTTCGGATACGGAAAAAAGTCTTAAGTTTCCGGTATATACAGGTTATTTGCGCATAGCCGCCAGCAATGTATTGTGTAAGCATTTTCTTATGCCTTATCTGAAAGAATATATAAGATTATATCCTGATACCGAGCTGGCCATCACGTGTACATCCTCGGCGGAAGCGCGTGTGATGATTGAAGAGTGCAGTATTGACCTGGCTTTGGTGGTAAAGCCCCAAAGCCCTGGAAAGCTAGTACAGCATTGCATTAATATTCGAGTAATATGCGCCTGCCTTTTGCGCCATCGCTTCGTTGTTGTCAGTCAACAATGCCACCGCATTGCCTCCTTCCTCCGCCTTGCGCTGACACAAAATTCAGTCACCTATTACTTCGGAATTAATGCAATGCTGTACTAGTCTATTATTCTATGGGTATTATCGAGTATATTTTTGTCTGTACACCGGCATATAGAGAGAAATGGAACTGTAAGAATGATGAAATATTTGAATATGCGAACATCATGCTCCTTGATAAAGATAATGTATCCCGGAAGCATATTAACGCTTATTACGCAAAGAATCATATCATCCCCCTGCATATTCTCGAGGTAAATGAAATGGATATGCTGATCGAATTTGCCAAAATGGGGATAGGGATATCCTGTGTTGTAAAACAGTTTGTAGAGCAGGAATTGGAAACAGGCTGCCTGATGGAAATACCTTTGTCTAATCCCGTTCCGTCCCGCGAGATTGGTTTTTTATATCAGGATATTGAGCCGCTCAATGAGAATATTCTAAAATTTATCCATGCCTTTTGAAGAATTGATTTTTTTGTGTTTTTTTCATATAAATAAAAACAGCCTTTGCCGTTAGAATACCTTTCATCCAGCAAGGGCTGTTCTTGTCAGAACGATTCGTTTGAGCAGAATTATTATCTGTTAGGGTTCTGCAAATAACATTTTCAGATCTATATTTTCGCAGTCATATCCAACGATTTTTAATCTGTTATTCCCGCTTTTTAACGACAAGGTTTTTGTTACGAATCCATCTGTTGAAGTTTCGGGCAGACATTCGATCAGTGTCGTAACGTGATCTTCGCTGTCAATATATACTATTTTTGCCTGTCCTTTTGAAAGACTAAGATCAAAATCAATTTCTATATCTTTATTTTCTTTTATTGTTTCTTTCCACAATGTCTGACGTCCATTAAACTTGGAAACTGTAAGTGAATATTCTCCATTTACGGAATTCGCTACAGAATTTTCTTTTGCATAACGGTCTGTGTCCTGAGCAATTTTTTCATCAGAATCATACTCTTGCTTCGCAAATTGATTGCTGCATGCTGTCACCAGTAAGCATAGCAGGCAAAGCAATATCATTTTCAGCTTCCTATATTTTCTGGCTTTCCTCAAATTATTCATTCCCTTTTTCCTTCTTCAATGTGAAATTGTAGTCTGTTAAATATATTTATCCAATAAATACCGTTTTCCCTTCAAATGCGAATCCATACTGCCGGGTCCGTTCCTTTGGGGTTCCTTTTGCTTCCAGCGAAGCAGAATATTTCATGCGTTCAATCTGATCTAATGCTTCCTGTGCCGTATCTGCAAGCGAAGCTTCCTCGTCCGGGTCATGGACTTTAAATTCCAGAATAATAGCGCCGTCTGTGTCAGAAAGAGGCTCAAGAACCACATCATATCTTCCGAACCCGCTTTCACGGTTGGAAGTAATTGTGTACCGTTCAGCAAGATCTACCATCGGGGCAAGAACAAAACCATGATAAAATCTTTCGGGTTCTGCTGCTTCAGACGGATGCTTTCCGGTATCAAAGTGACTTAAGGTAGTGAGGGCAACCCGGTTCATATACAGATTCATCACCTTTTTATCATCTAATTCTTGTATCTTATCATTCTCCAGGTATAAATTCAATGAATATGGAGAAGAACTTTTGTTATAATCTGATTTTGGCCTCTGAAAATGTTTGGGGATTTAAAGGTTTAAGCATTGTCCATTATAATTTACTCTTGACTTATAAATCTTACTGTTGTAATATTTTAGTGTGACAGATATATTTTTTTGAATTTAAGTCTTACGAGTGTAATATTATAAAAAATAAGTTATAAACTATGAGAACATAATATAAACGAGTTTAAAAAGAGGGAAAGAAAGAGGTCATATGAGAGAAAGATACAGCAAATTCCTTATCTTTATATTATTGTTCTGTATTACGGGATGTATGCACATGAGGTTGTGATCCGCCCTTTGGATAATGGAGGAGTGCAATATGTATCGAACCGGATTATACCGTCGGAAGACAATTATGAGGCAACTTAGCACAACCCCCGTTTGACAGAGGAATAGTGGGAAGAAATGTATGGGGTGACGGAATAGTGGAAAATGTAAAATGGATGATAAAAAGGTGGGGAGTTCTCTTTATAATGCTGCTAGCAGTCATAATAGCCAGCGCCATTATTTTAAAGCAGTCCAGGCAAAAAGAGACAGACGTTCTTATGGAAGACAGGGAGCATTCGATAGGGGCTTCAGTGAACAGTCATGAAGTAAAAAGTATAGAAGATGCAGCAGGGAAATCAGCAGATGATTATTCTCTTGATTCCTCAGATGTATTTCAAAAGTCAGAGAAATGCCTTATTACGGAAGATGAGAAAAGGCAGCTTCAGGAGCAGGTCTTAGCGGCGGCAGAGCAGGTGAAAGAAGTGTATAGAGATATAGAGGTTATAGGCAGTTCATCCTTTGCGTCAAATATTGTAGATTTCACGGGCGAACAGTGTAAAGAGGTCGTAGCCCTCTTTGGACAGGCCGGATTTGTAAGCATTACTGAAGATTGTAATATGGTAAATCCAGAAAAGATTCAGAGTTTTTACTCGGACTATCTGGAGAAGCGTGACTCAATGTTTACGATATATGAGGTTAACCCTGACGGCCTGATTGGCGCATTTACTTTCATATACCGGGACGATAAGCTTCAGACCTATTATGTGGGAATCGGCTGGCAGCAGGGCGGTACCCCCGAGATTAGGAGTACTTTGGTAAACAATATAGAAGAAATGAAACTAACTGAGAAAGGATATTTCATCTATTCATATGAGATACTGATTCCGCATTCAAGTCTGCGCCTGCCGTATCCTCCCTTTGGAGAGGTGGTCGATTATGCAGAGAACAACGATGGAACGATTACGCTGTATATTGATGGAGTATGGCCAGACTATAATTCCGATTATGCATTTACAAATATAGTTGTTGTACAGCCATTTGAGGATGGAACTTTTAGATATCTGTCTAATGCCATAGAGAAAAGAGAATTGGAAATTCCCATAATAACTGGAACGGAAGGATGAAAATACTCTTTCTGAGGAGACAAGAATGGGGACGGAACGATTACATTGACTGTAGATGCTTTGTGTGACATGGTCATATGCAATGAAGCATTCATAACCCATGAACTTACTGTGCAGTTTGCAGAGGACGGGAGTTTTCAATATATAGGTAATTTAGTTCTGGATAATGGAATCCAGGAGATACCGAAGTATCAATACCGGGTGGGGAGCAGGTGACAGATACAGTGAAAATTAATAAAGACCGGATAACAGTGATAATAATGGTACTGTATCTCCGGTCTTTTTTATTTCCATATTTATTTCCATATATTCATATCTGATAAGACGGACATGGTTATTTCAGCCGCATTCGCTCCGGAGGCATCAGCGCCGGCGCCGATATTGGCCGCAAAAAAGTATGTATTGCCGGCGGTTTCAACATATCCAACAAACCATCCGTTTACATTCGTATCATTGATGCTTCCTGTTCCGGTTTTCCCATAGATAGTTCCTGTTTCTGATAAGGAGAGACAGATGGAATCCTTTACTGCCTCGACATTTTCAGGTTGGAATCCGAAGGCGTTGTTATATAGTCTGACCAGTTGTTCTACCTGTTCTATGGGAGAAATCTTTAGGGAAGATTCCAACCAATAGAAAGGGAGACCGGCTTCTGTGTTTTCATTGCCATATCCGATTTTCTGAATGTAGTTCTTAATAGAAGCAGATCCAAGCTGTTTATCAATTCCCTGAAAATACCAGTTGACTGAAGAGCGCATGGCGGATGTCAGGGTCTGGTCAGCATTCCATTCCTTAAACGGATAGTTTTCCCCATCCCATTTCATTTTGGAATCTTCCGGTGTAATAATACCTTCTTCCAGTCCAAACAATGCGTCATACATTTTGTATGTGGAGTCAGGAGAGCGCCGTAAGGAGGCATGCTCTATATCGTAGATGCCCCATGCGTCCTGCTCAAGATTATACAAAACAAAACTTCCTTCATATTCTCCAAAATAAGACGAAAGATCCAGAGAAGTGACGTCCTTTGAAGAGGTTTTCCATCGGTAGTGGCTATTGTCGGCCGCATATGTAGATAATATCGGCGCCAAGCTGATCAGAAGAACGGATGTCAGCAAAAAAGCAGCCATGCCTTTCAGCTTCTTCTTTAATGTTGGTGTTTCATAGGCGGCAATGTTCATGATGCGCCGTTTCATCTGTGTCATCGTTCCGCTGAGATTGACGGCAAAGAGGATGGAAGCATGAGAGATCTTTTCGGCAAAACTGATCAATGTATTTCCATAATCTCCATAAGAATCCCCATCAAGCATGTTCAGTACGGAGGTGTCGCAGGCAACCTCTCTGTCGCATTGCATTTCTCTCAGTGCAAGCCACACAACGGGATTGAACCAGTAAATAATTCTGGCAAGGACTATCAGATAATTAGCCAGTGCGTCTTTATGTCTGTAGTGCTGTAATTCATGCAGCAGCATATATCTTATTGGACGAAGCCCGCTTGTCTCAAGGCGGTACGGATTACAGGATGGCTTTTGGGTATTTTTAATCTCCGTTTCATTTTCATCATAATCTGAGATTAAATGAATCGGAAAATAGATGCGGGGCCTTAGAAGCCCTACAATCACGGGCGATTTCAAAAATGCGGTGCTGTATATGGGAATATTTTTTGTTATCTTCATCTCATGCAGGCATTCATGATACAGTCTGCGGATTTTGGGATGTTGTAGAGGAAGCGCAGACTGTTTCAGGTTTTGTAACCGGAGGAAAGCCTTCACCAGGAACACCACCATTACAAGGATGCCGGCAATCCAGATTCCCAGCAGTATGTTTCCGGTAATGGAAGAGGTACTGCTGCTTACAGAAAGAGTAAAATCATTCAGCCAATCCATATTTCCGGTCGGATCGGCAGTCATTTGTTCTCTTGCTGCATTCCCTGTATATGACACGGAGAAATTTTGAAAGAATGCAAGCCGGGAGAATATCCGAGAGAATCTGACTGAACGCAGCGGTATGAAAGGAACGGCCAGAAGTCCGAGCAGCAAAAACCACAGATGATACTGCATCCGGCCGGACAGGCTGTTTCGGAATAAATGCTTAACAGCCATAAGAAGCCCGATGATACCGCTGATGAACAGATTGCTTATAAGAAAATGTATGATAAAATCAGTCATGCAGTCTGCCTCCTTTACCGGGTTTTGTTGTGGAAAGAAGAGATCGCAGGTGTTCGATCTCTGAATCAGACAGTCTGTCGTTTTCTATGTACTCAGAGAGCATGGCAGTGATATCTCCATCATAGAAACGTTTCAGGAAAGAACTGCTTTCCTGGCCAATATATTCCTTTTCCTTTACCAATGGAGTATAGACGAATACCCGGCTCTGCTTTTCATAGGCAAGAGCGCCTTTGGTTACAAGACGTTTGATCAGGGTCTGTATCGTCTTAGGACTCCAGGCAGTGGTTTTCAGTAATTTCTCAGTGATTTCGTTGGTATTGATGGGCGCGTATTTCCATACGACCTTCATTACTTCATATTCAGCTTCGGAAATCTGCGGCAGAGCGGCCATAGTAAATCCCTCCTAATCTTACATGCGTAATAAAGATATTATATAGGGTGTACGGGGGATTGTCAATTATAGATGAATATAGATGCTTAGGTTTCTTTTTCGTTGCCAGGGAAGGTAATTAACGATATAATAAGGATAAGATATCTTACCTTTTTTCAATCAGGGAAGCAGCGATTGGGAAGAATTACCCTATGGATGTGAAGGTAGAAGCTTTACCATCGGAGGGGTATTTGACCGAAGGACAGGAAGTGAATTATAATTCTGAGAATATCATTCTGGAGGAATTTACAAAGGAACGCATTGTTGAAAAGAGATTATGCAGGAGTTCGGCCTGGATGATGCGGATATTTTGAAAAGGCTGCAGGAGGTGCAGTCTATGACGTAGATAATCTTCCAGTTTATTGTGCTGCAAAACAACTATCAAAAGTCATGAAAACACTTTTATTCTGCGTGTGGAATTAACAGACAGCTTGTTGCTCTCACATGGCACAAGATATGAGTTTTAACTTATAAAATCCCCTGATTTGTTGGGTTAAGTATTACATCGAAAGCCGAATTTATCTATAAAACTGACACTGCAGGAACTGTATGTAGTGCTGTGTACCGGATAAATGATCTCGCTTCCGTCCTGCATAATCCCAAAGACCCGTATAACATCCTCTTTTGTTTTTAGCGTGATAGTCATTGAAAGGGCAGTGCTTGGTTTAAAAGGGATATCCAGATTATCCGCCATCATGATCCGTTGATTTCCGATAAGGAGTTCCGCATGATAGATATATTCTTTCTGTTTTTCTGACAGTTCTCTATGAAAATCTTCCCATTTTGCATCGCTGTACCGAAGCAGGCAGTTGATTTCTGCGTCGAATGCCTTTTGGTACATGTAAAAACCGCCCCTCATTCTGCAAAAACGGGACGGCTTGTCATGCTTTGTTCTATGATAAAATCTTTTGCCAATAGGCTTCTAATATTTTATTATCGGAATTGAAGATTTCGTGTTTACTCCCTTTTACCCGGATAAGCTTTGCGTCTATATTTTTCCTCCTGCATAATTTCTTTACAAATCGTTCCTGTTCCTTTTTGGAAACATATGTCTCGCATTCTGCCTGGAAGATCCGGGTAGGACAGGAAATCTGACGCCACGCTTTCTTTTGGAGAGCATGGTTTAATCGATGCGTCTGCCAAAGCCATCCATAGGAGGCAGCGTTCATCTGGAATAAGGGCTCTTTGCGGCGTTTATCCTGATAATATAGGAACCGGCATTCGGAAGCGGACGCACTGTCGGCATAATGCTCCTTTCCTTCATAGGGATGGTTTCCCGGCAGATAGTGTTCTTCCCTGCCTGCTATGCAGAAAGTCTTTGCAACAAGATATGCCAGCGGCCAGGGAATAGGGGCGCTGTTTGGGCGTATCATTGGGGAAGAGAGGATCAGCCGCGAATAGATCCGGGGCTCTTGTGCCGCTGCACAGGCCGCAATCCCGCCGCCCATAGAATGGCCATACAGGCATATGGGAAGCTCCGGGAATTCCTGTGCCGCAAGGCGGCTTACAAACAGCAGGTCATCTACATATCTTTGATAATCATCAATATGTACCAGCGAGAGATCCCCGGTATCACTGCACAGCCTGTAACTGCGGCCGTGTCCGCAGTGTTCCGGCATGAAGACATGGTATCCCCCGCGAAGAAAATAATAGATATTTTCCAGATGCTTGTCGGCTGTTTCCGTATAACCGTGGGACAGGATGACAATGCCCTGAGGCTGGTCTGCAAGGCAGCGCAGATAGAAGATCTTTTTTCCTTTTTCCCGCTCACAGTATCTTTCCGTTTTCCTCTCTGCAAGATAAGGCAGAACGGACGACTCCATTATTTCCGCATATCCTTCTGCCGGTATGATCAGATTGTGAATGGTTCTTCTATCCATGTAAGGGTTCTCCTTTCATTTCCATGACGGGCATGGCGATTCATAACAGGTTACAGCAGTCATGACCATGTATGGCAAGTTCCTACCGTATATCTTGGCTGATTTTGTGTTCATCATAAAACAGGAAGATAATCCCGCCTAAAAAGCAGAAACATGCCGCCGTAAACGCTGCAATGCGGTAACCCGTTCCCAAGGAATCCCCAACCGTGGAAACCGCTGTAAACAGGAGCATGGAGAGGCTCTGGCCCAGCTTAAATGCAAAAGTCCTTGCAGCATAGAACATCCCCTCACGGTTGCTTCCGGTGCGTTTCGCATCGCTCTGGGCAATATCGGCAACCACTGCCTGAGGAAGGATCCCAAAGACCGCCATAGGTAAGGAAGCCGTAACCATAAGAATCAGACCCTGTACATTTGCAGAGATTACAGAGATCCTTCCAAGAAAGCCGGTATAGAGATATGAGAACGAAAAAATCACGAAGGCCGTTAATATCAGCTTTTTCTTGCCAAGTTTCGGCGCCAGCTTATTGATCGGAATATAAAATACCAGTGACAAAGCGGTCATACCGACAAAATAAAGTGTGGTCATCGTTTCCGGAAGTTTCAGCAGGCTAGTGACGAAGAACGGAAGACCTGTCTGGAACATGGTAATGGCAATCCAGTACAGGATGTCCGACCCGACGAATTTCAGGAATTCCCGATTCCGGAATGTGGAAGCGAGGGAGGAAAACGCGGTATCCTGTGAGGGAACAGTATCCACATATTCTTTTTCACGGATTGACCAGACCGGCACCTGCATACAGAAAAATGCGATGACAGCCATAACCGTGAACGTCGCGCGGATTGCGCCTACACGACCCAATACCGGGATGAAAGCTCCCCAGATTACCGGCGCCAGATAGGCAACTGCGGTTCCGGCAATAAAAGTAAAAGAAATGATTGTGGAAATATTCAGGCGTTCCTGCTGGTTGTGCCCTAATTCCGGAATCAAGGCATTATAGGGCGTACAGTAAGCCGTGATTGACAAATAATATACCATTACCATCACGAACAGGAAAACGGCATTGATCCAGCTGTTCTGATTGACCGGAGACCAGAATATAAGCACGGTAGACAGAGAAAGGGGCAGGGCGGCCCATTTTAAAAACGGGATACGCCGGCCATGTTCAGAGGTACAGCGGTCCGACAGGGATGCAATTAAGGGATCTGTGAACGCGTCAAAAAGCCGTCCGAAGGCGGTAATGCCGCCGATGACCGTAAAGATTCCGAGAATAACCAGTCCCTGGGGAATAAACAGTGTCTGCCCCTGTGCGACAGAGGCTTCATCCGGCTGATAAAAGTATACGAGCCAGTTAGAAATCAGACCTGACAATAAGGACCATCCGAACTGCCCGGCCGCGAATAGCCATATTTTACCTGTAGATAGTGATTTCATATGCATCCTCCTTACTGTGATTCTTTACTGCCAAGCCCGTTAAGGAGAAGATTGCCTGCAATCTCTACCTGTAAGGCCAGATCGACTCGTTCGTCTGATGAAAGGATGTGTCCATTGCATGCCAGTTTCTGCATCAGGCTCAGAAGCGTGTGCGTTACGGAAAAGTATACTTCATCTATGGTGTATGAAAAGGCCAGGCTTTTGTCCTTAAGGCCTTTTTCCAGAGCATTAGTCATATAAGGTTTCAGATTCAGGATATATTCTTCATATTCTTCCAGCCGTTCCTTTGAAATATGATATCTTTGGACAAAGATATCGAATTCCTGGAGAAATTTTAGAAATAGGAATTCTTCCTGGAAAATCTTTGTAAAGATCTGGAAAATACATTTTATCTGCCGGATGCCGTTCAGTTTCTGATATGCTTCCTGGGACAGGGAATCCAGATATTTTCCGGCGATCATCTGCCAGTAGGCAATTCCTGCCGAGATCGCAAGCTCTGCTTTGGTTTCAAAATAGCGGTAGATCGTGGCGGGGCCGACACCGGCTGCTTTGGCAATCTCCTCCACGGATGTATCTTCAATCCCTTTTTCGCAGAATAGCTTCAGGGCAGTATGGATTATCTGCTGTGTACGCTGCTCCATCTGCTGTTTTCGAATCTTAGATTCGCCCATAAGGTACATCTCCTGTCTTTTTTATTTTATGATAGTAATACTATCACTTTTTGGAAATGATGTCAATATTTACGTCCTTTATGGCGCACATTTCTCTATGGTTGACTTTTTGGCAAAAAAGTGGAATGCTGCTCAATTGATAGGAAATCCTTTATTTATTATAATGAAGAAAAGATGTAATACAAGAGATGATAAGGAGACAATAACATGGACAGACTAAAATTATCGGACAATATTATCCGGCTCAGGCATGAGCGGAAGATTACGCAGGAGGAACTGGCGAATTTCCTGGGAGTGACCAAGGCGTCCGTATCTAAGTGGGAGAATGCCCAGAGTACGCCGGATCTGATGCTTCTGCTCCAGATTTCCGCATTTTTTGACATGACGATAGATGAGCTGATCGGGTATAAAGCCCAGCTCTCCAGAGAACAGATCCGCCGTTTCTATGGGGAGCTCGTGGGAGATTTTGCGAAGCGGCCTTTTCATGAGGCAATAGAAAAAACCCGTAACCTGGCCCGGCGGTACTATTCCTGCCATCCTTTCCTTCTCCAGCTTATTGTATTGTACTGGAACCATTATATGCTGGCAGAGTCAAAAGAGGAACAGGCGAAGCTTTTGGAGGAGGCAGTCTCGTGGTGCGACCATATCTTAGAGAACTGCAGCGACGTAGGCGTGTGCAGTGATGCCCTGGTTTTGAAAGCAGGCTTAAGCCTCCAACTGGGGAAAGCAAAAGAAACGATTGCTATGCTGGAGCCGATGTCAGACCCTACCCGCCTTGCAGGGCAGGATGGAGCGCTGCTGGTTCAGGCTTACCAGATGGAAGGAGAATCTGAGAAAGCCAGAGGCTATATTCAGGCAAGAGAATATCTGGATCTGCTGAATCTGGTGAGTGATGCCATGATATCCCTGGCTTTATACCAGGATGATTTCAAGAGATGCCAGGAGACCATATGCAGGATTGGAAATGTAATAGAACAATACCGGTTGGAACGGCTTCATCCGAATGTGGCGGCGCAGTTCCATTACCAGACAGCGGTAGTGTATGCTTTGAACGGGGAGGAAGAAGGGGCGCTTAAGGCCCTCCGCTCTTTTCAAAAATGTGTTGACAGACTTTTATGTGCAGAGAAGCTGACGCTCCACGGGGATGATTATTTTGATCGGTTGGACGCATGGATTGAAACCCTTCCGCTAGGCGATATGGCTCCCCGAAGCAGGAAATTCATTTTCCGGAATCTGCAGGCGGCATTCGGTCATCCGGCCTTTGAGGGAATCAAAGAGAACCCCGATTTTCAAAGGATGCTGCAGCATTTTACGAGTAAGTAGGAGGAGAAAATGATGCCTGATATAAATGAAATGTTACCTTTTTTAATTCCGCTGGCGATTGTGGAGGTTGTGCTGCTGATCTATACGCTCCACCATATTTTGACACATCAAACATACAGGCACGGCAGCCGGGCCTTATGGATTGTGATTACGTTAATTGGGATGCAGTTTATCGGACCAATCCTTTATTTTCTGCTGAGAAGGGAGGAAAACTGAGATGGAGATGTTATCCCTTTCCCATGTGGCAAAAAACTTCGGAGGAAAACAGGTGCTCCGTGATGTCAGTTTCTCCGTCCCGGAGCATACGGTATACGGTTTCGTGGGACAAAACGGCGCCGGAAAGACCACGGCTATGAAGATGATTCTGGGGCTTCTGGCCGTAAGCGGCGGAGAGATTACCGTGAATGGAATGCCGGTCCGCTACGGAAACACACCGACAAACCGGCTTATCGGTTATCTGCCTGATGTGCCGGAATTCTACCCGTATATGACCCCGTCAGAATATCTGCGTTTTTGCGGTGAGATCTCTGGCATGCCGGTAAAAGAGATCAAAAGCCGCTGTGAAGAGCTGCTGCGTCTGGTGGGGCTGGAAAAAGAGAAACACCGGATCAAAGGATTCTCCAGGGGCATGAAACAGCGCCTTGGGGTTGCGCAAGCCCTGTTTGGCAGACCTAAGCTGTTGATCTGCGACGAGCCTACTTCGGCTCTTGACCCGGCAGGCAGGAAGGAATTATTGGACATTCTGACAGCGGCAAAGGAGGAGACAACGGTACTGTTCTCCACCCATATTCTGTCGGATGTGGAGCATATCTGTGATGAGATGGCGTTTCTGCACGAGGGGAAGATCGCCCTTAAGGGCTCTCTTGATGAGGTGCGTAAGCTTAAGAAAGCTTCGGCGGTGACTGTGGAGATGGAGCAGCCGGAAGATACAAAAGCTTTGCGGCAGGCATTTCCGTTTCTTAGGGCTGCTGGGAAGAACAGCCTTCTCTTAGAGGAAGCAGAGAGGCTTCCGGAGCTTCTGCATTGGATTGCGGACAGGAGGTATCCGGTTATGCGTATCGAACGGCAGGAGGCGGATCTGGAAGACCTGTTTATGGAGGTGGTAGGCAAATGAATGCATTTCTGAAAAAAGAATGGATGGAATGGAATCGGACCGGGCGGTCGTGGATTCTGATGCTGGTTTTCGTATTATTTGGGATTATGAATCCTGCCCTGGCGAAGCTTACACCCTGGCTTATGGAAGCCTTATCGGATTCCCTGGCGGATACGGGGCTTGTGACGACAGCCGTCCAGGTGGATGCCATGACCTCCTGGACGCAGTTTTATAAAAATATCCCAATAGGGTTGATCATTTTCATCCTGATCGTCGGTGGAAATTTTACCGCAGAGTACGAGAAAGGCACGCTGATTCCTGTCGTAACCAAAGGACTGTCACGCCAAAGCGTCCTGGCGGCGAAGGCGGTATTCTTATATGGCTCCTGGACGGTGCTGTATGCGGTCTGTTTTGGGATTACTTATGGTTACAACGCATATTTCTGGGATAACGGGATTGCCGGGAACCTGTTCTTTGCTGTCGCCTGTACGTGGCTGTTTGGCATATGGGCAGCCGCGCTTCTGATTTTCTTTTCCGCGGTGTCAAAAAGCAGTTCCCAGGTACTTCTAGGAACCGGCGGGACGGCGCTGGGCGTTTATCTTCTTTCTGTGTTCCCGAAGCTTGACGCTTTTCTTCCGGCAAGGCTGCTGAGGGGAATGGAGCTTTTACAAAGGGTCAAAAGCCCGGAAGATTATTATGCCAACATAGCGGGAGTGGGGCTAATGGTTTTGCTGTGTATGGTACTGTCTGTCGGTTGTTTTAACCGGAAACAGTTGTAGAATGGGAGGAGAGTTATGCTTATCATCAATCATTTGACGAAACATTATAAGGGAAGCAGTAAGGGGATCTCGGATCTAAGCCTTCATGTGAGACCGGGGGATATCTATGCGTTTATTGGACACAACGGAGCCGGAAAGACTACTACGTTAAAGTGCATTGCCGGTATTCATGATTATGAAACCGGTGAGATTAGGATCGGAGGTAGGAACCTTCGGGAGGCTCCCCTTGCCTGCAAACAGGTAACGGCTTATATTCCGGATAATCCGGATCTGTATGAGTATCTGACAGGTATCCAGTATCTGAACTTTATTGCCGATATTTTCAAAGTTTCAGCAGAAGACAGGAAGGAACGGATTCAAAGATACGGGGATGAATTCGAGATAACGGCGTCTCTTGGGGATCTGATTTCCTCTTATTCCCATGGCATGAAGCAGAAGCTTGCAATCATATCTGCGATGCTGCATGAACCAAAGCTATTGATTCTGGACGAGCCTTTTGTCGGGCTTGACCCGAAAGCAGCCGTTGTCCTGAAGGGTATGATGAGGAAGCTTTGTGACAGCGGGGGCGCCATATTCTTCTCCACCCACGTGCTGGAGGTGGCTGAAAAGCTCTGCAACAAGGTAGCGATGGTCAAAGACGGGCGTCTGGTTGCCTCCGGCAGTATGGAGGAGGTCGTGGAGCAGGGCAGAACTCTGGAGTCCATTTTTATGGAGGTGGTAAATGATGCCGGCACAGATTAGTTTGGAACAGATTAAGATTATGGCAAGGCTGGAGCTCTGTAATCTCTTTGGCATCAATGTTTTACGGTTTTCTAAGGATAGGCGTGCGAAAAAGAGGGCGGTACTGCTGTCCGTTCTATGGGCGTTCCTGATTATGCTGATGCTTTTTTACGTGGGCGGTCTTTCCTACGGCCTGGTTCGGCTTGGGGCGGAAGCGGAGATCATTTCATGCCTGATCGCGGTTTCCAGTATCCTGATTTTTATTTTTGGAGTCTTAAAGGCGGGAAGCATCATATTCCGGGTACAGGGATTTGATATGGTATCCGCCCTGCCTGTAACGAAAGGCGCGATAGTAATCAGCCGGTTTCTGCGCATGTATACAGAAAATATGCTGCTGGCAGGTCTGATACTGATTCCGGGGATCGCAGTATATGCCTGGTCAGTGAGGCCGGAGGCAGCATTTTATTGGAACGCGTTTCTTGGAATCTGGTCCGTGCCGTTATTGCCAATGACAGGGGCTATCCTTGCGGGGGCGCTGGTTTCAGGTATTTCCGCCAGGATGAGGCATAAAAGCCTGGCTGCGTCAGCGCTGACGCTTCTGTTAGCTTTTGCGGTTATGTTTGGTTCTTCACGGCTTACGGCTATGGAAGGGATGGAAAGCATGGAGATTATAGCGGAACTGTCAGGGATGGTTTCGGCCGTGCTGGAGGACTGCTATCCGCCTGCCGTCTGGCTTGGAACGGCGATTGTAAAGGGGGAATTCGGCCGGTGCCTGATGTATACGGGAGTGTTTCTGGCTGTATTTGCTACAGCGGCGGCGATCGTATCCGCCTGTTTTCAGTCCATCTGCCGGAACCTGCATACAACGGCGGCAAAGCATAATTATCAGGTGGGAGAGCTGAAAGCGGATTCGGCGCTGGCTTCTCTGTGCAGAAAGGAATTCCGACGGTATTTTGCATCCAGTATCTATGTGTCCAATACGCTGATTGGGCCGATCCTGGGATGCGTCATATCGGGGGCGCTTCTTTTTACAGGGACGGAGAGGATTAAGGAAATACTGCCGGTTCCGGTTGATCTGGCGGGGATTGCGCCATTCCTGCTGGCAGCTACTTTTTGTATGATGACCACTGCGGCGACTTCTGTTTCTATGGAGGGGAAGAACTGGTGGCTCGTCAAAAGCCTGCCGCTGCCGACGAAAACGATCCTTGACGCGAAGATTCTGATGAATTTGATACTGGTTCTGCCTTTTTATCTCCTGTCAGAGGTTTTCTTAATCTTAGCATTAAGGCCCGGGATACAGGAAGGTTTCTGGCTGGCAGTGATTCCGGTGGTGATCCTTTTGTTTGCCTGTATATACGGGATTACCATAAACCTGCATTTCCCGGTTATGGATTGGGAGAATGAAGTAAGCGTGGTCAAGCAGAGCGCTTCATCCATACTTGGCGGCATGGGCGGGGCTGTCCTTGCGGTTCTTGGCGGCGCGGGCGCCTGTGTGGTTCCGGGAGGATATCTTGGTGGATATGAGACGGTTCTGTGTGTGTTGGTTTTGGGGATTGCATGGTTGTTGTACCGAAAAAATAACCGCATGGATTTGCGGGGAATTTGAGGAAAACAGGATTGATATATTTCGTCTTTGGAGAGTCGTCGGCACATGGCTGCCTCAGCACAACTTAACAACGGAACCATTTTCGATAGAAAAGTATTTCCAGAATGCGGAAGATATGGTATGGAAATAAATTCATAAATCTGGAGAAAAACTTACATCGGCCAATGGGAGTGATTCGGTAAGCTTTGTATATGAAGATTCTTCGCTTACATATGCCGGCCAGACAACCACTCTTGCATTGGCCGAACCCGATTTTATCCAGGAAATACAGGCGCCGGAAAAGTATTATAAGTCAAACGAAATATATGAGTTTACATATACACACAAAAATGACGAGACATATGAATATATATTTTTTCTCATGATTATACTAATAAAAGATTTATGCCCGCTTGGTTCATTGCTCGCGGGCATAAAATATCATTCATATTCGGCTGTCAATTAAGGCGCAGCCGCTCAATAATGCTCGCCCTGACCATCCTCCTGTATACAACGACCGGTATCGTCACAGTCAGAATGAAAAGGAACGGATATAAAACCAACATCGGCCACGCCACAAAGTGATATGTGAAAAACCAGATGCTGGAGGATATCCCCCTTACAATCACCAGGGAAAGGAATCCTCCGAAGACTACAGACGCAGCGATTGTCCCTGCCGCATAATAAAGCCCTTCATAAGAAAGCATACTTTTTAGCTGTTTCCCCGTCATACCGATACTCTGTAACATGGCAAATTCCTTCCTGCGCGTAAGAATACCTGTCAGTACGGAATTTATAAAATTTGCTATTCCGATAAAGCCAATCAAGACACTCAACGTACCGCCGATTGTAACGATTAAGGAAGTCAGACTGTCAAAGGACTCTTTATAGGTTCCTCTGGAATCAAAATCCATATTCGGTTCTGCATTTTCCACGTAACTGCCCAGAAACTCTTCCATCTCCGTTTCCCTGCCGTCTTTCACATTGAATGGGAAACCGACCAGATGAGGGGTATCGCAGAGCTTCCGAAAACGTTCTGTCGGCAGGTAGAATCTCGACGCACCCGTGTGACGGGTAGTAGCCGTATTCTCATTTGTGCGGACCTTCGCCATAACCGTAAGGTCAAAACTTCTGTCTCTGGAAATATGTGTGCCATCCACATTCAGATGGTTGAAATGTATCTTGTCCCCGACATTCACCTCCGGATTGTCGATCACGTTTCCATTATCATCACACTCAACATTAAACAGAACATAATCTCCTGATGCTAACGCCTGCCAGTCTATTGTTCCCTCTATGACCTCCATAGAATCAAACAGGAACTCATCCGCCCCGTACAAATCAACATACGGGTTCCCGTCAGTATCCTTATTATAGTTGGCAAACGCCTGACTGGAGGCGGAGAATGCTTCCTCCAGAATCCGCGACGTGTAAAGCCGGCCGCCGTCTTCAAAACTGTCTTGCCGCCGCACCGCTTCTATAAATGACTCCGACAGCTCATACTCGCTTCTTTCAAACCGATACTGGAAATAATCTGCAGAAGAAATCAAAAAATCCACATCCATAAATTTTGAAATATATTTGTCAATATCAAATCCTGCCGCTAATGTAAATACGGTATTGAACAGCACCAGGCTCAGCGTCATGGATACCAGAACAAGCACGGTACGTCTGCGGTTCCTGCCCAGGTTCGCCAAAGCCATTCGATGAATTTTCGCCCCTTTTGTTGACTTCTTATCCGTACTCTTCTTCCCAAAGGCTCCAGGGTCATTTTCCGTATACCGGATTGCCTCAATCGGAGACACCATTCCCGCGATTCTGGCAGGCCTGCGTACACTGATGAAAACTGTAATCAGGGCAAATAATGCCGAGCCGATAAAAATATAAGGATTGGCCGTCACCTTGATTCCCGCCTCTGATGTATAGCTGGTTCCATTCATCAGGAAAGGCACCAGCGCACGTCCGATCAAAAATCCAAACAAAAGCCCGATCGGTATACCAATCAGCGAAAGCCGCAGTACCTGGCCGGAAATCAGCCTCTTAATCTGACGTTTTGTAATCCCCAGCGTTTTAAGCTGCCCGTAAGATTGGATATCCTGTATCACAGATATTTGAAAAATATTATATATAATCAGGTACCCCGCCACAATGATGAGAAGAATCCCTGCAATTCCGGAAATAAGCATGGCAGGATTTTCAAGCAGGTTTCCTCCTGTATATGCCGGACTGACCCTTGCAATAATATAATTCGGATCTTCTGCGCTTCCTCCCATTGTGTCGCATGTATATCCTGTTTCAGAAAGGAGCTGCTGCAATTTTGCCTCTGGGTCCCCGTTTCCTTTAAACATGATATAAGCTGCGACAGAACCGGTATAATCACCGCCTACCGTATGGGTATAGCCGTCAAGTTCTGCATGACTGTCCATAAAAGCCTTTGATACAAGCAGCCTCCCTACATTGCTCAGGCTGTCTGTTTCCCAAAAACCGCACAGTGTGAAATCGGTCTGGTATTCTTTCCCTTTCATCTCATAGGACAGAGAAACTGTCTCACCAATTCTGGCCGGTATCCCCAGCGCCTCCAGCGTTTTCGTATCTGCCATGATCTCCCGGTCCGCTGCTGGCTTCTGACCTTCTGTCGGTTCATATCGCGCAAAGTCAAGCATCGTATCGTCCATATACCAGACTTCTGCCCGCCATTTTTCAAGTCCCGGGTTCTTGAGCTTATAGGAAATACATTTCGTATAGGCAATCCTGTCAATGAGAGGACTCCCTTTCACATCCTCATAGATATTGTCATTAATATAGCTTAACACAGCCTGACCGTCGCCACCCGCTTTCCGGATATTCTGATCGTGGATGGTGTCCATCATGCCAAAGCCCAGAGTAAAAATCGCAGCAAAGAGGGTCGTCGTCAGAACAATCGCAATCACGGCAATCATATTTCTGTTCTTGTTCGCCTTAAAATACCGCCCCGATAGCCGTTTTAACACAGCCTGATTATTATTTCCAAATAGAATATCATTCATCCTCTGTCCCCTCCTTACTCCGAGATCCTGCCGTCCTCGATACGGACAATACGGTCAGCCAGCTGGGCAATCTCATTATTATGCGTAATCATCACAAGGGTCTGGTCAAACTTATAGCTTGTGGTTTTCAGAAGCCCTAAGACATCGCTGCTGGTCCGGCTGTCCAGATTTCCGGTCGGTTCGTCTGCCAAGATGATTGCAGGTTTTGACACAAGCGCCCTGGCAATCGCCACCCGCTGCTGCTGTCCTCCCGAAAGATTATTCGGCATACTGTTCAGCTTGTCATCAAGTGCAAGCAGCCCTACCACATCTTCCATGAATTTCTGGTCTACAGTGTCGCCGTCCAGTTCTACCGGCAGCACAATATTCTCGTATACATTAAGAATCGGAACCAGGTTATAATTCTGAAAGACAAAACCGATATTGCGCCTGCGGAAAATCGTAAGCTGCTCGTCTTTCATTTGGGATAATTCCTTGCCTTTTACTTTGATACTGCCGGAGGTCGGATTATCCAGACCTCCCATCATATTTAACAGGGTAGACTTCCCGCTTCCGGAGGTTCCGACGATGGCCACAAATTCTCCCTGTCCGATGTTAAGGGTAATCCCGTCCAATGCTTTGGTTATATTGGGCTCTTCGCCATAATATTTTTTTAAATCTGTCGTCTGCAAAATGCTCATAGGTTCACGTCCTTTCTGATAATTAAGAAACGTCTTTCCACGTTTCTAACCATATCATAACAGTCAAACCTCTCAGAAATCTCACCGGAAACAAAGACTTTTCAACAATTTGGCTTTGAAATCTCACAATTCAGTGACATTTCGGCAGTAATGAAGAGAACAGAACGGCTAAGCATTCCTCTCTTTCAAAAGAAAAACTGAAAAGACAGAACCTTTTCCCACTTCCGATGCAACTTTCATGTAACCGCCCTGCATCGTAATAATCTCCCGCGCCAGATACAAACCGATACCAACCCCCGGGGTATCATGCACGTCATTTTCCCTGTAAAAACGTTTGAAAATCGCTCCATGCAGATTTTCCGGTATTCCCTTTCCGGTATCTGCAATATCAATTTTCAGATATAATTCCTGACTTTCAACATGGATATCTATCCTGCCTCCCTCCGGCGAATATTTCACAGCATTATCCAGAATATTAAACAATGCCTCTCCCGTCCACTTCCGGTCATGATAGGCCTTTAAATTGGCGGGACAATCCACAGAGACTTCCATCTGCTTTTTTTCCGCATGAAACAGGATGCTCCCAAGAGCCGACGCCAGCGTATCATAAACAGGCTGCACTTTCTTCTCCAGAGAGATGATGCCTGTCTCTAAGCGGGAAGTCTTTATCATTGCCTGCATCAGGAAATCCAGTTTGTCAAGCTCAGTCCCGCAGTCCATCAGGAATCTGGTTCGTCTTTCCTCTGACATAGGCTCTTCAAGCATTGTTATATTTACCATCTTAAGATTTGTGATGGGCGTCTTAACCTGATGAGAGATATCAGAAATCAACTCCTTAAGCTTAGACCTTTCCTTTGCAATGCTGTCGCGGTTTTTCAGCATTATTTCATAAAGCCTTACCACCCTGTGATTAATCTTATAGAACAGGTTTTCCTCCAGCACGCTCTCAAGCAGAGTTGTCTCTCCCTCTGCCATCCGGTCTAACTGCTGGCAAAGGGTATCTGAGAATAAAAGAAGCTTCTGGCGGATCAGTGCGATAAACAAAGCCCCGCAGACAAGCACAAGAAAAATGTAAAGAAGGCCCAATAGAAGCACTTCGGCCTGCCCTGTCAGCAGATAAAAGCCTGCAAGCACACAGGCAGAAAGTGTACAGAAAATACCCAGGAGCGCCGCACAGGCTTTATTTACAGAAACGTTTATTGCGTTCATTTCATTCGGCCCCCAATCCACATATATCCCATGCCATAAACGGTTTTAATATATTGAGATCCATCGCGCTCTATCTTGTTGCGGATACGGCTTATGGCAACCGTAAGGGCATGCTCATCTACAAAATTACGTTCGCAGTCCCACAGTTTTTCCAGAAGTATCTGACGGGTCAGGACAGTCTGCGGGTTCTGTATCAGTACCTTCAAAAGGCGGTATTCCATGGAAGTAAAATTAATCGGTTCTCCTGAGAAGGCTGCCGTCATCTCAGAGAAATGAACAGACAGATTCCCGTCGTCATAAGTATCCCCGCCGGTCTGCTTCTGTATCCGCGCAAGCAGAGCAGAAACCTTTTTGCGGAATACACTGATATGAAATGGTTTTGTCACATAATCATCTGCCCCTAACTCATATCCTTTTAACATGTCGCTTTCCATATCATTTGCAGTCAGGAAGATTACAGCAGTATCCGGATACTTTTCTTTCAGCTTCTGGCATAATGCAAACCCGTTTCCATCCGGGAGATTGATATCCAAAACGGCCAGTTCATATGTCTGTTCTTCACAGCATTGCTCTGCTTCTGCTTTTGTCTTCGCCGAATCTACCTTATAACCGCCCGCAGATAAATTATAGCAAAGCGTACTATTTAAAAGATGGTCATCTTCCACCACTAAAATCCTCATATGTTCACCTTCCCTTACTATATTTTTCTCCTGATTATATCGGATTATATAATATTATCACCCAAATGTCACAGAAATCTCACATGAGCCATGTTTATTTCGAAGCCGTCACAAATTCCTTATTTATTGTTCGACCATAAAAAGATTGTCTGTACTCTTGCGGAATAGGTTATGAGATTTTAGGTAATCTTTTGGATAATACCCTTGAAGTGATAAAAAATGAGGAAGGTGTCTGCAGCAAATCTGCCGCGCGACGGCAAAAGAAAAAAAGCCGCCGCGGCAATTACGCGAAGTTACTTTCCGAAGCCCTGCACAGTCTGTCGGACGAAAAACGGGAAACCGTACTGCTGTATTATTTGAATTACCGTCTTTTTACTCCCTGTTTATCGTATCCACCACCGTCATTTTCTTGATCTGCTTCACCGGCCCCATAATCGCCAGACATACGGAACCAAGCATAATGAACACAATCACCAAAAGCTCCCATCCCGGAACGCTCCATTCATCTCCCCATCTGGAAGTCACAAGGTTTTGGAACAGAACCTTATTAAGCGGCAGCCCGATCACACATCCTAAAAGAACACCAAAGACCGTATAGGTCATTGTCTCACCCAATACCATCCTGTTTAACTGCCGCACAGTCATTCCAATCGCCCGCATCGCGCCATACTCCCTCATCCGCGCCGACACGCTCATAGCAATATTATTGATGATATTAAAGAAACCAATCATAGCAATCACTGCCAAAAAACCATAGAGAAATACAGACATCGAATAGCTTGCCCCTTTCGTTTCCTTGTTTCCGATCCGTTTGTCAGAAAATGCAACACTGCTGCCACATTCCTGTTCCATTACCTTGCGGATTTCCTGCACCTGTGAATCCGTTGCATCCCGATTAAGCTGTACATCAAGAACCGCATACCCGTCTTCCCCTGTCAGTTTCCGGAACAATTCTTCCGAGCAGACTGCCATTCCTGTCATACTGTCTGTAGTACTGTCCGCTCCATAACTATACGGAACATCTCCAAGGGTACCGACTATGGAAGTTTCTTTCTCCCCACCGCCTGCCGATACCGTGACATTGCTGCCTGCAGCAAATGTATTCCCTTCCCGATGTACGGAAAGCATACCTTTTCCATCTATCGCATCCTGCAGATTTCCCTCAATCAGAGAATCCTTTGCCCACTCAAATTGCTGGTCATCATAAGAAATCACAATAAGAGTGCTCCCATCCCCTGGAATCGTAAACTCTGCATAACCCCTGCCAAATGCACGCTTCACGCCCGGATACTTTATGATTACTTCATCAAGCCCTGACGGAATCTGATTAGTATAATCTTCCTTATAAATATAAAGATCGGGAGCAGACGCACGAAGCGGCGTAAGCGCATGATGCATAAAATCAATAGCTGTGCCAAATGCAAGGAACAGGATAATACTGAATGCAAAAGAACTTGTTACCAAAAGGAAATTCTTCTTACTTCCAGAAGCATGATGAACCCCCAACGCCATATCCACTTTAAAAATCCGTGTATTTGCCGTCCTTTTTACTGCCTGCACGGTTCCTGCATTTCCGGAAACTGCTGTTAACGGAGACACTTTCGCAGCACGCTTAGCCGGAGACCTTGCAGCCAGAAATACAGTAACGAATCCCACGATCATTCCGGCTGCGACCGCTATATAACTGACTCCGAACACCGGCAATCCTTCAAAAAGCCCCGGACTTAGACAACGCAGCATTCCACAAAGAACCCATACCATACAGATCCCCGCAATAATGCCCGCTGGAATGGCCGTCCTGCACCAACCAAGCGCTTCTCTTCGCACAAAACGGATCACTTGCTTTCCGGTTGCCCCAAGGCATCTCATCATACCAAAGAATTCTGTCCGCCGTGCGATATTACTGTTCATACTTGCTGTAATCATAAAGATTCCTGCAATCACGACTAACGCCGCCAAAACTGCCGCCACAAAATATAGCTGCAGGATATAGGTATCCTGGCTCTGAAACATTAGCATAAGAACCTTTACATTCTGACGCACCTGTCCCTCTTCCATGCCAAACTGCGCGCTGATCTCACGGATTGCCTTCTGGATATTACAAAACTTCCGAAACTCTACATAATAAACCACTTCCTGTGCCGATTTTGTTTCTTCCGGCCGCAATGCAGAAAATCCGTCCGTATTCAGATACATGCCAAACGCGTCATGTTCTGCCTCTAACGCCGTATCTTTCGTAATCCCGGTAATATGATACTGCTTCATCTCCCCCTGTGGAGTTGCCATGCTGACAGTATCTCCCACCTGCACGCCCAGCCGAGTCCTTGCACTCTCATTCAGAACTGCCTCTTCGGTATTTTCCGGAAATGTTCCCTCCGTAAGCTTTGCTGCCGGAAACATTTCCAAAAGCTCTTTGTCAAACCCACAGACTGCCGTCTCGATTCCTTCAATCCGATAACCGTCTCGCAGATGATAATTCAGCACCCCATACCGCGCAATATGTTCCACCTCCGGCCGTGCTTTCAAAAGCGCTCCCTGTTCTTCATCCACCAAAAAACCTGCATGCCAGCTTCCATCACTCTTAACTGCCTGTATCATCTGGGAACGAATCTCCATATCCGCCATCCCAAAAATCACCGTGACCAGAAACACTGCCAGCACAATGCAGAGCCTGGTCATCCGGTTCTGTTTCTTATGCTGTTTCGCCGATATTTGTATCAAATCCAAATAATGCTTCAATCCGACACACCTCCCAGCTCAATAAGCTCACCGTCCGTAACCTGGAACACCCGGTCTGCCTGGGACGTCAGGTTCATATTATGGGTAATCATTAAAACAGTCTGCTGATAATGCCTTGACGCTTTGCACAAAAGATCCATTACATCCTGGCTGCTCTGGGAATCCAGATTCCCGGTCGGCTCATCGGCAAGAACTAGCGCCGGTCTCATAATCAAAGCACGTCCTATGGCCACCCGCTGCTGCTGTCCGCCAGAAAGCTGTCCCGGCAAATGCTTCCGTCTGTTCGTAAGCCCCAGTACCTCTAAAATCTCATCCACCTGTTCCTGATTCGGTTTCTTGTAATCTAACAGAAGCGGGAAGATAATGTTCTGCTCTACATCAAGCTCTGGAATCAGATGAAAGGACTGAAAAATAAACCCGATATTCTGTCTGCGGAAGACTGTTCGTTCATTTTCCCCCATCGCAAATATGTTTCTGCCATTTAAAAATACACTCCCGGAGTTTGCCTCATCCAGCCCGCCAATACAATTCAGAAGCGTGCTCTTCCCAGAACCGGATGCTCCGACGACCGCTCCGAATTCTCCTCTCTGCATGGATAAAGAAACATTCTTTAACGCATCTACACGGGCCTCTCCGCTTCCATAAACCTTACACAGATTCTCTACTTTTAATATTTCCATACAATCCCCTGCCTTTCTCAACGATTCTTTTTTGGATGTACAAAAAAAGAATAGCATCTTGACCTTACATTCCGGTGAATGGAAACTTACAGATTCGTAAGAAAGGTCAGCCAGAATACACTCCCCTCTCCGGGCCTGCTCTCCACAGACAGATTCCCACCCTGACCTTCCACAATTGATTTCGCCAGGGAAAGCCCAAGCCCTGTCCCCTGCCGGTCACTGGAAGACCGGCTTCGATAAAACTGTTTAAAAATATGATGGATGTCTTCCTGCGCAATGCCTGACCCGTTATCTTCTACTGTCATGCGAAAAACTGCAGGGGTTCTTTTCCACGATACACGGATAACATCTCCTGTTTCCGTGTGATCGAGCGCATTTTTTATAAGATTCCCAACCGCCTCTTTCGTCCACTCCTGATCGCAGATCAGTCTCTCCTCTGGCCTGCCGTCTATCAAAATCTCTTTTCCCTCCTGCTTCGCGCGTTCCAGCAGATCGTCCACTGCCTGCCCTGCGACTTCTGCCGCAAAACACTCCTGTTTTTCAAAAACTATATTCCCAGTATCCAGACGCGCCATTTTTAAAAGAGATTGTATTAACCGCTCCATCCGTTCCAGAGATTTCATGGATTTCTGAGAAAAAATCTTCACCGTTTCTTCATTCTCCGGCTCATCTTTTATGATCTCCATATACATATTTAGAGCTGCAAGAGGCGTTTTCAGCTGATGTGAAATATTCGATATCATATCTCTTAAAAACATCTTTGCTTTGTGTTCCATCTCACTCTTTGCCTGCAGCGACATAGCAAGCTGTTCAATACTGCCAAACAACTGGAAAATTGCCCCTGTTTCTCCTGCGGGCAGATGGTTTTCAAACCGGTTCTGGTCATACTCTGCAATCACCGTTTCAATACTCTCATACATCTGCTCTCTTCTTCGCAAAAACAATCCCGTACCGCCCAAAACCATAATCGCAAAAACCAGACCTACTGAAAGCAGCGCTGCGATCCGCCAAATATACGTTTGCTCTACAAACAGCAGTAAATAACTCTGCGTATGTTCTGTATGTCCGATGGTTTCCAACAGTTGTTTCCCTTCTTCCGTTACCTCCACATGATTCCATGCAGAGGCTACCAGTGCAGGTGAAACTTCCTGTTCCAACAGATAGGAAACTGCCGCAAGCTCGCGTTTTATAAGAATTCTTCTGATATCCTGTGCCTGAAAAATGCCGCAGATTCCCAAAACGCAGATCTGCAGCAAACAAATCACTATAAGAAACAGGTAAAACCTTCGTGTCTGCTTTTCATATAGAAATTTCAAACTTCTCACTCCTCCCGCTGGTATCCGAATCCCCGGACCGTTTTCAGATGTTCCGGCCGAGACAGGTTCTTCTCCAGTTTTTCACGCTCACGGCGTATATTATTCGCATAATAACTCTGTTAAAATATATTATACATTATTTTTATGGTGCTGTACGTTGCTTTCCGACTCTGCAAATCTTCCTATGTCCCCGGTTTCCTTAACCCCAATCCTCTTCGCCGCCTGCTCCCTGTCACAGCCAAATCTGCGCTCTTCCTGCCCTTCAGGATAAGTCCACTCAACTCTGTCCGCATTCTCTGTCAGGCACAAAAGCAGAATTGCCTTCTTCTCCATCTGCCAGTGAAAGCTTTTCTTGTCCTGCGGCCGTTCCTCATAATGGATCGTAAGCACATAAGGCTCTTCTTCTGCCTGAAACTCTATCGACCGTTTCATATCAGGAAATATGCCTATACATTCCATCAGTTTTCCAACGGGCATCTCCTATATGTGGATTTTTAGCCTCATATAACGATCTGGCATAAGAAGATACCGCATATACTGCTCTTAGTTCTTCTACGCTTTTTTCGGAAAATACGAGATAATACAGAATCTCCCCCATATTTTCCTCCAACGCGCGTTGTTTCGTCTCTGCATCCATAAATTCCTGACAGAATGGTCTTCCAAATTCACTCTGTCCTTGAGTATGGGCAGATCAGCCGAAATGCAACAATAACCCACAGATAATATGAAAATCTTCTAGGCATCTTCTTCATAATCATCCTTGCCAGCAATACCAACGCAATTACAAATACGGCAGTCAGCGACATATTGCAAACTGCTAAAAATACTCTGCATATTCCGTTCATATCTCATCCTCCTCAGGAATGTTCCCTGTGCGAATCGATCATCGCCTTAATCTCCTTCGCCTCTCTCTCCGAAATCTTCCGGTTCCCCAAAAAAGCTGCCACAAACTTCGGGAGGGATCCCTCAAATGTCCTATTCATAAAGTAATCGGTTTCCGCCGCCTGGCATTCCTCTTTCAGAACCAGCGCCGTCACAAGAGCCGTATCATTCCTTAAGAACCCCCTCTTTTCCAGCTTCTTAATCACCGTATACGTTGTAGATTTCTTCCATCCCAGCTGTTCTTGGGCGACCCTTACCAAATCGCCGCTGCGCACAGGGGATAATTCCCATACAAGACACATAAAGCGATATTCACTGTCACATAATCTTAAGTCTTCCATATCTCATCTCTCCCTACTTAATTCTCATATATCAAATCAGGTCTACTAATATAGATCACATAATTAGTCTATATTAGTAGACCTGATTTGTCAAGTTATTTTCTTTTAACAGAATTTTTGTCGCTGAATCATGGCTGATACTTCCGCTTCCGGTTAGAATCTTTCTGCTGCCCGAAGTCAAAATCGTAGCATTGATTTCAGCTAAATCGAAATAACCAGAAACAAGATTATTGAGTATCTTCAACTCATCTTCTTTCAGAGAATTCCCCTTTCATAAATCACTTCTGCAGAGAATTGCCCCAGATACGGAACTGGGTACCACGGATTGATTTGACACAGTAGCCTACTGAAATAATGACATCCAGATTCTGCAGCCACCATGTTCTGAACATGATATTATCGGAGAAGAAGGTTATAAGTGAGAAAGGTTAATTAGCCCTGTATAGACAATGCTTGAACCAACTTGTTCGAATAACTATACTTAATATAAGGATTTGCAGCTGAATCAGAATAAAAAATAATTATTTTTTGTCACACAGATAAGGAAGCGCTGTCTAATTAAGTAGGAGGTAAAATCTATGAAGAAAAAAACGAATGAAGAATTACAGGCTTTGGTCAATAAAGCTACAGCAGGGGATAAAAAAGCCCTTGAAACGCTTGTCGCAAGTGTGCAGGACATTGTGTTCAATTTATCCCTGCGGATGCTCGGTACATTCGCAGATGCAGAGGATGCCACGCAGGATATCCTGCTGAAAATGATTACTCATCTATCGTCTTTTAGAGGCGACAGCTCATTTACAACATGGGTATTTTCCATCGCTGCTAATCATCTGAAAAACTACAAAAAGCATATGTTTGCCCGCTATCCGCTGAGCTTCGAGTATTACGGGGATGACATAGAAAACGGAAAAGTACAGGATGTGCCGGATTTAACGCAGAATGTAGAAAAGGATGTTTTGGCAGAGGAACTGAAAATGTCCTGTACCAACGTGATGCTGCAATGTCTTGATATGGAAAGCAGATGTATTTTCATATTGGGTACGATGTTTAAGATTGACAGTCGTATTGCAGGGGATATTTTGGAAATGACCCCAGAGGCTTTCCGTCAGCGACTTTCCCGAATACGCAGAAAAATGGCAGATTTTCTTGGACAGTATTGTGGAGAATATGGCGGCGGCAGATGCAAATGTAAAGACAGAGTGAACTATGCGATACAGAGTCATCGGATAAACCCGCTGCAGTTAGATTATACAGCAGCTACGGAAATTTCCATTCAAACTATGCTTGATGTTAAAAATGCTATGGAAGATATTGACGATTTATCACAGGATTTCTCTTTCTGTAAGCCCTACCAATCTCCCGAACGCACGAAACATCTGATACAGGAATTTTTAGATTCCACACAGTTTTCCATTATCCAAAATTCGTAAAGGAGACGACAGATTATGAATACACAGATAATTATAGATTATTTATCGGCATTGAGTTTGAATAACAACCGTGAATGGTATCATGCGAATAAGGAAGATTACAAAAAAGCGAATGCTGAGTTTGAAGGACTATTACAGGCTTTGATGCTGGAAATCGGAAAGTTTGACAGCAGCATTTTACATAACAATCCGAAAGACCTTACCTTTAAGCTGGTAAGGGATACCCGTTTCAGCCGTGACAAATCGCCTTATAATCCTGCGTTCCGTGCTCATATTTCCTCTAAAGGCAAGCTGCCTGTCCCTGTTGGATATTACATTATGATAAAGCCGGACAATCAATCTTTTTTAGGCGGCGGTTTGTTTGCAGATATGTTCAAAGATGCGACAACGATGATACGGGATTATATTGCCCAGAATGGCGAGGAATGGGAAAAAATCATCCATAAGCCAGAGTTTGAAAAATATTTTACTGTTGAGGGAACGGCATTAAAGAATGTTCCTGCGGGATATGAGAAAGAACATCCGCAGGCAGAATATCTAAAATTTAAGAGCTGGTATCTGGAATATCCGCTAAAGGATAAAGAATTGAACGAGGCAGAAGCATTTCTTGCAAAGGCAACAGAGATTTTCCGGATCATGAAACCTTTTAACGACTATTTGAACAAGGCGCTTGCGGGCTTTCAAATGCCAACAAGGTAATAAAACGTTCAAATTGAGGTTAAACAGAACTCTAATTAATATAAAACGGATTTTTGCAAGGGTAATGGCGATGGACTTTATAAAAGCGGTCAAAGATGAATTCTTTTTCCTCGTCAGGGATTCCAGGGCCGTGGTCCACGACATAAATCAGTGTATGGGGATGGCAGTGTACTTGCTTTTTAATTAGGGTACTTCCCCTGCGGCGGACGGGTATTCTATCCTTTTCATAAGGACAGTTAGTCTTTCCGTACTACAGATACAGCCCACCAAACACCGTTTTTTTTATTTGGTGGGCTATAAATTTAACTATAAGTCTTATCCCAATGACTTCAAATTTTTCTATACTCCCGCATTTCTAGTTCATCAACATTATCCAGAACATATTGCAATTCACGAATACGCTCCTTTTCCTCGGCAGGTACAAATCTGCTATACTTTTTTTATTGATACTCTGCCTAAACGACTTCCTAATTGGCTTAAAATCTCATTTGATATGGTGTCTATACTATCTGCTAGGTCAGCAGCCAAGATTTCTCTATCTCCGCTTTTCCCAATCAATATAACCTCATCTCCACAAGACACCCCTTGAATACCTGTCACATCTATCATTAGCTGATCCATACAGATACGTCCGATAATAGCCGCTTTTTTTCCATATATCAGAACAACCCCTTTATTTGACAACTCACGGGGAATACCATCCGCATATCCTATCGTAACAGTAGCAATCTGCATTTCTTTCGTGGCTTTATAAGTAAATCCATAACCGATTGCTTCTCCTTTGTGTAACTGTTTCACACACGCAATTCTGGCTTTTAATGATAGGACAGGTTTCAATTTTATATCAGAAATTATTGTATCTCTCGGAGAGCTTAAAACACCATAGAGTGCGATTCCTAAACGTACATAATCAAATTTTAAAGATGGATAATTTAGTACGCCATAACTTCCTTGTATATGTGCTTTAAAATGACGGATGCCCTTTCTATGCAGCGAATTTATTACAGAATTAAATTCTGCAACCTGTTTCAGAGTAAGATTCCTTTCTGCAGCACCAGCTCCGTCCGATACGCACAAATGGGAATAAACCCCCGTTATTTTCAAATTTTCAAACTCCCAGATTTTATAAATATCTTTTATATTTTCGCTTCTTTCCCCCAAGCGGTGCATACCAGTATCTATCCCTATGTGGACAAATACAGCTTGTCCATAATCATTTAGTAATTTTGCATATGGATAATCAATTACCGTCTGTGTCAGATTGTAATGTACTAAATCAGAAAATTGTTTCGGTGAAGTATATCCTAAAATCAATAATTGTCCTGAAATTCCTGCTTCTCTAAGCTCAATCGCCTCATTTACAGTCGCCACACAAAAGTCTTTGATTCCTAAATCCTGCAAAACTTCAGCAATGATAACAGCACCATGTCCATAAGCATTTGCTTTAATTGCGGGCATGATTGCACATTGCGGGGAAAGAATATTTTTAAATTGGCTTATATTGTGAACCAGATTATCAATATTTAGTTCAATCCATGCTCTTCCTTTTTGGTACATTTCTATTTCCCCTTTCCAAAAATACTTGAATACAAAATGCTGCTATCAGCGATAATATACAGACAAAGATATACTGGATAAAAGTATTATCCACAAGTATTTTGGTAAGCCTTGTTACTTTAGCAATTCCACGAACAACAATAATGACCGCAGGGTGGATAATATATAGCATCATAGAGCCGCCCCGTATCCATGCAGGAACTCTCCCAGAAATGTTAAGCAATAATTGAAACAAAAAGTACATGACTGGAAGCAAAAACAAATACATACTATTATGTTTTTGGAGATTCAAACTATAAGTAACCCAACCCTCTAGCAGCATGAGGAGCGATGACAGCACAAGTCCCCATTTACATATGTTTTCCCGACAATGAAATTCGGGAACAGCAAGAAACATCCCAAGCAAAATATAAATTGGAGCAAAAAATATACCATTTCTTGTATAACTGCTGACAAAGAAGATTCCATTGTATAACGTATTGAGGAAAGGCACATTTTCTATAATCCCATAATAAGAATCACCGAATATTCCTATCACATATGCAATAATAGAAAAGTAAACCGCTGCCAGAATTGATTTTTTTGTCAAACAGGCAAGGAGAATACACCCAATAATCGCAGCGGGGAAATACCATAAATGATAAAATGTGCCATCAAAAAGTAACTGCTTCATCAACTCCATTATGCTATGCGGCATATTCCCAGAGTACACGGAAATAGGTATATAAATAGCGGTCACAATTAAATACAGCCTTATGTTTTTAACCAGATATTTATGGATGGGGGATTTCTTTTTAAAATTGCTAAGCACATATGGTGCTAAAACAAAATATCCTGTTATCATAAAGAAAAACGGAACTGCAATTCTTCCAACGCAATATGTGATTAGAAAATCAATGCCCTCATTCCGGACTGACAATGGCGATGTGTGAATTGCAATCACCATAAAAGCAGCTATTAAGCGGAAATAATCTATTCCTGCAAATGTTTTATTACGCATAATCCCTCCATCTACTTAAAATAGCTCCCCCCTCGTTTGTACCCGAAACCATATACGGCGACATCTCTGATACATCAAGTTTTATAGAATAACCGCCATCTAAAAAAACATACGAAATTTCTATTTTATCCGCTTTAGAACTGTTATAAATATAAGGATGCCTTAAATCGGTATTTTCCTTTAAAAAGCAAATATATTCTTCTAAAGCCATATCCTTTTCTGTCATAATGACAGAATGGGGATAACCCACATAACGGAAATGCCACGGTTCTGCTCCAATGCCTGTTATCTGCTCTTTCCCAGATACATACCTTTCAACAAAGCCGAATCGTGGAGCGGTCATTCTGAACTTCCCCCAAATTCCCGTATATGGAAAATGCGGGCAAATAAAGTCAATCTGTCCCTTGTTCTCTGCAAGGTCTATTGCAAGTCCTGTCTGATGCTCACTATGTCTGGGTACTGCCACATATTTTTTTGTGAAGTCAAGACCACTTTCAGCCAATGTGTCATTCCATATTTTTTCCTGTTCTTCCTGTGTGCGGAAACCGCTTACAGCTACAATTTCATTTCTGCAATGAATTTTTGCCAATGTTAGCTGCAATAAATTAGCCGCCTGCTCATTCATCCGTATTTCTGGCTGTTCCTTAATTGCCGGCAGCATATCTTCCATACATAGAATTTTCATAAGCGGATAATCTGGCGTTACAAGTATTAAGTTCCCGTGATATGTGTCGTCTTTTGTTAATTCAATCTGTGTCACTTCGATACCCCCATTTCAATTAAGCGGTTGATTACTTCATCAAAAGGCAGACCTGCTTCTTTTAACATATTGGGATAACGGCTATGCTCCGTAAATCCAGGGATTGTGTTTACTTCATTAAAATAAATTTCCCCTGCGGGAGTCAAAAACATATCCACCCTTGCAAAACAGCAACAATTTAATGCTTTGTAAATTTCAAGAGCTGTTCCTTTAATTTCTTTTGCCTTTTTGGGGGAAATACGGGCAGGCACATGAATACTGGAAGTTTTCAATGTATATTTCTCTGTGTAATCAAAAAATCCATCCGACAATTCAATTTCATCAACCTCACCCACTATCAAATCGGAATCCTTATTCCCCAAAATTGCACAGCCAACCTCAAATCCATCAACCATTTCTTCCAGAATAACGGTAGAATCATGCAGGAAGGCATTTTCGATTGCTAAAATCAAATCTTGTTCGTATAACACTTTTGAAATCCCAAACGATGAGCCAGACCGTACAGGCTTTACGAATAATGGATAGCCAAGCTCTAAGGCTCTTTGCTGAACCATTTTCTCTGAATAATTTTTCTTAATAGCAAAAGAACGTGCGGCTTTTATTCCGTTCATTTGTACGATACGGTGAGCCAGTTCTTTATCCATGCACAAAGCGGAAGATAATAAACCACATCCGATAACAGGAATCCCCATCAATTCCAGAACCCCTTGAACTGTTCCATCTTCTCCGTTTTTTCCATGCAAAACGGGCAATGCGGAATCTAAAGAAATTGTCTGTAAATGATTATTGTCCCAGTAACACAACCCGTGAACCGTTCTGTCAAAAGACGGAAATACTGGCGTACAGTTTTCTTCTGACTGCCAATTATCTTCCTTTATCCTTTCCAGTTCCCCATGATACCAGTACCATTTGCCAGAGTGAGGGGCAATGCCTATTAAAATTGGTACATATTTCTTTGTATCAATACACTTAATTACCGCATATGCAGACTGTAACGAAACCGCATATTCTGTGGAGCAGCCGCCAAAAAAAACTGCAACTTTCTTTTGTTGATTCATTATGAAGTCCTCCATTTTCTATACTTCTTTTAATACAAAGCAAATAGCTTCTATTCAGTATTCATTCTACTGAACAGAAGCTATCCGTACTTTAATATTCAATTTTTTAATTCCTAAGAAAATACTAAGAGAGCCTATATATTTTACTAATGTGTTACAGGTAAAGAAATACGAAAAGTTGTTGATTCGTTTTCACTTTCGGCAGTAATTTTACCTCCATGCAATGTTATGATTTCTTTTGCAATCGCAAGTCCCAATCCTGCACCTCCCGTATTCGTCGAACGTGCTTCATCCATACGGAAAAACTTCTCAAAAATAGAATTTAGCTTTCCTGCAGGAATTGTCTTTCCTTTATTGCAAAAATAAATCCAAACATCCGTAGCTGTGCTTTCAGCCCATATTTTTATTATAGTATCTGGGTAGCTGTATGCAATTGCATTTTTTAAAATATTATTGAAAACTCTGGCTAATTTTATAGAATCCCCATAAACCGTTATATCTTCATCTACACATACCTCTGTTTGATTACCATGGGCATTTAACAGCGGATAAAATTCATCTGTCATTTGTATCAACATATGACAGAGGTTTATAGATTCTTTTTCCAAATCAATTTGTTGCAGATTATATCGTGTTATATCAAAAAATTCGTTGATAAGTTTTTCTAAACGAAGAGCTTTGCTTAATGCAATATTTACATACTTCGTTTTTTGTTCTATCGGCATATCCTGTGCTTCATCTAATAATGCTAAATATCCAATGACAGAGGTAAGCGGTGTCTTTAAATCATGTGCAAGATAAGCAATCAAATCATTTTTTCTGCTTGCTTCTTCCTTTAACATTTGTTCATGCCGCTGCATCGCCTGTTTTATATCGGACATCTGGGCTGAAATTTCGGCATATTCTTTAGGGAAAATTTCTATATTCCCTCTTTCCTCAATCATAAAATCATGGAGCATCGCCGAAGTCGCAGTAATGGATTTTCTCACTTTTTCCTTTGCATATAAATTTGCAGTTACAAAAGTAACCACAATGCTGATAAGTACGATTAAAATCAAAACTGTCAAAATAAATACTTTTAGCTCCGACCATAAAGGCTCTGTAACAAAAATATTCTTTTTAACATCAGCAGAATACACTTCATGCGTGTTCATATATTTAGATGTAAACCAGTCTACAAAAAAACCATTCCAGACATTATCCACCAGATAATACAATCCAAAGCAAACAACGATGCCGAAGATACAAGTGCCAATTAGTGTAGTTGCCTTTGAAATCTTAATTTTCAATTTTGTATCCACACCCCCAGACCGTTTTTATATATTGCGGTTCTTCAAATGAATCTCCCATTTTCTCACGAAGATGCCTAATATGAACAGTAATTGTGTTATTGCTCTTGCTGAAATAGTCATCCCCCCATATTTGGTGAAAAAGTTCCTCCGAGCTGACTACATTTCCTCTCTGCTGGCACAAAATGCGTAATATAGAAAACTCCGTAGGTGTTAATGAAAGAGGCTTTTCATTTAAAGTACACTCATGCGTTTTCACATTTAGGACTAAACCAGAATGAATCAAAATATCTTCCTCTGGCTCATTTCCCACATTGTATTTTTTATATCTCCTTAATTGTGCTTTCACACGGGCAACCAATTCTAAAGGCAAAAACGGTTTTGTAATATAATCATCTGCTCCTAATGTTAATCCCGTTATTTTATCAACTTCCTCTCCCTTTGCCGTGAGCATTATCACGGGATAGCGATACTTCTCCCTTATCTTTTTGCATATTTGAAAACCGTTCATATCAGGCAGCATAACGTCTAAAATAGCTAAATCAAGCGTTTCATTCTCAATACAATACAGTGCATCTTTGGCATTATAAAATTTATATACTGTAAAGTTCTCATTTTCAAGATAAAGGGAAACAAGGTCTGCAATTTCCTGTTCATCATCTACAATCAATATTTTATTCTCCATATCCGTCCACTCCTTTCGCATCCTTTTATTTTACTAAATAAAGTATAAGCAATTTTGCACTTTCCAATAAGAAATTGTTAAGATTTCACTAAGATTGTTATACAGGTTTCTTTGCTGCTTTTCCAGATAGCACCTTGGAACAATTTGCCCCAAGGTGCTATACTTATAATGATTTAATTAACTTTATTAAGTTTATTATCAATAAGCCATTGAATGTCATCTTCATATATGGTTTTGTATTTTAATGCCATTTTCATGTCGGACGGTTCTGTTCCATTCGTAGTATATGCAAAAGAATTTTTATACCTCCATTCTCCTGAATATACAGCTAATTCTGTATCTATGTCAACTGCATTTTGTATCTCTTTCCCCTCTTTATAACCCTAAAGTAGGATAATATGTACTAAAAACCTCTTTCAATTGGTCGCGTTCGGACTCTTAGTCTTTCTGCTGATGCGGATGGGCGTTGACCGGAACGGAGAGGTCTTTGATAAGGAGCGTAACCTGAATTACTCCTTGAAAGAAACCTATGGAACATCCGGATTTATGATGCCGGATGAGATGTATAAAGTACTGGAGCTGACAGATCATGTAAAGAAAACCAAAGGGACGATCCTTGGAAAGCTGAACGGGAAGGCGGTCTGCCTTCCCTATGAAACACGCATGAACCACAACATTGCCGTTTATGGGGCAAGCGGTTCTATGAAGTCCAGGGCATTTGCACGTATCATGATCTTCCAGTGTGTCGCACGCGGGAACAACGGTGGAATCGGGGAAAGCTTAATTATCACTGATCCAAAAAGCGGTGCGAGACGTTCTCGCTTGAAAAGAGCGGGCACGACTCAAATGATAGTAAGAAATCAGTTTGAGTTGGAGAACTGAATACACGAATAGTCGAATGAGAGGGTAACGCCTCGAAAGGTATCCTTAATACTCCGGCTTGCATGATGTGAGTAAACACAGAAGTGTAAGAAGCCTGGTGAAGTCGGCAGAGAGATACCGTAACAGTCAGGCTGACGAAAGCTGTCCAGAGGTGGATGGTGTATTCCATATGCCGGAGGTCTATAAAATACCTATGGTTAGAATGAAGAGAGTCCAAAAGCTCTTCTGGCGAATCTTTGAATGTACGGGTCTATATCGGGACTATGTAGAAATGCATAGTGACACAAGTAGTATCGCTAGTACATCATTGCATTAATTCTCGAGTAATAAGCACTTGCTATCCATGCCATCTGCACACCTTCGAACCTAGATGTAGCCCGCTACACCGTCGGTTCGTAGACGCACAGCTGACACGAATATCAAGCACTATTACTTCAAGATTAATGCAATGATGTACTAGTGTGGATGAGTAAGACTCGCGTTTTATGAAAATCCATACATTGTTACAGGCAATGTCAAGCTAGCAGGCTTATATAAGAAACCTAAGGGTATATGTAAAGATAGTGTATTCGGAACGTCGTAAGCTGACAGCGTGGAGAATTACTTTCTATGAAGCGTATCGAACGGGAAAGCCACCGCAAGGTGGTATTAAGGGAGATTATGTCAGTGAAAGCGGAGGCATGGTACCAATGAAGCCGTGATAATAAGCGGTGGAGGGACGGCCTCTAGTCGTGTAATTAGTAAATCAAAATCGAATTGGAGGATACAGACCATGCTAAAGAAAACCAAGCTTCGCTATAACGAATACTATGATATGCAAGAAGCATTTGATTCGTTATATGCGGCAAGCAAAAACGGCAACAACTTTTATAAGTTGCTGGAGATTGTCGGTTCAGAGGGAAATATACGTTTGGCATATCGTAATCTTAAGAAAAACAACGGCAGTGCTACTGCCGGAACAGATGGTAAGACCATTGACGATATCAAGAATCTTTCGGATTATGAAGTGATAAATACGGTCAGATTTATGTTAGCTGACTATAAACCATCCTCTGTAAGAAGAGTGTTGATTCCTAAACCGGGCAGTGATAAAAAGCGTCCGCTCGGAATCCCCTGTATCTGGGACAGGCTCCTTCAACAATGCATTCTGCAAGTGTTGGAGCCGATATGTGAACCTAAGTTCCATAATCATTCCTATGGATTCCGGCTAAACCGAGGCGCAGACCATGCAGTCAGCAGAGCTGTAAGCATGGTGAATGTAGCCCGGCACTATTATTGTGTTGACATAGATATCCAAGGCTTTTTTGATAACGTAGACCATGGAAAATTACTGAAACAAATATGGACACTTGGAATCAGAGATAAGAGGCTGATTTGTATTATCAGCAAAATCCTTAAATCAGAGATTGAGGGAGAAGGAATCCCAACAAAAGGTACTCCACAGAGCGGAATTATCAGTCCGCTTTTGTCACTGATTGTATTAAATGAACTGGATTGGTGGGTAAGCAACCAGTGGGAAACCTTCAAACCCCAACGGATGAAATCAAAAGAATGGCTAAGTTATGCACGTAAATACACCAACCTGAAAGATGGATATATCGTCCGGTACGCTGATGATTTTAAAACTATGTGCAGAACCTACGATGATGCCCAGAGATGGTATCACGTTGCCGTAGACTTCTTAAAGACAAGATATGGATTTATTGCCAAAACAGATATGAGTGAGAAAGCGATTAAGAAAGCCAAAACAAATTTAAAGGCTAAGATTATTAATATCAGGAAACATCCCTCACATATGGCGGTTGAGAATTATAACTCGGCAGTCAGGGGGATACAGAATTATTATTGTATTGCAACAAACATCTACAATAATCTGACGGATGTGAATTACGCTCTCTTACCAACCATAAGAATTCGTCTTAGAGATGTCGGCAAAACTGTTCCCTTTCGGGAGACGGATATTGAATTTCAGCAAAAAGCAACTGGAATCAGGGATGAGACAAAGATTGTAAAGATAGGCTCGGAGACGCTACTGCCGATTACAGGAGTACACCATAAAAGCCCTATGAATTTCTCTCAGGATGTAACAAGCTATACAGCCGAAGGAAGAAAAAAGATACACCACAATCTCGAAACAGTAACAAAAACACACTTTGAAGCACTTGCCAAAGGCAGAGACCCAAATGAGACAATTGAATTCAATGACAATCGTATATCAGCGTTTGTTGTCCAACAGGGAAATTGTTACATCACAGGTCGAAAGTTAAATGTACAGGATATGCGGTGTTTTAGGAAAAAGCCTTTATCCAAAGGTGGGACAGATAAGCACGACAATATCGCATTTGTCGAGGGAAGAGTTTTCAAACTGATATTTTGTAACACAGTCAATGAGGCCAAAAGTATGTTAAATGAGATGAAATTAGATGACGTTAGGAAAAACAGACTGAACAGAATCAGACAGAATTATGGTTACCAAACAATTTAGATAATCTATGATTTACAAAAACACGATAGCACGCCGTATGACCTGAAAGGGTCATGTACGGTGTAGAGCGGGGGAAAAGGTGGAGATAACTTCAAAGCCTTACCTATCGCTATAACTGTATGAACGCATGGCTGGTTATCTGGAGAACGAGGGCTACACTGTAAGATTCTTTAATCTTGTAAACCCGGAGAACTCCGATGCATGGAACTGTCTGATGGAGATTGATGGTCAGGAGACTATGGCACAGGTTTTCTCCGATGTTATCATCCAGAATACGGGTTCTGCCAAAGTGGATCATTTCTGGGATAGTGCGACTTGTTCGCAGGCGGTAAAAAGTCTGCGCACAGCATGATTTATCAAAATCAGTCTGTGAACTGATAATTCGATAGGTGGAATGACGGGGTAACGCCCTGAAACGCCTACTCTTGGTGGACTTGCGTCAGCCGTAAAGGCTGGGGTTGGAAGCTCCACGACAAAGGCTGAGAGTTTGAACGTTATGTTCTTAATGCCGTAATGGTTTGTTTTACACCAACGAAAACGCCCCAGAGGTAGGGTGCGCAGCCTATAGGCCCAGAGTCTATAAGATACTCATGGTTAGAATACACACTGTAGCGGGTTGTGCTGACGAAAACCGCGGATGTACGGATCTAAAAGAAGTCCATGTAGAAATGCATGGATGCGTTAATGCGCAGTCGGTGTGGTTTAGTAGAAATTGACCCTACGAACGACCATACAATATTACAGGTATTGTCAAGCTGACAGGTTCATAGCGGAGACCTAAAAGTATGTATGAACAGATAGAATTATCGGAACAAGGAAAGGTATCGAGTCTCATGAGAGATAATCTGACGAAGAATAATAAGCAGATGAATCGGTGCTGAAAGGTTGTGGTCGAACTTAAGATGTTTCCTGCGAAAAAGAGGGAGACGGAGGAATGGCCACTAGTACATCATTGCTTAAATATCAGTGATTAAATTGCTAATGGTATCCCAGCATATGTCCACTTAAATGGGTGTGCTGTAAGATTGTACTGTTCAATAAAGCGCAAGATGCTTGCTTCCAGTTCTTCTATTGACAGATAGCTTTTCCGCTTCAGCAGCTTTCGGTTAATGATGCCAAACCATATCTCAATCTGGTTCATCCAGGAACTGTGTTTCGGAGTATACACAAAGCGGATCCGGTGGGAAGGGTCATGCAGGAAATCTGCCCGGCTTTTCATACTTTTGAGGATCCCTGTCTTTCCTTTTTTGCCCAGTTCCACACCAGGGACACAGGCCTCTGCCACAAAGCGGACAAGGGCTTCCGACTTATGGGTGTTCAGGCCATCACATATAAATGTCCATGGAGCCTGCGGGTCTGTTTCTGTCAATGCTTTTACAGCTTCCACAAAATCCTCTTCTGTGCGTGTGGAGTTTAGATATGGCATTTCCATACGGCCCGTTGCAACATCAAAGAACCCGATGAGACTGGTCGTGCCATGGCGGATATACTCAAACTCCATTTTGGCGCACTGGCCGGGTAATGGGAGCTTATTAGGATATTTATGTTCCAACGCCTGTACCCCCGTCATTTCATCCGTGGAAACAACGTGTGCACCTTCCCGGTTTTGTTCCGGGGCGCTCTGGTACAGGCCGCAGATTTCGTTTACTTTACACGCAAAAGATTCCGGGGATTCCGTCTTTTCAGAAGAATGGAGCCAATAACGGATTTTGTGGGGATGTAAATCTACCTCATTTTTAAAAAACGGCTGACAGATTTCTCAGAAATCTGTTCAGCGATCCCCTGCTTTTTAATTTCTGCCACTAACAGCGGAAGGCTCCACTGGCTTACTTCGTACCCAAAATCATTTGGGTTACTGCATGCAAGGTCGATGATCCGCATAATCTGATCCGGCGTAAAAACAGACGGGGCACCGGGACGCTTTTTATCGGACAGGACTGCCCGTATCTCATCTTCGAGCTTTTCCGGATCGTCCATTTCAATCTTCCGCAAGGCGGGGAGCGCCGCGAGGAATCGGCTGCGCCAGGTGGCAACATTATTATAATGAAGTCCGACCTGTGATGCAATATTCTGGTTGAGTTCCCCCTGTGACGCAAGCAGGACAATGCCGGCTCTTTTGACCAGTCCAGACGGAAGGGAGCGGCTTTTTGAAAAAGCAGATAAGATGCTTTTCATGGCATCAGATAAAACTGGGATAGTATCAATTGTTTTCCTTCGCATAGTAATCCATCCATTCTTTAGTGATAGAATTATTATGCACCGACTACAATAAAAAAGCAATATTTATTCATTGTTATTTCAGCAATGCTGTACTAGTCGGTTGTTAAAAACAGGCATTATTCAGTCTAACATAAGGATTCGAATAAGACCAAAAGGGTCACTTTCGCAGGAGGAGGTGATGCCTTATGCCAAAGAAAAACAAAAATCTATGTGTAGACGACCTTAGACATGCAGAATATTATGGCATGCAGGCAATATACGATGAACTATATCAAAAAAGTTTAAATGGAGATTCGTTTCCAAATCTCATGAGCATTATATTGAGCCGTGAGAATATATTACTCGCATACCGAAACATAAAAGCAAACAAAGGAAGTTACACAGCAGGAACAGACAAGAAAAACATTACCGATATCGGGGGAATGTCTCCCGAAGAAGTAGTTGAGAAAGTGAGATTTATTGTCACAGGAAGCCAACACGGGTACAGACCAAAGCCCGTGCGACGCAAAGACATTCCTAAGCCCAATGGGAAAACACGTCCGTTAGGAATCCCTTGTATCTGGGACAGGCTGATTCAGCAATGCATTAAGCAAGTCCTGGAACCTATCTGCGAAGCAAGATTCAGCAACAACAGCTATGGCTTTCGCCCCAACCGGTCGGTTGAGCACGCCATTAATTGCACTTATAACATGTTGCAACGGATTAATCTATACTATGTGATTGAATTTGATATCAAAGGCTTCTTTGATAACGTAAATCACAACAAGTTGATAAAACAGATGTGGGCATTGGGTATACAGGATAAACAGTTACTTTTTGTAATCAGGCGTATTTTAACAGCATCCATCAAAATGACGGACGGCTCTATGATTAAACCGGACAGGGGAACCCCTCAAGGCGGTATTATTTCACCACTGTTGGCAAATATTGTATTAAATGAACTGGACTGGTGGATTGATAGCCAGTGGCAGAATCATCCCATCGTTCAGAAGCAGGGAAAATATCGACGGATAGGTAAATCGGAATCCTTCGATAGAGGGAAGGCTTTTAAGACGATGCGTAAAACAGCACTGAAAGAAATGTATATCATTAGATATGCCGACGATTTTAGAATTTTCTGCCGTAACAAAGAAAGTGCAGAGAAGTCAAAAGAAGCCGTAACAAAATGGATTAGTGAAAGGTTGAAACTTGAGGTATCACCGGAAAAAACACGGATAGTGAATGTCCGCAAACGATATTCAGAATTCCTTGGCTTCAAGATTCGGGTAAGACCGAAAAAACATAAATATGTGGTTCAGTCGGGAATATGTGACAAGAAGTTATTGTTGGAAAAAACTAAGTTGGTAGAGCAAGCGAAGCATATAGCCAGACCGACGGAAAGAAAAAGCTGTTTATATGAAATACAGCTCTATAACTCCATGGTTTTGGGTATACAGAATTATTTTTGCGTAGCAACCTGTATCAGCATTGATTGCAGGGACATTCACCGACAAGTTATGACGGTTTTAAAAAACAGATTGAATTCAGAAAAAGGGTGCAGGCTTGTTCGGGAGGGTGGAACTCTCACTCAAAGCGAAAAGGAGAGATTTGGTAATTCCAAAATGATTCGGTACGTAGCCGGAATTGAACAGCCAATTTATCCAATAGCCTTCATTGTTGGACGGCGAATTGAGGGAGACATAAACGGCAAATTATTTTTCCAACCTTTTTCGCATTGACTGCGCAGTGCTGTCTACAAATGCATAATACCGCCGAAAATGCAGCACGCTGTTGGTATAGCTTTTCTTTCGAAATCGAAAGGCCATGAATCCCATTATGAGATCCATAGCCACATGATGTAGTTGGATTTTTTATTGTTTGTCAGCCAGAGTCGGCAGATAAGCCAAACCGGCAGCAACAGTTACGGCATCTACCTTCCGCATTAGATTGCTGATCCGCCCCTCATTCCAGAAAATATCAGAAAAATCGGATAGTTCACATCCCACATCATGGTTCGGGATGCACAGGTAGTTTCCGTATTTATGCACTCCGGCCAGGATGTGGAAGTATGTCCCCCGTCCATTCATCTCAGCTTCATACCATCCAGGCCGCCATCGCAGCAGGATAATCTCCCCTGTCCAGGTTTCTATGCGGGAACCATCCCTGAAAAAACATCTGTATTCCAAAAACAACACCCCCTATCCAAGATTCTGGCTGCTGACGGAGGCAAGTATGACTTCCGTGTCAATTGCTTTCTTCTCCATCTGTGCGCCAAGGGTAAGGGCATTTGTCATCAGGTTATCCACCAGACGCGGATTCCCCTGGGAATGGCTGTGGACAGCGGAAAGGGCGGCCTGCTCTATGATGGAGGCAGAGCCTCCCGCACAGGAGATCTTGTGGAGTACATACTGCGCCACTTCTGAATCTGTGAGCCCGGTAAAGTTGTAATGCACGGTGATCCTCTGGCGCAGGGCTTCGTGGACAGGCTTGCGCAGGGTATTGTTCAGGTGCGGTTCCCCGCACAGGATGAGCGTAAAGCAGTTCAGGGAGTCATAGCCGTAGTTCATGAGCATCTTAATGTCCTCCAGGATGCCTGTGGAGAGGTACTGGGCCTCGTCAACGGCCAGAAGAAGGGGCTGCTTCTTTTCCCGGTAAAGGTAGAGGATCTGCTCCTGTATGGCCCGGAACATCCCGGGTTTGCCGCCTCTAGGCTCTACTCCCAGTACAGAGCAGAGCTGGCGGTAGAACTCCATGACGCTTACGGTGGAAAGACAGATGTACTCCATATGGTAAAGGTTCGGGTTGAGCCCCTTTGCAAAACAGCGGAGTCCAAAAGACTTCCCCATGCCCGGGCGTGCCGTGAACAGACCAATGCCCCTGGTATCCTTGAGGTAATCCAGCCGGGAGAGCATCTCAGAGATGTCCCTGGAAAGGAAACGGTCTTTTTCCCGGGCCATCTGTTTGTCAAAAGGATTGAAAGACAATCCATAGTAAGAACGGAACATCAACAGCCACCCCCTAACTTTGAGTAGTCGATGCCAGGTGTATTGTTGCGCTTCGTCCTGCAGTTCTCATTCTTATCCGTAGGGCGGATGGGATAATGCACCCCTTCGTAAAGGATGAAGGCGGAGGACATGTCATCCGGGAGGAAGCGGATCTCCACTTTTGATGAGATAAACTGCATAGGGACGTCATAGGATACCTTGTCGATGGAGACGGTAGAATCCTTATTCACTTTCCTTGTAATGCGGTTCAGGAAACATTCCTCCAGCCATTCCCTGGACGCAGGTGTCCGTATGGAAGCGCGGGTCTGCTGGTAACGGGAAAGGGGTGTAGTGCCGATGCCGGAATGGAGGGAAGTATTATAGGAGCGCATGTAATCCTTAAGGAGTCCATTGAACTGTGCCAGGGAGCTTAAGGAATCCAGATCCAGGGTATAGAGCCAGGTTTCCTTGAGTGTCCGGAACTGGCGTTCTATCTTAGCCTTGGATGCGCCATCCCGGATTTTTGTATGTAAAAGGACCGTTCCGATGGAGCCGCAGATGAGGGAAAGCTGCCCGTTCGAGTAGCTGGAACCGTTATCGACATAGAGCTTAGAAGGGATTCCATGTGCAGCCACAGCATCCTTAAGCACTTTCTGGAAGTTATAAGCTGAGTCGTTATAGAAGAGCCCGCCGCCCACCAGGAACCGGGAATGGTCATCGATGATCAGGATGCAGTAGACCCGCCTGCGCAGGCCGTCTTCTGTGATATATGGAAGGTAACAGGTATCAGCCTGCCACATTTTCCCAAAGGCGTCCTCTTCAAAAGCCTTCCTGTCCCGCATGTTCGGGTTACGTGCCGATTTCAGGTCATGTTTCTTTACAAAACGCTGGACAGCACACACGCTGACAGAGGCAGGGATGAACGCCTCTTCCACAAGGTGGCGGTGGATCTGCGTGGAGTTAAGCCTTGGGAAAGCTTCCTTAAGCCGGTAGATCTCCTCGATGGCTGTATCCGTCAGGACCCGTGTGCCGCCCTTGTCGGAGCGTTCCCGGGGCATAAGTGCATCGATGCCGCCGTTCTGGTAGAGAGACACCCACTTGCTGATAGTCTTGGGGCTGTAGCGGAAGGCGGAACCATCAGGCAGGGTGAGCGGGTTCTCGGTGATGCGTTGGTAATAGGCATTTCTGGACGCATCAGGATAAAGGCCATGGATGACCGGTGCGATGAGGGCAAGCCGGAACTGTGCCATGGCGGCAGCGTCCGAAAGGTTCTTTTGTTTGTTGTCCATAAAAATATCCTCCTTAAATGGTTTTCTGCCATTATAAAGGAGTTTCCTCAGGGAGACCATGCCTGGTCGTGTGGTCGTGGAAAAGCAGTTCAGGGACCGAACACTTGTTGGCAGTAAGACGCCGGATTTTTATGGGACTGGAGGAAGGATTTTGCAAAACGGCGGACAAAGGCGGAAGCAAAATCAGAATAGGAGGGCTGGGAGAACAGTGTCTTCAGGAAGGAGAGGGAAGAGACTTCCATAGAGGAAAGTGCCCCGAGCCATTCTTCCTTCTGCACCAGGAAGAGTTCCAGAAAACGGTGCAGTTGGGAAAGGGTGATGGAGAAACGCCTGCAGAGGCCCTCTATAGTAGAGAGGTGCAGGAAATACTCTGCCAGGACACGGAGGATGAAGAACAGGCCGTAGCCGGAATAGGGGATGATGAAATCCGGGAGGATGGCATGGGTATGGCCGCAGGTGCAGATGAGGCGAAGGATGCAGAGGCTGTGTCGGACAGGGGCGCCATCTATGAAATCCACCAGGGAACGGTCATAATAGGCATGGATCTTGCAGCTGCCTGCTGCCCCACAGAAGGGACAGGTCTGCAGCTGGGGACGGAATCCAACCATGAAAGACTCAAATAGTGCTTTTGATGAAGTTTTTATATGGATCAGCTTGCAAAATAGGGAGTTTTCTCTTATCATAGTATATGTCGGTAGTGCCAAAGCCTCACGAGTGGGACATGATCCCGTATATGGCAGGCACGCTGGTGTGAGAGAAAGAACAAACTGTAGGAGGTTGGTGTTCTTTCTCTTTTTTTTGTTCCAAAAAAACTATATCGGAACAGGCAGGAATGGTCAAGAGGAAAATGCGCCGTTTCCTACAGCACGCTCTGATAGACAGTATTAAGAAGATGAGATTTTAATTCGATGTTTTTGTGCGGGAGATAGGAACTTTAGTTTGCTGGGCGACACTTCATAAAGCATAAAATACCGATGGCAAAACGAAATGCCGTAAATAGTTATACCGTTAAAGGCAGAGCATTAGTCCATACAAATCTGAACTTAAATCATAAAATCCTGGTTGATATCAGTAAACAGAAATCCGGTGGACACAGCATGGAATATATGGATTGCAGATTATCATTATTTTCCGCACAGCAAGGCAAGTGTTCCATATGTGGAGAAGAATTTACTACGTCTGAAGAAATAGAAACATGGCTTAAAAAGCCGGCAGAAAAAGGTGGAATGGAACGGTATCAGAACATGATACTTATTCATAAAAGATATGTTCCCCTTTTAGTTGCCACTTCACCGGAAGAATTAAAAACAATAAGTAAATCTCTAAAAATCAACAAAAAGATATTGGAAAAAGTTAATAACCTGCGTAAGCAGGCATGGTTACCTGCAATAGAATAAGAAATAATTTTTGGTCACTGAATAAATGCCTAAATGAACACAATCGATGGGGCGCCGGATGCGATGAAAGTCGCATGTCCGGTGTTAGCTGGGGGAAAAGCTGGAGATTATTTCAAAGGCTTACCTATCAGAACATGCGGAATTAAATCTGCTAAAGGCGCTGATTCTCTATGTCGAACAGGGATTTCCCCCGGAGTCCAAGAACATCGGGCAGGTATATAAATTGCTGACACTCAGCTCGGAGAAAGAACTGAACAGCCTCTTTGACCTGCTTCCGGTGAGCCACCCGGCAAAGGTTCTCTACTGCATCTATAAGCAAGCAAGTGATACAGTGCGGTCTGGGGTAATCATCGGGCTTGGAGCCAGGCTTCAAGTATTCCAGAATAAACTGATCCGACAGATTACTTCTTATGATGAGATTGACCTGACGTTGCCGGGGAAACAGAAATGCGCGTACTTCTGCATCACTTCCGACCAGGACAGCACCTTTGACTTCCTGTCATCGCTGTTTATGACTTTTGTTTTCATCAAGCTGGTGCGGTTTGCGGATAAACACGGGGTAGACGGGCATCTGCCGGTTCCGGTTCATATCCTTGCGGATGAGTTGGCAAATACCGGAGCCATCCTGGAGTTAAATAAGAAAATCTCTGTCTGCCGGTCCAGAGGCTTAAGCATTTCGTGCATTTTCCAGAACCTGCCTCAGATGCAGAACCGCTATCCCTTTAATCAGTGGCAGGAAATCATAGGGAATTGCGATACTCAGTTATTCTTAGGATGCACGGACGAAGTAACGGCTGAATTTATCAGTTCTCGTTCCGGAGACGTAACGGTGGGTGTCAGTTCGGAAGCAAAGCTGCTCAACACCTGGCGGGTGTCAGATTATTCTCCGGAATACCGGAAAACTCAGTCCATCGGCAAACGCAAGCTTCTGACACCGGATGAGATCCTGCGGCTCCCTCTGGATACTGCACTTATTATCTTAAGAGGGCAGAAAGTGCTGAAGGTACAGAAATATGATTACACACTGCACCCGGATGCAAAAAAACTGGTGACCAAAAAGGCGGCAGAACATATCCCGAAATGGCGGGAAGAGGGGAAAACAGAGGAATACGACTATCTTCCCAAAGCACCTCCTAAACCGCGCAGGCAGAAAAGCAATGCCACTTCAGCTCCCCGTAAGCCGCTGGCAGCACCTACCTATGAAACCACAAAACACATTTATCAGGAACCACCATTTCCGGATTCTTCAGACAAATCACCAGATAACCTGTGGCCGGATGAACCAGAGATGGTTCCATTAGATAAAAATTCAATCATGTCATAGAAAAGGAGATCATTTATGCAAAACGAACAGAACACAATCACAAACGTACCTGTATTAACTCTTGATTCTGATGCTGTGCTGGAAACGGCACAGTCGAAGGCCGACCTCATCTGGCACGAAATCCAGAATGCCTACCGCACTAAGAAAATCCTGACCGGGATGTTGGGCGGAATTGAAAAGACGGAGAATGGCAGCTTAATTGCTATCGTTTATTATAAGGACTTCCGTACCGTTATCCCGATTACGGAAATGATGATCAATCTGATACAGGATGAATCACATGATTACGGAGACATTTCCCTTCGTCAGAATAAAGTCCTTAACAACATGCTCGGCTGTGAGATCGACTTTATTGTAAAGGGATTGGATGCCCAGTCAAGAAGCGTGGTTGCCAGCCGGAAAGAGGCCATGCTGAAGAAACGCCAGATCTTTTATCTGGACCGGGATGCGTCTGGCAATTCTAAGATTTATGAAGACCGTATCGTGCAGGCAAGGGTTGTCGCTGTGGCAGAAAAGGTTGTCCGAGCGGAGATCTTCGGCGTGGAGACTTCCATCCTGGCTCGCGATCTGTCCTTTGACTGGTTAGGGGACGCACGGGACCGATTCCATGTAGGCGAGCATATCCTGGTGCGTATCCTGTCTGTTACGGCTGAAAGCCTAGATAAGATCACAGTCAAGGCAGATGTCAAAAGTGTGGAAGGCAATACCAGCAAGGAGAACATGAAGAAATGCAAGATTCAGGGGAAATATGCCGGAACCGTGGAAGATATCCACAAGGGAACTGTATTTGTCCGACTCTCCATCGGAGTCAATGCCATTGCACATTCCTGCTATGACAGCCGGACAGTGGGAAAGAAGGATGAAGTGTCCTTCGTGGTGACGCATATTGATGAAGAGCGGAATGTAGCAGTGGGGCTGATTTCCCGGATTATCCGGCAGAATCTTTGATATCTCGTAATTCTCCGAGAGTCAGGCAATATTTGATTGCCTATAACCAAGGTGCATGATATACTATTTTTGTATAATTGAGCAAGGAAGAAAGCGGATGCGATTTCGATTTGCCCTCTAGTTTAGGAAAGAGGGTGGTGCCCATGACACTAATGGAAGTTTTAACGCTGTTATTGGTTCTATTTACGGCATTGACCTACATAGATAACCGGCATAATAAGAAATAGCATCCCCTCGCCAAAGTAGATGCTATTGTCTTATTGACTTTATACTCTTACTGAGAGCATCAGATCTTGCATCTGAATGCCTTCCTTGATTTGATTATACACTGGGGGCTTGGAATTTTCAAGTCCCCTTTTGCATTCTCAAAAACGGTAATTGTCAGTGCCACTCTTTCTTCAAAATAGCATACTGATATGTATTTTCATAGCGCGGTGTACCGTCAGGATTATTGACAAAGGATACAAATTCCATAAACAAACCTTCCCGGCGCATACCAAGCTTTTCGCAAAGGCGCTGGCTCGAAATATTATAATCCTCCGTATAGGCATATATACGTCTTGCCCCTTTTTCCCTGAACAGATAGTCGAAGAAAGCGTGGGCAGCCTCATATGCATATCCTTCGCCATGGTACGTTTTATTCAGCATCCAGCATGGACTGAACGTATCAAGCGGCGAATCTCCTTCCTGGTCATGAGGTTCAGCATGTTCAGGATATGCGTCTATCTTACCGATAACTTTTCCGGTCTCTTTTAGTACAATGGCAAAATAATATTCTGTCTCTCCAATGCGGTTCTTCATTTCTGCCCTTGCCTCCTCAAGCGATTCCAGCTTCATACAGGCAAAACAATTTACCATAGGCTCTTTTAAATATTCAAATACATCTGCGGCATCGCCTTCAAGAAATGGGCGCAAAAGCAGTCTTTCTGTTTCAATGACCATGATATCCCCCTTTACAGACAATGATTTATCATTCCATAAATCCGTATTCTTTATACCTTTCAAGCATCATTTTTATCCTATAAAGTTTATTTTCTGAATCATCTGTTCCAGTGACTCTTCAAATTTTGCATCATCCTCTGCTGTCCGCTTTGCAGGCCCTCTCAGATGATGTTTTGATTTTGAGCGCCGCATTTTCTTGCTGATATGCCGTTCCATGAGCATGCGGTCGATATTCTCATCCGTATACCATTTTCCGCTCTGATGGATTCCATAAGCTCCTTTCCCCAGAATCATAGCTGCCACCCCATAATCCTGCGTTACCACCAGATCTCCCTTCTGACATAGGCCAACCAGTGCAAAATCCACTGCATCCGCACCGACTCCTATCACTTTGACTTCACTGTACTCAGACTGCAGTACATGGTTTGTATCACACAGAAGGATTACAGGTATCCCATATTTTTCTGCCATATGCTCCACAATAGGAACAACCGGGCAGGCATCTGCATCTACTAATATCTTCATATGAGTATCTTCTCCAGTCATATCCATTTATTCTGCCCCTAGAATCTCCCTTATTAATTCCATATGCGGCCTGTCAGGATTCTTCTGATAGACATTTACATGGTTCAGATCCCCGCACCGGTCTGTAAATGCCGGAAACAGGAATCCACATTCCGGTTCTCCCGGCTCATATTCCCCGGAAAGCGGGCAGATTACGCAGATCAGGTATTCAAACACTTCCTCCGATTCTCCCAGCCGCTCTTTATCTAATGCCTTCGCCGGAATGTCATAGCGGTCATGGAATACTAGGACGGCATACTCTGAATCCGCATGGTAACGCTCCATCACTACATCATAAAACGTATCCATCAGTGCGTCATTCTTCAGTCCGCATTCCTTCATGGCCATGAATAACTGCCACATGCTTCCCGGTTTCTGCGCTTTCGGCGCAAACTCATATTTCTTCAGATTCTTATTAGTATCAGCAAACGGCACCGTCTTTGCCAGTTTCAGATTTCTGGCTCTGTCGGAACCGGACAGCTTCAGGAAATTGGTATTAAAGCTTCCGTCAAACTCCCCCTCCCGGTCTATGTAACACCCGGCAACCCTTGTTATGGATGTCCGGGTCGGCGTCATCCGCCTGGTCAGTTCCAGCATGTCTTCCCGGTTAATCAAGTCCGTATCCTCCTTCTTATTTCATCAAAGTCCTTATCTGTTTTTCTGTCGCGTCCGGATAATGTTCCTGCACATGTCTGTAAATACGTGCCATGGATGCTTCCGGCGTCTCTTTATATGCAGATGTTACCAGATCATATCCCCACAATTCCTCCGGCGTCATGTAGACGGATACTGCCATACCATATTCCGCGCCCTTCTTATTGCGTTTCTGCCGGAAATCGCGGATGACGAGATAGGTCTGCATCTGAAGCTCAGTAATTATACCGCTGAAATTTTTTTCGCCGCCCTTATAAAATCCTGCCTGCTTTTTCAGCTCATGGCTCATCCATTCTTTCTGGTTTTCGAATTCATCCATGATTTTCTTGCAACGCATATTTGTCAGCCCATCTTCCCATCTTGCATCAAAATCATAGCCGTCTCTCCGGTAATTTGCAAAATAGGGAAACCACTCTTTTGAAATAAAGCCCGCCTTTTTGTGAAAGAACTTCCCATATGCCACTTCACCGCTCCTCGCTATGATTTCACGCCATTCCCAGGGATCCTGCTCTTTATTCCCTGTCCACCAGTAACGGTTGGAGGTATGCTCCTCTGCCGAGAACCCTTCAATCTCATTTTTAAAGAAGGGCAGAAAGCCAATCTCATTGATCCAGTTTATTAATTCCCTGCAGGAACGAATCCGGTATGGATCGTCCCAGTCCATGCCATACATCGTCCATACTCCATTTTCCACTGCCATAACCTGTTTCTCCTAATTTTTTCTTGTCTGCGTATTACAGAATTTACTTTTTATCAGAAAAGGCAGCCGCCTCTTTGATCCATCCCATCAGTTCATCATCAATCTCATTTATATCGGATACAAGAACATGATGTGTCCACCGGTTCGGATAAGGCTCTGATGCCGCATCAATTCTTGATGATTCCAATTTATGATTCTGTCCAAATGTGATGACAATGTAGTTGTCCGGGCAGTCTTTCTTCTTCCTGACTTTTGTGAAAGAAATGCATGCGAACAAATGTCTGTTATAAAAGGATATCTGTGTCTTCTGGACTTTTATCCGTATATCCGTAATCTCTTTTTTTACACTGCTTTCAAATGCTTCATAAAGCGGCAGCGAATCCATATGCTGATTAAAAAAATATAGAATATCCTGATCCATCATCGCCCATACTCCTTTTCACACCATTTTGCAATCTCTCCAATTAATTCAAGCGGCAGGGGCTTATTATACGGAAGCTGTATGGCTCCTTTACTTGTCTTATATTCTTTAAGCCCCTCGGCAAATGTATTCACTGCTTCCGGGCCGGGATACAAACCTATGTGCTTTTTAAAAGCAGCAAACTGTATCAGATTATGTTTTTTCCAATAAGTCGGCATACTCCATGATATCTTTTCTGCCGCATCTGGTATTGCGGAAGCTATTGTGTTGTTTACCTGCCACAGAAAGGGCTGTGCCTGCTCTGGCTGGCGTTCTATATATTCTTCAATTGTTTTTGGAGCCTCGCCGCAATAATGATCCTGATTTGTATTCTTAAATGTACGGCCGCATTTTGGACATTTCCACATTTTATTCCCCTCACTTCCTGCTCATCTGCGAAGGATTTTATCCATAGATTTTCCCTTGTCAGCTCATCAATCAGCTTATCCAAATATCTGATTTCCTGCACAATCAAAGGCATTACTTTTTCCAGACCAACATTTCTGCAAAGAAAATATGGTGGAAATATAAAGTATCTCAGAGCTGTATTTCCCAAACACATTCCATCTGCTCCAAAACCAACGGCATAATATTCAGCCAGCTCTTACAGCGGTTTAGAATAATAGCGTCTCCGCTGATCACACCCTCCATCTGTTCTAAAACCCGATCCACATCCGGGATGATCTGTGTCTGCACAGATATATGATATTCATGGGAACACTCCCTGATTAATCCCGATAGTCTGCCTGAATTAGATACAGGCGCATCTAACTGAACCACTACCGGCTAAAGCCGGTAGGTTCGATTTGCTGCTAAAGCAGCCTGAAGTTGTCCGTGCTCTTCTTTATGCTTTTGTACTTTAATTTTATCCAATCTCGAAGTTATCTGATTTGTTTTTCTCCTGCAAATCCTGGTTTTTGATATACTCTCTGATGATTTCATCCGTCACATTTCCACTACTTGCCACAAAATATCCTCTTGCCCACAAATGCTGTCCCCAGAATTGCTTATTCAAATCCTTATATTCCATTTGCAACTTTCTGGATGTATTCCCTTTGATATATTGTACCAATTTGCTTGCAGACAAGTGCGGTGGAGCAGATACCAGCATATGGATATGGTCTGCTCCTACATGCCCTGCCAAAATTTCCACATCATTACTTTGACAGATGATTCGGATCAGTTCTCTTGTCCGTATTGCTATCTTCCCTGTAATCACAGGTTTCCTGTACTTTGTAATCCACACCAAATGATACTTAATGTCATACGTACAATGTGACGATTTTCTATAATGCTGCATATTCTTCACCTCAAGTTTAGTATCTCTATTTTTTCCCTTTTCTAAACTTGAAGATATAGGGTTGACCTAAAGGTTTCGCCTTAAGGCGAGGGTTTTAACCCCATTATACAGACAATAAAAAACGGCTTCCAGAATATTCAGAAATTCCAGATGTCCAAGTAGCAGCCTGACTGCTTCCTGTGTTTTATCAATGATGCGGTATGTCCCCCGTAATCCGGCCAGATCCCGCAGCACACCGTCCCTGCAGCAGAAAATAGGAGAGCCGGACAATGCTACTTCCAATGTGATAATCGCATTAAAACTATCTATGTGCACCGTCTCCGGCAGATATTCCCTTCCTGTCTGCAGCAACTCCTTATGGATCCGTTTCCGAATATATTCCTTTGCCGACACCGACCTTGCCAGAGCCAGGCGCTGCCGCTCCGAAAACATGTAATGGTTGCCCACAAATGTCGTGACAGGCTTGACATCATATCCCCAGTCTAAAAGAAACTGAACTTCATCTGCCGCTTTTTGCAGCAATTTCAACTCTCTCCCGGTAAACTGCTTTTCATCCTCCGGTGCATATCCCCTTCTGCTCATAATCCCCTTATCCCTTTCTGACGATTCCCTGGCCTACAAATACAACCAATACTCCAAGTGTAACACTCCGTACAGTTTCAAGATAGGTCAATTATACTTGTTTTCCAGCTCCTTTGCAACGTCTGCCGTCCGTTCCCCATTCTCCAGTACCGGTGCATAGATTCCGATGACTTCCAGTTCTTCTCCGTCCAGTCCATCAATCTGGACATAATAATCCCGTATGTAATGGGAGATGTAATGTTCTTGCAGAGAGTAAAGCTCCAGCGTCTGAAAATCCATCAGGCATACGTCCCTTGCTCCGGATTCCTTCCCCACCTCCCCATAGCTTTCCATAACCTCTAGCAGCTTATCCAGACAGGTCTGGCACAAATGGCTTTGCACCTTCTTCACGTCAAAGATGCTGTTCTCGCCATATTCCACCATTACTTCTGAGATTCCCCGTTCCGGATTCCGGTCTGTCTGGAAGCTGCAGGCTCCTTCGGCACCAACGGTCCATCCGGAACCCCCTCCGCCCATTCCGTCCAGATTCCGGATCTGCATATCCATCACATACCAGTCATTGACACAGATTACTCCCAAATCATCCCTTCCCCGGAACATGCTCATCAGGCTCCGGTTATGGTTTCCGCACAGATAACATTCCTCCGGATTTTCCAGCGTACTGTCTGCCGGAGGCTGTTCCTGCCTTTCCCATGTCCTCCTCGTTTCCTGTTCTTCAGCCGAAAACTCCGGTCTCTTAACCTCTGCTAAAATTCCTCCAAAATACATCCCTGCAGTAAAACACAGGATGCCGATCCCAAATACTGCCTTGTTTCTGCTCATACTCCCTCCACAATTCTAATAGATATAGTTCCAACGCTATCAGAATCAGTATAGCAAACACAAACAGCATTTTCATCATATATTGCCATATTACCATATATTTCCAGTGTTATAGTGCGTATCTACTGTCTTCAGATAAAAATAACCTGCAAAACACAGGCTATTCGCTTTCTTCCTCTATTAGAAAATCCAGAATCCGCAGGATCTTATCCTGTTTCTCTTTTGGAAGACTCTGAAGCTTTTCCTCCAACTTTGTGCACCGCGCCTTCCGCCCAACACGCAGCACGTCCAGCATCACATCATCCGCCGATACCTTCAGGACATTAATGATTCGTACAAGTGTTTCCAGTTTTGGTGTTTTCACTTCCCGTTCAATCGCTCCAAGGTAATTCCAGCTGATCCCCACACGCTCTGCCAGCGCTTCCTGTGTCATTCCTGCCTCCTCCCGGCATTTCTGAATCCGTTTCCCTAATCCCTGCATTTATTCGACCTCCATTTCCTACCAACGCTAAAAGCGCGGATACCATTTCTATCAGTATATTTGTTCCCGGAACCAGCAAACAGTATCTATCAGAACGTGTAACAACGCTTTTGGAACTGATACAAAATTGGCACAATAATTTCTTAAACTGGCACAGTTATGCGATTTACACCGTAAAAGTCATATGTTAAAATTGATATTGTCAAAATTATGTGCAGAAACAACGCAGCAGTATCAGGGCATTGCCTCATCCCTGGATATTGGCTGCGTTTTTTGCTGCAGGAGGTGAAAAAAGACTTACAACTTCATATGAAACCGTAAGAAGCAGCCTGTATTGACCGGACTGCTTTTTTTCATCACAAATGCAGGAGAATACGCCAGTGACGCATTCACTGCACTACCGGGAAATCCGGCTAGAGGCAGGAAACTTGCTTGGAATCGGTATTCCATCCTTTTCATAAGGACAGTTAGTCTTTCCGTTCCTTATCGAACGGCAGGTTATAGGAATTCTGATCTCAGGCATTACCCATAGGCAGGGCAGACACAAAGTCTCCCTGCCTGATTCAGAATAAGGAGACAACACTGATATGAGACAACACAAAGTCAAGGAAACACCGCCGAATCCAAAATCGTTCATGAAGCGTTTTCACCGTATGCGCGGAAAGCGCCATATCGACTACATGAAATATTTATATACGGCGGCCCTGTTATTTACGCTCTTAGCCTGCAGCGTACAGCCGGTCATGGCGGCAAACGTGTGGGACAAGGCAAAGGAGATCATGAAGGACGTTTACAACCAGATTGTTCTGATCTCTACCATCGCCGCCGTTGTGACCGCATCTGTCGCATTGCTCATGATGAACTTCTCCAAATCCGGCAAGACCGTGGATGAGTCCCGCGCATGGCTCAAGCGAATCATCATCACCTGGGCAATCTTAAACGGGCTTGGATTCATCATGGCCTACATCACTCCGTTCTTTGCGGGCGGTCAGTGGAATGGCTAGGGTAAGAAGGGAGGCATCCGCATGAAGATCTTAGACGGAATCGTAGAGTGGATCGCAGAGCAGGTCATGAATATCCTGGATCTCATCACCACTTCCGTATTGGGCGCACTGGGATGTTCCATGGATACCTTCCTCCGTTACTTCCCGGCAGCCGAGAGCATGTACCAGATCTTTCTGGCTCTGGCCATCGGGCTTATCCTTTTAAACTGGGTCTGGCAGCTCTTTAAAAATTATTTTGCAGGGGCAGGGGTGGAGGCGGAGGATCCGCTGAAATTATCCATGCGGACTTTCCTCTTCCTGTTCCTGACCTTTTATGCAAAGGATATTGTGGACCTGCTTTTAAACATTGCCGGAACGCCTTACAGCTGGATTCTGACCGATGACCTGCCTTCCTTAAAGTTTGCAGATTTTAACTCAGTCATTACCGTTATCTTAGGAGTCTGTGCAAACGGGGCGGTGGCTTTGATTGCTCTGATCCTGGTCCTGATCCTGGCGTGGAATTACATCAAGCTCCTCTTTGAAGCGGCGGAACGGTATATCCTCCTTGGGGTTCTGGTTTTTACAGCGCCGGTCGCCTTTGCCACTGGAGCCTCCCAGTCCACCGGAAATATTTTCAAGAGCTGGTGCCGGATGCTGGGAGGGCAGTTCTTCCTATTACTAATGAACGCCTGGTGCTTAAGATTGTTTACCTCCATGGTCGGCACCTTTCTTGCGAACCCGCTGTCCATCTGATGAAAGGAGAAGATGATGAAACATAAGAAACAACTATTGTATATCATTCTGCTGGTCGCCTGTATGGTACTTCTTTATTCTATGCCGGTCTTCGCCTCAGAGCTAACGGAAGCCGATGTCGAGCAGGCGGTAGCAGAGCAGGGAAAAGAGGCTGTAACCGGAAATGTCTTCATCTGGTTCCTATGCGCCATTGCTTTTTTAAAGGTCAGCCAGAAGATTGATTCCTTCATGGCAAGCCTCGGCATTAACGTGGGGAATACAGGCGGAAACATGATGGCGGAACTTCTGATTGCCGGAAGAAGCTTGGCTGGAGCCATGCACTTAAAGGGATGTAGCAGCAGCGGAGGCAGTGGATACCGGAAATCCGGTTCTCCGGGTGATACAGCCGTAGGAGGAAATTTCCTGTCTGGCGGGCTCGCCGGATCCGTGGGAAGGCAGACCGAACGGAGCGCTGTCAATCATGTGACTGGATATACGGAACACTCCAGTATCGGAAGCGCCATGTACCACTCTTCCTTAAATAAGGGCGGGGACTTCGCGAACAACGTCATCAGCAACATCGCCCAGGGAGTTTACAGCCAGGTCGGCTCCATCAAAGGGGAAGAGGCAGAGAAAGCGTTCATTTCCTATATGGGCATCAATGCGGGTACAATACAGCCTGGTGCAAATCAGACAAATACCGGCCATAATGGAACAAACCAGACCGGTTTCGATTGTGGCGGTACGAACCCGGCTGATCCCATCCAGCCAATCCCATCATACACCAACATCGAGATTGGCGGCGGACGGATCACCGGGACAGAAACAACTGCAGATTCCGGGAGCCGGGATTTTGCACTCTACCACGCTGACCAGTATCTGGCTCCCACACCGGGGACTTACGATACCGTGCAGTCGGTTGACGGCGCTACCTGGTACAAGCAATACGCCCAGCCCACTGTCAATAAGACGCCTTACGAAACGGAGGATGGAAAAGTTGCCTACCACGAATCCATTGTCCAGAAGCTTCCGCAGGCTCCCCAGAGAAAGGAGCGCATTTAGTTGGCAGAACAGCAAAACAGCTTATCTGAAGCAGCCGGTGTAGGCTCGGCTGTCTCTGACCTGCTTAAATTAAAACGGGCGGCTTCATTTGCAAAAGCCGTAAAAGGCGGAGTTGGCGGTGCTGCAGGCGCTGCAATCGGCATGGCTCTCTCACATAAGGAAGAAATCAAAAAATCTGTCGTCGCCATTACCGCGGCGCTGATGCTGCCGGTATTGTTCCTGACCATGCTTTCCCGGACTTACCTTCGGGGATTTATCGGAGAACTCCGGCGTATTAAACAGCGGCACCCTGATCAATGAGAACCTGCAGAAAGCAAACCAGGCAATCGTTGAGGTCTTAATGGAATGCCACGATGAGGTGCTGGCGGAAATCCAGCAGGAAGCGTCTAAGGTTCCGGAAGGGGATACCGTATCCATTACCGATCCCTATGCTTCTTCCATTTCTGTCAATTCCAACCTGCTGATCGCGCAGTTCTGTGCCAGCAGGGAAAGCTATAAGGAAATCAATATAAAAGAGCTTCAGAAGGTCATCCGCGATAATAAGGATGATCTTTTTTCTTATGATGTCTCAACGGAGACCGTCACCATGGAAGTTGAGGTTGACGCAGGTGCGGAAGGCGAATCTGGGAATGTGAGTACCAGAGATGACGCAAATGCCGGAAACGCTTCCACCGCACCTCAGACCAAAACGGTCACATTTACGCGTCACAATTATGTTGTGAAATATGCCGGTGATACCTATTTTGCAGACCATGTGTTCCGTCTGACGGACAAACAGAAAGAGCTGGCTGAAGCTTATGCGGAGAATCTGGAACTCTTTTTCGGCTCATCCGCTTCCGGGGTTGCCACTGCCAATGTATCCGAGGAGGTACTGGCTTACCGGGCAACAGTAGAACGGATTGCCGCTAAATATGGCATGAGCCAGTATGTGGAATTGATCCTGGCAGTCATGATGCAGGAATCCGGAGGACGGGGAACCGATGTCATGCAGGCATCGGAAAGCGGCTATAACCAGAAATATCCCCATTCACCGGGTAGCATTACGGATCCGGAATACAGCATTGAGTGCGGGATCCAAGCTTTAAAGCACGTTCTCACAAAAGCCGGGTGTACCGGACCGACAGACCTGGACCGGATCAAGCTGGCGCTTCAGGGATATAATTACGGCTCCGGTTATATTGACTGGGCGATGGCCAGGGATGGCGGCTACACCAAGGAAAATGCCATTGCATACTCCGATATGATGTGTGCCCGTCCGGGCTGGAATTATTCTGTCTATGGCGATAAGGAGTATGTGGATCATGTCCTTCGCTATTATATCGTCACTTCCACAGGCGGCACTTATCCGGCAAACGGGATGCAGATTCCCCATTACCTGCAGACAGATTACGGGAATATCCCTTACGGCGGAGGATCCATTGCTTCCAGTGGGTGCGGCCCTACCAGCTTTGCCATGATTGCAAGCTATCTGACAGGGACAACCATAACTCCGGTAGATGCAGTTTCCTGGTGCGGGAATTCCTATTATAAACCGGGCGTTGGAACCTACTGGTCTTATTTCGGGGCGGCGGCATCCCATTTCGGATGCGGTTCCGTTACCCAGACTACGGATACCAATGCTGTTTTAAAAGCATTATCCGAGGGACATCCCGTCATCAGCTCGCAGCGGGCGGGATTATTTACAAACGGCGGGCATTTCATTGTCCTCCGGGGAGTCACTGCCAATGGAAAGGTTCTGGTGAACGATCCCAACGACAGTGCTTCTAAGAACTATATCAACCGGGAATTTGACATGATGTCCGAAGTCCATGCCACATCTAACGCATACTGGATTTTTGACAAAAAATAGAAAGGAGAACCTATGAGCAGAAAAAAATTAATTCTATCCATTTTTCTGATGGCTGCACTTGTATCGGTTGGCATTATTTTGCCAGCCCTGCATCGGGATCAGGATTCCAGAAAGCCAGAAGGTAAGAAACCGATTCCAACTACGGAAAAGACAAAGAAACCATCGCCGATAAAAGAAGTTTCTTCTCCTCCTGGATTGCAGTATCTGGGGTTTGAAGATCTGGAGACCTTTCTCCCCCTTATCAAGATAGAGGATTTAAAAGCACAGATGGCTTCTTATTTACAGGAAGCAGGATATATAAATATCACGTCCACAACCTTCCTTGCAGATGAGACCAGTTATCCCTCCAATGGGGAAACCCTGTTTCAGTTTTCTTTATCAGATGGCAGCAAGCTTCCTGTAACCTGCCTTACTGCGGATGGTACATTTTCATTCGGAGAGGAAAAGCGACAGATCCCATCATCAGACACCGCATATACGCGTATTTATACACGCCAGACAGATGATTCCCTTCCTTCCGTAACAACGGAAGAGATTGAAGCCATGCAGGAAGGCGGTTATGCAGATACGGAAAGTAGTGATACAGGAAATTCTGTGGGAACCTATACCACAGGTGAAACTGACGGTCACACAGCAGGCAATACGGGAAGTACCAATATCAACTATGTCACAAACCATGCAGAGGAGGTGACGCCATGAGCAGCACGGAAGAACAGCAGGTCGCTTTGCTCCCCCGCAACTTTATGGAACGCGGTACTTTCATGGGCGGGATGTTCAAGATCCGTAATGCCATTGAAGGGGCTGTGCTTGCAGCCGGGATCGGGATTCCGGTTGTCCATCTGCCCCTGTCGCTGACCACGCGAATCATTATCTTATGCATGACTTCCCTTCCGGCTGCCATGGTTGCCCTCATCGGAATTGGCGGGGAAAGCCTGACTGCATTTTTGATGAATGCTCTCCGGTTCGTGAAAAACCGTAGGATCATCTACCGTTCCGATGTCATGCCGGATTACTGGAAACGGAGACGGCATGCAAGGGATCGGGAGACAAAGAGCCAGAAACGGAAAAAGAACAGAGGAAATACAAAGCAGGGTACTGACAGACAAAAGAATCATGTCAACGATAACTCAGAAGAAAGTGCCTGCCAAAATTCACAATCGGACTTCGGGGAAGTTCAAGAAGCTAAATTTTCCAGCAGAAAGGCCCGAAAAAAAGAAGCTGCTCGCAGGAAAATAGAGAAAAAACGGGAACGCCGTATCTTCGATACTTCTACCAGTGGCGGTATTAAAAAGCAGGCAAAGGAAGACATCCGGATCCTGAAAGTAGAGCGTAAACTGGCAAAAAAGCACAGGCTCAGGCGCTAAAAGATGCCAAAAGAGAAAAAGCGGAACGCGAACGGCAGAGAAAGGAGAATAAGAAAGATGCCGTCCGCACGACCAAGTATGAGAAAAAAGAAACTCTTCGGCGGGAGAAATACGAAAAACAGGAGGCCGCACGGCTTGAAAAGGAAGCAAAGAAGGAGGCTGCCTACCGGAAGAAACATCCGGACAGCCCGCCTTCCTCCCCAGCGAAAAAGAAGAAACGAAAATACCAGACATTGGAGGACTACCTTCCCATCGAAAAGATTGCCAACGGTATCGTCTATACCACTGACCACCGTTACGTTAAGATCCTGGAGATTGAACCTATCAACTTCCTGTTAAGAAGCGCCAGAGAACAGCAGAGCATCATTTACAGCTTTATTTCTTATTTAAAGATCAGCCCTGTGAAGCTCCAGATTAAGATGATCTCCAAGAAAGCGGATATTAACCGGCACTTAGAGCAGTCTGCAAGAGAGCTGGAACGGAAATCTGACCCCTGCATGCCGGGAACTCCAACGGGACTATATTCAGTTTGTCCGGCATTTAAGCTCCAGGGAAGCGGTATCCCGCCGCTTTTTTCTTATCTTTGAGTATGAGCCGTTCAATGTAAACCGGAAGACAGAAGAAAAAGAAATCCTGGCGGCACTCGAAACGGCGGCGCAGACGGCAAAGACCTTTCTCTATCAGTGCGGCAACGATATAGTCCCGCACGAAAATGAGGATGAGTTTACCACAGATGTACTTTATACGTTATTGAACCGGACATTATGTACCGACAAACCTCTCCCGGAACGAATCACCGAAGTATTGGGACAACGCATGGCGGAAGGGAAAGATGTGGATGCCATCCACTGTAATACATTTACCGCACCGGAATCTCTGGATCTGAAACACAGCAATTATGCGCGTATCAACGGGCTTTACCATACGTATCTCATGGTTCCGTCAGACGGCTATAAGAATAAGGTCACTCCCGGCTGGCTCTCCCTCCTCATCAACGCGGGGGAAGGAATTGATATTGACTTCTACCTGCATAAGCAGCCAAAGGATAAGATCCAGCAGCGTCTGGGACAGCAGATCCGTATCAACCGTTCCAAGATCAAGGATGCTTCAGATACCAACTCGGACTTTGACGACCTGGACTCCGCGATCCGTTCCGGCTATTTTCTAAAGACCGGGCTTGCCAACAATGAAGACTTCTATTATATGAATCTGCTCATTACCATTACGGCGTCAGACCTGGAGGAACTGCAGTGGCGGATTCAGGAGATGAAGAAATTGTTGATTTCCCAGGATATGGACTTACGTTCCTGTTATTTTCTGCAGGAACAGGGATTCCTTTCTTCCCTGCCGCTTGCTTCGTTAGATAAGAAGCTCTATGAGCTGTCAAAACGGAACGTGCTGACCACCGGGGCTGCAAGCTGTTATCCATTTACCAGCTACAGTATCTGCGACGATAACGGTATCCTGTTCGGAGTCAATAAGCATAATAATTCGCTGGTCATTGCGGATATCTTCGATTCCAAACAGTATAAGAACTCCAATATCTGCATTCTGGGCTGTTCCGGAGCCGGAAAGACCTTTACCATGCAGACCATGGCGCTCCGGATGCGCAGGAAGAGTATTCAGGTATTCATCATCGCGCCTTTAAAGGGGCATGAGTTCTACCGCGCCTGTAAGAATGTGGGCGGAGAATTTATCCAAATCTCCCCGGCCAGCCGGAGCTGTATCAATATCATGGAGATCCGGAAGGTCGATAATTCCGTCAATGAACTGCTAGACGGCCCAACACTGGATGCCTCGGCGCTTACTTCCAAGATCCAGAAGCTGCATATCTTTTTCAGCCTGCTGATCCTGGATATGAACCATGAGGAGAAGCAGTTATTGGACGAAGCGCTGATTAAAACCTATGCCAAAAAAGGGATCACCCATAAGAACAAATCCCTGCTTGATCCGGAACACCCTGACCAGTATAAGGAGATGCCGATCCTGGAGGATGTCTATGATATCCTGATGGAAAGCTGGGATACAAGACGGCTGGCACACATTCTGAACCGCCTGGTGCATGGCTCTGCATCCTCTTTCAACCAGCAGACCAACGTAGACCTGACCAATAAATATACGGTGCTGGATATCTCGGATCTGACCGGTTCCAGCGACCTCTTAACGGTCGGCATGTTCGTTGCGCTGGATTATGTCTGGGACAAGGCGAAGGAGAACCGGACGGAGGAAAAAGCAATCTTCGTGGATGAGGTATGGCAGTTAATCGGAGCGTCCAGCAACCGCCTGGCTGCGGAATTCGTGCTGGAGATTGCCAAGATCATCCGCGCCTACTCAGGAGCCGGAATCTTCGCTACACAAGATCTGAATGATTTCTTTGCTCTGGATGACGGCAAATATGGAAAAGGGATCATCAATAACTGCAAGACCAAGATTATCCTGAACATGGAGGATGAGGAAGCCCAGAGGGTGAAGCACATTCTTCATCTCTCTGAAACAGAGGTCATGAACATTACACATTTTCAAAGGGGGAATGGCTTAATCTCAACCAACAACAATAACATCACCGTAGAGTTTAAAGCTTCTGCACTGGAAAAGGAACTGATCACCACCGACCGCCAAGAGCTTTTAGAGATTCTGGCACGCCAGAAACAGAAGGCAGGTTAATCCTATGGGGACAAATTCAAATACAAAGAAAAACAGATCCTATTCTTTTTCAGCACAACATTTGCAGCTCTGGAAGATCCGCGGTCCGCCAGATATAGAGAAGGAATGGCCGTATGAAGAACGGAAAGCTGGTAAGGACCATCTTTCGACCAATACAACTAAATAATCCGTAGATGAAGCAGCTGATATGGCTGCTTTTTTCTTTGCCCTCTTACAAGTGAAATCTGCAAATTGTGGATTCCATAGAGATGGCAAATTTTATTTTCAAGGAGGAAATCTATGTTACAAAAAGCAAAACACCTTACAAAGCGGCTGTCTGCATTTCTGCTGGCAGTCCTTGTCACTGCAGGCACCTGCCTCTCCGGCAGCGTCCCTGTCCATGCCGCGGACGGCACTATCCAGTACCAAGCCGGCTCTCAGATTAAATACGGAAGCTATTCTACTTCCAGAATGACCTTTAACGGCAGCAACACCGCCTACTGTGTAGAGCCGTTACAGCCTACGCCCTCATCCGGAACCTATGCCTACACCCTGCTTAGCAATGACTCTCCCATCCGGAAAGCATTATATTACCTGAATGGCGGATACGGTTATGACAAACATGTCAAAAACCAGTATCTTAGCGGATGGTCGGATGATAATTCCTATGTCATCGGCCATCTGGTGGTTGCCTACATCTATGCAGGTTATGCTTCAGACAGCGGAGCTTTTCATGGTGCGCCCCAGAATTATATTGATAAATCTGTGGAAATAGCAAATGCCATCAAAGGACTTGCTGATCCTCCGGCAACCTTCAAGGCTTTCATCGTTCCGGGCAATAACGACCAGACCTTAGTTGGAAGCTGGTATCAGGTTCCCTACAGCTACATAGAGCTTCACAAGGCTTCCGCAAATGCGGCTGTCTCTGACGGGAATGGAAATTATTCCTTAAAAGGCGCGGAATACGGCATTTATCAGGGTGAAAACATGGTTGCAAAGCTGACAACCGACCAGAACGGTTACGCCAAATCCGGTGAATTGGAATCCGGAAATTACATCGTCAAAGAGCTGAAAGCTTCCAAAGGCTACATTATTGATGTCACTGCCCATAATGTGACAGTAGAGCCAGAAAAGACGTCTTCCCTGAATGTAACGGAAGTGCCTCAGAATAATCCGATGGATCTGCTGCTTCAGAAGCTTGATAAAGAGCTAAAAACGGCACAGCCGCAGGGCAAAGCTTCTTTAGCGGAGGCCCAGTTTACGGTGAAATTTTATACCGAGCAGTCTGATAAAGACCCGGCTGCTGGCGGTGCAAAGCCTGCACGTACCTGGATCTTCAAGACGGACTCCGAAGGGAAAATAAAGTTTTCCAAAAATTATCTGGTATCCGGAGATGAGTTCTATACCCAGAAGGATGGGAAAACTCCCTGCCTCCCCCTTGGCACCGTAACGGTACAGGAGACAAAAGCTCCGACCGGATATCTTGCCAATGATACTGTGTTTGTACAGAAGATCACAGCAGGCGGCAAAGTAGAGACCATATCCTGCTATAACACCTCTTCTGTAGAAGAACAGGTCTGCCGGGGCGGCATGAAGCTTCAGAAACGGGATTTTGAGACAAAAAAGGCAGAGCCCCAGGGCGGCGCCACCTTAGAAAATGCAACATTTACCATCACGTCCTTAAATGAAAATCCTGTTGTGGTAGATGGCAAAACTTATACCAAGAACCAGGTGGTTATGAGCCTGACGACAGACAGCAAAGGATCTGTCTCCACAAAGAAAGATACGCTTCCTTTCGGACATTACCGGGCAGATGAAACCAAAGCTCCGGAAGGCTATCTGAACGAAGGTAAGCTCTCTGTAGAATTTGACATTACAAAAAATGGTGAGATTGTGAATCTGACTTCTGAAGAGGCTGCTATATCAAACCAAGTGATCCGCGGAGATCTAGAGTTCGTCAAGGTCGCTGATGGAGAGCAGAAACGGCTTTCTGATATCCCGTTTTCTATCACCTCTGTTACAACCGGAGAAAGCCACACGATTGTTACCGACAAAAACGGTTACGCCAGCACTGCTTCCAAATGGAATAAGCACACTCACAACACCAACCAGGGGAAGACTTCCGAAGACGGAATCTGGTTTGGGACATCCAAGCCAAATGATTCCAAGGGCGCGCTTCCTTATGATACCTACACCATAGAAGAACAGCGCTGTAAAGCAAATGAGAGCATGGATCTCTTGAAGTTCGAGATCACCGTTTACAAGGATTCCGTCAGTGTGGATTTAGGGACGCTGACTGACGACAAGATTGAGATCGGCACCACCGCCCTTGATAAGAATACTGGAACCCATATGAGCAAACCGGAAAAGAAAGTGACGCTGATTGATACTGTGGAGTATTCTGGATTAAAGAAAGGCCAGAAGTATCAGGTCATCGGCACGCTGATGGATGCAGAAACTGGTGAAGCAATCCTGATTGATGAGAAGCCCGTGACTGCTGAAACGGAGTTTACGGCGAAGATGTCCTCCGGAAGCGTAGAGGTTACCTTCACGTTTGACGCAACCTCTCTGGAAGGCAAAACCACGGTCATTTTTGAGGAATTGCATCAGGGCGGGCAGAAGCTGGCTGTCCATGCAGATTTAGAGGATACAGACCAGCAGATCTCATTCCCGGAAATCGGCACGAAGGCGAAGGACTCCGATACCGAAGAAAATATCGCCAATGCGGACGATAAGGTGAAGCTTACCGATACCATTTTCTTCAAAGGACTGGTTCCAAATCTGGAATATGTGGCTACTGGAAGGCTGATGGATGCGGAGACAGAAGAACCTCTTTTAGACGGCGACACTCCGATCACTGCACAGACCACATTTACCCCGGAAGCCAGCGAGGGTACGGTGGATGTTGTGTTTGAATTTAACGGAAGTTCCCTGAAAGGGAAAAATACGGTCATCTATGAATCCGTCACCCAGGAAGAAAAAGAGGTGGGGATGCATGCAGATCCGGAGTTTAAAGATCAGCAGATGTTCTTCCCGGAGATTGGCACAAAAGCTGCCTGCCCGGAAACCGGAAGCCAGATGGCGCCTGCAAAGAAAGAATTGACGATTGTAGATACCGTTACCTACCAGCGTCTGGTTCCAGGGAAAGAATACAAGCTGACCGGCACCCTCATGGATCAGGAAAATGGCGAATTTCTGCTGGTTGATGGAAAAACGGTTACCTCGGAGCTTGTCTTTACACCGGAAGCGACGGAAGGAAGCGTGGAGCTTTCCTTTACCTTTGATGCAAGCGCCCTGAAAGGCAAAACTGTCGTTGCTTTTGAATCACTTACCTATCAGGAAAAAGAAGTTGCTGTCCATGCAGATATTGAGTCCGAGCCGCAGAGCATCTATATCCCTGAAATCGGCACTACCGCCAAGGATGGTAAGGATGGCGATCAGGAAGCCCTAGCGGAGAAGGAAACACAGATCATAGATACCGTAAAATATAAGGATCTGGTTGCCGGAGGCCCTTCCTACCGCCTGGTGGGAACCTTAATGGATAAGGAAACCGGCAAGGAAATCCTGATTGACGGCAAGCCGGTTACTGCAGAAACCACTTTTAAACCAGAAGAATCCAGCGGCTCCGTGGATGTTACCTTTACCTTTGACGCGACAGAACTGAAAGGGCATGATGTAGTTGTCTTTGAGAAACTCTTTGTTACGGTAAAGGAAGATGACAAGGAGAGAGAGTTGGAAGTAACCAGCCATGAGGACATCAAGTCCAAAAGCCAGACCGTGAAGCTGACGGAAGTGCCAACCGAACCAAAGGAACCGGACATTTCCTCTCCTGTCAAAACCGGGGATGATGCGCCGATCCTGCTATACATCTGTATTGCTGCAGGCTCTCTGCTTCTTCTCATTATCAGCGGGCTTGTTTTCTACTGGAGACGTAAGCATCAGAAGTAATTTTGATAGGGTAACTCATTCACTTTATGCCGGCAGATTTAGCAGTCTTCAGGATGAATCACTGACAACTGCATCTGTCGACATCTGTTTCAACACAGGCAGCTTTTTACTGGCTGCCTGTATCTGGAGATAAATATGGAGACAACACACTGCCTCGCGGATGCCAAACATATCCGCCGATTCTTAGATGCCTGTGACGGGAACTGGCATCGCTGTATTTATATTAATTGTGTCAACTGCAGAGCAAAGAGTTCCTGCAATCAGCCTGGATTCCTGTTTTGCCCGGATCACCGGGCCGTCCCGCTGGTTCTTCCTCTTCCGGATGCAAATATGCTTTTCGCCTGCCGTCCGGAACCCACAGAATGCCTTGCAGTATCTAAAGATTCTGTCTTCCTGGATATGTATGCACAATTCCTAAAAGAACAGAAGATCCTCTCTCCGGACTGTCCCTGTATGGCACTGTTAGACATCCAGAATAAGGACTGCTATGACTGGTAATAAAGCAGATATATTTATTTTTACATCGATCCGTTGCACTTTCTCTGCCTGTCACGTATAGAGAAAAGAAAAACCGGAGGGATGACTTATGAGAAATCTTACCACCATCATACAACTCATTGACCAGACATTTACCAGCTTAATCTTCATACCCATGTGTTTTATCCTATACTGCAGGTTCTTTCCTTCCAAAGAGAGAAGTAAAAGGACGCATATCTTTTACCGGGTATGGATCATATTGGTGATTTTGTTCCTGCTCCGGTATTTCTGTGATAAATTTATCTTTACCGCAGTCAATTATCCAAGATTTACAGACAGCGGCCTGTTTCCACTGATTCAGGCGATATTTTATCCGGAGGTATAATAGCGGTCAGCAAGCTTTTTAGCAAGTTAAATTTTCAGGCAAGGAAGGATAAGAAAATCATAAGGCGATTGGGACCTGACAAAAATCCCTTTCCTACATACAATCGCATTTAAAAGCATCCAAAATAAGCATTGGAAGATTTGTGTAATCACAATTTTTTAGTGCTTATTCTTTCGCTTTATCACATTAACGTATTAACTGGAGGAAATTGGGGAAAAGTCCCAAATTGGCACCTGTTTTTGCTCTTGCCTTATAGGAATCCGTTGCTTATTTACTTATAATATACGTATATAAAACGTAAGAATTCTTATTTCTAAGCATTTTATACATATACAAAACGTAAGAGAGGTGAACATTTATGAAAAAACAGACAATACGCTGCCCCTACTGCGGCAGTCCTGCAATCTTAAAAGATGCTTCCTATGTATATGGCCATAACTCATCCGGTGGAAAGGTCTATGTATGCAGCCACTATCCGGCCTGTGACTCCTATGTAGGAGTCCATCAGGGGACATCCCTGCCGAAAGGCTCTCTGGCGAACCGCACGCTCCGTAAGAAACGCATCCAGGCCCATCAGATTTTCGACCAGCTTTGGAGAAAGGGAATTTTCAGCCGCGAGGAGGCTTACCGGTGGATTGGCGATAAATTCTGTCTGCAGACCCGTCAGGCACATATCGGGAATTTCAGTGACTATATGTGCGACCAGCTGATACAGGAAGCTTCCAAAGTTCTACAGAATAACCACATACCGCTTGGTATGGCCGGATAAAAAGGAGGGATACCATGGATGGAATCATGAGTTATGAACAGAAACAGCTTGTAACCGCTCATTTAAGCCTTGTCCCCCGGATGGTGCGGGCGCTTACCAGAAGCTTTTCCCATCTGACACAGGATGAGTTTGATGAACTGACACAGACCGGATACCTAGCTCTGTGCAATGCCGCTATGAAATGCAGTCCCACACAGCCCTTCCAGCCTTATGCAAGAGCGGCAGTCCGGAATGCCATTTATGATTACTGGCGGGACTGCGGGAAACGTAAAAACGCGTTCTGCTCTCTGGATGCAATCCTTACTGCCGAAGATGGCAGTACCTATGAGCCGGAATTTATACTCTGTAAAACAGACGCACTGTCCCCAGAACAGGCTGTATTGTCAAAGGAATCCGCTTCTTACTTGAAGAAACTGGAATGTACAGGCAGTAAACATCTGAAAAAGGGAATTACCTCACTCCGCCTCCAGCAAAGCGGGTACACCAGTGCGGAAGTGGCAAAGCTCTATAACGTCCCGTCCAACCATGTCCGGGCATGGCAGAGCAAAGCAAGGAAGCAATTGAGAGAGGATCAGGAATTATATGCGCTTTTAGCATAATTCAAAAATTACATGAAAAAGAGGAGATACTTATTATGCTGACATTATACACCGCAATCGGAAGCTTGAAAATCAAAAGGGATGAGATGGGAAATCCAGTCCCGGTAGTCATCAATAACAGGCAGGAATATGGATTATCCGAACATGAACTTGTACTCTGGAGCTGTCTTGCTTTCCAGATCCTGCAGATTTATGAACTGGAGAAGGCATATAGCAAACGGCTTGCAGATTCCGGCCGCCCAGAAGGACTTTCCTTTTCCCATTACTTAAACCGCCTGCTTCTGCGGGGGCTGATCGTAAAGGGCGATGGGTTGACTGGAGTAGATGCCCTGTACCGGCTGCTTGGAAAACTGCATATCCAGCCAGTTACTGACCATTTTTCGGTACGGCTCTTCACCTGCATCCAGCTCTATCTGGAGGGGAAAATAAGGTTTCGTGATTTCGGGCGGTATCTGAAGAAAGAGAAATGCGATCCAATGGAAGAAACCGTCCTGGAACTCGCCAAAGCGACGGAACTTACCACCGCCGAACTACTCGCCTGTGTAGAGCAGGGGGCAAAAGCAAAAAACCCGAAGGAAGTATGGGATCTGCTTTATGAGGATACGGATACAACCTACGAATCCCTGGCAGATGAAACACAGCTTCTCCACATCCAGTATCCGGTACTGCAGGCAATCGGGAACCTGTACCTTAACAAACAGATTTCATTCCAGCAGTTTTGAAAGGAGAACTATGCCAAAACCATTATTATCAAAGCTGATTGCCCAAGCGGTAATCGGCTTTTTCTTCCTGTTGGTTGGATGTGTTTACGGCATCCATTCCAAAGATGATATTTTTATTATATTGAGCCTGTTCATAGAGCTTTTCAGCCTGATCCGTACCTATAATTTCTACCTATTGATCCACAATGAAGCTTGCTGGGCATTATCTGGAACTTGTGTCAAACAGACCACTCTGCCTTTCAAAAAAGACAGCCAGATTATACTTGTAGCTGAAAACCAAAGAGAATATACGCTTACATTAGATAAGAGTATCAAGCTGCTTCCTGAACATCATTATCGGCTCTACTTCCGGAAATCTGTTGGATTAGATGTTTATATCAGTTACGCTTCTACGGATTTGCTTGGATATGAGGAATTGCCTGAATAACAAAAAAGAAAGGCAGTATATCAACCAAAATTGCCTGCATATACTGCCAATCCCAGATACATTCATTCTATAATTTTGTAATATACTTTCCCCTGTCGGCTTCTGGAATCTTCAAGGCTGCCATTGCCTGTTCTGCTGTCCATTTCGTAGTATCCATCAGGTTTTTAATGTCTTCCAATAATGTTACCTGCCTGGTTTCCCGTTCTTGCTTTTCAAAGTCTTCCTTCATAAGTTCTCTCAACGCTTCACACATGACTTTATCGCACCTCCTTATCGCCTCATAAATCTCCTTATTAGCAGAAACACTGACCTGCAAAACCGCATCTACATTATTTCTGTCTCCTGGTTCGGATATCAGCGCTGCTTCTTCGACAAATGCCCGGACATCCTCTTCCTTCACATGTTTAGAAAGAACACGCAATGTCCGGTGTGTTTCTCTGTTAAGCTGTTTGGTCACTACAACCTGAGTATCAAACAGAGCCTGCTTTCCACTAATATAATATATTCCCGGATAACGCTCCTTAATCTCTAGTCCAAGATTTTTCATTGCTTCAAACATTTCTCTCGGATAGCTTTCCCGGAAAATAGAGATCGTTAGTTCATTAGCCGGAATCTGGTCTACAGTTTCTCCTAACCCTTTATACAGACAGGCATAACCAACCGTTTTATAGTAGTCATCTATGGATAGGGCATCGTCATTACTTTTATACTCCACGACATTAAATTTTCTGAAAATATGGCCAATTTCATTTTCTGTTCTGACATTTGAAAGTTTCTTGATAATCAGCAAATCCATACGAATGGGTTCTTTGCTCAGGTTAAATTCTCTTTGGAATTCAAGGTCACCCTTGTTTGATATAAATTCAAGCTCTGCTGCACCATAAAAACCTGGATGCCATTGAATATTGACAGCTTCAAGAATATCTGCCAACCTCATCCACCTCCGTCCTGTCTTTCGAAAATGTCTTCCTACAATCTTATACTAACATTTAAGATAAAAATTAGCAAGCTATTCCTTCCCTGCAAATTGGTCGAATCAACCCTCTTCATTTCCAAAAATTCTATATATAGAATTTATTTCATTGACTATCACTATATCTTGTGTTATTATAATCATGTATTTAAGTTTTTGTGTTATCCCACATCGGGAGTCTGGACCATTCCTCCAGAGCACACGTGAGTTTAAGTTTGGAAATCAGAGTCATTAGGATAGCCGCACCCTGCGGTCGCTTAATGGCTCTTTTTTTATTTTTAGGAAATCTGAAACATGGATTTCCTATTCTTTTACCTATTTTTATTATTTCAACGCCTAAGAGGGCAGAAAGGAGAAATTTTATGTCAGCAATCATTCATCTCATGGGAAGGGTCACCAGAGATCCCGTCATGCAGCAGGGGAAGAACAACGGTACGGAGTACATCTCTTTAGACCTTGCCACCTCACAAAGAAGCCAGAACGCACAGAGTAATCCGGAAAATCCGTATGAATCCGTTTTCTATCAGTGCTATCTGAACAAACATCTGGCAGAACGGCTTTCGAAAGCGGGAGTCAAGAAAGGGACATGCCTGTATATCTATGGAGATCTTGAACTCCATCCCTTTGTTTACAGCCAGGGACAGAGAGCGGGCCAAGCCGGTTCCAGTGCCAAGATCAATGTACGGGACTGGCAGTTCTGTCTTTCCAATAAGTCAGAAGGAGATGCAGGCGGAAACCAGGCAGGCGCACCGTCGTACAATGGAGGCGCGGCTACGCCGGGAGCCGGAGGATATCCGAATCCAGGTCCGCAAAACGGCGGTTATCAGAATCCTGCCGGCACTGCACAAGGAGGCGCGTATCCTGCCAATGGAAATGCTGCCGGAAACAGGAACTATCCGGGCGGCAGCAATCCATCCGGTGGAGACAGCTATTCCAATGGCGGCAATGGCAATGCGAATGGGAACGGTAATTATTCTAATGCTGGTAACGGCAATTCAGGTGCCAACTACCCGAATAACGGAAATGGCGCTGCAGGCTATCCAAATGGAGGCAGCAACATGGGCAACAGCCCGCAGCCTGCGAACGGAGGAGCCCCGCAAGGCGGTTCTTACCAGGCAAACGCCCCTGCACAGAATGGTTCGTCTAGAAACCAGATGTACCAGCAGCAGAGAGGGAATGCCCAGTACGGCCAGACACCGCCGCAGGGCGGATTTGCCGGGGACGGGTTTACCAATATCCCGGAAGGCATGGCCTCACAGCTTCCCTTCACTGCATAACTTCAGAATTACCCGGTTATGGAGCCTGCCAGCGACAGCCGCTCCTGCAGATCACTTCACGAAAGGAATTGCGTGTTTACGTTTGAACACAGCAGTTCCTTTTTTGCAAATCATCTTTAAACGTAATTTATTTATATGAAAGGAACTCCAAATGAAAACAAGAAAAGTAGAACACAAAAGTATCAAAATGATAAAAGCAGTCGCCATTATTTTATTCCTGGCTCTGCTCTTTACTCCAGAATCAATAGACCGGTCTGTCATTGCCGGCATTGCAATCACCGGGATTGCAGGAAGCTTTCTCTTCCTCCTGATGCCCATGTTACCGCATATCTCAGCCCCGTCTTTCTTAAGAAATACTTACACGCATAAGCGTAAGAAACAAAAGGAGGCCCCCCCTTTCTTTGACATGGAGACGCTGCTGATCCGGCAGATCAGTTACCAGGTCACGGATAAGATTAAGGCAGCTTACCCGGAGGCATCCTGGGAGTATACCCGTCCTGTCAAGGCAGAGTCCCTGTTAAGCTGTGACATCATCCGCATCCGGACCTTCCATACGGGAGATTATAACTTTGCAGATGTTTCCCTGGACCGGTACGGGCATCTGAAGCTCTTCATGATGACCATTACGGATTTCACGCCCCTTCCGGGACAGAAGAATCCGGATGGTGCTAAGACTGATCATCCTGAAAATCCGGCAGAACCTCCTGTCCATGTGGATCCGGAATCCTGGTATTCCCTCATCGGGAAGCCGTTACTGACGGAACTGATCGGAGACCTGCAGGCAAGGGGACTCCGGAAGCTTTTTATCAATGAAGCCGGGGAAATATTTATTTATGCTAACAATACCCCGGAAATAAAAGATACCTTCCAGCATTTCCCGCCCAGAGATTACTGGGCAGCCCTCATGGACATCTTTACCCGTGATGAGCTGAAAGCAGTGGAAACCAATGACACCCTGGAATTATCCTGGGCATAGAAGGGAGAGATTGATTATGGCAAATGGAAATTTATTACCAAACTGGTCCTTTAAGCGAAAGCTGCCGGAACCGTTCGAGGATTATACCGACGACCCGATATTTAAGAATGTTTATCCCAAGCATTGCATACAGCCCCAGAAGCGTTCTACGCTCCATGCGGCGACACTTCGGGCAATCCTAGCATATCTGGAACTGGAGTCACCCACAGGCGGGAAACCGCCGGAGGAACTTGGTGCAATCGGAAGCCAGGGAAATAATTTCACGATTGCGGAATATCCGAGCAAAACCGGGGAACTCCATGTAGTAGCCTACAACCTGATAAACGGCAAGTTTACGGCAGGCTGTTACCAGACACCCCCGGATCCGGAAAACAATCCAGAAAAATATATGCTGAAGGAGGATGACAAAAGCGGCGCTGCCCTGATCTTTGCACTCATCCCAACTGCTATGGCGGATGACGAATTCAATGAGCATTACCAGAAGCTGAAGGATGACCGGGATAACGGCTATCCAAACATGGACGATACGGCAGAGACTGCGGCAATCCTGTGCGATAACCTTTACCGGCGCATCCGTTACGGAACCTCTCTTCCGACTGGCGGAATCCCAAACGATACACCAGGCAACGGTTCCATTTCCCAGATGAAAGCGTTTACGGTACAGAAAGGCACTTATTCCCCAACGGATGTCATTCTTGGGGCTTTCCAGGTTCTAAAGCCTGGGACTTCTACCCTGAAAGTAATGGCAAGCGTTTCCAAAAAAGATTTCGTAGGCAAATACATCCTGTCCGAATCCCGGACACTGACTCCCCAGGAAGAACTCACCGTGCCGCAGCTCCCTGACTGGTATATCATACCGGCAGAGATCAAACGGATCTGCGAACACGCAAAATTAACCACAAATACCGTATCGCCCATGCGGAACTTCTTATTAAGAGGGCCTGCAGGGACAGGGAAGACCGAAGGAGCCAAAGCGATCGCTTCCGGCCTCCATCTCCCATACCGGTGCATTACCTGTTCTGCAAATACCGAGATCTTCGATTTGCTCGGACAGATCCTGCCCGATGTAGACGGGAGGCTTTCCGCCCTCCAGAGCGAATATCCCACCTTCCAGGACATCATGATGGACCCGGCAACGGCTTACCAGAAGCTGACCGGTACTTACGATGAAACGGTGGATGAGGATTCGGTCTACCAGAAGCTGGTGGATACTATTTTCGATGAAATGCACGACCACTACGCAAAGCAGGATTCCCACCAGAAGTTTAAATATGTGGACACTCCGCTGGTAGAAGCGATCCGTTACGGCTATCTTGTGGAACTACAGGAGCCTACGGTCATTGCCAATCCCGGCGTGCTGGTGGGCTTAAACTCCCTGCTGGACCGCTGTAACAGCGTGTTCCTGCCAAATGGGGATGTCATTAACCGCCATCCGGATACCACGATTGTCGTGACTACCAACAATGATTATGCGGGCTGTAAGCAGATGAACCAGTCTGTCATCTCCAGGATGAACCTTGTGATCGACCTGGATGAGCCGGCTACCGGCCGCTACCGCCAGGGACTGCAGACGCTGATGGAGTGGGACGATTCCGATGGCGCCGGACTTGCATACACGGATAACTATAAGATCCACATCAATGCCGGAAACCACATTACCCAAAGCTTCCCGTCCCGGATGCTGCGCTCCGAAAGCCTTGTGGGAATGAACGGCCATGAAACGGCCCATCTCTTATTTACAGACTTTACAACCCTTGGGTTATATCTGCGCAGCATGGAGAACGGCTCCTTCTATCCAGAAGAACCTTCTTTCGATGACCAGTACCAGGAAAGCTGTGAGGAAATGCTGGAAGCCGTGCATGAAAAAGACAAGGCTGTATGCCTGACGCTTTCTGAGTGCGCCTCTCATATCAGCAACATTTTAGAAGACATTTACATCGAAGCCCGTATGTGTGACGCCTATCCCGGCATTTTTAAGCAGGGGATCGAGCTGAACTGCCTGCGGATGAATGAACTGATGCCGTCCCTTCAGAGCCAGATTGACAATGGCTTCTCGGATTTTTCCATTGTGGCAAACCTTCTCCTGCAATACTGCAGGGCAGGTACAGTGAATAATCTCCACGGTTACACCGGTCCCTATCTGGATTACCTGGAGGACTGCGTGCCTTTCGTGGAAGAATCCATTTATTCGGATGACGTAAAAGACCGGCTCCATGCCTCCAACCACATCCTGGGGATTCTCTGGGAGTATATCAAGCCAATGGTGGAGGACACCAGGGACAGGCTTAAATCTGCTTCGGAGGAGGATGCGAAAAACCTGTTAAGTGAGATCCTTGGCGATCAGATCCAGGGCGGCGCCCCTCTGCCCTCCGGCAAAAACGGGGCAATGCCAAAGCAGGCGGAAGCCGGAAAGAAGGCACAAAGTTCTTCTTCTCCTCTGCAGTTTTCTCCACAGGCACGCCAAAATATCATGTCCGGTGTGCAGGATGTGGTGACGGAAGAAGGCGACCGGATCCAGCTTGCAAAAACTTCCACCATTTTAGAAGGAAACAATCCAGGCATTACTTATAACCACCAATACTTGGGTTCCGGTTATGAGAAATCTGCCAGCGACCTTTTCCGTATCCTGAACAGTGTGGCAACGGAAAAAGCGGAGGAACAATACCAGCAGGAAATGACGGAAGAACTGCAGAAAGCGGCCAATGATATCCATTACGGCAACGCCCATGCAGGAATCCATGTGACGGTAAACTGGATGTGCAGTGTACCGGATGATCTGGTAAAAGCATATCAGTCCGTTGCACCGCCTCTTCTCCGGGCTTCAAAGAGGTTACAGAAGACCATCGCCCCACTCCTAAAGGAAGAAAGCGAAGGCGGGAAATTAAAAAACCTGCAGTTTGGAAAACGCCTGGATACAAGGGCGCTGCACCATGAGGACGGTACATTTTTTACAAGGACGAGGCTCCCTTCGGAAGAGCAAAAGCTGGCGGTAGGACTCCTAATTGATGAAAGCGGCTCCATGAGCAGCTTCGACCGGATCACTTATGCAAGGATGACAGCGATTGTACTCTACGATTTCTGTCAGAGCCTGCAGATACCGGTCACCATCTACGGGCATACCACGCCGGACTGTGAAGCCGGGGTGGCGCTGTATTCTTATGCAAAATTTGACTCCATAGATACTTCTGACCGTTATCGTTTAATGGACATGAGCGCCAGAAACGGCAACCGGGACGGCGCCGCCTTGCGTTATGTTGCAGAGCATCTGAGCAAACGTCCGGAAAACCAGAAGCTGCTCATCATCATTTCTGACGGGCAGCCTGCTGATTATGGATACAGCGGCACTGAGGCGGAGGCGGATCTGCGCGGGATTAAGAAGGAATATTCAAAGAAGGGAATCATTCTCTTTGCGGCTGCTATCGGCTCAGACAAGGAGAACATCAAACGGATCTATCAGGATGGATTTCTGGATATCACAAAGCTCGAAGAACTGCCGAAGAACATGGCGCTTCTTGTAAAGCAGTATTTAAAATAATGACATGTTGAAATTCGTATTGTGCCGTATATTACCTGATGAGATGGTTCCTACGGTACTATGCGAAATAGCTTAATAATATTTAGAAAGAAGGGACATTGATTCATGAATCAGAATTATCAGACGAGGATTTCCCCTCAGATCTGCAAAGTACAGACCGACCGGAAGCTGATCGCCGTCTATGACCAGTTGAAATGCGCTGCGCTGACACACTATGCACAGATCCATGCCAAAGGCGAGTATAAGGAAAATGACCATAAGGCAAATTCCCTGATCAAGCTCACCATCCAGGACTATTCCAACGGCACCGGCGATAAGAATATAATCGCCCAGTTCAACCTGGCTCCCGAACAGATCCCGTTTATTTTAACCCGGATCACTGCAGGGTTCCAGGAATTTGAATGGTCCCAGAGTAAGATCTACGGTGTGCCTGATGCGCAAGGATATTCTACGGCACAGCAGTTCTCTATCTCGCGTCACGTCTGCGACTCCAGCGGGCGGCCCATGAAGAGCCCGTGGCGGATTCAGATTGTAAACGGGAAAGGCGTGAAAGTCCAGAACCAGAAAGGCGGTTCCTATATGAAATCCGGAAGCTTTTTCGCGGAGAAAAATGCGTTTATCCAGCTGACGGATATGGACCTCTATACGCTCCTAAAGCGCACGGATTCCTATATCACCAACTGGGAAGCGTGTATGGCGCCGTCACTGATCGCAAACGGAAAGCAGGCGTATGAGAAACAACAGCAGGACTGGCAGTCACAGAATCTGGGGCAGGATCAAGGGTATGCTCAGAATGGGCAATATCAAGGGCAGGCCCAGAAATATTCCCAAAACAGTCAGTACCAAGATCAAACCCAGAATTATACACAGAACGGACAATATCAGGGACAGGCTCAAAACTACGCTCAGAACGGACAGTATCAGGGGCAGAATCAGACTTATGCTCAGCATGGGCAGTACCAGAATCCGGCTCAAAGCAGTTCCTATGCTGCCTGATTCCGTTTGCCCACGTTGCACATGAAAGAGAATCCCCAAAAATATTACAGAATACACCAAGTCAATAAATAACAGTATGTACTCTCTGAAATTATGAATATCTGATTTCAGATGTATATCACATATCAATCTGGAAAGGAAGCGGCTCTATGGCAGCTTCTTTTCCGTTAGAAAGAAGGTGAATCTATGAAATATACCGATATCTGCACATTGGATGCACAGGGGCGGATCGTGATCCCGACCAAGATGCGTAAGATTTTAAACCTTGTGAATCAGGATTCTCTGGAAGCGGAGCTTTCCGGCCAGGAGATTCATCTTAGGAAATGCGGGGAACTGCCAATAGATACACACAGGCTCGCATCCCTCCTTACCATCCTGTACAACAGCAACCGGCACACCGTTGCCCTCTGCTCCGATACGCAGGTCGTTAGCGCAGTAGGAGGTTTTCTTCCGGACAGAACCCCTGTCTCCAAGGAACTTTCTGCCTACATTCAGACTAAAAAAGAATATCTCCAGGACATGGGCAGACCAATCTATCTCACCTCCTGTCCAGGAGCGCCAGTCGCTGCACTTTTCCCTGTCCATGCCGAAAAGACTCTGGCATTAGCAGTGCTTTCTGCAAAGCCGCTTACCGAGGTGGAGATCGGCTGTGCAAGGTTAGTTGCAGCCACAATCGCACGTGAATTTGATTAGCAAAAAACAATCTGAACAGGAAACAGTCACTATCCTATACAGATTTCAATCACGAAAATTACAATCTACACCATCTATTTAAAAGAAAGGACAAAAATACTATGAAAAAAATACATCTATTAACCCCGGAACAACAACAGTTTGCAGAGCAGAACCATCAGATCGTAGACCGTTTTCTCTCCAGAAAAAGGCTGGATGCAGAAGAATTTTATGATGTTGTCATCTTCGGCTATCTGTTAGCCGTACAGGAATATCTGGAGAAACCCAGATTAGCCGATTATGCCTTCAGTACCATTGCATGGCGCAACATGAATGACTGCCTCATCAATGAATATACCTACTGGAGCCACGGGAAGCGTTCGGCTGTTACCGGTCCCTTAGAGGAGGAATATCTGTCCATTGACACGCTTCTCCCCAACCAGATGCAAAGGGCGGAGGAAACTCTGGATAACCAGAAACTGTTGGTCAAGCTGCTTGCCTATATCACCCCGAAAGAACAGGAAGTGGTCCGTCTGAAAGCGGACGGCTACACCTATCAGGAGATTGCAGAGAAATGCAGCCTCACCGTATATGGCGTGGAAAGCCGTTTCAGCCGGATGCGCCGGCGGTTACGAAGTCTTGCCCTGATGTAGAGGAGGATTCCTATGAACGATTTGCAAATACAACGGGCGGCAGAGCTTCTTCAGAATGAATTTGGCCCGGAATGGCAGACCATTGCCGGAATGCTCGGCACAGAAGGACTGCGGAAGCGTGTAGGCAAAGAGCTCACATCCTTTATGGCGTTTCCAGAGCGCGGAAATGGCGGAGATAACCACTGGAGAGGAAACTGCTCTCCGGAAGTGGTTGCTTCCATCCTGCGCTATGTTCTGGACTGCAAGCGTTACTACGGCAAAGATATAAGCCAGTTTACCCTGATGGACCCCATGAGTGGTTCCGGCACTTCCCAGACTGTAGCAGACCAGTTTCAGGTACGTTCATTGCTTTATGACCTGAATCCTGTACCTGCTTATGGCTATGAGAACTGGAACGCATTAAAGAATGATGTGGAGGACTCGGCAGACCTGATCTTCTTTCATCCGCCGTACCACGACATCATCAAATACAGCGGAAATATGTGGGGACAGCCTCACCCGGATGACCTGTCGAGATGTGAGAACTATCAGGACTTCCTGGAGAAATTGAATTACTGTATCCGGAAGTTTTTCTTTGCGTTACGCAAGGACGGCAGGCTTGCGGTACTGGTTGGGGATATCCGGAAAGACGGTCATTTTTACAGCATGCAGAACGACCTGATGCGTATGGGTGAATTTGAATCCTTTCTTGTAAAGGGGCAGTTCAACTGCGTGTCGGATAACCGCAGGTATAAAAAGCCGTTCATCCCGGTCGTTACGGAATATGTGCTGATTCTAAAGAAAGCCGATTCCCTGACAGTCCCCTTTTCCTGCAGGCAGGACGGCTGCCTGTCGGTAAGCCAGACGGATCTTCAGACCATTACCTGGCACCATCTGATCCGGATGACCATGGAAAGCATGGGAGGGACGGCGGCATTATCGGATCTATACGCTCTGCTTCGGAACCATCCCAAAGCGCGGAAGAACCCGCACTATGAGGACCGGATCCGGGCAACCATCTACGAGCATCCGGATCAGTACCTCCGGACTGCCCAGGGATGCTATCAGTTAAACTATGCAGTAGCCTAAAAACGAAAAACTAAATCTCACGTGGAACTAAACAAATCCGCAATTTTAAGAAAGGAAACCATCTACTATGAAAAGACACCGAAAAGAACCATTACAGAATGTCAAGAAAACCATCGTCACCATGACCGGCACCCCGTCCCTGCCCCTCCGTATCGGGGAAAACGCATGGATCCGTACCCGTCATCAGTTCTTTACAACTTCTATGGTCTTAAAGATTATGGAAGTGGCGGAAGACGGTATAAAATTTGAGACCTGCAACACGATTTACCATCTCAGATACGAAACCATTTCTGCCGAAAGCGGGGTGATGTGCGCTTGACAAAGATTCAAGAACTGGGAAGCAGCCTTCAAAAGCTGCTTTCCACCCTAAAGAAAAACCGTGAAATGATCCCTCTTGAAGTCCTGAAATCCCATTACCAGCAGCCTTATTACGCTCTGATCCGGGAGATTAACAAAACTGCATCTGCATTTGCAAAGGCGGTCCTTATCAATCATCTTATCCTAAATCCAGATATCTCTTTAGATAAGCAGGCGGCTGTCATCAACCAGGTGATTGCAGAGTCCGGCATAGATCGACAAATGAGTTCCTGTATTTCCAGAACCTACAATGTTGAGCAGCTTTACCAGATGGCATTGGAGCTTCGGCAAAAGATTGAATGTGCCTTATGGCCATACATCGACCTGAAAACCTGCCTGGTGTTTGACTTGGACAATCCGGATGCGGAACCTGTCACCTATAATACCTTGACGAGGCAAATCTGCAGAGATGGAATCTGGGAGAATCAGGAGTTAGATCTTCAGTGGAAATTTTTATTTTATCCAAATGCAAGGATTCATCCAGGCGATGAATCAGTCAAAGAAGAAAAGGAGGAGAATGGCTATGACTACACATATGGAACTGAAAACAGCTGCACACCTGTCAGATCAGGAAACGGAGAAAATCTACCGCATACGGCAGTGCCTTTACTGGAAAATGGATTTTATCAGCCGCTGCAGGGAACGTAAAAAGGAAGAAATCGGCTTATGCAACCTTCCTTACCAAACGCTTTCCGAGGAGAAAAAGCTTCTTGATCTGGCATATGAATTATATAACGATATGGAAGATTCCAATACTGCCTATAATGTGACCCTTGATCTTGTCATTGATGAAACCTGGAAATACATAAAAGATAATCCATGCTGGAATATGGAATCGGAGGTGGATGAGTAATGGCAAATATCTGCTGTGATGATGTCTATTTCTATTCACAATCCAATCCTGAACATCTGGCTGCATTGTGGGAAGACCTGGAGACATCCATTGCCTTCTGCAGCAATGAAGATCTTGCATGGATTGGGAACCTGTTTGAATTAAAGAAAATCTCTGCAGAGGGGATTTCTCTCCGTGGGACAATAATCTATATGGAACGGAATCCGGACAACATCCTTCTCAGTACCTCTGCAGCATGGTCTCCGCTTTACGAAGCATACCAAGCGATTGCCAAAGCCTATCAGGTGGATTTTGTCATGCAGAGCATAGAACCGGGATGCAACACCTATATCAATACCGATTATTCCGGTCAGTATTTCCCAGACCATTATGCTGTGTCCGTGGAAGATGAAGCGTTCCTGACACCGGCAGGTATTCTGGCAGGTGAGAAACTGGAGCATGGAGAACTATTTACTACGGATGCTACTCTGATGGAGCGCTTTGCCAAGATGGGATATCCCGCAGATATACTGGAAATGCTGGATGCGCTTTTGGGAGATACAGGAATTGAAGTCCACTGCTTTGAAGATCCTTATTCCCTGAGTGATTTAACAGACGAGGAGGAATGATGTATGAAGCTATATGTATTATGCAGTTATGGAGACGGTCTGAATGATCCCGATGTCTCCACAGATTATCAGGAACTCTATGAAAAGATGGAGAAAAGCTACCGAATGACTCTGGATCACGTTTCCCAGACAGAAGAAGAACAGGAAAATACCTATCTGAGCGGATACAGCGCCAGGGCTGTCATACATGGTGAATGGATGGAATGGTCCATTACAGAGCTGGAAATTCCAATTTCCCGTCTATCATAAATCCAAAAGCGCAAATGTATTCTGAGCCGCCTGATTTTCGGGCGGCTCATTTCCTCCAACAGAACCCTGAAAACCCGGAATTTTCTTTTTCCCTATTGGATAGGCACATACTTTTTGTTATAATAAATTTACAATTATGGAGGTAACCATATGAGTATTCAATCGGACGTGGAAATGTTATCTATTCAGGCTTTGGAGTATTATGCAAGGGCTCATAAGTTATCTGAAACCGATACGGTCCATTTATTCCACAAATATCAAGTTTTTGAAAAAATAATCTTACAGCATGAATATCTGCACCAGTTAGATTTTAGTGAAACACTCAATTACATCGAAGAAATTATAGATGAAGGCACATCCACCTTGATTTTATATCATGGTTCTAATATTGCCTTTGACCGTATTGATTTGTCTAAATCCCATAACCGCAGGGATTTTGGACGTGGTTTTTATTGCACCATACTGGAGAAACAGGCAAGCGAATGGGCGCACCGTCTGTATATGAGGAATCTATCTGGCAAAGAATATGTTTATCAGTATGTTTTTCACCAATCAGAATCTCTTAAAATAAAGCATTTTTATGCATTGGATGCCGAATGGCTGGAGTTTATCAAGAATAACCGCATCAAAGGCGGAATCCAGCACTCCTATGATGTTGTGATTGGTCCTGTTGCAGATGATAATACGATGGAAACTGTTCAGCTCTATATGTCTGGTATTTTGAAATCCAGTGAAGCTGTAGAAAGATTGCGGTATAACAAAGTAAATAATCAGGTTTCTTTCCATACACCGCATGCTTTGAAACATTTGAAATTTGAGATTCGCAAGGAGGTTCTCTCATGATGGAAGGAAAATATTTTTTTAATGGAAAAGATATTACTATGAATATGTGCATCCAGATTCGGGATGTGATTGACATTATTCAGGCAACAACCGGTTTGAATTTTCCAGACGCAACTTTGGCTTTTTATGAGTCCAAAACGTACAAGGCCCTTCAGAACACAGACAACACCCTATGGGCAGAATCTGCCGGTTATATCGCAGACCGATATTTTGAAGAATGTACAGAAACAAGCTGTGTTTAAAGAAATATTCCAAGCCGCTCATATTGGGCGGCTCTTTTCAGCAGCATACAAAAAGTGATTTTTACCTGCAAAACTCACACGCACGACGACCTTATTGCGGTATCTGCCTTATATGCCGCTGCATCCCTATTGCTAACAATACCTGATATAATAGTCCTCCAGAGAGATATTACATTCTTCCTTTGCGTCTACAAACTGGTATTCCTTTATCAGTTTTTGTCTCTCCCCGGCATCCTTCTGGATCTTCATGATGATTGAGGCAACCTCCAAATCCTCGTAGATGTGGCAGATTAATACATCCATCAACTCTTTCAATACCGGCCAGCGTTCATACTCCGATTTTAAATCGATCCGTAGAATCCCCATCTTCCTTCCGTCAACCGCATACTTCAGAGAAGGGCATACTTCAAGCGTTCCGATCAATAATCCGGTTTCCTTATCTAGAACACTCCACCTGACAAAATCTCTTGCCTCATACCGGCTCAGCCAGTATTCCACACACTTCCGGAACTTATCCTTATCTGTATAATAAAAATCATCTCCACAGCAGTCTCCATTGAAATAACGTGCAGCTTCCGGATCAGAATAACAGGGAAACAGCCCCTCCACATCTCCTGCCTCCAGTTTCCTTATCTTGAAATGCTCGGTTTCATATTCCGGGCATACGGTAAATACATCCATGTTCTGTCCCATCCTTACTGTTCTATTTATCTTTTTGTAGTTTGTCAATTCATTGCTGACACCATATTCTATTATACAGAACTTACGTTCTTTTATCAAGCAGATATTTCCATTTTTCTTTTCCATATTTTGTCAGTCTTTGTAAAAGTATTCCCTATATTTTGTTTTATATTCATCAAATAAACTATATTTTGTGTTTTATTGTTTGACACGGACAATATATAGTGCTAATATAATATTGTAATTATTTTTTGTGTCAGTCCGACAAGGATATCACACGCGGTTTAGGTTTGTATATTAAGTCAGGAGGATTACTATGCCCGGCATAGGAACTTCTGGCTTTTTTGTTTGTAGAAGGGCAGATGCCGCTTCTGCATTTTGCAGTTTTTCTGCAGTAATAGGAGAATGGACGCTTAAAGTGTACGTTCTCTTTTTTTGCCTGAACGCAGATGGAAGGAGGCGGAAGAACAACGATCCTTCCGGAAGACACCATAAGAAAAGGAGGTCTCAAATGACATACGAAACTTTTAGGAATGAAGTTTTGCAGGGTTTACAGTGCAGAGAAATCGGTAATGTCAGTCTCAGCCTTACAAAAAAACTGAAACCCAATGGACAAATGAAGTACGGAGTAGTTTTCAACAATCTAACTACGAATACATCTCCCGTAGTCTATCTGGAAGAATATTATGAATTTTATCAAATAACGCGGGATCTTGATACAGTCATTGACATGCTCGCAGGCTTGTACCGTACTTTACCTGTAATACAATTGGATAAAAAGAAATTTTTTGATTTTTCCACAGCCAAAAGCAGGATCATCATGAAACTGGTCAACACAGCCAAAAACCGCATATTATTAGAAACAGCTCCACACATCCCATTCCAGGATCTGTCTATTGTTTACTACTATCTCATCAGTAATTCAGACGGCATAATCCTGGATATGCCGGTTAATGACAAGCTGTTAATGAAATGGGGCGTTGATACCCTGACACTGCATCAGCAGGCTGTGACAAATTATAACCGTTTACTGCCGGTAAAATTCGGTAATCTAAATCAGTTCCTTCTGGAGAACGGTTCTCTAGAAAAGGAATATTACACCGCGATATCTGACAATAACGGAAGCGAAGAACTGTATTTTTTATCAAATGAATTTTTAACAGGCGGCGCTGTCTTAATGACCTGTAAAAATCTGATGGACGAGATTGCAGATTTCTTTAAAGAGGATTTCTATATTCTCCCAAGCAGCGTCAATGAAGTACTCCTGTTTCCAGAATCCAAAGCGCCTCCCAAAGAGAAGCTGGACAAGATGATACAGGAAATCAATCGAGACTATCTGGAACCGGAGGATTATCTTTCCGACCATGCTTATTATTACAGCAGGTCCGGACAGGATTCAAACGCTTACTATATTCAAAGCCTGTTCCAACATTCACCTAAAAGCATATCTTAGAATTACCCAAAATCAACAAAAGAAAGGACAACTATTATGAACCAGATTCAGAAAATTACTTCTCTGGTGCAGGAATTAAACGAGCACAGACACGCTTATTACAACTTAAATGCACCGACGATCACAGACAAGGATTATGACCGGCTGTTTGATGAGCTTCAGAAGCTGGAAGAGGAGACCGGATTCATCCTCTCCAATTCCCCCACCCAGACGGTTGGCTATTACCCAGTCAGCAATCTA